>NZ_CM172807.1:0-925000 GCF_057654755.1 Hydrogenophaga sp. L76
GCCGCTCCCGAATCTGTACCCACTGGTCCAAGGCCAAGCCATCAAAAACCAGGAGCGCGATCTTGTCGGCACCCGGTGCTTTCCGGCGAGAGCTCAGATAGTCGGGAATCCGATGCACCATCACCGGCCCGTTGTGGAACGAGAGCGTGCTCAGATCCGCGTAGTGCTTGGCAGCCACCCACGCCTGTAGCTGGGCATCAGACTGCTCTTGCAGCGTTTTCACGAGAGCCTGTACATCTGCCAAACCCTCTGCGCCATAGGCATTGCCCAGATCGTGCACACGGGCGAGGATTTCGCCATACTGCTTGGCAAACTCGCTCCAGGCCTTGTGCGTAGCCGTCGCGCTTGGAATCGCCTCAATCAGCTTGGCAATTCCCTTTTTCACAAAAGCGTTGCGCGCTTGCGGGTCTTGAACAACCCCGGCCTTGATCCAGCCTGGCGCTCCAGCTGGCACAACGTCAACGACCAGCGGGTGCAAGGAGCCATTCAAGAACATCGAATCAACGATGGATTGCACATCCGAGTGCGCAAAAGGGATGTCGACCTTGGCCACGTAATCGGGGGGTGGCGGTTCGCCAATGCGTGAGCCTTCCATGCCCAAGTTCGCCAAGTAGCGATGCCACGCCTCCTGCACCACGCGCAGCAAAGCACTTTTCGACGATAGCCACGTGGCCACCGGAAGGTCTGCAAGCAGTCCCTTGCTCTGGATGATGCTGGCCGCGTGGTCGGCAAAAACCAGAGGCAACGCACGGTTAGCAAAGTGCATCCGAAGCACATCACGCCAGAAATCACTTTCCGTGCGAATGCTGGAGCGGGGTGCCAGCTGGTAGACCCGCTCAAGGATGAAATCTTTGGACTCGTTTTCGCCGCGAACACCCTGCAACTCGGTGTCGTGCGCCTCCAGCAAGGCGGCAAAGTGCTCGGGTTCAAGCTGCTTGACCACGTTGTAAGCCAAACGCGGAAACAACTGAGCCAAGCCCAGACTTACGACACGACCATAGTGCCCAAGGTCCCAAGGCAGCTCATTGGGATCTGCGCCGCGCCAGTGCACGACCACAGCGGGCGTTGGGCCGGGCTCGCCTCGGTCCCAGGCGGCGCGATATCGCTCCTCAAACTCTGTACGGAACACAAAAGGGTCTTCGTACAACAGCACCTCAAAGCCACGGCTGCGCAGCTCGGCAAGCAAACGCTCGTCCAGCAAGACGTCGTCCGGATCGCAGGCCACCCACAGCCGGTCGAGGTCAGCTGTGAAGCGGCTGAGAATTCGTTCAATCCACTGGCTCATGTGCTTTGTGTCTCCCTCACGTTCTCGCCGAGCTGAACCTCGGTCGAGACGCGTACCATCATTACCGCGTTCAGATCCGGCACACTGGCCGCAGCTTCGGCCAAGGCGGCCAGTCTGGCGTCGTGTTCTTGTTGCAGACGCTTGCGACGATGCTCGCGGACAGCAGGCAGCCCGATGCGGCCGATAGCCTGTTGCCTTGCTTCAAAGGCGTAGTCAGCACGCTCCCGCTCCTCTTGCAGTCGGGTCCGATGCGCCTCCAGCATCTCGGTAAAGATCCGCTCGCCTTGGGCTTTTGCCGCCGTGAGTGCTGCGTCAAACCATTTCACAGCCTCTTCGGTGCCGCTGACCCCGTGTACGACCACTGTTTCGGTCAGCAGCAAATCCCACACGCGTTTGGCCGTCGGCACAAAAGCGCGGCCCTCTTCGTTGGTAAAAACGGGCAGGTAACGCTTGCGGTTCAAGCCTTCCGCCGCAAGGCTGATCTCCCAGAGGGACCACACTCCGCTCACAGAATCAGGCAGGCCCGTCACCCGAATCACTGGCAAGGGTTGGCCCGCCACGAAGCGGGGCAACTCGCTGATCACTGCGCGTGCGCGCGGGTCTTCCAGAGTCACCCACTCAATTTCAGGGTTCTCGTCAGCGGTGCGCGCGTCAAAGCACACCTGCGCTGCCTCGCTGCCATCCGCCCAAGTCACCCGCCACGCATTGCCCACCTTCGTTGCCGCGCCGCCGCGTGCGGCCAAGCCAGAGGTGATGGCGCGTTCCAGCCAGAACTGTGCAGGGTGGTCGCGCCACTTGCGGGCATCGTCAGCCTCCAGCTCGTGCGCATCCGACAGCAATTCGCTGCTCTTTTTTGACTCGGCCAAGGTCTCGCGCAACTGCGAGACCACCACATCGCACTCTTGCTCGATTGAAGCTGGGTTCTGCAGACCGTGCACGAACAGTTCTTCAAACAAAGGCTCCGCTTCCGCAGAGTCCATCACGTCAGAGGCCTTGTCCACGCCGAACTGTTGGGCGATCACTTCCAACTTTTCTTCCAACACCTGGCGAACCCGATGCTCCACGGTGTCTTCCAGCACAAAGTTGATGGCGCGCACCACGTGCCGCTGGCCAATACGGTCGACGCGGCCAATGCGCTGTTCAATGCGCATAGGGTTCCAAGGCATGTCGAAATTGACGATGACGTGACAGAACTGCAGGTTCAAACCTTCGCCGCCAGCGTCTGTCGAGATCAGTACGCGCACGTCTTGAGAGAACGCCTTTTGCGCCTTGCTGCGTGCATCCAGATCCATGCCGCCGTTAAGGGTGGCCACCGAAAAGCCACGGCTTTCCAGGTAGTTGGCCAGCATGGCTTGGGTCGGCACAAACTCGGTGAAGAGCAGCACCTTCAGGGCCGGATCGCTTTCTTCCTGCTGCAGTTTGTAGATCAGCTCCAGCAAGGCTTCTGCCTTGGCGTCGGTGCCAGAGGCTTCGGTCTCGCGGGCCAGATCGAGCAGCGTTTCCACCTCGGACTTTTCCAGCTCCCATCCGGTGGCCTGCATGGCCAAATCGACCTGCGACTGGCCGTCCAGATCAGCCCAGTCTTCCTCGCTGGTGTTCTCAAACAACGAGGGTTGTGGCTGCGGCTCCTCCAGCAGTGCCAGTCGCTTCTCCAGCGTGGTGCGAATGGCAGCCGTGCTGGACGTTACCAAGCGCTGCATCAAAATCATCAAAAACCCGATGTGGCGCTGCTTGGCGGCCATTGCCTGGTTGTAGCCGTGGCGAACATAGTCGGTTACGGCCTCATACAAGCGTTGCTGCGCGTTGTGGCGTGCCTGCCAGGCCACCGCTTGCAGCCGGGTGACTCGCGGCTTGAACAGTGGCTGACCATCGGCGTTGATCGACAAGCGCTTTTCGGTGCGAATCACAAATGGCCGCACGCGATCGCGGTTTACGCTGCTCTCGTCGGGGAAGGCTTCGCGGTCCAGCAGTTGCATCAAACGCAGGAACTGGTCGGTTTTGCCCTGGTGCGGTGTGGCCGACAGCAACAGGAGGTAGGGCGACGCTTCGGCCAGCGCTGCCCCCAGCTTGTAGCGCGCCACCTGTTCGGTGCTGCCGCCCATGCGGTGGGCTTCATCGATGATGACCAGATCCCAAGAGGCAGAGATCAGGTCTTCAAAGCGCTCGCGGTTGTAGTTGTTGAGCTGCTCCAGACTCCAGCCACGCCGACTCTCCATCGGCTTGACCGAATCCAAGGAGCAGATCACCTGGTCGTGCATACGCCACAGGTTGTCTTCGTCCCCTTTGTTGCCACTGCGCCATTGGCGAAACGCCGCCAACTCAGAGGGTTCGATGAACTGCAGTTGCTCACCGAAATGCAAACGCATTTCAGCCTGCCACTGTCGCACCAGCCCTTTCGGCGCGACCACCAGCACGCGTTTCACCCGGCCGCGTAGCTTCAATTCCCGCAGCACCAGCCCGGCTTCGATGGTCTTGCCCAAGCCGACCTCATCGGCCAGAAGGTAGCGGATACGGTCGCGGCTGATGGCGCGATTCAGTGCGTACAACTGGTGCGGCAGCGGCACCACGCTCGACTGGATGGGCGCGAGCAACAAGTTGTCTTCCAGCGCATCCAGCAGCTTGGCCGCCGCCGTGGTGTGCAGGATTTCCTCCACCGTCGGGCGAACACTATCCAGCGGCGCAAGGTCTGAGGCACGCGCCCGCACCACCGCGTCTTTGGCTGGCAGCCAGACCCGGTAGACACTCTCACCCCATACCTCTTGCCGATCGATGACGCGGCACGACGCAGCCTGCCGCGTCAGCCAGCACCAATCGCCGACGTTGAAGCCGCCGCCCGCCACGCTCAGAGCCCGTCCTCTGTGCGGGTCAACGCCATGTCATAGAGGGTGAGTAGCTTTTCGTCTTCCTGAAGCGTCTCCTCGGGCAGCTTGTTGGCGACGTTGATGATGGTCTGGTATTCCTTGGTCGCCCACGCCGCCCGGAAGCCAGCACGCAGCACCTCCAGACGCGACTCTTTGATCTTGCGACCGGTGAAGGCCTTGTAGGTCTCAAACTCTTTCAGCAGTGCCTTTTCGCGTTTCTTCTCAAGGTCTTGCGCCTTGTTCGGGTCGGGCACATACCAGCGGTCCGTGGCCTTGGCGATCAGAGCCGGGTCGCTCTTGTCCAAATTACGCTGGTCCTTGTGGTTGGAGGACAGATAGGCGTGGATCTGGCTGGGCACCTCACCGGTGCCGTCGTACTGGATGAAGTTGTCTTCAAGCAGTTGGTCAAGCTCCGGAATGATCTCGCCCTTGCGTTTGGCAGAGCCGATTTGCGGGATGTACTCCGGGTGAATTTCGGAGCGCGTCGAGGGCCGTTTGAGCAAGAAGTTTGTCAGCCAGTCAATTGCGCTACGCTCGTCGGAGACAAACATTTCTGCCTGCTTGACCTGAGGGATGCGTGACCGTGCCTTTTCGTACTCAACAAGCTGTTCGGGCAAAAACACCATGCCGTCGGTTTCACGGAAGCGCACGGGCAGCTCGGCCAGAAACTCGGGGGTCGAGATAGGCACCATCGTTCCGTGGCGGATGAACCACGAAGCCATGCGGTCGTATATGCGGCGCGGGTCGCGTTCGACGATGTTCAGAAGCTCCTGCGGATAGCCGGATGTGACTTTGACAGCTGGCAACTGTTTAAGGTGCGTCTGCACGAAGTCCCAAGCCGAGTCGACAGTCGGTCCATGTTGATTGAACCGATCCTCAAGGCCACCGTTAGGCTTGTATGCCGAGATCACCAAGTCCTGCTTCACCGCTGTCGTGGAAGTGACCTGGCGATAGCTGCCTTGCACCTTGTCGAGCGCAGTGACCTCGGCCACTACAAAGCCCGCTTGCTGCAACGCGACTTGGATCGCGTTCCAGACCGCCGCCTTGCTGTTGGAGAAGACCACGGTCATCCAGCGCCCGGGCTTCAGCACGCGGTAGTACTCCGCAAAGCAACGCTGCATCAGATGCTGATACTCTGGAAGCGCCTTATTCTTGAATTTGTCAACGATGGCTTCAGGTTTTGCATCGGTAACTACGCCATGCCAAGCCTCAACTAAAAAATTCAGGTCAGCGTAATAGATGTTCTCTCCGAACGGAGGGTCGGTGAAAACATAATCAATGCTCTTATCACGAAGCGGCAATCCGGCGGCAGTTCCGGTGTTAACGGCGGCATTGTTTGGCGCAGTTCTGTAATCCCCGAATGCCTTGATCAAACGATCCAACTTTCCACTGAGGTTGTACTGAGGGCTGCACTCAGCATGTTGCGATGCCACGTAATAGACGCCATTGAGAGCACGGTTCACTTGAGAAAAGTGAGAGGGGCTGTACCTGTTTAGTACGGAGAAGCCCCAAATCGACTGCTCAACAAAAAATAACAACATTTCTCGAATGCGTGCATCTGGATGAGCCTTTGCCTTTGTCCACAAGGCTGCTAGTGCATGACCTGCGCGAGGCAGAAAGAAGTGATGTACGTTCGCAAATCCCTTCGGCTCGATCCGTGAACCGTGGTACATCTGCTCAATCGGAAAACGAACTGTAGGTATTCCAGGGGGCAATCCCAACGCATCGATTTTCGCCAATACAGCCAGATCCGCTTGATCGAGTGGCTTCTCTCTTCGAACGCCGCCAGCGACGTAGGACATTACCGATGGTCGGAACTTAACTCGCTTCCATGTTTCGCCGGTAGCAGGATCGACTCGGGACTCTAGGACACGATCTAGATTGTCTTTGTTTACATCTGCACTGCAATGAGGACAAGGGAATTTGTCCCTTACCCTTTTGCTGTCTTCATCGAGGGCTTCATCTATAAAGTTAATCTCGCCTGCGCAGTGTGGGCAGGTGAACACTTCACTCCAGACCGTGAATTCGACACGACCTTTTGTCTTGCCGTCTGTATGGGTTGTCTCATACATCCAGCCAAGTTCCTGCTCCACTTCCTTGAGAAGTTGCTTCCCCGCTTTTGCAAAGGCTTCCACGTCGAACGGCAGGTTGTAATTGGCTGCGATGAAGGTCGCGGCCGGAGACAGGTCGTTGAGGATGACGCGCCTAGCGCCCCAGTTGGGGGCTGCCTTACCTTGCTTCTTCCATTCGGTCTCCAACTCATGCCGATAAGTGTCAGGTGCTGAACCGCACCACTGTGCTGCCACGCCGGTCATCCCTGATCCGCCGAAGCCATCCAGCACGATGTCGCCAGGCTCCGTGTAGTGCAGGATGGACGGCACGATTGCCAGATGCGGAACCTTGGTGTGATACGAGTGCGCTTTGTATAGTGGGTCTGTCTTTCCAACCGAAACATCGATGGTCTGCGGTTCGCGGCTGTACTTCACGCTCGGGTCATAAGGTAATCCCCCCGAAAAACCAAAGTTCCCAGAAGTAGAATTTTCCAAGAAGGAAGTTCTACGTGAAGAAGTCGAGATTTACCGACAGCCAGATCATGGCTGCCTTGAAGCGAGTTGAGGCCGGTCTGGCGGTGCCAGAGATCTGCCGGGAGGTGGGGATCAGTACCGCTACTTTTTACAAGTGGCGTGCCAAGTTCGGCGGTATGGACACCTCCATGATGGCCCGCATGAAGGAGCTTGAAGACGAGAACCGGCGCCTCAGGAAGATGTATCTGGAGGAGAAGCTCAAGGCTGAAATCGCCAACGAGTACCTCGCAAAAAAGTAACACGGCCATCTCGTCGGCGCGAGATGGCCAAGGAAGTCGTGCAGCAGCGTGCCGTCGCCATACGAGTCGCCTGTGCGGTGTTCTCGATCAGTGAATCCTGCTACCGCTACGAGTGCAAACAAAACGCCGAGAACGAGGAGATTGCCAACTGGCTGATGCGCCTGACGGACAACCACCGCAACTGGGGATTCGGCCTGTGCTACCTGTACCTGCGCAACGTGAAGAATTTTGGCTGGAACCACAAACGGGTCTACCGCATTTACCGCGAGCTGGAGCTCAACCTGCGCATCAAGCCACGCAAGCGGCTGATGCGGGAGAAGCCGCAACCATTGGCCGTGCCGCAGGCTATCAATCAGGTCTGGTCCATGGACTTCATGCACGACAGGCTGGAGGACGGCAGGAATCTGCGCTTGTTCAACGTGATCGACGACTTCAACCGTGAGGCGCTTGGCATTGAGGTGGACTTCTCGCTGCCCAGTGAGCGGGTGATCCGGGCGCTGAAGCAGATCATTGCCTGGCGAGGCAAGCCGCTGGTGATTCGTTGCGACAACGGGCCGGAGAACATCAGCGGCACCATTCAGAACTGGGCCAGTGAATGGGGCATCCAGATCGAATACATCCAGCCTGGTAAGCCGCAGCAAAACGCCTACGTTGAGCGGTTCAACCGGACGGTGCGATACGAATGGTTATCCCAGTATCACTGGTCAAGCCTTGAAGAGGTTCAGGACTTCGCCACGCAATGGATGTGGTCCTACAATCACGACCGCCCGAACATGGCCCTGGGCGGATTCACCCCAAAGCAGCATCTGGCCATGGCTGCATAACCGTTCTACTTCTGCGGACTGTGGAAATTGGGGGGATTACCATAAGGCTTGCCATAGTGGCGCACGAACTCTTCGAGGAAGGGGTTCGGGCAAGCGGTGTAGTACGGAGGATCAGACATCGCCAGGATGGCTTCATCCGTGCCCTGCGGAAAACCTTCAATCTTGCGGAACGCAGGATCTTTGAGCTTCGCAGCCAGCAATTCCAGAAAATGCTCACGGCGCGCCTGCTCACTGGCAAACGTTTGACCAAGGCACTCAACAGGCCCTCTGGCAATGGCCCGCTGGCTGTCCAGTAAATCGTTCATCAACTAGTTCCTCAAATTCTCAGGTTCATGACCATGCGATCGGAGATTCATCACTCGATGATGAACCGCAGTTTTTCTGGATCTTCCTTGCCCTTGCAGCGCTCTTTCAAGAAAGCCTCAAAGCGCTCGCGCACATCCTTGAGCGTGGCCGGTGAACCACCCAGCAGCAGCGCCTGCTTGATCTCGTCGCCTTTGACCACCACTTTTTCCAGGCCCACCAGTGCCATCTGCACTGCATTGGAAAACTCGCTGGTGATGGGGTCTGGCAGCGTACGTGACGACAGGAAGGCCTTGATCAGCTTCTTGCTGGCGTCTGGCAAAAGGCCGAGGCTTTCCTGTGTGAAGGGGTCTTCCAGGTTTTCCAGCAAGGTTTGCTGCCAGTTGGCAACGAGCTGGTCCAGATCGTCATCCAGCTTGTGCAGCGCTTTGGCGGCTGGGATGCTCAGCTCCAACTGCTCGGCAGAGGGGCGGTATTGGCAGTGCGGGCACACCGCGACCGTATTCAGTGTCGGCTCGTCCAGTGCTGAGCAGCTTTTGAGGCCGTTCAGCGACTCTTCAAACGTGGTGAGCTGGCTGACATTCATCATTTCCACACCGGCCAGGACGCGCAGGCCTTGCAGGCGAGTGTCGTTGCGCAGGGTGTTTCGGCTCTTTTCTTCTGACACGCCGAGCCGCGCCTTGGTGTGGCTGGCGATGTAGGCGTTGATGTAGTCCTTCTTGAGCTGGTTGAGCGTTTGGCGGTACTCGCTGGCGTGTTCTGCCGTACGGTCTTTGCTCAGCTTCTCTTGCATCGCTTTGCGCGCGGCTTCGGCCTGCTTGACCCACTCGTGCCCGGCAGGCAGCACCATTTCGGCCTGCGACAGGTAGGCTGCCGTGCTGCCCAGCTCCACCACCAGATCGAGCATGCGCTCAACGGCGGCCAGGATTTCCAGATTTTTCTTCTGCGCTTCGATGTCTTCTTGGGTGACGCGCAGATTCTTCAGCTTGCCGACGGTGTTGTACGGGGACAGGTCTTCGGTGAACTTCTTGAGCGAATCCAGCCGGGCGTGCCAGTCTTTGGATTCTTCCTCGCGCAGCAGGTTTTGGCCCCAAAAGCCGAGCTTGCCTTGTTGCAGGTCCGACCCCGCCTTGAGCACGCGTGGTGTCATGACGCTGATGCGGTCTTGCAGTTCACGCACCGATTCCGGGTCGCCCTGCGTGGCCTTTTGCGCCCAGCCGGAGGCCAAGCCAAAGAACTCGAACAAGGCCTTCAGCACGGCGACATTGATTTCTTTGGGCGCTTCGATGTGTTTGAACTGCTTGAGGTCCTCAAGTGACCGTTCAGCCAGTTGCACCAGCTTGCCGGAGTCGATCTTGTCGCCGGTGATGGACAGCACCAAGTCACCGGAGTGAATCAAGCCGCTCAGCACGGTGACCAATAGGTCGGGCTCCAAGCGGTATTTGATGGGTGCAAAGTATTCGACATCCGCAGTTCCCGAGAGCAGTTCGCTGCGGTTGAGCACCTGGCCGTGGCCCTTGTCCTTCAAGCGCTTCAGCACTTCCTGGGCGTAGCGGGAGTTGGCAGGCTCGATGCGATCACCGTCCAGTAGCTCCAGTGCATCCAGGATGGCAACAGCATCTTTCGTGCGGTTGCCACCGGCCAGGGCACGCAGCGCGTTTCCGACCAGTTGCTTGCGGTTGGCTTCGGTAAACAGAACCGAGAACGTGGGGTACTCGGGGGCCAGATCCACAAAGTGCTGGCTGAGGGCCAGACCGGAGGTGATGTTGACCACGTCACGGAAGTTGATGCGCTCATCTGGACCGAGGCGCGCACGGTCGCGCAGGGAGATGCCTTTGGACCAGTCTTGCAGGGTCTTGGTTTTGCCCTGGTAGGTCACTTCAAAGGCGGTCATCTGCTTTTCCTGCAGCCATTTACCCATGGCTTTGAGGAAGTCCTGGGCCTTGGACATGTAGATGGCCTTGGCCCCGCCACTGGCGGTGGAAGCCAGTTCCAGCGCCGCAGCGTAGGAGGACAGGTGGCGCTTGATGTCTTCGTCCAGGCCTTTCAGACGGAAAAAGACTTCATCGGACAGGTTGTTGTCTGTGAACTTGCGTTTTTCGAACGGCGGGATGAAGTAAATGTAGAAGTCCCGCTCGGGCTGGGCTGTGGGGCGATCGTTCGGCGCACCAAAGAACAGGTAGCCCATGCGCTCGGCACGGCGCTCCTGCCATTCGATCTGGTACTGCCAGATCTGAAAACCTGAGACGTAGCTCGGATCGTTCGGATTTTCTCGAACCAGCTGCAGCAGGGCCGCGTAGTAGGCGCGATCAAGTTGGTCGTCATCGAGGCTGCCGGTGCGGTTTTCGATTTGCGCGTCGTAGTCGATGTCTTTTTTCAGGTCGAGGTAGTACTGCTCGGTGTCAGCGGCCTTGGAGATAAACTGGCCGTTGACGGTTTTGAGCACTTCCCGCAGGACCGTCACGACCTTTGAGAGCAAGTTCTCGGCCGCATCACCGGGCAAGTCGGCAATCGTTGGGTCAAACAAGCAGAGTGCGTCACGCAATTCTGCTGCGGTGGGGCCGATAGGCACGTGAATGTCGCCGCCGGTGGTCAGGCGATGCACGGCCAGCGCGTTGATGACGCGCAGCGCCATCCCTTTGTAGGCTGGTCGGGTGAACGACTGCTGCACGCGAGACTCCAGCACATCGGAGACGCGCAGGACTTCCTTGATGTTGGCATCTGGGCGCAGCGCAGAATTCTTCTTGATGGTCTGCCAGTAGCTCTCGTAGCTGATGAGCTCGGGCTTGTCGGTGGGTACTTCCTGGTCCAGTAGCGCCTTCATCGCGGCTTCGATGGTGGTCAGTGCGCCACGCTTTTCGGCGAAGTGGATCTGCTCAAAGGTTTTGAGGTAGTCCGGGTGAACGGGGAACAGGCGAACGTACTCGTCCATGCGTTCGTTCATGGAGCCGTAGAACTTGGTGAACGGCGTGAGGTACTCGCGGATCTTGTTTTGCTGATCGGCACTCTTTTTCAGCAAGCGCGCGGCGACCACAAAGCTGACGTCATTGCGGTCAATCAGAATTTGCGTGAAACGCTCGTGCACGCGGCGCATGCTGCTGGCCACGTGCTCGAAGCGCGCGCTGTCAAAAATGGCTTCCTGCACACCTGCAACAAAACGGAACTTGAGGTGCTTGGTGACTTCGCCAATCTGGCGCAGGATGGCCAGATCGAGTGCCAGTTCGTGGCCGCGACGGGAATCGAGGTATTCAAGGAACTCGTCCACCACCAACAGGATGCCCTGGCCCGGGTAGACGTCTTCAAACGCTCCCATCATTTCTTCGAAGGAGTGCTTGTTGTCCAGCTCCTGGTCGGCCGTGGGGAACGTGTAGGAGACGCCAAGGTTGGCCAGGAACTCTTGCAGCCTACGGGTGATGATCTGGCGCAGGGGCATCTCCAGACCACCCACCTCGATACGCAGCACCTTGAACTTGCCCGCGATGGACGCAGCGGCTTCGGCCACCTTCGGATGGCGAAGCATCGGGGCGTAGGCCGCATCTTCGGCCACCAGCGACAACACCGACATCAGGTGCGACTTACCCGTGCCGTAGTTGCCGACGATCAGCACACCTTTATGGTCAACGGTGTCGTCGAAGCTGATTTGAGGAATCATGAGCTTGGCGATCCGCTCGGCCATGTCATCGGAAATGACGTAGGTGGTGACGAGCTTCTTGGCCTCATCGGGCCGCCCGGCGTCGAGCAATTGAATGACCGATTCGATTTGCTCGAACTGGACCAGATCACCGTATTTCATCTTGTTAGCCATGTTTTCCTCGTTCCCCTAAGCTTTAAATCTCAAGTGCGACCACGCCATTAGCGTCGTAGTCGCGGTATTCCGGGTGGGTCATCTCGGCGTAATACAGCCGATTCCCGCGCAGTTCGCCGGGCCAAACGGCCACGACGCGCTTGGAGTGCGCCAGCCGTTTGATCAGATCCAGCGGATTGATCTCCAAGCCACGCTCAAACAACAACTCGATGTTGTCGAGCAGCAGCACCTCTTCTTTACCCTGCTTGTCAGCGATATCCCGCAGCAGCTGGCCCGCAGAAAAGCCACGCGCTGCATGCGGCGTAGCCGACAAGCGACGCCCCAACTCCAGGTTGACGTTCAGCGGCTGGACACCCAGTTTGGCTCCCAACTCTTGCAGCAACTTGGTTTTGCCACTGCCGCGCGGCCCAGCCAGCACGATGAGTTTTGTGTGTAGCTCGCCAAGCTGGTCTACGTACCGTTCCAGTTTTGTCAGCATCAGCAGCCCCTCATTCCGCTTCGGCTTCTGGCCGAAGGTGGTCAGGCGAGCGGTAGCCGGGAGCGAGCAGCGCGTTCTTCACGCCATAGAGCGCCAGGTGATCCCGCAGCCACAGTCGATATTCAGGGCCTCGCAGGCTGTGATCGGGGGAGCAGTCCACGCTCCACTTGCGCAACACATAACCGGCAGTGGCGGCGCGCAGATTCATCTTGAGCAGGCCATCTCGCATGCCGTAGTCCAGCAGAGTGACCTCTGGTCGTGACTGATCCGGATGGGGAACGAGCTCCAGTTCAACGATGCGAGTCCACTGGATATCCTGATCAGGACGCTCATGTGCCTCAACCGGGGCATCTTTCAACACGGCAGGGTCTTGAATCCGGGTCAGCACAAAGTCTCGAAACTCACCCGACTTGCGGTCGAAGGCGCGGGTGTGCCAGCGCAAGCCAGTGTCCAGCAAGGCGAAAGGGACGATCTCACGCTCGCTTTGGCCGTTTTCGACAGATTGGTACTTGATACGCACCGGGCACTTGTGACTGATGGCCCGGGTGATGCTGGCCAGCGTGCTGAGATCGGGCTGCCCCAGCTTGTTGGGAATGTCGCAGGTGATACCGGTGCGGGAGCGGACCGGTTCTCCATCCCCAAAGCCTTCAGCCAGCCACGTCAGGACTCGCTCGGCTGGAAAGTCAAACAGGGGTGTGAACGCTCGCCCAATGATGTATGTCTTGGAGCTCCCGTCGTACTCGATGTTTGCTGGGGCCATCTCTTTGTAGAGCCCCAGGTCTCGGGTAGCTGCGGCTGTTTGGATTCCGAAGCGGGACGCCATGTCCTGGCGGCGGATTTCGCCCACGAACCATAGTCGCAGTTCGATGTACGCCATTCGGTCACGCTGGGCGTGTCCAAGTTCTTGTAGGCGATCTGTGGTCATCTTCTGTTACTCGATTCCAAGTGGACTGATGTAGATCGTCGAGAGTATAAGGGGTCGATTGTTGTGTGTCGATACGATCCTGTAGTTAAATAATCAGCATCAAAATGAGTCTGATTGAAGTGTGATTGTGCAAGTCAAGGAGAGCAAAACTATGTGGCTCATCACCTCCATCGGATTTTTCAGCGTTGTACAGAAGCCGGGCGACAAGCAGAACAGCACGTTGACGGTGCGCTCGCGAGTCCGTAGCGACCTGGCAGCTCTCAAGCAGCACTATCTTCCTGGCTTTGGTGACCCAGTTTTGGATTTTCTCCTGGGAACGTCCGTGCAAGGACTTAGGCGAAATCAGCGAAATCAGCGAAATTAGTGATGCGACAAGCACTTGCGGGTGACCAACGTCGGCGAAGTCAGCGAAAAAATCCCCCTCAGCCTGGCGCTAAGGCGCTATGGCGCTGCCAGCCTGTACACCCGTAGTGGCGCGCCAGGTGCGCCGTCGATGCGGTCGGCCTGTCGCACAGTAATCTTTGGCGGCGTACTCGTCAGAAGGCATTGCAGACTGTCATCGATCAACGACTTCGGCACCTTGCCACGGAAGCATTCTGTGCTGATCTGACTGCGCGTGGCCTGACCTCGATCGTGCAGGAAAGCCAGCACTCGGTTGGAAAGTTCGAGCGCTTGGGCCATCCTGGCATCGTCTGCAGCACTCACAAAAACGTACCTGACGGATGCCGTGATGTACTGTATCCAAGCCATCGCTGCATCGATGTGCGGCACGTCGACTCGAGTCTGCAAATCGGTCAGCGCGAACAACATCGCCAAGCGCAGCAACATCGGCGCACGGCGTTCCATCATCGAATTGACCACTTCGCTACCCTGATCCTCGTTGAGTTCGGTTCGATAGAGTTGGGCGTACCGCCACTGTGCCTGCGCAGACAACTCCATTCGCAAGTGGTCGCGCTGATCCACCTGATCGGCTCCTGTGAATCTGAGTATCTCCAGAACCCTGCTTGCCAAGGCATCCACGGTGGTCTGTGGTGTCGCTTTCGGAAAAGGCAAGATTTGCGATCGCTCGGCCCAGATCATCAGAAACCGGTTGGCAAAGCCATTGGTCAACTCGCGAGCAGTCATCATTTCCGTCAGTTCACTGGGCGAAATAGCGCCGCTGAGGCATACGTGTGGATGACTGGCGTACATCCGGTTCGACTTCGTCGCGGGTTTGAGACTGACGCCATCCCAGCAATCTCGCAGAGCAGCAGATAGCGTATTGCCTTCGCGGCGTCCCTGGTGCAGAACGTTCGCGAATTCGGACTCGACCACCCACAGTCGCTTGTCGTCAATCGCCGGAATTTCCTGTTTGCCTTGTCGATAGCCGTCGTGCATCAGGGCCACAAGGCCCTCGCGGCTGGACAGACCGCCACGATGAATCTGCGGTGCATACCGATCATCCAACTCGCGCAGAGCCTGATCGATTCGCAAGACCAGTTGCACGGCGTCGCCTTTGCGGCCACGCCCCGAGCGCCCGATGTGCAGGCAGAAAATTCGAGTGTGGTGCCAAGTATTCCCGATGGGCAGGTACACGCCCCGTCCAATGGCGCAGGAAAGGTAAGCGATGAAATTGGCCGCGATGGCATAGGGATTGGTTTCCGTGCCCTCGCCGCCAGCACAGGCCACCTCGCCAACCAAGCCGTAAAGGCAAGACCGGTGGGGGTGCGGCGCATTTCGATGGATGCCAGCTCCTGAGTTCGCAAAAGGCGTAACCTCATCAAGGGAGGAACCGAGCGGAGGACCTGATACATCCTCCCTGGGCATTCCAGGGCCCTGCATTCACTACTTGTCCAGAGCCGTGGCCTGGACGATCCCCGAAAACTCGCGCAGGATGTCGGGGTTGTTCTGCGACAGGAACCGGATCACGGCTTCGTTGTCCAGCAGTTTCGTCAGGTAGCCCCTGGCCAGCACCAGGTTGAGGACGTCCTGCCCGTACGACTGCTCGACCAGCTTGAACTGACTTTCCAGGTTTGCCATTTCGCGCTCCATCTTCGCCATTTGATCGGCGGTGACACCTTTGACTTTCTTTGGGCCTCCCTCGTTGACCAGCATGTTTGGGGGCGTAGCTGCCAGCAAGGCCTGGGCGTAGGACACCGTGATGTTGTTTGTGGCCACCATCAGTTCGACGCACTCGACCTGGCGCGTCGGTTTGAGCTTGCGCAGGACCGGACTCAGGTTGGCCGAAAAGTGCTTGTCCCTGAGCAGTCGAACAGCCTCCGCGCAGATCCCGTCCAGCAGGTTGATCTTCTTGGTGATGTGCTCCAGGTCCAGTTCCAATGATTTCGCCAACCGAGCCGGTGTGACGCCACGGTCCACCGCCCGCCGAATCATGAAATGCTCCTGGATGGTCGACAACCGGTTGATACGGTTGTTGTAGGTGTAGCTCTCGTCGTCCTTGGCGATTAGGCATGGAGCATCAGTGAAGCCCAATTCCTGCAAGGCAAACATTCGGATGTGCCCGTCCAGCAGCAGGTGCATACCACTGATCCTGTCTGCTTTGGCGATCGTCAGGGGTTCGATCAGGCCAACGGCATCGATAGAGGAAATGATCTGCTTGAACTTGCGCGAACTCATGAGCCCGTCAGGGGCTTTGCGAGAGGGCAACAGTTTTTCGAAGGCCACTGTAATGGGTTCAGGGATGAATCCCAGGTTGCTTCGCGTCATGAGGCGTTTCCTGCGGGCCAGACGCGTTCAGCAATGTATTTCGGCAGACTATCCAGCCCCTCGGCGCGCAGCAGGTTGGTGAAGTTCTCATCGGCCATGAGTTGGCGCATGGCTTCAGCCACGAAGAGCAGTCGCTGCTGGGCGAATTCCGCTTTCTTGACCATGAGCTTTTGCCGTTCGACCTCGTGCTGGTACGTCCTGATCAGGCTGGAGGACGTCACGTCCGGGACCTTGCGCGGCGCCCCCCTTGCGATGGACCGCCCCAGCGATCGGCGTTTTTCGATGACCTTGCGCGCCTGGATCAGGTGGTTGCCGCGCAATTGGCCGTTTTCATAGGCATCTTGCAGGGCCGCCTGGATGTCCTTGTCATTACTACCAGCCCCTGCGATGGCCAGCGCAGCGTTGAGCGGGATGCGGCCACTTTCAACCGCAATCAGTAGCCGCTCCTCGCCGTTTTTGAGTAACTGCAAGATGCCATGAACGTAGTCCTGGCCCAGCCCCGTCTTTTGGGCGATGGCCTTTTTGTCGTAGCCCTGATCGCGCATCTGTTCGATGCCCGCCAGCAACTCCAGGGTTCGCCCCTGGCGGCGGGCGATGTTTTCAGCCAGGCTCATGATGAAACCGTCTTCGTCGCTGACATCGACGACCATGGCCGGGATGGTGGTCTCGCCCAGGGACTTGAAGGCCTTGAGCCGACCTTCACCGCAGATCAGCAAGAATTTCTCCCGGCCATCGCCGTCCTTGCGCGGCGTGACCGTGATCGGCTTCTTCAAGCCAATGTTCTTGATGTTTCCGACGATGTCATCGAAGATTCGGCCATTGCGGTCGCGCGGATTGAGGACTTCGATCTTGTCGATCGGAATCATCTGGAGATTGCTGGACGGATGTTCTTTGCTCATGCGGCCCTCCTGACGCGGGTACGTTCTGCCATGCCGTGGAGATAGTCCAGGCTGTCAAAGCGGTAGCTCTCGAACTCGATGCCGTTGTGTTCGGCCAGGCTGATGCGTGGCAGGCCGAAATCCAGGCGCGGGAGCAAGTAGTAATCCAGTGGAGCTTGGTTCGGTTGGTCCAGGCGCACGGCCACCGTGATGTCAGGTGCCAGACTGGTATCGAAGCGAACCTTCCAGCGCAGACGCCCGCTGTCGTGGGTTTGGCACCGGGCCAAAACGACCGAAATGCTGAACTCCCGGTTCACCGTCAGCAGGTCGGTGGCCGGGTCTCGCACGACCGTGCCACCGAGTTGCGCGATGGCTCGTTCGGTCTGGCCGATGATTTCCGGGTGCAGCTTGCGCAGGAACTTGTTGACCTCCAGGAACTGGTAGTCCCGATCGGGGGTGAAGCCCACCGCCTCATAGGCCCGGATCAGGCTGCCGAAGCGGTGGATGTAAGCGGCGGCCGACGGCATCCCTTCGGCCTCATCGATGATCAGACCCGACAAAAAGCCACGATGCTGGTACAGGTTGCGCAGCTTCTCGATCAACTCCTCGCTGCTGAACCGGTGCGCCCGTGCCCGAATGATCCCCTGGGCCATGTAGAACACCTCCGGCGGCACGATCGCCTCGAAGGCGCCTTCCTTCTTGATCCACATGTCCGGCTGGTTCGTGATCCGGTGTTTTTTTAGCTTGAAGGAGATCCGGTTGTAGACGTTGTTGCCGATGTACTTTTCGTTGGTCAGCACCTCGCGGACAGTGGCCCGGGTCCAATCCCGGTCCAAGTCGGTACGAGTTCCTTGGCCATTGAGTCGGGTCGCGATTTCCGACTCCGGTATGCCGCCATCGATGAACCACTTGTAGATCTGGTTGACCGTCTGTACCTCGGCGTCGGGGCCTGGCATCAGGATCACCCGATCCGTTTGCAGGCTTTTGTGCTCTCCGCGAGTCAACTCACTTTTGACGGAGCCACTCTGGTCGATCAGGACGCGGCGCAGGCCGTAACCGGCCGGGCCACCTTGGCGGTACCCCAATTCGATCAGGCGGCACTGCCCGGCAAACACCTTGGCGGACAGTTCCCGGCTGTACTCGCCCGCCATGGCACGTTTGACACCTTTGACGATGGTGGAAACCGGTGAGCCATCGTTTTCGAACTGTTCGGCCACGTAGGTGACGTGGATGCCAGCGCGGCGGCAGATGTACTCGTAGTAGGCGCTTTCGTCAGCGTCCTGGAACCGACCCCAGCGGCTGACGTCGTATACCAGCACCATCTGGAAGTCGGTGGTACCGGACTCCACGTCTTTGATCAATTGTTGCAGCGCCAGCCGCCCGCCAATGTTCAGGCCGCTTTTGCCTTCGTCGGCATAGGTCCGGACGATCTCGATGCCGCGTTGCGCAGCGTACTCGCGGATCTTGTCGGCCTGGTTTTCGGTCGAGTACTGTTGGTGCTCGGTCGACATCCGGACGTATTCGGCGGCCCGGAACAAGGCAGGTTGGTCTGGCTTTCCACTTTCTGATTCTTCTGATTGCATAGGGACCGATCACACAATTTTTGATTGGTGCTCTCGGGCCCTGCGTTTCACTTCATCTGTAGCTGTGGCGCCGGTGGTTGCCAGCGTCGAGGTACCGTTGAGGCGGTTGCCATGCAGGTGTTCGAGAGCTCATTTGGGCGCAACGGTAATACCCGGCATGTGAGATGACCATCACGTCCTCTCTTTGCACGCGTCCTTTTTGCAGGGACATTCCACGCGCGCCGGGGTGATTTCCGCGATCCAGACGTCACTCTTTGCAGACGGTTCCTGCTGGAACTTGATCCAGTACAGGCCGGATAGTGGGGTGCCTTTGGTCACCACGGTCGCCACTGGTGCTGGGCTACTTTTGTCAGTCTGGCTCCTGTACGTTCGCCAGTAATCAGGATTACGATCCAGCCAAGCGCGCTGGCTGCGTGACTGGTTGTCACGGTAGTCGGGATCGGTCTGCATCTTGACGCTTTGCCACCGAAGTCGTCTCTCGCGTTGACAGGCGGGTGCCGAACAGTAGGCTTGATCGGGGACCTGAGGTCGGGGTGTAAACGGCTCGCCGCAGCAGGCGCAATTTTTGGTGGGCATCGAGTTTCTCCATACGAAAATTTGTATGGAACCCGCTGGCCAACTCTGGTGGCCTATTGCCTTGTGCAACGATGTTGGCGACTCGGTATGGCTGCAAACCAATCAAACACCCATTCACACCCATTTCTTCTCCTTGTCTTTACAAGTGAGACGAATCGTCACAACGAGGTCATGACACGACGGTGCGCTCCGCAATGGCTGCGCTTATCGCTGCGATGTCAGCCACGAAGTGTTGTCAGCAACTTCACCAATTCGACAATGGCAGTGAACGGTTCGGGATCTGTGTGCGCCGTGAAACGCGCTGACAACCGTTCTGCACGCAGGGTGGCGACCGATAAATGCGCGCCGGTGATCGCGAACGCGTTGCCAGCACCTTTGTCGTACCCTGGAATGTGCAGCTTGAGGCGGCGCATCACTTCATCACGATGCAGCGGAGCCTGAATATCCTCAAAATGCAGCAACAGCCACAACTCAAAACTGGGCACGGAAGCAATGGCCTGAAAGGCTACCGGCTGCTTGGCATCGTTCCTGAGCTTGCCATCGAGCGAGGCAGCCAGCATCAGCGCCTCGTGATAACTGTCATGGTCATCGCGGTCAAACACGGCATAGACCTTCTCGAACGCGCGACGCTGAATGTTCTTGTGGCGGTCGCCATCTTCAAACAATGCTTGGGCGTAATGCACCACCTGGATAGGTGCAGTGCCCAATTCGCTGGGTCGAACTTCCACATTGGCAGTGTGCAAGCGGAAGGCCGCACGGATCTCACGAAAGTAATTCGGCTCGGTCTTGCTGCCTTCAGAAACGATCAAGATGCGGTCGTAGCTCGCCCGCCGTCCCTGCTTGCGCTCAAGCTGTTTCTGTTGTCGCTCTTTGGGGGAGTTGTCGCGAGCCATCAGTGTTTCAGCCCCAGGGTGTGGCTGAGGAATGGCACGCCGCCATACCGTCCCATCAGGTAGCCGCGTTCCAGTGCCTCGTTCTTGCGCGGGCTGAATTCGGATAAGCTGACTAACGCCGAGGTCTGATCACGGTCTTTTTCTACGAACCACACTTGATCGCGTCGGAACAAATCTGGTGCGTCCAGCAGCGACGTGTCGTGCGTCGTGAATATCAGTTGTGCGCCGCCGGTGTTGATCTCTGGGCGGTGGAACAGTCGCACGAGTTCGCGCACCAGCAAGGTGTGCAAGCTGGTGTCGAGCTCGTCGATGACCAGCGTTAGCCCTTTGCGGAGGATGTCGAGCACTGGTCCTGCAAGAAACAGCAAATTGCGCGTGCCGTTGGATTCGTCCATCAATTCAAACACGGCTTTGCCCTGTTCGGTGACGTGATGGAAGCGCAGCTTGTGTTCTTCCATTTCTTCCGAGCGCACTTCAGTTTTACCGGCCACCAAGTCAAAGTGAACGGCCTGCCCAGGGACTTTGCGTGTTTCCACATCAATGTCGGCGATGCTGATGTCGGCAGCAGAGAGGAAGTTGCAAATCTCCTTGCGGCCGTCATCCTGCTTGAGCATCTGAATGGACACCTGCGGACTGAGTTGGGCTTGCTCGTTGAAGATCACCAGGCGATTCACAAACCAGTCGAACACCGGTCGCAAGGCTTCGCTGTTGAGTTGTACGGCCATCGACAGGAAGAGGGCGTTCGGTCGGGTGGCACCTTCCCACAGGTTCTTGGGTCCTTTCAGGCCGGGACCGAAGTCGTAGACATCCTTGCCGGTCTCAGTGTCAAAGCGGCGTGTGAACCAACGCTGGGGCTTGAACGCCTTGTAAACCAGCAGGTGCTCACTGACGATCCGCTGAGCTGTCATGGAAAAGCCATACTGGTAGCGCACACCATCGAGCAGGAACGTGACTTCGAACTCGCTGGGTTGACTGGCGGAATCGACATCGAGTCGGAAGGGCTGAACTGCGAAGGTCTGGCCCGGCTGGATCGCCGTCGCGGACTCGGTCACCACGCCGCGCATGTACTGCAGGGCTTTAATGAGATTGGACTTGCCGCTCGCGTTGGCACCATAGACCACAGCACTGCGCACCAGGGTGGGTGCGGCACTGATGCCGGTGGCTTGGGTGTGGGTGTCCTGCAGGGTCTTGTCCTTGGACGCAACAAGACTAAGCACCTGCTCGTCGCGCAGACTGCGGAAGTTCTTGACGCGGAACTCGACCAGCATTGCATTCACCTCGTTTTTCTAAAATAGAGTCTCATTATGACTCAAAAGTGCAAAAAACAAAGATATTTTTGAATTCTGGGGTGGTTTGAGTGATCTGGGTTGGCATCGCAGGCCGAGGCAGGCCTGCCGGTTGTCAAGTCCCCGTTTGAACTTCGCTGGAGCCTTGACGTGGCACCCAGCTGCGGTTCGGCCAAATCGTCGAATCCGCGCCCTAAAGACCCGTGCGTTACTATCTGGTTCAGATGACGGACGCGGGTTCGGTTCCGTGTTCCACCACCATTTACCCAATGTTAGCGGCGATCTAAACCCGCGTAAATCTGGCGGCGGTAAATGGTGACGGAATCCGGTGGTCATTTGTGGCGGCGGATTCTGGTGGCGGCTTTCGGTGCTGAGTGCGCCACCAACAGCAAGGGCCCCGTCAGGGGCCCTTGCTGTTGGCGTGGGAGATTCGTCGTTGTTCAGAACGGCAACTCCGGGTCAAAGTCGTCCAGCGATTCACTGTGTCACGCGCTGCTCGCGCAGCAGGTTCTGGATGACCCGGCCGTAATGGGTCCAGACGCGATCGCGCAGATCATCAAGCAACTCCATCACCGCCAAGGCCTGCTCTGGTGTCCAGGTGTCGTCCACCGTGAAGGGCAGCCCATGGTGCAGTCCTGAAGGCGGGTGCCACGGCTTCATGCTGTTTCCTTCGACGGTTTGCGCTTTGCGGTGCGCGCCCGGGCGCGTTCTTGTGCCTCCTTGTGCCGGTACGACTGGCCCTTGATACCGACAATTTCGGCGTGGTGGACCAGGCGGTCCACGAGTGCGACCACGCAGGCCGCGTTGGGGAACACTTCACCCCACTCGGCAAACGATTTGTTCGTGGTGATCAGCGTGCTCTTGTGCTCGTGGCGCCGGCTGATCAACTCGAACAGCAGATCGGCATAGCGGCTGGAATACGACAGATACCCGACCTCATCAATGGCCAGGAGCTCTGGCCTGGCGTAGTGGCGCAGCCGGGTGCGCAGTGCCGAATCGCTGTCCAGACTGGCCAGCTCGCCCAGCAGCTTGCCGGCGGTGGTGAACAGGACGGTGTGTCCCTGCAACACCGCCTGGTGCGCAATGTTCTGCGCGATCGTGGTCTTGCCGACCCCGGAGGGCCCCACCAGGATGGCGTTGCTGGCGTTTTGCAGGAACTGCAGCGTCATCAGCTCGCTCACGCTGGCCTGGTCAATCTGCTCGGGCCAGCGCCAGTCGTAATCCACCAAGGGCTTGAAGCGCCCGATGCGCGCACTGTGCAGGCGCCGCTCCATGGATCGGCGGGTTCTCTCCTGCTCTTCCCAGTCCAGCAATGTGCCCACCCAGGGTTCGGTGCAGCAGGTACTCCAGTTGGCCAGCACCCCGTGCAGTTGCAACGCCTGGGCGCGGTGTTTGAGTGTGGCCGAATCAGTTGCTGGCATCGTCACTCTCCTGCGTGAGACGGTCATAGCTGTCCAGGCTGTGGGGGCGCACGGCGATGTCGCGCGCGCGCACCTGCGCGGACAGGGCCACGCCCAGCGGGGGCGGGGTTTGCTGCTGGCGCTGGCGTTGGCGTTGGTGTTGCAGCGCCAGACGAACCGCATGGGGGTGCGGCACACCGCGGCTCATGGCATCGGCGACGGCGGCCGTCATCTGCGTGCGTCCATGCACATCCAGGAGTTCCTGCAACTCACGGGCGATGCGTCCCAGCGGCTCACCCCGCTTGGCCGCCTCTGTCAGCAAATCCTGCACCTGAGGCAGCGCGTGCACCAGGCGGTCCGTGTCGCGATGGGCTCGCGCGGCTCGCTTGTGCTGCACCAGTTCCTGCACATGGGCCTCGATCTCGATCTGCTGAGCCTTGTCCCAGCAACGCGGGTGCGTGGCCAGTGCCTGCTGGCCGTCCAGAATACGCACCTCATGCAGGCTGGCGTGCACGCTCAGGCTGCGCTGTACGTGGGTGTGGGGGATGGAATAGTCGTTCAGGTCAAAGCGAACATAGGGTGTCTTGGCCGCTGTCACGCCGCGGATCTCCATCTGCACGCCGCCAGCAGGCAGCGGCGTCTGATACGTCACTGGGTCGCCCTTGGCGTGGCCGCGATGCTTCTTGCTCACACATCCTCCTCAAAACTGGCCATGAGCTGGCGCTGGGCGTGCCAGTCCACCATCAGCCGGTTTCGCTGAAACCACATCAGCGTCAGCCGCCGTGGCTGCTTGCCCGCCATGAACTGCTCAATGATGTCGGGGGCCAGCAGGGTCAGTCGCAGCAGTTCGTTGACCACCGAGTGGTGCAGCTTCTCGGCGCGGGCGATGGCCGACCCGCTCTGCATCGCGCCGGTGTCCAGCAGGTGTTGCCAGTAGAAGGCCCGTGCCACACCGTCGAGCAGTGTCACGTCGTGGATGTGCCGGTCGTCGGCAGCCACGCGTTGGACGCCCCGTCGGCGAAACGTCAGGGGCACAAAGGTTTCCATCGGATCAATCATCAGGCTTCGACCTCCAGCAGTTCAGCACCAATGCTGTCCGGGGCGAACTCCTCGATGAGCGCGTTCCAACCTACCTCACGCCACTTCACCTTGATCCCCTGCACCTCGCCCGCGTGGACGAGGTCGATGCGCTCGATCATCAGATTGGCGATGCGGTGGCGCTCGACCGGGAACAGTTGATCCCACACGTTGTTGAGGCGTCCGAACCCAGCCATGGCCATCACGGTGGTGGCCTCGTCGATCTGGGCCCCCAGTTTTTTCTGGTTCTGTTGGATGTGCCGCACCACCGACGCCACGGTCTCCGGGCTGGTCAGCACCGTTCGGATTTGGGCCACTACCGCCCCCTCGATCTCCAGCGCGGGCAGGCGCTCGTAGCCCTTGCCCGGCGCGCCGAAGCGCGCTTCCGACTTGGACACGTAGTAGTGGTACTTGCGCCCGTTCTTGCGCGAGTAGGTCGGGTACATCCGCTCGCCCGAGGGCGCGTACAGCAGGCCGCGCAGCAAGGCGTCGGTGCGCGACCTGATCTTGGTTTCCACCGACCGGGTGTGGCCGTCTTTGGCCAGCACCTCGTGAACCCGCCCCCACAACCCGGGATCGATGATGGCTTGATGCACGCCCGGGTACCAACTGCCCTTGTGCGACAACTCACCAAGGTAGATGCGGTTGCGCAGCAGCTTGTGCAGGTACTTCTTGTCGATTCGCGTGCCAGCCCGAGTCTGGCCATCCTGTGTCGTCCAGGCCTTGGTGGTGATGCCATCCAGCGTCAGGTTGGCGGCAATCTGGGTGGGCGAGCCGATGGTCAACATCTCCTCGAAGATGCGCCGCACCACCGCCGCCTCGGTGTCGTTGATGACCAGCAGACGGTTCTCGACGTCGAAGCCGAGCGGCGGCACGCCACCCATCCACATCCCTTTGCGCTTGCTGGCGGCGATCTTGTCGCGGATGCGCTCGCCGGTGCACGCCGGCAAATGGATGCCGCTTGACCTGCCAGCGGAGTGGCCGGGCTGTGGCACCTGTTTCGCTGATCGAGTTGCCATTGACCTGCAAGGCATCGGTGATGCTGTGACAAAGGTCGCGCGGGTCCGAGGTGTCACTCAAGCGGTCTTAGCACGGCAGACTCTGATCGACGCAATCGGGCATTGACCCGCCTTTGGAGAAGCCTTGATCGTTCGCCTCACCGAGTACTTGACGAGTCGTTTCGGTCGTGGTTTCAGCCGGAAAAACCTTCAGCAGATGAGGTTCTTGTACCTGGCATGGCCGGTCACACAGATTTGCCAGACACCGTCTGATGAATTCACCAGCCCCATGATTGCGCAGACAGCGTCTGCGCAATCGGCATTCACCACCCCGGTGTCCGAGACGCTGTCTCGGATTTCCGTACCCCCTGAGCGCTTTTGCCAAGCTTTCACCCTGCCGTTGTCCGCGCATGTGCGCCTGTAGCCGGTCAGTACCCTCACGGCGCGCTGCTTCTACAAAACTGAACACCTCCGCTGCGGCTTGAGCCGTGCGCCGAGTCAACAGCCAGTTCTACGAACGCATCGCCCTGTCACACGATATTGCGATCCGTTATGTTGGTGCTTTGCCACTCGTTGCGAGACTTGGATGATCTGATCTGTTGGGCTGCCAACAGGCAAAAAGGTGAGTGGAACCGTGCTTGGAGCCACGTCGACAGACCGTACATCTCGATAGGGAGCCGTTCGTGGCGCTCCCGCCGATGGGGAGGTTATGACCGAGCTTACTGATCAACCTTCCATGACGCTGGGAACCTTGGGGGCCGCAGCGATGGTTTTACTTTCGGTCGGCGTCGTTTCTCGAGCTTCGTTGTCTGGGTAGTTGCGCAAGGTTCACAGCAGCCTGGCATTGCAGTGGTGCTCGACCTGTGCAGCTTGGAGCCGTGGTGGTGCGACAACACGACTTGACCGCTTGAGCCGTGTTCTAATTCTGCCTAGGCTTTTTTTTCTTTGGCATGAACGAGACGCGGCAGCGGGCACGGAACCGGGGAACAAACCGGGGAACAAATTGGTTCCGGTTTGACGCGGATTCAAATGTTTTTGCTGGCTCTGGGGCATCTTTCAATAGACCCCAGCCCACCACAACCAGAAAGCCCCGAAGCGTCATTGCTTCGGGGCTTTTTCTTGTCTGCCCATTCGTGCGGTTCATGTTCAACCGCGGTGGTATTCCCGATCATGATGCAGTTGCAGGACATTCTTTTTTCCCAGGGCTTCGGCACACGCCGCGTTTGCTGCGGCCTGGTGCAGCAGGGGCTGGTGCAGTTGGGTGAGCAGCGGCAGGTCTGCGAAGACCCGGCCAAAGTGGTGGACGAGCAGGGGCTGGTTTTCTGGGTGCAGGGTGAGCGCTGGGAATACCATGCGCTGGCTTATCTGTTGCTTCACAAGCCGGCGGGAACGGAGTGTTCGCAGAAGCCCAGCACCTACCCCAGCATCTACACCCTGTTGCCTGGCCCCTTGCGCATGCGCGGAGGTGGTGCCGCCGCGGGTGTGCAAGCCGTGGGGCGCCTGGATCAGGACACCACGGGCCTGCTGCTGCTCTCGGACGACGGCAAGTTCATTCACCGTCTGACTTCACCGCGGCACCATGTGCCCAAGGTGTATGAGGCGCAACTCAAGCATCCGATCACCCCGGATCAGGTGGCGCGTTTGCTGGCTGGCGTGGTGCTGGATGACGATCCCCGGCCGGTGAAGGCGGCGGCTTGTCGCGCTGTGGGTGAACACCACCTGCAGCTCACGCTGACCGAGGGCAAATACCACCAGGTCAAGCGCATGGTGGCTGCTGTGGGCAATCGGGTGGAGGGTTTGCACCGGTCGTCCATCGGCGGTTTGCAGCTCTCCGGCGAGCTGGCGCCGGGTCAATGGCGCTGGCTCAGCGGTGAAGAGGTCGCGGCCCTGACGCTGAAGGTGCCCGCTTCGAAGCCCACCTGAGCGAGCGCGCCACTCAGAGCAACTCGCCCTTGCGACTGTCGAGAGGGATGAGGAAGGAATTTTCCTGCCATTGCGAGCCGAGTTCGCTGGCCCGGGACTCGCCGGAGGTGCTGCTGGGCCAGGTGGACAGGGGGCTGAAATCGCTCTGGCGGCTGCCGCGCTGGCGGGTGAGTGCCGAACGCAGGTTGTTTTGCGCGGCGATCATGGCGCGCTCTTCCTGCTCGCGTTCGCGCATGGACTGGGCGGTGGGCGTTTCGCCCAGGAATTCGGCCCGGATCTCTGAAACCGTGGGCAGGGCACTGGAGCGAACCACCCAGTAAGGCAGGCCACACTGGGTGAGCAGCGAGTGTTTGAGCAGGCGCGTGCTGCGTGGCAGGGCGTTGCGACCCGGCACATCCAGGCAACCCACCACACGGCCATCGGACTTGCAGATGGTGAACGTGCAGTACACGCCACCGAGCAACTTGTACCAGTCCATGCCATTTTCCTTGTCCCGCGGCAGGGTGAAGCGCGTGACCGGCAACTTGATCATGATGTGGTGGTCGTAGAACGCGCGAGCCAGCCAGTGCCAGACGCGCGCTTCTTCGCTGTTGGTGATGGAGCGGGCGCTCAGGGGCCAGTGTTTGGGAATGCGTCGGCGCGCCTTGGCCTGCCTGGCTTCCCAATAGCGGTGCAGCACCGCACCCAGCACCACCAGCGCAGGTGCCAGCACGGCCAGCAGCCATGGGTTGTTCCAGGAGTTCATGGTGAAGAGGGACTCAAGGCAGATACGTAGGAATGATGTGTCAAATGTATATTTTTGATACAAGAATGGTTACTTTTGTGGTGATATCGCACGGCTTGATCGTGACTTCCTTGCGGTTTGGAGGGGCCTTGTGGGGTTGCGGAAGGCTGATGCGTGGCGTGGGTCTGCACGGGGAGGTTCCGACCGGGGCCAGCCGAACAGCCACAGAGCCTGCCGGCGGCTGACGCGGTTGATCTGGGGGCTGTGCGCCAGCGTGTGGATGGGGTGATTGTTCTGGTGATGCGGGTCGGGGGGGGTGCGGCCAGAAATTGTGCCCAAGGTGGCTGTCCGCGTACATCCCCCGGACGGAGGATTCAGGGCAAGGAGGCGAGAAAACGTTCGATGGCGCTGGTCAGGGTGGCGGGGTGGTCGCGGTGCGGGCTGTGTCCACAATCGGGTATCTCCAGTGTCCGGGCATGAGGCGCCGCGCGCTCGATCTCGCGCAACTGTTCCAGGCTGCCGTATTCGTCCTGAAGTCCCTGGATGGCGAGCAGCGGTGCCTGGATCTCCCGGCATTCGGGGCGGATGTCAAAAGCCCGAAAGGCGTCGCTCAGCCAGATGTCGTTCCATTGCCAGAACGCATTGTCGACATCGGCGTGGTGGCGCGCGAGCCGGTCGCGCAGGTTCTGGTTGCCTGCTCGCGGGTTTTGGGCGTTGCCGGTGGCGTCGGGCAGATAGGCGTTGCGCGCTTGTGCGATGGCGTTCAGGGCGACTTCTTCGACAAAAACATGCGGCGCCAAGACCACGCAGGCGCTCACGGGGTGGCGGCTGGCGTGCAGCAGTGCGATGCTGGCGCCGTCCGAGTGCCCCACCAGCACCGGGCGTTCCACGCCCCAGGCGGCGAGCAGCGTGGGCAGGACGTTGAAGGCCTCCAGGTGCATGTAGTCCGGTTCGTGGCGACCCACATGCCAGCTGCCCTGCCAGCGCGATGGCCCCCTGACATCGGCAACCGGATCCGATTGGCCATAGCCGCGGCGCGAATAGACCCAGCCGGCACGACCGGTGGCGGCGCAGAGTTCGCGCGGCCAGTCTTGCCCGCGCTGCTGCCACATGGACACGCTGCCCAGCCCTTCGTGCAGAAACACCAGCGGTGCGCGATCCGGGGGGCCGGGCAGGTGGACGGTTTCCAGCTGGATGCCGTCGATGGGGGTGCTGTTCATGGGATGGCGGTGTGGATCGATGATGGCCGGTTCGAGGTCGGGATTCACGGTTCATGCCTTGACACTCGGTCGGGTCCGGCGGGGCCCTGGCGGGTTGAAAGCCTGTATTCTTGCTGCGATGAAACCCATGCTCCATGCTTTCTGGCGTGCTGCGGTGTATTGCATGCATCCGCGGGTGATCGCGCTGTCGTTTCTGCCGCTGGTCCTGATGGTGGCACTGTCGTTTGGCCTGGGCTACTTTTTCTGGGAATCAACGGTCGCCTCCGTGACGGCCTGGCTGGAAACCTATGGATTCGTGCAGGGTGCCTTGGGCTGGCTGGATCGGGTGGGCATGGGCGCCTTGCGGGCGGTCTTCGCACCGCTGCTGGTGCTCGTGCTGGCCACGCCGGTGATCGTGGTGCTGTCGCTGCTGCTGGTGGCATTGTTCATGACGCCCGCCATGGTCGAGCTGGTGGGTCAGCGCCGCTTTCCAGCCATGGAGCGCAAGCAGGGCGGCTCGCTGATCGTGAGCGTGCTCTGGTCGCTCGGCTCCACGCTGCTGGCGCTGGTCGCGTTGCTGGTGTCGATGCCACTGTGGCTGGTGCCGCCGCTGGTGTTGATCGTGCCGCCACTGATCTGGGGCTGGCTCACGTACCGGGTGTTTGCCTTTGATGCGCTGGCGGTGCATGCCAGCGCTCCGGAGCGCAAGGCGCTGATGCGGGAGCACCGGGGCACCTTGTTGCTGATGGGCATCCTCAGCGGCTATCTCGGTGCAGCCCCCAGCCTGATCTGGGCATCGGGCGCCATGCTGATCGCCCTGGCTCCGCTGCTGATTCCGGTCGCGATCTGGATCTACACACTGGTCTTTGCCTTTGCGTCCCTCTGGTTTGCCCATTTCGCCCTGGCGGCGCTGGAGCGTCTGCGGGCGACCACGGCGGTCGAGATCCTTGAGGCGGAGCCTCAGGCGGACCCGGGCCGGATTGACCCACCGCCGGATGGGCCCGGCACGCCGCCTTTTTTACCGCCATCCACGTCTTCCGGAAGTTGAACCCCCTTCATGTCTTCGAGCGAACCCGCAGCGCCATCCTTCGGCCTGATCATCATTGGCGACGAAATCCTTTCGGGCAAACGGGCCGACAAACACCTGCCCAAGGTGATCGAACTGCTACAGGCGCGTGGCCTTTCGCTGGCCTGGGCGCGCTGCCTGGGCGACGAGCGTCCGCGCATCACAGCGGCCCTGCGCGAAGCGTTTGCCTCATCCGATGTGGTTTTTTCCTGCGGCGGCATCGGCGCCACGCCCGATGACCACACGCGCCAGTGTGCGGCTGCGGCGCTGGGATGTGATCTGGCCCTGCATCCGCAGGCGCAGGTGCTCATCGAGCAGCGCATGCGCGATCTGGCTCAAGAGCGCGGAGAGGTGTACGACCCGGAGCGCCCCGATAACGTGCACCGCTTCAACATGGGCGTGTTCCCGGTGGGTGCCAGGATCATCGCCAATCCGTACAACAGGATTCCAGGCTTTTCCTGCGATGGTCCGGGCGGGGGCGCGGTGCATTTTTTGCCCGGGTTTCCGGTGATGGCCTGGCCCATGATCGAAGCGGTGCTCGACCAGACCTACGCCCATCTGCACCGCGCTGGTTGCTGGCTGGAGCGGTCGGTGGTGGTCATGGGCGCCATGGAGGCCACGCTCACGCCGTTGATGGAGCAGATCGAGCGGCAGCATCCCGTCAAGGTGTTCAGCCTGCCCAGCGTGGACCACCCGGTTTTTGGCCGCCACATCGAACTCGGGGTGAAAGGGGAGCCCGCGGCGGTAACCGCGGCCTTCAACCAGTTGCTGGCCGGTTTGCGCGCCCACGGCGCCCCATTGGGCCCTGAAATGGTGCGTTGAAGGTTTGCACCTGTTTGGTGCTTTGGCCTTTTGCACCTGTTTGGTGCTTGTTGATGGGGTGCGTGGCGCCGCGTTGTCACCACGGTGTTGGCTGGCGTGATTGAGCATTCAAGGCCATGGCGGATCAGGTGGCCTGCGCCATAATGGCCGGCCGCGTGCGAACCAGGTTTGTGGACCCGTCATCCATGGGTCGAGAAATGGCACAAAAACTGCTTCACACCAGAGTCGTATCTATTTCCACCTACCAAGTAACAGGAGTATTTGATGGCCAAGACCGTCGCAGACGTGATGCAAATGGTGAAAGACAACGAAGTCAAATTCGTCGACTTTCGTTTCACCGACACCCGTGGTGCGCAGCAGCACACCACCGTGCCCGTCTCGCATTTCGACGAGGACAAATTCATTTCGGGTCATGCGTTTGATGGTTCGTCCATCGCGGGCTGGAAGGGCATCGAAGCCTCGGACATGCAGCTGGTTCCCGATCCGAACACGGCCAACATCGATCCTTTCTACGAAGAAACGACCCTGATCCTGACCTGTGACGTGATCGAGCCTGCCGACGGCAAGGCCTACGACCGCGATCCGCGTTCCATCGCCAAGCGCGCCGAGGCCTATCTCAAGTCCACCGGCCTGGGCGACACCGCCTTCTTCGGACCGGAACCCGAGTTTTTCCTGTTCGATGGCGTGCGCTGGAGCACCGCCCCGGGCCACACCTTCTACGAAATCGAAGAGTACGAAGCCCCCTGGAACAAGGGCGCCAAGCTCGAAGGCGGCAACCGCGGCCACCGTCCCACCGTCAAGGGCGGCTACTTCCCCGTGCCCCCGGTCGACAGCACGCAGGACATGCGCGCCGAGATGGCGCTGATCCTCGAATCGCTGGGCATTCCGGTCGAGGTGTTCCACCACGAAGTGGCCGGCGCCGGCCAGAACGAAATCGGCACCCGCTTCAGCACCCTGGTGCAGCGCGCCGACTGGACCATCCTGCAGAAGTACGTGGTTCACAACGTCGCCAACGCCTACGGCAAGACCGCCACCTTCATGCCCAAGCCCTACGCCGGTGACAACGGTTCCGGCATGCACGTGCACCAGTCGGTCTGGAAAGACGGCAAGAACCTGTTCGCTGGCGACGGCTATGCCGGCCTGAGCGAGTTTGCGCTGTACTACATCGGCGGCATCATCAAGCACGCCCGTGCCCTGAACGCCATCACCAATCCCGGTACCAACAGCTACCGCCGTCTGGTGCCGCACTTTGAAGCGCCGGTGAAGCTGGCCTACTCGGCCAAGAACCGCTCGGCCTCGATCCGCATCCCGTACGTTGCGAACCCCAAGGGCCGTCGCGTGGAAGCCCGCTTCCCCGATCCCCTGATGAACCCCTATCTGGGCTTCTCGGCCCTGCTGATGGCCGGTCTGGACGGCGTGGAAAACAAGATCCACCCGGGCGAAGCCGCCACCAAGGATCTGTACCACCTGCCGCCGGAAGAAGACAAGCTGGTGCCGACCGTCTGCCACAGCCTGGACATGGCGCTGGAGTACCTGGACAAGGACCGCGCCTTCCTGACCAAGGGTGGTGTGTTCACCGACTCCATGCTCGACGCCTACATCGAGCTGAAGACGGCCGAAGTCAACCGGGGCCGCATCGAAGTGGCGCCGGTCGAATTCGACATGTACTACAGCCTGTGATCCCTGTCCCGGCTTGACCGGGCGGGTTTTCAGTGGCCCGCGTTCAACGTGGACCCCAAACGGAAGGGACGGCTTTGACCGTCCCTTTTTGCATGGGGAGTGCGGCAATTTCACCACCCGGGCACCCCATCTGGGCACTTTTGTGAGCAATCTGGGTCATACTGAAAAATCAACTGACCAGAGTTCCTGAGACGGAGAAGCCGATTTGCTGAACTTGAATTCCACCCACACGATTCGTGGGCTCGTTGCCTGTCTGGCCGGGCTGTGCCTGGTCCAGGCGCAGGCACAGGAGCGCATCTACCGCTGCGGCAACGAGTACACCAACAATGCCGAGGTGGCCAAGAGCCGGGGCTGCAAGCTCATGGAGGGTGGCAACATCACCATCATCCAGGGTCCCGTGCCACAACGCACGGTCGCGCCCAGTGCGCCACGATCCAGCAGTGCACCGGCGCGCAACGGCAACACCCGCACGGATTCGGCCGAGCAACGCGCTCGCGACAGCGATGCACGTGCCATCCTGGAGACCGAACTCCGCCGCGCGGAAGCGCGTCTGGTTGATGCCAAGAAGGCCTATGCCAATGGCGAGCCGGAAAAAGAAGGCATCGAATCGCGCAACTACCAGCGCTATCTGGACCGGGTTGCCGAGCTCAAGGCGGCCGTTGCGCGTGCCGAGAGCGATGTGACCAGCATCCGCAATGAGCTCAACAGGCACAGCGGGTCCGGGGCGCCGTCCGGTTCTGCCGCAAAATAGGTGGCTTGAAAAAGCCCACCACACTTCCCCTCTCCGCCCGCCTCGAAGCGGCCCCTCCTGCAGAGCACGACACGTTTCCTGCGCTCTTGCCCACGGGCCGGTTTCAATCGCTCGACATGCTGGCCACCCTGGTGGCCGTGGTCGCGGCTGATGGCGTCGTGCTGTACGCGAACACCGCACTGGAAGATGCGCTGGGCATGTCCCGGCGCAGCATCACCGGCTCGCGGTTGCAGGACTGTTTCACCGAGCCCACGCTGCTGCAAAGCGCCCTGAGCGGCGCCCGGGGCAACGAGTTCGCGGCGCTGCGCTACGACACCTGGCTCAAGCGCGCCACCCACGAACCGTTGCCGGTGCACGTGGTGGTGGCGCAGACCGAGGTGCCGGGCGAAGTCATCGTGGAACTGTTGCCGCTGGAGCTGCAAACCCGGCAGGAGCGCGAGGAGCGCCTGATCGATCAGGCGCAGGCCAACAAGGAACTGATCCGCAACCTGGCGCACGAGATCAAGAACCCGCTGGGTGGCATCCGGGGCGCCGCGCAGCTGCTGCAGATGGAGCTCGACTCCAAGGAGCTGATCGAATACACCCAGGTCATCATCCACGAGGCCGACCGCCTGCAGTCGCTGGTGGACCGGCTGCTCGCGCCGCACCGCCGCCCGCACGTGGTGGGTGACGTGAACATCCACGAAGTCTGCGAGCGTGTGCGTTCGCTGATCGTGGCGGAGTTTCCCAGAGGGCTGAAGGTGGTGCGTGACTACGACACCTCCATCCCCGAGTTCCGCGGCGACCGCGAGCAGCTCATCCAGGCGGTGCTCAACATCGCGCACAACGCGGCGCAGGCGCTGGGCGAGCGCATTGCGGCGGGCGATGCGCAGATCACGCTGCGCACGCGCGTCGGCCGGCAAGTGACCTTCGGCAAGCAGCGTTATCGGCTGGCACTGGAATTGCATGTGATCGACAACGGGCCTGGCGTTCCAGACTCGATCAAGGACCGCATCTTTTTCCCGCTGGTGTCGGGACGCGATGGGGGTTCGGGTCTCGGACTCACGCTGGCTCAAACTTTTGTCCAGCAGCACCATGGCCTGATCGAGTGTGAGAGCGTGCCCGGTCACACGGATTTCAAACTGCTGATTCCGTTGCCGTGAAACCGAAACAACAACGCCTCGACTGACGAAGGGAACACGAACACATGAAGCCGATCTGGATAGTGGATGACGATCAATCGATCCGCTTCGTGTTGGAGAAAGCCCTGCTTCGAGAGAACCTGCCCACGCGCAGTTTCACCAACCCGCAGGAAGTGCTCAAGGCCCTGGCCGAAACGCCCGAGAGCGAAGGTCCGCAGATTCTCGTGAGCGACATCCGCATGCCCGGTGGCTCGGGTCTGGATCTGCTGGAAAAGGTCAAGGAAAAACTGCCTGGCCTGCCGGTCATCATCATGACCGCGTTCTCCGATCTGGACAGCGCGGTCTCGGCCTTCCAGGGCGGTGCCTTCGAGTACCTGCCCAAGCCGTTCGATCTGCCCAAGGCGGTGGAGCTGATCCGTCGCGCGGTGGAAGAGAGCCAGCGCGAGGAAGTGGCCGAAGAACGCATGACGGCCGCGCCCGAGATGCTGGGCCAGGCGCCGGCCATGCAGGACGTGTTCCGTGCCATCGGCCGACTGAGCCAGAGCCAGGTGACGGTGCTGATCACGGGCGAGTCGGGTTCGGGCAAGGAACTGGTGGCGCGTGCGCTGCACAAACACTCGCCGCGTTCGGGTGGGCCCTTTGTGGCGATCAACACCGCGGCGATCCCGAAAGACCTGCTGGAGTCCGAACTCTTCGGCCATGAGCGTGGTGCCTTCACCGGTGCGCAGACCATGCGCCGCGGCCGCTTCGAGCAGGCCGATGGCGGCACGCTGTTCCTCGACGAAATCGGCGACATGCCGTTTGACCTGCAGACGCGTTTGCTGCGGGTGCTCTCCGACGGCCATTTCTACCGCGTGGGCGGCCACAGCGCGGTGCGCGCCAATGTGCGGGTGATCGCGGCCACGCACCAGAACCTGGAGCAGCGGGTCAAGGAAGGCGTGTTCCGCGAGGACCTGTTTCACCGCCTCAACGTGATCCGCCTGCGCCTGCCCGCGTTGCGCGAGCGGCGTGAAGACGTGCCCATGCTCACGCGCTTCTTCCTGCAGCAGAGCGCCAAGCAGCTCGGCGTGGAACCCAAGCGCATCTCCGAGGCGGCACTCAAGCTGCTCGGCACTTTTGACTTCCCGGGCAACGTGCGCCAGCTGGAGAACGTGTGCCACTGGCTGACGGTCATGGCGCCCTCGCAGGTGGTTGACCTCAAGGATCTGCCCCCCGAAGTGCTGGCCATGGCGGACACGGCCCCGGTGGACAACGAACCGCCTGCGGTCGCGGCGATGCCGGAATCCGTCGCTTCGGCCTGGACTTCGCCGCTGCCTGCCTCGGTGCCTCCCGTGGCCATGGTGATGCCACCCGCGGAGGGCAGTGTGCCGGCATGGGAGTCGGGATTGCAGGCCGAGGCCCAGGCTTTGCTGGAAGCGGGGCGCACCGATGTGTGGGATGTGCTCACGCACCGTTTTGAAACCTGCCTGATCCAGACGGCGCTGGCGAACACCCGGGGTCGCCGCATCGAAGCGGCCCAGAAGCTGGGCATCGGGCGCAACACCATCACCCGCAAAATTCAAGAACTCAATTTAGAGTGAGCACCACCGGCGCGTGGTCGCTGGGGCGCTCGTTCTTGCGCGGCAGCTTGTCCACCTCACAGGCGGTGGCGCGGGTCTTCAGCGCTTCGCTGACCAGGATGTGGTCAATCCGCATGCCGCGGTTGCGGCGGAACGCAAAATCGCGGTAGTCCCACCAGCTGTAGTTCTTCTCGGGTTGCGGAAACAGGCGCACCGAGTCCGTCAGACCGAGACCGATCAGCGCCTGCAGGTGGGTGCGTTCTTCGGTGGTGCAGTGGATGGTTTCGCGCAGGCCCACCGGGTCCCACACGTCGGCGTCGTCGAAGGTGATGTTGTAGTCGCCCATCAACACCAGTTGCGGATGCGCCGCCAGCTCGGCGCGCAGCCACTCGCGCAGGGCGTCGAGCCAGCGCATCTTGTAGGCGAACTTGTCGCTGCCGGGCTCCTGGCCATTGGGGAAGTAAGCGCAGATCACCCGCACGCCGTCAAACGTGCCACACAACACGCGCGACTGCTCGTCTTGAAAGCCGGGGATGTTCTTGATGACGTCAACGGCGGGCACCTTGCTCAGCAGCGCCACTCCGTTGTAGGTCTTCTGCCCGAACCACTGGGCCTGGTAGCCGATGTCGGTGAAGGCCTGGACGGGGAACTTGTCATCGGTGAGCTTGAGTTCCTGCAGCGCCAGCACGTCCACCGGATGGGCCGCCAGCCAGTCCAGCACCTGGGACAGGCGCACGTTGAGGGAGTTGATGTTCCAGGTGGCGAGTTGCATGGGGGCGGGCAGGTGGAAGAGGAGCCGCCATTCTAGGTTTTGCCGCTCATGCCGGCACGGCCCTCACCGGTTAAGGACCATTTAATGTGGCCCGCCCACCATGCGCCTGAAGTCACCCGGTTCATCTGGAAACCGGGGCTGACACAAGGAGCTTGGATGTTGATGGCCCTGTCCTCTTTTCCGGATGATCGCCTGCCGACCCTGGTCGCGCCAGCGCCCGTACCCCGCCTGACCGTGCACACCGTGGACGATCCGCGGCGTGGCGAAGTCGAAGCCTTCATTGGCCGCGTGTACGCACGCCGGTTTGGCGCCCGGGTGACGGGTTTTGCGCCCACGCTGGTGTGCCTGCGCGATCCGCTGAGCCAGCAGATTGTTGCCGCAGCCGGGTACCGGCGGGCGCACCAGGGCACGCTGTTCCTGCAGCGTTACCTCGACGCGCCGATCGGGCAGTTGCTGGCCGCGCACCAGAGTGGCGCAGCGGTGGCGCCGGAAGGCATTTTTGAAGTGGGTCACCTGGCCGCTGAGCGGCCGGGTGAAGGCCGTCGCCTGATCTTTCTGATGGCGCACCACCTCGCGGTGGAAGGGGCTTCGTGGGTGGTCAGCACGCTGACCGAAGAACTGCGCCACCTGTTCGTGCGCCTGGGTGTCACGCCGCTGGCGCTGGGGCGCGCCGACGCGCAGGCCCTGGGTGATGCGGCTTCCGAGTGGGGCAGCTACTACGAGCACCACCCGGTGGTCCTGGCCGGCCAGGTGCAGCAGGCCTTGCGTCTGCTGGAGCGCCGCCAGCGCAGCGCGGGAGCCGCTTCTTGAACACCGACGCAACCACCATCGCGTTGAACGACGGCCAGCGCAGCATCACGTACGCGGCCATGCACGAGGCCGCGCAAACCTTGGCACATGTGTTGCGGGCCCAGGGCACACGCGTGCTGGCCACGCTGATGGACAACTCGCCCGCCTGGGTGGTGGCCGATCTGGCCGCCGGGCTGGCGGGTGTGGTGCACGTGCCGCTGCCCGCGTTTTTCACGCCAGCGCAGATCGCTCATGCGCTGATGGCCGCGGGCGTGGACAGCCTGCTGACCACCGAAGCCGTGGCCAACCAGTGGGCCCACGCACCGCGCCAGGACTGCACTGTGGCCGGTCAGGCCCTGCAATGCCTGCGCCTGCCCGCGCTGCAACAGACCTTTCCGGCCGGTACGGCCAAGATCACCTTCACTTCAGGCACGACCGGCCAGCCCAAAGGGGTCTGCCTGACCGCGCAGGGCATGCGGCAGGTGGCCGATGGCCTGGTGCAGGCGCTGGAGCCGCTGGGCATCCGCCGCCACCTGTGTGCGTTGCCGTTGGCCGTGCTGCTGGAAAACATCGCGGGTGTGATGGCGCCCCTGGCGCGCGGGGCCGAAATCATCGTGTTGCCCCTGGGCGATCTGGGTCTCACCGGTTCGTCGAGCTTCGATCCGGCCCGCTTCCACGCAGCCGTGCAACAGCACCAGCCGAACAGCCTGATCCTGCTGCCGCAGATGCTGCGGGCCTGGGTCGGCTGGCTCTCCCGCCAGGGGCAGCGAGCGCCGGCCTCGCTGCGCATGGTCGCCGTGGGCGGTGCGGCCGTCGGGGCGCCGCTGATCGAGGCCGCGCACCGGCTGGGCATTCCGGCCTATGAGGGCTATGGACTGTCGGAAGGGGCTTCGGTGCAGACGCTGAACCTGCCCGGTGCCGACCGCCCCGGCAGCGCCGGCAAGCCGCTGCCGCACGCCAGCGTGCGGGTCACCCGCGATGGCGAACTGGAAGTGAGCGGCAGCCTGTTCGCGGGCTACCTGGGTGACCCGAAGGCGCCACCGGACTGGTGGCCCACCGGCGATCTCGGGCACATCGACGCCGACGGCTTTGTGCAGGTGCGTGGACGCCGCAAGAACGTGCTGATCACCGCCTTTGGCCGCAACGTGTCGCCCGAGTGGGTGGAGACCGCCTTGCGCGGCGAAAGCGCGATCGGCCAGGCCGTGGTGCTGGGGGACGGCCAGGCCGCGCTCAGCGCGGTGCTCTGGCCGACGAACCCGGCCATCGCTGACTCGGAGCTGCACGCTGCCGTGCACGTGGCCAACGCCAGCTTGCCCGACTACGCCCGGATCCGCCACTGGGTCCGCGCCGCCGCTGCTTTTTCGGCCGACACCGGCATGGCCACGGCCAACGGACGGCCCCAGCGCGATGCCATTCTGGCCCGCCATGCCGAAGCGCTCGGCCTGCTGGCCGACGCCGCCTTCTGAACCGATCTCCCCCTCTCCGAAAGACCAACATGCCATTTCACGCCGAGCTGCTGAAAGAAACCGAACAGGCCCGCATGGGGCTGCTGTCCGCCCCCATCATCCAGGGCTGCCTGCAGGGCGTGGTGTCCCTGCCGAGCTATGTGGCCTTCCTGACCGAGGCCTACCACCACGTCAAGCACACCGTGCCCCTGCTGCAGGCCTGCAAGGCCGCGCTGCCGGCGCACCACGCCTGGCTCAACGACGCGATGGACGAATACGTCGAAGAAGAACGCGGCCACGAGGAATGGATCCTCGACGACATCCGCGCCTGCGGTGCCGACGCCGAGGCGGTGCGCAACGGTCAGCCAAGCCACGCCACCGAAGTGATGGTGGCCTATGCCTACGACACCATCGCCCGGCGCAATCCGCTGGGCTTCTTCGGCATGGTGCATGTGCTTGAAGGCACCAGCGTGTCGCTGGCCTTGCTGGCGGCCGACAGCATCCAGCAGCCGCTCGGTCTGCCGGATGCGGCCTTCAGCTACCTGCGCTCGCACGGCACGCTGGACCAGGAACACACCGCCCATTTTGCGCTGCTGATGGACCAGATCGAGGACCCGCAGGACCAGCGCGACATCGTGCACGGCGCCCGCGCTTTCTTCCGCCTCTACGGTGACGTCTTCCGCGGCCTGCCGCTGCCCGTGGTCAAGGCCCAGGCAACGGGCAAGCAGGAGGCGCTGGCATGAAGGCATCCAGTGCGCGCGTGGTGCTCACGGGCGCCAGCGGTGGCATCGGTCAGCCCGTGGCGCAGGCGCTGCTGAAGGCGGGTGCTGCCGTGATGCTGGTCGGCCGATCGGCGGCGGGCCTGGCGGTCCAGGCCAGCGAGCTGTCCCAGCTGACCGGTGTGAAGTCGCCCCGCGTTGACTTCCGGGTGGCCGATCTGTCGCGCCCGGAGGACCTGGCGAGCCTGTCGGTGCTGGCATCCGCCTGGGGCTGCAACGTGCTGGTGCACAACGCCGGCCTCGCATCGTTCGGTCGCCTGCAGTCGCTCGATGCCCGCGACATCCAGGCCGTGGTGCAGACCAACCTGATCGCGCCCATGCTGCTGACGCAGGCCATGCTGCCGCACCTGCTCACCCAGCCGAAGGCCCAGGTGATCTGCGTCGGTTCGGTGCTTGGACGCCTGGGTCTGCCCGGCTTCAGTGCCTACAGCGCAAGCAAGTTCGGCCTGCGCGGTTTCGCCGAAGCCTTGCGCCGCGAGCTGCAGGAGACACCGGTGAAGGTGCAGTACCTCGGCCCGCGCAGCACGCGCACCGATTTCAACAACGAGGCGGTGGAGGCCTACAACCAGGCCACCGGCACCGCGATGGACAGCCCGCAGACCGTGGCGGTCGAGTTGCTGGCGCTGCTGGAGAGCGAAGCGGCCGAGCGGTTCGTGGGTTTTCCCGAGTCGCTGGCCGTGCGCCTCAACGGCCTCGCGCCCACCTGGCTCGATGCGGGCTTCAAGCGCAACAGCCGCGCGTTGCCCGCAGCCGCCACCACCGATCGCCCTCCGGTGATCACTCCGCTGAGCTCCCCCATTTGATATGAAGGATCTGAACATGTTTGATACCACCCAACCAACCCTCCGGGTCGGCGCGCTGCGCCGCCGTTTCCTGGGTGCCACGCTGTCGGCCCTGGCCTTGCTGGCGGTGCCGCTGGCGGCCAGCGCCGCCACCGTGGAAGAGTCGGTGCGCGAGCTCCAGCAAGCCTGGGAACAGGTCAACTACAAGACGCCGGCCAAGGAGCGCGAGAAGCGTTTTGAAGCCCTGGCGACCCGGGCGCACCAGGTGAGCGAGAGCTTCGCCGGTCGTGCCGAACCCCTGGTCTGGGAAGGCATCATCCTGAGTTCCTGGGCGGGTGAAAAAGGCGGCCTCGGTGCGCTGCCACTGGTGAAGCAGGCCAAAGGCCTGTACGAGTCGGCGATCCAGATCGATGGTGCCGCGCTCGACGGTTCGGCCTACAACAGCCTGGGCGTGCTGTATTACAAGGTGCCGGGCTGGCCGTTGGGTTTTGGTGACAAGGCCAAGGCGCGCGAGCTGCTGCAGAAGGCGCTGACGATCAACCCCCAGGGCATCGATCCCAACTACTTCTACGCCGATTTCCTGGTGCAGACCGACGAGCCGCAGAAGGCCGTGCCTTACCTTGAAAAGGCGTTGCAGGCGCCCGGTCGCGCCGGCCGCCAGATCGCCGACGATGGCCGCCGTGCCGAGGTCAGCGCGCTGCTGGCCAAGGTCAAGGGCCAGTGAGGTTCCAGGAACTGTGGCCGCAGGTAAGCGGGCTGCGGCGCGCTGGTAGGTCACGAAGCTGAAGGGCAGACCGTTCGCGGCCACCTGGTCTTCGCGCTCGACGGCGGTCCACCCGGGGCCGAGTTCGGGGGCGAACGCGTCGCCTTCGAAGTCCTGCGCGATCTCGGTCACGACCACGCTGGTGGCCAGGGGCAGCGCCTGCGCATAGACCTGCGCGCCACCGATCACCCAGGCGTCGCTGCCGGGCGGGCAGTGGTCGCGTGCGGCTTCCAGCGAGAGGGCGACGGTCGCACCTTCGGCCGCCCAGCCCGTGTCGCGCGTGACCACGATGTTGAGGCGCCCGGGCAGCGGCCGGAACTTCGGCGGCAGCGAATCCCAGGTCTTGCGACCCATGATCACCGGGCAGCCCAGTGTGGTGCGCTTGAAGTGCGCCAGGTCTTCGGGCAAGTGCCAGGGCAGGGCGTTGTCCTTGCCGATCACGCCGTTGGCGGCGCGGGCGTAGATCAGGTGCAAACGGGCAGGCGTTGGGGCGGTGGTGTCAGGCATCCGTCGATTGTGCCGCGGCGGGCCGCCGTCGCAACGCACCCGGTGGCAGCAGCACGCTGGCGATCGCCAGCATCACGAAACCCATCGCCAGCCAGTCCTGCCAGTGCGGCACCTCGCCGATGATGAAGGTGGCGCTCAGCGTGCCCACCAGCGGGATCGCCATCACGCTCATGGCGCTGGTGGCGGGCGGCAGGTCGCGCGCCATGCCGAACCAGATCAGCTGTGCGAAGCCGTAGTTGATCAGCACGCCGTAGGCCAGGCTGACCCACGTCATGGTTGAGAACGTTGCCGGCCGGGGCAGCGGCTCCAGCGACAGCGCCAGCACCCAGACCACGGCGCTGCCGAGCAGCAGCATCCAGACCGTGACCACGAGGGGCGAGAGCGTGAGGTGCGCGCGGCGGAACATCAGCGTGCCCAGCGCCCAGGACACGGCTGCACCCAGCATCCAGGCGATACCCACCGGGCGCCCGGTCAGGCGCTGCAGTTCGTGCCACAGCAGCAGTCCCACGGCGATGAGCGCGCAGACCACCGCGAGCCGCACGCGCGGCGTGATGCGTTCACCGAAGAAGGCCGCACCGATCAGCACGGTGAAGATCGGCATGGTGAAGCCCAGGATCGCCGCACGCCCCGAGGCCAGCTCCTGCACGCCGAAGATCGACAGCGTGTGCCAGCCCAGCACGTTGGGCAGTCCGAGCCAGACGATGGCCCACCATTCACGTCCGGCCGGGCGCATGCGCTCGCCCTGGGCCGCCACGTAGACGAACAACCAGGCCGCGCCCAGCAGCATGGTGCTGGCGCGGAAATACAGCGGCGAGAGCTGCTGCAGCGAGAGCTTCATCATGGGCCAGTTGACGCCCCACATGAGCGTGAGGGCCAGCAGCGCCCAGAGCTGGCGGCGGGAGATCACGGGGCCGAGCCGGCGCCGGGCCGCCCCAAGCCGGCGAGCGCCCCCTCGGGGGGCAGCGCCCACACGAAGTGGGAAAGCGTGGGGGTCATTCCTAAACTGCCACCGGGGCTTTGATCGCCGGGTGGCACTCGTAGCCCTGCACCTCGAAGTCTTCGTACTGGTAGTCGAAGATCGAGTCGGGGCGGCGCTTGATGTTCAGCGTCGGGTAGGCGAAGGGCGCGCGGCCCAGTTGCAGGGCCACCTGCTCGTGGTGGTTGTCGTAGATGTGGCAGTCGCCGCCGGTCCAGATGAACTCGCCCACGTCGAGATCACACTGCTGCGCCACCATGTGGGTGAGCAGCGCGTAGCTGGCGATGTTGAAGGGCACGCCGAGAAAAATGTCGGCGCTGCGCTGGTAGAGCTGGCAGCTGAGCCTGCCGCGTTCGCCCGGGTTCTGGGGTGGCGCCACGTAGAACTGGAAGAACGCGTGGCAGGGCATGAGCGCCATCTTCGAGAGCTCGGCCACGTTCCAGGCGCTCACGATGATGCGGCGCGAATCGGGGTTGGTCTTCAAGGTGTTGATCACGTCGGTGATCTGGTCGATGTGGCCGCCGTCGGGCGTGGGCCAGCTGCGCCACTGCACGCCGTAGACCGGGCCGAGGTCGCCGTCGGCGCGCGCCCACTCGTCCCAGATCGTGCAGCCGCGCTCTTGTAGCCATTTCACGTTGCTGTCGCCGCGCAGGAACCACAGCAGCTCGACGATGATGGCCTTCAGGAACACCTTCTTGGTGGTCACCAGAGGAAAGCCTTCGTTGAGGTCGAAGCGCATCTGGTGGCCGAAGACGCTCTTGGTGCCGGTGCCGGTGCGGTCGCCTTTGTCCACGCCGTTCTCAAAGACGTGGCGCATGAAATCTTCGTATTGCGAGCGCACGGGGCGCTGGGGGCGGTGGTCGGTCATGGGGCAACTTCGATGGGCAACGGGTGGGCCAGACCCGGATTGTGCCCGCTCTGCACCGTCCCCTGCGCCAGGGTGGACCGACACCCGCCAGCCGACTACGATGCGGCCTCGTTGTACGCCGACAGGAGACCCCGCCATGCCTTCACTCACGCTCTACACCAACCCCCAGTCCCGTGGCCGCATCGCGCACTGGATGATGGAAGAACTGGGTGAACCCTACGAGACCGTCTGGCTCGACTACGGCAGCACCATGAAAGCGCCGGCGTATTTGGCGGTCAACCCCATGGGCAAGGTGCCGGCACTGCGCCACGGCGATGCGGTGGTGACCGAGGCCGCGGCCATCTGCGCCTACCTGGGCGACCGGTTCCCGGAAAAAGGCCTGATCCCGCCGCCCGGTTCACCGGCCCGGGCCGACTTCTTCCGCTGGCTGTTCTTCGCCGCCGGGCCGCTGGAGCAGGCCACCGTGGCGCGCTCGTTCGGCTGGGAGGTGCCAGCGGGCCGCAGCGCCATGGTGGGCTTTGGCAGTTACGCCGACACGATGAATGCGCTGGAGCTCGGGCTGTCGAAGGGACCGTATGTGTGCGGTGAACAGTTCACCGCGGCCGATGTTTACGTCGGGTCGAGCGTGGTCTGGGGCCTGATGTTCGGCACCATCGAGAAGCGGCCGGTGTTCGAGACCTACGCCGCTCGGGTGCAGGCGCGGCCGGCTTCGTTGCGCGCGTTCCAGCTCAACGAGGCGCGCCTGAAAGCCGCTTGATACCGCGGCGGTTCAGGTCAGCCGGTCGAGTGCGCGCGTCGCCCACAGCAGGGCGATCAGCAGCAGCATCACCATCGGCATCACCGCGCCGAGCCCGACCCAGGTGGCCAGCAGGCCAAATCCGGCCGGGATGACCGAGCCGCCCGCGTAGGCGGCCATCATCTGCCGGCCGATCACGGTGCGCGCCACCTCCGCCGGGAAGCGCCGCGCGGCTTCGTGCATCAGCGAAGGAAACAGGGGTGCGCAGCCCAGACCCATCAGCACCAGACCGGCCAGCGACATCAGCGCCGGCAGGCCGGGCAGAGCGAACAAGGCAGCGCCCGCCAATGCCAGCGTGACCCCCAGGCGCACCAGCCGCCGGTTGCCCAGGCGTTCCGAAACCAGGCCCACGCCGAAACGCCCCGCAGTGATGGAGCCGAAATACAGCGAGACCCAGAAGCCCGCCTGCGCCAGGCTGATGCCCCGGTCGTTCACCAGGATGCTGGCGGCCCACAGGCCGGTGCCCATCTCGGCCGCCACGTAGAACATGAAACACAGCGGCGCCAGCCACAGGGCGCGGTGCGCGACCGGTTTGAACACCACGGGCGGCTCGCCAGTCGCAGCGGGGTCCGTCGGCTGGCTACGCTCGCGCCGCCAGAGCGACAGCGTGGCCCAGAGCAGCGCGGCCAGGGTGAGCTGGGCCAGCCCGAGGGCGAGGATGCCGCGTGTCCAGCCGCCCGGACTGGCCAGCGCCAGGCCCATCACGGCCGGGCCGGTGGTGGCCCCCACGCCCCAGAAGCCGTGCAGCCAGTTCATGTGGCGCGACGAGTAGTGAGCCGCGACGAAATGGTTCAGGCTGGCATCCACCGCGCCGCCGCCCGCGCCCAGCGGAATGGCCAGCAGCACCAGCCAGGCAAACGAAGGCGCGACGGAGAAACCCACCAGGGCCAGCGCGGTCATCAGGCAACTGGCCGCGACCACCACACCGGTGCCCACCCGTGCGACGATGCGCCCGGCGAAGCCCGCGCTGAGCGCGGCGCACACCGTCATGGTGAGGGTCAGCACGCCCAGGGCCGCCAGGGGCTGGTCCATGTCCGCGCGCATCGCCGGCCAGATCACGCCCATGACGGCGTCGGGCAGCCCCAGGCTGACGAACGACACGTAGACGATGGCGAGCAGGAGCAGGTGGGCCAAGCGGCGGATCCCCCGGTGTGCAAAGAGGCCGGCGTGACCCGGTGCCAGGGTCAGCGCGGCAGCACGCGACCGGGGTTCAGCAGGTTCTGCGGGTCCAGCGCCTGCTTGATGGAACGCATCAGGGCCAGCGCGACCGGGTCCTTGTAGTGCGGCAGCTTGTCGGCCTTGAGGCTGCCCACGCCGTGTTCGGCGCTGATGGAACCGTCGAAGCGCGCGACTGCGTCGAACACCAGAGTGTTCACGCGCGCCTCCTGATCACGCAGGAAGGCCTTGGGATCGCCATCGGCGGGGGCCTGCACGTTGTAGTGCAGGTTGCCGTCACCCAGGTGGCCGAAGTTGACCAGGCGCACGCCGGGAATCTCGCGCTCCAGAAGGGCGTCGGTCTCGGCGCAAAAGGCCGGGATGCGCGAGACCGGGATGCTGATGTCGTGTTTGATGTTCAGGCCTTCTTCGGACTGCGCCAGCGGGATGCTCTCGCGGATGTGCCAGAGCGCGTGGGCCTGCTGCAGGCTCTCGGCCACCACGGCGTCGCTCACCACACCGTTTTCAAACGCGGTTTCCAGCAGGCGCTCGAACTGCGCACGCGCGTGTTCTTCGGACTCGCTGTCGCTGTTTTCCAGCAGAACGCAATAGGGTGAGTCTTCCCACAGCGGCACGCGCTGCTGCGGAAAGTGTTTGGCCACCAGGCTCAGCGCGAACTGGCCCATGACCTCGAAGCCGGTCAGGCCCGCACCCAGGTGCTGGTGCGCCAGGCCCAGCAGGGCCACCGCATCGTCCAGGCTGGGCACGGCGGCCCAGGCGGTGAGCTGCGCGGCGGGCAGCGGGTAGAGCTTCATGGTGGCCGCGGTGATGACGCCGAGCGTGCCCTCGCTGCCGACGAAGAGGTCGCGCAGGTCATAGCCGGTGTTGTCCTTGCGCAGGCCGGTCAGACCGTGCCACACGGCGCCCTGCGCGGTGACCACTTCCAGGCCCAGGCAGAGATCGCGCGCGTTACCGTAGCGCACCACCTGCGTGCCGCCGGCGTTGGTGGCGAGGTTGCCGCCGATGGTGCAACTGCCTTCGGCCGCGAGGCTCAGGGGAAACAGAAAACCGGCTTTCTCGGCGGCTTCCTGCAGCGTCTGCAGCACGCAACCGGCATCGACCGTCATGGTGAGGTTGGCGCCGTCGATGGCGCGCACGCGGTTCATGCGCGTGAGCGACAGCACGACCTGCTTGCCGCTGTCATCGGGCACCGAGCCCACCACCAGGCCGGTGTTGCCGCCCTGCGGCACGATGGACGCACCGGCCGCTGCACAGGCCTTCACCACCGCAGCCACTTCGGCGGTGGTCCCGGGGCGCACCACGGCCAGCGCACGGCCGCGGGCGCGCTGGCGCCAGTCGTTTTCCCAGGCGCTCAAGTCGGTGGTCGGGTCGTCGTGCGTGAGCACGTGGGGCGCGCCGACGATGGCCCGCAGTGGGTCAAGCAGCGCGTTCATGGGCGGGGGGTGGTGTTGACGGGATCGGCCGCGGCGCCGGTGGCGGCGGCGTGGTGGGCCTTGTCGGCGGCCACGGCCTCCTCACCGGCGGCGCGCTGGCGGATGCGCACGTGCAGCGCACAGGCCACGAACAGCAGCACGCACAGCAGCACCTCGATGCTCGCCAGCACGGCGGAAAGGCCGCTGTCGCTGGTGGCGCGCACCGCGCCTTCGGTGAAATACACCCACACCAGCAGGCTGAGCCAGCGGTAGGTGTACATGCGGTTTTTCAGCAGCCCGGCCAGCGGCAGCGTCAGCGGCAACACCTTGAGCACCAGCCAGGAGCCACCCGGGCGCAGCGGTGCGAGCCAGAGTTCCCAGGCCAGGCCCAGCACGATCAGGCCCAGCAGGCTGCCCACGGCGAGCCAGCGGGTGAACGAGACGGCGGGCGAGGCGGGCGACGAAGGGGTGTGCAGGGCGGCGGGCATGGAGGGGGAAAGTTGGCGGGCAGCGGCACCGGAGGTGCGCCCGTGGACAATCTGGGATGATACCGGGATGACCCTGAATCAGCGCCTGCGGGCGATGGAAACCATTCTGCGCGAACTGTGGGAAGACACGCTGAAGTTCCCCTGGCGCAACACCGCCATCACGCTGCGCGAGCGTTTCCGCGAAGACCGCCTGGGCGTCACCGCCAGCAGCCTGACGTTCACCACCACCATCTCGCTGGTGCCGCTGTTCACCGTGGCGCTGGCGATCTTCAGCGCCTTTCCGATGTTTGCCCGCATGCAGGTCACGCTGCAGGGCTGGCTGGTCAAGAGCCTGATCCCGGAAAACATCGCCCGGCAGGTGCTGAGTTCGCTCAACCAGTTTGCCGCCAAGGCCGGCCAGATGGGCTGGGCGGGCGCACTGGTGCTGCTGGTGACCGCCCTGGCGCTGATCCTCACCATCGACCGCAAGCTCAACGACATCTGGCGCGTGCGCCAGGCGCGTCCGCTGACGCAGCGCATCCTGGTCTACTGGGCGGTGCTCACGCTGGGGCCCCTGCTGCTCGCGGTCAGCCTCACCGTCACCTCCTACGCCCTGACCGCTTCGAGCGGCATGGTTTCGGCGCTGCCGGGTGCCGTGCGCCTGTTGCTGGACACGGTGCAGTTTGCGATCGTGGTGGGCGGCATGGGCGCGCTCTACCGCTACGTGCCGAACACCCACGTTCGCTGGAGCCATGCGCTGATCGGTGGTCTCTTCGTGGCCAGTGGCCTGGAGTTGGCCAAGAAAGCGCTGGGCTGGTACCTGACGCAGGTACCGACCTATTCCGTGGTCTACGGCACCTTCGCTACCGTGCCCATCCTGCTGGTGTGGTTCTACGTCGCCTGGGTGATCATCCTGCTGGGCGCTGTGGTGTCGGCCTACCTGCCCAGCCTGATGGCGGGCATTGCGCGGCGCGGTGACAGCCCCGGCTGGAGCTTCCAGCTGGCGCTGGAGTTGCTGGAGCAACTGCACCTGGCGCGGGGCGCGGCGCAGAAAGGCCAGAGCCTCGCCGCCCTGGCCCACACGCTGCGCGTGGAAGCCCTGCAGCTCGAAGAGCCGGTGGCGGCCCTCGTGGCACTGGACTGGCTGGGGCGGCTCGACGAAGACGACGAGCGCTACGTGCTGCTGATCGACCCGGCGCAGACCCCTTTGGCACCGCTGGCCGAGCGGCTGCTGCTGCCCAACTCGCCCGGCACCGAAGCCTTCTGGGCCGCGAGCAGCCTGAAGGCCATGACGGTGACGCAGGCGCTGACGGCGCCGTCGGTGCCCTGAGCCAACCGGTGGCCACGGTTGCGGCGTCGGGCATCGCCAGCGGGTGCCACCCCGGGCGCGGGAGTCCAGGAGATCAGCCGATCTTGAACGGCGCGTTCAGAAAACCGCGAAAGCGCGCCCGCCCGCCGCGTGTGGGCGCCGCGCTCAGCTGGTAGTCCGGGAAGCGCTGCAGAAAGCGGCCGATGGCGATGCGGCCTTCGAGCCGCGCCAGGCTCAGGCCCGCGCACTGGTGGATGCCGAAGCCGAAAGCCAGGTGTTTGTTGGTGGCGCGCCGCAGGTCCAGCGTTTCGGGGTCGGGGAACTGCGCCGGATCGCGGTTGGCCGCGCCGATGCACAGCGTGACCAGCGCGCCCTCGGGCAGGTCCACACCACCGACCTGCGTGGCTTTCAGGACGCGCCGGTTGCCGAGCTGGTTGGAAGACTCGAAACGCAGGCACTCGTCCACCGCCAGCGTGAGCACCTGTTCCTGCGCGGCGGCATCTCTGGCCGTGGCCTGCAGATCGGTCAGCAGCCCGGCCTTGGCAGCGGGAAACTCTTCGAGCAGGATCAGGCCGTTGCCGATCAGGTTGGTGGTGGTCTCGTGGCCGGCGTTGAGCAGGAAGATGCAGTTCTGCAGCAACTCGACCTCGCTGAGTTTTTCGCCGTCGACCTCGCCCTGGATCAGCCGCGTGAGCACGTCGCGCTCCGGGTCGCCGGGGCGCTGGCGGCGCTCGGCCACCAGCGAGCGCAGATAGTCCAGCATCTCGGTCACGCTGCGGTTGCCCAGCGCGTGCTGTTCGGGCGTCACCACCGGTTCCAGCGCGCCCAGGATGGCGAGCGACCAGTTGCGCAGCGGGTCGCGGTCTTGGTGCGGCACGCCCAGCAGGTTGCCGATGATCTCGACGGGAATGGCCGAGGCGAAGTCTTCGATCAGGTCGCCGCCGCCCTGTGCGGCGATGCGATCGAGCAGGCTGTCCACCAGCGCCACCAGACCGGGCTCCATGTCGGCGATGGCGCGGCGGGTGAGGGCGCCCATGATGAGCTTGCGCACGCGGGTGTGCAGCGGCGGGTCGTTGAACACCAGGCTGGTGGTGTGGTGCTCGAACAGCGGCGAGTCCGCGCCGTACTTGGGCGCGAACTCCACGTGTTTGTCCGAACTGAAGGTGGCCGCGTCGCGGTACACCGCCACCAGGTCGGCATGGCGGGTGAGGAACACCGAGCCGTCGGGCATGTGGCGCACCGGTTCGTGCTCGCGCAGGGCGGCGTACACCGGGTAGGGGTTGGTCAGGAAGTCGGCGGGCAGGGCGCGCAGGTCGAAGGCGTTGGCGATCTCGTGCGCCCGCGCGGCGCTCATGGGTGGGGTGATCGGGTCTTTCAGCATGGTGCGGCCATTGTGGCTGCGGGCGGAGGAACGCGGGTGCTGGTTTTCCCGCCGCGCAGTCGCCTAAGCGCGCCGCAGTAGCGGGGACGTCGGGCTGGCAGCGGGGCGCTCCAGCATCTGGCGCGCGATCTCGCCGATGCGCGCCAGGGCCTGCATGGTGATGGCGTTCCAGGGGCCCGAGAAGTTCAGGCGCAGGCAGTTGCGGTAGCGGTCGGTGGCGGTGAACAGTTCGCCCGGGCCGAAGGTGATGCCCTCGCTGGCACAGCGTTTGAAGAGGTCCATGCTGGCGATAGCCGGATGCAGCTCCAGCCACAGCGTATCGCCCGACGGCGGATTGCTCACCCGTGTGCCGGTGGGGAAGTGGTGCGCGATCAGATGCCGTGCCTCGTGGCGGCGTTGCCGCATGGACGCCGTGAGGCGGCGCAGGTGGGCTTCGTAGCTGCCCTGGGTCAGCAGATCGGCCAGCGCCTCTTCCAGCACCACGTTGGTGGCGGCGCCCTGCAGCCGCTTGTGGGTGGCGACGGCATCGCGACAGCGACCGGCCTCGACCCAGCCCAGGCGGATCCCCGGCGTCAGCGTTTTGGCAAACGATCCGCAGACCATGACGTTGCCTTCGGTGTCCCAGGACTTGGCGGCCTTGCGCCGCTGATCCCCGGACAACAGGTCGTTGAACACCACGTCTTCGATCAAGGGCACCCGCCGCTGGGCCAGCAGGCGCACCAGCCGCTGTTTGGCCGCCAGTGGCATGACCGATCCCAGCGGGTTGGACAGCGTGGGCGCGGCGAGCACGGCCTTGACGGGTTGCGTGTCCAGCGCCAGTTCCAGCGCGGGCAGCGAGAGCCCGGTGGCCGGGTGCGTGGGAATCTCCAGCACCCGCAGGCCCAGGGATTCGATCAGGTCGAGGTAGCCAAAAAAAGTGGGCGATTCGAGCGCCACCACGTCCCCCGGCTGCGTGACCGCGCGCAGGCACAGGCTCACGGCCTGCGTGCAGCTGGCGGTGATCACGATGTCATTGGCGTCCAGTGCGCAGCCCAGCTGCAGGGCGCGCTGGGCGACCGCCTGACGCAGCGCGGGCCGTCCTGCGTCGGCCTTGTTGTATTCGGTCAGGCTGTGCCGGTGCACCCGCGAGGCGCGGCCGATGGCCACCCGCAGACGGTCCTCGTCAAACAGTTCGCTGCTTTCCGGGGTGAAACCACCAAACGTCGCCCGGTCGCCGGGCTGGTGCAGCATGGCGAAGGCCTCGGAACGGCTTTGCCGCTGCAGCAGAAAGCTGCGCTGGGGCGGCGCGCTCAGGCCGGGCTGGGCGATGCGCTGGGCGCGGCGCACGAAGTAGCCCGCCTTGGGGCGCGCCTGCACCAGGCCCTGCTCTTCGAGCTGGCGGTAGGCCTGCATCGCTGTGGAGATGGACACACCCTGCGCCAGCGCCGTGGCCCGCACAGACGGCAGGCGCTGACCGGCCTTGAACGCACCGCTGTGGATCAGCTGCGCGAGTGTCTGCGCAATCTGCTGGTACAGCGGCAGGGCGGGGACCGGTTCGACCAACGGGGCCGGACACAGCGCGAGCGTGGGATGGGTCGCAGGCATGGCGTTTCCATGCTAACCGAGTGCCGGCCCCCACAAGGCGCACACGCGCCTGGGTGACCGGTACAGATGGGCCCCAAAGAGACCACACAGATGGCGCGAAAAGCGCTTCTGGTGCACACGAGCTGGGCGATCTGTGTGTCTGTTGCGCCAGGGCTCAAACACGGACAGTGGAGCCTCATCCACAGGAGGCTCGCCATGCACCCCACCGCCCAACCCACCCGCCTGTTGCCGAGCCAGACCCGCATGATCAACGCCAGCGCCGGCATGCGCCTGAGGGTGGTCAGCGGCCGTTTCTGGCTGACCCAGCCGAACGCCGCGCAGGACCTGTTTCTCGGCCCCGGCGCCAGCGTCGACCTGCTGCAGGACTGGATACTGATCGGCGCCGACGCAGGGCCCCGCCCCTCAGAGGACGCGCCGACCTGCTACAGCGAGTACCTGCTGACGCCGCTGGTGGAACCGGCGCCGCGCCGTGGCTGGAGCCTCACCGTCTGGCGCGCACTGCGGCGATGGGTTCGCCAGGCCGCGGCGGCGACCCGCAGCGCCTGGCCGAGCGCCTTCGCCAAGTGAGCCTTAACGGCCCTGAAGGAAGTCGCGGATGGCGAACAGCGTGGCGTCGGGTGTTTCCGTCATCTGGTGGTGGCCGACCGGGAGCTTCTCCACCCGCACGGTTTGGCCCACCGCCTGGGCGGCCCTGATCAGGCCCTGCGCGGCTCTGGGTTGTGTCATCTGGTCCTGGGCGCCCAGCAAAAACAGCACGGGGCAGGTGATGGCCGCGATGGCCTGCTCGCCATTCGCATACGTGTCGCAGGCCACGAAGCCGCGGTGGAACACATTCACCTTCGGGTTGCTGGCCAGCACGCGTTTGCCCAGCGCCATGCTCGCGCCGTAGACCCAGGTCCCCGGGCCAAGCGCCGAGGGGGGTGCGGCGAGGGTGGAGCGCGAGAACACGTTGACCATGGTCAGCGCTTTCATGGGCTCGTTCAGCGAGGCCTCGATCAGCGCCGGCGAAACCTTCATGGGGTAGGCCGTACCCACCAGCACCAGGTGGCTCACGCGGTCTTTCAGCCGGGACGCGGCTTCGAGCGCGATCAGCGAACCCCAGCTGTGGCCGATGAGGGCGGCGCGCTGCACGCCGGCCGCGTCGAGCAGGGCGCCAATGAAGTCCGCCGCTTCTTCGACCGAAGACGGTGCTTCACCACCACTTTTGCAGTGGCCGGGCAGGTCCACCGCCAGCACGTTCCAGCCGTGGTTGGCGAGGTAGCGGGTCTGCAGGATCCAGACGCTGTGGTCGTTGAGCACGCCGTGGACGAAGATCACGGTGGGTTTGGCGGCATCGAAGGCTTTGCCGCCGGTGTAGCAGTAGGTCTGGGCGCCGTTGACTTGCAGGTACATGGTCAGGCTCCCGCTTTCTCTGCGGCCTTGAGCGCGCGTTTCAGATCGTCGATCAGGTCGTCTGGATCCTCCAGCCCGATGGACAGGCGGATCGTTCCGGGGCCGATGCCGGCACCGGCCAGCGCTTCGTCGCTCATGCGGAAGTGCGTGGTGCTGGCCGGGTGGATCACCAGCGAACGGCAGTCGCCCACGTTGGCCAGGTGGCTGAAGATCTTGAGCGCTTCGATGAAGGCCTTGCCCTGTTCGCGCGAGCCTTTGATGTCGAAGCTGAACACCGCGCCCGCGCCTTTCGCGCCGTGCTTCAGCAGCTTCTGCGCGAGCGCATGACTGGGGTGCGTTTCCAGCAGCGGGTGGCCCACGCGGCCCACCAGCGGGTGGCTGGCGAGGAACTGAACCACCTTCTCGGTGTTGCTCATGTGGCGCTCCATGCGCAGCGACAGCGTCTCCAGCCCCTGCAGGATCAGCCAGGCGCTGTGCGGGCTGAGGCAGGCGCCGAAGTCGCGCAGGCCTTCGCGGCGCGCGCGCAGCAGGAAAGCGCCCACGGTGCTTTCCTCGCTGAAGGTCATGCCGTGGAAGCCGTCGTAAGGCTCGGTCAGCTCAGGAAACAGCCCGCTGGCGTCCCAGTCGAAGCTGCCGCCGTCCACCACCACACCACCGATCACGGTGCCGTGGCCGCTGAGGAACTTGGTGGCCGAGTGGTAGACGAGGTCGGCGCCGTGTTCGAAAGGTTTGATGAGATACGGCGTGGTCAGCGTGCTGTCCACCAGCAGTGGCACCTTGGCCTCGTGCGCGATCTGCGCCACGGTCGGGATGTCCAGCACGTCCAGGCCGGGGTTGCCCACGGTCTCGCCAAAGAACAGCCGGGTGTTCGGCCGCATGGCGGCACGCCAGCCGTCGATGTCGCCGGGCTTCACGAAAGTGGTTTCGATGCCGAAGCGGCGCAGCGTGTAGTGCAGCAGGTTCTGGCTGCCACCGTAGAGCGCGGTGCTGGCGACGATGTGTGAACCCGCGCCCATGAGGGTGGCGATGGACAGGTGCAAGGCGGCCTGGCCACTGGCCACCGAGATGGCGCCGATGCCGCCTTCCAGCGCGGCCATGCGCTGCTCGAACACCGCGTTGGTCGGGTTGCTGATGCGGCTGTAGACGTGGCCGGCCCGCTCCAGGTTGAAGAGGGCGGCCGCGTGGTCGCTGGACTCGAAGACGAAGGAGGTGGTGAGGTGGATCGGCACGGCGCGCGCGCCGGTGGCGTCGGGCGTGGCGCCAGCGTGCAGCGCCAGCGTGTCAAAGCCGGGGTCGGAATAACCGGGCATGGGGTCTGTCTCCTGTGGGGTTCGAATGCGTCCGCATCGGGTTGAATGCGGTGGTTTTCGGGTTTATTGTGGGCTATATTCCCATGCATGCCAGACCGGCTGGCGACACAAAACACTCCGAGGAGAACGGCGATGAAAGTCAGTGACATCCTGCGCGTCAAGGGCGGAACCCTCTACACCTGCCATCCCGACGACACGCTGATCCAGTCGGCGGCCACCATGGCCCAGTTCGACATCGGTTCGCTGGCCGTCATGGAACACGGCGAGCTGGTGGGCATGTTGACCTTCCGGGAAGTGATCCACACCTTGGCGAAGAACAACGGTGTGCTCGGGACCCGCGCGGTGCGCGCCGTGATGGACGACCACCCCATGAGCTGCACCCCCGAGACCGAACTTGATGAGGTGCGCCCCCTGATGCTGGAAAAGCACACCCGTTACATGCCGGTCATGGACGCCAAGATGTTGATGGGCGTGATCAGCTTCTACGACGTGGCCAAGGCTGTGGTCGACAGCCAGAACTTCGAAAACAAGATGCTCAAGGCCTACATCCGTGACTGGCCGGAAGAAGAAGCCGAATCCGGCAAGACCGAGCCGAACATGCCTTGAACACCAGTTCCTCTCCAAGCAAAACGCCCCGCATGCCGGGGCGTTTTGCGTTCAGGCACTGAGGGGTTTTATCCCTGGCTGGCGTGGATGTGGTCGCGCACCCGCGGGTAAATCTGCTGGTTCCATCGGCGCCCGCTGAACACCCCATAGTGGCCCACGCCGGTCTGGATGTGGTGGGTCTTCAGGTAGGGGCGCACGTTCGGGCACAGGTCCTGCGCGGCCACGGTCTGGCCCAAGGCGCAGATGTCGTCGCGTTCGCCTTCGACCGTCATCAGCGCGGTGCGGCGGATCGCGGCCGGGTTCACGGTGCGACCCTGGTAGGTCAGCACGCCGCGCGGCAGGTCGTAGGTCTGGAACACCTTTTCCACTGTTTCCAGGTAGAACTCGGCCGGCAGGTCGTTCACCGCCAGGTATTCCTCGTAGAAGTCCTGGATCGTCGCGGCTTCTTCGACCCGGCCGTGTTCCAGGTGTTCGTAGATGTTGCGGAACGACTGCTTGTGGCGCTCCGGGTTCATGCTGATGAAGGCCGAGAGTTGCACGAAGCCGGGGTACACGCGGCGCATGAAACCGGCGTGCGGCAGCGGCACGTGGCTGATCAGGTTCTTCTCGAACCAGGCGATCGGTTGGCTGGTGGCGAGTTTGTTGACTTCGGTGGGGTTGACGCGGCAGTCCACCGGGCCGGCCATCAGCGTGAGGCTGCGCGGCTGGGCCGGGTTGTCGTCTTCGGCCATGACGGCCGTGGCGGCCAGCGCGGCCACGCAGGGCTGGCAGACGGCGATCATGTGGCTGCCTTCACCGACGGCTTCGGTGAAGCGCATCAGGTAGGTGATGTAGTCGTCCAGGCTGAAACCGCCGTGCAGCAGCGACACGTCGCGCGCGTTGTGCCAGTCGGTGATGTAGACGTCGTGGTCCTGCAGCAGGGTGCGCGCGGTTTCGCGCAGCAGCGTGGCGAAGTGGCCCGAGAGCGGCGCGGCGAGCAGGACTTTGGGTTGTTCCGGCAGGCTGGGATCGTCCTTGCGAAAGCGCAGCAGGGTGCCGAAGGGCAGGGTGAGCACGGTCTCTTCAACCACCGGGATCTCGGTTTCGCCCACCGTCACCGAGTGGATGTTGTACGGCGGGCGCGAATGCGTGAGCCGCAGGCGCGACAGCACATCGCAGGCGGCGGCCACCTTGCGCACCACCGTGCGCTCGGTCTTGTGGATCCAGAGCGATGCGCTCAGATGCTGGGCAGCCAGACGCAGCGGCGACACCAGGTCGGACTGGAGTTGGTAGGCCTGATACAGCATGAGGTTCTTTCCTGTTGGATGGGCTTTGTGCAGGCAAGGAACGGGCCAGAACCGCTGCACCCTGCTGGTGCGCCCGCGATGCACAAAGGTGGCACAGGGATTGCTGCATCCGTGGCACTCACGAGGAGCATTCCATGGCCAAAGCGGTTCTCACGATCAGCAGCAAGAATTACGGCGCCTGGGCCTTGCGCGGCTGGCTGATGGCGAAGCTGGCCAAGCTGGAGTTCACCGAGCACATCATCTCGCCCGACGATCCGGCCATGAAGGCCGAGATGCTGCTGCTCTCGGCCTCGATGCGCGTGCCCTCGCTGGACCACGACGGCGTGCACGTGTGGGACACGCTCGCCATTGGCGAATACCTCAACGAAATCAAGCCCAAGGCGGGGCTGCTGCCGGCCGACCGCGCGGCCCGCGCACATTGCCGCGCCATCTGCGGCGAGATGCATTCGGGCTTCAGCGCCATGCGCTCCTCGCTGCCCATGAACATCAAGGCGCATTTCCCGGGCTTCAAGCTCTGGTCGCGTGCGCAGACCGACATCGACCGTATCGAGATCATCTGGCAGGAATGCCTGGAACAGTACGGCGGCCCGTTCCTGTTCGGGGCCAAACCCTGCATCGCCGACGCGATGTTTGCGCCGGTGGTCACGCGTTTCATCACCTACGACGTGCCGCTGGACGAAGCCTGCGTGGCCTATTGCGACGCCATCATGGCCTTGCCGGCCATGCAGGAATGGGTCAAAGCAGCCGAAGAAGAGCCCGAAGAGATCGATGAGCTCGACGCAGAGTTCTGAGTCACCCCCGCGCCGCGCCTAAGGGCGCGTCACCCCCTCGAGGGGGCAACGCTGGCGGCCCGGCGAAGCCGGTTCCGCGGCGTTCTGGGCTCAGGTACTTCGCGCCGGACGGCGCGCTGTCATCTCCTTACGGCTCGGTCCATGACGTCGGCTTCGGGATCTCGCACACCGGGTCGACCTGCACCGACTTGAAATCCGCCGGAGAGACGATCTCCAGGTACTCCATGTCGGGTGAGTAGTCGAACAGGTAGTGGCGGATGCCCGGGCGCTGGTGCACCACGTCGCCGGCTTCCACCAGGGTCACCTGGTCTTCGTACATGAACTTGGCCCAGCCCTTGGTCATGATCACGATCTGGAAATCAGCCTCGTGGATGTGCCAGCCCGTGCCGCCGTCGGGCGGCAGGTTGGCTTTCACCAGGTGCGCGACCACCTTGCCGTGCGTGGCGGCGGCGATGCCCAGGTCGCGGTAGAGGAAGAAGTCGCGCAGGCCGCCACGAATGAACTCGGTTTCACCGGGTTTGACGTGGGAGAACAGGGTGGTGGTTCGGTCCAGCATGGGGCGCTCCTGGTGGGTGGAATGCAAGCGGATTGTTGCAATGCAGCACAAAGCATGAAGCGTTCCATTGGCCTTTGTGCGTCCATGGGTACAACGGCGCACTGAAAGCCGTGGCCCTGCGCACCAAGCTGGGCGCCGCGGCACCATCTCGGCACCCGCGCGGCCCTCTGGGATAATCCGTTCACTATGAGCGGCAACACCTTCGGCACCCTGTTTTGCGTCACCAACTTCGGTGAATCCCACGGCCCGGCCATTGGCTGCGTGATCGACGGCTGCCCGCCCGGCATGGCCTTGTCCGAGGCCGACATCCAGGGCGATCTGGACCGCCGCCGCCCCGGCACCAGCAAGTTCGTGACCCAGCGCAACGAGCCCGATGCGGTCGAAATCCTGAGTGGCGTGTACGAGGGCAAGACCACCGGCACACCGATCGCCCTGCTGATCCGCAACACCGACCAGCGCAGCAAGGACTACGGCAACATCCTGCAGACCTTCCGCCCGGGCCATGCCGACTACACCTACTGGCAGAAATTCGGTATCCGCGACCCGCGCGGTGGCGGCCGCAGTTCGGCACGCCTGACCGCGCCCACCGTGGCGGCTGGCGCCGTGGCCAAGAAGTGGCTGAAGGAAAAATACGGCACCACCTTCCACGCCTGCATGACGCAGATCGGCGACGTGGCCATCGGCTTCGAGAGCTGGGATCACGTGCCCAACAACCCCTTCTTCGCGCCGGTGGCCGACGTGTCGGCGCTGGAAGACTTCATGGGCGCACTGCGCAAGAGCGGTGACTCGTGTGGCGCGCGCCTGCGCGTGGTGGCGCAGAACATGCCCGTGGGCCTGGGCCAGCCGCTGTACGACAAGCTCGACGCTGACATCGCCTACGCCATGATGGGCCTCAACGCCGTCAAGGGCGTGGAGATCGGCGCCGGTTTCGCCAGCGTGAGCGACCGCGGCAGCACGCACGGTGACTCGCTCACGCCCGAAGGCTTTGTGGGCAACAAGGCCGGTGGCACGCTCGGCGGCATCAGCACCGGGCAGGACCTGGACGTGTCGATCGCCATCAAACCCACCAGCTCGATCCTGATCCCGCGCGATTCGATCGACGTGGCCGGCGCACCCACCGAAGTCATCACCAAAGGCCGCCACGACCCCTGCGTCGGCATCCGCGCCGCGCCCATCATGGAAGCGCTGCTCGCGCTGGTGGTGATGGACCACGCGCTGCGGCACCGCGCGCAGTGTGGCGACGTGCATGTGGACACGCCGGACATCGCTGCGGCCTCGCGTGGCTGAAAGAAAACAGCTTCTTCCTTTTGCAGCCCTGTCCGCGAGCTATTTCGCGCACATCGGCTTCTTCAATCCTTACCTGCCGCTCTGGCTGAAAGAGCTGGGCTTCGGCCTGATCGCCATCAGCGTGCTGACCTCGGTGCAGTCGGCCACGCGCCTGTTTGCACCCTACGCCTGGGGCACGCTGAGCGACCGCACCGGCGAGCGCGTGAAGCTGCTGCGCTATGGCGCCACGGTGGCGCTGCTGCTGTCCATAGGGCTGTGGTTTCCGCTCGGCGGCGTGGCGCTGTTCATCGTGTTGCTGCTCATGTTCACGCACACCAGCGCCATGATGCCCATGAGCGAAGCCGCGCTGGCGCACCTGGTGAGCCAGGGTGGCGCGTTTGACGCCAGGCGCTACGGCCGCGTGCGGCTCTGGGGTTCGCTGGGCTTCCTCATCACCGTGGTGGTGGCGGGCTGGTGGTTCGAGCGATTCGGCATGGGCCACTTCCCGGCCTGGACATTCGGTACGCTGGCCGCGGTGGCGGTGAGTGTCTGGTTGCTGCCCGACTTCAAGGAAGCCGCCCACCACGAGACCGATCACCCCGACATGTGGCCCGTGCTGCGCCAGCCGCCGGTGCGCTGGTTCTTTGCGGCCGTGTTTTTCCACGTGCTCGCGCACATCTTCATCTACGTCTTCTTTTCGCTCTACCTGGATTCGCTGGGTTACAGCAAGACAGTGATCGGCCTCCTGTGGGCGGTGTCGGTGGTGATCGAGATCGGCTGGTTCTTCACGCAGGGGCGCTGGCTGCCACTGATCTCGCTCACCGGCTGGCTGGCGCTGGCCGCGGGCCTGATGGCCCTGCGCATGGGGCTCACCGCCGGCCTGCCGCTGGTGTGGCCGCTGCTCCTGCTGGCGCAGGCGCTGCACGCCATCACCTTCGCCGCACACCACACGGTGTGCATCGCGCTGCTCTCGCACCATTTCCCGGGCCGCCTGCGCGGGCGCGGCCAGGCGCTCTACACCGTGATCGGCTACGGCCTGCCCGGTGTCATGGGTGGGCTGGGCGGCGGGCTGCTGAGCTCGGCTTTCGGACTGGCCAGCGTGTTCTGGCTCTCGGCGGCCTGTGCGCTGGTGGCCACGGGTTGCGCGCTGCGCCTGCGCGCGCTGGAGCAAAGGGCAAGGGCCCGTTCACACTGACATCCGTCTTGAACAATGGGGTGAACAGGCCCTAGATCAGCGGCCTGAGGCTGCGCGCCACTTCCTGCAGCACCGGCAACACGCGCTTGATCGCGTCTTCGGTGTTTTCCTGGTTGATCGGCATGGTGATGCTGATCGCGCCCTGCACCGCGTTGTTGCGGTCGAGCAGGGGCACCGCGATGCCGCGGTAGTTCAATTCCAGTTGTTGCTCCAGCAGTGCCCAACCCTGGCGGCGAAAGCGCTGCAACGCGCTGCGAAGTTGCTCCTTGCTTGAAATGGTGAAAGGCGTGAACGCCTGCAGCTCGCGAGTCGCGAGCCAGGCATCGGAAGCCGCCTCGCCCATGCCCGCGAGGATCGCCACGCCCGCGGTCGACAGCTGCGCCTGGATGCGCGAACCCAGCATGTAGCCCGTGTTCATGTGCCGGTGCGCCCCGCTGCGCGCGATGTAGACCGCGTCGTCGCCGTCTAGCACGCCGAGGTAGGCGATTTCCTGCGTGGCGCCGGCGATGCGCTGCAGGAAGGGTTGCACCACCCGCGGCAGGCGCGCCGATTCGAGGTAGGCATGGCCCAGGCGCAGGATGCGCGGCGTGAGCCAGAACAGCTTGCCGTCGCTGCCCACATACCCGAGGTGCGCGAGCGTGAGCAGGTAGCGGCGCGCGGCGGTGCGCGTGAGGCCGCAACGGGTGCCGGCCTGGCTCGCGGTCAGGCGAGGGTGCTGGTCGTCAAAGGCCTCGATCACCGACAGGCCCTTTTCCAGGCCGGCAATCCAGTCGCGTTTTTCGAGGTTGGGAAGGGAGGGGTTGTTCACGGCGGCGGGGGCAAGAGGGATTCAGGAAAACCCTTGTATCGATCGGTGATCGTATTGGGCTGATCGATTATCGAACTCCTACGCCGGCCGCAAGCAAGGAATTCCCCCATTCTGACCCTACAGTGCGCAGACGCAGAATGGGCTGTCTGGCGGGCACGGCCCGTGCCCCACTGCCGGCGCCCTTCTCATCCGGAGGTTTTTCATGAGTGACCTGCTGCTCAACACCAGCGAAGGCCGCGAGCCCCTGCAAGCCTCGTTCAGCGACGCCGCCAACCCGCTGGGGCTGGACGGTATCGAGTTCATCGAATACGCCACCACCCAGCCCCAGGCGCTGGGCCAGGTGCTGGAAATGATGGGCTTCCGCCCGGTGGCACGCCACCGTTCGCGCGAGGTCCTGCTGTACCGGCAAGGCGACATCAACATCGTGGTGAACGCCCACCCCTCCGACGCCCTGGGCGCCAGCCACGGCAGCGATGCGCCCTCGATTTCGGCCATGGCACTGCGCGTGCGCGACGCCCGGTCCGCCTACCACTACGTGCTCGAACGCGGTGCCTGGGCGGTGCAGACCCACGCCGAGGTGATGGAACTCAACATCCCGGCCATCCACGGCGCGGGCGGCAGCCGCATCTATTTCGTGGACCGCTACAAGGAGTTCTCGATCTACGACGTGGACTTCGTGCCGATCCCCACCGTGGACCAGCGCCCGCCCGCCACCGCCGGCATCCACTTCTTCGGCATCGTGCAGTACATCGGCCCCGAACGCAGCAACGACTGGATCGCGTTCTACAACGAACTCTTCGGCACCGAACTCATCCCCGACGAGCAGCGCTTCGGCATCATGCCCAAAGGCACGCTGCTGCGCACCGCCGCCATGGACCCGGGCAAACGCTTCATGCTGCAGCTGGTCGAGCCCGAGTTCAACGTGCACGACGCGGACGAAAAGCTCCAGCGCATCGGCCTGGGTGTGCCCGACGTGCTCGCCGCCGTCAAAGCGCTGCGCGCGCTCGGCGTGGAGTTCGTCGAGACTCCGGCGGCGCACACCGAGCCGCGTGGCGCCATCACCAAGACCTACCTCGGTTCGGTGGTGTTCGAGCTGGTGCACAGCGAGATGCAGGTGGGGGGCTGAAGCCATGAAGCCCTCCCAAGCCGCCATCGTCGAAGCCATCCAGGGCTTCGGCATGGACACCATCACCCTGGCCGGCCCGCTGGAGGCCAAGCTCGCCGCCATGCAGGCCGCGGGCTTTTCGCAGGTCATGCTCAAGGCCAACGACATCAACGGCCACCCCGGTGGCATCGAAGCCGCGGTGGCGGCCGTCAAGGCCAGTGGCCTGCGCGGCACCGGGTTCCAGGTGTTGCGCGACTTCGAAGGCCTCAGCGGCCACCTGCACCACTACAAGGTCGACATCGCCAAGGCCATGCTGGAGATGTGCGCCGCGCTCGACTGCAAGCTGCTGCTCGCGTGTTCGTCCACCTCGACCCACGCCAGCCAGGACCTCGACCACCTCGCGCGCGACCTGCGCAAGCTCGCCATGCTGGCGCTGCCGCTGGGCATCCGGATCGCTTACGAGGGGCTCTCGTGGGGCCGCACGGTCAACGAGTTCACCACCGCCTGGGACGTGGTCTGCCGCGCCGACTGCCCCAACTTGGGCCTGGGGCTGGACTCGTTCCACATCTTCGCCGCCAAGACATCCCTGGAAGAGATCGACTACCTTGACCCGAGCAAGATCTTCCTGGTGCAGCTGGCCGACTTCATGTGGCAGGAGACCAAGACCTTCGAAGAGCGCATGAGCACCGCGCGCACCTTCCGCGTGTTTCCCGGCGAAGGCGTGCACAGCGAACAGCTGGTGGAGCTTGTGCTCAAGCTCGACCACCTGGGTTACGCGGGCGACTATAGCTTCGAGGTCTTCAACGACGACTACCAGCAGATGCCCCTGCCCATGGTGGCCGAACGCGGCCGCCGCTCGGCCCTGTGGCTGGCCGAAGACGTGCTGCGCCGTTCGGTGCCGCTGCCGAACCAGATGCGGCTGAAATCGCTGGTGTATTGAGCATGGGCGGGGCTCATCTCCGCGCAGCTTCCGTTGAACAACAAACCGATCAGGAGACAACATGCCCACACGTGGACAGGCCCAGCTGGCCATCTGGAGCGACATCGAGCCGGAACTTGAAACCGACTACCTGCACTGGCTCACGCGCGAACATGTGCTGGAGCGCGTGGGCGTGGACGGTTTTCTCTCGGGTCGCGTGTTCCGCAGCGAAGTCGCCGGCAAACGGCGCTTCTTCATCACCTACGAGCTGCAGGAAGCGGACGCGCTGGCCGGGCCTTCGTATCTGGCGCGCCTGAACGCGCCCACACCCTGGTCGCAGCGCGTCATGCCCATCCTGCAGAACTTCGCGCGCGGCGGCGGGCCGGTGGTGGCGCGTGCGGGCCTGGGCTGTGGCGCGGTGGCGGTGCCGCTGCGCCTGGACCTGGAAACCGCTGGCTTGTTGAACGAGGGCGCGCAAAGGGCGCTGGTGGAGCGCATCGCCGCGCTGGACGCGGTGGCCCAGGTCTGGCTGATGCGGGTGGACGCTGCGGCCACCGGCGTGCCCACGCGCGAAAAGTCGATGCGCCGCAGCGTGGAAGGGGCGTTCGACGGCGTGCTGGTGATCGAAGCCCTGCACGACGCCGCGGCTCGGGCGGCGGTGGACGGGCTGCTGCTGGCGGAGCTGGCCTCGGCAGACGTGCCGGACCGGCAGGTGTTCGCGGCCTGCTTCCAGCTGGACCGGCGGCTGGCGGGACTTTCCTGAGGCCGGGGGCAAGGTTTAGCGGATGGGCCGGGCTCGACGGTTCGCCGCAGAACGACGGGGCCAGCACCGGGTGTTCAAGGGACGTTCTGGCAGCCGCCCTTGAGCAGGTAGTTGGGAGAGCGGGGGCTGAACACGCTGGCCGGATGGTCTGTCATGTTCTCTATCTCGCGCCGGAGCGAGTCAATTTTCCGGTCCGTCATCCACGCCTGGGGTTTGTGGATGGCTTCCATCGACGGGTAATGGGGTTTGGCGGCATCGCCCAGCAACGCCAGCAGGGAGGTGGTGCCGTTGGTCAACTGGGCTGCACGCATGCTGTGGTCGGTGCTCGCGTAACGATGCCAGAGGCCCATTTCGACCAGGGTCGGGATGTCTTCGGCGCGCACGGGCAAGCGACAGAACACTCGCGCTGCGGTTTTGAAGGTCACCTGGAAAGAAGGTAAGCCGGGCATCGCGTGACCCGTGCCCGCCCACTGCATGTCCTTTTCCAACGCCTTGCAGATCACCCGCGCGCGCTCGCTCTTTTCGCTGGCGCATTTCAGATCCCGCTGCCAGAGTGATCCCGCCGCGTGCGCGCCGCCGCAGGACAGGGCCAGGGTCAAGGTCAGCAGGAACAGGGGGGTCGTCGATGGCGGGTTGGGGCGCATGTCCGGCATTGCCGTCCTGCCGGATGGCGCCCCGTTCCCGGGCGTCCACTAAACTCATGCACCCCGGTCAGCACACAACACAAGGAACTCCCCATGGGCGCGCAGTGGAAAGCAAAACACAAGGATCTGGCCGCCAACGCCAAGGGCCGCCTCTTCGGCAAGCTGGTCAAAGACATCATGATCGCCGCGCGCAACGGCGCCGACCCGGCGGCCAACGCCCGGCTGCGCCTGGTGGTGGAGCAGGCGCGCAAGGTCTCCATGCCCAAGGACACGCTGGACCGCGCCATCAAGAAGGGCGCCGGCCTCACGGGCGAGGCGGTGAACTACGAGCACGTGATCTATGAAGGTTTCGCGCCGCACCGCGTGCCGGTGATGGTCGAGTGCCTGACCGACAACGTCAACCGCGCCGCCTCCGACATGCGCGTGCTGTTCCGCAAGGGCCAGCTCGGCACCAGCGGCTCGGTGTCCTGGGACTTTGACCACGTCGGCATCATCGAAGCCGAGGCCGCTGCTAAGGACGCTGATGCCGAAGTGGCCGCTATCGAAGCTGGTGCGCAGGACTTCGAGCCCGCCGATGAAGAGGGCGTCACGGTTTTCCTCACCGACCCGACGGACCTCGACCTCGTGAGCCGCGCGCTGCCCGCACACGGCTTCACCGTGCTGTCGACCAAGCTGGGCTACAAACCCAAGAACCCCATCGACCCGGCCAGCCTGAGCGCCGAAGCGCTGGAAGAGGTGGAAGCCTTCCTGGCCGCGCTGGACGACAACGAAGACGTGCAGAACGTCTTCGCCGGTCTCGGCGGCTGAGGCTGTTCACCGGGCCGCCAGCGAAGCCCATTGCCACAGCGCAAACCCGGCCAGCAGCAGGGCCGATCCGCGGTTGATGCGGCTGCGCCAGGCCGGTGTGAAGCGGTGCCGCTGGTGCGCGATCAGCGCCGTGAGCAGCAGCCACCAGGCGGCCGAACCCACCAGCACACCGGCCACCATCCACAACGGTGAAGGCGCCGACTGCAGGCTGCCGCCCAGTGAACCGAACACCGCGATGAAGGACACGATGGTCGCCGGGTTGGCCAGGGTCAACACGAAGGTGCCCGCCGCCAGCCCGAGCAGGTCGCTGGCATCGCGCGCCGGGGCGACCGCGTCGGTCACGGGCGCGCGCCAGGTGCGCCAGGCCAGCACCAGCAGCACCGCGCCACCGCCCAGCGCCAGCGGTGTTTTGGCCTCGATCAGGGTATGGACCAGCCAGCTCACGCCAAATGCCCCGATCGCACCATACAAAGCGTCCGCCACGGCCGCGCCCATGCCGGTGGCCAGGCCGGCCGCCAGTCCGCGCTCCAGCGTGCGCTGCATGGTCAGCAGACCGATGGGGCCGACGGGCGCGGCGATCAGCAGGCCGATCAGCGTGGACTTGAAAAAGACAGTGAGCGAGGTGGCATCCATGCAGCGATGCTAAAGCGCCGGCCTGGCGCCCGCGAAGCCCGTGCAGGCGGGAATCTAGGGTCTGGCGGGCGACAGCGTCAGGTCCATCGGCCCGTACCAGGCGGTGATCGAGTCGCCCGAGTTGTTGGAGTCGCTCATCAGGCCCAGGCCGACCAGCGGACCCGGGGCTTCGCCGAACGCCCGACGGAAATCGGCTTCGATGTCGCGGTCGAAGTCCACCCACTGGTTGAGCCGGTCCGGCCCGGACTCGACCACGATCTGGCGGATGCGGTCGGTGTAGGGGTTGGGGATCACGGTGCCCGCGGGGTAGCGGTTGTCCCAGACGTACATGATCGAAGCGAACGGCAGCGGCTTGCCCGCGATCAGGTTCGACAACTCGGACACCAGGTGGTCGCGCGCGCGCCAGTGGCTGCTGCGGTCGCCCTCGAAGCTCAGGATCAGGCGCACCACGGCATCGTCTTCACCCTTCTCGCGCAGGTCGAACTTCGGGTTCAGCGCCGGCACGAACCACGAAAACCGGATGCGCTGGGGCAGGGCGCCGGGCGGTGGGGTCAGGGGCAGGCTCAGCGTGCTGTTGGCGCCGTCGGCCCGGGCCATCACGGCCGGGCGGCCCTCGTGTTCGGTGGCGCTGTAGCGCGTTGGCCGGCGGCTGGCGTAGACCTGGTGCTCCCAGTGCGTGCCGGGCACCAGGCCCTCGATGTGGTTGGTGGCCTGCCAGGCCGTGCCATCCAGCACCACCGGCGGTACCGGGACGTGGCTGCTTTCTTCGGGCTCGTCGGCCTCGCTGACATCCGTGGACATCGGTGCCGCACAGGCGGCCAGCAGGGCGCACAGCAGCAGCGGCGCGCAACGGGATTTGAGGGACGGGGAGGGGCGGGACATGGAAGAAGACATGGCAACGACGGTCTGAGCCCGGCCGGAGGCCAGGGCAGATAAATCGGCCCTATTGTGCCGTCCCCCGGCTCCAGCCAGGCTTGCGGTCGAAGACCCCGGTCGGTGGTCAGGAGGGCGCTTGCTCGCAAGCGCCCTCGGCTCGGTACGCTACCGCACGGACCGAGTGGCGCGGACTCGCCAACATGCACCGTCTGCCTGCCTCTCTCGCCTCCGAGAGCGCGCAGGCGCAACCGTCGAGGTGCTCCCCATGACCGCGTACCGAAGTCTCCAGGTGTTCAGCCATGTCGTGCTCGGTCTGATGCTGGCCGGTATCGCGTACGCGAGCGCCATCAGCATCATCTACTGGACGGGCATCAGCGTCTGACGCGGGAGCAGACACATGAACAAACGCCAGGCACGTTACTTCGCGATCGGCTCCACCCTGCTCGCCACGCTGATTTTTCTGGGGCTCACTGTCGACAGCCACCGCCAGTTTCCGAAATTGACGAACGCACAGAACATCACGCCCGCGGTCACCCTGGGCAAGGATGTCTGGCACAAGAACAACTGCATCAACTGCCACACCTTGTTCGGTGAAGGGGCGTACTACGCACCCGACCTCACCAAGATCGCGCAACAGCGCGGCGCGCCCTACCTGCGGGCCTTCCTGAAAGACCCGTCGAAGTTTTACGACGAACAGCGCCACCGCCGGCTGATGCCCCGACAGGACCTGAGCGATGCCGACATTGACGGCCTGATCGCGTTCCTGGACTGGGTCAGCCGGGTGGACAACCAGGACTGGCCACCGCGGCCGATCACGGTCACCGGCTCTGGCACAGGGGCCGGCAAACCGACCCTCGAAGCCGCCGTGGCGGGGACATCGACGCCTGCAGCAGGATCGACCGCGGATGCTTCCGCCAAGGACCCGGTGGCCCTGGGCGAGCGCGTGTTCCGAACCGCCGCACCCGCCTGCACCGCCTGCCACTCCCTCACGGCGGGAGCCGACATGGCGGGCCCCTCGCTGGCCGGCATCGCCACACGCGCACAGCAGACCCTGGCGTCACCCGGCTACAAGGGCAGCGCCACCGACCTGGAGGCCTTCATTCGCGAGTCCATCACCCAGCCCAGCGCGCACCTGGTCGCGGGCACCATGTACTCGGCCGACGGGGTCTCTTTCATGCCGAACACCTACGACAAGGACCTGACACCCGAACAGGTCAACCACCTCGCTGCGTACCTGGCGACTTTCAAGTAACGGGCTTCGAAGCCGCCAAACCCACTCGGGCAGCGGGCCCCCGCCGCCACTTCTGCAGGAGTTCTGACATGCGCTACAGGTCTCAATCGGTTGCTTACTGGTATTTCGCCGTGGCCATGGTGTTGTTCGGGCTGCAACTGGTGTTCGGGCTGTTGTCGGCCGCCAAATACGTCGGACCCGATCCCCTGCTGAACATCCTGCCGTTCGACGTGACCAAAGTGATCCACACCAACCTGCTGATCGTGTGGGTGCTGACCGGTTTCATGGGCGCCACCTACTGGATGGTGCCCGACGAATCGCGCACCGAGCTTTACAGCACCAGGCTCGCCTACGTGCAGCTGGTCCTCTGGACCCTGATGGGCGTGACCGCCGTGGTGGGCTATCTGTTTCGCTACGGCACCGGCAACAAGCTGCTGGAACAGCCCCTGCCGCACAAGATCGTGATCGTGATCTGCATGTTGATCTTTCTCTACAACATCGGCATGACGATCTGGCGCTCCAGACGCTTCACCACCACCGAAGGTGTGCTCGTGCTCGGCCTCGGCCTGGCCGCTCTGCTGTATTTGCCCGCGCTGCTGGAGTACGAAAACTACACCGTCTCCATCTACTACCGCTGGTGGACGATCCACCTCTGGGTCGAGGGCGTGTGGGTGATGATCCAGGGCGGTTTCCTGGCCTACCTGCTGATCCGCCTGTCCGGTGCCGACCGCGAGGTGATGGAGAAGTGGCTGTACGTGATCGTGGGTCTGGTCTTCATCGCCGGCATCCTGGGAACGGCGCACCACTACTACTGGGTGGGCGTTCCGTCGTACTGGCTGCCCATCGGCGGCATCTTCAGCGCGCTGGAGCCCGCCGCGCTGGTGGGCATGGCGATGTTCGCGTATTCGGCCATGCGCCGCGCCGGCCTGTCGCACCCCAACACGCTGGCGCTGCACTGGACCATCGGCAGCGCGCTGTTCACCCTGTTCGGTGCCGGCCTGCTGGGCCTGGCGCACACGTTTCCGGATGTCAACAAATGGACCCACGGCACGCTGATCACCGCCATGCACGGGCACGCCGCTTTCTACGGGGCCTACGCGATGATCGTGCTGGCCATGATCACTTATGCCCTGCCGGCGATGACGCCGGGGCGCAGCGAACAAGGCAGCAGCCTCGGCTACTGGGCGTTCTGGATGCAGCTGGGCGGCATGTTCGGCATGACGCTCTCGTTCGCCACCGCCGGCATCGCGCAGGTCTATCTGGAACGCATCATGGGCATGGGCTACCTCGACGCGCAGCTGAAGATACAGGTGCACTTCGTCATGCTGATCGCCACCGGCTCGCTGTTCGCGATCGGCGTGGGGCTGTTCATCTACGACTTCTTCCGCCATGCACCGCGCTTCGATGTCGAGGCGGACCCCGGTGCGCCTCGCTCGACCAAAGCCGAAGCCATCTTGTCAACCCTGTGAGGGACCCCTTGGCCGCTCCACTGCTCCACACCGTCGGCCCACTGGACGGGTCAGAGCGATCGACCGCCGACGAGCCGTATTACCTGCCGTCGGGCGCAGAAGTGGCCATCTTCGAGCACTGCCACGCCCTGCGGCTGGCGGTGATGCTCAAAGGCCCGACCGGTTGTGGCAAGACGCGGTTTGTCGAACACATGGCCTGGAAGCTCAAACGCCCCCTAGTCACGATCTCCTGCCACGACGACCTGAGCGCCAGCGATCTGATTGGCCGCTTCCTGATCCGCCACGACGGCACGACCTGGCAGGACGGGCCGCTCACCCGTGCCGTGCGCGAGGGCGCCATCTGCTACCTGGACGAGGTGGTCGAAGCGCGGCAGGACACCATGGTGGTCCTGCATTCACTGACCGACCACCGCCGCATCCTGCCCATCGACAAGACCGGTGAAACGCTGGTGGCGGCTCCCGGCTTCCAGCTGGTCATCTCCTACAACCCGGGCTACCAGCGCATGCTCAAGGACCTCAAGCCCAGCACGCGGCAGCGCTTCGTGGCGCTCGACTTCGACTTTCCACCGGCCGCGCGAGAGGCGGCCATCATCCAGAGCGAGGCCGGTGCCGACCATGCCACGGCCGTGGCGCTGGTGTCGTTCGGGCAACGGCTGCGCCAACTGCGCGACCGCGGGTTGGCGGAGGTGCCGAGCACCCGCTTGTTGATCGCGGCGGCCGCGCTGGTGGTCAGTGGCATCCCGCCGCGGCAGGCTTGCCTGAGTGCTGTGGTGTCGCCGCTGTCGGACGACGAAGCGCTGGTGGGTGCGATGCGCGACCTGGTCGACGCCACCTTCATCTGATCGAGGAACACCCCGATGGCCGAAGCCGAGGACGTGATCACCGACGTGGCCCGGCACGCGACCGTTTTCACACAGCGCTTGTGGCGACGGCATCGGGCCAGGGCACCCTCCCGGCCCGTGACCCTGCTGGTCGATGTGGCGCCGCGACTGGGCCTGCTGATCGAGGCGGTGTTCGGCACGGCCTACCGCCTGCGCACGGCGCAGATGCCGGCAAGGCCCACCTGGCTTGCCAAGACCTTCCAGCGCAGCGGTTTCCCGCAGGCGCGCATGGCGCTGCCGGCCACCGACGGCCAGTGCATCTGGCTGCCGTCGGAAACCGGCCTCGCGGATACCGCTCTGGCCATGGACCGCTTTCGCACCATGGCCCTGGTGCAGGCCATGCGGGCGAGCCGGGGCAGCGCTGCGTGCGTGGACCTCTGTGACTCGCCGCTGGTTCTCGACATTTACCTGCTGCTGGAAGCCATCGCGGCTGACGCTGCGCTGGCGCGCCTGTTGCGCGGCATGTCCAGCTCCTTGAACGGCTTGCGCCGGGCAGCGCTCGCAGCCCGCCCGCCGCTGGCACAGTTCCCGGCTGCGCGCCGCCCGCTGGAGACCTGGGTGCGCGACTTGATCGCGCAGCCTTGCGAGGGGCCGAATGTGCACGCACCCATCCATGCGTCGCCGGAAGAATCGGCCTGCATCGCGCACCTCCTCGCCGCCGAAATGGTCCGCGACCTGCCCAGCGCGGGGCGCCTGGGCGTCCCGCTCCTGTTCCGCGATGGCTGGACCGGCGAGTTGCGCACGCCGGGCGAGGCCATGGTTTCTCCCCTGGCGGGCAGTGACGGGGTCGGCGACACCGCCGACCGCGCGACTCGCAGCGCGCGCCTGGCACGTCGCCCCGAAGTGCGTGAAGGCGCCGGGCAGGAGGACGAAGCAGCGCCGGGCGCGTGGATGATCCCGCCCGAGGTACCCCACGAACAGGCGGAGGACCCGTTCGGCATGCAGCGGCCCACCGACCGCGACCAGCATGCGGCGGCCGACGAGTTCGCCGACCTGGTCTCGGAGCTGGCGCAGGCGCGGCTGGTCTGGACCCCGGACCAGGCCCGGGAGGTGCTACTGTCCGATGACCCGCCCACGGTGCAGCCCCGTCACGCCAAGGCCGCAGCGTCCGACGCACCCCAGGCGTTCAGCTACCCCGAGTGGGATTGCCGGATCGAGGCCTACCGCCACCCAGGCGCCACGGTGCGTCTGCTGGCGGCACCGGCCGGCGCGCAGCAATGGGTGGACGACACGCTGGCCGCGCACCGCGCGCTGCTCGGCGCCATCCGCCAGCGCTTCGCGGCCCTGCGCCCCCAGCGCACGCTGCGGCGCCGCCAGACCGACGGCGACGACATCGACCTCGAAGCCTGCGTGGAAGGTCTGGCGAACCTGCGCGCCGGCTGGCCCATGGCCGACGACCTGTATTGCTCACAACAGCGCACCCGGCGCGATATGGCCATCCTGATCCTCATCGACGTCAGCGGCTCCACAGACGGCTGGATCTCGAACAGCCGCCGGGTGATCGACGTCGAGCGCGAGGCCCTGCTGCTGGTGTGCATCGCCCTCGGTGCGATGGGCGAGCCCTTCGCGGTGCAGGCCTTCTCGGGCAACGGGCCCGCCGCGGTGAGCCTGTGGGACATCAAGCGCTTCGACGAGCCCTACAGCCCCGCCGTGGCGCTGCGCATCGCGGCGCTCGAACCCGATCAGTACACGCGCACCGGCGCCGCCCTGCGCCACGCCAGCGCCACGCTCATGCGCGAAGGCGCCACGCACCGGCTGCTGCTGCTCCTGTCCGACGGCAAACCCAACGACAACGATGTCTATGAAGGGCGCTACGGCATCGAAGACACCCGCCAGGCCGTGACCGAAGCCAGGCTGCAGGGCATCTCGCCGTTCTGCCTGGCCGTGGACCGGCAGGCCGCCAGCTACCTGCCCGCCGTGTTCGGCGCCCAGCACCACGCCCTGCTGCAGACACCGGCCTCGTTGCCCACCGTGTTGCTCGACTGGATTCAGCGGCTGGTGAAGTCATAAGCCCCCACTGAAAGAACCTCCATGCACACCTTCAAGATCTACCGCTACGACCCGGACCTTGATGCCAAGCCTTACATGCAGACGCTGGAGCTCGACGTCAAGCCCGGCGATCGCATGCTGCTCGACGTGCTCATGCGCCTCAAGGCCCTGGACCCGGGCCTGTCTTTTCGGCGCTCATGTCGCGAAGGCATCTGCGGCTCGGACGCCATGAACATCAACGGCAAGAACGGACTGGCCTGCATCACCAACATGAACACGCTGCCGCGCGTGGTGACGCTCAAACCCCTGCCCGGCCTGCCGGTGATCCGCGACCTGATCGTCGACATGACCGACTTTTTCAAGCAGTACCACTCGATCAGGCCCTACCTCCTCAACGAGGTGCCCGCCCCGGAGCGGGAGCGCCTGCAATCCACCGAGCAGCGCGAAGAACTCAACGGGCTGTACGAATGCATCCTGTGCGCGTGCTGCTCATCGGCGTGTCCGAGCTTCTGGTGGAACCCGGACAAATACGTCGGGCCGGCCGGCTTGCTGCAGGCCTACCGCTTTCTGGTGGACAGCCGCGACACGGCCACCGCTGAGCGGCTGGACTACCTCGACGACCCTTTTCGCCTGTTCCGATGCCGCTCGATCCTGAACTGTGTGGACGTGTGCCCCAAGGGCCTGCTGCCTGCGGGGGCCATCAGCAAGATCAAGGAGATGATGGTTCGACGCAGCCTGTGATCGGCCGCATTGAGATCGTCTGTCTCGGGCCGCTCCCCACCCCTCAGCCCTGCCGGACCCGGACCCCCAGCGCACCGCACACCGCGATCAGCGCCACGCCCACCACGGTCCACACATCGGGGGCGTAGCCGAACACGATCCAGCCTGCGAGCGTCGCGAAGCCGATCTGGGCGTACATATAGGGTGTGAGACGCGAGGCCGGGGCGCGGTGGTAGGCCTGGATCATGACGTAGTGCCCCAGCGAACCGAACACGCCCATGAGCGCCACGAGCGCCCAGAGCTGCCAGGTGGCCATGGGCGCCCACGACCAGGGCAGCGCCAGCGTGCCGAACACCAGGCCGGTGAGCCCGGTGTAGAAGTGCATGGTGCCGGGGTCTTCGGTCTTCACCATCTTGCTGGTGACGATCTGGTAGAGCGCGTTGATGAGCACGAGCGCCAGCGGCAGCAGCATGGCGCCCTGGAAGTCGCTGCCCTTGGGCCGGATCACGATGAGCGCGCCGGCGAAGCCGCCCGCGATGAGCCACCAGGTGAGCGCGGGCACGCGTTCGCGCAGCAGCGGCGCGGCCAGCACGGTGATGGCCAGCGGCACGAGCATGAGGATGGCGGTGAAGTCGCCCACCGGCACGAAGCGCAGGCTCATGTAGGCCACGGTGCCCGATGTCACCATGAGCGCACCGCGCAGCAACTGCCAGCCGGGTGCGGTGGTGTGGAACAGGGCCTTGCCCTGACTGGGCCAGAGCAGCGCCACGGTCATGCCGGTCTGCACCAGGAAGCGCAGCCAGATGGCCATGAACACGGGCACCACCCCGCCCACGAACTGCGAGGTGGTGTCGAGCAGGGCGAAACAGAGCGTGGCGGCGATGGCCAGCGCGATGCCCAGGGCCGGGCGGGGGTACAGGGGGTGCGGCAAAAGGGCGCTGGGATCAATAACTCAGGCGGGCCACCGAGCGCAGGACTTCGGGCGTGGTGGTGGTGAAGCCGAAGTATTCCAGATACGCGGGAATCATTTCGAACAGCATGTCGGAGCCCACCTGAACCCGACAGCCTCTGGCCTGTGCAGCGCTGAGGAAGGCGGTCATTTCGGTGCGCATCACGACCTCCCCGACGAAGGTGCGGGCGTCCAGGCGCGACACGTCCAGCGGCAGGGGGTCGCCTTCGTTCATGCCCATGGGCGTGGCGTTGACCACGAGGTCGAAGCCGGCGGGGTCGTTGCTGCCGGTCTTCACGTCGATGGCCGGGTAGTTGTCGCGGATGCGCTGGCCCAGGGCCTCGGCCGAGGAGGTGTTGACGTCGAACAGGCTGATGTGGGCGATGCCCTCGCCCGCGAGCGAGGCGGCGATGGCACAGCCCACGCCACCGCTGCCGACCACCAGCACACTCGCGCCGACGAGTTGAAGGCCCTTGCGCTGAACGCCGCGCACGAAGCCGGCACCGTCGAACTGGTCGCCCACCAGGCGGCCATCGGGCAGTCGCTTGACCGCGTTGCAGGCGCCGGCCACTTTCACGGTGGGGGTGACGTCGTCGAGCAGGCCGACGGTGACGACCTTGTGCGGCATGGTGATGAGCGCGCCGCGGATGTTGGTCAGCGTGAACACGCTTTTGAGAAAGGCCGGGTAGTCGGCCGGCTGGCAACCCATGGGCACCACGATGGCGTTCACGCCCACGTGTTCAAAGTACGGGTTGTAGATCATCGGCGACTTGAAGCTGTGCGTCGGGTAGCCGATGTGGGCGATGAGTTCGGTGTTGCCGTTGATCATGGGGTCGCGCTGTGTGGTGGAAGGCAGTGCGCCACTGTAGGTCGGGTTCGCGCTTTGTGAGCGCATCGAGCGGCTGTGGGAGTTCGATCAACGCGCAAATTCGTTCGTTGATCGAACGCATTCCGGGTAACCCCGGAAAGGCCCTCAGGGCTTCTGGGTGGCGGCCGAGTTCACGAACTTGCGCACCAGACCGTCCATGGCGATCAGGTAGCCGTCGACGCCGAAGCCGATCACGATGCCGGCCGCCGCGGGCGACACCCACGAGTGGTGGCGGAAGGCTTCGCGGGCGTGCACGTTGGAGATGTGGCACTCGATCACGGGCAAGGGGTCCACGCCCTTGATGGCGTCGTGCAGGGCAATGGAGGTGTGGGTGAGCGCGCCGGGGTTGATCACCACACCCAGGGCCTTGCCTTCCTTGAAAAGGCGGCCGTATTCGTGGATCTTGTCGACCAGCGCACCTTCCCAGTTGCTCTGCAGGCACTCCACCTCGTAACCGATCTGCTCGCCATGGGCTTTGCAGAACGCCTCCACATCGGCCAGGGTGGTGTGGCCGTATTGCGCGGGCTCGCGGGTGCCCAGCAGGTTGAGGTTGGGGCCGTTGAGGATGAGGATTTTTTTCATGGTGTGCAGGTGTCCGGTCAGTGGCGCACGAAGCGCAGGATGGTTTCGATCACGTTGGCGCGGCGCTGGGCGGCCACTTCGGGGTTGGTGAAGTCGCGCTTGAAGATCAGGCCAAAGGTGTGTCGGTTGGACACGTTGTAGAACGTGAGCGCCGAGATCGAGGCGTGGATGTCGATGGGGTCCAGGCCCGGGCGAAAGACACCGCTGGCCACACCGCGTTCATACAGGCGGCGGATCGAGGCGATCGCCGGTACGTTGAGCTGCTGGATGCTGGTGCTTTGCGCCAGGTATTGGCCGCGCTGGATGTTTTCTGACATCACCAGCCGGATGTAGCGCTCGTGGCTGGCGTGGTGGTCGAAGGTGTACCCGATCAGCCTCTGCAACGCCGCCTCGGGCTCCAGGTCGTCCAGCTGCAGCAGGCCTTCGATCTCGCGCATGCCCCGGTAGGCCTCTTCCAATACAGCCAGGTACAGGCCTTCCTTGCTCCCGAAGTAGTAATAGATCATGCGTTTGCTGGTCTGCGTGGCGGCGGCGATCTCGTCGATGCGCGCGCCAGCCAGACCTTTTTCAGCGAATTCTGCAATGGCCACATCGAGGATGTTGGCCATGGTTCGCGCCGGGTCGTTGGTGCGACCGGTGGGCGTGGGGGTGGGAACGGCAGAAGGTACTGACTGGTTCATTTTGCCAGTATAGGGTGGGCGTGCCCGGACCCTGCGGTCAAAGCGAACCTGCCCGAGCGCACCTCGCTGTACGTGGACTGCGTCAAGCGCAACGGCGACGACCGCACTTCTTGCGCCGCGGGACTGCTGCACGCGTTCTGATCGATCGGCCACGAAAGTGTCGCTACCATCAGAGGCTTGTTTTCCCTCTTCTGTCCAGCCAGGACCAACGCCAGACGCCATGCAACAAGCCACCGCCCGCGACGCCGCATCGGCCTTCCGGCAAAAACCGGTCGAATTCGCTCCCGTCGCCTGGAGCGGGCGCCTGAACCTTGACGAGATTTCCCGACCCGGCGGCTTGCTGATCGCCGCGCTCTCGCAATGTGCCGACGAACGCAACCTTTCGCTGAGCGAACTGGCCTCGACCCTGGGCGTGAGCTACTGGAGCCTGAGCCAGCTGCGTATCGGTTTCCGGCCCATCGAATCGCTGGACGATGACGTGGTCGAGGCCTGTGCGGTTTTTCTCGATCTGCCGCGCCTGACCATCGAAATGCTCGCGGGGCTGCTGGACCCGGCCGACGCGCTGGCCTGCGACGACCTGACCGGTGAAGACCTGCTGCACGCCTGCCGGCTGCTGGCTACCGAACCCGCCGATCTGGAACTGCTGCCGCCGCCCAACCGCCAGCGCCCGCTGCAGGGATTTGCGGTGGACGAACTGGCCGCGATGCACCGCGAACATGGGGCTCACTCCGCGGTGTGCGAAGCCCTGCGGGCCGAGCTGCGGCAGCGGCCGATGTCGAAAACCGAGCTGTTGCGCGCCGCGCTGGAGGCCAGGGTGGCAGAGGCCGAGGCTGAAACCGAATCGGCCGAGCCGGATGACGCGGCACCGCCACACGGGATCCTGCGCTGCACCTGCTGCCAGAAACGATTGCGCATTCCGCACCTGCCCGAGCCCGGCGAAATCCGCTGCCCCGGTTGCCAGGCGGAATACGCTGTGCACTGGCAGGACAGCATCTGCGTCGTGCAGCGGCTCGAGGTCGAAGCCGCCGACGAAGACGAAACGGATGCCGACGCAGACGCCGAAATACCGGAGGCGCCAGCTTCCGCGCCCATGGATCCGTGGGCGGTGCTGGGTCTGGCACGCAACAGCTCCTGGGATGCCGTGGAGCGGGCGCGCCGCTCGCTGCTGCAGCAGTACCACCCGGACCGGCTGGGCCATGTGTCGCCGCTGGTGCACAAGCTGGCCGAAGAAGCCTTCAAGCGCGTGAGCGACGCCTACGACCTTTTGAAGTCGCGGCGCTGAAGCGGCGGACCGGGCCCGCCCGCTGGCCACCCCTTCAGGGGATCGGGTCTTCCACGCCACTGCGGCGCAGCGGGTTGAAACCCGTCACCAGCGCGGTCGCCAGCAACACCAGTGCACCACCCGCGAAGATGCCGGAAGACACCACCTCGCCCAGCACCAGGTGGCCCCAGGTGACGCCGAAGACCGGGATCAGGAACACCGGGCTCATCGCCGCCACCGGCGACACGTGGCGAATGATGCGCAGGTGCGCCCAGTAGGCCAGGCCCGAGGTGATCACACCCAGCACCAGCAACACGCCCAGTGCGGCGGGCGTGAACCGCGCCTGTGGCCAGGCCAGCGCAGCACCCGGCAGCACGAGCACCAGCGAGATGACGTGGATGCCGGCCGCGATGGCCAGCGGCTGCATGTGCGCCGTGGCGCGTTTCATGAGCGGGGTCGACATGCCGTAGCAGGCAGCGGCCCCGATGCAGGCCAGCGCGGCCAGCAGGGTGGGGGTATCGGGTTGCACCGGCCCGAGCCGCACGATCAGGCCCACCCCCACGAAGCCGCACAGACAACCCAGCAGCTTGCGCGCGGTCAGGGTGTCTTCCTTGAACCAGGCCGATGACAGCGTGCCGAACAGCACCGCGGTGGTGTTGAGCAGCGCGCTGTAGCCCGCGGGCAGGCGCAGCGCGGCCCAGGCGTAGAGCAGGAACGGCACCACCACCGAGAGCAAGCCGAGCACCAGCAGCTCGCGCCAGTGCTGCCAGGGCCATCGGTGCTTGAGCACGCGCATGATCACCGAGAGCGTCAGCGCCGCGAGCGCCACGCGCCCACCCGCCAGCACCAGCGGTCCGAGCAGGGGGCTGGCGATGCGCAGGAAAAGAAAGGAGGCGCCCCAGAGCGCGGAGAGGCCGACGAGCTGGGCGAAGTGGTGGGCTTTCACCGGGCCATTGTCGTGGCGAACCGGTGGGGGAACTGTCCGACGGCTGACAGGTCCTGTAGAGTGCATCGCCTGCCTGCTGCCAGCGGTTTGAATCAAGAGGTTCCGCCATGTCGCTCGTGCTTTACGGTCACCCCTTTTCTTCGTACACCCAGAAAGCGCTCATCGCGCTCTACGAGAACGACACCCCGTTCGAATTCCGTTGTATCGGGCCGGACACGCCGGAGCACGCAGCGGAGTGGCTGCGGCGCTGGCCCATCGCCCGGTTCCCGCTGCTGCTGGATGGCGAACGCCAGATCGTCGAGACCAGCCTCGTCATCGAATACCTGCAGCTTGCCCACCCCGGCCCCGTGCGCCTGCTGCCCGCCGACCCGATGGCCGCGCTGGACGTGCGCTTCCTCGACCGCTACTTCGATCTGTACGTGATGAGCGCGATGCAGCTGGCGGTGGACACCGCGCTCCAGCGCTATCCGATGACGGTCGACAAAGGGCGGGCCATCGCCAGCGAGCGGCTGGAGCGCGCCTACGTCTGGCTCGAAGGGCACCTGGCCGGCAAGACATGGGCCCATGGCGAACACTTCACGCTGGCCGACTGCGCCGCCGCGCCCTCGCTGTTCTACGCGGACTGGGTGCACCCGATTCCCGAGACGTATCCCGCGCTGTGCGCCTACCGGGCGCGCTTGCTGGCCCGCCCGTCGTTTGCGCGCGCGGTGGAAGAGGCGCGGCCGTTTCGCCCGCTCTTCCCATTGGGGGCGCCGGACCGGGATTGACGTGCTGCGGCGCTTGAAGCCACCTCGGGTTCTGGCTGCGGTTTGTGTGCAACGCGCGAGTCCGCGACTGTTGCGGCGAAGGCGCTTGCCTCTGCGATCGTCAGCCGGTTAAGCTCGTCGCCTGATGTCATCATTTCGCCACAGTATTGCGCTAGGACTTGCAGGAGCAGACGCGAACGTGCGGTCGTGGTGGCGGGCGCTGTGTGCGCTGGCCGCGCTGAATGTGTGCCTGTGGCTGGCCGTATGGCACTTCGGGCCTGTCAGCGGTGTCTACGTGCTGGTGTGCGCCTACCGCTCGGTGCTGCCCCGGGTGGACCTCGAGCGGCTCGTGGTCGTGGACACGCGCCTGTCCAGCATCTTCCTGGGCCGCGCCGCAGCCACGGTCGCCGAGATCTGCTTCGCGATACAGCTGGGGCTGCTGGTCCAGCAGCTGGGCGTGCATGCTGGCATGCCGTGGGTGCAAAAGGCCGCCTGGGCGGTCCCGGTGTTCATGGTGGTGGCACAGGGGTTCTGCTGGCACAGCGTGCTGACGCTGAATCACTTCAGCCAGGCCGTCGAGTCCATGCTCTGGGCGGCTGGCTTTTCGTGGATGGCGGCCCTGCTGGGCGTCATCGCTCTCGACAGCAGTGGCTGGGTGAACTCGCTGGCGATCTTCGGGATTCTCTGCTCGATGGCCTTCGTTGCCTATGTCGTGGGCGTGGACGCGCCGATGTACTGGCGCCGTTACCGGCACGGGCGCGCGGGCGGGCAAGCCTACTTGCGCCTCGACCAGGGCGCGCGCGACGCCTGGCAACGTCGCGTGCGCAGCGGCAACTGGGCCGCGTGGAAGGCCGACGCGCTCTGGCTGACGCCCTACTTCAGCTTCGGTGTCTGGGTCAGCATCGCGATGGTGTTCGTTCCCGGCGCCTGAGCACATCGGAGGCGTGAGCCCGCAGCATCGCGCGCCGCGCAGGAACCGTCGCTGACGACCAGGACGACCAGTGGCTCATGCGAGTGCGGGCTCAGCGAGCCGGATCGCCTGCTCGAAAGCCTGCTGGTCAGGGCCGACGAAGGGCGCACGCTCGCGCGCAGACTCAAGGCCCGAGTAGAGCAACGCCTCGATCTTCTCGGCTGGGGGCAAATGGCTGCTGAGCACACGCAGCGGCCGAAGGTCGCGCCATGGCAAACACGCGGCCGCCAGCGTTTCACGGTCGAGTTGTGCGAGCCAGGGCGCGTCGATGGTCGCCCACAGCGCGAGCCCCTCGCGCAGTTCGACCGAATTGACTTCTGCCGCCGACCCGGCCGCCTCCGCCAGTACCGCGCCGAAGCAGTCCGAGCTGAAGAGGTGGCGGGTGTGGGTATCGAACAAGGCCATCGTCTCTGGCGCGTCGTAGACCGGCGGACGCAGTGCGAGCAGGCGGCGGTTGCCCACGTCCAGCGCCTGCCCCGGATTGAGCAGCCAGGTGCGCTCCAGCGGCAACTGATGCAGTCCCAGCTTGCCCACGCCCAGGTAGTTGGTGACGACACGGGCCTGCGGCGCCACATCCATGACGGCGCGCAGCGCGCCCATGTGGTCCGCATCGGCATGGGTGAGCCAGATCCAGCGCAGATCAGCCGGGTCCATCCTCGCGGCCAGCGAAGCCACGAAGTCATCGCGCAATGCGCCGATGCCGGTGTCCACCAGCACCGGCTCGCGGGCGTGGATCAGATACGCATTGACCGGCAGTACGCCCAGGCCGGGCAAAGGCACGTGAGTGCAGAACAGGTCGGTGTCGGGGCCGATGCGGCGCGCCGGCAGCAAGGTGGGTTGGTCCATGGTCAGGATTCCTTTCAAACGATTGGGAGTGGGTTTATGGGCATGCGTCAGCCGGGGAACTGCACGACAGGTCCCGCGGGAGCTTGTCCGGGTGGTACGTAGGCCGGTGCCGGTGCGCCAGCCGGACCCAGGTGACGGATGTAGTGGTACAGCGCGCGCAGGTCGCGCTCGTCCATGGCGTGCACGTTGAACCACGGCATCGGCGGCCGCGGCTTGAAGCTGCGTGCGGTGCGCAGCCACGAAGACTCGCTGTGCTCGCGCATGTACAGACGCAGGTTGGTCGCGTAGGTGGTTCCCCAGGGGCCGTTCCAGCCGAGCGGATCGCCGGTGAGCCATAGCGCTTCGGGAACGCGGCCCTCGGCCGATGCGTAGCCGGGCGTGTGACAGTCGTTGCAGCCGGCGGTCTGAGCCAGGTAGCGGCCGCGCGCGACGAGCACGCGATCCCCGTCCAATGCGGCAGCCGGGCCAGGGGCCGCCAGCGCGAGGAGCGCGCAGGTTGCGGCAGCGAGGGAAAAAGTCGAGGGCATTGCTGTGGTCCTTTCCGGGATGTGTGGAGGTCCGGAAAGTTTGATCGCCAGCACCTGGCCGCGATGTGAAGAGTTAGCTAACCAAACGCTAAAAATTTGCTAAAACAAACCCCTCTTGCGAAATGAATCCAGTTACGAGAAAATCGTCTCATTAAAAAACAGGCAAAAGGAAAATTCGAATGGGACTTTCCCGCGCACAGATGGATCGCGTGCTCGACGAGCACTTCCGCCACCAGGCCAACGACGACGTCGAGGCCATCCTCGAACAGTTGCCACAGCAGGAGGCGGCATGAAGAACGAATCCGGGGCGCGCGCGAATCAGTTGCGCCGCACACGCAAAGATTTGTTGCAGGCCGCTGCACGGCTCACACGCCAGGGCCGGAATCCCAGCCTCGAGGAGGTTGCCGAGGAGGCGATGGTCTCGCGCGCCACTGCGTACCGTCACTTTCCTGATGTCAACGCGTTGATCGTCGAGGCATCCCTGGATCTCGATACGCCCCAGCCCGAGCAGTTGTTCCTCGACGGGCCACCCGAGGACCCGGTGGCACGCATGGAGCGAGTGGATTCGGCGCTTGAGGCGATGATCCGCGACAACGAGGTTGCCCTGCGCCTGATGATGAAGCACGCGCTCGATCGCAGTGTGCGACGTACCGATGACTCGACCATCCCGATGCGCCAGAACCGCCGCACGCCGCTGATCGAGGCGGCGCTGGAGCCGGCGCGTCGCCAGTTCCGTCCTGTCGCGCTGAAAACGCTCACGCGCGCGCTGGCGATGGTGGTCGGCACCGAGTCCATGCTGGCGCTCAAGGATGTTCTGCAACTCGACGACACCGAAGCGCGGCGCGTGCGGCGCTGGGCGATTCGAGCGCTTGTTGATGCCGCTCGCAAGCCCGCCACTGCCACCTGAAGGAACTGCTGCGGTGATGCTGATTCCGCAAACTGAACCCGTCGAGGTGCGCTACTACCCGTGCGACGGCAGCGTGTTCCTGGACACGCACTACCTGATCAAGGGCGTGGCTGGTTCACTGTTCTGGAAGCTCGCGCGCGAACATGTGCGCCATCAGCGCTGCGAGTTCAGCACGCGTGAGCTTCGACTCTCTGGCCACGAACTGCGCCTTCCCGCCGTGCAGGACAACCTCAGCGTGCGCCTGCTGTTGCTGCAGCGTCGACTCGCAGAGCGCCATGCCGCCATGCAAATCCAGCGCACCGGTCGCGGCCGATTCCGCATCGAAGTGGCCAGGCCGCTTCTGCTGCACGAGGTATGTGGACCGGCCAGCGATGTCCCGGCCACGCTCCCTGCCACGTTTGCCGCCGCGACTGTGTTCGCGCTGCCGGGCTGATATCGCAGCCGAGAGTGCGGATGGCAGTCGGCAAGGAACGGGCGGCCTGTACGGCATTTGCGGGTTTCGCAGCCTGGCCACCAGCCTGTCCTTGACAAGCCAGGCTGGTGGCACTGTGTACATTGCAGGCTCAACCAAGGAGGACACAGCCATGCGGGTTTTTCTGATCGATGCGGACAACCTTTCTTCGCCCGCCTGGGTGGACGAAGCCTTCAAGGCACTCGAAACCGCCGAGGGCAGTTTCGCGGTGCGGCGGGCCTATGGCAGCGCCGAAAACCTCAAGGGCCTGGCCGACACGCTGCGCACCTGGGCCATCCGGCCGTTCGTGAACCTGTCGCTGAGCAAGAACACGACCGACATCGCGCTCGCCGCCGATGCCATGGCGTTTGCCTGCCAGCAGCCAGCGCCGGCCATGATCGTCATCGGCTCGGGCGATGCGGACTTTGTGCCGCTGGTGGTGCGGCTGCGGGAACGCGGCATCCAGGTGGTCTGCGTCTCCGAGGCGAGCAAGATGGCGCCCGAAGCGGTGCCGGCCTACGACCGCGTGTTGTATGTCGGACCTGCGAGGTCCGCTCGGACCTCAGCGCCGTCGCCTGCACCAGCGGCAGCGCCCGCGAAGGCCCGCCGCTCGGCGCCCGCGGCTGCGCCGACCACCAAGGCCGCTGCGAAAAAGGTGCCGGCCAAAAAGGCGGTCGCCCGCAAGGAAGTGCCCGCGGCCCCACCCGCCCCGAAGGAGCCGGCACGCAAGACGGCCGCGAAACCGGCCGCGCCTGGCGATGGCCTCACGGTGCCGCGCATCCTCGTCGCGGTACCGGCCCTCGAAGCCGGTGCCTGGCTACCCCTGGGTGAAGTGGCCAAGGCCCTGCGCGATGGCGGCTTGCTGGGCAAGAGCGCGCTATCGACCAAGCTGTTCAAGAAGTTTCCAGCGCACTTCGAGCTCCGGCCCGGCCGGCAGCCCAACGAGGTTCGCCTGGTGTCGCCTCCAGCTGCCACCTGAGCGCAGTCAGCGCTCCACGGGTGCGTACACGGGCGGCGCGCAGCAGCCCGGTCAATGCGCGGCCAGATCCAAGCTCCATGGCTCCGGTGGTGGGTTCAATCCGTTTCATTCGTGTCGGTCTGTAAGTGCTCTTGTGGCTGTCCCGAGCGGGGGAGTACGCTGCCTTCCCCCTCGCGGTCGGTGCTGACCGGGATGCCAGTCGATCGATGGCGACGGGACCCGATGACGTCAACAACACACAGGAGACGGATATGAAGAAGACCGGTATGGATGCTCGGCGCCCGGCCCGAGGACGGTGGAGTGCGACGGCGGTCGCTGCGATGCTCGTGGTGGCTTGCGGCGGAGGTGGCGAGAGCGGCAGCGCCACCTCCGGCGACGCGGCGGTGGCCAAGCTGGCGCCTGCCGGCTCTTCTGCATCGGGGGATTCCTCCAGCTGCGCCAACAGGGTCAACAACACGTTCCAGAAGCTGCTCGAATGCGTCACGCTCGACGGCGTGCGGCGCCACCAGGCGGCCCTGCAGGCGATCGCGGATGCGAACAACGGCATCCGCACCTCGGGCACGCCGGGCTACGACGCTTCGGTGGGCTACGCGGCGGAGGTGCTGCGCGAGGCGGGCTACCTGGTCACCATCACGGACTTCCAGTTCCAGACCTTCATCACCCTCTCGGGCACCGTGCTGGAGCAGGTGGCGCCCGGACCGACGGCGCCGCTGGCCAACAACACCATGGAGTACTCGGGCAGCGGCGACATCACGGCCCCGGTGACGGCCCTGCTGGCCCCGCCAGCCGATGCCACGCCAGGCTGCGAGGCCGCAGACTTCGCCGGTTTTCCGGCCGGGAACATCGCGCTCATCAGCCGCGGGGCCTGCACCTTCGCCATCAAGGCCACCAACGCCCATGCGGCCGGGGCCAGCGGTGTCGTGATCTACAACAACGCCGACGGCGACCTCAACGGCACGCTGGGCGAGGCCTTCGCGCTGGACATCGGTGTCACCTCGGTCACCCAGGCCCTGGGGCAGCAGCTGGCGGCGACGCCGGGCCTGGTGCTCAGGCTCAAGACCGATACCTTCCGTGGCGAGGCGACCACCAGCAACGTCATCGCGGAGTCGCGCTCGGGTGATCCGAACAACGTGGTGATGGTGGGTGCGCACCTCGATTCGGTGAACGAAGGCCCGGGCATCAACGACAACGGATCGGGTGTCGCGGCGATCCTGGAGACCGCGGTCCAGATGGCCAAGGTCAAGCCCCGCAACAAGCTGCGCTTTGCGCTGTGGGGCGCGGAAGAGGCCGGTCTGGTGGGCTCCACGAACTATGTCGACGGGCTGTCCCAGGCCGAGAAGGAGCGCATCGCGCTGTACCTGAACTTCGACATGATCGGTTCGCCCAACCACGTGTTCTTCGTCTACGACGGCGACGACTCGGACGCCACGGGTGAAGGCCCCGGCCCGGGCGGATCGGATCAGATCGAAAAAGCGTTCGAGGCTTACTACATGCAGCGGGGTGTGCCGTTCAAGGGCACCGACTTCGACGGGCGCTCGGACTACCGGGCCTTCATCGAAAACCTGATCCCGGCGGGTGGCCTGTTCACTGGCGCCGAAGGCATCAAGACAGCCGCCGAGGCCGCGTCCTGGGGCGGCACCGCAGGCCAGGCCTACGACCCGTGTTACCACCAGGCCTGCGACACCTACGCCAACAACAACGACGCGGCGCTCGACGTGAACGCCGATGCGGTGGCCTACACCACGCTGCTGTTCTCGATGAACACCTCGACCGTGAACGACCAGCGTGGCAAGGGCAACTTCCGAATGCCGGCGCTCAAGCCGCTGCACCCGGTGCCGTCGGCGAACTGAGCGGTCTACACCCCTGCCCGCCGCACAGCTGGCAGGGGAGGGGGCAAGTCTTCGGCCAGCAGGATGCACATGCCCGTTCCTTGATCGGATCAGGCGTACAGCGTGGCGCCCGCTGCGCGCACCAGGGCGGCGCGGGTGCCGCCCAATGCATCCACCACCGGCTGCCACACGCCTGCATACGGCGGCAATGCGTCGGGCGCGAACGCGGTGTGGGGCCAGTCGGAGCCCCAGACCAGGTGCTCGCCCATCAGGCTTGCGACCCGGCGAATGGAGGCTTGCAACGCGCTGTAGGGCGCCGTGGCATTCAGCCGGTACCAGCCCGACAGCTTGACCCAGGCGCCCTGAGCGGCGAGCCGCTCCAGCGTGTTCCAGGCGGGGTGCGCTGCGGGCAGCTGGGCGTGCAGGCCGGCCAGGTGGTCGAGCACGGCGGTCAGGCCGCTGCCCTGGTGCAGCTCGGCGATGGTGCCCAGCTGTTCGGGCGACGCATACCACTGCACGTGCCAGCCGCGCGCCTTCAGGCGTGGTGACAAGACGCGAAACGCATCGGGCCCGTTGCCCACCGGTGACACCAGGTTGAAGCGCACGCCGCGCACGCCCAGCCGGTGCATGTCGTCGAGTTCGGCGTCGGTGACGGCGGTGTCCACCACCGCGACACCCCGGTGACGGCCCGGCTCCCGGGCCAGCGCCCGCAGGATCAGGCTGTTGTCGGTGCCATAGACGCTGGGTTGCACCAGCACGAGATGGCCCATGCCCAGCGCCGAGGCGGTTTGCTCGATCTCGGGCAGGTCGCGCAGCACCGGCTGGTAGTGGCCAGCCTGTGCCGGGTGCGTGGGGTCGAACACATGCACATGACAGTCCCAGCCATCCCCAGGGGTGTGGTGCGTGTTCATCCGGTGGTGATGTTCCGTTCCTTGATCACCTTGGCCCACAGCGCCTGCTGCGCAGCGATGAACTTGCCCGCGCTCTGCTGGCTGGCGTCGGGAAACACGTCGCCGCCGAGCTGGCGGATGCGGCCGAGCACCTCGGCGTCTTCCAGCGCCTTGCGGATGGCAGCGACCAGCGTGGCCTTCACATCGGCGGCCATGCCAGCCGGCCCGAGGATGGGGTTCCACTCCAGCACCTCGTAGCCGCTGACGCCGGCCTCGGCCATGGTCGGCACGTCGGGCAGGGAGCGTGCGCGCAGCGTGCTGGTGACGGCGAGCGGTCGCAGCTTGCCGGCCTTGATGTGGCCCAGCGACGAAGCCACGTTGGCAAAGAACAGCGGCACCTGGCCGCCCATCACATCGTTCATGGCCGGGCCGCCGCCGCGGTAGGCCACGTGGGTCAGCGTCACGCCGGCGCGCTGCTCGAACAGGGCGCCGGCCAGGTGCTGGGCCGAGCCGTTGCCCGACGAGGCGTAGTTCAGCGGACCGGCCTTGGCCAGGCGGATCACGTCTTTCACGCTCTTTGCTTCGAAGCTCGGCGTGCACACCAGCACGTTGGGGAAGGTGGCCAGCACCGCCAGGGGCGTGAAAGCGGTGGCGGCGTTGTACGGCAGCTTGGGAAAGAGCGAGGGTGTGACGGCAAACGACGAGGCGTCGAGCAGCAGCACGCTGCCGTCGGCGGTCGCGCGCGCCACATGCCCGGCCGCCAACTGCCCGCTGGCACCGGCCTTGTTTTCCACCACCACGGTCTGGCCGAGCGCGGCCTCCAGCCGGGGCGCGATGGTGCGGGCCATGAGGTCGGCACCACCACCGGGCGGGTAAGAGACGACCAGCGTGATCGGCTTGCCGTCAGCGATCTTGCCTTGCGCGTGCGCGCCGATCCAGGGGGCGGCCAGGGTCGCGCCCGCCGCCGTGATGAGGGTGCGGCGCGAGAGCCGGACGTCGATGGGAATGCAGATCTTGCTCATGGTGTCTCCTTCAGGTGATGTTGACGGTGTAGTGAAACGCGTGCGCGTCACCGCGCGTGATGCGCAGTTCGACACAGCGCCCGGTGAGGTCGTAGGCCGAGCGCTGTACCTGCGCGCAGGGGTGGCCGGCGGGCAGGCCCAGGTGGCGGGCCTGTGTGGCGCTGAGCTGGGCAAAGCCGATGTCGTCCAGTGCGCGGTGCACGTGGACCTGCACGCGGCGCGCGAACATGGGGTAGAGCAGGTCGTCCCAGGCGCTGAGGTCGTCCTCGGCCAGCGGCTCAAACAGGTCGAGCGGGAGCCAGAGCTCTTCGAACAGGCGGGGCTGGCCGCCCATGAGACGCAGGCGGTGCAGGCGCAGAACCGGTTCCCCGGTGCCAATACCCAGCACCCGCGACACCGCGGCCGGCGCATTCACACGACTGCGCTGCAGGATGCGCGACACCGGCACCTCGCCGGTGCCGCTGTCGAAACGGAAGAAGCGCAGCATGGTCGCGCCCGAGAGCCCCTGGCGCACAAAAGTCCCTTTGCCGTGGATGCGCTCGATGAAGCCCTGTTCGGCCAGCAGCTCCAGTGCCCGCCGCATGGTGCCCAGGGCCACACGGTGTTCGGTGGCGAGCTGGCTCTCGGCGGGCAGCGCAGAGCCGGGCGACCACTCACCCGCGATCACACGCGCACGCAGCGCCTGCGCCAGCGAGGCGTAGCGGCTCAGGCCGGGTTCTGCGGGCGGGACGAGGTGAAGGGGTTTGTTCATGTGATGAACTCTAGTCCTATAGAGGACTAGAGTTCATCAGTGAAAACCCTGATCACGTCACCGCGAAGCGATCACTGCACGATTTCGTCGGCGGGTCCGTGGTGGGTGTCGGGCTGCGCTGTCACCGAGCTGCCGGCAGCGGCGGCCATGATGAAACCGATGGCCAGCCACTGCAGGCCGCTCAGCTGCTCGCCCAGTACCAGCAGGCCGAGCAGCGCGGCCACGGCCGGCTCCATGCTGGCCATGACGCCGAACGCGCTGTGCGACAGACGTTTGAGCGCCACCATTTCCAGCGAGATCGGGATCGCGCTGGATACCGCGGCCACACCCAGTCCGAACAGCAGGATGCCCGGGTCCAGCAGGGCGCTGCCCGCGTGCCAGATGCCGAAGGGCACGACGGTGATCGCCGCCATGGTCAGGCCCAGAGCGACGGAGTGGCCCGCGTGCAGATGGCCCACGCGTTTGCCGAACACGATGTACGACGCCCAGCACACCGCGGCGCCGAGTGCGAACACCACGCCTTCGGGGTCGAGGCTGGCCACGTCGTGCCCCAGCGGCAGCAGCAGGCCCAGGCCGACCACGGCCAGCGTGATCCACACGTAGTCGATCGCGCGGCGCGACGAAAAGAAGGCCACCGCGAGCGGTCCGCTGAACTCGATGGCCACCGCGACGCCGAAGGGGATGGTGCGCAACGACTGGTAGAACATCAGGTTCATGCAGCCCAGCGCCACGCCGTAGCGCACCAGGCTTTTCGCGTCTGCCTTCGACAGCGGCCAGCGCCAGGGGCGCCAGATCAGCAGCAACAGCAGCGCCGAAAAGCCCACCCGCAGCGCGGTGGTGCCGAGCGACCCCACCTGCGGAAACAGCTGTTTGGCGAACGAGGTGCCGATGCCCAGCGCGACCACGGAGCCGAACACGGCCAGCAGGGGCACGGCCTGTGCCCAGCGGTGCGAAGTCAAAACGGGCTCAGACCAGAGGAATCGTGAAGCGTGCGATCACCGGCTGGGTGTCCGGGCGCACGCCACGCCACCACTCGAAGGCCTCGGCCGCCTGCTCGACCAGCATGCCCACGCCATCGGCGATGTTCTGCACGCCCGCGGCCTGAGCCTGCTTCAGGAAGGGGGTGAGGCCCTTGCCGTAGACCAGCTCATAGGCCAGCGCGCCGGGCGCGAAGGCGCTGGCTGCCAGCGGCAGATCGGCCTGCGAGAGGCCGGTGGAGGTGGCGTTGAGCACCACGTCAAAGCGCTCGCCGGTCAGGTCTTCGTAGCCCCCGGTCTGCAGCGTGGCGTGGGCCGCGAAGTCGACCTTCAGGCCGTGCGCCTTGTCGGCGCTGCGGTTGGCGATGGCGATCAGCGCCGGCTTCTGCATGGCGATCGGCAGGATGGCGCCGCGCGTGGCGCCGCCCGCGCCGCAGATCAGCACACGCTTGCCCGCCAGCGACACACCCAGGTTGCGCTGGATGTCGTTCACCAGGCCCAGGCCGTCGAAGTTCTGCGCATGGATGCGGTCGCCCTCGAACTTGAGCGCGTTCACCGCGCCGGCCAGGCGGGCGGATTCCATCGGGTCGGTGGCGATTTCGAAGGCCTGCAGCTTGAACGGAATCGTCACGTTCATGCCGCGGCCGCCGGCGGCGATGAAGGCTTGCACCGTGGTCTTGAAGCCGTCCAGCGGACCTTCGATGGCGGTGTATTCCATGTCCTGGCCCGTGGCCTGCGCGAAGGCGGCGTGGATCAGGGGAGACTTGCTGTGGCCAATGGGGTTGCCGATGACGGCGTAGCGGTCGGTCATGGTGCGTGGAGACAGAAGGACGGCTGTTGAATGGCGAGACGTCGATTGTCGCGCAAGCCCACGAGCGTGCGCGGGGCTTGCACCGGCCTTACCATCCTGACCCATGAGCACACACCTGAAAATCGATTTCGTGTCCGACGTGTCCTGCCCCTGGTGCGCGATCGGTCTCTCCGCGCTGGAACAGGCGCTGTCCGCCGTGCAGGGCGACATCAGCGCCGAGATGCACTTCCAGCCCTTCGAGCTGAACCCGCAGATGGGCCCTGAGGGTCAGGACATCAGCGAACACCTGACACAAAAATACGGCAGCACGGCCGAACAACAGGCGCAGATCCGCGAAACCATCCGCCAGCGCGGCGCCGAAGCGGGGTTCACATTCAAGGCCGAAGGCCGCGGGCGCATCTGGAACACCTTCGACGCGCACCGGCTGCTGCAGTGGGCTGGAGAGGCCGGCACTCCGGGTCAGCAGCACGCGTTGAAGAAAGCGCTGCTGGAGGCCTACCACGGCCGTGCGGAAAGTCCGGCCGACCACGCGGTGCTGCTGGCGGCGGTGGTGAGCGTGGGCCTGGACGAGGCGCGTGCCCGCGAAGTGCTGGCGAGCGACGCGTTCGCGCAGGACGTGCGAGAGCGCGAGCAGTTCTACAACAACAACGGCATCCACTCCGTGCCCGCCGTGATCATCAACGACCGGCACCTGATCTCGGGCGGCCAGCCGGTGGCGGTGTTCGAGCAGGCGCTGCGGCAGATCGCGGCCGGGGCGGACTGACATGGGCTTCACCCGGGACGCCATCAAGCCAGAGTCAGCCGCTGTGCCGCGCGGATGCTGACCACCGACGCCGCGCCCAAGCCCCGCGGCGGGTGGTGGCGCCAGGCCTGGGCGTCGTTGCTGGAGCGCGCGTCCTTCTCCGGCGCCCACGGCCACCTGGTGAGTGTGGTGGTGGCGCTGTGCACGGCGTGGGCCAGCATCGGGCTGGCCAGCCTGATCGAGGGGGATGCGGGGCTGGCGGTGGTGGGGCTGGCCATCGATCCGCAGGGAATCATGGACATCCAGACGGTGTCGGCGCTGCCGCCCACCGCGTTTGAACCCGTGGCCCCGGTGATGGCGCTGGGTCATTCCAGCGCGGCGCGCTGGTTCGAGGTGCGGGCTTCCGCGGCGACGCCGGGGGGCGTCGCCGTGGTGGTGGTGCAGCCCAGCTACCTCGACGACGTGCGCATCTATGTCCCGGACCGCAGCACGGCGTCTGGCTGGCAGGTCCACCAGCAAGGCGATCGCATCGCCTTCGACCAGCGCATGCGCAAAGACCTGGCCTTCAGCGCCGACATGCGGCTGGACCAGGGGCAGCGCGCGTTCGTGCGGGTGGTCACACGCAACGCGCTCAACATCCGCGTGCGCCTGCTCAGCCCGCAGGTGGCGGACCGGGAAAACGCGTTCACGCTCGCGGGCGTGGGCCTGTACTGCGGCGCGGTGCTGGTCCTGGCCTTGGCCTCGGCGCTGTCTTCGGTGCTCTACCGCGACCGGTTCTGGGCCGCCAATGCCCTGTTCCAGTTCGCCACGCTGGCCACCGTGGTCTTCTACTTCGGGCTGGGCAACCAGTTCCTGTTCCCCGACCAGCCCCGGGCCGCCGACCTGGCGTCGGTGCTCAGTGGCTTCGTGCTGTTTTTCTGCGGCGCCCTGCTGTACCGGCTGCTGTACCGGCAGTACGGAGCGCCCGCCTGGCTGCTGCGCCTGTGGTGGCTCACGCTGGCGGCGCTGCCGGTGCAACTGATCCTGATTGCGCTCGACCGGGTCGATCTGGCCCTGCAGCTGAACAACGTCGTCATGCCGGCTTCCCTCGTGCTGGGCGTGTGCATGGTGCTGGCGCTGAAGTACCACGACGTTTTCCTGCTCAACCTCCTGCGGATCAACATGGTGATCACCCTGGTGTTCCTGGGGCTGCTGTACGCCACCCACCTGGGCTGGCTGGACTCGGGATTCATGCAGCTCTACCCGGGGGTGTTCATCAACCTGCTGACCGCCGTGATCCTCCATCTGGTGCTGCTGCGCCGTGGCGTCCTGCTGCGCCGCCAGCTACAGCTGGATCAGCGCGAGCTCGCGCTGATCCAGCAGCAAGTGCACATCGAGCGCCAGCGGCGCGAGGAAGACGAGCGCTTCCTGAGCATGTTGCTGCACGAAATCCGTTCACCCCTGTCCGTCGTGGCCCTGTCCCGGGCGGCACTGGAGCGCAAACTGCCCCAGGTCGGCCATGCCTCGCGCGACGCGGCGTTGCGCGACCTGCATCGCATCGAGGCCTCGGTGCAGCAGATGCGCGAGGTGTTGCAGCAGGTGCAGGCCACGAGCGAGCTGGAGCACCGGATGAGCGACGACGAGGGGTTCTCGGTCCAGGCGGCGCTGGGGACCTGCGAGATGTCCGCGCTGCTGGACCGCCTGGTGGCGGAGCACATCCGGCATGTGCGTGTGGATACCTTGCGCCTGTCCACGCTGGCGCATGGCGACCGGTGGCTGGTGGCGGGCGGGCTGGAGCGGGTGCTGATGATGGTTCGCAACCTGGTGAACAACGCGCTCAAATATTCCGCCTCCGGGTCTATGGTGGTGCTGGATGTGGCGGTGCGACCGATGGCCTCAACGGGCAGGCCCCAGTGTGCTTTGTCGGTGGTCAATCAGGTGGGTGCGGTCGGCGCGCCGGACCTGCAGCGGCTGTTCGAAAAATACTACCGGGCACCCAGTGCCCACCAGTACTCGGGTTCGGGGCTCGGGCTGTACTGGGTCCGGGGCATCGCGCAGATGCTCGGTGGCGACGTGAGCTGCAGCGTGCAGGGCAAGGAAGTGACCTTCACGCTGGTGCTGCCCCTCGTGGCGGTCAAGCCGGTGCAACGCTGACGGGGCCGCCCGGCATCGGTGTTTCTTTTTTCTTTCCGCCGCCAGGCGGGGACAAGGTGTGATGGATGTGGGATGTACTGGTCTGTGAAGACTTCACCGATTTGCGCGAAGCCCTGGTGGACTTCCTCCAGGACAGCGGCCGCTGGCGGGTTCGCGCGGTGAGCGATGGCCAGGGCGTGCGCCTGGCCCTGGCCGAGCACGTGCCGGACGTGATGCTGCTCGACGTCGGACTGCCCCAGGAAAGCGGCACCGAGGTGGCGCGCTGGGTCAAAGCGGCCCACCCGGGGCTGGGCATTGTCATGTTGTCCGGGCGCAGTTCGCCGGCCGATCGTCTGGCCGGCTGGCGCTGCGGGGCCGACGTGTACATGCTCAAGCCCGCCGAGATGGAAGAGGTGGAGCTGGCGCTGACGGCCCTGGTGAAACGCGGCCAGCCGCTGGCCGCGGAGTCTGAGCCGGCCGATCCCCTGCCGGTGCTGCAGGTCGCCAAGGGTCAGCTGATCTGCCCCGGTGGCGAGCCCTGCCAGCTGACCGCCCGCGAGGCCATGCTGCTGCACGCGCTGGCCTTGTCACACGGCACCGTGGTGGAAAGCGAGACCCTCAGGCGTCTGCTGTGGTCCGGACTGGAAGAAGACATCGACCACAACAACGCCCTGTTTTCGCTCGTCCGGCGCCTGCGCCGAAAGCTCGATGGCATGGGCTTTCCCGCGGACGCGCTCAACGCCGTGCGGGGCCGGGGCTACCGGCTGGCAAGCCCGCTGCGGTTCGAATAAACACGCCCCGCCCGGCACCGGACCCTGCCCGGGTCGCCGTGCCACACACGCCGCCGTGCACCGCAGCACGGCGTGCGACACATCACGCCTGACACCACTTTGACAGGTCTGCAGGACCTTTATCAAGGTATTGCTGAGTTGTGACAGGTTGTGACAGATTAAGCAGAAACGTACTCCATAGACTCGCGGCGGTTACAAAAAATCACTGGAGAGTCTTCATGAAGCGTGGATTTGAGCGATTCGGTGGCGTTGCTGGAAAGCAACGCCAAGGCGGTTTCACCCTGGTGGAGCTGTCGGTGGTGCTGGCCGTCATCGGCCTGATCATTGGTGCCATGGCCATCGGCAAGGATGTCCAGCGCAATGCGGAGTTCACCAAGGTCAAGAACAAGTTCATTGACCAGTGGGAGCAGTCCTACAACCAGTATTACCAGCGCACCGGCGTGGTCGTGGGCGACGACCAGGTGGCGCCGCGCCTGATGGTCAACGGCGTCGCCTACGTGGCCGGCGGGGTGCTCCCGATCTCGGGCGGCAACATGACCGCGGTCGTGGCACCGCCCCGGGTGTGCGACAAGGCCGACAACGCGGCCATGACCGCGCGCACCGCTGCCGCGGCCACCACCCTGCGCACGCAGATGACGCAGGCCGGCATCCGCATGCCGCCCGGCCGTGCCGAGGGTTTTGAAGACCGTTACGTCTACCTCGACAGCAATGGCAACCCGCAGGAGGTGCAGGTCTGCTTCCAGTGGAACAACCCCGGTGAGCCCGAGGGCGCGGGCAACGTGATGATCGTCTCGGGCCTCACACCCGAGCTGGCGCGCATGCTCGACCAGATGGTCGACGGCAAGCCCGATGCCCAGGAAGGCCGTTTCCGCCTGCAGGGCGTGGACAACGGCATCGCGAACGCGCCCGGCGTGCAGTGGAACCGCACCAACGACGACACGGCCGCCAGCCTCGCAGGTGCCGCGGGTGACAACCTCCAGCGCGACGAGAGCCAGGTGGTGACCGTGGTCGCCGTCTACAAGATGAACCAGTGACCTCCCGTCCCCATTCTTCAGGAAACAACGCCATGACCCATTCTTACAAAGCCCGCCGGGGCGCCCAGTCGGGCTTCACGTTGATCGAGCTGACCCTTGTGCTGGCGGTGATCGGCCTGATCATCGGCGCCATCGCCATCGGCAAGGATGTGCAGCGCAACGCCGAATACACCAAGGTCTCCAACAAATTCCTGGAGCAGTGGAAGATGGCGTACGACCAGTACTACCAGCGCACCGGGACCGTGGTCGGTGACTGCCAGCAGGCGCCCACCTACATGATCAACGGCGCCGAGACCACCATCGGCGGGACGGGGGCGTGCCAGCGCAACGGCGGCCAGGCCGTCGCCGGCATTCCCGAGAACTTCACCGGCACCGGCGCCAAGATCTGCGAAGGCCAGGGCTACGCCGTCAACCAGTCTGGCGCGGGCGACACCACGCTGGCCGTGCAGACGCTGCGCACGCTCATGACCCGCCACGGCGTGCGCCTGCCGCCGGGCCGCGGCGAAGGGCACGAAGACCGCTACGTCTACCAGGACACCAACGGCAACTCCGCCGAAGTGCAGGTGTGTTTCCAGTGGAACCCGGCGGGCACCGCCAGCGGTTCCGGCAACGTGATGGTGGTGCGTGGACTGACGCCCGACCTGGCCCGCTACATCGACCAGCTGGTCGACGGCAAGCCCGACTCGCGCGAAGGCCGCTTCCGCATCCAGGCCCGTGCGGCCCACACCCAGGCCGTCGACGCCAATGCCCCGGGCACGTCCTGGGAGGCCAACAACACGATCGCCAGCAACATCGGCGGCAACAACCAGAGCGGTACCGACGCCATCACGGTGGGGGCGAACAACCCTGACGCGGCAACCGCCACGGGCCGGCAGTACGACGAAGACCGCGTCACGCTGCTGACCGCCCACTGGATGATGGATCAGTAAATGGCCATGTCTCGTCATCGACGTCTGATCGTCCTCGGCGCTGTGACTGTCGCCCTGGCGGTGGCGGCCTGGCTCGCCATGAGCCAGGTCTCGCAGCTGAACCAGGCCCGCGCACAGGTGGCCGCCACCCGGGCGGAGCTGGGCCAGCTGCGTGGCCTGATGCCCGTGGTGGAGCAGCGCGAGCGTTACGCGCGCCAGGACGCCGAGATCCGCGCGCTGGCCGAGCGCGAGGGCTTCGACCCCGCCCGCTGGAGCAGCCGTCGTGTCCAGCGTGCGCCGTCGGCGGTGTCGCGCCTGGAGGCCGAACGCCTGCTGGGCCAGCAGCTCGGCGGTGGCGGCCTCCAGTGGTTTGCCGCCGATCGTTTCGACGTGTCGGTGGTCAGCCCCACGGCGGGCCTGTTCACGCCGGCACTGCCCGATGACCGGGGCTTCAGTCTGGAGCTCTCCGGTGTTGTCTACTTTCCGTTGGGTGCCCAATGAAACCTGACCAGATCATTCTTGTCTGCGCGCAGGGTTGGTTCCAGCTCGCGCAGGGCCAGTGCCGGGAGCTGCAGCCCTGGGCCGATGTCAAGGGCCCCGCGCTCGTCGTGGTGGAGTTCGCCCAGTCGCAGATCGGTGTGCAGGCCTGCAAGGGCAAGGCCGAGTACGCCGCGGCCATCATCGAAAAAGCAGTGCGCGCCGAAGGTGCCGTGGACGGCCCGCTGCAGGTGTTCGTGCACCGGCAGATACGCCACACCGACAGCAGCGTGGTGCTGTACACCGCCATTCCGCTGGAGCTGTGGCAACAGTTCCAGACCTGGTCGCAGCAGCAGCCCGACCATTGCCTGATCGTTCCGCTGGCGGGCCTGTTCCAGGGTCCGGCCGCGGACGAGCAGTTGCAGGTGCTGCACCTGGGCTCGCAGTTGCACGCGTTCAGCGCGGCCGGCGGCAAGATGCATTACGCCGGCGCGACGGCGATCGGCAGCGAACCCGCCGATCTGCACGCCCCCTTGCGCACCGTGGTGATGCAGCTCAAGGCCAGTGGCTGGACCGGCGCGCCCAAGGGCGTGTGCTGGGGCGGTGTGCTGTCCGACGATCTGGACGTGGAGCGTGGTCTGCTCGGGCGGCTGGCCGAAGCCGGCCTGAACGACGTGCGCCTGATGCCGCACGAGTCGTTCCTCAACGGCGAGGCCACCTGCGCCACCGTGCTGCCGAACCTGCTCGACGCGATGGATTCGAACGCTATCCAGGCGCCCTGGCTGGGCCGCATGGCCTGGCTCAGCGAGCGCTATGTGGTGCCGCTGGCCGCGCTGATCGCGGTGATGACGGTGGGGCTGGGTGCCTTTGCCTTTTTCTCGAACCACCTGATCACACAGGAGCAGACCACCCTGCAGGCGCTGCAGGACGAAACGGAGCAGTTGCGCCAGCGCGTGAGCCAGGTCGGCCAGGCGAGTGCCTCGGCCCTCGATCCCGAGGCGGCCAGCTTCGTGCGCCAACTCGGTTTCGCCGCGGTCCACGACCCGATCCAGATGCTCGCCACGGTGCGCCAGGCGGCGCGCCCCGGCGTGCGGGTGCAGCGTGTCCAGCTGGTCAGGACCGACAGCCAGGCCAAACCCCGCTTCCGCGTGGACGGCGTGGTGGACGGCCCGGCCAACCGGGAACTGCGCCGCTTTCTGGCCGAGTTGCAGACCCAGGGCTGGCAGGCCGAATCGGTGTCTCCCAACGACGGCTCACCGGGCGCGTTCGCCTACCTGTTGAAACCCGTCGAGCCGGGCAAGAGCCTCTGAGTGCCTGGCCCGTGATCGGGTGGCCCGCCGGTTGGCGGGCACCCGGCGCGGTGTCATTTTCCGAGTACAGCATCCAGTGATACAGCCCATGAAATACGCAGCCCTGACACTCACCACCGCCGCCACGGCGCTGCTGGTACTGGCGATGGCGGGCATTGCCCAGCAGATCGGCGGCAATGGCCGGCCGATGCCGCCCCTGCAGGTATCGCTCAGTCCCCTGAGCGAGCAGCAGGTGCGCGAGCAGGACGAGGTGAAAACCGCGCTGGTGGCCCTGCGCGGCGCGGCCGCGGGCCGTCCGTACGGGCTGGCCCAGATCGGCCGGGTGCCGGTCACGCCGGTGGACCAGGGCGTGCAGGCGCAGGCGGACTACGGCAGCATCTTTGCCCTGCCGCTGGAGGTGGCCACGGCCAAGCCGGTGAAAGGGAGCCCGCGGCCCGCGCGGGTCGCGCTCTCGGCTGTGGCCCTGCCGCGTGTGAGTGTGGTGCTGCGCGACGGCAGCGAAGGCAAGGCCGTGGTCGATGGGTATCTGGTGGGCGTGGGCGACCAGGTGGCGGGTGGCCTCGTGGTCAAGTCCATCCGCATCGAGACGGTCACGTTCTCCGCCCGTGGCGAAGAGATCGATGTCGCCGTTCCGCTGGAGCGCCTGCGCGTGCTCGGCGCCTTTCCTTCGCGGGGCAAAGGCCACTGATGAACAAGGGTGTGATCGTTGGAGGCGGGCTGGGTCTGCTGCTGCTGGCCTTTCTGGCCGGCGTCTGGTTGTCCAGGCCGGCCTCGGAGCCGGGTCTGGTGGTGGCGCGGCCGGGTGCACCCCAGATCCGTTTGCCGGCTGGCGGCGCGCTGGACGCGCCCGCGGGCCTGCCGGGCTCGCCCGCCAATGTGCCAGCGCCGTCCACCGGCACCGCGCCGCCCGGGCCTGGGCTGGGCGCTGAAGGCAGCGCCGCCCCCTGGACCGTGGCCCCCCAGGCCCAGGCCAGTGGCCCTGCCCTGACGCGCGAGCAGCGCCGCCAGATCCGGGTGCGGATTCGCGTGAAGGTCAACGAGCTGTTGAGCAAAGGGCCCCAGCTGTCGCTGGCCGAGACACAGGGGCTGCTCGACGAGATCGAGACGCTGGGGCAGGGCCAGTTCGACCCGCGGTACTTCCAGGTCATGCGGGAGATGATCCAGCACAGCGTGACGACCCAGCGCCTGAGCGAGGAACTGGGCCGCATCGCCCAGAGCACGGCGCCCCAGGACGTGGCGCGCCGCCAGGCCATCCTGGGCGAGCTGCGCGACATCAGCGACCGCATGGCCAACGGCGCGAAGACCATGCAGTCGTACTCGCGAGACCTGCTGGCCGGGGAGAAACACCCTTGAGCCGAGCGCGCACAAGGCCCGTCCGCACCCGCGCGCAACACGGCTTCACCTTCGTGGAGATGGCCGTGGTGCTGGTGGTGGGCGGCTTGCTGAGCTGGGCCGCTTTTTCCGCTTACGACACGGTGCTCGATGGCAAGGACCGCCGGCAGGCCCAGGACATGGCCCGGCAGGTGCAGTCGCAGCTGCGCGCCTTCGCCGTGCGGCACGGGCGCCTGCCATGCCCCGACACCAGCGCTGCGGGCACAGGCCTGGAGAGTCTGGCTGGCGGTGTCTGCGGCAGCGGCAACCGGATCGGCTGGTTCCCTTATGTGAGCGTGGGCGCCGGCTTGCCCGTGGCCGAATACCGCGCCCGTTACGCCGTGTACCGCGCGCCCAACGCCAGTGCCGCGGCCGACGCGGACCTGGCGCTCAACCTGGAGCGCACCGGCGACGCGCCCGGCCATGTGAACCACCGCGACGTGAGCGACCTGATCGTTGCCCTGAACAACGTGGCCGGCCTGGCGCTGGCGAGCGACCAGCCCCACCTGACCGGCGACGGCGGTGTGGCCGGCGCGGTGGATTGCACCGCCAACCGGCAGACGTCGGTCGCTTACTGGATCGTGGTGCCGCTCAAGGACCGCAGCGGTGACGGCGAGCGGCTGGACCCGCCGCATGCCAGCGCCGGCCCGTGTGTGTTCAGCCCCGGAACCCCCGTGAGTGCCACCAACGACGACGTCGTTCTTTCCGAATCGCCGGCGCAGCTGGCCGGCTGGCTGCGCAAGAGCCTGCCCTGAGCCCCCGCCCTTTCCTTCACCGTTTTCTCCGCTTCAAAGACCGCCATGCACCACTTCAAGATCTCCATGCTCAAGCCCGGAATGGCCACCACCACCGCGATTGTTTCAGCAGCCTTGCTGGGCGCCTGCGTGGCTCCGCCGCCCCAGAGCGCCAAACACCTGAGCGACCCCGACGTCGATTCCTTGAAGCGCATGCAGGAGGTGTCGCGCGCCGAGTCGGCCAAGCTGCTGGCCCAGCAGGAGCAGATCCTGCGGGAGATGCGCCGCACCGCGGCGGTCAAACCCCTGGAGCCCGCGGCCCCCACCTACGACCCGCTGGAAGGCAAGACCATCAGCGTGGCCGTCTCCAACGGCAACATCAGCCAGATCCTCACCGCCTTCGCCGACGCGGCCAAGGTCAACCTGATCGTCGAGCCGGCGGTGGTGCAGCAGGGTGCGCTGACCGACATGTTCCTCAAGGACGTGTCGCTGCGCGAGGCCTTCAACGAGCTGCTGCGCAGCTACGACGTGGCCGGCGAAATCCGCAACCAGACCCTGCGCGTGAAGCTGCACGAAGAGAAGTTCTTCGCGATGGACTTCCTCAACATCAACACGCAGATGTCGCTGAACTCGGGCGGCAACGTGTTCGGCTCGAACGCCACCGGCGCCAACTCCGCGATCTCGGGCAGCCTGTCCATGAGTGCTGCGGCCGGAAACCGGGCCGACCCCTACACCGAGATCGAGAACAACCTCAAGACCATCCTGGGAGAGGCCCGCTCGCCCGTGGTCGACCCGGCTTCCGCGGCCCGCGGCAACCAGGACCCGACCCAGGTGGTGCAGCCCAACCAGCAACACGGTTTCACGCTGAACCGCACCTCCGGCACGCTGTTCGTCAAGGCCCGTCCGTCCCAGATGCGCTCGGTGGAAAAGCTCATCAAGAACACCCAGGACATGCTGACCAAGCAGGTTTACATCGAGGCGCAGCTGATCGACGTGACGCTCAACGATGGCTACCAGTTCGGCATCGACTGGACCCAGCTGCGCAGCCGGGTCGCACTGAACTTCGGCTCCAGCGCGCTGGAACTGGCCGGTGGCGTGGCCAATCTGCCCAACTCTTCGCGCACGCGCAACTACCCCGCGAGCAGCCTGACCATTCCGGCCCGGCTGGTCGGCCAGGGCACGGGCCAGACCGGCGGCGGCCTGGCCTACCAGGACAGCAGCGGATCGACCGTGATCAACGCCCTGCGTTCGTTCGGCAACCTGCGCATCCTGTCCAACCCGAACATCCAGGTGCGCAACGGCACCCCCGCGATGCTGTCGGTGGGCACCAGCCAGCGCTACGTGTCCAAGTCGAGCTCGGCGGAGAACAACATCGGCGGGGGCGCGACCACCACCTCGTCCGAGGTGCAGACCGACGCCGTGTTCTCCGGCGTGATGGTCGGCGTGCTGCCCATGATCCGCGAGGACGGTCGCATCGAACTGCTGATCAACCCGGTGCAAAGCGATGTGGACCCTTCCAGCCTGGCTCTGGTCGAGGTGAACGACTCCAACCGCGTGAGCCTGCCCCAGGTGGCCTACAAGGGCCTCACCACCACCCTGAACGTGAACGATGGCGACGTGGTCGTGGTCGGTGGCCTGATCGACCAGAAGAGCGCCAACAACAACGGCGGACTGCCGTTCCTGTCGGATGTGCCCCTCTTCGGAAAGCTGGTCACCAAGGAAAACACCAGCCAGTCTGCCCGTGAGCTCATCGTCGTGCTGCGTGTTCGCCTCCTATGAGCCTCATCTACCAGGCCCTCAAACAAACCGAACAGCAGGCGGCACCGTTACAACCCTCTGGCCGTCGGAGGACAGGCGTGGCCACGCCCGCGCCGGTCCGGCGCGGCTGGAACCCCGAGCCGGTGTTGTGGGGCGTGGGGAGCGTGACCGTGGCGGTGCTGACCGGGTGGATGGTGAGCCTGGCCCTGGCGGCCCAGCAGGGGCCGTCCGCGGCGCCTGCGCCTGCGCCCGCTGCTCCGGCGCTGCCGGGCGCTGCCCCGGTGGCCTTGCCTGTGGCGGATCTGCCTGAAGTGGACCTGCCCAAGGCGGACCGGCCGCTGCCCACCGCTTCGCCGCAACTGGTGTTTTCGCCGTCGTTGTCGGTACCGGCACCGGCCGCGACCGGCCCGGCCAGGGCGCCGGCCGCGTCCGAGCAGAACGTGTCGAACGTCCCGAATGCTCAGGACGCACGCCAGTCCGCCGAGCCCGCCGCCGCGAGGAAGGGAGACGCCGAGAGCGCGCCTCCCCCAGCGAGCGTGCCTGTGGCACGGCCCGTGCCCGACGAGTTGCCGGCCCTGTTCGATGCGCTGAACCACGCGCTGGCTGGCCACGATGTGGACACGGCCCGCCAGCAGCTGCTGGCGATCCAGGCGAAGCTGCCGGAGTCGTCGGTGGCCCGCCTGCGCGCCGAGGCCTGGTTTGCCCACCAGACCGACGATCTGGACGGCGCGCAGCGCCTGTACCGGCGCCTGCTGGCCAAGCTCTCGGGCGACGAACACGCCAGCCTCAACCTGGCCGCCATCGAGAAGAAACGCCTGCGCCTTGACCAGGCCAGGGACGTGCTGGCCAAGTCCCTGCGTCAGAACCCGAATTCGGCCGTGTTGCGCACGGCGGTGGATCAGCTGGCCCGCAGCGAGGCCCAGCCATGAACACCCCCAACAGCCACCTGACCGCCCTGGGCCTGGTGCGCAGCCCTTTTCCCTACACGCCCGACGCGGGCTGCTACTTCTCGACGCCACACCTGGACGAGCAGCTCGTCGAGCTGGAGCATTGCGTGTTGTCGCGCAAGGGCTTCTCACTGCTCACGGCCGAAGTCGGCATGGGCAAGAGCACGCTGGTGCGGCGCCTGATGACGGACCTGGCGGCGAAGAACGTGGTCTCCGCGCTGGTGTTCAACACCTTCCTGCAGGGGCCGGAGCTGCTGGCCGCCGTGCTGCAGGACTTCGGTCTGGAAGGCACCGGCGCGATGTCGTCCGACATCGCCGCGCTCAACACCTTCCTGCTCGCCAACCACCGCGACGGCAAGACCTGCCTGCTGATCATCGACGACGCGCAGAACCTCTCGGCCAGCTCGCTGGAGCTGATCCGGTTGCTGTGCAACCTGGAGACCGACCAGGAAAAGCTGCTGCAGATCCTGCTGGCCGGCCAGCCCGAGCTCGAAGAGATGCTGTCCCAGCACAGCCTGCGCCAGCTGCGCAGCCGCCTGGTCAAGCATTCGCGGCTGTACGGCCTGACCAGCGCCGAGATCGCCGACTACGTGCGGTTCCGGTTCGAGTCGTCCGGCAGCGATGGCTCGCTCGTGCTGCAGACCGATGCCTGCCAGCTGCTCTGGCGCGAAACGCAGGGCGTGCCCCGGCAGATCCATCTGATCATGGACCGCTGCCTGTACGGACTGGCGGCGCGCAACGGCAACGTCATCGACTCGAACCTGATGAAAGAGGCCATCAACGACAGCCGGGTCGATCTGGTGGACACGCCCACGGCAGCGGTCGTGCGCGTGGTGCCGCCGGTGCGCGACCGCCGGCCGTGGTTGGTCGCCGCCGCCCTCGCCGGCCTGGTCGCCACCGGGGCGGCCCTGGGCTCGCGCTTTGGCGGGTTGGATGCCGGCCGCGCGCAGCCGCAGGCGGATGCTGTGGCCGCCCGGGCGGTCGCGCTGAACCCGTCGTTGCCCGGCACAGCGCCGGCCCCCTCGCCGCAGACGGTGGCGGCCCAGGGCCTCTTTGGCGCCGGGTGCGAGCCCGCCACCGAACAGCCCGCCGGGCGCATCGTGGTGAGCCAGCCCCTGGCGCAAAGGACCCATCAGCTGCTGGGTGCGCGCCTGGCCCGGCTGGCCGATGTCTGCATGGACACCCGCCAGGGCCAGCCCTGGCTGACCTGGAGCACGCCCCAGGCCGGCCACGCCCTGAACAAACGGTTGACCGCGGCCCGCTTCCAGATCGCGCTGACCGAATACGGCAGCCTGCTGCCCCGGGAAGTGGACGGCATCTGGGGCGAGCGCAGCCGGCGCGCCCTGCAGCAATTCCAGAACGAACTGGGCCTCAGTCCCTCGGGTGAGGTGGACCCCCTGAGCGGCCTGCTATTGGAGAAGTTCTATGTACAAGAACAGTGATACCGGGATGGAACCCATGAAAGAAACCCGTCTCAGCTTCAGCCAGATGCTGGTGTCCAACGGTCTGGTCAGCCAGGTCGTGATCGACTACGTGCGCCAGAAGCAGGCGGTCGAAGGGCACAAGCTCGGGCGCATGCTGGTGGAGCTCGGCTTCATCAGCGCCAAGGACCTGGCGCGCCAGCTGGCGATCCAGCGCGGCATCGAATTCCGGGAGGTGCCCGCGGTCGACCCGGAAGTGGCCGCGGCCTTCAACCGCAGCCTGTGCCTGACGCACAACTTCCTGCCGGTGGGCCGTGAGGGCGACAAGCTGCGGGTGCTGCTGGGCGACGCGGAGCCCGAGGCCGTGGCGACGCTGATCCAGCGCCGCGTGGGCCAGGAGGTGGTGTTCTGGCAGGGCGAGTTCTTCGCCGTCATCGACGCCATTCACCAGCACTATTACTTCCAGGAAAACCCGGTCGAGCGGCTGATCGAATCCGAGATCCGCAAGCTCGCTGACGACCGCGACCACGCCTACAGCCCCGACCGGCTCATGGAGCTGATCCTGCACACCGCCGTGCGCGAGCGCGCCACGGACGTGCACCTCGCCCCCACCGCCCGCAGCCGCGGGGTGCTCATGCGCATCGACGGCGTGCTGCGCCCGATGTTTGCGATGCCGCCCTCGCTGGACCGCCTGGTGTCGTTCATCAAGCTCAAGGCCGACATGGACGCCAGCGAGCAGCGCCTGCCGCAGGATGGCAGCTTCACCATCAAGCTGATGGACGCCACCTACACGATCCGGGTCTCGACCATGATCTCGGAGTTCGGCGAACGCGTGGCCATGCGCCTGCTGGCCGAGCGCAGCGACCTCGACCGCCTGCAGGACCTGGGCTTCCTGGAAGACGACGTGGCCGAGATGGAAAAGGCCTTCGCCCGCCCGCACGGACTGATCCTGATCACCGGCCCCACCGGCTCGGGCAAGAGCACGACCCTGCACGCCGCCCTGCGCGTGCAGCCGCTGGTGGAGCGCAACGTGCTGACGGTGGAAGACCCGGTGGAGTACCGGGTGCCGGTGGCCTGCCAGACCGAGGTGAACCGGCGCGCCGGCTACGACTTTGCCAGCGCCATGCGGCACTTCCTGCGCCACGACCCGGACATCATCCTGGTGGGCGAGGTGCGCGATGCCGAGACGGCACGGGCCGCGCTTGACGCGTCGTCCACCGGGCACCTGGTGCTCTCCACCCTGCACGTGGGTGGCATCTTTGGCGTGGTGCCCCGCCTGCGGCTGCTCGGGGTGGACGCCGAGACCGTGGCGGAGAACCTGGTGGCGGTCATCAACCAGCGCCTGGTGCGCTGCATCTGCCCCTACTGCAAGACCCAGCGCGCCGCGACCGAAGACGAAAAAGCCTGGCTCGGGCCGGCGGTCTCGATGGTGCACCACGGCGCCGGCTGCATCCACTGCCGCGGCACCGGTTACCGCGGCCGGCTGCCGGTCTATGAAATCCTCACGGTCAAGCGCGAGCTGGCCGACGCCATCGTGGGCGAGGCGCCCCGGGCGCGCATCCGCGAGCTGGCCGAGGCCAGCGGGCTCAAGCCCATGGTGCACCTGGCCCGGTACCGGGTACTCCAGGGCGAGACCACGGTCGACGAGGTGCGCCGCGCCATTGGACTGGAGTAAGCCATGAGCACTGCCGCCGGTCTGCGGACCTACTTCTACCGCGTGCTGCTGCCCCATGGCAAGGTCAAGAGCGGCTTTCTGCGCCTGCTGGTCGAGCGCGACCACTCGGTACGCCTGCGCCTGGAGCAGACCACCGAGGGTGCCGTGCTCAACCTGGTGCGCCTGCCGGCCTGGTTCACCGCCGTCAACGACCTGCGGCTGCGGCTGTTTCGCCGCCACGTGCGCCAGCAGGACCTGGCCGGTTTCCTGCGCGACATGGGCATCATGCTGGACGCGGGCGTCCCGATGATGGAGGCGCTCAGGACGCTGGTGGAAGACGAGTCCGGCGACGACGGCGTGGCCGAGCTCGCGCAGCGCGTGCACACCGACCTGGGCTCGGGCATGCGCATGCCGCAGGCGTTCGCGCGCCACCCCGACGTGTTCCCCGAAACCGTGCGCAACCTGGCCGAGATCGGCGACCAGTCGGGCGAGCTGCCCCGGATGCTGCTGGAGTCGGCCTCGCACATCGAGCGGCTGATCGACATCCGCCGCGACATCCGCACGGCGCTGATCTACCCGGTGCTGGTGTTCACCACGATCCTGGGTGTGGGCTTCTTCTGGCTCTACTACGTGGTGCCCAACATGGCCCAGCTGTTCAAGCAGCTCCAGGCCAAGCTGCCGCCACTCACGCAGTGGCTGATCACCGTGTCGGACGCGCTGGTCCAGTTCCTGGTCCTGTTCGTGGTCGGTGTGGTGCTGCTGATCCTGCTGCTGATGTGGCTGTACCGCTCGATCCCCGGCTTCAAGCTTGCCTGCCACGAGCTGCTGCACCGCCTGCCGATCGCGCGCACCCTGTCCACCTCCTCGGGCATGGCCTTTATCAGCGAACACCTGGCCCTGCTGGTGCGCGCCGGTCTGGACTTCATGGTCAGCCTGGACGTGTTGTCCCGCGCCACCACCGACCAGTTCTACCGCGAGCGCCTGCTGCGGGTGCGCGACGGCGTGGCGCGCGGCGAAGGCATCGGCGCTTCGATGCGCCGCGTGGGCGGGTTTCCGGCCATGGCGGTGCGCATGATCTCCGTGGGCGAAGAGTCGGGTTCGCTGGACAAACAGCTTGACCGCCTGGCCAGCGAATACCGCAAGCGACTGGACGTGGTGGTCAAGTCGCTGGGCGAGATCATCAAGCCCGCGCTCATCCTGCTGGCCGGCGCGCTGTTCATCTTCCTGATCGTGGCGCTGCTGCTGCCGATCTACGACCTGGTGCGCCAGTCGGTCAACCACTCGCTGGGAGGGGGCTGATGCGTGTGGCGCCCGGGGCCGGTGTGCCCACCCTGAAAGTCCGGCGCCGCCAGCGTGGCCTGGGCCTGCTGGAGGTGTTGCTGTTCATCGCGATCGTGGGCGGGCTGGCCTTGGTCGGCTACCTCGAATGGCGCGAACGCTCCGCGCTGCAGAGCTCGCGCCAGGAGCGCGCGTCCCTGTCCCAGGCAGACACCGCCGTGATCACCTTTGCCACCGTGATGCAGCGCCTGCCGTGCCCCGACACCGACCGTGACGGGCTGGAGGACTGTGCCGCGGGGGCCCAGAAGGGCTGGCTGCCTTCGGTGTCGCTCAAGCTGGCGGGGGCCGATGCGGGCGTCGGCGTGGCGCAACTGCGCTACCTGGTACAGCGCGGCGCCACCGCCTACGACCTGGCGCTGAGGGGCGACAACTGGCGCCCGCTGGAGTACGACGGGGACGCGACCACCTTCGCGGCCATGCGCGAGACCACCGCCAGCGGCGGCAGCTACCAGGCCGACATCATCACCCTGCCCGACCTGTGCCAGCGGGTGGGGCAGGGCGCGGTCGCCACCTTCGGCACGGGCATGGCCCACGTAACTTCCGCGCCCCTGCGCCCGGTGGCCTATGCGCTGGTGCATCCGGGCCTGGAAGACACCGACGGCGACGGCTCGCTGTTCGACGGCGTCAACGCCTCGGCGGGCCATACCGTGGAAGACCCCGACCGCTCGCCGCTGCTCAGCAGCTACGACGATGTGGTGCGCGAGCGCTCGTTCGCCAGCCTGCAGTCGGCCTTCCACTGCCAGCCGCTGGCGCAGTCGATCGACACCGTGGCGCTGGGGCTGGACGTGGTGGATCAGGTTGACGAGATGCGCGAGGACAGCATCGACGCCGCCGAGCGGGCGGTGATCTTCGCCGCCCTGGGCGCGGCGATCACGGCGGTGGAGCTGACCGCTTCGGTGGTGGAAGCCGCCTCGGACACGGGCAACGCGGTGGCCGAGGCCACGCTGTGCGGCGCCACGCTGGGCCTGGCGGTGAACGCCTGCGCCGCCTTCCCGCAGCACATCGCCTCGGCCGTGCTCGCCGGTGCGTCCACCGTGGCCAACACCGCGACCATCGCCCTGAACGTCACGGCCGCGATCATGGCGGGCAACGCACTGGTGCTGGCCGACAACAGCCGGCCGCCGGAATCGGTGTCGTGCCCCGTGCCCGATGTCAGCGCGGCGCTCGCCGCGTCGCTGACCGAGTGGAACAAGGCCAAGGCCGAGGTCACCCGCGTGCAGGGCGAGATCGCGCAGAAGCAGATCGAACTGGCCAGCGCGAACACCGCGAAGACCAACGCGATCAACACCCTGTACTACTGGGTGAGGTACGGCGGCTCGTCGTCCAACCTCGACGGCACCGTCAACCTTCTGGTCAACCGCTCGAACACCTGGAACCAGGAGGCCGTGGACTACGCCGCGGCCCAGGCCTCCCGGGTGAACTACCAGAACGAATACAACAGCTGGAGCGACATCGTCGTGCGCTACAACAACATGCTGGCCAACCGCACCACGCTGATACCCCAGGTGCAGGCGGAGATCGCCGCGCTGGACATCCAGATCGCCGCCGAGACGAACCCGACCACCAAGGAAGCGCTGCAGCTCCAGCGCAGCAACAAGCAGGGTGAGCTGGCGCTGCTCAACGACGTCACCACGCTCACCTCGGAGCGCGACAACGCCATCGTCAAGCGGAACCAGGCCTGGGCGAACCTGCAGGCCGCCATCACCGCCGAAGCCAGCGCGCTGGCGGTGCTCAACGGCGCGCGCGGCAACTACCAGTCGGCCTACAGCGCTCTCTTCAATGGCAGCCTGGGCCCCTACAACTTCTATTACCCGCCCACGACCTATATCGCCTGCACCCCGCAGCCCCTCCCGGTACCGGCCTGCCCGGCGGGAAGCTATGAGAGCAGCCCGTACGTGCAGTCGGCGATGCGGGACCTGTATGGATCGGGCGGTAACACGGGGTCGACGCAACCCCACGCAGACAGCAGATACATGAGGCCTCTGACGATACAGCGCCAGCTCGACGGCTTGAACACGCAGCTCAGCGCCGCGCAACAGATGGAAGTGGATACCAAGAAGCGCTACGACGACCTGAAGGCCCAGGCCGACAACCCGCCGGCCTGCAACCTCACCGGCACCGGTGTCACGCCCTGGTCGCCCACCACGGCCGCCGATCTGCTGATCAACGTCGATGTGAAGGGGGGCACGCGATGAGCCCCGTTGTCATCCGCCGCCGGCAGCGCGGTTTCTCGCTGATCGAGCTGGGCGTGTCGCTGGTGATCGTCGGCGTGATCGGGTTGATGCTCTGGCGCTGGATTGCCGCCACGCAACAACCCGTCTCGGCGCAGGACATGCGGCGCCAGCTGGGCGAGGCGCAATCGGCGGTCGAGGGCTTCGTGCTCACGCGCCACCGGCTCCCGTGCTCCGCGGCCAACACCGGCGGGGTGGAAGCCTGCGGCACGGCCGATGCCGTTTTCCTGCCCTGGAAAACGCTGGGCCTGAGCAGCGACATGAGCGTGCTGCACTACGGCGTGAACCGCGGTGGTGGTGCCGACCTGGCCGCCACCGGAGCGGCCTGGATATCGCCCGACCTGAACATCGACTTCAACGGCGTGCCGGTGCTGCCGGTGGCCACCGCCGAGGCGCCGGCCGCGGCCACCGCAGCCACGCAGGTGACCAGCTTGATCACCTCGGCGGCGGCCCGGCGCACGGCGGTCAACGGGCTGGACTGGTGCCGCTTGCTGCGCGGCTTCGCGGCCAATCCCACGGCAGCCGGCGTGTTGAGCGCCGGCAACATCACGGCCAGCCTGCCGGTGGCCTACACGCTGGTGCACCCGGGGATGAACGGCCAGTTCGACGGCAACAACCGGGTCGGAGCGGGCGGCTCGTGGCGGTTCGACCTGCCGGGCCGCGCGCAGGACGAGGGCTTCGACGACATCGGCCTGGCCGTGGGGCCGGCCGACCTGTCCACGCGCCTGGGCTGCGTGGCGCGGCTGAGCGCCGCCCAGGGCTCGGCCCAGGCGGCCTTCGCCCAGTACGACACCACCCGCGTGATGCAGGAATACTGGTCGCTGCGCGAATTCGACGTGACCACGGCCGAAGACGGCGTGAGCGGCGCCGAAACCGGCGTGGCCATGGCCGCCATGGGTCTGGCCATTTCCACCACCAGCACTCTGGTGGGGCTGGCCTCGGCGGCCAACACCGAAGGCCTGACCGTCTACGCCGTGGCCATCGCGGCCGTCAACATGGCCGTGGCCGTCACGGAAGTCGGGCTGGCCGCGCAGGACCTGGTGGATGCCCAGCAGGCGCTGGTGGACTCCAGGGCCAAGCTCGTCGCCACCAGCACCTACGCGGCCGGGGTATTCAACGCGCTGGCCGATGCGCTGAGCCAGTCCATCGCACTCGACACGAAAGGACTCAACCCATGAGACAGCGGATGAAGGGGTTCACGCTGGTGGAAATTTCGGTGGCGCTGCTGGCGCTGGGCCTCATCGTGTGGGGGGCGGTGGCGTTCTGGCAGCAGTCCGCCGGCCAGCGGGTGTCTGCCGTGCAGCTGGATGCGCAACAACAGGCCCGCGAGTCGGTGCTGGGTTTTCTGTACGCCCGGCACCGCCTGCCTTGCCCGGCGGCCGACGCCAACGGCGTGGAGTCCTGCTCGCTCGCGGGCGGGGGGCTGCGCCAGGTCGGCTATGTGCCCTGGCAGACGCTGGCTCTGCCCCGACCCGAGGCCGGCCGGCTGCGCTACGGCGTGTCCCGCGAGGCCTCGGCCACAGCCCATCTGGACCGCGACCTGGCGGTGGCGCAGGACCGCATGAACCCCTTGCGCGTGCGCACGCCCGACCCCCGCCCGCAGAACGGCAACGCCCCCAATGGCAGCGCGCCGCCCCTGCCCGTGGCCACGGCGGGGTTGCTGGGTGCCACCCAGTCCGGCGACGTTGCGGCGCCGCTCAACAGCGCATGCAATGCGGCCAACGCGCCGCCCTGCGGCGTGGGCGGTGCCGCCGCGGTCAACCAGGTGGATGTCTGCCTGGCGCTGAACACCGCCTCGGACGCCGCCACCGCGCCCGCCGGGTCACTCGGGGTGATCTCCGCGGGCGTGCGCCGCCCGGCCGCGTTCGCTATCGCCGCGCCGGGGCTGCTCGACGCCGACGGCAACGGCCAGGCCTTTGACGGCGCCAACGCCACGGCCAGCGACGCGTCGCCGACCTTCGAATCGTCCAGCACCCGCGCGACCCACGCCTACGACGACACCGTGCTCGCCGCCAGCCACGCCGAGCTGTTTGCCCTGCTGGGCTGCGAGACGGGCCTGTCGGTGGCCGAACACGCCCACTTCAACGCCGCCACCGGAGCGTTCGTGCTGGAGCGGGCCCTGTACGACTACCGGGACCAGCTGTACGTGCTGGTCAAGCTGGCGGAGGCGGACGTCGCGGCCGCCACGGCAGGTGTGACCAGCGCCATTGCCGGCGGGGCCGACGCCGCCCAGGCGATGCTCTCGGCCACCGCCGACACCACCATGAGCGTGGGCGCACGATCGTTCCAGATCGGCCTGACCGCGGTCGGGATCGCCGCCGCGGTGGCGGGCGGGATTGCTGCGGGTGTCGCCATGGGGCTGGCCGTGGACTCGCTGGTGGACGCCCAGGACACGCACGCCGAATTTGCGGCCCGCACCACGGCGATCACCGACCTGTCCATCTCCATCAACCGCAACGCGCTGCTCGCGGATGCCATCGGCTTCTGAGTCCTACATATGTTTTCGGGGTGTGCACCATGAATCGACCAACCAATGCCAAGCTCACCAAGCCTGGCCATCGCCAGCGCGGCTTCACCCTGGTGGAGCTGAGCATCACCCTGCTGGTGATCGGTCTGCTGCTGGGCGCCGTGGCCGTGGGCCGCGACCTGCAGCGCAGCGCGGCCAACCAGCGCCTGTCCACCGACTTCGTGCAGGGCTGGCAACTGGCGTACGAGGCCTACGTGAACGGCGTGGGGCGCCCGCCCGGCGACAGCGCCACCAACCCGACCGGGCAGATCAACGGCGGCACCGCCCCGGCGGGCAGCCAGCTGTGCGGCAACGACATGCTCAACGCGTTCCTGGCCGCCGGCGTGCGCCTGCCCGAAGGGCGCACGGCCGGCAGCGCGGACCGCTACGTCTACCTGGACAGCAACGGCAACCCGCAGGAAGTGCGGGTCTGTTTCCAGAGCGTGAACTGGGCCGAACCCGGCGCCACGGTCAACACCTACGCCACTCGTCCGCGCAACGTGATGGTGCTCAGCAGCGTCACCCCGTCTCTGGCGTCGATGCTCGACCAGCAGATCGATGGCCGCAACGACGCACGCTTCGGCCGCTTCCGCGATGTGTCGTTCGCCAACGCGATCGCGACCACCGTCGGGCAGGTCTGGCCCATTGACGACCGCATGGCGTTCGGCACCACCGTGGCGACCTCGCTGGACGAATCCCAGGTGGCGGTGACCACCGCGTACCTGCAGATGATGCGCTGAGGCCGCGCCGTCCCTGCGCGGCCTCTGGCCGGGGTCAGTGGGCCGCGGCGGCCAGCGCCTTGCCGATGCGGTGCCGGCTCACGGTCGGTTTGGGTACCTTGTGCGGCAGGTGCTCGAACCAGCGACGCACATCGTCTTCCACGCACAGGCCGTGCATGTAGTTGTAGATCGCCTTGCGCAGGCCGATGCCGAGCGCGTCGTGGTCGGTGCCCGTGGGGTCGATGAAGCCGATGTCGTTCTTGGCGAAGCTCACCGGCGGCAGCGGGATCAGCTCAATGCCATACGCCGTCGGGTCCATGCCCACGGGCGAGTGCACGGTGCAGCTGAAGCGGTGGAAGAAGCCGCTCTGGATGCAGCCGGCCTCGAACAGCTGGCGCACGTATTCGAGCGCGTCCACCGTGTCCTGCAGCGTCTGCGTGGGAAAGCCGTACATCAGGTAGGCGTGCACGAGGATGCCGGCGTCGGAAAAGCCCTTGGTCACCCGGGCCACCTGCTCGACCGACACGCCTTTTTTCATCAGCGTGAGCAGGCGGTCGCTCGCCACTTCGAGGCCGCCACTCATGGCGATGCAGCCGCTTTGAGCGAGCAGCTCGGCGAGCTCGGGCGTGAAGGTTTTTTCGAAACGGATGTTGCCCCACCACGAGATGTTGAGCTGGCGCCGGATCAGCTCTTCGGCCAGCGCCTTCAGGGCCTTGGGCGGCGCGGCTTCGTCCACGAAGTGGAAGCCGGTCTGGCCGGTTTCTTCCACGATCTGCTGGATGCGGTCGGCCAGCTTCTCTGCCGTGGCGGTTTCGTAGCGGCCGATGTAGTCGAGGCTCACGTCGCAGAAGCTGCACTTCTTCCAGTAGCAGCCGTGCGCCACGGTGAGCTTGTTCCAGCGGCCGTCGCTCCACAGGCGGTGCATGGGGTTGAGCATGTCGAGCAGGCTCAGGTAACGGTCCAGCGGCAGGCCGTCCCAGGTGGGCGTGCCCACGTCTTCGAACGGGATGTCGGGCTCGGCGAAGTTGACGTAGCGCACGGTGGCCGTGCTGGTTTTTTCTCCCTTTTCTCCTGGGGGTGGGTTGGGGTGAGTGCTGTCTTCGAGCACAAAAGTGCGCTGCAAGCGCTGGCGCCCTCGTTGCCCATGAAGGTGTTCGATCAGCGAGAGCACCGGCCGCTCGCCCGCATCCAGCGTCACGAAGTCCACGAAATCGAAGACCCGCGGGTCGGACAGTTCGCGCAGTTCGGTGTTCACAAAACCGCCGCCCAGCGCGATGCGGATGTGCGGGTGGTGCGCCTTGATGGTCTGCGCGATGCGCAAGGCCGCGTAGACCGAGCCGGGAAAGGGCACCGATAGCAGCACCAGCGCGGGCTTGTGGCGGTGGATGGCGGCCAGCGTCAGGTCGCTCAGCAGGTCATCCACCAGCGTGGGCGGCGCGGCCAGTGCGGCCGCGAGCGGGTCGAAGGTGGGCTGGCTGCTGGCCAGCGACTCGGCGTAGCGCACGAACTCGAAACGTTCGTCCACCGCGTCGCGCAGCACGTCGGCCAGATCGTTGAGGTAGAGCGTGCACAGGTGGCGCGCCTTGTCCTGCACGCCGAGCGCGCCGAAGGCCCAGGCCAGCGGGTCGCCGCTGCCGTCGTCCACGTAGGCGTCGAGCGCCGAGAAGCGCGGGCCTTCGGGCAGCAGGCCGCGCGCGGCGATGCGGTGGGCCAGCGTCGAGTCGCGACCCTGCAGGTAGGCGATGGCGGGGCCGATGGTGGCGCGGTAGTCCGCGAACTGGTCGAGGAAGGCGTGCACGCTGCCCGAGCGTTGCGCCTCGGGCTGGGCCAGCGCACGGCCGCGCACAGCTTCCAGCCCGGCGGGCGTGAACAGTTGGAGCACCAGCGCCAGCGCCAGGTCTTCCTGCACCGCGTCGATGCCGCGCGAACGCAGGAAGCCGGTGAGGTAGGCGGTGGAGGGATAGGGCGTGTTGAGCTGCGTCATCGGGGGGATGACGCTCAGCACGCGGAAATCGGTGGGCATGGGCGGCTCGGCTGGGAGTAACACAGGGAGCTTAGCCCAAGCCCGCCGCACCAGCGGGCTGGCGTGCGCCATACCCGCTGATCGCCGCTGGTTGCGCGTGCGGCGTCAGACAGCGGGGGCGGGCATCACCTGGCGCGTGTGGCGCTGTTGCGCCTGCCACTGCGCCACATGCCCGGTCAGCTGGTGCGCGGTGATGGCGGAGAGCGTCCAGCCCAGGTGGCCGTGGCCGGTGTTGTAGAACACGTTGGGCGCTCTGCCGGGGCCGACGCGCGGCAGCATGTCCGGCATCATGGGTCGCAGGCCGGCCCAGGGCTCGACGCGGCGCGTGCTCACGCCCGGGAAACACTGGTTGACCCAGTTGACCAGCGGGCGGATGCGGTCGGCCCGGATGTCGAGGTTCATGCCGTTGAACTCGGCCGTGCCCGCGACACGGAAGCGGTCGGCGCCGAGTCGGCTGGTGACCAGCTTGGTTTCGTCGTCGAGCAGGCTGACCTGCGGCGCGGCGGCCTGGCTCGCTTCGTCGTTCAGCATCACGGTGATGGAGTAGCCCTTGACCGGGTAGACGTTGAGGCGGTCGCCCAGCTGTGCGCCCAGCGCCCGGCTGTGCACGCCAGCGCAGACCACCACCGCGTCGCCGCTCACCACCTCGCCGCTGGACAGCGTGACCTGTGCGGACGCGCCATCGCTCTGCACCCGCGTCACGGTGTGGCCGGTCAGCAGCTTCACGCCCAGGCGCTCGCAGGCGAGCGACAGGCCGTGGGTGAACTTGTGGATGTCGCCGGTGCTGTCGCTCTCGGTGTAGTAGCCGCCGAAGTATTCGCCGGCCAGCGTGGGTTCGATGGCGCGCATCTCGTCGGGTGTGACGGCGCGGCGCGGCAGGCCGCCTTCGGCCAGCAACTTGCTGACTTCGCCCGCGTGCTTGAAGCCGGCCTTGTCGCGGTAGATGTGCAGGATGCCCTGCTGCTTCAGGTCGAAATCAATGCCTTCCGCCTGCGCCCAGCCGAACAGGTGTTCACGCGCGGCGATCGCCAGCTTCGCGGTGGCGATGGTGTTGTCGCGGTACTTGGGGATGGACGCCGCGAACTCGGCGAACCAGCTCAGCTTGTGCCAGCTGGGCTTCGGGTTCACGAGCAGCGGCGCGTCGGCCTTGAGCATCCACTTGATGCCCTTGAGCAGGGTGGACGGGTGGGTCCAGGTTTCGGCGTTGGAGGCCGAGAGCTGGCCGCCGTTGGCGTGGCTGGTTTCCATGCCCGCGTAGCGGTGTTTTTCGATCAGGGTGACCTGGTGACCCTGACGGGCCAGGGCGTAGGCGCTGGTGACGCCGGTGATGCCGCCGCCGATGACGATGAGGTGCTGTGCCATGGGAATCTCTTTGAAGGCCGTCAAACAAAGGGGCACGCCCCGCACACCGTGTGCGGGCCATGACCCCCTCTGTTTGTGACCTGAGAGATTCACCCGCCGTGACGGCGGGCTTGCTCCTGCGGTGGGCCGGGAGACGAATTCCGGCCACTCTTCAGAGTTGTGCGCCGGGATGGGCGCGGTGCGTCGATCGGTCCTTTTGCCTGAGAGTTTCCGGGGCGGTTGCTCCTTCGGCGCCGGCTTTCCCTGAGGGTGCCGGTCTCTCCCGATCGACGGAAGAAGGCACTTATTGTGCCTGCAGCCCGATGGATTTGACGATGGCGCGGAACTGTTGTGTGCCGTCGGTGTAGGCCTTGTCGGCTTCGGCGAGCGTCTGTGGTTTGGGCAGCAGCTGGCTGTTGGCTTCGAGGGCGGAGTGCACGGCCGGATCGCCCAGCGTGCCGGTGATGGCCTTGTGCAGCGCGGTGACCACCGGTTCCGGGGTGTCCTTCTTCACGAAGTAGCCGGTCCAGATCTTGAAGGTGAAGTCCTTGAGCTGCTTGCTCTCGCTCACGGCGGGGTACTGCTTCACGCTCTCCAGCCGTTCGCTGTTGAGCATGGCCAGCACCTTGACGCGGCCCTGCTTCTGCATCTCGTCGTACTTCTTCCCATAGGGCGCGAGGAAGAAGTCCACCTGGCCGGCCATCAGGTCCTGCTCGGCGGGGGCTGCGCCCTTGTAGGGCACGTGGATCATCGGGATGCCGGTGACCTTGGACAGGTGCTCACCCAGCAGGTGATAGAACGAACCCGGGCCGACGCTGGCGAACGTGAGCGCCTTGCCGTCTTTGGCGGCCTTGCGCGCGTGGTCCACGAATTCGTCCACGGTGTTGACCGGCAGGTCCTTCTTGGCGAGGAAGGCGATCTGCGCGGTGGCGATCATCTGCACCAGGCGGAAGTCTTCGCTCTTGAACCTGATCGATGAAATCGCCAGCGGCGCCAGGATCAGTTCATTGGGCGAACCCTGAAATACGGTGTAGCCGTCCGAGGGACCGTTGAGCACCTTCTGCGCTGCGATGGAACCGCTGGCGCCGCCCAGGTTTTCGATCACCACCGGCTGGCCGAGCTGCTTGCCCAGGGTGATGTTGACCGAGCGCGCGATCACGTCCGACAGGCCGCCGGCCGGGTAGGGGACCATCAGCGTCACCGGTTTGGCGGGGAAGGTCTGGGCGGCGGCGGTGCCAGCCATGCCCAGGGTGGCCAGCGCAGCGCCAGCGATGAGGGTCTTGATGCGGATGCGTGCGTTCATGGTGTTGTCTCCTGTGATGGTTCTCAAGGGGTGGGGGAAAGCAGGTCCTGCACCAGCGCGATCCAGTAGGCCGCGCCGGGGGCGATGTTGAGGTCGTTGAAGTCGTAGGCCGGGTTGTGCACCATGCAGGCGCCGGGTTCGCCGTCGGCGCCGTTGCCGATGAACAGGTAGCTGCCGGGCACGTGTTCGAGCATGAAAGCGAAGTCCTCGCTGCCGGTCAGCATGGGGCCCTGCGGGTTGATCTGCTCCGCAGGGAAGTGCTTCTGTGCCACGGTGAGCGCGCGGGCGGTCTGCTGCGCATCGTTCACCAGCACCGCGTAGCCCGGGCGCCAATCGAGTTCGGCCCGCACGCCGTAGCTCTGCGCCTGGAGCATCACCAGCTCGCGGATGCGCTGCTCCACGCTGCGCCGCACCTGCGGGTCCAGCGCGCGCACGCTGATCTCCAGCCGAGCCGACGCCGGGATCACGTTGTTGGCCTCGCCCGCGTGCACCGCGCCGACCGTGACCACGGCCGGCTGCATCGGATCGACATGGCGCGAGACCACGGTCTGCAACGCCATGATCAGCGAGGCCGCCGCGACCACCACGTCGGTCGCCTTGTGGGGCATGGCGCCGTGGCCGCCGTGGCCGTGCAGTGTGATGGTGGCGTAATCGGACGAGGCCATGGTCGGCCCGCTGCGGAACACCAGCTGGCCCTGCGGATAGCCCGGCATGTTGTGCATGGCGAAGATCGCATCGCAGGGGAAGCGCTGAAACAGGCCGTCCTCCATCATCTTCAGCGCGCCGCCACCGCCTTCTTCTGCGGGCTGGAAGATCAGGTTCAGCGTGCCGTCGAATTCGCCTTGCGTGGCGAGGTGCTGCGCAGCCGCCAGCAGCATGGCGGTGTGGCCGTCGTGGCCGCAGGCGTGCATCACGCCGTGGGTGCAGCTGGCCCAGGCCGCGCCCGTGGCCTCGGCAATGGGCAAGGCGTCCATGTCGGCGCGCAGGCCGAGGCTGCGGTCCGATGAACCGCGTTTCAGTTGCCCGACGACACCGGTGCCGCCCAGGCCTGTCGTGACCGCGTAGCCCCAGGCGCCCAGCTGGGCCGCCACCAGCGCGGCGGTGCGGCGTTCGTTGAAGGCCAGCTCCGGGTGCTGGTGGATGTCGCGGCGCAGGCGGGTGAATGCCTGGATGGCGGCGTCACTGAGTCGTTCCATGCAAATTACTCCTGAAACATGAACTTTGTTGCATGTTAGGAAGGGCCTGAACTAAAGTCCAATGCATTGATAAGCAACAACCCATGACTTTGAATGGAGGTTCGGGATGACCCTCGTGCAACTCAGGCACTTTGTGGTGCTGGCCGAGCTGGGGACCTTCGTGCAGGCGTCCAAGGCCCTGTACCTCACGCAGCCCGCGCTCACGCGCAGCATCCAGGGTCTGGAGGACGAGCTGGGCGGGCGCCTGTTCGACCGCCTGGGGCGGCGCATCGCGCTCACGCCGTTCGGGCACGAGGTGCTGCAACGCGCCCGGCGGCTGGTGAGTGATGCGGAAGCGCTCAAACAAACCGGCAAAGGCCTGCATGCCGGCCTGATCGGCACCCTGCGCGTGGGCCTGAGCTCGGCGCCCGGCGCCTTGTTGTCCACGCCGCTGATGCTGCACATGGCCGAACACCATCCTAGGTTGCAGCTGCAGATTTCGCGCGGCCACACCGAGCTGCTGGTGCACGAGCTGCGGGCACAGCACCTGGACGCGGCCATCGTGGACGTGCGCTCCCTGCGGCCTGCGGCCGACCTGACGGTGGCGCAGGTGTTCGAGCTGGATGCCGGGTTTCTGGTGCGGGCGGACCACCCGCTGGCGTTGCGCGGGCGGCCGGTGGGTCTCGCCGACATCCTGGCCTGCCCTGTGGCGTCCACGCCCCTGAGCGACGAGGTGGCGCGGCTGCTCATCAACCGCTACGGGCCGCAGGCCAACCCGGACGACATGGTGACGCTGCGCTGCGACGAGACCATGAACATCGTCGAGGTCGCCCGCCACAGCGACGCCATCGTGCTCACTGTCAACGCCGTGGCCGGCGACCTGGTGCGGCTGGACGTGTCACCCGCGCTGGACGCCACGGCGCGCTTCGGCCTGGTCACGCTCAGCCAGCGCCAGGAGGCGCCAGCGCTGCGCATCCTGCGCGAGCAGCTGCCGTTGTGGGTCGAGCGCTTCGTGGCGCCTCACGTGGCATGAAAAAGGGCACTGTCGGTGCCCTTTTTTTTTCAATCGACCATCTCGGCGATGGGCACGCAGCTGCAGAACAGGTTGCGGTCGCCGTACACGTTGTCGATGCGGCCCACGGGTGGCCAGTACTTGGCGTGTGCGCGGGTCGAGGTGCTGGCTGCACCCACGTTGCGCGCATAGGGATGCGGCCACTCGGCCTTCATCAGGCTGTCGGCCGTGTGCGGCGCGTTCTTCAGCGGGTTGTCGTCCTGTGGCCAGCCGCCGGCTTCGATCTGGCGGATCTCGTTGCGGATGGCGATCATCGCGTCGATGAAGCGGTCCAGCTCTTCCAGCGTCTCGCTCTCGGTCGGCTCGACCATCAGCGTGTTGGCGACCGGGAAGCTGAGCGTGGGCGCGTGGAAGCCGTAGTCCATCAGACGCTTGGCCACGTCCTCGGCCATCACGCCACTGGTTTCTTTCAATTGCCGCAGGTCCAGGATGCACTCGTGCGCCACGTGGCCGTTGGCCGAGGCGTAGAGCGTGGGGTAGTGCGGTGCCAGCCGCTTGCTGATGTAGTTGGCGGCCAGGATCGCGGCTTCGGTCGCGTGCTTCAGGCCATCGGCGCCCATCATGCGGATGTACATCCAGCTGATCGGCAGCACGGCGGCGTTGCCCAGTGGGGCTGCGCTGACGGCGCCGACGCGGAACTTGTCTTCGGTCTCGGGCGTGTCGCACACACCGGCGGGCTCGGCACCTGCGCGATGACCGGGCAGGAAGGGCACGAGGTCGGCCACCACGCAGACCGGGCCGACGCCCGGGCCGCCACCGCCGTGCGGGATGCAGAAGGTCTTGTGCAGGTTCAGGTGGCTGACGTCGCCGCCGAACTCGCCCGGCGCGGCCACGCCGACCAGCGCGTTCATGTTCGCGCCGTCCACGTAGACCCGGCCGCCGTGCTGGTGCACCAGCGCGCAGAGCTCCTTGACGGTGGTTTCGAACACGCCGTGCGTGCTGGGGTAGGTGATCATCACCGCGGCCAGGTTCGCGCTGTGTTTTTCACACTGGGCCTGCAGGTCGGCCATGTCCACGTTGCCGCTCTCGTCGCACTGGGTCACCACCACCTGCATGCCCGCCATCTGGGCCGACGCGGGGTTGGTGCCGTGGGCCGAAGAGGGGATCAGGCAGATGTTACGGTGCGCTTCATCACGCGAGGCGTGGAAGGCCTTGATCGCCAGCAGGCCGGCGTATTCGCCCTGCGAACCGGCGTTGGGCTGCAGGCTGATGCCGGCGTAGCCCGTGGCCTGGCAGAGCCAGGCGCGCAGCTGCTCGTCGAGTTCCTTGTAGCCTTGCAGCTGGTTGGCCGGCGCGAAGGGGTGCACGTTGGCGAACTCGGGCCAGGTGATGGGGATCATCTCGCTGGTGGCGTTGAGCTTCATGGTGCAGCTGCCCAGCGGGATCATGCTGCGGTCCAGCGCCAGGTCCTTGTCGGACAGCGCGCGGATGTAGCGCAGCATGCCGGTCTCGCTGTGGTGGCTGTTGAACACCGGGTGCGTGAGGTAGGTGCTGGTGCGGCGCAGCTCGACAGGGATCAGCGGCTCGATGCCCTTTTCGAAAGCGTCAAACGTGGGCAGGGTCTGGCCGTCCTGTGCGAACACCGACCACAGCAGCGCAATGTCGTCGCGCGTGGTGGTTTCGTCCAGCGACATGCTCACGTACTGGCCCCATGACAGCTTCAGGTTGGCGCCCTGGGCCACCGCCTTGGCGACGACGGCCTTGGCTTGGGCCGCGTCGGCGGCCTTTACGGTCAACGTGTCGAAGGCCGAGGCACTGGTCAGCGTGCAACCCAGTTGCTGAAGGCCTTGGGCCAGCACGGCGGTGTAGGCGGCCACGCGCTGCGCGATGCGTTTCAAACCCTGCGGGCCGTGGTAGACGGCGTACATGCTGGCCACGACGGCAGGCAGCACCTGCGCCGTGCAGATGTTGGAGGTGGCCTTTTCGCGGCGGATGTGCTGCTCGCGCGTCTGCAGCGCGAGGCGGTAGGCGGGGTTGCCGTGGGTGTCCACGCTCACGCCGACCAGGCGACCGGGCAGAGAGCGCTTGAACTCGTCGCGGCAGGCCATGTAGGCGGCGTGCGGACCACCCGCGCCCATGGGCATGCCGAAGCGCTGCGTGGTACCGACCACGATGTCGGCGTCGAACTCGCCCGGGGGCACCAGCAGCGTGAGCGCGAGAAGATCAGCCGCGACGATGAAGGCGGCCTGCTTGGCATGCACGGTCTGCACCTCGGCGCGCAGGTCGTCGATGCGGCCGCTGGTGGACGGGTACTGCGCCAGCACGGCGAAGTAGTCGTCGCCCGCGAGCGCGTCGGCCCATTCCTGCGCCGAGTTCGCGAGCTTCACGGTCAGGCCCAGTGGCGCGGCGCGGGTCTGCACCACCTCGATGGTCTGCGGGTGCGCGTCGCCGGCCACCACGATGGTGTTGCCCTTGGCCTTGACCGAGCGCCTGGCCAGGGTCATGGCTTCGGCGGCGGCGGTGGCCTCGTCGAGCATGGACGCGTTGGCGATGGCCATGCCGGTCAGGTCCGTGACCATGGTCTGAAAGTTGACCAGCGCCTCCATGCGGCCTTGCGAAATCTCGGCCTGGTAGGGCGTGTAGGCGGTGTACCAGGCGGGATTTTCCAGCACGTTGCGCAGGATCACACCCGGCGTGTGCGTGCCGTAATAGCCCTGGCCGATGAAGCTCCTGAACACCTGGTTCTTCGCAGCGATGGCCTTGAGTTCGGCCAGCGCGGCGGCTTCGGTCACGGCGGGTGGCAGGTCCATGCCGGTGCTGCGCGCGATGCTGCGCGGCACGATGCCGTCGATAAGGGCGCGGCGCGAAGCCTCGCCGATGACCGACAGCATCAGCGTTTCGTCGACTTCGCTGATGCCGATGTGGCGGGCAATGAACTCGCTGGCATTTTCGAGTTCATCCAGGGGTTTGACGGACGGCATCAGCATGGGACGACCTGGTTGGGAAAGAGGAAAGTCAAAAACTCAGAAGAGCGAAAGACACCCGCCACGAGCGAAGTGTCCCGATTCAAGGGTGGCGCGGAACCGGCTTCGCCGGTCCGCCAGCGCCGCCCCCTGGAGGGGGACACGCGCGCAGCGCGGCAGGGGTGGGCCAAATTCAAGCCGCGAAAGCGGCGTAAGCGGTTTCGTCGAGCAGGGCATCCACTTGCGAAGCATCGCTCAGCTTGACCTTGAAGAACCAGCCTGCGCCCAGCGGGTCGCTGTTCGCCAGCGAGGGGTCGGCGCGCAGAGCTTCATTCACTTCAGTGATCTCGCCGCTGACGGGCATGTACACATCTGCCGCGGCCTTGACGGACTCGACCACGCCGGCCACGTCCTTCTGGGCAAAACTCTTGCCCACTTCGGGCAGGTCCACGAACACCACGTCGCCCAGCGCGTCCTGTGCGTGGTGGGTGATACCGACGGTGGCGATGTCGCCGTCAACGCCGATCCATTCGTGGTCTTCGGTGTACTTGATGGTCATGAAGGGCTCCAGTAAAGAAAGTGGACAGAAAAGGGGTTGTTCAACCGCGGAAATAACGGTTCGGCACGAAGGGCATGGGCGCCACGTCCATGGGCACCACCTTGCCGCGCACGATGGCGTGGACGCGGGTGCCGGTGGCGACGTATTCGAGGTTGACGTAACCCATGGCCACGGGCTTGCCGGCGCTGGGGCCGAACAGGCCGCTGGTGACTTCGCCGATGGTGTCACCCGCGGTGTTTTGCAGCTCGACGTGTTCGCGCACCGGCACGCGCTCCAGCGCCACCAGGCCCACACGCTTGCGGGTCAGATGCTCGGTGCCATCAAGCTGGGCCAGCACGCGGGCGGCACCCGGGAAACCGCCGGCGCGCTCGCCACCGGTGCGGCGCACCTTCTGCATGGCCCAGTTCAGACCGGCTTGCACCGGCGTGGTGGTGGTGTCGATGTCCTGCCCGTAGAGGCACAGGCCCGCCTCCAGGCGCAGCGAGTTGCGCGCGCCCAGTCCCACCGGTTTCACTTCGGGTTGCGCCAGCAGGGCGCGGGCAAAGTCGGCTGCCACCGGGGCGGGCAGCGAAATCTCGAAGCCGTCCTCACCGGTGTAACCGCTGCGGGTAACGTACAGGTCGGCGTCGGCCCAGGTGAAGGCCGCACCGGTCATGAACACCAGTTTTTCCACGTCCGGCAGCAGGCGCTGCAGGGCTGTGACGGCCTGCGGGCCTTGCAGGGCAAGCAAGGCGCGCTCGAACTGCGCGTCCACGTGGCACAGCTGGCCAATGCAGGCCTTGATGTGGGCCAGGTCGCCGTGTTTGCAGGCACCGTTGACGATGACAAAAATGTCGTCGCCCCGGTTGACGAACATGAGGTCGTCGATGATGCCGCCTTCTTCGTTGAGCAGCAGGCCGTAGCGCTGCTTGCCCACGCCCAGGCCGATCACGTCGACCGGCATCAGGGTTTCAAACGCGGCTGCGGCGTCGGGCCCGACCAGGCGCAGCTGGCCCATGTGGGAGACATCAAACAGGCCGGCAGCGCTGCGGGTGTGGAGGTGTTCGGCCATCAGGCCGGCGGGATACTGCACCGGCATGCTGTAACCGGCAAAGGGCACCATGCGGGCGTCGAGTTCCAGGTGCAGGGCGTGCAGCGGGGTCTTGAGCAGTTCGGAGGCGTCGGTCACGGCGGGCTTTCTGCGGCGCTAAAGCGCTCGCTGATGGGGCAGGCCTCCCGGGGGAGGGTGGACACGGTTCATCCGTGCGCTGCCCCGCTGTCCGCTTTACCTGAGAGATTCACGCGGGCGATGCCGCATTTGCTCCTTCGGTGGACCGCCTCGCGGGCGGTCTCTCTCCAGGGGGGTACACCCGCTTTGCAGCCGGTGCTTGTCAGTCCTTTTGCCTGAGCGTTCAGGACCGTGTTCCGGTCGCCTGCGCCTTCGGCGGCTCCCGTTTCGGGGAGCTCTCTCCTGACCCGGCGAGTTTAACGGATAGCTTGCCCTAACGGGCTCAACCCATGGTTTCCAGCAGTTCCACGGGCAACAGTTTCGCCAGCCGCTCACTGATGCCGTCGGCACGCTCGCTGCCTGCCAGCGCTTCCACGTCAACGATCATCTCCCGGCCCACCGCGAGCATGGCCACGGCATCGCGTGCCTCGCGCAGCGCGGACCGGTATCGGGCCGCGAGGGCTTTGTCGCGCGGGGCAAACAGGCGCTCGCTGAGATCGAACAGGAACATGCGGGCGGTGGCCAGCGACCGGGTGCCTGTGAAAGCATCGCCGTGCCCACCAACGGTGCTGGCCGGGTCCGGCTCCAGCACGCTTTTCGGCATGTGCTGGATCTCTTTGGCGTGGCCCTTGCCCGCTTGCCCGGAACCTTGTCGCTCCAGATAGCCCCGCTCCAGCAGCACATCAATCAGCTGCCGGCCATCGCCGGTGAACAGGCCCGCCATCTGCGGTTCACTTTGCTGTCCATCGGCCAGCAGCAGAATGGCCCGCTCACGCTGTCCCAGGGTCCGGTTGCCCGGGCGCAGCTCCAGCCGGCCCTTTTCTGTTTTTCTCAACATTTTTTGCTCCAACGACAGGCGCTACTCTGCCAGCGCCGCATGTCATTGGTGTGAAAGCCGCGGCCAGCACGGGGTCAAATGCTCAGGAATGTGTAGCAGTTGGCCGCCGGATCCCAGCCCATGTGGCGCTGAGCCCGGTGGGCCGACGCTTCGATCCGCCGGGCGTTCGGTTCGTCGGTGCTGGCGATCCAGTCCAGTGCCTGTTCCCGGCTGCGGCCGAACTGTTCGTGCCGGCGCTTCAGGCGCTCCAGCCGCAGGGCGGCGTCCACGTGCAGGTACCAGACTTCGTCGAGCAGCCCGGCCACCGGTGCCCAGTCGCCTTCGTCGAACAGCAGGTAGTTGCCTTCGGTGACGATCAGCGGCGTGCGGGCGAACACCGGCAGCGCGCCGGCCACCGGCTCTTCGATCTCGCGCCGGAAGTCGGGCGCATAGACCACCTCGTCACCGCTTTGCGCACGCAGGCGGCGCAGCAGGGTGGCATAACCCGCGGCATCGAAGGTGTCGGGAGCGCCTTTGCGTCGGGCCCGGCCCAGCCGTTCCAGTTCGGCCTGCGCGAGGTGGAAGCCGTCCATGGGGACTGCCTGGGCCTGCTCACCCAGGTGTTGGGCGATCAGGTGGGCGAGCGTGGACTTGCCCGAACCGGGGGCGCCGACGATGCCGAGCAGGCGGCGCGGCCCGCTGGCGAGTGCCTGAAGGCGCTGCATCAGCTCGGCATGGAGGTGCATGGGCGGGCTGCGGAGCCTGTTGACTCAGCTCGCGTGCATCACGATCAGGCGCTGACGGGTCTGGTAGAGATGCTGGCGCAGGGTGTACCCGCGTCCGGCGTAGCGGTTGGGCAGCTGCATTTGCGCCACCTGCCGCTCCAGGGTGTCCAGCCGTTCCAGCAGGGGCTGTATCGAGACCGGCTTGTGGGCCGGTTGCCGGGCGAGGTCTTCCTCCATGAAGCGCACTTCGCCGTAGATGTGCTGCAGCGCGGCGTCGACCCGCCAGTCGATGTAGCGCGGCGCGCGCAGCAGCAGGGCCACACCCAGCAGGCTCAGCGGCAGTACCGCATACAGGAACAGCTCGGTTCTTTGCGCCATGCCGAAGGGCAGCAGTGTCTCCATCCAGGGACGCATGCCGCTGGCGTGCTGCAGGGCAACCGGTGAGACCGGGAAGTCGCTGCCGACCGTGGTGGGGTAGCGACCCGGGCTCTCCAGAAAACCGCTCATGACGTGCAGCTCGCCGGCCACATCGAGCAGCGCGCGCTGCAGGGCGGGGTGCAGGCCAGGCCTGGCCAGGAGGTGCGTCTGGGTGACCATGGTGGGCAGGTCACTGGCGGGCAGCTGGCTGCGCAGTTCGATGGCGCCTTGCGGCATGACCACGGTCCGCAGCCGGCGTTCGCGTGCTGCCAGGGCGCCGGCGCGCTCCATGCCCAGGATGTGCACGCCGTCCAGCCGGGCGAGCGCGTTGGCGGTCTGGGAATCGCCGGTAGCGACATGGATGACGGCATCCACACGGCCCCCGGTCAGGGAGGCGATCGCCGAGTCACCCACTTCGGGCACGAACTTCACCTCGTCGGGACGGATGTGCAGGTGGGCCAGCAGGAGATCGGCCGCGATCCGGTTGGACGAGCCCGCCACCGATGTGGCGATGCGCCGACCCCGCAGCTGCCCCATGTCTGTGATGTCCTCGCGTGCGAAGACCCAGATGATTTCGTGGCCGATCACGGCCAGCGCCTGCACGCCGTCGGCCGGGGCCAGGGATGCGTTGGCGGGGGCGTACAGGCCCTGGGCAAAGGTGGCGTCGATCGCACCGTCACCCGGCTTCATGTGTTGCAGCGCGTCCTGTGGTCTGGGGTGGGTGACCAGGTCGACGGCGATGCCGTGGTGTTCCAGGCGGCTGGCGTAAAGCTGGGCGAGCCGCAGGTAGCTGCTCTGGTTCGGACCGGTCCCGATCACCAGCCGCGGCGGTGGCAGCGGATGCCAGAGTCGGGTGACCATGGCCAGCGCAACCGCCAGCGCCAGCAGGATGGGCAGGTAGATCAGCAGCCAGCGGTGGCGGTAGAGCAGCATGAGTTTCATCGTCCGCGGTACTCCAGGATGCGCGAACGCACGAACTCGACGTGTTGCCGGAGGGTGAACCAGTGCTGGGCCAGTTCCTCCGGCAGCTGCATGGCCGCGATGGCCGTTTCCATGTGGTTCAGGCGGTTGTGGATGTGGCTGAGCGCCATGCCCCCGACATCCAGATTCTGGCTGGCGAGATCGTCCTCGATGAAGCGCAGCTCACCGTACCAGCGCATGACGTGGCCTTCGAGGCGCCAGCGCAGCCAGGCCGGCACCAGCAGGAGCAGCAGGGTCGTGACCAGCAGCACCGGCAGGCCGATCAGCAGCAGGCGTTTGGCCACCTGGGCCCACCAGAACGGCAGGTGCCTTTCAAACAGGTTGGGACCACGCAACATGACACTGCGGGATTCGGGCGCTGAGGGGAAGTCGCTGGCGTGCAAGGTGGGGTACTCGCCGGCGCGATGAAAGGGTCCACCCTCGCCATGCACCTCCAGGGCCACGGCGGTCACCACCCGTTTGAGCGCGGGATGCAGGTCTTCGCGGGCCAGCAGATGGGTCGGTGTGGTCAGCATGGACGTGTCCACGGAGGGCAGGTTGGCGCCCATGCCGTCCTGGGGCAGCAGGCGGCTTTCGAGGTATTTGTTGCGTTCGGCGATCGCCCCGGTGCCCTGCAGCGTCGCCAGCCGCACGCCGGGGGCCGCCAGCAGGCCCTCCACGCCAGGTGAACGCGGCGCAGAGACCATGAACACCGCGTCCACTTCGTTGCGCAGCAGGGCGTCGCGGGCGGGCAGGCCACTGAGGTCCGACCAGCGGATGTCTTCGGGCGGGACCCGTTCTTGCGCCAGCAGGCGCCGCAACAGGTTGCGGTGTCCGCTGCCCTCGGGCCCGGCGGCCACACGCAGGCCATCGAGATCGGTCAGCGTGGTCAGCGGGACGCCCTGGCTGAACAGCCACAAGGCTTCGATGTCCACGTTGGCGAGCGTCTGCACAGGAGCCTTCGGAATGCCAGGGCCGACGGCGGAAGACCAGCCGAAGCCGCCTTGTACCAGGGCCAGATCGGCCGATGCGGGGACGGCCCGCAGGCGTTCGAGGTTCTGGGGTGAACCGTCCGACAGCAGGACGTCCAGCTGGATGCCCCGGCGGGCCAGTGCTTCGGCGTAGCGCGAGGCGTGGAACTGGTAGGCGCCATCGGCCTGCCCGGTGCTGATGATCAGCCGGGTCGGCGGAATGGGATACCACCACCACCAGACCGCGCTGGCCAGTGCGATGGCGAACAACGCCAGGGGCATCCGGATCAGTGTCCAGCGGTGCTGGTAGAGGGCTGCGGTGTTCATGGCGGTGGGTTGACAGGTACCGCCAGAATATCTGCCTTGATACTTTTTGCAATACTTGACCTGCCGATCAGCCGCAGGGTGCGGCCCGGGCGTTGCTGCAAAGGGAAATGGCCGCTTCGAGCGACCATTTCAAGGGTTTGAGCGCCTCACATGCCCGCGTAGTTCGGACCACCCCCACCCTCGGGCGTGACCCAGACGATGTTCTGCGTCGGATCCTTGATGTCGCAGGTCTTGCAGTGCACGCAGTTCTGCGCGTTGATCACCAGTTGATCGGCACCGTCCTTGTTGACGAACTCGTACACCCCGGCCGGGCAGTAGCGGCTCTCGGGGCCGGCGTATTTCGCCAGGTTGATCATCACCGGCACGCTGGCATCTTTCAGCGTCAGGTGGGCCGGCTGCTGCTCTTCGTGGTTGGTGTTGCTGACGAACACGCTGGAGAGGCGGTCGAAGGTGATCACGCCGTCGGGCTTCGGGTACGTGATCTGCGGCATTTCATTGGCCGGCTTGAGCTTGGTGTGGTCTTTGGTCGTGTTGTGCAGCGTCCAGGGCGGGTTGGACACACCGATCTTGGGCAGGAACCAGTGTTCGACGCCGGTCATGAGCTTGCCCATGAGCGGGCTCTTCTTGAACCAGTTCTTGAAGTTGCGGTAGGTCCAGAGTTCCTCGTGCAGCCAGCTGGCCTTGAAGCCGGTCTCGAACGCGGTCAGCTCGTCGCTGCTGCGGCCTGCGGCCACCGCTTCGAACGCGGCCTCGGCGCACAACATGCCGCTCTTGATCGCCGCATGGCTGCCCTTGATGCGCGCGGCGTTCAGGAAGCCGGCGTCACAGCCGACCAGCGCGCCACCCGGGAACACCAGCTTGGGCAGGGCCTGCGGTGTGCCGTTGTTCAGTGCACGCGCACCGTAGCCCAGGCGCTTGCCGCCTTCGATGTGCGCCTTGATGCTGGGGTGCGTCTTCCAGCGCTGCATCTCTTCAAACGGGCTCATCCACGGGTTCTGGTAGTCCAGGCCGATCACATAACCCAGCGTGACCTTGTTGCCTTCGAGGTGGTACAGGAAACCACCGCCGAAGGCGTCGTCGTTCAGCGGCCAGCCGGCCGTGTGCACCACGAGACCGGGCTTGGCCTTGTCGGCCGGCACTTCCCAGAGTTCCTTGATGCCGATGGCGAAGGTCTGGGCGTCTTTGCCTTCATCGAGCTTGAACTTCGCGATCAGCTGTTTGCCCAGATGGCCACGCGCACCTTCGGCGAACACGGTGTATTTGGCATGCAGCTCCATGCCGATCTGGAAGCTCTCCATCGGCTCGCTGTCCTTGCCCACGCCGAGGTTGCCGGTGGCGACGCCTTTGACCGATCCGTCGTCGTTGTAAAGCACTTCGGCGGCGCTGAAGCCGGGGAAGATCTCCACGCCCAGCGCTTCGGCCTGTTCACCGAGCCACTTGGTCACGGCGCCCAGGCTGATGACGTAACAACCGTGGTTGTGAAAGTTGCGCGGCATCAGCCAGTCGGGCGTGCGCTGGGCACCGGTTTCGCTCAGCACCAGCAGGTCGTCGCCGGTCACGGGCTGGTTCAGCGGGGCGCCGAGTTCCTTCCAGTTCGGGAACAGTTCGGTGATGGCTTTCGGGTCCATGACCGCGCCCGAGAGGATGTGGGCGCCGGGCTCGGAGCCTTTCTCCAGCACGCAGACGTTGATCTCGCTGCCTTTCTCGGTGGCGAGCTGCTTGAGGCGGATGGCGGTGGCCAGGCCGGCGGGGCCGCCGCCGACGATCACCACGTCGTATTCCATCGCTTCGCGTGGGCCGTAGGTGCTGAGGATTTCTTCTGGGCTCATGGGGTGCGGTCTCTGGTGGATGTTTCGTCTGACAGCGCAAGCCCATCGTCAGGAACATGGGGCAGACATTGTCGTGATGGAGACGGATTCTAGTGGGCGATGCGCCACAATCCATGTCACGTCTGGCGCGAGCGTGTTCGCGATGGTCTCATTCGAGGAGCAACTCTAAATGGCTTACACCCTGGATCTCTCGGGCCGCGTGGCCCTCATCACCGGCGCTTCGGGCGGTCTGGGTGAGCAGTTCGCCAAGACACTGGCCAATGCCGGAGCCGCCGTGGTGCTGGCCAGCCGCCGCACCGACCGCCTGATGGCGCTGCGTGCCCACATCGAAGCCGATGGTGGCGATGCGCATGTGGTCGCGCTCGACGTGACCGACCTGGCCTCTATCAAGGCCGCGGTCGCACACGCCGAAACCGAGGTGGGCGCTATCGACATCCTGATCAACAACTCGGGTGTGAGCACCACGCAGCGGCTGCAGGAGGTGAGCGAAGAAGACTACGACTTCGTGTTCGACACCAACACCAAGGGCGCGTTTTTTGTCGCACAGGAAGTGGCCAAACGCATGCTGGCCCGGGCCAACGGGGCGGCACCCGGCACCTATGTGGGCGGACGCATCGTGAACATCGCCTCGATGGCCGGGCTCAAGGTGCTGCCGCAGATCGGCGTGTACTGCATGAGCAAGGCCGCGGTGGTGCACATGACCAAGGCGATGGCGGCGGAGTGGGGCCGCTTCGGCATCAACGTCAACGCCATCTGCCCGGGCTACATCGACACCGAAATCAACCACCACCACTGGCAGACCGAGCAGGGCCAGAAACTCATCAACATGTTGCCGCGCAAACGCGTGGGTCAACCGTCCGATCTGGACGCCGTGCTGATGATGCTGGTGAGCAACGAGAGCCATTTCATCAACGGCGCCGTGATCGCTGCCGACGACGGCTTTGGAGTGTGACGCTTGATGTCGGTTGACGCCGGACGGCCGCTGGCCTGGCCGCCCGGCATGGTGACGGGCATCCTGGCGGGGCTGGGCGCGGGGGCCTTCTGGGGCATGACCTTTGTCGCCCCGCTGATCGTCGAGGGGTTCACCTCGGTGGACTACACCGTGGGCCGGTTTGTGGCCTGCGGCTTGTTCTCGGCCTTGCTGCTGTTGCTGGGCCACGTGCACCGCGCAGCGGGCGGGCCGGTGCCGCGTGTGCCGACGCTGCGGCAGGCCGGTGCCGCGCTGGTCCTGAGCGTGCTGGGGTACACCGGCTATTACCTGCTGCTCGTGCTGGCCATCGCCGACGCCGGCGCGGCCCTGCCGGTGCTCATCATCGGCACGATTCCCCTCTGGGTCATGGTGCTGGGCAAACCGCAGGCGATGCGCTGGGTGGCGCTGGTGCCGGGCCTGCTGCTGACGGCGCTGGGCATGCTGCTCATGATGCAGTCCACGGGTGAGGCCGCGGGTGAGGCGGGTGGCGCACACCTGTGGCGCGGCATCCTGTACGCCGTCGCGGCGATGGCGAGCTGGACCGCCTTCGGCCTGCTCAACGCCGCCTGGCTGGGCCGTCACCCGGAAGTGAATTCGACCGAGTGGGCCAACTGGCTGGGCGTGGCCGCCGGAGTGGGTGCGCTGCTGTTGTGGGCGCTGTGGGGATCGGCCTGGGGCGAGATGTCGGCCCGACCCGGCTTCTGGGTTTTTGTGACCGTGTGCTCGGTCACCGGCATCGGATCGGCCTGGGTGGCCGCGGTGCTGTGGAACATGGCCAGCCGGCGCCTGAGTCCGAGCCTGGCGGGTCAGCTCATCGTGAGCGAAACCGTGTTCGGACTGATCTACACCTTTGCCTGGAGCGGGCAGTGGCCGGCCGCCATTCAATGGGCGGCCTGCATGCTGTTCGTGCTGGGCATCCTCGCATCCATCAAGGCACACCGATGAAACTGGACCTTCCCGAAGACAAGAAGCTGGTGCACAGCGTGGTCGTTCCCATCCGCTGGGGCGACATGGACGCCATGGGCCACGTCAACAACACGCTGTACTTCCGCTACATGGAGATCGCGCGCCTGGACTGGTTCTTCGGCATGGGCCTGCCGGCCGATCCGAAGGGCGAGGGGCCGGTGATCGTCAACGCCTTCTGCAACTTCATCCGGCAGCTCGAGTTTCCGGGCGATGTGCTGGTGCGCACCTACCTGGGCGCCATGGGCCGCACCTCGTTCGACACCTACCACGAGATGCTGCGCACCGACGAGCCGGACACGGTTTACGCCAACGGTGGTGCCACGGTGGTGTGGGTCGATTTTCCGAAGCAGAAGTCGGTGGCGATGTCGGCGCATGCCCGCGCGCTGATCGAAAGCGCGGGTGGCCTGCCGCGGCTGCCGGGCTGATTCTTGGCAGCCGACAGCCGTTCACTTCGCCTTGGGAACGCGCCCCATCAGGTAGAACTCCGGATTGGGCGTCATGCCACTGAAGCTGGCCATGCGGTTGGACAGGCCGAAGAACGCGGTGATGGCGGCGATGTCCCAGGCGTCTTCGTCGCTGAAACCATGGGCATGCAGGGCGGCGAAATCGGCGTCGTCGATCTGATGCGAGGCCAGGCAGACCTTCATCGCGAAGTCGAGCATGGCGCGCTGGCGCGGGCTGATGTCGGCCTTGCGGTGGTTCACCGCCACCTGGTCGGCCACCAGCGGCTTCTTCTCGTAGATGCGCAGGATCGCGCCGTGCGCCACCACGCAGTAGAGGCAGTGGTTGGCCGCGCTGGTGGTGGTGACGATCATCTCGCGGTCGCCCTTGGTGAGCCCGCTCTCGCGCCCTGCGGTCTCAGGCGTCATCAGCGCATCGTGGTAGGCGAAGAAGGCGCGCCATTCGGCCGGGCGGCGGGCCAACGCGAGGAAGACGTTGGGGACGAAGCCGGCTTTTTCCTGCACCTCCAGGATCTTGGCCTTGAGGTCCTCGGGCAGGGTGTTGAGGTCGGGCAGGGGGTAGCGTGCATCGCTCATGGTTTGTCTCCGGTCAGGGTTTTGCTTGTCCCGAAAGTTTATCCTTGGGGCCCACGTTGAACAGACACATGGAGCACAGCATGCAGGATCAGCAGTACGACAAGGGCCTGGCCACCCGCCGCGAGGTCATGGGCGATGCGTTCGTGGACCGGGCCCTGGCCGGCACCACGCCCTTTACCCAGCCGATCCAGGACCACATCTCGCGCGCCGCCTGGGGCGATGTCTGGCAACGCGAAGGCCTGGACCGCAAGACCCGCAGCCTGGTCACCGTGGCCATGCTGACCGCACTGGGCAAGCAGCACGAACTCAAAGGCCATGTGCGCGGCGCGCTGAACAACGGCGCCACCGTGCAGGAAATCCAGGAGGTGCTGCTGCACGCGGCCATCTACTGCGGCATCCCCACCTCGGTGGACGCGTTCCGCACCGCGGCCGAGGTGGTGGAGCCGCCCAAGGCCTGACTGCGCCACCCCGAACACCACTGTTTTTTTCTTCAGGAGTTGAACCCATGACATCGCCCCGCCGTTCCTTCATCACCCGTGCCGGCCGCCTCGCGCTGGCCCTGTCCGCCGTCGCTGGTTTCGGTCTTGCCCAGGCGCAGATCCCCACCAAAATCCTTGTCGGCTTCCCCGCGGGTGGCGGTTCCGATGCCGTTGCCCGCATCCTCGCCGAGCGCCTGCAGACCGAGCTCGGCGGCAACGTGCTGGTGGACAACAAGCCCGGTGCGGGCGGGCAGCTCGCCGCGCATGCGCTCAAGGTCGCGCCGGCCGATGGCCACACCGTGTTCCTGAGTCACGACCACAGTGTGTCCATCCTGCCGCTGACCATGAAAAATCCGGGCTTCGACCCCGCCAGGGACTTCGTGCCCGTGGCCGGGTTTGCCACCTTCGTGAACGCCGTGGCGCTGTCGGGTGGCACACCCGCGCGCGACTTCAAGGCCTGGATCGACAGTGTCAAGGGCAGCGGCGGCAAGGCGACCATGGGCATCCCCGCGCCCGCGTCCACGCCGCAGTTCGCCGTGCAGGTGATCGGCAAGCAGTTCGGCCTGGACCTGGTGGCCGCACCCTACCGCGGCAGCGCGCCCATGATGGGCGACATGCTGGGCAACATCATTCCCGCGGGCGTGGGCTCGGTGCCCGACTTCATCGAGAACCACAAGGCCGGCAAGCTGCGCGTGGTCGCCGTGATGGGCACACAACGCCAGGCCGCGCTGCCCGAGGTGCCGACCTTCACCGAGCTCGGCATCAAGGGCTTCGAAGAGGTGCCGTACTACGGCCTCTTCGCGCCAGCGGGCACACCCAAAGCCGCGCTGGACAAACTCGCTGCGGCCCTGCAGAAAGTGATCGTCATGTCCGATGTGAAGGACAAGCTGACCGCCATGGGCCTGACCGTGGGTTTCATGAGCGGTGCCGAACTGGGCAAGCGCGAAGTGGCCTACCGCGAGGTCTGGGCAAAGATCATCAAGGACAGCGGCTACCAGCCGCAGTGAACTGACAACCCCCACGCTCAACCGCTTGCGCGGGTCGCTGCCCCCCGAGGGGGCTGATCCGGCTTGGGGCTGCCCGGCGCCGGATCGCGCTTAACCTGCGAGAAGTCGGTGCACCAGGTCCGGTGTGCTGTGCGCCTGGTACTTGCGCATCAGCCGCGCGCGGTAAATCTCCACCGTTCGGTGGCTGATGCCCAGCGTCTTGCCGATTTCCTTGCTGGTCAGACCGCCCATCAGAAAGGCGGCCACCTCGCGTTCGCGCCCGGTGAGTTCGGCTTTGACCGCGCGGCGTGAGCTCAGGTCTTCGAAGCTCCAGATGCCGGCCTCGTGGGGGGCCTCAAGGTGCAGCGCGCGGCCCGTGACGTGGCACCAGAAGGTCTCGCCCTTGAAGCGGCCGTCCACGCGTTTCATGACGCGGTCGTCGGCATAGGTGCCGCTGCGCCCGAGGATGGGGGCGATGCGCGCCCCGGTGCGCTCGTACTCGTCGGCACTCGGGTAGAGCACCAGAAAACTCTGGCCCACCAGCTGCTCGCGCGCGGCGCCAAACATCTCGCACAAGGCCTGGTTGCAGTCCACAATCGTGCGCTGGCGCGAGAGCACCAGCCCGAGTGGCGCCAGGTCGAACGCGAGCCGGTAGTCGATGCCGGAGAGATCGGTGTTCGGGTTAGTCATTAGGTCAAACTACGTATGCTGTTACGTAGTATCGTTGCATTCATCCCTGTTCAACCACTGGAGCAACCGACGTGAACAAGATCTACCCAAGCGCAGCCGAGGCCCTCAAGGGTGTGGTGGCTGACGGCCAGCTCATCGCCGTGGGCGGTTTTGGCCTTTGCGGCATTCCCGAAGCGCTGATCGACGCCTTGCGCGATTCCGGCGTGAAGAACCTGACCGCCATCTCCAACAACGCCGGCGTGGACGACTTCGGTCTGGGCAAGCTGCTGCAGACGCGCCAGATCCGGAAGATGATTTCGTCCTACGTCGGCGAAAACAAGGAGTTCGAGCGCCAGTACCTGGCCGGCGAACTCGAACTCGAATTCACGCCGCAGGGCACGCTGGCCGAGAAGTTGCGCGCCGGCGGCGCCGGCATTCCGGCTTTCTTCACCAAGACCGGTGTCGGCACCCTGGTGGCCGAAGGCAAGGAGCTGCGCGAATTCGACGGCGAGACCTACGTGATGGAGCGTTCGCTGGTGCCCGAGGTGTCGCTGGTGAAGGCCGATGTGGCCGACATGTCCGGCAACCTGCGCTTCAACATGACGGCGCGCAATTTCAACCCCGCGGCCGCCACCGCCGGCAAGATCTGCATCGTCGAGGTGGAGCGCATCGTGGCCACCGGCGAGATCGCCCCCGACGACGTGCACCTGCCGGGCATCTACGTGCACCGCATCGTGCTGAACCCGACCCCGGAAAAGCGCATCGAGAAGCGCACCACCCGCGACCGCAAATAAGGAGAACACCATGCCTTGGACCCAAGACCAGATGGCCGCGCGTGCGGCGCAGGAACTGCAGGACGGTTTTTATGTGAACCTCGGCATCGGCATCCCGACGCTGGTGGCCAACCACGTGCCCGACCACGTCGAAGTGTGGCTGCAGAGCGAAAACGGCATGCTGGGCATTGGCCCGTTCCCCTACGAAGACGAGGTGGACCCGGACCTGATCAACGCCGGCAAGCAGACCGTGACCACCATGAAGGGCTCGGCCATCTTCGGCAGCGACCAGTCTTTCGCCATGATCCGCGGCGGCAAGATCAACCTGTCCATCCTGGGCGCCATGCAGGTGACCGACAAGGGCGACCTGGCCAACTGGATGATCCCCGGCAAGATGGTCAAGGGCATGGGCGGCGCCATGGACCTCGTGGCGGGCGTCAAGCGCGTGATCGTGCTGATGGAACACGTGGCCAAGAAGAAGGACGGCAGCGAAGACCTGAAGATCCTGCCCCAGTGCACCCTGCCGCTGACCGGCATCGGCGTGGTCGACCGCATCATCACCGACCTGGCCGTGATGGACGTGACGCCCGAAGGCCTGAAAGTGGTGGAACTGGCGCCGGACGTGACGCGCGAGTTCCTGCAGTCCAAGACCGGCGTGCCGCTGATCTGAACCTGCCGCTGGGTGTCGCCGTGCTCTGGCTTGGTGCCTGAGCCGCCGGTTCAGGCGGTCTGCCTCATCCGGCCAGCGAGGCCGGCGCCGCGGCAGCTTCGGACGCCATCAATGACGCAGCCGCTTTGTCGAGCGAGATCTTCGAGCGGTCGCGCAGCACGCATGGGTGTGCCTGGGCGTATTGTTTGAAGTTGCGGGAAATGGACTGGGCGTAGGTCGGGTCGTAGTGCAGCTTCAGCAGATCCAGCACCACCGCCGGTGTCTGCCCCGTCTGCACTTGCGTGATCCAGTCCTCCACCACGGCCTTGCCGCGCAACTCGGTCAGCGCTTGCAGCCGCTGGCAGAAATGCGCGCTGTCCTGGACGAAGAAATCGTAGTCTTCCAGCAGAAGCGCCACACGCTCCTCGTCCGACAGCCGCAGGTCGATGCAGGGGCTCTCGCGCATGGCGTCGATCAGTGCATCGGGCACGCGCACATTGCCCACCTTCTTGCTTTCGCTCTCGACGTACACCGGCCGCGCCGGGTCGAAGTGGCGCAGGGCATCCCAGATCAGGCTGTCAAAACGTTTCTGGCTCGGTTGTGGTACGCCCGGGATGTGTCCCAGCACCGAGCTGCGGTGGTTCGCGAGTGCTTCGAGGTCGAGCACCTGAGCACCCTGGGCGGCGAGTGACTGCAGCAGCCGCGTCTTGCCGCTGCCGGTGGGGCCACAGACCACGCGGTAGTGCAGTCGGGCGGCCAGGCCGGGCAGGGACTCGACCAGTGCCGCGCGCCAGGCCTTGTAGCCACCTTCAATGAGCGTGACATGAAAGCCGATCGCGCCCAGGATGGTGGCCAGCGCACCGCTGCGGTTGCCGCCGCGCCAGCAATACACCAGCGGTTTCCAGTCCCGGGGCTTGTCGATCACGTCGCGTTCGATGTGGGCCGCGATGTTGCGCGCGGAGAGGGCCGCACCACGCTTCTTGGCCTCGAATGCGTTGACCTGCTTGTACATCGTGCCGATGGTGATGCGCTCGGCGTTGTTCAGCGTGGGCCAGTTGAGGGCGCCGGGCACGTGGTCGAGCGCGTGTTCGTCTTCGGTGCGGGCGTCGATGATGGTGTCGAAGCGGTCGAGCTGGGTCAGTGCTTCGCTGGCGGGCAGGGTGTGAACGGGCATGCCGGATTATCGTTTCGTCAGCAGCCCGCGCAGCGCGGGCCACACGTTGCCGGCCAGCGTGGGTTGTGCCAGTTCGTTCGGGTGGATGCGGTCGCTCTGGAACAGCGTGGCTGTCCCATCGGGCACATCGGCCACGCCCGCCAGCAGGAAGGGCACCAGACCGATCTTCTCGGCCTGCGCCACGGTCTTGAACACCTGGCGGAATTCCTGCGTGTACCTGGTGCCGTAGTTGGGCGGTACTTCCATGCCCACCAGCAGCACGCGGGCACCGGCCCCGCGGGAAAGCCGGGCCATGGCGGCCAGGTTGTCGCGCGTCATGCTGAGCGGCATGCCGCGCAGGGCATCGTTGCCACCGAGCTCGATGATCACCACGGCGGGCTTGTGCTGGCGCAGCAGGGCCGGCAGGCGCGAGCGGCCGCCCGATGTGGTGTCGGCGCTGATGCCGGCGTTGACCATGCGGGCGGGGATCTTTTCCTGGTCCAGGCGTTGCTGCAGCAGCGCCACCCAGCCGCTGCCGCGCCGGAGGCCGTATTCGGCGGTCAGGGAGTCGCCCACCACCAGCACCGTGGGCACTGTGGCCGCCGAGGCGGTCTGTGCCATCGCCGCACCGATAGACCCCAGGCAGGCTGCCCCGACGAGCAGGGCGTTAAAGTGACGTCGTTTCAACCGGAAGGCCTTTCCATGTCGGATGTGATGATTGCTGTGCAGCATGTGTTCAAGTCGGTGACCGACTCCACGGGCACCCTGACCATTTTGCGCGATATCGATTTCTCCCTGAACAAAGGGGAGACTGCGGCCATCGTGGGGGCCTCGGGCTCGGGCAAAAGCACCCTGCTGTCGATCGTGGCCGGACTGGACACCCCCACCAGCGGCACCGTGCTGGTTGACGGTGTGGACCTGTTTGTGATCAACGAGGACCAGCGTGCCGCCTTGCGCGCGGAAAAGGTCGGCTTCGTGTTCCAGAGTTTTCAGCTGCTGGGCAACCTGAACGCGCTGGAAAACGTGATGCTGCCGCTGGAGCTGGCGGGCCGGCGCGATGCGCGCGCCACCGCCACGCGCATGCTGCAGCGTGTGGGCCTGGGCGAACGGCTGGGCCACTACCCCAAGGTGCTTTCGGGCGGTGAGCAGCAGCGCGTGGCGCTGGCGCGGGCGTTCGTGGTGCAGCCCGCCGTGTTGCTGGCCGACGAACCCACCGGCAGCCTGGACTTCGCCACGGGCGAGAAGGTGATGGAGCTGATGTTCGAGCTCAACCGCGAGCAGGGCACGACCCTGGTGCTCGTGACCCACGACCGCGCCATCGCCCAGCGCTGCGAGCGCCGCATCACGATCGAGGCCGGTCAGGTGGTGGAGACCGCGGAAGCACCGGCCTGACGTGAACACCCCCGCCGCGCTGCGCGCGACCCCCTCAAGGGGGCGATGCGATGCGGCCTGGCGGAGCCAGTTCCGCCGCATCCTGGGTGAGGCATTGCGCGCTGGCGGTGATCACCCGAGCCGAAGGCGACGCGGGGCGCCCGGAGGGCGTTGATAATCTGAGGATGTCTTCCCCCAAAGTGCTTTTCGGCTTTCACGCCGTGGGCGTGCGCCTGAAAACCGCGCCCCAATCCGTCGTCGAGGTTTACTTCGAGTCCACGCGTCGCGATGCGCGCATGCGCCAGTTTCTGGAGCGCGCCAAAGAATCGGGCGTGCGTCTGATCGAGGCCGACAGCCTGCGCATCGCCAAGCTCGCCGGCAGCCACGGCCACCAGGGCGTGGCCGCTCGCGTGCAGGAACTGCCGCAGGTGCACTCGCTGGATGAACTGCTTGAAGGCCTGGAGGCCGCCGGCACCGTGCCGCTGCTGCTGGTGCTCGATGGCATCACCGATCCGCACAACCTGGGCGCATGCCTGCGCGTGGCCGATGGTGCGGGAGCCCACGCGGTGATCGCGCCCAAGGACCACGCGGCGGGCATCAACGCCACTGTGGCCAAGGTGGCCAGCGGCGCGGCCGAGACCATGCCGTACTTCATGGTGACCAACCTCGCGCGCACCCTGAACGAACTGAAGGAGCGCAACATCTGGATCATCGGCACCAGCGACGACGCACCGAAGACGCTGTACCAGGTGGACCTCAAGGTTCCTGTGGCGCTGGTGCTGGGCGCAGAGGGCGACGGCATGCGCCAGCTCACGCGCAAGACCTGCGACGAGCTGGTCAGCATCCCCATGGCCGGCGCAGTGGAAAGCCTCAACGTCTCGGTGGCCAGCGGCGTCTGCCTGTACGAGGCACTGCGCCAGCGCAGCTGAAGGTCGCGTCCATGCGGGACACGGTGCGCCAGTGGATCCGTGAAGCACGCCGCATCGCGGTGCTCACCGGCGCGGGCATCAGCGCCGAATCGGGTGTGCCCACGTTCCGAGATGCGCAGACCGGTCTGTGGGCGCAGTTCAACCCGCAAGAGCTGGCCACCGAAGCCGCCTTTCGCGCCCATCCGCAGCGCGTCTGGGACTGGTACGCCTTCCGCCGCGAGATGATCGCGAAGCTCACTCCCAACGCCGGCCATCTCGCGCTGGCGGCCTTTTCGCAGCGCCACCCGGGCCGGCTCACGCTCATCACGCAGAACGTGGACGGCCTGCACCAGCGCGCGGGCAGCCACGAAACCATCGCCATCCACGGCAGCATCCTGCAGGACCAGTGGCTGGATGCAGCGCGCCCGTGTTGCGACGCCGGAGCACTGCAGGCGGGGCGACCGCCCCGTTGCCCGGTCTGCGGCAACCTGCGCCGACCGGCGGTGGTCTGGTTCGGGGAGAGCCTGCCAGCCGGCGCGCTGGAAGCGGCCGAAGAGGCCGCGAACGCCTGCAACCTGATGCTCGTCATCGGCACCTCGGGCGTGGTCTACCCCGCGGCCGGGCTGGCGCTGGCCGCCCACCAGCGCGGCGCTCGCGTGGTGGTGATCAACCCGGAGCCGACCGAGCTCGACCGCGTGGCCGACCACTGCCTGCGCGAGCCTGCGGCACAATGCCTGCCAGAACTCCTGGAGCATTGAATGCACAACAAGCCTACCCACCGCCTGCTGACCGCCGCCCTGGTTGCTGCCACGCTGATCGCCGTCGGCTGCACGCAGGAGCAGCAGAACAAGCTCAGCCGCGATATCCAGAACTGGACCGGCACCAACGGCGTGCTGGAGGTGTACGCCGGCGACAAGGTGGTGCGCCGCTTCCTCAAGATCGACAAGATCAGCACCGCGCTGGGCACCGACGATGGCAAACCCCGTGCCTACCGCTATGGTTACGGGACCTTGGACGAGAACCTCAACATGCAGGTGGATCCGGGCGAGAAGAAGGTGTATTTCGAGATCAGCGACTACACCAACGCGGTGTTCTTCGAAAACCCGCGCTGAACTCCAAAGCCGCCCGGGCTTGCGCCAGATCGTGGCGTCAGCCCGGGGTGGCGGGACCATGAACACAGACGGCTGTGTGCCGTGACCGGTTTTTCAACTGGAGGGAACCATGTCGATCGTTGACCGCATACAAGCCATTCTTCTCAAACCCAGGGAAACCTGGCCTGTCATCGAGCAAGAGAGCACCGATGTCAAGGCCATCTACACCAACTACCTCGTCATACTGGCCGCCATACCGGCCATCGCCACCTTCATCGGGCTCAGCCTGATCGGTGCCGGTGCCTTTGGCATCTCGTTCCGGGTGCCCATCCTCAGCGGCTTGGCCAACATGGTGGTGGGCTTCGTGCTTTCGCTGGTGATGGTCTATGTGCTGGCGCTGATCGCCAACGCGCTGGCGCCCACCTTCAAGGGTGAGAAAAACCTGCTCAACGCCTTCAAGCTGGTGGCCTATGGTTCCACGGCCGGACTGGTGGGCGGCATTTTCAACCTGCTGCCGGCCTTGTCCATGCTGGGGGTGGTGGCTGCGCTGTATTCGATCTACCTGATCTACACCGGCATCCCCGTGCTGATGAAGGCGCCCGAGGAGAAGGCGGTGGGCTACACCGCGGTGCTGATCGTGTGCGGCATCGTGGCGAGCCTGGTGGTGGGCGCGGTCAGCGCCTTGTTCACGGGGGGTGGCCCGGGCATGATGATGGGTGGCGCCGCGTCCTCCTCCGACCAGGTGAACATCAAGCTGCCGGGGACCGATATCACCCTCGACACCGCCAAGATCGAAGCGGCAAGCAAGAAGGTCGAGGAGGCGAGCAAGCGCATGGAAGAAGCCCAGGCCAAGGGCGACTCCGCGGCCGCAGGCAAGGCGCTGAGCGAGATGATGGGCGCGGCCATGGGCGGGCAGGGTGGCAAACCCTTTGCGCCCGATCTGCTGCAGACCCATGTGCCGGACAAGCTGGCGGGTCTGGAACGCACCGCGATCGAAGCCCGCACAGACAGTGCCATGGGCATGAGCTTCTCCAGCGTCACCGCCGAGTACACCCGGGAGAACGGCCGGATTGAAGTCAAGGTGCAGGACCTCGGCGCCGTGCCAGCGCTCACCATGGCCATGGGCGCCTGGGCGCAGAGCACCGTCAACCGCGAAACCCAGGACGAGGTGGAGCGCATCTACCAGAAGGACGGCGCCTCCTTCAAAGAGGAGTACAGCAAGGACGGCAGCCGCGCGGAAATGTCGGTGATGTTGCCCAACGGCGTGATGGTCGAGCTCACGGGCGACAACGTGGACATGGACGGCCTTCGTGGTGCGCTGGCTGCGCTGGACGTCAAGGGTCTGTCCACCCTGAAGCGCGAAGAATGACCGGTGGGGCGCCGGCCGTTCAGACCCAGCCGAACGCGCCGAGCACCGCCCCGGCACCGATCAGCCACAGCAGGTGGATCTTGGTGCGCCACACCAGCACGGTGGCGCCCGCCGTCAGCAGCCACAGCGGCCAGTCGCGCGCGGGCACATTGTGGGCCGCGCTCAGCAGCCAGCCGGTGGCGATCAGCAGCGCGATCACGATCGGTGCCATGCCGGCCTTGAAGGCGCGCACCGCGCGCAGCTCGCGGTTGCGGTGACCCCATTGCGTTGCGGTGTAGGTGAGGATGGACGAGGGCAGCATGATCGCCACCAGCGTCACCACGACGCCCAGCAGGGCCAGCGCCCAGGCCACCCAGCCGGCCGACGGCCCACCGCCCGCGTTCAGGCCCAGGTTCCAGCCCAGCAGGGCGACGAACAGCACGTTCGGGCCGGGTGCGGCCTGCGACAGCGCGATCGACGAGGTGAACTGCGCCTCGCTCAGCCAGCCCTGTTGGCCCACCAGGTAGCGGTGCATGTCGGGCGCGGTGGTGATGGCGCCGCCCACCGCCAGCAGCGAGAGCGAGGCGAAATGCAGGAACACGTCGACCCAGTTCGCCAGCGTGGGGGCCATGGTCATTGCGCCGCTCCGGTTTCGCGCCGACCCAACACGCGGTAGGCCCACAGGCAGGCCACGCCACCCAGGCCCGGCAGCACCCAGGCCAGCGGCCATCGCAGCAGGGCGATCGCCACGAAGGTGAGCGCCGCCAGGCCGATGCACACCCCGATGCCCATGGCGTTCTTGCCGAGTGCGGCGATCAGCTTGATGCCGGTGGCGGTGATGAGGCCGGCGGCCACCGCCCCCATGCCGCGCAGCGCAGCTTGTGCGGTGGCACTGTCGGCCACGCTGCCGTAGAGCGCCGCCAGCAGCAGCACGATCACCAGCGGCGCGGCCAGCATGCCGGTGAGCGCGGCCAGCGCGCCGGGCAGGCCGAAGTAGCGCCCGCCGATCATCATCGAGAGGTTGACCACGTTGGGCCCCGGCATGATCTGCGCCACGGCCCAGTCCTCCACGAACTGATCGCGCGTCATCCAGCGTTTTTTCTCCACCAGCTCGCGCTGCACCACCGCCAGCACGCCGCCAAAGCCCTGCAGGGCCAGCCAGGTGAACGACATGAAGAGGTCGGTTTTGGATCGGGGCTGGTTGGGGGCGGCGTCAATGGCCGGGTCGAGGGTGCTTGCTGGGGCGGGCATGGCTCGATTATCGGGTGCCGGTCCTGGCCTCATGAGGCGCCTGCCCATGGTGGCGGCGCCAGGGTCACAGGGTGAGTTCCCAGTGTTCACCCACCAGGTCACGGCCGTAGCTGTGGTGCGCCTCACTGCCCATGAGGGTGAAGCCGCGCCGGGCGTAGATGGCGCGCGCGGCGTCGAGGTTGCGGTTGGTCCAGAGCACCATCTTGCGGTAGCCCCTGTCGCGCGCGAAAGCGATGCATTCGTCGGTCAGCCGCCCGCCCAGGCCGAGGCCGCGTGCCGCGGGCGAGAGGATCAGCAGGCGCAGCTGGGCCACCGTCTTGCTCTTGCGAACCACGAAGGCCGAACCCACGCGTTCGCCGTCGAGTTCGGCGATCCAGCCGCGCTCCCAGGCCGGGTCGTGGCGCTTCATCATGCCGGCCACGATGCTGGCCACCAGGGCCTCGAACTCGGCGTTCCAGCCGTATTCGCGCCAGTAGAGCTCGCCGTGCTGCTGGATCACCCAGCCCATGTCGCCCGGTCGCGGTTCGCGCAGGGTCACACCGGGAGGCAAAGGGTTGGTCATTTCAGTTTCCAAAGGTGGAGCGCGACCCGCCTCGAACGCCACAGCCCAACCCAGAGGCACCGCCGGGCCGGCTTCGCCGGACGGCCAGTGCCGCCCCCCTGGAGGGGGGTGACGCGAAGCGGCGCGGGGGGTGCTCCATCTATACCGACATGCCGCCTGAGACTTCGATCACCGCACCGTTGATGTAGCTCGCTTCGTCGCTGGCCAGGAAGGCGTAGACGTTGGCGATCTCCTCCGGCTGGCCCAGGCGGCGCAGCGGCACGCGGTGTTCCATCTCGGCGATCACCTTCTCGGGGATGGTGCTGAGGATGGGGGTGGCGATGAAACCCGGCGCCACGGCGTTCACGCGCACGCCCTTGGGGCCGAGTTCGCGGCTCCAGGTCTTGGTGAAGCCGATCACGCCGAACTTGGTGGCCGCGTAGTTGGTCTGGCCGAAGTTGCCGTAGATGCCCACCACCGAGCTGGCGTTGAGGATCACGCCGGCGCCCTGTTCAACCATGATGTCGGCCACCGCCTGCGCGCAGTGGAAGACCCCGCGCAGGTTGACGTCGATCACGCGGTCGAACTGCTCCAGCGTCATCTTCTGCAGCCGCGCGTCCTGCGTGATGCCGGCGTTGTTCACCAGCACGTCGATGCGGCCAAAACGCGCCAGCACCTGGCCCACCACGGCGTCGACCATTTCGCGCTGGGTCACGTCCATCACGAAGCCGGCCGCCTGGGCGCCGAGCGCCTGGCACTGCTGCACCGCTTCGTCCACCGCGGCCTGCTTCACGTCGCAGACGATGACGGTCGCGCCTTCGCGTGCGAACTTGAGCGCGGTGGCCAGGCCAATGCCTTGTGCGGCGCCGGTGATGAGGCTGATTTTTCCTTCGAGTCGTTTCATGGGTGAGGTTGCCTGCGGTCGTGAAAAAGCCGGCGGGCAGGGTGCCCGCCGGCGGGTGCAAAAAGTGTAAGGGCGCCGGCTTGCAGCGCTTTGACACCGGTTGGGTCGGGATTCAGTACACCGGCTGGTGCTGGCGGATCGCTGCCTTCACAGCATCGTTCAAGGCAAAACCCAGGCCGTACTTCGCCGCCAGTTCGGCACAGCGTTTCTCGAACGCCTCGATACCCATGCCGTAGATGAACTGCAGCGCGCCGCCGGTCCAGGCCGGGAAGCCGATGCCGAAGATGGAACCGATGTTGCCGTCGTGCACGCTGGTGAGCACGCCTTCGGCCAGACAGCGCGCCGTCTCCACCGACTGGCGGTAGAGCAGGCGGTCTTTCACGTCCTGCAGGTCCCAGGCGACATCGGGTTTTTCGAACAGGGTCTTGAGCTGGGGCCAGAGGGTTTTCTTCTGCCCGGCGGGGTAATCGTAGAAACCGCCACCGGCCGCACGGCCGCTGCGGTGGAGCTGCTTCACCATGTGCTCCACCAGCGCCTCGCCCGGCGTGGTGTCGTAGTGGCGGCCTTCTTCGGCGAAGTCGGCGCGGGTCTGTTCCAGGACGTGCACCGACAGCGAGAGCGCGGTCTCGTCCAGCACGGCCAGCGGCCCCACCGGCATGCCAGCCTGCATGGCGGCGTTTTCGATCACCGGCGCCGGAATGCCTTCGCCCAGCATCGCTGCGCCTTCCATCACGAAGGTGCCGAAGGTGCGGCTGGTGTAGAAGCCGCGCGCGTCGTTCACCACGATCGGCAGCTTGCCCAGCGCCTGCACGTAGTCGTAGGCGCGGGCGATGGTCTCGTCGTCGGTTTCCTTGCCGCGGATGACCTCCACCAGCTTCATCTTGTCGACCGGGCTGAAGAAGTGGATGCCGACGAACTTCTGCGGCCGCGCGCTCGCCTTGGCGAGGCCGGTGATGGGCAGGGTGGACGTGTTGCTGGCGAAGAAACCACCCTCGGCCAACATGGGTTCGGATTCGTGCGTCACCGCGGCCTTGAGTTCGCGGTGCTCGAACACCGCCTCGATGATCAGGTCGCAGCCCCGCAGGTCGGCGGTGCTCGCGGTCGGCGTGATGCGCGCGAGCAGGGCCTGCTGGTCGGCCGCGCTCATGCGGCCCTTGTCCACCCGCGGCTGCGTCACCTTCAGGCTGTTGGCCTTGCCCTTGTTGGCCGCTTCCAGGCTGACGTCCTTCAGCACGGTGGCGATGCCGCGGCTGGCCTGGGCGTAGGCGATGCCCGAGCCCATCATGCCGGCGCCCAGCAGACCCACCTTCTGCGGCTTGTAACGCGGCACGTCCTTCGGGCGGCTCTGGCCGGCCTTGATGGCGTTCATGTTGAAGAAGAAGGTGTTGATCATGTTCCGGGCCATCGGGCCGGTCATGAGCCCGGCGAGGTAGCGGCTTTCGATGCGCATGGCGGTGTCGAAGTCCACCATGGCGCCTTCCACCATCGCGGCGAGTGCGGCCTCGGGCGCGGGGTAGAGGCCGCGTGTCTTCTGCTTGAGCACCGCCGGCGCCACGCTCAGCATGGCCGCGATCTTGGGGTTGCTCGGCGTGCCACCGTGCATCTTGTAGTCCTTGCGGTCCCACGGGTGCTGGCAGGCCTCGGGCTTGCCCTGCGCGGCTTCGATGTGGGCCAGCGCGCGCGGCATCAGCTCTTCGGCCGTGGCCACCAGTTCATGGATCACGCCGATCTTCAGGCCCTCTTCGGGCCCGAAGAGCTTGCTCTCCAGGATGTAGGGCTGCGCGGCCACCAGGCCCAGCAGCCTCGTCATCTTGGTGATGCCACCGCCGCCTGGGATCAGCCCCAGCGTGATCTCGGGCAGGCCGAACTGGACCTTGGGGTTGTTGACCGCGATGCGGTGGTGGCCGACCAGCGCCACCTCCCAGCCACCGCCGAGCGCGGCGCCGTTCAGGCAGCTCACCACCGGCACGCCCAGCGTTTCCAGGCTGCGGAAGCAACGTTTGATACGCTCGATCTCGGTGAACACGCGGTGGCCGTCGGCCGCGGTCGATCGCATCACGCCCTTGAGGTCGGCGCCGGCGAAGAAGGTGCTCTTGGCCGAGGCCAGCACGATGCCTTTGATCTGTTCGCGGTCCTTGCCCACCTGGGCGGTCACGGCGTCCAGATCGTCCTGCCACTGCAGGCACATGGTGTTGACGGGGGAATCCTGCTCGTCGAAGGTGATCGTTGCGATGCCGTCGGCAAGTTCGTAGCGGATGGTTTTTGTGATCATGTTGGTGTCTCCGCTCGGTTCAGATGCGCTCTACGATCGTCGCAATGCCCATGCCGCCGCCGACACACAGCGTGGCGAGGCCGTAGCGCTTTTTCGTCCGGTGCAGCTCATCGATCAACGTGTTCAGGATCATCGCGCCCGTGGCGCCCAGCGGATGGCCCAGCGCAATCGCACCCCCGTTCACGTTCACCTTCTCGTGCGGTACGCCCATCTCGCGCATGAAGCGCATGGGCACGGCCGCAAAGGCTTCGTTCACCTCGAACAGGTCGATCTGGTGAATGGCGAGGCCGGCCTTGGCCAGCGCCTTGCGCGCGGCCGGCATCGGGCCGGTGAGCATGATGGTCGGGTCCGCGCCCGAGAGCGCAACCGACACGATGCGCGCGCGCGGCGTGAAGCCGTGGGCCTTGCCCGCGGCCTCGCTGCCGATCAGCATGGCGGCCGCGCCGTCCACGATGCCCGACGAATTGCCCGCGTGGTGCACGTGGTGGATGCGCTCCACCTGCGGGTAGCGCTGCAGCGCCACCGCGTCGAAGCCCATGGCGCCAAGCTGCTCGAAGGCGGGCTTCAGACCGGCCAGGCCCGCCATGGTGGTGTGCGGTTTGATGAACTCGTCCACCGCCAGGATGATCTGGCCCAGCGGATCTTTCACCGGCACCACCGAGTGCTGGAAATGCCCGGCCGCGCGCGCAGCGGCGGCGCGCTTCTGCGATTCGAGCGCGAAGGCGTCCACGTCTTCGCGCGTGAAGCCGTCGAGCGTGGCGATCAGGTCGGCGCCGATGCCTTGTGGCACGAACAGCGTGGCGCTGTTGGTCTCCGGGTCCTGCGCCCAGGCACCGCCGTCAGAGCCGATCGGCACGCGGCTCATGCTCTCCACGCCGCCGGCCACGACCAGATCTTCCCAGCCGCTCTTCACCTTCATGGCGGCCATGTTCACCGCCTCCAGGCCCGAGGCGCAGAAGCGGTTGAGCTGCACACCCGAGCAGCGCCAGTCCCAGCCGGCCTTGAGCGCGGCCACCTTGGGCAGCACCGAACCCTGTTCTCCGATGGGCGAGACCACACCCATCACCACGTCGTCCACCGCCGAGGTGTCCAGGTGGTTGCGGTGCTGCAGTTCGCGCAGCAGGCCGGCCAGCAGGTTGACCGGCTTGACCTCGTGCAGGCTGCCGTCTTTTTTGCCCTTGCCGCGCGGGGTGCGGATGGCGTCGTAAACGAAGGCTTCGCTCATGGGCTTGTCTCCTGGGGGATTTGCCCGGATGGTCGGGCCTATAAGATCAGTATAGACTTTCGCCAAGCAAATGCTTTGTATAAATCACTCCACCCGTCCGGAAGGTGACACCATGATCGACCGCAACCTGTTCAACGCCGACCACGAAGCCTTCCGCGACAGCTTTCGCCGCTTTGTGGAAAAGGAGATTACGCCCTTCCATGAGGGCTGGGAAGAGCAGGGATACGTGGACCGCGATGTCTGGCGCAAGGCCGGCGAAAACGGCTTTCTCTGCATGACCATGCCCGAAGAATATGGCGGCGCCGGGGCCGACAAGCTGTACTCGGTGGCGCAGATGGAGGAGATCGCACACGCGGGCGTGAGCGGCATCGGCTTCGGCCTGCACAGCGAGATCGTGGCACCGTACATCCTGCACTACGGCACCGAGGCGCAGAAGCAGAAATACCTGCCGTTGCTGGCCACGGGCGAGATGGTGGGCGCCATCGCCATGAGCGAGCCCGCCGCGGGCAGCGACCTGCAGGGCGTGAAGACCACGGCCATCAAACAAGCCGACGGCAGCTACCTGCTCAACGGCAGCAAGACCTTCATCACCAACGGCTGGCACGCCGACCTGGTGATCGTGGTCGCCAAGACCGACCCGGCTGCAGGCGCCAAGGGCACGAGCCTGCTGCTGGTGGAGCAGGGCATGGCGGGCTTCAGCAAGGGCAAGCGCCTGAAGAAGCTGGGCATGAAGGCGCAGGACACGTCGGAATTGTTCTTTGACAACGTCAGCGTGCCTGCCGAAAACCTGCTGGGGGGTGAGGGCAGGGGCTTCATCTGCCTCATGGAGCAGTTGCCCTGGGAGCGCCTGCAGATCGCCATCGGTGCCGTGGCTGCGGCGCAAGCCGCCATCGACTGGACGGTGCAGTACGTGAAGGACCGCAAGGTTTTCGGCCAGCCCGTCGCGAGCTACCAGAACACGCGCTACACACTGGCCGAACTGCAGACCGAGGTGCAGGTGGCGCGCGTGTTCGTGGACAAGTGCTGCGAGCTGATCGTGCAGGAGAAGCTCGACACCGCCACCGCCAGCATGGCCAAGTACTGGTGCAGCGACCTGCAGTGCAAGGTGATGGACGAGTGCGTGCAGCTGCACGGCGGCTACGGCTACATGTGGGAATACCCGATCACCCGGGCCTACGCCGACGCGCGCGTGCAGCGCATCTACGGCGGCACCAACGAGATCATGAAAGAGGTGATCTCGCGCAGCATGGGCCTGGGCGCACGCTGAGCCAATGACGCCCGGTGCACACCGGCCGCAGAAAAGCCAAAAGGCCCCGTGGGGCCTTTTGTGTATCTGGAGGTGAAGGGAGTCGAACTGTTGCTTCTATGCCTTACTGGCATTGGGTTTCGCCAATTCGATTTATTTTTTACCCCCTGTTTTTCCCCATGGCCATAGGTTCTATTCCCCGCGTAGCAGATTCACCCAATCGCCCGCACTGTTGATTTCCACGTAAATCTGACCCCTCTGGACTGAGTTTTTTCATCCAACTTTGACCCCTTGAGTAAGGTCTCCTGCTTGTTTTTTGAGCAGGAGGGTTCAAGGAGTGATCAACGTGGGAACACTGGCAAAGATCCGCAGGATGCACCTGCGCGATGGCCTTCCAATCAAAGAGATCGAGCGGCGCACGGGCCTGGCCAGAAACACCATCAAGGTGTGGCTGCGCAAGGGCGAGATGGTCCAGCCCAAGTACCCCCAGCGGGTGGTGGTGAGCAAGCTCGACGGCTTTACCGAGACGCTGGCGACCTGGCTCAAGGCCGACCAGCACCGCGGCAAACGCGATCGCCGCACCATCAAGGCCATGTACGAAGCCCTGGCCGAGCAGGGTTACACCGGCGGCTACGGCCGGGTGGCCGCCTTTGCCCGGCGCTGGCGAGAAGAGCAGTCGGGCAAGGTCGGCAAGCCCGCCTTCGTGCCCTTGAAGTTCGCGCTGGGCGACGCGTTCCAGTTCGACTGGAGCACCGAGTACGCCTGGGTGGGCGGCCTGCGCCGGCGCCTGGAAGTGGCGCACACCAAGCTGTGTGGCAGCCGCGCCTTCTGGCTGGTGGCATATCCGACCCAGAGCCACGAGATGCTGTTCGATGCCCATGCCCGGGCGTTTGCCGCCTTCGGCGGCGTGCCCCAGCGCGGCATCTACGACAACATGAAGACCGCCGTGGACAAGGTCGGCGCGGGCAAGAAGCGCGTGATCAATGCGCGCTTTGAAGCCATGACGGGCCACTACCTGTTCGAGCCCGAGTTCTGCAACGTCGCCAGCGGCTGGGAGAAGGGCATCGTGGAGAAGAACGTGCGCGACCGGCGCAGCAGCATCTGGCACAAGGCGCTCAAACAGCGCTGGCCCAGCATGGAAGCGCTCAACGACTGGCTGGCCCAGGAGTGCCGCGCCGCGTGGGCCGAGCTCAACCACCCCGAGTGGCCCACGCTGAAGGTGGCCGACGTGCTGCAGGACGAACAACTGCGCCTCATGCCCAACCCCAAACCGTTTGATGGCTACGTGGAGGTGCTGGCCCGAGTCTCCAGCACGGCGCTGGTGCACCTGCAGCGCAACCGCTACAGCGTGCCGACCGAACACGCCCACGAGGTGGTCAGCCTGCGCCTGTATCCGGATCGCCTGGACGTTGTGGCCGAGAACACCCGCATCGCCAGCCATGCGCGCAGCTTCGAGCGCAGCCAGACCTTCTACGACTGGCGCCATTACGTGAGCCTGATCGAACGCAAGCCCGGGGCGCTGCGCAACGGTGCGCCCTTCGAGACCCTGCCCGAGCCATTGAAGAAGTTGCAGGCCATCCTGCTGCGCCACGAAGGCGGGGACCGGGTGATGGCACAGGTGCTGGCGGCCGTTCCGGTGCATGGGCTGGAGCCGGTGCTGGTGGCGGCCGAGCTGGCGCTGGAGAGCGGCAAGCCCAGTGGTGAGCATGTGCTCAACGTGCTGGCGCGTTTGAAGTCTGGCGGCCAGACGGGCGATGCCCAGGAGGTCAAGACGCCCTTGACGTTGGCGGTGCAGCCGCTGGCCAACGTGCAGCGTTACGACCGGCTGCGCTCGCTCGATGGTGACGACGCCCAAGGAGCGCAGCCATGAGCCAGGCCATCATCACAGCGCTCAAGGCATTGAAGCTGCACGGCATGGCCGCCAACTACCCCGAGGTGGCCGCGCAGGCGCGGCACACCGAGTTCAGTCCTGAGGCATTCCTGGGCCAGTTGCTGCGCGCCGAACAGGCCGAACGCACAGTGCGCTCCATGGCGTACCAGATGGGCGCGGCACGCTTCCCCGCCCACCGCGATCTTGCGGGCTTTGAATTCAGCCAGGCCGGTGTGGACGAAGCACTGGTGCGCACGCTGCATGGAGGCCAGTTCATTGACGCGGCCCACAACGTGGTGCTCATCGGCGGACCGGGTACGGGCAAGACCCACCTGGCCACGGCCATCGGCATCGAAGCGATCCAGCGTCACGGCAAACGGGTGCGGTTCTTCTCGACGGTGGAACTGGTCAATGCGCTGGAGCTGGAGAAGAGCCAGGGCAAGGCCGGGCAGTTGGCTCACCGGCTGGTTTACATGGACCTGGTGATCCTCGATGAACTGGGTTACCTGCCGTTCAGCCAGGCCGGTGGTGCCTTGCTGTTCCACCTGATCTCCAAGCTCTACGAGCGCACCAGCATACTGATCACGACCAACCTGAGCTTCGGGGAATGGAGCCAGGTGTTCGGCGACGCGAAGATGACGACGGCGCTGCTGGACCGGCTGACCCACCACTGCCACATCGTGGAGACAGGCAATGAAAGCTGGCGGTTCAAACACTCCAGCGCTGCAGCAAAGACAGGCCCGAGAAAGAAGCCCCGGACGGCCCAGAACGGCACGACTGAGAAAGGAGAAGCCGATGCACCAGCGGTAGACTTATCCACAGACGCGTAGCTCGGCTACACCCCAACAGGTGGGGTCAATATTGGATGGAAAGCCGGGGTCAGGATTGCGTGGAATTCAACAAGGCGCTTTTCCTTCGCGTCGAAGCGGTACTTCCAGAACCAACGCTTTGCCCCGTTGGGCGTGACCTCCAGGTAGAGCCCGCCAGCGTCAGTAAGACGAACACGCGGCTTGTCCTCGGGGCAGGTCGCAGCTTTGCAGGTGATTTCAGTCAGCATGGGGGAACAAAACTCCAGGGATGGGGGCAAATTTGCCCTGTTCCCCCGGTTTGTACCCCCAAACGTGCTGCGCTGCAATGGCGGCACATGACTGCACTTGACGGCTTAAATTAGCCTAAGTGGTTGATTTTGTTGGGTTTTTGACTGTTTATGACTGCTCTTGAAAGTCATAAATGGAGCGGGTGAAGGGAATCGAACCCTCGTATGAAGCTTGGGAAGCTGCCGTTCTACCATTGAACTACACCCGCGAAAACGCTTCGAATGATAACGCACGGGCGTGGCGCCACTCGCTGCGGCTGTTCCGGGTTCCGGAAACGCCCAGACGGACCACCGCCATGACCGATCCAGCGTCTTTCTGACACATTTTTCAAGGAGTTTCATATGCGTTTCCCCGCACGTTTTCCTGCACGACTGGTCCTCGTTGGCGCGCTCGCTGCGGCGCTGGCGGGTTGTGCTGCACCGGGTGGTCCGAACGAAACCGGCGGCATGGTCGTCGGTGGTGTGCTCGGCGGTGCCCTGGGCTCGCAGGTGGGCGGTGGCACAGGCCGCACGGCGGCCACCATCGTGGGCGCGCTGATCGGCGCCAACATCGGCGCCAACGTCGGCCGCTCCATGGACAGCACCGACCGCATGCGCACCGCGCAGGTGCTGGAAACCTCGCAGACCGGGCAGCCGACCCAGTGGGTCAACCCCGACACGCGCAACCAGTACACCGTGACGCCCACGCGCACCTATGAATCGGCTGGCGCGCCCTGCCGCGAATACACCATGCGGGCGATCGTGGGCGGCCGGCCCGACGACGTCTACGGCCGGGCCTGCCGGCAGCCCGATGGCAGCTGGCAGGTGGTGAACTGATAGGCCCTGGGGCGGTTACTTCAGAATGTCGCCGAGGCAGAGGTACTTGATCTCGACGTAGTCGTCCATGCCATGGTGCGAGCCTTCGCGGCCCAGGCCGGACTGCTTGACGCCGCCGAAGGGCACGTGCTCGGTGGCCAGGATGCCGACGTTGATGCCGACCATGCCGTACTCCAGCGCTTCGGCCACGCGGTAGATGCGGCCGATGTCGCGGCTGTAGAAGTAGCTGGCCAGACCGAACTCGGTGTTGTTGGCCGCGTCGATGGCTTCCTGTTCGGTGCTGAACTTGAACACCGGGGCGAAGGGGCCGAAGGTTTCTTCTTTCGCGCACAGCATGTCGGCGGTCGCATCGGCCACCACGGTGGGCTCGAAGAACTGTCCCGCCAGGCGCTTGCCACCGGCCACCACACGCCCGCCCTTGGCCACGGCGTCGTCCACGTGGCGCTGCACCTTCACCAGCGCGGCTTCTTCGATCAGCGGCCCCTGGTTCACGCCCTCTTCAAAGCCGTTGCCGACCTTGGCGGTTTTTACCTTGGCTGCGAACTTTTCGACGAACTCGTCGTACACACCCTCCTGCACGTACAGCCGGTTCGAGCAGACGCAGGTCTGGCCGGCGTTGCGGTATTTGCTGGCGAAAGCGCCTTCCACCGCGCTGTCGATGTCGGCGTCGTTGAACACGATGAAGGGCGCGTTGCCGCCGAGTTCGAGCGACATCTTCTTCACCGTCGGTGCGCTCTGCGCCATCAGGATGCGGCCCACTTCGGTGGAGCCGGTGAAGCTGATGTGGCGCACCACGTCGCTGGCGCAGATGACCTTGCCCACCGCAATCGAGTTCTGGTCGTCGGCGGTGATCATGTTGAGTACGCCGGCCGGGATGCCGGCGCGAATGGCCAGCTCGGCAGCGGCCAGCGCGGTCAGCGGCGTGAGTTCGGCGGGCTTGATGATGACCGGGCAGCCGGCGGCCAGCGCGGGCGCGACCTTGCGCGTGATCATGGCCAGCGGGAAGTTCCAGGGTGTGATGGCCGCGCAGACGCCGATGGGCTGCTTGAGCACCATCAGGCGGCGGTTGTTGTCGAACTGCGGCAGGGTCTCGCCGTTGACGCGCTTGGCCTCTTCGGCGAACCACTCGACGAAGCTCGCGCCGTAGGCCACTTCACCCTTGGCTTCGGCCAGCGGCTTGCCCTGCTCGGCGGTCATGATGCGGCCCAGGTCGTCCTGGTTGGCCATCAGCAGGTCGTACCACTTGCGCAGGATGATGCTGCGCTCCTTGGCGGTCTTGCCCTTCCAGCCGGCCCAGGCGGCGTTGGCGGCGGCGATGGCCTTTTCGGCATCGGCCGGGCCGAGGTTGGCCACGTCGGCGAGCTTCTGGCCGGTGGCCGGGTCGAGCACGTCAAAGCGGCTGCTGCCCTTGACCCACTCGCCGTTGATCAGCGCGTCGGTCTTCAGCAGGGTCGGGTCCTTCAGCAGGGCCAGGGGGGAGGTTTTATCGAAATCTTCGATTTTCATGTCCATGGGATGTCTCGCTCGGTTCGGTAAAAAGAAGAGGTTAGCGCCAAACGCGCTGCAGCGCCGTCACCGGTATTGCACACCCGGCAACACGCACAGCATTTCAAACAGCAGGTTGGCGCCGAGCAGGGCGGTGTTGCCGCTGGTGTCGTAGGCCGGGGACACTTCGACCAGGTCACAGCCCACGAGGTTCAAGCCGCGGCAGCCGCGCACGATCTCCAGCGCCTGTGGCACGGTGAGGCCGCCGATCTCGGGCGTGCCGGTGCCGCCCGCGTAGGCCGGGTCGATGCCGTCGATGTCGAAGCTCAGATACGTGGGCGTGTCGGGGCCGATCTTTTCGCGGATCTGCGCCATCAAGGGCGCCAGGCTGGTCCACCAGATCTCGTGCGCCGGCACCACGGTGAAGCCCTGCTGGCGCGGCCAGTCGAAGTCTTCGGCCGAATAACCGCTGCCACGCAGGCCGATCTGCCAGACCTTGTTGCCGATCAGCAGGCCTTCTTCCACCGCGCGGCGGAAGGGCGTGCCGTGGGCGATGGCCTCGCCGAACATGTCGGGGTTCACATCGGCGTGCGCGTCCACATGGATCATCGCCACCGGGCCGTGTGTCGCCTTCATCGCGCGCAGGATGGGCAGGGCGATGGTGTGGTCGCCGCCGAGCGTGAGCGGGATGCAGCCGGCCGCGATGACCGGGCGGTAGTGCTGCTCGATGAGGTCCACCGATTTCAGGAGGTTGTAGGTGTTGATCGCCACGTCGCCCAGGTCGGCCACCTGCAGCGCGTCGAAGGGCGCGGCGCCGGTCGCCATGTTGTAGGGGCGGATCAGGCAGGACTCGGCGCGGATCTGGCGCGGGCCGAAGCGCGCGCCGGGGCGGTGGCTGGTGCCGGTGTCGAGCGGCACGCCGATGAAGCCGGCGTTGAGGCCCGCCGCCGATGTGGCGACGGGCAGCCGCATCATGCTGGCCAGGCCGCCGAAGCGCGGCATGGCATTGCCGCCCAGCGGCTGGTTGAAAGCGGTGGGATCGGTCATGGGTTCAGGCCCGGGGTTTGACCAGCTGGAAATCCAGATGGGCTTTGACCGATGACCACTCGCTGGCCAGGATGCTGTAGACGCAGGTGTCGCGCAGCGCGCCATGTGCGTCGGGGTGGCGGTTGATCTGGTGCGAGCGCAGCACGCCGTCGAGCTTGGCGCCCAGGCGCTCGATGCCGCGCCGGCTCTGGTGGTTGAAGAAGTGCGTGCGGAACTCCACCGCGATGCAGTCCAGCGTCTCGAACGCGTGGGTCAGCAACAGGCGCTTGCATTCGGTGTTGAGCGGGCTGCGCTGCACGGCCGTGCGGTACCAGGTCGATCCGATTTCGACGCGGCGGTTGGCGGCGTCGATGTTCATGTAGGTCGTCATGCCCACCGCCTTGCTGCTGGCGTTCAGCACGGCGAACGGCAGCATGCTGCCGGCCTGCTGCAGGCCCAGGCGGCGGTCGATTTCTGCGGCCATGCCCTCGGGCGTGGGGATCGCGGTGTACCAGAGCTTCCAGAGTTCGCCGTCGCGCACGGCTTCGACGAGATTGTCGTGGTGCTCGGCGCGCAAGGGCACCAACTGCGCGTGCTGGCCGATCAGGGTGGTGTCGGTGGTGAAGGGCATGATCTATTTTCTTCTTCCACGCAGCCACTCCAGCGTCAGCATCAGCGCTGTCGTGAACAGGATCAGCAGCGTGGCCACGGCGGCGATGGTGGGCGAGATGTTTTCCCGGATGCCGGTGAACATCTGGCGCGGCAACGTGACCTGCTCGGGGCCGGCGAGGAACAGCGTGACCACGACCTCGTCAAACGAGGTGGCGAACGCGAACAGCGCGCCCGAGATCACGCCGGGGGCGATGACCGGCAGCGTGACGCGGAAGAAGGTTTCGAGCGGGCTCGCACCCAGGCTCAGGCTGGCTTTCACCAGGTTGTGGTTGAAGCTCTGCAGCGTGGCCAGCACGGTGGTGACGACAAACGGCGCACCGAGCGCGGCGTGCACGATCACAAGGCCCAGGTAGGTGTCATTCAGCCCCCACTTGGCGAAGTACAGGTAGCTGCTCACGCCCACCACCACGATCGGCACCACCATGGGTGCGATCAATAGGCTGGTGATGAAGCCCTTGCCAAAGAACTTCGTGTTCGCCAGGCCCATGGCCGCGAGCGTGCCCAGCACGGTGGCCAGCAGGGTGGCGAGGGGCGCGACGATGAAACTGTTCTTCGCAGCGCGGATCCAGTCGTCGGAGTGGAACATTTCGCGGTACCACTGCAGCGACCAGCCTTCGATGGGGTAGGCGAGAAACGAACTGTCGCTGAACGACAGCGGGATGATCACCACCACCGGCAGCAGCAGGTAGACGATCACACCGATGCCAGCGCCACGCAGGGCAAACCAGCCGAGCTTGTCGAGCAGGTTGTAGTAGGCGGGGAAGACGGGCAACAACTTCATGACGGATTCCTGTTACCCAAGGCTCAGCTCGGCCTTGGAGACCTTGCGGTACAGCACGTAGAGCACCATGGTGGCGGTCAGCAGCACACCACCGAGCGCGCAGGCCATGCCCCAGTTGACTTCGACGTTGGTGTACTGCGCCACGTAGTAGCTCAGCATCTGGTCGGCCGGGCCACCGAGCAGGGCGGGCGTCACGTAGTAGCCGATGCAGGTGATGAAGACCAGCAGGCCGCCCGCGGCCACACCGGGGTAGGTCTGCGGCAGGTAGACGCGGAAGAAGCCGGCCAGTGGCGGGCTGCCCAGCGAGATGGCAGCACGCAGGTAGTTGGGTGGCACCGATTTCATGACGCTGTACAGCGGCAGGATCATGAAGGGCAGCAGGATGTGCACCATGGCGATGATCACGCCCAGGCGGTTGAACAGCAGGGGAATGGGGGTGTCGGTCGCACCGACCCAGATCAGGAAGCGGTTGACCAGGCCGTTGTTCTGCAGCAGCACGATCCAGGCGGCGATGCGCACCAGCACCGAGGTCCAGAAGGGCAGCAGCACGAGGATCAGCAGCACGTTGGCCTTGCGCGCCGAGAGCGTGCTGAGCCAGTAGGCGAGCGGATAGCCCAGCAGCAGGCAGAAGAACGTCACCACGGCGCTCATCTGGAAGGTGCGGCCCAGGATGTCGCTGAAGGCGGCTTCTTCGGCGCCCACGCGCTCGATGTCGCCTTGGGCGTTGCGTTTGAAATCGAGCGCGGCGAGCAGGTAGTCGGGCGTCCAGCGCGAGCTGTTCTTGGCGATGGTCTGCCAGTAGGGCAGTTCTTCCCAGCGCGCGTCGTGTTCGATGAGCTTGGCGCGAGCCTCTTCGGGTGTGAGGTTGTCGCCCAGCGGCAGGGCGCGGTAGGTGCCCATGACCAGCGAACGGGCGCCGGCCACCTCGCTGTTGAGGCGGCGGGCCAGTATGCCGGCCTGGGCGGTTTCTTCGATGCTGCCCATGTCGGCCAGGATGGCGGCGTAGGCGGCGGCCGGTGGCGGGCTCTCGCGGTCCCAGTCGTCCAGCGCCTGCCCCGTGCGGGGCAGGACGTCGGCCACTTCGGGATTTTCAACCGCCCGCACCAGCAGGGAACCCAGCGGAACCAGAAAAAACACCAGCAGAAAAACCAGCAGGGGCATGGTCAGTGCCAGGGCGCGCAGCTTCCTGCGCCGTTCGGCGCGGTGCAGCTGCGCGGCGAGGCTTCCCCCCGCCAGGGCCTGGCCCATGCTCCCTGCCGGAGCGGATCGTTCCAGGGCGGCCCCTGCGAACGGCTGGAGATCGGTTCCGCTGGTGCTCATCACTGCGCTGCCCAGGCGGAGAAGCGCTTCTCCAGGGCTTCACCCTGGTCGGCCCAGAAGCCGATGCCGAACTGCAGCGCGTCCTTGCTGTTGGCCGGCGAGGTGGGGAGCAGGCCCAGGACCTTGGCGTCGAGCTTGGTCAGGGCCTTGTTGTTGGTCGGGCCGTAGCTGATGTTCTTGGCGTATTCGGCCTGCGCGTCGGGCGAGCTGGCCATGGCGATGAACTTCAGGGCGGCGTCCTTGTTGGGCGTGCCCTTGGGCATGACCCAGTAGTCCAGGTCGTAGATGCCGCCGGTCCAGGTGATCTTGAGGTTCTTGCCTTCGCGCTGGGCGGCGTCGATGCGGCCGTTGTAGGCGGTGGTCATGGCCACGTCACCCGCGACCAGGAACTGCGGCGGCTGCGCGCCGGCTTCCCACCACTGGATGTTGGGCTTGAGTTCGGTCAGCTTCTTGAACGCGCGATCGGCACCGTCCTTGGTGGCCAGCACCTTGTAGACGTCGGCGGTCTTGACGCCGTCGGCCATCAGGGCGAATTCGAGGTTGTAGCGGGCGCCCTTGCGCATGCCGCGTTTGCCGGGGAATTTCTTCACGTCCCAGAAATCGGCCCAGGTGGTGGGCGCGGTCTTGAGCTTGTCGCCGTCGTAGGCCATCACGGTGGACCACACGAAGGTGCCGACGCCGCACTCGTGCACGGCGGCTTTCTGGAAGTCGGCCTTGTTGCCGACCTTGGCCCAGTCCATTTTCTCGAACAGGCCTTCGTCACAGCCGCGGCTCAGGTCCGGGCTCTCGACTTCGACCACGTCCCAGGTGACCTTCTTGGCTTCGACCATGGCCTTGATCTTGGCCTGTTCGCCGTTGTATTCCACGGCGGTGATCTTGCCACCACCGGCTTTCTCGAAGGCCTCGAAGTAGGCCTTCTTCTGGGCGGCACCGTTGGCGCCACCGAAGTTGACGACGGTGAGCTGGCTCTGGGCCATCACCGGCAGGGCGACCATCAGGGCCGCGGCCAACAGAACAGGTTTGAGTTTCATGGGGCTTATCTCCAGGGGTTGAGGAACGGGGAAACAGGTTCAGCGGTATATGCGCAGGTGTTCGGGCGGGATGTGCAGGCCGATGGTCTGGCCGGCGTCCATGTGGCCCAGGTGCTGCAGCGGTACTTTGACGCTGATCTCCGGCTGGCCGCTGACCTGGCAGCGCAGGCGCAGGTGGTCGCCGAAATAGATCACGTCGCCGATGGCCGCGCCCAGGCGGTTGACGGTCGGGCCGCTGCCGTTGACCACGGTGATGCGTTCGGGCCGCACGCTGCACTGCACGGTCTCACCGGCCTGCGCCTGGTTGACGTTGACGCCGGTCAGTCGCGTGCCGTCGGCGAGCGCCACCTCGCAGTGTTCGCCCGTGGTCTGCACCACCTGGGCGTCGAGCACCGAGTTGTCGCCCACGAAGCTGGCGACGAAACGGTTGGACGGTGTTTCGTACAAGCGGTCGACCTGGTCGATCTGCTGGATCACGCCTTCGCTGAACACCGCCACGCGGTCTGACATGGTGAGCGCTTCCGACTGGTCGTGCGTCACGTAGACGAAGGTCACGCCCAGGCGGCGGTGCAGCGCCTTGAGCTCCAGCTGCATGTGTTCGCGCAACTGTTTGTCGAGCGCGCCCAGCGGCTCGTCCATCAGCACCAGTTGCGGGTCGAACACCAGCGCGCGGGCCAGCGCCACGCGCTGCTGCTGGCCGCCCGAGAGCTGGCCGGGAAAGCGGCTGCCCATGTGGCCCATCTGCACCATGTCGAGTGCGCGCTTGACCTTGGCTTCGACGTCGGCCTTGCCGAGCTTGCGCACGGTGAGCGGGTAGGCGATGTTGTCGGCCACCGTCATGTGCGGGAACAGCGCGTAGTTCTGGAACACCATGCCGAAGTTGCGCTTGTGCGGCGGCGTGCGCGTGATGGGCACGCCGTTCAGGCTGATCTCACCCGAGGTCGGCGACTCGAAGCCCGCGAGCATCATCAGCGTGGTGGTCTTGCCCGAGCCCGAGGGACCGAGCAGCGAGAGGAATTCACCCTTCTGGATCTCCAGGTTCAGGTCCCGGACCACCAGGGTGTGGCCATCGTAGGTTTTCTGCACACCGGTGAAGGTGACGAGTGCGTTGGGGGTGGTCATGGGCGCGATCGGTTCTGGAAGGAGGACTGAAGGAGGTTCAGGACTGGTCATGCAACCATCGTGCCTGGTGGGCGCCGAGGGCGGGTGGCGGCAGATCGGCGACGGGGCGTTGCCCGTCCAGCACCATCGGATTGGCGATCATGGGTGGCACTGTGGCACTTTCGGCTGGTATCCGCAATCCGCGCGCCGCCACATGGGGATGCGCCATGACTTGAGCAATGTCAAGGATCGGCGAGCAGGGCACGCCCGCGGCATCCAGCCGCTGCACCCAGTCGGCAGTGTTGCGCTGCATCGTCCAGCCGGTGAGCAGCGGCACCAGCGTGGCGCGGTGCTCCACGCGCGCCGGGTTGGTCGAGAAGCGTGCGTCGCGCGAGACTTCCGGGTGGTCGCAGGCTTCACAGAAGCGGGCGAACTGGCCGTCGTTGCCCACGGCGAGCACCATGTGGCCGTCCCGGGTGGGGAACACCTGGTAGGGCACGATGTTCGGGTGCGCGTTGCCCATGCGCGTGGGCGTCTTGTTTCCAATCAGCTGGTTGCTGGCCTGGTTGGCCAGCATGGCCACCTGCACATCGAACAGCGCCGCGTCGATGTGGCGCCCCTTGCCGGTGCGTGCGCGTTCGTGCAGCGCCGCGAGGATGGCGGTGGTGGCGTACACACCCGTCATCAGGTCCGTCACGGCCACGCCCACCTTCTGCGGCTCTTCGCCTTTGTTGCCGGTGATGCTCATCAGCCCCGCTTCGGCCTGGATCGCGAAGTCGTAACCGGCCTTGTGCGCCAGCGGGCCGTTCTGGCCGTAGCCGGTGATCGAGCAGTAGATCAGGCGCGGGTTGATGGCCTGCAGGCTGGTGGCGTCGAGCCCGTACTTGGCGAGCTGGCCGACCTTGTAGTTCTCGATCAGCACGTCCGCTTCACGCACCAGTTCACGCACCTGCTGGATGCCTTCGGCGCTGGCGATGTCGATCGCCACCGAACGTTTGCCGCGGTTGGCACAGACGAAATACGCGGCCACGCGCCCGGCGTCTTCGCCCCACCAGGGCGGGCCCCAGCTGCGCGTATCGTCACCAGCACCGGGGCGCTCCACCTTCAGGACTTCGGCGCCGTAGTCGGCCAGCAGCTGACCGGCCCAGGGACCGGCGAGCACACGCGAGAGGTCGAGCACACGCACGCCCTCGAGCGGGCGTGGCGCCACGCTGCTTGCGCCGTCGGGGGGCTGATCGTTGCAGCTCATGCGCCTTGCAGCGCGTCGAGCGAGGCAGCAATGATCGCCAGGCCTTCATCGAGCAAGGCATCGCTGGCGGTCAGCGGCACCAGGATGCGCACCACGTTGCCGTAGGTGCCGCAGGTCAGGATGATCAGGCCGCGTTTCGTGGCTTCGGCGGCGAGGGCCTTGGTGAGGTCGGCGTCGGGCTGGTGCACGTCGCCGTTCTTGCACAGCTCCATGGCGACCATGGCGCCCAGGCCGCGCACGTCGGCGATGCAGTTGTGTTTCTTCGCCAGCGTCTGCAGGCTGGCGGTGATGCGCGCGCCGACGTCGCGGCTGCGCTGCAGCAGGTCGTGTTTTTCAAACTCGTCGAGCACGGCCAGGGCTGCGGCACAGGCCATCGGGCTGCCGGCGTAGGTGCCGCCGAGGCCGCCCGCGGCGGGCGCGTCCATCACTTCGGCGCGGCCGACCACGGCAGAGATCGGGAAACCGCCGGCCATGGACTTGGCCAGGGTGATCAGGTCGGGCGCGATGCCGCTCTGCTCGCAGGCGAACCAGGTGCCGGTGCGGCCAGCGCCGGTCTGCACTTCGTCGCAGATCATCAGGATGCCGTGCTGGTCGCACAGCGCGCGCAGGCGCTGCATCAGCTCGGGCGGTGCGACGTTGAAGCCGCCTTCGCCCTGCACCGGCTCGATGATGATGGCCGCCACGCGGCTGGCTTCGATGTCGTTCTTGAGGATGGATTCGACCGAGGCGATCGCATCGTCCACGCTCACGCCGTGCAGCGCGTTCGGGAAGCGGGCGTGGAAGATCTCGCCCGGGAACGGACCGAAGCCGGTCTTGTAGGGCGCGACCTTGCCGGTCATGCCCAGGGTCAGCAGGGTGCGGCCGTGGTAGCCACCGGTGAAGGCGATCACGCCCGAGCGGCCGGTGTGGGCGCGCGCGATCTTGATCGCGTTTTCCACCGCTTCGGCGCCGGTGGTCAGGAACAGGGTTTTCTTGGCGAAGTCGCCGGGGGCCTTGGCGTTCAGGCGCTCGGCCAGTTCCACGTAGGGCTCGTAGGCCAGCACCTGGAAGCAGGTGTGGGTGTACTGGTCGAGCTGGGCCTTCACGGCCTCGATCACGGCCGGGTTGCGGTGGCCGGTGTTGAGCACGGCGATGCCGCCAGCGAAGTCGATGTAGCGGCGGCCTTCCACGTCCCAGATCTCGGCGTTTTCGCCCCTGGCGATGAAGATCTGGTGGCTGTGGCCGACGCCGCGGGGGATGGCGGCCTGGCGGCGGGCCATGAGCATGGCGTTGGTGGCTTGGGATTCGCGTTGCATACAGGGGGCTCCGATCGTGAAGAAATTTCAGACTGGGGCGGACTGTAGGGCTCGCGGGCCACCGCTAACATATACAGACAGTGCCTGCACAGCGATGCACTGTGCAGCCCTGCGGACCTGTACAAATTTACCCTGATAGCGCCCGATGTTCACCCTGAACCCCAAAAGCACCAGCCCGCTCGTGGTGCAGATCGTCGAGGGGTTTCGCGACCTGATCCAGAGCGGCAACCTGCGCCCGGGCTCCAAGGCGCCCTCCATCCGCCAGTTCGCCCATGCCCACGGCGTGAGCGTGTACACCGTGGTCGATGCCTACGACCGGCTGGTGGCGCTGGGCTATTTCGTCTCGCGCCCGCACTCGGGCTTTTTTGTGCGCAAGCGCGATGGCGTGGCACCGCAGGCGCCGGGCACCGTGCCCGCCGAGACGGCGAACTACAACTTCGACTCCATGTGGTACCTGCGCCGGGTGTTCGAGGCGCGCGCGCTGCGCATGAAACCGGGCTGCGGCTGGTTGCCGGGCAACTGGCTGTTTGAAGAAGGCCTGCGCCGCAGCCTGCGCACGCTGGCGTCTGAAAACGTGGACCTGGGTGGCTACGGTGAACCCAAGGGTTTTGCGCCACTGCGCCAGCTGGTGCGCGACCTGCTGGCCGAGCAGGAGATCGCCGTCAGCGCCGACCAGGTGCTGCTCACCCAGGGCTCCAGCCAGGCCATGGACCTGGTGGCGCGCCGCCTGATTCGCCCGGGCGATCCAGTGCTGGTGGACGACCCCGGTTACCCCAATCTGCTGTTTTCACTGCGTTTCCTGGGTGCCCGGCTGATCGGCGTGCCGCGCACGCCAGCCGGCTACGACCTGGCCGCGCTCGAAGCCCTGGTGCTGGAGCACCAGCCCAAGGTGTTTTTCACCCAGCCGCGCCTGCAAAGCCCCACCGGTTCGGTGGCCAACCTGGCGCACCTGCACCGTGTGGTGCAGCTGGCCGAGCAGCACCAGTTCACGGTGGTGGAAAACGACATCTACGCCGACCTCGACCCCGAGCCGCGGCCCTCGCTGGCCAGCCTGGACCAGTTGCAACGGGTCGTCTACATCAGCAGTTTTTCAAAAACCATCTCACCCAACATCCGCGTCGGTTTCCTGGCCGCGCCGCCCGACCTGCTGGAAGACTTTGCCCAGCTCAAGATGATCTCGGGCCTGACCTCGTCCGAGTTCAACGAGCGCCTGGCCTACGGCGCGCTGGTGGACGGGCGCTGGCGCAAACACCTGCGCAGCCTGCGCGAACGCCTGGCACAGGCACACCAGCGCGTGGCCCAGCAGCTGGAGAACCTGGGCTTCGAGCTGTTCTGCGAGCCCAAGGCCGGCATGTTCCTCTGGGCACGCCATCCCGACATTGCCAACGCGACCGAGCTGGCCTACAAGGCCGCGGAGCAGGACATCCTGCTCGGGCCCGGCCACCTGTTCGCGCCCGACCTGCAGCCCAGCCCCTGGTTCCGCTTCAACGTGGCCTTCACCGAAGAGCCGCAGGTGCTGGCTTTCCTGAAAAGCGGCCGCACGAGCGCCTGACACCCGGTTTTCCGGGCCCGATGCGGCCCACCAGGCACAAGCCCCGCCAGTTTGCGAAAATACCGGGTTTGGTGCACATGTGCACCGGCTGCACCCGATCGACAGAACCCCTCCAAAGGCCACCATGACCCGCCCCGCCTCCGTTGCCGACATCCGCAAGACCTTCCTGGACTTCTTCGCCTCCAAGGGCCACACCGTGGTGGCGTCCAGCCCGCTGGTGCCGGGCAACGACCCCACGCTCATGTTCACCAACTCGGGCATGGTCCAGTTCAAGGACGTGTTCCTCGGTACCGACAAGCGTCCCTACGTGCGCGCGGCCTCGGTGCAGGCCTGCCTGCGCGCCGGCGGCAAGCACAACGACCTGGAAAACGTGGGCTACACCGCGCGCCACCACACCTTCTTCGAGATGCTGGGCAACTGGTCGTTTGGCGACTACTTCAAGCGCGAGAGCCTGAAGTGGGCCTGGGAGCTGCTGACCGAGGTCTACAAGCTGCCGGCCGAGCGCCTGCTGGCCACGGTGTACGAAGAGGACGACGAGGCCTACGACATCTGGACCAAAGAAATCGGCCTGCCGCCCGAGCGTGTGATCCGCATTGGCGACAACAAGGGCGGCCGCTACAAGAGCGACAACTTCTGGATGATGGCCGACACCGGCCCCTGCGGCCCCTGCTCGGAAATCTTCTACGACCACGGCGACCACATCGCCGGCGGCCCCCCGGGCAGCCCCGATGAAGACGGCGACCGTTTCATCGAGATCTGGAACAACGTGTTCATGCAGTTCAACATGGACGAGACCGGCGCCGTCACGCCGCTGCCCGCGCCCTGCGTGGACACCGGCATGGGCCTGGAGCGCCTGGCCGCGATCCTGCAGCACGTGCACAGCAACTATGAAATCGACATCTTCGACGCGCTGATCAAGGCCGCTGGCCGCGAGACCGGGACCAAAGACCTGAACAACCCCTCGCTCAAGGTGATCGCCGACCACATCCGCGCCACCGCCTTCCTGATCAGCGACGGCGTGATTCCATCGAACGAAGGCCGTGGCTACGTGCAGCGCCGCATCGTGCGCCGCGCTATCCGCCACGGCTACAAGCTGGGCCAGAAAACCCCGTTCTTCCACAAGCTGGTGCCCGATCTGGTGGCCGTGATGGGCGAGGCTTACCCGAACATGGCGAACCAGGCGCAGCGCATCGGCGAGGTGCTCAAGACCGAAGAAGAGCGTTTCTACGAAACCCTGGCCAACGGCATGGAAATTCTGGACGCAGCCCTGGCCGATGGTGCGAAAGTGCTGCCGGGCGACGTGGCCTTCAAGCTGCACGACACCTACGGCTTCCCGCTCGACCTGTCGGGCGATGTCTGTCGCGAGCGCGGCCTGACGGTGGACGAGGCCGGTTTCCACGCCGCCATGGAAGCGCAGAAGGCCAAGGGCCGCGCAGCCGGCAAGTTCAAGATGGACAAGGCGCTGGAGTACACCGGGGCCGGCAACACTTTCGTCGGTTACGAACAGCTCGAAGCCACGGCCAAGGTCGTGGCGCTGTACCTGGACGGCACGCCCGTGGCCGAACTCAAGGCAGGGCAACAAGGTGTCGTGGTGCTGGACACCACGCCCTTCTACGCCGAGAGCGGTGGCCAGGTCGGTGACGAAGGGCTCATCACCAGCGGCTCGGCGAAGTTTTCTGTGGGCGACACGCAGAAGATCAAGTCCGACGTGTTCGGCCACCACGGCGTGATGGAGCAGGGCACGCTGGCCGTGGGCGACACCGTCACCGCGGCGGTGGACACCGCGCAGCGCGCCGCCACCGTGCGCAACCACTCGGTCACGCACCTGATGCACAAGGCCTTGCGCGAGGTGCTGGGCACGCATGTGCAGCAGAAGGGCAGCCTGGTCGACGCCGACAAGACGCGTTTCGACTTCACGCACAACGCGCCGGTGACGGATGCGCAGATCCGCGACATCGAGCAGCGTGTGAACGCCGAGATCGTGGCCAACGCGGCGACGCAGGCGCGCGTGATGGACATCGAATCGGCGCAGAAGACCGGCGCCATGATGCTGTTCGGCGAGAAATACGGCGAGTCGGTGCGTGTGCTCGACATCGGCTCCAGCCGCGAACTCTGCGGCGGTACACACGTCAAGGCCACGGGCGACATCGGCTTCTTTACCATCACCGCGGAAGGCGGCGTGGCCGCTGGCGTGCGTCGCGTGGAAGCGGTGACGGGCCTGAACGCGCTGAGCTATGTGCAGGGCATGGAAGCCACGCTCGGCGGTGTGGCCGGCACGCTCAAGGTCACGCCCGGCGAGGTGCCCGCGCGCGTGGGTGCGCTGCTGGACCAGATGCGCGATCTGGAAAAGGACATGAACGCGCTCAAGAGTCGGCTGGCCTCGGCGCAGGGCGACGAGCTGGTGAACCAGGCGGTGGAGGTCAAGGGCATCCAGGTGCTGTCGGCGGTGCTGGCCGGCGCAGACGCCAAGGGCCTGCGCGAGACCATGGACAAGCTGAAGGACAAGCTGAAATCCGCCGCCATCGTGCTGGCTGCGGTGGACGGCGGCAAGGTACAGATCGCTGCGGGCGTGACGGCCGACGTGATGGCCAAGGTCAAGGCCGGCGAGCTGGTGAACTTTGTGGCCCAGCAGGTGGGCGGCAAGGGCGGCGGCAAGCCCGACATGGCCATGGCCGGTGGCACCGATGCGTCGGGCCTGCCGAAGGCGCTGGCTTCGGTGCAGGCCTGGGTGGCCGAGCGCCTGTAACCCAGGGTTTCGCCGCCGGGCCGCCCCAAGGCGAAACAGCCCCCACGGGGGGCAGCGACCCGCGCAGCGGTGGAGCCCCGGGGCCCCGCCGACGGCGGGAGCACGCTTGGGGGCTATGTGTCTGGCCAGTCCAGGCTCAGCCCGCTCTCAAACCGCCGCGCCTCGCCGGTCACCGGGTCGGTGAACGTCATACCCTTGGCCAGAAGGCGCAGCGGCTCAGAAAAATCTTCCTCTTCGTCTGGCCCGTGCCGCACGGTCGGGTAGAGCTGGTCGCCTACGATGGGCAGGCCGAGTCCGTTCATGTGCACCCGCAGCTGGTGACGCTTGCCGGTGACGGGTTCCAGCGCGTACCGCGCCCAGTCACCAAGCCGCTCCAGCACACCGATGCGCGTCTCGCTGTTCGGTTCGCCAGCCACCTCGTTCATGCGGTAAAAATCGGTCGGATGCTCCACGAGGCGGCTGCGGCGCGTGTGCGGCCAGCTCAATGCGTCGGTGGCCGGCGCGATGGCCTCGTAGGTCTTTTGCATGGTTCGCCCACTGAAGAGCGCGTGGTAGGTCCCGCGCTCGGCGGGATTCACGGCCAACAGCACCAGCCCGGCGGTTTCGCGATCAATGCGGTGCAGCGGTGCCAGCTGTGGCAGGCCGAGCTTGCGTTGAAGGCGCACCAGCAAAGTCTGCTGCACATAGCGCCCGCCCGGCGTCACGGGCAGAAAGTGCGGTTTGTCGGCCACCACCAGATGCGCGTCCTGGTAGAGCACCGTTTCTTCAAATGGCACCACCTCTTCGTCCGGCAGCTCGCGGTAGTAATACAGCCGCGTATTGCCCCGGTACGGCGCCTCGGGCGGTACGGCCTGGCCCGCTTCGTCCAGCACCGCGCCCGTGGCCAGCCGCTCGGCCCACGCCGCGCGCCCCACCTTTGGCAGGCGTTCGTCCAGAAAGTCGATCACGCCGGGCCAGCGGGCGTCACCGGCTTTGACCCCAGGCAGTGCGACGCAGCTGGGCGACACGCCGTCGCGGGCGGGAATGAGCGGGTTCTTGGAGGATCGGGCCACGGCGGAGGAGGGTGAGCGAAGGAAATGCGGGTATTCTCTGCGCCTTCACCACAGGACCCCGCCGTGATCAAAGCCGCCAACCTCTCCGACACCGTCATCCGTGCCCGCCTGGCGCTGGCGCTTGGTGTGAGCAGCCTGCTGCTGAGCGGCTGCGCTGTGGTGGCCGTGGTCGATGTGGCTGCATCGGCAGTAGTGGGCGTGGCCGGCCTCGCGGTGGACGCGGCGGTCGGCACGGCCCGCATCGGCGGCCAGCTCATCGGTGCCGGTGCCGACGCGGCACTGGACTCGGACGAGGACGATTGACCCGATGTTCGGTATCAGTTTTCCGCGGCGCGGGAGCACCACCCTCACCGCATGAAACAACGCCACCCGCAGGCACCGCCGGGCGGGCTTTGCCAGACGGCCAGTGCCGCCCCTGGAGGGGGGTGACGCGAAGCGGTGCGGGGGGTGTTTCAATTCAGGCGCGCACAAACACCAGATCCCACACGCCGTGGCCCAGTTGGATGCCGCGGTTCTCGAATTTGGTCAAGGGCCGGTAGTCCGGCTTGGGCACGTAGCCGTCGCTGCCAGCCGCGGCCGTGTTCTTCAGCAGCGGCTCGGCACTCAGGACTTCCAGCATCTGCTGGGCATATGGTTCCCAGTCGGTCGCGAGGTGCAGGTAACCACCGGGTTTCAGGTGCCGCGCCAGGCGGTTCACGAACGGGGTCTGGATCAGGCGGCGCTTGTGGTGGCGCGTCTTGTGCCAGGGATCGGGGAAGAAGATGTGCACGCCGTCCAGGCTGCCCTCGGGCAGCATGTGGTCAAGCACTTCGACCGCGTCGTGGCGGAAGATGCGGATGTTCTGCAGGCCCGCTTCGCCCACGAGCTTGAGCAGCGCGCCCACGCCGGGTTCGTGCACTTCGCAGCAGAGGAAATTGTCGCCAGGGCGCACGGTGGCGATGTGCGCGGTGGCGCCGCCCATGCCGAAGCCGATCTCCATGATCAGCGGCGCCGCGCGGCCGAAGGCGGCCGTGGTGTCCAGCGTCTGGCTGGCGTCGTAGTTGAGCAGAAACTGCGGACCGAACTGCTCGTAGGCGCGGGCCTGGCCCGGGCCGGTGCGCCCGGCGCGCAGCACGTAGCTCTTGATCACGCGCATGAAGGGCACGCCATCGGGCTGTGGTGTTCCGGCGGGAGGGGGTGCCTGGTCGGCGGTGGCGTTGTCGGGGATGTCAGGGTTCATGGTGCGGCGCGAGAGGGGTGGGAGATTGTAGGAGCCCGGCTTGGTGGCGCGGCGCGTGCCCTGATTTCCCGTCGGGGGCAGAATGGGGGTGACAGACTCCACAACCTTTTCAGAGAATCACCATGAACGCCACCAAACTCATTGCCCTGGTCCTGATCGCTGGCGGCGCGCTGGCCCTGATCTACGGCGGCTTCAGCTACACCCAGGACAGCACGGCGGTGAAGCTGGGCCCGCTGGAGTTGACCGTGAAGGAAAAGAAGACCGTCAATGTGCCGCTGTGGGCGGGCATCGGTGCCATCGCGGTGGGGGGCTTGCTACTGGTCATGGGCGGGCGCAAAGGCTGAGAGACTGAGCGTCCCTCCACTGAGCGACCCAGGCGGCGAGGGCTTCCGGCACCGATCCCGGAGCGGCCAGCAGTCCCAGTGTCGCGGCCGCCTGGTGCAGCGCCAGCACCGGTTCGCTCAGGTCCAGTGCCTGTGCCCCGTTCTGTTTGCTGAGCTTTTCATCATTGGCGCCCAGCACCAGCGGGGTGTGCAGGTAAGCCGGCAGGGGCAGGCCCAGCGCCCGCTGCAGCGCAATCTGGCGCGGCGTGTTGTCGGCCAGGTCTTCGCCGCGCACCACGTGCGTGATGCCCTGCGCGGCGTCGTCCACCACCACGGCGAGCTGGTAGGCCCAGAGGCCGTCGGCGCGTCGCAGGATGAAGTCACCGACCTCGCGGGCCACGTTCTGCGCCTGCGGGCCCAGGCGGCGGTCGGTCCACGTCATGACAGCCGGCTCGCTCGGCACCGCGAAGCGCCAGGCGCGCGCGGGCTTGCCTTGCAGCCCGCCGTTTTCGGGGCGGCAGGTGCCGGGGTAGACGGCCGCGTGATGGCGCTCGCGACCCAGCCCTGCCGCGTGCAAGGCCGCTTCGATGTCCTTGCGCGAGCAGCCGCAGGGGTAGGCACGGTCCTTGACGACGAGCTGGTTCAGTGCCTGCAGGTAGAGCACACCCCGCTCTGATTGCCAGACCTCGGGTTCGTCGCTGACCAGGCCGCAAGTGGCGAGCTGCTGCAGGATGAGACGGTCGGCACCGGGCACGCAGCGCGGCGTGTCCACGTCTTCGATGCGCACGATCCAGATGCCGCCGTGGGCGCGGGCGTCAAGCCAGCTGGCCAGCGCCGCGACGAGCGATCCCGCGTGCAGCGGGCCGGTGGGAGAGGGCGCGAAGCGCCCGCGGTAGGACGATGCAACCGACAAAGCCATGTACTCGGAGCGCGTGTCTGTGCCAGCACACACCGCGGGACTGGCTTCGCCAGACCGCTGGTGTTGTCCCCCGGGGGGGGAAGCCGCGCAGCGGCGCAGGGGGGGTCAAATCATTTCGAGAGCGAGTTCGAGCCCGGAGACAAAGGCGTCTTCCACGCGGTGGCCCAGGCACCAGTCGCCGCACAGGCCGATGCCGAGCGACTTGTCGTACACGTAGGGCCGGCCCAGCGGCTGCTGCGTCTGCGCGAAGCGCCAGCGGTGCACCACGGCGTGGGTGGGGGTGGCGCGGATGCCGGTGATTTCGGCAAAACCCTTGAGCAGCTTGGCCTTGACGCGCTCGGTATCGTCTTCAAGGTGTTTGGCCGACCATTCGGGGCTGGCCTGGATGGTCCAGCGCTCGATGGGCTCGCGCCTCGGCTTGCTGTTTTCGCGCGCGAGCCAGCTGATGCGGTGGTGGATGCTGCGCGCGGCGTTCCACTGCGGACCGATGTGCGGCAGGCCGGGCTGCATGGCCTGGGGGTAGGCGACCATGAGCGTCCAGCAGGGGGCCACCTGCACCGGGGCGAGGGACTGGCGCAGCTCGGGCGAGTGGCCGGAGACCAGCAGCAGGTCGTGGGCCTGCAGGTGCGGAATGGCGAGCACCACGCGGTCGAAGCCACCGAGCACGTGCTGGCCGCCTTCGACGTCTTCGGTGCGCAGCTGCCACTGCTCGGGATTCAGCACATCGCGTTCGATGTGGGTGACGCGGGTTTCGGTGAGCGTGCGCGCGGGCAGGTCACCGAAGAGTTCGGGGTGGGCCAGCGGCTGGACCCAGTGCTCGACCAGACCGCTCATGCCGGGTGTGGCCACGAAATGCGGTTCGGACGGCGGCGGGGAACTGGCCAGCACATGACCGAATTCGTCGAGCACGCGCACCGTGTTCGCACTCCAGGGGCGCACCACGGACTGTGCGGTCTGCAGTGCCTGGGCGAAGCGCTTGTCGCGCACCGTGAAGTACTGCGCACCGTGGTCGAAGCCGCCGAATTCGCTGCGGCGGGTGGACATGCGGCCACCGAAGCCGCGGCTCTTTTCAAACAGGGTGACGCGGTGACCCGCCTGCAGCAGCGTGCGCGCGCAGGCCACGCCGGCCATGCCGGCGCCCACCACCGCGATGTGCATCGGGGTCGGTTTCCTGGGTTGGGGGGTGCGGGCCGGCTTGCGCGGGACGGCTGCGGACGGGGTGCGGGTTTTTTTGCTGGTGGTCATGTCTCGGGGCGCCTGTGTTGCGGGACGGTTGAGGTTGACTGTAGCAGCCTGCCTGTTGGCGTGAACCCCGGCTGCATCAAATCTGGTGATGGTTGTGGAGCAGGGCGGCACGGGTGGTGGGGTGCTGCAGGCGCTCCAGCCACCAGCGCAGCGCCCGCCCGGTGTCGCCCGCGCTGCGTGGCTGGCGCCATGCGTAGGCCACGCGGATGCTGCGGTTGGGGCGCTGCACGGTCTTCACGATCAGGCGCCCGGCGTTGATGAAGGGTTGTGCCAGCGTTTGCGGCAGGAAGCCCGTACCCAGACCGCGCAGCTGCGCTTCCAGCTTGTGCTGCATGGTCGGCACGGTGAGCACGTCCTGCCCCGGCAGCAGGTTGTAAGTCACGCCGCTGCCGCGCTGGGTGCTGTCGGCCACGGCCACGGCGCGGTGCAGGCGCAGCTCTTCGTCACTCAGGCTGTGGGTGGCTGCCGCCAGCGGATGGTGAGGCGCCACCGCGTAGACGAACGGCACGCTGCCCAGCGGCGCGGTCTGGATTTCGGGTTGTGCCATCTCGCTGGGCACGCCGAGCGCCAGATCGGCCTGGCCGCTTTGCAGGGCTTCGAGCGTGCCCGAGAGCGTTTCGGCGCGCAGCTTCAGGCGCGTGGGAGCGCCTTCGGCGTAAAAAGCCTCGCACAGCTCGAACAGGGTCGCGCGGGCAATGATGGCGTCGGCCGCGATGGTGATCTGCGGCTCCCAGCCGGTGGCCACGCGCTTGACGCGCTGGGCCACCGCATCGAGCTCGTTCAGCAGGTACTGCCCGCAGCGCAGCAGCTCGGCGCCGGCGGGCGTGAGCTGGGCGCGTCGCGCGCTGCGGTCGAACAGCAGCACGTCGAGCGCGTCCTCGATCTGGCGGATGCGGTAGGTCAGGGCGCTGGGCACCATGCCCAGTTCGCGCGCGGCGGCGGCCATGCTGCCGAGCCGTGCCACGGCTTCGAGAAGACCGAGGTTTTCGGGGGACAGGGCGGCGCGGGGGCTGGGACTGGCCATGGTGCTTGCGAAACTGGTGTGTTCAATTGAATTGAATGATGCCATCAAAACCGTGCAAACACACCGGGGGGTGGCGGTTCCACAATTCAATCCATGCCAGCTGCTGCGATCCCGCAACCGGCCGGCACCACCCCCTTGAAAGGACGAGACACCATGATGCAGATCCGACGTTCCGACGCCCGCGGCTACGCCGACCACGGCTGGCTCAAGAGCTTCCACTCCTTTTCGTTCGCCGAGTATTTCGACCCCGCCTGGATGGGCTGGGGCAACCTGCGCGTGATCAACGAAGACCGCATCGCACCGGGCACCGGCTTCGGCACGCACGGCCACCGCGACATGGAAATCATCAGCTATGTGCTGTCGGGCAACCTGGCGCACAAGGACAGCATGGGCAACGTCAAGGGCATCCCGCCCGGCGACGTGCAGCGCATGAGCGCCGGCAGCGGCGTGCGCCACAGCGAGTTCAACCACGCACCCGACCAGACCACGCACTTCCTGCAGATCTGGATCGAACCCAATGTGAAGGGCATCGATCCCGGCTACGAACAGAACAGCTTTTCCGAGACCGAAAAGCGCGGCCAGCTGCGCCTGGTGGCTTCGCCCGACGGCGCCAGGGGCTCGGTCAGCATCCACGCCGACGCGGCCCTGTACGCCGGCCTCTTCAACGGCAGCGAAAGCGCCGAGCTGGCGCTGGACCCGAAGCGCAAGGCCTACGTGCACCTGGTGCGCGGCGCGCTCGACGTGAACGGCCAGCGTCTGCAGGCCGGCGACGCGGCGCTGATCGCCGAGGCCGAGCGACTCACCCTGGCTCGCGGCGACGACGCCGAGGTGCTGGTGTTTGACCTTGTGGCCTGACGCACAGACAAGCTTTTTGACCCACCCCAGACTTCATTCCAAGGACATTTCCATGCACACCCTGCAAAACCCCCTCGCCCTGTTGTCCCGCCTGCTGCTGGCGGCCCTGTTCCTGCCCGCCGGCATCGGCAAGATCACCGGTTTTGCCGGTACGGCCGGTTACATCGCATCGGTGGGCCTGCCCATGCCCACCGTGGCCGCTGCGGTGGCCATGGCGGTGGAGGTGCTGGGCAGCCTGGCTCTGATCATCGGCTTCGGCACGCGCTGGGCTGCCCTGGCTCTGGCGCTGTTCACGCTGGGCGCCTCGTTCTTTTTCCACAACTACTGGGCCATGCCGGCCGAGCAGCAAATGATGCAGCAGCTGATGTTCATGAAGAACATCGGTGTGACGGGCGGCCTGCTGGCGCTCGCAGCTTTCGGTGCCGGCGCCTTCAGCCTGGACGCCCGCCGCCCGGCCTGAGTGGTCTTCGAGTCCCTTTTCCCCACCCGCGCTGCGGCGCTTTTCTGAAAGGTCTCCAATGGCAAACGTTGTTGTGGTTTACCACTCGGGTTACGGTCACACCCAGCGCATGGCGCAATCGGTGGCCAGTGGCGCAGGCGCCGAACTGATCGCCATCGACGCCGACGGCAATCTGCCCGAGGGCGGCTGGGAAGCGCTGGCCGCGGCCGACGCCATCATCATGGGCTCACCCACCTACATGGGCAGCGTGAGCTGGCAGTTCAAGAAATTCGCCGATGCCTCCAGCAAACCCTGGTTTTCCCAGCAGTGGAAAGACAAGCTCGCGGCCGGTTTCACCAACAGCGCCGGCATGAACGGCGACAAGCTGTCCACGCTGCACTACCTGTTCACGCTGTCCATGCAGCACGGCATGATCTGGGTGAGCCAGGGCCTCATGCCCAGCAACACCAAGGCTGCACAGCGCGATGATGTGAACTACCTGGTGTCGTACAGCGGCGCGATCGCACAAAGCCCGTCGGACGCGAGTGCCAATGAGATGCTGCCCGGTGATCTGGAAACGGCGCGCCTGTTCGGGGAACGCGTCGCCGAGGTGGCGGCAAAATTCAAGGGCTGAGCGGCCGGTTGGCGGCTTCGTGCGGCTAACATCCGCCGGATGAAGATCATCGACATCCTCCCCTGGGCAGACTGGCTGGCGCTGGTCTGCTTTTTTGCCTTGTGGGTGGGCTACGCCTGGTTCGCCAGTGTCTGGGGTCGACGCCGCTCCTCGCTGCTGGTGACCACCAACCGCTACCGGGCCTACTGGATGCGCCAGGCCGCCATGCGAGACCCGCGCATGCTCGACGGCCTGATCACCCAGACCTTGTCGAACACACCGGCTTTTTTCTCGTCCACCTCGATCCTGGTGATCGGTGGTCTGTTCGCCTTGCTGGGCACGACCGACAAGGCGTCCGAGCTGATGAACGAGATTCCTTTTGCGCAGGCCACCTCGCTGATCGTCTTCGAGTTCAAGATCCTGGTGCTGGTGGCGATCTTCGTCTACGCGTTTTTCCGCTTTTCCTGGTGCATGCGCCAGTACACCTTTGTCGCGCTGGTGATCGGCGCCATGCCGCCGCCCGAGGACTTTGAATCGGGCAAGTTCGACCGCAACCAGTACGCCGATCGCGCGGCCGCCATGGTGGGCGCCGCCGCCGAAACCTTCAACGACGGTCTGCGTGCGTATTACTTTTCGTTTGCCGCGCTGGCCTGGTTCGTATCGCCGCTGGCGATGGTGCTGGGCACGCTGACGGTGGTGGCCATTCTCTATAGCCGCGAGTTCCACTCTGACGTCTTGCGCGTCCTCCGTGACTGACTGTTGCGCAGGTTCAGGCGGTGTTCTTCACGTGGGCCAGCGAGGCGGCCGCGAAGGCCAGTCCCACCACGACACCCGCAAACACGTCGAGGGCCACATGCTGCAGGGTGGCCATGGTCGACCAGACGATGGCCACACATTGCACGGCGGAGAGCCACTGCAGCACTCTGGGGGCGCGCAGCTGGGCCACGATGCGGTGCAGCCAGCAGAGACTGAATACCGCCGAAGCCACATGCAGCGAAGGGCAGGCGTTGCCGGCCGCGTCCACCCCCTTGACCACGGCCAGGCCGGGGTAGAGGCTCCAGTCCATGTCGACCAAGGGTGTCTGGGTCGGAAACCACCAGAAGAGCGCCAGGCAGAACAGGCACATGGCCCCCACCCAGACGCCAAACCACACCAGGGCACGCAGATTGCCCATCACCGCGGGTGGCAGGAAGACGTAGAGCCAGAGCGACACGTAGATCGGAAACGCGGACGGCACGAAACCGATCCAGCGGTCCAGCCAGATTTCGGGCATGACCACGGCCACGCTGCGCGGGTGTTCCAGGATCCAGAAATAGCTCCAGAAAAACAGCGCCATGAAGGTCGTGGTGCCAAATCCCTTGAGTGGCCAGTAGATGACAAAGCGCCGCCCGAGCCTGCCCAGCCATCCCGATGTTCCGGCAGGACCGGGCGTGATTTCGGAGGTGGGCATGGCAACAAGCGTTGCTTGTGGGCGTGCGGTGTCTCGCTGAGGAAGGGTCATGGTGGGGTCGGGTGAAGGGCAGCCCGCATTGTGCCGGCTGTACAATCAAATCACTGAAAATTCCGCGCTGATCGGCGGTCTGTGCCCGGGTTGAGGCTCCTCGCCGACCCTCCGGACCTGCTGGGCATTCGTTACCGGGTGTCGGGGTCGAGCAAGACAGCCAGCCATTGAATGTATGCCATGCAATCGACCGAACTGATTCGCCAATTTCTCCACGATCGCCTGGGTGCAGCGCCCGAGGCGGTGGTTCCTGGTGCGTTGCTCGCTGATCTGGGTGTTGATTCGCTGATGCTCGCAGAGCTGATGTTCGAGGCGGAAGACCGCCTGGGAATTTCCATCGACTCCCGTGTGGTCATCCCGAAGACTGTCGGCGAGATGGTGACCCTGATCGACGCCCTGCGCGCAGCCAAAGTCGCCGCATCATGACCCGACGCCGTGTGGCCATCACGGGGCTGGGTCTGGTCAGCCCCTACGGGGATGGAGCGGCCCCTTTTTTTGAACACCTTCTCGCGGGTCGTTCGGCGGTGCGCTACCTCCAGACCGATGACAAGCCCAGGCCCCTGGCCATGCCGTTCGTGAGCTGCACCGGGTTTGATCCTGTTGCGGCGCTGGGCAAACCGCTGGCGTCGATGATGGAACGCTTCGCACAGCTGGGTGTGGCCGCGGCTTTCGAAGCCTGGCAAGACGCCGGACTGGAGCGATTGCCCGCCGATCTGGACGAGCGCAATGACTGGGCCTGCATCTGGGGCACGGCGCTGGGCGGCATCATGGCCTTCGAGAAGGGCTACCGAGACATGTGGCAGAACGGGCGCGAGCGCCTGTCGCCGCTGAGCGTGGTGATGGGCATGAACAATGCCGTCAATGCACACCTCTCCATTCAGCTCGGTCTGGGCGGAGTGAGCATGAGCCACACCGTGGCCTGCTCTTCTTCTTCGGTTGCGATTGGTGAGGCCTTCCGGCGCGTGCGCTCGGGTGAGGCGACGGTGGCGATCACGGGAGGCTCCGACGGCACGCAGACCTACGGTGTGGCGCGTGCGTGGGAAGCCATGCGCCTGATTTCTCCCGGCGACGAGCAGACCGCACCTTCGGCCTGCCGGCCGTTTTCGGCCGATCGCCGAGGTCTGGTGCTGGGTGAAGGCGGCGCTGCGCTGGTGCTGGAAGACTGGGATCACGCCGTGGCTCGGGGTGCCCGCATCCAGGGGGAGATCGTCGGCTACGGTGCGAGCTGCGACCGCAACCACCTGGTTCGCCCCGACCCACAGGGCCAGGCCCGTGCCTTGCAGGCCGCGTTGTCGGATGCCGGGCTCTCACCCGCCGATATCGATTACGTCAACGCCCATGGCACCGCGACCCAGGAGGGTGACCCGGTGGAAATCGCGGCCCTGCGCCAGGTCTTTGGCGATCTGGCGCCCGCGCTGCCCGTGAGCGCCACCAAATCCATGCATGGCCACCTGATGGGCGCCGCGGGCGCCATCGAGGCGCTGGCCACCGTGCTGGCGCTGCGCGAGCAGGCGATCCCTCCGACCGCGCACCTGGAGGGTCGGCTTGATCCCGCCTGCGAAGGGGTGGATCATGTCTATCAAGGCCGCCGCCAGATTCCCTTGCGTGCTGCCCTGTCCAACTCCTTTGCGTTTGGTGGCAGCAATGCCGTGCTGGTCTTTGCCGCCGCCCCGACGCCTACCCACTGAATACCAGGGAATCCCCATGTCAGAAAACTTTGCCAACGTCCCGTTCGAAGACCTCATGAGCGAGGTGGCTGCGCTGATCGTGGAGGCCCTCAACCTGGACGTGCAGCCCCAGGATGTGAAACCCGACGATCCACTGTACGGCGAGGGGCTGGGTCTCGACTCGATCGACATGCTCGAGATTTCGCTCGTCATTTCCAAGCACTACGGTTTCCAGCTGCGCTCGGACAACGAGAACAACGACAAGATCTACGCGTCCCTGCGTGCGCTGACGACCCACATCGCCAGCCAGCGCACCAAATGACCTGGGGCGTTTCGCGAGCAAGGGGTTGTTGGCGGTTTCAGGCTGGCGGCGCATGAGCCGGCTGCCCTTGATCAGTGCTCACGGGCTGGACGACGTGCTCGCCTGGCGTCCTTCGGGTCCGGTGACGGTGCGCGACTTCCTGGCCGATGCCCAGGCGGTGGCCGGCGTGTTGCCCGCTGGCCAGGGGGTGCTCAACCTGTGCGAAGACCGGTACCACTTCGCGGTGCTGTTTGCCGCCTGCGTGCTCGCGGGCAAGACCAGCCTGCAACCGGCCTCGCACTCGGGGGAGACCCTGCAGCGGCTGGCGCAGGACCATCCCGGTACTTTTGGCGTGGTGGATGGTCCCTTCGATGTGGCCGACCTGCCTTGCATCGACTTTCCCGATCTGGCCACTTTGCCCCGCTCACCGGCGCAGGAGATGCCGGTGGTGGATGCCGATCGTGTGGTCGCGATCCTGTTCACCTCGGGTTCGACCGGTCTGCCGCAGCCGCACGCCAAGACCTGGGGCCGACTGGTGCAGAACGGGCAGGCCGAGGCCGCGGGGCTGGGGCTGGGTGGAAAGCGAACGGTGCTCGTGGGCACCGTGCCGGCGCAGCACAGTTACGGGTTTGAGTCCACCTTTTTGCTCGCGCTGCACGGCGGTTGCAGTTTCTGGAGCGGCAAGCCGTTCTACCCGCAGGATGTGGTGGAGGCGCTGCAGGCCGTGCCGCGGCCGCGCATGCTGGTCACCACACCCTTCCACCTGTCGGCCTTGCTGGCGTCCGATCTGGACTGGCCGGCGCTGGACATGTGCCTGTCCGCCACCGCGCCGCTGGGCACCGAACTCGCTGCGCGCGCCGAGCAGCGCAGCGGGGCACCGGTGCACGAGATCTACGGCTCGACGGAGTCGGGCCAGCTGGCCTGCCGGCGCACCACCGACGGCCCCATGTGGCATTTGCTGCCGGGCGTCGTGCTGGAGCAGGAGAACGACACGACCTATGCCCGCGAGGGCCATGTGGAAGGCCGGGTACCGCTGTCGGACATCATTGAACTCCAGGGCGAGGGTCGTTTTCTCCTGCACGGCCGGCATGCCGACCTGATCAACATCGCGGGCAAACGCAGCTCGCTGGCCTACCTGAACCACCAGCTGTGTGCCATCGAAGGCGTGCTCGACGGCGCCTTTTTCCTGCCCGACTCCGCGGGCGATGAGGTCGAAGGCATCACACGGCTGACGGCGTTTGTGGTGGCGCCCGGTGTGTCGGCGGACTCGCTGCAGCGCGCCTTGCGCCAGCGCATCGACCGTGTCTTCCTGCCGCGCCCGCTGGTGCTGGTGGACGCGCTGCCGCGCAACAGCACCGGCAAGCTGCCGCGCACGGCGCTGCTGGCGCTGTACCAGGAGCGGTTGGGTCATGGTCGTGCTTGAGCGGGTCTGGCGCGTGCCGCCCGACCACCCGGCCTTTGCCGGTCATTTTCCGGGGCATCCCATCGTGCCCGGCGTGGTCCTGCTGGATCAGGCCGTGCTGCTGGCGCAAGCGCACCTGGGGCTCGCGGGCGGTGCCTGGCAGGTCGCGCAGGCCAAGTTCCTCAGCCCCTGCGGGCCGGATGACGAACTGGTGTTCACGCTGCAGGACGGGGCGCGGGGCGGGCTGTCGTTCGTGGTGCGCTGTGGCGACCGCGATGTCGCCTCGGGCAGCCTGCAGCCCTTGAACCCATGAACACCGGAACCCGACAGACCGACGCACAACCCGAGTGGATGCGGCGCCAGGAGCGCAGCAACCTGGCCATCCTTCGCCTGATGGTCTGGATCTCGCTGGCGTTCGGCCGGCGGGTGGGGCGTCTGGTGCTGCACGGCATCGCCGTCTATTTCGTGCTGTTTGCGCCCGCGGCGCGCCGTGCGAGCCGCGCCTACCTGCACCGTGTCCTGGGCCGCTACGCGGGCTGGCGCGATGGCTACCGCCACGTGTTCAGTTTCGCCAGCACCATCCACGACCGCATCTACCTGCTGAACGACCGTTTCAACGTGTTTGACATCGAGGTCAAGGGCGACCAGGCGTTGCTGGCGGCGATTGAAAAACAGCCCGGCGCGCTGCTCATGGGGGCCCACCTGGGCAGCTTTGAGGTGCTGCGCTCCATGGGGCGGGGGAAGAAGGGGCTGCGCGTGGCCATGCTGATGTACGAGCAGAACGCGCGCAAGCTCAACGCCACGCTCGCGGCCATCAACCCCAAGGCGATGCAAGATATCATCTCCCTGGGACACCTGGAGTCGATGCTGGAGGTTCGCGACAAGCTCGACGAAGGGTATCTGGTGGGCATGCTGGCGGACCGATCGCTGAACGATGACGCCACCCTGTCGGTCGAGTTTCTGGGTGAACAGGCGGCTTTTCCGCTGGGTCCCTGGCGCATGGCGGCGATGCTCAAGCGGCCGGTGTTCCTCATGGCGGGTCTGTACCTCGGGGGCAACCGCTACCAGCTGCATTTCGAACAGCTGGCCGATTTTTCAAATGTCGAGCGCGGTGGGCGTGACGCGGCGATCAAGGCGGCCGTGCAGGCCTATGCCGACAGCCTGGCGCGACTTTGCAGGTTGGCGCCCTACAACTGGTTCAACTTCTTCGACTTCTGGAAAAAATGAGAAACCCCCTTGCGTTGCTTCGCGCCTTCCCCCCTTCTGCGAGGGGGGATGCAGCCTGTGGCCCGGCGAAGCCGGTTCCGCGGGCGCCCTGGGGGGCGCTTCTGCGTTCCGTCGTTCTGGCTCTGGCGGGGCTGGGTGCCATGACGGCCGCCCAGGCCGCATACAACATCGAACAGTTGATGACCGATCTGGCCGGCCACAAGGGTGGCCGGGCGCGTTTTGTCGAGAAGCGGCACATGGCCCTGCTCGACAAGCCGGTCCAGGCCAGCGGCGAGATGGTGTATAGCCCGCCCGACCGGCTGGAGAAGCGCACCCTGTTGCCCAAGCCCGAGACCCTGGTGCTGGACAAGGACATGCTCAGCATGGAGCGCGACAAGCGCAAGCTCTCCATCAGCCTCGCCAGCCGCCCCGAGGCACTGGCGTTTGTGGACAGCATCCGCAGCACGCTGTCGGGCAATCGCAAATCCCTGGAGAAGAACTACACGCTTGATCTGCAAGGAGAGAGCAGCCAGTGGGTGTTGACCCTGGTGCCGAGCGAACCCGCCATCGCAGCTTTGCTCCAGCGCATCACCGTCAGCGGTGGCGAGCGTCAGGTCCGCCACATCGAGTACCTGCAGGTCGACGGAGACCGTTCGGAAATCAGCATCGAGCCGATAGAAACCCCATGAGCGCCGCACGGCCGCCCGAAGGGGCTCGCACCGCAGTCCGTTGGACGGAGGTTTCCCCATGAGGTCGGCCGCGGTCCGGGTGTTTCTGGTCTGGCTGGCGCTGATGCTGGCCGGGGTGGCGGTGGTCTGGAACAGCCGTTTTTCGGCCGACATGTCGTTTTTCCTGCCGTCGCGGCCGAGTGCCGAACAGCAGGCGCTCACCAGCCAGCTGCGCGACGGTACGGTCTCGCGCCTGCTCATGGTTTCGGTGGAGGGGGGCGATGATGCACAGCGCGCGGCCGTGTCGCGCGAACTGCGCCAGCGCCTGGCCGATGATCCGGCCTATGTGTCGGTGCAGAACGGCGAAGCGGGCGGTCTGGAAGGCGAGCGCGATGTGCTGCTGCGCCACCGTTACCAGCTCAGCCCCGCGGTGAGCCCCGAGCGCTTCACCGAAGCGGGGCTGCTGGCGGCCGTGACCGACACCATCGACCTGCTCTCGTCGCCCGCCGGGCTGTTGCTCAAGCCCTATCTGTTGAACGACCCCACGGGGGAAGTGCTGGCCGTTCTGGGCCAGCTCAATCCGGCCTCGCAGCCGCAGATGCGCGCGGGTGTCTGGGCCTCGCGCAACGGCGAACGCGCCATGCTGCTGCTGCAGACACGCGCGCTGGGTTCGGACACCGACGGCCAGTCGGCCGCGATCGACGGAGTGCACGCAGCGTTTGCGCAGGCGGTGCAGGCCACGGGCCACACCGGTCTGGTGCTGCAGATGTCGGGCCCCGGGCAGTTTGCGGTCCAGGCGCGCGAGGCCATCAAGCAGGAAACCTCGCGGCTGCTGCTCATCAGCATGCTGGGCATCGCCGGGGTGCTGCTCTGGGTCTACCGCTCGCCGCGGCTGCTGGCACTGGGGCTGCTGCCCATGCTCAGCGGCGCGCTGGCGGGCGTGGTGGTGGTGAGCCTGGTGCACGGCACGGTGTTCGGCATCACCATCGGCTTCGGCACGGCCCTCATCGGCGAGGCCGTGGACTACGCCATCTACTTTTTCGTGCAGTCGGGGCGCACGGGTCTGGCCGCCTGGCGCCAGCAGTTCTGGCCCACCGTGAGGCTGGGCGTGCTGACGTCGGCGCTGGGCTTCGGCGCCCTGCTGTTTTCGGGCTTTCCCGGGCTGTCCCAGCTCGGCCTGTACGCGCTGACCGGCGTGGTCACGGCGGCGCTGGTGACGCGTTTCATGCTGCCTGTGCTGGCCGGTAGCGCGTTCGAGGTGCCGGCGCCCGGGGCCTGGGTGCAGCGGGTGCATGCCCTGCTGGGGCAGGCCTGGCGGCTGCGCGCGGTGGTGGGCCTGCTGGCGGTGGTGTCGCTGGCCTACCTCTGGCAGCAGCGCGACGACCTCTGGCACGCCGATCTCTCGGCGCTGTCCACCGTGAGCCAGGTCGAGGCCGAGAGCGACGCGCGCATGCGCGACGACCTGGCCGCACCCGATGCGCGCTACCTGGTCAGCATCCACGCCCCGAGTGCGGAGCTGGCACTGCAGGCGGCCGAACGCGCCGGTCAGCAACTCGACCGGCTGGTGGAAGAAGGCGTGATCGGCGGCTACGACAGCCCGGCCCGCTTCCTGCCCAGCGCCCGCTTGCAGCAGCAGCGACTGGCCAGCCTGCCCGAGGCGGCGGTGCTGCAGGCGCGGCTGCAGGTGGCCCTGGTCGACTCGCCGCTGTCCGCCTCCCGGCTCGGCCCGTTTGTGGCCGACGTGCAGGCGGCGCGCACGGCCGGTGCGATGCAGCGCACCGACCTCGACGGCAGTGCGCTGGCGCTGGCGGTGGATTCGATGCTGATGCCCGGCCAGAACGGTGGCTGGAACGTGATGATGCCGCTGCGTCCGGCGCCCGGAACGCCGGATGCCAGCCTGCCGGTCGAGCGCCTGCGTGCGGCGCTGGCGGGCAGCGGCGCGGTGTTCGTCGACCTCAAGACCGAGTTCGAATCGATGTACGGCGGCTATGTGGGCGAGGCGGTCCAGCTGTCCCTGCTGGGCTTCCTGGCGATCGTGGTGCTGCTCGCGGTGACCCTGCGCTCACCCGGCCGCCTGCTGCGCGTGCTGCTGGCCCTGGTCATCACGGTGACGGTGGTGATCGCGGCGCTGCACCTGTCGGGCCAGCGCCTGCACCTGCTGCACCTGGTGGGCATGCTGCTGACCGTGGCCGTGGGTTCCAACTACGCGCTGTTTTTTGACCGCCCGGCCGGCGGCGAACCGCTGGACGCGGCCACGCTGATGTCGCTGTCGGTGGCGACCGTCACCACGGCCATCGGTTTTGGTGCCCTGGCGACGTCGAACGTGCCGGTGCTCAACGCCATCGGCATCACCGTGGGGCCGGGGGCGCTGATGTCGATGTTGCTGGCGGCCGTGCTGGTGTATCCGAAGGCGGCAGCGGACCGATGAAGCCGACCGAAAGCCAGCTCTGCGGCGCCGACAGCGTGCTGCTCATGCTGCCGGGGGCCCTCATGACGCCGCAGCACATGGTGCAGGCCGGCCTGTTTGCCGAGGTGCAGCGGCAGCGTCTGGCGCTGGACCTGATCGCGCCCGACCTGCACGCCGAGGGCGCCGACAACCAGCTGGCGCTGCGTTCCCTGGAACAGGACTGGCTGGCGCCGGCACGCGCGCGCTACCGGCGGGTGTGGCTGGGGGGCATTTCGCGCGGTGGTCAACTGGCGCTGTCCTGCCTGGCGGGGCGCGCGGGCGAGGTGCACGGCCTGTGCCTGCTCGCTCCTTACGCGGGTGGTCGGCTGACCACCAACGCCATCGACCGCGCCGGCGGGCTGCATGCCTGGCAGGCGGGTCCCGATCAGCAGAGCGACCCCGACGTGCGGCTTTGGCAGTGGCTCCGGCAACCCGTGCCGCAGGTGCCGGTGTTCATGGGTTATGGGGCGCAGGACCGTTTTGCCGATGGCATGCGCCTGCTGGCCCGGCACCTGCCCGAAGCGACCCACCTCACCTTGCCGGGCGAACACGACTGGGCGGTCTGGTTGCCGCTGTGGCAGCGTTTCCTCTCCCTGGGGCATTTCCCGGCGTTGCCATGAGCCGGCCCTGGACCGTTCCCCCCGCGATCAAGGCGTCTGCGCTGCTGCACGCGGGGGCCGCGCTGGGCACGGTGGCCGTGCCAGCCGTCTGGCCCTGGGCACTGGGGGCCGTGGCGCTCAATCACGCGGTGATCACGGTGGCCGGCCTGTTGCCGCGCTCCAGCCTGCTCGGCCCCAATCTGACGCGCCTGCCGGCGGCAGCGCTTGCGCGGCGCGAACTGGCATTGACCATTGACGACGGGCCCGACCCCGAGGTCACGCCGCGCGTGCTCGACCTGCTGGACGCGGCCGGCGCCCAGGCCAGTTTTTTCTGCATCGGCTGGCGCGCGCGGGCCCACCCGGCGCTCTGCCGCGAGATCGTGGCGCGCGGTCACCGGGTCGAGAACCACGGTGACTCCCACTCCAACGCGTTTTCCCTTTTCGGCCCCCGGCGCATGCGTGCTGACGTCGCGGCCGCCCAGGCCACGCTCTCGGACATCACCGGCCAGGCGCCGCTGTTTTTCCGGCCCACCGCCGGCCTGCGCAACCCCTTCCTGGAGCCGGTGCTCGCCGGGCTCGACCTGCAGCTGGCCGCCTGGACCCGCCGGCCCTACGACACACGCGACGGTCGCCCGCAGCAGGTGCTGCAACGCCTGACCCGAGGGCTGGGCCCGGGCGACATCCTGCTCATGCACGACGGTCACGCCGCGCTCACGCCTGATGGGCAGCCGGTGATCCTGGCCACCTTGCCGCTGCTGCTCGACCGGCTGAAAGCCGAGTCCTTGCGGGCCGTGACGCTTCAGCAGGCGTTGGCATGAGCGAAGCGCCGGGCCGTTCCCAAGCGAGCTCGCACCGCAGCCCGCAGGGCGAAGGTATTCGAATGAGCGAAGCGCCGGGCCGCTCCCAAGCGAGCTCGCAGGGCGGCGCTGGGCCAGCGCCCCGGGTGTTTCTGAAAATCCTGCGCGCCGACGCGAGCCGCCTGTTCTGGGCGGCAGGCCGTTTCGCTTTTTTCCATGCGTGGGGCAAGCTGGGCGGTGACCCGATCTTCCGGGAGCTGTTGCGGCGCGGCCTGTTGTCCAGGGGCGGGCGGTTGCTCGACCTCGGTTGCGGGCAGGGTTGCCTGTTCGCCTGGCTGCTGGCGGCGCAGCGCCTGTCGGAGCGCGGGCAGTGGCCGGCCGGCTGGGCGCCCGCGCCCCGTTTCCAGAGCCTGCGCGGCGTGGAACTGATGTCGCGCGATGTCGAACGCGCGGTGGCGGCGTTCGGCGGCCACCACCCGCTGGTGCAGGTGGAGCAGGGCGACATGACCCAGGTGGATGTCGGTCAGGTGGACACCGTCACCGTCCTCGATGCGCTGCACTACGTGGACCCCGCCTCGCAAGAGCGCCTGCTGCGACGCATTCGCGCGGCCCTGCCGCCCGGCGGCCTGTTCCTCACACGTGTCGGTGACGCCGAAGCGGGCTGGCCCTTTCTGATGTCGAACTGGGTCGACCGCGCGGTGACCCTGGCGCGCAGCCGCCGTCCGCCGCGCCTCCACTGCCGCAGCCTGGCCGAATGGCAGGCGCTGTTGACCGCGCTGGGCTTTGAGGTTGAAACCGAACCCATGAGTGAAGGCAAGCCCTTTGCCAACGTGATGCTGGTCTGCCGGGTGCCGGTCTGATCGGTGCCTTCCTCTACACTGCGGGTTTAGACGTTCCACCGCCTCACGTGACCCCACTGCAACTCTCAGCTTACACATTGACCACCGCCCTGGGCCGAGGGCTGGCGGCCAACCGCGAGGCCCTGCGCGCCGAGCGCTCGGGACTCGCTCCCTGTGCCTTTGAATCGGTGGCGCTCGACACCTGGGTGGGCGAGGTCGCGGGTGTCGATGCGCAGCGCCTGCCCGAGGCGCTGGCCCGCTACGACTGCCGCAACAACCGGCTGACCCTGATGGGTCTGGAGACCGACGGGTTCGCGCAGCGCGTGCGTGAGGCCGTCGCTCGCTACGGCGCCGATCGTGTGGGCGTGTTCCTGGGCACCAGCACCGCCGGCATCCTGCAGACCGAGCTGGCCTACCGGCGGCGCGATCCGGTCAGCGGCGCGTTGCCCGACGATTTCCATTACCGGACCACGCACAACGCGTTCTCGCTCGCCGAGTTCACGCGCGACTACTTCGGTCTGGAGGGCATGGCGATGGCGATCTCCACCGCCTGCTCGTCCAGCGCCAAGGTGTTTGCCGCGGCGGCACGCCAGCTCGCGCTGGGCCAGATCGACGCAGCCATCGTGGGCGGTGTCGATACCCTCTGCCTGACCACCCTGTACGGTTTTGCTTCCTTGCAACTGACCTCATCCCGGCCCTGCCGGCCCTACGACGCGGCGCGCGACGGCATCTCCATCGGCGAAGGGGCAGCGTTTGCGCTGCTGGAGCGACCGGACCAGCCTGCGCCGGGCACCGCATTGCTGCTGGGCGCAGGCGAGTCCAGCGACGCGTACCACATGTCGGCGCCACACCCGCAGGGCCTGGGCGCGCGCCTGGCGATGGAAGCCGCACTGCGCTCGGCGGGCCTGGGCGCCAGTGACATTCATTACATCAACCTGCACGGCACGGCCACGCCCGCCAACGACTCGGCCGAAGGCCAGGCGGTGAGTGCGCTGTTCGGCGACACCGTGCCCGGCAACTCGACCAAGGGCTACATGGGCCACACACTGGGCGCGGCGGGCGCGATCGAAGCGATCATCTGCGCGATGGCACTGACCGATGGCCGCCTGCCCGGCAGCCCCGGCACCGGCTCGCTGGACCCGGCCATACCGATCCGTTACCAGCTGCACGGCACCGACGCGCCGCTGCGCCATGCGCTGAGCAATTCGTTCGGATTTGGTGGCAGCAATTGCAGTCTTGTGCTGGGGATCGCGGAATGAAAGCTCAACCCTTGCAAGCCTGGATCAACGGTATCGGCCTCATTGCGCCCGGACTGCCCGACTGGGCCACCGCCGCGGCGGTGCTGCGTGGTGATGCGGCCTATGAGTCCGCACCGAGCGTGTTGCCCGTGCCCTTGTTGCTGCCCCCGGCCGAGCGCCGCCGCGCCAGCCGTGTCATCCGGCTCAGCCTGGGCGTGGGGCAGGAGGCCGTGACCCACGCGGGCGCCGACGCGTCCACGCTGGCCACCGTGTTCGCCGCCTCGGGCGCCGACGGCCACAACTGCCATTCGCTGTGCGAGCAGCTCGCGGGCGAGGATCGCCAGATTTCACCCACGCGCTTTCACAACTCGGTGCACAACGCCGCCGCCGGCTACTGGGGCATCGCCACGCGCAGCATGGCGCCTTGCCAGGTGCTGGGCGCGTTCGACGCCAGCTTCGGCGCCGGCCTGCTGGATGCCCTGGCCCAGGTGGCCCTGGACGGCCAGCCGGTGCTGCTGGTGGCCTACGACAGCGAATACCCCGAACCGCTGCACGCCAAGCGCGACACGCCCGACTGCGGTGGCGTGGCCTTGTTGCTCAGTGCGCAGCGCAGCGAGGCTTCGCTGGCGTCGATCACGGTCACACCCAGCCGGGCGTCCGCCGATGTGCTGGAGGACGCGGCTCTCGAAGGGCTGCGCCAGAACATCCCGGCCCTGCGTGCCTTGCCCCTGCTGCGGCGCCTGGCGCGCGGCGCGGCCGGCCCCGTGGTGCTCGACTACCTCGCACCCATGCAGCTTCAGGTGGACCTGCAACCGTGCTGAACCGCGACTGGATCGCCGCCCACATTCCCCACCAGGGCAGCATGTGCCTGCTGGAGAATGTGCTCGAATGGAGCGAGCAGCGCATCGTCTGTGACACGCTGAGTCACACCGACCCCCTGAATCCCCTGCGTGCGGCCGACCGCCTGGGCGCGGCGACCGGCGTGGAGTACGCCGCGCAGGCCATGGCGGTGCACGGCGCCTTGCTCGCGCAGTCGGCCGCCGCGCCCACCCAGGGCTACCTCACCAGCGTGCGCGGCCTCAGCCTGCACGTGGACCGGCTGGATCACCAGTCCGGGCCATTGCGGATCACCGCCGAGCGCCTCTCGGGTGATGCGCGACTCATCCTCTACCAGTTCCACCTCCACCACGGCGAGCGCTGCCTGATCGAAGGCCGGGCCTCGGTGGTGCTCGACGCTCAAACCTTATGACCTCTTCAGCGAAAAGCAGGCGCGCCCTCGTCACCGGCGGCAGCGGTGGTATCGGCGCCGCGATCTGCCAGCGCCTGGCCGCTGACGGCCACCACGTCATCGTGCACGCCAACCGGGGCCTGGAGAAAGCGCAAGCCATCGCGGCGCAGATCGTGGCCGATGGCGGCAGCGCCGAGGCTGTGGCTTTCGACATCACCGACCGTGCGGCGACGGCCGCCGCGCTGGAAGCGCTGACCGAGGCCGGCGCGATCCAGATCCTGGTCAACAACGCGGGTATCCACGACGACGCGGTGTTCCCCGGCATGAGCGGCGAGCAGTGGGACCGCGTGCTCGATGTTTCCCTCAACGGTTTCTTCAACGTGACCCAGCCGCTGACCATGCCCATGATGCGCACGCGCTGGGGCCGCATCGTCAGCATCTCGTCGGTCGCCGCCGTGGCGGGCAACCGCGGGCAGGTGAACTACTCGGCCGCCAAGGGCGCGCTGCACGCCGCGAGCAAGTCGCTGGCGCTGGAGCTGGCCAGCCGCGGCGTGACGGTGAATGCGGTCGCGCCGGGGCTCATCGCCACCAGCATGATCGAAGGCACGTTTGATGCCGACATGGTCAAACGTTTGGTGCCGATGCAGCGCGTGGGCCGCCCGGAAGAGGTGGCGGACCTGGTGGCCTTCCTGGTCTCGGACCGGGCGGGCTACATTTCGGGACAGGTGATTTCCATCAACGGCGCGATGATCTGATCGCATCGGCCGAGACAACACTCCAAGGAGCCTCAATCCCATGACACACCTCCGCAACCGCTTCACCCGCGGCGCCCTGATCGCCTGTCTTGTCCTGGGTGGCGCCGCCGGTCCGGCCCAGGCCCAGGACAGCGAAAGCGGTGCGCTACAAGCCTGCCTGAAAGCCTGGGGCGAACACCCTTTCGGCCCCAATCCCGCCTACAGGACGCTGGCCACGTCGGTCAAGGTGTTCGGCATTGGCCAGGGCACGGCTGACCGCGAGGTCACGCCGGGCCCGAGCCTGATCATGGTGAACCCGGGCGTGAACGTCATGGGTGGCTCGGAAATCGAGCTGCTCAACCCCAACGGCTGGTACTGCCTGCGCGCGGCCGTCAACGTCATGGGCGGCATGGACATCAAGCTGCATTGCGGCGCCCGCCTGGCCTCGGCCAGCAGCGGCACCACCGTCATGAGCGGCGAAAACGCCGCCAAAGGCGTGTCGGTGATGGGCTCGATCAAGGTCGAGCGCGTCGGCTGCAGCAGCTCCTGATCCGCGCGGCTTCAGCTGTTTCGAGGGGCTGAGCCCGCCAGCGCCCTCGAGCGGCGCATCTGCGGCTCCACCATCGGCACCGTCAGCATGGTGCTGGCCACCGCCATCAGCAGCAGGGCGGTGAAGGCTTCGCTGGTGATCACCTGTTTGTCCAGCAGGATGTTGGCGAAGATGATCATGATCAGCGCCTTGGTCTGCAGCAGCCAGCCGATGATCGAGGCTTCGCCCGGTGCCCAGCGCAGCACCCGCGCGGCGATGCGCACGCCGATCAGCTTGCCCACCACCGAGGCCACGAGCAGCAGCGCGGCAGCCGCAAACACCTCGGTGCCGCCCACGGCCCAGTTGGTGCGCAGGCCGGTGGAGAGGAAAAACACCGGCATCATCACCAGCAGCACATGATGGCGCAGCAGATCGAGTTTTTCCTGGTTGAACCAGTGACCGTCCATGACGGCGCCGGCGAGGAAGGCCCCCACCATGAAATGCAGGCCCGCCCAGTCGGCACCCAGGCCGCACAGGGCCAGCCAGATCGGCGCCACGTACCACCGGTCCCGCTCGTCCAGCCAGGCCATGAGGCGGCGAAATGCCAGGCCCAGCACGACAAAAGCAATCAGGAAGGCCAGCTGCTTGCCCATGCGGTTCCAGTCCATCAGGATCAGCGCCAGCACGCCCCAGATCGCAATGTCGTCCAGGCTGGCGTAGCGCAGGATGCGCTGGCCCAGCGGCTGGCGCAGGATGTCGAGCTTCTCCATCAGCAGGATCAGGATCGGCAGGGCGGTGACGGCGCAGGCCATGCCGATGCCCACCACGAACTGCCAGGTTTGTGCCTTCGGGCCCATCCAGCCGTCAAAACCCAGCAGCACGGCGGCTGCGCCGCAGCCCAGCAGCAAGGGCACGCCCAGCGCGAGGCCTGCGGTGATGCCGCTTTCGCGCCGGTGTTGCCAGGCCTTGCCGAGGTCGAGCTCGACGCCCGCGATCATCACGAACAGCATCACCGACCACCAGGCGATGCCGTTGAGCGAATGCACCACGGTGGGCGTGAAGACGAATTCGTAGTAGGCCGGAAACCAGTGGCCCAGCACACCGGGGCCGAGCACGATGCCCATGACGATCTGCACCACCACCAGTGGCGCGAAATAGTCGGTCTTGAAGACCCGCCAGACCAGCCAGGGGATGCTGAAGATGATCAGCATCGCGATCAGGAAGACCTCGGTGGTGTTCACGGTCGGCGCCCGGTGTATTCGCGGAAAATGCCCAGGGAGACCGAGCAGTCCACATCGGTAAAACCGGCGCGTTTGAGTGCATCGAGAATGAGCTCGGGTTCGAGCGCCGATTCGATGGTGTCGCCGTAGTAGGCCCACAGGCGCTGGACGTCTGCGTGGCGGCGCGTGAGGCGTGCGAGCACCGGCACGACCACGCCGATATGGAAGTGCAGCAGGCCACGCAGCAGCCGGTTGCGGGGACGGCTGATTTCCATGATGCAGACGCGACCGCCCGGGCGCAGCACGCGCAGGTATTCGGCGAACGCCAGGTTCAGGTCGCCCACGTGGCGCAGCGCGTAGCCCATGGACACAAAATCGACCTGCGCATCGGGCAGCGGAATGGCCTCGGCGTAGGCGACGATGGTTTCCACATCCACCTTCTTGCGCAGCTCGGCCAGCATGCCCGGCGAGGGGTCGAGTGCCCACACACGGCCTTGCGGCCCGACCAGTTCGGCGCCGGCCACAGTCACCAGGCCGGTGCCCGCGGCCACGTCCAGCAGGGCCATGCCGGGCTTCAGGCCGTTGCGCTGCAACACCTCGCGCCGGTACCAGGCGCCGCTGCCCAGGCCTGTCAGGGCCTCGGCCTTGTCGTAGCCCGGCGCGGCTTCGTCAAACAGGGTCTGCGTCATGCGGCGGCGTTCGTCTTCGCTGCCGAAATACTGCTTCATGCGCGGGTCGGCCTTCAGCGCGCCGGTGCGTTCTTGGGGTTCGGTCATGTTCAATCTCCGGAGGCACGCAGACGGCGCCAGATCAACAACGGCAGGCGCAGCACGAAACCGAGGAAGAGCCGGGTGTGCATCCAGGTGAGCAGGGCGTTGTCGCGCAGGTATTTGAAATGCGAGACGCCGCCTTCTTCGGCGCTGAGGTAGCGCACCGGCGCGTCGAGGTTGATCGGCCGCACGCCGGCCCAGCACAGCCGCACCACCGCTTCGGGGTCGAAGTCGAAACGCCGCATGAAGGGATTGGCGCGCATGATCCGGGCCAAAGGAGCAATGGGGTAGACGCGGAAACCGTAGAGCGAGTCGCCGATGCCCATCCACAGCGTTTCCAGGTTCGCCCAGCCGTTGGACACTTTGCGGCCGTTGACGCGCAGGGCGGGGGCTTCGGGGCCGAACACCGGCTTGCCCAGCACCATGGCCTGGGGCGCGTTCAACGAAGCGGCCATGAAGGTGGGGATCAGGTCCGCCGGGTGCTGGCCGTCGGAGTCCATGGTGAGCGCGTGTGAGAAGCCGGCGCGGGCCGCGTGGTCGATGCCTTCGAGCACGGCCGAACCTTTGCCGCGGTTTTCCGGCAGCACGATCACCCGCAGTCCGGGGTCGCCCTGGGCCATCGCCTGGAGGCTGCTGCCGGTGCCATCGGTGCTGCCGTCAACGACGACCCAGACGGGCGTCCATTGCGCGCGCGCCTGGCGCACCGTTTCCAGCACCCCGGGGCCGGGGTTGTAGCTCGGGATCAACACCAGGTGGGTGGTTGAAGGAGGGGGTGTGGTCTCAGGCATCTTGGTCGGCTTGGGCGGGCGGGGTCATTTCCTGCCGGAAATAGGCTTCCAGTTCCAGGGTGAACGCATGGTGGTCGTTGGGGGCGTCGAACCGGCGACCGAGGCGGGCGCGGCAGTGCAGCGGGAGCGTTGGCTTGCGGAACAGGGGCCAGGCCTTGCCGAGGTAGGGGGTTGAAAACTCCAGGATCACGGTCTGCACCGGGGCGCCCGAGCGCCTGGTGATCAGCCCCAGCGTCGGCGTCAGCGGGTCCAGCGGAAAAGCCTTGGTGCGGGTACCTTCGGGAAACATCAGCACCTGCGCGCCGGTCTGCAGCGCCTCCCGGCTTTGCTGGACGATCTGCAACATGCCGTCGTTGCGGATGTAGCGCGCGAGTCGCGCCGCCGAACCGAACAAGGGATGCCGCATCAGGCCCGCTTTCATGACGCAGACCACGTTGGGCAGCCGCGAGATGATCAGCACCGCGTCGAGCAGGGACGGGTGGTTGGCCGCGATGATCAGCGGCCCCTGGTCGCGCAGGGTGTCCAGCGCGGTCAGGTCAAAACGGCAGGCGCACAAGGCGCCGAGCAGCCGCAGGTAGACGCGGAACCCCCCCATGATGACCTGGCGACCCAGGCGCTCACCGAGCGCTCGCGGCAGCACCGGGTGCAACAGCATGGCAAACGGCAGCCAGGCCAGACACAGCGCGGCCAGGCTGCCCAGCCCGATGAGCATGGCGACATGCTCGTACAGCGTCCACAGCGGACGGCCCGGCGGCTGGTGCTCACTCATCAACCAGGACACGCGTCGTCGATTCACCCAGGATCCAGGACACCGCCACACCGGCGGCGACGTAGTTCCGGGTGCGCACCAGGGGGCTGTCCACGAAACGGGCGCCGCTCAGGTTGTCGTAGCGAAGGAAGGCACCGACCCAGTGTTTCGGGTAGCGCTTGGACACGCCCACGATGGCCTGCATGCCCGCAAAGCCGCCACCCGCGGCGTAGGCCGGCCGGTCGCTGGTGGCGTAGGCGGTATCGACGCCGTAGAAGTAGTCGTGCTGCTTGCGGTCGCCGAACAGGGGTCCGAGCTGCAGTCCCAGGTTCCAGCCGGGGAAGCCGGACAGGTCGCTGATGTCCATGTTGAGCTTGGGATGCACCACCCAGCCCAGGCTCCGGGACTGTTTCTCCAGCGTGAAGGCCGCGCGCAGGGGCAGCAGCAGTTTGAGCTGGCGGGCGCGATCGTCGGTGCGCCAGAGGGTCAGGTTCAGTTGCGGCCCGAGTTCGAAGTTCGCCTTCAGGTCCGGCATGCCGGCGCGTGCGCGGATGTCATCGCTGGAGGCCGGCGGCGAGAGCGCGGCCGAGAAGGTCAGTTCCACACGATCCGAGTCGAACAACTGTGCGCGCACGCCATCCCGATCGGCCTTTAGGAACTCGCCACGGTAGACGAAGTAGGGCGAGGGCAGGAGAAAGTTGTGGTGCTGGTCCGATCCCCGGTAGGCCGGGAAGCTGACGGTGGCCACGCCGATGCCGGCCTCCCACAGGGGCTTTTCTTCGGCCGCGTGTGCGGTCTGGCCAGCGCTGCACAGCAGCAAGGCACAGGCGGCGAGCCGCTGGAAGGGATGCCGTGCCGGACGACGGCTGTGCTTGGGTGTCATGCGTTGTACATGGCGGGGTCGTCCACCTTGCGGATGTTGAAGCGGCGCTGCTGCCAGGCCATGAACGCGCGCTTGGGCTGAAGGATGTTGGCGGTGTAATACATCGCCTTGAAAACGAGGATCGAGCGCCAGATCGGCGTCTTGCCGAACACGTCGCCCGCGAGCACCGACAGGATCGCTTCCTTGACCCGCAACACGTTCCTGGGGCCCATGAGGAAGTCGCGCATGATGGGGTTGGTGACGCGGTAGATGAACCAGGAAAACTCGCGCGGTCCGTGGCGCATGACGCGGTCGAAGCGCTTGAGCGCTGCAGCGGCCCGCCGCGGTTCACGCAGGCAGGTGTCGACGGTGTCGGCGCCCACCACCGCGCTGTGCATGGCCAGCCAGACACCGGAAGAAAACACCGGGTCGATGAAGGCGTAGGCATCGCCCAGCATCAGGTAGCTGGCACCGTGGTTGCGCTGCGAAACGTAGGAGAAATTGCCGGTGGCCTCCGCCGGGCTGACCTGGCGGGCGTCCTTGAGGCGCTCGACGAGCGGCGCACAGGTGGCGATGTTGTCCATCATGAACTGCTGCAGGCTGCGCTGCCCGCGCGTCTTCATGTGGTACGGCCAGGTCACCATGCCGATGCTGGTGGTGCCGTTGGTGAGGGGAATGAACCAGAACCAGCCGTGGGCAAACCAGAAGATGGTGATGTTGCCTTCATCGGCGCCTTCGCGCCGTTGTGCGCCGTCAAAGTGCGCGTACACGGCCGAGCTGTTGTGGCGCGGGTTGCGCTGCTTGATCTTGAAACGGTTGGCGAGAAAGGTGTCGCGCCCCGAGGCGTCGATCACGAAGCGCGCGCGCCATTGCATCTCGTGACCGTCGTCGCAGCGTGCGCTGACGTCGGCACCGCCCTGGGCCAGAAAATCCACCTTCGTGACCTTGACGCCTTCGTGCGTCTGTGCGCCCTTGCCGGCGGCGTGGCGGAACAGGATTTCGTCAAAGTCGGCGCGCCGGACCTGGTAGGCGCTGGGCATGGACTTGTCCCAGGCGTCTGCAAAATGAAACGTCTGTGCCATTTCGTGATCGGGCGACACGAACTCGGCGCCGGGTTTGTGCATGCCGATGGCCCTGATCTGGTCGGCGATGCCCATTTTTTCGAACAGCGGCAGGTTGGCCGGCAGCAGGGATTCGCCGATGTGGAAGCGGGGGTGGTGGGCTTTTTCGAGCACCACCACGTGGTGCCCCTTCTCGGCCAGCAGGCTGGCCACGGTCGAGCCGGCCGGGCCGCCGCCGATCACGAGCACGTCGCAGGTTGGGCCTGGTTCCCCCTGGGCCTTTGGATTCATGGGATGGGACTCTGGAATGCCGATGGGCGGCTGGAAGCCCCGAATGATAGTCTCTCCGCTCTGGCGAACCGCGGGCGGCGGGCCAACCGCGATGAGGCGGGGTCCGGAGCTTCAGAAGACGGTTTCGGGCAGCATGCGGGCGCCGCTCGATAACGATCCCGCGTCAGCGGTTGCCGGCAGCAACGCGGTCAGTTCGCCGGCCTGGAGGTCCGGATGATCGGCCAGGGCCCGCAGGATGATCTCGCCAGCCAGCTGTTTCAGGCGGAGGTGGGATTCGCGGATGCGCGCCTGGAAGCCTTCGGTGTCCAGATCGTCGTTCAGGCTGCGGTTGAGTTCCGCGAACCAGGGTATCTCGGCCTGGTCGAGCATCACCGCCGGGTTGCGCTTCTGGCTCACCAGCGACCACTGGCGCAGGAACGCCTGCACCAGCACGTTGATTTGCTGGCACTCGGCCAGTTCGCTGCGCAAAGCGGCGAGCGATGAGAGGTCGGTCAGGCGCTGGTGGAAGAAGAACTGGGCCAGCACCCCCCAGTAATAGGTGTAGTCCCAGATCACCTTGACCGGCAGCACTTCCGGGTCGCCAAACAGCGGGTACTGGTCCTGGTACAGCACCATCGTGCTGTCGTAGAACGAATGGAACAGCTGGTCAAAGATCTGCGCGCGCGCGCCCAGCCGTTCGCCGCGCCGGTCCATGGCGATCAGTTCGGTGATGTAGGTGTTGCTGATGGCGATGAAGTCGCTGCCCGGCGAGTAGAACGGGTCGAGGAACAGGCCGGCTTCGCCGGTGAGGGCCCAGCGGTCGGCCGAAAAAACCTGTTTGCAGCCGTAGGAGAAGCGCTTGAAGAAGGCGAAGTCCTGCAGCAGGTCCCGCTTGGGGTCGAGTTCGTCGAACAGCAGGGGCTGGTACTTTTCCAGCCAGGTCATGGCCTTGTCGAACGTGTCCATGGTGGCGAGTGGGTGGATCGCCGGGTCGGCCACGATGCCGACCGAGTGCGAACCGGACGACAGCGGGATGAGCCAGACCCAGTAGCCGGCGCCCACCAGGTGGTTGGTGGAGAGCCAGCGCGCCTGCGGGTCGCAGCGCTCGCGCCAGGCGGTGTTGTCGCTCCAGCCGTCGATGTGGATGCGGTCCTTGATGCGGAACCAGACCGCATGGGCCGGGTGGTCGTTGAGTTCGGCCAGGTTCAGTTTGCGCTTGAGCAGGCCGGCGCGGCCACAGGCGTCCACCACCCAGCGCGCGTTGACGGTGTGGGATGCGCCCTGGTGTTCGTAAACCACCTGGTGCGTCGCATGGGAACCCGGTTCCCCGTCGGTCAGTTCGACCTGCCGCACCATGGCGGTCTGGACAAAGCGGATGCCCCGCTCCTGGGCTTCGATGGCGAGGAAGTTCTCGAAGATACCGCGATCGATCTGGTAGCTGGGCACCGACAGATGGCGGCTGGCCCCGATTTCGGTGACCTGGTCGATGTCGCGCCGACCTTCGGAGAAGAAGAAGCGGAAGCCGAACTTGCGCAACTGCCGTTCCCTGAGGTGTTCACCGAGGCCGAGCACCTTGTCGAAGTAGTGCGCGCCGATTTCGACGGACGACTCACCGATCTTGTGGATGGCCTCGGGGACCGGATGGGCGCGCCGTTCGAGCACCAGGATGTCGATGTCCGGTTCGCGCCGTTTCAGTTGCATGGCCAGCGTGAGCCCGGCCAGGCCGCCACCGAGGATGACGACGTCGTGAAGAGGCGGTGTGTTTCCCATCGTGGGAGTATGACCTCAATCGGTGGACACGCTTGCCGAGGGGCTTCGTCAGGCCATGCAGGGGACTCGTTAAAATCGAAGCCCATTCATCCGGACTTGTCGCGGCACCTTCAGATGCCACCCCGACACCCGCACTGTGCGCCCATGCTGTCGGGACGCGCCCCCTCCACACCGCGCTCCAGCGACTTCCCCCTGATGTCAACCCATTTGCCCGATTCCGTTGAAGTTCTGCTGCCCGAAGGGGCTGCTGGTGGGGTCGGGCCCGATCGTGCCGGGGTGAACGGAGCCACGTCGAAGGTGTGGAGCTGGGTTCGCGGTATTGGATTGACCTTGTTGACCGTGGCCTGGGCGTTGACGGCCCACTTCACCAGCGCGGGCAAAGAGTCTTCCGGCTGGGGCGCAGCCCTGGCGCTGACACCCATGAGCGTGGCGCTGGCGCTGGGCCTGTGGCGCCTGCCCTCGCGCTGGCTGGGGGCATTGGCCGGGGCCGCGGTGCTGGCAGGAGTGGTCGGGGCGTGGCCTTTCCTCAAGGGCCAGGTGGCGCTGCTTTATTACGTGGAGCATCTGGGCGTCTATCTCCTGCTGGCGGTCTTTTTCGGGCGCACCCTGAGAGGGCCGGACGAGTCGCTGGTGACCCAGATGGCGCGGCGCGTGCACGGCGGCGTGCTCTCGCCGGCGCAGGTGGCTTACACCCGGCAGGTCACCCGGGCCTGGAGCATTTTCTTTGTCGGCATGGCACTGGTGTCGACCGGACTGTTCCTGTTCGCGCCGCTCGTCGTCTGGTCGACCTTTGCCAACCTGCTCGGGGGACCCCTGATCGCGCTGATGTTTGTCGGCGAGTACCTCTGGCGCCGCCATGCCTTGCCGGAAGAGACCCCGGCCACCATGGCCGACGCCGTGCGTGCCTGGAAATCACAGCGCGCTGACAAGACGCCCTGAGGCCCTTTTGGCCACCGTCCACCGCCACCCACAATGGCATGATTGACCGATGTTCATCCACCTTCGCCTGCACACCGAGTTCTCCGTCGTTGACGGCACCAACCGCATCGACGACGTGGTCGCTGCCGCGGCCGCCGATGGCCAGCCCGCGCTGGCGATCACCGACCTGAGCAACCTGTTTGGCGCGGTCAAGTTCTACAAGGCTGCCCGCGGTGAGGGCGTGAAGCCACTGCTGGGCGCCGAGGTGATGCTGCAGGGCTTCACCGAAGAGACGCCGAACGCCATGCCCGGCAGCCACCAGCCGGCCGCGCCGCGCGTGATCCTGCTGGTGCAGGACAAGCAGGGGTACCTGAACCTGAGCGAGCTGCTGGCGCGCGCCTGGACGCGCAGCGACGGCCGGGGCGGTGCGCTGGTGCAGCGCGAGTGGCTGGAAGAGCTCAACGGCGGATTGCTGATGCTCTCCGGCGCGCAGGCCGGACCGGTCGGACAGGCGCTGATCCAGGGCGATGCGAACCGCGCCGCCGACGTGGCCCTGAAGCTCGCCGGCCTGTTCACCCACCGCTTCTACATCGAGCTGCAGCGCGCCGGCCGTGTGGACGACGAACGCCATGTGACGGCCGCCGTGCAGCTGGCGGCGCGGCTGCACCTGCCGGTGGTGGCGACGCACCCGGTGCAGTTCCTGGAGCCCGACGACTACGAGGCGCACGAAGCGCGGGTCTGCATCTCCGATGGCGAGATCCTCGGCAACAACCGGCGTGTGCGCCGCTTCACGCGCGAGCAGTACTTCAAGAGCGCGGCGCAGATGGAGGCGCTGTTCGCCGACATCCCCAGCGCAGTGGCCAACACGCTGGAGATCGCCAAACGCTGCAGCCTCACGCTGGTGCTGGGCAAACCGCAACTGCCCAACTTCCCGATCCCGCCGGTGAATGGCGTGATCATGTCCGTGGAAGACTACTTCCGCCACGTCTCGTACGAGGGGCTGGAGGGGCGGCTGAAGCACCTCTTTCCCGACGAGGCCAAACGTGAAGCCGTGCGCGCGCGCTACGTGGAGCGCCTGGAGTTCGAGCTCAACACCATCCTGAAGATGGGTTTCCCGGGCTACTTCCTGATCGTGTCGGACTTCATCAAGTGGGCGAAGGAAAACGGCTGCCCGGTGGGCCCGGGCCGCGGCTCCGGTGCCGGTTCGCTGGTGGCCTACGCGCTGCTGATCACCGACCTGGACCCGCTGCAGTACAACCTGCTGTTCGAACGCTTCCTGAACCCGGAACGCGTCTCGATGCCCGACTTCGACATCGACTTCTGCCAGTCCAACCGCGACCGCGTGATCGACTACGTGAAGGAGCGCTACGGCAAGGACGCCGTGAGCCAGATCGCGACCTTCGGCACCATGGCCGCGCGCGCGGCCATCCGCGACGTCGGCCGCGTGCTCGACTTTTCCTACGGCTTCTGCGACGGCATCTCCAAGCTGATCCCGAACAAGCCCGGCATGTCGGTCACGCTGCAGTACCCGCCGAATCCGAAGCCGGAGGGCGACAAGAACAACTACGCGATCGAGATGGAGCCGGTGCTGGCCGAGCGCATCCAGAAGGAAGACGACGTCAAGACCCTGATCGAGCTGGCGCAAAAGCTCGAAGGCATGACGCGCAACATCGGCATGCACGCCGGCGGCGTGCTGATCGCGCCGGGCAAGCTCACCGACTTCTGCCCGCTCTACATGCAACCCGGCAGCGACTCGGCGGTGAGCCAGTACGACAAGGACGACGTGGAGGCCATCGGCCTGGTGAAGTTCGACTTTCTGGGCCTGGCCACGCTGACCATCCTGGAGATCGCGCGCGAGTTCATCATGAAGCGCCACAAGGGCCAGGAAAACTTCCGCTTCGAAGACATTCCGCTGGACGACCAGCGCGTGTATGCGCTGTTCTCGCGCGGTCAGACCGAAGCCGTGTTCCAGTTTGAAAGCCGCGGCATGCAGGGCATGCTGAAAGACGCCAAGCCGAGCCGGCTGGAAGACCTGATCGCGCTGAACGCGCTGTACCGCCCGGGACCCATGGACCTGATCCCCAGCTTCGTGGCGCGCAAGCACGGGCGCGAGGTGATCGAGTACCCGCACCCGCTGGTGGCCGAGATGCTGAGCGAGACCTACGGCATCATGGTCTACCAGGAGCAGGTGATGCAGACCGCGCAGATACTGGGCGGTTATTCGCTCGGCGGCGCCGACATGCTGCGCCGCGCGATGGGCAAGAAAAAGGCCGAAGAGATGGCCGAACACCGCGCGATCTTCCGCGCCGGTGCGGCCAAAAACGACATTTCCCAGGAAAAGGCCGACGAGGTTTTTGACCTGATGGAGAAGTTTGCCGGCTACGGCTTCAACAAGTCGCACGCCGCCGCCTACTCGCTGCTCGCGTACCACACCGGCTGGCTCAAGGTGCATTACACCGCCGAGTTTTTCTGCGCCAACATGACGGTGGAAATGGACGACACCGACAAGCTCCGGGTGTTGTGGGAAGACGCGAAGAAGATGGGCATCGCCTTTGAGGCGCCCGACGTGAACCGCGGCTTCCACCGTTTTGAGCCCATCACCGACAAGTCCATCCGCTACGGCCTCGGTGCCATCAAGGGCACGGGCCAGCAGGCCATCGACGCCATCGTGGCCGCGCGTGAAGGCCGCGGCGAAGGCCCCAACGGCGCAGAGGCCGGCCCGTTCAAGAGCCTGTTCGATTTCTGCCGCCGGGTGGACCGCCAGCGCTTGAACAAGCGCACGGTGGAGGCCCTGATCAAGGCCGGTGCCTTCGACTCGCTGCACCTGAACCGCGCCGAGGTGCTGGCCTCGGTGGAGCGGGCATTCGACTTCGCTGCCGCCAGCGTGGCCAACGCCAACCAGGGCGGCCTGTTCGACATGATGGGCGAGGACGACCACGGCTCCAGCACGCAGGAGCCCGACCTGGTGCCCACCACGCCCTGGGGCGTGAAAGAACAGCTCACGCTGGAGAAGACCGCCCTCGGTTTCTACTTCTCCGGTCATCTGTTCGACGAGGTGCAACGCGAGGTGCGCCGCTTTGCCCGCACCGAGCTGGGCGATGTGAAAGAGAGCCGGGACCCGGTGATCCTGGCCGGCATCGTGACCGACTTCCGCATCATCAACGGCCAGCGCGGCAAGCTTGCGCTGTTCAAGATCGACGACAAGACCGCGGTGCTCGAAGTCAGCGCCGACGAAAACCTGATCAACCTGCATCGCAACCTGCTGAAAGACGACGAACTCATCGTCGTCCAGGCCGTGGCCCAGCCCGATCGTTTTTCGGGTGGCCTGCGGCTGAAGATCCAGCAGATCTGGGACCTGGCCGCGGCGCGCTGCCGTTTTGGCAAATACCTGCGCGTGGCGGTCAACGGCCATGCACCGGCGGTGGCCGAGCTGGTGAAGGCGTTCCCGCCCAAGCGCGAAGTCACCGAACAGGGTGAGCTGGTGCGTGGCCTGCCGGTGCGGCTGGCACTGCAACGCGCCGGAGCACAATGTGAACTGCAGCTCGACGACCGGGCGCTGTTTTTTCCCACCGACGCGGCGCTCGCGAGCTGGATGGCGCAGGCGCACGATCGGCGCGCCGAAATCGTGTTCGACTGACGGTTGCGCGCCCTGCCGTCGGTCCGACCGGGCGCCAGAAGTGGGCTCAGTGCCAATGGCATCATGTCGTCGTGGCTTTCGCTCCTCAACCCCGGCCCGATGGAGCCGATAGTGCATGCAACCATGAAACTGCAACACAAGGCCTGGGCGCTGGTGCTCGTGATCGTCGGCCTCAGTGCGACCAGCGTCGTGCTGGGCTCGCGCTACATCATTGGCGACTCGTTCGCCCGCATGCAGGCCGATCGCGCTGCGCAGGAAGGTGAGCGCGCCCGCCGCGTGCTCAACCAGCAGGTCCAGGCGCTGGGCGCCACCGCACGCGATTACGCCTACTGGGGCGATGCCGTGGACTACGTGGCAGGCAAAAAAGCCGGGTTCATGTCGGACAACTTCGGTGCCGAGAACCTGGGCTACCTGCGCATTTCGGAGGTCGTGGTGTTCGATACGCAGGGCCGGGCGATCGCCACCGTGGCCCGCAGCGGCGAAGACGGACTGGCCGAGGTGCCGGCCGAACGCGTCGCACCGCTGCGCGAGCTGATCGCACCCATCCTGGCTTCCGGCAACGTCAAGACCGTGCTGCAGACCCTGCGCGTGATCAACGGCCAGCTGGAAATCGTGGTGGGGGCCGCCGTGCACCACCCCGACCACCCTGACCAGCCAGCGCAGGGCACCATCATCATGGTGCGCCATTTCGATCAGACCGAAGTCGCGCGGTTGGCCGACGTGCTGATGACGCCGACGCGCCTGAGCTTCGGTGCGCCCGATCACGGAGGATCGGACATTCATCTGGTCCCGGTGGACGACGACCACGACGATCTTCACGCCGTGCTGCAAGACCACCAGGGCCGGCCCGTCGCCGAACTGGTGCTGACGCTGGACCGCCGCCTGCAGCAGCAGGGACAGGCGCTGGCCTGGCAGGGCATGGGACTGGCCGCCCTGGCGGGGCTGCTGGCCAGCGTGTTGCTGGTGTTGCTGCTCGACCGCCTGCTCCTGCGACGCCTGCAGCGGCTGCACACCGATCTCCATCTCGTCACACAGCAGGGCATCGCATCGCCGGGCCTGGTGCATGTGCAGGGCAACGACGAACTGACCCGGTTGGCGGAGGGCATCAACAGCCTGCTGGCACGCGCGCGGCAGGACGCTGATGCGCAGCGCGCCGCACACGAACACCAGGAAGCGCTGCAGATGCAGCTGATGCAGAGCCAGAAGACCGAAGCGCTGGGCCGTCTCACCGGTGGCATTGCCCACGATTTCAACAACTCGCTGGCCGCCATCACCGGCTGGGTCCGGTTGGCCGTCGAAGACCTGCCGGATCCCGGACACCCCAGTCACGAAGCCTTGCAGCAGGCCCTGAAGGCGACGGGTTATGCCGATGGCCTGATGCGCCAGCTGCTGGCCTTTGGTCGCCAGACCCCGCCGAAACTGCGGCGCCTGCACTGGACCAGCCTGATCGAGGAAACCCGGCAACTGGTGGGTTCGGGCCTGACGCGCGATTGTGAGCTGGTGGTGGACTACCGGGTCGTTGACGACGAGGTCGACGCCGACCCCACCCAGCTGCAGCAGGTGCTGGTGAACCTGTTGATCAACGCAGCCGACGCCATGCAGGGCAAGGGTCGCATCGAACTCACGCTCAATGCCCTGGACCTGCCGCTGCCCCCGGCGCACGCCGTGCCACCTGGCGCGGCCGGGCTGGAGCCCGGTCGCTACCTGGTGCTGACCGTGCGCGACCATGGCCCTGGCGTTGCGCCCGAGCACCTGGACCGGGTGTTCGAACCGTTTTTCACCACCAAGGCCAAGGGACGCGGCACTGGCCTGGGCCTGTCGGTGGCACAGGGCATCGTGGTGCGCCATCACGGAGCCCTCGGGCTGCGCAACGAGCCCGATGGGGGCGCCTGCTTCCATCTCTATCTGCCGGCCAGCCGGCGCGAAGTGGCGGTTGACCCGATCGCCGCGCCCGGCGGTGGACACGACCCGGGACACCAGCTCCTGTTTGTGGACGACGACCAGCTGGTGCGTCACGCCTGGAGCGCGCTGCTGGAGCGCAAGGGCTGGAACGTGACCCGCTCGCGCGACGGGGAAGAAGCCTGGGCGCAATTCACTCAGACCGGCAAACGCTGGGATGTGGTGCTGACCGACCAGTCCATGCCCGGGCTCGACGGCGTGGGGCTGGCGCATCGCATCCGCGCCACCACCTCACCCCCGCCCATCGTGCTGATGAGCGGGCATGCGAACGAGGTCGCGCCCGAGCTGCTGCAGTCGCTGTTTGCCGCCGTGCTGCACAAGCCGGTGGATGCGGCTGAGCTGCAGCGCGTGCTGCAAGACGTGCTCGCTGGCGCCGAAACCTCGCCGACAGAGGGCTGAGCGGCACCCCCCTGATCGCCAGCCGTCACCGACAGGGCGCTGCCCGAAGCGCCCCGTTAGAATGGTTGGCTTTCATGACCACCGGGTTGCGCTGCATGGCGTCTCCAGCCCGGCTCGGTCCAGATCCCGGAGTCACCCTTGTAAGTTCCAGTGATCCCCTCGTCCAAGGCTGCCCGGCCCCCCGCGCATGCCGGTGCACAGGCCGGGGACTGGATCGGAACTGGCCGGGATTCATGGCCGTTGTGCCTCCCGTTGTGCTGGCGCCCAACGGGCCGGTGATCTTTGATTTTCCCCTGTGTCGTTTTGTGCGGCGGCGGCTTGTCCGCTTTGTCACTGGAGTGTCTGTTGTGTTCAAGAATTTCCAGCAGGACTGGTTGTCCAATGTCCGCAACGATGTGCTGGCCGGTCTGGTCGTCGCGCTGGCTCTGATCCCCGAGGCGATTGCCTTTTCCATCATCGCGGGTGTCGACCCGAAGGTGGGCCTGTACGCCTCGTTCTCCATCGCCACCATCATCGCCTTCACGGGTGGGCGGCCCGGCATGATCTCGGCCGCCACCGGCGCCATGGCGCTGGTGATGGTGACCCTGGTCAAGAGCCACGGACTGGACTACCTGCTGGCCGCCACGGTGTTGACGGGTGTGCTGCAGGTGTTCGCCGGGTGGTTCAAGCTGGGCGTGCTCATGCGCTTCGTGTCGCGCTCGGTGGTCACCGGCTTCGTCAACGCGCTGGCCATCCTGATCTTCATGGCGCAGCTGCCCGAGCTGACCAACGTGACCTGGCATGTCTATGCCATGACCGCCGCCGGCCTGGCCATCATCTACGGCTTCCCCTACATCACCAAGTCCATCCCTTCGCCGCTGGTCACCATCGTCGTGCTCACGGGTGTCTACATGTTCCTCGACCTGGACATCCGCACCGTGGGTGACATGGGCGAACTGCCCGACAGCCTGCCGGTGTTCCTGATCCCCGACATCCCGCTCAACCTCGAGACGCTGAAGATCATCTTTCCCTATTCGCTCACGCTGATGGTGGTGGGCCTGCTCGAATCGCTGATGACGGCGACCATCGTCGACGACCTGACCGACACCAAAAGCGACAAGAACCGCGAGTGCGTGGGCCAGGGCGTGGCCAACATCGCCACCGGCTTCATCGGTGGCATGGCGGGCTGCGCCATGATCGGCCAGAGCGTGATCAACGTGAAGTCGGGCGGGCGAGGGCGCCTGTCCACCCTGGTGGCGGGCGTGGTGCTGCTGATCCTGGTGGTGTTCCTGGGCGAGTGGGTGAAGCAGATTCCCATGGCCGCGCTGGTGGCCGTGATGATCATGGTCTCCATCGGCACCTTCAGCTGGGGTTCGATCAAAAGCCTGCGCGAACACCCGACCAGCTCCAGTGTGGTGATGGTGGCGACCGTGGTGGTCACCGTGGCCACGCACGATCTGGCCAAGGGCGTGCTCACGGGCGTGCTGCTCTCCGGCTTCTTCTTTGCCCACAAGGTGGGGCAGATCCTGCGCATCCGGTCGCTGGCCGAGGATGAAGGCCGCCTGCGCACCTACACCGTCACCGGCCAGGTGTTTTTCGCCACGGCCGACCGCTTCAACAACGCCTTCGACTTCAAGGAAGTGATCGAGCGCGTGCGCATCGACGTGAGCCGCGCGCACTTCTGGGACATCACCGCCGTGAGCGCGCTCGACAAGGTGGTGCTCAAGTTCCGGCGCGAGGGGACCGAGGTCGAAGTCATCGGCTTGAACGAAGCCAGCGCCACGATGGTGGACAAGTTCGGCGTGCACGACAAGGAAGGCGCCGAAGACCTGCTCACCGGTCACTGAAAGCGAGCACCACATGACCACCGACAACAAAGTTCTCGCCTGTGTGGACCAGTCCACCTATGCCGACCACGTGACCGACTACGCCGCCTGGGCCGCCCGGCGCATGGCTGCGCCTCTGGAGTTGCTGCACGTGATCGACCGCCACCCGGAAACCAGCCAGATCCAGGACCACAGCGGCTCGCTCACGCCGAACGCCCAGGAACACCTGCTGGGCGAACTCGCCGAAGCCGACGAGGCGCGCACGAAGGCCGCGCGCGAACAGGGGCGCCTGTTTCTCAACCGCCTGCGCGAACGCGCGCTGGCAGCCGGCGTGATGACCGTGGACGTGCGCCAGCGCCTGGGCCATCTCGACGAGACCCTGCACGAACAGCAGGCCGGTGTGCGCCTCTTCGTGCTGGGCCGGCGCGGTGAGTCGGCCAGGAGCACACAGCGCGACCTGGGGCGCAACGTGGAGCGGGTGGTGCGCGCGCTGGACCGCCCCATCCTGACCGTCACCGAAGGCTTCAAGGCACCCGAGCACGTGCTGATCGCTTTCGACGGCAGCAGCATCACGCGCCGGGGTGTCGAGATGGTGGCGGCCAGCCCCTTGTTCAAAGGCCTGCCCGTTTACCTGCTGATGTCGGGCAAGGCCAGCCAGGAGGGTCCGAAGCAGATGGCCTGGGCGACAGAGAAGCTGGAAAGTGCCGGCTTTGGCGTGGTGGGGGAGATCGTGCCGGGCGACCCGGAGACCGTTATCGCGCAGGCCATCCAGTCCCGGGGCATCGACCTGCTGGTGATGGGCGCCTACACCCACTCGCCCCTGCGCAGCCTCTTCTTCGGCAGCAAGACGGCCGACCTGCTGCGTTCGGCGCGCATCCCGACGCTGCTGCTGCGCTGAGAGGCTGAGCCTGGCCCCGGTGTGGGGGGTGGGCTGTGCGGGTCTCAGTCGAGCGGGCGCATCTCCACGATCATCGGCGATGGCACGCGCCCGTCGACGTCGCGCGGCAGGCTGCCGGTGCGGTCGATGGCGCGCAGGGCGGCATCGTCCCAGGCGGCATTGCCGCTGCTTTTCAGCAGACGGCGCGAGGTGATGGTGCCGTCCGCCAAGGCCCGCACTTCGATCTCGGCCAGCAGCTTGCGGGGAAACTCTTCCGAGTAGCGGATGTTGGGGCGGATGCGCTCACGCACCCGGTTGCCGTAGCCCGACGACGGGCCGCTTGATCGGGCCGCAGAACCGCGCGCATCAGGGTTGCCACTGGCCCCGACCTGACCCATCATGCGGGCAACCTGTTCGCGACGGAGCTGGTCGCGCAACTTCTCTTCTGCGACCTCTCTGGCCCTTTCGGCCTTCTCCGCTTTCTGGTCAGCCAGTTTTTTCTCTCGGGCCTTTTTTTCGGCAGCGAGCTTCTCGGCGGCTTCCTTCTTCGCTTCTTTTTCTTTTTCCTGCGCCTCGGCCTTGCGCTTGGCCTCGACCTTTTTCGCCTCTTCCCGCTTCTCGGCCTCGGCCTTCTTCTTGGCCTGGGCGGTGGCGATGTCGGCCTCCTTCACCGCTGGCGGGGGCGGCGGTACGGGGCGCGGTTCGGGTTTGGGTTCGGGCCGTTTCTCGGGTTCCGGTGGTGGTGGCGGAGGAGGGGGGGGCTGCACGGCGCGCGGTGCGGCTTCGCGCGGCACGGCGGACCAGAGTTCGGCCTCGAACGAAACCAGCGGTTCGTCCTTCCAGTGCACGCCCCAGGTGAGCGCGCCCATGAGCAGGGCATGCGCCAGCAACGCCAGCCCGACAGGGCCCAGCCAGCGGCCCGGACGGGGAGGCTTGAGGTCGTGGGTGTCGGCGGTGATCTGCATGGCGGGGCGGGTCAGCGCGTGGTCTGGACCGACAGGCCGACACGTTGGACACCCGCGCGCTGCAGGGTGTCCATCGCCTTGACCACGGTCTCGTACTTGATGCCCTTGTCGGCGCTGATGACCACGGGGACCTTGTCGGCTTCACCACCTTCTGACGCCGCCTGCAGCTTGCGCACTTCGTCGGCGAGTTGCGTCATCTTGATGCTGCGACCGTCTTTGTTGGACAGGCCCTCGCGCACCTCGATGCCCTCGTCCTTGTCGATGATGACCTGTACGAAATCCTTGGGTTGTGCGTTGGCCTGACCGACGCTGGGCAGATCGATCTGGCTCGGCGAGATCAGTGGCGCCGTGACCATGAAGATGATCAGCAGCACGAGCATGACGTCGATGAACGGGACCATGTTGATCTCGTTCTTGGTGCGCCGTGGGCGACGGGACGACGTCGCCATGTCAGTGTCCGGAGGCAGACTGGTTGCCCAGGTTGCGCTGCAGGATGTTGGAGAACTCTTCCATGAACGTTTCCATGCGGCTGGCCGCGCGGTCGATGTCGTGGGCGAAGCGGTTGTAGGCCACCACCGCGGGGATGGCGGCGAACAGGCCGATGGCGGTGGCGACCAGGGCTTCGGCGATGCCGGGCGCCACGCTGGCCAGCGTCACCTGGGCGAGGGCGGCCAGGCCGGTGAAGGCGTGCATGATGCCCCAGACGGTGCCAAACAGGCCGACATAGGGCGCCACGGAGCCGACCGTGCCGAGGAAGGAGAGATTGGCTTCCATCACGTCGAGCTCGCGCTGGAAGCTCGCGCGCATGGCGCGGCGGGCGCCGTCGAGCAGGGTGCCGTTGTCGGTGATGTGGCGTTCGCGCAGTTTCTGGTATTCGCGCATGCCGCTGGCAAAGATGCGCTCCAGCGGGCCGCCGTGGCGTGCGCTCTGGGCGGCGGCGGCGTAGAGGTCGTTGAGGTTGGCTCCGGACCAGAACTCGCGCTCAAAATCTTCGTTGTGCGCGTTCACCCGCTTGAGCGCGAAGACTTTGCGGAAGATGGCGGCCCAGCTGATGATGGACACCACCACCAGCAACAGCACCACGGCCTGGACCACCCAGCTCGCATTGAGCAGCAACTGGACGATGGAGAGTTCTTGGGTCATGTCGTTCGGAGTGGTTGGAAGGAGAAAGGTTCAGGTGATCGGGCTGCCCGGCAAGGGCATGACATCCAGCACCGCGGTGGGGATGCGCTGGGGTCGCATGGTAGCGGTATTCACCCAGCCGATGCGGATGCTGCCTTCACAGAGCAGCACATCGGTTTCACCAACCTGCTGCGCTTTCAGGAGCGCAGACTGCCTGATTGTGAGGGAGGCCTTGCCGACTTCCAGTACACGGGCGGTAACCAAAAGCAAATCGTCCAGCCGGGCCGGCCGCAGGTAGCGCACCTGGGTGTCGGTCACGACGAACATGCCACCCGCTTCTTCGCGCAGGCGCTGCTGCTGGATGCCCAGACCACGCAACCACTCGGTGCGGGCGCGCTCGAAGAACTTGAGGTAGTTGGCGTAGAACACGATGCCGCCGGCGTCGGTGTCTTCCCAGTACACGCGCACCGGCCAGTTGAAATGTTGCCCCCACGCTCCGCCGCTTTGCGGGTCGCTGCCCCCCAAGGGGGCTGACCCCGCCTTGGGGCGGCCCGGCGGCGGGGTCGGTGCTGCGGCTGGAGGCACTTTCACAGGGCCGCCTCCAGCCGGGCCACCGCTTCACGCAGTTGCGCCATCGAATTGGCGGTGGAAAAACGCAGGTAGCGCCCGGGATCGGCGTTGCCGAAATCGCGGCCGGGCGTGGTGGCGAGCTGGCAGCGTTTCATCAGTTCAAAGGCCAGGGCCCAGCTGCCGCCTTCGTCGGGCCGCGCGCCCTGCGGCGGGATGCCCCAGCGCTCGCACAGCCCGCTCACGTCGGCCCAGGCGTAGAACGCACCGTCGGGCATGACCGGCACCGTGAGGCCGAGGCGGTTGAGTTCGGGGATGAAGAAGTTGCGCCGGGCCTTGAACTCGGCGCGGCGGTGCTCGTATTCGGCCAGGCTCTCCGGTTCAAAGCAGGCGAGGGCGGCGTGTTGTGCGATGGTGCTGGCGCAGATGAACAGGTTTTGCGCCAGCCGCTCCACCACGGGCACCAGCGCGGGCGGCAGGACCAGCCAGCCCAGGCGCCAGCCGGTCATGTTGAAGTATTTGGAGAAGCTGTTGACGCTGATGATTTCATCGCCCAGGCCGTCGGGCAGGCCGAGTGCGCTGTGGCCGTAGTCATCCTCGTAGCTCAGACCGAGGTAGATCTCGTCCACCAGGGTCACGCCGCCGCGTTCGCGCACGAAGCGGGCGATGCGTTCCAGCTCGTCGCGCGCGATGCTGGTGCCGGTGGGGTTGGACGGCGACGCGAGCAGCACGCCGCGCGTGGCCGGTGTCCAGGCCGCTTCCACATGGGCCGCGCTGAGCTGGAAGCGCTCGGCCGGGCCGGAGGGGATGAGCACGGCCTTGCCTTCGGCCGCCTGCACGAACTGGCGGTTGCAGGGGTAGCTCGGGTCCGGCATCAGCACCTCGTCGCCGGCCTCGATGAGCGCCAGGCAGGCCAGTTGCAGCGCCGCCGAGGCGCCCGCGGTGATCACGATGCGGCCCGGATCGATGTCCAGCCCGAAGCGCGCCGCGTACCAGCCACTGATGGCGCGGCGCAAGGCCGGCAGGCCGGTGGCCGCGGTGTACTGGCTGCGGCCATCGTGGATGGCCCGCTCGGCGGCGAGCTGTACCAGCGGTGGCGCGGTGAAGTCGGGCTCGCCGATGTTGAGCGTGATCATCGGGCGGTCGCCGGGTCGGGCTGCGGCCGCCATGTCGGCCGCGGCCTTGGCCAGCTCCATCACGTAAAAAGGCTCGACCCGCTGGGCGCGTTGGGAAATCCGCATGCTGTGGCAGGTGTTCCGGTCTCAGGCTTCGTCGGCACCATCGCTGCGCGGGCCCGAGGGCTTGCGCGCAGGCGCCTTGCTCGGTGCGGCGGCGATCTCGGCCGGTCGCAGCTGGGCGGCGAGCTGGTGCAGCACGCCGTTGACGTATTTGTGGCCGTCGGTGCCGCCGAACGACTTGGCCAGCTCGATGCACTCGTTGATGACCACGCGCCAGGGCACGTCGAGGCAGTGCTGAAACTCGTAGGCGCCGATCCATAGCACGCCGCGCTCGATCGGCGAGAGCTCGACCAGCGGGCGATCGAGCAGGGGCGTGATCAGCGCGTCGAGCGTGCCGGCCTCGGCCACGCAGCCGTGCAGCAGGGCGTCATAGTGCACGCTGTCGGCCTTGTGGAAGCCGGAGAGGTCGCGCGTGAAAGCGTCGATGTCACCGGTGTCGTTGCGGCCCACCATGTGCTGGTAGAGCGCCTGCAGGGCGAACTCGCGGGCGCGCGTGCGGGCCGATTTGTCGGCGGCCTTGCGCGCCTTGGGGGCGCTGGTGGTGGTCGATGTGGTGTCGTTCATGTTCAGCCGATGTCTTCCAGCAGGTGGGCCATTTCGATGGCCACGCGTGCCGCGTCACGGCCTTTGTCTTCCTGGCGGGCGACCGCCTGCTCCAGGTTTTCGGTGGTGAGGATGGCGTTGGCGATCGGGACCTGGTAGTCCAGTGCCAGGCGCGTCACGGCCGAGCCGGATTCGTTGGCCACGAGTTCGAAGTGGTAGGTCTCGCCGCGGATGATGCAACCCAGGGCGATCAGGGCATCGAAGTCGTCGCGCTCTGCCAGGGCCTGCAGGGCCACGGGCACTTCCAGCGCGCCGGGCACCTTCACATGGGTGATGTTTTTCTCTTGCACGCCCAGTGCCAGCAGCTCGGTGTGGCAGGCGTTGAAGAGCGCATCGGTGATGCCTTCGTTGAAGCGGGCCTGCACGATGCCGATGGCGAGTTTCTTGCCATCGAGCGGGTTGGGGGTGCCTTTGTCTGCGCCGAACATGGGGGTTTCTTTCTGGTTATGGGTGGATGTTCAGGCGTTGCGACTGAGGTATCCGGTGATTTCGAGGCCGTAGCCGGTCATGCTGGGCATGCGGCGCGGGTTGCCCATGAGCTGCATCTTGTGCACGCCGCATTCGCGCAGGATCTGTGCGCCCACGCCGTAGGTGCGCAGGTCCATGCGGCCGCGTTCGGGTGCCTGGGCCGAGCGCGCGGTGCCTTCGAACTGGGCCAGCAATTGCGCGGCTGTTTCGCCGCAGTTGAGCAGCACGGCCACGCCCGCGCCGGATTCGGCGATGTGGCGCAGGCTGGCTTCGAGGCTCCAGCTGTGCATGGAGCGGCCCACTTCCAGCGCGTCCAGCACGGACAGCGGTTCGTGCACGCGCACGGCCACACTCTGGTCGGGCGCCCACTGGCCCTTGACCAATGCGAGGTGCAGGGCACCGCTGGGGCCGTCGCGAAAGGCGTGGGCGGTGAATTCGCCGAAGGCGGTGTTGAGGCTGCGGGTGCCGAGCTTCTGCACCAGGCTCTCGTTGCGGCTGCGGTGTTCGATCAGGTCGGCGATGGTGCCGATCTTCAGGCCGTGTTCGGCGGCGAACAACTGCAGGTCCGGCAGGCGGGCCATGGTGCCGTCGTCCTTCATGATTTCGCAGATCACGGAAGCGGGCGAGCAGCCGGCCATGGCGGCGAGGTCACAACCGGCTTCGGTGTGACCCGCGCGCATGAGCACGCCGCCTTCAACAGCCTGCAGCGGAAAGATGTGGCCAGGCTGCACCAGATCGTCGGCCAGGGCTTTCGGGGCCACGGCGGCCTGCACGGTGCGCGCGCGGTCGGCCGCCGAAATGCCGGTGGTCACGCCCTCGGCCGCTTCGATCGACACCGTGAAGGCCGTGCCCTTCTTGTCGCCGTTGCGCACGACCATGGGCGGGAGCTTGAGCTGTTCGCAGCGCTCGCGCGTGAGCGTCAGGCAGATCAGGCCGCGGCCGAAGCGGGCCATGAAGTTGATGGCTTCGGGCGTCACATGATCGGCGGCGAGCACCAGGTCGCCTTCGTTTTCACGGTCTTCTTCGTCGACGAGGATCACGATGCGACCGGCGCGCATGTCGGCGACGATGTCCTCCACCGGGGAGATGGCCACGGGCGCCAGGGTTTCGGGAGCGTTCATGCTGAAGAGTCCTTGGGTTGGGTGCCGGAAGCGCTGAGCATGCGCTCCACGTAACGCGCCACGGTGTCGATTTCGAGGTTGACCTGGCTGCCATCGGCCAACTGGCCCAGCGAGGTGTTTTCCACCGTGTGGGGAATGAGGTTGATGCTGAACTCGCAGCCAGCGGCGCTGTCCTGGATCTGGTTGACCGTCAGGCTCACGCCGTTGACGGTGATGGAGCCCTTGTAGGCGAGGTATTTGCCCAGCTCGGGCGGCGCCATCACTCGCAGCTCCCAGCTTTCGCCGACGCGGGCGAAACGGGTCACGGTGCCGATGCCGTCCACATGGCCGGAAACGATGTGTCCGCCCAGTCGGTCGTTGCCGCGCAAGGCCTTTTCCAGGTTGACGCGGTTGCCCACCGTGTCCAGGCCCGCGGTGCAGGCCAGCGATTCGGCCGACACGTCGATGGTGTAGCGGTGGTTGGGCGCGTCCAGTGAGGTGACGGTCATGCAGGCGCCGTTGTGCGCGATGCTGTCGCCCAGACCCACGTCGTCGAGGTAGCCCGGCGGCGCCTCGATCGTGAGTCGCTTGCCGTGGTCCAAAGAGCTGCCCAGAGCGTGGAGGTCGGCGATACGCCCCACGCCGGTGATGATGCCGGTAAACATAGGCGCGTATTTTCGCAGGGTTTGCGCGCGCTTTCCGGCCGAGGGTCACCGGAAAGGCAGAAATGCCGGTTGGCCGGGCGCCAAAGGGGTGCCCGCGCGGAGCAGATGGGGTGCTCAGGCGTGCAGAAAGGTGTCGTGGCCGCGCACCCGGGCCACGATCCGCAGGTCTTCACCCACCGGGTCGATGGCATGAAAAGCGAGCTTCGTGCCGTCCTCCAGCGTCTGCAGCGGACCAAAACCGGCCATGCCGTGGCCCCCTGTGCCCAGCAGCAGCGGGGCCAGGTAGAGCAGCAGTTCGTCCACCAGGCCTTCGCGGACGAACGAGCCATTGAGTTTGTGGCCCGCTTCCAGATGCAGCTCGTTGACTTCGCGCTGGCCCAGATCGCGCAGCATCGCCGCCAGGTCCACCTTGCCCTGGGGGCCGGGCAGGCAGACCACCGTGGCACCCAGGGCTTCCAGCGCCGCCTGTTTCTGCGGATCGGCTGCGGCGCAATAGATGAAGATCTTGCGCGCCAGCCCCTGGGCCGGCGGGCCGAAGAGGCGGGCGGTCAGCGGTGTTTCCAGCCGGCTGTCGACGATCACCAGGTGCGGCTGGCGCGGCGTGTCCACGAGGCGCACATCCAGCATCGGATCGTCTTCGAGCACGGTGCCGATGCCGGTCAACACCGCGCAGGCGCGGGCCCGCCAGGCATGGCCGTCGGTGCGAGCGGCTTCGCCCGTGATCCACTGGCTCACCCCGTTGCCCAGTGCCGTGCTGCCGTCCAGCGAGGCAGCGACCTTCAAACGCACCCAGGGCGTCTTCCGGATCATGCGGCTGAAGAAGCCGATGTTGAGTTCGCGCGAAGCGCGAGCGGCCTCGCTGTCGGGTGGCAGCAACTCCACCGCGATGCCCGCGGCGCGAAGGCGTTCCAGGCCGCGCCCGGCCACCAGCGGGTTGGGATCGGCCGTGGCCACCACCACCTTGCCCACCTGCGCGGCGATCAGGGCGTCGCAGCAGGGCGGGGTGCGGCCGTGGTGGGAGCAGGGTTCCAGCGTGACATAAACCGTGGCGCCGCGCACTGCGATGCCAGCTGCCTGTGCCGCTCGCAAGGCCATGACCTCGGCGTGGGGACCGCCGGCCCGCTGGGTGTGGCCGTCGAACACATGGCCGTCGGGAGTCTCGATGCGGCACGCGACCCGGGGATTCGGTTCCGACAGGCCGATGGAGTGGGTCGCGAGCTGGCTCAGGGATTCCATGGGTTCAGGTCGGTTCGCCGGTGCCACCCTCGCCGGCATCTGTCAGCCGGCCGACCCGCGGCAGAAGCGGGTCGGGCGGACCGAACCGGTGGGGGTCTTAACGGTTGTTGTTGTTGATGCGCCAGTAAAGCGGGCGGCGCTTGGGCGACAACAGGGGCGTGGGATCGATCACCGTCAAGGGTGAGGAACCCGCACCACCGATCAGGAAATGCTGTTTGGTGGTGGTGGGTTCTCCGTCGTCGCCCGCAGGACCTTCCAGCAAGACCACGCCGGCCACCGGCGAGGGCATCATGCCGCCGCCCAGGATCTCGGTGGGCTTCAGCGGCACGCCGCAGAACAGCGGGAACTGGTAGGCAAAGCCCTGACCGAGGTTGCCCACGCAACTGTCGGTTTTGTCCGGCGCCGGCCGGTTGGTGCCGAAATAGGTGACGCCCGACACCGTCAAGGGCGCGTTGATGACCTTCTCGCCGTTGGTGGCCAATTGGATGTAGCAGCCGTTCGCGTTGACCGTGTCACCCGAAGGCGCCGGCACCATGGTGGTGTTGTTGACGGTGGCGATTTTGGTGATGTCGGTCAGGCTCAGCGCCGTGGTGATCGGGGCCGCCAGCGGATCCTTGATCAGGAAGAAGCGGTCGCTGGTGACCTTGAGTGCGGGCTTTTCCCGGTCGCCGGTGCCGACCAGAATCGCCGCGTAGGCTTTGGTCATCACCACGTCGGGCCGGTAAAACACCCTGCCTTCCAGATCCGCGATCTTGATGGCCTCAACCGTGTTCCAGGTGGCGGACGACAGCAGGTCACCGCTGGCGGGCAACGAGACGCGGTAGAGGTTGCCGCGCACGTCGGCGAAATACAGCCGGTCGGGCCGGCCATCCCGGTTGGTATCAACCAGCGTGATGTCGCTGGGCACCGAATACGTGGTATCGAGGCGCTTGACCAGGGCACCCGTGCGCCCGTTGATGATGAACACCGCATTACCGATGTCGTCGGACCCGTTGTCGTCTTCTTTGGGGTCGTATCCCCCCCCCATCACAGTGAGCAGCTCGGGCGTCGCGGTTCTGTCCAGCGGGATGGTGCGTGGCATGGACCAGGTCTGCGCCAACTTGGCAAAGTCGCCACTGCCACCGCTGATCTTCCACTTGAAGCGGGGCGCCGTTTTGGACGTGACGTCCAGTGCGTACACGGTGCGACCGCCGCGGCGCATGGTCGGGTAAATGAGGGCTTCCTGCAGCGCGCCACTGGCGTCGTAGCGGGTGTAGCTGCCGATCGGACCGTCCATGCCATAGCTTCTCGGCTCCTGACCGCCGGTCGGCGCGATGAGGTTGCCCTCCGCGTCGTTCTCGGGGAGCTGCAGCAAGGGCACCCCATTGCGCAGGCGCGTTTGCAGGGCATAGTGTTCCCGCGGGACGAAGGACCACAGTTCCGAGCCCGCGCCGGTGCCGCTCTTGCGGCCGTCAATGGCGTGGAAGAAGCCGTCGTTGGTGCCGTAGTAAACCACAACATCTTTGCCGCCGTAGTTGATGGCCGTTGGCGTGGCGTGCAGCACGTCGCCGTGCATGCTGTGGCGCGCGCCGGTGTTGCCCAGTTCGGTCACGGTGGAGCCGACTTTGTAGGAGCCGTTGAAGGCCTCTGCGCCGAGGTGCGTGGGCTGAGTCAGCAAGTTGTTTTCGCCGCGGGTCCAGGCGACCAGGGCCGCATCCAGCCCCGTGTTGGTGGTATTGAAGGGTGTGTTGGACAGGAGAGCGTTGCCGGTGGGGCTGTCCGGCAGGGTGTAGACCTTGCGGTCGCTGGCATCTTGCAAGTTGGCTTGGCGCAACATCTGCGCCGCGCCGCCCTTTTCGGTGACCGCGCCGTCGGGGCTGTCGCTGGCGCTGGCGGGCGTCCCCATGGGGTTCTTGTCGAAGAACACGCTGTCCAAGGTCCAGAAGCTCTGGGCCGTGGCGGCGAAGAAGCCGCCGGACGTGGCGGCTTTGTCGTTGGCGTCCACCAGGGTGAGCGCGCCGTTGACGGTGCCGATCTGGTACTGGCGCATGTTGCCGATCCAGCGAGGACGGAATTCGCCGTCGGGGCGGAACATGCCTACGTACACCTGGTTCAGGAAGGTGCCCTGGGCGTTCGTGGCCACCGGCAACGCCGTGGACGCAAACACGCTGTCCACGGTCGCGACCTTGAGGAACACATCTTCGAACTCGGAGATGAGTTTCAGCAGGTCGCCCCCGACCTCGACGTAGACGTTGTCCGGGCTGCCCACCGAGGCCATGGATTTCAACAGCTTGGTCTGCTCCGGGTCGCTCTTCGCGTTGAACACGTTCACGGTGTAGGTGTTCAGAGGCTGCACCCCCGAGGCCTCGTGGACGTCCGTGTTGGCCGCAAAGTAGGCCCATTCGTCGGCCAGGCGGCTGGTGTCGGAGCTGGTCGCCGACAGGGTGGGCGGCGTATAACCGATGCCGCTGAACGCCAGCGGCCCCGTATTGGGCTCGGCATTGGGGTAGCCATTACCCACCAGCAGCAGGTAGTTGCGGTTGCACTGGGATTCGGGCGGTCGGTAGTTGGTCAGTCCCGCATCGGTGAACGCCGAAGGATCGGCCAGTTCAGTTTTGCCAACGCCGTTGCCAAAGCGACCCGTGCCATACCCGGAGCGGCTGACGGGGCTGCCCGGCTCGTCGGTCGCAACGAGGTTGGGGTTGGTGTAGCCGCCAAAGTATTTGAAGGCCTCGTACACCGCCGATCCGTAGTTGGCGTCCCCCGGTGCCTTGTATTCGGGGTCGTTGATGTTCTTGGCGAGGGTATCGATCTTGTCGATCAGGGCCGCACACGTGTCTTTTTTCAGGGGCTGGACCGCGTGGTGGATCACCGCCGTTGGGTCATTCGAACCGAGCACGGAACCCTTGGTGCTGTTGAACAGCGAGAGTCCCACGTTGATTGCGATTTTGGGTGAAGCTGCCTCGCACACCATTTCGTTAAGCACGTATTTCAGGGCCTGCAGCTGCACCTGCCCCTGGGTGGGCGAGTTGCTGCTGTTCCACTCTTTAAAGCCCGCTTGCCACGGCCAAAGGAGTGAGGCGGTCTTGTTGGCGCCGAAAACTGCCGTGACGGCGTCCTGGCAAGGAGTCTTCCCGTCGGTGTCCGCCGCCTTGCATTTGTCGTAGACGCTGCCGGGCTGCCAGGCATTGCTCTGGGCCGACCAGTTCGACGTGTTGTCGAAGTGGATCAGCACATTGGGCGCCAGGGATGCGTTCGCTGACGGGCCGTAAATGTCGGTGTCTGCCGCCCAGACCGCGGCCACGGCGGTGAGCGAGAACAGCACAGTGCTGCCTTGGAGCAGGCGCAGCGGACGCCGCGTGCGGGGGGGGGTTGTCGGGCTGGTGGTCATGACTGGATCCTTTCCCGCGTGCGGGTCAACGGAGGGCGTGTTGGGGGGGCGAAGCGGCTTGGGGATCAGAAATCGCAAACATTGGTAACGCTGTTCACGCGTACGCCCACACCCTGCTCGATCTGGACGTTGGCCGCACTCACCGTATCGGTGGCGGTCAGCGCCACTGAGAACTGGACTTCAGAACAGATCGCTGGCGGTTCGCCCATCTGGTTGGCGCTGCTGCCGAAACATTGCTGGTCTTCCTTCTTCTCCTCGTCGAGATCTTCCCACTTGACCGGGGCCACATAGTTGCATTCGACTTTGTCCACGTTCACCGAGATGTCGGCTTTGCCATCGCCGTTGACATCGGAGGAAAACGCAGTAACAGTCGGGGCACCCGGGCCATTCAAGCCGTGGGTCAGAGCAGGCTGGATGAAGCCGTCGTAGTCGCTGAGGATGTTGGCCACCACCTCGTTGCTGGCGTTGATGGCCTCGGTGCGCCACTGCATGTTGCCCACCGCCTGCACGCTGGTCTGGGAGCCGCGGAAGACCGCGGTCGCGACGATGGCGAACAGCAGCAGGAAGACCATGGTGATAAGCAGCACCGAGCCTTGCTGTTTGCCGGGCCGTTGTTGAAGGCATGGTTTCATCATTCTCTCCGGCCCGTCACGTTGGTCAGCGGCACGGTGGTGGTGAGCAGGGTGCGCTTGAAGCCGGACGGCAGATCGGCCGGCGTGAGGGTGAGTGCACCCATCTGGAAGGTGCGTTCTTCCTTGTGACCTGGATCGGGCAGGCTGGAGCGGGTCAGCATGTGCACCCGCACGGCCATGACATTGCGCCACTCGTAGGGATCCACCGCTGTGATGCCGGCAAAAGGCAGCACTTCATCCACCTGCCCGTCACCATCGGTGTCCACGCCGTATTCAAACTGAAGTTGTTCAACCCCTTCGGCCACTGTGTTGACGACGAAGCCGCCGCTGATGCGCTCAACCCGCTTGAGGGACGGGATGCCGTCGTTGTTGGTGCAGTCGTTGCACTTCGATAAAAAATAGGTGCGCTGCGACAGGCGGTGAACGTTTTTGAACGTGTCGCAGGCCGCGTTTTTCAGCACAAAGTTGCTTGCAGGGCCTGTGGCGACGATGACTTGGGGGTCGGGGGCGCAACTCGTGGCCTGGGTGTTAGCGTCAGACCCCTTCGTCTGGATGTACAGGTCGGTTGTCTTCGTCTCGGCCGGCAGATCGGGATCCCCGGTCTCGGCGTGGGTCACGGTGATGACCTCGGTTTTGTCGACTTTGTCGCGCAGGCCCGTCAGGCAGTCCTGCGTGCCATCGTCTTCGTCGGCTATAAACCCTTGCACGGCCGGCGGCATTCTGGTCGCGGCCGCGTTCCAGCCCAGGTTCCAGGGGTTATCAGGGTTTGGGGGGATCAAAGGCTCAGGACAGGGAACGATGGCTTGGTAGGTGGTGGCGTTGGCGGGCACGTGTTGGGCGTAATAACCCGCGTGCAACAGGTCTTCGGTCAGGGTGTCCAGCGCAAACCGCGCGTTTTCCACGCGCCCGATGCTGCGCTCCAGATCGTGCTGGTTGCGCGAGTTGTAGGAGAAAAAAACCGTCAGCCCGAGCAGCACGATAAGGCCTATGGTCATGCCGATCATCAGCTCGACCAGGGTGAAGCCACGCATGCCAGCGGCGCGCCCGGCGCGGGGGAAATGGTTGGGTGTCATGGTGCGCATCATTCGGCCAGGGAAGGAATGCGCACCGTCGTGCGCAGGACGCGCCGGTAGGCGTCGTCGCCGAACTGGCCTTCACCGCAGTCGCTGTTCGGTACCGTGTCGGGTTCGCCGGGGGTGGTGCCGCCCCAGGCCACCGTGATGGTGAAGATGGGCGCCACCGGATCCCGGCTCAGGCAGCCCCGGTAGCCCAGCGCAGCAGCATTGCCGCCGGTCTGGGCGTCGTTGGTGCCCAGCAGCAGGTTGTGCCAGCCGCAGAGATCCACCGCCGCCACCCCGACGTCAGCACACACCGTGCTGGTGGCGCTGGGCGTGCCGTAGCCGGTGGAGGGCTGGGTCGCGGCCACATAGTTGCCGGCCACGGCCAGTTGTTTGTTGGTGATGAGGCGCCCCGCCATGTCGCTGAGCAGGGTGGAGGCCCGTGTGCGCTGGACCGTGTCGACCGCGAGGGTGGTGGCCTTGGTGACGAAGCCGGCCAGGGCCAGCAAGCCGAAGGCGATGATGACCAGCGACACCAGGATTTCGATCAGCAGGAAGCCGCGTTGCGTGGTGGGCTGGACCGCAGGGCGTGGGCGCGAGGTCATCATGGGCAAGCCTCTTTGACGGAGCGGGCCGATCCGGTTGGCTGCAGCTTGACGCAACGGCCGGTCACACCGGTCAGGCTGGATGTGATGCTGAAGTCGGTCGCGTCATCGCCATCTGCAACCACATCGGGCCTGCCATTGCGTAGGAAACTGATCTCGGTCTCATCGGATGCGATGGCAATGGACCCCGTGAGGGCCTCGCGGGTCTTCAAGGTGGTGCCACCGGTTGTGATGCGCCACCCCTGGTTCCAGTCATCGCCCTCGGATGCCAATACCACCACCGCATTTCGCTTGATGGCTTCCGATCGCGCGATGTTCAGATCATTCACCAGGTCAAATGAAATGGACTTGATCCGCATGGTGGCGATGGTGTTGCTGAAGCTGGGGGCTGCGAGCGCCGTGAAAATGCCGAGAATGGCAATCACCATCAGCGCTTCAATGAGCGTGAAACCGCTTTGCTTTGGAGGGCCGGCCGCGCGGCCCAAGGCTGCCCGTGATTTCACCAGCAACCCCCTTTGGCGGCGCTTTTGGCGCCTTGCGCATTCAGGGTCAAGGTACCGCAGGTGTCGTTGGCCTGACCGCCTTTGGGTGCCGCCTGCAGGGTGAAACCCATGGGTTGAACATTGTTGACCACGACGGGCAGGGTGATGTCGTAATACAGGCTGACGCTGCTGGGGGCCGCCAGGCCCAATGCGACCAATGTGCTCGCATACATGCGCCGGTCCACCAGAAAGTGTTGTTGGCGCGAGGCCACTTCGTACATGAAAGCCTGTGCATCAGCACGCCGGCCCTTGCGCACGTAATCCTGGTAGCTGGGCAAGGCAATGGAAGCCAGGATGCCGATGATCGCGACGGTGATCATCAGTTCAATCAGGGTAAAGCCGCGCTGCAGGCTGGTGCGTAGGACGTTCATGGTATTTGGATGTTTCCACTGCATCGTAGCGGTTGACATCGAATGGGAGCGCCCTGGCTGATGAGCGGCCGGGAAGCCCGGTTCGACGGTATTTTGCGTTGCAAAGTGCCTTTGCCGGAGGCGGCAAGGACCGGCGCGAGCGATGACATCCCGGCGCCTGGATCGCCCGGACCTGACCGGTTCATGCCCATCCGGAGGGATGAACCGCAGGTATTCAGGGTGCATTCGGGTTTCACGGTTACATAATCGAATGCGGAATCTGTCATTCGCCATTTTTTGCAGCAGCTTGCGAATTCAGGCCGTATGCTTGCGGGTGCAACGACCTGTGTTTGAAAGAAGTCGGGTCCTAAAAAATGCGCTGGAGGGAAGGGTATGAATAGAAACAAAAATCACGGATTCACGCTGGTTGAATCCCTGTTTGTCATGACCATAATCGGGATTTTGTTGGCCGTGGCCCTTCCGGATTTGTCCGGTTTCGGGCATGGCACTCGCCTTTCGGCTTATTCAAACAGGTTCTTGGCGGCGCTTCTTTTGACCAGAAGCGAGGCCATCAAGCGGAATTCTCGGGTGGCCCTCTGCAAATCACGCGATGGACAGTCTTGTACCTCCGATGGACTTTGGTCACAAGGGTGGATCGTTTTTTCCGATCCCAACAACAATGTGCAACTCGATCCGGGTGAAAATCTGTTGTTGACGGAGTCGGCCATGCCAGGCAGTTGGTTGATTTCTGGAAATGTGCCAGTTTCCAGGTTCGTTTCCTATTCCGGCGCAGGGTCCAGCCATCTGGTGAATGGCGCTTTTCAGGCGGGAAGTATCACCGTTTGCCGAGAAACAGACGTGGCTACCCAGGCTTCACGGATCATCATCAACAGTGCGGGCCGACCGAGGACGGTCAGGGCGGTGTTGACATCCTGCCCATGAAGGCACAACCCGTTGGTCGTTTTTTGCCAGCGGCAGCCAGCATTTTCGAGGATTCGCCGCAGTAAGGGGCGTTCACTTCCTCACTTCGTCCACCAGCGCCCGGAACTCGTCGATGTCTTCGAAGCTGCGGTACACGCTGGCGAAGCGGATGTAGGCCACCTTGTCGAGCTTCTTGAGTTCGCGCATGACCATTTCGCCGAGCCGGGTGGCCGGGACTTCGCGGGCGCCCAGGTTCAGCAACTTTTCTTCGATGCGCTCGATGGCCGCGTCGACCTGCTCGGTGCTGACCGGGCGTTTGCGCAGCGCCAGGGCGAACGAGGCCCGCAGCTTGGCCGGCACGTAGTCGACACGCCGGCCGTCTTTCTTCACCACGGCCGGGAAGCTGACTTCCGGCCTTTCATAGGTGGTGAAGCGCTTTTGGCAATGGCCGCACTGGCGGCGGCGGCGGATGAAGTCGGCGTCTTCGGAGATCCGGGTCTCGACGACCTGGGTCTCCAGATGACCGCAGAAAGGGCATTTCATGGTTTCAATGGCACCTTGCTGCGGTGGCTGCTCAACGGTAGACCGGGAAGCGGGCCGTCAGGGCGTTGACCTTGGCGCGCACGGCCTCGATGTTGGCCGGGTCGCGCGGGTTGTCGAGCACGTCGGCAATGAGGTTGGCGGTCAGGCGGGCTTCTTCGTCCTTGAAGCCGCGGGTGGTCATGGCGGGCGTGCCGATGCGCACGCCGCTGGTGACCATGGGCTTTTCCGGGTCGTTGGGAATGGCATTCTTGTTGATCGTCATGTGGGCGCTGCCCAGCACGGCCTCGGCTTCCTTGCCGGTGATGCCCTTGGCGCGCAGGTCGACCAGCATGACGTGGCTCTCGGTGCGGCCGCTGACGATGCGCAGGCCACGCGAAACCAGGGTTTCGGCGACGATGCGGGCGTTGGTGATCACCTGTTGCTGGTACAGCTTGAAGTCGGGCTGCAGCGCTTCCTTGAAGGCCACGGCCTTGGCGGCGATCACGTGCATCAGCGGGCCGCCCTGCAGGCCGGGGAAGATGGCGCTGTTGATGGCCTTTTCGTGTTCGGCCTTCATCAGGATGATGCCGCCGCGCGGGCCGCGCAGGCTCTTGTGGGTGGTGGAGGTCACGACGTCGGCAAACGGCACCGGGTTGGGGTACACGCCCGCAGCGATCAGGCCGGCGTAGTGGGCCATGTCCACCATGAAGATGGCGCCGACTTCCTTGGCGATCTTTGCGAAGCGCTCGAAATCGATGCGCAGGCTGTAGGCCGATGCGCCGGCGATGATGAGTTTGGGTTTGGTTTCCCGCGCCTTGCGCTCCATGGCTTCGTAGTCGATCGCCTCGTTGGCGTCCAGGCCGTAGCTGACCACGTTGAACCACTTGCCGCTCATGTTGAGCGCCATGCCGTGGGTGAGGTGGCCACCTTCGGCCAGGCTCATGCCCATGATGGTGTCGCCGGGTTTCAGAAAAGCCAGGAACACGGCTTCGTTGGCGGAGGCACCGCAGTGGGGCTGCACGTTGGCCGCGTCGGCGCCGAAGATCTGCTTGACGCGGTCGATCGCCAGTTGCTCGGCGATGTCGACGTATTCGCAGCCGCCGTAGTAACGACGGCCGGGGTAGCCTTCGGCGTATTTGTTGGTGAGCTGGGTGCCCTGGGCGGCCATGACGGCGGGCGAGGCGTAGTTCTCGCTGGCGATCAGCTCGATGTGGTGTTCCTGGCGCGCGTTTTCGGCCTGAATGGCGGCAAACAGCTCGGGGTCGGTTTGCTCGATGAGGATGTTGCGGTCGTACATGGTTGGCAGTCTTGGGTAACGTGGATCCCGGCGCGCGTCAGCGGGGTGACGACGGCAGGGGCTGCCCAGGCGAACGGCTGATCACCTGTCTTGGCAGCCAGGCGGCACGCTTCCCAGTGGTTGTCCCTGCGGTCCCGGATGGGGGCAGGGGGGCCACGTCAGCACCGAAGGTCGGGCAGGGAGCCCTGCGCCTTGGGTGCCTATCGCCAGTTGCGTACGGGGCCTAGTTTAGCCGAGCAGGGCTGCCCGACGCCCGGGAGGAGGATATTCCCGGGGCCCGAGCCGGTCACGAACGGACCAGCAGCAGGGGTTCCATGATTTCCGCAGCGGGGGGCGCAGCATCGGCGGCTTCCAGTTCGGGCGCTTCGGACGCTGGCAAAGCCTCGGTCTCCGCGGGTGCGACGACCGGCGTGGCTCTTCTGTAGACCGGGAAGCGGGTGGGCATGGGCTTGCCCAGCGCCACGCTCTGGATGCGCAGGTGTTCAGCCATCACTTTGTTGATGTAGCCGCTGCCATCGGTGGTGACCGCACCGACGTACAGGCGCAAGCCGCCTTCGATGGAGCCCGCCCGTTTGATGCATTCCTGCAGCACCCGCGCACCCACCCGCAAGTTGGACACGGGATCGAACGCCGCCAGCTGGCCACCGAAGTCCTCGTATTTTTCGGTGTGCACGCGCGTGAGCACCTGCATCAAGCCTTGAGCGCCCACGGGGCTCTGGGCAAACGGGTTGAAGCGCGACTCCACGGCCATGACGGCGAGGATCAGGGTCGGGTCCATGCGCGCCTTTTCGCCGACCTCAAAGGCTTCGGCCACCAGCACGCCCAGTGGTTCGGGCGCGACCCGGTACTTGCGGCTCAGCCAGAAGGCCACGTTGGCCTGCTGTTTGGGCAGGTGGTGGGGCAACACGGCGGTCACCCGTTGCACGGCGTCGGGTTCGGGTTCAAACGCGATCACAGGCTCGTTGGCCTCCTGGCGTTGCTGCAACCAGCCGAGCAGGTGTTGCTCGGCGTCCTGGCGCAGGTCGCTGCGTGCTGCGAGGGTGATCAGGCCCAGCGCGAGGGCCATGCCCATCAGGGCCAGGCCATTGTGGGTGATGGCGACAAAACCCTGGTACGCGTCGCTCAGGGTGGTCTTGAGGGATGCCGTGGCACCTGAGGTGCTCTTGTGTGGGCGGTGGATATCGTTCATGTGGTCTCTCCTGTCGGTGCCGCGGTGACCGGATGGGTCGGTGCGGCTGGCTGGGCACCTCATCGAGGCGGGCTTTGTGAGCCATGCGGTCGATGGACCCTGCTGGGTCAGCGGCTCGGGTTTACCCTGAATGGGCAAAACCGGCGAATGTTAGGGAAGGTCTGCAAAACCTCGGCGCCCCTTGCCCGATGTGAGACAGTGACGTCATGAAGCAAATGAGCCTGGGCGAGAGCGGATTCGAGCGCAAGACCAAGAGGACGCGCAAACGCGAGTTCCTCGACGAGATGAACCTGGTGGTGCCTTGGGCCGAACTGGTTTCGCTGATCACGCCACTCGCACCCGCCCCTGGCGCCAAGGGCGGACGCCCACCGTTCGCCGTTGAGACCATGCTGCGCATCCACTTCATCCAACAGTGGTTCAACCTCTCAGACCCGGCTATGGAAGAGGCGCTGTACGACATGGCACTGTTCCGCGAGTTCGTGGGCCTGGATGCGGGTGAAGACAACCTGCCCGACGAGAGCACGATTCTTCGATTTCGCCACCTGCTCGAAGCGCACAACCTGAGCTTGCAGATCCTGGCCACCGTCAACGCCACGCTGGCAGCCAAGGGGTTGCTGCTCAAAAGCGGCACGGTAGTCGATGCCACGCTGATCGCCGCGCCGAGCTCGACCAAGAACAGCAGCGGTGAACGTGACCCCGAGATGCACCAGACCAAGAAGGGCAATCAGTGGCACTTCGGGATGAAGGCGCACATTGGTGTCGATGCGGAATCGGGCTTGGTGCACACGGTGGTGGGCACAGCGGCCAACGTCAATGACGTGACGCAGGCGCACGCACTGGTGCACGGGGAAGAGACGGACGTCTTTGCCGACGCGGGCTACCAAGGCGTGGGCAAACGGGAAGAGACGCAAGGCATTACGGTCAACTGGCATGTGGCCATGCGACCGGGCAAGCGCAAGGTACTGGACAAGAGCACGCCGATGGGCTCGATCATGGACCAGTTGGAGCAGGCCAAGGCGCGCATCCGGGCCAAGGTCGAACATCCGTTTCGGGTGATCAAGCGCCAGTTCGGGCATGTGAAGGTGCGCTACCGGGGACTGGCCAAGAACACGGCGCAACTGCACACGCTGTTCGCGCTGTCCAACCTGTGGATGGTGCGGCGCACGTTGCTTCAGGAGATGCGGGGATGAGTGCGCCTGCAGATGGCCAGAGGACCGCAAAACGGGGCGAAATCGCCTTTCAAACCGACCTTGCGAGCCTGCAATCACCATCATCTGAAATCGGATGCTTCAACTCACGCTGCGGCGGGTGTTGTGCAGACCTTCCTTAGGGGATGTTTAATATCAAGTCAATGTTTAAGATTTAAACTCTAACTACTTAAAAGTATATTGAATGGTGGTTTTGGCCATCCTTTGAGTCTCGTGCTAGCACGGATACCAGCCCGGCCCGGCGCTGCTCGCCGGTCAGCGATCAGGGCGCCGCTGGTCGATTCGGGTGGGGGCGGGTGGTTGTTACGGCTGCTAACCGGGTGGCTTGTATCACGCTCGCATCGCGATTGAAAATTTCCATGACCTTGTTCCGGTCAACACCTTGAACCCGATCCGGAACCCGGTTAATCTGCAGTTGCCCGTCGTTGATGGGCATCAAACCGGCGACGCGGAGCATCCGCCAACCGGTTCCAAACGGGAGCAATCTGTTGCTTCCAGGCTGGAGAGACATCCAACTCCCTCCGCCAAAACTGACGGCAAGTGCAAGTTGCCCGCCGTCAACCCCGGTGGGTTCTGCTCACCGGGGTTTCTTGTTTTTGGACGTGCTTGATCGGCATCGGAAGCAACAGCAGCGACAATACGGGCTTCGCCAGGCGCTTCGACGCGCCGGCTCCTATATAGAACGATCCCTGTATGTCGCTGTTTTCCCTGCGAAGAAGTCCCCCCCAGTCCAATGCCCCGGAATCTGCCGTGAACACGCCCGCCAGCTCCAAGCCAGCCGCCGCCAGCGCCGCTCATCCCCTGGATGCCCTGACCGGTGGCGCGTTTTCTGCGCCCACCTCGGGCGAACGCGCGTCCCGCATCCGTGAATGGCTGGCCAGCGAACCGGGTCTGGAGCAGATGACCGAGGTGTTCAAGGAGCTGTCGCAGCGCGACCGGGGTGCGGCCAAGCCGCTGAAGGAAAAGCTGGACGAACAGAAACGTTTGAAGGCCCAGGAACAGATTGCCGCCGAGTGGGCCGTCAAGGCCGAGGCCCTCATCGGGCAGTCCCGTCTGAACCTGGCCGATGCCATGGCCTGGCAGCGCGACGCCGCGCGTGCCGGAGCGCCGTTGTCGCGCGAACCCCTGGCGGGGCTGAAGCAGGCCCTGGCCGAACGCGTCAAGGCGATCGAGGATGTGCAGCACCGCGTTCAGGTGGAGCGCGAGTCGGCGGTGCTGATGGCCCAGCGCATCGAAGTGATGTCGACCAAGCCGTGGCGCGAAGCCCTGCAGAGCGCCGAAGCGCTGCGCACCGACGTGGCTCAATGGCAGCAGCAGGCCAGCACCCTGGCCGACGACGCCCAGTGGCCCAGCGTCGAGCCCAAGTTTCCCCCGATGCTCCAGGCTTCCCGCAGTCAGCTGCAACTGGTGTGGGAGGCTTTCGAAGCGGCCCTGGCCCAGGCGGTTGCGGCCGATGCGAACCCGCAGGCGCCGCTGCCTGCCGTGCCGGTGTGGGCGGACGAGTTGCGCGCCGCGCGCGGTGTCGACGCCGCCGTGCCAGGTGAAAAAGCCGCTCACGATGCCCAGGCCGCCCAGGAACGCCGGGCCAAGGTGCTGGCCGAGCTGGACCGTGCCCTGGGTGTGCTGGAGCGCGAGCTGGCCGAGGGGCATGGCAAAGCCACGCCGAAGGCCGCGGCCGATGTGCGTGCGGTGCTGAAGTCGCACGCCCGCCTCATCGGTCCCGAGCTGGAGGCCCGCGCCCACGCGGCGCTGACCCAGGCCGGTGATCTGGAAGACTGGCAGCGCTGGCGCGCCGATCAGCTGCGCGAAGAGCTGGTGAAAAAGGCCGAGGCCCTGTTGCAGCCGCCCGAAGGCCAGCGGCTCGGCGGGCGCAAGATGCAGGAGACCCTGCGCAGCCTGCGCGATCAATGGAAAGCAACCGATCAGGGCGGCCAGCCCAACCACGCGTTGTGGAAGCGTTTTGACGAAGCCTGCACCGAGGCCCACAAAGGCGTCGAGGCCTGGCTGACCCAGGTCCGCCAGCAGGCGGAGGCCCACAAGACCCAGCGCATGGCCATCATTGAAGAACTCAAGGCCTGGACGGCTGCGCACGTGGAGAGCACCGACTGGAAGGCCCAGGTGCGTGAACTGCACGCGTTCTCCGAGCGCTGGCGGGAAGCGGGCCACCTGAGCGAAAAGGCGTTTGCCGAAATGCAGCCGCTCTGGAAAACCGCCATGCACGCCGCTCACGCCGGTCTCGAAGCTGCGCAGGCACAAAGCGTCGAGCGCCGCCGGGCCCTGATCGACGAAGCCAAGGCCATGGGCGCCGCGCCCCAGTTGCGCATCGACGCGGTCAAGGCGCTGCAGCAGCGCTGGCAGGCCGAGGCGCACGCGGTGCCGCTGGAGCGCAAGCAGGAACAGAAGCTGTGGGAGGCCTTCCGCCAGCCCATTGACGAGGCTTTTGCCCGCAAGAGCAGCGAACGCGAGAAGGCGTCCACGGCACTCAACGCCCACGACCAGCGCGTGCTTGATGCTTCGCAGGCGGTGGATGCTGCCAGTGCGAGCGGCGATGTCCAGCAGATCCGCGCCGCCATGGCGGCGCTGGAGGCCGCCTTGCGCGGCCAGGCCGCGGCCGCAGACGAACCGGCCAGCGGCACGGTGAAGGCTGTTGCGTCGCAGGCCGGGGTCGGGTCCACGGAGGCGATGGCAGAGGATCAACCCCTGGCTCCGGCTGCGGAGGGATCTGCACCGGCCGATGCCGAAGGCGAAGGCGAAGCTCCCGCGGTGGAAGCCGCCGTGCCCGCCAAACCAGCCGCCCCGCCGAAGAAGATCGTGGCGGTGCGTGGTGATGACCGCCCGGGCATGAAAAAGACCGAGCCCGCCGGACGTGACGACCGCCGTGGCCCCCCGGGCCGTGACAGCCGCGATGCACGGGGTGGTTTTGGTGCTCGCGGTGATGCGCGGGATGGGCGAGGGGGTGACCGCTTTGATCGTGAGCCGCGGGGCCCGCGCCTGGGGGACGCCGCTTTCCGCGCCCAGCGCCAGGCGATCGAACACGCCGAAGCGGCGTTGCGCAAGCTTGCGGCCCAAGCGCATGGTGAGGTGTTGACCCAGTTGCTGACCGCCTGGGAGCAGCGCGATGCGTCGCAGTTGCCGACTGCGCAGGCGCTGGGTTCGCGGGTCAACGCGGCAACCCGCAGCGCGTGGTCCCAGAGCCTGAACGGGGGTGCGCCCGCCGCGGTGCCTGCCGACGCCTTGTTGCGGCTGGAAATGGCGGCCGAAGTACCCACGCCGGCCGAACTGCTGGATACCCGCCGCATGCTGCAACTGCAGTTGCTCACGCGCCGCCACGAAGCTGCGCCGGTCGATACCTGGGCTCAGGATGTGTCGCGTGTGCTGGCTGGTGTTTACGACGCAGGCGCTGCGCGCCGTTTGCAGAACACGCTCAAGGTCCTGCTCAAGCGTTGAGCGGACGTCGGTGGCCTGCCTGCCATTGGCGGGCTACCGACCGACCACTATGCCTGGTCAGCCCGAAAAAACCCGTCATACAGCGAAAGCAGGGTCGGGAACTCGAGAGCGAAGCGCTCGCGGTTGACAAAGTAGGCCTCGCAGGTCACCGCGAAAAACTCGGCCGGGTCCTTGGCGGCATAGCTGTCCAGCCAGGGGCGTTCGCCACCGAAGCGTTCGGCCAGACTCAGCGTTTCGCGAAACTGGGTGAAGGCGATGGACATGGTGTCGCGCCAGTGCTTCCTCGCCTGGGCCGGACGGGTCGCGCCCCACAAACCCTGGGGCAGCACGGGTGCACCATCCGGGGTTTCGCCGGCTTGCATGCCGCGCATGTCCATCTTGTGCACGAACTCGTGGATCACCACGTTGTTTCCGCTGGTCGCGGTCTGGCCGGCTTGCGCGACTTCCTCCCAGCTCAGCATCACGGGGCCACGGTCCATGGCTTCGCCCGCGAGGACTTCGCGGTAGCGGTGCACCACACCCGCGGCGTCGGCCGTTTCCCTCATGGCCACCGCAGCACCCGGCTGCACCACAATGCCGACGAAATCGTCGTACCAGTCCAGCGCATCCATCGGGTTCTGGTGGTCCCGGTCCGCCGGACTGGCGATGTGCAGCAGCGGCAGGCAGGCCTGCGCCGCGATGCTCAACGCCATGGTGTCGGTGATCTTCAGGCCGTGGGCGCCGTGGAACTCCTTCTCCAGCAGGAAATGGCTGCACAGCTGCTGCAGGTGGCTTTGTTCCGTTGCGGTGAGTTCGGCCAGGAAGGGGTGTTGTGCCTGCGTTTCGCGCCACAGCGCTGCGGGCAGCGGCTGCGGGCTGCGCCAGCGCCTGGGGAGCCAGCGTTGCAGCAGTCGGACCACCGGCTTCAACACAGGGGCAATCGCTGCAACCCGTCCTGCGCGCTGAGGCGCAGCACATCGGCACGCGGTGGCTGGGCGGTCGGATCCCAGTCGCTGAGCACCACGCGCCGCAGGCCCTGTCCCAGATCGTGCTGATCCGGGCGGTGGGTGTGGCCGTGGATCAGGGTCTGTGAACCGGTCGCTTGCAGCCACTGTCTGGCCGCATCCGCATCGACGTCGGCCCAGAGGGTGTGATCGTGCGCGTTGCCGCGTTTGCGGGCCTCGCTTTGCTCGCGCAGCCCGCGTGCAATCGCTTCACGCTCGTTCAGCGGCCTGGCCAGGAAATCGCGCTGCCAGTCGGCAGAACGCACCACGGCGCGGAAGCGCTGGTAGTCGGTATCGGCCAGGCACAGGGCGTCGCCATGGCTGAGCAGCCAGTGTTGGCCGTGAAATTCCAGCACCGTCGGATCGTTCAGCCCGACCATCCCGCAGGCGGCCAGCGCCTGGGCACCGAGCAGGAAATCGCGGTTGCCGTGCATGAAATACACCGGGGTGTGACGGCTGTGCTCCCGCAGCAATTGGGCGCAGGTGTGCCATAGGGACGGGGTGTCGGAGGTCTGGGGCGCGAGCACGTCGTCGCCGATCCAGACTTCAAAGAGATCGCCCAGGATGAACAGGGCATCGGCCCGCAGGGCAGGGGCCTGCTGCAGATAGCGTTGCCACAGGGCCAGTGTGGCCGGTTCCGACGCCTGCAAATGGAGGTCGGAAATGAAATCGACCGCTTGCCAGTGCGCGGGTGCGCGCAGGGTGGCGAAGCGGTCGGAGGTCGTGTCTGGCATGGGAGAGGGGCAAGGAGCCCCTGCCATCAAAGGGCGACGGCTTTTTCGATGACGACGTCTTCCTTGGGCACGTCGTCATGGAAGCCTTTGCGGCCGGTGGCAACGCCCTCGATCTTCTTCACGATGTCAGACCCGGAAACCACCTTGCCGAACACGGCGTAGCCCCAGCCCTGGGCGCTGGGTGCGGTGTGGTTGAGGAAAGCGTTGTTGGCCACGTTGATGAAGAACTGGGCGCTGGCCGAGTGCGGGTCGCTGGTGCGCGCCATGGCCACGGTGTAGAGCTCGTTTTTCAGGCCGTTGTTGGCTTCGTTGTTGATGGGGGCGTCGGCGGGCTTCTGGTTCATGCCCGGCTCAAAGCCGCCACCCTGCACCATGAAGCCGGGGATGACGCGGTGAAACACCGTGTTGTTGTAGTGACCCTTGTTCACGTATGACAGGAAGTTGGCGGTGGACAGGGGCGCTTTTTCGGCGTCCAGTTCCAGGGTGACGACGCCGAAGTTGGCGATGTGCAGTTCGACTTGGGGATTGGCCATGTTCATTTCTCCAGGGTGGCTTTGAGGATGGTGAGGGGTGTCTTGGGCACGTTCTGGTGCATGCCCTGGTTGCCGACTGGAACGAGCTTGATCTTGTCCACCACATCCATGCCCGCGGTGACCTTGCCAAAAACGGCATAGCCGTATCCGTCGGGGTTGGGTGCGTTCAAGGCGGCGTTGTCGACCACGTTGATGAAGAACTGTGCCGTGGCGGAGTTGGGATTTTGTGTTCGGGCCATGGCGATCGTGCCACGGTCGTTTTTCAGCCCATTGCTGGCTTCCAGCGGAATGGACGGGCGGGTTGCTTTTTGCTGGAAGTCGGCGTTGAAACCGCCGCCCTGGATCATGAAGTTGTTGATCACGCGGTGGAACACGGTGCCGTCATAGTGTTTGTCGCGCACGTATTGCAGAAAGTTCTCGACCGTTTTCGGACTCTTGTCGGGATACAGCTCCAGCACGATGTCACCCATGGAGGTGCTCAGGCGCACCTTGGGCGTCTCGGCGACCGGCGTGCCTTGGGCCCATGCGGCCACCGGAAGCAGGACCGCTGCAGCACTTGCGACGAGCAGGGAAGCCAGATGACGGCGCAAAGGGCGCTGCTTGAAAGGGGTGTTTTGCATCAAAGGGTACCTTCTGAGAATATTTTCCACTGGTCGCGTTCCAGCGCCCAGTACTGCCGGCGTGTGACGCCGCGGGATTGGCCCAGAGGAACCTCGCCGAAGGTCACCACCATGGTGTCCTGAGCGTCGCGCCAGCGAAGCAGGGAGAGCTCCTTGAGCTGCAGTTCCCGGGGGCCTTTCTCGGGGCTCAGTTCGCTCTCGACGCGCGGCCACCATTGGGCCAGATCGCGGCCCTGGTTCAGGAAACGGCTGGAGTAAAACCCCTTGAGCTGCCCGAGATTGCCTTCGCTCTTGGCGACGCGCCAGGCTTCCAGGGCTGCCTCAAAGACGTGACGCTCGGTGTCGAGTGCCTCGGGTCGCACCCAGTGGAGTTCGGGCGCGATCACGACCGGCGTGGTGCGGATCTGCACGGTCTTGAGCAGCCGCTCCAGATCGGGGTTGGACAGCACCACGCAGCCATCGGAGGCCTGAGGGGCCCGCACAAATTGTTCGCTGGGCGTGCCGTGCAGCCAGATGCCACTGCCGGTCTTGCCGCGTTGCACGTCGAGCGGGTTGGGGTAGTTAATCGGCAGTGCACCCACGCCGTACAGGTCGGGCAGGTTGTCCGGGTTGAGGTTGCTGGTGATGTAGTAGACGCCCAGCGGTGTGCGCTTGTCGCCCTCAACGGTTTTCTCGATGCCGGACAGGCCAACGGAAATGTAGAAATCACCCACCAGGCGCAACTGGGGTGTTTTTGCGATCAGGCTGCCCGACGCAGATGGGGTTTGATTTTCAAACAGGTACAGGCGTGAACGGGATGCATCGATGGCAATCGCATGCCGGCTCTGCGATGACAGGGCGAGGAACTGAGCGGGAATACTCCCGGCGGGTGGTCGCTCCATCAGGGCCCGCAGACGGCGGTGCGACTCTTCTCGCAGCGTCTTGAGCTGCTCAGAAGCGGCCAGCGCCTTGGTGTCTGGCACATCGCCGAGCTGGCGGACTGGGCGCGTTTGCAGGCTCAGCAAGTCGCCGTGCACCAGGTGCGCCAGGTGAAAGTTCGGATGGTCACGCACCAAGGTGTCGGCCTTGGTCAGCGCTTCGCGCGCCAGGCCCTGGCTGATCAGTTGGTAGATCTCAATCAGCCGGGCCTCGGCCTGGCCCATCAGAGGCATCACCTGCTGGAGCGCTTCACCGGAGAGCGGGCTGGATTGCAGTCCGGATGCGATTTTGGGTGTCCCAAGCAACTGGGCTGCGTCCTGTACCTTGCTCAGCGCGTTGTCGAGCATGGACGGAGCGGATGATGCATTTGCTGGATCGGCGGTGGTGACCACGGCGGCCATCCGGTCCAGCAGACCGCCAGACAAGCCCATCGGACCCACGCAGGAACTGATCAAACCGATGGACAGCGCCACTGCAGCCAGAACGGCCAGTCCAGTGGCCGGGCGCAGCAGGCTGCCAATGCCCGAGCTCAGGTTGGCGGTTGTGATGCTGGCGTGGCCACGCTGGAAGTACCGCCGACCGGCCATCAGGAACCCGTGGATTCGCGCACGATCAACCAGCGGCTGCCGTTCTTGACGAAATCAAGTTTTTTTTGGCTGGTGGCATTGAGCGTGTCGGAACTGTAGTCCTGCTTGAAGCTGGCCGATGCGCGATCACCATCAACCGATACCGACAGATCGCTGATGTCCACGCCGATGCGCGAACGAGGCACGATGCGGGCCTCGCGGTCCGCTTCCCACGCACTGCGGGCCTGGCCGCCGGGGGGCGTGAAGTTGCCGGCGTAGGCACCCAGGTAAGCCTGCATGTTCTTGCTGGACCAGGCCTTGGCCCAGGAAGCCACGGCGGCTTCCACGGCGGCTTCGGCGTTGCCCGAAGCGGCGGGTGCGGGCGTCGGAGCCGGGACTGCGGGCTTGGCCACCGCCGCCGGAGTCAGCGCCGCACCCGGGCGGGCACCGCCCTTGGCGTCGGCGCTGAACAGGGTGCGGATCAGGCTGAGCTTGGGGGCCACGGCGGTGTTGCCGGAATCCAGTTGAAGTGCCTTGCTGTACGACTGGCTGGCCAGCTTGGCGTACACGTCACCCAGGTTCTCATGGGCTGTGGCGTAGCTGGGGTTGGTGCGGATGGCCATTTCGAGGGCTGCGCGCGCCTTGTCAAACTGGCTCTGTCCGGCGTATAGAACGGCCAGGTTGTTGTAGGGCTCGGGCAGTTCGGGAAATTCTTCGGTCAGCTTGGAAAAGGTGGCAATGGCATCGCTGTGTTTGCCGCCTTCGGTCTGGATCACGCCTTTGAGGAAGCGCATCTGGGGATCGCGAGGCTTGCTGGTGAGGTACTGATCCACCTTGCTCAAGGCCTCGCTGAGTTGCCCGGCCCGCATGAGGCGGTTGACCTCGGCGTAATCGTCGGTCTGGGCCATGACCACGGTTGCCCCCAGCGCGGCCGAAACAGCCACCGAGAGCGCCAGCAGGCGCAGCCGGGATGTGACCAGGGTGGAGGTGCCGCCGCGACTGGAAGCGGACAGCATGGACGAAGGTTTGACGGGGTGATGCATGGGACCTCAGAAGAGCGAATGCGGGCAGACCGAAGACCGCGGGCGGGCCTGTAAACATGAATATAGCGCCTGTCCGAGTGCGCTCGCCCAAGACCAAGCTGGCTATACTGGCAGATTGTATCTGAGGGTGTAAGTCCAATGGCTTCCTGATGCCGGTCGGGCGTGACATTCGGCCCGCTCACACCCACTGTTCCGACTTTTTGTTCCGTTTCGGACCTGCTGGCAGGTGCGAAGTGGAAGGTGCTGTGTTCGGCCCCCCCGCTTCCGTTCACTCCCCGAATCCTGTTCCCATGACCCTGAGCATTTTCAATACCCTGTCCCGTCGGCCGGAGCCGTTCGAACCCCTGGAGCCGGGTCATGTGCGCATGTATGTCTGCGGCATGACCATCTACGACCTGTGCCACATCGGCCACGCCCGGATGATGATGGCGTTCGATGTGGTGCAACGCTGGCTCAAGGTCAGTGGCTACCGTGTGACCTATGTCCGCAACATCACGGACATCGACGACAAGATCATCCAGCGGGCGCTCGCCAGAGGCATCACCCTCCGGGCACTGACCGACGAAATGACGCTGGCCATGCACCAGGACATCGCTGCGCTGGGCATCGAGGCGCCCAGCTTCGAGCCGCGCGCCACGGCCTACGTGCCGCAGATGCTGTCAATGATTGGCCAGCTCGAAGCCAAAGGCCTGGCCTATCGCGCTCAGGATGGCGACGTGAATTTCGCGGTGCGCCGGTTTCCCGGCTACGGCAAGTTGTCGGGCAAGTCGCTGGACGATCTGCGTGCCGGCGAGCGGGTGGCGGTGGCCAGCGAAAAGAACGATCCACTGGATTTTGTGCTCTGGAAGTCCGCCAAGCCCGATGAACCGGCAGAAGCCCGATGGGAAGGACCCTATGGGCCAGGACGACCGGGATGGCATATCGAGTGCTCTGCCATGAGTTGCGCGCTGCTGGGTGAGACCTTCGATATCCATGGTGGCGGGGCCGATCTGCAGTTTCCGCACCACGAGAACGAAATTGCCCAGTCCGAAGGGGCGAGCGGAAAGCCGCTGGCGCGCTTCTGGATGCACAACGGTTTTGTCCGCGTGGACAACGAAAAAATGTCCAAGAGCCTGGGCAACTTTTTCACCATCCGCGAGGTGCTGGCCAAGTACGACGCCGAGACGGTGCGTTTTTTCATTGTTCGCACCCACTACCGCAGCCCGCTCAATTACAGCGATGCGCATCTGGACGATGCCCGTGCAGCCCTCAAGCGCCTGTACACCGCCTTGTCGATGGTGTCTGCCGAAGCGGTGGCCACCATCGACTGGTCGCATCCGTTTGCCCAGCGTTTCCGCGCCGCGATGGACGAGGACTTTGGCACGCCCGAAGCGGTGGCCGTGCTGTTTGATCTCGCGAGCGAAGTCAATCGCAGCAAGGATGCGGCGCTGGCCGGGCTGTTGCGTGCCCTCGGCGGCACGCTGGGACTGCTGCAGGTTGAGCCGGCGGCCTTCTTGCAGGGCGGTGGTGGCGCGGCAGGTGGGCTGGACGAGGCGGCGATTCAGGCGCTGATCGGGGACCGTGCCGTTGCCAAGCAGGCGAAGAATTTTGCCGAAGCCGACCGCATACGTCAGGAGCTGCTAGCGCAGGGCGTGGTGCTGAAAGACAGCGCCCAGGGCACCACCTGGGAGCGCAGCTGATGGCGTCTGTGTTGCCCGACGTGGGACCCGAGGCCCCGGTGTACTGGCAGGAGGCCTGTCGTCACCTGATGAAGCGCGACCGGGTGATGAAAAAGCTCATTCCCCTGCACAGCGGCGTGAGCCTGCAGTCGCGGGGTGACGCGTTTGTCACGCTGGCGCGCAGCATCGTGGGCCAGCAGATTTCGGTGAAGGCCGCGCAATCGGTCTGGGACCGGTTTGCCGTGTTGCCCAAGAAGATGTTGCCCGCCCAGGTGCTCAAGCTCAAGGTGGACGACATGCGCGCGGCCGGCCTGTCGGCCCGCAAGGTCGAGTACCTGGTGGACCTGGCCCTGCACTTTGCCAACGACCAGGTGCATGTGAATGCCTGGGCCGATATGGACGACGAGGCCATCATCGCCGAGCTGGTGGCGATCCGCGGCATCGGTCGCTGGACCGCCGAGATGTTCCTGATCTTCCACCTGATGCGGCCCAACGTGCTGCCGCTGGACGACGTGGGCTTGCAGAATGGCATCAGCCGCTGCTATTTTTCGGGCGAACCGGTGAGCCGCAGCGAGATACGCGAAGTGGCCGCTTCCTGGGCGCCGTTCTGCAGTGTGGCGACTTGGTATATTTGGCGCTCGCTGGACCCGGCCCCCGTGGCCTATTGATACAAAAAGACGTCGTTGAAACACCGTTCTGATTCCTTCAGGACACGGAACCGCGAGCCGCATGCGTGCGGAGCGCGGAAGGGTCGTCACAAGACCACAGGAGTCACACCTTGGCCAAAAAGAACTTTCTCGATTTCGAACAACCGATTGCCGATCTCGAAACCAAAATCGAAGAACTGCGCTACGTCCAGACCGAATCGGCGGTCGACATCTCCGCCGAGATCGAGCAGCTGTCGGGCAAAAGCCTGCAGCTCACCAAAGACATCTACAGCAACCTCACGCCCTGGCAGATCACCAAGATCGCGCGCCACGCCGATCGGCCCTATACGCTGGACTATGTGCGCGACATCTTCACGCACTTCCAGGAACTGCACGGTGACCGCCACTTCTCCGACGACCTGAGCATCGTCGGCGGCCTGGCCCGCTTCAACGGGCAGCCCTGCATGGTGCTGGGCCATCAGAAAGGGCGCGACACGAAAGAGCGTGGTCTGCGCAACTTCGGCATGACCAAGCCCGAGGGCTACCGCAAGGCGCTGCGCCTGATGAAGCTGGCCGAGAAGTTCAGGCTGCCGGTGTTCACCTTCGTGGATACCCCGGGCGCCTATCCCGGCATCGACGCCGAGGAACGTGGCCAGTCCGAAGCCATTGGCCGCAACATCTTCGAGATGGCGCAACTCGAGGTGCCGATCATCTCCACCATCATCGGTGAAGGTGGCTCGGGCGGTGCGCTGGCTATTTCGGTGGCCGACCAGGTGCTGATGTTGCAATATTCGGTTTACTCGGTGATCAGTCCCGAGGGCTGTGCTTCCATTCTCTGGAAGACAAGCGACCGTGCCAGCGATGCCGCCGATGCGCTGGGCATCACCGCGCACCGCCTCAAGGCGCTGGGCCTGGTGGACAAGATCGTCAACGAACCGGTGGGTGGCGCGCACCGCGACCACAGGCAGATGGCCGCGTTCCTCAAGCGCGCGCTGACCGACGCGTGGCGCCAGGTGGCCGACCTCAAGGTCAAGGAGCTGGTGGACCGCCGCTACGCGCGCCTCAACAGCTACGGTCGTTACACCGACACCAAGGCCGAGAGCAAGTCGGACAAGCACTGAGAGTCTGAGAGTCTTTCGCTCATGCCCGCTCACCACGCCAAAACGCACCCGCTCGTCGTTGCAAATGCGCGCCATAGCCCGAGCTATGGCTGTGCTTTGCGCCTTGATCGGGCACGTTGTGGCGCGTTGCTCGGTCACGCCCGAAAAACTCTCAGACTCTGAAATGAACGTTTCGCCCGCACCCGCCGATCCCTGCGAGCAGGCGTTGGCGGCGTGGTGTGCCCGCTGGATGCCCGCGAGCGCAGAGGCCAGCGCATTTCAAATCACGGTGGCGGTGGCCTACAGCGGCGGTGCCGACTCGACGGCCTTGTTGCTAGCAGCCCATCAGCGCTGGCCGGGCAGGGTGCTGGCCCTGCATGTTCACCACGGGCTGCAGGCGGCGGCCGACGGTTTTGAAGCCTTCGCCAGCAGTTTTTGCGAGCTCCACGGCATTGGCCTGCAGGTGCGCCGCGTGCAGGCGGCACATGCTCCGGGACAGAGCCCTGAAGATGCCGCGCGGGCCGTGCGCTACACCGCGCTCGCCGACATGGCGCAGCAGGCGGGTGCGTCCATGGTGCTGCTCGGGCAGCACGCCGACGACCAGGCCGAGACCTTGCTGCTCGCGCTCAGCCGGGGCGCCGGACTGCCCGGCTTGGCGGCCATGCCCGACCGGTTCGTGCGGCATGGCGTGGTGTTTGGCCGTCCCTTGTTGGGCTTGCCGTCTGCCGCTTTGCGCGAATGGCTGGATGTAACGGGACACGCCTTTGTGGAAGACCCGACCAACACCGACCTGCGCTACACCCGCAACCGCATCCGGGCAATCCTGATGCCGGCCTGGGAGGCCTGTTTTCCGGGCTTTCGACCGCTGCTCGCGCGCAGCGCGGGTCATGCGGCTCAGGCGCAGGTGTTGCTGGACGATCTGGCCCGGATCGATCTGGCGCAGGCCGGCATGCCCCCCGCCATCCCGGCGTTGCAGTTGCTCAGCCGCGAGCGCCAGGGCAATGCACTGCGCCACTGGTTGCGCCAGATTGCGGGTGTGGCCGCGAGCACGGCTCAGCTGGACGAGTTGTTGGACCAGGTGGCCGATTGCCGCACGCGCGGCCACCGCATCCGCATCAAGGTGGCCAGCGGTTTCGTCACGCGCGAAGGCGGGCATCTGGCCTTTGCACCGGTGGACGGCGTCCCGTCGATATAATTCCAAGGCTTTGCCGGGCGCGTTTTGCGCCCTCGCCTGGGCCGCCATGTCAGGTGTTGTGCGCCCTGTTTCCTCGATTTTTCCAACCCATTCCAACCCGATGGCTTTGATTGTTCACAAGTACGGCGGCACCTCCATGGGGTCGACCGAGCGCATCCGCAACGTGGCCCGGCGCGTGGCCAAGTGGCACCGGGCCGGTCACCAGATGGTGGTGGTGCCCAGCGCCATGAGCGGCGAAACCAACCGCCTGCTGGGCCTGGCCAAGGAGCTGGCCCCGAGCAAGGCCGGCAGCGCCTATGGCCGCGAACTCGACATGCTGGCCGCCACGGGCGAACAGGCCTCTTCGGCCCTGCTGGCGATTGCGCTGCAGGCCGAAGGCTTGGAGTCGGTGAGCTACGCCGGCTGGCAGGTGCCGATCAAGACCAACAGCGCCTACACCAAGGCACGCATCGAATCGATCGACGACCAGCGTGTGCGCGCCGACCTGGATGCACGCAAGGTGGTGATCGTGACCGGCTTTCAGGGTGTGGACCCGGACGGCAACATCACCACCCTCGGCCGCGGCGGCAGCGACACGTCGGCCGTGGCCGTGGCCGCCGCGCTGAAGGCGGCCGAATGCCTGATCTACACCGACGTGGACGGCGTCTACACGACCGACCCGCGCGTGGTGCCCGAAGCGCGCCGCCTGTTGCGCGTGAGCTTTGAAGAAATGCTGGAAATGGCCAGCATGGGCAGCAAGGTGCTGCAGATCCGTTCGGTGGAATTTGCCGGCAAGTACAAGGTGCCCCTGCGTGTGCTTTCGAGTTTCACGCCCTGGGACATCGACCTGAATGAAGAAGCCGCCTCCGGCACCCTGATCACTTTTGAGGAAGACGAACAAATGGAACAAGCCGTCGTTTCCGGCATTGCCTTCAACCGCGACGAAGCCAAGATCTCCGTGCTCGGCGTGCCCGACAAGCCGGGCATTGCCTACCAGATCCTGGGTGCGGTGGCCGAGGCCAACATCGAGGTCGACGTGATCATCCAGAACCTGAGCAAGGACGGCAAGACCGACTTCAGCTTCACGGTGCACCGCAACGATTTCCAGAAGGCCATGGACCTGCTCAAGGGCAAGGTCGTGCCCGAGCTCGGCGCGGCCGACGTGGTGGGCGACGCGCGCATCTGCAAGGTCAGCATCGTCGGCATCGGCATGCGCAGCCATGTCGGCGTGGCCAGCCGCATGTTCAAGTGCCTGAGCGACGAAGGCATCAACATCCAGATGATCTCCACCTCGGAAATCAAGACCTCGGTCGTGATCGACGAGAAGTACATGGAGCTGGCCGTGCGCGCACTGCACCGCGAGTTCGATCTGGACCGCACCGAAGACAGCATTGCCGGCTGAAATGGCCTGTGTTGCCCTGTGAGAGCCGGGCAACTTGAGGCATAATATGTGGTTCCGGAGCGATGACCGAGTGGCCGAAGGTGCTCCCCTGCTAAGGGAGTATGGGGTGTAGAGCCTCATCGAGGGTTCGAATCCCTCTCGCTCCGCCAGTAAGACAAGGCTCCCACGCAAGTGGGGGCCTTTTGTCTTTCTGAAGCCCCTGTTTCCGCGGGCTTGCGCCGGTCTACGGCGTGGGGAATGCAACCGTGGTTGTCGATCAAGACCGACCCGGGTGTTTTCCCCTTCCCCCAAAAAACAGCCGACGGCCGAGGATGGTGGAGCGGACTTCGGCTTTCTCTTCAGGGCCGGGACTCGCGCCCGAGAGCGGCGGGGACGTCGGGCAGGTGCTCAGCGTGAACCAGGCGCTTGACCCTGACGAGCGCCTCGGTGGGCAACGCTGCCAGGGTTTGTGCCAGCTCAAGCGCACGTTCGCGCAGATCAGCCGGCTCGGCCAGCTCCCAGACGATCCCCCATTGGTGTGCCTGCTCCGCGTGGATTTCCTGCCCCAGCCACAGCAGTCCCTTCGCGCGGCTGGTGCCCACGATGCTTGGCAGCAGCATATGGATGCCACCCGTGGCCGGCAATCCCAGCGGAGTCTCGGGCAGCTTGAAACGCGCATCGGTGCCCGCGACGATCAAATCGCAACCCAGTGCCAATTCAAAGCCCGCACCCACGGCCCATCCCTGGACCGCTGCGATCACCGGTTTGGGCCCCTGAAGCAGCCCGGATGCGAGTGTCTGCAGCGTCTGTACGAAGCCATCGGTGGGCGGATCGTCGCGGTCCTTGCCGGCACAGAATCCTCGTCCTTCTGCGGTGATGAGGATCACGCGGACCTGGTCGTTGTGCATGCCGTCATTGACGGCCTTCGCGAGTTCCCTGGCCAGCTGATGCGTGAGCGCGTTCAGCCGAGCGGGTCGATTCAGCCGCAGTTCGAGCACGCGACCGTGTAAAGAGTGGATGAGCTCGCTGGTGGTGGTGGTGGACATGGGGCTATCGTTCTGGGGCAAGCAGTTCAAGGGCCTTTTTCAGAAGGGACTTGAAATCGATTTTGCCCTCGGGCGTCACGGGCCACTCGCCTTCCCACGGTAGAAACTCCTTGGGCACCTCATAGGCCGCCATTCGCCCTTTGCATGCCTCACGCAGTGCGATGGCGCCCGGCATGCCATGGCCACTGCGCATGCGCACGAAGCTCACCACCTTGGCGCCCCAGTAGGCGTCGTCCACGCCCAGTGTCTTGACGTCGTCGACGCTGTCGATGAGGATTTCCAGCAGCTGTGTGGTGACACGGGTTGTCGAGACGTTTTCGCCCCCGGACTTGATGACGCCGCCCAGACGGCCCAGGTAGGTGACGTAGCCGTTGTCCAGGTGGCCGTAGTCTCCGCTGTGGAAATAGCCTTCGGCGTCGAATGCCTTGAGGGTTTCGTCCGGCTGGGCGTGGTAGCCGCGGAACAGGAAGGGGCTTCGGTAGCAGATCTCGCCGGGCTGGCCCTGGGGCAGGCGCTCGCCGGTCTCGATGTCCTTGATGACGACCTGCACGCCGGGCAGCGGTCGTCCGTGCGTGTGCTTGTTGATCGCCTCGTCCACGCAGTCGTGATCGGCCAGGGAAACCAGGGGGCCGTTCTCTGTTTGGGCGTACAGGTTGTTGATGGTGGCCCCGGGCGGGCACATGGCTCGGACCAGATCGTAGGTGCGGGGTTCACCCGCGAGGATGGCCTTGCAGATGGTGAACTGGTGTTGCCCGAACGCCGGCAGGCGACGCATGCCTTGCCAGTGCGCATCAAAGCCGAAGGTGCAGGTGCAGCGGTGGCGGTCGATGAGCTTGAGCGCCCCGAGGGGATGAAACCCGTCCATGAGCACCAGGGTCGTACCGCAGTACGCCAGGTTCATGGTGAGGGCGAAAATGCCACTGTTGTGATAGAAGGGCGCGAGGTTGATGTACCGGTCGTCTTCGGTGATGCGCAGGTTGCGCGCGCCGAAGTGGGCCGTGGCCAGCGGTGGCCGGTGGTCCCACAGCGCGCTCTTGGACAGCGAGGTGGTGCCCGAGGTCTGGCACATGAACTGGATGTCGGTGGGCTGGCCCGCGTCGATGAGGCCTTGCAGGCGGGCCTGGTCCACGGGGCGGGACGGATCTCGCAGGGTCTCGAAGTCGAGATAACCATGCGGTACAACCCCCGATCGGCCGACGCAGACCACCTGCTCCAGCGAGGGCAGGGAGGTCGCGCGCATCCGCCCGGCCTCGCTGGCCAGATCCGGCAGCGCGCCCTGCAGCAGGGCCAGCACATCGCGCGGCCCCTGGCGGTCGACGGTGACGATCAGCTTGGGCGCGTTGCGCTGCAGCACGCCCCGCAGTTCCTGCGTGCCCCACAGCAGGTTCAGCGGATTCACGATGGCGCCGACCTGCAGGGTGGCGAAGTAGAGCACCGCGAACTCGGGCGTGGAACTGGGCAGGGTGGACACGACATCGCCCTTGCCGATGCCCAGATCGATCAGGCCCTGCGCGACGCGCTGCACCTGGTCGTGGAGGTCGCGGTATCGAATCGCCTGCTCCTCGAACACGATGGCCACGTGGTCGCCCCTGAGGGCACAGGTCTGGCCGAACAGCTGGGGGATGGTGCGGTGGTACCAGCCGTGGGAATGCAGGCGTTGGGGCAGCATGGGGATGTCTTCGGCAGAGGTGTGGGGGGTGGGAGGGCCCAGGGATGACGGCCCTCCCGGTTCAGCGGATCACTGGCTCACGCCGTGGACTTTGACGTCGACCTTGGAGTAGACCTCGTTCCAGTACAGGTCGGCCAGGGCTTCGGCGCTGTTGACCGGCTCCACCAGTTTTGTCCACTTGGTGATCAGGGGCCGCATGGCGGCAATCAGCTCATCGGCGCGTTTGACACCGTGCTGCTTGCTGTACAGGGCACCCACATTGGGCAGGTCGGCCTCGATGGCTCCCCGCGAGGTCTTGAGGAATTCCGGCGAGGCCTGGTGCACCTTGGCGCCCTTGGCAACCGCCTGCTCCATGTCGCGTTTGGCGTAAGTGAAGTAGCGGTAGGTGGTCTGCGCCCCCATCACGGTGCCGGCACGCAGTATGCCGCGGCGCTGCTCTTCGGTCAGCTTTCGCCAGACATCCCGGTTGATGTTGGTGGTAGCACCGTTGAAGACTCCGCCAGGCAGCTCGGGCGTGATGTCGGAGGTCACCTCCTTGAGGTTCAGTCCGCTGAGCTCGGGCGCCGACTGGATGCTGCACTCCACGACCTTCTGCTTCATGGCTTCGAAGATCTCGTTGCCTGGCATGGAGACCGGTGTGGCGCCCACCTGGCGTGCCCAGCGTGCCCACGCTGCGCCGCCGGCGCGCAGGCGAGCCCCCTTGAGGTCATCGAGCGTGCGCATGGGTTTGGTGCACAGCAACATGTAGGGGGAGCTGGCACCCGTGCCCGTGAACACCTGGTTCTGCTTGCCGTAGTCGACGTTGCATTCGGGGCAGTGGTTGAACACGAACTCGGCCATTGCGCCACCGAACGCCATGCCGGCCTTGCCGCTGGGGTCGTTCTGCAGGGCCAGCAACATGGACAGTTCGGATGCCATGTTCACATGGGGGAACTCGGCCGGGCTGTAGGGTGTGAGCACGTAGCCGATATCGGCCAGACCTTGTTTGAGGCCTGACGACATCTCGGCGAGGTTCAGCAGCGACAGGTCGTACACACGAAGGCTGACGGAGTTGTTCGTGTGCTTTTTGACCGCTTCAGCGTAGATCCGGGCCGCCTCAGGGGCGGCGCCGGTCGGAAATCCGACGGCGTAGCGCAGCGTGGTCTGTGCGCTGGCCGTGGCGGAGGCCAGCAGACCGGAGGTCAGGGTGGCGGCGATGAGCAATGGACGGATGTGTCGCATGATCGGTTTGTCTCTTTCAGGAATGTTCCCGTCGCCGGGAGGTGGGTGGGAATCTTTGGTGCTCTGTCGGAGGGCCGCTGGCGGCGAAGAGATGCCAGTGGCCGGGCCGAGCGGGCCGGCTCAGTCACGGAAGACCGGGCGACGCTTCTCGCGGGCGGCGTTGACGGCTTCTTCCAGGTCCTGCGAATACAGCATGGCCGCGTTCCAGGTGGCGACGTGTTCGAGCCCGTCGCCAATGCGGTGGTCGCGTGCGTGGTTGAGCATGTGCTTGGTGCCGCGCATGGCCAGCGGTGACTTTTCGGCCAGCGTTCGTGCCACGGCACCCACGCCTTCAGCAAGCGCCTCATCGCTTGCGAAGCAGCGGTTGACCAGGCGAATCGCCTGGGCTTCGGTTCCATCCACGCGACGGCCGGTGAAGGCCATCTCACGTGCCAGACCTTCGCCGACCAGCCGTGGCAGGCGCTGCAGGGTGCCCACGTCGGCCACCAGACCCACATCGATCTCCTTGACGCAGAACCAGGCCTGGGTGCTGGCATACCGGAGATCGCATGCCGCAATGATGTCGATGCCGCCACCCACGCAGGCCGCATGCACGGACGCGATCACCGGCTTGGGGCAGCGCTCGATGGCGGTGACCGTGTCCTGGATGTCGAGAATGTGTTCCCGCAGCCTTTCCCGCGCGCGACCCTCGCAGCCGTCGGCGGTGAGCTGCCTGAGCGCATCAAACGTGCCCAGATCAAGGCCCGCGCAGAAGTGTCGACCCCGCGCCTCAAGAATGCCGACGCGCGCTGCCTCGGTGCGAGCGAGCCAGCGCATGGACTCGCGCAACTCGTCCCACATGCGCAGGTTGATGGCATTGGCCTTGTCGGGGCGGTTCAGCGCAATGCGCGCAACCCCTTGATCCAGGCTGACGGAGAGGGTCTCGAAAACCGGTATCTGCATGGTCTCAGCCCCTGCAAGAGAAGCGCGGCGCGCGTTTTTCAAGGAATGCGCGCACGCCCTCGCGGGCATCATCGCTCGCACCGCAGGCCACCATCCCCAGGTGCTCCATGTTCAGGTGTTGTTGCAGGCTGTGCGAGGCGGCCTGGTCCACCAGGGCCTTGATGCGTGCGAGTGAACCGCTGGCCCCCTGTGCCAGCGAACGGACCAGCGCCTGGGCAGCAGGCATCAGTTCGTCATCGGCATGCACCTCGGCCACCAGGCCGGCTGCCAGACATTGCTCCGCCGAGAGGGGTCGGTTGGTGAACAGGATGTGTTTGGCGCGCATGGGGCCGACCAGGCGGGTCAGGGCCCAGGAGACCCCCACGTCCGGACTCAGTCCGATGGCCGAGTAGCCTCCTCGCAGCTTCATGGACTGTGAGGCCAGGACGATATCGGCACACAGGGCCACGCCGATGCCGCCGCCACCCAGCGATCCATTGACCGCGCTCACGACCGGCACCGGCAGCGTGGACAGGGTGTGGATACAGGCGTGCAGGGGCGGGATGCTGCGGTCGAGCAGGGCGGCGATGTTGTCCGACGCGGCAAAACCCCGGATGTCGCCACCCGCGCAGAAATGAGGACCCCGCGCCGAGATCAGCACGGCGCGCACCTCACCCCGGTCGCAGGCCTGCGTCAGTTCATGCGTGACCTTGATGAGGGTCTGTCCGGTGGCCTCGTCAAGCACATTGGCCTGTTCGGGCCGATTGAGCGTGATGTGCGCGACGGCGTCTTGAATGCTCAGCAGGATGGGAGGGTTCATGCGCCACAGTGTGGAAGTAGCGCTGCCTTGCGTCTTGCGTTGACTGGCTGTTGCGGTGTGCAGGCCGGGCAGTCACGGGCCACGGCGACCTGTGCCGCTAGAGAGACGCTGCCAGTCGCATGCCTTCGTCGATGGCGCGTGTGGCATCGAGTCCGCTGGCGATCCTTGCGCCGCCGATCGGAGTCACGGCGATGCCCGCGGCCTCAAGGCCTGGACGCAGACTGTCCTCGGGCTCCTGACCCGCACAGATCACGACGTTGTCCACCACCAGCGTGCGAGGTTCGCCCCGCACGGTCATGTGCAGTTCCAGCGCCTGACCGTCACGGTGGCGCGTGATGCGTTCGTAGTGCACACCTGTCCAGATCGGCACCTGACGTCGTCCCAGCAGGGCGCGACGGATCCAGCCAGTGGTCTTGCCCAGGCGCTTTCCCGGGGCTTCATCGGTGCGTTGCAGCAGCCAGACCTGCCGTGCCGGCTGCGCCGGCTGTGGCGCGACCAGACCCCCGCGGTGGCGCACGCTTTCATCGATGCCCCACGTCGCCGCAAAGTGTGCCCGTTCATCAGCAGTACCCAGGTCCTCGTGGGTCAGCATCTCGGCGACGTCAAAACCAATGCCGCCCGCCCCGATGATGGCCACCCGCTGGCCCACCGGCACGCGGCCCTCGATGACGTCGGCATAACCAGCCACCCCCGGCAGATCGATGCCGGGCAGGTCGGGTTGCCGTGGGCGCACGCCGGTGGCCAGCACGACGTGATCGACGCCGGTGGCGGCAAGGTCCGTGGCGTTGACGGCGGCTCCCAGCTGCATTCGCACGCCAAGCTGCTGCAGACGATGCCCGTAGTAGCGCAAGGTCTGTGTGTACTCTTCCTTGCCGGGGATGCGGCGAGCCAGGTTGAACTGACCACCGATGTCCGCCGCGGCGTCGTACAGCGTGACGTCATGGCCACGCTCGGCGGCCGTGACGGCGGCGCTCAGACCGCCCGGACCTGCGCCGACCACCGCGATCTTGCGCCGCGAGGCGGCGGGGGTGATGTTCAGCTCGGTCTCCCGGCAGGCCCGGGGATTGACCAGGCAGCCGGAGATCCGGCCCGAGAAGACGGCATCCAGGCACCCCTGGTTGCAGGCTATGCAGGTGTTGATGTTCTGGCTCTGCCCGACCCGGGCCTTGTTCACAAACTCCGGGTCGGCCAGCAAAGGCCTGGCCATCGACACCAGGTCGGCATCGCCGCGAGCCAGTATCTGTTCGGCGACGTCGGGGTCGTTGATGCGGTTGCTGGCCACCACGGGGATGCGCAGCAACTTCTTCAACCGCGCGGTCATCCCGACAAAGGCCGCGCGCGGCACCAAGGTGGCGATGGTGGGCACGCGCGCCTCATGCCAGCCCACATAGGGGTTGATGATGGAGGCGCCGGCGTCCTCGATGGCGCGCGCCAGCATGACCACTTCGTCCCAGGTGCAGCCGCCTTCGACCAGGTCAAGCATCGAGAGCCGGTAGATGAGAATGAAGCGGGGGCCGGTGGCGGCGCGCACGCGGCGAACGGCTTCGACGGCAAAGCGGATGCGGTTCTCGGCGCTGCCGCCCCATCCGTCGGTGCGCTGGTTGGATCGGGGTGCAGCAAACTGGTTGATCAGGTAGCCTTCTGCGCCCATCACTTCGACGCCGTCATAGCCTGCGCTCTGCGCCAGACGCGCTGCGTGGGCGTAGTCATCGAGCGTTCGCTGGATGTCGGCCTCGCTCATGGCGCGAGGCGTGGCGGCCGACAGGGGCGATTTCAGTGCGGATGGCGAGATGCCGTGCGGGTGGTGGGCATAGCGGCCGGCGTGCAGCAGTTGCAAGGCAATGAGTGATCCTTGGGCATGCACCGCATCGGTGATGGCGCGGTGGGGCGCTGCGTCGGCCGGCACGGACATCGTGCGCATGCCGGCGAACATGTTGCCTTCTGCATTGGGCGAGAGGCCGCCGGTGACGATGAGGGCCACGCCGCCAGCAGCGCGCTCTGCATAGTAGGCCGCCATCCGGGCGATGCCTTCGGGGTGCTCCTCGAGGCCGGTGTGCATCGAACCCATCATGACGCGGCAGCGCAGCGTGATCTGGCTGCCGTCTGCATGGGTGATGGTGAAGGGCGAGAGCAGACAGGGGTATGGAGACGTCATGCGACGGCATTTTCCTGGCGCCTGGCATGGTGCGTCTTGCGGAATCTGGTCGGGCGCCAGGCCTTGCGAGAGGCAGCAGCCCGGGAGGGCGGTGCAGCCATTGGGCGCAAGACTCGGTACCGAATTGCCAGCAGACTGATGTGTCCGCACCTGCCACTTCTTCGATGAGAAAGGTCCATCTGCATGCCATTGCCAGCTCCCGATCGTCCGCGTGTATCTGCCCAGCAGCGACATATCCGTATCGAAGGCTTCCGCCGTGATGACGCTCTCTGGGATGTGGAGGGTCACCTGATCGACACACTCGCGCGCGATGTTGAAGTGGGCGGTCGCTGGCTCCGTGCCGGTGAGTCCATGCATGCCATGAGTCTTCGCCTGACCGTCGACGGAAGTGCCCGGATCAGGGCCGCCGTGGCTGCGTCGGACGCGCACCCCTACGTCGGCGTGTGCGGCGGGATCACACCAGCCTACGAAAAAATAGTGGGGCTGCAGGTCGGTCCGGGATTTCGGCGACGGGTGCAGGAGCTGTTCCCGGCCTCCGGCGGATGTGCCCATTTGACCGAACTTCTCCTCACCATGGGCACAGGCGTGTTGCAGACCTTGGCCGGTTCGGTGGACCGGGATCCGCAGACCCGGCCGATCGGACTCGATGGTTGCCATGCGCTCATGAGCGATGGGCCTGTGGTGCGCGAGTTCCTGCCACTCTGGTATCGCGAGGCGGCGGTGGTTGCGCCATCGACGTGACGCTGGCTGGCTTTCAGCCGGCCTTCGGGCTGTAGCTGCGCGCCATGCCCGCGCGCACATCCATCTGCACGCCATAAGGCGGTATCGGGTAGCGCAAGCCATTGGCTGACAGGCGCTCCAGCCCGTCGATGGCCTGGGCCAGCTGTGCCGGTTTCAGCGCCAGCAGCAACTCGTCGTCGGCCACGCCGCCGTAGCGACGCTCGGGAAAACAGGGCAGGGCGAGGCTGGGTTCGCCGGTGGCCAGGGCCCTGCCCCAGGAGTCAGAGCAGGCAGACTCGCCGACCGCGCCCCATTCCAGTTTCCGGTAGCCTGCCCACTGCAGGCCATTGATCAGCAGGATCATCTGGGCCGGATTGGCGTAGACCAGGGCAATGTCGGGATCGACCAGGCGACCGGCATTGAGCGGAGACACGGCCATGGCGCTGTAGCGGCCATGCGGCGCGCAATGCATGGCTTTCTGGTGCGCGGCGGCGTCCTCGGGGGTGGCAAACCACACACCCACGAACGGTTCGCCTTGGTTGAATGTGTCGTCGCGCGGCGTCAGGCCCAGCACGGCGCTGCACTGGGGACCCACCAGGTCGTCGGCGGTGATGCCGATCGTGTAACCCATGCGTGCAGCCTGGCCTACGATCTGGTCGGCGGTATGGATGGCCGAAGGGCGGCGGATGCGCGGTACCGCCAGCATGTCCTGCACGTCCCCAAACAGCTTCATGGCCACAGGGGTGGTCTTCAGGCGAAGCAGGCGAAAGAGGGCATCGGTCATGGCGTTGCCGTTTGTGGCGTCGCAGCGGCTGGAGGCGTCAGGGGAGGGGGATGGCTTGGTCATCACCACAGTGTCCGTACTCGGTGTGGCGAAGGTCTTGTGCGCACTGGCTGTCTGTTCGCCGCGCAGCCACTGGATTCACACCGACCTGAACTGCCTGTCGGCCATTCAGTACGCCGTGGATGTGCTGGAGGTGCGGCACATCATGGTGGTCGGTCACCACGGCTGTGGCGGCGTGATGGCTGCGCTTGAGCCGCGGCGTGTGGGTCTGGCCCATCACTGGATCCATCGTGTGGAAAACGTGCGCCATGTGCATGCGCGGCGCAAGGCGGCGCTGGCCGAGCTCTGGCGTCGCCCGCCGCCCCCGACAGCGGCTGACCGAGGGCTGATGCACAGGTGACTCCGGCGAGGCATGGTCGGCACCGGGCAGCCAGTTGGCACAAGACCTGCACATGGGCGGTGCATAGGATGGGTCGCATGCCGGCCGGGCGGCGGTTCCCGGCAAGACTTTTCAAATGGAAACAAGTTTCCCCATGAACACCAACAACCCCCATGCCGGTCAGGCGTCGACCCCTGTCCTGGAGATGAATCTCATTGAACGCGTCTGTGTGGGTGACATCATCCAGCGCAGCGCCGATGTCTATCCCGACCGGGTGGCTGTCGTCGACGGCGACCACCAGGTGAGCTACCAGCAGTTCAACACCCTGGTGGACCGTCTGGGTCACGCCCTGCTGGGCCTGGGCCTGAAGCACCAGGATGTGGTGGCGCTGGCCTCGCGCAACACCCTGGAACTGCTGGTGACTTACTTCGCCTGTGCCCGGGCTGGCCTGATCTGCATGCCGGTGAACCTGGGCCTTCGCGCGAACGAGATCGCCTTCTGTCTGCGGGACGCCAAGGCACGCGTGATGATTGCCGAGTCCGCCCTGCGCGAGGTGGTGCAGGCGGCCATGAAGGACGGGCCCGCCGAGCTGCAGCGCGTGTTCTGGTTCGGTGACGAGGATGTGCCGCCCGAGGAAGACTTTGATGCCTTGCTGATGTCCGGCCGCGCCGAGCCCCTGGAGGTGTTCGTGGGCGACCGGGACATCGTCCAGCTGCTCTACACCAGCGGAACAACCGCCCATCCCAAGGGGGTGCTGACCAGCCACCTGGCCGTCACCATGGCGGGCCTGTCCAATGCGATCGGACACCGCTGCGACCCCGATTCGGTCGCCCTGGTGGCGCTGCCGCTGTTCCACTGCGCGATGCTCAACTCCGTGACCATGCCCTTCCTCATCGTTGGCGGCAAGGTGGTGCTCACCCAGGGTTTCGAGCCGGCGCAGGCCGCACGCCTGATCGACGAGCAGCAGGTCAGTGTCATGGTGTTGCTGCCGATGATGTACGGCCTGTGGCTGGGCGACCCGGTCTACCAGGGGCGCACCTTCCCGTCGATGCGGCGCGCCATGTACGCCATGGCCCCGATGCCCCCGGAGCGGCTCAAGGCCATCCACGGGCTGTTCCCCAACGCCGACGTGGTGCTCGGGTCCGGGCAGACCGAATTCACGCCGGCCACCTGCATGCAGCGGCCAGAACACCAGTGGTCCAAGGCCGCCACCTGGGGTACCGCGACCGTGATGACCCGCGTGGCCATCATGGACGAGGAGGGCCGGCTGCTGCCGCGCGGGGAGTCCGGCGAAATCGTCTACCGTGGCCCCCAGTGCATGCAGGGCTACCTGAACCTGCCCGGGGAAAACCGCCAGAGCTTCCGCCATGGCTGGTTCCACAGCGGCGACGTGGCCCACATCGACGAGGACGGCGCGATCTGGTTCAAGGATCGCTACAAGGACGTGATCAAGTCCGGAGGTGAGAACGTCACCTCCATCGAGGTCGAACGCTGCCTCATGGAGCACCCGGCGGTGGCCGATGCGGCCGTGGTCGGTGCGCCGCATGAGCGCTGGGGCGAGGCGGTGGTGGCCAGCGTGGTGCTGGCACCCGGGCAGACCACCGACGAGGCAGCCCTCATCGGGCATTGCCGGGAGCGCCTGGGGGGCTTCAAGGTGCCCAAGTCGATCGTCATCGTGCAGGAGTTCCCGCGCACCGGCACCGGCAAGATCCAGAAACACCTCATCCGTGCCCAGGTCCGCGACCTGTTCGCCAACACCTGAAGCCCATCCACCGGAGCCTGCCTTGAGTACCCTCAACTACGACGCCCTGTTCAACCTGCGTGGCAAGACCGCGCTCATCACCGGGGCCTCCAGCGGTATCGGCTTGCACGTGGCACGGCTGTACGCCAGCGCCGGTGCGGCGGTGGCGCTGGCTGCCCGGCGCGTTGACCGCATCGAGGCCGCTGCACAGCAGCTGCGCGATGCCGGACACCGCGCCTGTGCGGTGCCGATGGACCTGCTCGACGACGCCTCGATCGGCGCGGCCATGGACAGCGCCGAGGCGCAGCTCGGGGCACCGCTGAACCTGCTGTTCAACAACGCCGGCGTGCTCTACGCCGCGCGCTTTCTCGACCAGGACATGGCTGAGGTGGACAAGGTGTTCGACACCAACCTGCGTGGCAACTTCCGCGTGGCGCAGGAGGCCGCGCGCCGCATGAGCCAGCAGCGCGACGGGGTGATCATCAACGTGGCATCGACGGCGGCCTTCGGCACCGGGGCCCAGCTCTCGAGCTATTGCGCGTCGAAAGCCGGACTGGCGCACCTCACGCGCATCATGGCGCTGGAGCTGGCCTCCCGCGGCATCCGGGTCAACGCGCTGTGCCCCGGCAACTTCGAGACCGACATGGCCGACACCTTTCGCGACAAGGGCTTCGACCAGACCCTGATCGCCCGCACGCCGCTGCGCCGCTTCGGGCAGTTGCCCGATCTGGACGGCGCGGCGCTGCTGCTGGCCTCCGACGCGGGTCGCTACATGACCGGCGTGGCGCTGGTGGTCGATGGCGGACAGCTGCTCAGCTGGATGTGACGACCATGGCGCATTCCTTTGATCCTTCTCTGGCGCTGCGACCGGGCGGAACCGCGGTGATCACCGGTGCTGCCAGCGGCTTTGGGCGTGAACTGGCGCTGCTCTGCGCGGCCGAGGGCATGCGGCTCGTGCTCGCTGATGTGGACGAGATCGGTCTGGCACGGACCGCCGAGCTGACCGGCCTGCCGCCGCAAGCCGTGTGCGCGCAGCGCTGCAATGTGGCCGACGCCGGCGAAGTCGACCGGCTCGCAGCGCTCGCGGCCGAGCGCTTTGGCGCCGTGCATCTGCTGTTCAACAATGCGGGCGTCATCGCTGCAGGGGCTGTCTGGAAGGCGACCCCGCAGGACTGGCAATGGGTCTTCGGTGTCAACGTCATGGGCGTGGCCAACGGTGTGCGCAGTTTCGTGCCGGGCATGCTCGCGCACGGCGAGCCGGCCTGGGTGGTGAACACGGCGTCGGTGGCGGGCCTGGTCTGTCCGCCGGAGCTGTCGGTGTATGCCGCCAGCAAGCACGCGGTGGTGGCCCTCTCCGAGTGCCTTCACCACGAACTGGCCGCCAGCGGCCGTCCGGTGGGTGCATCGGTGCTGTGCCCGGCCTATGTGGACACCGGCATAGCCGACGCCCACCGCCACCGGCCACCCGAACTGGCCGAGCGCAATCCGGAAGACCCGGCCATCCTTGAACGCACCAAGAAGGCCATGCAGGCCGGACGGCTGAGCGCACGCGACGTGGCGCAGCGCACCCTGGCGGGCGTGCGGGAAGGGCGCTTTTACATCCTGCCCCATCGCAGCGCGGTGTCGGGCGTGGAGAGCCGCCTGCAGGCTGTGCTCGCAGGCGGAGCCCCCGACAACCCGCTGGGTGGCGTGGGTGTTGCGCCGCAGGCGCAGCCCTGAGGGCCTCACCTCCATTGCGCCAGTGACGGCGATCCATGAGCCCATGTACCCATGAAAACCGAAACCCCGTCGATCGATGTCCTGGCGTTGCGGCGCTATCTTCTGGCGTACATCCAGGATCTGGGTCCCGTGCTGGAGGTGGAGCCGTTTGCCGGTGGACAGTCCAACCCCACCTACCTGGTGACCGACGGCCAGCGTCGCTACGTCCTGCGCAAGAAGCCGGCCGGGGACCTGCTGCCGTCGGCGCACGCGGTCGATCGCGAATACCGAGTGATCAATGCCCTGCAGGGGACGGGCGTGCCGGTGGCGCGGACGATCTGCCTGTGCGAGGACCCCACGGTCATCGGCACCCCCTTCTATGTGATGGATTTTGTCCAGGGCCGGATCTTCTGGGACCCCGCCCTGCCTGAGCTCACGGGACCGGGGCGCCGTGCACTCTACGACGACATCAACCGCGTCGTGGCCGCACTGCATGCCGTGCGGCCCGAGCGGGTGGGGCTGCAGGACTACGGGCGACAAGGGCATTTTCTGGCGCGTCAGATGGCGCGCTGGACGCGCCAGTACCAGGCATCGGAGACCGAGCCGATCGAAGCGATGCACCAGCTGATGGCCTGGCTGCCCGCGCACATCCCCGTCAGCGAAGCGCACGGCATTGTCCATGGCGACCTGCGGCTGGACAACATGATCATCCATCCGACCGAGCCTCGCGTCGTCGCGCTGCTGGACTGGGAGCTGTCGACCCTGGGTGACCCCCTGGCCGATCTGGCTTATCACATGTTGCCCTGGCACCTCACGGCCCAGGAGTTCCGGGGCATGGCGGGCAGTGACCTGCGTTCGCTGGAGATACCGGCTGAGCGCGAGTACCTGGATCTCTGGCGGCAGCGCACCGGCTCCCCGCCGGTGTCGGAGGAAACCTGGAGCGTGTACCTGATCTACAACTTGTTTCGCCTGGCCGCCATCCTCCAGGGCATTGCGCGGCGCGCACGCGATGGAACGGCAGCCAGCGCCAACGCGCAGGAAACCGGCGCCCAGGCGAAACCTGTCGCAGACATCGCCTGGAAGCTGGCGCGCCAGCGTCTGGGCGCAACTTGAATTCCCCACACCGCAAGGATCACCATGGCATTTGAGCCCACCCCACGAGTTCTCGATCTCCAGAAGCGCCTGACGGCCTTCATGGAAGAGCACATCTATCCGAACGAAGAGCGCCACCTGCAGGAGGCCGAGTCCCTGGGGCCCTGGAAGGTGCTGCCGGTGATCGACGAGCTCAAGCCCCAGGCACAGGCGGCGGGACTGTGGAACCTCTTTCTGCCGGAGAGCGGTCACGGACCCGGTCTGAGCAATCTGGAATACGCGCCGCTGTGCGAGATCATGGGGCGTTCCCTGCTGGCACCCGAGGTGTTCAACTGCTCGGCCCCCGATACGGGCAACATGGAGGTGCTGGCGCGTTACGGCACGCCAGAGCAGCAGGAGCGCTGGCTCAAGCCGCTGCTGGCGGGCGAGATCCGCTCCTGCTTCGCCATGACCGAGCCCAAGGTCGCTTCCAGCGACGCCACCAACATCGAGAGCTTGATCCGGCGCGAGGGCGACGAGTACGTTGTCAGCGGCCACAAGTGGTACACCACCGGCGCCACCGATCCGCGCTGCAAGATTTCCATTTTCATGGGCAAGTCCGATCCGGACAACCCGGACCGTCACCTGCAGCAGTCCATGATCCTGGTGCCGATGGACAGCCCGGGCATCCATGTCAAGCGCTCGTTGCCGGTGTTCGGTTTCTACGGCATGCCCGACCGGGCGGCCGAGGTGGTCTTCGAGAACGTGCGCGTGCCCGCATCGAACATGCTGCTGGGCCAGGGGCGGGGCTTCGAGATCGCGCAGGGGCGTCTGGGTCCGGGCCGCATCCACCACTGCATGCGCCTGATCGGCCTTGCCGAGCGCACGCTGGAAAAAATGTGTCGCCGTGCGCTGGAGCGGGTGGCCTTTGGCCAGCCGGTGGCGACCCAGGGCGTGACGGTGGAGCGCATCGCACAGGCACGCATCATGATCGAGCAGACGCGCCTGCTCACGCTCAATGCGGCCGAGCGCATGGACACCGTGGGCAACAAGGAGGCCAAGGCCGAGATCGCCATGATCAAGGTGGCCGCACCCAACATGGCATGCCAGGTCGTGGACTGGGCCATCCAGGTGCACGGCGGCGGCGGCACCAGCAACGATTTCGGGCTGACCCATGCCTATGCCATGGCGCGTCTGCTGCGCCTTGCCGACGGACCCGACGAGGTGCACCGCAACCAGATTGGCAAGCTGGAACTCAGAAAACACCAGCCTCGCCGCCCCGTCCTGGGGTAAACCCTGAGAAAAATGGCGGCCAGGTGTCGCCAAGGCGGGTGTCTGTAGCCATAAGACACAAGACGGTGGGTGGGGGCTTGCCTACACTGGCATCCAGACGAGGATCATCAGGAAGGCGGCAGAACAGAACACCCGCCACATGATGCGCCGCCGACCGGCGCGTCGTTGAACACCAGGAGACAGAGATGCGTGTTGACCATGATTGTCCAGGCGCCACCAGCGTGCGCCGACCCGGCAGTGCCGATCGGGTGATGTGGATCACCCCGGACCGCGTGTTTTACGTGGGACTGCTCGGTGCGCCTTCCACCCGCAACTTCGGTGCCATCAGCCTGTATGTCGCGCTGGAGAGTCCGGTGCGCATCAGCGTGGATGGCGGGGAGTGGCAGACCGGCAATGTGGCCGTGGTGCAGCCCTTCACCAGCCACCGAGTGGCCAGCGACGCGCGTCACATCGCCGTTATCCACGTCGAGCCAGAGTCGGTCAATATCGCTTGCTTGCCCGCCCTGCTGCGCTCGGGAAGCGGGCCGGTGCAAGCAGACGGTTTCCGCGCCAGCGTGCTGCGAAGCCATGAAGCCTTGATCCGCAACGGCCAGCGCGTCGATGCACCCATGTTTGACTTTGACGAATTGGTCTTCGGGGCGCGGTTGCCCGTGCGCTCTGTGGATCCGCGCATTGCACGGGTGCTTGATCGCATTCGAAGTGACCCGTCCGGCCAGGCGCTGGCCCAGGACTGTGCCGAACAGGTTCACCTTTCGTTTTCCCGCTTTTTGCACCTCTTCAAGAGTGAAGTGGGCGCGTCGTTTCGCAGCTTTCGCACCTGGAAGCGTGCCCGCAGTCTGCTGCACTATGTGATGGACCAGCGCACCACCCTGACCGACGTGGCGCTGGACTCGGGCTACCCGGACTCGACGCACTTCAGCCATTCCATCCGTCAGGTCTACGGGCTGACGCCCAAGGACATCTTCGCCGGCTCGCGCAAGTTGCGCGTGATCGGCCCAGGCCAGTTCGCCTGAGGCTTCGGGGCCCGCTGGCGCCCAACCCCACCCGGTCAGCCCGGGATTGAGTCAAGAGGCCCACCCCGCGGGTGGGCCAGGGTGGCGCTCGTCCGTCCGGGCAGCGCCGGGCGGGGTGATCGGGCCTCGCCATGGGTTTCCATCGGAAATGTGAAGGACCAACATGACACACCAGCCAAACCCCCGGGCCAACGAACTGAGGCAGCGCGTCGACGCCTTCATGGCCGAGCACATCTATCCCAATGAGGTGCGCTATGCCGAGGCGCTCAGGCACTCGCACAATGGCCATGCGCCGGCCCTGCTCCAGGAGCTCAAGGCCCAGGCCCGGGAGCAGGGCCTGTGGAACCTGTTCCTGCCCGGCCTCCACGGCGCGGGTCTGAGCAACGCCGAGTACGCGCCGCTGGCCGAGCTCATGGGCCGGGTGTCCTGGGCGTCCGAGGTGTTCAACTGCTCGGCCCCCGACACCGGCAACATGGAGATCCTCTCGCTCTACGGCACCGAAGCGCAGAAAGAGCGCTGGCTCAAGCCCCTGATGGCGGGCGAAATCCGCTCGGCCTTCTCCATGACCGAGCCGGCGGTGGCGTCCAGCGACGCCACCAACATCCAGTGCGAAATCCTCCGCGACGGCGATCACTACGTCATCAACGGCCGCAAGTGGTACACCTCGGGCGCGATGAATGCGGCCTGCAAGCTGCTCATCGTGATGGGAAAGACCGACCCGGACAACGCCGACAAGCACCGGCAGCAGTCGATGATTCTGGTGCCCATCGACACCGCGGGCGTGCGCATCGTGCGCAACATGGCGGCCTTCGGTTATGAAGACCACCCCGGTGGGCATCCCGAGGTGGTGTATGACAACGTGCGTGTACCGGCAGACAACCTGCTGCTGGGCGAGGGTCGGGGCTTCGAGATCGCGCAGGGCCGGCTGGGCCCGGGGCGCATTCACCACTGCATGCGCCTCATCGGCTGCGCGCAGCGCGCGCTGGAACTCATGTGCCAGCGGGCCACCTCCCGCTCAGCCTTTGGCAAGGCGTTGGGTGAGCACGGATCGGTGCGCGAGGACATTGCGCATTCCTACTGTGAGATCGAGCAGGCCCGGCTGCTGACCATGCTGGCCGCCGGGAAGATGGACCGGGAGGGCAACAAGGCGGCGCGCGACCTGATCGCCGCAGCCAAGATCGTTGTGCCGTCGATGGCGGCGCGCGTGATCGACCGCGCCATCCAGGTGCACGGGGCGGCGGGCGTTTCTCAGGACACTTTTTTGCCGGAGGCCTACGTCTACGCACGTTTCATCCGCATCGGTGACGGGCCGGATCAGGTGCACCTGTCCGCGCTGGGCAAGCAGCTGCTCCGGCAGCACGGAACCCCTGAGGCGGCATGAGCGCCGCTCGGCCGTTCCGAAGGCGCTCAGCCCCGCAGTGCGCAGCACGGAGGGTAGTCCAGTGAGCAGCGTCGTCAGCGCCCCTGCGCTGGATCTCCCCCGGCTGGAGCGCTACCTTGCCGCACGCTTGCTGGCGGTGGGGCGGCTGATCGAGGCCAGGCGCCTTGTGGGCGGCAACTCCAATCCCATCTGGCACGTGCGGGCCGAGGGCGGTCTGTACATCCTGCGCACACAACCTGCGGGTGCCCTGCTCAAGTCGGCCCATGCACTGGACCGCGAGGTGCGCGTGATCCAGGCGCTCGATGGCACGGCGGTACCGGTGGCGCGCATCCATCACCTGTGCAGCGACCTGGACATCATCGGTGTGCAGTTCTACCTGATGGACTGCGTGGACGGCGAGGTGCACCGCGAGGTGGCGCTGCCCGGTCTGTCGCGCCAGCGGCGCACCGGCATCTACCGCGCCGCGCTCGACACACTGGTTGTCATTCACCGCACGGACCTGCAGGCGACCGGACTGACGGATTTCGGCCGGCCCGGCAACTACTTCGAGCGCCAGCTGCACCGGTGGACACAGCAATACCGCACAGCGCTCCCCGAAGGGCTGCCAGCGGTGGACGCGCTCATCGATGCCCTGGCGCCGATCGTCCCGCAGGGGCCCGCACCGACCGTGCTGCTGCATGGCGACTGCCGGCTCGACAACCTGATGTTCGAGCGGGGCAGCACGCGGGTGCGCGCCGTGCTCGACTGGGAACTGTCCACCCTGGGACATCCGCTGGCCGACCTGGGGCAGTTCCTGGGCGTGCAGGAGCTGCCACCCGACTACCTGCTGCCCGGTCTGGCCGGAGTGGACCGGGCTTCGCTGGGCATACCCGGCCAGCGCGAGATGGCGGACTACTACCTGGGGCGCATGGGAATGGACACGTCCACCGACCTGCGCTTCTACAAGGCCTTTGCCCTGTTCCGGCAGGCGGCCATGTCGGCCGGTCTGTTGCGCCGCGCGCGCGATGGCACGGCGGTGGCCGAGAGTGCGCTCGCATTCGGGGAGACCACCGAGGTCTTCGCCCACACCGGTCTGGCCGTGCTGGCCGCGCCCGACGTGGATTGACAAGGAAGGCAGCCATGGCCCGCACCTTCACCGACGAGCAGCTGCACCAGATCGCGCTGCCGCCCGAACAACATGCCCTGGCCGCCCTGCAGCGCGGCGATGTGCCGGCCGTGCAGCGCTGGCTGGACGAGATGGCCGCAGGGCACGCCGGGCTGGACGCACTTTCGCTGCACGCGCTGGCGCGCAAGGCCGGCAAGCTGCGGCAGGACGTGGGCGAAGAACAGGCCCTGCAGACCCTGGAGCGTGTGGGCCGCCAGCTCATGGCCACCTGGACCGCGCAGTGGCAGGCGGGTGACGTGCGCGGCGCCATTGCCGACCTGGTGGCCGTGTTCCGCCACCAGGCGGGCGCGGGGCTGGCCCCGATCGCAGAGGACGACGAGCACGTCATCCTCTGCCTCTCGCCCTGCGGCAGCGGTGGCCGGGTGGACCGCCAGCGCCTGGCCGAGAAACACCCGGCGGCCTACGGCGGCTGGAGCGATGGCGTGAACAGCTACTGCCAGGGCTGCAAGGCCCAGCAGCGCGCCCTGAACGCCAGCCTGGGCTTTGCCGCCTGGACCAGCGAGAAGCGCGCCGACGGCGCCTGCGTGCTGCGCTTTGACAAGGGCGCGCAGCGCGGCCAGGCCCTGTTCACCGGGGCCGAGCGCCGCGACCTCACGCAGACCCGCGTCCAGCGCGCCCGTGAGCAGCTCGCGCAGGGCGGTGCAGACGTTGCCCCCCTGCTCGACGGGCAGCGCAAGGAATGGATGCCCTGGCACGACTTCGCGGTGGTCTGGCTGGCCCACCTGTACGCCGCCGCGCTGGAGATCGGCGGTCAGCCCTACCTGGACGAGCTGCTGGCCCAGACCTACGAGCCGGCCTTCGTGGCCGGTTTTCCGCGCTACGCCGGGCTGGACGATGAGGCGCTGGCGCGGGAGATCGCCCGCACCTGGAACTACCACTGCGCCGACTTTCGCCTGCACGAGGAGGACGAGCGTTTCGTCTTCACGCTCGATCCCTGTGGCAGCGGCGGGCGCCTGTTGCGCGGGCAGATGTGGCGCGACATGTTCCGTTACGGCGCGCCGCTCTCTCCCCTGATCGCCGAGCCGCAACCCATCAACTTCATGCGGCGCAACGCACCGTCGTACTGCACCCATTGCGCCGCGTCGAACCGCGCGCAGTTGCGCGGCGCGGCCGACCCGGCCGTGCCGCTGTTCTTCGTGATCGACGGCCACGCCCAGATGGCGCCGGGCATGCCCTGCCGCACCTACGTTTACAAGCGGGCGGCCGACCGTGCCCGCGTCGATCCCGCGCTGTTCCACCAGGTGGGCCTGAGCACGCCCGCCGATCCCAACCCTTCAGGAGACTGCCCATGAGCACCCCCGCCGGCGCACCGCGCCATCCTTTTGATCTCACCGGCCAGGTGGCCCTCGTCACGGGCTCCACCATGGGTATCGGCGAAGCCACCGCCCGCGCGCTGGCGAAGGCGGGTGCGCATGTGATCATCAGCAGCCGAAAGCCCGAGGACTGTGAGCGGGTGGCGAGCGGGTTTCGTGACGAGGGGCTGAGCGCCGAAGGGCGTGCCTGCCACATCGGCCGGATGGAAGACATTGCCGCCATGGGCGAGTACCTGCAGGCCACGCACGGCGGGCTGGACATTCTGGTGAACAACGCCGTGCTCAGCCCGCTGCGCAGCATCGACGACACCGAGCCCGGCCTGTTCGCCAAGGCGGTGGAGGTCAACCTGCGCGGCTACTGGTACCTGTCGCTCGAAGCGACCAGGCGCATGAAGCCGCGCGGCGGTGGCAGCATCGTCAACATCGCCTCCATCGCGGCGCTGCACCCGGACCGCAACCTGGGCCTTTACTCCACCCTCAAGACAGCACTGATCGGCATGAGCCGCAGCTTTGCGCTGGAATACGGCAGCTTCGGCATTCGCGTCAACACGGTGATGCCCGGTCTGATCAAGACCAAGCTGGCCGATGCGTACGACCCCGAACAGCAGGCGCGCACCATCGCACGCACACCGGTGGGTCGCCTGGGCGAGGGCGAGGACATCGGCAACGCCGTGCTTTACCTCAGCAGCCCCGGCGCGGCCTTCGTCACCGGCGCCAGCCTCGTGGTCGATGGTGGCCTGACCATCGCTTCCCTGTGAAAGGCACATCATGAAAGCGGTGCTCTGCACACAGTACGGTCCGCCCTCGTCGCTGGTGGTCAAAGACATCCCTGCGCTGCAGCCCGGTCCGGGCGAGGTGGTGGTGGCGGTGCACGCGGCCTCGGTCAACTTCCCCGACGGCCTGATCATCGAGAACAAGTACCAGTTCAAGCCCGAGCTGCCGTTCTCGCCCGGTGGCGAGGTGGCGGGCACGATCGGCGCCATCGGTCCGGGCGTGACGGGCTGGTCGGTGGGGGACCGGGTGATTGCGGTGTGCGGCTGGGGTGGCTTTGCCGATGAGGTGCGTGTTCCCGCGCGCAAACTCATCCGGTTGCCCGAGGGCATTGCCATGGACGCAGCCTCGGCGCTGGTCATCACCTACGGCACCACGCACTACGCGCTCCAGCTGCGAGGCCATCTGCAGCCGGGCGAAACCCTGCTGGTGCTGGGCGCTGCCGGCGGTACCGGACTGTCGGCGGTGGAGCTGGGCAAGCTGATGGGCGCGCGAGTGATTGCCGCGGCCTCCAGCGACGAGAAGCTGGCGCTGTGCCGGGCCGCCGGTGCGGACGAGGTCATCAACTACGCCACGGAGGATTTGCGCGCGGGCATCAAGCGACTCACCGGCGGGCGGGGCGTGGACGTGGTCTACGACCCGGTCGGTGGCGACTACACCGAGGCGGCGCTGCGCAGCATGGCCTGGGACGGCCGCCTGCTGATCATCGGCTTCACCACCGGCACCATTGCGCGCCCGCCGCTGAACCTGCCGTTGCTCAAGGGCTGCTCTCTGGTGGGCGTTTTCTATGGCGGTTTCACCGAACGCGACCCGGTACGGGCCGATGAACTGATGCAGCAGCTGCTGGGCTGGCTGCGCGAGGGACGCATCCGCCCGGTCATCAGCGCGCATCTGCCCATCGAGGCCGCTGCCCAGGCGCTGGACACGGTGGGCCAGCGCCGGGCGCTGGGCAAGATCGTGCTCACGACGGCGCTGGGTCGCGCTGCGGGCTTGCCATGAACGTGGCCGGACAGGTGGTGGTGATCACCGGCGGGGGCAGCGGCATCGGCGCGGCCCTGGCCCGGCGCTGCGCGCTCGAAGGCGCGGCCCGGGTGGTCGTGAGCGACCGCCATGCGGCGGCGGCCGAGGCGGTCGCGCGCGAGATCGGTGGCCTGGCCATCGCGGCCGACGTGGCCGACGAGGCGCAGACCCGCGCGCTCATTGATGAGACCGAACACCGTTGCGGCCCCATCGGCCTGTTCTGTGCCAACGCGGGTGTGACGGCCCGGGGCGGGGTGGAGCTGCCCGATGCCGACTGGCAGCGGCTGTGGCAGATCAACGTGATGGCCCATGTGCATGCGGCGCGCATGCTGGTGCCCCGCATGCTGGCACGGGGCGGCGGCCACCTGCTGTTCACGGCATCGGCGGCAGGCTTGCTGTCGCAGTTCGATGCTCCGTATGCGGTGACCAAGCACGCGGCGGTGGCGCACGCGGAATGGTTGTCCATCACCTACGGAAACCAGGGCCTGGGTGTGAGCTGTCTGTGCCCGCTGGGGGTGGACACCCCCATGCTGCAGGCCGAAGGCGATGTGCGGCGCGCACTGATGTCGGACTGCCTGCTGAGTGCCGATGCTGTGGCACAGGTGGTGATGCAAGGCCTGGCCGCGGGCGATTTCCTGATCCTGCCGCACCCGCAGGTGCGCGAGTTCATGCGTCGGCGAGGTCAGGACCACGACCGCTGGCTGCAGGCCATGCGACCGTTCCACGCGCAGGCCCACGGTGGCTGACGCCGCCGCGCGCGTTCGCGTCCTGCTGTTGCTGACCACGCTGCTGTGGGGCTTGAACCTGGCGGTCCTCAAGTGGCTCACCGGGGTGTTCGACCCGGTGCTGCTGTCGGCCGTGCGCATGGTCTCGGCCATCCTGCCCATGCTGGTGCTGCTGCGGTACTGGCGTTGCTGGCAGTCGCCCGACCGGGCGCAGTGGCTGCAGCTGGCCGCGTGCGGTGTGCTCATGGTGTACCTCAACCAGTGGCTGCTGGCCGCGGGTCTGGCGCGCAGCACGGCCACCCATGGTGCGCTCATCACCGCGCTGAATCCGCTGATGTCGGCCGTGCTGGCGCTGTGGCTGCTGCGCGAGCGGATCAGTGGCCGGCGGCTGTCCGGCGTGGGGCTGGGGCTGGCCGGTGTGACGCTGGTCATCCTGCAGCGCCCCGGCGCGGAGCTGGCGCAGGGCGGCGTGGGTGACGGCCTGGTGGTGCTGGCGGTGCTGGTGTTCACCCTGGGGGCCGTGTTCATCCAGCGCCTGGCGGCCCGGCTCAACGCGGTGGTGATCGGCATCGGCGTGCATGCGGTGGGCTCGGCCTGCCTGGTGCTGCACACCCTGGTCCAGACGGTGTGGACGGGCGAGGCGCCGGCCATGCCGGGCGCGGCCGACATCTGGGGCATTGCCATCGTGTCGGGCATGTTGTCCACGGGCATCGGCAACCTGATGTGGAACCGCGCCATCGGCCTGGTGGGCATGGCGCGCGCGGCGGTGTGGCTGTACTGGGTGCCGCTGTTCGGGGTGGTTTCGGCCGTCGGCCTGCTGGGCGAGCCGCTGACGATCTGGCATGCCGTGGCCTTGCTCATGGTCTTCGCGGGCACCTACCTGGGCACGCAGGTGGGACCGGTGCCCCGCGCCGTGGATCAGGTCTAGGGAAAACCCGCTCGATCGCAGCCAGTGGGCGCAAGCGGGCCGGGGCCTGGCTTCCTAGCATGGAGAGGCTCGAAGCCGTTTCGTGATGGTGTCCGGTGTGTGCGGCTTCGGCGTTCAACCCAACGACCAACCGGGCCTTTGACGGCCCAAGGAGACAAGGCATGACCCCCTGGATTCGCCGCGTGCTCGGCACGGCCACCGCCGTGGCCGCACTCGCCACCACCGCCATCCCCTCGCACGCACAGAACCGCGAACTGCGCTACGCCATCGGACAGCCCCCCAGCGCCTTGCCGGTCCTGGGCGGGCAGGAGCTGGCCAAGGCGGTGGGCAAGGCCACCGACGGCAAACTCACCGTCAAGGTCTATGCCATGTCGCTGCTCAACATGGCGGAGACCTCGGCCGGCCTGCGCGACGGCATGGCCGACATCGGCTTTGTGCTCACGCCGTATTTCCCGTCCGAGTATCCGCACACCAACGTGATCTCCGAAGCCTCCATGATGCTGCGCCTCATGGGCGACAAGGTGCGTGGCAAGGAAGGGCTGGTGTACATCCCGGCCATGACCGAGTTCATCTTCACCAAGTGTCCTGAATGCCACCAGGAGTTCGCCAAACAGAACCAGGTCTACACCGGGCATGTTGGCGGTTCGAGCTATGGCCTGATCTGCAACAAGCCGGTCCGGTCCGAGGCCGACATGAAGGGCAAGCGCTTCCGTGTGGGCGCCGCCAACTGGTCGCGCTGGGTCACTCAGATGGGGGGATCGCCCGTCACCATGTCGGCCAATGAAATGCTGGAAGCCCTCAAGCAGGGCGTGGTCGACTGCATCGTGCTGTCATCGCCGGAAATCCGCAACTTCGGTCTGACCGAGGTGGTGACCGACATCTCAATGGGCGCGCCCGGCGGCATCTTCTCCACGGCAGGCTCCAACGTGAACACCAAGGTATGGCGCAGTCTGACCAGTGAGCAGCGTGCGGCGCTGCTGCGTGGCGCCGCTGTGGCGGCAGCCAACGTCCCCTTTGCCTACCACCGTGTCGAAAACGAGGTGCTGGAGCAGATGAAGAAGCGCGGCGCCCGCCTGCATGAAACCGACCCTGGCCTGGTCCAGAAGTCGCAGGTCTTCATCGAGCAGGACATGAAGACCATCGCCGACTACTTTGCGTCCAAGCACGGCGTCAAGCGCAGCGCGCAGATGCTGGCCGAGTTCCGTCCCATCCTGGCCAAATGGGCGGACCTGGTGCAGGGCGTGACCACCGAGGAACAGTATGCAGAGCTCTACTGGCGCGAGGTGTTTTCCAAAGTGAATCCCGCCACCTACGGCATGCAGTGAGCGACGGCGGCCGATGTGAACATCGGCCCCGCCCGCTGATGCAACAAAAAGCCCGCCGATGGCGGGCTTTTTGTTGGGCCGCAGGCATGGGCCTGGGACCAGGTCAGTCCAGTTGCCGGGCCAGTGCCGCCGGAATGGCCACCGGCAGGTCCAGCAGCATCTGTCCCATGCCCTTGCCCAGCGGGTCCATGCGGCTGGATGCGGGGCCGCCGCCGTCCAGGGCGTCGTTCATGGTGATGTTCAGGGCATGGATGCCGGGCAGGTAGAAGCGCCGCACCTCACCCTGGACGAGGTGGGCGAAGTAGGCCTTGACCACCTCGGGGGTCAGGCGGGCCCAGATCAGTGACATCCAGGCCGGGTCGCGCGCGATGATGCCGATGTTGGAGATATCGCCCTTGTCGCCGCTGCGGGCCCAGGCCAGGCGCACCAGTGGCACCTCGACCTGCGGGCCGGCGGGATCGTCCCACCCCGCCGGTGCCAGCGGGGCCGGTGGCTCGGCACTGCCCGTGCCTGGCGCAATGACGGCGGGATGGCTCTGGCCATCGACGACAACGCTCACGGGCACATCGCTTTTCTTCACCAGCAGCGACAGGGGCTTGATGTTGGGCGAAGCGCTGGGCCGTCCGCTGCTCGGTCCGGTCGTGCCAGGCGACCAGGAGGTGCCGGACGGCACGATCTCGCGGGCGAAAATCTCCAGCGCCTGCTTCATCGGGTGGGTGACCGCGATGCGCACCATCACCTCACGCGAGGCGCTGGTCCGGGCGTGCGGGCCATACAGGGTTTCCGCACCCAGCAGGGCGACATTGGCGCTGGTGTAGTCGGGCATGCCCAGCGACCGGAGAATGCTGCGCGTGCGGGCGATCACCGCCTCGCCGGTGCGGCGGGCCTTGGCCGCGGCATCGATGCCGATGATGACCATGGTGCCCGCGCAGCGGTAGCCGTCGAGCTGCGTGGCCGAGACCTTGTAGCTGTCGGTGGGCGCCCGTCCCCGGGCCCCGCTGACACGCACGCGCTCGCTCGCCACCTGCTCGATCACCACGGAGCGGAAATCGCAGGTCACATCGGGCAACAGGTAGGCGCCTGGGTCCCCGATCTCGTAGAGCAGCTGTTCGGCCACGGCGGCGCGTGCGATGAGACCGCCGGTGCCCGCAGGCTTGGTGACCTCGAAGCTGCCGTCGGCGCGGCACTCGATGATGGGGTAGCCGATGTTGGGCCAGTCCTCCACGCGCTCCCAGTCGGTGTGCAGGCCGCCGGTGGCCTGGCAGCCGCACTCGATGATGTGGCCCGCCAGGCTGCCGCCCGCCAGCTGGTCCAGTTCGGCCGAAGACCAGCCAAACTCATGAATCAGGATGCCCAGGGTGGTGGCGCTGTCCACGCCGCGGCCGGTGATGACGATGTCGGCACCGGCCGCCAGGGCCTGGGCCACCGGGAACGCGCCCAGATAGGCATTGGCGCTGAGAATCTTCTCGGGCAAGGCCTCGCCGGTGAACATGTCTCGCGTGCCCTGTTCGCGCAGGCGGGGCATCTGCGCGCTGATGTCGTCGCCGAGCACCACGGCAATGCGCGGAGCCAGCCCCAGGCACTCCGCCAAGGCCTTGAGCGCATCGGCACAGCCCTGCGGGTTGATGCCACCCGCGTTGGCCACCACCTTGATGCCCCGGCGCATGACCTCGGGCAGCACCGCCTTCATGGCGATGTCCACGAAGTCGGTGGCGTAGCCCAGCTCGGGCTTCTTGCTGCGCGCAGCGGCCAGGATGGCCATGGTGGTCTCGGCCAGGTAGTCGAACACCAGGTAGTCGATCTGCCCGGAATTGACGAGCTGTGGGGCGCCCAACATGCTGTCGCCCCAGAAACCCGAGGCGCCGCCGATGCGGACGATGCTGTCTTGTTGTGCCATGTCGGTCTCCGATGAATGGAATGCGATGGCAGCGTAGCAGGCGGTACCACCAGTGGCTTGCGGCAAGTGGCTGGTTCAGGCGGTGTGGCGCAAAACCCGATGCCCGCCGGGGGTTGACCAGTTGGCACAAGACGGTCACCGGGGGTGTCCACCACACTGGCCCGACGGCCGCCTGGCGGCCATCTTTCACCTCTCGTCCCGGGACCCCGGTTTGGTCATGACGTCTGCCCGATTGCAGGGCCCCGCCGACGGGGTCGCACCAGTTTCCTTTTGTGTGCTCGGTTTCGGGGACGCGGTCCACTGGGCATCGCTCGCCCTGATGGAGAGCCTGCGGACCCGGGGCTACCGCATCACCGGCCTGCTGCCCCTGGCCGGCGATGCGCAGTGGCGCCAGGGCAGATGGCGCAGCGATCGGGTGGCTCAGCTGCAGGGCGCGAGTTCGTTTGCCTTCCCAGCGTCGGCCCTGTGCACCGCGGCGCAGCCCGATCTGCGGGACCAGCCCGACGGTGAGGTGGATGTGGAGGCCGTGGTCGACAGCCATGCCGTGCTGGCGACCTGGGTGGATGTCGTCGTCGTGGATGCGCTGGGAGATCCGGACGGAGGGCCGACACCGAACATGGGGGACGTGGCGCAGGCACTGGGTCTGCCCGTGGTCATCGCGTGCGAGGGCAGCGAACAGGGTCTGCAGAAGGCCTGCGGGCTCGTGTCGCATCTGCGGGCCCGCGGGCTGCGGGTGGTGGCCTGGGTGCAGTCCGGACCGCAGCCGATGGCCTGTGCCGCCGGCATTCCCTGTGTCGGCGCCATCCCGCCCGGGGATCTGCACGAACCCGTGCGTGCGGCCCGTCATGTCGATGTGATGCGACTGCTGTGTGCCTTGCAGGTCAGCGCGGACCCGTCTGCGACCGGTGTCTCAGCCAATGCGCGCAAGACAGGTGGGCAGCTGTTCTGAACAATCGGTGGACGATGATTGAAACGGGCTGACGAAGGCCCCCCGACGACACCATGACTTTCCGCAACACCCTCGATTTCCTGCTGCTTGACTGGTTGCAAGCCACCCGGCTTGCCGCGCGCCCGCGCTTTGCCGACCACTCGGCCGATACGTTTGCTGCGGTGCTGGACCTCAGCGAGAGGCTGGCCCAGGACAAATTTGCGCCGCACAACCGGCTGGTCGATACCGAGGAGCCCAGCTTTGATGGCGAGCGGGTCACCCTGCCACAGGTGACGAAGGAGGCGGTGCGGGCGCACGCCGAGGCGGGCCTGCGGGCGGCGGGCCAGGACGCCGAGGTGGGGGGCATGCAGCTGCCTTATGTGGTGGAGGCCGCCTCGCGCACCTTCTTCATGAAGGCCAGCATCGGCATCGATGCCTACGCCATGCTCACCACGGCCAACGCCAACCTGCTCATGGCCCACGGCACGCCGGCGCAACGGACCGCCTTCGCCCTGCCCGAGCTCGATGGGCGCTACACCGGCACCATGTGCCTGAGCGAGCCCCAGGCCGGATCCAGTCTGGGGGACATCCTCACCCGCGCGGTGCCGGACGGCGCGGGGGCCGAGAGCGACCCGCTGGGGCCACGCTACCGCATCACCGGCCACAAGATGTGGATCTCCGGCGGCGAGCACGAGATGGCCGACAACATCATCCATCTCGTGTTGGCCAAGATTCCCGGCCCCGACGGCAAGCTGCCGGCAGGTGTCAAGGGCCTTTCGCTGTTCATCGTGCCGCGCATGCTGGTCGAGGCCGACGGATGCCTGAGCGGCCAGCGCAACGACGTGTCGCTGGCGGGGCTGAACCACAAGCTGGGCTATCGCGGCACGGTCAACACCCTGCTGAACTTCGGCGAGGGCCGCCACCCGGTGCGGGGGCAGGCCGGGGCGGTCGGTTACCGCGTCGGTGCGCCGGGTGACGGGCTCCGGTGCATGTTCCACATGATGAACGAGGCGCGCATCCAGGTCGGCCTGGGGGCCACCATGCTGGGTTACGCCGGCTACGAAGCGTCGCTGGCGTATGCGCGTCAGCGCCCACAGGGGCGTTCCAGTGGTCCCGCGGGCAAGGACCCGGGAGTTCCCCAGCAGGCCATCATCGAACACCCGGATGTGCGGCGCATGCTGCTGGCCCAGAAGGCCTATGCCGAAGGGGGGCTGGCGCTGGGCCTGTACTGTGCGCGGCTGGTCGATGAAAAGGCCACCGGCGAAGCCACCAGCGCAGCCGATGCGGCCACCTTGCTGGAGCTGCTCACGCCCGTCGCCAAGAGCTGGCCCAGCGAGTGGTGCCTGGAGGCCAACAGCCTGGCCATCCAGGTGCACGGGGGCTACGGCTACACACGGGACTTCCCGGTGGAGCAGCACTGGCGCGACAACCGCCTGAACATGATTCACGAAGGCACGCACGGCATCCAGGCCCAGGACCTGCTGGGCCGCAAGGTGCGTGCCGAAGGCGGGCGCGCCCTGGCGCTGTGGCTGGCCCGCGTGCAGGAAACGGCGACCCGCGCACGCCGGGTGGCGTCACTCGGGCAAATGGCCGATGCGCTGGAGGATGCGGCCGCGCTGATCGGAGCGGCGACACAGGTGGCCTGGCGCGATGGACGCGCCGATGTGGCGATGCACAACGCCATGGGCTACCTGCGCGGCTTCGGCCACACCGTGCTGGCCTGGCTGTGGCTCGACGTGGCCGGCCTGGCCGCCCAGCGGCTGTCCGCCGGTGAAGGTGAATCGGTCCTGCTGCGCGGCAAGCTGGAGGCGGCGCGCTATTTCTTTGCGCACGAGCTGCCCCAGGTACAGGCCTGGCTGGCCTCGGTGATCGACGCCGACGACCAGTTCGCCACGCTCGACCCCGCCGTGCTCTGAGCGCCAGGCAGCTTAGCCAGTCGGCACAAGCTGCCTTGGCACCCCGATCCTAGAATGAACCGAAACCTGCAGCCGGCACCCCGGTCCAGTTGCCCAACACCCCACGGCCATGTTCGATTTTCCTTCCGCTCCCCACTATTTCACGCCCGAGCACGACGCTTTTCGCGACGCGCTGCGCGACTTCGTTGCCAAGGAGATCACGCCTTTTGCCCCGGACTGGGACGAGGCCGAGACCTTCCCGCGCGAGCTCTACCGCAAGGCGGCCGATCTGGGGATTCTCGGGGTGGGCTATGACGAAGCCTACGGCGGCACACCCGCCGATGTCTTCTACCACCTGATCGTCTCGGAGGAGATGGCGCGCTGCGGTGTGGGTGGCGTCGCCGCTTCGCTGCTCTCGCACACCATCGGCCTGCCGCCGGTGGCCGCTCATGGCAGCGCCGACATGAAGCAGCGCATCATTCCCCGGGTGCTCAGCGGCGAGAAGATCGCCGCCCTCGCGGTGACCGAACCCGGGGGCGGCTCGGACGTGGCGGCGCTCAAGACCACGGCGGTGCGCGACGGTGACCACTATGTGGTCAATGGTGAGAAGGTGTTCATCACCTCCGGCATGCGCGCAGACTACATCACCGTGGCTGTCCGTACCGACCCGGCGAGCAAAGGTCCCGCGGGCATCTCCGCCCTGCTCATCGAGGGCGACGCAGCCGGCCTGTCGCGCACCGCGCTCAAGAAGATGGGTTGGTGGGCCTCCGATACGGCCCACCTGCGCTTTGACAATGTGCGCGTCCCGGCCAGCAACCTGATCGGAACCGAGAACCAGGGGTTCAAGGTGTTCATGAACAACTTCAACAGCGAGCGCCTGGGCATGTCCGCCCAGGCCTGTGCCTACGCCCAGGTGTGTCTGGAGGAGGCCGTGGACTGGGCGCGCGAGCGCAAGACCTTCGGCGTGCCCCTGTCGGAACGGCAGGTCATCCGGCACAAGCTGATGGACATGTATGCCCGCATCGATGCCGCGCGCAGCCTGATCTATGACCTGGCTTGGCGTTTGCGCGAGCGTGTGGGGGACCCCAACCAGCTCGTGGCCCGGACCTGCATGGCCAAGGTGCTGTCCACCCAGGCCATGCAATACTGCGCGGACCAGGCGGTGCAGATCCTGGGGGGCATGGGCTTCATGCGCGGCACGCGCAGCGAGCGGATCTACCGCGAGGTCAAGGTGATGATGATCGGCGGCGGGTCCGAGGAGATCATGAAAGACCTGGGTGCGCGCCAGCTGGGCATTTGAGAACAGAACCACCATGCAATCCACCTGCCGCGACCTGCTCGACGAATACCGCGAACTGGCGGACCTGTGTGCCACGCTGAGCCCGGACGACTGGCGCCGGCGCACCGCTTTCTACGACTGGACGCCGTGGGACGAGGTGGCGCACCTCTGCTACTTCGACCAGACCGCCCTGCAGTCGGTCACCGACCCCGAGGGTTTCATTGAAGGTGCGAAGACACTCAATCGGCTTATGGCCTCTGGCGAGCACATCAGCGCCGTGGCACGCGACACCTTTGGGCACCTGGATGGCCCGGCGCTGCTGGAGCAGTGGCGCGCGTCTTTTGAGCCGCTGGTGGCCGCGCTGGCCCGGCAGGACCCGAAGGCCCGGCTGAACTGGTATGGCCCGACCATGAGCGCCCGGTCCTTTGCGACCGCGCGACTGATGGAGACCTGGGCTCACGGGCAGGATGTCTGGGACGTGATGCGCCGTCCGCGTCCTGGCAGTCACCGGCTCAAGGCCATCGCCCACATCGGCGTGAGCACCTTCGGCTGGACCTTCGTCAACCGCAAGCTGCCCGTGCCCGCCACGCAACCCTGTGTCGAACTGATGGCGCCGGACGGCAGTCCGCTGGCGTGGGGCGATCCTTCGGAGACCGATTTCGTGCGTGGCAGCCTGCAGGACTTCTGCCTGCTCGTCACCCAGCGCCGCAACCGTGCCGACACGCGCCTGCAGTGGTCCGGCGATGCCGCCGAGCAGTGGACCCGTTTTGCCCAGTGCTTCGCCGGACCACCGGTCGATGGACCGGCGCCCGGGCAACGCCCCGCGATCTGAGGTCTACCCCGCCCATGATGGCCGGTGAGCCGCAAGCGCTGGACCGCAGCCACGCCACCCGGGTGGGGGCGCTCATCAGCGCCCTGTGCGCAGGCACCGGCGAACGTTGCCTGTCCGAGTATTCCTTCACCAACCTCTGGCTGTTCCGCCGCGAACACCGCTACCGCTTCACCGACGGACCCTGGCCGTACATCAGCGGCTTCACCTACGATGGCGCGCACCACGCCATGCCGCTGTTCGCACTGGATCGCGCGCCCGCCGATGTGATCGACGGCCTGCTGCGCCACCACGACTGCCTCTACCCCGTGCCGCTGGCGCAGGCACAACAGCTGGACCCGTTGCGCTACCAGCACACGGCCAGCCGCGATGACGCCGACTACCTGTATCCGGCCGACCACTTCCGCCACTACCGCGGCGCGCTGCTCAACAAGAAGCGCAACCTCATGAAGCAGCTGCTCAAGGGCCATGGCGTGCAGGCGGCTCCTTATGGCCCCGGATGGCACGACCAGGCACGGGCGGTGCTGGACGGCTGGATGCACGACAAGGGCAAGCCCGCGGGCAGCGCCGACGAGCTGCCTTGCAGGGAGGCCCTGGCCGCGGCCGGCGCGCTGGGCCTGGAAGGTTTTGGTTATGCCGTCGACGGTGAACCGGGCGGCTTCGTGCTGGCCGAGGCGTTGCAGCCCGGCGTGTACGCCATGCGCTATGCCAAGAGCCTCAACCGCTTCAAGGGGCTGGCGCAGTACATGTTTCACCACTTCTGCACCGAGCGCACCGAGGTGCACTGGCTCAACTTCGAGCAGGACCTGGGCCTGCCCAATTTCCGCCAGACCAAGCAGTCCTACCAGCCTGAAACCCTGCTGGACAAGTGCCGCGTCGTGGGCTGTCGCTGACCCACGGTACGTCGGCGCGCGGCCGGCGGCCCCACCGAGGGACAACCCTCGCCCGACTCAGCCAATTGTCGCAAGACAGCCCGGCGCTGCCTGCCTACGATGCCTATCACACCGGTCGGTCTCAGACCTTCGGCCGGCGCGGTCACGGTGCCATGTTGCACCGTGGCACCAAGCGTATCAACCGAGCACACCATGGCAAACATCGAGTCATCCTTGTCCGTCGCCAGCGATGCCTACCGCGCCAACCGCGAAGGCATGCAGGCATTGCTGGACCGCGTCCGGCTGTACGAAGCGCGCACCCGTCAGAAATCGGCCGCCTCGCGCGAGCGCTTTGAAAAGCGCGGCCAGATGCTGCCGCGTGAACGCCTGTCGCTGCTGCTGGACTCCGGCGCACCGTTCCTCGAACTCTCCACCCTGGCCGGCCTGGGGCTGGACAACCCCGATCTGGACAAGAGCGCGCCCGGTGGCGGGGTGATCGCCGGCATCGGCTTCGTCAATGGCGTGCGGTGCATGGTGCTGGCGTCCGACTCCGGCATCGACGCCGGCGCGCTCCAGCCCATGGGCCTGGACAAGCTGCTGCGGGTGCAGGAGCTGGCGCTGGAGAACAAGCTGCCCTACGTGCAGCTCGTGGAAAGCGCGGGGGCCAACCTCTTGACCTACCGTGTCGAGGATTTCGTGCGGGGCGGCAGCAGCTTCCGCAATCTGGCGCGGCTGTCGGCGGCCGGTCTGCCGGTGGTCACGGTCACGCACGGTTCGTCCACCGCCGGTGGTGCCTACCAGACGGGCCTGTCCGACTACATCATCCTGGTGCGGGGGCGTTCCAGGGCCTTCCTGGCCGGCCCGCCGCTGCTCATGGCCGCCACGGGCGAAATCGCCACCGAAGAAGAACTCGGCGGTGCGGCGATGCACACCTCGATCTCGGGCCTGGGAGACTACCTGGCCGAAGACGATCGCGACGCCCTGCGCATCGCCCGCGAAGTGCTGGGCCAGATCGACTGGAACCACGGCATGCCAGCCGACGCGCCACGCCGTTTCAAGCTCCCGCGCTACGACAGCGAGGAACTGCTGGGCGTCATGCCGATGGACCACAAGCGCCCGGTCAACATGAAAGAGGTGATCGCCCGCATCGCGGACGATTCCGAGTTCCTGGAGTTTGGCGAAAACTACGGCGGCGCGACCGTGTGCGGCCACATCAAGATCGAAGGCTGGCCGCTGGGTGTCATCACCAACAACGGTCCGATCGATCCGGCCGGTGCCACCAAGGCCACCCACTTCATCCAGGCCTGCTGCCAGTCGAAGACGCCCATCCTCTACCTGAACAACACCACCGGTTTCATGGTGGGCCGGGCCTATGAAGAGGGCGGCATCATCAAGCACGGCTCCAAGATGATCCAGGCCGTGACCAGTGCCACGGTGCCCCAGATCACCATCTACTGCGGCGCCTCGTTCGGTGCCGGCAACTACGGCATGTGCGGCCGGGGCTTCCATCCGCGCTTCTGCTTCTCGTGGCCCAACGCCAAGACGGCGGTGATGGGTGGCGAGCAGGCCGCACAGACCATGGCCATCGTCACCGAGGCGGCCATGCGCCGCAAGGGCGAGGTGGACCAGGCCAAGATCGACACGCTCAAGCAGAACATCATCGACCGCTTCGATCGCCAGATGAGTGTGTTCACCACCAGCGCGCAACTGCTCGACGACGGCGTGATCGATCCACGCGACACGCGTGCCGTGCTGGCCAATGTGCTGGCCGTCTGCCGCGAATCGGCCGCGCGCGAGCCACAGACCATGCAGTTTTCCGTTGCCCGTCCCTGAGGCCCGAGGAGTCACACCATGCAATTCACGCACGAACACGAACAGATCCGGTCCACCATCCGCCGCTGGATCGCCGAGAAGGTCAACCCCCACGTGGACGCCTGGGAAGAGGCCGAGATCTTTCCCGCCCACGAACTGTTCTGCCAGATGGGCGAGCTCGGCCTGCTGGGCCTGAACAAGCCCGTCGAGAACGGCGGCATGGGTCTGGACTATTCCTACGGCGCGCTGCTGGCCGAAGAGCTGGCGCAGATCAACTGCGGTGGCATCCCCATGGCCATTGGCGTGCAGACCGACATGTGCACCCCGGCCCTGGCCGAGCGCGGCAGCGACGAGCTGCGCGCCGAGTTCCTGGCACCGGCCATCTCGGGCGAGTTCGTGGGCTGCCTGGGAGTGTCCGAGGTGGGCAGCGGCTCCGACGTGGCATCCATCAAGACCACGGCCCGCAAGGACGGCGGTGACTACGTCATCAACGGCGGCAAGATGTGGACCACCAATGGCACCCAGGCCGACTTCTGCTGCGTGCTGGCCAACACATCCGACGGGCCGGTGCACAAGAACAAGTCGCTCATCGTCGTGCCCATGAAGACCAGGGGCGTCGAGGTGGCCAAGAAGATCCGCAAGATCGGCATGGATTCCTCCGACACCGCGCAGCTGTTTTTCGACGAAGTGCGCGTGCCGCAGCGCTACCGCATCGGCGAGGAGGGCATGGGCTTCATCTACCAGATGGAGCAGTTCCAGATCGAGCGCCTGTGGGGCGCGCTGAACACCACGGCCTTCGCCCAGCGCGCCATCGACATCACCATCGAATACACGCGCGAGCGCAAGGTCTTTGGCCGGCCGCTGCTGGACAACCAGCTCGTGCACTTCAAGCTGGCCGAGTTCCAGGCCGACGTGGAGACCGTGCGCACGCTGTGCTGGCGCGGGGTGGAGATGGTCGTGCGCCAGGAGGACGCCACGCACATCGCCACCATGGCCAAACTCAAGGCGGGGCGCCTGGTGCGCCAGGTCACCGACGGCTGCCTGCAGTACTGGGGTGGCATGGGCTTCGTCAAGGAAAGCCTCATCTCCCGCCTGTACCGCGACATGCGCCTGCCCTCCATCGGTGGTGGCGCCGACGAAGTCATGCTCCAGATCCTGTGCAAGAACATGGGCATCTTCCCCAAAGCCGCCTGACCCCCGATGCCTGCCATGACCACATCCACTCCTTTCCACAAGATCCTGATCGCCAACCGCGGTGAAATCGCGCTGCGCGTGATCCGTACCGCACGCACCATGGGCTACCAGACGGTGGCCGTGTACTCCACCGCCGATACCGGTTCGCGCCATGTGCTCGAAGCCGACCAGGCCGTGTGCATCGGCGAGCCGCTGCCCTCGCAGTCCTACCTGCGCATCGACGCCATCCTGGAGGCGGCGCGCCAGACCGGCGCGGATGCGGTGCACCCGGGCTACGGCTTCCTGGCCGAGAACGAAGACTTTGCCCGCGCCTGCCGCGAGGCGGGGCTGGTGTTCATCGGTCCCTCGCCCGAGGCCATCATCGCCATGGGCCACAAGGCCGGCGCCAAGAAAATCATGATGGACGCGGATGTGCCCTGCATCCCCGGCTACCAGGGCGAAGACCAGAGCGAAGGCCGTCTGCTGGCCGAGGCCGGGCGCATCGGTTTCCCGGTCATGATCAAGGCCACCGCCGGTGGCGGCGGGCGTGGCATGCGCCTGGTGCACAGCGCCAGGGAGTTCCCCGACCTGCTGCGCAGCGCGCAGTCCGAAGCGCAGAACGCCTTCGGTGATCCCGAGGTCATCCTGGAACGCGCCATCATCGAGCCGCGCCACATCGAGATCCAGATCTTTGCCGACCGTCATGGCAACGCCATCCATCTGGGCGAGCGCGACTGTTCGGTGCAACGACGCCACCAGAAGGTGATCGAAGAGGCTCCGTCACCGGCTGTCAATGCCGAGCTGCGCGAGCGCATGGGTGCCACCGCCGTGGCCGCTGTGAAGGCGATCCGCTACGAGGGGGCCGGGACCCTGGAGTTCCTGCTGGACCAGGAAGGGAACTACTTCTTCATGGAGATGAACACCCGCCTGCAGGTGGAGCACCCGGTCACCGAGGCCATCACCGGCCTGGACCTGGTGGAGCTGCAGCTGCGGGTGGCCGCCGGCGAGGCGCTGCCCCTGCGGCAGGAGGACGTCACCTTCCAGGGCCACGCCATCGAAGTGCGCCTGTGCGCCGAAGACGTGGGCAAGGGTTTCATGCCCCAGAGCGGCACCATGCTGCTGTGGCATGCCGCCGAGAACCTGCGCGTGGAGCAGGCGCTGCGCACCGGCGCCGAGATCCCGCCCTACTACGACTCGATGATCGCCAAGGTCATCGCCCACGGCGCCACGCGCGACGAGGCGCGCCGGCGCCTGCTGCTCGGCCTGCACCAGACGGTGGCGCTGGGCGTGACCACCAACCAGGTGTTCCTGGGCAGTTGCCTGCGCCACCCGGTGTTTGCCGCCGGCGGCGCCACCACCGCCTTCATTGCCCAGCACCAGGACGAGCTGCTGCAGGTGGACACCGCGGCCCGCGAACGCGCCGTGGCCCTGGCCGCGCTGCTGCTGTTCGAGACCGCCAACCACAGCCCCACGCGTGCCGGCCTGCGCCGCCTGGCGCACTCGCTGCCGGTGGGCATGCGGCTGGAGATCGACGGCACCAAGCACAATGCCCAGCTCACCCAGAGCGGCGCGCACCGCTTCGACATCCAGGTCGAAGGCCGGCAGCACGCCCTTGACCTGGTGGAGATCACCCCGCACCAGGTGCGCGTGGTGTTGGACGGCGTGATGGAGACCGCCGTGTTCCTGCGCGACGGCCCCCAGCTGCTGCTGCATTACCGCGGCCAGCCCCTCGCCGTGAATGACCACACCCGCAGCGCGGCCGAGCGCGCAGCCGATGGAGGGGGCGACGGCAAGGTGCGCGCTTCGATGAACGGGCGCGTGGTCGCCGTGCTGGTGGCCGAGGGCGACCAGGTCGAGGCGGGCCAGCCCATCGTCACGCTGGAAGCCATGAAGATGGAACACGTGCACCTGGCGCCGGTGAGCGGGCGCGTGAACGCCTTGAGCGTGGGCGTGGGCGAGCAGGTCACCCTGCGCCGCGTGCTGGCCGAGATCGAGGCGCCCGTCGCCGCCTGAGCCAAACCAAGGAGACCCCCATGAGTGACGTGCAAGACGTGCTGCTCGAACGCCGGGGCCAGGCGTTCTGGATCACCATCAACCGCCCCGAGAAGCGCAATGCCATCCACGGTGGCGTGGTGGCCGCCATGCGCGAGGGCATCCGGCAGGCGCATGCCGATCCCGAGGTGCGCGCCATCGTCATCACCGGCGCGGGCGACAAGGCCTTCTGCGCCGGCGGCGACCTGCAGCCCGGCAAAGGCTTTGCCTTCGACTACGCCAAGCCCAGCGTGGACTACGCCGACCTGCTGCGCGATGCGCAGAACGCCACCCTGCCCATCATCGCCCGCATCAACGGCACCTGCATGGCCGGTGGCATGGGATTGCTGTGCATGGCCGACATGGCCGTGGTGGCCGACCACGCGCTGTTCGGCCTGCCCGAGGTGAAGGTGGGCGTGTTCCCGATGCAGGTGCTCAGCCTGCTGCAGGATCTGGTGCCGCGCCGGCTGGTGCGCGAGTGGGCGCTGACCGGCGAACCCATCAGCGCCCAGGATGCGCTGGCCGCCGGCCTGGTGAACCACGTGGTGCCGGCATCGGAACTGGACGCCAGGACCAGCTGGCTGCTTGCGCGACTGGTGGACAAGTCGCCCACGGCCATCCGGCGCGGCAAGTACGCCATGCGCGCCATCGAGGCCATGTCCTTCGACCAGGCCATCGCCTACACCGAGAGCCAGATCGCGCTGCTGGCCATGACCGAAGACGCCAAGGAAGGCCTGGCCGCGTTCAACGAACGCCGCAAGCCCGTGTGGACCGGCCGCTGAGTCCCGCGTTACCCGGAGCCCCTTCATGAGCACCCAACCCCAGTGGCCCGGCTCCCGGGCCGCCGTGCCCAGCCCCGTGCTGGGCTTGGCCGTGTGGCTGCGACGCGTGGCCGGGCGCCACCCCGCACGCCCCGCGCTCACCTGTGATGAGCACACCTGGACCTATGCCGAACTGCAGCGCCGGGTCGAGGCGTTTTCAGCCGTGCTGGCTGCGCATGGCGTGCTGCCCGGTGATCGCGTCGGGTACCTTGGCTTCAACGATCCGCATTTCCTGGTCGCGATGTTCGCCAGCGCGCGTCTGAATGCCATCTTCGTGCCACTGAACTTCCGGCTCACCGGGCCGGAGATCGCCTTCATTGCCGAAGATGCCGGCGTGAGCCTGCTGCTGGCCGATGTGCACCACCGGCCCGTGATCGACGGCATTCGCAGCGGCCTGGGCTGCCGGCACTACCTGTCGACGGACGGCGCGGCGACGGGCTGGGGTGCGCTGCCACCGCTGGACGTGGCGCCTGCCAGCGTGCCGCCCGAGGTGCCCGTGCAGCCCGACGAAGTGGCGCTGATCATGTACACCTCGGGGACCACCGGCCATCCCAAGGGGGCCATGCTCACGCATGGCAACTTCTGGACCAACAACCTCAACGGCATCCTGAGCAACGGTCTGCGCTGCGAAGACGTGGTGCTCAACTTCGCACCGCTGTTTCATGTGGGTGGCCTCTGTTCGGTGTCTTTGCCGGCCCTGCAGGCCGGCGCCCACCTGGTGCTGCACCGTGCCTGGGACGCCGAGGGCGTGATGCGCGACATGGCGAGGTACCGCGTGAGCGTGACCTTTGCCGTGCCCTCCATGCTGCTCTTCATGAGCCAGCACCCCGCCTTTGCCGCGGCCGATCTGTCGAGCCTGCGCACCATCGCCGTGGGGGGTGCGCCCATGCCGGTGCCGCTGCTGCAGCGCTACGCCGAACGCCAGATCCCGGTCAACCAGGGTTTTGGCATGACCGAGACCACCGCCACGGTCAGCCTGCTGGTGCCCGAGCGGGGCATCGACAAGCAGGGTTCCTGTGGAACGCCCGCCCTGCTGACCGAGGTTCGCCTGACCGATTTCGACGGCACACCCATCACCGAACCCCATGTGAAGGGTGAATTGTGCATCCGCGGCGGCAACGTGATGAAGGGCTACTGGAACCGGCCCGATGCCACCGCCGCCAGCTTCGATGCAGAAGGCTGGTTCCGCAGCGGCGACGTGGCCTATGTGGATGAGGACGGCTTCTACTTCATCTGCGACCGTCTCAAGGACATGGTCATCAGCGGCGGTGAAAATATCTACCCGGCCGAGGTGGAGAGCGTGCTCTACCACCACCCGGCGGTGGCCGAGGTGGCCGTGATCGGCGCTCCCGACGAGCACTGGGGCGAACGGGTGGTGGCCGTGGCCGCCCTCAAGCCCGGCGCCAGCCTCACCCTCGAAGAACTGCAGACCTTCGCTCGGCAGGGCCTGGCTGGCTACAAGGTGCCGCGCGAACTGCGCGTGGTCGATGCCTTGCCGCGCAACCCCACGGGCAAGGTGCTCAAGGGCCGGCTGCGCGAACAGAACACCCGCCACTGACCATTCCCGTACCGAACCCATTCAGGAGACACCATGACCCAAGCCCCATCCCCTGCGCTGACCGACGGCTTCGGCGGCGTGCCCGCGCCATTGCCCAAGATCGGCATGGGCCAGTGGTTCACCGAGCGCGCGCGGCGCGACGGCAACCGCCAGGCCCTGACCTTCGAGGGCGAGACCTGGACCTACGCCGACATGCTCGCGCGCATCGACCGCATGGCCGGTGCCCTGCGCGCCGGCGGGGTGCAGCCGGGCACCCGCGTCGGTTACCTGGGGTTCAACCACCCCATGTTCTTCGTCGCACTGTTCGCGTGTTCCAAGATCGGCGCGATCTTCGTGCCGTTGAACTTTCGCCTGGCCGGCCCGGAGTTCGAATACATCATCAACGATGCGGGCGTGCACACGCTCATCGTCGATGCCGACCACATTCCCGTGATCGAAGCGGTGCGCGGAAAACTCAACTGCAGCCGCTACCTGTGTGCCCACGGCAGCCCGGACGATGGCGCCCGCTGGCCGGATGCCGCGCAGGCCATGGCAGGCGCCGCCCCCGTGACCGAATCCCACCAGCCCCATCAGGACGATGTGGCCGTGATCATGTACACCTCGGGCACCACCGGACGCCCCAAGGGCGCGATGCTCACGGCGGGCAACTTCTGGTGGAACCATGTCAGCGAGCTGGTGATGCTCGACATCCGGCCCGACGACGTGCTGCTCACGTTTGCGCCGGTCTTCCACATCGGCGCGCTCAACGTGCTCACGCTCACCACCTTCCTCAAGGGTGCGCACATCGTCCTGCACCGCAGTTTCGATCCGGCCGCTGCGCTGCGCGACATCGCGCGCTACAAGGTCACCACCATCTTCGTGGTGCCGGCCATGCTGCTGTTCATCAGCCAGCACCCGGACTTCGCCTCGGCCGACATCTCGTCCGTGCGCTTCATCATGTGTGGTGGCGCACCGTGCCCCGAGCCGCTGCTGCACCTCATGGATCAGCGCGGCATCCTGGTGCAGCAGGGCTATGGCCTGACCGAGACCGCTGCCATGGCCACCGCGCTGTCGTCGGAGTGGGCTGTCAGCAAGATCGGCTCTGTGGGCGTTTCGCCGCTGCTGACCGATGTGCGCATCCTCGCCGCCGACGGTCGGGAGGTGACCCAGCCGCAAGAGCGCGGCGAGGTCTGCGTGCGCGGGATGAACGTCACCCGCGGCTACTGGAACCAGCCGGAGGCGACCCGCCACGCCATCGGCGACGACCACTGGTTCCGCACCGGCGACGTGGGCTACTTTGACGAGCAGGGCTTCTATTACATCTGCGACCGCGTCAAGGACATGATCATCTCTGGAGGGGAGAACGTCTATCCCGCCGAGGTGGAGAGCGTGCTGTACGCACACCCCGCGGTGGCCGAGGTGGCGGTGATCGGCGCGCCCGATCCGCAGTGGGGCGAAGCCGTGGTGGCGGTGGTCGCCCTCAAGCCGGGCAGCAGCCTCACGCTGGACGAGATGCGCGAGTTCACCGGCGAACGCCTGGCGCGTTACAAGGTGCCCAAGCAGCTGCGCATTGTCGAGGCGTTGCCACGCAATCCAACGGGGAAAATCCTCAAGTACAAGCTGCGGGATCAACCATCGGATCCGATCGTCTGAACAGTCCCGTTCACCGAAGCCCGATCAACAGCTTCGGTGAACACGGAGGACCGGTTCGGTCGCTGACCCAGGGACCAACCCGTCGATCTCGGGCTTCCTGGGTCGGGTTCCCCCTGAAACAGGGCCGCGGATGGGGAAATGGCGTCAGCGACCGCGCCAGAGGGGTGCGCGTTTTTCGGCAAAGGCACGGGCCCCTTCGAGCGCATCTTCGGAACGGCCCACCGGGTCGGCCAGCGGCGCCTGGCGGGCAAACATCTCGTCAGGTGCCCAGGTGGCCGACTGCACCACGATCTGCTTGCTGGTGCGCACGGCCAGCGGTGCCTGGGCTGCAATGCGATCCGCCAGTTCCAGCGCCTGTGCCAGTGCCTCGCCCGGCGGAGTGAGCCGGTTGACCAGACCCTGTGACCAGGCCCGCTGGGCCGGCAGCATGTCACCGGTCAGTGCCATTTCCATGGCCAGGAAATAGGGCAGGCGTCTGGGCAGCCGCATCAGACCACCGGCCGACGCCACCAGACCGCGACGCACCTCGGGCAGACCGAACTGTGCGTTCTCGGCCGCCACGATCAGGTCGCAGGCCAGCGCCAGCTCGAACCCGCCGGCCACCGCGTAGCCTTCGACCGCCGCGATGATGGGCTTGGCCGGTGGTCGCTCGGTGAGTCCGCCAAACCCGCGCACGGGGTCCCAGGGCAGCTCTCCGCGGGTGAATGCCTTGAGGTCCATCCCCGCGCAGAAGTGGCCGCCTTCGCCGGTGATGACGGCCACCCGCCATGCGTCGCTGGCTTCGAAGGCATCAATGGCTGCTGCGATCGCCCGGGCGAGCGTCCCGGTCATCGCATTGCGCGCCTGCGGCCGTTGCAGGCGCAGCACACGCACGGGGCCATGGGATTCGAGAAGCAATTCGTCGCTCATGGCGGGGCTCAGGCCACTTCGAACAGGCCGGCGGCGCCCATGCCGCCACCCACGCACATGGTCACGACCACGTACTTCACGCCACGTCGTTTGCCTTCGATCAGGGCGTGCCCCACCAGGCGCGCGCCGGTCATGCCGTAGGGATGGCCGATGGAGATGCCCCCGCCGTTGACGTTGTAGCGCTGCGGGTCGATGCCCAGATGGTCGCGGCAGTACAGGGCCTGACAGGCAAAGGCCTCATTGAGTTCCCACAGGCCGATGTCGTCGACCTTCAGGCCATGGTTCGCCAGCAGCTTCGGGATGGCATGGATGGGACCGATGCCCATTTCCTCGGGCGCGCAGCCGGCCACGGCCATGCCGCGGTAGACGCCCAGCGGTGCCAGACCGCGTTTTTCAGCCAGCGCGCGATCCATCACCACACAGGCCGAGGCGCCGTCCGAAAGCTGGCTGGCGTTGCCGGCGGTGATCACGCCGCCCTCGATCACCGGCTTGAGGCCCTGCAGGCTCTCCAGCGTGGTTTCCGGGCGGTTGCCTTCGTCACGCGAGAGCGTGACCTCGCGGTAGCTCACCTGCTCGGTGGCCTTGTCCATCACCGCCATCTGCGTGGTGATGGGCACGATCTCGGCATCCAGGTGGCCGGCCTGTTGCGCGGCGGCGGTGCGCTGCTGCGACTGCAGCGCGTACAGGTCTTGCGCTTCGCGGCTGATGCCGTACTTCCTGGCCACGAACTCGGCCGTCTGCAGCATGGGCATGTAGGCGTGCGTTGCCCGGGCAATGACGGCCGGATCGGCCTCGGCCGCAGCCCACTTCATGTAGGCGTTCTGCACCGCGGAGACGTTTTCCTGTCCACCCGCGACCACCACGTCCATGCCGTCGACCATCACCTGTTTGGCGGCGGTGGCAATGGCCATCAGACCGGAAGCGCATTGCCGGTCCATGGTCTGTCCGGCGACCGTCAAGGGCAGGCCGGCCGCCAGCAGGGCGTTGCGCGCGAGGTTCATGCCGGCCGTGCCGGCGGTCAGCACCGAGCCGATGACCACGTCCTCGATCTCCGCGGCATCGATGCCGGCGCGATCGATGGCGTGGTGCAGGGCATGCGCCATCAGCGAGGGTGATTTGGTGTGGTTGAAAGCGCCCTTGAAGGCCCGGCCGATGGGGGTGCGGGCGGTGGACACGATGACTGCTTCTCTCATGGATTCTCCGGTGAATGATGGGTTGGGGGGCAATGTCAGCTGGCGTACTGCGACAGGCGAAGGCCTTCGCTGGCCAGGCGCCGCAGCAGCGGGCTCACGGTCCAGTAGCCGAAGGGGTTGCCACGCGTGGCGGCGTAGTGGTCCAGGCGTTGCACCACGTGGGCCAGGCCGCGCTCGTCGGCCAGGAACATCGGGCCGCCCTGGTGGTCGGGGAAGCCGTAGCCGGCGGTCCACACCACGTCGATGTCGCTGCCGCGGTAGGCGATGCCTTCTTCCAGGATGCGGGCGCCTTCGTTGACCATGCTGTAGATCAGGCGTTCGGTGATTTCGGTGGCGCTGATGTCGCTGCGGCGCGCGATACCGTGCTGTGCGGCCAGGGCATCGCAGGTGGCCTGCGTCTGCGGGTTGGCCAGCGGGGTACGACCTTCGTACCGGTAGTAGCCGGCACCGGTCTTCTGGCCGAACTGGCCCTGCTCGAACAGTTTTCGCACCACCACGCGGTAGGTGGCGTCGGGCGGCAGGCCGCCGGCTTTTTCATACTCGATGACGGTCTTGGCGCCCACGTCGATGCCGGCCATGTCCAGCATGCGGCACGGCCCCATGGCCAGGCCCAGGCTTTCGATGGCCTGGTCGATCTGGACGGGCGTGGCGCCTTCGAGCAGCAGGAACTCGGCCTCGCGCATGTAGACCTCGGCCATGCGGTTGCCGATGAAGCCGTAGCACACACCCGAGACGGCGGCCACCTTGCCGATGCGCTTGGCCAGTTGCATCACCGTGGCCAGTGCGTCGGGGGCGGTCCGGGCGCCGCGCACCACCTCCAGCAGGCGCATCACATTGGCCGGGCTGAAGAAGTGGGTGCCCAGCACGTCGGCGGCACGACCCGAGGCGGTGGCGATGGCGTCCACGTCCAGCGTGGAGGTGTTGGTGGCAATGATGGCGCCGGGCCTGCACACCTGGCCCAGGCGCTGCGCGATCTGCTGCTTGAGCGCCATGTTCTCGAACACCGCCTCGATGACGATGTCGCAGCTGGCGAAATCGGTGTCCTGCAGGGAGGGGGTCAGACGGGCCAGGCGGCGGTCGCGCTCGTCGGCTGCGAGCTTGCCCTTGCTCACGGTGGCGTCGTAGTTTTTGCGGATGGTGTCCATGCCGCGCTGCAGGGCCTCGGCCGAAGCCTCCACCAGCACCGTTTCATAGCCCGCGTTGATGAAGCACATCGCAATGCCGCCACCCATGGTGCCGGCGCCCAGCACGCCGACCTTGCGGATCGGTCGAAGGGTCACGTCCCTGGGCAGACCGGGGATCTTCTCGGCCGCGCGCTCGGCAAAGAACAGATGGCGCATGGCCTTGGAGGTGCCCGAGCGCAGCACCTTGGCAAACCACTGCGCCTCGACCTGTTCACCCTGATCGAAGGGCAGGGTGGCGGCCGCCTGCACACAAGCCACGATGGCTTCGTGCGCCGGGTATTGCGGCCTGGCCTTCGCCGCGGCCATCGCCTGGTCGATGAGACCTTCGGGCAGCGACGCCGCCTGCACGGTCAATGCACCGCTGCGACGCGGTGTTGTGCCTTGCTGCGCCAGCAACCGGGCGCGGGCCAGCGCTGCGTCCAGTGGAGGCTGCTCGCTGATCTCGTCGATGATGCCGGCGGTCAGTGCCTCCTGGGCAGCGATCATGCGCCCGGTGAGCATCAGGTCCAGTGCCCGCTGTGCCCCGGCCAGTCTTGGCAGGCGCTGGGTGCCCAGCGAACCGGGGATCAGCCCCAGCTTGACTTCCGGCAATCCCACGCGGGTACCGGGAGCTGCCACGCGCCAGTGGCAGGCCATGGCCAGTTCCAGGCCTCCACCCAGCGCGGTGCCGTGCAGGGCTGCCACCACCGGTCGGGAGCAGGCTTCCAGGCGGGCCAGGAAACTGTTGTAGGGCGCAGCGCTGAAGGTCGGGTCCTCGAAAGCGGCAATGTCGCCGCCGGCGACGAAGGTCCGGCCTTCGCAATGCACCACCAGAGCCTGCAAGGTGGGTTGCGCCTCGAAGGCCGCGAGCCCATCCATCAGTCCCTGCACGGTCTCGGGCGAGAGGGCGTTGACAGGCGGGTTGTGGATGACAAGGACGCCGACGGCGCCTTCGGTTTTCAGGGTGACGGGAGATGTGGTCATGGGTCCAGCAGTCGGGTAGGTCTTATCAGCTTAGGTGCCGACGCAGTGCTTGTCTTGCGCCAAGTGGTCGGGGCCGGTGGCAGGCCCCCCCGGTAAAACCCCCGCACGCTCCAGCCAATAGACGCAAGACGCAAAGGCTTGCCCTCCCTAACCATTGGGGGGTGTTCCGCAGGCTGGGCATTCACCGGTTCTGCGGTTTGTTGTTGGCGATGTCGTTCGTCGAAATCTTCGTCTCAGGACCCTCTCATGAAACTTTGGAAAAAACTTCTGACCTCTGGTGTTTTGGCCGCTTCGGTTGCGCTGGCGGTCTCTGGCGCCCAGGCGCGAGACCTGCGTTATGCGATGGGCTTTCCCCCGGGATCTGACTCGGACAAGGCCGGTCAGGAGTACGCCGCAACGCTCAAGAAACTCACCAACGGCCAGCTCAACGTCAAGGTCTACCCCCTGTCGTTGCTGAATTTCGCCGAGACCTCCGCCGGCCTGCGCGACGGGATGGCCGACATCGGCTACCTGCTGGCCCCGTACTTCCCGGCCGAGTACCCGCACTTCAACCTGCTGGCTGAATCGTCCATGCAACTGCTCACGATGGACGAGCGGGTCCGCGGCAAGGAGGGCATGGCCTACGTGGGTGCGATGACCGAGTTCGTGTTCACCAAGTGCCCCGAGTGCATGAACGAGTTCTCCCGGCAGAACCAGGTGTTCACGGGAACGGCCGGCAGTTCGCCCTACTACCTGAACTGCAGCAAGCCGGTGCGCAACGAGGCCGAGCTCAAGGGCAAGCGCCTGCGCGTGGCCGGATCGCACTGGTCGCGCTGGGCCCGCGCCATGGGCGCCCAGCCCGTGACCATGTCGTCCAACGAGGCGCTCGAGGCCCTCAAGCAAGGCGTGGTCGACTGCGTGGTGGTCTCCCTGCCTGAGCTCACCAACCTGGGCCTGATCGAGGCCGTGAGCGACGTGACGGTCCAGGTGCCCGGCGGCATCTTCGCCGGTACCGCCATCTCTCAGGTCAACACCAAGGTCTGGCGCAGCCTGACCAAAGACCAGCGTCAGGCCATGCTGCGTGCTGGCACCGTGATGCCGTCCTACGTGCCCTACGTGTACCACCAGCGCGAGAAGGAAGTGATCGAGCTCGTGAAGAAGCGCGGTGGCCGGGTGCACCAGCCCGACGCCGCCCTGTTGCAGAAGACCCGGGATTTTGCCGCGCAGGACATGAAGACCATCGTGGAGTTCTTCGCCAAGACCCATGGCGTCAAGCGCGGCGAGGAGCTGCTGGCCCAGTTCCGGCCGGTGCTGGAGAAGTGGGTGGGCCTGGTGCAGAACGTCGACAGCCGCGAGAAGCTGGCCGACCTGTACTGGAACGAGGTGTTCTCGAAGGTGGACGCCAACACCTACGGCATGTGATGCGTGGATGCCGCGCCGCTTGAAGCGGCGCGGCACCGCTGTCCCTGACCAACCCAACCCAAAGGAGCCGCCATGTATGCCCTTGGCAAAGTCCTCTCCCGCTTCATCAACTTCCTGACGGTGATCTCGGGTCTGGCCATCGCCTTGATGATGCTGCACATCACGCTGGACGTGATCGCGCGCAACTTCTTCAACTACCCGCTGCCGGGGACGATCACCATCGTCTCGTACTACTACATGGCGATCGCGGCCTTCATGCCGCTGGCCTTTGCCGAGCAGAAGCAGGCTCACATCTCGGTGGAGGTGATCACGGAACGCATGCCCAAGTGGCTGCAGAAGCATCTCGCGGGCTGGATGCTGCTGTTCTCGGCTGCGGTGTTCGCGGCCCTGACCCTGCGCTCCTGGGAAGAAGCCATGAGCAAGTACGGCATCAAGGCCTCCGTCGTGCAAGGGGAAGACAGCCTGCCGGTCTGGCCCACCTACTTTGTGTTGCCACTCGGTTGCTGCCTGATGTTCCTGGTGGTGGCCTACAAGTTCATCGTTTACCTCACCAGCCAGCCCTCGGGCCTGGACACCGAGCGGGCTGCGCCCACGGTGGACGCGGATTGATCGGCCAAGGAAAGACAATATGACAGACGTACAAGTCGGCCTGGTGGGTATCGGGCTGTTGCTGGCCCTCATTGCCCTGCGCGTGCCCATTGGCGTATCGATGATCACCGTGTCCTTCGCGGGCATATGGACCATCATGGGCTGGAATGTGGCCTGGGGCTCGCTGGGTGTGATCCCCTACCAGTTTTCCACCAACTGGGTGCTCAGCTCGGTGCCCATGTTCCTGCTGCTGGGCTTTGTCTGCTACCACGCACGGCTCACAGAAGGGCTGTTCCGCGCTGCCCGCATGTGGCTCGCGGGCGTGCCCGGAGGGCTGGCCATATCGGGCATTCTCGGTTGCGCGGGCTTCGCCTCGGTCTGCGGTTCGTCAGTGGCCTGTTCGGCGGCCATGGGTCGCATCGCGGTGCCCGAGATGATGAAGCAACGCTACAGCGCCGAACTCGCGACCGGAACCGTGGCTGCAGGCGGCACCATCGGTGCACTGATCCCGCCATCGATCATCATGATCCTGTACGGCATCATCGCGCAGACCTCGATCACCGAGCTGTTCCTGGGGGGCGTGGCCATTGGCTTGCTCACCATGGTGAGCTACATCCTGGTCATCCTGGTGCGAGTCAAGCTCAACCCCGAGCTGGCACCCTCGATCAAGGAAGAGATTCCGATGGTCGAGAAGGTCAAGGCGCTCAGGGACGTGTGGCCGATCCTGCTCGTGATGATTGGCTGTCGGCGCCGATCCAAATTTGAGCCACCGTGCCGACTGAATATTGAGCCAGGGGTGGAAGCCGACTTTTGTGGGGTCGGCTGTGGATAAGTGTAGGTGCTGTCCTGGTTCGGCGATCTCCTTGTTGTTGTGTTGAAGGCGCTGTGCAAGCCGCGCAGGGCGTAGCCTGTAGCGGCTTGCACAGCACGGCACTTGCTCAGAATGGGTCGGGCTCAGCCTGCGTCGAGGTATTCTTTCGCGCCTGCTCGCGGGCCTTGATACGCTTCTTGGCTGCAGCTGTGCTGCGACTGAAACGGATCGACTCGTTGCCTGTCTCCACGATGTGGCAGTGGTGAGTGAGACGGTCCAGCAGCGCGGTGGTCATCTTCGCGTCGCCGAACACGCTGGACCATTCTGCGAAGTCCAGGTTGGTCGTGATCATCACGCTGGTGTGTTCGTACAGCTTGCTCAGCAGGTGGAACAGCAACGCCCCGCCGGCCTGGCTGAACGGCAGATAGCCCAGCTCGTCCAGAATGACCAGGTCCATGCGCAGCAGGCTGGCTGCGATGCGCCCGGCCTTGCCTTGGGCCTTCTCCTGCTCCAGTGCGTTGACCAGATCGACCGTGGAGTAGAAGCGCACCCGCTTGCCGTGCCGGGTGATGCCCGAGACGCCCATGGCCGTGGCCAGATGGGTCTTGCCTGTGCCCGGCCCGCCCACCAGCACCACGTTGTGCGCCTCGTCGGTGAAGGCCGTGGTGGCCAGAGTCTCCACCAGCTTGCGGTCCACCGGCGAGACCTCGAAGTCAAAGCCCGCCATGTCGCGGTGCACCGGGAACTTCGCCGCGTGCATCTGGTGGCTGACCGAGCGCATCGCGCGGTCCGTGCCCTCGGCCTGCAACAGGTGCTCGATCAGCCAGCGCGAGGACTCGATGCCCACACCGCCTCCCTTACCACCCCCTTGCTCGACCAGATCGGCCCACGCCCCGGCCATGCCGTGCAGGCGCAGTGCCTTGAGTTCGACCAGCACATCAGTCTTCATGGCCGGCTCCTTCGGTGGTCACTCCCACAATGTTGCCCACGGTGTCCGAACGCAGGCTGTCGTAGCGAGCCGTGTTCGCCAGCGGCGGCGTGCTCACCTTCAACAGTGTGGCCGCCGTGGGCGGTATCGGCTGCGCGTTGAGCCGGTTCAGCACGTTGACCACATGCTCCACGCTGACCTTGCCCGGTGGACCGCTCTCCAGTGCCAGCTCGATGGCCACCAGCACCGCGTCCAGACCGGCGCTGAGCACAATGGCCAGCACCTGCGCCATCACCCGGTCGCCACCCGGGTTGCGCAGCAGCCCTCGGCGCAGCCGCTGCAGGGCCTCGGGCATGTCGGCAAAGGGCGCGCCGTTCCTCAGGGCACCGGGCTTCCTCTGCAGCAGCGGGATGTAGTGCTGCCAGTCGTACCGGGTCTCGCCCGCGTTGCTCAGCCGCTCGTGGCGCGCCACGATGGTGTCGTCGGCCACGATGGCCACGCTGCCCGGGTACAGCCGTGTGCTGACCAACTGGCCGACCCGTTCGCACGGCACGGAATATCGGTTGCGCGCCACCGACACCAGGCAGGTGCTGGAGACCCGCGCGGGTTTCTCGACGTAGCCGTCGAACGGCACCGGCATGGGCATGAGGTGCGCGCGCTCGTGTTCGAGCATCTCGGCCACGCTGAACTGGGTGTGCTCGGGGTGGCGCACCTCGTCCCACAGCGCGCGGCAGCGCTGGCCCAGCCAGGCGTTGAGTTCGGTGAAGCTGCCGAACTTGATCTTGGCCGCGTCGATCCAGATGCGCCGACGGCTGTCCTGCACGTTCTTCTCCACCACCCCTTTCTCCCAGCCGCTGGCCACGTTGCAGAAGTCCGGGTCGTACAGGTAGTGCGCGCACATGGTGGCAAAGCGCTCGTTGACGATGCGACCCTTGCCCTTCTTGACCTTGTCTACAGCGGTCTTCATGTTGTCGTAGATGCCGCGTCGGGCCACACCGCCGAGTGCCGCGAACGACCGGGTGTGGGCATCGAACAGCATCTCGTGGCCCTGGCTGGGGTAGGCCACCAGCCAGAAGGCCCGTGAAGCACACAGCTTCATGTGTGAGACCTGCACCCGGTAGTAGATGCCACCGATCACCATGCCTTCCTCGCTCCAGTCGAACTGGAAGGCCTCGCCCAGCTCGAAGGTCAGCGGCACGAAGGCGTTGCCCGCAGACCCCTGACCCTCGCTCTGGCGCCATGCCCGGATGAAGTCGGTCACTCGCGTGTACCCGCCCTCGTAGCCCGCGCGCCTGATCTCGGCGTACAGCGCCTTGGCCGTGCGCCGCTCGTGCTTGGGCCGACGTGCATCGGCCTTCAAGGCCTGCCTGAGTGCGTCATGGAACGCCGTGAGTTTGCTGGGCTGTTCGCCGCGCCGGTACTTCGGCGGGCCGTCCACCTCGCCGTGCAACCACTTCGCCACCGTGTTGCGCGAGAGCCCTGTCATGCGCGATATCTCGCGCTCCGATTTGTTCTTCCGGGCATGCAAATGCCGGATCCTGCCAATCATGTCCATGGTGATCACTCCTTGTCCTCTGCTGCACATAAAAACAGCAGAGTAGGTTGTTCACCTGGCTCAGTTTTGGGTCGGCACTACCCTCAAAAGTGGCTCAGTTTTCGGTCGGCGCCAACACGCATCATCGTGTTGCACAACGGCGAGCTGGTGGCCGATGGCGACCCGGTCACGGTCATCGCCTCGCCGGTGGTGCAGCAGGCCTACCTCGGCATCAACCCCGAAGAGAAAGAAGAGGCGGCTGCATGAGCGAGACCCTGCTGAAACTGGCCGGCGTGCACACCCACATCGGCGCGTACCACATCCTGCACGGCGTCGACCTCACCGTGCCCGCCGGACAGCTGACCATGCTGCTGGGCCGCAACGGCGCGGGCAAGACCATCACGCTGCGCACCATCATGGGCCTGTGGCACGCCAGCCAGGGCACGGTGGTGCTCGACGGCGAGGACATCACGCAGAAGCCCACGCCCGACATCGCGCACAGCGGCGTGGCCTACGTGCCCGAGAGCATGGGCATCTTCTCGGACCTCTCGGTGCGCGAAAACATGCTGCTGGCCGCGCGCGGCGCGCGCACGCTGGATCACATCGACACCACGCGGCTGGAGTGGATCTTCAGCCTGTTCCCGGCCATGAAGAAGTTCTGGAACCACCCGGCTGGCAAGCTGTCTGGCGGGCAGAAGCAGATGCTGGCGGTGTCGCGCGCCATCGTCGAGCCGCGCAAGCTGCTGCTGATCGACGAGCCCAGCAAGGGCCTGGCGCCCGCCATCATCCAGAACATGATCGAGGCCTTTCGCCAGCTCAAGGCGGCACAGACCACGATCCTGCTGGTCGAACAGAACTTCAACTTCGCGCGCCAGCTGGGCGACTCGGTCGCCGTGATGGACGACGGGCGCGTGGTGCACAGCGGCCCGATGGCCGAACTGGCCGCCGATGAATCGATGCAGTCCCGTCTGCTGGGCCTCTCACTCGGAGCGCATCAATGATCGCCTTCAAAGAACTCGACTGGAAACCCATGGCTCTGGTGCCGGTGCTGGCGCTGGTCGCCTTGCCGGCCATCGGCAGCCCGTCCACCTGGCTCACGCTCACCGTGGCCGGGCTGGCGATGGGCATGATCGTCTTCATCATCGCCTCGGGCCTCACGCTGGTGTTCGGCCTGATGGATGTGCTCAACTTCGGCCACGGCGTGTTCATCGCGCTCGGCGCCTTCGTGGCCACCACGGTGCTCGCCAGCATGGGCACCTACACGGTGGCCGACAGCCTGTGGATGAACCTGCTGGCGCTGCTGCCCGCGATGCTGGTGGCGATGGCGGTGGCGGGTGCGCTGGGCCTGGTGTTCGAGCGCTTCATCATCCGCCCGGTGTACGGCATGCACCTGAAGCAGATCCTCATCACCATGGGCGGCATGATCATCGGTGAAGAGATGATCAAGGTCATCTGGGGCCCCGAGCAGATTGCATTGCCTTTGCCGGAGGCGCTGCGTGGCTCGCTGCTGCTGGGCGATGCCTCGGTGGAGCGCTACCGCATCATGGCGGTGCTGGTGGGCGCTGCCGTGTTCGCCGCCATGGTCTGGACGCTCAACCGCACCAAGGTCGGCCTGCTGATCCGCGCCGGTGTGCAGGACCGCGAGATGGTCGAGTCGCTCGGCTACCGCATCAAGCGCCTGTTCGTCGGCGTGTTCGTGGCCGGCAGCGCGCTGGCCGGTCTGGGCGGCGTGATGTGGGGCCTGTACCAGCAGAGCGTGACGCCGCAGATGGGCGCGCAGGTCAACGTGCTGATCTTCATCGTCATCATCATCGGCGGCCTGGGCTCCACGCTGGGCGCGCTGATCGGCGCGCTGCTGGTGGGCCTGATGGCCAACTACACCGGCTTCCTCGCCCCCAAGGTCGCGCTGTTCTCCAACATCGCGCTGATGGTTGCCATCCTGCTGTGGCGACCGCAGGGCGTGTACCCGGTCACGAACCGCTGATCGGGAGGACGCCATGCTTCACCGTCTCCTCTCCAAAGACCTCCCGCGCAGCCGCTGGCTGGCCGCGCTGCTGATCATCCTGTTCCTCGGCCTGGCGTTCGCGCCTTTCCTGTTCCCGGGCGTGAAGGCGCTCAACGTGGCGGCCAAGGTGCTGGTGTTCGTGGCCCTGGTGGCCAGCTTCGACCTGCTGCTGGGCTACACCGGCATCGTGAGCTTTGCCCACACCATGTTCTTCGGCATCGGGGCCTACGGCGTGGCGATCGCGCTCAACGCGGCCGAAGAGCCGTCGTGGGCTGCGATCGCGCTGGGCGTGCTGTGTGCGCTGCTGATCTCGCTCGTGCTCTCGCTGCTCATTGGCCTGTTCTCGCTGCGGGTGAAAGCGATCTTCTTCGCCATGATCACGCTGGCCGTGGCCTCGGCCTTCCTCACGCTGGCCTCGCAGCTGTCGGACTTCACCGGCGGTGAAGACGGCTTGAGCTTCCGTGTGCCTGAATTGCTCTCGCCCGGTTTCACGCTGACCGAAGAGCCGCTGGTCACGCCGCTGGGCGAGGTCGATCTGAACGGCAAGCTGATCACCTACTACCTGATCTTCGCTTCGGTCACGGCGATCTTCCTGACCATCCTGCGCATTGTGAATTCGCCCTTCGGCCGCGTGCTGCAGGCGATCCGCGAGAACGACTTCCGCGCCGAGGCGCTGGGCTACCGCACCGTCGTTTACCGCACGCTGTCCAACGTGCTCTCGGCCGCGTTCGCCACGCTCGCGGGCTGCCTGCTCGCGCTCTGGCTGCGCTACAACGGGCCCGACACCTCGCTCTCGTTCGAGATCATGCTCGACATCCTGCTCATCGTCGTGATCGGCGGCATGGGCACGCTGTATGGCGCGCTGATCGGCAGCGTGCTCTTCGTGCTCGCGCAAAGTTACCTGCAGGACCTGCTGCGCCTGGCGGGCGAGGCCACGGCGGGCATTCCGATGCTGCCCGCGCTGCTCACGCCCGACCGCTGGCTGCTCTGGATGGGTGTGCTGTTCGTCCTGTCGGTGTATTACTTTCCCACCGGCATCGTCGGCAAGCTGCGCGAACGATCGGTCCTCGCGAAACTCAGGGGCTTGAAATGAACACCTCCGCTGTGGTTCCCCAGTCGCGCTACCTGCCGTGCGAAGGCCGCGAGATCCACTTCATGGACTGGGCGCCAGCGCCCGGCGTGGCCGAATCGTTGCCCGTGATCGCCTGGCACGGCCTGGCGCGCACCGGGCGCGACATGGACGCACTGGCCGCGCACCTGAGTGCCCTCGGCCACCGCGTGATCTGCCCCGACACCATCGGCCGGGGGTTCTCACAATGGAGTCCGAAGCCCGAAACCGAATACTGCCTGGACTTCTATGCGCGCACCGCCACGGCGCTGGTCGACCAGCTCGGGCTGGCATCTTTTCATTGGGTGGGCACCTCCATGGGCGGCGCCATCGGCATGGTGTGCGCGGCCGGTCCGTTGCAGGGCCGCATCCAGCGCCTGGTGCTCAACGACATCGGACCCAGGATCGCTGACGCGGCCATCGAGCGCATCCGCAGCTACGCGGGCAACCCGGCTTCATTCGATACCGTGGGCGAGCTGGAGCAGTACTTCCGCAGCATTTACAAGCCCTACGGATTCCTCACCGATGCACAGTGGACGCTGCTCACCGAAAGCTCCACCCGCCGCCTGCCCAGCGGCCGCGTGACGCCGCACTACGACCCAGCCATGGTGATGCAGTTCACCCAGCATCCGGCGGACTACGCGTTGTGGGACACCTACGACCGCATCGATGTGCCGGTGCTGTGCCTGCGCGGTGCCGAGTCCGACCTGCTGCTGGCCGACACCGCCGAATCCATGCGCGACCGCGGGCCGCGCGCGCTGGTGGTGACGATCGCGGGCTGTGGCCATGCGCCGGCGCTCAATGTGCCGGAGCAGCTGGATCTGGTGCAGCGGTTTCTGGTGGGAAGCCATTGAGTGAGAGATCACCAGCAGGTTGATCCTTCAACACGGCGCGTGGTTTGCCAAAATTTGCCATTCGGCTTAGAGTTCCGGCATGAGCACCATGAACATCTCTTTGCCCGACACCTTGAAGGCCTTTGTGGACGAACAGGTGAATCAGCGGGGCTACGGCACCAGCAGCGAATACCTGCGCGAACTGATCCGGCGCGACCAGGACCGGCAGCACCTGCGCGGCCTGTTGCTGGCCGGTGCAGCGGCGCCCTCTGTGCAGGAGGCGTCGCCGGTGTACTTTGACAGCCTCCGGCAACGGGTTCAGGACGCTACCCGCACTCCGCGCAAGAACACCACCAGCCGAAAAAGCGCATGAGGTTGGGCAAGCCGGTCCGGCTGCGGGCGCTGGCTCTGGCGGACATGGACGACGCCATCGGGTACTACCTCAAGGAGGCGGGGCCTGAAGTTGCGCTGGGCTTCATCGATGAACTGGAGCGAGCTTATGCCCATCTCGGACGCCAGCCAGCGACAGGCTCTCCGCGCTACGCGCATGAACTGAACCTGCCCGGACTTCGCAGCTGGCCACTCACGCGGTTTCCTCATCTGGTGTTCTATGTGGAGCAGGCCGATCACGTGGACGTCTGGCGCGTGCTGCACGGGGCTCGCGACATGCCTGCCTGGTTGTCCGATGCCGACCCTGTGTCTTGATCAGTCCTTCGCACCCAACGCCAGCGCCCGCTCTCGACTTTCCTTCTGCGCCATCGGGTCGTCGGCCTGTTTCGTGGGCCAGCCCTGCAGGTGGCGCTCGGTCAGGTCGGTGAGGGCGCGGATCCAGTCGGGGCTGTCGTTCAGGCAGTCGATGTACTGGAAGGTCTGGCCACCGGCGTGCAGGAAGGCCTCGCGCGCTTCCATGTTGATCTCTTCCAGCGTTTCCAGGCAGTCGCTGGTGAAGCCGGGGCAGATCACGTCCACGCTCTTCACGCCTTGTTGGCCGAGCGCGATCAGCGTTGGTTCGGTGTAGGGCTCCAGCCACTTGGCCTTGCCGAAGCGCGACTGGAAGGTGACTTTGTAGCGGTCTTTCGCCAGACCCAGCCGTTCGGCCAACAGGCGCGCGGTCTTGTGGCATTCGCAGTGGTAGGGGTCGCCCAGGTGCAGGGTGCGCTCGGGCACGCCGTGAAAGCTCATCACCAGCTGCTCGGCCTGGCCGTGGTGCATCCAGTGCGCGCGGATCTTCCGGGTCAGCGCTTCGATGTAGCCGGCGTCGTCGTGGTAACGGTTGACGAAGCGCAGTTCGGGCAGGTGGCGCACCTTCAGGCTCCAGCTGGCGACGGCGTCGATCACGCTGGCCGTGGTGGTGCCGCTGTATTGCGGATAGGCCGGCACGATCAGCACGCGGGTGATGCCCTGCGCCTTGAGCTCGTCGAGCACGGCGGGGATCGACGGGTTGCCGTAGCGCATGGCGTAGCGCACCGTGACCTGGTGGCCGCGCTCGCCCAGGTAGCCGCGCAGCAGCGTGGCCTGCTTCTGTGTCCACACCTTGAGCGGGGAACCCTCGGGCGTCCAGACGCTGGCGTACTTGGCGGCGGACTTGGCCGGCCGGGTGCGCAGGATGATGCCGTGCAGGATCAGCCACCAGATCGGCCTGGGGATCTCGACCACGCGGTGGTCCCCCAGGAACTCGGCGAGGTAGCGGCGCACCGCCGGGGCGGTGGCTTCGTCGGGGGTGCCGAGGTTGCACAACACAACGGCCGTACCGGCCGACTGGCCATGGGAGAAGGGAGGTTCTTGTTGGAATGCCATGCGCTATTCTCCCGCAGACAGGAGCGCGTGCCGGGCCGCTCCCAAACAAGCTCGCACCGCAGCCTGAAAGGCGGAGGTACTCCGATGAACACCCCAGAATCCCGCCCGCCCGAGCCTCCGCTGAACGACGCCGGCCTGGACGTCTCGCGCATCCGCGCCATCACGCTCGACCTGGACGACACGCTCTGGCCGATCTGGCCCACCATCGCGCGCGCCGAAGGTGTTTTGCAGGCCTGGTTGGCCGAACACGCGCCCGCGACCGCCACGCTGTGCGGTGACAAAGCCGTGTTGCGCGAGGTGCGCAACCAGATGAACAGCGAGCGGCCGGAACTGGCCCACGACATGAGCGCGCTGCGACGCGAATCGATCCGCCGGGTGTTGCAGCGCGCGGGCGACGACCCGGCGCTGGCCGAGCCCGCTTTCGAAGCGTTCTTTGCCGAGCGCCAGCGCGTGGATCTGTTCGAGGACGCCTTGCCGGCACTGAAGTTCCTCAGCAACCGTTTTCCTGTGGTGGCCCTGTCCAACGGCAACGCGGACGTGCACCGCGTTGGCATCGGCGCGCATTTTCGGGCGTCGATCGGCGCGCGAGAGTTTGGCGTCGGCAAGCCCGATCCGCGCATCTTCCACGCCGCGGCACAGGCCGCCGGCGTCGAGACCACGCAGGTGCTGCACATCGGCGACGACGCGCATCTGGATGGCGTGGGCGCCCTGAACGCCGGCATGCAGCTGGCGTGGGTGAATCGCGAAGGCCATGCCTGGGACCACGCGCCGCTGGCGCCTCACATCACCGTGCCCGAGCTGCTCGCCCTGTGCCGCGCGCTGGGCTGAACCACATCACCTTGTTTCCATGAGCCTCACGATCTACGGCATCCCCGCCTCGCGCGCCGTGCGCCCGCTCTGGGCCGCCACCGAGCTCGGTCTGGATTTCGTCCATGTGCCCACGCCCTACCAGGGCGGCGCCACGCGCAGCCCCGATTTCCTGGCACTCAACCCCAACGGCCACATCCCGGTGGTGGTGGATCAACGGCCGCCGGAGCAGGGTGGTGAAGTCGTGGTGTGGGAGAGCATGGCCTGCGCGCTCTACATTGCGCGTCACCATGGTCCGGCCGATGGTCAGAGCATCACGCCCGCCACCGTGCGCGAAGACGCAGAGGCGCTGCGCTGGAGCTTCTGGGCCGTGAACGAATGCGAAGCCGATGCGCTCACCGTGTTGATGCACCGCATGGTCATGCCCGCCGAACGGCGCAAGCCCGAGCTGGCCGCCGCCGCCGAAAAACGCCTCGCCGTGGCGCTGCGCGTGATCGAGCGGCACCTGCAACAGCAGGACGGGCGCGGTGAAGCGCACCTGGCGGCGTCGCGTTTCACCGTGGCCGACCTGTGCGTGGCCAGCGTGCTGAACTGGGCCCGCGTGGCACGCACTCTCATGACGGATCACCCGCTCACGCACGACTGGATCGTGCGCTGCGTGGAGCGGCCCGCTCACCTGGCCGTCAAAGCCCTCGAAGCGGCGCGAAATGTCGAGTGAAGCACTCGGATATCATTATATGAAAAGACTCAGTATTTGCGTACAGATTATATAAAAAAGTATATTAGCTGGCTCAGTTCAATCCAACGCCCTGTTGGTTGAGCGGCTGGTCACCTCGTTTGCAGCAGCGTTCGTTTTCTTCAGGTTGTTGGGTGTAGATCGCATCCAGTGGCGCAGTGCGCCGGTGGACAACACCACCCGAATCCCGGAGAAAACCATGTCCCACACCCCCCATCTCTCCCTTGCCATGCTCACGGCTGCCCTGGCGCTGAGCGCCTGCGGCAAGGTGGAAGAAGCCGCTCCCGCTGCCGCCGCATCGCCTGAAACCGCAGTCGCCCAGGCTTGTGGCAAGGTCACCGTGGCCAACATGAACTGGCAGTCCGCCGAGGTGCTGGCCCATATCGACAACATCATCCTGTCCAAGGGATACGGCTGCGAGGTCCAGCTGGTGCCGGGCGACACCATGCCCACGCTGACCGCCATGATGGAAAAGGGTCAGCCCGACGTGGCGCCCGAAGCCTGGATCAACGCCGTGCGCCAGCCGCTGGACGCTGCGGTCCAGGAAGGCAAGCTGCACTACGCTGCCGAGTCGCTGAAAGACGGCGGTGTCGAAGGCTGGTGGATTCCGAAATACCTGGCCGATGCCCACCCGGACATCAAGACCATCGACGACGCCCTGAAGCACCCCGAACTGTTTCCCTCGGTGGAGAACAAGGGCAAGGGCGTGGTGCACAACTGCCCCTCGGGCTGGAACTGCCAGCTCACCACGGTCAACGCCTTCAAGGCCTGGGACGCGGCCAAGCAAGGCTTTGTGCTGCTCGACACCGGTTCGGCCGCCGGCCTGGACGGCTCGCTCGCCAAGGCCTACGAGCGCAAGCAAGGCTGGCTGGGGTACTACTGGGCGCCCACGTCCATCCTGGGCAAGTACGAGATGGTCAAGATCGATGCTGGTTACCCGCACGACAAGGAAGCCTTTGAAGCCTGCAACGCCAAGGCCGAGTGCGACAAACCGGTGAAGACCGACTGGGCGCGTGCCGAGGTGTTCACCGTGGTCACCGACCGTTTCCAGAAGGCGGGTGGCCCTGCCATTGATTACCTGAAGCAGCGCGCCTGGGGCAACGACACGGTCAACGCCCTGCTGGCCTGGATGAGCGACAACCAGGCCACGGGTGCTGACGGTGCAGCGCATTTCCTCAAGACCCAGCCCGAAGTCTGGAGCGGCTGGGTCTCGCCCGAAGTCGCCGAGAAGGTCAAGGCCGCGCTCTGACGCGCACGGTTCCATGGGCGCCGCGCCGTTTCGGCGTGGTGCCCGTTCGCGCGTCTGCCCGACCCATCGGGTTCGTGGCTGCTTTTGTGACCGAACCAAGGAGTGACACATGTCCTGGTTGAAAGAATTTCCCTCGCTCGGCTCCGAGCAACTCAGCGCCGTGCGCCGCGCGGTGGATGGCGCCTTTCGCAGCTTCACGCGCGAACACGGCGAAACCATGGAGCGCCTGTTTGATCCGCTGCGCGAGTTTCTGCTCGTCTCTGAACGCCTGCTCACCCAGTCGCCCTGGCCGCTGGTGGTCGGAGGCATCGCGCTGATCGCCTGGCTCGCATCGCGCTCCATGAAGATCGTGATCGGCACGGTGCTGACCCTGCTGGCCATCGGCTACTTCGGCATGTGGGACGACACCATGAAGACCATTTCGATGATCTTCGTCTGCACCGTGGTCGCGCTGGTCGTGGGCCTGCCGCTGGGCATCGCCATGAGCCGCTGGGACCGCCTGCAGAAAGTGGTCAACCCCACGCTGGATGTGATGCAGACCATGCCGAGCTTCGTCTACCTGATCCCGGTGGTGATGCTGCTGGGCATCGGCCGCGTGCCGGGCCTGATCGCGGTGGTGATCTACGCCATTCCGCCGGTGATCCGCTTCACCAACCTCGGTATCCGCCTGGTCGACAAGGACCTGCTGGAGGCCGCCGATGCGTTCGGCTCGTCCACCTGGCAGAAGATGCACCAGGTGCAGCTGCCGCTGGCGCTGCCGACCATCATGGCGGGCGTGAACCAGACCATCATGCTGTCGCTGGCCATGGTCGTGATCGCTTCGATGATCGGCGTGCAGGGCCTGGGTCAGCCGGTGCTCAAGGCGATCTCCAACCAGTATTTCACCATGGGGGTCTTCAACGGCCTGGCCATCGTGGGCATTGCCATCATTTTTGACCGCGTGTCGCAGGCCTACGGCAAGCGGCTGCAGAAACACCTGGAGGTGGTCCATGGTTGAGCACGCTGTGCCGCAAGCCGCGCCCGCCGGCATCTCGATCCGCCACCTGTACAAGATCTTCGGTCCTGCGCCCGAGAAGTTCCTCGGGCCGGTGCGCGAAGGCATGAGCAAGCAGGAACTGCGCGACGTTCACGGCCATGTGCTGGGCCTGCGCGACATCAACATCGACATGCCCGCGGGTGGCATCCAGGTGGTGATGGGGCTCTCCGGCTCAGGCAAGAGCACGCTGATCCGCCACATCAACCGGCTCATCGACCCCACGGCCGGCGAGCTGCTGGTGCAGGTGAACGGCCAGCCGGTGGACGTGGTGAAGATGAACCAGCGCGAGCTGCTGCAGTTTCGCCGCCAGCAGACCGCGATGGTGTTCCAGAAGTTCGCGCTGTTCCCGCACTTCACCGTGCTGGAGAACGCCGAGTACGGCCTGCAGGTGCAGGGCGTGTCGCGCAAGAAGCGGCGCGACAACGCCATGCGCTGGGTCGAGCGCGTCGGCCTCAAGGGTTACGAAGACAACTACCCCAACCAGCTCTCGGGTGGCATGCAGCAGCGTGTCGGCCTGGCGCGTGCGCTGAGCAACGACGCGCCGATCCTGCTGATGGACGAGGCGTTTTCGGCGCTCGATCCGCTGATCCGCAGCGACATGCAGAGTGTGCTGCTCGATCTGCAGCAGGAGATCGGCAAAACCATCGTCTTCATCACCCACGATCTGGACGAAGCGCTGCGCCTGGGCGACCGCATCGCCATCCTGCGCGATGGCGAGGTGGTGCAGCAGGGCACTGGCCAGCAGATCGTACTCAAGCCCGCGGACGATTACATCGCCAGCTTCGTGCGCGACGTCAACCGCGGTCGCGTGATCCGCTGCCGCACGCTGTCACTGCCCGGGGCGCGGGTCGAAGGACCCGATGTGGACCCGAGTCTGGTGATTGAAGAGGCCGCGCGCCTGCTGAGCGCCGAGAACAAGGATGTGGCCAACGTGGTCAACAGCAAGGGCAGGCACCTGGGCACGATCAGCATGGGCGACATCATTGGCGCCATCGTGCCGGCGAACCCGGAAGCCGTGCCCGATGCGGCCGCTGCCGAGGCGCGCTGACGGCTGCACCAGAGGCTCTGGACCCGGCATGAAAAAGGCGGACACCGGGTCCGCCTTTTTTCTTGAACCCGGCAGTGTGTTCACCAGCCCCACAGCAGGCGCTTGGCGATCCAGCCGGTCTTCCCGTTGTCGCGTTCGACGCGCACCCAGTCCGAGCGTTTTTCGCGGGTGCGCAGCAGCTCTCCGTACTCGGCCTTGCCGACGATGCGGTGCTGGGTGCCTGGCCCCTGGCGCACGTTGGCGGTTCTTGCCTTGACGACGTGGTGGGGCGCACTGCCGGTGAGCGCGCGCGCGACCCAGCCGCGATCGTTCTCGAAATCACGCACCTGCAGCCAGCGGCCCTTGCGGCTGACCACCTGGAGCGGGTAACCTTTTTTCAGCTCCCACAGCACCTCGGTCTGGGTGCCCGGACCCGAGCGCATGTTCAGGACATTGCCTTTCACGCTGACCATGTTCTGGGCATGCACCGCGGGGGCTGACAGCAGCGCCAGTCCGGTGGCGAGTGCGGCGAGGGTGTTTCGAAAGTGATGGGCGCGAGTCATCCGCAGGGGCTCCTTCTCTTGGGGTTGGAAAAACAAGCAGGTGTGAGGGCCTCGGGCGCCACAGGTTCCCGAAAAAGTGCGAGTTGTTGATTTGGGGGGTCATGGCCGCCAGGAAGCCTTCGTGTCCGCCATGGCTTGCCGGCACGCTTCCCGGTAGGCCTTGAGGGTCTGTTCGCAGCGCCCCAGAACGCTGTCTGCGGGGTAGTTGCCGGGTTCCCCGTCGGTGAGGCCCGAGGCCATGCCACACAGCAACTCCAGGCCTTCGCCGACATGGCTGGCGGTGAGGATGTGAAAACGGCCTTCGGCCACGGCATCCACCACGGCGCGGTCCAGCATCAGGTGGCGCAGGTTGCGTTGCGGCAGCAGCACCCCTTGCGTGCCGTCCAGTCCCGCCGCGTCGCAGACGCGGAACCAGCCCTCGATCTTTTCGTTCACGCCGCCCACGGGCAGCACCTCACCGTGCTGGTTGAGTGCGCCGGTCACGGCGATGCCCTGGCGCAGCGGCACACCGGAGAGCGACGAAAGCACCGCGAACAGCTCGGCACACGAAGCCGAGTCGCCCTCGACGCCGTGGTATTCCTGCTCGAACACGATGGAAGCGTTCAGCGCCAGAGGCGTCAGATGGGTGAACAACGCCGTCAGGTAGCTGTGCAGGATCAGCACGCCCTTGTCGTGGATGGGGCCCGACATCTCGACCTCGCGCTCGATGTTGAGCAGGCCGCGCGTGCCCGCGTGGCTGTGCGCCGTCACACGCACCGGCAGGCCGAAGCGCCAGTCGCCCAGGTCGATCTGGGTCAGGCCGTTGATCTGGCCGACGCGTTCGCCCTGCAGGGAAATCAGCCGCTCGCCGTCAGCGATGGATTCGCGCAGGCGCTGCTCCGGGTAGTCGTGGCGCTGGCGCCGGGCGTTCAGGGCAGCGTCCACGTCCGGTGCGTCCACCAGGGCGGCACCCCGCGCGCGGCACAGCGCGGCGCTCTCGGCCACCAGCGCCTCGGTGCGCGCGAAGATGGCGCTCTGTCGGGCCTGGTCGTCCACCTCGCGGTGCGAGTCTTCCAGCAGCCGCGCCACGGCCGCAGCCGAAAAATGCGGCAGGCCGAGCTTGCGGCAGGTGTGCGCCACATACTGCGCGCTGGCGGCGCGGGTGTCGTCGCTGGCGGGGAAGCTCTCGGCGAAGTCCACCTTGACGCGGAAATGGCGCGAGAACTCGGGGTCGCCTTCCTGCAGCGCGTAGTACTCTTCCACCGAACCGATCAACACGATCTTCACCTCCACGTCCACCGCCTCGGGCAGCAGCGACACGGCGGCCATCGGCATGTGCGAACTGCCGGGTTCTTCGATCTGCACCCGGCCCGAGCGCAGGAAGCGGCGCAGCTTTTCCCACACCAGTTCCTCGGACAGCAGGTCGCGCAGGTGCAGCAGCAGAAAGCCGCCGTGGGCCCGGATCAGGCTGCCGGCCCGCACGCGCGAGAAGTCCGTCAGCATCACGTCTTCTTCGGCCTGGTACTCGATGCGGCCGAAGAGGATGTGAAACACCGGGTTGTCTTCCACGATCACCGGCGCACCCGTGCGCCCGGCGTTGTCCACCACCAGGTTCACCCGGTAGCCCAGCAGCAGCTGGGCCAGCGCTTCCTGGCGCACCTCGTCGTCGCTGTCCTGCGCGATGAAGAGTTCGATGTGCTCCAGCACGTCGTGCTGCACCTGGTCGAGGTAGCTGCCGAGCTTGACCGAGTCCTTGATCTGCTTTTTCAGGCTGACCCGGATCTCCTGCATCTCGTGGTCCAGCCAGGGCTTGATCACCTGGCGGCGCAGCGCGGCGAGGGCCTCGTTCATCACGCGTTCCATGGGCCGGGTCTTGTCGAGGAAGCGCGCGATCTCCTTGCGCAGCGCCTCTTCGGCCTTGTCGATCTCGGCACGCCGTTCCTTGGACAGGGCGCGGGCTTCGTTTTCGGTCAGCGCGCTGCCTTTGTCTCCCATGAGCGTGAACACCAGGTGGCCGGATTCGCGGAACAGGTTGAAGCCCAGGGACTCGGCAAACGCATCCAGTTCGGCATAGGCCTTGGACTCCTCGACCTGGTACGCGGCCCTGATGCGTTCGCTCTCGGACTTGTAGTCTTCGCTGCCCAGACGCTGGGGAATCTCGGTCTGCAGCCCGCGCGAGAACCGGGTCATGAGCTGCCGCAGTTCGCGGCCCTGGCCGGCGGGCATGCGCAGGGCGCGCGGTCGTTCGGGGGTGTCGAAGTTGTGCAGGTAACACAGGTCGGGCGGCACCGGGCGCCCGGCGGCCACGGCCTGGGTCAGCTGGCGCAGCAGCGAGGCGCGGCCGCTGCCCACTTCACCCAGCACGAACAGGTTGTAGTCTGCCTGGTCCATCGCCAGACCGAAGCGCGCAGCGTTCTGGGCGCGTTCCTGGCCGATCCAGGGCAGGGCACTCGTTTGCAGTTCGGCCGTGTCGGCAAAACCGAGCGTGGCCGGATCAATGGTCAGGCGCAGTTGCTCGGGCTTCAGGGGCATGTCGGTCATGGGGCGTCTCGTGTGTGGTGGCGCCTCATGATGCTCGGAACGCCCGGCGCTCCGCAAGCCCCGACGTCAAACCGCCAGGCCGGCGGCGAGCCCGCTGCGCACCGCGCCTTCCAGCGTGGCCGGGTAGGGGCCGTCCACGTAGTCGCCCGCGGCCCACAGGCCCGGTGCGATGGCCGCAGCCGGCCGCTGCAGGCCGGGCGTGCAGGCGAAAGTGGCGCGCTTTTCCACCACCGTCTGGATCGCCTGCAGGTTGTTCAAACCCAGCTGGTCCGCGGCTTGCTGCAACACGGCCGCCTGCAGCGCGTCGCGCTCACCCTCGCTGGCGCTCACCACGAAGGCGAGAACGCCTTGTGTGGTCGCATCGTGCGGGTTGATCCGGCCGCGGTCGAACACGAACTGCGCCGGGGCCCGCCGTGCATCGGGATCGGCCGGCAGCGCCAGCATGGGCGCGGCCAGTCGTGCGCCGGGTGCCCAGGCATAGACGGTGGTGATGGCGGTGAACCGCAGCGCCTCGGCGTCGCGGGACCAGGCACCGAGCCGGCTGGCGGTGCCGGTGGTTCCCGCGTCGCCGGCATGCGAGGCGGCATGTGCCATGGCCTGTGCGGCCGTTCCCGCAGCCGTGGCCCAGATCACGCGGTCGAAGCTGTCGTTGCTTTCAAGGGTGTGCAGCTGCCACGCTTTGCCCTGTGGACGCAGGCCCAGCACGCGCTCGCCGGTGCGCAGGCGTGCGGTGCCCGGGTGGTGGGTCCGCAACCATTGCGCCGCCGCCTCGGGCATCAGCGCCGAGAGGTCGGTGCGCGGCAGCAGCAGGTTGGACGCACGCAGCCCCGCATGGCCCGCGCCAAACAGCGCATCGCGCATCACGTTCAGAAACACCTGCGCGCTGGCCTGCGCGCCGGGCAGGTTCAGCGCCGACACGCAGAGCGGCTCGATCAACCCGTTCATCACCCGCGCAGGCAAGCCCGCGCAGAGCTGGGCCACCGTGAGCGAGGGCGTGCAGGCAAACCCGGACCGCTGCCAGCCCAGCGAAGCCCGGACCAGCGCCAGGCGCTCGCCCCAGGACCAGCCGCGCGCGCGGGCGATCGCCGCCAGCGCATCGAAGGGAGCCGGCCAGCGCGCCGCCCAGGCGGGCATCTGCAGGCCGCTGCCGTCCGGGTAGGGCAGGGCCAGCGGCAGGCTGAGCAGGACCTGGTCCAGGTCCACGCCCACCCGTTGCATGAGTGCCAGCGACTGGCTGTAGGCACCGATCAGGATGTGCTGACCGTTGTCGAGCGTGAGCGGCAAACCATCGGGCCGCAAGGCGGGCAGTGCGCGGGCACGGCCACCCAGGGCGCGGGTGGCTTCGAACACGGTCACGTCGGCGCCCGCATCGGCCGCCGCCACGGCCGCGGCCATGCCGGCCCAGCCTGCGCCGACGACAGCCAGCCGGGTGTTCAAAGGCGACCCAAGGCTTGCACCTTCCAGGCCAGCCAGAACTTGCGCAGCGGCGTCAGGCTCACGCGCCGGGTCAGCACCAGCAGCGGGTCGGCGGCGATTTCCTGCAGCAGCGTGCGGTAGATGCTGGCCATCATCAGGCCGGGTTTCTGCGCCCGGCGGTCGGCTTCGGGCAACAGGGCCAGGGCTTCGTCGTAGGTCTTGAGGGCACGCTCGCACTGGAACTTCATCAAGGCCTGAAAGCGGCGCTGGAAATCGGCAACGTCCATGCCCGGCGCGGCGCCGCGTTTGAGCAGCTCGTGCGCCTTCACGTCGAAACGCTGCAGCTCGTTCACCGGCAGGTAGATGCGGCCACGCGCCGCGTCTTCGCCGACGTCGCGGATGATGTTGGTGAGCTGGAACGCCAGGCCCAGCTGGTGGGCGTAGGTGGTGGTCTGCGCCTGGGTCTGGCCGAAGATGCGGGCCGCCACTTCACCCACCACACCGGCCACCAGGTGGCAGTACTGCTGCAGGTTGGCGAAGTCGAGGTAGCGGTTCTGGTCCAGGTCCATCTGGCAGCCGTCGATCACGGCCAGCAGGTGCCGTGCTTCGATGCCGTAGGTGGCGGTGTGCGGCATCAGCGCCTGCATCACCGGGTGGTTCTTCTCGCCGGCAAAGGCCTGCGCCACCTCGCTTCGCCACCAGGCCAGCTTGGTCTGCGCCACGCCGGGGTCGCTGACTTCGTCGACCACGTCGTCCACCTCGCGGCAGAAAGCGTAAAACGCCGTGATGGCGGTGCGGCGCTCGGGCGGGAGGAAGAGAAAGGCGTAATAAAAGCTGCTGCCCGAAGCGGCGGCTTTTTGCTGGACGTAGTCTTGGGGATTCATGGGCTCAGGCGGGGTTGACTGAGTGTAATCAGCCCCGCGAGCGGGGCCTGGCGGGCTGGGGTCCGTGCTCAGTCCGCCGCGGGCCGCCGCCAGTGCCACCAACGTCGTGCCGGGCGGGCGGTTTTCGGGCGCATGAAAACGAGATACAGCAGCGGCACCACGAACAGGGTGAGCACGGTCGAGAACGCCAGGCCCCAGACGATGCTCGCCGCCACCGGGCCCCAGAGCAGGCTCTGGCCGCCGATGCCGAAGGCGAGCGAGAACAGGCCGCCAATGGTGGTGGTGGTGATCAGGATCGGCACCACGCGCCGGCGGCTCGCCTGGATGATGGCGTGGATGGTGCTCATGCCACGCTGCAGGCGGTCGTTGGCGGCGTCGATCAGCACGATGGCCGAGTTCACCGCGATGCCGGTGAGCGCGATCACGCCGTAGAGCGTGTAGAGCGAGAGCGGGTTGTTCGAGATCGCCAGGCCAAACGCCACGCCGGTGAAGGCCAGCGGCACGGTCACCAGGATCATCAGCGGCTGCCAGTAGCTCTTGAACTGCGCCGCCAGGATCAGGTAGATCAGGCCCACGCCGAGCAGGAACAGCACCTGCATCGCGTCCAGGCTCTCTTCGATGTCTTCGAGCTCGCCCGAGAAGTCGAGGTCGATGCCGGGGTGCTGCGCGCGTATCTGCTCCCACCCGGCCTTGACGATGTCGTTGGCCACCGTGGTGTCGGTGATTTCCTTGTCCAGGTTGGCCTCCACCGTGGTGGTGCGGCGCATGTTGTAGTGGCGGATGAAGCCGCGGCCCGGCGTGGCCTCGGACTGCACCAGCGCACCGAGGCGCGTGGTCTGCCCGTTCGGCAGGGCAATGGGTTCGTCGAGCAGGCTGGCCGGATCGGTGCGCAGGTTGTCGGCGCCGCGCAGGGCCTGGTCTGAGCGCACGCGCAGCTCGATCTTGTCGCCGCCGTCTCGGGTGAACGCCACCACTTCGCCATCCACATTCAGGCGCACCAGGCGCGCCACCTGGGCGGCGTTCAGGCCGGCGTCGCGCACGGCGTCGCGGTCCAGCGTGAGCTGCAGCTGGTTGCGCCCCGGCAGGTTGTCGTCCTGCACGTCCTTGGCGCCCGGGATGGTGGCCACGATGCTCTTGAGGGCATCGGCCGCGCGCTGGATCTGGTCGAAGTCGTCGCCGCGCACCTTGACGCTGATGGCCTTGCCCGCCGGCGGTCCGCCGGAAAGCACGGTGAAACTCTTGCGCCCCGGGCCGGGCAGGGTCTCGATGGTCTGGCGCATGTCCTCGACCACGGTGGTGACTTCGCGGGCGCTGTCGGTGCGCGGGTTGAGCGAGACGAACACCTGGCCATAGAGATCGCCATAGACCGGCTCGGTCTCGGTGAACTTGAGCCCGGCGGTGGATGTGACCGCACGCGCTTCACCCTCCAGGCCCACGCCGCGCAACTGTTCGCGCACCACGGCTTCCACGCGCTGGGTTTCGAGCAGCGTGTCTTCGAGTGATGCGGTCGGTGGCATGTCCACGTTCACATAAAACGCGCGGATCGGGTCGAAGGCAAAAAACTGCACCCGGATGATCCCGGTGGTCAGCAGGGCCACGGCGGCCATCACCGCGGCAAGACCCAGCAACGCAAAACGTTTGGGTCGGCGCAGCGCATAACCCAGCCACTGGCCGTAGCGCAGGCGGATGCCGCGGTTGAAGCGTTCGCGCCAGGCCTGCACGCGTGAAGGGCGGTCAAAGCGCACGCCGATGGCGCTCACGTGCACCGGCATCATCCAGAACGCCTCGATCAGCGAGATCGCCAGCGCCATCGTGACCACGAACGGGATCACGAACATGAACTTGCCCATGATGCCGGGCAGCAGCATCAGCGGCAGGAAGGCCGCCATGGTGGTGGCCACCGAGGCGACCACCGGCTTCCACACTTCGGCGATGGCGTCCAGACTGGCCGCGAGGGCCTCCTGACCGCGTTGCATGCGGTAGTAGATGGACTCGACCACCACCACCGCGTCGTCCACCAGCATGCCCAGGGCGATCACCACACCCAGCAGCACCGAGACGTTGACCGTGTGGTCCAGGGTGCCCAGCACGGCGAAGGTACCGAGCAGCGAAAACGGGATGCCCATCGTCACCAGCAGGCCGATGCGCCAGCCCAGGAAAACCCAGCACACCGCCAGCACCATGAACATGCCGACCAGGGCGTTGGTTTCCATCACGCCGATGGCGTCGCGCGTGGGCACGGTCTGGTCGTCGGTGAGTACCAGTTCCAGGCCGCTGGCGCCGAGCACGCTGTTCTGGCTGTCGATGTAGGTCTTGAGCCGGTCCACGAGTTCCAGGGTGTTGGTGCCGGACTTCTTGGTCACGGCCAGCGAGATGGCGCTCTGGCCTTCGGTGGCGGCGTATTGCGCGGCGGGTGCACGGGCGCGCTCGATGCGGGCCACATCGCCGAGCCGGGCCGATGCGCCGGGTCGGCTGGCCGAGGTGACGGGCAGGTTCTCCAGGGACTGCGGATCGGTCAGCACCCCCTTCACGCTGATGGACCAGGCGCCTCCCTGGGTCTTGAGCGTGCCGCCGCTGGTGTCGCGCCACCAGGCGGCCACCGAGTCGGCCACGTCGGAAGCGAGCAGGCCGCGCGCCGCCAGCGCCTGGGCGTTCGGGCTGACGAGGATCTCCGGGTCGCGCAGGCCGGAGGCATAGACCTGGTCCACACCGGCCTGGCGTTCCAGGTCGGCCTTGATGCGGCGCGCGTTCAGGCGCAGCACCTCGTCGTCGGCCTGGCCCTTGAGCATCAGCGCGGCGGTGGGAAAGCCGTTGCTGGTGGTGATCTCCAGGATCATCGGGTCCTTGGCTTCGAGCGGCAGTTCGCTCGATGCCTTGTTCTGGATTTCGCGCCGCAGGTCGGCCATGCGCTTGTCGAAAGTGCGCTCGTTGATCTCGCGAAAGCGCACCAGCATGCTGGCGATGTTTTCGCGCGAGCTGGAAATGACGAAACGCACGTCTGCCACGCCCTTGATCGCGTCTTCCAGCGGGTTGGTGACCAGGCGCTCGACTTCTTCGGCGCTGGCGCCGGGCAGCACGGCGGTGACGCTGACCCAGTTGAAGTTGATCTCGGGGTCCTGCTCGCGCGGCATGGTGTTGTAGCTGACCAGCCCGAGCAGCATCACCACCACGAAGGCGATGTTGGCCAGCGGGTGGTTGGTGAGGAGGGCGCGCATGAATTTCATGGGACGACCCGCTTCAGTTCGTCGCTCGGCCGGCGGCCGGCCTGGCATCGATGGCCGCGCCCTGCTGCAGGGCGGCCTGGCCGTTCACCACCACCACCGTCTCGGCGCCCAGCGCCGCGGGCAGGGCGGATGAGCGGCCTTCCTGGGCGCCGGGAATGGCGACGAAGCGGGCCGTGGCCTGCGCGCCGCTGCCTTGTTGCACGAACACGCCCAGCGTGCCGTTGCGGCGCACCATCAGCGCGGGCGGCAGGTGGGGCCGCGATTCGCGCCAGCGCAGCGTGCCGCTGGTGCCCGCGGGCGGTGTTGAGTGTGAGGCGGCTGGCGCAAAAGCGAGGCGCGCGGTCTGGGTGCGGGCCGGGGCGCTGAGCGTGCTGCCCACGCGCAGCAATTTGACCGGCAGTTGCTCCCCGGCGGCGTCGAAGCGCAACTCGCTGCCGGCGCGCAGGCCGGGCACGTCGGCTGGGCTGAGCGTGGCCTGGAGCTCGGCGGCACCCGATTCGCTGAGCACATAGAGCACGCTGCCGGGCGCCACCGATTCACCGGTCTGCGCCAGGCGCTCTTTGACGCTGCCGGCAAACGGCGCGCGCAGCGTGGTCTTGGCCAACTGGCGCCGGGCGGTGGCGAGCTGGGCGCGGCTGGTGCTGAGCTCGGTCTGGACCAGCGTCACCTCGGTCTCGCGCTGGGCCAGCGCTTCCTGCGAGAAGAAGCCCTGGGCCACCAGATCGCGCGAGCGCTGCAACTGCGCCTGGGCGAGCTTCAGGCGCGCCTGGCTGGCGTCGAGCGCCGCTTGCGCGCGCTGCACGGCGAGCTCGGCATCGCGTGGGTCGATCTGCGCCAGCACCTGGCCGCGCGCGACCTGGGCACCGACATCGGCGGTCCAGCGCAGCAACGTGCCCGAGACCTCGGCCGAGAGTTTTGACTCGTTGCGCGCGATCACGCTGGCGGGTGCTTCGCGCTCGGGCTGGATCCAGACCGTGTCCAGCCGGGCCACGCCCACGCTGGTGCGGGCCGGTGCCGCGGCGGCTTGCGCGGCCGCCTCGGGCGTCTGCTGCGTCCAGCCGGGCAGAGACAGGCCGCAGCAGAGGAGGGCAGCGCCCAGGGTCGGCAGGTGAAAGCGTCGCATGGCGGATTCCTGATAGGGCGAGCGGGGGTTCGGGTTCATGTCGGGGCCGTATGGTTGTCGGTTCAGCGCATGCACAGGGCGCGCCAGAGCAGCCGTGGCATGTCCAGGGCGCCCACCCGGGGGCGTTGTTGCCAGCTGCGGTGCTGCAACGCAGCGATTTTGTCGAGGATGAGCAGGCCACCCTGAATGACCAGCCGCAGCTCCCAGCCGGCGCGCCCGGGGATGCGCCGGACGAGTGGTGCACCTTGTTGCATGAGGGCGCGCGCCTGGGCGCACAGCACGGCCACCGCCTGGGCCATGCGCACCTGGGTGGCGGCATCGGGGTTGGCATCCGCATGGAAGGCTTCGCGCGGCAGGCCGTGGCGCCGCAGCAGCTCGGTGGGCAGGTAGTGGCGCTGACGCGGCAGGTCCACGCTGATGTCCTGCCAGAAATTGATGAGTTGCAGCGCGCTGCAGATCTGGTCGCTCTGCGCCAGCGAGGCAGGATCGTGCACGCCATACAGGTGCAGCAGCAGGCGGCCCACCGGGTTGGCCGACAGGCGGCAGTAGTCCAGCAGCTCGGCGGTGTCGGCGTAGTGGTGGCCGGCGGCGGTGTGGCGCACGTCCTGTTCGAACGCGCTGATCAGATCGTGCAGCAGCGGGGCGGGCAGGCCGTGTTGTTGCACGGCCTGGCGCAGTGGCGCAAAAATGCCGCTCCAGCGGCTGCTGATGGGCGCCCCGGCCATGAGGCTGTCTTGCAGCGCCTGCCGGTAGGCGGCGAGCTCGGCCAGGCGCACCGCTGCATCGGCGTCGCCTTCATCGGCGATGTCGTCGGCCGTGCGGGCGAAGTGGTAGATGGCCATCACCGCGGGGCGCAGGGCGGGTGGGCACAGCAGCGAGGCGACCGGGAAGTTCTCGTAATGACCGACGCCGGCAGACAGCGGCGCAGCGCCCAGGGTGGGCGCGGCGGTGGTTTCGGCGGTCGGTGTCGGACGGGTCATGGGCTGGGAGACGACGGCGTTTCGGGGTGGGGTGTCAGGCTTGCCGGTGCCTGACGACATCAAAGGGCTGCATTGTGCAGAGTGTTGGCTGCTGCGGGCGCACCAGCGTCCGTCGATTGCACTACAATTTTGATTACTAACCAGTCAGTCATTAATTTTGACGCAACCGACGGGTCACGGAAATGCCGCATTTTTGGCGCATTTCCACGTCCGATTTCACCGGAACTTTGCAACGTCATGAAAACACCGCATTTTGTCTTTGCCGTGACCGCTGCGCTGGCCCTGGCCGCCTGCTCGCGACCGGAAGCTCCCCAGGAGCCGATCCGTTCTGTCAAGCTGATCACCGTGTCGGCCTCGTCCGTGGGGGCGCAGAACGAATACGCCGGCGACGTGCGCGCCCGGGTCGAGTCGCGGCTGGGCTTCCGGGTCGGGGGCAAGCTGCTGCAGCGCCCGGCCGAGGTGGGCCAGCGTGTGAAACCGGGGCAGTTGCTGGCGCAACTGGATGCGAACGACCTGGCCCTGGCCAGCCAGGCCGCACAGGCGCAGGTGAGCGCGGCGCAGACGCAGCGCAATCTGGCCGCGGCCGATCTGAAGCGTTTCACCGACCTGAAGGCCCAGGGCTTTGTGAGCGGCGCTGAAATCGAGCGCCGCCAGGCCACGCTGCAGGCCGCCGAAGCCGCTCTGCGCCAGGCTCAGGCCCAGGGCGCCGTGCAGGGCAACCAGGCGGCCTACACCCGCTTGCTGGCCGATGCGGCCGGTGTGGTGCTGTCGGTGGACGCCGAGGTGGGTCAGGTGGTGGCTGCGGGCACGCCGGTGGTGCGCGTCGCGCGCGATGGCGCCCGCGATGTGGTGTTTGCCGTGCCGGAAGACCGGCTGGCGCAGTTGCGCGTGGGCCAGTCGGCGCAGGTGCGCCTGTGGGCGGCGGCCACGGGTGCGCCCGGCAACGGGGCCCCGCTCGGTGGCGTGGTGCGTGAGGTGGCGGCGAGCGCCGACGCGGCCACGCGCACCTACCAGGTCAAGCTGTCGCTGCCGGACGGGGCGGCGGTGCCCCTGGGCGCGACCGCCTATGTGACGCTGCCAGCGCAGGAGGGCGCCGTGCCCGCGCTGATCCTGCTGCCCACCAGCGCGCTCATGGCCTCCGCCTCGGGTGGGCCCAACGGCAGCGCGGTCTGGGTGTTCGATGCGGCGAGCCAGACGGTGCAGCCGCGCCCGGTGGTGGTGGCGGGGGCCCATGGCAACCTGATCGTGATCGCCGAGGGCTTGAAGCCGGGTGAAGAGGTGGTGGCCGCGGGCACGCATGTGCTCTCGCCGGGGCAGAAGGTGACGCGTTTCGCCGCACCCGCCGCGCAGTGAGGACGGCATGAGCGCGCACCATCCGAACACCACCGACGGGACCCGCTCCTGGGTCTCGCGTTTCAACCTCTCGCAGTGGGCGCTGGACCACCAGGCCTTCACCCGCTACCTGATGATCGTGCTGATGCTGCTGGGCGTGGCAGCTTACTTCCAGCTCGGTCAGGACGAAGACCCGCCGTTCACCTTCCGCGCCATGGTGGTGCGGGCTTACTGGCCGGGCGCCACGGCGCAGCAGATGGCCGAACAGGTGAGTGACCGGATCGAGAAGACGTTGCAGGAGGTGCCTTACGCCGACAAGATCCGCAGCTATTCCAAGCCGGGTGAGTCGGTGGTGCTGTTCCAGGTCAGGGACTCGTCGCCGCCCGAGGAGATGCAGCAGGTCTGGTACACGACACGCAAGAAGATCGGCGACATGCGCAGCACCCTGCCGCAGGGCGTGGTCGGGCCGTTCTTCAACGACGAGTTCGGTGATGTCTTCGGCGTCATCTACGCGCTGCAGGGCGAGGGCTTTTCGCCCGCCGACAAGAAGCAGGTGGCCGACGACGTACGCCAGCGCCTGCTGCGCGTGAAGGACGTGAACAAGGTCGAACTCTTTGGTGCGCAGGATCAGAAGCTCTATGTCGAGATCTCCCAGAAGCGCCTGGCGGTGCTGGGGCTGGACATGCCGCAGGTGCTGGCCGCGCTGGGCCAGCAGAACGCGGTCGAATCGGCGGGCGCGGTGCAGGCGCCTGCCGATGCGGTGCAGGTGCGCGTGGGCGGTGCGTTCAACTCGGTGGAGCAGCTGCGCGCCATGCCGATCCGCGCCGCCAACGGCACCCAGATGCGCCTGGGCGACATCGCCGACATCCGGCTGGGCTATGCGGACCCGGCGCAGGTGAAGGTGCGCCACAACGGGCTGGACAGCATCGCGCTGGGCATCTCCATGGCCAAGGGCGGCGACATCATCGCGCTGGGCAGGGCCCTGAAAGTGGCGGTGGCCGACATCGAAACCCGGTTGCCCGCGGGCATGGCCCTGGTGCAGGTGCAGGACCAGCCGACCGCGGTGGCGCGCTCGGTGAACGAATTTGTCAAGGTGCTGATCGAGGCGGTGCTGATCGTGCTCGCGGTCAGCTTCCTGGCGCTTGGCCTTCACAGGCGCGAGGGCGGTCGCGGCCTGCGCCGCTACGTGCTGGACATTCGGCCCGGGCTGGTGGTGTTCATCACCATCCCGCTGGTGCTGGCCATCACCTTCCTGGCCATGCAGTACTGGGGCATCGGCCTGCACAAGATCTCACTCGGCTCGCTCATCATCGCGCTGGGGCTGCTGGTGGACGACGCGATCATTGCGGTCGAGATGATGGTGCGCAAGCTCGAAGAGGGCTACACCATGATGAAGGCGGCGACCTTCACCTGGGACGCCACCGCCATGCCCATGCTCACCGGCACCCTGATCACGGCGGCCGGCTTCCTGCCCATCGGCATGGCGAATTCCACGGTGGGTGAATACACCTTCGCGATCTTCGCGGTCACGGTGATCGCGCTGGTGCTGTCGTGGATCGTGGCCGTGATGTTTGTGCCTTACCTGGGCGTGAAACTGCTCAAGGTCAAGCCCCATGTGGGCCCGGCGCACGAGGTGTTTGACGGCCCGTTTTATGTGCGCTTTCGTGGGCTCGTGGACTGGTGCGTGCAGCACCGCTGGATCACCATCGGCCTGACCATCGCGACCTTCGTGCTGGGCATGGTGGGCATGGGCCAGGTGCAGCAGCAGTTCTTCCCCGATTCGAGCCGGCCCGAGATCATGGTGGACATCTGGCTGCCCGAAGGCAGCAGCATCCAGGCCATGGACGAGGTCAGCCAGCGGCTGGAACAGCGGCTGTCGAAAGAGGCGGGTGTGCAGAGCGTGAGCACCTGGGTGGGCTCGGGCGTGCCGCGTTTCTACCTGCCGATAGACCAGATCTTTCCGCAGTCCAACGTGTCGCAACTGATCGTTCTGCCGCAGGACCTGGCCACGCGAGAGACGCTGCGCAGACAGCTGCCGGCCTTGTTGGCGACCGAGTTCCCCGAGGTGCGTGGGCGGGTGAAGCTGCTGGCCAACGGGCCACCGGTGCCGTACCCGGTGCAGTTCCGCGTGATCGGCCCTGATCCCGCGGTGCTGCGCGGATTGGCCGACGAGGTGAAGGACGCGGTGCGCCAGAATCAGAACATGCGCGGTGTGAACGACAACTGGAACGAGTCGGTCAAGGTGCTGCGTCTGGAGGTGGACCAGGCGAAGGCACGCGCGCTGGGCGTGAGCAGCCAGTCCATCGCCCAGGCCTCGCGCACCATCCTCACGGGCAGCACGGTGGGCCAGTACCGCGACGGCGACAAGCTGATCGACATCGTGTTGCGCCAACCGCTGGATGAACGCGATGCCATCTCCAGCCTGGGCAACGGCTACCTGCCGACCGCCAGCGGCAGGAGCATCCCGCTGCTGCAGATCGCACAACCGGTGCTGGGCTGGGAGCCGGGCGTGATCTGGCGCGAAAACCGCGACTTCGCGATCACGGTGCAGGGCGACGTGGTGGAAGGCCTGCAGGGCGCCACCGTCACTGCGCAGCTGCAGCCGGCCTTGAAGCAGATCAGCGACAGCTGGGCCGGGCGCGGGCTGGCGGGCTACCAGGTGCAGGTTGCGGGCGCGGTGGAAGAGAGCAGCAAGGGTTCTTCGTCCATCGCGGCGGGCATTCCGATCATGCTGTTCCTCACCTTCACGCTGCTGATGCTGCAACTGCAGAGCTTCAGCCGCTCGCTGCTGGTGTTCCTGACCGGGCCGCTGGGCCTGGCGGGGGTGGCCGGCGCGCTGCTGCTGCTGAACCGGCCCTTCGGCTTCGTCGCGCTGCTCGGCGTGATTGCGCTCATGGGCATGATCCAGCGCAACTCGGTGATCCTGATCGACCAGATCGAGCAGGACCGCGCGCGCGGCGTGCCAGCGTGGGACGCGGTCGTGGAAGCGGCGGTGCGCCGCATGCGCCCCATCGTGCTGACCGCCGCGGCCGCCGTTCTGGCCATGATCCCGCTCTCGCGCAGCGTGTTCTGGGGCCCAATGGCGGTGGCCATCATGGGCGGCCTGATCGTGGCCACCGTGTTGACCCTGCTGGCCTTGCCGGCGATGTATGCGGCCTGGTTCCGTGTGAAGCGGGAGCCGGTTGCGGGCTGAGGACGGAATACCTTCTTCACCTCGCGGGCTCGGAGGCGGGCGGCGCTCTGCTCCGTGACGGTCCCCCGGACCGGCTGCGCCGGGTCCCCTCCCTGACTTCGCGGAGCCGGATGCCCCGGCCGCCGACGAGCGTATCGGCCGGAGAAGACCTCTCACACCTGATCAACAATAGGCCATGCGCCTCAGACACATCGAAGTCTTCAATGCCGTCATGCTCACCGGCAGCGTGAGCGCGGCCGCGCGCATGATCAACGTGACGCAGCCGGCGGTCAGCCGCACACTTCAACACGCCGAGATCCAGCTCGGCTTCCAGCTGTTCCAGCGCGTGGGCGGGCGGCTCAAACCCACGGTGGAGGCGCAGACCCTGTACCCGCACATCGAACGCCTGTTTTCACAGCTCGACGAGGTGCAGCGCCTCTCGGCCAGCCTCAAGGCCGGGCGCGGCCAGGGGGAGCTGCGCGTGCTGACCGTGCTCGCGCTGAGCTACGAGGTGTTCCCGCGGGCCATGCGGCTGTTTCGCGAGAAACACCCCCAGGTCATGGTGCACCACGAGGCCCTGCATTCACCGCAAATCGTGGCCTCGCTGGCCTTGCAGGAAGCCGATGTGGGCTACGTGTTCAGCGCGGTCTCCCACCCCTCGCTGGCGCAGGAACAACTGGCCGAACGGCAGGTGGTGTGTGTGGTGCCCAGGGGCTTGCTGTCGGCGCGCCAGCTCAAGGCCGGCACCATCACGCTGGCCCAGCTCGCCAAACTGCCGGTCATCGCGCTCGATGGGCAGGACCCGCTGGGCCAGCTGCTGGCGCATGCGGTGCGCGACAGTGGCGCGGGGCTGCAGGAAGTGATGACGGTGCAGACCTACCACGTGGCCTTGGCGCTGGCGCACCACGGCGTGGGCGTGGCCATGGTGGAGAGCTGCACGGCCGCTTCGGCCGACCGCAGCAAGGTCGACGTGCTGGCGCTGGAGCCGGCCTTGCCGACCCGGGTTCATGCCTTGCGGTCCACGGCGCGACCGAACTCGCTGCCCATCCGCGCCTTCACCCGCTGCATGCAGCAGGCGCTGCGGGAAACCGTCTGAGCGGGTGGCGCCCGGTCACGCACGGAAGCCGCTCAGCAAACGCCGGGTGGCCCCTCAGTGTGGTGGCCCGGCGTGTGCCGAACCGGTCAGTTGCCTGGCGATGCGCTGCGCGCTGCCGAAGGCCAGGGTGAAACCCAGGGCGCCGTGGCCGGTGTTGAACCAGAGGTTGGCAGGCCCGCCGCGCAAACGGCCGATCACCGGCAACCCGGTGGGGGTGGCGGGTCGCAGGCCGGCCCAGGGTTGCAAGTCCTCGTAGCGGCTGGCGTCGGGAAACAGATCGCGCGCGGTGGCGAGCAGCGAGGCGATGCGGTCGGCGGGGATGGCGGTGTTTTCGCCCACCAGTTCCGCCATGCCCGCCACGCGCAGGCGCTGCCCGAGGCGCGCGAACACCACCTTGCGCGCCGCTTCGGTCACGCTCACGCGCGGTGTGGCTCCTGGCGCATCGTTGGCGTCCACCGTCAGGCTGTAGCCTTTGAGCGGGTAGACCGGCACGCGCAGGCCCAGCGAGCGCGCCAGCGGGTGCGAGCCCGTGCCGAGCGCGACCACGAACGCGTCGGCCTCGATCGCGCCGCGCGGCGTGTCGGCGGCCACGATCCGTTCGCCCGAACGCAGCAGGCGTGTGACGGGTGTGTCGAACGCGAAGCGCACACCGCGTGCCAGCAGCAGGCGCTCCAGTGCCAGGCAGACCTGGTGGCAATCGGCTGCGCATTCGCCTGGTGTGTGGATGGCGCCGGCGAAGCGCTGCGCGTAGCCCGCCAGCGCAGGCTCCACCGCCACGGCGTCAGTGGGTGAGAGCGCGTGCTGCACGCTGCCCAGCGGGCGCTGCAGTGCCATCTGTCGGCGCGCGCCGGCAAAGGCCGCCTCATCCGGGTAGAGCACCAGCTTGCCGGTTGTGGAGAAGTCGCATGCGATGCGCTCCTCGGCCATCATGTGGTCGAAGCTCTGCCGGCTTTCGGCCGCCAGCGCGAGCAGGCTGACGGTGGTGCGCTGTGAAACGCTGGCGCGGCACGCGGCCAGGAACTGCAGGCCCCACGCCCACTGGTGAAGATCGGGCATCAGGCGCAGCTTCAGCGGCGAGTCGCTGGCCAGCAGGAGCCGGGGCAACTGTTGCCAGATACCGGGGTCGGCCAGTGGCTGTACGTAGGCGTAACTCAGTTGCGCGCCGTTGGCGGCGCTGGCTCCTGCGCCGGTCCGGGCGCGGTCGACCACCGTGACGGTGTGCCCGGCGCGCTGGAGTTGCCAGGCCGTTGCCAGGCCGATGATGCCCGCGCCGAGCACGCAGACCTGCAGGGGTTTTTCTGTCGAGGGGTTCATGCACACCGAATGTAGCCAAGGCCTGCAGCGCTGAAAAATGCCGATCGCGGTGCCATCCATGCCGCAAATTCATGGGGCTTGTTCAAAAAGGCATTTTCCGAAACGGTGCTTCACTGCCTACACTGCGGTCGTTTTCACCACCCGCAAAAGAGCCCGCATGTCCACCGCCCCGACATCCCGCGTTTTCCACCGCCAGTTGCACCACGCCTTGCCCGTCGCCGTCAGCGGCCAGGGCATTTCCATCACCGACCAGAACGGCCGCGTCTACCTCGACGCCTCGGGCGGTGCCGCCGTCTCGTGCCTGGGTCATGGTCATCCCGATGTGATCGCGGCCATGCACCGGCAAATCGACCAGCTCGCCTACGCCCACACCAGTTTTTTCACCACCACCGTGGCCGAGGAACTGGCCGACCTGCTCATTCACACCGCGCCCGCCGGCATGAGCCATGTCTATTTCGTCAGCGGTGGTTCCGAGGCGGTCGAGGCAGCGCTGAAGATGGCTCGGCAGTATTTCGTTGAGATCGGGCAGCCACAGCGCCAGCATTTCATCGCCCGGCGCCAGAGCTACCACGGCAACACGCTGGGCGCGCTGGCCGTGGGGGGCAACGCCTGGCGGCGTGAGCAGTTCAAGCCGCTGTTGATCGATGTGACCCATGTTGCACCGTGCTACGAATACCGGGACCGCCGCGATGGCGAGACACCGGAGCAGTATGGCCAGCGGCTCGTGACCGAGCTGTCCGAGGCGATCGATCGCCTCGGCGGCGAGAACGTCATGGCCTTCGTCGCCGAAACCATTGGTGGCGCGACGGCTGGTGTGCTGACACCGGTTCCGGGGTATTTCAAGGGTGTGCGCGAGCTGTGCGACCGCCACGGCATCCTGCTCATCCTCGACGAAGTGATGTGCGGCATGGGCCGCAGCGGCACGCTGCACGCCTGCGAGCAGGAAGGCGTGGTGCCCGACCTGCTGACCATAGCCAAAGGCCTGGGCGGCGGCTACCAGCCGATCGGCGCGGTGCTGGCGCAGGGCCGGCTGGTGGACGCGTTCCGTCAAGGCAGTGGCCTGTTTCAGCATGGCCACACCTACCTGGGCCATGCGGTGGCCTGCGCAGCCGCGTTGGCGGTGCAGCGCGTGATCCAGCGCGATGGCCTGCTGGACCAGGTGAAGTCACGCGGGCAAGCGCTGCAAACCCTGTTGCTGGACGCCTTTGGGGATCATCCGCACGTGGGCGACATCCGCGGGCGCGGCCTCTTCTGGGGCATCGAGCTGGTGCTCGATCGCGGCACGAAACAGTGGTTTCACCCGGCGCGGCGCCTGCACGCGCGCATCAAAAGCGAAGCCATGGCCGAGGGTCTGATGGTCTACCCCATGGGCGGCACGGTGGACGGGCGTTGCGGTGACCACGTGCTGCTGGCCCCACCCTTCATCGCCAGTGAGGCCGAACTGTCCCAGATCGTGAAGCGTCTGCGGGTCAGCGTGGACCGGGCCATTGCCGCGACAGCCTGAGGGGTCTTTCCTGCAGAGCTGGCTTGATGTATAAGTTTTCTTGCTGAATCATTACAGATATGAAAACCAAGGTGAAACCCGGTCTGACCCTTTGTTGTTGCGGGTTAGCATGGCGTTTTGCAGCAGACCCGCCTGCATGCCCCTGTTGCGCGCTGAGCGGGTCACCCGCTGGCGTTGCCGTTGTCCCCTCACTGGCCTGACCTCACAAGGGTTCCATGACCATCACGTTCCATCACAAGGAGTCCGCATGACCATTTCCCTGAAAACCACTGCTTCCCGCCTCTCGCTTGCTGCCGCCGTGCTGGCGCTGTCGGCCCCTCTGGCCCCCGTTCAGGCGCAGCAGAAATTCATGACCATCGGCACCGGTGGCGTGACCGGCGTGTACTACGCCGCGGGTGGTGCCATCTGCCGCCTGGTCAACAAGGACCGCGCCAAGCACGGCTTCCGCTGCTCGGTGGAATCCACCGGCGGTTCGGTGGTGAACATCAACACCATCAAGGCCGGCGAGTTGGATTTCGGCGTCTCCCAGTCGGACGTGCAGTACAACGCCTTCAATGGCGCCAAACAGTTCGAGAAGGACGGCAAGCACACCGACCTGCGCGCGGTGTTTTCCATCCACCCCGAACCCTTCACCGTGTTGTCCCGCAAGGAAGCCAACATCACCAAGTTTGACGATCTGAAGGGCAAACGTTTCAACGTCGGCAACCCGGGCTCGGGCACGCGCGCCGCCATGGACGAATACCTGGCCAGCAGCGGCGGCAAGATCAGCGACTTCGGTCTGGCCGCCGAGCTCAAGGCCGACGAACACGGAGCGGCCCTGTGCGACAACAAGATCGATGGCTTCTTCTACGGCGTGGGGCACCCCAGCGCCAACATCCAGGACCCGATCACCACCTGCGGCGCCAGGCTGGTGCCCATGACCGGCCCGGCCGTGGACAAGCTGGTGGCGGCCAACAGCTACTACGCCAAGGTCAACATCCCCGGCGGCCTGTACGCCGGTCACCCGAACCCCACGCCCACCTACGGCGTGCTGGCTTCGTTCGTGACCTCGGCCAAAGTGCCTGACGTGGCGGTGTACGAACTGGTCAAGGCCGTGTTCGAGAACTTCGACGAATTCAAGAAACTGCACCCGGCTTTCGTGGGTCTCGATCCCAAAAACATGATCAAGGATGGCCTGTCGGCCCCGCTGCACCCCGGTGCCGTGAAGTACTACAAAGAAAAAGGCTGGATGTAAGGTCCGGCTGACTGCCGAGGTCCTGCCGGACTGACGCCGCAAAAAAGCTCTGACTCGTCAGGGCTTTTTTGTTGGTCTCTCTTCAAAACCACAACACACCGATCTGCATGAAAACCCACACCGCACCCGAAGTCGACGTCAACCAGCTGGTTGCCGACAACGACACCGGCGGTCGCGAACCCGGTCCCTGGATGCGCCGCATGCTGCTGGCCGTCGCGCTGGCCTGGTCGTTGTTCCAGCTCTGGATCGCCTCGCCGCTGCCGTTCAGTCTGGGCATTCTGGTGTTCAACGACACCGAAACCCGCGCCATCCACCTCGCCTTTGCGGTGTTCCTGTCGTACATGGCGTACCCCGCGTTCAGGCGCTCGCCGCGCGCCTATGTGCCGGTCACGGACTGGGTTTTCGCCCTGGTCGGCACCTTCTGTGCTGCCTACCTGTTCCTGTTCTACAAGGAACTGGCCACCCGGCCCGGCCAGCCGACACCGATGGACGTCTACACCGGCGCGGTCGGTATCGTGTTGCTGCTTGAAGCGACCCGGCGCGTGCTGGGCCTGCCCATGGTGATCGTGGCGCTGGTTTTCCTGGGCTACACCTTTGGCGGCCCGTACATGCCCGACATGATTGCCCACCGCGGCTTCTCGCTCAACCGTGCCATGAGCCACCAGTGGCTGACCACCGAAGGCGTGTTCGGTGTTGCGCTCGGTGTGTCCAGCGGTTTCATTTTCCTGTTCGTGCTGTTTGGCTCGCTGCTCGACAAGGCGGGTGCCGGCAACTACTTCATCAAATCAGCCTTTGCGCTGCTGGGCCACATGCGCGGTGGTCCGGCCAAGGCGGCGGTGCTGTCTTCGGCGGCCACCGGCATCATTTCCGGCTCGTCGATCGCCAACGTGGTGACCACCGGCACCTTCACCATCCCGCTCATGAAGCGGGTCGGCTACCGACCCGACCAGGCAGGCGCAGTCGAGGTGTCGAGCTCGGTGAACGGCCAGATCATGCCGCCGGTGATGGGCGCGGCCGCCTTCCTGATGGTGGAGTACGTCGGCATTCCCTACATCGAGGTGATGAAGCACGCCTTCCTGCCGGCCATCATCTCCTACATCGCACTGCTCTACATCGTGCACCTGGAGGCCCTCAAGGCCAACATGGTCGGCCTGCCGCGCCGCGGCACGGCCACGGCCGGCCAGCGGCTGATGTCGTTTGCCATGACCGTGGCCGGTTTCATCGTGCTCTCCGGCGCGGTGTACTGGGGCATTGGCTGGATCAAGACCGCCATGGGTGACGCCGCCATCTGGGTGGTCGGCACCGGTCTGCTGGCCAGCTATGTCGGCCTGCTGTGGTTTGGCGCCAGACAGCCCGCCCTGGAGCTGGACGATCCGAACGCGCCCGTGTTTGAACTGCCCGAAACCGGGCCCACCGTGAAGTCCGGCCTGCACTACCTGCTGGCGGTGGTGGTGCTGATCTGGTGCCTGATGGTCGAGCAGATGTCGCCAGGCCTGTCCGCCTTCTGGGCCACGCTCTTCATGATCTTCGTCATGGTCACGCAGAAGCCGATCATCGCGGCGTTTCGCGGGCACGGTGGCCTGGGCGCTGCCACCCGGCAGGGTTTTGCCGACCTGGTGGATGGTCTGGCCACGGGTGCGCGCAACATGATCGGCATCGGCGTGGCCACCGCGGCGGCCGGCATCATCGTGGGCACGGTGTCGCTCACCGGTGTCGGTCTGGTCATGACCGAACTGGTGGAGCTGCTCTCGGGCGGCAACCTCATGCTCATGCTGGTGCTGGTGGCGCTCATCAGCCTGATCCTGGGCATGGGGCTGCCGACCACGGCCAACTACATCGTGGTGTCCACGCTGATGGCGCCGGTGGTGGTGGAGCTGGGCGCGCAGAGTGGCCTGATCGTGCCCCTGATCGCAGTGCACATGTTCGTTTTCTATTTCGGCCTCATGGCCGACGTGACGCCGCCGGTGGGTCTGGCGTCGTTTGCGGCGGCGGCGATTGCGCGCGCCGACCCCATCAAGACCGGCATCACCGCCTTCTACTACAGCATGCGCACGGCCATCCTGCCGTTCCTGTTCATCTTCAACACCCAGTTGCTGCTGATCGGGCTGTCCGGCCCCCTGCACCTGATCCTCACCGTGGTCAGCGCCACGGTGGCCATGCTGGTGTTTGCAGCAGCCACGCAAGGTTTTTTTCTGGTGAAGTCGCGCTGGTACGAAACCCTGGCCTTGTTGCTGATCACCTTCACCTTGTTCCGGCCCGGGTTCTGGTGGGACATGCTGTACCCGCCGTTTGACGAGGTGCCCGCGGCCCAGATGACATCGCTCATCGAACAAGCCCCTGCCGGCTCGGGCAAGCGGATCTGGATCGAAGGCATGAACATGAACGGCGATGACATCCGCAAAGGCGTGCTGCTGCCCCTGGGCGAACCCGGCACCGCCCGCGAACGCATGGCCAGCGCGGGATTGACCGTGATGGCGCAGGGCGACGAACTGCTGATTGCAGCCGTGAAGTTTGGCAGCCCGGCTGAAAAGCTGGGCATGGAGCAGGGTTTCCGCATCGTGTCGGCCGAAGTGCCGGCCGAACGTCCGGCCAAAGAGTGGCTGTACCTGCCCGCACTGGCCTTGTTGCTGCTGGTGATGGGGCTGCAACGTGCCCGCCGGCCTCGCGAGGGCCTGCCGGCGTGACGCGCATCGCGCTCATCCACGCGCTGGCGCATTCGGTAGCGCCGATCAACGGCGAGCTGCAGAACGTCTGGCCTGAGGCGGTGCGCATGAACTTGCTGGACGACAGCCTGTCGGCCGACCTGGCCCACAGCGGGCAAGGACTGGACGCAGCGATGCACCAGCGTTTCGAGTCGCTCGCCGCCTACGCCGAAGGCACGGGCGCGCAGGCCATCCTGTTCACCTGCTCGGCATTCGGGCCCTGCATCGAAGCGGTGGCGCTGCGCCGGCCGCACATGCCGGTGCTCAAGCCCAACGAGGCCATGGTGGCCGAAGCGGTGGCGCTGGGCGGTCGGGTCGGGCTGATCGCTTCGTTTGCGCCGACGCTGGCGTCCATGCCTCCCGAGTTCCCGCCCGGCACTGACCTGCGCGCCGAGCTCGCTGCAGGTGCGATGGAGTCTTTGGACCGGGGCGACACGGCTGCCCACGACGCCGGTGTGGTGCAGGCGGCCGAGGCGCTGGCCCGACAAGGCTGCACCGTGATTGCCCTGGCGCAGTTCAGCATGGCGCGTGCGCAGGCTGCGGTGCAACAGGCGCTGGGTCTGCCGGTGCTGACCACGCCCGGCAGCGCGGTGCGCGCGCTGCGGCAACGACTGGGCATCAATGGGCAACCGGTGAAAGGCGAGGGCGGGCAACCGCTACAATAGAAGGTTGCCGAAAAGCAGGGTTCCAAGTTGCACAGCCTTCATCCGCTGCTGCGACTTGCCCGAGTGTCAGGCGCGCGGGTGGCGAAATTGGTAGACGCACCAGGTTTAGGTCCTGACGCCAGCAATGGTGTGGGGGTTCGAGTCCCCCCCCGCGCACCACCTCACAGACGAACAGATTCTTACCGGTTGGCCAGAGTGGCTGGTTGACCGACATCCTTTTGGAGAATGCCATGACCGTGACCGTTGAAACCCTGGAAAAGCTCGAGCGCAAGATCACGCTGACACTGCCGGCCGAAGTGATCCAGAGCGAAGTGTCCAAGCGCCTCAAGCGCCTGGCCCGCGATGTCAAGATGGACGGCTTCCGTCCTGGCAAGGTCCCCATGAACGTGGTGGCCCAGCGCTATGGTTATTCGGTGCACTACGAGGTCATGAACGACAAGGTGGGCGAGGCCTTTGCCACCGCCGCCAACGAAGCCAAGCTGCGCGTCGCCGGTCAGCCCAAGATCACCGAAAAGGAAGAATCGCCCGAAGGCCAACTGGCTTTTGACGCCGTCTTCGAGGTGTACCCCGAAGTGAAGATCGAAGACCTGTCCACCGCTGAAGTGGAGAAGATTTCGGCCGAAGTGGACGATGCTGCCATCGACCGCACGCTGGACATCCTGCGCAAGCAGCGCCGCACCTTTGCGCAACGCGCGCAGGACCAGGCCGCCGCCGACGGCGACCGCGTCACCATCGACTTCGCCGGCAAGATCGACGGCGAGGCTTTTGAAGGTGGCAAGGCCGAAGGCTTCCAGTTCATCGTCGGCGATGGCCAGATGCTCAAGGAATTTGAAGACGCCGTGCGCGGCATGAAGTCGGGCGAGTCCAAGACGTTCCCCCTGGCCTTCCCCGAGGACTACCACGGCAAGGACGTGGCCGGCAAGACCGCCGACTTCCTGGTCACCGTGAACAAGATTGAAGCCGCTCACCTGCCCGATGTGGACGAGGCCCTGGCCAAGTCGCTCGGCATCGCCGAAGGCACGGTCGAAGGCCTGCGCGCCGACATCAAGAAAAACCTGGAGCGCGAAGTCAAACACCGCCTGCAGGCCCGCAACAAGCAGGCTGCCATGGATGCCCTGGCCGCCAAAGCCGAACTGGACCTGCCGAAGTCGGTGGTGCAGGCCGAACTGGACCGCCTGGTCGAAGGCGCCCGCGCCGACCTGAAGCAGCGCGGAGTGAAAGACGCCGACAAGGCGCCGATCCCCGACGACCTGTTCCGTCCCCAGGCCGAGCGCCGTGTGCGCCTGGGTCTGGTGGTGGCGGAGCTGGTGCGTGCCAACGAGTTGCACGCCACGTCCGAGCAGATCAAGGCACACATCGACGAGCTCGCTGCTTCTTACGAAAAGCCGGCTGAAGTGGTGCGCTGGTACACCGGCGACAACCGCCGCATGGCCGAAGTGGAAGCCATCGTGATCGAGAACAACGTGACCGAATTCGTGCTGTCCAAGGCCAAAATCAATCAAAAGTCGATCAGCTTCGATGAGCTGATGGGTCAGGCCTGATTGGCCCACAGCGGGTCAGCGGTCGGGTCGCTTGCGGCACCGGTCGGGATCCGCGGTCACGTCAGGACTGGAAAGGGCGGAGCAATCCGCCCTTTTTTTGTTCCCCGACGCTTGCCTTTTTCAACAGGCACGCCATATGCCTACCTCGGCCAAAGCCGCGACCGTGTGGCGGCTTTGGCAGGTTGGTTACAGTAGTGGCATGTTATGCATCAACACATGGAGAAACGCATGAGCGCAATGGACATTCAGGGCTTGGGCATGGTGCCCATGGTGATCGAGACCTCGGGCCGCGGCGAGCGCGCCTACGACATCTATTCGCGCCTGCTCAAGGAGCGCGTGATCTTCCTGGTGGGTGAGGTCAATGACCATTCGGCCAATCTGGTTGTCGCGCAGCTGCTGTTCCTGGAAAGTGAAAACCCTGACAAGGACATTTCGTTCTACATCAACTCGCCCGGCGGTTCGGTGAGCGCCGGCATGGCGATCTTCGACACGATGAACTTCATCAAGCCCGACGTGTCCACACTGTGCTGTGGCTTCGCTGCCAGTATGGGTGCTTTCCTGTTGGCCGCAGGAACCAAGGGCAAGCGGTTCTCGCTACCCAACTCCAAGATCATGATTCACCAGCCGTCTGGTGGAAGCCGCGGTCAGGCGACCGAGATCGAGATCCAGGCCCGAGAAATCCTCAAGACCCGCGAGCAGCTGAACAAGATCCTGGCCGAACGCACCGGCCAGCCGCTGGAGCGCATTGCACGCGACACGGAACGCGACTACTACATGTCGGCCGCCGAATCGGCCGAATACGGCCTGATCGACAAGGTGATCGAAAAGCGTGGGGCTATCGCAGCCTGATGCCGATGGACTGGATGGTGCCGTCGAGGTTCCCATCGGTCCAGTGTCTCCTCCAAACCGCCTGATCCGTGCCCAAAGAGGCGCTTTTCCGGCATTTGTCACATTGCAGCCTTGAACTATCATTGTTCCCGTTGCATCTCTCTGTCTTTCTGAACCCCAAATCTCATGGCCGACAAAAAAGCCGCCTCCGGTGAAAAAGCGCTCTACTGCTCGTTTTGTGGCAAGAGCCAGCACGAGGTCAAGAAGCTGATCGCGGGGCCCTCGGTGTTCATCTGCGACGAGTGCATCGAGCTGTGCAACGACATCATCCGCGACGAACTGCCGGGACTGGAATCGGTCAAGGCGTCGGGCGATGACGTGCCTACGCCTGCCGACCTGAAGGGCAATCTCGACAGCTACGTGATCGGTCAGGAAGGGGCCAAGCGGGCTTTGGCGGTGGCGGTCTACAACCACTACAAACGCCTGCGCCACAAACAGACAGCACGCAAGGACGAGGTGGAACTGGCCAAAAGCAACATCCTGCTGATCGGTCCCACGGGTTCGGGAAAGACCTTGCTGGCCCAGACCATGGCGCGCATGCTCAACGTGCCGTTTGTCATGGCGGACGCCACCACGCTGACCGAAGCCGGCTATGTGGGCGAAGACGTGGAGAACATCGTCGCCAAGCTGCTGCAAAGTTGCAACTACGACGTCGAACGTGCCCAGCAGGGCATCGTCTACATCGACGAGATTGACAAGATCACCCGCAAGTCGGACAACCCGTCCATCACGCGTGACGTGTCGGGCGAGGGTGTGCAGCAGGCCCTGCTCAAGTTGATCGAAGGCACCATGGCCTCGGTGCCGCCCCAGGGTGGCCGCAAGCATCCGAACCAGGATTTCCTGCAGGTCGACACGACCAACATCCTGTTCATCTGCGGTGGCGCCTTCGCCGGGCTGGAAAAAATCATCGAAAACCGCACCGAAGCCTCGGGCATGGGGTTCAGCGCGGTGGTCAAGAGCAAGAAGCAGCGCAGCCTGACCGACGCCTTCAAGGAAATCGAACCCGAAGACCTGATCAAGTTCGGCCTGATTCCAGAACTGGTGGGCCGCGTGCCGGTGATTGCCGCGCTGTCGGAGCTCAGCGAGGATGCGCTGGTCGAAATCCTGACCGAACCCAAGAACGCCGTGGTCAAGCAGTTTTCGCGGCTGCTGTCCATGGAAGGCGCGGAGCTGGAAGTCCGCCCCGCCGCCCTCAAAGCCATCGCGCGCAAGGCACTGGCGCGCAAGACCGGCGCGCGCGGCCTGCGCTCGATACTGGAAAACGCGCTGATCGACACCATGTTCGATCTGCCAGGCATGAGCAACGTGGAGAAAGTCGTGGTGGACGAGTCCACCATTGAAGAGAACAAGCCTCCCCTGCTGGTCTACCGCGAAGCGGCCAAACAGGCCTGAACGGTAGCGGGCATGCGTGAGTGAGTGCATGCCAAGTTGATGATGCGCCCGGTGTCGACCGCCCGCATCTGCCCATGACCCTTTTGTTGAGGTTGAGAAATGTCCGGACAAACCCCTTTGCCCAGCACGCCGGTTGACCTGCCACTGCTGCCCTTGCGCGACGTGGTGGTCTTCCCGCACATGGTGATCCCGCTGTTTGTGGGGCGCCCGAAAAGCATCAAGGCGCTGGAGTCCGCCATGGAAGCGGAGCGGCGCATCATGCTGGTGGCCCAGAAAGCCGCCGCCAAGGACGAGCCCTCCACGGAGGACATGTTCGAAATGGGTTGCATCGCCACCATCCTGCAGATGCTGAAACTGCCCGACGGCACCGTGAAGGTGTTGGTGGAGGGGGTTCAGCGTGCAAAAGTTTTGTCGATCACCGACGGTGAGACCCACTTTGTCGCCAGCGTCCACCCGGTGGACCCGGCGGTTGAGCGTGCCGACATCCTGTCGACCGAACTCGAGGCGCTGCGCCGTGCCGTGATGCAGCAGTTTGACCAGTACGTCAAACTGAACAAGAAGATCCCGTCGGAAATCCTGACCTCGATCTCCAGCATTGACGACCCCGGTCGCCTGGCCGACACCATTGCAGCCCACTTGCCGCTGAAGCTGGAGTCCAAGCAGGTCGTGCTCGATCTGGACCCGGTCAACAAGCGCCTGGAAAACCTGTTTGAGCAGCTCGAACGCGAGGTCGACATCCTCAATGTCGACAAGAAGATCCGTGGCCGGGTGAAGCGCCAGATGGAGAAGAACCAGCGTGACTTCTACCTGAACGAGCAGGTCAAGGCGATCCAGAAGGAGCTGGGCGAAGGCGAAGAGGGCGCCGACATCGAAGAGATTGAGAAGAAGATCAAGGCCGCCAAGATGCCCGCCGAGGCGCGCAAGAAGGCCGACGCCGAGTTCAAGAAGCTCAAGCTGATGTCGCCCATGTCTGCCGAGGCCACCGTGGTACGCAACTATATCGATGCCCTGGTGGCCCTGCCCTGGAGCAAGAAGACCAAGATCAAGCACGATCTGGCACACGCCGAAGCCGTACTCAACGAAGACCATTACGGTCTCGACAAGGTCAAGGACCGCATCCTCGAATACCTCGCGGTCCAGCAGCGCGTGGACAAGGTCAAGGCGCCGATCCTGTGCCTGGTCGGCCCACCCGGTGTGGGCAAGACCTCGCTCGGCCAGTCGGTGGCCGAGGCCACGGGCCGCAAGTATGTTCGCATGGCCTTGGGAGGCATGCGCGACGAGGCCGAAATCCGCGGTCACCGCCGCACCTACATCGGCGCCATGCCGGGCAAGGTGCTGCAAAGCCTCTCGAAGATCGGCACGCGCAACCCGTTGTTCCTGCTCGATGAGATCGACAAGCTGGGCACCGATTTCCGCGGGGATCCGTCGAGCGCCTTGCTGGAGGTGCTGGATCCGGAGCAGAACCACACCTTTGGTGACCACTACGTCGAGGTCGATTTCGACCTGTCCGACGTGATGTTCGTCGCCACCTCGAACTCGATGAACATCCCGCCAGCCCTGCTGGACCGGATGGAAGTGATCCGCCTCTCGGGTTACACCGAAGAGGAGAAGACCAATATCGCGATCCGCTACCTGTTGCCGAAACAGCTGAAGAACAACGGCATCCGCGAAGGCGAGATGGAGGTGAAGGACGACGCGGTGCGCGACATCGTGCGCTACTACACCCGCGAAGCCGGTGTGCGTTCGCTGGAGCGTGAACTCTCCAAGATCTGCCGCAAGGTGGTCAAGGGCCTGCTGCTCAAGAAGTACACGCCGACCGTGGTGGTCGATGCTGAAAACCTCAGCGAATTCCTGGGTGTGCGCAAGTACAGCTACGGCCGCGCCGAAGCGCAGAACCAGGTTGGCCAGGTGGTGGGTCTGGCCTGGACCGAGGTGGGTGGCGATCTGCTGACCATCGAAGTGGCGATCATGCCCGGCAAGGGCGTGATCACGCGGACCGGGTCTCTGGGTGACGTGATGAAGGAGTCGGTGGAAGCGGCTCGCACGGTGGTGCGCAGCCGTGCCCGGTCACTCGGCATCAAGGACGAACAGTTCGACAAGCGCGACATCCACATCCACGTGCCCGATGGCGCCACGCCCAAGGATGGACCGAGCGCCGGTGCGGCTATGACCACGGCGCTGGTGTCCTCGCTCACGGGCATCCCGGTGCGGGCCGACGTGGCCATGACCGGAGAGATCACCTTGCGTGGTGAAGTCACCGCGATTGGTGGCTTGAAGGAAAAGCTCCTGGCGGCTTTGCGTGGCGGCATCAAGACCGTGATCATTCCCGAAGAAAACGTGAAGGATCTGGCCGAGATTCCCGACAATGTGAAGCAGGGTCTGGAGATCGTACCGGTCAAATGGATCGACAAGGTGCTGGCCATTGCGCTGGAGCGCCAGCCGGTTCCGCTGACCGACGAAGAGGTCGCTGCACAGGTGGCCGCAGCTTCCGTGCGCCCGGCGGCACCCGCACCCGATGCTGTGAAACATTGAGTCAAAAAATTTGCGGGGGCTTGAAAAGAGGCGTTTTTCTGCGCTAGAATTCCAGCTTCTGACAAACATCAGAAACATGCGGGAATAGCTCAGTTGGTAGAGCGCAACCTTGCCAAGGTTGAGGTCGCGAGTTCGAGTCTCGTTTCCCGCTCCAGTTTTGAAAAAGGGAAGCCGAGCTTCCCTTTTTTGTCGATTGGGATGAATGGGTTTTCCGATTCATCGCATAGGGCGCGATAGCAAATCGGTTATGCAACGGATTGCAAATCCGTCTAGCCCGGTTCGACTCCGGGTCGCGCCTCCAGTCACTGGTCGGTATCAGGCATTGCGGGAATAGCTCAGTTGGTAGAGCGCAACCTTGCCAAGGTTGAGGTCGCGAGTTCGAGTCTCGTTTCCCGCTCCAACATCAAAAAAGGGGAAGCTGTGCTTCCCCTTTTTTCGTTTCCGCTCTGGGCGATCGCGGGGCCGTTGCCCGCAGTGTTCGTCAGGCGTCTGTCCATGAGGCGGCGCTGTTGGCGAACCTGCGACAATGACAGGCTGGCCTCGATGGTGAAATTGGTAGACACAGCGGACTTAAAATCCGCCGCTTTCCCGAGAGGGGGCGTACCGGTTCGACCCCGGTTCGAGGCACCACATCCCCTAGGCTTTTTCCGGTTTCACCGGTACAGTGAGTTTTCATGACCCGATACAACGCACCCTTTGAAATCCACGTGCATGGCGATGTGCCGTTGCGCGAGGATGTGGCTTATGGCCAGATTCAGGATGCGCTCAAGCCACTCTGGCAGTATGCCGGTGCCCGCTCACTGGCGGCAGCGGCCGAGAGCAGCTACGAGGACGAGCCGGGCATCCGCTTTGACGCCGAAGCTCACGTCTTGCAGATGTGCTGGACGGTGCCGGGCGATGAGGATTTTCGTCAGGTGATCGAAGAAGCCTGCATGGGCCTGAACGACATCGCATCGGCCGGTGCGCCGCTCGAAGTGTCTTTCTACGACACCGAGTTCGATGAAGAAGACGAGACCTCCGAAGAGGAGGCGCGCGACGACTTCATGATGTGTTTTGTTGGCCCCACGCCCGCGGCCATCATGCAGGTGCAGCGCGACCTGCTGGTGCAGGATGTGGTGCACATCATGGAGCGGCACTTTGACGCGGCCGAGCTGGGTGATGTGGTTGGCTCGATCGACAAGCTGTTCTCGCAGCGCTTTGACGCCCTCGTCAACTCCATGCAGCTGGGCCGCCCGCCCCGAGGGCATGGTGGTGGATCCTCGGGTCACGGCGGTGGGCGCAAGCCACGCCATTTGCACTGACACATGCCTGATGGAACGGCGGTCTGCGCTGAGCGCAGGCACCGGCCTTGAGTCATCGGCGCGGCGTGAATCCGTGAGACCCTGATGGCGCTGTTTTCCACCGAAGCCCTGAACCCCGGCGTGCGCAGGCGCGAAGTGTTCGGCTGGGCCATGTACGACTTCGCCAACTCGGGCTACACCACCGTGGTGCTGACGGCGGTGTTTGCGGCCTATTTTGTCGGCGCCGTGGCCGGGGGCGCTGTCTGGGCCACGTTCGCCTGGACGCTCGCACTCAGCGTGTCGCATGCCATCGTGATGGTGACCATGCCCGCCATGGGGGCCTGGGCTGACCGCTTTGGTGCCAAGAAGCGGCTGCTGCTGTTCACCACCTTGGGCTGCGTGCTGGCGACGGCCGCACTGGCTTTTGTCGGACCCGGGATGGTGGCACTGGCGGTGCTGTTGATCATTGTTTCCAATGTCTGCTTCGCCTGGGGTGAGTCCCTGATTGCCGCGTTCCTGCCCGAACTCGCACGTCCGGCAGCCATGGGCCGGGTCAGCGGCTGGGGCTGGAGCTTTGGTTACTTCGGCGGCATGCTGGCGCTCGGCCTGAGTCTGGTGTACGTGATCCGGGCTCAAGGGCAGGGGCAGACGGCTGCCCAGTTCGTGCCCGTGACCATGTGGATCACCGCCGGGATCTTTGCGCTCGCGGCGCTGGTCACTTTCAAGCTGCTGAAGGAACGGGCCAAACCTCAGGCTCGGTCGGCTGAAGGCGGACTGAAGGCTTCATTGAGCCGCCTGCATGCGACCTACCGCGACGCCCGGCGCTACCGCGATTTCATGTGGCTGCTGGCCTGCGCGGCGGCGTACCAGGGCGGCGTGACCGTGACCATCACGCTGGCGGCCATCTACGCCGAACAGGTGATCGGGTTTGTTCAGCAGGAAACCATGGTGCTGATTTTTGTGCTCAACATTGCTGCGGCATTGGGCGCGTTTGCCTTTGGCTACTGGCAGGACCGGCTGGGTCACAAGCTCGCGCTGGGCATCACCCTGGTCGGCTGGATCGCAACTTGCATCATCGCCGCACTCACCACCACCAAAGGGGGCTTCTGGTACGCCGCGGCGATCGCGGGTTTATGCATGGGTTCCAGCCAGTCGTCCGGTCGCGCCATGGCGGGCATGCTGGCGCCCCCGAAGCAGTTGGCTGAGTTCTACGGCCTCTGGACCTTTGCAACTCGGCTGGCGAGCATCATCGGGCCGTTGAGCTATGGGGCCATCACCTGGGCCACCGGGGGCAACCAGCGGCTGGCCATTGGGTTCACGGCGCTGCTGTTTTTGCTCGGGCTCGTCTTGCTGTTGCCGGTGAACATGGAGCGGGGGCGTCGGGCCGCCTTGTCGGGTCCTGGCGTGGCGAGCGGCTGAAGCCTGCGTCGCGGAGCGGTTTGTGCTCCTGATCAAAAGTCCACATGTATGGCGCCAACGGTTGTGCCGAGCCAGCGGGCCGACGCTTGCGCCAGCGGTGTCGGGTCACCTGTGGACAACAGCGTGATGTGCGGCGTGCCGCACACCACTGCGTTGGCCTCGGGAAGCCCCAGCACCGCCCGCGTGCGGCGTGCCACCGGAGCGCCGGTTTCAACCAGGCGCACGGCAGGCCCAGACAGCGTCTGCAGGATGTCGGCTGCGAACGGGTAGTGCGTGCAGCCCAGCACCAGGGTGTCCATGGGTGCCGAGGTTTTGGCGCTGGCGCGCAAGGCGTCCAGATAGCGTGCACACAGGGCGCGTGTCCTGGCTTCGTCGCCGTGCTCGATGGCGTCGACCAGGCCTTCGCAGGCTTGGGTTGTGAAATGCAGCGGGCGGCTGGATTCGGACTCGACACGGGTGCGCAGGCGGGCGAAGCGCTCACTCTCGACCGTACCGCGCGTGGCGAGCACGCCGATGTGTCCGCTCCGGCTGAGTGCGGCCGCGGGCTTGAGTGCCGGTTCCACGCCCACGATGGGCCAGTCCGGGTGCTCCTGGCGCAGGGATTCAATGGCCATGGCGGTGGCGGTGTTGCAGGCCACCACCAGCGCGTCGACCGCTGAGTCCTGGCGCAGGCATTGTGTGATGCGATGCGCGCGCTCGGTCACCTGCGCTGCGCTGCGCCCGCCGTAGGGGGTGTAGGCCCCGTCGGCCAGGTACACGTAGCGGGCTTCCGGCATTTCGAGCAGCAGGGCGCGCAGCACGCTCAGGCCGCCCAGACCACTGTCAAAAACCCCGATGGTTTTCAAGCGGCGGCCACCGCGATGCCTTTGAACTCGCCCGAGGCGATGCGCTTGCTCCACTCTGCCGGGCCGGTGATGTGGGCGCTGGTGCCGCCCGCATCCACCGCCACGGTCACGGGCATGTCGACCACGTCGAACTCGTAGATGGCTTCCATGCCGAGGTCGGCAAAGCCCACGACCTTGGCGGTCTTGATGGCTTTGGAGACGAGGTAGGCGGCACCGCCCACGGCCATGAGGTAGGCCGATTTGTGCTTCTTGATGGCTTCGATGGCGACCGGGCCACGTTCGGCCTTGCCGACCATGGCGATCAGGCCGGTTTGCGCGAGCATCATCTCGGTGAAGCCGTCCATGCGGGTGGCGGTTGTCGGACCGGCGGGGCCGACGGCCTCGCCCTTGACCGGATCGACCGGGCCGACGTAGTAGATGACGCGGTTGGTGAAGTCCACCGGCAGCTGCTCGCCCTTGGCCAGCATGTCCTGGATGCGCTTGTGCGCGGCGTCGCGGCCGGTCAGCATCTTGCCGTTGAGCAGCAGGGTGTCGCCGGGCTTCCAGCTCGCCACTTCGGCGGCGGTGAGGGCGTTGAGGTCCACCTTTTTGCTCTTCACGTAGTCGGGCGTCCAGGCCACGTCGGGCCAGAGGTCCAGGCTCGGCGGGTCGATGTAGACCGGGCCACTGCCATCGAGCACGAAGTGCGCGTGGCGCGTGGCGGCGCAGTTGGGGATCATGGCCACGGGCTTGCTGGCCGCGTGCGTGGGGTACATCTTGATCTTGACGTCGAGCACGGTGGTGAGGCCACCGAGGCCCTGCGCGCCGATGCCCAGGGCATTGACCTTGTCAAACAGCTCCAGGCGCATTTCTTCGACCTTGCTGAGCTTTTCGCCATTGGACGCCTTGGCCTGCAGCTCGTACATGTCCAGGTCGTCCATCAGGCTTTCCTTGGCCATCAGAACGGCTTTTTCAGCAGTGCCGCCGATGCCGATGCCCAGCATGCCCGGCGGGCACCAGCCGGCGCCCATGGTCGGCACGGTCTTGAGCACCCATTCGACCACGTTGTCGCCCGGGTTGAGCATGACCATCTTGGATTTGTTCTCCGAGCCACCGCCCTTGGCGGCCACGGTCACTTCCACCGTATTGCCCGGCACGATCTCGGTGAAGATCACGGCCGGGGTGTTGTCCTTGGTGTTCTTGCGGTCGAACTGCGGATCGGCCACCACGCTGGCGCGCAGCGTGTTGTCGGGGTGGTTGTAGCCGCGCCGCACGCCCTCGTTGATGGCATCGTCCAGGCTGCCGCTGAAACCGTCCCAGCGCACGTCCATGCCCACCTTGAGGAACACGTTGACGATGCCGGTGTCCTGACAGATCGGGCGGTGGCCGGTGGCGCTCATCTTGCTGTTGGTCAGGATCTGCGCGATGGCGTCCTTGGCGGCGGCGCTCTGCTCGCGTTCGTAGGCGCGGGCCAGGTGGGCGATGTAGTCGGCCGGGTGGTAGTAGCTGATGTACTGCAGGGCGGCGGCGACGGATTCGATCAGGTCGTTCTGGCGGATGCTCGTGGTCATGGCGTGGGCTGTGTGATTGACGTGGACAACGGGTGCTGCACTGGTGGCGCGGCGCAAGGTCTGCTACGGTGGGATCAGCCTGCTATTTTGACAGGACTAGCCTTTCACCGGCTGACGACTGGAGGCCCGCCATGGATACCCGTACCGAACACGACAGCATGGGACCGATCGAGGTGCCCGCGGACCACCTGTGGGGTGCGCAAACCCAGCGTTCCCTGCAGCACTTTGACATTTCTGGCGAGCGGATGCCGCGTGAGCTGATCCGTGCGCTGGTCCGGGCCAAGCGGGCCTGTGCCGTGGTGAACCAGAGCCTTGCCGGTCTGGCGCCCGACAATGCGCGAGCCATTGAGGCCGCGGCCGAAGAGGTGATCAGTGGGCGGTGGGATGCCGAATTTCCGCTGGTGATCTGGCAGACCGGTTCAGGCACGCAGACCAACATGAACGTCAACGAGGTGCTGGCCAACCGCGCCAGCGAGCTGTTGGGCGGCACGCGTGGCGAGGGGCGACTGGTGCACCCGAACGACGACGTCAACCGCAGCCAGTCGTCCAACGACGTGTTTCCCACCGCCATGCACCTGGCGGCGGTGGACGGACTCACCCACCGATTGCTGCCGGCGCTGATCGCGCTGCGAGACACGCTGACCGCCAAGTCGACGGACTTTGACGGTATCGTGAAGATCGGCCGCACCCACCTTCAGGACGCCACACCGCTGACGCTGGGGCAGGAGATATCGGGCTGGGCGGCGCAGCTGTCGCATGCCGAGCACCATGTGCGTGCCGCGCTGCCGCACCTGTGCGAACTCGCGCTCGGCGGTACGGCGGTGGGTACCGGGCTCAACGCGCCAGCGGGCTTCGCCGAGCAGGTGGCCGCCGAGCTGGCCCGGTACACCGGCCTGCCGCTGGTGAGCGCACCCAACAAATTTGAAGCGCTGGCCAGCTGCGATGCGCTGGTGCACGCCCATGGTGCTTTGAAAGGGCTGGCAGCGAGTCTGATGAAAATCGCCAACGATGTGCGCTGGCTCGCCAGTGGTCCACGCAGCGGACTGGGCGAACTGTCCATTCCCGAAAACGAACCGGGCTCGTCCATCATGCCGGGCAAGGTCAACCCGACGCAGTGCGAGGCGCTCACCATGTTGTGTTGCCAGGTCATGGGCAATGACGTGGCCATCAACATGGGTGGTTCGTCGGGCAATTTCGAACTCAATGTGTTCCGTCCGATGGTGGCCCACAACTTTCTGCAGAGCGTGCGCCTGCTGGCCGATGGCATGGCGAGCTTCCATGAGCACTGCGCGGCCGGCATCGAACCCAACCGCGAGCGCATCGCTGAAATGCTGGAGCAGTCGCTGATGCTGGTGACCGCGCTGAACCCTCACATCGGCTACGACCGTGCCGCCGAGATTGCGAAAAAAGCGCACCGGGAAGGTATGACCCTCAGAGAGGCTGCACTGGCGTCAGGTCACGTGAGCGCCGAGCAGTTTGATCGGTGGGTGGTGCCGGGCGACATGACCGGGCGTTGATGCTGCCCAGGACGCAGAATGAAAAAAAAGCGGCCGGGTGGCCGCTTTTCATCCTGTGCGAGTCCGGGCGATCAGTGGGTGTTGGTCGCTGGATGCACCATCAGGCGGTCGGTCATGGCGATGGCCATGGCGCTGAGCAGGAACACCACATGAATGATGGTCTGCCACATGAGCACCTTTTCATCGTAGTTGGCCGCGTTGATGAAGGTCTTGAGCAGGTGGATGGAGCTGATGCCGATGATGGCGGTGGCCAGCTTGACCTTCAGCACCGAAGCGTTCACATGGCTCAGCCACTCGGGCTGGTCCGGGTGGCTCTCCAGGTTCATGCGGCTCACGAAGGTTTCGTAGCCACCCACGATCACCATGATCAGCAGGTTCGAGATCATGACCACGTCGATCAGCGCCAGCACCACCAGCATGATGATGGTTTCGTTGAGCGAGGTGACATCGGCCGATTCCTTGTAGCCGATGCTGTGAACCAGCGCGGCCAGCGCATCCTTGCTCCCAAAGGCCGCCTCGATCAGGTGAACCAGCTCCACCCAGAAATGGAAAACGTAGATGGCCTGAGCCAGGATCAGGCCAAGATACAGCGGCAACTGCAGCCAGCGGCTGGCAAAAATCAGGTTGGGCAGGGAGCGGATGGCGACGGGTGTTTTGACGGGAGCGGTCATGGAAATGGGTGTTTTGCCGGAAGCGAACGTACAGAAGAAGGCGTTCGAGCCTCAGGGCTTTGGCGGCATTGTAGAGTGGCGGCGTGGTGCGCGCTGGGGGCCGTCGCGTCCATGTAAGTGGCTCGTAAGAGCCTTTGCGCACATTCATGTGTTACCTGTTCCCACAACACCTGAGGAGACTGCCCATGTCCGCGCCTTCGTCGTCGATTGAATCCACCCTGGTCGAAAACCGTGTTTTTGAACCCACCGAGGCCACCCGCAAGGCGGCGCGCATTTCGGGCATGGACGCCTACAACGCCCTCTGCGCCGAGGCCGAAAATGATTTCGAAGGTTTCTGGGCCAGGCTCGCGCGCGAAACACTGACCTGGAGCAAGCCCTTCACCAAGACGCTGGACGAGTCGAATGCGCCGTTTTACACGTGGTTCGAAGACGGCGAACTGAACGCCTCTTACAACTGCCTCGACCGCCACATGGGCACGCCGGTGGAGAACAAGACGGCGATCATTTTCGAAGCCGATGGCGGTGAAGTGACCAAGGTGACCTACAAGGAGTTGCTGGCCAAGGTGTCCCAGTTTGCCAACGCGCTCAAGGCCAGGGGTGTGAAGAAGGGTGACCGCGTCGTCATCTACATGCCCATGACGATCGAAGGCGTGGTGGCCATGCAGGCCTGTGCCCGCATCGGCGCGACGCACAGCGTGGTGTTCGGCGGCTTCTCCGCCAAGGCCCTGCAGGAACGGATTCAAAACGCCAGCGCTGTGGCGGTGATCACCGCCAACTACCAGCTGCGCGGTGGCAAGGAGCTGCCGCTCAAGTCCATCGTGGACGAAGGCATTGCCATGGGCGGCTGCGAGTGCGTCAAGGACGTGATCGTTTTCCAGCGCACGCCCACCGCCTGCAACATGGTGGCCGGTCGCGACAGCTTCATGCACGAGGTGATGGCGGCCGAGTCCACCGACTGCCCGGCTGTCATGGTGGGTGCCGAGCACCCGCTGTTCGTGCTCTACACCTCAGGCTCCACCGGCACGCCCAAGGGCGTGCAGCACAGCACCGGCGGTTACCTGCTGTGGGCCAACCTGACCATGAACTGGACCTTCGACCTGAAGGACAGCGACATCTTCTGGTGCACGGCCGACATCGGCTGGATCACTGGCCACACCTACGTGGCCTATGGCCCTCTGGCCGCTGGCGCAACCCAGATCGTGTTCGAAGGTGTGCCCACCTACCCGAACGCCGGCCGTTTCTGGCAGATGATCGAGCGCCACAAGTGCACCATCTTCTACACCGCCCCGACCGCGATCCGTTCGTTGATCAAGGCGGCCGAGGGTGACGAAAAGGTGCATCCTGCGCGCTCCGACCTGAGCAGCCTGCGCATCCTGGGTTCGGTGGGTGAGCCCATCAACCCCGAGGCCTGGATGTGGTACTACAAACACATCGGCGGCGAGCGTTGCCCGATCGTGGATACCTTCTGGCAGACCGAAACCGGTGGCCACATGATCACGCCGCTGCCGGGTGCCACGCCACTGGTGCCGGGTTCGTGCACGCTGCCGTTGCCTGGCATCACCGCCGCCATCGTCGACGAAGCCGGCATGGACGTGCCCAATGGTGCGGGTGGCATTCTGGTGGTCAAGCGGCCCTGGCCTTCGATGATCCGCACCATCTGGGGCGACCCCGAGCGTTTCAAGAAGAGCTACTTCCCCGAGGAACTCAAGGGCTACTACCTTGCCGGTGACGGCGCGGTGCGCAGTCCTGACCGCGGCTATTTCCGCATCACCGGCCGGATCGATGACGTGTTGAACGTGTCGGGCCACCGCATGGGCACGATGGAAATCGAATCGGCCCTGGTCGGCAAGACCGACCTGGTGGCTGAAGCCGCCGTGGTGGGCCGCCCGGACGACCTGACCGGCGAAGCCATTGTGGCCTTCGTCGTGCTCAAGCGCTCACGCCCCACCGGCGACGAGGCGAAGGCGATTGCCAAGGTGTTGCGCGACTGGGTGGGCAAGGAGATCGGCCCGATTGCCAAGCCCAAGGACATCCGCTTCGGTGACAACCTGCCCAAGACCCGCTCGGGCAAGATCATGCGCCGCCTGCTGCGCTCGATCGCCAAGGGCGAAGCCATCACCCAGGATACCTCCACGCTGGAGAACCCGGCCATCCTGGATCAGTTGTCGGAAAACAACTGATCTTAAGTTCCTGGTGCCTTTAGTTTCCAGGAACCAGGCAACAAAAAACCCGCTGGAGACCAGCGGGTTTTTTGTTGCGGAAGCGAGAAGCGGTTTACTGCTGGCTCATCACCCATGCTGCCAGCTTCTTGGCGTCGGCAGCGTTTACTTGCGGGTTGGCGGGCATGGGAATCGCACCCCAGACGCCAGAACCACCCTTGACGATCTTTTCGGCCAGCATGTCGGCGGCCTTGGCATTGCCGGCGTACTTCTTGGCCACTTCCTTGTAGGCCGGACCAACCAGTTTCTTGTCCACCGCATGGCAGGCCATGCAGTTCTTGCTCTTGGCCAAGGCCTCGTCGGCCATGGCGGGAGCGGAGATGGCGGCCACAGCGGCCATAATCAGGAGAGCGCGTTTCATGGTGTTGTCCTAGTGGGTGAACGTGAAAAACTCACAGGCTGGATTTTACCCAGTGGGACGGCCCGGATACGCTCGCTTACAGTTTCTTGCCGGGCTTTATCGGACCTTTACTGGAGGGTGTGATGTATTTGCTGATCGCGGGCGTCGGCCTGATGCTACTGAAGTATTTCGAGATTGGATTCGTCGCCGAGCTTTCCTGGTGGTGGGTGTTGTCGCCTTTCGCCATGGCTGTCGCCTGGTGGGCCTGGGCTGACAGCACGGGCTACACCAAGCGCAAGGAAATGGAGAAGATGGACCAGAAAAAGCAGGACCGCATCGAACGGCAGCGCCAGGCGCTGGGCATGAAGAGCAAGCGCCGCTGACCTGCGCCGGGGTCCTCGCAACTCAATAGTTGTCGAGCACGGCGCCCCGGCTCGCGCTGGCGGCGTTGAACGCAAACTTGGCCTGTACGCCACGCGTATAGCGGGGCACGGGAGCGGTCCAGTTGGCCCGACGGCGGGCAATTTCATCTGCGGCCACGTTGAGCTCCAACTTGAGAGCATGGGCGTCGATGGTGATGCTGTCCCCCTCGTGCACCAGGGCAATCGTGCCGCCGGCAGCGGCCTCGGGCGCCACGTGGCCCACCACCATGCCCCAGGTGCCGCCCGAGAAGCGGCCATCGGTGATCAGGCCGACGCTCTCTCCCAGCCCGGCACCGATCAGCGCACCGGTGGGCGCCAGCATCTCGGGCATGCCCGGTCCGCCTTTGGGGCCGAGGTAGCGCAGCACCATCACATCACCGGCTTTGATCCGGCCATCCAGGATGGCCTGCAGCGCCGATTGCTCGTCGTCGAACACCCGCGCCGGGCCGGTCATCACGGGGTTCTTCAGCCCTGTGATCTTGGCCACGCAGCCCTCGGGTGACAGGTTGCCTTTGAGGATGGCCAGGTGACCCTGGGCGTACATGGGACGGTCGATGGGACGGATCACATCCTGGTCGGCGCTCGGCGCGTCGGGCACCGCCTGCAACATCTCGGCGATGGTCTGGCCGGTGACGGTGAGGCAGTCGCCGTGCAGCAGGCCGGCGTTCAGCAGCATCTTCATCACTTGCGGGATGCCGCCGGCGCGGTGCAGGTCGACCGCCAGGTAGTGGCCGCTGGGCTTGAGGTCACAGAGCACTGGTGTTTTCACGCGCACGCGCTCGAAGTCGTCGATGTTCCATTCGACGCCGGCAGCGTGTGCGATGGCGAGAAAATGCAGCACGGCGTTGGTGGAGCCGCCTGTGGCCATGATCACCGCGACCGCGTTTTCGATGCTCTTGCGGGTGACGATGTCGCGCGGCTTGATGTCTTTCCGGATCGCCTCGATCAGCACCTTGGCTGATTCGCGGGCCGAGTTGGTTTTCTCGTCGTGCGGATTGGCCATGGTGCTGGAGTAGGGCAGGGAGATGCCCAGCGCCTCGAAGGCGGAGCTCATGGTGTTGGCGGTGTACATGCCACCGCAGGAGCCCGTTCCCGGGATCGCCCGCATCTCGATCTCGCGCAACTCGGCGTCGCTCATGTTGCCGGCCGCGTTCTGGCCCACCGCTTCAAAAACGCTCACGATGTTCAGATCCTGGTCTTTGTAGCGCCCGGGCAGGATGGTGCCGCCGTACACGTAGATGGCCGGCACGTTGGCGCGCAGCATGCCCATGAGGCCACCAGGCATGTTCTTGTCGCAGCCACCGATCACGAGCACGCCATCCATCCACTGCCCCTGCACACAGGTCTCGATGCAGTCGGCAATCACCTCGCGGCTCACCAGCGAGTACTTCATGCCCTCGGTGCCCATGGCCATGCCGTCGGAGATGGTGGGTGTACCAAACACCTGGGCGTTGCCACCGGCTTCCTCGATGCCGGCGATGGCCGCGTCGGCCAGTTTCTGCAGACCCGAGTTGCACGGGGTGATGGTGCTGTGGCCATTGGCCACGCCCACCATGGGCTTGACGAAATCGGCCTCTTCGTAACCCATGGCGTAGTACATGGAGCGGTTGGGCGCACGCGATTTGCCCTGGGTGATGTTGCGGCTGCGCGGGTTCATCGGGTGGATGGGAATGACGGTGTGGTCGGCCATGGGGTCTCCGGTGGTGTTGTGGTGTTCTCTCGTGCTTATAGCGCCGACGGCAATCACCTCCGATGTGTGGGAGATAATCCACGGCTGCGTTTTTTGCCCACCAGATCCGCCCAGACAAAGACCTCACCATGCCCGCTTACCGCTCCAAGACCTCCACCGCCGGCCGCAACATGGCCGGTGCCCGCTCGCTCTGGCGTGCCACCGGCATGAAGGACGGCGATTTCAGCAAACCCATCATCGCGGTCGCCAACTCCTTCACCCAGTTCGTGCCCGGCCATGTGCACCTGAAGGACCTGGGTCAACTGGTGGCGCGTGAAATTGAAGCCGCGGGCGGTGTGGCCAAGGAGTTCAACACCATCGCTGTCGACGATGGCATCGCCATGGGCCACGACGGCATGCTCTATTCGCTGCCCAGCCGCGACCTGATCGCCGACTCGGTGGAATACATGGTCAATGCCCATTGCGCCGATGCGCTGGTCTGCATCTCCAACTGCGACAAGATCACGCCCGGGATGTTGATGGCCGCGATGCGCCTGAACATCCCGGTGGTGTTTGTCTCCGGTGGACCGATGGAAGCCGGCAAGGTGCGACTGGCCAATCCGCAAACGCAGGTGATGGAGTTCAAGAAGCTCGACCTGGTCGATGCCATGGTGATGGCGGTGGATGACAAGGTGAGCGACGCTGATCTGGCCGAAGTCGAGCGTTCGGCCTGCCCGACCTGCGGTTCCTGCTCGGGCATGTTCACCGCCAACTCGATGAACTGTCTGACCGAATCGCTGGGCCTCTCGCTGCCGGGTAACGGCACGGTGGTGGCCACACACGCCGATCGCGAGCAGCTCTTCAAGCGCGCCGGTCGCCTGGCGGTGGAGCTGTGTGAGCGTTACTACGAGCAGGACGACACATCGGTGCTGCCGCGCTCCATGGGCTTCAAGGCCTTCGAGAACGCGATCACGCTGGACATCGCCATGGGTGGCTCGACCAACACCATCCTGCACCTGCTGGCGATCGCGCAAGAAGCTGGCATCGACTTCACGATGCAGGACATCGACCGCCTGTCGCGATCGGTGCCGCAGCTGTGCAAGGTGGCGCCCAACACCAACAAGTACCACATCGAAGACGTGCACCGCGCGGGCGGCATCATGGCGATCCTGGGTGAGCTGGACCGCGCCGGCAAGCTGCACACCGATGTGCCCACCATTCACAGCAAGACCATGAAAGACGCGCTGGATGCCTGGGACATCGCGCGTTGCCCATCGGACGAGGTCAAGACCTTCTACATGGCCGGCCCGGCCGGCATCCCCACGCAGGTGGCCTTCAGCCAAAACACCCGCTGGCCCAGCCTGGACGTGGACCGCGCCGAAGGCTGCATCCGCTCGGGCGAGCATGCTTTTTCGCAAGAAGGCGGTCTGGCGGTGTTGCATGGCAACATCGCCGTGGATGGCTGCGTGGTCAAGACCGCCGGCGTGGACGAATCGATTCTGGTGTTCGAAGGCGCTGCCTTTGTGACCGAATCGCAGGACGAGGCTGTGGCCGAGATTCTGGCCGACCACGTGAAGGCGGGCGATGTGGTGATCGTGCGCTACGAAGGCCCCAAGGGTGGCCCCGGCATGCAGGAGATGCTCTACCCGACCAGCTACATCAAGTCCAAGGGCCTGGGCAAAGCCTGCGCGCTGTTGACCGACGGCCGCTTCTCGGGCGGCACCTCGGGCCTGTCCATTGGTCACTGCTCGCCCGAAGCCGCGGCGGGCGGCGCGATCGGTCTGGTGCGCAACGGCGACAGGATCCGCATCGACATCCCCAACCGAAGCATCAACCTGCTGGTGAGCGACGAGGAACTGGCCACGCGCCGCGCCGAGCAAGACGCCAAGGGCTGGAAGCCCACGCTGCCGCGCCCACGCAAGGTGTCGGCCGCGCTCAAAGCCTATGCACTGCTGGCCACCTCGGCCGACAAGGGCGCGGTGCGCGACCTGTCCCTGCTCGGCGACTGATCCTCCTGTGACGGGCGGTCATGGCTTGCGTGCACAATCGCAAGCCATGCTGATTCATCCCCAAATTGATCCCGTCGCCCTGCAGTTGGGCCCGCTGGCCATTCACTGGTATGGGCTGACGTACCTGGCCGCTTTTGGCCTGTTCATGTTGCTGGCCTATGCGCGCCTGAAGCACGAGCCTTTCGCGTCGATCCGGGTGCCCCAGCCCTGGACCCGTCGCGACACCGAGGACATCCTGTTTCTCGGTGTGATGGGCGTGGTGCTTGGTGGGCGCATCGGCTATTGCCTGTTCTACAAGCCCGCGTACTACCTGTCGCATCCGCTGGAAATCTTTGCGGTCTGGCAAGGCGGCATGAGTTTTCATGGCGGCATGCTGGGTGTGATGGCCGCCATGGTCTGGTACGCACGCAGTCGCCATCGACCCTTCATGCAGGTGATGGACTTTGTGGCGCCTTGCGTGCCCACCGGTCTGGCCGCAGGGCGCTTGGGCAACTTCATCAACGGCGAGTTGTGGGGGCGTGTCGCCGACCCGTCGTTGCCCTGGGGCATGGTGTTCCGTGGCGCGGGCGACCTGCCGCGCCATCCTTCGCAGGTCTACCAGTTCCTCATGGAGGGTGTGGTGCTCTTCGTGTTGCTGTGGCTGTACGCGCGCAAACCGCGCGCCACGGGTCAGGTTTCCTCGGTCTTCCTGTTTGGCTACGGCGTGTTCCGCTTCATTGCCGAGTTCTTCCGTGAACCTGATGCCCATCTGGGACTGCTCTCGCTCGGGATGAGCATGGGCCAATGGCTGTGTGTGCCCATGATCGTGGCTGGCGCGGGGATGTGGTGGTGGTATGGACAGCGCAGCCCGGGAGCTCGGGCATGAGCGGGACGGTTCAGTTGTTGAGCCAGGGGCCAGTGGCCCGGGTCACCCTGTCGCATCCTGGCAAGTTCAACGCGATGTCGCGCGCGATGTGGCGTGAGTTGAAGACGGTTTTCGACCACCTGCAGCTACGCACCGATCTGCGCTGCGTGATCGTGAGCGGGGAGGGTGGTCACTTCTGTGCGGGAGGCGACATCGCCGAGTACCCGGATTTTCGTTTTGACGAAGCCACCCTGCGCGCTTTTCACGAGCAGGATGTCTGGGGCGGGCTGGCGGCCATGCTGGCGTGTGACCTGCCCATCCTGGCGCAGATCGAAGGCAATTGCATGGGAGCCGGTGTCGAGATTGCATGTTGCTGTGATATCCGCATCGCAGGACAGGACGCCCGTTTTGGCGCGCCCATTGCGCGACTCGGATTTCCGATGGCACCACGGGAGGCGCAACTGGTGGCGTGTGAGGTCGGCCTGCCAGTTGCGCGTTCGATGTTGCTGGAGGCCATGGTCTTCAGTGCCGACGAGATGATGGCCAGCGGTTTTCTGCGCGCCGTGTTGCCCGGTGCCGATGTGGAGCTGGATGCCCAGGTGCGCGCGCAACGCCTGACCACGCTGGCCCCGCAGGCCGCGCGTCTGAACAAGCAGACGCTGCGGCGCCTGGCGACGGCGCCACTGGACGACGGAGTCTTGGCCGACGCCTACGCTTACGCCGACAGCGCCGAACACCGCGAGGGCATCACAGCCTTCCTGGCCAAGCGGCCACCGGTCTTCTGATCCGTCTGTGCTTCATCCTGTTGTGCCGTCCATGAACAACCACAACCTGTATGCCGCCTTGCGTGCGGCGTTTCCCACCGATCTGGATCAGGTCGCGGTCGAAGACATTGAGCCCGGTGGCGGCACCGGCTTGAGCTACACATGGCGCGACCTCGACCGCGCATCCGCCATGGTGGCCAATCTGTTGGCCTCGCTCGATCTGCCTCCGGGCGCACGCATCGCGGTGCAGGTGGAAAAATCGGTGGAGGCGATGGTGCTTTACCTGGCCACGCTGCGCTCGGGTTTTGTCTTTCTGCCGCTCAACACGGCTTACCAGAGCGCGGAGATCGCGTACTTCGTGGCCAACGCCGAACCCGCTGTGTTCGTGTGCAGCCCGCGCAACCACGGTTGGGTGTCCAAAATCGCCTTCACGGCCGGCACGCGCCACGTCTTCACCTTGAGCGATGATCGTACAGGCAGTTTGCTCGAACGCGCCGCTCATCACAGCGACCAGCACACGCCGGCCACCAGCGCCGCCGACGACCTGGCCGTGATCATCTACACCAGTGGCACCACCGGTCGCAGCAAGGGCGCCATGCTCAGCCACGGCAACATGCTCAGCAATGCGCTGGTGCTGCGCGACCACTGGTGCTGGCAGCCGGATGACGTGCTGATCCACGCCTTGCCGATCTTCCATGTGCATGGTCTGTTTGTCGCCATCCATGGCGCGCTCATCAACGGCAGCCCGATGCTGTGGCTCAACAAATTCGACGCACCCAGCGTGGTGTCGCTGCTGCCGCGAGCGACGGTGTTCATGGGCGTGCCCACTCTCTACGTGCGCATGCTCGCCGAACCCGGCCTCACGCCCGAGCAGGCTGGTCACATGCGCCTGTTCATCTCCGGTTCGGCACCGCTGTTGATCGAAACCTTCAACACCTGGCAGGCCCGCACCGGGCATACCATCCTGGAACGCTACGGCATGAGCGAAACCGTCATGCTGACGTCCAACCCTTGCGCGGCTGACGCGCGCCACGGCGGGCAGATCGAGCGGCGCGGCGGCACGGTGGGGTTTCCGTTGCCCGGGGTGGAGCTGCGGGTGGTGGACGATGCGGGTGAGCCGGTACCCGTGGGTAAGGTCGGTGGCATTCAGGTGCGCGGACCCAACGTCTTCAAGGGCTACTGGCGCATGCCAGAGAAGTCCGCCGAAGAATTCACCGCCGACGGTTTCTTCAAGACCGGTGATGTGGGGCGCATCGATGCTCAAGGCTACGTGACCATCGTCGGGCGCAGCAAGGATCTGATCATCAGTGGTGGCTACAACGTCTATCCGGCCGAGATCGAAGGCTTCATCAACGAACTGCCGGGCGTGGCCGAGAGCGCCGTGGTGGGCGTGCCGCATCCGGACTTTGGCGAGGTGGGTGTGGCCGTGCTGATCGCACGACCGGGTGCCCAGTTGAACGCCGAACAGGTGCTGGTCATGCTCAAGGCGCAATTGGCGAACTTCAAGATTCCCAAGCGCTGCTTCGTGGTGAATGAACTGCCCCGCAACACCATGGGGAAGGTTCAGAAGAACCTGCTGCGCGAGCAATACAAGAGCGAATTCGCCTGAAAAATGAAACGCGCTGCGGTGGCTTTTCCGGAGCACGTGTCATCAAGCCAGAACGCGGCGAAGCCGGCTTGGCCGGGTCGCTCGCATTGCCCCTGGGGGTGTGACGCCGAAGGGCGGCGCAGGGAATCCCAGTGGCGCGGAGGTGCCAGTTACCTCAACACGAGCACAGGTGTGTGCGAATGCGTCAGCACCTGCTGGGTCTCGCTGCCCAGCAACAGGCGCTTGAGGCCTCGACGACCATGCGATGCCATCACGATCAGGTCGCATTTGTTGCGTTTGGCCGCAGCGATGATGGCTTCGGCAATCAGATCGGATTTCACGGTGATTGGCTTGACCTTCACTTCGCGGAGCTGTCCCGCCGACTTCACGGCGTTGACCGCCTCCATGGCCTCGTCCTGCCACTGCTTTTCGATGCGGGCGACTTCCGCCGCGGCCAGGGCCACACCGCCCTCAAAATAGGTCTGCGGATAGCGCGGCACCACCTTGAGTGCCACCACCTCGGCACCTGTGATATCGGCCAGATTGATGGCGTGCTCGACGGCCATTTGCGACAGTTTGGAACCGTCGGTCGCCACGAGGATGCGCTTGTACATGGTCTTCTCCAGTGAAATTGTTGTTGGACAGACAATAGGCTAACAAAGACCGCCCTGGAGTGGTTGACTTAAATCAAGCGCCAGGAGCACCAGTTGAATTACCCTCAGCGCATGAACGAGGCCGTCACCGCGCCCCCGGTGGGGTCATCGCTTGGGCGTTCCTTGCCCAGCGATCTCGCGGCCCCTGGCCGCGTCGAGCAGACGGGTGAGGGCGCGGCTGTTCCCAGCCTGTTTGGTGCGCACCGAGGCCCCCTCACCGTCACCGACAACTTCGCTGTTCTGGACGACCCGGTCGAGCAGCAGGATTTCACCCAATTCTCCGAAATCGATGGCCGCCAGGTGGCGGAGTCGGTGTTGATGGTGCAGGGCATGTACTGCGCAGCCTGTGCCGACACGGTCGAATGTGCTTTGCAGGATCTGCCTGGTGTGCAGCTTGCCCGGGTGCATGCCGCCACAAGACGCCTGACGGTGCGCTGGGATCCGACCCAGACCCGCATGTCCAGCCTGGCACAAGTGGTTGGCGAGACCGGCTACCGGCTGCTTCCGATGCAACAGGCCTTGTCGATCAGCGAACGCCTGCGCGAAACCCGCCGCGCGCTGTGGCGCCTCTTTGTCGCCGGCTTCTGCGCCATGCAGGTCATGATGTACGCATGGCCAGCTTACGTGGCCGCGCCCGGTGAGATCCCTCCCGACATTGACCAGTTGCTGCGCTGGGCCAGTTGGGTGCTGAGCCTGCCGGTGGTGTTTTTTGCCAGTGGTCCGTTTTTCAGCAGCGCCTGGCGCGACCTCCTGCGGGGCCGAGTGGGGATGGACACACCGGTATCCATCGGCATTCTGGTGACTTTCATCGCGAGCTCGGCAGCCACTTTTGATCCGACCGGTCCCTGGGGCCATGAGGTCTGGTTCGACTCGCTGACCATGTTCGTTTTTTTCCTGTTGGGTGGGCGCTACCTTGAACTCAAGGCGCGCGATCGAACGGCGGGTGCACTCGACAGCCTGATGAGCCGTCTGCCCGAAGTGTGTGAGCGACTGAAGCTGGACGGCGGCCTCGAATCGGTTTCGGTTCGCCGACTGCTTGTGGGCGATGTGGTGCGGGTTCAGGCGGGTCAGGCGTTTCCGGGTGATGGTGAGGTCCGCAGCGAATTCGCGACGGTCGACGAGGCCTTGCTGACGGGTGAGTCACGCCCCGTCATGCGCACGCGTGGCCAATCGGTCGTGGCCGGCAGTTTCAACCTGGGCGGCCCGGTGCTGGTGGCCGTTCAGCGCCTGGGGCGCGATACCCGGTTTGCCCAAATCGTGGCGCTGATGGAAAAAGCATCCACAGAAAAGCCGCGGCTGGCGGTGCTGGCCGACCGTATTGCGGCGCCGTTCCTGGTGATGGTGCTTTTGGCGGCCGCCTTCGCTGGCTGGTACTGGTGGCAGATCGATCACAGCAAGGCGCTGGCGGTGGCGGTGGCGGTGCTCATCGTCACCTGTCCGTGTGCGCTCTCACTGGCGACGCCCGCAGCCATGCTCACGTCGGCCGGCGCGCTGGCCCGTCGCGGCATTCTGGTCCGCCGGTTGCAGGCCTTTGAGTCACTGGCTGGGATCAACACAGTGATCTTTGACAAGACAGGGACACTCACCCATGACCAGTTGAAGCTTCAGGCTGTGCGCACCAGGGACGGCGCGGATCCGGCCCACGTGCTGTTGCTGGCGGCTTCGCTGGCACAGGGCTCGCTGCACCCCGTATCACGGGCGCTGGTCCAGGCGCAGTTCGATGCGGCAGGTGCAGACTACGTGCCCATCAGCTTCACGGACATGCAGGAGATGGCGGGTCAGGGCATGCAGGCGAAACTGTTGGACGGAGGGCCACTGCGGCTGGGATCAGCCGCATTTTGTAGCGTAAACCGTGGGGCGACCGACGAAGTGGACGGCGCGCCTCTGGCCCATCTGGCTGACGGCCAGGGATGGCTGGCCACTTTCGAGTTTCAGGAAGGTTTGCGTGAGGACGCACAGGCCGCCGTATCCGCTCTTCGCGAATTGGGCATCCAGACCTGGCTGCTGTCCGGGGACCGTGAAGCCGCCGCGCGCCAGGTCGGGCAGGCGGTGGGCGTGGACCATGTCATCGCCGGCGCCACGCCGGAACAGAAGTTGGCCGAGGTGGTGAACCTCCAGTCCAGGGGCCACCGCCTGGCTATGGTAGGTGATGGCTTGAACGATGGACCGGTGCTGGCGCGAGCCGACACCTCGTTTGCTCTTGGGCATGCAGCTCCCCTGGCACAGGCCCAATCGGACTATGTGATCCAGGGCGGCGAAGTCATGGATGTGGTCTTGACGTTGAAGCTGGCCAAGTCCACGATGCGCATTGTGCGCCAGAACCTGATATGGGCCGCGCTCTACAACGTGGTCAGCATCCCGATGGCCCTGATCGGCTGGATGCCGCCATGGCTGGCCGGGTTGGGCATGGCGGGCAGTTCTCTGCTGGTCATTGGCAACGCGCTGCGGCTGGCGACCCATATTCCTGTCCGATCCTCGGATACCCAGTCCGGTATGGGGTGGCCGGCGTAAGATCGCGCTTGTTTTCGAACCGAGGTTTCCAGAGGTATTCACCATGGACGTTTTGTATTTGCTGGTTCCGCTCTCCGTGGTTCTGGTCTTCGCCATCATCGGCATTTTCTGGTGGGCGCTCCACGCGGGGCAATTTGACAACATCGAGCGAGAAGGCGAGCGTATTCTCCGAGGTGATTGACTTAAGTCAAGGCGGCTGGCAGGGTGCCTGTAGACACTCGCCAAGTGACATTTTTGAGGAGTTCTGTATGTCCGTGACAACAAAGGCCAGCCAACCGGCGGTCTACAACGATAGTGTGGTCCGCGGGTTTGCCGTCATGTCCGTGATCTACGGCGTGGTGGGCATGCTGGTGGGTGTAATCATCGCGGCCCAGTTGACCTGGCCCGAGCTCAATATGGGCATTGAATGGCTGACCTATGGTCGCCTACGTCCGCTGCACACCAACGCGGTGATTTTTGCGTTTGGTGGGTCGGTGCTGTTTGCTACCAGCTACTACGTGGTTCAACGAACCTGTCACACCGCCTTGTTCTCGAACAAGCTGGCCTGGCTGACGTTCTGGGGCTGGAATGCGGTGATCGTCTCGGCGGTGATTACCTTGCCCATGGGTCTGACCCAGAGCAAGGAATACGCTGAGCTGATCTGGCCGATCGACTTGCTGATCACTGTGGTCTGGGTGTCCTATGCCATCGTGTTCTTCGGCACGGTCGGCATCCGCAAGGTCAAGCACATCTACGTGGCCAACTGGTTCTTTGGTGCCTACATCATCACCATTGCCCTGCTGCACATCTTCAACAACCTGGCCATCCCGACCAGCGCCACGCACTCCTACTCGGCCTACGCCGGTGTGCAGGACGCCATGGTGCAATGGTGGTACGGTCACAATGCTGTGGGCTTCTTCCTGACCGCAGCCTTCCTGGGCATGATGTATTACTTCATCCCCAAGCAGGCCGAGCGCCCGGTTTACTCCTACCGCCTGTCCATCGTCCACTTCTGGGCGCTGATCTTCACCTACATGTGGGCAGGTCCTCACCACCTGCACTACACCGCGCTGCCAGACTGGACGCAATCGGTTGGCATGGTGTTCTCCCTGATCCTGCTGGCTCCCAGCTGGGGGGGCATGATTAACGGCATCATGACGCTGTCGGGCGCCTGGCACAAACTGCGTGACGACCCCATCCTGCGTTTCCTGATCGTGTCCCTGTCGTTCTACGGCATGTCCACTTTCGAAGGCCCGATGATGTCGATCAAGACCGTCAACGCGCTGTCGCACTACACCGACTGGACCGTGGGCCATGTGCACTCCGGTGCGCTGGGCTGGGTGGGTCTGGTGTCCATGGGTTCGCTGTACTACCTGATCCCGCGCCTATTCGGCCAGAAGAAGATGTACTCAGTGCCCGCCATTGAACTGCACTTCTGGGTGGCCACCATCGGCATCGTGCTGTACATCGCAGCGATGTGGATTGCCGGCGTGATGCAAGGTCTGATGTGGCGCTCGGTCAATCCCGACGGCAGCCTGACCTACACCTTTGTCGAATCGGTGAAAGCCACCTTCCCGTTCTATGTGATCCGTCTGCTGGGTGGTTTGCTGTACCTCGGTGGCATGCTGGTCATGCTCTGGAACGTCATCATGACGATGCGCCAGGGCCGTGTTGTGGACGTGCCTGTCCTTGCCGTCAACCCTGCACACGCCTGAGGAGTAAAAACATGGCAAACAACGAAAAAATCGAAGGCCACGGACGGATCGAGACCAACAACTTCCTCATGATCGTGTTGATCACGCTTGTGGTGGCTGTGGGTGGTCTGGTTGAAATCGTGCCCCTGTTCTTCCAGAAGTCCACCACCACACCGATCGAAGGCCTCAAACCTTACAGCGCACTGCAGCTGGCCGGTCGCGATGTGTATGTCAGCGAAGGTTGCTACAACTGCCACTCGCAGATGATTCGCCCCTTCCAGGCCGAGACACTGCGTTATGGCCCTTACTCGGTCGCTGGCGAGTTCGTGTACGACCGTCCATTCCAGTGGGGCTCCAAGCGCACGGGTCCTGATCTGCATCGCGTGGGGGGCCGCTACAGTGACGAGTGGCACCGTGTGCACCTGAACAACCCGCGTGATGTGGTGCCTGAATCGAACATGCCTGCCTACGCCTTCCTGGGTGAGAAATCGGTGGATGCGGACAGCATGCCCAAGCGCATGGAAGTGCTCCGCACATTGGGCGCTCCGTACTCCGATGAGGAGATCGCCCAGTCGGTCGATGCGGTGAAGGGCAAGACCCAGATGGAAGCCGTGATCGCTTACTTGCAGGTACTGGGTACCGCTCGCAGCGCTGTCCGTCCGGTAGCTGCCGAAGTCGCTCCAGCGCCCGCCGTTGCTGATGTGACGCCAGCGACCGAGGCTGCTGCACCCGCGACTGAAGCCGCGCCGGTTGTTGAACCAGCTCCCGCGGCGGCGACTGGTACCAACCAGTAAACGCGGAAGGCCCATCATGGACATCAACGATCTCCGCAGCATTGTCACGGTGGTCAGCCTGCTGACCTTCGTGGGCATCGTGGTCTGGGCCTGGTCCAAACGCAACCAGGCTGGTTTTGACGAGGCAGCCCAGCTGCCCTTCACTGACGACTAAACCGCGGCACCAACAAGAGAAACATCATGAGCGACTTTACAAGTGATTTCTGGCACCTCTACGTGGGTGGACTGACGCTGATCAGCATCATCGCCTGCTTGGTCCTGCTCTGGATCAGCGGCACTACCAAGGCGACCACCCATGCCGACAACACCACCGGGCACGTCTGGGACGGCGACTTGGCGGAGATGAACAACCCGCTACCCAGGTGGTGGGTGTATCTGTTCGTCATCACGGTCATCTTCGCACTGGCCTATGGTGCGTTGTATCCCATGTTTGGCAAATTTCAGGGTGCACTGGGCTGGAGTTCGCAGGGTCAACACACAGCTGAAGTTGCCAAGGTGGAGGCGGCAATCGCCCCCATCTACGCCAAATTCAGCGGCATGACTCCCGAGCAGATTGCTGGTGACTCCGAAGCCATGGCAATCGGTGAGCGCCTGTTCATGAACTACTGTGCCCAGTGCCATGGATCGGATGCGCGCGGTGCCAAAGGCTTTCCCAACCTGACCGATAATGACTGGCTGGGTGGTGGTGATCATGCGACCATCAAGACGGTCATCACGCAGGGCCGTGTCGGTGTCATGCCCCCCATGGCTGCTGCCGTGGGCAGTGCTGAAGACGTGCGCAACGTGGCGAATTTTGTGCTGAGCCTGTCTGGCAGTCCTCACGACTCCGTGCGGGCCACCCAAGGCAAAGAAAAGTTCGCTGCTTGTGCGGCTTGTCATGGCATGGACGGCAAGGGTATGGCAGCTGTGGGTGCTCCCAACCTGACCGACGGTATCTGGCTGCACGGCTGGGGTGAAGAGGCCATCATCCGTTCGATCAACAATGGCTATAACAACCAGATGCCTGGCCAGTCGGCTTTGTTGAACGAAGCTCAGATCAATGTGCTGGCCTCCTATGTATGGGGCATGTCCAATAAATCGGCCAATTGAGCGTTTAAAGAGAGTTGCAGCGGTCGGGTCGACCGCTGCAACTTTTTTCTTTTCCCAACATCGGGTTCTTCGTGAGTTCCGCCAAGCCAGACACCAACGCCATTCAGACCACCATCTCTCCCACCGTTCCGGAACCACCGCCCAAGGGGGTTCCTGCAGACGATGAGGTCATGGTTTCTCTCTACGCTTCGCGCAAGAAAATATACCCGCGATCGGTTTCGGGTCTGTTTTCCCAGTGGCGCTGGATCACAGTCTGGATCACCCAGATCGTTTTCTACGGGTTGCCTTGGCTAGAGTGGAATGCCCGACAGGCGGTGCTCTTCGATCTTGAGGCGCGCCGTTTTTACATTTTTGGCTTGGTACTGTATCCGCAGGACTTCATTTACCTGACGGGTCTATTCGTCATTGCAGCCCTGGCATTGTTCCTGTTTACGGCTGTTGCCGGTCGTTTGTGGTGTGGTTACGCCTGTCCACAGACGGTCTACACCGAAATTTTCCTCTGGATCGAAAAAAAGGTCGAGGGTGACCGCTCGGCGCGCATGCGTCTGGACGATTCGGCGTTTTCAGCTGGCAAGTTCGGGAAGAAGTGGTCGAAGCACGCACTCTGGATTCTGTTCTCGCTGTGGACCGGTTTTACCTTTGTCGGCTACTTCACACCGATTCGGGAGTTGGCCGCGGTCTCGCTGGCCGCTTCGCTGGGGCCGTGGCAGACTTTCTGGATATTTTTCTACGGTTTTGCCACCTACGGCAACGCTGGCTTCATGCGTGAACAGGTTTGCAAATACATGTGTCCTTACGCGCGCTTCCAGAGCGCGATGTTTGACAAGGACACGATGATCGTGACCTACGACGAAAAACGCGGTGAACCGCGTGGCCCGCGCTCGAAGAAGGCCGACCCCAAAGCACTGGGACTGGGTGCCTGCGTAGACTGCACGCTGTGTGTTCAGGTTTGTCCGACGGGCATCGATATCCGCAACGGTCTGCAGTACGAGTGCATCGGTTGTGGTGCCTGTATCGACGTCTGCGACGAAGTGATGGACAAGGTGGGCTATCCGCGTGGACTGGTCAAATACTCGACCCAGAACGGTATTGCACAAGGATGGAACTCCCAGCAGATGATCCGTCGGGCCATGCGTCCGCGGGTTCTGGTGTACACAGGCATCCTGTTGGCCATCAGCCTCGCGGTTATGGTCAGTCTGTTTCTGCGCAAGCCACTCAAGGTTGATGTCATCCGGGACCGCGGTGCGTTGGCACGCATGGTGGAACAGGGACGCATCGAAAACGTCTTCCGGTTGCAGGTGATGAACGCGACCGAGCGCTCACAACGCTATGTGATCGGTGTTTCCGGATTGCCGGGCATTGCCATTGCGTCGGAAACAGAGATTGAAGTATTGCCGACGGAAGTACGCTCTGCGGTCATGCGGGTCCAGGTTCCCCCGGGAACCGCTGCCACCGGTTCCCATTCCATCTATTTCGAAATCCAGGCTGTCGGAGATTCGGGCACACGTGTCACCGAAAAAGCGGCCTTCCTGGTACCGCGCTGAGCACCACTTTCAGTCAACCCGTTTCAAGATTCCCTATGAACACCACAATACTCAAAACACCGGTCAATGAACAGCTCCCGATTCCTTGGTGGCGCGTTCCCCACATGTGGCTGGTGGTGGGGGGGCCATTGGTGGTTGTTGTGGCCGCCATCATCACGGCCGTCATTGCAGTGAAGGGCGCAGACCCGGTGCTCAACAAGGCCGACTTTGAGCGCGACCTGAAGGCGGCCCAGATGCTGGACGGACAAGCTCGTGCCGAAGCGCTGATTCAACTTCAACCGGCTCACCAGGCTCGGAACCACGCAGCCTCCCCTGTGGTGCCACCGACGAAGTAATAGCGCGTGCTGCGACTATCCCAAGCCATGGCCTGAACGACTATGCACCGGTTATGCCCGGAATCGATCACAACAACACCCGAGGAGAAACAGGAATGACGGCTCAACGATGGATGTGGATTGCGTGGCCCGCATTTTTGGTGGCGGCGGTTCTGGAGATGATCGTGTTTGCCATGATCGATCCGAGTGATCTTCACTGGTTTGGGGCTCCTCTGGAGTTGTCTCGTCCAGCGGTCTACACGCTGGCATTTTTCACCTTCTGGATCGTGGCCATGGTGTCGAGTGCACTCACCTCTTTGCTGTCCATGTCACCTTTTGAAGTGAACCGGTGTCCCGTCCCGCCGGATCAGCGGCCGCGGGATTGTGCCAAGAATGAATCTTGTTCCTGAACGCTCCTGCAGATCTCCAAAATAAAAAACCCCAGCGGAGTGTTTCCAGCTGAGGCTTCCTGTTGGGACAGATGTTGGGTTCAGTGACCGGTCGGGGGGGTCACGATCAGCTTGAGCCCTTCGGTGTTTTTGATGTGGACGTAACGCTGTTTGACCTCGATGATGCCTTCGTCCACGAACTTGGAAAAAGTGCGGCTCACCGTCTCCAGCTTCATGCCCAGGTAGCTACCAATTTCTTCGCGTGTCATGCGGAGAATCAGCTCGGACTGGGAGAAGCCGCGGGCGTGCAGGCGCTGAACCAAATTCAGCAGGAACGCCGCGAGGCGTTCTTCTGCGCGCATGCTGCCAAGCAGCAGCATGACACTGTGGTCGCGCACAATTTCGCGGCTCATGATCTTGTGCACATGGTGTTGAAGGGTGGTGAACTCTCGGGAGAGTTCCTCGACTTGATCAAACGGCATCACACAGACTTCAGCATCTTCCAGTGCGATGGCATCGCAGGAATGGCGGTCGCTCACGATGCCATCCAGGCCGATGATCTCTCCGGTCATCTGGAAGCCGGTCACTTGATCCCTGCCATCGGCCGTGGTGACACAGGTTTTGAAGAAGCCGGAACGCACCGCGTAAAGCGAGGTGAACCGGTCACCCGTACTGAAAAGTGCCGACCCGCGTTTGATGCGTCGCCGCGCCGAAATGACATTGTCGAGCTTGTCCATTTCGTCTGGGTTGAGACCCATGGGTAGACACAATTCTCGCAGGTTGCAACTCGAACAGGCGACTTTGATGCTTTGTGCGTCCATAAATTATCCGGAAATCGGTGGTGAGCTTAACGCATAGCTGGGACTTGTGTCGAGGAAATGGCCGCGTGCCAGGCCCTTCCTGGGAGCGATGGCTTGCGAACACACGGGGGCTTGATCAAGATCAAGGGAGGATCTGCGAGCCTGGTGCACATTCGGGGCTCAGCATTGGAGAACAGTTTGTGAGTCACGCCATTTCCGATGAATTGCTCAAGCGATTCGATGTTCCCGGTCCGCGGTACACGTCGTACCCGACGGCTGACCGCTTTGTGGAAGCGTTCACCGAGGGCGACTATATACAAGCGCTGGAGCAGCGCAGAGCCGGCTCGTTGGCTCTTCCGCTCAGCATCTACGTACACATTCCGTTCTGCGAGTCGGTCTGCTATTACTGCGCCTGCAACAAGGTCATCACCAAACACCACGAACGGGCGGCCGAATACCTGCGCTACCTGTCACGTGAGGTGGAGTTGCAGGTCCAGCATTTTGGGAAGGGGCACAGCGTGTCCCAGTTGCACCTGGGTGGCGGCACGCCTACCTTTCTGTCCGATGCAGAGCTTGAGGATCTCATGACGATGATCCGGCGCAACTTCAAGTTGGTGCCGGGTGGCGAGTACTCGATCGAGGTGGATCCCCGGACCGTGACCGACCAGCGGCTTCAGACCTTGGCGAGACTGGGCTTCAACCGTCTCAGTTTTGGTGTCCAGGATTTCGACCCTGCCGTTCAGAAAGCGGTGCACCGCGTGCAACCCGCTGAACAGGTGTTCGCGCTGGTGGACACTGCGCGCAAGATCGGTTTCGAGTCGGTCAACGTTGATCTGATCTACGGTCTGCCGCTGCAGACGCCCGAGTCGTTTGCACGCACGCTCGCGCAAGTGAACCAGTTGCGGCCGGACCGCATTGCGCTATACGCCTATGCGCATCTCCCGTCCCGCTTCAAGCCACAACGTCGCATCATTTCCGCCGAGTTGCCCAGTCCTGGCGACAAGCTGTCCATGTTGTCAGCATCGCTGGATGCCATGAGCGATGCCGGGTATGTTTACGTGGGCATGGACCATTTCGCCCTGCCGACGGATGCACTCGCGGTTGCCAAGCGCCAGGGCCGCCTGCATCGCAACTTTCAGGGCTACAGCACGCAGCCCGATTGTGATCTGATCGCTCTGGGGGTTTCCGCTATTGGTCGCATCGGTGCTACCTACAGCCAGAACGCCAAGACGCTGGAGGAGTACTACGATGCCCTCGATCAGGGCAGGCTGCCCATCGTGCGTGGTCTTGTGCTCACGCGCGATGATCTGCTGCGCCGTGCCGTCATCATGTCCATCATGTGTCAGGGTCAGCTGCAGTACGAATCGATCGAACTGGGGCATCTGATCGAATTCAAAAGCTACTTCGCGCGTGAACTCGAGGTGTTGGCCGGACTGGCCGAACACGGCTTGGTCACCCTGGATGACAGCGGTGTTCAGGTCACGCCGACGGGCTGGTATCTGGTCCGGGCCATTGCCATGGTGTTCGACAAGAACCTGCAGGTTGATCTGGACCGGGCCCGGTTTTCAAAGATCATCTGAACGGTCAATTCGGATACCTGGGGCGGGGCTCGGCCCGCGAGAAATGCGCACGAGTTGGCGCGTGCGCTGGAAAAAAGCATCCAATCCTTGTGGGTGCGGGTTTGACTTTGCCTTCGAAGGCCAAGACGCACACACTGCTACAGTTCTTTCATGCAAACTTCCATGGCGATCACGGCCCTGTTCATGGGCATCGTGGGGGGCCCCCACTGCGTTGCCATGTGCGGTGCAGCCTGCGCCGGGATCAGCCGCGCGGCGGGAGCTCGCAGCACGCAGGCTTTGTGGTCCTTCCAGTTCAGTCGCATGCTGGGTTATTCACTGTTCGGCGCTTTCGCAGCGGGATCGGTCCAGGGGCTTGCGGTGCTGGGGACCAACACCATCGCGATCCGGCCGCTCTGGACCATGTTCCACGCGGCGGCATTTCTCCTTGGGCTGGCACTGATCTGGCAAGCACGCCAACCCGCCTGGATTGACAGCCTGGGCCAATCGCTGTGGCGCAAGGCACGCCCGGTGCTTACCCGCTTGGGCCCCCGTGCGCCCATTGTGTTGGGTATCGGCTGGGCGTTCATGCCGTGCGGTCTGCTGTATTCCGCCTTGCTCGTGGCATCGCTCTCGGCGAACGTGTTCGAGGGAGCTGCCATCATGGCGCTGTTCTCATTGGGTACTTCCATTTCCCTCACGGCGGCTCCCTGGTTGTTGCTGCGCCTGCGAGGCGGTCAATCGGGAGCTTGGGCCATCCGCTTGGCCGGCTTGGCGCTTGCTCTGACTTCTGGCTGGGCACTCTGGATGGGGCTGACCAACCCCACTGGCTTGTTCTGCCTGTGACCGGTAGCTGAAGCGGGTCAGCGCTTGGTCGACTGGCGAGCGGGCAGGGTTGCCAGGATCAAGCCCAGTAGCGCGATACCGAACGCCAGCATCTGCAACGGCGTCAACCGTTCTCCCATGAACAGCACCCCGATGGCCGCGGCACTAACCGGTAGCATCACCGTGAACACGCCCGCACGTGAGGCAGGTACTGTCCGAAGCCCGGTCATCCACAGCCAGACGGTCCACATGCTGGCGGCGAGCCCATAGAACACCAGTAGGCCCCAGATTCCGCCGCTGACCGCCGTGAAATCGAAATGCCACGCTGCCCACAAGCCAAACGGCGTGACCAGCGCAAAACCCCAGAGGTTGATGATGGCAGAGATGCGTTTGGGCCCGAGGCCTTCAGTCAGCTTCTTGCCGATCACCACATAGGATGCTTCACACACCACGGCAGCGAACACGAGCATGTTGCCCCAGACCGAATATCCCAGTCCCAGGAATGTCAATTCTTGCGATCCGGCCAGGCCGACATCGGGTTTTTGCAGAGAGAACAAGCCGATACCGAGCGCGGCGCAAGCAATGGTGGCAGTTGTCCGGCGACCGATGCGTTCTTTCAGAAAGATGCGGCTCAGAATCGCCACCACCGCCGGAATGGCCGCCATCACCACACCAGCGGCCACGGCCGTGGTCAAGCTGACACCAAACAGCATGCAGATCGAAAACAGGAAGTTGCCGAGGAAGGATTCCAGGAACAGAAGGCGGCGTGTTCGGGGCGAAAACGGAGGTTCCTCCGCTGGCTTGCGCAGCCAGCGCCACATGGCGATTCCTCCGATGCCGAAGCGCAGCCAGGCCAGCAGAAAAACCGGAAAGACCAGCACAAGAGGTTTGGACAGTGCCACGTAGCTGCCGACCAGCGACATACTCAGGGCCAGGCAAGCGTAGGCCCACCAACGCGGTATCGCAGGGGTTGTTGTGATGGAAGCGTGCATGGCCGCAGATCATGCCCGAAGCCCCGTCACTCCAGCCTCGCAGCCGGTATGTGCAGACACAGCTCGCCTGGAATACGTGCGTCCTGGAGGTGGGTCGCATGCGCGGGGCACCCACAGGGATGGTGCTTTATCTATTCCGGGATGAGAGAACGTCTTTTCTTAATGTGAAAACAGGATGTGTTGCGCTGCAAAAAAATTTCTCAATACAAGAAATAAAATATCGTATTGAGAAATGTTTTGTAAACATTGTTGATTTTAAATGAGAAATATTTTATCTTATATAAGACATAAGAGCTTTAAAAACTCTTCTATAAGACTTAAAGTTCATACATCGGCATCTGGCTTGCATGGTGAGAGCGCCGACCCCTTTTCATCAACCTCACGGAGAGTCTTCAAATGCCCCAATCCCTTAACGAGCAACTGAGCCGCCAACAGCAGATCGAAGCCTTGGAAAAAGACTGGGCCACCAACCCGCGATGGAAAGGTGTCAAGCGCGGTTACTCTGCTGCTGACGTCGTGCGTCTGCGCGGGAGCATGCAGATCGAACACACACTGGCCAAGCGCGGTGCCGAAAAGCTTTGGGACAAGGTCAACGGCGGCGCGAAGAAAGGCTACGTGAACGCCTTCGGCGCCATCTCTGCTGGCCAAGCCATGCAGCAAGCCAAGGCCGGCCTGGAAGCCGTGTACCTGTCGGGCTGGCAGGTGGCTGCCGATGGCAACACATCCGAGACCATGTACCCCGACCAGTCGCTCTACGCCTACGACTCGGTGCCCACCATGGTTCGCCGCATCAACAACACCTTCAAGCGCGCCGACGAAATCCAGTGGGGCCGTGGCATCGAGCCGGGCAGCCCTGAGTTCATCGACTACTTCCTGCCCATCGTGGCCGATGCAGAAGCCGGCTTTGGCGGCGTTCTCAACGCCTTCGAGCTGATGAAGAACATGATCGCCGCCGGTGCAGCCGGCGTGCACTTCGAAGACCAGCTGGCGGCCGTGAAGAAGTGCGGCCACATGGGTGGCAAGGTGCTGGTGCCCACGCAAGAGGCTTGCGAGAAGCTGATTTCCGCGCGCTTCGCCGCCGACGTGATGGGTGTGTCCACCATTGTGCTGGCCCGTACCGACGCCGAAGCCGCCAACCTGATCACCAGCGACCACGACGCCAACGACAAGCCTTTCCTCACCGGCGAGCGTACCCAGGAAGGCTTCTACCGCGTCAAGAACGGCCTGGAGCAGGCCATCAGCCGCGGCATTGCCTACGCCCCCTACGCCGACCTGGTGTGGTGCGAGACTGGCGTGCCCGACATCGGTTTCGCCCGCGAATTCGCCCAGGCCGTGCAGGCCGCATGTCCCGGCAAGCTGCTGTCGTACAACTGCTCGCCTTCCTTCAACTGGAAGAAAAACCTCAACGACAAGCAGATCGCCTCGTTCCAGGAAGATCTGGCCGCGCTGGGCTACAAGTACCAGTTCATCACGCTGGCCGGCATCCACATCAACTGGTTCAACACCTTCCAGTTCGCCCATGCCTACGCCCGCGGCGAAGGCATGAAGCACTACACCGAAATGGTGCAAGAACCTGAGTTCGCCGCCCGTGAAAAAGGCTACACCTTTGTGTCGCACCAGCAGGAAGTCGGCGCTGGATACTTCGACGACGTGACCACCGTGATCCAGGGTGGTTCTTCCAGCGTGAAAGCTTTGACCGGCTCGACCGAAGAAGAGCAGTTCCACTGATCTGATGCTCAACGGGGCCTGCAGAGGCTGAAGAGACAGGAGCCCGGGCCAGCCCCGGGCTTTTTTGTGGGAAAATTCAAATATTCATCAAGCAGCAAGAGCGAGAAAGGCAATCTGGTTATGACACCGCGAACTCGTGTGATGTTCTCCCTGGTCTCCTGAGGCCTGCAGTTCGCGCCTGCCCGATTTCTTTTTTCGATCACATCCAGCGCGGCCCATGCCGCGCTTTTTTTGTTTCTGGACTCCCCATGCTTCACATCACACTTCCCGACGGTTCCCAACGCGAATTTCCCGGCCCGGTCACGGTGGCCGAAGTCGCTGCTTCGATTGGTACCGGGCTGGCCAAGGCCGCACTCGCCGGCAAGATCGGGGACAGGGTGGTGGATACCAGCTTTCAAATTACGGCCGACTGCCCGCTGTCCATCATCACCGCCAAGGATGCCGATGGTCTGGAAGTCATCCGCCACTCCACCGCCCATTTATTGGCCTACGCGGTGAAAGAGCTTTTCCCGGATGCCCAGGTGACCATCGGTCCTGTGATCGAGCACGGCTTCTTTTACGACTTCTCGTACAAGCGCCCGTTCACGCCCGAAGACCTGGTGGCCATCGAAAAGAAGATGACCGAGTTGGCCAACAAGGACGAACCGGTGGTGCGCCGCGTGTTGCCGCGCGATGAGGCCGTGGCGTATTTCAAGAACCTGGGTGAGCATTACAAGGCCGAGATCATTGCGAGCATTCCCAGCAACGAAGACGTGTCCCTGTACCGCGAAGGCAACTTCGAAGACCTGTGCCGTGGCCCGCACGTGCCGAGCACCGGCAAGCTCAAGCACTTCAAGCTGATGAAGGTGGCAGGTGCCTACTGGCGTGGCGATCACCGCAACGAAATGCTGCAGCGCATCTACGGCACGGCTTGGGCCACCAAGGACGAACTGCAGCAGCACCTGACCATGCTGGAGGAGGCTGAAAAGCGCGACCATCGCAAGTTGGGCCGTGAGCTGGATCTGTTCCACATCGACGAACACTCGCCGGGCACCGTGTTCTGGCACCCCCAAGGCTGGACGGTGTGGCAAGGGGTCGAGCAGTACATGCGGCAGGTCTACCGTGACAACGGCTATCAGGAAGTCAAGGGCCCTCAGATCCTGGACAAAGGCCTCTGGGAGAAGACGGGGCACTGGGACAAGTACCGCGACAACATGTTCACCACCGAGTCGGAGAAGCGTGAATACGCGCTCAAACCGATGAATTGCCCTGGTCACATCCTGATTTTCAAGCAGGGGATCAAGAGCTATCGCGACCTGCCGCTGCGTTATGGCGAGTTTGGCCAGTGCCACCGCAACGAGCCCACCGGCGGCCTGCATGGCATCATGCGCGTGCGTGCGTTCACGCAGGATGATGGGCACATCTTCTGTACCGAAGACATGATTCTGGATGAGTGCGTAGCCTACACCGCGCTGTTGCAGAAGGTGTACGCCGACTTCGGTTTCAAGAACATCATCTACAAGATCGCCACCCGTCCGGATGCCCGCATTGGCAGCGATGAAAGCTGGGACAAAGCCGAGCACGCTTTGATGGAAAGCTTGCGCGTGGCTGGGTGCGAGTTTGAAATTTCCCCGGGCGAAGGTGCGTTCTATGGCCCCAAGATTGAATACACGCTGAAGGATGCCATTGGACGCCAGTGGCAGTGCGGCACGATCCAAGTGGATTTCTCCATGCCCGAGCGGCTGGATGCAGAGTACGTGGGTGAGGATGGCGCACGCCATCGTCCGGTCATGTTGCACCGCGCCATCGTTGGCAGTCTGGAGCGTTTCATCGGAATTTTGATCGAGGAACACGCCGGTGCGCTGCCTGTTTGGCTCGCGCCGGTGCAGGTGTCGGTGCTCAATATCACCGATTCGCAAGCCGACTACTGTCGTGAAATCGCGAAAGCACTGCAGAATCAAGGGCTTAGAGTTGAGACTGATCTGCGCAACGAGAAAATAACGTATAAAATACGCGAGCACGCATTGCAAAAGCGGCCTTATATCATTGTCGTGGGCGACAAAGAGAGGGCTGCTGGCGCCGTGGCTGTTCGGGCGCGAGGTAACAAAGACCTCGGGGTCATGCCGCTGGAAGACTTTTCCAGACTGATTGCGGCAGACGTTTCATCGAAGGTTTGAAGTCAAACATCCGGTTGATACCCCTCCCATGCTGCGGTGCACGTGGCGCGCGCATTGAGGGTGACGAAGGTTGCCCGCCTGTCTGAACAGCCCACATCAAGGAATACACCATAGCTACCAATTTTCGCGACCGCCGCCAACGTGAAGAGCGTGCACACAGACTGAACCGTGAAATCATGGCTCCTGAGGTTCGCCTCAACGGACCCGAGAACGAACCGCTGGGTATCGTCAGTCTGATGGAGGCACTGCGCATGGCAGGTGAGCTGGATGTGGATCTGGTCGAAATTGCGGCCACCGCAGTGCCGCCTGTCTGTCGCCTGATGGACTACGGCAAGTTCAAGTATCAGGAGCAGAAGAAGGCAGCGGAAGCGAAGGCCAAGCAGACGGTCATTGAAATCAAGGAAATCAAGTTCCGCCCGGGCACCGACGACGGTGACTACAACATCAAGATGCGCAACATCCGACGCTTTCTGGATGATGGCGACAAATGCAAGATCACGCTGCGCTTTCGCGGCCGCGAGATCACGCACCAGGACTTGGGACTGGCGCTGCTGAACCGTATTCGCGACGAGCTGGCCGATTCGATCATCGTGGAGCAGTTTCCCAAGCTGGAAGGCCGCCAGATGATCATGATGATTGCACCCGGTCGCAAGAAGGCCGCAGCCAAGTCACCTGAGGCGCCAGCGCAAAGCGCTGAACAATCGGCAACCTGAAGGGACCGGTGATAAACAGTATTGGACGGGCAGGGTAGTCTCCTGCCGGTCCGAGGCACTGGCTGAAAAGCCGGATGCTGAAAGAGAGGTTGTAAAGCCTTTCATAAAAGTGGCTCGGGGCCAACAAGTCCGCGGAAGGTTCGCGGCGCCTCACGAGCACAAATCAAAAGGAGCATGAAGATGCCCAAAATGAAGACCAAGAGCAGCGCGAAGAAGCGATTCCGCGTTCGTCCCGGTGGCACCGTCAAGCGCGGTCAAGCCTTCAAACGTCACATCTTGACCAAGAAGTCCACCAAGACCAAGCGCCACCTGCGTGGAGCAGTGACTGTCCATGAGACCAATATGGGTCACATGGCGCAGATGCTGCCCGGCATGGGTATTTGATCAACGACGAACAAGGAGTCACTCATGCCTCGCGTCAAACGTGGTGTAACGGCACGCGCCCGCCACAAAAAAGTTCTCGCCCTTGCCAAGGGTTTTCGCGGTCGCCGCGGTAACGTCTTCCGCATCGCCAAACAGGCGGTGATGAAGGCTGGGCAATACGCCTACCGTGACCGCCGTAATAAGAAGCGTGTCTTCCGTCAGCTCTGGATCGCGCGTATCAACGCCGGTGCCCGTGCTTGCGGCCTGACGTACAGCCAGTTCGCCAACGGTCTGAAGAAGGCCCAGATCGAGATCGACCGCAAGGTCCTGGCCGATCTGGCCGTGAACGACGTGGCTGCTTTCAACAGCATCGTGGAGCAAGTCAAAGCCAAGCTGGCCGCTTGATTCACGGCGGAAGACGTCGTTGCCTGCAAAGGTGATGGCGGTTTCCCGTCGCTCAAAGGGGTTGAGGCTTGAGGGATTCCCTCGGTGCTCTCAGCCCCTTTTTTCATTTCTCTGCACAAGACACACATGAACGAGTTGGACGCACTGGTTGACAGCGCCCGCGCTGGCTTCGCGCAAGCCGCCACCCCGGCCGATCTGGAAAACGCCAAAGCCCTGTACCTGGGCAAATCGGGTCGCATCACCGAGCTGATGAAGGGCATGGCAGCATTGCCGGTCGACGAGAAAAAGACCCGTGGCGCTGCGATCAACGTGGCGAAGCAGGCCATCGAGGCTGCCCTCAACGAGCGGCGCCAGGCGCTGGCCGATGCCGAGCTCGAAACCCAGCTCAAGGGCGAGGCACTCGACGTGAGTCTGCCGGGCCGTCAGCGTGGATTGGGCGGTTTGCACCCCGTGAGCCTGACGCTGGAGCGTATCGAGGCCATCTTTGCCTCGCAAGGCTTCGAGGTTGCCGAGGGGCCTGAAATCGAGTCTGACTGGTTCAACTTCACCGCGCTGAATACGCCCGAGGATCACCCGGCGCGTTCCATGCACGACACCTTCTACGTCGAAGGCGGCAGCGACAAAGCGCCGAATTTGCTGCGCACCCACACCAGCCCGATGCAGATCCGCCACGCGGTGCAGCACGTCAAGCGCCACCGCGCCGCGCTGGACGCCGGTCTGCCCATGCCGGAGATTCGCGTCATCGCGCCTGGCCGGACCTACCGCGTGGACAGCGACGCGACGCATTCGCCCATGTTCCACCAGTGCGAAGGTCTGTGGATCGGCGAGAACGTGAGCTTCAAGGACCTGAAGGTCGTTTTCACTGATTTCTGCCGTACCTTCTTCGAGTCCGACGACCTGGTGCTGCGCTTTCGTCCGAGCTTTTTCCCGTTCACCGAGCCCAGCGCAGAGATCGACATCCAGTTCCAGAGCGGCCCGCTGGCCGGCCGCTGGCTGGAGGTGGCAGGCTCAGGTGAGGTGCACCCGAACGTGGTTCGCAACATGGGCCTGGACCCCGAGCGCTACATCGGCTTTGCTTTCGGCATGGGCCCGGACCGCCTGACCATGCTGCGCTACGGTGTGAACGACCTGCGTCTGTTCTTCGACGGCGACGTGCGTTTCCTCAGTCAGTTCAGATAAGCGACCACCATGCAATTCCCCGAATCCTGGCTGCGTGCCTTCTGCAACCCATCCCTGACCAGCCAGCAGCTGGCCGATACCCTGACCATGGCCGGTCTGGAGGTCGAAGAACTGCGCCCGTTCGCGCCCGCCTTCACCGGTGTGGTGGTTGGCCAGATACTGAGTGCCGAGCAACACCCCAACGCTGACCGCCTGCGTGTGTGCCAGGTAGATGTAGGGCAAGGTGCTCCGCTGAACATCGTCTGTGGTGCGCCCAACGCACGCCCTGGCATCAAGATTCCTTGCGCCACGGTGGGCGCCTTGCTCCCACCGGGTGAAGACGGAAAGCCCTTTGCCATCAAGCTCGGCAAGCTGCGTGGCGTGGAGAGCCAGGGCATGTTGTGCTCGGCCAAGGAGCTGCGGATTTCCGAAGAGAGTCACGGTCTGCTGGAGCTGGGTGAAGACTCGGTGATCGGCCGCGATATCCGCGAACAGATGGGTCTGGACGACATGCTGTTCACGCTCAAACTCACGCCCAACCTGGCGCACTGCCTGAGCGTGTACGGCATCGCTCGTGAAGTCTCGGCGCTCACCGATACGCCACTGCTGCAGCCCGAATTTCCGGAGGCTTCCGTTCAGATTCAGGACCGCCTGTCCGTGAGCGTTCAGGCGCCCGATCTGTGTGGTCGTTTCAGTGGCCGCGTCGTGCGCGGTGTGAACACCCAGGCGCAGACGCCGGCCTGGATGGTCGAGCGCCTGGCGCGCTGTGGCCAGCGCAGCATCTCGCCGCTGGTGGACATCTCCAACTACGTGATGTTCGAGCTGGGTCGCCCCTCGCACATCTTCGATCTCGACAAAATCCACGGCGGCCTGCAGGTGCGCTGGGGCCGCGAGGGCGAACTGCTCAAGCTGCTCAATGGCAACACCATCACGGTCGATGCCAACGTGGGTGTGATCGCCGACGACAAGGAGGTGGAGTCTCTGGCCGGCATCATGGGCGGCGATGCCACAGCTGTCTCCGACGACACCTCCAGTATTTTCATCGAGGCCGCTTTCTGGTGGCCCAAGGCGATTGCCGGCCGTTCGCGCCGCTACAACTTCAGCACCGACGCTGGTCACCGCTTCGAGCGCGGTGTGGACCCGTCCACGACCGTCGAACACGTCGAGCGCATCACGCAGCTGGTGCTGGACATTTGCGGCGGTCAGGCCGGTCCGCTGGACGATCAGACGCTGGTGCTGCCCGAAGGCAAGCCGGTCACGCTGCGCGTGGCCCGTGCGGCCAAGGTGATTGGCATGCCGGTCTCGCAAGAGCAATGCGCGGGCGCCTTGCGCCGCCTGGGACTGGACGTGACCGAAGGCAAGGGCACGGTGACCGTGGCGCCGCCAGCCTTCCGCTTTGACCTGCAGATCGAAGAAGACCTGATCGAGGAAGTGGCCCGGATCATCGGCTACGAGCAGTTGCCGACGAATCCGCCGCTGGCGCCCATCACCGCCAGGCTGCGCGCCGAATCCAGGCGTGGCCCGTTCGCCGTACGCCGACAACTGGCGCAACTGGGTTACCAGGAAACCATCAACTTCAGCTTCGTTGAAGAGCGCTGGGAGCGCGAGCTGGCCGGCAATGCCGACCCGATCAAACTGAAGAACCCGATCGCCAGTCAGATGAGCGTGATGCGTTCATCCCTGCTGGGCAGCCTGATGGCGGTGCTCAAGTTCAACCTGGATCGCAAGGCCCAGCGTGTGCGCCTGTTCGAACTGGGTCGCGTATTCCGCAAGGATCCTTCGGTGCCCGGCAGCGACACCACCGTGGCCGGCTTTGACCAGCCCATGCGGGTGGCCGGCCTTTGTTTCGGCTCCGTTGACGCGTTGCAGTGGGGCACTGCAGAGCGTGCGGTGGACTTCTTTGACGTCAAGGGCGACGTGCAGTCCCTGTTGGCGCCGTTGCAGGCAACCTATAAGCCGGACGAACATCCCGCGATGCACCCGGGCCGCTGCGCCAGCGTGTGGCTGGGCGAGCGCTGCATCGGCCATGTGGGTGAGTTGCACCCCAAATGGCGCCAGACCTACGATCTGGTGCAGGCGCCGGTGATGTTTGAGCTGGAGCTGGATGCCGTGCTGCGACGCGACGTGCCGGTGTTCCAGGCCGTGAGCCGCCACCAGCCGGTCGAGCGTGATCTGGCCATCGTGGTCAAGGAGTCGGTCACTCACGCGGCCGTGATGGCCGCTGTTCGTGCCGGTGGTGGTGACCTGCTGCGCGACGCGGTGCTGTTCGACGTGTACCGGCCGAAGAAGCAGAGTGATGCCCCCGCCGGCGGCCTGGCGGCTGATGAAAAGAGTCTGGCCGTGCGCCTGACCCTGAGCCGTGACGAGGCTACACTGACCGATGACGAGATCGATGCAGCGGTCAACGGAGCACTCGAATCACTCGCTCAACGCGTGGCTGCCCGCCTGCGTGCCTGAGCAAACAACAACGAGGATGGAGCATCAACTCATGGAACTTGCTGTCGAAAGCCTGGAAACCCCGGCTCTGACCAAAGCACAACTGGCCGAACTGTTGTTTGATCAGATAGGGCTGAACAAGCGTGAGTCCAAGGACATGATTGACGCGTTCTTCGATCTCATCACCGACAGCCTGGTCGAAGGCACCGATGTGAAAATTTCCGGTTTTGGCAATTTTCAGATCCGCACCAAGGCGCCGCGACCCGGCCGAAACCCACGCACAGGTGAGCCGGTGGCCATCGAGGCGCGCCGCGTCGTCACCTTTCACGCCAGCCCGAAGCTCAAGGAGCAGGTGCAAACAGCGGTCATCGGCAACTGATTCCGGGATGTGACGACGATTCGGCCCGGTGGCATTGAGCCCCGGGCTTTTTTACGTCGAAAGTGCACCGCAAAAACGTGTGAAATTGCCAGACAGTGGCGTTTGGCTGCAATATGTGCGGGAATTTGTGTGTGCTCACCCGCACTGGCCTGTGTTAGAGTAAATTTCAAGGTTCGGCCTCTACCACCTTGATTTTCATGGAAAAAACGCTACCTCCCATCCCGGCCAAGCGCTACTTCACTATCGGTGAAGTGGGCGAGCTTTGCGGCGTCAAGCCGCATGTGCTGCGGTATTGGGAGCAGGAGTTCACCCAGCTGCGTCCGATGAAGCGACGTGGTAATCGGCGCTACTACCAGCATCATGAGGTGCTGATGATTCGGCGTATTCGTGAACTGTTGTACGACCAGGGTTTCACCATCAGTGGCGCTCGCAACAAACTGCAGGAGCTCGTGCATGCTGAGCGGGACAAGCGTCGTCACGAAGGCGATGAAGCGATCGAGGTGATGGACTTTGAGGTTGCAGCCCCACGGGTGGTTGGGAGTGCTGACGAAGTCTTGATCAGGCCAATGAGCCAGAGTTCGGGAGCGGAATGGGTTGGAGTGCGACGCGAACTGCTGGAAATTCGCGAGCTTCTGAGTGTTCGAGCCTGAATTCTTGGAATAGCCAGCTATACTATGAGGCTTGTCGGCGTGTAGCGCAGCCTGGTAGCGCACTTGCATGGGGTGCAAGGGGTCGCGAGTTCGAATCCCGCCACGCCGACCATTAAAATCAAGGGGTTACAGCACTTTCCGCTGTAACCCCTTTTCTTTTTTCTGGCTCCGTGTCCTAGCCGTGTCCTAAAACTGGGCACCTGGGCTCAGGAGACCCAGGGACACACAATCCTGGTTTGAGTTGGCCTTGGGGCATCTAGGGCCACTGACGCTAAGCGACTACCGCTTCACCGGATTCGCTTCGCTTCCACGTACATCCAGCCTTTGATCCTGTCGATGGTGGCCATCTAGGCAAAGGGATGAGTTGAACTCCCCGAAGTGTTCGTCCTTGCGGTGAACTTGGCCCCGTCTTCACGGAGCCGTCTCATATTCGCAACGTGACCCCATACTCAAAAGGAAGCAAGGACAGGGTTGCGCTAGATGCTGAAACAGCACGGCGTCCGAGCCAGTACCCAAGCGCAAGTTTGTGGTGGCGACTGACAGCAAACACAGCCTGCCGGTGGCACCAGACCTGGTGCAGCGGCAAGTCAACCCCGAGGCCTCCAACCAGTTGTGGAGTGGTGACATCACCTACATCGCCACCGACGAGAGCTGGCTGTACCTGGCTGTGGTCATCAACCTGTTCAGCCGACAGGTCGTGGGCTGGAGCCTGCAGCCGCACATGCAGCCGGGCCTGGTCAAGGACGCGCTGGCATGGCGTGGTGGTAGTGGTGGTGCCCGCCGCCTAGTCTGACATTCCACAGCGACAGGGGCAGCCAGAATTGAAGCGGCGAGTTCCAGGATGCTTTGAAAGTCTGGAAGACGCGTTCCTCGATGAGTAGGAAAGGCAACTGCTAGGACAACGCTCCGACCGAGAGCTTCTGGGGCCGACCGAAAACGGCCAGCGTGCATCGCCATGGCAACTAACTCTGGCGTGCCTGTGTGGCCTGATGCGTTCGGTACTCTCTATTTCAGAGCCGAGTGCGGCTGGTAGTGTTGAATTCCACGCAATCCTGACCCCGGCTTTCCATCCAATATTGACCCCACCTGTTGGGGTGTAGCCGAGCTACGCGTCTGTGGATAAGTCTACCGCTGGTGCATCGGCTTCTCCTTTCTCAGTCGTGCCGTTCTGGGCCGTCCGGGGCTTCTTTCTCGGGCCTGTCTTTGCTGCAGCGCTGGAGTGTTTGAACCGCCAGCTTTCATTGCCTGTCTCCACGATGTGGCAGTGGTGGGTCAGCCGGTCCAGCAGCGCCGTCGTCATCTTCGCGTCGCCGAACACCTGGCTCCATTCCCCGAAGCTCAGGTTGGTCGTGATCAGTATGCTGGTGCGCTCGTAGAGCTTGGAGATCAGGTGGAACAGCAAGGCACCACCGGCCTGGCTGAACGGCAGGTAACCCAGTTCATCGAGGATCACCAGGTCCATGTAAACCAGCCGGTGAGCCAACTGCCCGGCCTTGCCCTGGCTCTTCTCCAGCTCCAGCGCATTGACCAGTTCCACCGTCGAGAAGAACCGCACCCGTTTGCCGTGACGCTGGATCGCTTCGATGCCGATGGCCGTGGCCAGGTGGGTCTTGCCCGTACCCGGTCCGCCGATGAGCACCACGTTGTGGGCCGCGTCAATGAACTGGCCTCCATGCAGCGTGCGCACCAGTGCTTCGTCCACACCGGCCTGGCTGAATTCAAAGCCCGCAAGATCGCGGTGGGCGGGGAAGCGTGCCGCGCCCATCTGGTACGCCATGGAGCGCACTGTGCGTTCGGCCTGTTCGGCGCGCAGCAACTGGCCCAGGAATGCCTCAGGACTGAACTCGGTGTGCCGCGCCTGCGCGGCCACCTCGGGGTAGTTGGCGGCCATGCCGTGCAGCTTCAATGCCTTGAGCGCTGTGATGATGGCCTGGCTCATGGCTGCGCTCCTTGGGCGTCGTCACCATCGAGCGAGCGCAGCCGGTCGTAACGCTGCACGTTGGCCAGCGGCTGCACCGCCAACGTCAAGGGCGTCTTGACCTCCTGGGCATCGCCCGTCTGGCCGCCAGACTTCAAACGCGCCAGCACGTTGAGCACATGCTCACCACTGGGCTTGCCGCTCTCCAGCGCCAGCTCGGCCGCCACCAGCACCGGCTCCAGCCCATGCACCGGAACGGCCGCCAGCACCTGTGCCATCACCCGGTCCCCGCCTTCGTGGCGCAGCAGGATGGCCTGCAACTTCTTCAATGGCTCGGGCAGGGTCTCGAAGGGCGCACCGTTGCGCAGCGCCCCGGGCTTGCGTTCGATCAGGCTCACGTAATGGCGCCAGTCGTAGAAGGTCTGGCTGCGCTCGAAGCTGCGCGCATGGCTGGCGATGCGGGTGTTCTCGGCCACAACGTCCAGGCGATCCGGATACAGGCGCAGGCTGACCACCTCGTGGGCGTGTTCGGTCGGCACGCTGTAGCGGTTGCGCTGCAGGTGCACCAGCGCCGTGCTGGAGACTCGGGCCAGCACCTCCACGTAGCCATCAAACGGTTTGGGGTTGGGCATGAGGCGCAGTTGTTCGTCCTGCAGCACGTCGGCCACCTTCAGCGTGGGCCACTCGGGGTGGTTGAGCTCGGCCCACGCGGCGCGGCACTCCTGGGCCAGCCAGTCGTTGAGCGCTTCCATGCTGGGCCAGCGCTGTTTGAGCGCCTTGTGCCAGATGCTGCTGCGCCGGTCGCGCACGTTCTTCTCCACGATGCCCTTCTCCCAGCCGCTGGCGACGTTGCAGAACTCGGGCTCGAACAGGTAGTGGCCCGTCATGGCTTCAAAGCGCGCATTGATCACGCGCTTCTTGCCCGCGCCGACCTTGTCCACGGCGGTCTGTTAGCGGCGATCTAAACCCGCGTAAATCTGGCGGCGGTAAATGGTGACGGAATCCGGTGGTCATTTGTGGCGGCGGATTCTGGTGGCGGCTTTCGGTGCTGAGTGCGCCACCAACAGCAAGGGCCCCGTCAGGGGCCCTTGCTGTTGGCGTGGGAGATTCGTCGTTGTTCAGAACGGCAACTCCGGGTCAAAGTCGTCCAGCGATTCACTGTGTCACGCGCTGCTCGCGCAGCAGGTTCTGGATGACCCGGCCGTAATGGGTCCAGACGCGATCGCGCAGATCATCAAGCAACTCCATCACCGCCAAGGCCTGCTCTGGTGTCCAGGTGTCGTCCACCGTGAAGGGCAGCCCATGGTGCAGTCCTGAAGGCGGGTGCCACGGCTTCATGCTGTTTCCTTCGACGGTTTGCGCTTTGCGGTGCGCGCCCGGGCGCGTTCTTGTGCCTCCTTGTGCCGGTACGACTGGCCCTTGATACCGACAATTTCGGCGTGGTGGACCAGGCGGTCCACGAGTGCGACCACGCAGGCCGCGTTGGGGAACACTTCACCCCACTCGGCAAACGATTTGTTCGTGGTGATCAGCGTGCTCTTGTGCTCGTGGCGCCGGCTGATCAACTCGAACAGCAGATCGGCATAGCGGCTGGAATACGACAGATACCCGACCTCATCAATGGCCAGGAGCTCTGGCCTGGCGTAGTGGCGCAGCCGGGTGCGCAGTGCCGAATCGCTGTCCAGACTGGCCAGCTCGCCCAGCAGCTTGCCGGCGGTGGTGAACAGGACGGTGTGTCCCTGCAACACCGCCTGGTGCGCAATGTTCTGCGCGATCGTGGTCTTGCCGACCCCGGAGGGCCCCACCAGGATGGCGTTGCTGGCGTTTTGCAGGAACTGCAGCGTCATCAGCTCGCTCACGCTGGCCTGGTCAATCTGCTCGGGCCAGCGCCAGTCGTAATCCACCAAGGGCTTGAAGCGCCCGATGCGCGCACTGTGCAGGCGCCGCTCCATGGATCGGCGGGTTCTCTCCTGCTCTTCCCAGTCCAGCAATGTGCCCACCCAGGGTTCGGTGCAGCAGGTACTCCAGTTGGCCAGCACCCCGTGCAGTTGCAACGCCTGGGCGCGGTGTTTGAGTGTGGCCGAATCAGTTGCTGGCATCGTCACTCTCCTGCGTGAGACGGTCATAGCTGTCCAGGCTGTGGGGGCGCACGGCGATGTCGCGCGCGCGCACCTGCGCGGACAGGGCCACGCCCAGCGGGGGCGGGGTTTGCTGCTGGCGCTGGCGTTGGCGTTGGTGTTGCAGCGCCAGACGAACCGCATGGGGGTGCGGCACACCGCGGCTCATGGCATCGGCGACGGCGGCCGTCATCTGCGTGCGTCCATGCACATCCAGGAGTTCCTGCAACTCACGGGCGATGCGTCCCAGCGGCTCACCCCGCTTGGCCGCCTCTGTCAGCAAATCCTGCACCTGAGGCAGCGCGTGCACCAGGCGGTCCGTGTCGCGATGGGCTCGCGCGGCTCGCTTGTGCTGCACCAGTTCCTGCACATGGGCCTCGATCTCGATCTGCTGAGCCTTGTCCCAGCAACGCGGGTGCGTGGCCAGTGCCTGCTGGCCGTCCAGAATACGCACCTCATGCAGGCTGGCGTGCACGCTCAGGCTGCGCTGTACGTGGGTGTGGGGGATGGAATAGTCGTTCAGGTCAAAGCGAACATAGGGTGTCTTGGCCGCTGTCACGCCGCGGATCTCATCGCAACAAAACGGTGTGACCGGGATGTCCATCAGGTGCGCCTTCTCTTGGTCAAAGGCCTGCTGCACCGACAGCTGGGAGTCCTCGGGGCAGCGCCGAGCGCTGGCTGCCCCGTTCACCCAGGCATCGGCCTGGGCATTGAGATCGTCGAGGCCGTCAAAGGTGCGTCCCTCGAAGAAGGCCGTGCGGATGTAGCGGATGGCCCGCTCCACGCGGCCCTTCTCATTGCCCCGGGCCGGGGCCACGGGCCTGGCCTCGAAGCGGTAGTGCGCCGAGAGTGCCAGCAAGGTGGGATTGAAGCGGATGGCCTGCCCCCTGCGTTCGAGCACCGCGCTCTTGAGGTTGTCGTACAAGACGACCCTGGGAACGGACTCCCAGGATTCAAAGGCCTGGACGTGGCCGCGCAGGAAGTTCTCCATGTGCGCGCCCAGGAAGAAGCGCAGGAAGATGCGTCTGGACCAGGACAGGACCATCACAAAGGCCATCAGGGGTCGCCTGGCTTGCCCGATCTGGATGTGGCCGAAGTGGCCCCAGTCGCATTGCCCCTGTTCACCGGGCAAGGTGCGCAGGCGCAAGTAGGCCTGTGCTGGGGGGCGTGGACGGTGCCTGGCGACGATGTGGCGAAAGTGGTCGGGGCGTCCCTCGTAACCGCGCTCGGCGACCATGGTGTGCAACCGGCTGGCCGTGAGGTTGGGGAACTGCTTCAGGGTCTCTTCAATAAAGGGCAGGTAGGGGCTCACGCCCGAGGTGCGTTGTGCGGGCACTATGGGGGCGGCGCCGGCCTGGGTGAGCACGCGCATGACGGTCTCGCGGTGCACGCCCAGCTGGGACGAGATCGTTCCCACCGGCCAGTGCTCGGCGTGGTGGTAGCGCAGGATCTGCGCCGTGAGTTCAGGTGAAATGGCCATGTGAGTCGGTACTCCATACGGATGGTTTCGATGGGCGACGAAAGCGGCAACGCAAATAGTCCAGGCGTACAAAATTCGAGACCGAACGGCCGCAAAACTGGCACTTGCAGCGTTGACTTGCGTCTGGGATCAGAGCGGTTGTTTCGCCGGGTGGGAGTACATCAGTGCAGGGCGGTGGTGGGCTACCCTGATGCGTCACTGTTTGCTGGCGCGCCCTCCATTGCCCCTGGCGTCTGGCGTGAGCGTGACGGCCCTTGCGGCTGTCCTGGTAGCGTTTGCCGGCTGCGCGCTGGGCGCCACTTCTGGCCTGGTGCGAGCAGGCCGCGCTGCAGTAGCGCTGGCCGCGGTCGCAGTGGCTGCAGATGAGCACAGGGCAGCGGCACAGGGCGCACACAAAGCGTCTGGGCGGTGGTGACGGCGCGGGCTGGGCAGTGGGCATGGGCGCTCCATTCCCATGCGTGAGCCCATGCTATGGACAGCCACGCCCGCTTCGTGAAATACTGACAGCGGCAACGGCGCCCTCCAAAGCGGTGGGTCTCGGGGCGCGACAGTGGGTTTACCGGAAAGTGACTGTCACTGTCGCGCCTGCTTCTTACACGGGTAGGCGATATGTAACGCAAAACACCAGCGCTGCGCCATACCCCTGCGCTGACTCATGCCCGCCATGCCACGGCCAAAGCAGGCACGCCCCCCCCCCGGCACACCTCAGTGCCCTGCAGAACGGGCACCCCCCATTCAACTCAAAGGAAGTTCAAGGCATTCAGCTGACTGAAGCGGGTGAACGCGTCTGGCTTGCTCCCGACACCAGATTTACGCGGAAACTGACAGCCGTTCACAGCGGTCTTCATGTTGTCGTAGATGCCGCGCTGGGGCACGCCGCCGAAGGCGGCAAACGCCCGGGCATGGGCATCGAACAGCATCTCGTGGCTCTGGGTCGGATATGCCACCAGCCAGAAGGCGCGGCTGCCACACAGCTTGGTGTGCGCCACTTCCAGGCGCCGGCGCAGGCCGCCCACCCAGGCGTACTCGGTGCTCCAGTCGAACTGGAACGCGTCGCCCAGCGCGAACTTCAAGGGCACGAAGGCGGGCTTGCCGACCTTGCCCGACTGCTCTTCTCGCCAGCGCCGGGCAAAGGCGGCCACCCGGCCGTAGCCGCCGGTGTAACCCTGCTCGGCCAGGGCTTCGTACATGGCCTTGATGGTGCGGCGATCGCGTTTGCCGCGGTGCTGGTCGGCCTTGAGCCAGGTCGCCAGCGTCTCGGTAAAGCCGTCGAGCTTGCTCACCACCACCCGCTGGGGGTACTTGGGCTGGACCATCTCGCCCTTGCGCAGCCACACCTTGATGGTGTTTCTGGCCAGGCCCGTGCGCCGCTCGATCTCTTTGATTGGAAGGCCATCGCGCAGGTGCATCCTGCGGATCTTTGCCAGTGTTCCCACGTTGATCACTCCTTGAACCCTCCTGCTCAAAAAACAAGCAGGAGACCTTACTCAAGGGGTCAAAGTTGGATGAAAAAACTCAGTCCAGAGGGGTCAGATTTACGTGGAAATCAACATTCGTCGAACAGAATGGGGCGGAGATGTCGGGCGAGGGACAGACCAATGCTTGCATCGTTCAGCCTCAATGACGACTCATCCGCCGTCTCCAGCTTCCAAGCCAGTAAATCATTGATGGCATGCCAGGCAAGCTCGGTGCGACTTTCAGTCGCTTGCCCGGCCTTCATGGCCGCGATGTCTTTGCCCACCAGGCACTCGAAGGCGTAGAGGCTCGCATAGACCAGGAAGTCGAAGGCCGAGAGGTGAGTCAATCGGTCTCTTGCGGTCTGCACAGCCTTCACTCGCAGCCGATGCGCCTGATCAAAGATGTCCAGCACGCGGCACAGCTCTCTGACTGCCGGGCAGCTTTCTCCCGCCAGCGTGAGTTCCGCTCGCCGGGGTGATTCCTGGTTCAGGACCAGCCCGGAGTACCTGACCGCCCGGATCAGGGCATCGGGCGCGATTCGAGCGACCGCGTTGATCAGGCCTTCGACCGCAAGCTGCTCCTGACTGAGGTACCGGGCCAGGGCCAGCACCATGGGTTCGGTGGACCAGGCACTGGTGGGGCAGTCTTTCACCGTGCGACTCAACCAGAACTGGCTGTCGCGTTCCCTTCTGGTGAGCTTGCGTTTCCCTTGTGTCGCAGGCTTCCCATCCAGATAGGCGCTTGCAGCCTGCTCGATGGCCGCTTCAAGGGGATGGCCGTGGCCCACGGCGCGTCTGGCCAGGTCGTCGTAGTAGTTGCGTTGTGTGGTGGTGTCGGACGCTTCCATGTGCCGATCATCCTAGGTCTCGGGCTGGTTTTTGAAGAGGAAGCGTTGGGCCGTGAGCGCTGGGGCGATTTTCTGGCTTGATGCGGTGAGGGCAGGGTACGTCTCTGGGCGAGGCGTTGTGAATCGATGGGCCGTCTTGTCCGGTCGACTGGATGGATGTTTTTCTTGCGACAGTTGTCCTCCTGGGTCAACTGCGACAATTTTTCTATGCATCCTGGGCACCTCTTCCCGACCGGACTGCACTACGGGAATGTTCCTTTTTTTCGTCGAATCAAACTATTCGACAAGACAACGGAACACCTGTTTAGGATTGCTGACAGCTCATATTTCCATCTGGATCGTCATAAACTGCGTCCTAAGGACGCAGTTTATGACGATCCATGAAATTCGTCAAATCATTGACTTGACAAGTTACGATTCCAAGAGGTATCCTTTGTGTCCTTAGGACACAAAGGATACCTCTTGGCGGTCGAAGTCGATCACTCCACGCATCTTCCATCAGTGATGAAGGCCATCCAGGAAAAGCTTGGGAGCTGGGAGCGTCCGGTCGTGACCGACTACGAGCTGGCTATGCTGATGACTTCACAGATGGCTCATCTTGAAGAACAGCCAACCCTTCGCCTCTATGAGAAGGTCGTCGAGAGCCTGGGTTCCTTTGGCCTGATCTCCCCGAGCAAGGACTTCAAGCCAGGGACGGTGTACCACCTGTTCGGGCGCGCAAAGCCGAAGGCCATGGAGGTCGCGTGTGCGGCCGACCCGTTTGCCTACATCTCTCACCTCAGTGCCATGGAGTTTCACGGGCTGACGGACCGGTTCTCCAAAATCCTGTACCTGACCACGCCACCGGACACAGAGTGGAAGGAACTGGCCAAGGACCGGATGTTGAAAGACTTGCGTGAGCACATGGAACCCTTTCAGAAGGCCAAGTTACCACTGCTCAGGCGACCGGTTTTTGATCGCGTCGAAGGCATGCGTGTCGAGCTCATGCGTCGCTCCAGCCGGGGGGCATTCAAGGCCATCAAGTCCCCCACGATCCGGGTCGCCATGGTCGGCAGGGCTTTCCTGGACATGGTGCGTGAGCCGGGCAACTGTGGCGGGATGCAGCACGTCGTGGACACGTACCGCGAACACGGCGCCAGGTACCTGGCGCTCATCGCCGAGGAGGTTGAGCAGCATGGCAACGCGGTCGAAAAAGTCCGTGCTGGCTACCTGCTCGAAGAGGTCTGCCAGCTTCGGCACCCGCTGGTGGACGGCTGGACGCAGAAGGCCCAGCGCGGCGGCTCCAGGCTGCTGGACCCACTTGGGGAGTACGCACCACATTTCTCAGAAAAGTGGAAGCTCTCGATCAACGTGGCGTCCCTGATGCCTGGGGGTTCCGAGGACGCTTTGTGAACGAAATCTGTTGGCGCCGACCGAAAACTGAGCCACTTTTGAGGGTAGTGCCGACCCAAAACTGAGCCAGGTGAACAACCTACTCTGCTGTTTTTATGTGCAGCAGAGGACAAGGAGTGATCACCATGGACATGATTGGCAGGATCCGGCATTTGCATGCCCGGAAGAACAAATCGGAGCGCGAGATATCGCGCATGACAGGGCTCTCGCGCAACACGGTGGCGAAGTGGTTGCACGGCGAGGTGGACGGCCCGCCGAAGTACCGGCGCGGCGAACAGCCCAGCAAACTCACGGCGTTCCATGACGCACTCAGGCAGGCCTTGAAGGCCGATGCACGTCGGCCCAAGCACGAGCGGCGCACGGCCAAGGCGCTGTACGCCGAGATCAGGCGCGCGGGCTACGAGGGCGGGTACACGCGAGTGACCGACTTCATCCGGGCATGGCGCCAGAGCGAGGGTCAGGGGTCTGCGGGCAACGCCTTCGTGCCGCTGACCTTCGAGCTGGGCGAGGCCTTCCAGTTCGACTGGAGCGAGGAAGGCATGGTGATCGGTGGCATCTACTACCGGGTGCAGGTCTCACACATGAAGCTGTGTGCTTCACGGGCCTTCTGGCTGGTGGCCTACCCCAGCCAGGGCCACGAGATGCTGTTCGATGCCCACACCCGGTCGTTCGCGGCACTCGGCGGTGTGGCCCGACGCGGCATCTACGACAACATGAAGACCGCTGTAGACAAGGTCAAGAAGGGCAAGGGTCGCATCGTCAACGAGCGCTTTGCCACCATGTGCGCGCACTACCTGTACGACCCGGACTTCTGCAACGTGGCCAGCGGCTGGGAGAAAGGGGTGGTGGAGAAGAACGTGCAGGACAGCCGTCGGCGCATCTGGATCGACGCGGCCAAGATCAAGTTCGGCAGCTTCACCGAACTCAACGCCTGGCTGGGCCAGCGCTGCCGCGCGCTGTGGGACGAGGTGCGCCACCCCGAGCACACCCAGTTCAGCGTGGCCGAGATGCTCGAACACGAGCGCGCGCACCTCATGCCCATGCCGGTGCCGTTCGACGGCTACGTCGAGAAACCCGCGCGGGTCTCCAGCACCTGCCTGGTGTCGGTGGCGCGCAACCGATATTCCGTGCCGTGCGAACGGGTCGGCCAGTTGGTCAGCACACGGCTGTACCCGGGCAGCGTGGCCATCGTGGCCGACGACACCATCGTGGCGCGCCACGAGCGGCTGAGCAACGCGGGCGAGACCCGGTACGACTGGCAGCACTACATCCCGCTGCTGCAGAGGAAGCCCGGTGCCCTGAGGAACGGCGCGCCCTTTGCCGACATGCCCGAGGCCCTGCAGCGGCTGCGCCGAGGGCTGCTGCGCAACCCGGGTGGCGACCGGGTGATGGCGCAGGTGCTGGCCATTGTGCTCAGCGCCGGTCTGGACGCGGTGCTGGTGGCCATCGAGCTGGCACTGGAGAGCGGTCCACCGGGCAAGGTCAGCGTGGAGCATGTGGTCAACGTGCTGAACCGGCTCAACGCGCAGCCGATACCGCCCACGGCGGCCACACTGTTGAAGGTGAGCACGCCGCCGCTGGCGAACACGGCTCGCTACGACAGCCTGCGTTCGGACACCGTGGGCAACATTGTGGGAGTGACCACCGAAGGAGCCGGCCATGAAGACTGATGTGCTGGTCGAACTCAAGGCACTGCGCCTGCACGGCATGGCCGGGGCGTGGGCCGATCTGGTCGAGCAAGGGGGTGGTAAGGGAGGCGGTGTGGGCATCGAGTCCTCGCGCTGGCTGATCGAGCACCTGTTGCAGGCCGAGGGCACGGACCGCGCGATGCGCTCGGTCAGCCACCAGATGCACGCGGCGAAGTTCCCGGTGCACCGCGACATGGCGGGCTTTGACTTCGAGGTCTCGCCGGTGGACCGCAAGCTGGTGGAGACTCTGGCCACCACGGCCTTCACCGACGAGGCGCACAACGTGGTGCTGGTGGGCGGGCCGGGCACAGGCAAGACCCATCTGGCCACGGCCATGGGCGTCTCGGGCATCACCCGGCACGGCAAGCGGGTGCGCTTCTACTCCACGGTCGATCTGGTCAACGCACTGGAGCAGGAGAAGGCCCAAGGCAAGGCCGGGCGCATCGCAGCCAGCCTGCTGCGCATGGACCTGGTCATTCTGGACGAGCTGGGCTATCTGCCGTTCAGCCAGGCCGGCGGGGCGTTGCTGTTCCACCTGCTGAGCAAGCTGTACGAACACACCAGCGTGATGATCACGACCAACCTGGACTTCGCAGAATGGTCCAGCGTGTTCGGCGACGCGAAGATGACCACCGCGCTGCTGGACCGTCTCACTCACCACTGCCACATCGTGGAGACAGGCAACGAGTCGATCCGTTTCAGTCGCAGCACAGCTGCAGCCAAGAAGCGTATCAAGGCCCGCGAGCAGGCGCGAAAGAATACCTCGACGCAGGCTGAGCCCGACCCATTCTGAGCAAGTGCCGTGCTGTGCAAGCCGCTACAGGCTACGCCCTGCGCGGCTTGCACAGCGCCTTCAACACAACAACAAGGAGATCGCCGAACCAGGACAGCACCTACACTTATCCACAGCCGACCCCACAAAAGTCGGCTTCCACCCCTGGCTCAATATTCAGTCGGCACGGTGGCTCAAATTTGGATCGGCGCCGACACGAAATCGACATCGAGGCCTGGGTGGATGCGGCGCCGGCCGATCAGCGCGGGTTCCGCGAAGCGGTGCACATCATCCTGGACGGCATCGGCCGCTCGCAGAACCTGCAGGCCCGCATGGTGATGAAGGGCGGGCTGTTACTGGCCATCCGCTACGACAGCACCCGATTCACGCGTGACCTGGATTTTTCGACTCGCGAGCGGTACACGGCAGAGAACGCCGATGCCTTGCTGGCCGAGTTCGAAGCAGGGCTGGTGGCGGCTGAGGACCGGCTGCCCTACGGGACGGCCTGTCGCCTGCAGTCGCGCAAGGTCCAGCCCAAAGGCGAGAACCGGACGCACCACAACCTGGCGTTGACGATCGGGTTCGCCGACAGGTCCAGCACCGGTGCGATGGCCAGGCTGCGGGCCAAGAACTCGCCACACGTGGTGGAGATCGACTACAGCTTCAATGAAGCGGTGTTCGAGGTCGAGCTGCTGGAGCTTGAGGGTGGAGCGACCATCCACTCGTACTCGCTGCACAACGTCATCGCGGAAAAGATGCGTTCGCTGTTGCAGCAGCCCATTCGCAGGCGCAAGCGCCGCCAGGACGTCTACGACATCTGGCTTCTGCTGGCATCGGTCGATGCGTTCTCGGCCAACGAACAGGCCCAGATTCATCAGATGCTGGTGGACTCCTGCCGCAGCAAGGGCATTGAGCCCACCGCTGCGTCCATGGACGACAAGGTGGTGATCGAGATGGCGCGCGAAGGGTATGCCGGTCTTCGGGATGATGTGGACGGCGAGCTGCCCGACTTCGAAGAGGCGATGGCGCACGTTCGCGCGCTGTATCGGTCGCTGCCGTGGCCCTGACTGCGGCCGTCAGACGCCAACGCCAGCTCTGAGTTGTGGATAACAACCGATTCGCACGATAACTTTGCCTTTGTTATCGTGCGGGACGAAGTGACTCAACGGCTTCAATCGCGCCGTCCGCCGCTCTTGGAGACCAGCCCGTCGTCGTAGGCCCCGGCGGTGCAGATGCAGCCAGCGGTCGGGCACCTGGATGCAGACGTAGGCCTGGCGGTCAGAAGTCATAGTCGTCGCTGGGCTTCCTGGGTCTGCCCGCTCGCGTGGGGCGACGCGCGGCCTCAAGTGCCTTGCCGTGCAGGTCGGTGTCGGGGTCTGCCACGGCGTCCACGGATTTGTCCAGACCCAGTGCCCAGACAACGGTGATAAACACACCGATTCCCGTGCCTGGTCGGCCCAGCTCCAGCGCCGTCAGGGTGTTGCGGTTGATGCCCGCCTTGCTGGCGAGATCAGCGACGGACCAGCCCCGGCGGATGCGAGCGATCCGGATGCGCTGTCCAAGCTGTACCACCTGTTCAGCAGCGCGCGCGGGTGTGATAAATGTGCTCATTGATCTGGGCGTTGATGGCCGAAACGCCTAACAAAATAGGCAAAGCTTGTGGGCTGCTCCCTTGGTCATTCTTCCGATGTTCTCTTTGAAGGCACTTGAGTCGGCTTCCTTGGTCTGTCATGTCGTGCCTGTCTGCGCCAGGATGTCATCAATCCGCTGCCCCAGCTTCTCCCAGGCCGCTTTCTTCTCGTCCGCGAACTCGTGGTGCAGGTAGTGCCGCCGCACCCGGCTGCCGGCCATCACGTGGTTCTGGCAGCGGTCGATGATGTCGGGCAGGATGCCCAGCGCCTGCATCATGGTGGCGCCGGTGCGCCGCATGTCGTGGGGTGTCCATTCGCGATGGCTGCCGCTCTTGAGCACCAGCGCGTTGTCGTTGGCACGGCGTGACAGGTCCTTGCGGGTCTTGAACTGGATCTGGCGGTCGCCGACCTGCTTGGACACGGTCTTGACGTCGATGTGGGTGTCTTGCTTGTGGTTGCGGGCGGGGAAGCAGTAGGGCGCTGTTCCGGTCAGCGCCTTGAGCGCCTGGAACTGGCGCAGCGAGAAGTCCGAGAGGTAGACCCGGTGACCCTGCTTCTTGCCCATCGGCCCCTTGACGTTTTCGACCGGGATGGTCCAGTAGCGCTCCACCAGGTCCACGTCTTCCCAACGCGTCATAAGCAGCTCGCCGATGCGGCACAGCGTGCCCAGGCAGATCCAGATGGCCAGCTGGGTCTCGCGCTTGAGCGGGCGCTGCACCTCGTACTTGTGGCCGGCCGGGGTTTCTTCGTAGTCGGCCTCCATGCGCTCAAAGATCGACTGCAGTTCCTGCAGCTCCCTGGCCGTCAGCACCCGGTCGCGCTCGTTGACCATGTCGAAGTCCTTGGAGACGATCTTGCGGATCTCGATCAGGTCGGCCGGGTTGCCTTCGATCAGCAGGCCGCGCCAGGGCTGACGCTTTTCCGCCCAGGCGAACAGCTGCACCAGGTCCTGGTGCACGCGCACGGACATGCGGTTCACGCCACGGGCCACCATGGTCCGCAGGACCTTGCGCAGGTCGTGTTCGGTGATGCTGCGCACGGGCTTCTCGCCCAGCACGGGCAGCACGTCCTTCTCGAAAGATCGGCGCAGTTCGGCGTTGCCGTCCTTGCGGGCCACGCCATCGGCCAGCCAGGCGTCGAACATGTCCTTGAAGGGCTTGTTCTGGCTGGCCTCGGCGGCTGCCTGCGCAATCGTCGCCTCGACCGCGGCCTGGTTCTCGATGCGCTCGGCCTTCTTCTGGTCGTTGGGGTTGACGCCGGAACGGACCAGATCACGCGCCTCGTCGCGTTGCCGGCGGATCTGTTCCATGGACAGAGCGGGCCAGGTGCCACAGTAGTGCCAGGCCACTTTGCCGTTCCATTTGAAGGCGAACTTGAAGTGGATGGAGATGGTCTGGTCACCGACGACCCGGACTTCGCCGGTCAGTCCGTCGCCGTCGCTCAGCATGTCGCCGCGCCACGTCAGGGGCACGGACTTGAGCTCCAGAGCCGTCCACTTTTTGCCTTTTCCTGACTTCGGATATCGCGTCATACAGGTCCTGGGGGGTAAACCGGGGGGTAAACCGAAAAAACGCTGTCAGTGTATTTTGTGGGACGTCCTGGGATCAAGTATTCAATGTAACTATATGATTTTTAACAACTAATGTCGTCCCATAACGTCCCAGGAAATCCCGCAAGATTTCACGTATATTTCGATGGGGTGCAAGGGGTAGCGAGTTCGAATCCCGCCACGCCATTTATATCAAGGGCTTGTTGCTAGAAATCTAGCAGCAAGTCCTTTTCTTTTTGTGTCCTGGTTTCAACCCATGGGGCAGCCGTTGTGCGCTTGTCTCGATGGCGGTTGACCCGGTCAGGATCGTCACACGATGCCACGTTCCCGCAGCAGCTCGATCACGCGCTCAGCCGCTTCCTCGGAAGAAAGGGTCGAGGCCGGCAGCACCAGCTCCGCGTTCTGCGGGCGTTCATACGGCGAGTCGATACCCGTGAAATTCTTCAGATCGCCACGCCGGGCTTTCTTGTAGAGGCCCTTGACATCGCGCTCCTCGGCCACGGCCAGCGGAGTGTCCACGAACACTTCGATGAACTCGCCTTCGGCCACCAGCGAGCGGGCCAGCTGGCGTTCGGCCCTGAACGGCGAGATGAAGGCGGTGAGGACGATCAGGCCGGCGTCCACCATGAGGCGTGCGACTTCGCCCACGCGGCGGATGTTCTCCACACGGTCTTCTTCCGTGAAACCCAGGTCTTTGTTCAGGCCGTGGCGGACGTTGTCGCCGTCCAGCAGGTAAGTGTGTCGCCCCATGGCAAACAGCTTTTTTTCGACCAGGTTGGCGATGGTGGATTTGCCGGCGCCGGAGAGCCCGGTAAACCAGAGCACGCAGGGTTTCTGGGCCTTTTGCTCGCTGCGCGCTGCCTTGTGCACGTCCACGTGCTGCAGATGGATGTTCTGGCTGCGGCGCAGTGCGAAGTGCAGCAGGCCGGCGCCCACGGTGTTGTTGGACAGGCGGTCGATCAGGATGAACCCGCCGGTGTCGCGGTCTTCGGCGTAGGGGTCAAAGGGGATGGCGCGGTCGAGGTTCACGTTGCAGACACCGATGGCGTTCAGATCGAGCTTCTTGGCGGCGATGTGCTCCATGGTGTTGACGTTGACCTGGTACTTGATCTCGGTCACGGTGGCGGTGACGGTCTTGGTACCGATCTTGAGCAGGTAGGGGCGGCCGGGGAACAGCGGCTCCTCGTGCATCCAGACGATGGTGGTCTCGAACTGGTCGGCCACACCGGCGGGTGCTTGCGCCTGCGAGAGGATGTCGCCGCGCGAGATGTCGATCTCGTCGGTCAGCGTCAGCGTGATGGACTGGCCGGCCACGGCCTGTTGCAGGTCGCCGTCGAAGGTGACGATGCGCTCGACCGTGCTTTCCTTGCCCGAAGGCTGTGTGCGGATGCGGTCGCCCACCCTCACCATGCCGCCCGCGTGGTGCCGGAGAAACCGCGGAAGTCGAGGTTGGGGCGGTTGACCCACTGCACCGGCATGCGGAACGGGGTTTTCTGCTGGCGCGCCTCATCGATTTCCACCGTCTCCAGGTAGCCCATGAGCGTGGTGCCGTGGAACCAGGGCATGCGGTCGCTGGGCTCGACGATGTTGTCGCCCTTGAAGGCCGACAGCGGAATGAAGGTGACGTCGCTCAGGCCGATCTGCCTGGCGAAGGCTTCGAAGTCTTCGACGATCCTGCGGTAGGTCTTTTCGCTGTAGTCCACCAGGTCCATCTTGTTGATGGCGACCACGGTGTGGCGGATGCCGATCAGCGAGGTGAGGTAGCTGTGGCGGCGCGTCTGCGTGAGGATGCCTTTGCGCGCATCGACCATCAGGATCGCGACGTCGGCCGTCGAGGCGCCGGTCACCATGTTGCGCGTGTACTGCTCGTGGCCGGGGGTGTCGGCGACGATGAACTTGCGCTTGTCGGTGGAGAAGAAGCGGTAGGCCACGTCGATGGTGATGCCCTGTTCGCGCTCCGCGGCCAGGCCATCGACCAGCAGGGCGAAGTCGATGGCGTCGCCCTGGGTGCCAAACTTTTTGGAGTCGGCGACCACGGCGGCGAGCTGGTCTTCGAACAGCATCTTGGACTCGTAGAGCAGGCGCCCGATGAGCGTGCTCTTGCCGTCGTCCACGCTGCCGCAGGTGATGAAGCGCAGCAGGCTCTTGTGTTCGTGGGCCTTGAGATATTCGCCGATGTCGGTGGCGATGAGGTCGGAAACGTGTGCCATCAGAAATACCCTTCCTGCTTCTTCTTTTCCATGGACGCGGCGGCATCGTGGTCGATCACGCGGCCCTGGCGTTCAGAGGTGGTGGTGAGCAGCATCTCCTGGATGATCTCGGGTAGCGTGGCGGCTTCGGACTCCACGGCGCCGGTGAGCGGGTAGCAGCCCAGGGTGCGAAAGCGCACCTTTTTCATCATCGGCACTTCGCCCGGTTTGAGCGGCATGCGGTCGTCGTCCACCATGATCAGCGTGCCGTCGCGGCGGACCACCGGGCGTTCGGCCGCGTAGTACAGCGGCACGATCGGGATGTTTTGCAGGTGGATGTATTGCCAGATGTCGAGCTCGGTCCAGTTCGAGATCGGGAACACGCGGATCGACTCGCCTTTGTGCTTGCGCGCGTTGTACAGCTTCCAGAGCTCGGGACGCTGATTCTTGGGGTCCCAGCGGTGCTGCCCCGAGCGGAACGAGAAGATGCGCTCCTTGGCGCGGGACTTCTCTTCGTCGCGGCGCGCGCCGCCAAAGGCCGCGTCAAAACCGTAGAGGTCCAGCGCCTGCTTCAGGCCCTCGGTTTTCATGATGTCGGTGTGGATGGCCGAGCCGTGCGTGAAAGGATTGATGTCCTTCTCGATGCCGTCCGGGTTGATGTGCACCAGCAGCTCCAGGCCCAGTTCCCTGGCCATGCGGTCGCGGAAGGCGTACATCTCGCGGAATTTCCAGCGCGTGTCCACGTGCAGCAGTTTGAACGGGGGCTTGGACGGGTAGAACGCTTTCATTGCCAGGTGCAGCATGACGGCGCTGTCCTTGCCGATCGAGTAGAGCATGACCGGGTTGTCCGTTTCGGCCACGACCTCTCGCATGATGTGGATGCTCTCGGCTTCCAGCCGTTGCAGGTGGGTCAGCGTCATGGGTGTGCTTTCGGATGACTGGGGTGACAGAAGGGCGCGTTGGGTGGCGGGGCGGACCGGTGCGTCCGTGGCGTCCGTGGCGTCGGTCCCCTCGGGTTCCTGGAGGGCCACCGACCCGCTGCGCTGCTGCAGCCAGGCAGCGATTTCCGGCAGACGCTGCAAAGTGGTGGCGCCAGCCAGCAGGAAGGTGGTGGGCTTGTGGCTGGCATCGGCCAGCGGACGCCAGAGCGCCAGGTGGTCGCTGGCCTGCAGGGCGTCGCTCGCATGCAGGCGCCAGTGGATGGCGCCGCGGCTGTCGACCGCCACACGGCTGAGCGGTCGGCAGCCCAGGGCCTGGTAATGGCCGGGGTCGAGCCGCAGCGGGAAGCTGCGCAGCTGATAGCGCTTGCGTCCGGGCTGGCTCGGCGGCAGGGCTTGATCGGGCAGGTACAGGCCGATGCGGCGGCACCACTGGAGGATGCCGGTCCGCCCCACCACCAGGCCGTGTTCGCTGAACCATTGCGCCACCTGGTTCACGTTCCAGGCCGCTGGGCCGTCGCCACTGAGCATGTGGCGCAGCAGGGCCAGTTCCTGGGCGGGGCTGAATGCAGAGGCCTGCGCGGCCGGTCGCCCGCGTCGGGGGTTGACCGTGACGGCGGCCCAGCCGCCCGTCTTGAAGGCCTTGACCGCCGCGATGATGGTGGGCGCGCTCAGCTGCGTGGCCTGTTTCACAGCGCTCAGGGTGTGGCCTTCCAGCCGCAACTGAACCGCCTGGCGGCGCTGGCTGTTCAAGGCTTCGACGGTGATCTGGTTGCCGCTCATGGGGGCTTTCCCTGTGCTAAACATTTAATTGAATGAGTCTTGTTAAACCATTCGATAGAATGATCGGCAGGTTTGTTTGAGGGGGAGTCCCGTCCATGAGCGCACCCAACCACGCCGACCTGTTGCAGCAACTGGTGCCCATCGTGCGCGCTGCGGGTGAGCTGGTGATGGCGGTGTACGCCACCAACTTCGACGTGGTCAGCAAAGACGACGCCTCGCCGGTGACAGCGGCCGATCAGCAGGCGGAAGACCTGATCACCGAAGCCCTGGCCCGGCTCACACCCGGGATTCCGGTGGTCGGCGAAGAGGCGGTGTCGGGTGGCGCACAGCCCGCCATCGGTGAACGCTTCTGGCTGGTGGATCCGCTGGATGGCACCAGGGAATTCATCAGCCGCAACGGCGAATTCACGGTCAACATCGCGCTGGTGGAGCACGGGCAGCCGGTGTTGGGTGTGGTGCTGGCCCCGGCCCTGGGCGCGTTGTACGCGGGTGGCGTGGGCCTGGGTGCGTGGGTGGAGCAGGATGGCCAGCGCACACCGATTGCCTGCCGTGCCGTGCCGCCCGAAGGCCTGTCGGTGGTGGCCAGCCGCTCGCACGGCGACGCGGCCGCGCTGGACGCGTTTCTGGCCGGGCGCAAGGTCGCGCACAACGTCAGCGCAGGCTCATCGCTCAAACTGTGCCTGGTGGCCAGCGGGCAGGCCGATGTGTACCCCCGTCTGGGCCGCACCATGGAATGGGACATTGCCGCCGGTCACGCGGTGCTCAGCGGTGCGGGTGGCGCGGTCGAGCGGCTGGACGGCCAGCCGCTGCGCTACGGCAAACCGGGTCTGGACAACCCCCACTTTGCAGCCTGGGGTCTGCGCTGAAGCGCGGCGGACCTGCGATGACCGCTGCCCTGACACTGTTGTCCATCATGGTCCTGCTGGGGCGGCTGGTCCAGGGCCGGTGGTCGGCTGCGGTGTTGGCCTGTGGGCCGCGGCGTATTTCCTGTTTGGCCTGATCGACGAAAAGGCCTTGCTGGCGCGCTGTTTCAATCTGGCGCTGGCGACGCTGATCCTTTTGCTGCTGGTGTCGCTGGAGCTGGAGCGTTCGGCGCTGCTTCCGCTGCTGGACCGAATTTTCCGGCAGAAGGCACTCCCGGCTTCGCGCCAGCAGCCACCTGTCGCCGATCGGCATGTTCCAGCAGGCTTGGGTGGGGGTGCCGGTGGCATTGGCCTGCATCGGCAGGGCGACAGCCGGGTGCGTCCGCACCTGAGCGGGTGCCAGAGCGCACAGGCACTGGAGTCTCATGAGCGGCGCAGCGCCGCGTGCACCCGCGCCGCGGCGTACGCATCGTTGGCCGCGTAAACCAGTTGCGCTTCGCTCAGGCGCGGATTGGCCCAGTTGGAGGTGGCGGCTTTCTTGGACTTGATGAAGCGCTGGTTGAACAGCACCGCCACCGCGCCTTTCACGCCCATGTCCTTGCGGTAACCCTGCTGGCGAAAGACGTGGTTCAGCTCCAGTACGCCGGCCGGCTCCACCAGCAGTTTGCTCACGATGCGCTTGGTGTCGTCGCCGAGGCCAAAACCGGCTTTGGTGAACGCCGCGTCGGCGAGCAGGCCCGCCACCAGCTCGCGGCAGGCCGGGTCCTGCAGCTGGAACACCCAGGCGTGCTGCAGCGTGGCGAGCTGCACGATGTGCGGCCCGTCGGACACCTGGTCCTTGAAGAACGTGGGTTTGCTCTCGGTGTCAAAACCCCAGGCCGCATGGTCACGCAGCGCCGCCGCGGCTTCGCGGGCCTGCACCACCGTGTCCACCAGCGTGATGCGGTCCAGGCCCAGGCGGTCAAATTCAGGCAGCAGGGCGATGGCTTCCTTGTCGGGCGTGGGGCGGGTGGTTTGCATGGGGTCGGTGGCGGGTGGCCGCTGTGGGCGGGATCGATAATCAGGGCATTGTGCAACGCGCCCCGATGCACTCCTTTGTGCCCGATGCCTTCATGACCTACACACTCCAGCTCTACGTGTCCGACGACACCACGCCCGCGCAGCGCCAGGCGGCCGAGCGGCTGTTCCGCAAGGCGCTGGAGGCGGCCCTGGGGGACGCCGCATTGGTGGCGCCGGTGTACTCGGCTTATCAGGCCATCGTGGCCCGGTATGGCGACACGCCCGACGTGGAAGCGCTCACGGTGGAGGAGCGCACGGTGTTCGAACACTGGCAGCTCGCCGAGACGGCGGCCGTCGAAGCGGTGTTCGGACCGCACCGGCACCTGGACGAAGGCGGCTACCAGATCGTCTTGCCCGCATAATCGCTACCCCGTTCACGTCCTCCCTGGGCGCTCACTCCCTTTGAAGGACTCCCCATGAGAAAAACCTATCCCCTGCGGCCCGAGGGCAAAAATCCCGACCGCGTGCTCGATGCCGTCAAGCACGACATCCGCAAATACATGAAGCGCGAACGCCGCCGCGATCTGCCCGAAGGCGCGACGTTCTGGGATTTCGACTGCCGCTTCGGTGCGGACAAGGACAGTGCACAAACCGCCAACCCGGCCGAGCTGATCGGCCTGCTCGATGTGTTGGCCAAGGCGGGTGGCGAGCAGTGTTATGTGGAACTGCTGGCCAAGCCCGGTGTGCGCCAGCCGCGACCGGCTGGCCTGGCGGCTAAGGACGATGACGGGTCTTCGCCCGTGCCTTCCGATTCCGACGACTGAGGCTTCGCAGCGGGCCGCCCGGCGAGCGGGCGGCTGACGGCTTCGCCGCTACTCGGGCTGGCCGGTCTTCGCGGCCGCCGCTGCGCGCAGCTTGTCTTTCTTGCTCGGGCGCTTGCCCTTGATGCCGCCGCCCGCCGGCCCGGCCGGCGCAGCCGCATCGGTGGGCTCAAACCCGGGCAATTGTTCCAGCGGCAGGCTCAAGCCCTGGCGTTTTTCGATCAGGCGCCAATGGGCCTCGGTGTCGGCACTCACGAAGCTCACGGCCAGGCCGCTTTCGCCCGCCCGGCCGGTGCGGCCGATGCGGTGCACGTAGTCCACCGCCGAGCGCGGCAGGTCGAAGTTCACCACAACGGGCAGTTGCGCGATGTCGATGCCGCGCGCGGCGAGATCGGTGGTGACCACCACGTCCCAGCGCTTTTCCTTGAACTCCTGCAGCGCCTGCTTGCGCGCGCCCTGGCTCAGACCGCCGTGGAACGACGTGGCGAACAGATCACCGTGGTGCAGCTTGGCGGCAAGCCGCTCGGCGGCGTATTGCGTGGCCACGAACACGAGCACACGCTCCCAGCTGTTGTCCTTGATCAGTTGCCGAAGCAGCTGGGTGCGACGGCTCGCGTCGACCGCGATCGCTCGCTGCAGGATCACGGCTTCTGCCTGCGCCGGTGTGGGCACGTCCACGCGCTGCGGGTCACGCAGCAGGCCCCCCGCCAGGGCTTCCACCGCGGGTGGGAAGGTGGCCGAGAAAAACAGGTTTTGTCGCTGTGCGGGCAACAGGGCGAGCACGCGGTCCAGCTCGTCGGCAAAACCCAGGTCGAGCAATCGGTCGGCCTCGTCCAGCACCAGCAGCTCCACGGCCGATAGGCGCAGCGCGTTGTGCTCCACCAGGTCAAGCAGGCGCCCTGGCGTGGCGACCATCACATCGGCGCCCCCTCGCAGCGCCATGAGCTGCGGGTTGATGGACACGCCACCAAACGCCACAGCGATGCGCGGGCGGGAGGGCAGGTGTTGCGCCAGGCTGCGCAGCACCTCGCCCACCTGGGCGGCCAGTTCGCGCGTCGGCACCAGCACGAGTGCGCGCACGCGCCGCGGTGTGTGCATGGGCCCGGTTTGCAGGCGTTGCAGCAGCGGCAGGGCAAAGGCCGCGGTCTTGCCCGATCCGGTCTGGGCCGTGGCCAGCAGGTCGGCGCCGCTCAGCACGGCGGGGATGGCTTCCAGCTGGATGGGGGTGGGCGCGGTGAAGCCGAGTTCGGCGGCGGCCTGGGCGAGGATGGGGGCAAGCCCGAGGGAGATGAATGGCATGGGGGGTGAAGTTTAACGGTCGGCCCCCGCGGGGCAGCCCCGCGTTACGATGCGGGCCCATGAAAAGCAAGTTGTCATCTTTGGGCGGCCTGGTGTACTCCACCGAAGCGGGTCGCATGTGTCCTGGTTGCCGGCAACCGGTGGCGCGGTGCATTTGCAAGCAGGCGGTGGTGCCCGCGGGCGACGGCACCGTGCGCGTGTCGCGCGAAACCAAGGGCCGGGGCGGCAAGGCGGTGACGCTGGTGAAAGGCGTGGCGCTGGATGCCGCGGGCCTGACGGCGCTGGGCAAACAGCTCAAGGCGGCTTGCGGCACGGGCGGGACGGTGAAGGACGGCGTGATCGAGATCCAGGGCGATCACGTGGACAAGGTGATGACCGCGCTGCAGGCGCAGGGGCACAAGGTCAAACGCGCCGGGGGCTGAACGCCCGCGTCGCTACACGAGCTTCGCCCACCACAGCCGCAGTCGCATACCGATCTCGCTGGTGTAGCCCACGCTGGCGCTGCGCAGACGGCCATCGGCATCCACCACCACGAACGCGGGCACGGCGCGAAAGCCCAGCGTTTGCGCCAGTGCGCCGCGCGTGTCGACCGCGGTGGCCCAGGGCAATTCCCGTTTCACCAGCACACGCGCCACGGCATCGGGCGGACCGGATTGCATCGCCACGGTCAGCACCGGCCAGTCGCGCCCCAGGCGCGTGACACTGTGTTCCTCGGTGCGGCAGATGGGGCACCACTCGGCCCAGATGTGCAGCGCCACCGGCTGGCCCGGGTGCTGCGCGCGCCAGGCGGCCAAGGTGGTGTCGATGCGACTGCCATTGGGCTGGATCAGGGTGAAGGCCAGCTCGGGCGCAGAGCCCGAGGGCACGTTGCGCGTCTGCCAGGCCTGCACGCCGAACACCACGGCCAGCACCATCGCCAGCGTGCCGAGGTGGCTTTTCCAGCGTGTGCGCAGGTTCTGGCGCAGGCGCTCCCACCAGCTGTGAGCGGCGTTCATGAGGCGGCTCAGCGCAGCACTTCAAGCAGGCGGTCCAGCCCGCCTTCGTTGATGGCCACCATGGCCTGTTCGCGCACTTTGGGTTTGGCGTGGTAGGCCACCGACAGACCCGCCTCGCCCATCATGGGCAGGTCGTTGGCGCCGTCGCCCATGGCGATGCACTGGCCCGGTTCGATGCCCAGCAGCGAAGCCACCTCCAGCAGCGTGCGGCGCTTCTCCGCGCCGTCACAGATGTCACCCCAGGCCTGATCCACCATGCGGCCGGTGAGCTGCCCGCAGTTGGGGCCGCTCTCGATTTCCAGCACGTTGGAGCGGGTGAAGTCGATGCCGAGGCGGTCGCGCACCCGGTCGGTGAAATAGGTGAAACCACCCGAGACCAGCAACACCTTCAGCCCGGCGGCCTTGCAGGCTTTCACCAGCGCTTCGGCACCCGGGTTGAGCTGCAGGCGTTCGGCCAGCACCTGCTCCATGTGGGCCACCGTCACGCCGCGCAGCAGCGCGACGCGTTGGCGCAGGCTTTCCTTGTAGTCGGTGATCTCGCCGCGCATCGCAGCTTCGGTGATGGCGGCGACCTCGGCCTTGCGGCCGGCGGCATCGGCGATTTCGTCCACGCACTCGATGTTGATGAGCGTGGAGTCCATGTCGAACGCGATGAGCTTGAAGTCCTTGAGTTTCAGCGGCGGCGTGAAGCCTTGAACGGTGAGGCCGGGGGCGAATTCGGTGGTGGAAGTCATCCCGGAATTATCGCGGGAGCCGGGATGACCGTTCCGCTCAGGACTTGGGCTGTGCCAGCACCTGGCTCATCGCGCGAATCTGCACCTTCAGATCGCCGCCCACCAGGTCCGCCACCGATTGCTGGTCGCTGGTGACGGTGAAGCCGGCTGCCTGCAACCGGGTCTTGACGTCGTCGGTGCTGGTGCCCGCCACCTGGGCCAGCACGGTGATCGGGGCCTTGGCCAGAGCGCGTACAGGTGGCGCAAAGCCAGGTTCGCTGCCTGCGCTGCCGCCGGCCGGAATGAAGCTCAGCGCCAGCACCAAGGCAAACGCCCCCATGATCACGCGACCCGGGGTCTGGCTGAAATAGCGTTTGAAGGCCGGCATGTGCAGCAGCACGTGCAGCGAGACGCCGATCACCATGACCCAGCTCAGCCACTCGTGCGCGGTCTTGTTCAGACCGCTGTCGAGGTGAAAGAACATCAGCACGCCGGTGACGGTGGAGAGCAGAAAGGCGCCGATCACGACGGGCGTGATCCAGGGACGGTGGGTGGACAGGTTCATGGGGTTTCCCTTCGGTTCAGAAGCCGCGATGGTGCGGCGCCAACATGAAGTTTCTTGGCGCGCACGTGAACGGCAGGTGAACGCCGCGCCCAGCGGCGGTGGTCCTTGATGCAGATCAAGCCTCGGCTGGCGCAGCCTCGGGCTTCAGTGGCTGCCCCAGCGAGCGCAGCACGTCGCGCACCAGCTGCACCCGGTCTTTCACCTCCGGCAGGGCGCGTTCGATGCGCAGCTTCTCGTTGCCCGCCAGCTTGATGTGCCGGTTCTTCTGGATCAACTCGATGATGCGCATCGGCTCGATGGGCGGGTTGGCCTTGAAGGTGATGTTGGTCACCCCTGGCGCCGCGTCCACCTTCACCACGCCGTAGGGCGTGCTGATGCAGCGCAGGCGGTGCACGTCGATCAGCGTCTGCGTCTGCGGGGGCAGCTTGCCGAAGCGGTCCACGATCTCTTCGAGCAGCGCATCCACCTGGTCGGTGGTCTTGGCGGTGGCGAGCTTCTTGTAGAACGAGAGGCGCAGGTGCACGTCGCCGCAGTAGTCGCTGGGCAGCAGGGCGGGGGCGTGCAGGTTGATGTCGGTGGTCACGCTCAGCGGGCTGAGCAGGTCGGGCTCGCGCCCGGCTTTCAGCGAGCGCACGGCTTCGTTGAGCATCTCGTTGTAGAGCTGGAAGCCCACCTCCAGCATGTTGCCGCTCTGGTTCTCGCCGAGCACCTCGCCCGCACCCCGGATCTCCAGGTCGTGCATCGCGAGGTAGAAGCCCGAGCCCAGTTCTTCCATCTGCTGGATCGCGTCGAGCCGCTGCGCCGCCTGCTTGGTCAGGCCTTCGATGTCCGGCACCATGAGGTAGGCGTAGGCCTGGTGGTGGCTGCGGCCGACGCGGCCGCGCAGCTGGTGCAGCTGGGCCAGGCCGAACTTGTCGGCGCGGCTCATGACGATGGTGTTGGCCGTGGGCACGTCGATGCCGGTCTCGATGATGGTCGAGCACAGCAGCAGGTTGTAGCGCTGCGCCACGAAGTCGCGCATGACCCGCTCCAGATCCCGTTCGGGCATCTGGCCGTGGGCGATGGCGATGCGCGCCTCGGGCAATATCTCTTCCAGTTTCTGCTTGCGGTTCTCGATCGTCTCGACCTCGTTGTGCAGGAAATAGACTTGGCCGCCGCGCTTCAACTCGCGCAACACGGCCTCGCGGATCACGCCGTTGCTCTCGCTGCGCACGAAGGTCTTGATCGCCAGGCGGCGCTGCGGCGCGGTGGCGATGACCGAGAGGTCGCGCAGGCCTTCGAGCGCCATGCCCAGGGTGCGCGGGATCGGTGTGGCGGTCAGCGTGAGCACGTCGACCTCGGCGCGCAAGGCCTTCATCTGCTCCTTGTGGCGCACGCCGAAGCGGTGTTCCTCGTCGATGATGAGCAGGCCCAGGTCTTTGAACTGCGTCTTCTCGCTCAGCAGCTTGTGTGTGCCGACGACGATGTCCACCGATCCGTCGGCGATGCCCTTTTGTGCCGCGGTGATTTCCTTCTGCGAGCGGAAGCGGCTCATCTCGGCGATCTTCACCGGCCACTTGCCGAAGCGGTCCACCAGCGTCTGGTAGTGCTGCTCGGCCAGCAGCGTTGTGGGAGCGAGGAAGGCCACCTGGCGCCCGCCAGTCACGGCCACGAACGCGGCGCGCAAGGCCACCTCGGTCTTGCCGAAGCCCACGTCGCCGCACACCAGCCGGTCCATCGGGCGCGGGCTGATCATGTCCTGGATCACCGCATGGATCGCGCCGCGCTGGTCGGCGGTTTCGTCGAAGCCGAAGTCGTTGGCGAAAATCTCGTAGTCCTGCGCACTGAAGCGGAACGCATGGCCCTGGCGCGCGGCGCGGCGGGCGTAGATGTTCAGCAACTCGGCGGCGGCGTCGCGCACCTGCTCGGCGGCCTTGCGCTTGGCCTTTTCCCACTGGCCGCTGCCCAGGCGGTGCAGCGGCGCCTCGTCGGCGCTCACGCCGGTGTAGCGGCCGATCAGCTGCAGCTGGCTCACCGGCACATAGAGCACGGCCTTGTCGGCGTATTCGAGGTGCAGGAACTCCATCAGCGCGGGCGTGCCGTCCGGGTTCTTTTCGCCCATGTCCATGTGGACCAGGCCGCGGTAACGGCCGATGCCGTGCGCGTTGTGCACCACCGGGTCGCCCACGTTGAGCTCACTCAGGTCCTTGATCAGTGCGTCAACGTCGCTGACCTGCTCCTGCCTCTTGCGCCGGCGCGTGGTGGGGCCGGCGGCGAAGAGTTCGGTCTCCGTGACGAAGTCGATGCCGTCTTCGAGCGAACTGAAACCGACCGTGAGCATCGAGGTGGCGATGCCGGTCTTTTCGTCGCTGGCCTGGAACTCGGCCAGCGAATCGAAGGCCGGCGGGTTCAGGCCACTGGCGCGCAGGAAGTCCAGCAGGCTCTCGCGTCGGCCATCGCTCTCGGCCAGCAGCAGCACGCGGTGTGGTGTGTTGCGGATGTGGCTCTGCAGGCGCGAGAGCGGGTCTTCGGCGCCGCGCAGCACCGAGAGGTCGCCCAGCTTCTGCGCGAAAGCGTTGTCTTCGATGTCGTCCACGCCCGAGCCAGCGCCGGGCCGCCCCAAGCTGGCGAGCGCCCCCTCGGGGGGCAGCGAACCCTGCGCAGCAGGGAGCGTGGGGGCACGGGGTCTGATGGCGAGCTGCGCGTGCGCGTTGGCACCGGTGTAGAACTGCTCGGCCGAAAGGAACAGGCTCTCGGGCGGCAGCGCCGGGCGCTCGGGGTCGCCCTTGACGAGGCGGTAGCGGTCCTGCGTGTCCTGCCAGAAGCGCTGGAAGGCGGGCTCCAGGTCACCGTGCAGCACAACCGTGGCCGCTTCGCCGAGGTAGTCGAAGACCGTGGCGGTCTGCTCGAAGAACAGTGGCAGGTAGTACTCGATGCCGGCGGTGGCCACGCCGTTGCCCATGTCCTTGTAGACGCGGCTCTTGGTCGGGTCGCCGTCGAGCAGTTCGCGCCAGCGGCTGCGGAATTTGGCGCGCGCTGCGTCGTCCATCGGGAACTCGCGCCCGGGCAGCAGCCGCACCTCGGGCACCGGGTAGAGGCTGCGCTGGCTGTCGGGGTCGAAGGTGCGGATGCTGTCGATTTCGTCGTCGAACAGGTCCACGCGATACGGCACCTGCGAGCCCATGGGGAAGAGGTCGATCAGCCCGCCGCGCACCGCGTATTCACCCGGGCTCACCACCTGGGTCACGTGCTGGTAGCCCGCGAGCGTGAGCTGGCCCTTGAGTTTGGCTTCGTCGAGCTTCTGCTTGACCTTGAACTGGAAGGTGTAGCCGGCCAGGAAGGAAGGTGGCGCCAGGCGGTACAGCGCGGTGGTGGCGGGCACCAGCACCACGTCGGCACCGGTGTCCTTGTCGTGCTGCTGGATGCGCCAGAGCGTGGCCAGGCGCTCGGAGATCAGGTCCTGGTGCGGCGAAAAGGTGTCGTAGGGCAGGGTCTCCCAGTCCGGGAACAGCGCGCAGCGCAGACCGGGCGCGAAGAACGCCATCTCGTCGATCAGGCGCTGCGCGTCGGTGGCGTCGGCGGTGACGATGGCGGTGAGCCGGCCAGCCGCTTTCTCGCGCACACCGAGCTGGGCCAGCAGCAGCGCATCGGCGGCGCCGGTCGGGCGGGGCAGGGTGTAGCGTTTGCCGGGAGTGAGTTTGGGCAGTTCCATGGGCGTTGGTGGCTCGCGCGGTGCGGGGTGCAAGACCTCGGGTCCTGCAGATCCCATGACAAACACCCCCCGCCTGTTGAGGTGGGGGGTGTGAAAGCACTGATTCTAGAATGCGGTCACTTCCATGACCGACACCCTTCTTCCAAATCCCCCCAACCCGGCACCCCGTTGCCACGTCGTGCTGCCTTGCGCAGGAACGGGATCGCGCGCAGGAACCGCTGCGCCCAAACAGTACGAGACCGTGGCCGGACGGCCCATGGTCTTGCACACGCTGGCCGCGTTCCAGGCGGTGGAGCGCATCGGGCGTTGCCTGGTGGTGGTGGCGCCCGGCGACCACTTTTTGAGTCTGGACGATCCACGCACCCAGCTCGCACGCTGTGGTGGTGCCACCCGGGCTCAGAGTGTGTTCAATGGCCTGCAGGTGCTGCTGGACAGCGGGGCCGATAACAGCGACTGGGTGCTGGTGCACGATGCGGCGCGCTGCCTGGTCACCCCGGCGCAGATCGAGCATCTGATGGACGCCTGCGCGCACGATGCCGTGGGTGGCCTGCTGGCGCTCAAGCTGCCCGACACGCTCAAGGTGGAAACCGCGGGCCGGGTGGCTGCGACCGTGGACCGCTCGGACAAGTGGCTCGCGCAGACGCCGCAGATGTTCCGCATTGGCGCCTTGCGCGCGGCACTGGCCGCCCAGGCAGACAATGGCTTTGCCGGTGTGACCGACGAGGCCAGCGCCATGGAGCTGGCGGGGCTGCAACCGCTGCTGGTGCCCGGCAGCGCGCAGAATTTCAAGGTCACCTATCCGGAAGACTTTGCAATGGCAGAAGCCATTCTCAGGAGCAGAACATGAATGCCGCGCACATGTCTTTTCGCATCGGCGAGGGCTGGGACGTGCATGCCCTGGTACCCGGTCGTCCGTTGATCATCGGCGGCGTCACCATTCCCCACGCCATGGGTCTGCTGGGTCATTCGGATGCTGACGTGCTGTTGCATGCGATCACCGATGCGTTGCTGGGAGCGGCTGCGCTGGGCGATATCGGTCGCCATTTTCCGGACACCGATGAACGCTTCAAGGGTGCCGATTCCATCGTGTTGCTGGCCGAAGCGATGCGCCGCGTTCGCGCGGCCGGTTTCGAGGTTGGCAACATCGACAGCACCGTGATCGCGCAGGCACCCAAGCTGGCTTCCCACATCGCCGCCATGGGCGAGGCCATTGCGCGTGCACTCGGCGTGGCGGTGCACCAGGTCAATGTGAAAGCCAAGACCGCCGAGAAGTTCGGACCCGTAGGGCAGGGGTTGTCGATCGAAGCCCGGGCGGTGGTTTTGTTGACCGTGACACCCTGAGCGGGTTCGGCCTCAGGCTTTGGCGAGCGGCAGCTTGATGTGCGCAGCCAGTCCGCCGGTGCTGCTGTTGGCCAGGGTAAAGCGCCCACCCATGCGGGCAATCGCCCGCTCGACGATGGCCAGGCCCAGGCCGGTGCCGGTGGCCGAGGTACGGGAGGCATCGCCCCGGAAGAACGGCTGGGTCAGCTGGGCCAGCATCTCCGCATGCACACCGGTACCGTGGTCACGCAGTTTGATCAGCACCCATTCGTCCTTGGTGCGGGCGGCGATCTCGATCCGCACCCGACCACTTTCCGGATCCCTGCCATAGCGCTGGGCGTTTTCCAGCAGGTTGGAGAACACGCGGTGCAGCTCCACCGCGTCGCCCATGACCACCGTGTCGGCAGGAATGGCGGTGAGCACCTCCACGTCCGGCGCGCTGCCCAGCGAAAACACGGCGGCGTCGATGACCTGGTTGAGACTCACGCGCTCGGGCTCCAGGTGGTCGGGGCGCGCGTAGTCGAGAAACTTGTCGATGATGGCGTTGACCTGTTCGATGTCGGCCGCCATGTGCTCGCGGGCCTGCGGGTCGCCCACGCTCATCTCGGTTTCCAGCCGCAAACGCGCCAGGGGCGTGCGCAGATCGTGGGAAATGCCGGCCAGCATGAGCGCACGGTCCTGCTCGATCTTGGAGAGTCGCTGGGCCATGCGGTTGAAGCCGATGTTGACCTGGCGGATTTCGCTGGTGGCCACTGTCTCATTGAGCTGGCTGGCGTTGAAATCCCCTTCGCGCACCCGGCTGGCGGCAAACGAGAGCTTCTTCAACGGGCGGTTGATCAGCCGCGCAATCAGGGCCGCTCCGGCCAGGGAGAGCAGGGCGGCCGTGCCGAGCCAGATGAGCCACGTGATGCCGGCCACCAGTTCGACGCGTGAGGGATCGGTCTGCAGCCAGTAGGGATCGTTGTCGATGCTGAATCCGATCCACAGCCCGCCCGTGTTGTTCACTTCACGGGCCACCACGGTGTCTGGTCCCAGGCGGGCCTTGACCTGTTCGCTGATGCGGCGGCTGAGCGAGTCGGTGTTGTAGAGCCGGTAGGTGTCGCCCGGCTCGCGCGGTGCGATGCGCACCTTCTCTTCGTCTGCCAGTGTCTTGACCAGAGACACCCGCGCGATGGAGTCGGCGTGGATCAGGCCAGCGCGGGTCAGGTTGACCAGCGAGGCCAGCTGCTGGGCGCTTTGCAGCGCACGGGGTTCAAACTCCAGGGCGCGAAAGGTCTGCAGCCACGCAATGATGCAACCCAGCAGCAGCATGGCCAACAGGAAGAACGTGCGCCAGAAAAGGCTGACTTCCCTGGGCGGACGAATACCCAGTGGCGCGGGGGCCGTTTCGAGAGCAGCGGGCTGGGTTTCAAACGGAACGCGCGACTCTTCGGACATCAGGCGCTGCCGTCCGGCACGAACACATAGCCCACCCCCCAGACCGTCTGCAGGTAGCGCGGCGAGGCTGCATCCTCTTCGATCAGCTTGCGCAGGCGCGACACCTGCACGTCCAGGCTGCGGTCGAACGGTTCAAACTCACGGCCGCGGGCGAGCTGGGCCAGCTTCTCGCGCGACAGCGGCTGGCGCGGGTGGCGCACCAGGGCCTTGAGCATGGCGAACTCGCCGGTGGTGAGGGGCAGGTCCACGCCCTCCTTGCGCAGGGTGCGCAGGCTCAGGTCGAACTCGAACGGACCAAAGGTCACCATCTCGGCATCCTGCGACGGTGCGCCGGGCACTTCGGTGGGCGGGCGGCGGCGCAGCACTGCGTGGATGCGGGCCAGCAGTTCGCGCGGGTTGAAGGGCTTGCCCAGGTAATCGTCGGCGCCGACTTCAAGCCCGACGATGCGGTCCACGTCTTCGCTCTTGGCGGTCAGCATGATGATGGGTGTGCGGTCGGCGTTGGCGCGCAGGCGGCGGCAGATGGACAGGCCGTCTTCGCCGGGCATCATGAGGTCAAGCACGATCAGGTCCACCGCTTCACGTTGCAGCACGCGGTTGAGGGCCTTGCCGTCTTCGGCCAGCATCACTTCAAAGCCTTCCTGCATCAGGTAGCGGCGCAGCAGATCGCGGATGCGGACGTCGTCGTCTACGACCAGGATCTTGTTCGGGCGGGTGTTGGTTTGTGGCATGGCAGCAACTCTCGGAAAATGTAACAGAGGCCATTGTGGCAGCGCCAAGTGCTTGTCAGGCCACGTTTTTTGTGTTCTTGACAGGCTGTTACAACTGTTGCCCAAGGGGTCAGGACCGTTACCATGCTTGCCTCCCACAATGATGCTTTTATCCATGCCCCGTTCCAACATGAAGCTGGTTTTTTCTCTGGGAAGTCTTTTGCTGTGTCTCTCGCCCACGGTCGGTGCCGCGGAGGTTCCCGCCCATCAGGACCAGGTTCAGGCAGCGGCCATGGTGCTGCCTTTGGAGTCTTCCGCGGGCGAGCCGCGTGGCCCGGTGCGGCTGCGTGATGCCTTGCGCTATTCGGACAGCGACAGTGACGCGGAGGAAGTCAAACCCTACCGACTCTCGGCCGAAGAACGGCAGCGGTTGCGTGAGCAATTGCGCAACCAGTCGTTTGATCAACAGCCGAGAAAGTAGAGTTCCATGCTGAAAACCTTCCTGAAGAAAAACGGCGCTGAAATTTCATTTGTTCCTGCTCGGTCGCTGCTGGTCGCATTGGCTTGTGGTGGGTTGCTGTCGGCTGGATGGGCCCAGACCCCCGCCGTGGCCCATGATCCGGCTCATGTGGTGAACCTGTCCGCAAGCAGCTTTCTGGAGGTCGAGCAGGACTGGCTTTCCATGAGCCTGAGCACCACGCGCGAAGGCAACGACGCCACCGCGGTCCAGAATCAGCTCAAACAGGCGCTTGACGCGGCGCTGGCCGTGGCCCGGCCGGCGGCGCAGCCGGAGTTGCTGGAACTGCGGACCGGGCAGTTCAGCCTGTATCCGCGCTACGGTACCAACGGCAAGATCAACGGTTGGCGGGGCAGCGCCGAACTGTGGCTGGAGGGGCGCGACTTTGGTCGCATCAGCAGCACGGCCGGCAAGGTCCAGACGCTCACGATGGGCGAGGTGGGTTTTTCGCTGTCGCGCAAGGCCCAGCAGCGACTCGAATCGGATGTGCAGGGGCAGGCGATCGAGCGCTTCAAAGGCAAGGCCGCTGAAGTGGCCAAGGGTTTTGGTTTCAGTGGCTACACCCTGCGCGAGGTGTCGGTCAGTTCGGCCGACCAGGGCGGTGGACCGGTGCGCCCGCGCATGATGGCCATGGAAGCCAAGACCTCAATGGCCGATACCCCGGTGCCGGTCGAGGCGGGCAAGAGCATGGTGAGCGTGACCGTGTCCGGTTCGATCCAGCTGCGTTGAGTAACGCTGCTCCCAGGCAAAAGGCCCGCATCGCGGGCCTTTTGTTTCGCGTTGTTGGCGTGTTATTGCGCCACCCAGCCACCGTCCATGTTCCAGGCCACGCCGCGCACGTTGTTGCCTGCGGGCGAGCAGAAAAAGACGGCCAGTTCACCCAGTTCCTCCGGGGAGGTGAACTGCATCGACGGCTCTTTTTCGCCCAGCAAGACGTTCTTCGCTTCCTCATTGGAAACGCCCAGTGCAACCGCCTTGGCGTCCACCTGTTTCTGCACCAGCGGCGTGAGAACCCAGCCCGGGCAGATCGCGTTGCAGGTCACGCCGGAGGTCGCGTTTTCCAGGGCCGTCACCTTGGTCAGGCCGACCACGCCGTGCTTGGCCGCCACGTAGGCCGACTTTTCGGCCGAGCCCACCAGGCCGTGCACCGAGGCCACGTTGATGATGCGGCCCCAGTTGGCCGCGCGCATGGCCGGAATCGCCAGGCGGGAAGCGTGGAAGGCGCTGGTGAGGTTGATCGCTATGATCGCGTCCCACTTCTCCACGGGGAAGTCTTCAACCCGCGCCACGTGCTGGATGCCGGCGTTGTTGACCAGGATGTCCACACGCCCGAACCGTTCTGCGGCGAACTTCATCATGTCTTCGATTTCGGCGGGCTTGCTCATGTCGGCACCGTGGTACGCGACCTGGACCCCCAAGGCCACGATCTCGGCTTTCGGGCCCTCGACATCGCCAAAGCCGTTGAGCACGATGTTGGCGCCCTGGCGCGCGAGCGCTTTGGCAATGCCCAGTCCGATGCCGCTGGTGGAACCGGTGACAAGGGCAGTTTTGTTGGCAAGCATGGGTAAGCTCCTGTTCCATTACGATAGGTTGAAAACACTGGATTCATTATCACGGAGACACAGGGAAGGGCCCGGTTCATGCAGTCACCACAGCTTCGATTTCTGCCCGTCAGCGGGCCTGCTCCCCGCGACGGGGGGGTGCGCCGCATGGCTTACTGGGACTGGACTTCCGACCCGGAGGCACAGGGGCGCCATGTTGTCATCTGTGTGCACGGGCTTTCGCGTCAGGGGCGAGATTTCGATGTGCTGGCGCAGGCGCTGACACCGCGTTCGCGTGTGCTGGCGGTCGATGTGGCCGGGAGGGGTTACAGCGACTGGCTGGCCGATCCCATGGCGTACCAGTTGGGCAACTACGTGGCCGATCTGGCGGCGCTGGTACTGCAGGTGCGGGCCGAAGTTCCCGACGCCGCGATTGACTGGGTGGGCACCAGCATGGGCGGTCTCATCGGCATGGCGATCGCGGCCCAGCCCGCGATTGCACCGCGCCGACTGGTGCTCAACGACGTCGGTCCGGTGATCGAATGGCCGGCCCTGCAGCGCATCGGCGACTATCTGGGCCTGAATCCGTCGTTCGCCAGCGAGCAGGACGCCGTGGCTTATCTGGCTTCCATCTCCACCGGCTTTGGGCCTCATTCACCGGCCCAATGGCTGGCTTTTTCCCGGCCCATGTTGCGCGAGCGCGATGGTCGCTGGTGGCTGCATTACGACCCGGCCATCGCGCAGCCCTACAAAGCGATGACCACCGGTATGGAAGAGGCGGCCGCTCGGCAGTTTGTGCAAGACGGTGAGCGCACGCTCTGGGCGCTCTACGATGCCATCGGCGCGCCCACCCTGTTGCTGCGAGGTGCCGACTCCGATCTGCTGACCCGTGCCACCGCATCCGAGATGGGTCAGAGAGGCCCGCGGGCGCGCTGTGTTGAATTTTCAGGCGTCGGACACGCGCCGACGCTGTTGGTCCCCGATCAGGTCGCCGTGGTGCAGGAATTTTTGTGGGCGGTGTGAGCCGACCTACTGAGTTGAGATGAAACGTTCGCTTGCCACTTTTCCGCCCGTGGGGGCGCCTTCCCCGTCTGAGGTGGCCCCAACGGGCCTGGGAACTTCTTCGGCCATCGTGGCCGCCACTTCCGACAGCTTGCCCCACCAGGCGCAGGCACTGGCGCGGGCGCGCGCTTTCGCCGAACCGCTGCTGGCCTCCGAGCAGCTGGATACCGGCGAAAACACCCTGGCCCATGCCGATGCCGTGGCGGCTATCCTGAGCGACATTGGCGGCTCCGAAGCCATGCAGGCGGCCGTCTATCTGGTGTACACCTGTCCGTACCTGAACCGTCCGCAGGAGGTGATTGCCAAGGCCTTTGGTGACAACTTTGCCGCTCTGGCCATGGAGACCACCAAGCTGGTGCAGCTGCAGCATCAGGCGCGCATCAAGTCGGCCGAGGTGCTGGCCAAGAAAGTCGAAGAGCGCCTGGCTGCGCAGGACCAGGCCTTGCCCGTTGTGTCACCGGGCAAGGCGCCTGTTTCGGAGCTGGCGGCAAGCCAGACCGAAAACGTGCGCAAGATGCTGCTGGCCTTTTCGCGCGATCTGCGCGTGGTGATGCTGCGACTGGCCTCCCGGCTGCAGACTTTGCGCTACTTCGCTGCGTGCAAGGGCGACCCGGGCGAGGCGCTGGCCAGCGAGTCGCTGCATGTGTTTGCGCCGCTGGCCAATCGGCTGGGCATCTGGCAGATCAAGTGGGAGATGGAAGACCTGGCTTTCCGTTTCCTGGAGCCTCACACCTACAAACAGGTCGCCCGTCTGCTGGACGAGAAGCGTGCCGAGCGTGAAGCGCATGTCGAACAGGTCCGCCAGCAGCTGGAGCAGGACCTTCAGCGCCAGGGCATAAAAGCTTCGGTGGAGGGCCGGCCCAAGCACATCTACAGCATCGTCAAGAAGATGCGGGGCAAGGCGCTCGATTTTGACCAGGTGTTCGACATTCGTGCGCTTCGGGTGGTGGTTCCACAGACCGACGACTGCTACGGAGTGCTGGCGCTGGTGCACGCGCACTTCAAACCGGTGGCCGAAGAGTTTGACGACTACATCGCCAAGCCCAAACCCAACGGCTACCAGTCGCTGCATACCGTGGTGCGCGACGAACAGGGCAGGGCGTTTGAAATCCAGATCCGTTCCCAGGCCATGCACGACCACGCCGAGCACGGCGTCGCCGCACACTGGGCCTACAAGGAAGCGGGCGCGAAAGGGTATGCGGGCGTTTCGGCGAGTTCGGAATACGACGCCAAGATCGCCGTGCTGCGCCAGCTGCTGGCCTGGGAACGCGACCTCAGTGGCAGTGCCAAGGGTCTGTTCGACGACCGCATCTATGTGCTGACGCCCGATGCCGCGATCGTGGAGTTGCCTCAGGGTGCCACCGCTGTGGATTTCGCCTACACCGTGCACACGAACCTGGGTCACCGTTGCCGGGGCGCCCGCGTCGACGGCGCCATGGTCACGCTGAACACGCCGCTGCAAAACGGGCAGACGGTGGAGATCACCGCGGCCAAGGAAGGCGGGCCGTCGCGGGACTGGCTCAACGCCGACCTGGGTTACCTCGTCAGCCACCGGGCCAAGAGCAAGGTGCGCGCCTGGTTCAATGCCCTGGCCATGGAAGAAACCATCGCCAGAGGCCGCGACGCGGTTGAAAAGCTGCTGCAGCGCGAGGGCCGCACGGCGCTCAGGTTTGACGACCTGGCCACGGCCATGGGCCTGGCGTCAGCGCAGGCGCTGTTTGAGCAGGTCGGGAAAGACGAGCTCTCGCTGCGGGCCATCGAAACCCATCTGCGACCCGCTGAGCCTTCCGAGCCGGCCGAAGAGCTGGCGTGGCTGAAGAAGCCGCGCAAGCGCACCGGGCCATCGCCGGGCGGTGTTCTGGTGGTGGGGGTCGACTCGCTCATGACGCAGCTGGCGAAATGCTGCAAACCTGCCCCGCCAGACGACATCTGCGGGTTCGTGACGCGCGGCAAGGGTGTGAGCATCCACCGCAGCGATTGCAGTGACTTCGCCCACCTGCAGCGCAAGAGCCCGGACCGTGTCATCGAGGTGCAGTGGGGTGGACAGACCGGCGGTGGGCGCGATGGTTCGGCCGAGGTGTATCCGGTGGACGTGGCGGTCGAAGCGCAGGACCGGCAGGGCCTGCTGCGCGACATTTCCGAAGTGTTTGCCCGCGAAAAAATGAACGTGATCGGTGTGCAGACCCAGTCGGTCAGAGGCGTTGCGTGGATGACGTTCACCATCGAGGTGATCGACTCGCGCCAGGTGGCGAGAGCGATGGCGGTGGTGGGTGATGTGGCTGGTGTTCGCGTGGTGCGCCGAAAATGAAACAGTCTGGCAAAAAGCCGCACTGAAAGCTGCTATACTGCGAGGCTTCGGACAGTTTGTAGGCGCGTAGCTCAGCTGGTTAGAGCACCACCTTGACATGGTGGGGGTCGTTGGTTCGAGTCCAATCGCGCCTACCAAACCTTTTCCGATGCATCAAAGGCCTGACGGTAACGTCTGGCCTTTTTTTGTGTCCAGAATGCGATCGAGCGCAGCGCCGGGCGTCGCGGTAGCCCACAGGGTAAACCCATGCAGACAGTTGTCAGGATGGGTTCCTAGAATGTGCCGTATGCTCTGACCAGCTCTGGTTCCCGAGCCGCTCCCATTCTGAAAGTCCAGCAGTGCAAAAAAGCAAGGCCGAAGCCAGCAGCGCCAACCCGGGCGTCTTGCGCATCATCAAGAAATATCCCAACCGGCGTCTGTATGACACCGATACCTCTTCCTACATCACGCTGGCCGAGGTCAAGGCGCTGGTGATGGACAACGAGCACTTTGTGGTGCGAGACGCCAAGACCAATGACGACCTGACCCGCAGCATCCTGCTGCAGATCATCCTGGAAGAAGAAACCGCGGGCGTGCCCATCTTCACCGAGCAGGTGCTGGCCAACATCATCCGCTTCTACGGTCACGCCATGCAGGACTTCATGGGCTCGTATCTGGAGAAGAACGTGCAGATCTTCATGGATCTGCAGAACAAGATGACCGAGCAGACGAAGGGCCTCAACCCCGAAGTCTGGAAGCAGTTCACCAATGTGCAGTCGCCCATGATGCAAGGCATGATGGGCACCTACATGGAGCAGTCGCGCAGCGCGTTCACGCAGATGCAGGAGCAGATGCAAAAGAACAGCGAGCAGATGCTGGCCGCACTCGGTCTCAAGCGCTGACACGGTCACCTGTTCTTCCGAGCCGGGTCTGAGACAATCGGGCCATGACTGAAACTGTTGCCACCCCGGGCGCCGCGGCGCCCAAGGTCGGTTTTGTGAGCCTGGGTTGTCCCAAGGCGCTGACCGACTCCGAACTCATCCTCACGCAGCTCAGCGCCGAGGGTTACCAGACTTCCAAGACCTTTGCCGGTGCCGATCTCGTGATCGTGAACACCTGCGGTTTCATTGACGATGCGGTGAGGGAAAGCCTGGACACGATTGGCGAAGCCCTGGCCGAAAACGGCAAGGTGATCGTGACCGGGTGCCTCGGGGCTCGCGAAGCCGATGGCGGTGGCAACATGGTGCGGCAAATGCATCCGAGCGTGCTGGCCGTGACCGGTCCGCACGCCACCCACGAGGTGATGGAGGCGGTGCACCTGCACCTGCCCAAGCCGCACGACCCGTTTGTCGATCTGGTGCCTGCACAGGGCATCAAGCTCACGCCGCGCCATTACGCCTACCTGAAGATCAGCGAAGGCTGCAACCACCGCTGCACCTTCTGCATCATCCCGTCCATGCGCGGTGATCTGGTGAGCCGACCGATCGGTGATGTGCTGACCGAAGCACGCAAACTGTTCGAAGCGGGTGTCAAGGAATTGTTGGTGGTGAGCCAGGACACCTCGGCTTATGGGGTGGATGTGCAGTACCGCACCGGGTTCTGGGACGGCAAGCCGGTCAAGACGCGCATGTTTGATCTGGTGCGCTCGCTGGGCGAACTGGCCAAGGGCTTTGGTGCCTGGGTCCGCCTGCACTATGTGTACCCGTACCCGCACGTGGACGACATCGTTCCGCTGATGGCCGAAGGTCTGTGCCTGCCGTACCTGGACGTTCCGCTGCAGCACAGCCACCCCGATGTGCTCAAGCGCATGAAGCGCCCAGCCAGCGGCGAGCGCAACCTGGAGCGCATCGCGCGTTGGCGCGAGCTGTGTCCGGAGATTGTGGTGCGCAGCACCTTCATTGCCGGCTTCCCTGGTGAGACCGAGGCCGAGTTCCAGCATCTGCTGGATTTCGTGCAGGAAGCGCGTATCGACCGTGCCGGCTGTTTTGCCTATTCGCCGGTGAGCGGCGCTGCAGCGAATGCGCTGGCCGGCCCGGTGCCCGATGCGGTGCGTGAAGAGCGTCGTGCGCGCTTCATGGCGGTGGCTGAAGGCGTGTCGGCCGACAAGCTGCGCGAGCGCGTTGGCGCGACCATGCAGGTGCTGGTGGATTCGGCGCCGGGCATGGGCAAGAAGGGTGGCGTGGGCCGCAGCTATGCCGATGCGCCGGAGATCGATGGCGTGGTGCGGCTGCTGCCGCCCGAGAAGATCAGCAAGACGCTGAAGGTGGGCGAATTCACCAAGGCGCGCATCGTGGCCGCAGAGGGGCACGACTTGCTGGCGGTGCCGTTTTGACCTTGGCCGCTTTGGCATGCCGCTCTGATGGCCTTCAGGTGGTCATCCGCGAAACCCCGGATCTGAAAGTGAAAAGCCGGCGCGCTGTGTGCGTGCCGGCTTCATTGTTTTTCCGTTCGGAAAAACAAAAAAAGGGCTTGCAAACATCGCGTTTGCAAGCCCTTATCATTGGTGCCCAGGAGAGGACTCGAACCTCCACGCCTCTCAGCGCTAGTACCTGAAACTAGTGCGTCTACCAATTCCGCCACCTGGGCATTTCAGGAAAAACGCTAGTATAGCATCAAAAATTGAACTCAAAAAGTGAACTCAAAAAGTGAACGAAAAAAACAGCCTGCTGGCCGAATTTGAAGGTGTCGTGTCGGGTCATCGTGACGGACACGGCTTTGTAGTCCGCGATGATGGCCAGGCCGACATCTATCTGCCTTCCAACGAAATGCGGGCGGTGTTGCACAAGGACCGAGTGAAGGCGCGCATTGTGCGGCAGGACCGCAAGGGTCGTCCCGAAGGCCGGGTGACGGAGATCATCGAACGCTCAAAGTCACCCATCATCGGGCGGCTTCTGCAGGAAAGTGGCGTCTGGCTCGTCGCGCCCGAAGACAAGCGCTATGGGCAAGATGTCTTGATTCCCAAAGGCGCCACGGGCTCTGCCAAGCCGGGACAGGTGGTGGTGGTCGAACTGACCGAGCCGCCGGCCCTGTATGGCCAGCCGGTCGGCCGCGTGAAGGAAGTGCTTGGGGAGATTGACGACCCGGGCATGGAGATCGAGATCGCGGTACGCAAGTACGGCGTGCCGCACGAATTCTCCGATGCGGCCACGGCCCAGGCGCGGGCGCTGCCGGACCATGTGCGCTCCAGCGATCACAAGAACCGCGTCGATCTGCGCGATGTGCCTCTCGTCACCATTGATGGTGAAGACGCCCGCGACTTCGACGACGCGGTGTATTGCGAGCCGGCCAAAGTGGGCCGGGGCAAGGGCTGGCGCCTGCTGGTGGCCATTGCCGATGTGAGCCACTATGTGCAGACCGGCTCGGCCATCGACATCGATGCCTACGACCGCGCGACCTCTGTTTATTTCCCGCGTCGCGTCATTCCCATGCTGCCGGAGAAGCTCTCCAATGGCCTCTGCTCGTTGAACCCGGGCGTGGAGCGCCTGTGCATGGTCTGCGACATGCTGGTCAACGCCAAGGGCGATGTGCATGCCTACCAGTTCTACCCAGCGGTGATGTTCAGCCATGCGCGTTTCACGTACACGGAAGTGGCCGCCATCCTGCAGAACACCCGAGGCCCGGAGGCGGCGCAACGCAAGCCGCTGATTCCGTATCTGTTGAACCTGCACGATGTGTACCGAGCTTTGTTGACGGCTCGAAATGTGCGCGGGGCGGTGGACTTCGAGACCACCGAAACCCAGATCGTGTGTGACGAATCGGGCCGCATTGAAAAGATCGTTCCGCGCACCCGCAACGATGCGCACAAGCTGATCGAGGAAGCCATGCTGGCGGCCAACGTCTGTTCGGCCGATTTCATCAGCCAGGGCAAACACGTGGGCCTGTTCCGCGTGCACGAAGGCCCGACGCCTGAGAAACAGGACATCCTGCGCAACTACCTCAAGGCCATGGGCGTGTCGCAGACCATCAGCGACAACCCCCAGCCGTCCGAATTCCAGCAGATCGCTGCAGCGACCAAGGATAGGCCCGAGGCGCAACAGATCCACACCATGCTGCTGCGCTCCATGCAGCAGGCGATCTACACACCCATGAACGAGGGCCACTTTGGTCTCGCGTTCGAGGCCTACACCCACTTCACCAGTCCGATCCGCCGTTACCCCGATCTGCTGGTGCACCGCGTGATCAAGGCCATCCTGGCCCAGCAGCGCTACCAGCTGCCGGCTCTGCCAACGCCGGGCGAGGCGCACGCCAAGCTCAGCAAGCGCCTGGCCAGCCGCGCCAAGCCGCCTGTGGCTGGCGAGCCGGTGAAAAAGCTGTCGACCGACATACTCGCCTGGCAGGCGGCCGGCCTGCATTGCAGCGCCAACGAGCGGCGTGCCGACGAGGCCAGCCGCGACGTGGAAGCCTGGCTCAAATGCAAGTACATGCGCGAGCACCTGGGTGAGGAGTTCAGCGGTGTGGTGAGCTCGGTGACGAGTTTCGGTTTGTTTGTCACGCTCGATGCGATGTACGTCGAGGGTCTTGTGCACATCACCGAACTGGGTGGCGAGTACTTCCGGTTCGACGAAGCGCGCCAGGAGCTGCGTGGCGAGCGCACCGGGATCCGTTACGCGCTGGGCACCCGGGTGCAGGTGCAGGTGAGCCGTGTGGATCTGGATGGCCGGCGCATCGACTTTCGCCTGGTCACCGGTGAGGACGATCTGCTGTTGCGCGCGATGCGAGACAAGACCGGCGCAGGCGCTGCTGCTGACGGTGAGACCACCACCGGGCGGGGGGGGAAGGCCAGGCGGAATCGCCCGGCCGAGTCGGCGTCAAAACCCCGTCCGGCGAGTGCCGCCGACGCCCTGGTTCAGGAGGTCAAGGCGTCGGTCAAGCGTGCGGCGAGCAAAAAGACGGCTCGGGGCAATGCGCGACCCTCGGCGGGCAAGGTGCGCAAAGGGCGACGTTAAGGACCGGGGTCTGTTTTGGATGGGGGCGGGCTGGCGAGATGATCGGCCTGGCCCAGAGCCTGGCGCCGTCGCCGGAGCCTTCTCTGGCTTGTTCTGATCAAAGGTCCGATTTCATGAGTGTCCTGTTTTTTCTGCTGGAAACCCTGTTTTTTTTCCTGATCGCCGCCGCATTGCTGCGCGCCTGGATGAACCATTTGCGGATCCACATGTCTGCGCAGCCCGGGCGCCTGGCCATCGCGGTCACTGACTGGCTGGTGCGACCGGTGCGGCGCATCCTCCCCAAGTCCCTGGCGCAAAGCCGCGTCGATTGGGGCAGCCTGATGGCGGCCCTGTTGCTGGCGCTGGCCTATGGGGGGCTTTGGTTGATGCTGGCCTCGCTGTTCGCCGGGATACCGGCGTCGTCGGCTGCTCTGGTGCTGGCCATTCCCACCCTGGCCGTGAAGTTGCTGCTGCGGGTGGTGCTGCAAGGCTTGATGATCCTGTTGCTGGTCTATGCCGTGTTGTCCTGGGTGCAACCCGGTTCACCGGTGCTCTCCACGCTGGATCGCTTGTGTGGGCCGATTCTGCGACCGGTGCGCCGCATCATCCCGCCGATCGGAGGCGTCGACCTGTCGGTGCTGGTGTTGGTGATCGTGCTGCAGGTGGGCCTGATCCTGCTGGGCTGAAGCGCCGGGAGCCGGGCCGGCTCAGAGGGCTTGTTCGGCCAGCATGCTGGCGGTGAGGTGGCCAGCGCCCTTGGTCTGCATCCACCGGTCGGCGAGACGGCCATGCTGGTGCACGGCACCAGCCACCCGTTGAACGGTTTGCTCGAAGTTGCCTGCGGGCATCGCCAAGGCACTGCCGATCATGCCGGCGAGCACGTCGCCGGTTCCGGCCGTGGCCAAGGCTGCGTTGCCACTGGCGTTGATCATCGGAATCCGACCCGGTGCGCTGATCACGGTGCCCGACCCCTTGAGCACACAGACGGCGGCAAACCGGTCGCTCAGGCGCTGAGCCGCCGACAGCCGGTCCGACATGACCGTGGCGGTGTCGCTGCCGAGCAGGCGGGCCGCTTCCAGCGGGTGGGGCGTCAGCACCGTGATCGGGGTCTCCTCGTTTTCAGTGCAATAAGTGACGGTACGAAAAGCTAGCACTGGCGCGGAGGTGGTGTTGGTAGATCGTTGATTTCATTGACTTTCCTGTTCACTTTCAAATCTGCGATTCGTGGCGTCAAACCGTGGTCGGTTTCATCCATTGGTGCCAGTTATCGATGCATTTGGCCGCGAAGGCAGGATTTGGTCAGCATAGCGGTCAACCGGGAAGCGAAACACACCCCGCAAGTTGATGCTCTCCAGCCTGGTGGGCGCAATCTTCCCGATCAGTTCCGGTGGAATGACCTGGCGGCGGTTCGACCAGCGATCCAGGACCGCCTGCATCTGTGAGGTATTCCACGCCATCACGATGTTGGCCATCAGGCTCAACGCATCGGCCACAGCCTGCATTTCATCGACACGTTTGGCCTGCGCCGGGCTGATCCGGCCGGTATAAATGGCGCGCTTGAGGGCGTTAACAGCCTCGCCCCGATTGAGCACCCGGCGCAACTCGTTCCTGAAAGCGTCCTTGACAAAGTAGTCAGCCAAAAACGCCGTACGCAGCAACCGCCCCAATTGCACGCCAGCCTCATAGATTGGATCGCCCTGGGCGGCAGAACCGAACCGCGCAAGAGCTGCCACCGCACTGGCATGTCCGCTCATGACCGAGGCTGCCAGGTGCACCAGACTATCCCAATGCTTTTCGATCAAAGCGACGTCGACATTGGCTTCGCACACCGCAGCGATTTCTGCGGGCACTTTGGTGCCGCGTGGCACAAAGAGGTGGCGCTGTTTGAGTTCCTTCAACCGCGGGCAAAGATCAAAACCAAGCAAACGGGCATGTGACATGGCAAAGTCGGTGTAGCCATGGGTATCCACAGCAAGCTGGCTGGTCTCCAGCTTTTCTTGGCGGATGACACCTTCAATGGCCACGCCCGCCTGGCGCTCATTGAGCACAAAGGGCTGCGCATGGAAGATGCCCCACCGGTCTTTTACATGGGAGTAGATTCCAATGGAAGGTGTGTTGCGCCGAGGATCAAGCCGGGCTTGCCACACCCGTTTGGTGGTCTCCATGCTCATCATGTCAGAAGATGCCAAATCGGACCGCCCCCAGGTGGCGGCAATCGGGTGTCGCTGCATGAATTCCAGCACAGCCTGGCAGGCCTGGCTCAGACGCCGTTCGTCCCGCGCCCAGCGCATGGCCTGGCGAATGCTGGTGGCAGACAATTGCGGAATCATGCGCGCGCATTCGACCGCAGTCAGACTGGTGCCGTGGGCCATGATGCCGGCATAGACCATCAGCAGCTCGTCGGTAGAGCGCGGCTCACGTCCGAGCATGATCCAGCTAAAGCGCACCTGGGCGTCAACGGCCAGAATCACTTCCGGCAATTGAACCTCACCGATGCGGTGATCCAAAGCCGCGCGCAGCTTGGTCACTTCTGGGTCTTCGTCCTCTGCGGGCAATGGCGACAAATGGAGTTCATCATCCACGCGCAGTACGCCACTGCGGGCTGCAGCGGCCACCGCATCGACACCGGCAGTTACTCTGGCCAGCAAAGGCTTCAAGAAAGTGGCAGCCTTGCTGGGTAACGATAGACGGGCATAGTGTTTCTTGGACTCTGCCTGCCAACGCTCGTCCGTGAAGAACAAGCGCGCACGACCCCGAAAGCTCAGGCTGTGCTCAATCCAGACCGAGCCATTGCGCACCGCGCGGCGCAGGGCAAACAGGGTGGCCACCTCCAACGCCTGAAACGCCCGTTCCCGGTCTGGGCTGGAGATCGAAACCTGCCAGATCATTCCCAGACTTGGTGCCACCACTTCAACTGGCAGCTTTCTGGATCCTTTGAGATATAAAGCTTGCAGCTTGGCAAGGTACTCGATGGCAGGATGCTCGCCGGTGGCCTGCCAGGGCAGCTTTGCAATGGCGACGAGCAACGACCGCACGGGGCGAATTCCATCAATCAATCCCTCGCGGACCAGGGAGGCCCTGCTCGGTGGTTTGCGTTTCTGGGTTTCGGTGATCAAGGCTTCAAGACGGGCACGCAACTCAGCATCTGGCACCGCACCTTGCGCGCTCAAGGCAACAAGTTCGCCGAGCAGCGTTTTGTACATTGCGGCCCAATTGACGGTAGCGGGGACATCGGCGGCAGCCTGACGCCACAGATCGGCGATCCGGCGCTGCACCATAAGGATCAACTGGTCTGTGGTGGTGAACAGGCAATACCGAAGAAAGCATGCGACCTCCACGGTGCGCGCTGGCTCTTTGATCTTGGCTCCGGCTGAGGGCGGCCTGGAGACAAGTCGGCGCGCGTAGCGGCGCAAGATGAGATCGGGGATGTCTGCCAGGTGCTTATGAACGTCCAGCGTGTAAAGCAGGTCGATGCGCTCCAGTACCTCGCTGATTTGGCGGGTTGAGTGTTTCGCCGGTGCAGCCCATAGCCAACTCTGCTGGGTTTGTCCATCTGGGCGCAGCTCTGAAACTGAGGCTCGCCAGCGATCAAGTGTTGCTGGATCAACGCTGGCGGCGATGGCGGTGCCTGTTTCAACTTCAAGCTGGGCAAGTGCCGCCGCAATCAGTGTCCGAATTGCCCGCTCGTGCACGATCACCAGCTTGTTCTTGTACAGCCATTGACGCGCCCGCACGAGTAGCTGATCGCGGTCGGCGCAGCGCGCCACTTCGTCGCGCAGTTCACGTACCAGTGAGCGGCGCTGGTGCTCGCTCATCCACTGGAATCCAAGGACCGTGCAGGCTACTTGTTGGTGATCGAATAGCGTGCGCCCGCGTTCATACATGGCTCTCAGCGAGGCGACTTCTGGTGCTGCAATGCCAAGCTCGTTGCCAAGGTGGCGCCACAAGGCTACTGGAATTACCCGAAAGGCACCGAGCAAACGCCCACTCATGCGCAGGAAACCAATATGGAGCGCCAGACCAAGCTTGTGGGAATCACCTCGGCGTGCATTGATTGCGTCGCGCTCGGCACCATCGAAGGTGAAAAATGCCTTCATCTCGAAGTCGCTGATATCGCGGGGGAGCCCACGCATCCCCAAAAACGTTGTGTGCCAACCCTGCATCGTGAACCTCAAAAGTGGGAGGCCACCATACCCGTTTACAAAGCGAACAGGAAAGTCAATGAAATCAACGGTCTACCCAGACCACCCCCGCGCCAGTGCTAGCTTTGCGTACCGTCACTTATTGCACTGAAAACGAGGAGACCCCAATTCGATGAGGTCGCGCCGCACAGTGATGGGCGAGGTCTGAAAACGCTCAGCCAGCACGCTGACTTCGACGACGCCCCCTCCTTGCAACAGGGCGACGATTTCTTTCTGGCGAGCTGCTTTGAGCATCTGTTTTCTTGCATCTCAGGACGGTTGACGCGCGAGGTGTGCGCGTGATCGGTGCGGAAACTGTACCGCCCGTATTTGTCACGAGTTTGACTCATCATGTTCGTAACATCCAGTTCATGAACACTAACGATCAAATACGAACAGTCGTCTTTGATGTCGATGGAACCCTTTTCGACACCCTTCCCTCCCTCGCAGCGGCGGCCAATGAGGTACTTGTGCTGGCCGGATTGCAGGCCATCGAGCCGCAGCATCTTCGTCCGGCCTTGAGCCAGACCATCACCGCCCTCTTCCAGAGCGCGCTCCGGCTTCAGACAGCGTCTGTGCCACTCGCGCTGGCCTCGCGCCTCGAGAAGGCCTTCCAGCAACGCTATGCATCGCACTGGCTGCACAAAGCGGTGGCATACGACGGTGCTCTCGAGCTTCTGTCGATGCTTCGTTCGCAGGGCATCGCCCTGGGGATCTGCACGAACCGCGATCAGGACTCGACACGCACGCTGCTGGACAAGGCAGCACTCACCGGCTTCTTCGATGTGATCGTCGGCCTGGGCGATGCCGAGCATCCCAAGCCGGACGCCGCGCCGTTGCACCTCGCACTCACCCAACTGGGCGCGACGCCGCAGACGGTTCTCTTCGTCGGGGACTCCGGCATCGACGCGGCATGTGCCCAGGCCGCCGGCGTACGGCTGGCGGCTCACCTGGGCGGCTACGCGGCCAACCCCGACGACTTGCGCCCGTACGTCGTCGCGTTTTCGGACTACGCGGAATTCCACAGCTGGATGGCCGCCCGGACATCGACTCAGTCAACGGCGGAGACGACTCACCATGTCTGACATCCAGATCTCGGGCCTGACCAAGCGCTTCGGCAGCGCTGCCGTTCTTCAGGAACTCGACCTGACCGTGCGCGACGGCGAATTCCTCACCCTGCTCGGCGCATCCGGTTGCGGCAAGTCCACCTTGCTGAAGCTGATCGCCGGCCTGGACACGCCCGACACGGGCACGATCCGCATGGGAGACCGCGACCTGCTCGCCCTGTCGCCCAGCGCGCGGGACTGCGCGATGGTGTTCCAGTCCTATGCGCTGTACCCCCACATGACAGTCCGCGAGAACATCTCGATGCCACTGGTGATGCGTGGCCTCGGATTCTGGGGTCGCCTGCCGGGGGCACGCCTGGTGTCCCCCGGGGTGCGGCGACGGCTCGCCGACATCCATGCCAGCGCGCAGGAGGTCGCACGACGACTCGCCATCGACGGATTGCTCGATCGCAAGCCGGCGCATCTCTCAGGCGGCCAGCGCCAACGCGTTGCCCTGGCGCGTGCGATGGTTCGCCACCCTTCCGTTTTCCTGTTCGACGAGCCCCTCTCGAACCTGGACGCCAACCTTCGGCATGCGCTGCGCGCCGAAATCCGCCAGCTTCACGACCAGTTGGGCGTGACGTTCATCTACGTCACCCACGATCAACATGAAGCGATGTCCATGTCGGACCGTGTCGCGGTCATGCGCGAAGGCCGCATCCTTCAGGTCGCGCCACCCGAAGATCTGTACATGCGACCCCGAAGCCTCGAAGTCGCGCGATTCGTCGGCGCGCCGCGGATCAACGTCGTGCCGGGCGAGATCCTCGCCAACGGCGAGATCCATTGCCTGGCGCAACGCATCGCGGCTACCCCGGGGAACAGCGGACCCTGCCATGTCGCCTTCCGGCCCCAGGCGGTCACCTTGGCGAGGGCGCCTGGCCTCACCGTGCGCGGCGTGGTCGGCCATGTGGAATATGCGGGCACCGAATTGATGGCCACGCTGACCCTGCCGAGCCAGGGCGAGGCCTGCATCGTGTGCCTCCCGGCCGGCACGGCTGCGCGCGCAGGGGCCGAGTTCGAGGTCACGGTCCCGTGGGAAGCGCTGCATGTCTTCGACGCAGGCGGTCAGCGCCTGTCGATCGATCGATGCGACGTCCTGGCCCGGGTTGCCTGAAAGCCGACGATGCGCATCCATCCCCTCTCCACAGCGTCGCTTCTCGCACCCGCGGGACTTCTTGCGACGGTTCTGCTGTTCATCCCCGTGCTGGCCGTCGTTCTGATGTCGCTGACCGATTGGCAGTTCGGCGCGACCACGCTGAACTGGGTCGGCCTGCAGAACTACGCCGAACTCTGGTCGGACGCGGTGTTCCGCAAGTCCGTCGCCAACACCCTCGTCTACCTTGTTCTCGTCACCGGGGGCTCGATCGTGCTGGGCCTGAGCCTCGCGCTGTTGATCGAGTCCGATCGGTCGGGACGCGGCTTCTACCGAACCGCCTTCTTCATGCCGGCCGCGTCGACGCTGATCGCCATGGCGGTCGTGTGGGAGTTCCTGCTGCATCCGAGCGCCGGGCTCGTGAATCACCTGCTGATGCAGGTCGGCCTCTCGCCCCAGAACTGGCTCAACGACCGGCGGCTCGCGCTGTACTCGCTCGCCGCGATCGGCATCTGGCAGATGTCGGGGCTGGCATTGGTGTTCTTCCTGGCCGGCTTGCAGGGCATTCCTCGCGACGTGCGCGATGCGGCAGAACTCGACGGCATCGAACGCCCCTTCGATCGCTTCCGCTTCGTCACCTGGCCGTTGCTGGGCCCCACCACCCTGTTCGTCATCACCGTGTGCGCCATCCGCGCCCTGCAGGTCTTCGACACCGTGCATGTGCTCACGAAGGGCGGGCCGAACAAGGCCACCGAGGTGCTGCTCCACACGATCTACACCGAAGGTTTCAGCTTCTTCCGCATGGGCTACGCCAGCGCCATGACGGTCGTCTTCATTGCAGGCATCTTCCTCTTGACCCAGATCCAGCACGCCGCGCTGGAGCGCCGGACGCACTACGCATGAAACGTCCTTCTCCTTCCTTTCGGATCCTTCGCCACGGGGTCCTGATGGCCGTGGCGCTCGTCTTCCTGATGCCCTTCATCTGGATGGTGCTGACCTCGCTCAAGCCCGCCGACGAAATCTTCGGCAGCGAGATCCATCTCTTTCCGACGCGCTTTGCCGCGGTCGAGAACTACACCCTGGCGCTGACCAAGGTCCCCTTGCTGCGCTACCTGTGGAACGGCGTTCTCGTCTGCGCGGGGATCCTGGTGCTTCAGATCCTGGTGGCGCTGCCTGCCGCCTACGCCTTCGCCAAGCTGTCGTTCCGCGGCAAGCCGTGGGCATGGCGCCTGGTGATGCTTGCGCTCATGGTGCCGTACCAGGCCACGGCCATCCCACTCTACGTGATGCTGTACCACGCAGGTCTGCTCGACACGATGGGCGCGCTGATCCTGCCTTTCAGCGTGTCGGCGTTCGGCATCTTCCTGATGCGGCAGTTCTTTCGCACCGTGCCCGACGACCTGATCCATGCCGCGCGGCTGGACGGCATGGGTGAGCTGGAGATCGTCTGGCGCGTGATGCTGCCCACCGCCATGCCCGCCTTGCTGGCGTTCTCGATCTTCTCGGTGGTCTGGCACTGGAACGACTATTTCTGGCCCCTCCTGGTCATCAATTCACCCGATCTGGCGACACCGCCATTGGGAACCATGTTCTTCCGCAATGAGGAAGCAGGCAGCGCGTTCGGTCCTTTGATGGCCGGCACGGTGCTGATCACGGCGCCGCTGGTGCTGTTGTTCGTCGTCGCGCAAAAGCGCTTCATCGAAGGTGTGACGCTCACCGGCGTCAAGGGTTAAACCGCAAGGAATCAAGCAATGAAACAACTGTTCAAAAAAACCGCCGCCCTGACCATGTTGATGGCCGCAGGCCTGGCACAGGCTCAGCAACCGACCGAGATCGTCGTCGACTACGCCTACGCCGATCTTTTCAAGGAGGTCCATGAATCGATCGCGAGAGACTTCATGGCGAAGTTCCCCCAGTACAAGGTCACGTTCCGCGCGCCCAACTCCGACTACGAGGTCTCCGCGCAACAGGTCTTGCGCCAGGCCGTGACGGGCCAGCTGCCCGACGTGTCCTATCAGGGCCTCCATCGTCAGCGCGTGTTTGCCGACCGCGGGCTCGCCGTCGACCTCACACCCTTCATCAAGGCAGAGAAAGGCTGGGCCGGGATGGGCTACGACCAGGCGCTGCTGTCACTGGGGCAGGTCAAGGGTCAGCAGGTTGGCATCGGCTTTGCGCTGTCCACACCCGTCATCTACTACAACGCCGACCTGATGCGCAAGGCGGGCGTGGAGCCCGATCGCTTCCCGACGACCTGGGAAGCCATCATGAATGCGGCCAAGAAGTCGAAATCGGCAACCCCCGGCACGGACAGCCTGCACGTCGAGTGGGACATCACCGGCAACTGGATGTGGCAGGCGCTGGTCTTCAGCAACGGCGGCACCATGTTGACCGCCGACGAGAAGAAGGTGGCATTCGACGGCCCCGCAGGCAAGGCTGCCATTCAAACCCTCGAGCAGCTCGTCAAGCAAGGCGAGATGCGCAACATCGCCTATTCGGCCGCCTGGCAGGACTTCGTGAGCGGCAAGCTCGCGGTACTGGCGACGACCACGGCGCGCCTGGGCAGCATCACGAAGCAGGTCGGCGGCAAGTTCGAGATTCGCACCGCCCGCATGCCCGTGGCCAAGGACGGCCGCCTGCCGGCCGGCGGCAATGCAGCGATGATGTTTTCCAAGGATTCTGCCAAGCAGGCCGCTGCCTGGGAATACATCAAGTTCGCCACCGGCCCGCTGGGTGCGACGACCATGGTGAAGGCGACCGGCTACTTCCCGGCCAACACGCTGCCGGCGAACGACCCGAAGCTCCTTGCGCCCTTCTACCAGGCGAACCCCAATCACTTGACCGCCATCGCGCAGATGCCGGTTCTCACGGGCCCGTATGCGTTTCCGGGTGACAACGGCTTTAAGATCACCGATGTGATCAAGGATCATCTGCAGACCGTGGTCTCGCAAGAGGTGCAGCCCGCCGTCGCCCTCACCGACATGAGCAAGGCGGTCCAGGCACTGCTGCCGCGCTGATCGCCAGGCACGACCATGCTCAAGTTCATCCACATCACGGACATCCATCTTGTCGAGCAGGGTCGTGCCCTCTACGGGCATGACCCCGGCAAACGGTTCGAGCGCTGCATCGACAGCGTGATCGCCGAGCACGCGGACGCATCGTTCTGCGTGATCACGGGCGACCTCGCACATGTCGGGCACGCGGACGCCTACCGCCAACTGTCGGAGCAATGTGCGCGGCTGCCGATGCCCGTTCATCTGATTCTCGGCAACCACGACAGCCGGCCCAATTTCCGGGAACGCTTCCCAGAGGTGGGCGTGGACAACAACGGGTTCGTCCAGTACGAAAAAGCCGTCGGCAAGTTCAGAGCGCTGTTTCTCGACACCAACGAACCGGGAACGCATTCCGGCGTCTTCTGCGAGCAGCGGGCGAACTGGCTTTCTCAGCGTCTGGCGGAGGGCGATTCGCCGGTGCTGCTGTTCATGCATCATCCGGCCTTCCACCTCGGCATCCCGGTCATGGACCGGATCGGCCTGGTCGACAACGAATGGTTGCTGACGGCGTTGAAGGGCCACGAGCACCGCGTCAAGCACTTGTTCTTCGGCCACATTCATCGCCCCATCTCGGGCAGCTGGCGCGGCATCCCGTTCTCGACATTGCGCGGAACCAACCACCAGTTGGCGCTGCACCTTCGGGAATCGGAAGACATCCCGGGCAGCTTCGAGCCGCCACAGTACGGCGTCGTGCTGCTCGACGAGGATTCGGTGCTCGTGCACCTGCATGACTTTCTCGATCGCAGCGAGCGATTCTGGTTGGGCGCATAGCCCAAATACAGGGCCGGCATGCTCAGCGTCAACGGCCAGCAACCGAAGCTGGCGCCTTGGACGTTGCAGTGCGCCAGCGCACAGACCCACGCTTCATGGCTTTGTAAAACCGCGTTGAAGCATCTCAACCAACGAAAGAAGTCCATGAAGAAAACTCTCCTGTTCGCAGCGCTCGGCATTGCCGGCATGCTCACGACACTGACCGCCGCTACCGCCCAGGTCGCAGGTTCCACGACCACCATCGGTGTCACCATCACCGAGACCGATCACCTCGCACTTGGATGGAGCGTGAAGAAGGGGATTCTCGGCAAGACGGTCTACAACGATGCAGGCACCAAGATCGGAAAGGTGCAAGACCTGATCATCGACCCCGAGCGCAACGTGTCGTACGTCATCATCGGTGCGGGTGGGTTCGTGGGCCTGGGACAGCACGACGTGGCCGTGCCGATCGCGCAGATTCGCGACGAGGCCGGCAAGATCGTGATGCCGGGCGCCACCAAGGAGGCACTGAAGGCGTTGGCGCCCTTCAACTACGCGAGTGATACCACCCGACGCGACCGGTTCGTGGCAGAGGCCGATCGCGGCATCGCTTCGGCGAAGCAGGAGATGGCCGTTCTCGACAAGAAGGCGTCGAACGCAGCGGGCGACGTGAAGGCCAAGCTCGACCGCCAGAACGAAAACCTGCGGGTCGATCTGCGAAGCGCCGAAGACAAGCTGTCCAAACTGAACCGCGCAGGCGTGGCGCACTGGCGCACGTTCGAGGGCGACGTGAGTGCCGCCATGGCGCGGCTGAAGAAATCGGTCGGCGACGCCACCGGCTGATCTTTTCAATCCACCGGAACAAGACATGAACCGAATGATCGTGGTCGTTTTCGACAATGAAGCGAGCGCCGAGGCAGCGACGCGTGCCTTGCGTCATCTCGACGATGAGGGAGATATCACCTTGTACGCCCTTGGCGTCATCGCCAAGGACCTGGAAGGCACCGTGAAAGTCAAGAAGACGCCGGATTCCTTCGCGCTCGGCGCAGGCACGGGCCTGGCCGTTGGCGGACTGATCGGCCTGCTCGGCGGGCCACTGGGCGTCGCGGTCGGCGCAGCGACCGGTTCGTTGCTGGGCACCGTGCGCGACTACTGGGTGGCGGGCGTGGCACTGGACTTCGTCGAAGAGGCTTCGAACTTCCTTCAGCCTGGCAAGACCGCCGTGGTTGCAGAGGTCGAGGAGGAGTGGGCCACCCCGATCGATGCTGCAATGCGCGCGCTGGGCGGTATCGTCATCCGGCGTGCCCGCATCGACGCCTTGCAGGCACAGTTCGACGCAGACATCGTTGCGGTCAAGACCGAGATCGCGCAGCTCGAGGCAGAAGGCAAGCATGCAAGCAGGACAGCGCAGCAGCACCTGGCCACCAGCCTTGCAGCCGCGCACGCTGACTTGGCCAAGACGAAGCAGAGCGCAACGCACAAACTGTCCGCGTTCAAGCAGGAGACGGATGCCCGGATCCGCGCCATCGAAGTGCAGGTCGGGGTCTCCTCGTTTTCAGTGCAATAAGTGACGGTACGCAAAGCTAGCACTGGCGCGGGGGTGGTCTGGGTAGACCGTTGATTTCATTGACTTTCCTGTTCACTTTCAAATCTGCGATTCGTGGCGTCAAACCGTGGTCGGTTTCATCCATTGGTGCCAGTTATCGATGCATTTGGCCGCGAAGGCAGGATTTGGTCAGCATAGCGGTCAACCGGGAAGCGAAACACACCCCGCAAGTTGATGCTCTCCAGCCTGGTGGGCGCAATCTTCCCGATCAGTTCCGGTGGAATGACCTGGCGGCGGTTCGACCAGCGATCCAGGACCGCCTGCATCTGTGAGGTATTCCACGCCATCACGATGTTGGCCATCAGGCTCAACGCATCGGCCACAGCCTGCATTTCATCGACACGTTTGGCCTGCGCCGGGCTGATCCGGCCGGTATAAATGGCGCGCTTGAGGGCGTTAACAGCCTCGCCCCGATTGAGCACCCGGCGCAACTCGTTCCTGAAAGCGTCCTTGACAAAGTAGTCAGCCAAAAACGCCGTACGCAGCAACCGCCCCAATTGCACGCCAGCCTCATAGATTGGATCGCCCTGGGCGGCAGAACCGAACCGCGCAAGAGCTGCCACCGCACTGGCATGTCCGCTCATGACCGAGGCTGCCAGGTGCACCAGACTATCCCAATGCTTTTCGATCAAAGCGACGTCGACATTGGCTTCGCACACCGCAGCGATTTCTGCGGGCACTTTGGTGCCGCGTGGCACAAAGAGGTGGCGCTGTTTGAGTTCCTTCAACCGCGGGCAAAGATCAAAACCAAGCAAACGGGCATGTGACATGGCAAAGTCGGTGTAGCCATGGGTATCCACAGCAAGCTGGCTGGTCTCCAGCTTTTCTTGGCGGATGACACCTTCAATGGCCACGCCCGCCTGGCGCTCATTGAGCACAAAGGGCTGCGCATGGAAGATGCCCCACCGGTCTTTTACATGGGAGTAGATTCCAATGGAAGGTGTGTTGCGCCGAGGATCAAGCCGGGCTTGCCACACCCGTTTGGTGGTCTCCATGCTCATCATGTCAGAAGATGCCAAATCGGACCGCCCCCAGGTGGCGGCAATCGGGTGTCGCTGCATGAATTCCAGCACAGCCTGGCAGGCCTGGCTCAGACGCCGTTCGTCCCGCGCCCAGCGCATGGCCTGGCGAATGCTGGTGGCAGACAATTGCGGAATCATGCGCGCGCATTCGACCGCAGTCAGACTGGTGCCGTGGGCCATGATGCCGGCATAGACCATCAGCAGCTCGTCGGTAGAGCGCGGCTCACGTCCGAGCATGATCCAGCTAAAGCGCACCTGGGCGTCAACGGCCAGAATCACTTCCGGCAATTGAACCTCACCGATGCGGTGATCCAAAGCCGCGCGCAGCTTGGTCACTTCTGGGTCTTCGTCCTCTGCGGGCAATGGCGACAAATGGAGTTCATCATCCACGCGCAGTACGCCACTGCGGGCTGCAGCGGCCACCGCATCGACACCGGCAGTTACTCTGGCCAGCAAAGGCTTCAAGAAAGTGGCAGCCTTGCTGGGTAACGATAGACGGGCATAGTGTTTCTTGGACTCTGCCTGCCAACGCTCGTCCGTGAAGAACAAGCGCGCACGACCCCGAAAGCTCAGGCTGTGCTCAATCCAGACCGAGCCATTGCGCACCGCGCGGCGCAGGGCAAACAGGGTGGCCACCTCCAACGCCTGAAACGCCCGTTCCCGGTCTGGGCTGGAGATCGAAACCTGCCAGATCATTCCCAGACTTGGTGCCACCACTTCAACTGGCAGCTTTCTGGATCCTTTGAGATATAAAGCTTGCAGCTTGGCAAGGTACTCGATGGCAGGATGCTCGCCGGTGGCCTGCCAGGGCAGCTTTGCAATGGCGACGAGCAACGACCGCACGGGGCGAATTCCATCAATCAATCCCTCGCGGACCAGGGAGGCCCTGCTCGGTGGTTTGCGTTTCTGGGTTTCGGTGATCAAGGCTTCAAGACGGGCACGCAACTCAGCATCTGGCACCGCACCTTGCGCGCTCAAGGCAACAAGTTCGCCGAGCAGCGTTTTGTACATTGCGGCCCAATTGACGGTAGCGGGGACATCGGCGGCAGCCTGACGCCACAGATCGGCGATCCGGCGCTGCACCATAAGGATCAACTGGTCTGTGGTGGTGAACAGGCAATACCGAAGAAAGCATGCGACCTCCACGGTGCGCGCTGGCTCTTTGATCTTGGCTCCGGCTGAGGGCGGCCTGGAGACAAGTCGGCGCGCGTAGCGGCGCAAGATGAGATCGGGGATGTCTGCCAGGTGCTTATGAACGTCCAGCGTGTAAAGCAGGTCGATGCGCTCCAGTACCTCGCTGATTTGGCGGGTTGAGTGTTTCGCCGGTGCAGCCCATAGCCAACTCTGCTGGGTTTGTCCATCTGGGCGCAGCTCTGAAACTGAGGCTCGCCAGCGATCAAGTGTTGCTGGATCAACGCTGGCGGCGATGGCGGTGCCTGTTTCAACTTCAAGCTGGGCAAGTGCCGCCGCAATCAGTGTCCGAATTGCCCGCTCGTGCACGATCACCAGCTTGTTCTTGTACAGCCATTGACGCGCCCGCACGAGTAGCTGATCGCGGTCGGCGCAGCGCGCCACTTCGTCGCGCAGTTCACGTACCAGTGAGCGGCGCTGGTGCTCGCTCATCCACTGGAATCCAAGGACCGTGCAGGCTACTTGTTGGTGATCGAATAGCGTGCGCCCGCGTTCATACATGGCTCTCAGCGAGGCGACTTCTGGTGCTGCAATGCCAAGCTCGTTGCCAAGGTGGCGCCACAAGGCTACTGGAATTACCCGAAAGGCACCGAGCAAACGCCCACTCATGCGCAGGAAACCAATATGGAGCGCCAGACCAAGCTTGTGGGAATCACCTCGGCGTGCATTGATTGCGTCGCGCTCGGCACCATCGAAGGTGAAAAATGCCTTCATCTCGAAGTCGCTGATATCGCGGGGGAGCCCACGCATCCCCAAAAACGTTGTGTGCCAACCCTGCATCGTGAACCTCAAAAGTGGGAGGCCACCATACCCGTTTACAAAGCGAACAGGAAAGTCAATGAAATCAACGGTCTACCCAGACCACCCCCGCGCCAGTGCTAGCTTTGCGTACCGTCACTTATTGCACTGAAAACGAGGAGACCCCGTGATCCAGCCGGATGATCTGCGTTCCTGCAGGCGCTTTAGAAGGCTGTTGTCCCGGGCGATAGCGTTGAGTGCGTCGGCGTCCAGCACGAGTGTGGGTGCCTGAGCCAGCACCGCAGGCAACAGTTCCGCCACCGAATCGCCACCCCCACACCCACAAACGACGCTGGCGTTTTGCAGCAATGCGCTGCTCATCAGTGCCTGCACCGATCGGAACATCAGCTCGGGGCACACAGGGTCCCAGCGCACTGCTGGCCCGCCGGGGGTCTCACCCAGCAGCGCAACATAGACCCGGCCGGCCCCGCCATGCAAGGCCGCGCGGGCGGCCAGCACGGCAGCACCGGTCATGCCCGAGCCGGCGTGGGCGATGTCCTGTCCGCCGATGACCACCACTTCGCCATAGCTGCCTTTGTGGCTGGCATGGGCTCGCCGCAGCGGAGCCCCGCCATGCGGCGACTCGCAGAGGAGTTGCGCCTGGGCCAGAACGCCGTCGCAGGGCGGTGCGCCCAGGTCGTCGAACCAGACCTTACCTGCCGCGTCGCGGCCATCTGCGGTGAAGAGGCCGGGCTTGAGTGTCAGGAGTGACAAGGTGTGGCGCTCGTTGGGTGCTTGAGCGGCCGCCCCTGGAGCGCGCATCAGCACGCCGGTCTCCGCATCCAGTCCGCTGGGAAGGTCGACGCTCAGCACGGGTGCGTCACTTGACCGAAGGACTCGCAAGTGCTCGGCCAGCACCCCTTCAGGCGGGCGACGGCCGCCAATGCCCAGCAGGGCATCCATGGCGAAATCGAAGTTCGAAGGGGGGGCGTCTTGAATTTGCACGCCAGCGGCAAGTGCCTGTTGCAGGGCCTGCGCCGCGTCTGCGGGCTGTCGTGCTGGGTCGCCACACAGCGTGACCACAATGTCCAGCCCGCCCATCGACCGGCTGAAGCGATGGAGATGGGTCGCAGCCACGAGCCCGTCGCCTCCATTGTTGCCGGGGCCGCAAGCTATCCAGATGCGCCGCGCGTGGGGCGCCAGGGCTCTGGTGAGTTCGGCCACGCGCAGGCCAGCGCGGGCCATCAATGTATGGGGTGGTAGGGAGCTGGTGGCGATGCGCTCGATCGAGCGCGTGGCCTCTAGGGCGTGTTAACACTAATTGCTTTTGGACATCTCGGCTGCGAAACTATCGGCCATGGAGATCACAAAAGAGCAATTCGCGCGCATTGAACACTGCCTGCCCTTGCAGCGCGGCAACGTCAGCATGAGCAATTTGGAGGTCATCAACGCCATGCTGTATGTGGCCGAGCACGGTTGCAAGTGGCGCGGACTTCCCAAGCGGTTTGGCAACTGGCACACCATCTACACGCGCATGCGTCGCTGGACCAAGGCCGGTGTGCTGGACAAGATGTTTGATGCGCTGCAGCGCGAGCAGATCGTGCGCATCAAGATTGAAGCGGTGTCCCTGGACTCCACCAGCATTAAGGTGCATCCCGACGGCACAGGCGCTCTAAAAAAAACGGACCTCAGTCCATCGGCAAGTCCCGAGGCGGATGGAACACCAAGATTCATATGGTTGCCGCGGATGCTCGAACGGCCGTAACGTTCAGCCTCTCACCGGGCCAGGCGCATGACGCACCCGAAGGTCGGCGGTTGCTTCAGAGCCTGGGCGCAGCGAGTCGGCCGGTACATCTGCTCATGGACCGAGCCTACGAAGGAAACGAGACGCGACAGTTGGCGCTTGACCTGGGATTCATCCCGGTAGTGCCGCCGCTGAGGACGCGAATCGAACCATGGGAGTACGACCGTGAGATGTACAAGCGCCGCAATGAAGTTGAACGCCTGTTCCGCCGACTCAAGGGCTACAGGCGCATCTTCAGCCGCTTCGAGAAACTCGATGCGATGTTCCTGGGGTTTCTTAGCTTTGTGCTGGTGGTCGATGGCCTTCGAAGTTTGTGTTAACAGGCCCTAGACCATAAAGTGGCTCCGAACCATGACCGCCAACCCGATGCATGTTGATCAGGCTGCGGGAATTCTCAGCACCTGGCCCGGGTAAATCTTGTCGGGGTGGGTCAACATGGGTTTGTTGGCTTCAAAGATCTGCGGGTATTTGTTGGGTGTGCCGTAGAACGCCTTGCTGATCTTGGACAGGTTATCGCCCTTGACCACGGTGTACCACTGCGATTCGGGTTCGGGTGCTGTGACGGTCATCATGTCGTTGACGGTCGTCACGTTGGCCACATTGCCGCAACACAGCACAACCTTTTCCCGCGTGGCCTGATCGGGTGCAATGCCGGCCACGGTCACTGTTTCGGTGGCGCCATCGAATGTGATGTCCAGCCCTTCCACGTTGAGCTTCATGCTTTCAATATAGGTGGCAATGGCCTGGGCTGCGGTCTGGTTCAGGGCCGCAACCTGGTTCGCGCTGGGAGCGGCTGTGGCGGGTTCTGCCGCCTGCGCCTTGCCAATGCCAATGCCAAACAGTTTTTCGCCGGCTTCCTTGATGAAACTGAACATGCCCATGGTTTTGTTCCTTTGAGGGGTGAACGGAAAGGGCATCGTGCAGGCGCTGCACGTTTGCGTCAAGTGCGGGTGGAGGGTGGCCTTTGAAGCGAAGGACAGCCAGCGTCCGATACTCTGCAGTCAGAAGAGACTCTGAGGGGATTTCGCCGCGGGCGGGTCCCTTTGGGGTCACATGTTGGCCGGACCGGCAGCCGGTAGACCCGCGCTGCCTGCCTGCTATAATCGATTGGCTTTGCTGAAGGGTGTTCTGAGTGTGTACTCGGGGGCCCGATGGCCAAGTAATCGCAAACCAGCCCAACCGGGTGTTGTCGGAGCATGTGAAGGAAGTCCGTTTGGCTTCTTTCGCTCCAGGCAATCAGGGCTGGATTTTAGTCCCAACCTCAGGAAAGTAATCCCATGTCTATCTCCATGCGCGAAATGCTGGAAGCCGGTGTCCACTTCGGTCACCAAACCCGCTTCTGGAACCCCAAGATGGCTCCGTACATCTTCGGTCACCGCAACAAAATCCACATCGTCAACCTCGAAAAGACGCTGCCCCTGTTCGAAGAGGCAGCCAAGTTCGTGAAGCAGCTGTCTGCCAACCGCGGCACCATCCTGATGGTGGGCACCAAGCGCCAGTCGCGCGACATCGTGGCCCAGGAAGCCCGCCGTGCCGGCGTGCCATTTGTTGACCAGCGCTGGCTCGGCGGCATGTTGACCAACTTCAAGACGGTCAAGACCTCCATCAAGCGTCTGAAGGATATGCAGGCCCAGAAAGAAGCCGGCCTGGAGAGCATGACCAAAAAAGAGCAGCTGATGTTTGCTCGCGAAATGGAAAAGCTGGAAAAGGACATCGGCGGCATCCAGGACATGGCCGCTCTGCCCGACGCCATCTTCGTGATCGACGTGGGCTTCCACAAGATCGCCATCCTTGAAGCCCAGAAGCTGGGCATCCCGCTGGTGGGTGTGGTGGATACCAACCACAACCCGGTGGGCATCGACTATGTGATCCCCGGCAACGACGACTCGGCCCGTGCTGTGGCGCTGTACGCCCGCGGTATTGCAGACGCTATTCTTGAAGGCCGTTCCAGCGCGGGCAACGACATCGTCAAGGCTGTCAAGGCCGAAGGTACTGACGAATTCGTCGAAGTCAAGGAAGGCGCGGCCGCCTGAGCCTCGCCACTGCGCGCAAGAGGGGCTCCTGTAGCCCCTTTTTTACAAGCAAAACTGATCAATTGAAAAGTCCGCCCGGCCCATTCGGGGGAGGCGGCCAACGGAGAACTGAAATGGCAATTACCGCAAGTATGGTCGCCGAACTGCGCGCCAAGACCGATGCACCCATGATGGAGTGCAAGAAAGCCCTGACCGAAGCCGATGGCGACATGGCCAAGGCCGAGGAACTGCTGCGCGTCAAGCTCGGTACCAAGGCGGGCAAGGCTGCCAGCCGCGTGACCGCCGAAGGCGTGGTCGCCAGCTTCATCAATGGCACCACCGGCGGCCTGATCGAAGTGAACTGCGAAACCGATTTCGTGACCAAGAACGACAGCTTCCTGGCCTTGGCCAACGCTGCTGCCCAGCTGGTGGCCGAGCACAACCCGGCCAGCGTCGAAGCGCTGGGCGCTCTGCCTTACAGTCAGGACAGCTTTGGCCCCACGCTCGAAGACGTGCGCAAAGGCCTGATTGGCAAGATCGGCGAGAACATGAGCTTCCGCCGCTTCAAGCACTACAGCAACGGCGCCAAGCTGGTCAGCTACCTGCACGGCACGCGCATTGGCGTGGTGGTGGAATTTGACGGTGAAGAAGTGCCCGCCAAGGACACCGCGATGCACATTGCCGCCATGAAGCCCGTGGCCCTGACCAGTGCCGACGTCCCGGCCGAGTTCATCGAGCGCGAGCGTTCGGTGGCCACAGCCAAAGCGGACGAAGCCAACAGAGAGCTTGTGGCCGCTGGCAAGCCGACGCAGAGCGCCGAGATCGTTGCCAAGCGCATTGACGGCGCGGTGCAGAAGTACCTGAAGGAAGTCAGCCTGTTCAACCAGCCTTTCGTGAAGAACGACAAACAGACCGTTGAGCAGATGCTCAAGGCCGCTGGTACAACCGTCAAGGGCTTCACCATATACGTGGTGGGTGAAGGCATCGAGAAGAAGGTGGACGACTTCGCCGCCGAAGTCGCCGCGCAAGTGGCCGCAGCCAAAGGCGCCTGATCTGACGCTGGACGCTGCCAGCTCCTTCGCCGAGACAAGACAACGGGCCGCATGGCCCGTTGTCTTGTGTGATGCCTGCACATTACGGTGATTGTGTCGCTTGCAGGGCGTTCTGGGCCGGCTCCTCGGTACACTTGCCGGTTGAGCTTACCGATTCTGATTTCCTGAAAGTTGTCCATGCCAGCCTATAAACGCATCCTTCTTAAATTGTCGGGTGAAGCCCTGATGGGCGACGATGCATTCGGTATCAACCGCGCCACCATTGTTCGCATGGTGGAAGAGATCGCTGAAGTCACGCGCCTCGGCGTGGAGGTGGCCATCGTTATCGGTGGAGGCAACATTTTCCGTGGCGTGGCGGGTGGCTCGGTGGGGATGGACCGGGCCACGGCCGACTACATGGGCATGCTGGCCACGGTCATGAACTCGCTGGCACTGGCCGACACCATGGAAAAGGCCGGCCTGGTGGCGCGAGTCATGTCGGCCATCGCGATCGAGCAGGTGGTCGAGCCCTACGTTCGCCCCAAGGCGCTGCAGTACCTCGAAGAGGGCAAGGTGGTTGTTTTTGCTGCCGGCACCGGCAATCCGTTTTTCACCACCGACACAGCCGCCGCCCTGCGTGGCGCTGAAATCGGTGCCGAGATCGTGCTCAAGGCCACCAAGGTGGACGGTGTCTACAGCGCCGATCCGAACAAGGACCCGAGCGCCACCCGCTACACGGCGCTGACCTTTGACGAAGCCATGGCCAAGAACCTGCAGGTGATGGACGCCACGGCCTTCGCGCTGTGCCGTGACCAGAAGCTGCCGGTCAAGGTGTTCTCGATTTTCAAGCCGGGCGCCCTGCGCAATGTGGTGCTCGGTGGCGACGAGGGCACCCTGGTCCACGTCTGACGTCCACTGATTCACCGAAACCTGTCGAATTGAGGAGCATTCATGAGCATTGCTGAAGTCCGCCAAACCGCCGAACACAAGATGCAGCAGTCGGTGGAATCGTTCAAGAGCAACCTGGCCAAGGTGCGCACGGGACGACCCAACCCCCAGCTGCTGGACACGGTGCATGTGGATTACTACGGATCCATGTTGCCTCTGTCACAAGTGGCCAACCTCACACTGCTCGATGCCCGCACGATCGGCGTGGCGCCTTGGGAAAAGGGCATGGGCGCGAAGATCGAAAAAGCCATCCGCGAATCCGACCTGGGACTGAACCCTTCCAGCCAGGGTGACCTGATCCGCGTGCCCATGCCACCCATGACCGAAGAGCGCCGCAAGGAGCTGACCAAGGTCGTGCGCGGTGAAGGCGAGTCGGCCAAGGTTGCGATCCGCAACCTGCGACGTGACGCCAACGAACATGTCAAGAAGCTGGTCAAGGACAAGTTGGCTTCGGAAGACGATGAGCGCCGTTCGACGGACGACATCCAGAAGCTGACCGACCGCATGATCAACGAGGTGGATCGGCTGGTCGCTTCCAAAGAGCAGGACATCATGGCGGTGTGACGCGGGTGCGTCATCCCTGCCTGTTTGCTGAACCCGAGTCTTGATGGCCGATTTTTTGCCTGCCGATCCGAAAACACCTGACACCGTGCCGCGCCATGTGGCCATCGTGATGGATGGCAATGGTCGTTGGGCCCAGCGCCGCCATCTGCCGCGGGTGGCCGGGCACAAACAAGGGGTCGATGCGCTGCGCAACACGGTCCGGGCCTGCCTGGAGCGGGGCGTTCAGGTGCTCACGGTTTTTGCCTTCTCCTCCGAGAACTGGAGCCGTCCTGTGGACGAAGTGTCCGGACTGATGGATCTGCTGGTCATGGCGTTGTCGCGCGAGGTGCCCAAGCTGACCAAGAACGGTGTGCGCCTGTATTTTCCGGGCGATCGCAGCGGGCTTTCGCCCCGGGTGGTTCAAGGTCTCCAGCGTGCTCAGGACGCCACAGCCCACAACCAGCGCATGGTGCTCAATGTCTGTTTCAACTACGGCGGACGCTGGGACATTGCGCAGGCGGCGCGCCGCCTGGCGGCCGAGGGGCGCGAGATCACCGAAGCCAGCCTGTGCGAAACCACGGCGCTCGCCCATTCGGGGGATCCGGACTTGCTGATCCGAACGGGCGGCGAGATGCGGATCAGCAACTTCCTGTTGTGGCAAGCCGCGTACACCGAGCTTTTTTTCACGTCCTGCCTGTGGCCCGACTTTGATGCGGCGGAGCTGGACCGCGCCTTCGCCGACTACGCCGGCCGTGAGCGCCGCTTCGGTCAGACATCTGATCAGCTGGAAAAGAACCCGCCTGACAAAGCCAAGGCCGGACCCTACCATGCTTAAACAGCGCATCATCACCGCGCTGCTCTTGATGGCGGTCTTGTTGCCCGCCTTGTTCTATCCGTCCAGCGAGCCATTTGTGCTGCTGTCGCTGCTGCTCATCGTTGCAGCTGGCTGGGAGTGGGCGCGGCTGAATGCCTGTGCGCCGGCCATGGCCAAAGCGGTGGGTCTCGTCCTGGGGCTGGTGTTGCTGGCGTTCTGGCTGCTGGGTGGGCTGGACCAGACCTGGCGGTCGGTCTGGCTGCTGTCTTCCATGGCCTGGGTGGGTCTGGCGGTGGTGATGCTGCGGCGCGGTGTGGCCGGATGGAGTGCATGGCCTGCGGCGATCCGGTTGGGGCTGGGGTTGCTGTTGCTGGCCTGTGCCTGGCTGGCGCTGGTGCAGGCGCGTCAGCTGGGCCTGGGTTTCTTGCTCTCGGTTTTGAGCCTCGTCTGGATGGCGGATATCGCGGCGTACGCCGGCGGGCGTGCGTTCGGGCGCCGCAAGCTGGCACCGACACTGAGTCCCGGCAAGAGCTGGGAAGGTGCTGTCAGCGGTCTGGTGGGCGTTCTGTTGCTCGGACTCGGATGGCTCTGGTTTGATCGGCTCGGTCTGACCGATCAGCCCAGCCTGTTCACCCGTTTGCAGGAGCGCGGCGAGCTGCTTGCGTGGTTGGCCGTGATCGGTCTGTCCGCCATGAGCGTGGTGGGGGATCTGTTGGAATCACTGGTCAAACGCAGCGCAGGCATGAAAGATTCCAGCCAGCTGCTGCCGGGGCACGGCGGTGTGCTGGACCGGGTGGACGCTTTGTTGCCCGTATTGCCACTGGCCATGATGCTGGTCACCCTCTGAACACCATGACATCCCTTCGACAGAACGTCACCATTCTCGGTTCGACCGGATCGATCGGCACCAGCACGCTGGATGTGATCGCACGCCATCCCGACCGCTACCGGGTGTTTGCCCTCACTGCGGCCACACAGGTGGAGATGTTGCTTCAACAGTGCCAGGCTTTTTCCCCGCGCTACGCCGTGATGGCCAGCGCGTCCCATGCCGCGCAACTGGCCGCGCGCGTGAAAGAGCTGGGCTTGCCGGTCCAGGTACTGGCGGGCGAGCGCGCTCTGTGTGAAGTCAGTTCCGACCCCGACGTGCACGCCGTGATGGCGGCGATTGTGGGGGCGGCCGGGCTGGCCCCCAGCCTCGCCGCCGCGCAGGCTGGCAAGAAACTCCTGCTGGCCAACAAGGAAGCCCTGGTGGTAGGCGGTGAACTGTTCATGCGGGCGGTGCGCGAGGGTGGTGCCACTTTGTTGCCCATCGACAGCGAACACTCGGCCGTGTTCCAGTCGCTGCCCGAAGATTCGGCCACATGGGAGCGCCGGGTGGAGAAGATCGTGCTCACGGCTTCCGGCGGGCCGTTCCGCCAGCGTGATCCGCAAACCCTTCATCTGGTGACGCCCGAAGAGGCTTGCGCCCACCCCAACTGGGTCATGGGACGCAAGATCTCGGTGGACTCGGCCACCATGATGAACAAGGCGCTGGAGGTGATCGAGGCACGCTACCTGTTCGGTCTGGCGCCAGCGCAGATCGAGGTGGTGATCCATCCGCAGAGCGTGATCCACTCCATGGTGCAGTACCATGACCGTTCGGTGGTGGCCCAGCTGGGCACGCCCGATATGCGCGTACCGATTGCCTATGGACTTGCCTGGCCCGAGCGCATCGTGTCGGGTGCGGCGGCGCTCGATTTTTCGACCTTGGGCGCGCTCAGTTTCGAAAAGCCGGACGACGAGCGTTTCCCGGGGTTGCGACTGGCCTGGGAGTCTCTGGCCGGTCCGGTCGGCACCACCGCCGTGCTCAACGCGGCCAACGAGGTGGCCGTGGCCGCGTTTCTCGACCGGCGACTGCGTTTTGACCAGATTCACGCGGTCAACCATGCAACTTTGGGCGCCATGAGCTCCTCCAAGCCGGTGGGCCTGGGCGATCTGATGGCCATCGATGCCGAGGCACGCGCAGTGGCTGGCACGGTGGTTGCGCGTTGCGCGGCCTGACCGGAGTTCCTGACGGTCGCGGACACCGGCGGTCGGTGTCGTCCCTGAACAAGCTTGTCCCCGTCATTGCAGGACCCTCCCCATGTTGACCCTGATCGCTTTTGTGGTGGCCCTCGGCCTGCTGATCACCGTGCACGAATACGGGCACTACCGGGTGGCGGTGGCCTGTGGCGTGAAGGTGCTTCGTTTCTCGGTCGGTTTCGGCAAACCCCTGCTGCGTTGGCAGCGCAAGGGCAGCCCGACCGAGTTTGTGCTGTGTGCGCTGCCACTGGGCGGTTATGTGCGCATGCTGGACGAGCGCGAAGCGCCGGTGGATGCCGCCGAAAAGCACCTTGCGTTCAACACCCAGCCGCTGAAATCGCGCGCCGCCATCGTGGCAGCTGGGCCTGTGGCCAACCTGTTGCTCGCCGTGGTGCTGTACGCGGTGGTGAACTGGTCGGGCGTGGATGAGCCCAAGCCGGTGCTGGCGGCCCCGGTGGCCGGTTCACTGGCGCAACAGGCGGGGCTGCAAGGCGGGGAGTGGGTGTCTCAAGTCGGCGCAGGCGCCGATTCGGAGCCGGTGGCTGTGCTGTCGTTTGAAGACCTGCGCTGGCGATTGACCCAGGCCGCACTGTCGGGCGAGGACATGACGCTGTGGGTGGCGCGCGAAGAGGGTGACCCTGCGCGTGCCATCACCTTGCCCTTGAGCACGCTGGACGTGCGCGAAGCCGACGCGAGCCTGTTCCGGCGCATCGGCATCCTGGCGCCCTGGACCGCACCGCAGTTGGGCGATCTGCTGCCAGGCGGAGCAGGTGAAGCCGCCGCCTTGCGAGCGGGCGATCTGGTCTTGCAGGTGGACGGACGGCCCGTGGCCGATGGTCAAAGCCTCCGGACCCTGATTCGCGAAGCGGTGGGCCCGCAAGGTGAGCCTCGGGTGCAGCAGTGGCTGCTGCAGCGGGGCGCCGAACGCCTGACCTTGCCCGTGCAGCCGAAACCCGAGCAGCACGAAGGGGTCTGGGTCGGGCGTATTGGGGCCTATGTGGGCGCAGCGCCCGCCATGACCCTGGTGCGTCATGGTCCGGTGGACGGGCTGTGGCTGGGCGCCGTGCGCACCTGGGAGGTTTCCTGGCTCACGCTCAAGATGATGGGGCGCATGGTGATCGGAGAGGCTTCGATCAAGAACCTCAGCGGCCCCTTGACGATCGCCGACTACGCGGGCAAGTCGGCCAGCCTGGGCCTGACGTCTTATCTGCTTTTTCTGGCGCTGATCAGCGTCAGCCTGGGGGTGCTCAACCTGCTGCCGCTGCCGGTCCTCGATGGAGGGCACCTGATGTATTATCTTTGGGAGGGTGTGACTGGACGTCGTGTGTCAGACGTCTGGATGGAGCGCCTGCAGCGCGGTGGTGTTGCGATTCTTTTGGCGTTGATGTCCGTCGCCTTGTTCAATGATGTGGCCCGCTTGGCTGGCTGAACGTTCTTCCTCATGAAAATAATCACAAACAGACTGCGTGGCCTGTCGTTCACGGCGGCTGCATCCCTCCTTCTGACGGCATTGCCGGCATGGGCCGTGGATCCCTTCACTTTGCGAGACATTCGCGTCGAGGGCCTGCAGCGTGTGGAGCCCGGCACCGTGTTCGCCTCGTTGCCGTTCCGGATTGGTGAACAATACAACGATGAAAAGGGCTCCACGGCGATCCGCTCGCTGTTTGGTCTGGGCCTTTTCAGCGACGTTCGACTGCAGGTCAATGGTGATGTGCTGGTGGTGATCGTCGAGGAACGCCCCACGGTGGCCGATGTGAGTTTCTCCGGCATCAAGGAGTTTGATGCCGAGGTGCTCAAGAAATCCCTGCGCGATGTCGGTCTGGCTGAAGGTCGGCCTTTTGACAAAGCGCTGGCTGATCGTGCCGAGCAGGAACTCAAGCGCCAGTACATCAACCGCAGCATGTACGCCGCACAGGTGGCCACCACGGTCACGCCGGGTGAGCGCAACCGGGTCAACCTGAACTTCAGCGTGATCGAGGGCGATGTGGCCAAGATCAAGGACATCCGCATCGTCGGCAACCAGGCCTTCAGCGAGGCCACCCTGCGCAACCTGTTTGACCTGGATACCGGTGGCTGGCTGAGCTGGTACACCAAGTCCGACCGCTACTCGCGCGCCAAGCTCAATGCCGACCTCGAGAACCTGCGTTCGCATTACCTGACGCGCGGGTACCTGGAGTTTCGGGTCGACTCGACCCAGGTGGCCATCTCGCCCGACAAGCAGGACATGTCGGTCACCATCAACATCACCGAAGGCAATCGCTTCGTGGTGTCTTCGGTGGCCTTGGAGGGTGAATACCTGGGCAAGGAGGACGAGTTCAAGTCGCTGGTGACCCTGAAGGTCGGCGAGGCCTACAACGCCGAGGACGTGAGTCGCACGGTCAAGGCGTTCACCGACTATTTTGGAGGGTTTGGCTACGCTTTCGCACAGGTGGAGGCTGCCCCCGAGATCGACCGCGTCAACAACCGGGTGGCCTTCGTGTTGCGTGCCCAGCCCTCGCGCCGCGTTTACGTGCGCCGCATCAACGTGGAAGGCAACAACCGCACGCGCGACGAAGTCATCCGCCGCGAGTTCCGCCAGCTCGAATCGGCCTGGTACGACAGCGACCGCATCCGCCTGTCGCGCGACCGGGTGGACCGTCTGGGTTTCTTCACAGAAGTCGGCATCGATACCGAACCCGTGCCTGGCACCAATGACCAGGTGGACCTGACAGTGAGCGTTGCAGAAAAGCCCACCGGCAACCTGTCCATCGGCGCCGGCTATTCCCAGGCTGACAAGTTGTCGTTCCTCGCCAGCATCAAGCAGGAGAACGTGTTCGGCAGCGGCAACTACCTCGGCCTGGACCTCAACACCAGTGAGTTCAACCGCCAGTTCGTGCTGAGCACCACCAATCCGTATTTCACGGCGGACGGCATTTCACGCACCTTCGACCTGTATTACAAGACCACACGTCCCTACGACGCACAAGGTGGTGACTACCAAATTTCAACCCCCGGCGTGGGGGTGCGCTTTGGCGTGCCGTTCACCGAGCGCGACACCGTGTTTTTCGGCCTTGGTGCGGAGCGTGTGAAGGTGGAGGAGGGTGATCAGTTGCCCGAAGCCTACCGCGACCAAGGGGGCACCTACCTGCCAGCCACCATCGGCTGGGCACGCGACGAACGCGACAGTGCGCTCGTACCGTCCGAAGGCCGTCTGCAGCGTATCAATACCGAGTTTGGTCTGGGCAGCGACAAGCGCTATGTCAAGCTGAGCTACCAGTTTCAGCAGTACGTTCCCTTGACGCGGCAGTACACGATGGCCTTCAACACCGAACTGGGTGTCGGCAAAGGCATGGGTGGCAAGCCTTATCCAGTGCTGCGCAACTTCTACGGTGGCGGTCTCGGTTCGGTCCGAGGCTTCGAGCAAGGTACCCTGGGCCCCACATCGGCGGTCATCGGCTCAACCACGGGTGAGACCGTCAACATCGGTGGTGCGCGCAATTTTGTGGCCAATCTCGAGTTCATCGCTCCGTTCCCCGGTGCGGGCAACGACCGCACCTTGCGCTGGTTCGGCTTTGTCGACGTGGGCAATGTGTTTGGCGAATCGCAGAAAGTGGACTTTGGCGAAATGCGGGCCTCTGTTGGCGTGGGCCTGAGCTGGATTTCACCCATTGGCCCACTGCGTTTCGCCTATGCCAACCCGGTGCGCAAGTTCGACGGGGATAGAATCCAGAAATTCCAGTTTCAGATCGGAACGTCCTTTTGATGAACAAGTTTCCTCGCCTCTTTTTGCATGGGTTGCTCTCGGTGCTCCTGATGGCTGCCGCAGGGACGTCTGTGTCTGCTCAAGAAGTTCGGATCGGCGCGGTCAACCTGGACTCGATTGTGCGGGACTCGGCGTTGGCCAAATCTCTGACGGCGAAACTGGAACAGGATTTCTCGCCGCGTGAGAAAGAGCTTCAAGCCCTGGGTGTCCAGCTCAAGAGCTCATCTGAAAAGTTTGAACGTGAGGCACCGACGCTGCCCGAAGCGCAGCGGATCACCCGCCAGCGTCAGCTGGTCGAGCAGGATCGCGAATTCCAGCGCAAGCAGCGGGAGTTTCAGGAAGACCTGGCTCTCCGGAAGAGTGAAGCCCTTCAGCAGGTGGTTGATCGGGCCAACCGCGCGCTCAAGAAGGTCGCCGAGGCGGAAAAATACGACCTGATCATTCAGGACGCCGCCTATATCAACCCGAAGCTCGACATCACTGCCAAGGTGATTGATGCTTTGAACAACGCCAAATAAGGCGTTGCGGGTTTGACGTGTCCAGATCCCTGGGGTCTATTGTTGAGGCCCTGGGTGGTCAGTTACAGGGCGACGCCCAAGCACTCATCCAGCGTCTGGCGCCACTGTCCACTGCGGGTTCGCACGACCTCGCGTTCGTGGCCCAGGTCCGCTACGCCAGCCAGATCGAGACCACCCGCGCATCGGCGCTGATCGTTCCACCGGCCTTGCAGGCCGTCGCAGCCCTTCGTGGCGCCTGCATCGTGACGGACGATCCCTACCTCTACTTTGCCCGCCTGACCCAGTGGTGGCGCGCGCAGCACGAGCCCCGACCCGAACCCCGGATCGATCCGCTGGCCAGCATCCACCCTGACGCCTTGATCGGCGAGGGCGTGGACATTGCCGCTTTCGTGACCGTCGGACCCGGTGCCCGCATCGGTGCCGGTGCGCGTCTGGGCTCACACACGGTGATCGGCGCGGGAGCCGTGGTCGGGGCCCACTCACTGCTGCACCCGCGCGTGACCCTGGGCGAGCGCTGCAGCGTGGGTGAACGCTGCGTGCTGCACCCGGGCGTGGTGATCGGTGCCGACGGATTCGGTTTTGCGCCGCACCGGGGTCAGTGGGTCAAGATCGAGCAGTTGGGCGCTGTGCGCATCGGCAACGACGTCGAGATCGGGGCCAACACCTGCATCGACCGTGGCGCGCTGGATGACACGGTCATCGAAGACGGCGTCAAGCTCGACAACCTGATCCAGATCGGCCACAACGTGCACATCGGAGCGCACTCGGCCATGGCCGGTTGCGTGGGGGTGGCGGGCAGTGCCACCATCGGGGCCCACTGCACCGTGGGCGGCGGAGCGGTGGTGCTGGGGCATCTGACACTGGCCGATGGTGTGAACATCTCGGCCGCTTCCGTGGTGACACGCTCCATTTCCAGGCCTGGTCACTACACCGGCATGTTTCCCATCGACGACAATGCGAGCTGGGAAAAGAACGCCGCCTCCCTCAAACAACTCAACCGCCTGCGCGAACGGCTCAAGGCCGTGGAGCAGGCCATCGAACAAGCTACGAAAAGCACGCTCAAGCCATGATGGACATCCACCAGATTCTCAAGAAGTTGCCACACCGTTATCCGTTCCTGCTGGTGGACCGTGTGCTCGAACTCGAACCGGGCAAGCGCATCAAGGCGCTGAAGAATGTGACCATGAACGAGCCCTTTTTTGAAGGGCACTTTCCGCACCGGCCTGTGATGCCCGGTGTGCTCATGCTCGAAGCCATGGCGCAGGCGGCCGCCTTGCTGGCATTCGAGGTGGTGGGTTCGGTTCCCGATGAAAAGTCGGTCTATTACTTCGCCGGCATTGACGCTGCGCGCTTCAAGCGCCCGGTCGAACCCGGTGACCAGCTGATCATGGACGTGACGCTGGAGCGCATGAAGGCCGGCATCTTCAAGTTCAAGGGTGTGTGCACCGTGGACGGCAAGATGGTCTGCGAAGCCGAGTTGATGTGCACAATGCGCACCGTCGCCTGATCGCAGCGGAGATCAGTTCGTGACACAGATTCATGCCACGGCGCTGGTGGACCCGGCTGCCGAGATCGATGGCACGGTCAGCATCGGTCCTTACACCGTCATCGGCCCGCATGTGAAGATCGGTGCGGGCACCACGGTGGGCGCACATTGCGTCATCGAAGGGCGCACCACCATCGGCCGGGACAACCGCATTTTCCAGTTCAACTCGCTCGGTGCGGTCCCACAGGACAAAAAGTACGCGGGTGAACCCACCGAGCTGACCATCGGCGACCGCAACACCATCCGCGAGTTCTGCACCTTCAACCTGGGTGTGCCTGGTGCGGGTGGTGTGACCAGCGTGGGCAATGACAACTGGATCATGGCCTACACCCACATCGCCCACGACTGCCACGTCGACAACCACACGACCCTGGCGAACAACACCACGCTGGCCGGGCACGTGCACCTGGCCGACTGGGTCACGGTGGGCGGCCTCACCGGCATCCACCAGTTCGTGTCGGTGGGCGCACACGCCATGATCGGCTTCGCCAGCGCGGTGTCGCAGGATGTGCCGCCTTTCATGCTGGTGGATGGCAATCCGCTGGCAGTGCGCGGCTTCAACGTCGTGGGTCTGCGTCGCCGCGGCTTCACGCCCGAGCGGGTTGCCGCCGTCAAACAGATGCACAAGCTGCTGTACCGCCAGGGCCTCACCCTGGAACAGTCACGCAGTGGCATCGAGGCGTTGGCGAGCGACATGCCCGATGCCGCCCCCGATGTGGACATGATGAACCGCTTCCTCGCCTCTGCGACCCGCGGCATTGCCCGCTGACGGTTTGCCGGCCCCCTACATGGAAGTGCAACGCCGGTTTGCGATGGTGGCTGGCGAGACGTCCGGCGATCTGCTCGCCGGCCTGCTGTTGCAGAGCATGCGCCAGCGCTGGCCCGATCTGGTGGCGGCCGGCATCGGAGGCCCGCGCATGGTCGAGCAGGGGTTTGACGCCTGGTGGCCCAGCGACAGGCTGGCCGTTCGGGGCTACCTGGAGGTGCTGCCCAAGCTGCTGGGTATTCTGCGCATCCGTAAACGCTTGCGCGAGCGCCTGCTGGCACAGCCGCCAGCGCTGTTCATCGGCGTGGACGCACCCGATTTCAATTTCGGACTGGAAGCCGATCTCAAGGCCGCTGGTGTCCGCACCGTGCATTTTGTCTGCCCCTCCTTCTGGGCCTGGCGGCCTGAGAAGATCGAGAAGGTGCGGCGCGGGGCCGACCATGTGCTGTGCATTTTTCCGTTTGAGCCAGCTTTGTTGGCAGAGCATGGCATCGCTTCCACCTACGTGGGCCATCCGATTGCACATGTGATCCCCATGGAACCCGATCACGCGGCTGCCCGGCGCCAGCTGGGCTTGCGCGACGAGGACCGCGTGGTGGCGATTCTCCCGGGCAGCCGGGCCTCTGAGGTGCAGTACCTTGCAGCGCGTTTTTTTGCCGCCGCAGCCTTGATGCTCAAAGCCCGGTCGGACCTGCGTTTTGTCGTGCCAGCGGTGCCTGCGCTGCGCGTACGCATCGCCCAGCTGGCGGCGGCCAGCGGTCTGGGTGACGCGCTGAGCCTTGTCGACGGTCAGTCGCACGCCGTGCTGGCCGCCTGCGATGTCACGCTGATCGCCAGCGGCACCGCCACCCTGGAAGCTGCCCTCTTCAAGCGGCCGATGGTCATCGCCTACAACATGAACCGCCTGTCCTGGCACATCATGCGCCGCAAACAATTGCAGCCCTGGGTGGGTCTGCCGAACATCCTGTGCGGTGAATTTGTCGTGCCCGAGCTGCTGCAGGACGCCGCAACACCCGAGGCACTGGCCCGCGCCACGCTGGACTGGCTGGACGCTCCCGACAAAGTCACCGCCTTGCAGGCGCGATTCGCTGAATTGCATCAAACCTTGCGCCGTGACACCGCCCAACTCGCCACCGATGCGATCGAAAAAGTTCTTCAAGGCTGAACAGGCCGCACTGGTCTGGGACGCGCCCGGCCTGGTGGCCGGCGTGGACGAGGCCGGGCGCGGCCCGCTGGCCGGTCCGGTGGTGGCCGCGGCCGTGATCCTGGACGAACGCAAACCCATCAGGGGCCTGGCCGACTCCAAGCAGCTCACCGCCAAAAGGCGGGAAAAGCTCTACGACGAGATCCGCGCCAAGGCGCTGTGTTGCAGCGTCGCGATGGCCTCGGTCGAAGAGATCGACCGCCTGAACATCCTGCAGGCCACCATGCTCGCCATGCAGCGCGCGGTGCAGGGGCTGCGCCTGAAGCCGAACAAGGTGCTGGTCGATGGCAACCGCCTGCCGGCGCTGGACGTGCTGGCCGAAGCCATCGTCTCGGGCGATGCCCTGATTCCGGCCATTTCTGCGGCCTCGATCCTGGCCAAAGTGACCCGGGACCGGTTGCTGGAAGATCTGCACCTGCGGCACCCGGAATACGGGTTCGACCGACACAAAGGCTACGGCACGGTGGTCCACCTGCAGGCCCTTCAAACCCACGGCGCCTTGCCCGAGCACCGCCGTTCCTTTGCACCGGTCGCGCGCGTGCTGACCGCCGCCCAAGCCAAACCATGAACGTTCCCACCACCATCACCTCACGCGACAACCCGCTGCTCAAGCGCCTGCGGCTGCTCGTGCAGGACAGCACGGCCTACCGCAAACAGGGCCAGGTGTGGCTGGAAGGTGATCATCTCTGCCGAGCGCTTCTGGCCCGTGGACACAGGCCGGCAACCGCGGTTTTTTCCGAGACGTTCTGGCCCCAGGCGCCGCACGATCTGCGCGATGCGGCGGACCACATCGTCACCGTTCCCGACGCGCTGATGGCCGGCATCAGCGGTCTCGAGTCGCCGGCGGGTGTGGGGTTTGTCTGGGATCTGCCCAAAGCGGCCGCGCTGCAGACCGGCGCGGCGGCGGTGGTGCTGGACCGGTTGCAGGACGCGGGCAACGTCGGCTCCATCCTGCGCAGCGCAGCGGCCATGGGCTTTGCCCAGGTGCTGGCGCTCAAGGGCACGGCGGCGCTGTGGTCGCCCAAGGTGTTGCGCGCCGGCATGGGGGCCCACTTTGGCCTGCACCTGGTGGAAGGGCTGTCGGTGGACGATCTTGCCGGCCTGTCGGTACCGCTGCTGGTGACCAGCTCGCACCAGGGCGATTTCCTGCACCAGGCCAGGTTGCCCTGGCCCTGTGCCTGGGTGCTCGGGCACGAAGGGCAGGGCGTGAGCCCGGCTCTGGAAGCGCTCGCAACGCAAAAGGTGCGTATCGCCCAGCCGGGCGGCGAAGAGTCGCTCAACGTGGCGGCGGCTGCGGCGATCTGCCTGCATGCCAGCGCGGCCGGGCGTTGAAACCGGGTTACCCGCCTGCACGAGCCCTGAAACATGCCCGTTTTCGGGGCGTGGTGAGTCGGATCGCAGAGGGTGAGCGGCTATAATTCCGGGGTTTACCCGCAATCGACGCAACCCGCTGCGTCCGCCCCGGCTTCCTGCCCAGGTTCCCCGTCCTTTCCCCCGGCTGCGACCCGTTCGCGGCGCTCCGGGAGCGGGCGCGAATCTTCCCCGGTTGATTCCCATGGCGGGCGCGGTTGCGTCCAAAAAATCTCTGGAGAAAACCGTGCTTCCCGTCCATCCGAAAGCCCTTCTCGCGCTCGCCGACGGCACGGTCTTTACAGGCATTTCCATCGGTGCTACCGGCCAGACTTCGGGCGAAGTGGTGTTCAACACCTCGCTCACCGGCTACCAGGAAATCCTGACCGATCCGAGCTATTGCCAGCAAATCGTCACGCTGACCTACCCACACATCGGCAACACCGGTGTGAACCGTGAAGACGTGGAGGCCTCGCGCATCCACGCCGCTGGCCTGATCATCAAAGACCTGCCCCTGCTCGCGTCCAACTTCCGCAGCACCGAGACCCTGTCCGAATACCTGCAGCGCGAAGGCACCGTCGCCATCGCCGATCTGGACACGCGCGCGCTCACGCGCCGCCTGCGCACCCACGGCGCGCAGAACGGTTGCATCGTGGCGCTGGCCGCTGGTGAAGCCCTGACCGAGGCGCACCGCGCCCAGGCCATCGCTGCCGCCAAGGCAGCGCCCAACATGGCGGGCCAGGATCTGGCCAAGGTCGTGTCGGCCGAAGCGCCCTACGCCTGGACGCAGACCGAGTGGCAACTCGGTTTCGGCTACGGCGAGCAGATCGCGCCGAAGTTCCACGTCGTCGCCTACGACTTCGGCGTCAAGCACAACATCCTGCGCATGTTGGCTCAGCGTGGCTGCAAGATCACCGTCGTGCCAGCGCAGACGCCCGCGGTCGACGTGTTCAAGCTCAAGCCCAGCGGCGTGTTCCTGTCCAACGGACCCGGCGACCCGGAACCCTGCGACTACGCGATCGCCGCCACGCGCGAGATCATCGAGAGCGGCGTGCCCACTTTCGGCATCTGCCTCGGGCATCAGATCATGGCGCTGGCCAGTGGCGCGAAGACCTTCAAGATGAAGTTCGGCCACCACGGCGCCAACCATCCGGTGAAGGACCTGGACAGCGGTCGCGTGAGCATCACCAGCCAGAACCACGGTTTTGCGGTAGATGAGAAAGACCTGCCGGCCAACCTGCGTGCCACCCACGTGAGCCTGTTCGACGGCACGCTGCAAGGCCTGGCCCGCACCGACCAGCCGGCTTTCTGCTTCCAGGGCCACCCGGAAGCCTCACCCGGTCCGCACGACATCGGCTATTTGTTCGACCGGTTCATTGCGCTCATGCAACAGCGTGTGGCCGCCTGATTCCCACCAAGGTCCTTCCATGAAGCTCTTCAGTTTTCCGGTGTTTGCGGTGGAGAAGGCGATAGCCAAGCGCATGCTGACGCTGGCGGCGCCGCACAAGGACTGGTTTGCCCAGCGCTGGGCGCAGAAGCCCTACCGCAAGGCCTTCGTGGAGAACAAGGCCATGCCGCTGGTGACGCTGCTGGCCAAGGGCAAGACCTGGGACGACGAGACCTTCAACACCGAGATGGCCGCCTGGGACGCGCTGTTCTACCCGGCCGAAATCGAGGTGTTGCGTCCGATGATCGAAGGCGACGGCCTGCTGCAGCTGATGCAGAAAAACGTGCCTGCCGAACGCGTGCAGGCGCTGCTGAACAAACTGGAAACCCAGCGCCAGGCTTGAGCCTGCGCAACAAGACACAAGCGAACCATGCCCAAAAGAACAGACATCCAGACCGTCCTCATCATCGGCGCCGGCCCGATCATCATCGGCCAGGCCTGCGAGTTCGACTACTCCGGCGTGCAGGCATGCAAGGCGCTGCGCGAAGAGGGCTACAAGGTCGTGCTGATCAACAGCAACCCGGCCACGATCATGACCGACCCGGCCACGGCCGACGTCACCTACATCGAACCCATCACCTGGCAGACGGTGGAGAAAATCATCGCCAAGGAGCGCCCGCTCACCAGCGGTGGTTTCGCCATCCTGCCGACCATGGGTGGCCAGACGGCGCTGAACTGCGCGCTCGACCTGTGGCACCACGGTGTGCTGGACAAGTACGACGTGGAGCTGATCGGCGCCACACCCGAAGCCATCGACAAGGCCGAAGACCGCCTCAAGTTCAAGGACGCCATGACCAAGATTGGTCTGGGTTCTGCGCGCTCAGGCATCGCCCACAGCATGGAAGAAGCCTGGACGGTACAGAAGACCGTGGGGTTCCCGGTCGTGATCCGCCCGAGCTTCACGCTCGGTGGCACCGGTGGTGGCATCGCCTACAACCCGGAGGAGTTCGAGACCATCTGCAAACGCGGCCTGGAAGCTTCGCCCACCAACGAGCTGCTGATCGAAGAATCGCTGCTCGGCTGGAAAGAGTACGAGATGGAAGTGGTGCGCGACAAGGCGGACAACTGCATCATCATCTGCTCGATCGAGAACCTGGACCCGATGGGCGTGCACACCGGTGACTCGATCACCGTGGCCCCGGCCCAGACACTGACCGACAAGGAATACCAGATCCTGCGCAATGCCTCGCTGGCCGTGCTGCGCGAGATCGGTGTGGACACCGGCGGCTCCAACGTGCAGTTTTCCATCAACCCGGCCGACGGCCGCATGGTGGTGATCGAGATGAACCCGCGCGTGTCGCGGTCATCGGCACTGGCCTCCAAGGCCACGGGCTTCCCGATCGCCAAGGTCGCGGCCAAGCTGGCCGTGGGCTACACGCTGGACGAGTTGCGCAACGAGATCACCGGCGGCGCCACACCAGCGTCCTTCGAGCCCTCGATCGATTACGTGGTGACCAAGATCCCGCGTTTCGCGTTCGAAAAATTCCCCACCGCCGACAGCCGCCTGACCACGCAGATGAAGTCGGTCGGCGAGGTCATGGCCATGGGCCGCACTTTCCAGGAGTCGTTCCAGAAAGCCCTGCGCGGCCTGGAAGTGGGCGTGGACGGCATGAACGAAAAGACCCAGGACCGCGAGATCCTGGAGCGCGAACTGGGCGAACCCGGCCCCGAGCGCATCTGGTACGTGGGCGACGCTTTTGCCGCCGGCTGGACCATCGACGAGGTGCACCACTTCACCAGGATCGACAAGTGGTTCCTGGTGCAGATCGAAGAGATCGTGAAGATCGAACTGCAACTGGAGCAAACCAGCCTCGACGCGATCGACGCCGAGACCCTGCGCGGCCTGAAGAAGAAGGGTTTCTCGGACCGCCGCCTGGCCAAGCTGCTCAAGACCAACGACGGCACCGTGCGTGCGCGCCGCATCGCGCAGAACATCCGCCCGGTCTACAAGCGCGTGGACACCTGCGCGGCCGAGTTCGCCACCGACACCGCTTACCTGTATTCGACCTACGAAGGCCACGGCGATGGCGAGTGCGAAGCCGAACCGACGAACAACAAGAAGATCATGGTGCTCGGCGGCGGCCCCAACCGCATCGGCCAGGGCATCGAGTTCGACTACTGCTGCGTGCACGCGGCGTTGGCCATGCGCGAAGACGGGTACGAGACCATCATGGTCAACTGCAACCCGGAAACCGTGTCCACCGACTACGACACTTCTGACCGCCTGTACTTCGAGCCGCTGACGCTGGAAGACGTGCTGGAAATCGTGGACAAGGAAAAACCCACCGGCGTCATCGTGCAGTACGGCGGCCAGACGCCGCTCAAGCTCGCGCTCGGTCTGGAGGCCGCGGGCGTGCCCATCATCGGCACCAGCCCTGACATGATCGACGCCGCCGAGGACCGTGAGCGCTTTCAGCAACTGCTGCACGAGCTCGGTCTGCGCCAGCCGCCCAACGCCACGGCGCGCGCCGAGCCTGAAGCGCTGGAAAAAGCCGCCGCCCTGGGCTACCCGCTGGTGGTGCGCCCGAGCTATGTGCTGGGTGGCCGCGCGATGGAAATCGTGCACGAGCAGCGCGACCTGGAGCGCTACATGCGTGAAGCCGTGAAGGTGAGCAACGATTCACCGGTGCTGCTCGACCGCTTCCTGAACGACGCCATCGAATGCGACGTGGACGCGATCCGCGACCACACCGGTCGCGTCTTCATCGGCGGTGTGATGGAGCACATCGAACAGGCCGGCGTGCACAGCGGCGATTCGGCCTGTTCGCTGCCCCCGTACTACCTCAAGCAGGCCACGGTGGACGAGCTCAAGCGCCAGACCGCGGCCATGGCACAAGGCCTGAACGTGATCGGGCTCATGAACGTGCAGTTTGCCATTCAGGAAGTGGACGGCCAGGACGTGATCTACGTGCTGGAAGTGAACCCGCGCGCTTCGCGCACGGTGCCCTTCGTCTCCAAGGCCACGGGCATCCAGCTGGCCAAGGTGGCGGCACGCTGCATGGCCGGCCAGTCGCTGGACGACCAGGGCATCGGCGCCGAAGTGAACCCGCCATACTTCAGCGTCAAGGAGGCTGTGTTCCCGTTCGTGAAGTTCCCGGGGGTGGACACCATCCTCGGCCCCGAGATGAAGTCCACCGGCGAAGTCATGGGCGTGGGCAAGACCTTCGGCGAAGCCTTCGTCAAGAGCCAGCTGGGTGCCGGCACCAACCTGCCGCGTCCACACAAGGCCGACGGCAGCCCGTCGGGCAAGGTCTTCCTGACCGTCAAAAACGGCGACAAGCCGCGTGCGGTGGAAATTGCGCGCGCGTTGGTGGCCATGGGCTTCGAGCTGGTCGCCACGCGGGGTACCGCCGCTGCGATCGCAGCGGCCGGCGTGCCGGTGGTGACCGTGAACAAAGTGACCGAAGGCCGTCCGCACATCGTTGACATGATCAAGAACGGCGACATCAGCCTGGTCATCAACACGGTGGAAGAGCGGCGCAACGCGATCACCGATTCGCGTGCGATCCGCACCTCGTCGCTGCTGGCCCGCGTGACCACCTTCACCACCATCTTCGGAGCCGAAGCAGCGGTGGAAGGCATGAAGTACCTGGACAGCTTGGGCGTGATTTCGGTGCAGGAGATGCACGCCCAACTGGCCATCTGACGCCGCCGGGTTGCCCCGGTTGATTCCTGGATGCCCGCCGGGGCATAATGTCCCCATACACCGCCGACCGGCAACGCTCGGCGGTTTCCTTTTGTACCTTGCGGGCCGTCGGGCCTGTTTTTCCGAGACTCTGGAGCGTTCACATGTCCACCTTTCCGATCACCAAACGCGGCGCAGAAAAGCTCAAGGAAGAGTTGCAGCGGCTGAAGACCGTGGACCGTCCCTGGGTGATCGGCGCGATCGCGGAAGCACGGGCCCAGGGCGACCTGAGTGAAAACGCCGAATACGACGCGGCCAAGGATCGCCAGGGCTTCATCGAGGGCCGCATCGCCGAGATCGAGAGCAAGCTCTCGACCGCCCAGATCATTGACCCGACCACCGTGGACGCCGGCGGCCGGGTTGTGTTTGGCGCGACGGTGGATCTGGAGGATGTGTCCGATGGTGCCGCCCTGACCTATCAGATCGTGGGCGAAGACGAGGCCGACCTGAAGCTCGGCCTGGTCAACATTGGCAGCCCGATCGCACGCGCCATGATCGGCAAGGAAGAGGGCGACACCGCCGAAGTCCAGACCCCGGGCGGCACGCGCCGCTTCGAGATCGTGGCCGTGCGCTACGCCTGATGCCCATGCAGCGGCTGGCGGTGTTCCTGGCGGCGCTCTGGTGGGGCGGCATCTCGTCCTTGAGTTTTGTGGCCGTGCCGACACTGTTCGCCAGCCTGGGCAGCCCGGCGGTGGCCGGGCCGGTGGCCGCGAAGCTGTTTTCGCTGCAGTGCTGGGCGGGGCTCGGGCTCGGTCTGGCCTTGTTGCTGATCCTGCGCCGTCAACGTTCGTTGGGGCACTTCCCGCTGGCGGGTGAGCCCGTGGATCCGGAGCAACTGCGAACCATGCAGCGCGTGCTGACCACCATGGGCTTCGTGCTGGCGGCCATGTTGCTGGCGCTGCTGCAGGAGTTCGGCGTGGCGCAGCAAATCGTGACGGCACGCGCCACCGGCGGCGACCTGCGCCTGTGGCACGGTCTGGGCACGCTGATGGTGCTGGGGCAGTGGCTGTGTTCGGGCGCTGTGCTTTGGCGAACAGCTAAGTAACCCCCCCGCGCCGCCTGCGGCGTCACCCCCCAGGGGGCGGCACTGGAGGCCCGGCGAAGCCGGTTCCGCGGTTGCCCTGAGATAGAAAGCCCCTGCGCGCCGACCAGTGCGCTATTCCACCCGTTCTGCTGATTCGAGCGTATTCACCATCAGCATCGTGATGGTCATGGGTCCGACACCACCGGGCACCGGGGTGATGTAGCCCGCCACTTCCTTGACGCCCGCAAAGTCCACGTCGCCGCAGAGCTTGCCTTCGTCGTTGCGGTTCATGCCCACGTCGAGCACCACGGCGCCGGGCTTGACCATGTCGGCCGTCAGAACGTTGCGTTTGCCCACGGCGGCCACGATCACGTCGGCCTGCAACGTCATGGCCTTGAGGTCTTTCGTGCCGCTGTGGCAGATGGTGACGGTGGCGTTCTGCTGCAGCAGCATCATGGCCATGGGCTTGCCCACGATGTTGCTGCGGCCGATCACGACCGCGTGTTTGCCCTTGAGGTCGTAACCGATGCTCTCCAGCATCTTCATGCAGCCATAGGGCGTGCAGGGCCAGAAGCCGGGCAGGCCGGTCATCAGGGCGCCGGCGCTGGCGATGTGAAAACCGTCCACGTCCTTGGCGGGCGAAATCGCTTCGATCACTTTCTGCGCGTCGATGTGTGCCGGCAGCGGCAGCTGCACCAGGATGCCGTGGATGGTGGCGTCGTGGTTGAGCGCGTCCACACGGGCCAGCAGGTCGGCTTCGCTCATGCTGGCCGGCCAGGTCTCCAGCACCGAATGCATGCCGGTGTCTTCACAGGCCTTGACCTTGTTGCGCACGTAGACCTGTGAAGCGGGGTTGTCACCGACCAGGACCACGGCCAGACCGGGCGTGATGCCCTTGGCCTTGAGCGCGGTGACGCGCGCGGCGACATCGGCGCGCAGTTGGCGGGAGAGGGCGTTGCCGTCGATCAGTTGGGCGGTCATGGCGTGGGTGGTGGAGTGGTTTGGAAATGGAAACGCCCGCCGAGGGCACCGGCGGGCGTTGGACTGGAGAGTGGCTTGCTCAAGCCTTGGCTGGTGCCTGCCCCAGGGCAATCTTGAGCAGATCGGCCACGGTGTTGGCGCCGAGCTTTTCCATGATGTTGGCACGGTGCGCTTCCACCGTCTTGATGCTGATGCCCAGGTCGTCGGCGATCTGCTTGTTGAGGCGCCCGGCGACGATGCGCTCCAGCACCTGGGCTTCGCGTCCGGTCAGCTTGGAGAGCAGGGCGTCGCGGCTGGCGGCCTGCTGGTGCGTGGCGAAAGCCTCCTTGGCCGTTTCCAGCATGCGCTCGACCAAGGCCACCAGCTGGTCTTCCTTGAAGGGTTTCTGGATGAAGTCCAGCGCGCCCTTTTTCATGGATTCCACGGCCATGGGCACGTCGCCATGGCCAGTGATCAAGACGATGGGCAGGGGCGACTGGCGTTCGATCAGCTTTTCCTGCAGTTCCATGCCGGTCATGCCGCCCATGCGGATGTCTGCAATCAGGCAGGCCACTTCGCGGGCATCGTAGCGGCTGAGAAAGGCTTCTGCCGATTCGAAACAGCGGACCCGGTAATCCTTGCCTTCGAGCAGCCATTGCAGGGAGTCGCGAACGGCTTCGTCGTCATCGACCACATAGACATTGCCTTTTTTGGGGATCAAACTCATCTCGATCTTTCTGTATCCGTCAACGACGCGGAAGGTGCAGCGGGCGCCGTATTTTCTGGCAGGAGTCGGGTTTGCACCGGTATCCAGAAGCTGAAACAGCAACCCACCACCTCTTCGCCATTGTAGATGTTCTGTACCTGCATCCTGCCGTGGTGCGACTCGACGATGCTGCGGCACAACTTGAGGCCGATGCCCATGCCTTCGCTCTTGGTGCTGTAGAAGGCTTCGTAGATGCGTTCGATCATTTCGTCGGGCACGCCGTTGCCGGAGTCGCGTACCGAAAACTCCACCACTTCTTCGTCGTCCAGGCGGCGCGGGCCGACGCGCAGCTCCACATAGCGCTCGCCCGGTGGGCGGCCCGCCTGGGCAATCGCCTCGCCCGCGTTCTTGAGCAGGTTGATGAGCACCTGCTCGATCAGGATCGGGTCGACCATCAGGCTGGGCAGGCGCGCGGCCACGTAAGGCGACAGCCGCACCTGCTGGCGCCGCAGCTCGATGTCGGCCAGCTCGATCGCGTTGGCCACCATCTGCGCCACGTCGGACGGCATGGGGTTGGGTTCGCTGCGTTTCACGAAGGCCCGGATACGCTGGATGATCTGGCCGGCGCGCTGCGCCTGGCGCGAGGTTTTCTCCAGCGCGCCGAGCAGCTCCTCGTTGCTGATGCGCTGCTCGCTCAGCCGCGTGATCATGCCGTTGCAGTAGTTGCTGATGGCGGTCAGTGGCTGGTTGAGTTCGTGCGCCACGCTCGATGCCATCTCGCCCATGGTGATGAGGCGGCTGGCGGTCTGGGCGCGTTCGGCCTGGCGCGAAGCCTGCTCTTCGGCGGTGCGCCGCGGGGTGATGTCGCTCGCAATGACCATCTGGGCGAGACGGCCGTCCACCCAGGTGAGGTAGCGCGTGCGCACCTCCAGCCAGCGGTCGAGCTCCTCGACAAACACCTCGGCGTTTTCCGAGCCGGCATCGGTCAGCGTTTCGGTGGGCATGCCGGCGAAAGCGTCGACCGCATCGCCGTCGTCCGGGCTCGGCGATGGCTGGGTGCCTGCCAGGTCGACCAGGTGCCGATGGCCCTGGCCGCGGGTGCCGAACCACAGGCGGTACATCTTGTTCGCGAACAGCATTTCGTCGCTGCCCAGCGGGGCGACGGAGACCGCGGAGTCCAGGCTTTCCAGCACCGTGGTGAAGCGCTCGTACGAGGCCGAGAGTTCTTCGCGGATGCGCTTGGGCTCGGTGATGTCGGTCATCGACGTCATCCAGCCGGTCTGGTGCCCCTTGGGGTCGATCAGGGGCGAGACATACATGCGGGCGTCGAAGATGCTGCCGTCGCGCCGCTGCACCCGCACCTCGAAGCCGCCCGGCGTGGAGCGGCCGCTGAGCTCGTCTTCCAGGCGGGCAGCGAGCTGGTCGTGGTCTTCGTCCGGCCAGTAGGGGAAGGGCGCCGTGCGGCCCACCAGCTCGCCCTCGGTCCAGCCCGTCATGGAGCAGAACGCCGGGTTCACGTAGGTGATGCGGCCTTGCAGGTCCAGCGCCCGCATGCCGGTCAGCATGGAGTTTTCCATCGCGCGGCGAAAATTGGTTTCGGCCACCAGCGCCTGCTGCGCCTGCACGCGACGGCGCGTGTGGCGCCAGGTGCCAAGCAGCATCCAGACCGTGAGCGCGCTGAGCGCACCGATGACCCAGAAGAAGCCGCTGCCGACGATGTCCTGCGAGGTGCGATAACCCTGCGCCTTCAGGATCAGGCCGTTGCCGACCGGTGACACAGGCACTTCGTGTTCCAGCGGCTGAGACGACCAGGGCAGCAGGCGCAGCACGGTGTTGGGCGACTGCAGGCTGCCGGCCAGCACGCGCCCCCGGTCATCGATCAGGGCCACGGCGTAGCGCGCCATGATCTCGGGCGGAATGCCGAAGCGCAGCAGGCCGTCGACCGAATATTCGCCCATCACCGTGCCCGCGAAACGGCCCTGCTCGGTCAACGGCACCTGCAGCATCAGCGTGGCCTGGCGCGGATCTTCACCCAGCGGCCGCGAGTAGATGGGTTGACGCAGGTCGCGCGCCAGGTCAAACGAGCCATCGGTTTCGTTGGGGGCGAGCGTGCTCCCGGGCAGCCGGACCAGAGCGGGCGGCGCGCTGGGCGAGGCGTAGGTGGTCAGGACATGGCGCCGACCGTCCACCCAGCTGACGGCCAACAGCTCCGGGAACTGGCTGATCAGGTTTTCGGCCTGGAACTCGAACTCTTCGCTGCTGATTTCCTTGTTGTCGACCTCGCGCGCCAGGCGCATCAGCTGTTCCTGGCGTTCCAGCAGGCGCAGGCGCAGGCGTTGCTGCGCGTATTCCACGTCGCGGGTGACGGCTTCCTGCTCGCGCTCCAGCTCTTCGTAGCGCAGGTAGGTGATGGCCACCACGATGGCCGACAGAAACAGCAGCACGGCCAGCAAAGGCGCCAGGGTGGCAAAGCGGTCCTGGCGGGATGGCGGCAGGCGCAGCCACCACTGGCGCAGCAGGGCCGAAGGCGAGCGCTTGTCCGGCTGCGGTGAAGGGGTATTCGTGGTGGGCGGCATGGATGATCGAGTCTACGTGAGGCGACACGCCACCGCTCTGAACGCCGCGAACAAATGCCCCGGGTTGCAGTTTCATCCCGTTTTCTAGCATTTCATAATGTAGAAATTAAAAGCACATATTGAAATTTATCCGCCAATGTGCAAAAATTCACCACAGCGCGGAAAGGCCGCTTTAAGCTTGATTTCAAACCAACAGGAGACAGACATGTCAGCGTCAGACGCTCTCAATGACCGTGGTATGGGGGACATCGATTCCCAGGAAACCCGCGAATGGATGGAGGCGCTGGGCGCCGTGATTCAGCGCGAGGGCCCGGAGCGCGCGCACTTCCTGCTGGAACAGCTGCTGGAGGAAGCCCGCCAGAACAGCATCGACCTGCCGTTTTCTGCAAACACCGGCTACGTCAACACCATCGAGACCAACCAGGAAGCCCGTTGCCCGGGCAACATCGAGATCGAAGAACGTCTTCGCGCCTACATGCGCTGGAACGCGATGGCGATGGTGGTCAAGGCCAACCGCCACAACCCCGAAGACGGCGGCGACCTGGGTGGCCACATTGGCTCATTCGCTTCGCTGGCCCACATGTTCGGCGCCGGCTTCAACCACTTCTGGCACGCCGAGAGCGAAAACCACGGTGGCGACTGTCTCTACATCCAGGGCCACGTGTCGCCCGGCGTGTACGCACGCGCCTACCTCGAAGGCCGGCTGACCGAAGAACAGCTCCTGCACTTCCGCCAGGAAGTGGATGGCAAGGGACTGTCGAGCTACCCGCACCCCAAGCTCATGCCAGAGTTCTGGCAGTTCCCCACCGTGTCCATGGGCCTGGGTCCGCTGATGGCGATCTACCAGGCGCGCTTCCTCAAGTATCTTCACGCCCGTGGCATCGCAAACACCGAGAACCGCAAGGTCTGGGTGTTCTGTGGCGACGGTGAAATGGACGAAGTCGAGTCGCTGGGCGCCATCAGCCTGGCCGCGCGCGAGAACCTCGACAACCTGATCTTCGTGGTGAACTGCAACCTGCAGCGCCTGGACGGTCCGGTGCGCGGCAACGGCAAGATCGTGCAGGAACTCGAAGGCGAGTTCCGCGGTTCCGGCTGGAACGTGATCAAGCTGCTCTGGGGCTCCAACTGGGACCCGCTGCTGGCGCGCGACAAGGACGGCGCCCTGCGCAAGATCATGATGGAGACGCTGGACGGCGACTACCAGGCCTTCAAGGCCAACGACGGTGCCTATGTGCGCAAGCATTTCTTCGGTCGCGACCCGAAGGCACTGGAGCTCGTCTCGCACATGAGCGACGACGACATCTGGAATCTGCGTCGTGGTGGGCACGACCCTCAGAAGGTCTACGCCGCGTACCACAAGGCGGTCAACCACAAGGGCCAGCCGACCGTGCTGCTGATCAAGACCGTCAAGGGTTTTGGCATGGGCAAATCGGGCGAGGGCAAGAACAACGTGCACCAGACCAAGAAGCTGACCGACGAAGACATCAAGATCTTCCGCGACCGCTTCAACCTGCCGATCCCCGACAGCGAGCTGCCCAAGCTGCCGTTTTACAAGCCAGCCGACGACACACCGGAAATGAAGTACCTGCACGAGCGCCGCCAGGCCCTCGGCGGCTACCTGCCCAAGCGCCGCACCAAGGCCGACGAGAGCTTCACCGTGCCCTCGATCGAGATCTTCAAGAGTGTGATGGAGCCGACCGCCGAAGGCCGCGAAATCTCCACGACCCAGGCCTATGTGCGCTTCCTCACCCAGTTGCTGCGCGACCAGGCCCTGGGCCCGCGCGTGGTGCCCATCCTGGTGGATGAGGCCCGTACCTTCGGCATGGAAGGCCTGTTCCGCCAGATCGGCATCTACAACCCGGCTGGCCAGCAGTACACCCCGGTCGACAAAGACCAGGTCATGTACTACAAGGAAGACAAGGCCGGCCAGATCCTGCAGGAAGGCATCAACGAAGCCGGTGGCATGAGCAGCTGGATCGCGGCGGCCACTTCCTACAGCACCAGCAACCGCATCATGGTGCCGTTCTACGTGTACTACTCGATGTTTGGCTTCCAGCGCATCGGCGACCTGGCCTGGGCCGCGGGCGACATGCAGGCGCGCGGTTTCCTGCTCGGTGGCACCTCGGGCCGCACCACGCTCAACGGCGAAGGCCTGCAGCACGAAGACGGCCACAGCCACATCCTGGCCGGCACGATCCCGAACTGCATCAGCTACGACCCGACCTTCGCGCACGAAGTCGGCGTGATCCTGCACCATGGCCTGAAGCGCATGGTGGAGAAGCAGGACAACGTGTATTTCTACCTGACCCTGCTGAACGAAAACTACGCCATGCCGGGCCTCACGCCGGGCACCGAAGAGCAGATCATCAAAGGCATGTACCTGTGCAAGCCGGGCGCCCAGGGTGAGCAGCGCGTGCAGCTGCTGGGTTCCGGCACCATCCTGCGGGAGAGCATCGCGGCCCAGGACCTGCTGGCCACCGACTGGGGCGTGCAGGCCGATGTGTGGAGCTGCCCGAGCTTCAACGAGCTGACCCGCGACGGCCAGGACGCCGAACGCTGGAACATGCTGCACCCGACCGAGCCGCAGCGCGTGCCCTTCGTGGCGCAACAGCTGGAGAAGCACGCCGGCCCGGTGGTCGCTTCCACCGACTACATGAAGAACTACGCCGAGCAGATCCGTCCGTTCATGCCCAAGGGCCGTTCTTACAAGGTGCTGGGCACCGACGGTTTTGGCCGCAGCGACTTCCGCAGCAAGCTGCGTGAGCACTTCGAGATCAACCGCCACTACATCGTCATCGCGGCTCTGCGCTCGCTCGCCGATGAGGGCAAGCTGCCGATGGCCAAGGTGGCCGAGGCGATTGCCAAATACGGCATCAAGACCGAGAAGATCAACCCGCTCTACGCGTAAATATCCGGAGACAAGAACATGGCACTGGTAGAAGTGAAGGTCCCGGACATCGGCGACTTTGATGAAGTGGCGGTCATTGAACTGCTGGTGAAGGTGGGCGATACGGTCAAGGCCGAGCAGTCGCTGATCACGGTCGAGTCCGACAAGGCCTCGATGGAGATCCCGTCCAGCACCGCTGGCGTGGTGAAAGAACTGCGTGTCGCGCTGGGCGACAAGGTGAAAGAGGGCTCGGTGGTGCTGGTGGTGGAAGCCGCTGGTGAGGCCGCTGCGCCGGCGCCTGCGGCCGCTCCGGCCGCTGCTGCGCCCGCACCGGTGGCTGCACCTGCTCCGGCGCCGGCTGCTGCCGCACCTGAGGCCGCACCCGCGGCCTCAGGCCCGGTGCAGGTCTTTGTGCCGGACATCGGCGACTTCAAGGACGTCGCCGTCATCGAGGTGTTCGTGAAGCCCGGCGACACCGTCAAGGTCGAGCAGAGCCTGATCACGGTCGAGTCCGACAAGGCCTCGATGGAGATCCCTTCGTCGCACGCTGGCGTGCTGAAGGAGCTCAAGGTCAAGGTCGGCGACACGGTCAACATTGGTGACCTGCTGGCCATCCTGGAGGGCGCCGCTGGCGCGGCCGCTCCAGCCCCAGCAGCCGCAGCGCCCGCCTCTGCAGCTGCGCCAGCCGCCGCCGTGGCCGCTCCCGCGGCCGCCACAGCGTCGGTGGAAGCCGCGTCCGCCCACAACCCCACCGGCACCCCGGCGCTGGGCCTGCCGCACGCCTCACCCTCGGTGCGCAAGTTCGCCCGCGAGCTCGGTGTGCCGCTGGCCGAAGTTCAGGGCAAAGGCCCCAAGGGCCGCATCACGCTGGATGACGTGCAGGGTTTCACCAAGTCGGTCATGGCCGGCGCGGTGCAAACCGCCGCTCAAAAGGCCAAGGCCCCGGCATCCACCGGTGGTGGCGGCTCCGAACTGGGCCTGATCCCCTGGCCCAAGGTGGACTTCGCCAAGTTCGGCCCCATCGAGCGCAAGGAGATGGGCCGCATCAAGAAGATCAGCGGCGCCAACCTGCTGCGCAACGCGGTCATGATCCCGGCCGTCACCAACCACGACGACGCCGACATCACCGACCTCGAAGCCTTCCGCGTCTCCACCAACCTGGAAAACGAGAAGAGCGCGAAATCTGGAAACAGCGCCAGCGCTGTGAAGGTCACCATGCTCGCGTTCCTGATCAAGGCCAGCGTGGCCGCGCTGAAGAAATTCCCCGAGTTCAACAGTTCGATCGACGGCGACTCGCTGGTCTACAAGCAGTACTGGCACATCGGCTTCGCGGCCGACACGCCCAACGGCCTGATGGTCCCCGTGATCAAGGACGCCGACAAAAAGGGCGTGTTGCAGATCAGCCAGGAAATGGGCGAGCTCGCCAAGAAGGCGCGCGACGGCAAACTGAGCCCGGCCGAAATGAGTGGTGCCACCTTCACCATCTCCAGCCTCGGCGGTATCGGTGGCCGTTATTTCACGCCCATCATCAACGCGCCCGAGGTCGCCATCCTCGGCGTCTGCAAGAGCAACATGGAACCGGTGTGGGACGGCAAGGCTTTCCAGCCGCGCCTGATGCTGCCGCTGTCGCTGACCTGGGACCACCGCGTGATCGACGGCGCCGCTGCGGCCCGCTTCAACGCGTACCTCGGCCAGATCCTCGGCGACTTCCGTCGCGTTCTTCTTTAAGGAATGACGATGGCACTGATCGATATTCAAGTTCCCGACATTGGCGACTTCGACGAAGTGGCCGTGATCGAGTTGCTGGTCAAACCCGGTGACACCGTCAAGGCCGAGCAGTCGCTCATCACCGTGGAGTCCGACAAGGCCTCGATGGAGATTCCTTCGTCGCACGCGGGTGTGGTGAAAGAGCTCAAGGTTGCGCTCGGCGACAAGGTCAAGCAGGGCTCGGTGGTGCTGGTGCTGGACGGTGAGGGCGCTGCCAGCGCGCCCGCCGCGCCAGCCGCAGCACCTGTCGCTGCTGCGCCAGCACCCGCTGCTGCCCCGGCCGCAGCTCCGGTCGTTGCCCCTGCCGCCGCCAGCTTCGGCGGCAGCGCCGACCTCGAATGCGACCTGCTCGTGCTCGGCGCCGGCCCCGGCGGCTATTCCGCCGCCTTTCGCGCCGCCGACCTCGGCCTCAAGGTCGTGATCGTCGAGCGTTACGCCCAGCTCGGTGGCGTGTGCCTGAATGTGGGCTGCATCCCGTCCAAGGCGCTGCTGCACGTGGCTGCCGTGATGGACGAAGTCAGCCACATGGCGGACCTGGGCGTGGAGTTCGGCCGTCCGGTGGTCAACATCGAGAAGCTGCGCGGCCACAAGGAAAAGGTCATCGGCAAGCTCACCGGTGGGCTGGCCGCGATGGCCAAGATGCGCAAGGTCACCACCGTGCGCGGCTACGGCGCCTTCGTTGGCCCCAACCACGTCGAAGTGGAAGAGACCACCGGCACCGGCCAGGAGAAAACCGGCAGCAAGAAGGTCGTGGCCTTCAAGAAATGCATCATCGCCGCCGGCTCGCAGGCGGTGCGCCTGCCTTTCATGCCCGACGACCCGCGCGTGGTGGACAGCACCGGCGCACTGGCTTTGAAGGATGTGCCCAAGCGCATGCTGATCCTGGGCGGCGGCATCATCGGCCTGGAAATGGGCACGGTCTACAGCACGCTGGGCGCGCGCCTGGACGTGGTGGAAATGCTCGACGGCCTGATGCAGGGCGCCGACCGCGATCTGGTCAAGATCTGGCAGAAGATGAACGCCAAGCGCTTCGACAACATCATGCTCAAGACCAAGACGGTGGGGGCCAAGGCCACACCCGAAGGCATCGAGGTGACGTTCGAGAGCGCCGAACCCGGCGGTACCGCACCCGCGCCCCAGGTCTACGACCTGGTGCTGCAGGCGGTGGGCCGCACGCCCAACGGCAAGAAGATCGCCGCCGACAAGGCCGGTGTGGCCGTGACGGACCGTGGCTTCATCAACGTCGACATCCAGATGCGCACCAACGTGCCGCACATCTTCGCCATCGGCGACATCGTGGGCCAACCCATGCTGGCGCACAAGGCGGTGCACGAAGCGCACGTGGCAGCGGAAGTGATTGCTGGTGAACTGCAGGGCAACAAAGAGCTGGCTGCGGCCGCGTTCAACGCCCGCGTGATCCCCAGCGTGGCCTACACAGACCCCGAAGTGGCCTGGGTGGGCCTGACCGAAGACCAGGCCAAGGCGCAGGGCATCAAGGTCAAGAAGGGCCTGTTTCCGTGGACGGCCTCAGGCCGCGCCATTGCGAACGGCCGCGACGAAGGCGTGACCAAGCTGCTGTTCGACGACAGCCCGGAGGCGCACGGCCACGGCAAGATCCTCGGCGGCGGCATGGTCGGCACGCACGCCGGCGACATGATCGGCGAGATCGCGCTGGCGATCGAGATGGGCGCCGACGCGGTGGACATCGGCAAGACCATCCACCCGCACCCCACGCTGGGCGAGAGCATCGGCATGGCGGCGGAGGTGGCGCATGGGTCGTGTACCGATCTGCCGCCGGGGAAGAAGTAACCCGTTTCAGCGCTCAGGCAGCAAAGGCCCGAACCGGCAGCGGTTCGGGCCTTTGCCATGTGGTCAGCGAGCATCCATCGGAACGGAGCAGGGTGTGGTGGCGTTTCAACGAGGGGGCACTGCTTGCCTGAGCCGTGCACCCGCCGATACAGGGAAGCAGGGTAGGGAAGATCTTCCAGAGAACAGCCATCCAAGTGCCTGACAATCCGGTTTCAATGAACACCGACCACGCCCCATCCAAACCCTCGCAAGGCGCACTTCGTGTGGCGCTGCTGTATGCCGTTTTCGCCGGGCTGTGGATCCTGCTGTCCGACTGGGCCATGGGGCTGCTGTTCCGCGACCCCGAGTCGCTCGTGTGGGCCAGCACGGCCAAAGGCTGGTTCTTCGTTGCGGTCACCACCCTGGTGCTCTATGTACTGGTTGCGCGCCTGGTCGGTCAGCTGAATGCGTCGCACCAGCGTGAACGGGCGGAAGCCGAAGAGAAGTGGCGGGCAACGCAGCTGCTCGCCGCGATCGTCAAGAGTTCCGACGACGCCATCTTTGCCAAGGATGACCAGGGGCGCTATCTGCTGGTCAACAACGCGGCGGCCCGGTACATGGGCAAGTCCGCCGAGGACTTGCTGGGACACGACGATCGTGTCGCATTCCCGAACGAGCAGGCGGCGCTGCTCATGGCCATCGACCGCCGGGTTTTCGCTTCCGGACAGGTTGAAACCAACGAAGAGCGATTGAACACCGCCGAGGGCGAGCGGGTGTTTCTCGCCACCAAGGGACCTTTGCGCGACGAGCTGGGCAGGGCTTTCGGCACCTTCGGCATCTCGCGCGACATCACCGGGCGCCGACAAGCAGAGAAAGCCCTGCATGACAGCGAAGAACGCCTGCGGTTGGCGCTGGCGGCCGGCAAGCAGGGCCTCTATGACATGAACCTGGAGACGGGCTCGGTGACGGTGAGCCCGGAGTACGCCGCCATGCTCGGTCACGATCCGCTGTCGTTCCAGGAATCGTGTGCTGCCTGGCGTGAGCGCCTGCATCCAGAGGACCGTGCCGGGGTGCTCAAGACGCTGGAGGCGTATCTGGGCGGGCAATTGCGTGCCTACCGCGTCGAGCATCGCCTGCGCACCCGGGAGGGTGGTTGGAAATGGATCCTTTCACTGGGCGAGATCGAGGAACGGTCCGCCGACGGACGACCGCTGCGCATGCTGGGGGCCCACACCGACATCGACGCGCTCAAGGCGGCGGAGTCCGCTCTGCGCGAAATCAACGCCACCCTAGAAGCCCGTGTGGCCCTGCGCACGGCCGAACTGACCGCCGCGAACCGGGAGCTCGAGACGTTCGCCTACGCCGTCTCGCACGACCTGCGGGCGCCGCTGCGCTCGATGAGTGGCTACTCCCAGGCGCTGCAGGAGGATTTCGGTGCTTCATTGCAAGGCCAGGCAAAGTCCTATCTCGATCACATCGCGGCGGCCGTCCACAAGATGGGTGAATTGATCGACGGCCTGCTGGCCTTGTCGCGCAGCACGCGTGGCGAGTTGCGGCAAGACCGTGTCGATCTGTCGGCGCTGGCGCGCCAGCGGCTGGGCGAACTGGCCGAGGCAGAGCCCGGACGGCGGGTTGCGGTCGAAGTCGAGGACGGCATCATCGTGCAGGGCGACGAGCGCATGCTCGCCAGTGCCCTCGTCAACCTGCTCGACAACGCCTGGAAATACACTGGCGCGACCGCGGCGCCTTCCATCCGCGTGTATTGGGGCGAGGTCGGCGGCCTGCGCGGGTTCTGCGTTTCAGACAATGGTGCCGGCTTCGACATGGCCCACGCCGAGCGCCTGTTCAAGCCTTTCCAGCGCCTGCACCGCCAGGAGGAGTTTCCTGGCATCGGCATCGGGCTGGCCACTGTGCAGCGCATCGTGCACCGGCATGGCGGTGCGATTGCTGCACATGCGGTGCCAGGCAACGGTGCCACGTTCTGTATCGCCTTGCCGCAAGTCCCCCTGGGGTCGGATCAGACGCCTTCCGCCTGAACCACAAAGGCCGCACAGGGGTTCATGAGGTGCTGGCCAACAGCCTGGCCATCCATGCAGGCCGGTTCAGCGGCAGTTCAGCAGCACCTGCTTGAGGTCAAGAAAGCCCTGCAGGATTTTTTCAATGGCGTCCTGCTCGAAGGTGATCATGCCGTCGTCGATGGCGTTCTGCTGCACCTCCGCCACCGTGGCACGGTTTTGGATCTTGGCCTTGATGGCGGGCGTCGCTACGAGGACTTCATAGACGCCCATGCGGCCCTTGTAGCCACTGCCATCGCACACGGGGCAGCCCACGGGGGCATGCAGCATCACGCTGCCGTCAGCGGCGCCGTAGCGGGAGCGCCAGCGGGTCACCATCTCCTGTGGGTTGGCCTGCGTATCCCGGCAATATTCGTGGGCCAGGGCATCCATCTCTTCGCTCGAAGCCACCCGGGCGGTGCTGCATGCGGTGCACAGCCGCCTGACCAGGCGCTGGCCCACCACGCCCAGCAGCGCGTCCGAGAAGTTGAACGGGTCCAGGCCGAAGTCCAGCAGCCTGATGATGCTTTCCGCAGCGCTGTTGGTGTGCATCGTGGAGAACACCAGGTGCCCCGTGAGCGACGCGGCAATCACGGTGCGCGCCGTTTCCGGGTCGCGGGTCTCGCCCACCATGATCACGTCGGGGTCGGCGCGCATGAAGCTGCGCAACACGTTGGGAAAGGTCAGGTCCAGCTTGGTGTTGACCTGCACCTGGCACAGCCCCTCCTGGGTGATCTCGATGGGGTCCTCAACCGTCCAGATCTTGCGCTCGGGCGTGTTGATGAAGCTCAGCAGCGAATGCAGCGTGGTCGTCTTGCCCGAGCCCGTGGGGCCGCAGACAAAGAGCAGCCCGTAGGATCGTCCGGCGATGGCCTTGAGGGCGGACAGGTCACGCGGCGAGAGGCTGAGCTGGTCAATGGACAGCGCGCGCGGCGGTGCCAGCAGGCGCATGACCACGTCTTCCAGGCCATTGGCCGTGGGCATCATGATGACGCGCAGTTCGATGTGCCTCGGGCCGAAGTCGTCAAAGCGGATGCGACCGTCCTGCGGCCGGCGGTGCTCGGAGATGTCCAGCTCGCTCATGATTTTCAGGCGCGAGACCAGCGCCGAGCGGAAGTTGGGCGGCACATTGATGTAGGGCGCCATCACACCGTCCACCCGGAAGCGCACCCGGCTGGGCTTGTCGGCGGCGCCCGACTCGATGTGGATGTCCGAGGCGCCCTGGTCGAAAGCATCCACGATCATCTTGTTGACCATGCGCACCAGCGTGTTGTCCGAGTCGGTGACCGACTGCAGCACGGACACCACCCCTTTGGGGCCTTCCAGACCGAGCTTTTCCACCAGGCTGGCGATCTGCTCCTCCTCTGTCGTGCCGCCATAGAACTGCTCGACGGCGGCCTGCAGGTCTTCGCGCACCGCCATGGCAGGATCGACCTTGAGCCCGGTGAAGAACTCCAGCTCATGCAGCGCCTCCCACGACAGCGGGTTCTCCATGCCGACGGCTATCCGCTTGTCCGTCCGGTACAGGGGCATCACCAGGTATTTGTGCGCAAGTTCTGGCGAGATGGCCAGGATGGCGTTGGGGTCGTACTGGAACCGCGCCAGGTTCACGGTCGGCATGCCCAACTGCTCCACCAGCACCTTGCGGATGACCTCGTGCGTGACGGCGCCCATCTCCAGCAGGACCTCGCCCAGGAGCTTGCGCCGGTCACCGGCCTGGCGGTCCAGCGCCTCTGCAAGCTGCGCCACGGTGATGATGCCGTTCTGCACCAGGATTTCGCCGAGCTTGCGGGTTGACGAGCTTTTTTGCCGCAGCAAGGCGTCCTCAAGCGCCTCGCGCGTGACGATACCCGGCTCCGCCAGATACTCGCCTGCCTTGCGGGTACGCAGGTTCTGCTGGGTGACGAGCGCCGCCTGCAGGGCATCCCGCGTGATGTCGTTGGCCGAGTGCTGCGCCTGCCCCAGCGGCTCGCCCAGCCGGTAGCTGCCCACGGCATCCGCAGGCAGGAACCAGCGCAGCACCGTCCCGCCATGGTCCACGACAAACAGGAACATGCCCGCCTTGCTGGACAGTGCAGAAGTTACCTGCGCCTCCAGCACGGTCCCGTCCTTGAAAGTGATGGTGCAGCTGCGTGCTTCGCGCCTGGGCCGGTCCTCCGCCGAACCGGCGGACACGGGTAGCGCGATGGGCTCGACCTCGATGGCACGGGTGAGGTAGAGGCTGCGGAATGCCGCGAACGGCAGCATCTGCACCGGTCCGCCGGCCGGCATCATCTCAAGGCGCCTCGCCTCGAAGTCAATCCGGACAACTGTGGCCCTGAGCTCGTCCCCGTTGAGCATGGTGACCAGGCACGGCTCGGCACGCGAGGCCGCGCCCGGGTCCAGCACGGTCATGTGGTGGGGGGCTGGCCAGTTGAGGCCCGCGGGCGCCGCCGGCGGACGCTTGTCTGTGGGGGGCAGTGTCATGTCGGTGCTTCCTTGCGTTCTGCAGTCTCAGTTCGCGCATGCCATCGTCTGTTGGGCACCGTACCCTGTCAGGCAGGCAGCGCTGGAGCGGCCGGTGTCGAGGCGATCACCACGCGGTTGCGCCCGCCGGTTTTGGCCAGGTACATGGCGCTGTCGGCAGCCTGGACCAGCTCGTCCTGCGTGGTGCCGTGCTCCGGGAACTTCGCCACGCCGAAGGACGCAGTGACCCGGATGGCGGTGTCCCCGAATGCAATGGACATCGCTTCCAGTGCGATGCGCAGGTTCTCTGCGCGCTGGTACGCCAGCTGGTACGCCAGGTTGGGCTGTATGTCCGCCAGCAGCAGGAGGAACTCCTCGCCACCGTAGCGGCACACGATGTCGCTGCCCCGGGCATTGCGGGAGAGCAGGGCGGCGAATGCCTTGAGCACCTCATCGCCCGCCAGGTGGCCCCAGGTGTCGTTGACGCGTTTGAAGAAGTCGATGTCGCACATGATGATGCCCATCTCGTGGCCGGAACGTCGTGCCCTGATGAGTTCCCGTCCTATGGTTTCGTCCAGATAGCGGCGGTTGTACAGACCGGTCAGCGGGTCGCGGATGGCCTGTTCGCGCAACAGTTCCTGCAGCGTCTGCACCTCGCGCTCGGCCTGCTTGCGCAGCGTGATGTCGCTGCCCACGGCAATGACGTAGTCGCCGGAAGACATGTTGATGCGCATGGTGCTGAAGGTGTAGTCGCGCGGGCCGCGCAGGCCGGTGACGCGGGTCTCGGCCGTGGCCGATCCGTGTTCCAGGGTCTGCTGGATGTGCTGCATGATCCGCGGCCGATCGGCTGCATCGACGAAGTCAATCGCATGGGAAGAGGCCATCTGTGCGTCCGACAGCCCCAGCAGCTCCTTCTGCCGGTCGTTCCACCGGATGTACTTCCCGGACGTGTCTAACACGCAGAAGGTGCCCGGCAGGCTGGCGATCAGTTTGTCCGAAAAATTGCGTTCGTCCTGGACTCTGCGTTCTTCCAGCCTGCGCTCTGTGATGTCGCGAAAGTACCAGACCCGGCCGTAGTAGGTGCCGTCCGTACCGAGCATCGGCGCGGAGTAGAGGTCGATGATGCGGCCGTCCTTGAGGGTGACTTCCTCGCTGCTCTTTTCGGTCTTGTGCTGGTATACAGACTGGATGCGGGCAAGATCTGCCTGTGGGTCCTGCATCTGCGCCACGGCGAGCCTGAGCGCATCGGCTTCCGAGCCGGTGTCCATCACGCTTTGACTGATGCCCCACAGATCGATGAAGTTGCGGTTGTAGGAAATGATTTTTTCATGGCCATTCACCACCAGGATGGCCTCGCGCGAGAGCTCCTGCTGCGTTGCGAGGATGGTGTTCTTGAACACCAGCTCCTGCCGCACCAGCGACTCCTTGTACAGGCGGTGCATGCTGAAGAGCAGGCCGATCAGGACGCAGAGATAGGAGGCGATCTTGAGCAGGTGGGCGCCGTCGAACATCGCGTCAAAGAGCTCGCTCGACGTCGCCATGAAGAGCGCCTGCCCCATGAAGCCGATGATGAGGCTGAGCACCAGCCAGTGATCGAAGTGGTACACCCGCCAGTGGCCCTTGCGCAGGTACGCCAGCAGGGCGAGCAGGAAGAACAGCGCAGCCAGCAGGTCCTGGGGGCGGGTGATCAGGCTGCCGTCCTGGACGGCAGGTGGCATGGGCAGCAGTTCGACCACGCCATAGCACGCCAGCGCCAGCACACCCACCATGGCATAGACCACCCCATCGGCGATCCTGCCGGCCGGGCCCAGGCGCTGTTCGCGCTGCCAGAACAGGCAGCTGAGCCAAAGCAGCAATGAGAGCTAGGTGCGCGACACGGCCCAGCTCCAGTAGATACGCGATGCCGAAGCGTCCGGGAACTCGTGCATGAAGTGGGCGGAACTGAAGACGCCGTGAAAACCGTCCAGGACCGCCGTGGCCACAAACCCCATGCCGATGAAGAGGAACATGGTCTTCTTCTCGCTGTAGTAGCGGACCAGCGCCAGGCAGCCCACGACCGCCGCCAGCATGGTCGACACGGTTTCAAGCAGGGTGTGAAACACCATGTCGCTTTTCCAGCCGGCGTGGCGTACAGACAGGAAAGCCAGCAGGATCAATACGGTCAGGCCGGCATAGCTGACCACCCTGCGCATTGCAGCGTCGGGCTCGGGTGCAGGGTGAAGAACTTCAGGCATGGTGGATGTCCGCAGGGATGTCACCCGTGCCTGGCACGGCCAGGAACTTCGCCTCGAACTCATCGGCCGGCAACGGCTTGCTGAACAGGAAGCCCTGCATCTCGTCGCAGCTCAGCCCGCGCAGCAGGCCGGCCTGTTCCTCGGTCTCGACGCCCTCCGCCACCACCGTGAGCTTGAGCGTGTGCGCCATGTTGATGACGATGGCCACCAGCGCGAGCGCCTGCGGGCCGTCCGTCATCGCCGTGACAAAGGAGCGGTCGATCTTCAGGGTATCGATGGGCAGCCTGGACAGGTAGCTGAGCGACGAGTAGCCAGTGCCAAAGTCGTCAATGGCGATGGTGATGCCCAGCGCGCGGATCTCCCGCAGGCTGTCGATGGTGATTTCCATGTCCTTCATGATCACGCTCTCGGTGATCTCCAGCTCCAGTCCCTGCTGCGAGAGCGGGTTGGCAGCCACCAGGCGCCTGACTTCGGCGCTGAAGCCGGCATCGCGCAGCTGTACGGACGAAACATTGATGGCCAGCCGCACGACAGGCAGGCCCGCCGCGCGCCAGCGCAGATAGTCTTCGACGATCTTGCCCAGCGCCCAGCGCCCGACTTCATGGATCATGCCGGTGTCTTCCAGCAAGGGGATGAAACGGTCGGGCGGAACGAGCCCGGTTTCCGGATGGTTCCAGCGCAGCAGGGCCTCGGCACTGGTGAGCTTGCCGGTGGCAAGATCGACTTTGGGCTGGTAGTGAAGAACGAACTGGCCCTTGGTCAATGCCTGGTGCAGCTGGTTCTCCATGGTCAGCTGGCTGCCCACACTGGCGTTCATTTCCGGGTTGTAGAACAGGTAGCTTGCGCCCTCTGCCTTGGCCCGCTTGAGCGCGGCCTCGGCGTTCCTGAACAGCACATCTGCATCGGCGCCATCGCCCGGGAACAGCGCAATGCCGGCTTGGGCGGCCACGCGGAACGCCTTGCCGTTCAGCATGAAGGGGTGTTCCCTGAAGGCGAGCGTGCTGTCCTCGATCATCCGGCCCACGCTCGACTGCTTCCGGAAGAACTGGGGCAGGACCAAAGCAAAATGGTCCGCGTCCAGGCGGGCCACAAGGCTGGCGTCGTCCATGGCCTGAGTCAGCCAGGCGGCGACTTGCCTCAGCAGCTCGTCGCCGGCGTCGCGGCCCAGGCTGTCGTTGATGTTCTTGAAACGCTCCAGGTCGATCAGGACCACACCCAGTTCGTTTTGTTCGGGCGCAGCGCTGCGCACGAACTGTGCAACGCGTTCCATGAACAGCTTGCGGTTGGCCAGGCCCGTCAGCTCGTCATAGTAGTCAAGGTATTGCAACCGCTCCTCGGCCTTGTGCTGGAGCGAAGTGTCCAGGTGCAGCACAACGGCGCCGTCCAGCCGGTCCCGGGCCAGGGGCATCACCATGAGCAGGATCCAGCGCTGCACGGTGGGCGAGTGGCACGGGTACTCGGTGACGAAGCTCTTGACCTGGCCGTCAAGGACGCTGCGGATGCCGATGGAAATCTGTCCTGCCATGGTGGCTTCATCACCCTGTGTGCTGCCACAGATATCCAGATAGTTCATGCCCAGACCGAAGTTCGGGCTCGCCATGCCGTTGGCCGCTGCGAAATGCCGCCAGGCTTCGTTGACTGAAGTGATCACGCCCTGGTTGTCCAGAACGGCAATATGGGCCGGGAACGCATTGAGGATCGATGCCTGCTTGGCCGCCTCCGTCAGCCGCAGTTGCTCCTGGGCATGGCGCAGAAGGAAGGTCTTGCCCTCGTGGTCGGCGACAGTGTCCACCTCCCCGGCCGTCAGGTCCTCCAGGCGCTGGCTGGTCTCGAACAAGGTCCTGATCAGAGCCGCGACTTCAGCCGTGGCGGCAGTGCCTGCCGCATCCGCCATGTCCGGTGCCGGCAGCACAGCCTGGGTGTGGCTCAATGCGCCCAGAATGACGCGCGCCGGAGCAGGAGCCAGCTTGAGCAGTGCTGGCGTCATGAAAATCCGGTCGGTCAGCGCCCGCTCAGGCTCCTGGCAGACATCAACAACTTCTATGTCGTGTCGGCCAGCCAGTTGTTCATTGCACAACGCGTACAGGTTTTTTCTGGCGAGCGCCGAATTGGGTGCATCGCCCGCCACATAGAGACGGAAGCTGTACCGGGCACCGCTGCTCACGATGTGGTCGACTGGGGCAGGGTTTTGGTCCACGTGTCAGTCAGGTTGACGGCAACCTCAATGCCGCTCGCGCCGAGCAGGAAGGGAAATTTGTCTTCATTGAATGAGGATCTTCGGTATGTCTGCACACGCACGTTGCGTTGCAAAAATTCCTTGTACCACGGTTTGCTCCCGCCGTTCGGGCAACTTCGGCGCCTGTCGGCGTGTTGTGCCGGCTCAGGCCTCGGCCTGCACCGGTCCATCGAGCTTGAGCTTCCCTTCCTTCACGTAGCGCCGGAAGTCGCCAATGGGCATGGCGGCAGAGCCGTGGGTATCCTCCTCGACCCAGCTCAAGGTGGCGTCGGTATTGGAGAGCGATACCTCCACCGGGCCTTCGCGAATCTCCACGGCAGGACCGTCGCCTCCCCGGTATTCAACCTTGCCCACAATGCGTGCGGTTTGAGCCATGTGTGTCCTTTTCAGTAAAGCGCGAGCTTGGCACATCCATCTTCGCGGGTCGGTTCGTCAACGCACGGAAGTGCCTGCGCCGTACGCAAGGCCTTGCCATGAGCCAGGGCGCCCCCAACATGGACCAACCGCTGGCCTGGGCGTGTTGGTGCTGCTCCATGCCGAGCGGCTCACCACCGCCAGCGAACCGGATTGGATCCACGGCAGACGCATCGGCATTTGCGGCCTCGGCAACGCGCCAGATTGATACGGCGGTACTGGCCGGTTCGGCCCTGGGCGATCGCTCGGTGCCAGGCACAGGGAAAAGCCCGCGCAGCGAGGTGGCTTGCGCGGGCTCATGGCGACTCACGTTGGCAGTGAGGCGGCGGGTTGTTTGAAAGGCTCAGTTGCCGCGTGGTTCCACGTACGGCCGGGTCCCGTAGAAGTCGTGAACGCCCTTTTCCCAGGCCGTGTCGGCCATGTCGGGCCAGTCGTTCTTGTCGAAGCCGGGCGCGCTCTCCAGGCGGTCCATGCTCGCGTCGAGCACGAAGCGCTTGTTGATCGTGTCCAGCTTCAGCGCGGTCCATGGCACGGCAAACAGTTTTTCGCCCAGGCCCAGGAACCCGCCAAACGACAGCACCGCGTAGCTCACCTGTCCGGTGCGCATGTCGAGCATGATTTCCTTGATGTCGCCCAGGTCTTCGTCTTTGGCGTTGACGACGTCGTTACCCAGCAGGGTGTCGGCGCCCATCAGGTACGGGCCAGGGCCGCGGTTGCGCTGCGGGACGGTGTCGTCCATGGCGGTGGTGGCAGCGTAGATGCCGAAGGAATCGCGTTCTTCGTAGTTCATGTGATGTCTCCCAAAAAAAGAGGGGGTGCATGGAGGGGCGAGGTCTGCGTGCGCCAGCGTGGCTTTGGGACACCTGGCAATTGCAGGGGTGAACGGGTCGCGTGTCGGGCCGTACGGCACCGCCGGCGCGACCACGCAAAGTTCAGGCGGTCATCAGCAGAGGCTGGCGTTGGCGGTGCACCACCAGGGTGGCCAGCCCGAGGTCGGAAACCCCTGACGACCGGCGAGGCGCGGTGTGGGCGCCCGACAAACGGTCATAGGCCTGTCGCACCACGCCGTAACACTCGCAGCTGCGCGCTTCCAGGCCGCGGCGGTCGATGATGGAAATGTGGCCCCGGCGGTAGTCGATCAGCCCGGCCTTCTGCAGCTTGAGTGCACCGCCGGTGACACCCTCGCGGCGCACGCCCAGCAGGCAGGCAATGCGTTCCTGCGTGATCTGCATGTCGGTGCCTTCCTGGCGGTCCAGGTGCAGCAACAGCCAGCGGCACAGCTGCTGGTCCAGCGCGTGGTGGCGGTTGCAGGCCGAACACTGCGCCATGTGGGTGAACAAGGCCTGGGTGTAGCCCAGCAACTTCTGCATGAAATCGGGCGAGCGGCGCGTGTGGTGCAGCACGGCCGCCGTGCTCATGCGCCAGGCCTGGCCCGGTCGCTGCACCACGGCGTCGCTCAAGGGGTTGGCGCCGCCCATGAAGGCGCAGACGCCGACCATGCCTTCACTGCCCACCACGGCCACTTCGGCCGAGGCGCCGTCGGCCATCGAGGACACGAGGGAGACGGTGGCGCTGGCCGGAAAGTGCACATGGTGCAGCGCCTTGCCGCTGGAATGCAGGACGGTGCCGGCCTCCAGATCGACCCAATCCAGGTCGGGCTCGAGATGCTGCCATTCGGCGCTGGAAAGGGCGGCAAGCAGTTGGTTCTTGTTGAACCGTGATGCGGTGGCTGTCATGCGGCCTCCTTGGACATGTCGTTCCATCGGAGCCCCGACCATTGAGGTCATGAGACTGTCGATGTCCCTGCTGGCCTGGATGGCGGGAAGCAGGGTTGAACGCAATGTAGGTGGCCTGTCAGCCTTTCGTTATGTAGAAAGACATGAATGCATACCCAGGTGTTACCGGTTGTCAGCGACCACTGGGTGTATTGCAGGTCCGTGGAACGGTCACACCAGAGGGCGCACGGGGGGGCGGCCATCTCCGTACAGGTCGGCCAGGCGCGCGAGCGCCTTTACGTCCCGCATATACAACCGACCTTCACCAATGGTGTGCAAACCCCGGCGTTCCAGTTTGCGCAGCGTCTTGTTGGTGTGTACCAGCGAGAGTCCGAGCGCATCGGCGACATGTTGTTGCGTCAACGGAAACGGCACACCGCTCGTGCCGCCATCGGCCTGCAGCGCAGCGGCGCGCTTGAACAGCAGGATCAGCAGCATGGCAATGCGCTCTTCGGCGCTGCGCCGCCCCACGGAGAGCAGCGTGTCGTCCACCAGCGATTCTTCGTGCGCGGTGAGCCAGGTCACATTGAAGCCCATGGTGGGCGAGCGGCGGTGGATCTCCCACAGCGAGTCGCGCTGGAACACGCAGAACACCGCATCGGTCAGCGTCTCGACGCCGTGGGCCGCGGCATCGCCCATCTTCTGCTGCACACCGATGAAATCGCCCGCGAGCAGGAAGTTCAGGATCTGACGGCGCCCGTCGCTCAGCGTCTTGAAGCGAAACGCCCAGCCCTTTTGCAGCGTGTAGAGCGGCGCGTCGACCTGACCTTCCTGGATCAGTGTGCTGCCCACCGGCAGGTGCATGTCCTTGCGCTTGAGCGACTGCACCAGCTCCAGTTCGGCGTCTTCGTGCGCCTGGAACAGGGGCAGATTTCGCAAGGGGCACTGGGTGCAGGCCAGCGCGGCGACGGGTGCACGTTCAATGGGTGTTGTGGCGGCGGCATCTGAAGTCATGCGCGATTGTGGCGCAAGGCCGCAGGGAGCAGCGTGCTGGACATGCCTGCCCAGAAGCCGGCGGCTTCAGCGCTCACCAAGACAGAAACCCGGACCGTTGTGGGTCCGGATTGTTTGTCGTCTGGCTGGCGGATACGGGTGCACTTCAAGGGGGGATTCCCAACGGCACAAGGTGCAGCCCGGAATGGTCTTTGGAGATGACTGAAAAATGCTGATACCTGTATCCGTATATGTTTTACAGACGGCCGTCAACCCGAAGCTTCCCGCCTCCCCAGAAAATACCCGTGCCAGTAGTCTTCGGGTTCCATCAATCCTTTGGCTCCAGGAGTCCACACGCATGCCACACGCTCGCCGCTTCGTACACCGCCCCACCCGCACCGCCATCGCTGCGGCCGCGATTGCGCTGGTGGCCCTGCCCGCCGCCGCCACCAACGGCATGAATCTGGAAGCCTACGGCGCCAAGGCCGGAGGCATGGGTGGCGCCTCGTTTGCCCATGAAAACGGCAACTCCGCCCTGATGAACAACCCGGCCACGCTGGGTCTGCGCCAGGAAGGCAGCAACCTGGGCCTGGGCCTGACGGTGTTGATGCCGGACGTGAACACCCGCATGAACCACCCGCAGGCCGGCACCCTGAACGCGAAGTCGGGCGGAGATGCCTATTACATGCCTTCGCTCTCCCTGATCCGCAAGTCCGGCAAGTTCACCTACGGCGCCGGCATGCTGGCCCAGGGTGGTATGGGTACCGAGTACGGCAGCAATTCCTTCCTGTCCGGTGGCACCGGCCTGCCCATGCGCTCCGAAGTGGGCTTCGGCCGGCTGATGTTCCCACTGGTCTACAACGTCAACGACAGCTTCACCGTGGCCGGCCAGATCGACTATGTGTGGGCCAGCATGGACGTGCAGATGCTCATGCCCGACGGCTCGGGCCACGCCAGCTTCAGCGACAAGAACGACTTCACCGGCGAAGCTTCCGGCAATGGCTGGGCCTTCAAGCTGGGCGCCCACTACAAGGTCTCCAATGACCTGGCCTTTGGAGCCACCTACCACAGCAAGACCGACATTGGCGACCTGCAAGGCAGCGGCACCTTCACCATGCTGCCGGGGGGTATGCAGATCCCCACGCAATTCAAGGTGGTGGACTTCCAGTGGCCGGAAACCTATGGCGTGGGCGTGGCCTGGCAGGCCACGCCCACTTTCATGCTGGCGGCCGACATCAAGCACCTGGCCTGGTCGAACAGCATGAAGGATTTCCGCCTGGGCATGAACATGGGCGGGGGTTGGATGGTGGGCGCGATGCCGCAGAACTGGAAAGACCAGACCGTCATCATGATCGGCGGCCAGTACATGCTGGCGCCGGGCCTGGCCCTGCGCGCTGGCTACAACCACGCCAGCAACCCCGTTCCCGACAGCACGCTCAACCCGCTGTTCCCGGCCACGATCGAGTCCCACTACACCCTTGGTTTGGGCTGGAACATCGGCGGCGGCCACTCGGTGGCCGGCTCACTGGCCATTGCGCCCAAGGTGACCCGCACCAACCCGAACATGTTCGGCCCGGGCATGGCGGGTACGGTGTCGCACAGCCAGAAGACGCTGCGCATCAATTACAACTACAGCTTCTGATCAAGGCTTCTGCGCGCTGGGACACTCGGTAACAAACGCAGACCATTGCTGCTTGCGGTGCGAGGGTCTGCGCACTATGCTGAACCGTGGAGATCGCCACGGTTCAGCAAGATCATGAAAAGTCCATCACTCAGTCGCAGGAAAACACGCATGCCCGATCGCAGGTTTGCCTTGGAGCAGTACCGCTTGCGGGCCGGCGTGTATGACAACGAACTCGCGATGTTCGAGCCACTGCGCCGGGAGGCGGTGGCGAGTCTGCAACTGCGTCCTGGTGCGTCCGTGCTGGATGTCGGCTGTGGCACCGGTCTGAGTTTTCCTCTGCTCGCCGATGCCGTGGGTCCGCACGGCCGGATCGTGGGGATCGAACAATGCCCGGAGATGTGGGTCAAGGCGCGTGAACGTCTCGCGGCTGTCGAGCCCTGCGAGGTATCGCTGATCAATGCGCCGGTCGAATCAGCGCGCTGGACGGGGCATGCCGATGCCGCGCTGTTTCACTTCACGCACGACGTGTTGCGTCGCCCTGAGGCGATTGCCAATGTGCTGCAGCACCTCAAGCCGGGTGCGCGTGTGGTGGCAACCGGGTTGCAGTGGGCCGGCCCTTGGGCCTGGCCGGTCAATCTCTTTGTCTGGGGTGCGGCACTGCGTTCCGTCAGTACCCTGGATGGCCTTGTTCAGCCCTGGAGCGGCTTGGCGGCTCACGTGCCGGGGCTGGACGTCCGATCCACCTGGATGGGCGGCATCTACATCGCCAGCGGAACCTGGCCGGGCCATCAGGCCACCGGTAACCCCTCGTAGCGCGGCCGCCTGGCGGCGGTTGGACCGGCCACCGCGGCGGCGTATTCTTGATGCGAACGCGATGCGCGTGCAGACCCACCTTGGGTGCCTCCGCCGCGGCCGCTTCGGTGCGACGGACGAAGTACTGGTGGTCCGGATGGTGCTTGTGGCTGGCGATGCCGATCAACACGCCTGGGCTGTCCGCCGTCCAGTGGCCATGCATACCCGGGAGCGCGGTGACGAAGCTGTTGTGCTACAGCCACTGTTCCCTCGCTTTTATGGCGTCTGGGTTGGCGATGGGCATACGGTGAGCGCGCTGCAAGACCGTTGGAGCGCTTCATTTTCCGATGTGAATATAAGTTAGTCATTATTGACTTGCGTCAATCGACGGCCCGGATCGTGTGACCAGAATGCCTCTGACTTTCACGGACAGGAGACATGATGGGCAACAACGTCAAGGTGGTCACCACAGGCCGCACACGCAAGCGGGTCAGCTGGTTGCAGAGGTTCCGTGCACTGCTTGCAACCTCGCTGCTGGGATCGCTGGCCTGGTCGGCGAATGCACAGACTTTGGATGCCGACCTCGCTGCCGGAGCCCGCTTTGCCGCAGAACACTGCGGCTCCTGTCACGGGGCCACCGGACAGAGCGCGGCGCCCAATTTCCCGCGCCTGGCGGGACAGAACGAAACCTACCTGGTCAAGCAGTTGAAGGACTTCGCCTCGGGAGACCGCAAGAGTCCCCTGATGAAAGAAAAGGTGGCCATGATGGACGATCGCATGATCCGTTCGTGGCCGCGCACTATGCGAGCCAGAAAGCCTCCAGCACCCCGTCCGATGACCCGCAGCTCATGGCGGTGGGGCAATTCGTCTACGAGCGGGGCAATGTGTATGCGGGGTTGCCCGCGTGCCTGTCCTGCCACGGCACCCATGGCCGTGGCAGCGCCAGCATGCCACGCCTGGCCGGTCAGCACCCCAGCTACCTCGAGTCGCAGTTGCTCCATTTCCACCAGCGCGAGCGCAGCAACGACAGCGCGATCATGACCGTGATCTCTGCGCGCATGAGCCAGCTGGAAACCAGGGCCGTGGCCGAATACCTGGGAGCCCTGAAATGAAGCCCGGGCCTTTTGCATCCGCCTGGCGTCGTTTCGGTCGGGCGGTTGCCATCTTCAACGCAGGTGCGCTGTAGCTCGCAGGTCAGGCCATGGCCATCGACGCGGACAAGGTCCCCGCCGCCAAACCATCGGCCTCTGGCCTGCACCTCGCGGCCATCGAAGCGGCCGAGATGAAGCAGGGCGCACCGGGCAAGGTGCTGTTCATCGACATCCGCACACGGTCTGAAGCCATGTACGTGGGCATGGCCCCATCTTGGTGGACCACCTGGTGCCGTTCCTGGAGTTTCCTGAAGTCTGTGAGTGGAGCTGCCCGCAACGAGTTTGTGCAACTGTCCAACACCCATTTTGTTCAGGATGTGGAAAATCGTCTGGCCCGGGTCGGTCTGAGCCAAGACGAAGCCGTGGTCCTGATCTGCCGCTCGGGCATTCGCAGCAACCACGCCGCCGGACTGCTCGCGCAACACGGTTTCAACAGAGCCTACAACTTGATCGCCGGATTCGAGGGCGATACCGCCAAAGACGGCGAGCGGAAAGGGCAGCGGGTGGTCAATGGATGGAAAAATGCCAACCCGTTCTGGAGTTACAAGCTCTTGAAGGACAAGATGTACCTGGATGACCTCTGAAGACCTTGCCCATCAGCCCAAAAAAAACCGGGTCAAGCCCGGTTTTTTTCTGAGGCTGCGGCTGGTTCAGCGCACCGCCGTATTGATCGATGACTGCATTGGCACGCGTCGGGCGCCATTGAACCGGTTGCTCCAGTACGCGACGCGCATGTCTTCCAGCCGGACTGAGGCGCCTGAGCGTGGGGCATGGATGAACTTCCCTTCGCCGACATAGATGCCCACGTGGCTGAAAGCCCGTTTCATGGTGTTGAAGAAAACCAGGTCTCCGGGCTTGAGTTCGCTGCGATCGATCGCCTCTGTCGCGGCGGCCTGGTCCACCGCCCGACGTGGCAGCACCTTGCCCACCGATTGCTCAAAAACCGTGCGAACCAGACCACTGCAGTCGACCCCGGTTTCAGCACTGTTGCCGCCGTAGCGGTATGGGACGCCCAGGAAGCCCATGGCGTTGATCACGAGGGTGGAGGCCGAAGCCCCCACGTTGTCGCGTACCTGCTGTAATTGCTCGCTCAGCCGTGAGATGACGCCTTTTTCTTGTAGCAGCACGTCCATGTCTTCATAGACGACTTCGCCGGGAACGGCATGCGCCAAAGGCATGCCAGCCAGCAACAGAACAGGAATCCAACGCTTCATGGTGTCAGGTTAAGGGTGAAGCTTTGTGAAGTCAAGCGAGGAAAGACATGCAATGCGTTGATTTATTTGAATATTGAGCCATTGTGCCATCCGACTTGGCCGGGAGGCATGCGCCTTTGTCACAATGCTGGGCACGACCGGCTTCACCGCCACCTGGCCGGTGTGTTCCAACCTACCAAAGAGACTGTCCGATGCTGCTTGATGCCGCCGATTCCCAACTGGTGCTGGTCGACTACCAAACCCGCTTGTTGCCCGCGATCCACGAGGCGCCGCTGGTGCTGGCCAATGCGCTGCGCCTCGCCCGCATGGCCCACGTGTTTCGGGTACCTGTTTTTGGCACCGAACAGAACCCCGACAAGCTCGGCGCCAACGACGCGGAATTGCGGGGCTTGTGCCAAAAGACCCTGAGCAAGATGAGCTTCAGTGCGGTCGACGCCGGTTTGCTGGACTGGTTGCGACCTGCGACCCGACCGGCATCAGGCAACGCCCGCAGCCTGCCCAAACACCTGCAAAAGGCCGCCCCGAGCCAGGCGCCCGAGCGCAATACGGTGGTGATCGCCGGTTGTGAGGCCCATGTCTGCCTGCTGCAGACCGTGCTGGAACTGATCGAGCAGGAGATCGATGTCTGGGTCGTGACCGACGCCTGCGGCTCGCGCACCGAGCGCAACCGCGATGCGGCCTTTGACCGCCTGGCGGGGGCTGGCGCTGAACTGCTCACGACGGAGATGGTGGCCTTCGAGTGGCTGCGCACGGCTGAACACCTGGCGTTTCGCGAGGTTCATGCGCTGATCAAGTAGGGGGTACGGATTCGCTCGATGGAGCGTCGGTTGTCCAGCACCGAAGCAAACGGGCTTCCCGCGAAAGCGGGTTGGGTGGTGCGATGGTCTTGTCAGACTGTCGCAAGTCTGAACGCCATAATTATGAATTCAGTTTTTCTCGACCACGCCGGGAGTCCCTGGGCCCCGGCGCGGTCGTTGTCGCATCTCAACCGACCACCACGCAGGAGACTCACATGAGCAACGTTCAGGGTTACGCCGATTTCCACCGCCGATCGATCGAAGACCGCGACGTCTTCTGGGCCGAGCAGGCCAAGCTGGTGGACTGGCACAAGCCCTTTGACCGCGTCTGCAATTACGACAACCCGCCGTTCGCCCGCTGGTTTGAAGGGGGTCTGACCAACCTGTGCCACAACGCGGTCGATCGCCACCTGGCGGACCGTGCCGACCAGAATGCCCTGATCTTTGTTTCGACCGAGACCAACGTCGAAACGATCTACAGCTTCCGCGAACTGCACGCCGAAGTGCAGCGCATGGCCGCCATCCTGCAGGACCAGGGCGTGAAGAAGGGCGATCGTGTCCTGATCTACATGCCCATGATTCCGGAGGCCGCGTTCGCCATGCTGGCCTGCGTGCGCATCGGTGCCATCCACTCGGTGGTGTTCGGCGGTTTCGCCAGCCACTCGCTGGCCAGCCGCATCGAAGACGCGTCGCCCGTGGCCATCGTGAGTGCCGACGCCGGGTCGCGCGGCGGCAAGGTGGTGGAATACAAGCCGCTGCTGGACGAAGCCATCAAGCTCTCGGCCCACAAGCCGCAAAAGGTGGTGATGGTCAATCGCGGGCTGGCGGCGTTCAACACGGTAGAAGGCCGGGACGTGGATTACAGCGCCGAGCGCGCGCGCCACATGGACACCGTGGTGCCCTGCGAGTGGGTGGATGCAACCCATCCGAGCTACACGCTCTACACCAGTGGCACCACCGGCAAGCCTAAGGGCGTGCAGCGCGACACCGGCGGCTACACCGTCGCACTGGCGGCGTCCATGAAGCACATCTACATGGGCGAGCCTGGCGAGACCTATTTCTCCACCAGCGACATTGGCTGGGTCGTGGGGCACAGCTACATCATCTACGGCCCTCTGATCGGTGGCATGGCGACCATCATGTACGAAGGCCTGCCGATCCGGCCCGATGCCGGCATCTGGTGGAGCCTGGTCGAGAAGTACAAGGTCACCGTCATGTTCAGCGCACCCACGGCGGTGCGCGTGCTCAAAAAATACGATTCGTCCTTCATCAAGAAATACGACCTTTCCAGCCTCAAGGCGCTGTTTCTTGCCGGCGAGCCGCTGGACGAAACCACCGCGAAGTGGATCTCCGACGAACTGGGCAAACCCATCGTGGACAACTACTGGCAGACGGAAACCGGCTGGCCCATTCTGGCGATCTGCAACGGTGTGGAGAAGGCCGACAGCAAGTTCGGCTCGCCGGGCAAGGCGGTCTATGGCTACAACGTCAAGCTGCTGGACGACCAGACCGGCGAAGAGCTGCAGGGCGGCAACCAGAAGGGTGTCGTGGCCGTTGAGGGCCCGCTGCCGCCCGGTTGCATGCAGACCATCTGGGGCGACAACGACCGCTTCGTCAAGACTTACTGGTCCAGTGTGCCGGGCCGCATGGTCTACAGCACCTTTGACTGGGGCATCCGTGACGAGGACGGCTACTACTTCATCCTGGGTCGTACAGACGACGTGATCAACGTCGCTGGCCACCGGCTGGGCACGCGCGAAATCGAAGAGAGCATTTCCAGCCACCCGAAGATTGCCGAGGTGGCGGTGGTGGGCGTGGCGGACCAGCTCAAGGGGCAGGTCGCCATGGCGTTCGCCGTGGTGAAGGACGCCTCCGTGCTCACCGACGATGCCGCGCGCCAGAAGCTGGAAGGCGAAGTGATGAAGCTGGTGGACGAGCAGCTGGGTGCCGTGGCTCGCCCGGCGAGGGTGCGCTTTGTCAACGTCTTACCCAAGACGCGCTCGGGCAAGTTGCTGCGCCGCGCCATCCAGGCGGTCTGCGAAGGCCGCGATCCGGGCGATCTAACCACCATGGACGACCCGGCCGCATTGCAGCAGATCAAGGATCTGCAGGGCTGAGATTCACCGCTGGCTTGCCGCCAGCATTCCGTTGAGACCCGGTGGCGTCGCCAGACGCACCGGGTTTCTTTTTGGGGTTGTTCAACAGGGGGTTAATCCCGACAAAAACGCATGGTCAAAGTCCGGTTTTGTAAGTATGATCCATGCTTATATTGACAAAAGTGTGGTCTGCCATGGAACAAATGATCGAGTCCGATGCCAATGTCGAGAAGGTGCGCGTGTTCGAAATGGCCGCCGAGCTGTTTGGCGTGCTGGCCACGCCCATGCGGCTGCGCATCCTCAGCGCGCTGTGCGACAAGGAAAAATCGGTGTCCCAGCTGCTGCAGGAAATCAACACCACCCAGCCCAACCTGTCCCAGCATCTGAACCTGCTGTACCGGGCGGGTGTGCTGGCCAAGCGCAAGGAAGGCACCCAGGTCATCTACCGGGTGCAGAGCGAAAAGGCGGTCACGCTGTGCCGCACGGTCTGCACGCAAATCGCGATCGAAATGGACGAACCCAGCGCTGTGCCGGCTTCCGAGCGCCTTTCGCCACGCGTGGTTTCCTGATTCCAGATCGTTGCGCCTGACACGGTGCTGTCGCATCGCGCGGCTGCAACATCGCCCGGGTGATTCCACCCCACGGGCTTCTTCACTGCATTCTTTTTCCCTGAGCCTGCGCTCAGGTGGCACAATCACGGGCTGCAGTCAGGTCCTTCCACAGTCACTGTCGCATCCGCCAATCGGTTAAGCCGTGTCGCGGGAGGTTTCTTTAACCAGCTAATGTTTCCCAGAGGGAAGCGGAGGTCAGCGAATCTATGAGCAATTCCCCATCGAATGGGGGCAACGTCTATGTTGCCTACCAGAACAATTCCTATCTCTTCGGTGGCAACGCGCCGTACGTGGAAGAGATGTATGAAAACTACCTGGAAAATCCAGGCAGCGTGCCGGACAACTGGCGCGGTTACTTCGACGCCCTTCAGCACGTGCCTGCCGGTGACGGCTCCGACGCCCGCGACGTCCCACACCAGCCGGTCATCAATGCTTTTGCCGAGCGCGCCAAACAAGGCGGTACCAAGGTCGTTGTGGCCGCGGGCGCCGACTCCGATCTGGGCCGCAAGCGCGTCGCCGTCCAGCAGCTGATCGCCGCCTACCGCAACGTCGGTTCCCGCTGGGCCGATCTGGACCCGCTCAAGCGCACCGAGCGTGACAGCATTCCCGAACTCGATCCCGCGTTCTACGGTTTCTCCGACGCCGATTTCGAAACTGTCTTCAACACCAGCAACACCTTCTTCGGCAAAGAAGTCATGTCGCTACGTGATCTGCTCAACGCGCTGCGCGAAACCTATTGCGCCAGCGTGGGTGCCGAGTACATGTACATCAGCGACCAGATCCAAAAGCGCTGGTGGCAGGAAAAGCTGGAAGCCATCCGCAGCAAACCTGCGTTCAATGCCGAGAAGAAAAAGGACATTCTCGACCGCCTGACCGCGGCCGAAGGCCTGGAGCGTTTCCTGCACACCAAGTACGTGGGCCAGAAGCGCTTCTCGCTCGAAGGTGGCGAGAGCTTCATCGCCGCCATGGACGAGCTGATCCAGCAGGCCGGCGCACAGGGCGTGCAGGAAATCGTGATCGGCATGGCCCACCGTGGCCGCCTGAACGTGCTGGTCAACATCCTGGGCAAGATGCCCAAGGACCTGTTCGCCGAGTTCGACCACACCGCTCCTGAAGACCTGCCCGCCGGTGACGTGAAATACCACCAGGGCTTCAGCTCGGACGTGACCACCCCTGGCGGTCCGGTGCACCTCTCGCTGGCCTTCAACCCTTCGCACCTGGAAATCGTGAACCCGGTGGTGGAAGGTTCGGTGCGCGCCCGCATGGACCGCCGCGGTGACCCCCAGGGCAAGCAGGTGCTGCCGGTGCTGGTGCACGGCGACGCCGCGTTTGCCGGTCAGGGTGTGAACCAGGAAACCCTGGCGCTGGCCGCGACCCGTGGCTACACCACGGGCGGCACGGTGCACCTGATCATCAACAACCAGATCGGTTTCACCACCTCCGACCCGCGCGACCTGCGTTCCACGCTGTACTGCACCGACATCGTCAAGGGCGTCGAAGCCCCGGTGCTGCACGTCAACGGTGACGATCCCGAAGCCGTGGTGCTGTGCATGCAGCTCGCGCTGGAGTACCGCATGACCTTCCGCAAGGATGTGGTCGTGGACATCATCTGCTTCCGCAAGCTGGGCCACAACGAGCAGGACACGCCGAGCCTGACCCAGCCGCTGATGTACAAGAAGATCAGCGCCCACCCCGGTACCCGCAAGCTCTACGCCGACAAGCTGGCCGCGCAGGGTCTGGGCGAGACGCTGGGCGATGACATGGCCAAGGCCTACCGCGCCGCGCTCGATGCTGGCCGCCACACGGTGGATCCGGTGCTGACCAACTTCAAGAGCAAGTTTGCGGTCGACTGGTCGCCCTTCCTCGGCAAGAAATGGACCGACGCGGGTGATACCGCGATCCCGATGGCGGAGTGGAAGCGCCTGGCCGATCGCCTGACCACCATCCCGGACAGCGTGAGCCCGCACCAGCTGGTGAAGAAGGTCTACGCCGACCGCGCGGCCATGGGCCGTGGCGATATCCCGGTGGACTGGGGCATGGGCGAACACATGGCGTTTGCCTCTCTGGTGGCCAGTGGTTTCCCGGTGCGTCTGTCCGGCGAAGACTGCGGCCGTGGCACGTTCACGCACCGCCACGCCGTGATCCACGACCAGAACCGTGAGAAGTGGGACACCGGCACCTACACGCCGCTGCAGAACGTGGGCGACAACCAGGCGCCGTTTGTGGTCATCGACTCCATCCTGTCCGAAGAGGCGGTGCTGGGCTTTGAATACGGTTATGCCTCCAACGACCCGAACACGCTCGTGATCTGGGAAGCCCAGTTCGGCGATTTCGCCAACGGCGCCCAGGTGGTGATCGACCAGTTCATCGCTTCTGGCGAAGTGAAGTGGGGCCGTGTCAACGGCATCACGCTGATGCTGCCGCACGGTTACGAAGGCCAGGGCCCCGAGCACAGCTCGGCGCGTCTGGAGCGTTTCATGCAGCTGGCCGCCGACACCAACATGCAGATCGTGCAGCCCACCACGGCGAGCCAGATCTTCCACATCCTGCGCCGCCAGGTGATCCGCAACCTGCGCAAGCCGCTGGTGATCTTCACACCCAAGTCGCTGCTGCGCAACAAGGACGCCACGTCGCCGCTGTCCGAGTTCACCAAGGGCAGCTTCCAGACGGTGATTCCCGAGAGCAACGCCGCCGTGGTCAAGAACGCGGACAAGGTCAAGCGCCTCATCTGCTGCTCGGGCAAGGTGTATTACGACCTGGTCAAGAAGCGCGAGGAACGTGGCGATGACGACGTGGTCATCCTGCGTGTGGAGCAGCTCTACCCGTTCCCGCACAAGGTGTTCGGTGCCGAGATCAAGAAGTACCCCAACGCCACCGACATCGTGTGGTGCCAGGACGAGCCGCAAAACCAGGGCGCCTGGTTCTTTGTGCAGCATTACATCCACGAGAACATGCTCGATGGCCAGAAGCTGGGTTATGCCGGCCGGGCCGCTTCGGCCTCGCCCGCAGTGGGATATGCGCACCTGCACCAGGAGCAGCAGAAGACCCTGATCGAAGCCGCTTTCAGCAAGCTCAAGGGCTTCATCCTCACCAAATAATCCGGACCCGCGCCGGCCTGGTGCCTCCGTCAAGGGGCGCGAAGATGGCTGGCGCGAATCGCAAAAAATCAAGGTAGAAGACACATGGCAATCGTAGAAGTCAAAGTTCCGCAGCTCTCCGAGTCCGTGGCCGAGGCCACCCTGCTGCAATGGAAAAAGAAGGTCGGTGACGCCGTCACCGCCGACGAGACTCTGATCGAGATCGAGACCGACAAGGTGGTGCTGGAATGCCCGGCGCCGTCCTCCGGCGTGCTGGTGGAAATCCTGCAAGGTGATGGCGCCACCGTGGCTGCAGAACAGCTGATCGCCCGCATCGACACCGCCGCCGTGGCCGGTGCCACTGCGCCTGTCGCCGCAGCTGCACCTGCCGCAGTAGCACCGGCACCTGTGGCCGTTGCTGCCGCCGCAGCCTCCACGAGCAAGGCCGGCGTGGCCATGCCCGCCGCTGCCAAGCTGATGGCCGACGGCGGCATGGCACCGGGCTCAGTGCCCGGTACCGGCAAAGACGGCCGCGTGACCAAGGGTGACGTGCTCGCCGCCGCTGCGGCGCCCAAGGCCGCCGTGTCCGCGCCCGTGGCGATCCCGACGGGCGCGCCGACCAAGGTGCTGCCGCAGGTGGCGACCGTGGCCCCCGATCTGGGCGACCGCCCCGAAGAGCGCGTGCCCATGACGCGCCTGCGTGCCCGCGTGGCCGAGCGCCTGCTGCAGTCGCAGTCGACCAACGCCATCCTGACCACGTTCAACGAAATCAACATGGCCCCGGTCATGGACATGCGCAAGCGCATGCAGGAGCGTTTCGAAAAGGAACATGGCGTGAAGCTCGGCTTCATGAGCTTCTTCGTCAAGGCCGCCGTGCACGCGCTGAAGAAGTTCCCGGTGCTCAACGCCTCGGTGGACGGCAGCGATATCGTCTACCACGGCTACTTCGACATCGGTATCGCCGTTGGTTCGCCGCGCGGCCTGGTGGTGCCCATCCTGCGCAACGCCGACCAGATGAGCTTTGCCGAGATCGAGAAGAAGATCGCCGAATTCGGCCAGAAGGCCAAGGACGGCAAGCTGGGCATGGACGACATGACCGGTGGCACCTTCTCCATCTCCAACGGCGGCACCTTCGGCTCGATGATGTCCACCCCCATCATCAACCCGCCGCAGTCGGCCATCCTGGGCGTGCACGCCACCAAGGAACGCGCCATGGTCGAAAACGGCCAGGTGGTGGTGCGCCCGATGAACTACTTCGCCATGTCCTACGACCACCGCATCATCGACGGCCGCGAAGCCGTGCTGGGTCTGGTGGCGATGAAGGAAGCGCTGGAAGATCCGGCTCGCCTCTTGTTCGACATCTGAAGAGATCGGATTCACTCCCTTTCTTGCTCACTTCGTGTAGCCGAATCCCCCCTCAAGGGGGCAATCCCTGCGGCCCGGCGAAGCCGGTTCCGCGGGATTTCTGGAAGTTGTGGCGTCGCGTGTCTGCGTTGACGTTCCTTCCGGGGTTTGAAAAACCTCATTGAAAGAACAAACATGTCTCAAGCATTTGACGTCGTCGTGATCGGCGCCGGCCCCGGCGGCTACATCGCCGCCATCCGCGCTGCCCAGCTGGGCTTCAAGGTCGCGTGTATCGACGAGTGGAAAAACGCCGCTGGCGGCCCGGCCCCGGGCGGCACCTGCACCAACGTCGGTTGCATTCCGTCCAAGGCCCTGCTGCAGTCCAGCGAGCACTTCGAGCACGCCAACCACCATTTCTCCGAGCATGGCATCAGCACCGGCAAGGTGACGATGGACGTGGCCAAGATGGTGGGCCGCAAGGACACCGTGGTGAAGCAGAACAACGACGGCATCCTCTACCTGTTCAAGAAGAACAAGATCACCTTCTTCCACGGCCGTGGCTCGTTCTTGAAGGCGGCTGACGGTGGCTACGAAGTCCAGGTATCGGGTGCCAAGGAAGAGGTCCTCACCGGCAAGCAGATCGTGATCGCCACCGGCTCCAACGCCCGCGCGCTGCCCGGCACGCCGTTCGACGAGGTCAACGTGCTGTCCAACGACGGCGCATTGCGCATTGGCGCCGTGCCGAAGAAGCTGGTGCTGATCGGCTCCGGGGTGATCGGCCTGGAAATGGGCTCGGTCTGGCGCCGCCTGGGCGCTGACGTCACCATCCTCGAAGGTCTGCCGACCTTCCTCGGCGCGGTGGACGAGCAGATCGCCAAGGAAGCCAAGAAGGCCTTCGACAAGCAGGGACTGAAGATCGAACTCGGCGTGACCGTCGGCGAGATCAAGACCGGCAAGAAGGGGGTGAGCGTGGCCTACACCAACGCCAAGGGCGAAGCTCTGACGCTGGACGCCGACAAGCTGATCGTCTCGATCGGCCGCGTCCCCAACACCGTCGGCCTGAACGCTGAAGCCGTGGGCCTGGCGCTGGACGAGCGCGGCGCCATCATGGTGGACGCCGAGTGCAAGACCAACCTGCCGGGCGTGTGGGCGGTGGGCGATGTGGTGCGTGGCCCGATGCTGGCGCACAAGGCGGAAGAGGAGGGCGTGGCCGTGGCCGAGCGCATCGCGGGCCAGCACGGGCATGTCAACTTCAACACCATCCCCTGGGTCATCTACACCAGCCCCGAGATCGCCTGGGTCGGCCGCACCGAACAGCAGCTCAAGGCGGACGGTGTGGCGTACAAGGCGGGCACCTTTCCGTTCCTGGCCAACGGCCGTGCCCGCGCGCTGGGCGACACAACCGGCATGGTCAAGTTCCTGGCCGATGCGACCACCGACGAGATCCTGGGCGTGCACATCGTCGGCCCGATGGCTTCAGAGCTGATCTCCGAAGCGGTGGTGGCCATGGAGTTCAAGGCCAGTGCGGAAGACATCGCGCGCATCTGCCATGCGCACCCGTCGCTGTCGGAAGCCACGAAGGAAGCCGCACTCGCGGTGGACAAGCGCACCTTGAACTTCTGATCCGGGTTCGCCCTTGTCGGTCCGCAGCACCTACGAAGCCGCGCTCAAGGAGCGCGGCTACACCACCGACCCCGCCCAGCAGCGTGCCATCGATGCGCTGGAGCGGTGTGCGTCCGAGTGGGCAACGTACAAGCAGCGCCGCTCCAACGCGCTGAAGAAGATGTTTGTCAACCCGGAGATCCCGCGCGGGGTTTACATGTTTGGCGGGGTGGGGCGGGGCAAGAGCTTCCTGATGGACTGCTTCTACAACGCGGTCCCGCTGCGCCGCAAGACGCGGCTGCACTTCCACGAGTTCATGCGCGAGGTGCACCGGGAGTTGCGCGACCTGCAGGGCACAGTGAACCCGCTGGACGAGCTGGGCGCGCGCATCGCCAAGCGCTACAAGCTGATTTGTTTTGACGAATTCCATGTGGCGGATGTGACCGACGCCATGATCCTGCACCGCCTGCTGGACGCGCTGTTCAAGGCCGGCGTGGGCTTCGTCACCACCTCCAACTTCCATCCGGACGGCCTGTACCCGGACGGTCTGCACCGCGACCGCATCCTGCCGGCCATCGAGCTGCTGAAATCGCGTCTGGAGGTGCTCAGCGTGGACAACGGCACCGACTACCGCCAGCGCACGCTCACGCACATCCAGCTGTACCACTGCCCGCTGGGACCGACGGCCGACGCGGCAATGGAAAAGACCTTTGGCGAACTGGCCGAAATGACCGACCAGGACCCGGTGATGCACATCGAGTCGCGCGAAATCCGCTCGCTGCGCCGCGCTGGTGGCGTGATCTGGTTCGATTTCCGCACGCTCTGTGGCGGGCCGCGCTCGCAGAACGACTACCTGGAAATCGCGTCGCAGTTCCACACGCTGCTGCTGTCCAACGTGCCGCAGATGGCGGTGCGCCAGGCGTCCGAGGCACGGCGCTTCACCTGGTTGATCGATGTGCTGTACGACCGGCGTGTCAAGCTGGTGATGTCGGCCGCCGTGCCGCCGGAGCAGCTGTATCTGGAAGGGCCGATGTCGCACGAGTTCCCGCGCACGGTATCGCGCCTGGGCGAGATGCAGTCGGCCGAATACCTGACATTGGAACACCGGCAGGTGGATACCGGTCTTACTTGACGGCGTAGCCCCCACACTCCGCCGCTGCGCGGGTCGCTGCCCCCAAGGGGGCTGTTTCGCCTTGGGGCAGCCCGGCGGCGAAACCCGCATGGCGCAGAAAAGCGTTCAACCCAAAGGGTCAAACTTGACGATGGTCAGCGACAGGTTGTCGCCCATGCCTTTGGCACGCGAACGCGCTTTCTGGATCAGGAATTCGCACGCTTCACGCGGGGTGAGCATGGCCACCGTACTGGCGAGTTCTGCCGGCGTGAAGTAGTGCCAGACACCGTCGCTACAGGCGAGCAGGGCGTCTCCCGGCCCGAGCTTGTGCGCCACGTGGATGTCCACCGGGGGATCGTTGTCGGTACCTAGGCAGCCCATGAGGATGTTGGAGTGGGGGTGGTCCAGCGCCTCTTCTTCCGTGATCTCGCCCTGGTTGACCAGGGTCTGCACATAGGAATGGTCCATGGTGCGAAAGATCATCTGACCGTTGCGGAAGTGGTAGATGCGTGAATCGCCAGCGTGGATCCAGTGGCTGTCGCCACCCGGGTTCACCAGGAAGGCTGCGACAGTGCTGTGCGGTTCCTGTTCGGCAGAGACCGCTGTCAGCTTGATGACCAGATGCGACTCTTCCACGATCTGGCGCAGCATCGCCGACGGGTCGTCGGTCTCGGGATCAAAGCGTTCAAAGAGCTGTCGCGCGGTCAGCATGACCTGGTCCGATGCCTTGCGCCCACCGCTGCGTCCCCCCATGCCATCGGCGATCACCGACAGCAGGCAGCCGTCGTGGCGCTGGTGGTGGAGCAGGCAGACCTGATCCTGCTGGTAATCGCGATCACCCCGGTGGATGCCGGTGGACGCGTGGATGCGGTAGCCTTTGGACATGTGGATCAAAAATCAGGGCGACACAGGCGGTGTCGAGGCGATGCGAATGGTAACGAGAATTCCCTACAGAGACCGAGACTATCACCAAATGCGCTTGATTCATCCGGCTGGCGGGCCGTGGTGTGTGGTGTCCTGTTGCGCCTTGTCCACCATCGGGTTGTCGGTGCCAGCGGGAGGCGTCGTTTGACCCGTTTTGTGGACGCGGTCGAGGCTGTTTTTGCCGCCGATGGACCCTTGGCTGTGACCACCCCCGGAGGTCTGCAGCCGCGCCAGGCGCAGATTCACATGGCGCGCGCCGTGGCCGAGGCCCTGGAGGCGCAGACCTGGCTTGCGGTGGAGGCCGGTACCGGTGTGGGCAAGACCTTTGCCTACCTCGCGCCGCTGTTGTTGAGCGGACGCCGAGCCCTGCTGTCGACCGCCACCCAGTCTCTGCAGGAACAGCTGTTTGCGCGCGACATCCCGGCGCTGAGCCGGGCGCTGGGTCTTCCGGTGCGGGTGGCCTTGCTCAAGGGCCGCGCCAGCTACGTCTGTCTGCAACGGCTGGAGCAGGCGCGCAGCGGGCCTGTGGCCGGCACGTTGCGCGACCCGGCGCTGGCCGCCGGGCTGGAGCACGTGCAACGCTGGGCCAGCGCATCGGTGCAGGGCGACCTCGCCGAATTGCCGGGGCTTGATGAGCGCTCGCCGCTGCGCCCCTGGGTCAGCTCCACGCGAGAGAACTGTCTGGGGGACGCTTGCCCGCGGCTGGCGAGCTGTCATGTGAACCGGGCCCGGCGTGCGGCCCAGCAGGCCGACTGGGTGGTGATCAACCACCACCTGTACTTCTCGGATCAGGCCGTGCAGGCGTCTGGCCTGTCGGAACTGTTGCCGCAGGTTGAGGTGGTGGTGTTTGACGAGGCCCACCGGCTCAACGAGATCGGGGTGCAGTTCATGGGCGTATCGCTGGACTCGGGGCGATTGCGCGCGCTGGCGCGCGAACTGGCGAGCCAGGGGCCGGTGTGGGCGCGCGGTCAGCGACCCTGGGCGCATCTGGCGCTGGAGCTGGAGCAGGCCGTACACCACCTGGCGCGGGTTCCACGGTCGGGTGCGGTACCCGCTGGGCGTTGTCGCTGGTCGTCGCCAACCCCCGAGGGGCTGGATCCGCGACTCTGGACGCAGGCCTTGCATGGCCTGGCCCAGGCCCTGCGCGCCATGGAGCAGGCGCTGGAGGCTACCCAGGGTGCTGCGGTCGAGCTGCAGCGCCTCCTGGACACCGTGCGCGGATTGTTGGCCGACTGGCCCCGCTGGACAGAACCACCGACGGCCAGCACAGCCCGTGAAGCCGTGCGTTGGGCCGATGTGGACGAGGCCGGTGGCTGGCGCCTGGTCAGCGTGCCGCCGGACGCTTCGGCCCGCTTTGCGCTGGCGGGCACGGCACCTCAGGCGGCGCGCAGCTGGATATTCACTTCGGCCACGCTGGGCGGCGACGATGCGCTGCGCTGGTTCACCGAGCCGCTGGGCCTGCAACACCACGAGGAGTTGCGCACCCTGCGACTGCCCAGTCCGTTTGACCACGCCTCGCTGGCCTCCCTGTATGTGCCCCACGACCTGCCGGAACCCGGTGAACCCGATCACACGCCGCGGCTGGCGCAGGCGGTTGCGCGTTGGGCGTCGCGCCTGGGCGGGCGCACCCTGGTACTGACCACCACCCTGCGCGCGGCCAGCCGCATGACCGATCTGCTCGCTGAAATGTTGCCCATCGGCTCGGGCGCTGCGCTGCAGGTGCTGGGCCAGGGTCGTTTGTCCCGGCGTGCGCTGCTGGCGCGGTTCCGCGCGGCTGCCGGCGTTGGTCAGCCGGGTGCCATCCTTGTGGCGTCTGCGTCGTTCTGGGAGGGTGTGGATCTGGCAGGGGATGTGCTGCAGCTGCTGGTGATCGACAAGCTGCCTTTTCCCTCACCCGGCGATCCCTTGATCGAGGCGCGGGCCCAGAAACACACCGATGCCGGGCTCAGCGCGTTCAACGGTGTCTATCTGCCCCAGGCAGCGCTGGCGCTCAGGCAAGGGGTCGGGCGCCTGATCCGCAGCGAAACCGACCGCGGGGTGCTGGTGATCGGAGACCGGCGTCTGCTGACCCGGTCCTATGGCAATGCCTTGCTGGCCGCGCTGCCACCGATGCTGCGACTGGTGGACGAAGACGAAGTGATGCGCGCGCTGAAAGAGCTCGCGCTCACCAGAGCTTCCACCAAGGCTCGCTGACGGACTTGCCACCCTGGCCGAGGTAGGCGCTTTGCGGGTAGTTGGCCTGCATCACCCGGCGGGCATCGTCACGCAACTGGGTCATGCCGAGTGCGTCGTAGCTGCGCACCAGAATGAACAGCGCTTCTTCCAGTGCCGGGGCGTCGGTGTAGTCGGTCAAGGCACTCTGCACCCGGTTGATGGCGGCCACGTAGGCGCCCCGGTTGTAGTAGTAGCGGGCGACGTGTACCTCGTACTGCGCCAGTGAGTTCACGATGTAGGTCATGCGCACGCGCGCATCGGGCGCATAACGCGAATCGGGGAATCGTGTCACGACCTCACGCAGCGATTCGAACGAGGCCTTGGCCGCCTTCTGGTCGCGCTCGGACAGGTCCTGCCGCGCAAGCGAACCGAACAGGCCCAGGTTGTCATTGAAGTTGACCAGGCCCTTGAGGTACAGCGCGTAGTCCAGCGCGGGGCTGGCGGGATGCAGGCGCAGAAAGCGGTCGAGCGCGGCCAGGGCCTGTGCCTGTTCGCCGGCTTTGTAGTGGGCGTAGGCCTTGTCAAGCTGGGCTTGTTGGGCCAGCGGCGTGCCGGCTGCACGGCCTTCGAGCTTTTCGTACAGCGTCACGGCCTTTTCGAAGTTGCCGGCATCGCGCTCTTCAATGGCTTCGCTGTAAATCTTGTTGGGGCTCCAGCCCACGGTTTCGTCCACCGGCGTGCTGCTGCACCCCCACAGGGCGAGCAATGGTCCCAGCGTGCACAAAGACACAGCCGATAATCTGAACGAACGCTTCACACGCACACCTTTACAACAGGAAAACAGGTCTTGGCAGCAGAAATTATATCGACGGGGGGGCAGCCGACACCGGGGATGACCCCTGAGCCTTCCGAGCCAATGAACGGCGGCGATGACGTCCTGCTGGAAACCGAGACCCGTTGTTGCGAAATTCCGGTCGAGATGCACGGCTGGCGGGTCGACCGCGCACTGGCCCGCCTGATTCCCGAGTTCTCGCGTTCCTACCTGCAGCAGCTCATGGCCGATGGTGCGGTTCAGTTGCTCGGAACCACGGTCCACAAGCCGTCGGCCCGCGTCCAGGTGGGGCATCTGCTGCGGGTCGAATTGCGCCCCACGCAGCAGGCCATGGCCTTCGTCGCCCAGCCGATCGCGCTGGACGTGGTTTTCGAAGACACGCACCTGCTGGTGATCAACAAGCCCGCCGGGCTCGTGGTGCACCCGGCGGCCGGGAACTGGAGCGGCACGCTGCTCAATGGGCTGCTGGCCCACCACGCTGCTGCAGCCCAGTTGCCGCGCGCGGGCATTGTTCACCGGCTCGACAAGGACACCTCGGGCCTGATGCTGGTGGGCAAGAGCCGGCCGGCGGTGGACGCCCTGGTGCGTGCCATCGCTGCACGCGAGGTGCATCGCGGGTATCTCGCGCTGGCGCAGGGCCGCTGGAAGGGCGCGGCCGAGCAGGTGGTGGACCAGCCTGTGGGCCGCGACACCCACAACCGCTTGCGCATGGCGGTGCTGCGGCCCGGTGCCACCAGTGGCAAACCCGCCCAGACCACCATCCGGCTGCTCGACGGCAACGACCAGGCCTGCCTGGTGGCCTGCAAGCTGCACACCGGCCGCACGCACCAGATCCGGGTGCACATGGCCTGGCTGGGGCATCCGCTGGCGGGTGATGCGCTGTACGGCGGCAAACCTTTGTTCGGTATGCTGCGCCAGGCCTTGCACGCCACGCGCCTGCGTCTTTTGCACCCGATCTCGGGCGTTCAGCTCGCATTCCAGTCCGCGCCACCGGGCGATTTTCAGGAAGCACTGGAACAGGCCGGGCTCCATTACAATGATGCCCAGTTGGGGTGACGCCACCCTGGCTGTGCAAAAGCCTTCAGCAGGCCGCTTTTTCGGGATGGTTCCCGATGATTTTGACAGCCCCACCCGGATGGCTCCGCCCGATGCCCTGATGTTGCGGACCGCCTGGTGACCCAGCCCCGCCGCCGGGCGGGCACACCAGCAGCCTTCGCATCCTCCGCAGCCCGGACCGGACAACCGGTTTTTGACAGACACCAGCGATGAACACCACGGATGCCCGACGCGTCCTCGAGACCGCTTTGATCTGCGCGCCGCAACCGCTCTCCGTGCGGGAGCTGGGCGTGCTTTTCGACATGGAGGTCTCGCCCGACACCCTCAAGAGCCTGCTGGCTGACCTGCAGCTGGAGTGGGCTGGTCGCGGCGTGGAGTTGGTGCAGGTGGCCAGCGGCTGGCGTTTCCAGAGCCGGCCTGAAATGCGCCCCTATCTGGACCGGCTGCACCCCGAGAAGCCCCCCCGATACACCCGCGCCACGCTGGAAACGCTGGCCATCATCGCCTACCGCCAGCCCGTCACCCGGGGTGACATGGAAGACATCCGCGGCGTGACCATCAACTCACTGCTCCTGAAGCAACTTGAAGACCGGGGCTGGGTCGAAGTGATCGGTCACCGCGAAACGGTGGGACGACCGGCCCTGTTTGCCACCACCCGCCAGTTTCTGGACGATCTGGGCCTGGCTTCGCTGGACCAGCTGCCGCCGCTCGAAGGCAGCGAGGTGCAGGAGTCCGCGCTGGACAGACTGGACTTCGAGGCGCTTTCATCGAGCCTGGTGCCCGAGGCGGGCGAAACCGTTGAGGTGTCATTGATAGACGCCGAACCCACCGAATCCGAAACCGCGACCGAGATGCCCGAGCCTTCCACAGGAACACCATGACCATGGCGAACACCCCCACACCTCCAGACACCCCCCGCGAGGTCGAAATGGTCGAACCCGTCGGCCACGACACGACCGCGCCGCAGGCGCAGAGTGATGTCCCTGTGGCGCCGGCCCGGCCCCCGGTCGAAGCACCCGTCGCATTGCAGTTCGATGACGTGGTCAGTGGCGCATTTGATGCTGAGCAGGAACAGGACCTGCCACTGCCGACCAAACGCGTGCTCGCGCCCCAAGCCGACTCGCCGAAGCTGCACAAGGTGCTGGCGCAGGCGGGCATGGGCTCGCGGCTGGAGATGGAACAGTTGATCCTGGAAGGTCGCATTTCCGTCAACGGCGAGCCCGCCCACGTGGGCCAGCGCATCCAGTTTGGCGATGTGATCAAGGTCAATGGCAAGCAGGTGCGTGTGCGCATGACACCGCCGCCGCCGCGCGTGCTGGCCTATCACAAGCCTGCAGGCGAAGTCGTGTCCCATGATGATCCGCAGAACCGCCCCACCGTGTTTCGCCGCCTGCCGCGCCTGTACCAGGGCAAATGGCAATCGGTCGGGCGACTCGATCTGAACACCGAAGGCCTGCTGTTGCTGACCGACTCGGGCGAACTGGCGAATCGCTTGATGCACCCGCGTTTCGGTCTGCAACGCGAGTACGCGGTGCGCGTGCTCGGTGCCTTGTCCAATGAAGAAAAACAGCGCCTGCTCGACGGTGTGCGACTGGACGACGGTGTGGCCCAGTTCTCGAGCATCGAAGACGGCGGCGGTGAAGGGGCCAACTGCTGGTACCGCGTGACCATCGGCGAGGGGCGCAACCGCGAGGTGCGCCGCATGCTCGAAGCCGTGGGTCATGCGGTCAGCCGCCTGATCCGCATCCGTTACGGCGCCATGATGCTGCCGCGGGGGCTCAAGCGGGGTGTCTGGGTGGAGCTGGACCAGCAGGACATCGACCGACTGACCGCTGCTGCCGGCATGCCGGCAGTCACTGGCGACGATCGTGCACCCCGTGGCCGGCACCCGGCCACGCGCGGTAAGCCGGCACCCAAGGGTGGCGGGCGCAACTACGGCAACCCGCCCGGCAGCCGGGGTGAAGCGCCCGCTGTGCGGCGCAGCAGCATGTTTGGGACACCCTCCGACAACCCCAAGGCCCGTGGCGGCAAGCCCGGCGGGCAGGGCGGCGGCGCTGCCCAACCTGATCCCTTGAAAACCTCGTTCGGCTACATCGGCCAGGACGCCCTGCAGCGCAAGCGCGAGCAGGATGGCGCTCGTGGCGGTCCGTCCGGCGGTGGTCGCCGCCGTGGTGGCGGTGGCGGGCGTTCTGGCGGGCGCTGAGCTTCCAGGGCTGCGGCGCGTGCCCCGTGCAAGTCACGGGGCGATGTAGAATCAAAGGCTTTGCAGCACCGCGAAAAAATCGTTTTTATCAATAAATTCAAGGACCACCATGGCCATCGAACGCACCCTCTCGATCATCAAACCCGACGCCGTTGCCAAGAACGTGATCGGCCAGATTTACGCCCGTTTTGAAGCTGCCGGCCTGAAGGTCGTGGCCGCCCGCATGGCCCACCTGTCGCGCGGCGAAGCTGAACAGTTCTACGCTGTGCACAAAGAGCGTCCTTTTTTCAAGGACCTGGTGGACTTCATGATCTCCGGCCCGGTGATGATCCAGGCGCTGGAAGGCGAAGGCGCGATTGCCAAGAACCGCGACCTGATGGGTGCTACCGACCCGAAGAAGGCCGCAGCCGGCACCATCCGCGCCGACTTCGCCGACAGCATCGACGCCAACGCCGTGCACGGCTCTGACGCCCCCGAGACGGCCGCCGCTGAAGTGGCGTTCTTCTTTGCCGGCATGAACGTCTACACGCGCTGAAACAGCCGCGCGTTGATCATGTGATGACGGCCAACCTGCTCGACCTTGATCTTGAGGGCCTGGCCGCCTTTTGCGAACAGCTGGGCGAAAAGCGTTTCCGCGCCGTCCAGCTGTTTCGCTGGATCCATCAAAAAGGGGCCTCTCGTTTCGACGAGATGACCGATCTCGCCAAAAGCCTGCGCGAGAAACTGCCCTCGGTCTGCCACATCACCGACCTGCCGGTGCTCTCGCGCCAGGAATCGACCGACGGCACCATCAAGTGGCTTTTCGATGTGGGTGACGGCAACGCGGTGGAAACCGTGTTCATTCCTGAAGACGATCGGGGCACCCTCTGCATTTCTTCCCAGGCCGGATGTGCCGTGGGATGCCGTTTCTGCTCCACCGGCCACCAGGGCTTTTCGCGCAACCTCACCACCGGCGAGATCCTGGCGCAGCTCTGGCACGCCGAACATTTCCTGCGCAAGCACCTGAAGTCCGCCGACCGCGTGATCACCAATGTGGTGATGATGGGCATGGGCGAGCCGCTGCAGAACTACAGCGCCCTCGTGCCCGCCCTGCGCGTGATGCTGGACGACCACGGTTATGGCCTGTCACGCCGCCGGGTCACGGTGTCGACCTCGGGTGTCGTACCGATGATCGACCGCCTGGCGCAGGACGTGCCGGTGGCGCTGGCCGTTTCGCTGCATGCGCCCAACGATGCCCTGCGCGACTCGCTGGTACCGTTGAACCGCAAATACCCGATCGCCGAGCTGCTCGACGCCTGCCTGCGTTACCTGCCGGCCGCGCCGCGCGACTTCATCACCTTCGAGTACTGCATGCTGGAGGGGGTGAACGACCAGCCCGAGCACGCGCAGCAATTGCTGAAGCTGGTCAAGACGCACGGTGGTCGCGGCGTTCCGTGCAAAATCAACCTCATTCCGTTCAACCCCTTCCCTGACTCGGGGCTCAAGTGCTCACCGCGTGCCGTGGTACTGCGCTTCGGGCAGATCCTCAACGAGGGCGGGGTGGTCACGACGGTGCGCAAGACCCGTGGCGATGACATCGACGCTGCCTGCGGCCAGTTGGCGGGCGACGTGCTCGACCGCACCGACGCAGCCCGCCGCCTGGCCGAGCGCCGCCAGGACGCCGCCGTGCAACCCATCCGATTCGTGCACACAGCCAAGGACCCACAGGTATGACAGACGCATTTGCCCACAGCCACCGGGATCGCGCTCCTTCCATGTTGCCGGCCGCCTCGTGTGTGGTGCCCGGCGCCCGGTCAAACGGCGAAGGACAGCGATTCTGGGTCAGCACCGTGATGCTGTGGCTGCTGCTGGCCGCCGGTGTGGCACTGTTGTCGGCTTGCGCCGGGGCACCGGCTTCGGCCACCACGACCACGGCCGAGCCGATCACCGATTCCGATGAACCCGAGACGCGCAAGCGGGCCCGGATTCGCCTGGAGCTGGCGTCGAGCTATTTTGAACAAGGGCAAAACACGGTGGCGCTGGACGAAATCAAGCAGTCGCTGGCCGCCGACCCGGGCTACGGGCCGGCGTACGTGTTGCGCGGGCTCGTCTACATGCGGCTGAACGATGCCCGGCTGGCCGAGGACAGTTTCCGCCGCGCCCTGCAGATCAATCCCCGTGACCCGGACGCACTGCACAATTACGGCTGGTTCACCTGCAACCAGAACCGTTACACCGAAGCCATCCAGCTCTTTACCCGGGCGCTGGCCAGCCCGGTCTACGGAGGCCAGGCCAAGACCTACATGGCCAAGGGGATCTGCCAGACCCGCATGGGCCAGCTGGCCGAGGCCGAAGGCAGTTTTGCGCGCTCCTACGAGCTGGACGCCGCCAACCCCATCACAGGCTACAACCTGGCGGCGCTGCTCTTCAAACGGGGTGACGACACGCGTGCCCAGTTCTATATCCGGCGTCTGAACAACTCCGATCTGGCCAATGCCGAGACGCTGTGGCTGGGCATCAAGGTTGAGCGCAAGTTGAACAACACCGCTGCGGTCGGCCAGCTGGCGCAACAGCTGGAGCGGCGGTATCCGAAGTCGCGTGAATGGGCGGCCTACCAACGGGGTTCGTTCCATGAATGAGTCGGTGATCCACGATCAACAGGTCAACGGCGCCTGCGCTGTCGAACCGGTCTGGTCCGCACCGGTGCTGCTGCGCCAGGCGCGGGAAGCCGCGGGCCTGCACATCGCCGCACTGGCGGCGGCGCTGAAGGTGCCGGTCAAGAAGCTGGAAGCGCTGGAAGCCGGGCGTTATGACGAGCTGCCCGACCTGACGTTTGCACGTGCACTGGCGTCCAGTGCCTGCCGCCAGCTCAAGACCGACCCGGGTCCCATCCTCGAACAGATTCCCCAGGGGAACATGCCTGTGCTGGGCGACTCCCGACTGACCATCAATGCGCCTTTCAAGGGCGATCAGGGTGCGTCGACCTTCAGTCCCCTGGACGGACTGCGCCGTCCGGCGGTGTTGATTGCTTCGCTGGCGCTGCTGGGAGCGCTGTTGATTGCGTTGGTGCCCGACTGGAGTGCCTTGCCGGGGAAGGACCTGCTGACAGGCGCCACGGGTGTTTTCAGCAGCGATCCCACGACTGGCAAAGTGGTGACGACCGTTGTGCCACCTGCGCCGGGTTCAGACTCGCCGGACTCCAGCGCCGTGTCGCAGGTGTCCACTGTGACCGACGTGCTTGCTGCGCCAGCCTCTGGCGCACCGGCCGAGCCTGTGCTGGCTCAGGCTCCAGTGCTTTCTGAAACGCCACCCGTTGCGCTCGCTGAACCGGTCGCTTCGGGCAGCCTCCTGATCCTGCAGGCGACCAGCGACTCCTGGGTCGAAGTGATCGACGGCACGGGCAAGGTGCAGGTGCAGCGCATGCTCAAAGCGGGTGATGCGCTGAATTTTTCCAGCCCGCCGCCCTATTCGGTGGTGCTCGGTCGCGCCGATGCGGTGCAGGTTCAGGTGCGCGGGCGTCCATTTGACGTGACGCCTTTTGCCCGCAACAGCGTGGCCCGATTCGAGGTGAAATGACCATGGACATGCCTGTAGCCAACCGGTCTGTGATGGAGAACAACCCAACCGCTGCACCGGTCGCACTGGCTGGCGCCCGACCGCGCAGGACGCGGCAGGGGGTGGTGTCCTGGGGTGATCATCACGTGACGGTGGGTGGTGACGCGCCGGTGCGCCTGCAGTCCATGACCAACACCGACACGGCCGACGCCATCGGCACCGCGATCCAGGTCAAGGAGCTGGCCATCGCCGGGTCCGAGCTGGTGCGCATCACGGTCAACAACGACGAAGCGGCCAGGGCGGTGCCCCACATCCGCGAGCAGCTGGACCGCATGGGCATTAACGTGCCCCTGATCGGCGATTTCCATTACAACGGCCACAAGCTGCTGAGCGACCACCCGGCCTGCGCCGAGGCCTTGTCCAAGTACCGCATCAACCCCGGCAACGTGGGCAAGGGCGAAAAAGGCGACCGCCAGTTCGCCCAGATGGTCGAGATCGCGGCCCGTCACGACAAGGCCGTGCGCATCGGCGTGAACTGGGGCAGCCTCGACCAGGACCTGCTGGCCCGCCTGATGGACCAGAACTCGCAGCGTGCCGAGCCCTGGGACGCGCGCCAGGTGATGTACGAGGCGCTGATCATGTCGGCGCTCGATTCCGCGGCCAAGGCCGAGGCACTGGGTCTGAACGGCAACAACATCTTCCTGTCCTGCAAGGTCAGCGGCGTGCAGGACCTGATCGCGGTCTACCAGGCCCTGGCCCAGCGCTGCGACTACGCGCTGCACCTGGGTCTGACCGAGGCCGGCATGGGCACCAAGGGCGCTGTGGCATCGGCGGCGGCGCTGTCGGTGCTGCTGCAGCAGGGCATCGGCGACACCATCCGCGTCTCGCTCACGCCGCAGCCCGGCGAGGCCCGCACGCAGGAGGTGGTGATTGCCGCCGAGATACTGCAGTCATTGGGCCTGCGTGCCTTCGTGCCCAGTGTCACCGCTTGCCCGGGCTGTGGCCGCACCACCAGCACCACCTTCCAGGAACTCGCCAAGCAGATCGACGACTACCTGCGCTCGTCGATGCCGGTCTGGCGCGAGCGTTACCCTGGCGTCGAAAACCTGAAGGTCGCGGTGATGGGCTGCATCGTCAACGGCCCCGGTGAAAGCAAGCACGCCGACATCGGCATCAGCCTGCCAGGTACCGGCGAAGCGCCGGCTGCGCCCATCTTCATCGATGGCCAGAAGGCGATGACCTTGCGCGGCGAAGGCATCGCCCGCGAATTCCAGCAGATCGTTGAAAACTACATAGAAAAGAGATTCGGCGCAGCTGTCTGACTTTGTCTCTGGTGCCGCTGGACGGTGCCGGCATTTCAGATGGTGCCCGGTCGCACCGCATTCCCATGGCAGAAAAACTCAGCGCCGTCAAAGGCATGAACGACATCGCTCCTCCCGTGTCCGCACACTGGGAGTGGCTCGAAGACAAACTGCGCTCGCTCATGCAGCGCTACGGCTACCGCAACCTGCGCACACCCATCGTGGAGCCCACGGCACTGTTCGTTCGCGGCCTGGGCGAGGTGACCGACATCGTCGAGAAGGAGATGTATTCCTTCGAAGACCGGCTCAACGGCGAGCAGCTGACCCTGCGCCCGGAAAACACCGCCGGTGTGGTGCGTGCTGCGGTTGAACACTCGCTGCTGTACGACGGTGGCAAGCGCCTCTATTACATGGGGCCGATGTTCCGCCACGAGCGCCCGCAGCGTGGCCGCTACCGCCAGTTCCACCAGTTCGGTGCCGAGGCGCTGGGCTTTGTCGGCCCCGATGTGGACGCCGAGCTGATCGTGCTCGCCTGCGACCTCTGGGCTGAACTGGGTCTGGAAGGCATCGAGCTGGAAATCAACAGCCTGGGCCAGCCGGCCGAGCGCCAGGCGCACCGCCAGGCGCTGATTGCCTACCTGGAAGGCCACGCTGACCAGCTCGATGAAGACGCCAGGCGCCGTCTGCACAGCAACCCGCTGCGCATCCTGGACACCAAGAACCCGGCGATGCAGGCGCTCGTCAACGCGGCGCCGCGCCTGATGGACCACCTGGGCACCGAGTCGCTGGACCACTTCAACCGCCTGCGTGGTCTGCTCGACGCGCACGGCATCGCCTACCGCATCAACCCGCGCCTGGTGCGCGGCATGGACTACTACAACCTCAGCGTGTTCGAGTTCGTGACCACGCAGCTGGGGTCGCAGGGCACGGTCTGCGCCGGTGGCCGCTACGACGGCCTGTTCGAACAGATTGGTGGCAAGGCCGCACCGGCCGTGGGCTGGGCGCTGGGCATGGAGCGCATCCTGGAGCTGCTGAAAGAGCAGGGCAGGCTGCCCGAACAGCCCACGCCTGATGCCTACGCCGTGGTGCCCGATGCGGGCAGCGTGTCCCGGGTCATGCCGGTGTTGCGCGCCCTGCGCCAGCAGGGCGTGCGGGTGCAGATGCACGCTGGCGGTGCCGAAGGCATGGGCAGCATGAAGTCGCAATTCAAGAAGGCCGACGCCAGCGGGGCGCGTTTTGCACTCATCTTTGGCGCCGATGAGCTGGCGCAAGGTTTGGTGTCGGTCAAGCCCTTGCGCGGTTCGCGTCCGGGTGAAGGGGCAGGGGACATGCCCGCCCAGGTGGCCCAGCCGCTGGCCGATCTGGCCGCCTGGGCGCAGAGCCTGCGCTGAGGCCTTTTGCTCCGGGCATGCCCCGGTCAGCCCTGGCGACCGGCAGCGCCCTACAATCCCACGTTACTCACTGACTACCACCCATGGCCAAACACCTCGACCTTGAAGAGCAGGAACAGCTCGACCAGATCAAACACTTCTGGGACCAGTACGGCAATCTGATCACCTGGGTCTTGATCGCTGCGTTTGGCAGCCTGGCTGCCTGGAACGGCTGGAACTACTGGCAACGCGATCAGGCGACCAAGGCATCCGCCCTGTACGAAGAAATCGAGCGCGCCGCACTGGCGGGCGATGCCGACAAGATCGGGCGCGCCTACGCCGAGATGAAAGACCGCTTTGCCAGCACCACGTTTGCCGCACAAGGGGCTTTGCTGGCGAGCAAGACGCTGTACGAAGCCGGCAAGGCCGATGGTGCACGCGCGGCGCTCACCTGGGTGTCGGAAGAGTCGTCGGACACATCGCTCCAGGCCATTGCCCGTTTGCGGCTGGCGGCGCTGGATGTGGAATCCAAGGCTTTTGACCAGGCCTTGAAGACACTGGAAACGCCGATGCCCAAGGCCTTCGAACCGCTCGCTGCGGACCGCCGGGGCGATGTGTTCCTGGCCCAGGGGAAGACCGAAGAAGCCAAGGCCCAGTACCAGGCCGCATGGCGTGCGCTGGGTCCACAAACCGAATACCGCCAGCTGGTGGAAGTCAAACTCGCGTCGCTGGGGGTGGATGCTTCCACGCTGGGCGGCGCTGCGGAGGTGACGCGTTGATGAAGTCAATCATGCCCCAGGGAAATGGGTTTTCGGTGCAACTGGCTAAACGGAGGCGTTCGCTCCTGTCTGGGCTGGGTGTCGCCGTGGTCATCGGGCTGTCCGCCTGTTCTTCTTCGCCCGCCAAATTTGAACCGGCGCCCCTGCCGCCACCTGCGGCTTTGCTGGGCGCCAATCTCGCCTGGTCGACCCAGGTGGGGACATCCGGGACCGCTTTGATGCCGCTGGTCACGCCCGGCCGCGTGTTCGTGGCGGGCTCCACGGGCACCGTGGCGGCGCTCGATGCCGACACCGGCAAGGATGTGTGGCGCGTGGATCTGCGCACCGGCATTTCGGCGGGCGTGGGTTCGGACGGCCAGACGGCCGCTGTGATCACGCAGACCAACGACCTGGTGGCCATCGCCGAGGGGCGTGAACTCTGGCGCGTGCGCTTGCCGGCGCGCGCGTTCACGGCGCCACTGGTGGCGGGGCAGCGCGTGTTTGTGCTGACGGCGGACCGCAGCGTGACGGCCTTTGACGGTCGGACCGGTGCCCGGCTGTGGAGCCAGGCCCGCCCGGGTGAACCGCTGGTGCTGGGGCAGTCTGGCGTGCTGCTGGCGGTGGGCGACACCCTCGTCGCCGGCTTGTCCGCGCGCCTGACCGGCCTGAATCCCCTCAACGGCACGATCCGCTGGGAGGCCCTGGTGGCCAGCGCCCGGGGCACCAACGAGGTCGAACGCCTGGTGGACCTGGTGGGCACCGTCAGCCGGCAGGGCGACAGTGTCTGTGCGCGCGCCTTTGGCGCCGCAGTGGGTTGTGTGGACACCAGTCGTGGCGCTGTGGTGTGGAGCAAACCCGCACGCGGTTCCACCGGCGTGCATGGCGACGACCGCATGGTGTTTGGCACCGAGTCCGACGGCCGCGTGGTCGCCTGGCAACGCGCCAACGGTGAACGCAGCTGGGAAATCGAACGCCTCAAATACCGCGAACTCACGTCGCCGCTGGCCGTGGGCCGCGTGGTGGCCATTGGCGACAGCAAGGGACTGGTGCACCTGCTGTCCCGCGAGGACGGCAGCGAAATGAACCGGCTGTCAACCGACGGGTCACCGATCGTCGGTGCCCCGGTGCTGGCCGGGCAGATTCTGGTGGTGCAGACGCGCAACGGCGGCGTCTACGGCTGGCGTCCCCAATAACGATTGCAGGGCGAACCGCCGGTTCGCCTGGTCCTGAACGAAAGCTCTGTAGTGAAACCCGTCATCGCTCTGGTGGGGCGCCCCAATGTGGGCAAGTCCACCCTGTTCAACCGCTTGACGAGTTCTCGCGACGCCATCGTGGCCGACTTTGCCGGCCTGACCCGTGACCGCCACTACGGCAATGGCAAATCGGGCAAGCAGGAATACATCGTCATCGACACCGGTGGCTTCGAGCCCGCGGCCGAGTCTGGCATCTACAAGGAAATGGCCAAGCAGACCCGACAGGCCGTGGCCGAGTCGGACGTGGTGATTTTTGTTGTCGATGCGCGCGCCGGCGTCAACGCCCAGGACCATGAAATCGCCAAGTACCTGCGCCGCCTGGGCAAGCCCACCGTGCTGGTGGCCAACAAGGCCGAGGGCATGACGCAGGGTCTGCAACTGGTGGAATTTTTTGAGCTGGGTCTTGGCGAGGTGGTGCCGGTGTCCGGCGCACACGGTCAGGGCGTGCGCTCCATGCTGGATCTGGCGCTGGAGGCGATCCCGGGTCTTGCCGAAGAAGACGAAGAAGCGGCGGAAGTCGACACCAGTGTGATCCGCTTGGCGGTGGCGGGGCGTCCCAATGTGGGCAAGTCCACCTTGATCAACGTCTGGCTGGGCGAAGAGCGTCTGGTGGCCTTTGACCTGCCAGGCACCACGCGCGACACCATCTCGGTGCCCTTCGAGCGCGGCGGCCAGAAATACGAGCTGATCGACACCGCGGGCATCCGTCGCAAGGGGCGGGTGTTTGAAGCCATTGAGAAGTTCTCGGTGGTGAAGACCCTGCAGGCGATTGAAAACGCCCATGTGGTGCTGCTCTTGCTGGACGCCACCCAGGGCGTGACCGATCAGGACGCGCACATTGCGGGCTACATCCTGGAGAGCGGACGCGCCGTGGTGCTGGCGATCAACAAATGGGACGCCGTCGATGCCTACCAGCGCGAGCAGATCGAGCGCCAGATCGAAACCCGACTGGCGTTCCTGAAGTTCGCCTCGCTGCACCTGATCTCGGCCCAGAAGCGCCAGGGTCTGGGTCCGGTCTGGAAGTCGATCGCGCAGGCTCATGCGTCGGCCATGCGCAAGATGTCCACCCCCGTGCTCACGCGCTTGCTGATGGAAGCCGTGGCCTTCCAGGCGCCCACCCGCAGCGGCATGTTCCGCCCCAAGATGCGCTACGCGCACCAGGGCGGCATGAACCCGCCCGTGATCGTGATCCACGGCAATTCGCTGGAACACGTGCCTGACGCTTACACCCGCTTCCTTGAAGGCCGCTTCCGCAAGGCGTTTGACCTCGTGGGCACGCCGCTGCGCATCGAGTACAAGACGTCGGAGAATCCATTCAAGGAGTGAGCGTCTTTCCCGCCATCGCCTGTTCAAGCACAGCGGTGTGGTATGGTGCGCCTCCTATCAACTTTTTTTGAACACGGAGCATATCGTGAGCAATAACAAAGGCCAGCTCTTGCAAGATCCCTTCCTGAACCAGCTTCGCCGGGAACACGTTCCCGTGTCGATTTACCTGGTCAATGGCATCAAACTGCAAGGCCAGATCGAATCGTTTGACCAGTACGTCGTGTTGCTGCGCAACACCGTGACACAAATGGTTTACAAGCATGCGATCTCCACCATCGTGCCGGGCCGCCCGGTGCAATTTTCCGCAGCCGGCCCGGACGAAGCGCCAGCCTCTTGATCCAGCCCCTGAATCCTGCCGTGTTGGTCACGGCACAGGCGGCTGTTGAATGGCATTGAACCCGTCCGCTTCCCAAAACCCGTCCACCCCTTCGGTCATTCTGGTCGGGGTGGATTTCGGGCTGCCGCATTTTGACGCCGAACTCGAAGAACTCGGTCTGTTGGCTCAGACCGCGGGCTTCACCGTGGCCGATCGGGTCAGCTGCAAGCGCCGCGCACCCGACCCGGCCCTGTTTGTCGGGTCTGGTAAAGCTGAAGAGATCAAGATGCTCGCCCAGTCCACGGGTGCCAGCGAAATTCTTTTTGACCAGGCGCTGAGTCCGGCGCAACAGCGCAACCTGGAGCGCACGCTCGGCCTGCCGGTCAATGACCGAACGCTGCTCATCCTGCAGATATTCGCCCAGCGCGCCCGCAGCCATGAAGGCAAGCTGCAGGTGGAGCTCGCTCGCCTGCAATACCTGTCGACCCGGCTGGTGCGCCGCTGGTCACACCTGGAGCGGCAAAGCGGCGGCATCGGCATGCGCGGAGGTCCGGGTGAAACCCAGATCGAGCTCGACCGCCGCATGATCGGTGACAGCATCAAGCGCACCAAAGAGCGGCTGGAGAAGGTCAAGAAACAGCGGGCCACGCAACGCCGCCAGCGCGAACGCCGGGATGCGTTCGCGATTTCGCTCGTGGGCTACACCAACGCCGGCAAGTCGTCGATCTTCAATGCCCTGGTCAAAGCCCGCGCGTACGCGGCCGACCAGCTGTTCGCCACGCTCGACACCACCACCCGGCAGTTGTATCTGGGCGAAGCAGGGCGTTCAGTGTCCTTGTCCGACACCGTGGGATTCATCCGGGATCTGCCCCACGGGCTGGTCGACGCGTTTGCGGCCACCCTGCAGGAGGCCGCCGACGCCGATCTGCTGCTGCATGTGGTCGATGCGTCCAACCCCTCGTATCTGGAGCAGATTGCTTCGGTGCAGGGTGTTCTCAAGGACATCGGTGCCGACCGTGTGCCGCAGATCCTGGTGTTCAACAAGCTCGATGCCATGGACCCGGCTGCAGTGCCCCGCGTGCTGGAAGATGTGATGGAACTTGATGGCGTGTTGATGCCTCGTATTTTTGTGAGTGCCCTCACTGGCGACGGTCTTCCGGCGTTGCGGGCCTTGCTGGCGAAGCAGGTGACGCCGTCCGAGGGCCCGGATGGCGGCAATACCCCGGGGGAGATGTCCTTGATCGGGAATGTGCTGCCCTGATTGGGCACAATGTCATGGTTTTGATTCGAATAGAAGTTGGCAACACATGGATGTGAATCTGCAATCATCGAGCCGCGGTGCTGAATCCGGCGGGCGCCGCAAAGGCTGGCGTGGCCTGCTGGGCGTGTTCAATCTCAACGATCCCCGCTGGGGCCGTGGCGACGACGCCCGCGATGGCGACAAGCCGCAGTCCGGCGAGCCGGACTCCGGCCGGGATACCGACGAGCGGCCCAAGGGTGAGCAGAAGCCACCGCGTGGCCAGGGCCCCAATCAGGGACCGCCCGATCTGGATGAACTCTGGCGTGACTTCAACCGCAAGCTCGGCGGCATGCTGGGCGGCAAGGGTGGTCGCGGCGGCGGGCAGGGTGGTGGCAATGGTTCCGGTGGCGGATTGCCCAGCTTCAATCCAAGTCCCAAGACCACAGGCATTGGTGCTGGCCTGATTGTTGGCGTGGTGGCGCTGATCTGGCTGGGCACGGGTTTCTTCATCGTGCAGGAAGGCCAGCAGGCCGTCATCACGCAGTTTGGCAAGTACCACAGCACGGTCGGTGCCGGTTTCCAGTGGCGCCTGCCATACCCGGTGCAGCGTCACGAGACGGTTTTTGTGACCCAGATCCGCTCGGTCGATGTGGGTCGTGACAACCTGATGCCGGCCACGGGTCTGCGCGAGTCGGCGATGCTGACCCAGGACGAAAACATTGTCGAGATCAAGTTCGCGGTGCAATACCGTTTGAACGATGCCCGTGCGTTCCTGTTTGAAAGTCTGGATCCCGATGCTTCGGTGATCAAGGTGGCGGAAACGGCTGTGCGCGAAGTGGTGGGCAAGATGAAGATGGACGCCGCGCTGGCCGAAGAGCGGGATCAGATCGCACCGCGGGTGCGTGCCCTGATGCAGACCATCCTGGATCGTTACAAGGTCGGTATCGAAGTGGTGGGTATCAACCTGCAGCAGGGCGGCGTGCGGCCGCCCGAGCAGGTGCAGGCGTCTTTCGATGATGTGCTGAAGGCTGGCCAGGAACGTGAACGGGCCAAGAACGAAGCGCAGGCCTATGCGAATGACGTCGTGCCCCGCGCACGGGGTGCGGCTTCCCGCCTGACCGAAGAGGCAGAAGGTTACAGGGCTCGCATCGTGGCGCAGGCCGAAGGTGACTCGCAGCGTTTCCGCTCGGTTCTGACCGAGTACCAGAAAGCGCCCCAGGTGACCCGTGAGCGCATGTATACCGATGCCATGCAAGAGGTGTACTCGAATGTGACCAAGGTGGTGGTGGACTCCAAGTCGGGCTCGAACCTGCTGTACCTGCCGCTGGACAAGCTCATGCAGATGACCGGGCCGAGCCCCGCGGCACCTTCCACCAGCGCGGCACCGGCGACCACCTCGCCAGCCACGCCCGCGTCCCGCAGTCTCGACAATGCCGCCCGCTCCCGTGAGCGGGAGAGCCGCTGAGCGCTGGCCCAAGTACACGCGATGAGAAAGCAACGCAAATGAACAAACTGGGTTTCATACTCACATCCCTTCTTGTGGCGCTGGCAATTGCCAGTTCCATGCTGTTCGTGGTGGATCAGCGCCAGTTTGGCGTGGTGTTCCAGCTGGGGCAGATCAAGCAGGTCGTCACCGAGCCGGGGCTGAACTTCAAGCTGCCGCCGCCGTTCCAGAACGTGTCGTACATCGACAAGCGCCTGCTCACCCTGGAGAGCACCGACACCGAGCCCTCGCTGACGGCCGAGAAACAGCGCGTGGTCATTGACTGGTATGTGCGCTGGCGCATCAGCGAGCCGCAGGAATACATCCGCAACGTGGGTGTCAATGAGCGCGCGGGTGCCTTGCAGCTCAATCGCGTGGTACGCAACTCGTTCCAGCAGGAGGTGAACAAACGCACCGTGAACGAACTGCTCTCGACCCGTCGCGAAGACCTCATGGCCGACGTGAAACGCGAGGTGCTTGAAGCGGTGCGCGGTGCCGAGAAGCCCTGGGGCATGGACGTGGTGGATGTGCGCATCACCCGCGTGGACTACGCCGAGAGCATCACGGCGTCGGTGTACCAGCGCATGGAAGCCGAGCGCAAGCGCGTGGCTAACGAATTGCGTTCCACCGGCTTTGCCGAGGGGGAAAAGATCCGCGCCGATGCCGACCGCCAGCGCGAGGTGATCGTGTCCGAGGCCTATCGTGATGCGCAGCTCATCAAGGGTGAGGGCGATGCGAAGGCCGCTGCGGCATTCTCCGATGCCTTTGGCCGCGATCCTGCCTTCGCCCAGTTCTACCGCAGCCTGGACGCCTACAAAGCCAGTTTTGCGGGCAAGTCCGATGTCATGGTCGTCGACCCTTCTTCGGACTTCTTCAAGGCCCTGCGCAGCAGCAACGTCGCCAAGTGATTCGGGGCTGCGCATGGCTGATCTGTTCTGGGCAGCTCTGGCGCTGGTCCTGATCTTCGAGGGGCTGCTTCCCTTCATCGCACCCGGCGCCTGGCGCCGGGTTTTTTCTGAGATGCTCAAGTTGCACGACGGCCAGATCCGGTTTTTCGGGCTGTGCAGTCTGTGCACGGGTGTGCTGCTCTGGTGGTGGGTCGGCTGAGTGGCTGAGCCGTCTGCCACGCAGACCGATTCAATTGACTGGCCAGGGTGCCGCCGAGCGGTCTGCCGGGCCGGTAAAATCTCGTTTTTAACAGCGTTCCCCTATGCCCATGTCTGCCTGGGTCCTCCCGGATCACATTGCCGATGTCCTGCCTTCCGAGGCCCGTCACATCGAAGAACTCCGCCGGGGTTTGCTGGACACAGCCCGTAGCTACGGCTATGAACTGGTCATGCCGCCGCTGCTGGAGCACCTTGAATCCTTGCTCACCGGCACCGGCGAGGCGCTCGATCTGCAGACCTTCAAGCTGGTGGACCAGCTCTCGGGTCGCACGCTCGGCCTGCGCGCCGACAGCACGCCCCAGGTCGCCCGCATCGATGCCCACCTGCTCAATCGCCAGGGTGTTGCGCGGCTGAGCTACTGCGGACCGGTGGTGCACACGCGCATCGACCGCCCCCTGGCCAGTCGCGAACCTTTGCAGTTCGGTGCGGAAATTTATGGCCACGCCGGCCTGGAGGCCGACCTCGAGGTCATTGAGCTGGCGCGCGCCTGCCTGTGCGGTGCCGGTGTGGAACAGTTGCTGCTCGACATGGCCGACGTTCGGATCATCGACGCCGTGCTCGCCCCGGTGCCACTCAGTGCAGCCCGCACGGCGCAAATTCATGCGGCGCTGGCGATCAAGGATGTGGCCGAGTTGCAGTTGCTGTCTCGTGACTTGCCGGCGTCGGTGAGCCGTGATCTGTGCGCTCTGCCGCGCCTGTTCGGCGGTGTGGCCGTGCTGGACGAAGCCCGCCGCACCTTGCAGGCGTCACCCGAGCTGCACGCCGCGCTGGACAGCCTGGCCTGGCTGGCGGAGCAGGCCCGGGGCCTGGAAGTGTCGATCGATCTCGCCGATCTGCGCGGCTATGCCTATTACACCGGCATGCGCTTTGCCCTGTTTGCGCAGGGCACGGACGGTGAGTCGGTGGAGTTTGCGCGCGGTGGTCGTTACGACGAGGTGGGCGCCGTGTTCGGACGCAACCGCCCCGCGGTCGGCTTCAGCCTGGACATCAAGGAGCTGGTATCGGCCATCGCGCCGCGCCCTCTGGTGGCCGCGATCCGCGCGCCCTGGGGCATGGACGTGGAATTGCGCGAAGCCATCGCCAGCCTGCGGGCCCAGGGCCACACCGTGGTGTGTGCCTTGCCGGGCCATGAGCACGAAGTCGACGAGTTTCATTGCGACCGCGAGCTGGTGCAGGTGCCAGCGCAGGGCGGGGTGTGGACACTGAAGAACATTTAACCGGAAACAGCAGATGATCAAAAACAGCAGCGCCGTGGTACCCGGGCGCAACGTGGTCGTGGTGGGCACCCAGTGGGGTGACGAAGGCAAGGGCAAGCTGGTGGATTGGCTGACCGAAACCGCACAGGGCGTGGTGCGTTTCCAGGGTGGCCACAATGCGGGCCACACGCTGGTGATCAACGGCGTGAAAACCGCGCTGCACCTGATTCCCAGCGGCATCATGCGCGCTGGCGTCAAGTGTTACATCGGCAACGGGGTGGTGCTGTCGGTGGGCAAGCTGTTTGAAGAAATCGCCGGTCTGGAGAAGGCCGGCGTGGAAGTGCGTTCGCGACTGCGCGTGAGCGAAGGCTGTCCGCTGATCCTGCCGTTCCATGCCGCCATCGACATCGCGCGCGAAGCCGCCAAGGTGAAGGCCGGTACCGAAAAGATCGGCACCACCGGTCGCGGCATCGGTCCGGCCTATGAAGACAAGATCGCCCGCCGCGCCCTGCGTGTGATGGATCTGAAATACCCCGAGCGTTTCGCCACCAAGTTGCGTGAGTTGCTGGACCTGCACAACCACATGCTCAAGACCTATCTGCACTCGGCCGAGATGGTCTGGGACGAAAAGATCGCTGCCTACATGCAGGATGGTGCGATCCAGTTCGACGCGGTGTACAACGAGGCCATGGTCCAGGCCGAACAGCTCAAGCCCATGATTGCCGACGTTTCGCGCGAGCTGAACGAAGCCCATCAGCAAGGGGTGAACCTGCTGTTCGAAGGCGCGCAGGGCACGTTGCTCGACATCGATCACGGCACCTATCCGTTTGTGACCTCCAGCAACTGTGTGGCGGGCAACGCCGCTGCGGGTGCGGGCGTGGGTCCGAGCCTGTTGCATTACGTGCTGGGCATCACCAAGGCCTATTGCACCCGTGTCGGTGGCGGCCCGTTCCCGACCGAGCTGGAGTGGGAGAAAGAGGGCACGCCGGGCTGGCACATGGCCACCGTCGGTGCAGAAAAAGGTGTGACCACCGGGCGCAGCCGTCGTTGTGGCTGGTTCGATGCGGCTTTGCTCAAGCGCTCGGCCCAGGTCAACGGTCTGACAGGTCTGTGCATCACCAAGCTCGACGTGCTCGATGGCCTGGCCGAGCTCAAGCTCTGCACCGGTTATGAACTCGATGGCGAAACCATCGACATCCTGCCCATGGGGGCCGACGAGATCGCGCGCTGCACGCCGATCTACGAAACGTTGCCGGGCTGGACCGATTCATCGGTGGGCGTCACGCGCTACGACGATCTGCCGGAGAACGCGCGCCTCTACCTGACCCGCATCCAGGAGACCACAGGGGTGCCGATCCACGTGGTCTCGACCAGTCCGGACCGCGACCACACCATCCTGCTCCACCATCCGTACCATGCCTGATGGGACCCTGCACGGAATCGTGCAGAATGAAGACAGACCATCCAACCCGGAGTCCCCATGCTGACCGAAGACGGCAAACACCTCTACGTTTCCTACGATGAGTACCACAACCTCATCGAAAAGCTGGCGCTCAAGGTGTACCAGTCGGGCTGGCGGTTCGACACCATCCTGTGCCTGGCGCGTGGGGGCATGCGTCCGGGTGATGTGCTGTCGCGCATCTTTGATGTGCCGCTGGCCATCATGTCCACCAGCTCGTACCGCGCCAACGCGGGCACCCAGCAGGGCAATCTGGACATCGCGCGCTACATCACGACCCCCAAGGGCGAGATCGCCGGCAAGGTCCTGCTGGTGGACGATCTGGCCGACTCCGGCCACACGCTCAAGGCCGTGATCGAGATGCTGAAGAACAACTACGCGCCCATCACCGAGCTGCGCAGCGCGGTGATCTGGACCAAGCAGCTCTCGACCTTCACACCCGACTACTCGGTGGAATTCCTGCCGACCAACCCCTGGATCCACCAGCCGTTCGAAGGCTATGACAGCATGCGCCCCGAGCAGCTGCTGGAAAAATGGAAGCTCTGAGCTGAATGAGCGATCTCTCCACCCAACTGATTCACCATCCGTACCGCCCGCCTGAAGGGTTTGATGCCGTTGCGCCCGGCGTTCACAAGGCGTCCACCGTCATCTTCCCCCATGTGCAGGCGCTGCGCACGCAGGAGTGGAAAGACAAGAGCGGCTACACCTACGGCCTGCACGGCACGCCCACCACCTTCATTCTCGAAGAACGCATTGCCACCATCGAAGGCGGGCGCTTTTGCGTGCTGGCGCCCAGTGGCCTGTCGGCCGTGTCACTGGTGGACATGGCCTTTTTGCGGCAGGGAGACGAACTGCTGATTCCCGACAACGCCTACGGGCCGAACAAGGCTTTTGCCAGCGTCGAGCTGGCGGCCTGGGGCGTCACGCACCGCTACTACGATGCGCAGAATCCGTCCGACCTGGCCGCCAAGATCAGCCCCGCCACGCGCCTGGTGTGGCTCGAAGCGCCGGGGTCCGTCACGCTGGAGTTCCCCGATCTGCCTGCGCTCGTGGCGGTGGTGAAACAGGCCAACGCTGCCCGCGCCGGCGAGCGCCCTGTGCTGACCGCGCTCGACAACACCTGGGGCGCCGGGGTCGCGTTCAATGCCTTCGATCTGGGCGCCGACATGTCCATGCAGGCGCTCACCAAGTACCCGAGTGGTGGCGCCGACGTGCTCATGGGCTCGGTCGTCACACGCGACGAGTCGCTGCACCAGCAACTGCTGATGACGCACATGCGCCTGGGACTCGGGGTCAGCGGCAACGACACCGAACTCGTGCTGCGGGGCCTCAACACCATGGCCCTGCGCTACCAGGCACAGGACGCCGCCACGCGCGCACTCGCCACCTGGATGCAGGCGCAGCCCGGTGTGGTGCAGGTGCTGCACCCGGCCTTGCCCGGTTCTCCAGGTCACACCAACTGGCGCCGTGACGCGAAGGCCGCAGCGTGTCTCTTCAGCGTGGTGTTTGATCCGTGTTTCAGCCTGGCACAGGTGGACGCCTTCTGCGATCGGTTGAAGCTGTTCAAGCTGGGCTGGAGTTGGGCGGGTCCCATCAGCCTCTGCGCGCCGTACAACGTGTCTTCGATCCGCACCCAGGCCTGGCCCCACAAGGGGGGCTTCGTGCGCTTTGCCGTCGGTCTTGAAGCTGTTGATGACCTGCGCGCCGATCTGGCGCAAGCGCTGGCTACACTCAACGCCTGACCAATCCTTCCAACCCCTCCAAAGAAAGACTGTTTTGGCCACTCCCAATTACGGATACGAAAAGCGCCAGCGCGAGCTCGCCAAAAAGAAAAAGAAGGAAGAGAAGTTGCGTGCCAAGGCTTCGGGCAAGCCGCACGACGGCAGCGATGTGCCCGAAGCGCCGACCGAGCAGACCCCTGATTCTGGCCAGAACGCCGCCCCGGGCGGCGAGGGCCGGGGCTGATCACCTGCCGTCGCGTTCAACCACCCATCACGGTCACCACCGCCTGCAGGAAGCAGCGCGGTCCAAAGAAGCCTGACATGGTTGTTTTTGGCCTCAGAGTCCGATGACACTGGCCAGCACCACATCGACCGGCGCCTCGTAGTCGGCCAGCACCCAGGCACGGCCGGGGTGTTCGGCGGCTTCCTGCAGCAGCGCGCTCAGGAAACGCATGGAAGGGGTGTCCAGCGCGGCAAAGGGCTGGTCGATCAGGGTGAGTGGCGTTCCCGATGCGAATGCCGCGGTGAGCAGGACTTTGCGCTTGCTGCCGGCGGACAGCATGTACATCGGTTTTTCGATGTGTGGGTCCAGAGCAAAGCCCTGGATCAGATCGACCAGGGCCTCTGGGTCGAAGTTCGGGTATCGGCCAGGCAGGCTCTGGAACCAGGTTGCTGCGCTGATCTGATCGATGGACTCGCTGCGTGGATCGGTGCGAAAGACCTGCTGGCGGTAACGCTCGGGATCTTCGTGCAGGCTGTCGCCCCGAATCACCAGGGTGCCGGACTGGGGATGGGTATCTCCCGCAAGCAACTGAAGCAGGCTGGTCTTGCCGCTGTGTTCTTCGCCGCTGATCAGGCTCACACCCGGGGGAACGTCGAAGCTCAAGTCTTCGAAGAGGAATCGCTCCGGCCAGCGGAAGCACAGCCCTTGGGCTTGCAGAACGGGCGAGGCTTTCTTCATGGGGTGTTCTGCAAGGTCTCAGTACGTGATGTTGTAGAGCGTGCCACGGTGGTTGAGCACGGCGCTGCGTGGCCCGACGGTCTCCAGTCTCAGGCCGGGCTCGATTTCCTGTCCCTCGTGCACCACCTTGCCGTTGGCAATCAGCATGCGATGGGCGGGGTTTTTCGAGTAGGAAGATCCGCTGACCCTGACCGTCGGCTTTCCGCTGGCATCGGTTGTGGCCAAAGGGCGCGGTGCCGCTGGTCGCGGGGGCAGGGTTGTCTGCGGTGGCGGTGTGACCACCGAGTCGACGGTATTTTCATTTTCCGTGGCGGCGTCAGCCGTGTCTGCGGCGTCAGCCGCCATAGCCTCTTCAACGATCTCGGCCTTCGCCTGACTTGGCTGCGGGCGCGGGGGAGTTGACCGTGGTTGGGCGGGTGCCGGGGTCGGGGCTTCGACGGGCGGCTCTGGCGCCAGGATGGGCAAGCTGGGCGTGGTGGGTGGCGCTGCGTCGACCCGAGGTGGCTCCACGGATGCTGCAGCGGTGCGCATGTCGGGTGCCATGGGTGTATCTGGCGTGCGAAGAAACCACCACGTCAGCACCGTCGCCGCGAGCAAGACCAGAACGGCAATGGCCCACACGGTTTGACGGTGCCATGTTGCGCCCGGTGTGGTTGCCGGGTGGTTTTTCCCTTGGCTGTGAAGACCGGGCACGTGGCCGCGCTCGCGATCGGCATCGGCCCGTTTGAGTGCGTCGAGGATGTAGGACATGGTGGGCGGGGCCTCCTGGCCGTCTTTCAGAGGGGCTGCAGGCGGGGTTCGTCCACACCGCGGGCGCGATTGACCTGCATGAACGTGACAGGGCCCGCCTGGCCGTTCGCGTCGATCCCGTTGGCGCGCTGAAACGTCTGCACGCGGGCGTCCAGAGTGGTCGTGCCCGGCGCCAGCTTGCCGTCACGCTGCAAAGTGCCGAGCTGGGTGTTGAGCCACTCGGCCGCCAGTCCTTGACGGCCGTCGACCAGCCGGGTCGATTGCCCTGGCGGCAGTCGCCACAGGGTGGCGTAGTCACCGCGCCAGATGTCGGCAAGCCCGGTCAGCGGGAGTTGCCAGCGGTGTTCCCCGGCCTGCAGCACCGCGCTGTCCGTGCCCATGGCGACGAGCATGGCCCAGGCGACGGGTTGGCCGGGCAGGCGCAGGGTCAGGAGGCCGGGGCGGTCCAGCTGTCGCAGGCCGTGCAGCGTCATGCGTCCGGTGCGATAACACTGCAACCCCTGTTTCAGTGCGGTGCTGCAGGGGTCGCCTTCTTCCAGTGGCTGGTCCCATATCCGGCCGAGAGCGCGCCAGGCCAGGGTTTCGGAGCGCAGGAGGTCGCTGAACGCGGGCACCTCAACGAGGGGTGGTGGTTCGACATCGCGCACAGTGGCGGGCGCGGTGGGCTCGTCGGTCGGCGCAGGATCGGCCATTGCTGGCTGCCGTGGCGCAGCCGCCGGCGGCGGTGCACCCGCTTCGGCGGCGAGCTTGGCCGGGTTCTTGTCAACGTGCATGGCCGCGAACACCAGCAGCGCGCCGCTCACCGCGCCCGTTGCCACCAGCACGAGGCTGGCGAGCGGACGGCGTGAACGGGTGGGCGCCGAGGGTTCAAACACCTCGGTGGCGGCCTTGTCCACCACGGCGCGTTCCACGCGGTGCTGGCCGCTGGCGTAGGCACCGAGCAGGGCGCGGTCGCACAGCAGGTTGATGCGCCGCGGCACGCCAGCAGTGAGCGTGTGAACCCGGCGCAAGGCGTCGCGCGTGAAGGGCAGGGGCCCGTGCAATCCCGCCACATCCATGCGGTGCTGGATGTATTGCTGTGTCTCAGCTTCGTCGAGTGCGTCAAGGTGAAAGCGTGCAATGACACGCTGCGCGAGTTGTTCCAGTTCAGGTCGGGCCAGCAGGCGGCGCAGCTCGGGCTGTCCGATCAGGATGATCTGCAGCAGCTTGCGGGTGTTGGTCTCCAGGTTGGTCAGCAGGCGCAGCTGTTCCAGCACGTCGGCCGACAGGTTCTGCGCTTCATCGATGATGAGCACGGCGTGCTGTCCTGCGGCGTGGGAGGCCAGCAGAAAAGTGTTGAGCGGGTCGATGTGGTCTTTGGCGGTGGCCTCGCCCGGACCCTGGTGGTTCACCACCACCCCGAACTCGTCACAGACGGTGCGCAGCAGCTCCACGACCGTGAGCTTGGGGTTAAAGATGTAGGCGACCCGACAGTTCTCGGGGGTCTGCTCCAGAAAGCAGCGGCAGATGGTGGTTTTGCCGGTGCCGATCTCGCCGGTGAGCAGCACAAAACCTCCACCGCCCTGAACGCCGTACAACAGATGGGCGAGCGCATCCCGGTGGCGTTCGCTCATGAAGAGGTAACGCGGGTCGGGCGCGATGGAAAAAGGGTCCTGCTTCAGGCCAAAGAATTCGGCGTACATACCCGCAGCATAGCGGGGGCCGGAGGCTGGAACAATCGCGCCCGGCATCTGTTTGCCGGGCGCGCGTCAGATGCGTTCGATCAGGCCGCGAGCGCCATGGCAGGCATGCTGGTGGAACTCGTGGAACTGGAACTCTTGCCGGGTGCGGCGTTCACCGAGCACTCGATGTCGCCGGAGAGCTGGCCACCTTCTTCGATCACGACCTTGCCGTAGCGGATCTTGCCGGTGACGCGGCCGGTGGCGTAGATCACGAGCTTCTGGCGCACGGTGAGGTTGCCGTCGAACACACCGTGGATTTCAGCGATGTCGATTTCAGCCGAGCCTTTGAAGGCGCCTTGTTCGGCGATCTGGATCACGCGCGAATCCATGGTGGCTTCCACCAGACCTTCGACCACCAGCGTGTCGCAGTCGGTGATCTCGACGCCCTTGAGCTTGATGTTCGGTCCCACGGTCAGCTTGCTGCCGCCTTCGGGAATCGCAACGCTGGTGCGCGCCGGAGGGGTTGATGGTGTGGGGGTGGGTATGGGCTCGGACGCGGTGGTCGCTTGCGGCGTCACGGGAGATGAGCTGTTGCTGCCAACGCCGTAGCGTTGCGTGGCCATGCCGGAGTTCAGGGTCTTGGGTTGTTCGGTCTCGCGTTTGCCAAAGTGCAATGCCATGTCAGCTCCTTCAAAAGTGAAGCGCCCATGCTAAAGGCGACGCGGCTTACATTCCCGTTTGTCCCGTAAGAGTGGTAACGGGAAGAACGGTACATGCGGTTGCCTGTTTTTCATTTTTTCTTGTAACGGCGCAGCCCTCCAGATGCGACGAACGGGCCCTGCGCTACAGTGCCCCACCATGTCCGATCACTGGGTGCTGGGCACCCGTCCTGCCTCATCCATCGCCGTGCCCCTGTCGCAGGTGGTGGCGCTGCTGACGCGCCTGGGCCTGGCGGACCGGCACGCTGTCGCAGAGGACCTGTTGCGCCTGGTGGGTGCGCAGGTGGCGCTGGCGCAGTGCACCATCTTTGCCTTCGAAGGCCAGCGGCGGCCGCGCACCGTGGCCGTGGGCGACCGCTCGCGCACGCAGGCGCTGCCCGACATTTCCGAAGCCTACGTCTCGCGCTTCTACCGGCTCGATGGCAGCGTGGCGGTGATGCGCCAGGAGTTCGTGGCGGCGCAGAAGGCTGGCATGGCCGAGCCCCGCATCGTGCTGCACCGCCAGCGCAGAGAAGACATCGCGCACCCCGAATACCGGCGCATCTGCTACGAACTGCCGCAGGTGGCCGAGCGGCTGGCCGTGATGGCGCTCTACGAGGGCCGACGCTGGCTCTCGGTGAACCTCTACCGCGGCACCGAGCACGGGCCGTTCGACGATGTGGCCATCGCCGTGGTGGAGGCCTTTGCGCCCCTGATCGTCCACGCCGTGCGCCTGCACCACACCGGCCAGGCCCTGAGCCAGGAGCTGCCCGACCTGGTGCTGGCGCGGCTGGCACGGCGCTTTCCGGCGCTGACCCAGCGCGACCACGACGTGCTGCGCGCGCTCATCGAAGGTCTGGGCACCGAGGCCCTGGCCGAACGCCTGGGCCTGACGCTGGCCAGCGCACAGACCTACCAGAAGCGCCTCTACCGCAAGCTCGGCGTGGCCGGGCAGCGCGAACTGCTGGCCTTGCTGCTCGACGGCGGCGCCTGATCCGGGTCTTCCCGAGGTGGGTTTGGTTTGTTCCCATATGGGGACATCTGCATCATGGGCATTGCCTACACTGCGCCCACCAACAGGAGACAAGCCATGCACCAGCCGCACGCCGAACCCCGGCGCTCCATCTACTACGACTACCAGGTGTTCGACGCCTGGTTGCCATCACAGCACCCGCAGCCACAGCACCACGCCGTGGTGATCGCCGGGGCCGGCCCCATCGGACTGGTGGCCGCGCTGGAGCTGGCGCGCCACGGCGTGAAGTGTGTGCTGCTCGAATCCGAGCGCCAGGTGTCCGAAGGCAGCCGCGCCATCGTGTTCACCCGCCGCTCCATGGAGATCCTGCAGCAGGTGGGCGTGGCGGACCGGGTAACTCAGAACGGTCTGCCCTGGCGATTCGGCAACTCGGTCTACCGCGGCCAGCGCGTGTTCCGCATGGAAGCGCCGCACGATCCGGACGACCGCTTCTTCCCCATGATCAACCTGCAGCAGCAGTACCTGGAGGAATACCTGATCGATGCCGTGCGGGCCAACCCGCTGATCGAGCTGCGCTGGGGCAACCGCGTGAACGCCGTGACGCAGGACGGGCAGGGCGCCACGCTGGAAGTGGACACGCCCGAGGGTCCGTACACCCTGCAGGCCGACTGGCTGGTGGCCGCCGACGGCGCGCGTTCCGGTATCCGGACGATGCTGGACCTCAAGCTTGAAGGTGCCTCCTACGAAGGCCGCTTTGTCATCGCCGACATCCGCATTGACCTGCCGCTACCCACCGAACGCCTCGCGTTTTTCGACCCCGAATGGAACCCCGGCAACACCATCCTCATGCACCGCGAGCCGCACGGCATCTGGCGCGTGGACTACCAGCTGCCACCCGGCGAGGACCCCGAAGCCGCCTTGAAACCCGAGTCGCTCAAGGCCCGCATCGACGCGCAGCTGGCCATGATCGGCCACGCCGGCGTGCCCTGGGAGATGGACTGGTGCTCGGTGTATTCGGCGCGCGCGCTCACGCTGCCGGATTACGTGCACGGCCGCGTGCTGTTCACCGGCGACGCGGCGCACCTGCTGCCGATCTTCGGTGTGCGCGGCGCCAACACGGGGTTCCAGGATGCGCAGGCGCTGGCCTGGCGGCTGGCGTTCGTGGTCCAGGGCCTGGCCGCCGCGCCGCTGCTGGCCGGCTACAGCAGCGAACGCGTGGGCGCGGCGCGCGAGATCATCGACGAGGCGGGCAAGAGCACGCGCTTCATGACCCCGCCCACGCGCGGCTTCCGCCTGCTGCGCGACGCGGTGCTCTCGCTCTCGCTCAGCGAGCCCTTCGTGGGGCCGCTTTACCACTGGCGCACCTCGCGGCCGCACGAGTACCGCCATTCGCCGGCCAACAGCGCGGGCGACGACAACGCGCTGTTCAAAGCCGGGCCGGGTCACGGTGCGCCACCACAGAACGTGCGCCTCGGTGCCGACGACCACCTGCTGGACCACCTGGACCACCGCTTTTCGTTGCTGTACTTCACCGAAGGTGCCGCCGTGCCCGAAGCGCTGCTAGCGGAGGTGAACGGGTTGCGGGCGCGGGGCCTGCCGCTGCGCATGATCGCCGTGGGCAGCGCCCGGCCGGTCGCTGGCGCCGATGAAACCCTGGCCGATACCGACGGCCTCCTGCGCGAGCGCTACGGCGTGCCCGCCAGCGGCGCGGCCTACCTGCTGCGACCCGACCAACACGTGTGCGCCCGCTGGATGAGCCTGGATGCAACGCGCCTGCGCGCCGCCCTGCTCAACGCCGCTGGTCTGAAAATGGAAGCCTGAACATGAGCCAGAACACCTTGACCATCCCCGGCCTGGAGCAGGTCTACGACGCACTGGCCACCGCCATTGACGGGGCAGGACCGGAGAAGACGGAGCTGTTCCTCGTCAAGCTCGCGCTGCTGAACGCCAACGCGCTGGCCGATCCGGCGCTGTTCCAGGCGCACATCAACGCGGCACTGAAAGACCTTTGACCCAAGCAGCCCTATGAAGTGGCGGGGCAGGGGGTAAACCGTACACTTGCGGGTTATCCCCCGATTGCCCCCCATGAACGCCCCCGTCGACGTCTCCTTTTTCGCGCGCGCCGCCAAGCCGCTGACCAGCTACCGCCCCTACTGGGCCAAGCGGTTCGGCGTGGCGCCGTTCCTGCCCATGAGCCGCGCCGAGATGGAGCAGCTGGGCTGGGACTCGTGCGACATCGTGTTGGTGACCGGCGACGCCTACATCGACCACCCCAGCTTCGGCATGGCGGTGATCGGCCGTGTGCTGGAGGCGCAGGGCTTTCGCGTCGGCATCATCGCCCAGCCCGACTGGCAGAGCGCCGAGCCTTTCAAGGCGCTGGGCAAGCCCAACCTGTTCTGGGGCGTGACCGCGGGGAATATGGATTCCATGATCAACCGCTACACGGCTGATCGAAAAATCCGCAGCGACGACGCCTACACACCTGGTGATGTGGGTGGCAAGCGGCCCGACCGCGCCGCCATCGTCTACAGCCAGCGCTGCCGCGAGGCCTTCAAGGACGTACCCATCGTGCTCGGCGGCATCGAAGGCAGCCTGCGCCGCATCGCCCACTACGACTACTGGAGCGACAAGGTGCGCCGCAGCATCGTGGTGGACAGCAAATGCGACCTGCTGCTCTACGGCAACGCCGAGCACGCGCTGGTGGAGGTGGCGCACCGCATCGCCGCACGCGAACCGGTTGAACACATCACCGACGTGCGCGGTACCGCCTTCATCCGCCGCCCGCACGACCCCACGGCGGAGGGCTGGATCGAGATCGATTCCAGCGAGGTGGACCAGCCCGGCCACGTCGAAGACCACATCAATCCTTATCAGACCACCAGCGAACAGGCGCAGGCTCAGGGTCAGAGCTGCTCCAAGGAAGATGGCTCCCAACCCCCTCTCACGCCTGCGGGAGAGGGCCGGGGTGAGGGTTCTTCAGCCTACAAACCCATCACCATCCACCGCCCCCAAGGCGCCGGCGGCGTGGCCAAGTTGTCGCGCGACCGCAGTGTGATCCGCCTGCCCAGCTACGAGCAGGTGAAAAGCGACGCCGTGCTCTACGCCCACGCCAACCGCGTGCTGCACCTGGAAACCAACCCCGGCAACGCCCGTGCGCTGGTGCAGGCGCACGGCGAGGGCGCCACGGCGCGCGACGTGTGGATCAACCCGCCACCCATCCCGCTGACCACGGCGGAAATGGATTACGCATTCGACCTGCCCTACGCCCGCAGCCCGCACCCGGCCTACGCCGACGAACACGGCAAACACGACGGCGCGACCAAGATCCCTGCCTGGGAAATGATCCGCTTCTCGATCAACATCATGCGCGGCTGCTTCGGTGGCTGCACCTTCTGCTCCATCACCGAGCACGAAGGCCGCATCATCCAGAGCCGTTCGGAAGACTCGATCATCAAGGAGGTCGAAGACATCCGCGACAAGGTCGACGGCTTCACCGGCGTCATCTCCGACCTCGGCGGCCCCACGGCCAACATGTACCGATTGGGCTGCAAGAGCCCGCAGATTGAGGCCGCCTGCCGCAAGCCCAGCTGCGTCTACCCCGGCATCTGCCAGAACCTCACCACCAACCACGACCCGCTGATCAGGATCTACCGCCGCGCGCGGGCCCTCAAGGGCATCAAGAAAATCCTGATCGGCTCCGGCCTGCGCTACGACCTGGCCGTGAAGAGCCCGGAATACGTGAAAGAACTGGTGCAGCACCATGTGGGCGGCTACCTGAAGATCGCTCCCGAGCACACCGAAGGCGGGCCGCTCTCCAAGATGATGAAGCCCGGCATCGGCAGCTACGACCGCTTCAAGACGATGTTCGAGAAGTACAGCGAAGAGGCGGGCAAGAAGCAGTTCCTCATCCCGTATTTCATCGCGGCCCACCCCGGCACCAGCGACGAGGACATGATGAACCTCGCGATCTGGCTGAAGAAGAACGGTTTCCGCGCCGACCAGGTGCAGACCTTCTACCCCAGCCCCATGGCCACGGCCACGGCGATGTACCACACCAGCCTGAACCCGCTCAAGGGCGTGCACCGGGACGACCGGGCCGAGAAGGTGGACATCGTGCGCGGCGACAAACGCCGCCGCCTGCACAAGGCCTTCCTGCGCTACCACGACCCCAACAACTGGCCGCTGCTGCGCGAAGCGCTGAAAACCATGGGCCGCGCCGACCTGATCGGCAACGGCAAACACCACCTGATCCCGACCTTCCAGCCCATGACGGACGGCAGCTACCAGAGCGCGCGCCGCAAGAACAGCACCGCCGTGGGCAAGGCCAGCGAGAAGATGGCCGCGGTGGTGAAACCGGGGATGAAATCGGCGCAGCCCCAGCGCGGTGCGATCTTGACCCAGCACACCGGACTGCCGCCGCGGGCCGGCGTGGGCGCCAAGGCGATGAAACCCCGCGGCGGGCGCTGACAGCGCCTTTGGCGCGTTCCCGTTAAGGTCTGCCGCGGGCGTGGCCGCGATGGCGCTGCGTTGTTCAGGCCCAGCGCTGTGCTGTCGCGCGGTTGTTGCAGGGTGGTCACCGCTTCGTCATGTCACCGGCATACAGTGGCCCGATTGTTCTGTACTGTCTGGAGATTCACATGACCTTCCCCTCCCCGGATCGTCGTCACTTTTGCCTGCAGCTGGGCGCGGGCCTCGCTGGCCTGAGCGCTGGTGCCACCTGGGCCAGCAGCTTCCCCGAACGCGGCATCAAGATCATCGTGCCCTTTGCGCCCGGCGCCGGCACCGACGCCATGGGTCGTCTGGTGGCGGGCAAGCTGGCCGAGCTGCTCAAGGTCAGCGTGGTCGTGGACAACCGGACAGGTGCCTCGGGTGCGCTGGGTGCGCAAGAGGTGGCCAGGGCCGCACCCGACGGCCACACCCTGCTGCTCGCGGCCGCACCCTTCACCACCGTGCCCGCCGCATTGCCCACCGCCGGTTACGGCCCGATCACCAGCTTCACCCCCGTCGGCATGATCGCGCACGGCCCGCTGGTCTGGGCGGCCAACAAGGACCTGCCTGCCAACACCTTGCCCGAACTCGTGGCCCTCGCGCGCAGCCAGCCGGGGCGGCTCAACTACGGCTCGGCCGGCGTGGGCGGCATCAACCACCTGGTGCTCGAATCGCTCAAGGCGCGCACCGGCACCTTCATCACCCACATCCCGTACCGCGGTATCGCACCGGCCACGTTGGATGCGCTTTCCGGCCAGGTGCAACTGCTCACCGGCACCATTCCCGCGCTGGCACCCTACATCCGTGACGGCCGACTCAAGGCCCTGGCCGTCACCAGCCCCGACCGCAGCCCCGCGCTGCCGCAGGTGCCCGGCATGCAGGAGGCCGGCATGGCCGATTTCAATGTGCTCAACTACTTCGCACTCGTGGCACCGAAAGGAACACCGGAGGCTGTGATCAGGTCACTCAATGCCGCGCTGGAGAAAGTGATGGAACTGCCTGATGTGAGGGAACGGCTGGACAAGGATGCGCTGGCGCCCGCGACCGGCACGCCCGCCCAGCTGACGCAGTTCCTGCAGCGCGACTTTGAGGGCTGGAAGCAGGTGGTGCAGCGGCAGGGGCTGAAGATCGATGCGTTTTGACGCCTGCGCCTGAACGCAGGCAGGCATCGGGTTAGCGCGCACGTTGAAAGGGCCTTCTGGCTGTGGAGGAAGGCTTTGTGGCGTTGTTGCTATGGCACGTTGGCGGCGCCTCAGACGGTGATGCGCGGCTGGCACGCTTGAGATAAGTCATGAAACCTGCAGATGATGCGGCGTATTGCTGGTATTTGCTTCACAATTTGTTTCATCCACAGGGTAATCCCTGTCCCCAAATGAGAGAAAGCAGCCCGTGGCATACCTGAACTGGACCCCTGACCTGGAAACTGGCATTCGCGAGATTGATGGGCAGCACAAGCGCATCGTGGAATACATCAACCAGCTTTACGATGCCCGCACCAGCCATGACCGCGCCGGGGTCGGTGCCGTGATCGACGAAGCGGTGGATTACACGCTGTCGCATTTCGCGTTTGAAGAGGCACTGATGGTTGATGCCGGCTACATGTACAGCGGCCCGCACAAGAAAGTGCATGAACTCTTCACCCGCAAGGTGGGCGATTACCGCCTGCGCTTCGAAGCCGGAGAGGATGTGGCTGACGAGTTGCACGCCATGCTCTCTCGCTGGCTGTTCAACCACATCCGCAACGACGACAAGAGCTATGCCGACGCGGTCAAGGTCTACATGAAGAACCGGGGTCAGTCCGAGGGCAGCGTCAAGGATCAGATCAAGGAAGAGCTGATCCGTGAACTGCATCTGAAGAAGAAGCGCGGCTTCTTCGCACGCCTGTTCGGCGGCAGCGAATAGCCCGGCAATTTCAGACCCGTTTGTGCAAGAAAAAAAGGCCGCTGATGCGGCCTTTTGCGTTGCTGCGCGTGATGCGCTGAATAAGGTGACGGACCTTGACCCCGGCACTGGCTCCACAGTTAGGGCTGCTTGGTTCCCCACCTGACCCGGTTGGCCGCTTCACCATGCGGGAAGGCCCGTCAGGATCGATTGTAGGCGATGATGGCCACCCTTTGCCGACCAAGGGCGCCGCTTAGAATCGCTGCCATGTCCTACGTCGTTCTGGCCCGCAAGTACCGCCCGCGCAATTTCACAGAAATGGTGGGGCAGGAGCACGTGGTTCAGGCCCTGTCAAACGCGCTGACCACACAGCGCCTGCACCACGCCTACCTGTTCACCGGCACGCGCGGCGTGGGCAAGACCACGGTCTCGCGCATCCTGGCCAAGTCGCTCAACTGCCTGGGGGCCGACGGGCAGGGCGGCATCACCGCCGAGCCCTGCGGGGTCTGCCAGGCATGCACCGACATCGACTCGGGCCGCTTTGTCGACTACACCGAGCTGGACGCGGCGTCGAACCGCGGCGTGGACGAGGTGCAGGCGCTGCTGGAGCAGGCGGTCTACAAGCCGGTGCAGGGGCGTTTCAAGGTCTTCATGATCGACGAGGTGCACATGCTCACCGGGCATGCGTTCAACGCGATGCTCAAGACGCTCGAAGAACCGCCCGAGTATCTGAAGTTCGTGCTGGCCACGACCGACCCGCAGAAGGTGCCGGTCACCGTGCTCTCGCGCTGCCTGCAGTTCAACCTGCGGCCGATGGCGCCCGAGACCGTGCTGCAGCATCTGGAACAGGTGCTGAAGGCCGAAAACGTGCCGGCCGAGACGCAGGCGCTGCGCCTGATCTCGCGCGCCGCGCGGGGTTCGATGCGCGACGCGCTCTCGCTGACCGACCAGGCCATTGCCTTCGGTGGTGGTCAGCTGAAGGAATCCACCGTGCGCCAGATGCTGGGTGCGGTGGACCGTTCCTATGTGTTGCGTCTGATCGACGGGCTGGCGCGCGGTGATGGCGCGACCGTGGTCGACACCATCGACAGCCTGCGCCTGAATGGCCTGAACGCCGCTTCAACACTCGAAGAAATGACCGGCCTGCTGCAGCGCATGGCAGTGCTGCAGGCGGTGCCCGAACGGCTGGCCTTGCAGGAATCGGACGACCCCGACACGCCCGAGATCGTGCGCCTGGCGCACGCGCTGCCGGCCGACGAAACCCAGTTGCTCTACAGCCTGTGCCTGCACGGCCGTGCCGAGCTGGGCCTGGCGCCCGACGAATACGCCGCGCTCACCATGGTGCTGCTGCGGCTGCTGGCGTTCAAACCTTCGCAGACGGCGACCGGCGCCGCGGCGGAAAAAAAAACACTGAAATCCGGGGCTGAGCCGCCTTCGCCCCCGGTTCGGCCGCCCGCCGTGGCGCCGCCATCTGTTTCAGTGTCTGCGCCAGCGGTGGTTGCGCCGGCCGTTGCAGTCATCCATCGACCCGTTGTGCCGGCGCCTGCGGCAGCGGAGGCGAGGCCTGTGCCGTTGCCATCGGTGGCGCCCGCCACGACGCAAAGACCAGTGCCGGTGATGGCGCCGGTTTCAACGCCACAGGGGGCCGCTGACGGGCCTGCTCTCGAAGACGACGACCCGCCCTGGGTGGACGAACCTGAAGAACCGCCCGTCGAAGAGGGCGTACAGACCTCGCGTCGGGTGGTGGCCGTTCCAGTGCGCGACCCCGGGCCGTCGCAGCGGCTTGACCAGTTGAAGGAGCCGGGTGAAATGGTGCCGGTGGTGGAGCCCGTGGTCAGCGCCGAAGGCGATTTCTGGTTCGACGCCGTGATGCAGCTGGTGCGCGCCGAGACCATCACGGCGCTGGTGCGCGAGCTGGGCCTGCAGTCTCAGCTGATGGCGCGCGACCAGGGGCGGTGGCTGTTGCGCGTGGAGCGCGAATCGCTGAACCAGGGCAACACGCGGGAACGTCTGACGACGGCGTTGCAAACCCTCGGCCATCACATCCAATTGGCGCTGGAGATCGGCCCGGTGCAGGACTCCGCCTCGCTGCGGCTGGCCGCCGAAGCCGCGCGCCGGCAGCGCGAAGCCGAACAGATCATCAGGGACGACCCGTTCGTGCAAAACATGATGCGCGACTTTGGCGGCAAAATCGTGCCCGGTACGCTCAAAGCCATCACGGATTGAGACGATTCATTTCATTCACCATTCATTGAAAACACAAGGAAGACCATGTTCAACAAAGGACAACTCGCCGGCCTCATGAAGCAGGCCCAGGCCATGCAGGACAACCTGAAAAAGGCCCAGGACGAGCTCGCTTTCATCGAAGTCACAGGCGAGTCCGGTGCCGGTCTGGTCAAGGTGCTCATGACCTGCAAGCACGACGTCAAGCGCGTCACCATCGACCCCAGCCTGCTGGCCGATGACAAGGACATGCTCGAAGACCTGGTGGCAGCCGCTTTCAACGCTGCGGTGCGCAAGGCCGAAGAGACCAGCAACGAGAAGATGGGCAAGCTCACGGCCGGCATGCCGGGCTTGCCTGGCGGGATGAAACTCCCCTTCTGACACTTGACAGTCTCATCGCGTGGCCGAAACCCACTCCCTTGAACTGCTGGTGCAGGCGCTGCGGCACCTGCCGGGGGTGGGGGTCAAGTCGGCCCAGCGCATGGCGTTTCACCTGCTGCAGCACGACCGCGAGGGCGCTCAGCAGCTGGCCCAGGCGCTGCAGCACGCCTGTGCCTCAGTGCGGCACTGTGCGCTGTGCCATACCTTCACCGAAGACGAGATCTGCCCGACCTGCCGCGATGGGCGGCGTGATCGCAGCCAGTTGTGTGTGGTGGAGAACCCTGCCGACCAGTCGGCGCTGGAACGCACAGGGGCCTACAAGGGCCTGTACTTCGTGCTCATGGGCAAGCTCAGCCCGCTCGATGGCGTGGGTCCGCGCGACATCGGTCTGCAAAAACTCTTCGACCGCATCGACACGCTGGTGGACGGCGCGCGCGAGGTGCGCGAAGTGATCCTGGCGACCAACTTCACGGCCGAGGGTGAAACCACAGCGCATGTGATCGCCCAGGCGCTGAAAGCACGTGGCGTGAACGTCACCCGGCTGGCGCGCGGTGTGCCGGTCGGCAGCGAGCTGGAATACGTGGATCTGGGCACGATCGCCCACGCCCTGGTGGACCGGCGCTGACCGGCCGCATTCAACGAAAGCTTTGCATGAAATTCGTGGGACTCACCGTGGCCTACTGGGCCGTGATCGTGGCGGCGCTGCTGCCCATTGTGTGTGCGGGTCTGGCCAAGTGGGGCACGTTCGCCAAGCCGCGACGCGAAGGTGGCTATGACAACCACAATCCGCGTGCCTGGCTGGCAAAACAGGTCGACTGGCGTGCGCGCGCCAATGCGGCTCAGGCCAACAGCTTCGAGGCGCTGCCGTTTTTCATGGGTGCGGTGATCATTGCCCACCAGCTCGGCACCTACCAGACCCGGCTGGATCTGCTGGCCTTCTTCTACATCGTGCTGCGACTGGTCTACATCCTGTTGTATGTGGCCGATCTGGCCACGGCGCGCAGCATCGCATGGGCCCTGGCTCTGGTGGTCAACATCGCGATCCTGTTTGTCTGACACAGGCGGTCAGCCGTTACTTTTGCTTGCTTTTCCTCTCGGTGGAAACCCGCTCGGGATTCGTCCTGATGCGGGTTTTTCATTGGGCGCGTACGCTGAGAAACTGAAAACAGGTCGTCAGTGAGGATGTGTCATGTGGAGTCGCCGTGGGTGGGGTCGTGTGTGTGCGTCGGCGTTGCTGACGGCAGGCCTGCCTGTGGTGTTTGCGCAGTCGCGCCCGCCCACCAGCGCCGCGCCCGCCGTTCCACGCAACACGCTGGGCCGCGTGGTGATGGCGGTGGAGAACCGCTCTTCGTTCTGCTACCTGCCGCTCACGATCGCCGATCGGCTGGGCTATTTCGCTGCCGAGGGACTGGACGTCCAGCTGCGCGAATTCACGGAGCCGGGTCAAGCCCTGCTGGCCATGCTCAGCGGCGCCACACACCTGGTGTCGGGGCCCTACAGCAACACCATCAGTCTGCAGATGCGGGGGCAGTCGATACGGTCCATCGTGTTGCAGGGGCGCACGCCGCAAATCGTGCTCGGCGTTTCGCAGCAGACCATGGGGCACTACCGTCAGTTGCGCGACTTGCGCGGTCGCCGTGTCGCGGTGACGGCTCTGGGTTCGGCCAGCCACCGCATTGCGCGCTTGCTGTTGACCAGGGCGGGGCTGGGTCCGCAAGACGTCGGGTACCAGGCGTTCCCCAGTGCACCGGCCGCGGTGGCGGCTTTTCGCTCGGGGCAGGTGGATGCCATTTGCTACACAGATCCATTGATCACCCTGCTGGAGCAGGCGGGGGAACTCAAGGTGGTGGCCGACACGCGCACCATGCGGGGCAATGCCGATGTGTTTGGTGGTCCGCTGCCCGCGGGTTGCCTGAGCGCCTCGGCCGACTTTGTGGCGAACAACCCGAGGCATTGTCAGGCCATCACCGATGCGATGGTGCATGCCCTGAAGTGGCTGCAGACCGCGGGGCCGTCCGACCTGATCAAGATCGTGCCCGAAGCCTATTTTCTCGGAGACCGGGCGCTGTACCTGGCGGCTTTCAGTCGGGCCCGTGAGTCGTGGACACCCGATGGTCTGATGCCCGAAACCGGACCCCAGACCACGGTTCGCATGCTCGCGCATTTTGACGATGCGCAGCTGTTGCAGCGGGTGAACCTGGGCCGCACCTTCACCAACGAATTTGCGCAGAAGGCGAAAGCACGGTTTCGCGCCTGAACCCGCGGCAAGGCGGACAACATTCTCAGTTCTTGCGCGCTTTCTTCTTGCTCGCCGTGCGCGTGGGTTTGATGGCGGCTTTTTGGGTGCTGCGTTTGACGCTCTGACCCTTGGCCTTCGTGCTTTTCCTGGTGATTTTCTTGCCGCTTTTCGCTGCGACCGCGCTGGAGCGCTGGGTCTGGACCAGTGACAGGCGCTGGCCGACCCTGAGTTTGGAACTGACCCGCAGCCTGTTCCAGCTCGCAAGGTTCGACGCACTCACGCCATGGCGGGCCGCCAGGCTGCCGAGGGTGTCTCCCCTGCGGACGATCACGGTGCCACGGCGCACGATAATTTCCGGTTGCAGGCTGAGGCTGGCGTTGTCGGCGACGAATTCGCTCACGTCGCGGTTGTGCTGGTCGCTGCGCGCCACCAGCAAACTCGAACCGGCGCGCACCTGCATGCGCGGCGGGATGTTGTTGACGGCGCGCAGCTCGGACTCGCTCATGCCCACGCGGCTGGCGGCTTGTGCGGCCGTCATGGTGCTGGGCACGACCCAGGCCGTCCAGCTCGCGAGCGGGCCCTTGTGGTCGGCCAACCGGCGTTCGAAGATGTTGGCGTTGTCCCAGGGCAGCAGGATGTAAGGCGTGCCGGCGGCCATCACGATGGGTTGCGTGATCGAGGGGTTCAGGGCCCGGAAATCCTTCTCGCTCACATCCGCCAGGCTGGCGATGAGCGCCACATCGATGTCGCGCGACAGGGTCAGGGTGTCGAAGAAGGGGTGGTTGCCGATCCGTGGCAACTGCGCATTGAAGGCCTCGGGCCGGGCCAGGATGTTCTTGACGGCTTGCAGCTTGGGCACGTACATGCGTGTTTCCAGCGGCATGTCGATGTCGGTGTAGCCGGTGGGCCGGCCTTCGCGCTGGTTGCGCGTGATGGCGCGGTTGACGTTGCCCTGGCCCCAGTTGTAGGCGGCCAGCGCGAGGTGCCAGTCGCCAAAGCGGCGGTGCAATTGCTCCAGGTAGTCGAGTGCGGCGCGGGTAGAGGCCAGTACGTCTCGGCGGTCATCGCGGAATGCGTTTTGCTTCAGGTCGAACGACTGACCGGTGGCGGGCATGAACTGCCACATGCCGGCCGCGCGAGCGCTGGACACGGCCTGTGGGTTGAACGCGCTCTCGATGAAGGGCAGCAGTGCCAGCTCCATCGGCAGGTTGCGGCGTTCGACTTCTTCGACGATGTGGAACAGGTAGCGGTTCGACCGCTCGGTCATGCGCTGCATGTAGTCGGGACGGCTGGCATACCACTGCTCGCGGTCGCGGACCAGATCGTTCTGCAGATCCGCCATGGCAAAGCCGCGGCGGATGCGTTCCCAGATGTCTTCCGGCGCAGAAAGCGTCACGACCGGTGGCAAGCTGGCCTGTTCGGAGACGATGGCGCTCAGCGGTGGGTGGGCTGCCTGGGGCACGCCGGGTGCCGTGGACCGGGTCTCACCCGGGGAGGCGGTGGTGGTCTGGCGCGGCGCTGACACACCGGCACAACCGGCCATCAGCAGGGTCAGGCCCAAGGCCCAGAACAGACCACCCGGACGGACGCGCGACGGCGTCACTGGCTGATGGTTACAGAGGGGATCACGGGGCGGAGGCAGAACGGTCTGGGCTGAGGCGAGTGTCATTTGAAGTTGTTTTTCCATTCCCTGAGCGTGGCCAGCACGCTCACGGCATCGGAGACTGCGCCAGGTGCATGTGCGCCGGCCGCATCGGCGACCGCGGGCACATGGGTGCGCAGGAAGGGGTTGATCTGCTTTTCCAGCGTGATGGAGCTGGGCAGCGTGGGAAGGTTCCCGGCGCGCAGTTGGGAGCAATGGGCAGCGTGCTGCGCGAGTTCGGCATTGCCGGGCTCGACGGCCAGGGCAAAACGCAGGTTGGACAGGGTGTATTCGTGCGTGCAGCAGACCCGGGTGGCGCCGGGCAGCTGGGCCAGGCGGGTCAGCGAGTCCAGCATCTGCGCCGGTGTGCCCTCGAACAGCCGGCCACAGCCGGCTGAAAACAGGGTGTCGCCGCAGAAGAGCAGGGGCTTGCCATCCACGTCGGGGCAGAAGTAGGCGATGTGTCCCGCGGTGTGGCCCGGCACCTCGATCACCGTCCAGTCAAGGTCCAGCGCACTCACGGTATCGGTGGCACCGACGCGCAGCAGGGGCTCGGGCATGGGTTCGCTTGCGGGGCCGATGACGCGTGCACCGGTGGCCTCGCGCAGCGCAGCCACGCCGCCGGTGTGGTCGGCGTGGTGGTGGGTGATCAGGATGGTTTCGAGGGTGAGCCGGTGCTCGGCCAGCCAGGCCAGCACCCCGACGGACTCGCCGGGATCGACAACCAGCGCCCGCTGCCCGTCGTGCAACACCCAGATGTAGTTGTCGCTGAACGCGGGTAGGGGAAAAAGTGTCATGCGCGGAGCCCGGTGTGAATGCGGGGTTGGCGTGTAGAGTACGCGGAAAAGCCGGGTTTGGGGGTGCCGGACTTGCGCCGGCTCCGTCTTTTCATCTCACACCATGTATCCGCCCATTATAAGTTTGACCGACTGGTTTCAGACCGCTCCCGGGCGCTACTTGCTGGACTGGGAGCAGCGGCAGTTTGACCTGGCCGTGAGCGATCTGTTTGGTTACAACGCGCTGCAGCTGGGACTGCCCGAGCTGCGTACCCTCGACGCGAACCGCATGCCGCACCGCTGGCTGGCCTTGCCCGAAGAGATGCTCGTTGCTCCGCTGGACGAGCGGCTGTTCACCGGGGAGGGCGGACGCACGGTGGACCTGGATGCTCCGCAGTCCCCATCCGGGGACCGTGGCGACCGGGTCTCGACCTGGCCGGCCCCGGGCGAGTCGCCGCGGGTGGCGCTGGTGACCAACGCGGCTGCGCTGCCGTTTCCGCCGGCGAGCCTGGACCTCGTGGTGCTGCCGCACACGCTGGAGCTCAGCGCCGACCCCCACCACGTGTTGCGCGAGGTGGAGCGGGTGCTCGTGCCTGAGGGCCGGGTGGTGATTTCGGGCTTCAATCCGGCCAGTCTCTGGGGCCTGCGCCAGGGGCGCGCCCGCCTGGCGGGGCGGCTGGGTTTGCATGGGCTGGGTTTGTCAAGCCTGTACCTGCCCGAGGCCGGTGAATTCATCGGCCCGCGCCGGTTGCGCGACTGGCTGCGGCTGCTGAGTTTTGAAGTAGAGTCGGAGCGCTTTGGCTGTTACCGGCCCGCGGTGCGGACCGAAAAGTGGCTCAACCACAGCGCCTGGATGGACCGGGCCGGCCCCCGCTGGTGGCCGATCTTCGGCGCGGTCTATTTTCAGGTGGCGGTCAAGCGTGTGCAGGGTGTGCGCCTGCTGGGCCCGGCGTGGAAGCCGCGGCGGGCTGTGGCTGCGGCGCCCGTGTCGGTGGCCAACCGCCATTGACTTGAAGCACCCCCCGCGCCGCTTCGCGTCACCCCCCTCCAGGGGGGCGGCACTGGCCGTCTGGCAAAGCCAGCCCGGCGGTGCCCCTGGGGTGGCGCTGTTTTGTTTTTCTGGAGAAGCTGATTTGAATCACGTGGTGATCTACACCGATGGCGCCTGCAAGGGCAACCCGGGCCCGGGCGGCTGGGGCGTTTACCTCAAGGCCGGCGGCCACGAAAAAGAGCTCTGGGGTGGCGAACGCGAAACCACCAACAACCGGATGGAACTCACGGCCGTGATCGAAGCACTGACCGCGCTCAAGCGCCCTTGCAAGGTGTCGCTCTACCTGGACAGCGAATACGTCCGCAAAGGCATCACCGAGTGGATCCATGGCTGGAAGACCAAGGGCTGGAAGACGGCGGCCAAACAGCCGGTCAAGAATGCCGACCTCTGGCAGAAGCTCGATGCCCTCGTGCACGGCGGGGTGCACCAGATCGAATGGCACTGGGTCAAAGGTCATGCGGGCGACCCCGGTAATGAAAAGGCCGATGCATTGGCCAACCGGGGCGTGCCGGGCTGAGCCGCCAAGCCGCCGGCTGGCCGGGCGATTGAACTTATGCGCTCGTGGGTGTCTATGCACTGATACATTGCAAAATGTTGTGACACTTGGCGCTATCCCCCTGCACCTGATCGAAACATGGCAAAAAAGACCCTTTATGTGGTGATCGCCGCGGCCGGCCTCGGGCTGGCCTCGGCGGGTGCCTGGTGGCTCCAGAACCGTTCTCCCAACCAGGTGACCGCTGAGGGTGGCACCCCGGGGGGCAGCGCCACTGCTTCCGCAGGACGACCGGCTGCCGGCACGCCCGGTGTCGAGGTGGCGCAGGTCAAATCACTCTCCTTGCGGGACGACGCTCAGGCTGTGGGCACCCTGCGCTCGCGCCAGAGCGTCACGCTGCGGCCCGAGGTCAGCGGCCGCATCTCTCAGATCGCCTTTGCCGACGGCGCCCGGGTCAGGCGTGGCCAGTTGCTGGTGCAGCTGGACGACGTGTTGCAGAGGGCAGAACTCAGCCAGGCGCAGGCCCAGCTCTCCATCGCGCGCGCCAACCTCAAGCGCAACGAAGAACTGGTGGCGCAGGCATTTGTGGCCCAGCGCGTGCTGGACGAAAGCCGCGCGGCGCTGCAGGTGGCCGAAGCGCAGGTGGCGCTGGCGCAGGCGCGCCTCTCGCGCATGCGCCTCACCGCGCCGTTTGACGGCACCGTGGGGCTGCGCGTGGTCAATCTGGGCGACTACGTCAAGGACGGCGCGGACCTCGTGAACCTGGAAGACACCTCGCAGCTCACGGTGGACTTCCGTCTGCCCGAGCGCTTCCAGGCCCGCATCGCCGCCGGCCAGCCGGTCGAAGTGGAACTGGACGCATTGCCCGGCAAACGCTTCAGCGCGAAGGTGCAGGCGGTTGATCCGCTGCTGGACGCCAACGGCCGTTCGATCGCCGTGCGCGCCGTGCTGCCGCCCGCGCCCGGCGGCGAGTTGCGCCCCGGCATGTTCGCCCGCGTGACCACCGTGTTCTCCACCAACGCCGCTGCGCTGGTGGTGCCCGAAGAAGCCATCGTGCCGAAGGCTGGCAAACAGTTTGTTTTCCGCTTGCTGAAAGAAGGCGAGGGCGACGGCGCCAAGCTGGTGTCGCGCCGCACCGAGGTGCAGCTCGGGGTGCGCCGGGGCGCACAGGTGCAGATCACGCAGGGCCTGGCCGAGGGCGACACGGTGGTGGTGGCCGGCCAGCAGCGGCTGCAGAAAGACGGCACGGCCGTGCGTGTGGTGGAGATGAGCCGTCCCCCAGGCGCCCCGGTCCCCGGACCCCAGGGCGCACCCGCTGGCACCCCGCCGGCGAGTGGCGGCTGATCCCGCAGGAGGCGCACCATGCAACTGCCTGAAGTCGCGATCCGCCGGCCCGTTTTTGCCAGCGTGCTGTCGATGTTGATCCTGCTCGTCGGGCTGGTGGCCTTCAGCGGCCTCACGGTGCGCGAGTACCCCAAGATCGACGAGCCCACCGTCACGGTGAGCACCACCTTCACCGGCGCTTCCAGCGAGGTGGTGGAGTCGCAGGTCAGCAAACCGCTGGAAGATTCCATCGCCGGCATCGAAGGCGTGGACGTGATCACCTCCATCAGCCGGCAGGAACGCAGCCAGATCACGGTGCGCTTCAACCTGGCGCGCGACCCCGACTCGGCCGCCGCCGACGTGCGCGACAAGGTCAGCCGGGTGCGCCAGCGCCTGCCGCAGGGCATCGACGAGCCGGTGATCGCCAAGGTCGAAGCCGATGCGTTCCCGGTGATGTGGATCTCGCTGAACTCCGACACCCACAACGCACTGCAACTCTCCGACCTGGCCAACCGCATCGCCAAACCGGTGCTGCAGACGGCCACCGGCGCGGCCGAGGTGCGCATCTACGGCGAGCGCCGGTATTCGATGCGCGTCTGGATCGACCCCGACCGCCTGGCCGCCTACAACCTGACGGTGCAGGACGTGGAAGACGCGCTGCGCCGCTCCAACCTCGAAGTGCCGGCCGGCCGCATCGAGAGCAGCCAGCGCGAGTTCAACGTCACCGCCGCCACCGACCTGCAGACGCCCGAGCAGTTCCGCGAGGTCACGCTGCGCACGGTCAACGGCCAGTCGATCCGGCTGGGTGACGTGGCGCGTGTGGTGCAGGGCCCGCAGGACGAACGCAGTTCGGTGCGGCTGAACGGGCGCGACTCGGTGTCGCTGGGCGTGATCCGCCAGGCCACGGCCAACCCGCTGGAGCTCTCGGCCGGTGTGCGCAAGCTGCTGGACAAGGTCAAGAACGACCTGCCACCGGGCATCAACGTCGAGATCGCCAACGACAACTCGGTTTTCATCGACCGCTCGATCAAGGCCGTCTACACCACCATCGCCGAAGCCGTGGTGCTGGTGGCGCTGGTCATCTTCGTCTTCCTGCGCACCATCCGCGCGTCCATCATTCCGCTGGTGACGATCCCGGTCAGCCTGATCGGCTCGTTTGCCCTCATGGGCCTGTTCGGCTTTTCCATCAACACGCTCACGCTGCTGGCGCTGGTGCTGGCCATCGGCCTGGTGGTGGACGATTCCATCGTGGTGCTGGAGAACATCTACCGGCACATCGAGGAAGGCATGAAGCCGTTTGAAGCGGCCATCAAAGGCGCGCGCGAGATCGGCTTCGCGGTGGTGGCCATGACGCTCACGCTCGCCGCCGTGTACGCGCCGCTGGCCTTCACGCCCGGGCGCACCGGGCGCCTGTTCGCCGAGTTCGCGCTCGCGCTGGCGGGTGCGGTGGTGGTGTCGGGCTTCGTGGCGCTCACGCTCTCGCCCATGATGAGCAGCAAGCTGCTGCGTCACAACCCCAACCCGGGCTGGTTCGACCGCGGCATGGAGCGCGTGCTCGTCGCCATCACCCGCGGCTACAGCCGCCTGCTGGCCGGGGCGCTGCGCGTGCGCTGGCTGGTGGTGGGCGTGATGCTCGCGAGCGCTGCGGGCAGCTGGTGGCTGCTGCAGACCACCAAGCAGGAACTCGCGCCGCTGGAAGACCGCGGTGTGATCCTGGTCAACGTCAACGGCCCCGACGGCGCCACGCTGGCCTACACCCGGCGCTACGCCGAGGCGGTGGAGCGCATCGGCGCGGACTATCCCGAGTTCGACCGCATCTTCAGCAACATCGGCAACCCGACCGTGGCGCAGGGCACGGTGTTCCTGCGTGCCAAACCCTGGGAAGAGCGCGAGCGCAGCACGCAGGAGATCGCGCGCGAGATCGCGCCACGCATCGGCGCGCTGCCCGGCATCAGCGGCTTTCCCATCACGCCGCCCTCGCTGGGCCAGGGCTTTCGCGAGCGGCCGATCAACTACGTCATCGTCACCAGCGACAGCTACCAGAACCTGTCACAAACCGTGCGCCGTTTCCAGGACGAAATGGCCAAACACCCCGGCTTCGTGCAGGTGGACACCGACCTGCGCCTGAACAAACCCGAGATCCGCATGGATGTGGACCGCGAGCGCGCCGCCGACATGGGCGTTGGCGTCGACGTCATCGCGCGCACGGTGGAAACCTTGCTGGGCGGGCGCGTGGTCACGCGCTACAAGCAGGGCGGCGAGCAGTACGACGTGGTGGTGCAGACCGACAGCGCCCAGCGCAGCGCGCCAGATGACATCGACAAACTCTTCGTGCGCGGTCGCGGCGAAGCCATGATTCCGCTGGCTTCGCTGGTGCGGTTGCGCGAGGTCGTGGTGCCGCGCGAACTCAACCACTTCGGCCAGCGCCGCAGCGCCTCCATCACGGCCAACCTCGCACCCGAGCTGGCGCTGGGCGAGGCGCTCCAGATCATGAACGGGATCGCGGCCGAGGTGCTGCCGCCCGGCTACACCACCGACCTCAACGGGCAGAGCCGCGAATTCCGCAGCTCATCGGGCTCGCTGGCCATCGTGTTCGCGCTTTCGCTGCTGTTCATTTACCTGGTGCTGGCGGCGCAGTTCGAGAGCTTTGTCGACCCGCTCATCATCATGCTCAGCGTGCCGCTGTCCATGCTGGGCGCGCTGCTGGCGCTCAAGCTCAGTGGCGGCACGCTCAACGTGTTCAGTCAGATCGGGCTCATCACGCTGGTGGGCCTGATCACCAAACACGGCATCCTGATCGTGGAGTTCGCCAACCAGCTGCGCGAGAAGGGCAAAGACAAGCTCGAAGCGGTCAGGGAATCCGCCGCGCTGCGCCTGCGCCCCATCCTCATGACCACTGGCGCCATGGTGCTCGGCGCCATGCCGCTGGCGCTGGCCACCGGGGCCGGTGCCGAGAGCCGTCAGCAGATCGGCTGGGTGATCGTGGGCGGCATGAGCCTGGGCACGCTGCTCACGCTGTTTGTGGTGCCCACCATGTACACGCTGCTGGCGCGCACGCGGCATGGTTCGCGGGTGCTGCCGAAGGATGTGCCGGGCCACGGAGAACCCGAGTCCGAAGACATCCTGGTGGCGAAGTGATGGCCGATCCGGAGCCACCGATGGGCTTGGACTGCACCTTGCCGCAGGCCGGGCGCCTGCCCTACACCGACGAGAACTTCCGGGCGGCCAAGGTCTTTGTGTTCGGTAAGTGGTGTGAAGAAGCCGTCGGGCAGCCGGACAAGGTCCCGCTGGACCTCTCGGGCGCCTGCAAGTACGGGTCGCTCTTCATGCAGCGCGTTTTCGGCGGCGCCATCCGGGGGCACTATGAACACCAGTACAACTTCATCGACGGGCAACGGGTGGATCTGAGTCATGAAGCCCGGGATGTCGCCTGCATGCGCCACCCTTACCTGCACGAACCGGCGTACTTTCAGGTGCCCGAGCTGCAGGCCTCGCTGGCGAGTTGCCTGCCCCGCGCCCAGCGCTGGGCCGACGAGTTTCTGGCCCAGCAGTCCGCGGCGGTTGCGCGAGAGCCGGACACCCCATAAGCGGGACGCTCACCCTGCGCGCAGAGGTCGCTTGGCCCAGGCTTGATCCGTGGCCGGGCGGGCCGCATCAAGCGCTCAGATCACGCCGTCGAACATCATCACATCCACCTCGTCGCCCGCGGCCACGTTGCCCTGGCCGTGGTGCAGCACGATGAGGCCGTTGGCTTCGACCATGGAACGCAGCACGCCTGAGCCCTGGTTGCCGGTGGTGCGCACCTGCAACGATCCGTCGGCACCGCGGCTGACGATGCCGCGCTGGTATTCGGTGCGACCCGGTTTCTTGCGCAGGGCCTCGGCGCTGTGCGCCTTGAGCAGCACCGGCTCGCTGGCGGTGCTGCCCATCAGGCGCTGCAGGGCGGGACGCACAAAGGCGAGGAAGGTGACCATCACCGCCACCGGGTTGCCAGGCAGGCCGAAGAGGACGGCACTCTTGCTGTTTTCCGTGATCCGGCCGACGGCCATCGGCCGCCCGGGCCGCATCGCGATGCGCCAGAAGGCCACGTCGCCAAGCTGCTTCATCATGGCCTTGGTGTGGTCGGCTTCGCCCATGCTCACGCCGCCGCTGGTGATGATGGCGTCGGCCTCGCGCGCGGCCTGGCGGAAGGCGGCTTCGAGGGCGGCGGGTTCGTCCTTGATCACGCCCATGTCGATCACCTCCACACCCATGCGCGTGAGCAGGCCGAAGACGGTGTAGCGGTTGCTGTCGTACACCGCGCCTTCGCGCAGCGGTTCGCCCTGGCTGAGGATTTCGTCGCCGGTGGAGAAGTAGGCCACCTTGATCCGTCGATACACCGCCACACCGGGCAGGCCGAGGCTGGCAATCAGGCCGAGCGCAGCGGGGCCGAGTGTCTGGCCGCGGCGCAGCGCGGGCTGGCCGGCCATGAGGTCTTCGCCGAGCAGGCGGCGGTTGTCACCGGCGCTCACCACGCCGGAGGGGATCTCCACGCGGTCATCCTGCGCCTTCACAAACTCCAGCGGCACCACGGTGTCCAGTTCGGGCGGCATGATCGCGCCGGTCATGATCTTCAGGCATTCACCCGCCGCCACCGTGCCCTGCCAGGCCTTGCCGGCGAAGGCGGTGCCGACCACGCGCAGCGACAGCGGCTGCCCCGGCTGGAGCTGCGAGCTGTGAAATCCAAAACCATCCATGGCCGAGTTGTCGTGCGGTGGCACGCTGATGGGCGAGATCACGTCCTGTGCGAGCACGCGGCCGAGCGCCTCAAACACGCCCACCGTTTCGGTTTCTGTGACGGGCTCGACCAGGTGGGCCAGGAACTGGTTGACGCGCTCGGCGCTCAGGGCCTGCGGGTCGTAGCCCTGCAGCTCGGCTGCGATCTGTTCTATCGTTTTCATCGATCAGGGTTCAGCTGTTTTCCAGCGCGTGCAGTTCAGCGAGGGTGTTGGCGTTGCAGAAGGCGCGCGGATCGTCGCCCGGCTGGTCAAAGGTCACCACCACGGTGCGGTGCTGGTCGGTCCAGCGGTCGATCTTGCGGCCGCCCGCCTGGGTGAAGGCGACGAGGCTCTCCAGCAGGTTCACCCGCATCAGGCAGAAGACCGGCTGGGTGCGGACCTGGCCATCGGCTTCGCGAGCAGCGGCCATGGCGATCTCGGTCGAGCCGTCTTCAAAGGCCTGCGCCAGCCGCTGTGCGAGGTCGAGCGGGAACAGCGGTGTGTCGCAGGGGGCCGTCAGCAGGTAGGGCGTTTCACAGCGTTCCAGCCCGGTCATGAAACCCGCCAGCGGCCCGGCGTAATCGGACAGCGTGTCGGGCCAGACCGGCGCACCAAAGGCCTCGTAGGCCGAGAGGTTGCGGTTGGCGTTGATCATCAGGTCGCCGACCAGGCCACCGGCCTGCATCTGCAGCCGCAACACGGTGTGCAGCGCCAGCGGCGTGCCGTTGAAGTTCTGCAGGCCCTTGTCGACGCCGCCCATGCGGGAGCCTCGGCCCCCGGCGAGCACGAGGGCGGTGATTTCGTTTGGTTGGATCACAAAAAAGTCCGATCAGAGAAGTGTCTCTTCCAGCACACGCCGTGGAACCGGCTTTGCCGGGCCACCAGCGTGGCCCCCCTTGAGGGGGGAGGCGCGAAGCGGCGCAGGGGGTGCCTCATCTACCCGCCGATGTAACTCATCTCCACACGCCGGCCGCCTCCCGACTCATCGGGCGGCAGGCTGGCGCGCAGTTCGGAGTAGCGGTCGCTGCGGCCCTGCCAGATGGCGGCGATGGCGCTGGCGAGTTGTTCGTCAGACGCACCACCCCGCACCAGCGGCTTGAGATCGTGGCCCTGGTTGGCGAACAGGCACAGGTAGAGCTTGCCTTCGGTGGACAGGCGGGCGCGGTTGCCGTCGCTGCAAAAGGCCTGCGTGACGCTGCTGATCACGCCGATTTCACCCGCCTGCACATCGTGCTGGCCGTTCGCATCGGCATAGCCCCAGCGCTCGGCGGTCTCACCCGGCGCCGACGGTTCCAGCTGCACCAGCGGCAACTCGCGGTGGAGCATCTGCACCACCTCGGCGCTCGGCATCACTTCGTCCATGCGCCAGCCGTTGGTGGCGCCGACGTCCATGAATTCGATGAAGCGCAGCACGATGCCGGTGCCTTTGAAATGGCGCGCCATGGGCAGGATCTCATGCTCGTTGGTGCCGCGCTTGACCACCATGTTGACCTTGATCGGGCCCAGGCCCGCGGCCTGCGCGGCTTCGATGCCACGCAGCACGTCGGCCACCGGAAAGTCGACGTCGTTCATGGCACGGAAAACGGTGTCGTCCAGACCGTCCAGGCTGACCGTGACGCGCTGCAGCCCGGCGTCTTTGAGGGCCTGCGCCTTGCGTTCCAGCAGCGACCCGTTGGTGGTGAGCGTGATGTCCAGTGGCCGGCCTTCGACCGTGCGCAGCGCAGCGAGCTGAGCGATGAGGACTTCAAGGTTTTTCCGCAGCAGCGGCTCGCCGCCGGTGAGGCGGATCTTCTGCACGCCGTGGGCCACGAACTGGCGCGCCACGCGCGTGATCTCTTCAAAACTCAGCAGCGCGCTGTGCGGCAGGTAGGGGTAGTCCTTGTCGAAGACTTCCTTGGGCATGCAGTAGCTGCAACGGAAGTTGCAGCGGTCGGTGACGCTGATGCGCAGATCCCGCAGGGGGCGACCCAGGGTATCGCCCAGCAGGCCCGTGGCGGGAATGGCCTTTGACGGGACCGCCGCTGACAGCGTGGACATGCGGTGATCGACCAGGGGAATGACGCGTTCGGACATGCACTGATTATGGTGGACGCCGCGCGGGCGCTGGTGCTCAAGCCTTGCCGAAGCGGGGTTAAACCCGAGGCGCCCGTGGGCTCAGGCGGTACCGACGCGGGTGAAGAGGGCGGCGTTGTCGCGCAGCCAGTTTCCGGAGAGATCGCTGCTTTGTTGACTGGGGTGGAAATCGCGCCGGAAATACGCCCACCAGGGGCTGAAGCTCCGGCGCAGCAGACCTTCGCGACCGAGCATGTGGCGCCCCGCGCTGCGCCAGGTGCTCCAGCGCCAGAGCGTGCCGTCGCGCCGCAGGTTGTTGGCGGTCTGGCGCAGCGTGTCGGTGAGGAAAATGAGGGTTATGCGCCGCATCCATTTCACCCGCCAGGCGTGGCTGCCACCCAGCGCCTGGTAGAGGTCGAAGGCGGTGCATTTGTGTTCGGCTTCCTCGGCGCTGTGCCAGAGCCACAAGGCCTTGAGGCGGGGTTCGCAGCCATCCAGCAGGTGGTGGTGCGACAGCATCCATTCGGCGAAAAGGGCGGTGAAGTGTTCGTTGGCCGCGGTGATGGCGAGGCCATGGCGCGGGTCGGTGCCTTCGACCAGCCGCAGGCGCTCGCGCGCGCGCGGCTCCCAGTCGTTGACCAGACCGTGGCGTTCGATCTGCGTATTGAAGAGCGCGTGGATGCGGCGGTGGGTCGCTTCCTGGCCGATGAATCCCTGGACTTCGCCTTGGTAGCGGTCGCGTTGTTCCGGCGCCAGCGCCTGCAGACCGTTGCGCACCGAGTCAATGAAGAACTGTTCGCCGACCGGGAAACTCATGGACAAGGCGTTGAACCAGGCGGTCAGGAACGCATCGCCGCCACACCAGTGGCGGGCCACGGGTTGTTCCAGATCGATCAGCAGGCGGCGGACAATCAGCTCGGTCATGGGTGGTCACGGGGTGGCGGTACCTTTGGGTACCAAGGGTTTCAATGCTGCCTGTCAGGGTGCGTGCTGTCAAGCGGGAATCCGGGGAGAGAAGGGCAGGGCCTTGTCAGCCGCTGGACAAGTGGTGGGCCTAAGATGCCGTGCATGAAAGCGCCCATCATGGAAACCAGCGACACCACCATCGAGCAGCACGAACACCGGTCGCGCTTGCTCGAAGGGATGGCGAACGTGTCTGCCAGCAAGGGTTTTGCCGCCGCGACCATTGCCGACATCGTGCGCGAAGCAGGAGTCTCCAAGCGCACGTTCTACGAACACTTCGACGGCAAGGAAAGCTGCTTCCTGGCGCTGTACCGGCTCACCAGCGTATCGGCCCTGCGCACGCTGCGCGAAGCGGTCCAGCCCGATCGCCCCTGGCAGGACCAGGTGGAGCATGCGCTGGAGGTCTATTTCTCGCATCTGGCGGCGGGACCGGGGCTGGTCGGGACGCTGTTTGTACAGATCCACCACCTGGGTCCCGAAGGGCTCCGGGTCCGCCGCGAGGTGATGACGCAGTTTGCCGACTTTGTGCTGAAAACGGTCAACGGTGGGCCTGGTTCTGGCGGGGCACGGGTGAGCCCGGTGCTGACGCCCACGATGGCTCTCGCCGCGGTGGGGGGCATCAATGAACTGGTGATGCTGGCCATCGAGCGTGGGGAGGTCGACCGCCTTCAGCAACTGACACCCAGTGCGAGTGCGGTGGTGCGCCTGCTCACCCGGGCTGACGCAACATAGCTGTAGATGCAAAGTCCCGAAAACAACAAGGCCCGCCGAAGCGGGCCTTGAAGACTGTGATCAACCTCGCGGGTCAGGCCGCCATCGGCAGCAGCGGCACGATCAGCAGTGCCACGATGTTGATGATCTTGATCAGCGGGTTCACGGCCGGGCCGGCGGTGTCCTTGTAGGGATCGCCCACGGTGTCTCCGGTCACGGCCGCCTTGTGGGCTTCACTGCCCTTGCCACCGTGGTGGCCGTCTTCGATGTACTTCTTGGCGTTGTCCCAGGCGCCGCCGCCGGTGCACATGGAGATGGCCACGAACAGGCCGGTCACGATGGTGCCCATGAGCAGACCGCCCAGGGCCTGGGGACCGAGGAACACGCCCACCAGAATCGGCGCCACCACCGGCAGCAGCGAGGGAATCACCATTTCCTTGATGGCCGCGGTGGTCAGCATGTCGACCGCGCGGCCGTACTCGGGTTTGGCCGTGCCTTCCATGATGCCGGGGATCTCCTTGAACTGGCGGCGCACCTCGACCACCACCGCACCGGCGGCGCGGCCCACCGCCTCCATGGCCATGGCACCGAAGAGGTAGGGGATCATGCCGCCAATGAACAGGCCGACGATCACCATCGGGTTGCTCAGGTCGAAGCTGATCTGGTGGCCGTAGGTTTCCAGCTTGTGGGTGTAGTCGGCAAACAGCACCAGCGCGGCCAGACCGGCCGAGCCGATGGCGTAGCCCTTGGTCACGGCCTTGGTGGTGTTGCCCACCGCGTCCAGCGGGTCGGTCACGTCGCGCACGCTGCTGGGCAGCTCGGCCATTTCGGCGATGCCGCCAGCGTTGTCGGTGATGGGGCCGTAGGCGTCGAGTGCGACCACGATGCCGGCCATGCTCAGCATGGACGTGGCGGCGATGGCGATGCCGTACAAACCGGCCAGCGTGTAGGCCGCGATGATGGCGATACAGACACAGAGCACCGGCCAGGCGGTGGAGCGCATGGACACGCCCAGCCCGGCGATGATGTTGGTACCGTGGCCGGTGGTGGAGGCCTGGGCGATGTGTTTGACCGGTGAATACTGGGTGCCGGTGTAGAACTCGGTGATCCAGACCAGGGCCGCGGTCAGGATCAGGCCGACCGCGCAGGCGCCCCACAGGCGCAGCTGGCTGCCGCTGGTGCTGATGGCGTCGTCCGGCATGACCCAGGCGGTCACGAAGTAAAAGGCGATCAGCGAGAGCACACCGGCGATCGCCAGGCCCTTGTACAGTGCGGGCATCACGTTTTTCATGCCCGGGCTGGCCTTCACGAAGAAGCAGCCGATGATCGACGCGATGATCGATACGCCACCGAGCACCAGGGGGTAGAGCACGGCCTGCATCGGAGCCACCGTCACCATCAGGGCGCCCAGCACCATGGTGGCGATCAGCGTCACCGCATAGGTCTCGAACAGGTCGGCCGCCATGCCGGCGCAGTCGCCGACGTTGTCGCCCACGTTGTCGGCGATCACCGCCGGGTTGCGCGGGTCGTCTTCGGGGATGCCGGCTTCGACCTTGCCCACCAGATCGGCGCCCACGTCGGCGCCCTTGGTGAAGATGCCGCCGCCCAGACGGGCAAAGATGGAGATGAGCGAGGAGCCGAAGGCGAAGCCGATCAACGGATTCAGCAGGTTGGCCAGGTTCTTGTCGGGCGTCAGGTTGCCGTTGCCGACCAGGAACCAGAAGAAGCCGGCCACGCCCAGCAGACCCAGGCCCACCACCAGCATGCCGGTGATGGCACCGCCGCGGAAGGCCACGTCCAGCGCCGGGCCGATGCCCCGGGTGGCGGCCTGTGCCGTGCGCACGTTGGCCTTCACCGAGACGTTCATGCCGATGAAGCCGCAGGCACCCGAAAGCACCGCGCCGAGCACGAAGCCGATGGCGGTCGTGGTGTCGAGGAAGATACCGATGAGGATGGCCAGCACCACGCCCACGATGGCGATGGTCTTGTACTGTCGGGCGAGGTAGGCGGCAGCGCCGGTCTGGATGGCCCCGGCGATTTCCTGCATGCGGGCGTTGCCCGCGTCCTGAGAAAGAATCCAGCTTCGGGACCAGAAACCGTATGCCACGGCCACGAGCCCACACACCAGCGCAAAGATCAGCGCAGATTGTCCAACCATAGATTACTCCTGCTCATTCGTTTTGACTTGGAGGGGGCAACGCTTTGAGGGTGGCCCCCGCTGCGTTGCTTCCTCGTGTCCTTGTGCTACAGGTGGTGCAGCACGGCAGGGCGATTGGCCAACGGCTGGAATTTAGCGGGAATTGCTTCATTTGGGAAATGATATGGATCAGGAAGTAAGGCTGGGATCAGTAAAATCAGGGTAAATCCTGTCCATGCGCGCACCGTTTGCGCCCATCCGTTCAGGTTCCGTGCGCCATGCCTGTGCGCACGTGGCCGCTTCCGATTCATCAACTCTCAGAAAACCCCATGTCTCTCGACAACGTCACCCCTGGCAAGAATGTTCCCGAGTCGTTCAACGTGATCATCGAGATCCCGATGAACGCCGACCCGATCAAGTACGAAGTGGACAAGGAAACCGGCGCGATCTTCGTGGACCGTTTCATGAGCACCGCGATGCACTACCCGACCAACTACGGTTATGTGCCCAAGACCCTGTCGGGCGACGGCGACCCGGTGGACGTGCTGGTGATCACGCCCGTGCCGCTGATCCCCGGTGTGGTGGTGCCCTGCCGCGCCATCGGTATCCTGAAGATGACCGACGAAGCCGGCGAAGACGGCAAGGTGCTGGCCGTGCCGACCGACAAGATCCTGTCGCTCTACAGCCGCTGGCAAAAGCCGGATGACCTGAACCCGATGCGCCTGAAGGCCATCGAGCACTTCTTCGAGCACTACAAGGACCTGGAACCGGGCAAGTGGGTCAAGGTGCAGGGCTGGGAAGACAAGGCTTCCGCTCACAAGGAAATCCTGGACGGCATTGCTGCCTACAACGCCACCCAGGCCTGATCCCGTTGAAGACCCCGCCGCGAGGCGGTGTCTCCGAAAAAAAGCCTGCCAGAGCAATCTGGCAGGCTTTTTTGTGGGTTCGTGGTGGTGGGCGATCAGGACTGCGCCGCGTCAATGTCGCCGCGGTATTCGATCTTGCCGCGCACGCGGGCACGCGGGTGCATGTCGATCAGTTCGTCATAGCTGGCGTCGCCGATCAGCGTGGCCGAGCCGGTGATCTCCAGCGCCTTGCGCGCGATCACGGTGCCAATGACCTTGCCTTCGATGAACACGTAGTCCGCTTCCAGGCGCGTGTTTTCGATCACGCCCGTGGCGCCCACATGCAGCGTGCCGCCGGTTTCGAAGGTGATGTTGCCCTTGAGCTGGCCATCGACCTTGATGCCCTGGTCGCGCGTGGTGTGGAAGTTGCCGTCGAACACGGCGCCTTCGGCGATCAGACTGGTGATGGCCGAGAGGCGTTCGGCCGGAACGAGGCGGGTGGAAGCGGGATTGTTGTTCATGGGGTCAGGGCTCCTTGCTGTGCAACCAGTTTTCGGGTTTCAGATGGGGTTGGGTCGGGTTGGGCGTGTCGGGCTCGGCGGACACGGTGGTGGCGAGCTTGCTGCTGCTGGCCGGGGCTGCCCAGCGTGATTCGAAACGCAGGGCCACTGGCACGGGCAGTTCTTCGCCCTCCGGGCTGAACAGGACGGCTTCTGGTCCGGCAGATGACGGAGGCGGCGTCGTCGCGGGTAGGGGCGCGGACTCGTGCACAGGTGGGGCGGCCGGTGGCGGGCTGGCAGCGGGTTTCTGGAAGATGGTCCGGGGATCCAGCGGCTTCCCCATGTCCGGCAGCACCCCCAGCCAGAGCCAGGCGCCCAGGCCGAAGACCAGCAGAGCCGGCATCAGGTAACGCACAGTCACCCAGACCAGCCAGCGCAGCCACACGCGACGGCGCGCGACCCAGCGATCGCGCCGCCAGCTCGCCTGCAACACCGCGCGGCGCAAGGTCTCGGCGTCCGGTACGGGCGCGGTTTGCGGAATCAGGCGGATTTGTGGAGGTCGGCGCCACAGCATGGAAAACCGTCAGGCCCCCGGCTTCTGGATCGCCACACGCTCCAGCGTGGCATTGAGGTCGGCGCCGTTGACCTGGATGCGCCCATAGCGCACCAGACCGTGCACGCTGGCGGTGTCGTGCAGGGCCACTTCACCCTGACCGGAGTCCAGGATGCCATCGGTGTGGCCCATGACCGATATTTTCTGTGCGGTGATGTCGCCCTTGACGCGACCGGTTTCGGTCACGACGACCGCCACCGTGGCGTCGGGGGCCTGCGTCAGGTTGCCTTCCACCAGACCGGCCACGCTGCAGGGGCCGCGCAGCAGTGCGTTGCCCACAAAGTGCATGCCTTCGGCCACCATGCTGCGCGCCGGGTTTGTTTCAAAGGCCTCACCAGCAACACCCGGCAGGGACATGGGCTGCAGCAAGGGCAGGTGGCTGGGCTGGCTCGGTGGCATGGCGTTGCCGACGTCCACTTCCAGCGTCTGGCCACTGTCCACGGGGCCGTTGCCGGGTTCGTCGTAACCCTGGCTGGCATCGGGTGTCTGGTGGTTGTCGTTCATGTGGTTGTTTTCCATGTCTTGTTCCAGATGGCGGTCGGGGTTCTGATAACGATGGGCTTTCAGGGGCGGCATGGTGGCGGACTCGGGCGGTTCAACGGGGGTCGGTGAGCACATCGTGCAGCACCGGCAGGTTGTCGCCGAGTTTGAGCGTCTTGAACGGCCCCTGCAAGTCAGCGCCTTCATAGAGCTGCAGGCGTCTGGCCAGCAGCGTGCCCGTGGACACGGCGGTCTTGGACACATAGGCCATGCCAGTGCATTCCAGGCTGGTGTCTTGTGGGCTGGCACCGGTGTCACCCAGTTGTCCGAACAGGTAGAGATCACCGAGCACCTTCACACGCCCACGCACCACGCCCCCGGCCCAGACGATCAGCCGGCCATTGATCCGGATATGTCCCGAAATTTCACCCTGCACCAGCAGGCCGCCTTCGAACTGGAGTTCGCCGCTGAGCTGGCTCCCCGCCGCCACGCGGCTGACCACGTTCATCGCGATCGGATCGAGGGTGAGGGTGTCTTGCGGGGTCTTCAGCTCCATGGCGTCACTCCCCAGAAAACGAGGGAGCCCGCCAACGACAGCAGGCCAAGAACTCCGATCCACAAGGCGTGGCGTTCCAGCTGGCGCCACAGCCGGCCGGGCCGCGAACGGGATTGACCCACCGGATCGCAGGCATGGCTGAGCACGATCCAATCCTGCCAGACGCGGGTCAGGCGGCTTTCGCCGGTGGTCGGGTTGATTTCAAGACCCTGACTCTCACCAGCCACCGGCTGAATACGACGGCCGAGCAAGACCGTGAAGGGCGCGCCCACAATGGTCTGGGTGAAAAAGGCGTCGGCTTCGTCCATGCGGGGTGAGAGTAAAAGTTGTGTAACTAAATGCTGCAAACGACGGCGACCACGGGGCGCTTCGGTGTGAAACACAGCATGGCTCGCGGTCTTTCATCCGCATTCATTTGCTATTGTGGAGCAAGGCTGGGTCCGGTGATGCGGCTGTTCCCTTGAGAGGGCTGCGTTGGGACAGGTGTTCGAGGTATTGCCCGATGCCATCGCCCTCGCGCTGCAGGAACCGCTCCACGGCATCGGCGAAGGCGGGATGGGCCAGCCAATGTGCGCTGGTGGTGCGAACCGGCAACAGGGCGCGCGCCATTTTGTGTTCGCCCTGGGCGCCGCCCTCGAAGCGCTGGAAACCGTGTTCGATGCACCAGGCCAGGGGCTGGTAGTAGCAGGCCTCGAAGTGCAGGCAATCGACCCGCTCCAGGGCACCCCAATACCGACCGTAGGCCACGCCGTGCGCTGCGTCGATGCCGATCAGGCTGGCGGCCACCGGCCGGCCCTCGCGTTCGGCCACGAACAGCAGCCAGCTTTCGGGCGCCGAGTGGGCCAGGCGGTGGAAGAAGTCGCGATTCAGATACGGCGCATTGCCGTGTTCGAGGTAGGTGCGCTCGTAGCAGCGGTAGAAGAAATCCCAGTCCTGCGAGCCGATGTCGGCACCTCGGGACCAGCGGAACGTCACTCCGGCTTCGGCCACCTTGCGCCGCTCCTGCCGGATTTTCTTGCGCTTCTCCTGCTGCAGGCTGGCCAGGAAGTGGTTGAAGTCGCGAAAGACCGTTTCGCCGCCGGGCTGTGAAGCCGCGACCCGGTTTTCCCAGTGGAATTGCACCGTGTGGCGCAGCATCATGCCTGCCGCCTCGCAAGCCGCCACGTCCTGTGGCTGCGCGAACAGCAGGTGCAGTGAAGACAGGTCTTCGTCCCGCGCGTGTTGCAGCAGCGCTTGCACGAGCGCTGCACGCGCAGCGGGATCGCGCGCCAGCAGCCGGGCGCCGGGCACCGGCGTGAACGGCACCGCCACCAGCGCCTTGGGGTAGTAGGACAGGCCGTGCTGTTCGTAGGCGTTGGCCCAGGCCCAGTCGAACACGTATTCGCCATAGGAATGCTGCTTCAGGTACATCGGGCAGGCGGCGTGCAGCGTGTCGCCCACCCACAGCGTGACGAACCGGGCTTGCCAGCCGGTCGCTGCGGTGGCGCAGCCACTGGCCTGCAGCGCAGCGAGGTAGTCGTGGCGCATGAACGGACTCGGGTCTGACTCCAGTGCCAGCAGGGCGTCCCAGTCGGACGCCGGCAAGTCGAGCGGCGAGTTCAGGACCCGGGTGACATAATCAAATTTCGCCATGTCAGCGACCTGCAGAGTCTTGTCTGCAGGGCCGTGAAGTCCTCGCCGCCCGGCGCCGGGGGCTTCTGTCCAATACCCCGTTTCCCGCAAGTTTTTCCGATTCCATGACGCTCAAAATCTGTGTGGCCCAGTTGAATTTTGTGGTGGGTGACATGGCGGGCAATGCCCGAAAAATCATCGATGCCGCGCGCGATGCCCATGCCCGCGGCATCGGCCTGCTGCTCACGCCCGAACTGGCTTTGTGTGGTTATGCGGCCGAAGACCTGTTCCTGCGGCCCGCGTTCATCGACGCCTGCGATGATGCCCTGAAAACCGTGGCCGGGGAGACCGCAGCGCTCAAAGGCCTGCACATCGTGGTGGGGCATCCGGTGCGGGTGCCTGGCCTCGCGGGCGAGGAGCGCCGCGAGCGCAGTGTTTCGGTGGCGAGCCTGTACAACGCCGCCAGCGTGCTGTGCGACGGCCAGGTGGTGCACCGCTACGCCAAACGCGAACTGCCCAACTACCAGGTGTTTGATGAACGCCGCTATTTCGTGCCAGGCGACGAGGTTGGCGTGTTCGAGGTGACGGATGCGGAAGGTGACCGCGTGCGCGTGGGACTGCTGATCTGCGAGGACGCCTGGTTTGATGCGCCGGCCGCCGATGCCCGCGCCGCGGGCGCCGAACTGCTGGTGGTGATCAACGCCTCGCCGTTCCACACCGGCAAAGGCAACGAGCGCGAAGGCACCATGCACGAACGTGTGCAGGCCACCGGTGTGCCTCTGGTGTATGCGCACCTGGTGGGCGGGCAGGACGAGATCGTGTTCGAGGGCCGGAGTTTTGTGCTGTCGGCCGATGGCAGCCTGGCGGGTCGCGCCATCAGTTTTGAAGAGACCTTGTTCGACATCGCCTTCAGCCGCGAACTGGCCGGCTGGTCCATTGAGGCCAGCACCGACCGGGCGCACAGCCTGGAGGCCGATCTCTGGCACGCGCTGGTGCTCGGCGTGCGCGACTACCTGGGCAAGAACGGCTTTCCCGGTGCCATCCTGGGCCTCTCGGGGGGCATCGACTCAGCGCTGGTGCTGGCCATCGCTGTTGACGCGTTGGGCAAGGACCGCGTGCGCACCGTCATGATGCCCTCGCCGTACACCGCCGACATTTCCTGGATCGACGCGCGCGACATGGCCGAACGCCTGGGTGTGCGCCATGACGAAATCGCCATCGCGCCCGAGTTCGAAGCTTTCAAAGCCTCGCTCGCCCCGCTGTTCGAGGGCCGCCCCGAGGACACGACCGAAGAAAACCTGCAGGCGCGCATCCGCGGCACGCTGCTCATGGCCATGTCCAACAAATTCGGCAGCATCGTGCTGACCACAGGCAACAAGAGCGAGATGGCCACCGGCTACTGCACGCTCTACGGCGACATGGCGGGCGGCTTCGCGGTCATCAAGGACGTGGCCAAGACCATGGTGTTTCGCCTGGCGCACTGGCGCAACCTGCACGATCCCTATGGCACCGGCGCCAACCCGATCCCCGAGCGCATCATCACCCGCCCGCCCAGCGCCGAGCTGCGGGCCGACCAGAAGGACCAGGACAGCCTGCCCGAATACGAGGTGCTCGATGCCATCATCGCGCGCTACATGGAGAACGACCAGAGTCCGGCCAGCATCGTGGCCGACGGGTACGATGCGGCCGATGTTGACAAGGTGGTGCGCCTGATCCGCATCAACGAGTACAAGCGCCGCCAGGCGCCGGTGGGCATCCGCGTCACGCACCGCAGCTTCGGCAAGGACTGGCGTTACCCGATCACCAGCAAGTACCGCGCCTGATGTGCGGCTTTGTCCTTCACGCCCTGCGGGTGTGAAGGCCTTGGGCATAATCAAAAGCCATCGATACCCGACCCGCCCAGGAGACCCCCATGAAGCAGATCACCGCCGTCATCAAACCGTTCAAGCTCGAAGAGGTGCGCGAGGCGCTGGCCGAACAGGGCGTGACCGGCTTGACCGTGACCGAGGTGAAGGGCTTTGGACGCCAGAAGGGCCACACCGAGCTGTACCGCGGAGCCGAATACGTGGTCGACTTCCTGCCCAAGGTGAAGCTGGAAGTGGTTGTGAAGACCGATGATGTCGAGCGCTGTGTGGACGCCATCGTCCGCGCAGCGCGCACCGGCAAGATCGGGGATGGCAAGATTTTCGTCACCTCGGTGGAGCGTGTGGTGCGCATCCGAACCGGCGAAGAGGACGAAACGGCCGTCTGACGGCGGTTCAGATCGCTTCGAGCTGCGCGGCCGGCGCCAGGCCGGCGTCCTGCACCAGGCCTGGCAGAAGACGTTGCAGGTCCGTGTCCATGCGGATCAGGTCCATCTGCCAGCTGCCCATGAACTGCTGCTCGACGGTGCCGCGCAGGAACTGCATCAGGCCATCGTAGTAGCCGGCCACATTGAGCAGTCCCACGGGCTTGTCGTGGTAACCGAGCTGGCGCCAGGTCCAGACCTCGAAGAACTCCTCGAACGTTCCAATGCCGCCCGGCAGGGCCAGGAAGGCATCTGCATGTTCGGCCATCAGACGTTTGCGCTCGTGCATGGTTTCCACCACATGCAGCTCGGTGCAGGCGCGGTTCGCCCATTCCTTGTCAACCAGCGCCTTCGGGATGACCCCGATGACGCGTCCGCCCGCATCCAGCGTGGCCTGCGCGACGGTGCCCATGAGCCCATTGCAGCCCCCGCCGTAGACCAGTTGTCCGCCACGGCGGCCGATCCACTCGCCCACTGCCCGTGCCGCTTCGATGAATTCGGGTTGGCTGCCGGGGCGGGAGCCGCAGTACACGCAGAGGGAGAAATGGGGGTCGTTCATGGCTTGTGGCTTATTGGAAAGGGGATCAGTTCAGAACCGTCCAGAGCGCTGCGCTCCAGACGCTGGCGCACATCACCAAGCTCAGCAGCACGGCGGCACTGCCCATGTCTTTGGCGCGTTTGGACAGGTCGTGCCACTCCGGACCGATGCGGTCGATGGCGGTTTCGATGCCGGTGTTGAGCAGTTCCACCACCATCACCAGCACCACCGAGCCGGCCAGCAGGGCGACCTCGACCCAGTTGCGACCCAACCAGAACGCCAGCGGCACCAGTGCCATGGCCGCGAGGGCCTCCTGGCGGAAGGCCGTTTCGTGCCAGCCTGCACGCAGACCCGCCATGGAATAGCCGAAGGCGTGCCACATGCGGGCCAGGCCGGTGCGCTGCTTCTGTGCGTTGGTGGGTTCGCGGTGTGTTGTGTCGGTCATGTTTCAGGTGTATCCGCTGAGCAGTGGCTTCCGCGATGCCTCAGGCGACTTTCTTTTGGACCTTGACGGGCTGGGGCGGTTTGAAATGAACCAGGCGTGTGCCCGCCAGTGCGTCGTGCAGGAACTGCCGCTGGGGATGGAAACGCGAGAGCACGGCCCAGATGGCCACCCAGCCGATCACGATCACCGTCAGTTCGCCACCGGGCAGACTGAACGCGCCACCCACGGCCAGCGGTGGCAGGAACCACAGCCAGGACAGCACATAACGTCCCAGCGCGCGCGCTTGCGTGATCGGTCGGCCTCGCCGGTCCACCACGCGGATGTTCCAGGTCTTCATGGCCAGCGTCTGCCCTTTTGCCCAGAACCAGGTGAAGTAGATGCCGAACACCACGAACAGAAAGGCCTGTTGCATGTGGCGGTTGTCCAGCGCGTGCCGGGTCTGCGTCAGTGTGGAAAACAGATAACCCGCGATGAACACCACGCCGAACATCAGCATGCCCTCGTAGAGCCAGCAGGCCATGCGGCGCGCGATCGGTGGGGCGGTGAGGGCACCTGCGGTGGGCGCGAAAGAGGCAGCTTCGGTCATTTTTTGTGATCAGGACGGGCTCTGGATTGTCGCATTGCGGCCCATGCCGACCGGTTTCGTTCCCAGGCACGCGACGCCGGCTGGCGCAATGGCTTGTTGCAGTGCGATAATGTCAGGCTGCAATTCAAAAAGGCAAACGGGTCAAGGTCCGGCGGGGTATGTGTCCGCTCATGTCCATTGGCCTCAAGTCCTGACACCGCTTCACAAGAGTGGGTGGAGGGGCACCCAAGGTATTTCGTCAGAGAAATTCTCGAAAGGTTCATCATGGAAATCAACAAGGCCGAACTGGCCTCCGCTGCCGCCGCCCATGGCGCAGCCACCCAAGAACTCCGCGGCGCCGAAATCCTCGTCAAGGCCCTCCAGGCCGAAGGCGTGAAGTACATCTGGGGCTATCCCGGTGGTGCGGTGCTGCACATCTACGACGCGTTCTACAAGCAGGACACCATCCAGCACGTGCTGGTGCGGCACGAGCAGGCCGCTGTGCACGCCGCCGATGGCTATGCACGCGCCACGGGCGATGTGGGCGTGTCCCTGGTCACTTCGGGCCCTGGCCTGACCAATGCCGTGACCGGCATCGCCACCGCCTACATGGACAGCATCCCGATGGTGATCATCGCTGGCCAGGTGCCCACGGCCGCGATCGGTCTCGATGCCTTCCAGGAGTGCGACACCGTCGGCATCACGCGCCCCATCGTCAAGCACAACTTCCTGGTGAAGGATGTGCGCGACCTGGCCATGGTGATGAAGAAGGCCTTTCACATCGCGCGCACCGGCCGTCCCGGCCCCGTGGTGGTGGACATCCCGAAGGACGTGTCCTTCAACAAGACCGCCTTCGCCGGCTACCCCGAGTCGGTGGCGATGCGCTCGTACAACCCGGTGCGCAAGGGCCATGGCGGCCAGATCCGCAAGGCCCTGCAACTGCTGCTGGCCGCCAAGCGCCCGTACATCTACACCGGTGGTGGCGTGCTGCTGGGCAATGCGGTGCAGGAACTGCGCACGCTGGTTGATCTGCTGGGTTATCCGGTGACGAACACGCTGATGGGTCTGGGTGCTTATCCCGCCAGTGACCGCAAGTTCCTGGGCATGCTGGGCATGCACGGCACGGTGGAAGCCAACAACGCGATGCAGAATTGCGACGTGCTGCTGGCCGTCGGCGCGCGCTTTGATGACCGCGTGATCGGCAACCCCAAGCACTTTGCGCAGAACGAACGCAAGATCATCCACATCGACATCGATCCTTCGAGCATCTCCAAGCGCGTGAAGGTGGACATTCCGATCGTCGGCGACGTGAAGGACGTGCTGACCGAGCTGATCAACATGGTGCGCGAAACCAGCACCCGGGCCGATGAAAAGGCGCTGGCGGGCTGGTGGGAAGCCATCGAGGGCTGGCGTTCGACGGACTGCCTCAAGTACGACCGCGGCAACAAGGACGTGATCAAGCCGCAGTATGTGGTGGAAACGCTCTGGAACATGACCAAAGACGCCGATGCCTACATCACGTCCGACGTCGGCCAGCACCAGATGTGGGCCGCACAGTACTACAAGTTCAACGAGCCGCGCCGCTGGATCAACTCCGGTGGTCTGGGCACCATGGGCGTCGGCATTCCCTACGCCATGGGCATCAAGCTGGCCAAGCCCGAGAGCGAAGTGTTCTGCGTCACCGGTGAAGGTTCGGTGCAGATGTGCATCCAGGAGCTCTCGACCTGCCTGCAGTACAACACGCCGATCAAGATTGTGGCGCTGAACAACCGTTACCTCGGCATGGTGCGCCAGTGGCAGGAACTCGACTACGAGGGCCGCTACAGCCACAGCTACATGGACGCGCTGCCCAACTTCGTCAAGCTCGCCGAGGCTTACGGCCACGTCGGCATGCTGATCGAGCGCCCGCAGGACGTGGAAGGTGCGCTGCGCGAGGCGCGCAAGCTCAAGGACCGCACGGTCTTCATGGACTTCCGCACCGACCCGACGGAAAACGTCTTCCCTATGGTGCGTGCCGGCAAGGGCATCACCGAGATGACGCTGGGCGCCGAAGACCTCTGAGCTTTTCACCCTGCCGCTTGATGGCGGCAGCCATTCGACGAATCTATTTGCAGCCAAGCCTGCGCATTACCGTGCGCAGGGGAGGGCTCAGAAAAGAGGAATCTCATTCATGAAACACATCATCGCTGTCCTGCTCGAAAACGAACCCGGTGCGCTCTCGCGCGTGGTGGGCCTGTTCTCGGCCCGTGGTTACAACATCGAATCCCTCACCGTGGCCCCCACGGAAGATCCCAGCCTCTCGCGCATGACGATCCAGACCACCGGGTCGGACGACGTGATCGAGCAGATCACCAAACACCTGAACCGGCTGATCGAAGTCGTGAAGGTGGTGGACCTGACCGAAGGCGCTTACACCGAGCGTGAACTCATGCTGGTGAAGGTGCGCGCTGTGGGCAAGGAGCGCGAGGAAATGAAGCGCATGGCCGACATCTTCCGTGGCCGCGTCATCGACGTGACGGAGAAGAGCTACACCATCGAACTCACGGGTGACCAGGGCAAGAACGACGCTTTTCTGGAAGCCATTGACCGTGCGGCCATTCTGGAAACGGTTCGCACCGGTTCATGCGGTATCGGCCGGGGTGAGAGAATCCTGCGCGTTTGACCTTTTTCAGGGCTCAGCCATTTGCCCGTTCGGGCTGAGCCTGTCGAAGCCCCCGTCCACCGGATGGGGGTCCCGAGAGCCCTTCGACAGGCTCGCGAAGAACGGCAACACACCTCAAATCCATTGGAGCAAAAGATGAAAGTTTTCTACGACAAAGACTGTGACCTTTCCCTGATCAAGGGCAAGACCGTGGCCATCATCGGCTACGGCTCGCAGGGCCACGCCCACGCACAAAACCTGAACGACAGCGGCGTGAAGGTCGTGGTCGGCCTGCGCAAGGGCGGTGCCTCGTGGGACAAGGTCGGCAAAGCCGGCCTGACCGTGATGGAAGTCAACGACGCCGTCAAGGCCGCTGACGTGGTCATGATCCTGCTGCCCGACGAGCAGATCGGCGAGGTCTACACCAACAACGTGGCCCCCAACATCAAGGCCGGCGCTTCGCTGGTGTTCGCCCATGGCTTCAACGTGCACTACAACCAGGTCGTGCCCCGTGCCGATCTGGACGTGTGGATGGTCGCGCCCAAGGCCCCCGGCCACACCGTGCGCAACACCTACACCCAGGGCGGCGGCGTGCCCCACCTGATCGCCATCCACCAGGACAAGAGCGGCAAGGCCCGTGACCTGGCCCTGAGCTACGCCATGGCCAACGGTGGCGGCAAGGCCGGCATCATCGAGACCAACTTCAAGGAAGAGACCGAGACCGACCTGTTCGGCGAGCAGGCCGTGTTGTGCGGTGGCGCCGTCGAGCTGATCAAGATGGGTTACGAGACCCTGGTCGAGGCCGGCTACGCCCCAGAGATGGCTTACTTCGAATGCCTGCACGAGCTCAAGCTCATCGTCGACCTGATCTACGAAGGCGGCATTGCCAACATGAACTACTCGATCTCCAACAACGCGGAGTTCGGTGAGTACGTGACCGGTCCTGAGGTGATCAACGAAGAGTCGCGCAAAGCCATGCGCAATGCTTTGAAGCGCATCCAGAACGGCGACTACGCCAAGATGTTCATCCAGGAAGGTCGCCTGAACTACCCAAGCATGACCGCCCGCCGCCGCAACACCGCCGATCACCAGATCGAAGTGGTGGGTGCCCAGCTGCGCGCCATGATGCCCTGGATCGCCAAGAACAAGCTGGTCGACCAAACCCGCAACTGATACCCCCACATTCCACCGCTGCGCGGGTCGCTGCCCCCCGAGGGGTCTGATCCGCCTTGGGGTGGCCCGGCGGCGGACCGCCTCGGGCCGGTTATCGCAAAGGCCACTTCGGTGGCCTTTGTGGTTTCTGGGGCCCATGCACTGGCTTACACTGCCAGCCTGCGCCCTGTGCGCTTCATTGCGGCCGCGGCCGAGAACACGACATGCACGACGGATCCGATCCTCTGAACGACCCCAGCGCCGACATGCCCAGGCGCCGCAAGGGCATCTATATGTTGCCCAACATGATCACGCTGGCCGCGCTGTTCGGCGGCTTCTACGCCATCGTCATGGCCATGAACGGGCGCTTCGATCTGGCCACCGTGGGCATTTTTGCGGCCATGGTGCTGGACAGCCTCGACGGCCGCGTGGCGCGCATGACCCACACACAAAGTGCCTTCGGCGAGCAGATGGACTCGTTGTCCGACATGGTGTCCTTTGGTGCCGCGCCAGGGCTGGTGGCGTATGTCTGGGTGCTCAAGGACATCGGGCGCTGGGGCTGGATCGCCGCCTTCGTTTATTGCGCCTGTGCGGCGCTGCGTCTGGCGCGCTTCAACGTCAACACCGGCGTGGTGGACAAACGCTATTTCCAGGGCTTGCCCTCTCCCGCAGCGGCCGCTCTGGTGGCCGGGTTCATCTGGCTGGCGACCGAGCTGGAGCTCGAACGGGCCGATCTGGCATGGCCCGTGTTTGCGCTGACGCTGTACTCGGGTCTGACGATGGTGACCAATGTGCCGTTCTACAGTTTCAAGGACCTGAGCCTCAAGAAGAGCGTGCCGTTCGCAGCCATCGTGCTGGTGGCGCTCGGCATTGCGGTGATCAACATCCATCCGCCGACCGTGCTTTTCGGGCTGTTTGTGGTTTATGGACTGTCGGGCTATGCGATGTACTTCTGGCGCAAGGCCAAGGGACGCCCGACCAGTGTCATCAGCACCTCCACCGACGAGCCCGACGAGCGCGGCCTGCACGAATAAGACCAGCACATGGTGCCCATGGTTTTCCTCCATGCGGAATGCCCGGCCTTTGTGATACATTGCCATTCATGAAACAAGTTTCGCTTTCGCTACTACTGGGTGTCCGACACGGGCAGGTCTGGTAACGCGAGAGTGATTTCCAACAACGGCCCGTTTGCACCCGCAGCGGGCCGTTTTGTTTTGGACTGCGGGTTTTTTCAAGCGCTGCCCACGAGGCAACCCACCGGAGAATCACATGACGGACAAGCTCATCATTTTTGACACCACCTTGCGTGACGGCGAGCAGTCGCCCGGCGCGTCCATGACCAAGGACGAGAAACTGCGCATCGCACGCCAGCTGGAGCGCCTTCGAGTGGATGTGATCGAAGCCGGTTTTGCAGCCAGCTCCAATGGTGACTTCGATTGTGTGCAGGCCATTGCCAACACTATCAAGGATTCCACGGTGTGTTCTCTGGCCCGCGCCAACGACCGCGACATTGCCCGTGCGGCCGAAGCGCTCAAGGATGCCAACAGCGCCCGCATCCACACTTTCATCGCGACCAGCCCGCTGCACATGGAGAAGAAGCTGCGCATGACGCCCGAGCAGGTTCTGGAGCAAGCCATCCAGTCGGTGCGTTTTGCCCGCAACCTGTGTGCAGACATCGAGTTCAGCCCTGAAGACGGCTACCGCAGCGACCCGGATTTTCTCTGCCGTGTGCTCGAAGCGGTGATCAAGGAAGGCGCCACCACGCTCAACATCCCGGACACCGTGGGTTACGCGATTCCCGAGCTGTATGGCGAGTTCATCCGCAGTCTGCGTGAACGCGTGCCCAACTCCGACAAAGCCATCTGGTCCGTGCACTGCCACAACGATCTGGGCATGGCTGTGGCCAATTCGCTGGCAGGCGTGAAGATCGGTGGTGCCCGCCAGGTCGAGTGCACCATCAACGGCCTGGGTGAGCGCGCCGGCAACTGCTCACTGGAGGAGGTCGTGATGGCGGTGCGCACCCGCCGCGACTACTTCAACCTTGATGTGGGCGTGGACACCACGCAGATCGTGCCGGCCAGCCGCATGGTCAGCCAGACCACTGGCTTCGTGGTGCAGCCCAACAAGGCGGTGGTGGGGGCGAACGCCTTTGCCCACGCCAGCGGCATCCACCAGGACGGCGTCCTGAAGGCGCGCGACACCTACGAAATCATGCGCGCCGAGGACGTGGGCTGGGCCGCCAACAAGATCGTGCTGGGCAAGCTGAGCGGGCGCAATGCGTTCAAGCAGCGCCTGCAGGACCTCGGCATCGAGATGGCGTCGGAGAGCGAGATCAACACCGCTTTCGCCGCCTTCAAGGAACTGGCCGACCGCAAGAGCGAGATCTTCGACGAAGACATCCTTGCGCTGTGCAGTGACGAGAGCGTGACGGCAGAAAAAGAGCGATACGGGCTGGTTTCCCTCTCGCAACGCAGCGAAACGGGGGAGCGGCCGCATGCCGAGGTGGTGTTCAGCATCGCCGGCAAGGAGTACCAAGGGGTGGCGGACGGCAATGGGCCGGTCGACGCTTCGCTGAAAGCCATCGAGAGCCACGTCAAGAGCGGGGCCGAGCTGGTGCTGTATTCGGTCAATGCCATCACGAGTGGTTCGACCGAAAGTCAGGGTGAAGTGACGGTGCGTCTGCAGCACGGCGGACGGGTGGTCAATGGTGTCGGAGCCGACCCGGACATCGTTGTGGCATCGGCCAAGGCCTATCTGAGCGCTCTCAACAAGCTTGAAAGCAAGGCAGACAAGGTTGCTGCGCAGGGTTAAAACCAATGGAATCAAGGGCTTGTAACAGAACTTGGTGATTTGCGTGGAACAGATGCCAAAAGTAGCACCTGTTCCACAGTTCACTGAAGAAGATGTTGCAAGTTTTTGATATTGCTAGTTTTTTTTACTTCTCATATACTCCGCTCCAGCACAACCCTCTGGCTGGAGTGGAGCGATGACCAATTTCCCAAACTGCTTTCAGAAAACCTTGCAGATTGCCGTCTGTACGGTGCTGGCTGCCGCAATGCTCATGCCCATGAGTGGTCAGGCTGCTTCTGAACGGAAGCAGTCTGGCAAGAGCAAGAAGCCGGTGGCGGCCAAGGTGGTTGAACGCAAGAAGGCCACCTTCCGCAAGACGGCTGTGGCCAAGGCGCCTCGCAAGTCGGTGGTGGCGACCAAGGGCAAACGTTTGAGTCGTGAAGATGCACGCCGGGTCCAGCGCCTGGAAGCGCGCCGACTGGCCAAGAAGCCGGTAATGAGGGCGGCAGCAAAATCCTCCCGTCTCGCCCAGAACAAAAATGGCAACCTCAAGCTCGCGGTACACCAGCGCTCAACGAGCTCAGGGGCCATTCGCGTGGCGAGAGAGCCCGGGCTGTCGACCGGTGAGCGCCTGGGCTTGCGATCCCTGAACGATCCGCTTGACCTGAATTCCAGTGTGGCTTTGGTGATGGACCAGGACACTGGTGAGGTCCTGTTCAGCAAGAACGATTCCGCCGTGTTGCCGATCGCATCGCTCACCAAGCTGATGACAGGTCTGGTGATTGCGGATGCTCAGTTGCCCATGGACGAGATGATCACCATTACCCAGGATGACGTGGACACCCACAAATGGAGCCGTTCACGTCTGGCGGTTGGAACACGGCTGAGCCGTGGCGAGCTGATGCATCTGGCGCTGATGTCCAGCGAAAACCGGGCGGCCCATGCCCTTGGGCGTACCTATCCGGGTGGGCTCGCGCATTTTGTGGGCCTGATGAACGCCAAGGCCAGAGATCTGGGCATGATGGACACGCGTTACGTCGAGCCCACCGGATTGATGAGCCAGAACCAGTCCAGTGCCCGTGATCTGGCCACGTTGGTTTCGGTGGCCTATGAGCGCCCGATTCTGCGCGACCTGTCCACCTCGCCCAGCCACCTGCTGGAGCTGGGCAATCGCACCCTGCAGTTCAACAACTCGAACCGCCTGATCCGCAACCCCGAATGGGACATCGGTCTGCAGAAAACCGGCTACATATCGGAAGCCGGGCGTTGTCTGGTGATGCAAGCCAAGGTGAGTGGCCGCAAGCTCATCATGGTCTTCCTGGATTCGGCTGGCAAGGTCGGTCGGGCGCAGGACGCGGAACGGGTACGCCACTGGGTTGAGGCCCTGGGCAGCCAGCGACCTCTGATCAGACCGCAAGGCTGACCTGCGCAGCCAGCCAAAAAAAGGGATCCCGCAAAGGATCCCTTTTTTTTATAGATGGATGGGTCAGCGGGTACTGTCGTTGCCAGCTGTTGCCTTCGGACACCCCAGAGAAACCGAGATGTCGGCTGCGGTTGCGCGCAGCTTCGGGACCCAGCTTTCGTCGATGCGGTCGGCAGGCGCCGAAATTGACAGCCCGGCCACCAGTTTGCATTGGTCGTCGTAGATGCCCGCCGCCATGCAGCGCACGCCGAGTTCCAGTTCTTCATTGTCCCTGGCCAGTCCCGCCTGGCGACACTGGGTGAGCTCACGCTCCAGAGTAGCCAGCTGCGTCAGGCTGTTGCGCGTGTTGCCGGCCAGGCCGGTGCGCGCAGCGTAGGCGCGCACGCGCTGGGGATCATCTGCCGCCAGGAAGAGTTTGCCCACTGATGTGAGGTGCAGAGGCGCACGGCCGCCGATGGCGCGCACGACCTGCATGCCAGAGCGTTCGCTGTAGGCGCGCTCCACGTAAACGATTTCATCGCCCTGGCGCACGCTCAGGTTGACCGGTTGCTGGATCAGTTTGTGCAACTCACGCATGGGGGCGAGCGCCGCGTCGCGCACGCTCAGGCGCGCCTTGACCAGGTTGCCCAGCTCCAGCAGACGCATGCCGAGGCGGTAGCTGCCCGCCTCGGGCCGGTCGACAAACCGGCCGATGGTGAGGTCGTTGAGGATGCGGTGGGCCGTGGACGGATGCAGGCCGGTTTTTTCACTGATGTCCTTGAGCGAAACGGGTTCTTCGCGCGAGGCGAGCACTTCGAGGAGGTTGAACATGCGCTCAATCACCTGGACGGTTGGCGTGCTGGGGAGGGAGTCTGAACGTTTGGTCATGGCTGCAAGAAGTTGACCCATATTTTACAAGATGAAATTGTGTCGCATGCCTGTGCGATCACCCGACGCCGGTGCCGTCGGTTGCCAGGCGCTCAGGCAACCGGGACCCAGCTGCCGTTGAGCAGGACTTCGTGTGGCCGAAAGCCTGCCTTGTAACTCATCTTGCTGCTCTGAGCGATCCAGTAACCCAGGTACACATGGGGCAGGCCGAGAGATCGGGCCTGCTCGATCTGCCATAGCACGCTGTAGGTGCCGTAGCTTGCCTTCTCGTCAGGCTCGTAGAAGGTGTAGACGGCCGAGAGGCCGTCGTTGAGCACGTCCACGATGGACACCATCTTGAGCCGGGCCGGGAGACCGTTGCCTGCGGGTTCGAAAAATTCGACAAGACGGGAATTGACACGGCTCTGCAGCAGGAACTGGGTGTACTGGTCGATGCTGTCGTGGTCCATGCCACCGCCCGCATGCCGGCTGTTCTGGTAGCGCAGGTACAGCTGGTAGTGCTCCGGGATGAAGCAGAGCTTGAGAACCCGGGTGTGCAGCCGGGCATGGGACGCCTGGCTGCGGCGCTGGCTGCGACTGGGCTGGAACTGCGCCACCGGCAGGCGCAAGGGCACGCAGGCTTTGCAGTCATCGCAGTTCGGCCGGTAGGTGAACATACCGCTGCGGCGGAAGCCGTGCGTCACCAGATCCGAGTAGGCATCGTTGTGTATCAGGTGGCTGGGAGTGGCGACCTGGGAACGGGCCATGCGGCCAGCCAGGTAGCTGCACGGGTACGGTGCCGTGGCGTAAAACTGCAGCGCCTGCAGGGGGAGTTCTTTGAGGTGCGTCACGCTCGTTCGCCGTCTTCGGTGAGGAGGTATTTCCAGTATACGGGCTCGAAGTACCAAACCGGCGCGGGCTGCAGCGTGGCCAGTTGCAGATGCCGGCTGAAGATATCGCGCGGCATCAGCTGGCCTCCCAACGAAGAGAGGTGGGGCGTGTCCTGCTGGCAGTCGATCAGGGGAATGTCGTTGGCCCGGCAGAACGCCACCAGGGCCATCAGCGCGATCTTGGAGGCGTCGCTCTGGCGGCTGAACATGGACTCGCCAAACACCATGGCGCCCAGGTTCACGCAGTACAGACCGCCGACGAGATCACCGTCGATCCAGGTTTCCACACTGTGCGCTCGACCCGCCCGATGCAGCTGGATGTAGGCCTGCACCATGGCGGGCACGATCCAGGTGCCGCTCTGACCATCGCGTGGAATGTGGGCACAGGCCTGGATGACGCGGTCAAAAGCGCTGTCGAAGCGAACCTCCAGCCGACGCTGCAGCAAGAGCTTGTGGATCGTCTTGCGCAAGGAGCGGTGCAGCCGCACGGTGTGGCTGTGTAGCACCATGCGCGGGTCTGTGCTCCACCACAGGATGGGCTGCCCTGCGCTGTACCAGGGGAAGATGCCCTGGGAATAGGCGGCGACCAGGGTAGGCACGTCAAGCATGCCACCGGCAGCCAGCAGACCGGGTGCCGGATCGGCAGGACCCCAGGCTTGTTCAATCGGCGGAAACGCGTCACCGGGCTCAAGCCAGGGCAGTGCAGGCAGCGTGGGGGACGATGACATGCCGTTATTGTGCGACCGCTGCTTCTGTGGGATGCCGCTGATCCCGGTATCACCCCTGGCGCAGGGAACGCCGGGGTGCGGCAGCAAGCAGGCGGCGCGACAACCCGCCCAGGCCACCACCGAGCGCAATGCCTATTGCGTCCGCCACCAGGTCCAGCAGATCACCATGTCGCCAACCTGTCGCCGACTGTGCAAGTTCGATCGCACCACCCAGTGTGAGCAGCCACAGGCTCAGGCGCAGGGCCGGGGTGGCCGGGTACGCTGCCAGTCCCAGCAGCGCGAGGGCCAGGAAGCCTGCGGCGTGTTGGGTCTTGTCCCATATGTCAAAGCTTTGGGGTGGCAGGTAGGCCACCGGTAAAAGGGACAGCACGACCACAGCCATTGCGCTGACCCAGAACGATGTCTTGAGCAGAAGGGGCATGAAATTTCTTGTCGGGTGTGGGTCGCTGAATCGCGGTGTACGCATGCTTTGCGGTCGGCCTGGTGCAATCGGAAGGGCTTCCTGAGCGCCCGTTGTGGCATCGGGTTCTGCCATTGCCTCTTATACAAAGAGCCCTCCATTTTGTAGTGTACCGACGAACCGTATGGTTTCTTGAACTGACCGAAAGGTCGGAGTATGTTGTGCCTCGCGTCGAGTTGTGCGCGACATCACAAAAGGAGACTGTCATGCCACTTCGGATCCAACGTGTCTTTTTGCTCTTGCCCGTTGCTGTTTTGGGTGTGAGCTTGTCAACGCCCGCGGTATCGCAAAACGCGATGAGTTTCTTTCTGACCAGCGCCAATCCGGGTCAGGGTGCAGACCTCGGTGGACTGGCGGGTGCCGATGCGTATTGCGAGAAGCTCGCCGCCGCGGTCAATGCGGGCGGAAAAAACTGGCGTGCTTATCTCAGTACAACAGCGAGTGGTTCAACGCCCGCTGTGAACGCACGCGACCGCATCGGCCGTGGACCCTGGCACAACGCCAAGGGGGTGCTTGTGGCCGCCAGCGTGGACGAGCTGCATGGCTCCAACATGCTGAACAAGGAAACGGCGCTGACCGAGAAAGGTGAGGTTGTCAGTGGCCGGGGCGATCCGGTCAACATGCACGACATCCTGACCGGATCGGCACCGGACGGGCGTGTGGCCATGGCGTCGGGCGACACGACCTGCGGCAACTGGACCCAGAGCGGCGCTGGTTCCGCCGCCGTCGGCCACCACGACCGCATGGGCCTGGATGATTCTGCGCCCGCCAAGTCGTGGAATGCGTCGCACGGCACGCGGGGTTGCGGGATGGACGCTCTCAAGGCCACCGGTGGGGCAGGGCTGTTTTATTGTTTTTCTGCGAACTGAGCCTTCAGGCAGGAAAAAAGCACCAGGTTCGTGAAACCCCAGCACAGCCGGGGGTGAGGCCTTCCGAGTTGCTCCGCTGGCATCAACTGGAGGTAGAGAGAGCCGCCAGCTCAAGCGGCTTGGACCGGCTGACTTTTTTCGTTTCCGGGCGCTTTCAGTTCACCAGCACCAGTTTGCCTTTGACCGAACGCGAACCCATGATGGCGTAGGCCTTGGGCAATTCATTCATGGGCAGGGTCTGGTCAATCATGGGCTTGACCTGGCCTTTGGCGTACATGTCCGCCAAGGTCTGCATCATCTGGGCGTTGGCTTGCGGCTCGCGCCGCGCGAAGTCGCCCCAGAACACGCCGACGATGCTCGCGCCCTTGAGCAGGGTCAGGTTCAGCGGCAGGCTGGGGATGGGGCCGCTGGCAAAGCCCACCACCAGGTAGCGCCCACGCCAGGCGATGGAACGGAACGCGGGCTCGGCGAAGTCGCCGCCCACCGGGTCGTAGATCACGTCGGGGCCCTTGCCGTCGGTGAGGCGCTTGATCTCGTCGCGCAGGCCCACCTGGGGCGTGTGCACGCTGTAGTTGATGGTGGCGTCGGCACCCATCTGGCGGCAGAGCGCGCATTTGTCGTCGGTGGACGCGGCGGCGATCACGCGGGCACCGGCGGCCTTGGCGATCTGGATCGCGGCCGTGCCCACGCCGCCGGCCGCACCCAGGATCAGCACGGTTTCACCCGCCTTGAGCGCAGCGCGGTCCATCAGTGCGTGCCACGAGGTGGCGTAGATCATGATGAAGGCGGCCGCGTCGACCGGCGGGAAGCCGGGCGGCAGGGGCATGCACAGCGCCGCAGGCGCCAGGGTGTGGGTGCCGAACCCGCCGGTGCCGCTCAGGCAGGCCACGCTCTGGCCGACCTGCAGGTGTTTCACGTCCTCGCCCACCGCGCGCACCACGCCCGCGTATTCGGAGCCGGGCACGAAGGGCAGGGCGGGTTTCATCTGGTACTTGTTCTGCACGATCAGCAGATCGGGGAAGTTCAGGCTGGCGGCCTGGATTTCGATCAGCACCTCACCCGCTTTGGGCTCGGGGGTGGGCAGTTCTTTCCATGTGAGGGCATCAACGCCCACAGGGTTTTCGCACAGCCAGGCTTGCATGGTTTCTCCTCGTTGAACTGGGGCAAGCGGCCGATGATAGGGACGGGCTCAACCTGGGCACAGCGGGTATGCCCGCTTTCTGTCGCTGGGGTGACCGGGGGGTGTATGTCGATGGTTGTGCCCGGTTGCGAGAGGCAATCCACCTAGAATCAAGTCCATGAAGATTCTCATCTCCAACGACGACGGTTACCAGGCGCCCGGCATCGTGGCGTTGTACGAGGCGCTCAAGGGGCTGGCCGATGTGGAGGTGGTGGCGCCGGAGCACAACAACAGCGCCAAATCGAATGCGTTGACACTGCATTCGCCCTTGTATGTGCACACCGCGCACAACGGTTTTCGCTACATCAACGGCACGCCGGCTGACTGTGTGCACATCGCGCTGACCGGGCTGCTGGGCTACCGGCCCGACCTGGTGGTCTCGGGCATCAACAACGGCGCCAACATGGGTGACGACACCATCTACTCGGGCACCGTGGGCGCGGCGATGGAGGGCTATCTGTTCGGCATTCCGGCCATTGCTTTTTCCCAGACGGAAAAGGGCTGGGGGCATCTGGATACGGCGGCGCAGAAGGCGGCAGAACTGGTGGCGCAACTGTTGCCGTCGCTGGACGTAGCCCCGCAACGCCATGCGCCCTGGCTGCTCAATGTGAACATCCCCAACCGGCCCGCGAACGAGATACCGGGATTCAAGGTGGCCCGGCTGGGGCGGCGCCATGCGGCCGAGCAGGTGATCGCCCAGACCAATCCGCGTGGCGACACCATGTACTGGATCGGTGGCGCCGGAGCGGCCAAGGACGATGCCGAAGGCACCGACTTCCATGCCACGGCACAGGGTTACGCGACCATCACGCCTCTGCAGGTGGACCTGACGGACCACGAACGCCTGCCGTACTGGGTGCCCACCGCGGCGCAACTCTCGGGTGCTTCTGCGGCTGCCTCGCCCGCAGGCACAGCCGGGCAGCACGGCTCGGGCAGCGCGGCAACATGAAGAAGCCGCCCATGCCTGGCCCCAGCGCGCAGGGTGCGACGACGCAGGCCCGACCGCGGCCGGGTTTCCCCATACAGCTGTCAGCACCTGTTCAGGGTGCGCCAGCCCGCAAAACCTCCACCGCAGCCCCCTCCGCCGCGAAGCCGGCAGTGGCCGCGCGGCCACTGCCGACGACGCAGGGTGTGGGCATGGACTCGCGCGCGGTGCGTGCGGCCATGATCCGCAAGCTGCAGGCACAGGGTGTGAGCCATCCGGCGGTGCTGGCGGCGATGGGGCTGGTGGAGCGACACCGGTTTGTCGACACAGCCCTCGTCAACCAGGCGTATGAAGACACCAGCCTCCCCATAGGTTTGGGTCAAACCATATCCAAACCCAATGTGGTGGCCCGGATGATGGAACTCTTGTGCGAGGGACGGACCGAAAAGCTCGGCCGGGTTCTTGAAATCGGGACCGGATGTGGCTATCAGGCCGCGGTCTTGAGCCAGGTATCGCGTGAGGTCTACAGCATCGAGCGCCTGCGCGGCTTGCACGAAAAAGCGCGTGAGAATGTGCGGGGTTTGCGTTTGACCAATCTGCACCTGCTGTTTGGTGACGGGATGCTGGGTTTTGCGCAGGGCGCTCCCTATGCCGCCATCATCGCGGCAGCCGGTGGTGAGGCCATTCCGCAGGCCTGGATAGATCAGCTGGCGGTGGGTGGGCGTCTCGTGGCACCGGCCGTGACCGGAGCGGGTCAGCAGCACCTGGTGGTCATCGACAAGACCGCTCATGGCGTGAAGAAAACGGTGCTGGAGCCGGTGCTGTTCGTGCCTCTAAAATCAGGGGTCGCATGAGATCCGCCTTCGGGTAGGGGTTTGGGATTTTTTCAGGCAACCCTCGGAACATCGCCGGGGCTGCAACCAGGTGGGAGTCAAGATGAACAGAGTGGAATTCGACCCGTTGGCACCGAAGGGCGTGCCCGCGCGTCGAGCGTCGTGGCGCAGCGTGCTGATGGTGGCTGCAGCAACCACCCTGCTGGTGACGGCGGGTTGTTCGACCCGGCGTGTCACGCAGCCCGCGCCGGTGGAAGACCGCTCGGGGGCCGGCGCCACCGAAGTCAAACCCTTGCCGGGTGCCGAGAACGCGGGCAAACCCGGTTATTTCACGGTCCGCCCGGGTGACACCCTGTACCGCATTGCGCTGGAGAGCGGACAGGCCTGGCGCGATGTGCAGGCATGGAACAACCTGGCCAATCCGAACCTGATTGAAGTGGGCCAGGTCCTGCGTGTGGCACCGCCTGCGGCGGTTGTGCCCGGCGCGCAAACCACGTCTGCGGCGCCCACCGCTGTGACCGCGGCTCCCGTCGCGGCGCCCGGTGTGGTGGCGCGCCCCCTGACCGCCGGGAACGCACCGGCGCCGGCAGTCACGCCGCAGCCCGCTCCCGCAGCGGAGACGCCGGTTGCGTCGTCCGAGGAACTGCAATTTGTCTGGCCCGCACAGGGTTCGGTGATTGCGCCGTTTGACGAGGCCAAGAACAAAGGCGTGGCGATCTCCGGGCGCGTGGGCGATCCGATCGTGGCGGCGGCCGATGGCCGGGTGGTCTACGCCGGGGCCGGCCTGCGCGGCTACGGCAACCTGATCATCCTCAAACACAACAACACCTACCTCACGGCCTACGCCCACAACCAGGCCTTGCTGGTGCGCGAAGACCAGGCGGTTCGCCAGGGCCAGAAGATCGCCGAGATGGGCAGCAGCGATGCCGATCGCGTGAAACTGCACTTCGAGGTGCGTCGCCAGGGCAAGCCTGTCGATCCGCTCATCCACCTGCCGAAGAGGTAACTCCCCTGCGCCGCTTCGCGGCGGCGTTCCCCCTGGGGAACCACATCCTGGGCCCGGCGAAGCTGGATCTCCGGTGTGTGCTGTGATGCAAATCCGCGCGCCATTGGCGCTTCGCTGAACGCTCAATCCTTCACACACAATCCATGGTCTGGCCTGTCCTCGTTTTCGACATCGAATCCATCCCGGACATCGCGGGCCTTCGGGCCTTGCGAGGCCAATCCACCGAGGCCAGCGACGAGCAGGTCTACGCCGCCTGGCTGGCGGAGCGCAAGGAAAAAGGGCAAAGCGATTTCATGCCCTTGCACCTGCAGCGCATCCTGGTCATCAGCGTGGTGTTCCGCAACGCCGAGGGCCTGCGCATCCACTCGTTCGTGGACCGCGATGGTGCGAGCGAGGGCAAGGTCGTCCAGACCTTCTTCAACAGCATCGAGAAGCACCAGCCCCAACTGGTGAGCTGGAACGGCAGCGGCTTTGACCTGCCGGTGCTGCACTACCGCGGCCTGCGCCACGGCGTCGAAGCCAGCAAGTACTGGGACATGGGCGAGGACGACCGCGAGTACAAGTGGAACAACTACATCAGCCGTTACCACATGCGCCACCTGGACCTGATGGACCTGCTGGCGATGTACAGCCCGAAGAACAATGCGCCCCTGGACGCGATGGCCAAGCTCTGCGGCTTTCCGGGCAAGCTCGGCATGGACGGCTCGCAGGTCTACGCGCAGTACCTGGCCGGGCAGACCGATGACATCCGCCGCTACTGCGAAACCGACGTGATGAACACCTACCTGGTGTATTGCCGTTTCCAGAAAATGCGCGGCGGCCTGACCGAGACCGAATACGAGCAGGAAATCACCTACGTCAAAGAGACGCTGGGCCATCTGGCGCCCACCGAGAGCCATTGGGACGAGTACCTCAAAGCCTGGGCTTGAAGCGCTACCCCGTCTCGCGTCCTGAGACAATCGGGAAATGACCGCACCCCTCGCCCACGAAAACAGCCTGCTCACCACCGCGCGCGACGACGCGCCCGCCGCTCCCGAAACCACTTTGCCTGATGGCTGGCTGGCGGTGGAATCCCTCGACATCGATGCCCAGGGCATCGCCCGCCGTCCGGATGGCAAGGTCGTCTTCATCGAAGGCGCCTTGCCCTTTGAAGTCGTCAGCACCAACGTCCATCGCAAGAAAAACAACTGGGAGGCGGGCGTCGTCACGGCGATCCACCACGAATCATCGCAGCGGGTTCGCCCGGGCTGCCCGCACTTTGGCCTGCACGCCGGTGCCTGTGGTGGCTGCAAGATGCAGCACCTGCACGAGACCGCTCAGGTGGCTGTCAAGCAGCGCGTGCTGGAAGACAATCTCTGGCACCTCGGCAAGGTCAGAGCTGAAATGATGCTGCGCCCCATCGAAGGGCCGGCCTGGGGCTATCGTTACCGCGCACGCCTCTCGGTGCGCTTCGTGCACAAGAAGGGCGAAGTGCTGATCGGTTTTCACGAGCGCAAGAGCCGCTACGTGGCCGACATGCAGGCCTGTCACGTGTTGCCGCCCCACGTGAGCGACATGTTGATCCCGCTGCGCGGGCTGATCTTCGGCATGGACGCGCGCGAAACCTGCCCGCAGATCGAACTGGCCTGTGGCGACGATGTGACCGCCCTGGTGCTGCGCCATCTCGAGCCGCTGTCGGACGATGACCTCACCCGTCTGCGAGCCTTTGCCGCCCAGCACGGCGTGCAATGGTGGCTGCAATCGAAAGGGCCGGACACCGTGAAGCTGCTTGACCAGGGTGGATCGCTCTTGTCTTATGCGTTGCCCGATTTCGGCATCACGATGCCGTTCAAGCCCACCGACTTCACCCAGGTCAATCCGCACATCAACCGCGTGCTGGTTTCGCGCGCCTTGCGCCTGCTCGAGGCACAGAAACACGAGCGCGTGATCGACTGGTTCTGTGGGCTGGGCAATTTCACCCTGCCGATCGCCACGCAGGCGGGCGAAGTGCTGGGCATTGAAGGCAGCGAAACGCTGGTGGCGCGCTCGCGCGAGAACCTGGCGGGCAACCAGACCGGTCGAGCGGTGCCGCTGGCGCCCACGGCGTTTGTGGCACGCAACCTGTTCGAGATGACACCTTCGCAACTGGTGGGCGATGGGCAGGCGGACAAGTGGCTGGTGGACCCGCCACGCGAGGGCGCGTTTGCGCTGGCCAAGACGCTGGCCGACCTGCACCTGCAGCCCGAACTGCGCGGTGGCTGGACACCGCCCAAGCGCATCGTCTACGTGAGCTGCAACCCGGCCACGCTGGCGCGGGATGCTGGCCTGCTGGTGCACCAGGCGGGCTACCGCTGTGTGGCGGCGGGTGTGGTGAACATGTTCCCGCACACCGCGCACGTGGAGAGCATGGCGGTGTTCGAGCTGGACGCCGAGCGCGTGGCTGACGCTGCCTGATCGCGTCGATCAGGACTTGCTCGTTTTCGCGCATGTACATGGTCCATGTCCTCCAGGCTGGCTGCGGCGATCAGGCAGAAGGGGCGGGGGTGGTGTCGCACGGTGCTGTATCCGGGTATGACCTTTCTTTCGGCGGCTGACTCGCCAACTTGAATGGTTTGCATACCCGGGCGCTGGATGGAGGCCTTCGAACCGACAAAGAAAAAAGGACCCGAAGGTCCTTTTTTCACTGCGGAGGCGACTGTGATCAGTCGCGTTCGCCGCCGAAGATGCCCAGCAGGGCCAGCAGGCTCTGGAAGATGTTGAACAGGCTGAGGTACAGGCCCAGGGTGGCGCTGATGTAGTTGGTTTCGCCGCCGTCCACGATGCGCTTGAGATCGTACAGCAGGTAGAGGCTGAACACGATGATGGCCAGGGTGGCGATGGCGGCCATGCCGGCGGTGCTGCCGACAAACACGTTGATGATCGCGCCGACCATGATGGCCAGGGCACCGACGAAGAGCCACTTGCCCATGCCGGAAAGGTCGCGCTTGATCACGGTCGAGACGTTGGCCATGACGAAGAACACGCCAGCGGTGCCGCCGAACGCGGTCATGATAAGGCTGGCGCCGTTGCTGAAGCCCAGCACCCCGGCCAGCAGGCGCGAGAGCATCAGACCCATGAAGAAGGTGAAGGCCAGCAGCACCGGCACGCCGGCGGCCGTGTTTTTGGTCTTCTCGATGGCGAACATGAAGCCGAAGGCGCCGCCCAGGAAAACGATCAGACCCAGGCCGCCCGTCAGGCTGGCGGTGATGCCGGTGGCCACGCCGATCCAGGCGCCGAGCACCGTGGGCAGCATGGACAGCGCGAGCAGCCAGTAGGTGTTGCGCATCACCTTGTTGCGCTGCGCGGAAGTGGATACGGCGGTGCCGAAGCGGCCGCTGGTGGGTTGTACGTGGTCGGTCATGGTGGTGAGCTCCTTCATCATCTGACGCAGTGGTCTGACAGCATCCGGTCCGGGGGGCCGATCGCTGGTGAAGCCGCATTGTAGGGCGCGGCCTTGTCCGCTGTGCGACCCGGCAAAAACCGCATTCTGGTCAGGGCAGTTGTGACCTGCGCAGGCACCTGGAGTGCGGTATCGTCCCCGGTCCAGAGTCCAGGCGGTGAAGCCCGGGCTCGCGAACCTTGGTCAGATACCCTCCAGAAGGAATAAGTTCATGAAAAACAAAGCCGTTCTCGAACTCGCCGACGTCAAGCTCATCGCCGCAGCGGCCGAGGCCGAAGCCCTGCAAAACAGCTGGGCGGTCACGTTCGCCATCGTCGACGACGGTGGCCATCTGCTCTGGCTGCAGCGCCTGGATGGCGCACCGGCCATCTCTTCGCACATTGCACCCGCCAAGGCCCATACCGCAGCGCTGGGTCGTCGCGAAAGCAAGGTGTATGAGGATGTGATCAACCAGGGGCGGGTGTCGTTCCTGAGCGCGCCCGCCATTGCGGGCATGCTTGAAGGGGGCTTGCCGATCATGAAAGACGGCCAGTGCATTGGCGCGGTTGGTGTGAGCGGTGTGAAGTCGAGCGAAGACGCACAGATCGCGCGCGCGGGCATCGCGGCCATCGGGTTGTAAAGCTCGGAAAAAATGACTGGCTACCGGGACTGAGATCCCCTGGCTGGCCAAAAACGACGCTCGGGGAGATGGTATTTCCCCGGGTCGCCCCACGATGAAAATGATCTGATCCTTATTTGGTCAGGATGAGCTTGCCCTGGCGTGTGGTCTGCAGGCGATAAAGCGCACCGTTGTGGGTGATGGCCACCGTTTTCTGTCCCCGCAGTACTTCGTGGCTGGTGAGCAGCACCGGCCGTGAGTCTTCAGCAACAGGCAGTGCTTCAGTGGATGCTGGCTGGCCCGACCCGGACACGGGGTCGTTCGGTGGCGGGTTGATCATCGGGCGTTCCTTCTGGTCGGCGGGGTTCAAGGCGCCACCGGCTCGGTGATGAAGCCGATCTTGCGCACACCCGCGCGCTGCGCAGCCGCCATGGCCAGGGCCACGCGCTCGTAGCGCACCGCCTTGTCGCCGCGGATGTGCAGTTCGGGTTGGGGCTCCTGGGCCGCGGCGCTGGCGAGACGCTGCTCGAAGTCGGCGTCTTGCACCGGGGTCTCGTTCCAGAAATAGGCACCGTCGGCATTCACCGACAGGCGGATGTTTTCCGGCTTGTCGAGCACCTTCTCATTGCTGGCGCGCGGCAGGTCGATGTTGACTGCGTGTTTGATCACCGGCACGGTGATGATGAAGATGATGAGCAGCACCAGCATGACGTCGATGAACGGGATCATGTTGATCTCGGCGAGCATCTCGTCGCTGTCGTCCTGGGTTCCGATGGCCATGGTGTTGTCCTAGTGCGTTCGGATTGAGCGGTCAGGCTTTTTTCATGGGCAGGACCTTGCCGTCGCCACCGGCCGTCACGCGGGCACCGGTGACGAAGTAGGCGTGCAGGTCGTGGGCAAAGCGGTTGAGCTGGTGGTTGATGCCCTTGTTGCCGCGCACCAGGACGTTGTAGCCCAGCACGGCGGGGATCGCGACCAGCAGGCCCATGGCGGTCATGATCAGCGCTTCGCCGATCGGGCCGGCCACCTGGTCGATGCTGACCTGGCCGGCCGCACCGATGCCGAGCAGCGCGTGGTAGATGCCCCAGACGGTGCCGAACAGGCCCACGAAGGGCGCGGTGGAGGCGATGGAGGCGAGCACGGTGAGGCCGCTCTGCGCACGCGCGGTGGCGTCGTCCAGGCTGCGGCGCAGGCAGCGTTCCACCCAGTCGCTCACGTCGAGCGTGTCGTGCAGTTGCGGGCCAGGCCGGCCGTCCTTGTGCAGCACGTGGCGCGCCGCTTCGCGGCCTTCATTGGCCAGCGCGCGGAAGGGGTTGCCGTCCTGCGCACCGAGCTTGTCCAGGCCTTCGGCAAAGTCGGCGCTGTGCCAGAACCCTTCGCAGGCCCTGGCCTGCTGGCGCTGGGCGCGCTGGTCGAGGTATTTCCACAGGATGATGATCCAGGTGGCGAGTGACATGACGAGCAGGACGATGGCGACGGTGCGGGTGACGGCGTCGCCCTGGATCCAGACGTGGGCCAGGCCGGATGAGACGTTTTGCGGTTCCATGGGTGAGAAAACTCCAGTGAGATCGGATTCGGTGAAGGTGCGCGTGGCGCTTTATTCGAGGACGAAGTTGATGGGGATGTTGAACCACATCGCTTCTGGAACGCCTGCGCGTTTGCCGGGTACATAGCGCCACTTCAACACCGTCTGCAAGGCGGTCTGGTCGAGGCGTTCGTAGCCGCTGGAAGTCCTGATTTCCGCCTTGCTCGCCGAGCCATTGACCTCGATGAGGGCGCGCACGATCACCTTGCCTTGTTCTCCCAGCCGCTTGGACAGTGGCGGGTAGGGCGGTGGCGCGTTGTTGATGTAGTCGGCGCTGCTGGAGGGCAGTTCGATCCTGGGCGGCGCTGGTGGCGCGGGCTCGGCAACCACCACGGGTGTCAGCAGCGGCGGCGCGGGTGGCTGGGGTTCTGTGGTGCCTGTCGCGACGGTGGGAGAAGGGGTTGGGTCGGCAATGGCCACCGGTTGCGGCACCTGCCTGGGTACCGGTTTGGGCGGGATGACCTGTTTGGGGACCGGCTTGGGCCGGGGCTGCGGTGGCGGCGGGGTGGGCGTCACCTGGGGTTGGGGCAGTTCGATGAATTCGGCCATCACCTGCACCGGCACCACGAGCTCCACCGCCCGGCGCAGCAGGCCGGTTTGCAGGGCCCACAGGCCCAGTACATGAAAGCCGACCACGGCGATCACGATGAACAGGCGGCGGTCCATGCGGGGTGTCGGAATGGGAGCCTGCGGGGCTCCTGAAAGGGGTAGCGCGAGGCTCGCGCTGGCGGAAGACATAGTGTAGGCGGACGGAAGGCTCGGTTGGCAGGGGCCACTTCGGGGATTCAGGGGTGCAGAACCCACCATGCAGCAGCCAGAATCAGGAAAAAGCTGCCGCCCAGTATGAGAACACTGGTGGTCATGGTGGATTCCTTTCAGTCTGCGGTTGAAGACAGGATTTCAGTATAAATGCGAATTGATCGCATTCGCGATAATTGTCGAAAAAAGACCCAAGAAAGTGGAGGATTCAGGTGTTAGTCGGATGGAGGGGACCCCAACACCGCGGTGGCTTCTTCAAGGGTCCGGCAACCGCTCAGCGCCATGGCGATTTCCAGTTCGTCGCGCAGCAGGCGGATGACGTGGGCCACGCCGGTGGCGCCTGCGTTGGCCAGCCCATGGATGGCCGGCCGGCCGACCAGCACCGCGCTGGCACCCAGCGCGATGGCCTTGAGCACGTCGGTGCCGTGCCGGATGCCGCCGTCCACCAGCAGCGGCAGCGCACCGCCGACCACCTGTGCGATGGCGGGCAGCAGGGTGGCGGTGGCGGGCAGGGTGTCCAGCGTGCGGCCGCCGTGGTTGGAGACGATCAGGCCGGCCACGCCGCAAGCCAGTGCCTGCTGTGCATCGGCCGGATGGGTGATGCCTTTGAGCAGGACGGGCAGACGGGTCTGCTCGCGCAACCAGATCACATCGTCCCAGGTGGGGGCGTGGGTCAGCAGGTCGTCGAAGAGCGGGCTTTGGCCCGGTCGCAACACTGCGGGCGCGGGCGCCTGCAGGCCTTGCAGGTTGACGGCCGAGATGCCCGGCGGCAGCGTGAAGCCGGCGCGGCGTTCGCGGTCCCGCGCCCCGTGGACCGGCGCATCGACCGTGAGCACCAGGGCTTCATAGCCCGCCGCCTCGGCGCGTCGAACGAGGTCCCGCGTGAAGCCCCGGTCGGCTTGCAGGTAGAGCTGGAACCACAGCGGGCCGCGATCGGCTTCGCCCAGCACCACCTGGGCCACTTCTTCCAGCGGCGTGCTGGCCTGGGTGCTCAGCACCAGGCCCGCGCCCAGCACGGCCGCCGCCAGCGCCGTGGCCAGTTCACCGTGCGGGTGCGCCAGGCGCTGGTACGCCATGGGCGCAATCAGGACCGGATGGGCCAGGGTGCGGCCGAGCAGGTCGACCCGTGTGTGCCCGCCGGCCAGGGGCCGCAAAACGCGTGGCCACAGCGGGATGCGCTGCCAGGCCAGCACGTTCTCGCGCAGGGTGATCTCGTCGGCCGCGCCCCCGTTGAAGTAGGCCCGCGCATTCGCATCGAGCACGGAGGCGGCATGGGCTTCGTGGTCGGCGAGGTTGACCAACCCATCTGGCAATTCACTCATGTCTGTGCCCACATGCGCAGCAGGTTGTGGTACGTCCCGGTCAGGGCCGTGGCCTCGGGCGTTTCGCCGTGCTGCTGGCGCAGGGCGAGGATGTTCATGTCGAGTTCGTAGAGCAGGCGGCGCTGTTCGTCGCTGCGCACCATGCTCTGCACCCAGAGGAAACAGGCGAGCCGGTGTCCGCGCGTGACGGGGGTCACCTGGTGCAGGCTGGTACCGGGGTAGAGCACGGCGTGGCCGGCGGGCAGCTTCACGCCGCGTGTGCCGTAGGTGTCGCTCACGGTGAGTTCGCCGCCGTCGTACTCTTCCGGGTGATTCAGGAACACGGTGCACGAGACATCGGTGCGCACGTATTCGGTCTGTCCGGTTTCGTTGACCTTGAGCCGGATCGCGTTGTCGATGTGGTTGCCGTAGGTGTTGGCTTCGCCGCCGTAGCGGTTGACGCGGGGTGTGAAGATGCGCAGTGGCAATGCGGCGCTGAAAAAGAGAGGTGAACGGTTGAGGCCGTTGAGCACCATCGTCCGGATGCTTTGTGCGGCTTCGCTGTCGTGCGGCAGTTGCTGGTTGTTCTTGACGGTGCGCGCCTGCGGACCGGCGCTGTCCCGACCGTCGGTCCAGGGCGCATCGGCGAGCAGCTGACGCGCCAGGGTCAGGTCTTCGGGTGACAGGATGTCGGGCAGGGTGAGCAGCATCGTGGGCTTCCGTCGTTGGATGGTTTCATCAATGGAAAAGGCCGTCCCCGCTTCTCCGCGAGGACGGCCCGATGGCCGTCAAGCGAATCCGTTCGCTCAGAACTTCAGGCTGGCGGTCACCTGCAGCGTCCGCCCTGCACCCGGGATGTAGTGCGCGGGGTAGAGCTGGTCGGCGTAGAGCTTGTCGGCGATGTTGGACAGGTTGGCCTTGAGCGTCAGGCGGTCGAAGTCGAACTTGTATTCGGCCATCAGGTCGGCCGTCACGTAAGACGGCACCGTCCAGGCGACACGGGTCGGCGACTGTTTGCCACGGAAGTTCAGGCCGGCACCGAGGCGCAGCTTGGGCGTGAACTGGTAGGTGGTCCACACCGTTCCGCTGTGCTCGGGCGTGAGCGAAGGGCGGTCGCCCGGGCGCTCGCCAGCGGCGCCTTGTGAACACTGACCTGTGGTCGGGCAGGGGGCCGCCCGATCCACCTTGGCCACGGGCAACCACATGTAGGAGCCGAAGACTTCCCACCTGGAGGTCAGGCGCCCCACGATGTCGGCCTCGAATCCCGCCACGTGGCGTTCACCCGACAGCGTCACGACCGGGCGATCCGGATCGGTGTTGCGCTCGTTGTACTTGGTCGAGCGGAAGACCGCCAGGCGCGTGGAGAAGCGCTTGTCGGCCGAATCCAGCCTGGCACCGAGTTCGATGTTGCGGCTCTTTTCCGGCGGGGTGTCCACGTTGCTGGCACCCAGCGAATAAGCGTCGCCCGAGGTGTTGAAGGACTGTCCAACCGAGAAGTGGTACGACTGCTGTGGCGTGGGCTGGAACAGCACCCCGGCGCGCGGGCTCCATTCCGAGACCTCCATGCGGTAGCGTTCGGTGCTCGCCGGGCCGGCGGCATTCTGCGGCAGGCTGAAGCTGTCGTAGTCGCCCGTCAGGTTGTCGTAGCGCAGGCCGGTCACCACTTTCCAGGCCGGTGCCACTTGAACGGTGTCCTGCACATAGGCGCCCCAGCCCTGCGCGGTGTACTGGTTGTTCACGCGCAGCACGCGGGACGATTCGTCCACCCAGGCGCCGTCGTTGGGCGTTCCGACGCGGGTGGCGGGCTTGGTGATGTCAACGCCACCCTGGGCGCGGGAGCGCGCAGCGTAGACGGTGCGTTCTTCGCGAGAGAAGTCCACGCCGGCCAGCAGGTCGTGCTGGACACCCAGTGCTTCGAATTTGCCCGAGTAGTCGCTCTGGAACTGGGCCGTGTCCATGTCCTGGATTTTCAGGTGGTTGCCACGCGTCAGAACCGTGTTGGGACCGAAGTTCTCCAGCGAGTTGGCGCTGGGGCATTGCGGGTTGGTCACGGCGCCGGTCTGCTGGTTCACACCACGGCTGCACAGGCGGATGGCGCCGGAGCGCTGGTCGCGCTCGAACTGGCCCACACGAATCTGGGTCCTGAGTTCACTGTCGCGGCTGAAGCGGTGGGTGTGCGAGGCGCCGACGATGGTGGCGCTGCTGTCGTTGTAGTCGCTGGCCGCGCCGTAGTAGGTGTCGGCATCCAGCGGCAACAACACGCGGTCGCTGGAGCCTGCGGTGGGCGCGATGAACGGCATGCCGTAGTTGATGCCGTTGTTGTTGTCCAGGTGGTACAGGTTGACCTGGAATTCGTTGCGCTCACCGATGCCGTTGCGCCAGGCCAGCGCAGCGCCGCGTTTGTCGAGGCTGGCACCGCTGCCGTTGTTGTCGGCCTTGGTGGCCATGGCGTTGATGCGCAGCGCGGCACTTTCGCCGGTCTGGATGTTGAAGTCACCGGTGGCGCGCACGTATTGGTGGTTGCCCAGCGTGAGATCGACCTGGTGCTCGTCGATCAGGCGCGGGTTCTTGCTGACCTGGTTGACGGCGCCTCCGGTGGAGCCACGGCCAAACATCATGGACGCCGAGCCACGCAGCACTTCCATGCGGTCGAGGTTGAAGGTGTCGCGGTCGTAGATCGCCGGGTCGCGCATGCCGTCGATGAACAGGTCGCCGGTGGCTTGCAGGGCGAAACCGCGCAGGCGGATGTCTTCCTCGCCGCCTTCGGCCGCCAGGAAGGTGATGCCGGCGGTGTTCTTGAGGGCTTCCTTGACGGTGTCCAGGTTGCGGTCGTCGATCAGTTTTTCGGTGACCACGGTGACCGACTGGGGGATGTCACGCAGCCGCTGCTGGCCTTTGCCGATGCGGGTCTCGGTGGCGCGCAGCGCGTCTTTGCCTTCCGGTGCTTCGGCCTGTTCGCGCACCACCACGGTGGGCAAGGTCTTTTCTGCGCCAGCTGGCGCGGTCTGGGCCATGGCGTTCAGGGAGCCGGCCAGCAGCATGGCACCCAGCGGGAGCATCACGCCGGTGGGTGCAGAGGTGGAGGAACGGGGCAGGGCGCGCTGAACGCTGCGCAGGGATTTTTTGCGTTGGGACATGGAAGCATCGGTCGAACGGGTTGTCGGCTGGCTTCAACGCATTGCGCTGTGGCTGGCTGGAAACACAATGTTATTGCAAACACGAACGATTCGCAATAAAGTTTATCAGGATGGCCACCCCAACCCGATTTTTGTAGCACCGGCCCAACATGGGGTGGAGCTGCCCGGCCGGCATCACCTGTGGGTGCGCGGGCGACCCGTCATGCTGCTGCGCAACAAAAGCTATCGATCCAATGTAAACTATCAATGCGACTTCGTGATAGTTGTCGTCTATGATTCAACCCATCGCGATACCCGTCGCGACCTGATCACCGTTTGTTTCAACTCCAACTTAGGAAATACCATGTCCCTGATCAACACCCAAGTCCAGCCCTTCAAGACCCAGGCCTTCCACAATGGCAAGTTCATCGAAGTCTCCGACGAAAGCCTGAAGGGCAAGTGGTCCGTGCTGATCTTCATGCCGGCCGCTTTCACCTTCAACTGCCCGACCGAAGTGGAAGACGCCGCCGACAACTACGCCGAATTCCAGAAGGCCGGTGCCGAGGTCTACATCGTCACGACCGACACGCACTTCTCGCACAAGGTGTGGCACGAGACCAGCCCTGCCGTGGGCAAAGCCCAGTTCCCGCTGGTGGGCGACCCGACCCACACCCTGACCAACGCGTTCGGCGTGCACATCCCTGAAGAAGGCCTGGCCCTGCGCGGCACCTTCGTGATCAATCCCGACGGCATCATCAAGACCGCCGAGATCCACTCCAACGAAATCGCCCGCGACGTCAAGGAAACCCTGCGCAAGCTCAAGGCCGCCCAGTACACCGCCGCCAACCCCGGCCAGGTGTGCCCGGCCAAGTGGAACGAAGGCGCCAAGACGATCGCTCCTTCGCTGGAACTCGTGGGCAAGATCTAAGCCCTCCTGCGCCGCGCCTTGCGGCGCGTCTTCCCCCCAGGGGGACAACGCTGGCGGCCCGGCAAAGCCGGTTCCGCGGCGTTCTGGGTGAACTGCCTTGCGATCCTCCAAGCTTGCAGTTGTCTCCCTTTCTCTTCTGGCAGTACCGCTGCCTCATGGGCTTCCGTCACAAGCGGTTGGCCCATGCACCAGCGGCATTGGTTCCGCACATCCCTCATCTTATTTTTCAGGAGTCCACCATGCTTGACGCCACCCTCAAATCCCAGCTCCAGCAGTACCTTGGCATGTTGCGCCAGCCGATCCGGCTGATCGCTTCGCTCGACGACAGCGCCACCGGTGTGGAGATGCGCAGCCTGCTGGACGACATCGTTTCGCTGTCGGACAAGGTCACGCTGGACACCTCGGGCGACGATGCACGCAAGCCTTCGTTCGTGGTGGCGCGTGAGGGCGAAACCCAGGGGGTGCGCTTCGCCGGTCTGCCACTGGGCCACGAGTTCACTTCGCTGGTGCTGGCACTGCTGTGGACCGGCGGTCATCCGCCCAAGGTGGAGGCCGATGTGATCGAGTCGATCAAAGCATTGGATGGCGACTTCAGCTTCGAGGTCTACATGTCCCTGACCTGCCACAACTGCCCGGACGTGGTGCAGGCGCTGTCGCTGATGGCGATCTTCAACCCCAGGGTCAAGACCGTGGTGATCGAAGGTGGTGCTTTCCAGCAGGAAGTGGCCGAGCGCGAAATCATGGCCGTGCCCATGGTGTTCCTGAACGGCCAGGTGTTTGGTTCCGGCCGCATGACGGTGGAAGAAATCGTGGCCAAGCTCGACACCAACTCGGGTGACCGCGAAGCCGCCAAGCTCAACGCCAAGGACCCGTTCGACGTGCTGATCGTCGGCGGCGGCCCGGCCGGCGCGGCAGCGGCCGTGTACGCCGCCCGCAAGGGCATCCGCGTGGGTGTGGCGGCCGAGCGTTTCGGTGGCCAGGTCAACGACACCATGGCGATCGAAAACTACATCTCCGTGCTGGAGACCGACGGCCCCAAGTTCGCTGCGGCGCTGGAAGCCCAGGTGCGCCACTACGAGGTGGACATCATGAACCTGCAGCGCGCCGACAAGCTGATTCCCGCTGAAGAGCCGGGCGGTCTGGTGCGGGTGCAGATGGCCAATGGCGGCGTGCTCCAGGCGCGCAGCGTGATCGTCTCTACCGGCGCTCGCTGGCGCAATGTCAACGTGCCCGGCGAGCAGGAGTACAAGAACAAGGGTGTGGCCTACTGCCCGCACTGCGACGGCCCGCTGTTCAAGGGCAAGCGCACGGCGGTCATTGGTGGTGGCAACTCCGGCGTGGAAGCCGCCATCGACCTCGCCGGCATCGTGGCGCACGTGACCCTGGTCGAGTTCGCCGACCAGCTCAAGGCCGACGCCGTGCTGGTGAGCAAGCTGAAAAGCCTGCCCAACGTGACGATCCACGTGAACGCGCAGACCACCGAGATCACGGGTGCCGATGGCAAGGTCAATGGCCTGAAATACAAGGACCGCGCGACCAACGAGGAACACCTGGTGCCGCTGGAAGGTGTGTTCGTGCAGATCGGCCTGGTGCCCAACACAGAGTTTCTCAAGGGCACGATTGAACTGAGCCGCTTCGGCGAGATCGTGGTCGACGCCAAGGGCCACACCAACGTGCCGGGCGTGTTCGCTGCGGGTGACTGCACCACCGTGCCCTACAAGCAGATCGTGATCGCCGCGGGCGAGGGCGCCAAGGCCGCGCTCAGCGCCTTTGATCACCTGATCCGCCAGCCGGTGGTGGCCGCTGCCTCCGAGGCCGTGGCAGCCTGAACGAACCTCAGGCTTCTGACGAAAAAAAGCCACCGGGGCAACCCGGTGGCTTTTTTGTTGGGTGCGGACCGAGGTCCGCATTTTTCGTGGTTCAGTGACCCGAAGCGCCGGAAGCCCCGATGCCCGTTTCCGAGCGAACCTGCTGGGCCAGGAAGCCCGCGCGGTCCACCTTGGCACGGGCGCTGTTGTCCAGGATGGAGAACAGCCAGATGCCCACGAAGCCGATCGTCATCGAGAACAGGGCCGGCGAGGTGTAGGGGAACAGGGCCGAACCTTTGGGGTTGCCCAGCGTGGCTTCCCAGACCGAGGGCGACACGATGGTCAAGCCCACGGAGGAGATCAGCCCCAGGAAGCCACCGATCACGGCACCCTTGGTGGTGCAGTCTTTCCACAACACGCTCATGAACAGCACCGGGAAGTTGGCCGAGGCCGCGATCGCGAAGGCCAGCGACACCATGAAGGCGATGTTCTGCTTCTCGAAGGCGATGCCGAGCACCACCGCCACGATGCCGAGGCAGATCGTGGTGATCTTCGACACGCGCAGTTCGGATGCCGAATCGGCCTTGCCTTTCTTGACCACGGTGGCGTAGATGTCGTGCGACACGGCCGAAGCACCCGACAGCGTCAGGCCCGCCACCACCGCGAGGATGGTGGCGAAGGCCACGGCCGAGATGAAGCCCAGGAACACGTTGCCACCCACCGCATTGGCCAGGTGGATGGCTGCCATGTTGTTGCCGCCAAGCAGGGCACCTTTGGCATCAAGGAAGTCGGGGTTGATCAGCACGAAGGTGATGGCACCGAAACCGATGATGAAGGTCAGCAGGTAGAAGTAGCCGATCCAGCCGGTGGCCCACATCACCGACTTGCGGGCTTCCTTGGCCGAAGGCACGGTGAAGAAGCGCATCAGGATGTGCGGCAGGCCGGCGGTACCGAACATCAGGGCCATGCCGAAGCTGATGGCTGAGATCGGGTCCTTCACGAAGTTGCCCGGGCCCATGATCGACTGACCGGCGGCCGTGGCGGCCTCGGCGATCTTGCCGTCCTTCAGCGCCAGATCGGTCTTGATCTGCACCGCGCCGGCGAACATGGCTTCGGGGCTGAAGCCAAAGTGCAGCAGCACCATGAAGGCCATGAACGATGCGCCACCCAGCAGCAGGCAGGCCTTGATGATCTGCACCCAGGTGGTGGCCGTCATGCCGCCGAACAGCACGTAGACCATCATCAGTGCGCCGACGATGATCACGGCGATGTAGTACTCCAGGCCAAACAGCAGCTTGATGAGCTGGCCGGCGCCGACCATCTGCGCGATCAGGTAGAACGCCACCACGACCAGCGTGCCCGAGGCCGCAAAGACGCGGACCGGGGTCTGGTTGAAGCGGAACGCGGCCACGTCGGCGAAGGTGAACTTGCCCAGGTTGCGCAGGCGCTCGGCCATCAGGAAGGTGATCACGGGCCAGCCGACCAGGAAGCCGATGGAATAGATCAGGCCGTCAAAACCACTGGCCATCACGGCCGCGGAAATGCCGAGGAACGAGGCGGCCGACATGTAGTCGCCGGCGATCGCCAGACCGTTCTGGAAGCCGGTGATGCCACCGCCAGCGGTGTAGAAGTCCGAGGCCGACTTGGTCTTGGCAGCGGCCCATTTGGTGATGAACAGCGTGAACACCACGAACATCGCGAACATGGTGATCGCCGTCCAGTTGGTGGGCTGTTTCTCGGCCTGACCGAGGTCTGCGCCCGCTGCCCAGGCGGCAAACGACACACCGAAGAGCGCCAGCAGCGTCAGCACGCGACGCAGGGAATTTTGAGCGGGCATCATTTGTACGCAGCCTTGATCACTTCGTTGGAGAGGTCATCGAACTCGGTGTTGGCGCGTTTGACGTAGATGGCGGTGATGACGATGGTGAAGAGGATCACGCCGAAGCCGACGGGGATGCCCATCGTCATGACGCCGTCACCCAGCTTCTGCGAGAGGAACTCCTTGTTGAAGGCGACCAGCAGGATGAAGCCGTAGTACACGACCATCATGGCCAATGTGAGCCACCAGCCAAAACGGGATCGTTTGGCCTTGAGTTCCTGGTATTGGGGGTTTTTCAGAATCCGTTGAATGACGGTGTCGTCCATGTGGTGACCTGTGTCGTGATTGGTTGAAAACCCACGATAGGTCAATGGTCTTACCTGGTACTTACCCCAATGCACACCATGCAGCGTGAAGCGATGTGCCGGTCATTTACTAGGACATACCCTTGGTTTCCCGGAAGGATGTGGTTACAGCAATTTAGCTGTAAGGAACCGCTTCCACAGTCCGCCCCGTAATGCCGGAAACCGCAAGGCAAACGGCATGCAAAACGTGGCGGCTCACCCCCGCTGAAATCGCAAAAGCATCACTACGAGGAGATGACTTTCATGACAAGTGACAACAACGCAAAGGCCTACTGGTCGGCCACCCTGGGTCTGCTGACCAAGGTGCTGATCATCTGGTTCCTGGTCTCATACGGCGCAGGCATCCTGTTCGCCAGCGCCCTCAACAGCATCCATCTGGGTGGCTATCCGGTCGGGTTCTGGTTCGCCCAGCAGGGGTCCATCTATGTGTTCATCGCGCTCATCTTCTGGTACGCCTACCAGATGGGCAAGATCGACCGCAAGTTCGGCATGCAAGAAGACTGATCAAGGAAGACCACCATGGAACTCCAAACCACCATCTACATTTTCGTCGGGCTGAGCTTCGCGCTCTACCTCGGCATCGCCTTCTGGGCACGCGCGGGCAGCACGTCCGAGTTCTACGTTGCCGGCGGCGGGGTCCACCCCGTCACCAACGGCATGGCCACGGCCGCTGACTGGATGTCGGCCGCGTCCTTCATCTCCATGGCCGGCCTGATCTCCAACATGGGCTACGGCGGCGCCGTGTTCCTGATGGGCTGGACCGGCGGCTACGTGCTGCTGGCCATGTTGCTGGCGCCGTACCTGCGCAAGTTCGGCAAGTTCACCGTGCCCGAGTTCATCGGCGACCGCTTCTACTCGAAGGCCGCCCGCAACGTCGCTGTGCTGTGTCTGCTGATCGCATCGCTGACCTACATCATTGGCCAGATGACCGGCGTGGGCGTGACCTTCGCGCGCTTCCTGGGCGTGTCCAGCGAGCAGGGCATCTACATCGGTATGGCGATCGTGTTCGCCTACGCCGTGTTCGGTGGCATGAAGGGCATCACCTACACCCAGGTGGCCCAGTACATCGTGCTGATCTGCGCGTACCTGGTGCCGGCGTTCTTCATCTCCCTGAACCTGACAGGCAACTTCCTGCCGCAGCTGGGCCTGGGCTCCAGCATGTCCGGTACCGACGTGTCGCTGCTGTCCAAGCTCGACCAGGTGGTGACCGATCTGGGCTTTGGCCAGTACACCACGACCAGCGCCGGTTCGATGCTGAACATGTTCTTCTACACCGTGTCGCTGATGATCGGTACCGCGGGCCTGCCCCACGTGATCGTTCGCTTCTTCACCGTGCCGAAGGTGGCTGACGCCCGTTCGTCGGCTGGCTGGGCGCTGGTTTTCATCGCCCTGCTGTACACCACGGCGCCTGCCGTGGGCGCCATGGCCAAGCTGAACCTGCATGGCACCGTCAATTCCGCTGTGGGCCTGACCCAGACGGCTGAGGGCATCCAGGTGAATGCTGACGCCGTGAAAGCCAATGGCGACCTGTACGCCACCGAAGCCAGCCTGGTCTACGAGCAGCGTCCTGACTGGATGAAGCGCTGGGAAAAGACCGGCCTGCTGAAGTGGGAAGACAAGAATGCCGACGGCCGTATCCAGTACTACAACGACGCGACCAAGAATGAAGTCGCCAAAGGCAAGGCCGAAGCCGCTGGCTGGAAGGGCAACGAGCTGACCGTGAACGCCGACATCATCGTGCTGGCCAACCCGGAAATCGCGTTGTTGCCCAACTGGGTGATCGCTCTGGTGGCTGCCGGTGGTCTGGCTGCTGCGCTGTCGACCGCTGCCGGTCTGCTGCTGGCCATCTCCTCGGCCATCTCCCACGACCTGATCAAGGGCGCCATCAAGCCCGATATCAGCGAAAAGGGTGAACTCATGGCTGGCAAGATCGCCATGGCCGTGGCCATCTTCGTGGCCGGCTGGCTGGGTCTGAACCCTCCGGGCTTCGCGGCCGGTACCGTGGCCTTGGCCTTCGGTATCGCGGCTTCCACGATCTTCCCGGCTCTGATGATGGGTATTTTCAGCCGCACCGTGACCGACAAGGGCGCCATCGCCGGCATGCTGGCGGGCCTGTTCGTGACCCTGTTCTATGTGTTCGCTCACAAGGGCCTGTTCTTCATCAAGGGCACCGACTACGTTGACATGGTCGGCGGCGTCAACGGCTTCTTCACCATCACCCCCGAAGCCTTCGGTACCGTGGGTGCGATCGTGAACTTCGCTGTGGCCTACCTGGTGAGCAAGATGGGTGCTCCGGTGCCCAGGCACATCCAGGAGCTGGTGGAGTCGGTGCGCGTGCCCAAAGGCGCGGGCGTTGCCACCGGTCACTGAGATCGACTGAAAACCACCCGCCTAGCCTCGGTCTGGCGGGTGTGTGAATCAAGACCCCGTGGGCTTGCCGACGGGGTCTTTTTCTTGGAGGACAATCCGGCCTGTCGCTGTTTTGTCACCAGGTTTGTTGTGCGCAGACCGTCTTCCCGGCGCTTTGCGCAGAGCACACCCGCTCCCCGTATCAACAAGGACTTCCCGGATGAATCTGCCGAGTGTTTTCATATTCAACTGGATATTTCTGCTGGCCCTGTTTCCCGTGGCCTTTTTCTGGCTGCGCCGCGCCTGGCGCATCCTGGTGAAGAACGACTTCTCCGAGGTGGCACTGAAAAAAGGCCTGCCGCCGCCCAACGCCGAGAAGTACGCGCCCTATGAAATGGCGATCAACATGATTGGCGGCGTGGTGATCGTGGTCCTGCTCGTGGCCGTGCTGGGTTTTCAGGCGCTGGCATCGGAAGACTGGGTGGCCGTCGCGGGCGTCACGCTGTGGGTGAAACTGTTCGCCTCGTTTGCCCTGGGTCGCCAGGCCCACGGCCTCGGCCCGGCCAAGAAGAAGCCCGCCGCTGGCAAATAGGGGCGGTGTCCCCGCCACGCACCCGCGTGCGTGGCGGGGGCTCAATAGCTGAGCTGTTCGGGCCGGATTTCCTGCAGGATGGTGGTGGCGATTTCTTCGATCGACTTCGTCGTTGTCGAGAGCCAGCGGATGCCTTCCCGGCGCATCATGCCTTCGGCCTCACCCACCTCCATGCGGCAGTTTTCCAGGCTGGCATAACGCGAGTTCGGCCGCCGCTCGTTGCGGATCTCGGACAGGCGTTCCGGGGCGATCGTCAGGCCGAAGATCTTCTTGCGGTGCGGCACCAATGCCGGCGGCAATTTGCGGCGCTCGAAGTCTTCCGGGATCAGCGGGTAGTTGGATGCCTTCAGGCCGTGCTGCATGGCCAGGTAGAGCGAGGTCGGTGTCTTGCCGCTGCGGCTCACGCCGACCAGGATCACGTCCGAACCGGCCAGGTCGCGGTGGCTCTGGCCGTCGTCGTGCATGAGCGAGAAGTTGATCGCTTCGATGCGATCGTGGTATTCCTTGCTCTTGGATACGTCCGAAAAGCGCCCCACGCGGTGGTTGGACTTGATGCCCAGCTCGGCCTCCAGCGGCTCCACAAAGGTGCCAAACATGTCGAGCATCATGCCGGTGCAGTGTTCCTTGAACACCTGCAGGACTTCCATGTTGACCACCGTGGTGAAGACCAGGGGGCGCCGGCCTTCGACCACGGCGGTGTGGTTGATCTGGCGCACCGCCTGGTGGGCCTTGTCCACACTGTCAAGAAAAGGCAAGCGCACCCGTCGCACCTGGGCTTCGAACTGGGCCAGGATGGCGTTGCCGAAGGTTTCGGCGGTGATGCCGGTGCCATCGGAAACGAAAAAGACGGTTCTGTTGGGCATGAAGCGGTCCCGGGCTGGATGGTTGCAAAAATATTCAGGCGGTGCTCCCGCGGTTTTCACGCCGCAGGGCGGCGGTGTGCCGTCTGAAACGGGCTGGCGCCCTACAATCGCGGGTTCGGGCCCCGGTCATTATCCCGGTTCCGGCCCGCCAGATTTCAGCCCCGTTGCCCGGTGCAAGACCCACAACAGAACCACAGGTCGATAGCACGGTGCATGGAGCCCCCGGTTTTTTAACCTTGAGGAGTCTTTCCATGTCCAACCTGTTTTCCCCGACCGATCTGGTCGTGCCCTTCGAACATTTGCGAATGTCCGACGTCGAATCCGTCGGCGGCAAGAACGCCAGCCTCGGCGAGATGATTTCGCAGCTGCCCAGCGGCGTGAAGGTGCCGACCGGCTTTGCCACCACGGCGCACGCCTTCCGCGAATTCCTGAAATACGACGGCCTGACCGAGCGCATCAACGCCCGCCTCGACGCGCTCGACACCGAAGACGTGCGCGCCCTGGCCGCCGCTGGCGCCGAGATCCGCGCCATGGTCGAAAACCAGCCTTTTCCGGCCGACCTGGAAAAGGCCATCCGCGACGCGTTCACCACGCTGGTGGGAGACAACGACAAAGCCACCTTCGCCGTGCGGTCCTCCGCCACGGCCGAAGACCTGCCCGACGCTTCGTTCGCCGGCCAGCAGGAAACCTTCCTCAACGTGCACGGCATCGACGAGGTGCTGCACAAGATGAAGGAGGTGTTTGCCTCGCTGTACAACGACCGCGCCATCAGCTATCGCGTGCACAAGGGCTTTGCCCACGCCGACGTGGCCCTGTCGGCCGGCGTGCAGCGCATGGTGCGCTCCGACACCGGCGCGGCCGGTGTGATGTTCACCATCGACACCGAATCCGGTTTTGAAGACGTGGTCTTCATCACCTCCAGCTACGGCCTGGGCGAGACGGTGGTGCAGGGTGCCGTGAACCCCGATGAGTTCTATGTGCACAAGCCCATGCTCAAGGCCGGCAAGCGCGCGCTGATCCGCCGCAACCTGGGCAGCAAGCTGATCCAGATGACTTTCACCACCGCCGAAGAAAAAGCCGCCGCCGGCGCGCTCAAGGGCAAGCTGGTGAAGACGGTGGACGTGCCGGTCGAACAGCGCAACCGCTACAGCCTGAGTGATGCCGACGTCGAGCAGCTGGCGCACTACGCCATGGTGATCGAGCAGCACTACGGCCGCCCGATGGACATCGAGTGGGGCAAGGACGGCATCGACGGGCAGCTGTACATCCTGCAGGCCCGTCCCGAGACGGTGAAGAGCCAGACGGCCGGCAAGACCGAGGTGCGTTACAAGCTCAAGGGCAAGGGCGCCGTGCTGGCCTCCGGTCGCGCCATCGGCCAGAAGGTCGGAACCGGCCCGGTGCGTCTGGTGCACAACATCAGCGAGATGGACAAGGTGCAGCCCGGCGACGTGCTGGTGACCGACATGACCGACCCGAACTGGGAGCCGGTGATGAAGCGTGCCAGCGCCATCGTGACCAACCGCGGTGGCCGCACCTGCCACGCCGCCATCATCGCGCGCGAGCTGGGCATCCCGGCCGTGGTGGGCTGTGGCGACGCCACCGAAACCCTCAAGGACGGCACCCTGGTGACGGTGAGCTGCGCCGAGGGCGATACCGGCCACATCTATGACGGCCTGCTGGAGACCGAGATCACCGAAGTGCAGCGCGGCGAGATGCCTCCGCTGGATGTGAAGATCATGATGAACGTGGGCAACCCCCAGCTGGCGTTTGATTTCGCGCAGATTCCCAACGGTGGTGTGGGTCTGGCCCGTCTGGAATTCATCATCAACAACAACATCGGCGTGCACCCCAAGGCGATCCTGGACTACCCGCAGATTGATGCCGACCTGAAGAAGGCGGTTGAATCGGTGGCGCGTGGCCACGCTTCGCCGCGCGCCTTCTATGTGGACAAGGTGGCCGAAGGTGTGGCGACCATTGCCGCAGCTTTCTGGCCCAGGCCGGTCATCGTGCGCCTGTCGGACTTCAAGTCCAACGAGTACCGCAAGCTGGTGGGCGGCAGCCGCTACGAGCCCGATGAAGAGAACCCCATGCTGGGCTTCCGCGGCGCGGCACGCTACATCAGCGAAGACTTCCGCGAAGCCTTCGCCATGGAATGCGAAGCCCTGAAGCGTGTGCGCGAAGACATGGGACTGGACAACGTCCAGGTCATGGTGCCGTTCGTGCGCACCCTGGGCCAGGCCCAGCGGGTGACCGAGTTGCTGGCCGAGAAGGGCCTCAAGCGCGGCGAGAACGGGCTCAAGGTCATCATGATGTGCGAGATCCCGAGCAACGCCGTGCTGGCCCACGAGTTCCTGCAGTTCTTCGACGGCTTCTCGATCGGCTCGAACGACCTCACCCAGCTCACCCTGGGCCTGGACCGCGACTCGGGCCTGGAGCTGCTGGCCAAGGATTTCGACGAGCGCGACCCGGCCGTCAAGGCCCTGCTCAAGATGGCCATCAGTGCCTGCAAGGCCGAGGGCAAGTACGTGGGCATCTGCGGCCAGGGCCCCAGCGATCACCCGGATTTCGCCCAGTGGCTGCAGGCCGAAGGCATCAGCTCGATCTCGCTGAACCCGGACTCGGTGGTGGACACCTGGCAGCTGCTGGCAGCGTCCCAGAAGTAAAGCGCGGGCAAGCCACGGCGCACGGCGGCAGGGGGCAACCCTTGCCGCCTTTTTTGTTGAGCTGCAACGTAAGCCCGTGGTCAGTGCTTGGGGCACAATCCTTTGAGACTGGCGCGGCGATGCATCGCGCCCGCCGCTTGAGGAGACACACATGTTTCAAGGCCTGGATGCCCAACGCCTGGTGGCCCTGTTCGTGGCCGGCTGGGCCTTGTTGAGCTTTCCTTTGCTGGCGCTCTGGGACCACGAAGCGAGGGTCTTCGGGTTGCCACTGTTTCCCCTGGCCTTGTTCGGCATCTGGGCGCTGCTGATCGCGGCGCTGGCCTGGATCGTCGAGCGCGGACGTGAACGCGATCCCGCCGCCAGCGACACCGCCCGGCCCCACTGACGCAACACGACCCGCCCATGCTGTCCGCCCCGCTGGTCATCGCCGTTTCGTTTGCCTACCTGCTGCTGCTGTTCGCCGTGGCCTACTGGGCCGACTGGCGCGCGGCGCAAGGCCGCTCGGTGATTTCCAGCCCCTGGGTGTACGCCCTGTCGATGGCGGTGTACTGCACCGCCTGGACCTACTTTGGCAGTGTGGGCCGCGCGGCCAACTCGGGCGTGTGGTTCCTGCCGATCTACCTGGGTCCGATGCTGGCCATGATCCTGGCCTGGATGGTGGTGCGCAAGATGATTCGCGTGGCCAAGACCTACCGCATCACCTCCATCGCCGACTTCATCGCCAGCCGCTATGGCAAGAGCCCTTTGCTGGCCGGCCTGGTGACGCTGATCACGGTGGTCGGCATCGTGCCCTACATCGCCCTGCAGCTCAAGGCGATCGCCAGCGGTTACGCTGTGCTGACCTCGCCGCTGGGCTCACCCGCGGTGCAAAGTGCGCAGTGGTGGACCGACAGCACGCTTTATGTGGCGCTGATGCTGGCCGGTTTCACCATGGTGTTCGGCGCCCGCCACCTCGACAGCACCGAGCGCCACGAAGGCATGGTGGCGGCGATCGCTTTCGAGTCGGTGGTCAAGCTGGTGGCGTTCCTGGCCGTGGGCCTGTTTGTCACCTTCGGCCTGTTCGCGAGTCCCGCGGCGCTGTTTGACCAGGCCTATGCCATCGACGGACTGCGCCGTCTGATGCAGTTCGGGCAAGGGCAACCGTTCGCTTACGCGCAGTGGTTTGGTCTCACCCTGCTGGCCATGCTCTCGGTGATTTTTCTGCCGCGCCAGTTCCAGGTGATGGTGGTGGAGAACGTGGACGAGCAACACCTGCGCCGCGCCGTCTGGGTGTTCCCGCTCTACCTGCTGCTGATCAACCTGTTTGTGCTGCCCATCGCCATCGGTGGCCTGCTGCACTTTGGCCCTGGACGCATGGATCCCGAGACCTTCATCCTCTCGTTGCCCCTCTCGCAGGGCTACGGCGCGCTGGCGCTGGCGGCCTTCGTCGGCGGGCTCTCCGCCGCCACGGGCATGGTGATCGTTGAAGCGATCGCGGTGTCCACCATGGTCTGCAACGACCTGGTGATGCCGATCCTGCTGCGCATGCACCGCTTCGGCGCGCGTGCCAGCGGGGATCTCACGGGTCTGCTGCTGGGCATCCGGCGGCTGGCCATCCTGGGCATCCTGCTGCTGGGCTACCTGTATTTCCACCTGGCGGGCGAGGCCTATGCGCTGGTGAGCATCGGCCTCATCAGCTTCGCCGCGGTGGCGCAGTTCGCGCCCGCCATGCTGGGTGGCCTGTACTGGAAAGGTGGCACGCGCCGCGGCGCCCTGGCCGGGTTGCTGCTGGGCTTCGGCTTCTGGGTCTACACGCTGATGCTGCCTTCGCTGGCCAAGTCGGGCTGGCTGGACGCCGAGTTCCTGCAGTTCGGTCCTTTGGGCTGGAACTGGCTCAAACCCGAGGCGTTTCTGGGACTCTCGGGGCTGGATAACCTGACGCACTCGCTCTTCTGGAGCCTGCTGGCGAACATCGGTGCCTACGTGGGGGTGTCGCTGTGGCGGGCGCCGTCGGCGGCTGAAACCAGCCAGGCGCTGTTGTTCGTTGATGTGTTCAACCGCACGGCGCATGCGCGGCCGGTGTTCTGGCAAGGCAAGGCACAGGTGTCGGCGCTGCTGCCGCTGACCGGGCGCTTTCTCGGTGTGGACGTGGCACAGCGACTTTTCGAAGGGTATGCGAGGCGCCTCGGTGTGGCCGGCATCGACCAGATTCCGGGCGATGCGCGTCTGGTGCAGTTCGTCGAAACCCAGCTCGCGGGGGCGATCGGCAGCGCTTCGGCGCGGATCATGGTGGCGGCGGTGGTGGAAGAGGAAAAACTGGACCTGGGCGATGTGATGCGCATCCTCGACGAGGCCTCGCAGCTGCGTGCCTATTCGCATGCGCTGGAGGACAAGTCGCATTCGCTGGAGCGGGCCACGGCCGAGCTGCGCGAGGCGAACGAGAAGCTTCAGAGCCTGGACCGCATGAAGGACGACTTCATGTCCTCGGTGACGCACGAGCTGCGCACGCCCTTGACCTCCATCAGGGCCTTGTCGGAGCTGATGCGGGATGATGACCACATGGACACGGCGCAACGACAGCAGTTCCTGGGCATCATCGTCACCGAGGCCGAGCGGCTGAGCCGGCTGGTGAACCAGGTTCTGGACATGGCCAAGATCGAGGCCGGGCACGCCGAATGGCATGAAACCGATGTGAACCTGCGCGAGCTGGCTGAACAGGCTGCCAGCACCATGATGGAGAGCTACCGCGAGCGCGGGGTGGCGCTGGTGCTGACCTTGCCAGGGCAGGTGAATGCCGTGCGGGCGGACGCCGATCGTCTCACACAGGTGGTGCTGAACCTGCTGTCGAATGCCCTGAAGTACGCCCCTCGAGAAGGGGGGCGCGTGGTGCTGCGCCTGCATGAGGATCCGGACCGCCTGACTGTGGAGGTCGAAGACAACGGCCCGGGCATCCCGCTGGAACAGCAGGCCGTGGCGTTCGAGAAGTTCCGGCAGGTGACCGGCGACGATCACTACCGGGCCGGCGGCACGGGGCTGGGCCTGCCCATCAGCCGCCAGATCGTGGAGCATTTTGGCGGCAGCATGTGGCTGCGCTCGACGCCGGGGCAGGGCGCCTGCTTCGGTTTCTCGCTGCCTCGCCACGCACAGACCGCTGTCGATGGCACACACAACGACAAACACCAGAGGAGCACAGAAACATGAGCCAGAAAATACTGATCGCCGACGACGAACCCAACATCCTCATTTCGCTGGAGTTCCTCATGAAGCGCGAGGGCTTCGAGGTGGTGCTGGCGCGCGATGGCCAGGAAGCGATGGATGCGATTGAGCGCGAGCGCCCGGCGCTGGTGTTGCTCGACGTGATGATGCCGATCAAGACCGGTTTTGATGTCTGCTGCGAAGTGCGTGCCAACGAAGACCTGCACGACACCCGCATCCTGCTGCTCACCGCCAAAGGCCGCGACACCGACGTGGCCAAAGGCCTTGCCTTGGGCGCCAACGCCTACATGACCAAGCCGTTTTCGACCAAAGAGCTGGTGCAGAAAGTGCGTGAGCTGCTGGGCGCGACGCCATGAGCGGGCAGAAGAAAACCGACCGCCGTCTGTGGTGGCTGCTGGGTGTGGCGGGCCTGGTGTCGGTGGCGTGGTTGCTGGCGACTTTGGGTCTGTTGGGTTCGACCCTGGAGCCGGACGACCGCGCGGTCGTCTGGGGCCTGCTGGGGGATCGACTCATGCTGGTCAGCCTGACCTGGGGCGCTGGCATGGCGGCCATCGCCTGGGGTCTGAAGCGCTGGTTCGACCACTGGGTCACGCCCTCGGTGCAACTGGCCGAAGAGGCACAGGTGCTGCTGCGCACCGACGTCGTGCGTGAACTCACGCCCAAGGGCAACGTCGAGACCAAGGTGCTGGTGGGGCTGTTCAACCAGCTGGTGGGGCAGCGCGAAGAGCTGCGGCGAGAGATGGACGCCAAGGTGCATGAAGCGGCGCAAGGCATCGAGCAGGAAAAGTCGCGCCTGGCTGCGTTGATGTCCGAGCTCACGCAAAGCGTCGTGGTCTGCAACCTCGACGGCCGCATCATCCTCTACAACAACCGCGCGCGCATGCAGTTCCGGGCGCTGTCGCAGGCGCCCGGCGTGGCCGGTGGCGCCGAGTTGATCGGCCTGGGGCGTTCGATCTACAGCGTGTTCGACCGCAAGCTGGTGGCCCACGCGCTGGAGAACATCCAGCAGCGCATGCTGCGCGGTGCCGGCCAGCCCTCGGCACAGTTCGTCACCACCACGGCGGCCGGGCAACTGCTGCGGGTGCAGATGGCGCCGGTGCGCTCGCCCCAGGCGCAGGCCGCCGAGGCGGCGGCCGACCGCATCGAACTCACCGGCTTCGTGCTGATGCTGGACAACATCACGCGCGACTACGAGGCCGAGTCGGCCAAGGACCAGGTCCTTCACTCGCTCACCGAAGGCAGCCGCTCGGCGCTGGCCAACATGCAGGCCGCGATCGACATGCTCGATTACCCGGACCTGGAAGCCGCCATGCGCGAGCGCTTCCTGGGCGTCATCCGCGAAGAGACGCGCGCGCTCAGCCAGCGCATCGGGGCGCTGGAAGCGGGTTCGGCCGACAGCCTCAAGACCCGCTGGCCGCTGGAAGACATGCTGGGTGCCGACCTGGTGAATGCGGCGCTGCGCCGCATTGAGGTCGTGACCAGCCTGCCGGCTTCTGCGCTGGACGTGGACAGCGCCCTGTGGCTCAAGGTGGAGAGTTTTTCGATGCTGCAGGCGCTGGTGTACCTGGCCGGCCGCCTGGCCGACGAGTTCCAGGTGCGTTTCGTGCAACTGCGTCTGGCGCCCGCGGCGGGCAGCCCGGGCAAAGCCCAGCTGGACCTGATCTGGTCGGGCCCGGCGGTGAGCACCGAGACGGTGATGAGCTGGGAAATGGACCCGATGAAGGTGGGCGCTGACACCACGCGCCTGACTGTTCGCGACGTGGTCGAGCGCCACGGAGGCGCTTTCTGGTTCGAGCGCGAACGCGTGCGCCACCAGGCCTTCTTCCGTTTCCTGCTGCCGCTGGCAAACCCCCAGGAGCAGGTGGATGCCGCCACCTTCCTGAAGAGCGAAAGCCGCCCGGAGTATTACGACTTCGACCTGTTCAAGACCACCGAGCAGACGCGCACGCTGGACGACCGCAAGCTCGTCGATCTGGTCTACACCGTGTTCGACACCGAGACCACCGGGCTCAACCCGTCACAGGGCGACGAGATCATCCAGATCGGTGCGGCGCGCATCGTCAACAGCAAGCTGCTGCGCCAGGAGTGTTTTGAACAGCTGGTGGATCCGAAGCGCCCGATCCCGGCGGCATCGATTCCGATCCACGGCATCCAGCCCGAGATGGTGCTGGGTCAGCCCACCATCGACCAGGTGCTGCCGGCGTTTCATGCGTTTGCGCAAGACACCGTGCTGGTGGCGCACAACGCCGCGTTCGACATGCGCTTCCTGCAGCTCAAGGAGGAACAGGCGGGCGTGGTCTTTGACCACCCGGTGCTCGACACGCTGCTGCTCTCCGCGCTGATCCATCCCAACCAGGATTCGCACCGGCTGGAGGCCCTGGCCGAGCGCTTCAACGTCACCGTCATCGGGCGCCACACCGCCCTGGGCGATGCCATGGTCACCGCCGAGGTGTTCGTGAAGCTGATCCCGATGCTGGCCGAAAAGGGCATCCACACCCTGGGCCAGGCGCGCGAGGCGGCGCAGAAGACGTACTACGCCAGATTGAGGTATTGACCCTCCGCGCCGCGTTCTCAGGCGCGGCGCGGGAGGGTCAAAAGTGATAGCGCTGGCCCAGCACGCTTTGCAGTGACTGGACGACCGTGAAGGCGTCCTTGAGCTGGGTGCGTTCGAAGTTGGAGATGTCGTCCGGATTCAGGTAGTTGTCGGGGTCCAGGCCGGCGGCGATCTGGCGGGCCTGGTGCTGTATGCGGGTGAAGGCCAGAAACTCCAGCGCATCGCGCAGGTCGCGGGCGCTCTGTTCGCTGATGGAGCCGCCCGCTGCGGCACTCAGCAGCCGGTCGTGGGTGTTGACAGCGTCGTCGCCACCGGCCAGCGCGTAAACCCGCGCCAGGTCGACGATGGGCACCACGCCGGTGTGCTTGAGGTCGATGGTGCCTTTGTGCTCGCCGCTGCGGATGCTCGAGATGCCCTTGAACATGCCCAGTGGCGGCTGGTGCGTGAGCGCGTTGCCCACCATGTGGGCAAGGAAGATGCTGTTGCCCTTGGTGCGTTCGAGCACATCGTGGCGCAGTTCGTCGAGCAGCCGGGCATTGCCGTGTACCGCGCGCAGGTCGAAGAACACGCAGGTGAGCATCAGGGATTTCGGGTCGGGCTGGCCGGTCCAGCGTGCGAAGTACTCGGCCCAGCGCCGGCTCGGCTGGCGCCAGGTGTCGGTCATGGCCATCATTTCGCCGGGACAGTACACGTAGCCGCAGGCGTCCAGCCCGTCGCAGACGAATTGGGCCAGGGCTTTGAAGTAGGCGCCGTGTTGCGCCTCGTCGTAGCTGTCGTCGAGCACCATGCAGTTGTCCTGGTCGGACTTCGCGGTCTGTTCGCTGCGCGCCTGGGAACCGGCCGCCACCCACACATAGCCCACCGGCGCCGGGCCAAACCGGGCTTCGCCGAGTTGCAGCAGCCGGCTGGTGATGGCGTCGGTGATAGCGGTGATGATGTGGCCGGTGCTGTAGGCCGATGCCTGGGCCGAGGCCAGGCTTTGCTGCAGGCGCTTGATCTTGGTGCTGGCCTGCTGCAGGCCTTCGATGCTGGATTGTTTGTAGATGTCGCCCGCCAGGTACACGGCCGAGGTGCTGTGCTGTTCGGTCAGGTCGGTGGCGGTGATCATGCCGACGATGCGCTGGCCATCGAGCACCGGCACGTGGTGGATGTTGTGGCGCGCCATGAGCAGGAGCGCATCAAAGGCCGGGTTCTGCACGTCGATGGTCATGGGGGCCAGCGTGGCGATGTCCATGATCGGGCGTGATGTGTCCATGCCGGCGGCGATCACGCGGTTGCGCAGGTCGCGGTCGGTGATCAGGCCGAAGAGGTGGCCCTGTTCCACGATCAGGACCGACGACACCCGCTTCTCGCTCATGACCTGCGCCGCCTCACGGACGCTGGTTTGCGGGGGCAGGGTGATGGGCGCGCGTTTGATCAGCGCGCGCACCGGCGTGGTCATCAGGTTGAGCGCGGGGTCGGTCTCTGTTCCGGTGCTGGCACCGGATGTGCGCGGGCTGCCCGCACCCCGGGGCAGAAAATAGGCCAGGGCAGGGGCCTCCTGACGCAGCGCCTTCAGGGTGGCGTGCTCCAGTTGCGCGATGCTGCAGGCACTCAGGGCCACCGCCGAGCTGACCATCAGGTCCGCGCCCTGGTCCAGGCCAAAGAATTCGCCTGCTTGCAAGCCGAGCATCGGTTGACCATCGGCGTCCTGCAACTCCACGGTGCCATCGATGAGCCAGTAAAGATGGGTCGTGAACGCCTCGCCGTCTGCCACGCGTGCACCCGCCTCGTACCGTTGAACCGTCAGGGCTTTGGCCAGCGAAGCCTGGGCGCCGGAAGGCAACCGGCCGAACACACGATGGTCTTCGATGGTGGTGGTGAGCGAAGGGGATTTGCGGGCGGATGCACTCATGTCCTGGACCTGTTGGGATGCGTGTCGAGCATGCTACACCCCGCGAGAAGGGGCTATCGCGGGTATACCCTGTTGGCGTTTGACCTGTGTCACGGGCGATGTCGATGATTCTGTAAGAACTTGGTAAGCTCGAAATCCAGAATGGCGCCACCCTGTCCTGAGCCTCGCATGTTGATCCTCCTCTCTGCCGTCAAACTCGTTGCCGAAATCGCCCTGCTGGCGCTGCTTGGGCAATGGGTGTTGGGTTTGCTGGCGGGCCAGCGTCGGGCACAGAACCTCTTCTACCAGCTGCTGCAGCAGATAGCCCGGCCATTTGTCCAGCTGGCTGGTTGGGTGACGCCACGGGTGGTGCTCGAGCGCCACCGACCGCTGGTGGCCTTTCTGATCCTGGGTTTTGTCTGGCTGGCGGCCACGGCGGCCAAGATTGCCCACTGCCTTGATATCGGGGTGCAGCTGTGTCGATGAAGGCGTGGCTTCTCTCTCGGTTGGGGCGATGGCAGATCCGGTTGCTGTTGATGTTCGGACTGGAGCGGCAGGCGCTTGCGCAGGTCTTGCGTCGCCTCGATGCCCATCCCTCGGACGCGTTTTCTCTGGCCACGGGCGCACACCTCCACGCCAACCTGGGCGACCCAACCGCTGCGCAGCGACTGCTGGAGCGGCTGGTCCGGCTGCACCCTGAGCGGGCGGACGGCTGGTTCAATCTGGGCTATGTGTGCGAATCGCTGGGCCTGTTGGCGGCGTCCGAGGTGGCGTTCCGCCGTGCGATCGCCCTCGATCCCCGGCTGGACCGGGCGTGGTACGGCCTGTCGCTCAGCCTCATCGCCCAGCAGCGCCTGGACGAAGCCCTGCTGGCGCTGCGCAAGAACACCGAGCTGCAACCCATGAACCCCTATGGCTGGTACCAGATGGCCCGGGTGCAGGTGGATCGGCAGGCGCCTGAAGAAGCCGAAAAAATCATTCTCCACCTGCGCGGGTTTGAGCCGCGTGTGGCAGCCCAGCTGGAGCGCGAGACCGGCCTGGGGGCCGTCCGTGCCTGAGGCCCGGTTGTTAGCCCTCACCGCGTGGCGGATGTGATGGCAGCCAGACGTTGTTGAAGAAACCAATGGATCCCATGGAACCCACCGAGAACCACCGCCGCTACTGGCGGAAAAACCTGAACATCACGGCCGTCCTGCTGGCGATCTGGTTTCTCGTGACCTTCGTGGTGAGTTACTTCGCCCGCGATCTGAACTTCAATTTTTTCGGCTGGCCCTTCAGCTTCTGGGTGGGGGCGCAGGGCGCCCTGGTGGTGTACTGCCTCATCATCGGGTTCTACGCTTGGTACATGAACCGGCTCGACATTCGGCACGGTGTGGATGAGGACGGGGCATAAACCATGACAGGTCGACCCGAGTCCCGGCGCAGCGCCAGCGACATCGCCGCCAGCAAGACGTTCAAGCAGCAGCTCGACAAGGTGTACCTCTGGTACACGGGCGGGTTCGTGTTGTTTGTGGTCAGTCTGGCCGTGCTGGAGAAGATGGGTCTGCCGCGCGACTGGATCGGCTTCATTTTCCTGCTCGCCACGATCGGTCTCTACGCGGGCATCGGCATCATGAGCCGCACGACAGACGCCACCGAGTACTACGTCGCCGGCCGCCGAGTGCCCGCCGTCTACAACGGCATGGCCACCGGCGCGGACTGGATGTCGGCCGCATCGTTCATCGGCATGGCCGGCACCCTGTACCTCACGGGCTACAGCGGCCTGGCTTTCATCATGGGCTGGACAGGCGGCTATTGCCTGGTGGCCCTGCTGCTGGCGCCATACCTGCGCAAGTTTGGTCAGTTCACCATTCCCGACTTCCTGGGCGAGCGCTATGGCGGCAACCTGCCGCGCCTGCTCGGGATTGCTGCGGCGATCCTGTGTTCATTCACTTATGTGGTGGCCCAGATATCGGGTGTGGGCCTGATCACTTCGCGCCTGACCGGCGTGGCTTTCGAGCTCGGAATCTTCCTCGGACTGGGCGGTATCCTGGTGTGCTCGTTCCTGGGGGGCATGCGCGCCGTGACCTGGACCCAGGTTGCGCAATACATCGTGCTGATCGTGGCCTACATGTTGCCGGTGGTGTGGCTGTCCGTCAAACAGACGGGGGTTCCTGTGCCCCAGGCCATCTACGGGTTTCAGCTTGAAAAGGTGACGGCCAAGGAAAAGCTGCTCGCGAACGATCCCAAAGAGCTGGCCGTGCGCGAGATCTACAAGGCACGCGCGATCGAACTCGCCGCCAGGCTGGAGAACCCCGCAGCCGCCCTGGTGGCCGCCAAGGCAGCCGCCGAGGCAAAACTCGCCGGATTGCGCTCGGCGAATGCGCCGTCGGCGCAGATATCGGCCGCCGAAAAGGCTTTGTCGGCCCTGCCGCGAGATGCAGCCTCGGCCCGGGTCACCTGGAACCGCGCCAAGGTCGAAGCCGACACCAAGTCGTTGCCGCTCAACGGCATGCCGCCCCATGCGGCCCAGTTTGCCGGAGATCCCGACGGAAACGCCGAGGACCGACAGACCTACGACGAATCGCGCCGAAACTTCCTGGCGCTGATCTTCTGCCTCATGGTGGGCACCGCAGCGCTGCCCCACATCCTGATGCGCTACTACACGGTGCCCAGCGTGAAGGAAGCCCGGCAATCGGTGACCTGGTCGCTGTTTTTCATCTTCCTGCTGTACTTCACCGCACCGGCGCTGGCCGTGCTGGTGAAGTTCGAGGTGTTCCATGTGCTCATCGGCACCCCGTTCGACCAGTTGCCGCAGTGGGTTTCCGCCTGGAACAAGGTGGACCCCTCGTTGCTGTCGGTGACCGATATCAACCAGGACGGGTTGTTGCAGCTCAACGAAATGTCCATCGGCGGCGACATCATCGTGCTGGCCACCGCAGAGATTGGTGGCCTGCCTTACGTGATCTCCGGTCTGGTGGCCGCCGGGGGGCTGGCCGCGGCGCTGTCCACCGCCGATGGCCTGCTGCTGACCATCGCCAACGCCCTGTCGCACGACCTCTACTACAAGATGATCGACCCCAACGCGTCCACCGCGCGCCGGGTCACCATCTCCAAGGTGCTGCTGCTCATGGTGGCCCTGGTCGCGGCGTACGTGGCGGCGCAGAAGCCGGCGGACATCCTGTTCCTCGTCTCGGCCGCGTTTTCATTCGCCGCGGCGGCGTTTTTCCCGGCACTCGTGCTGGGCATCTTCTGGAAACGCGCCACCGGCATTGCCGCGGCCCTGGGCATGATCGCGGGTCTGGGCGTCACGTTCTACTACATGGTGACCACACAGCCGTGGTTGCGCGATGTATTTGGGGTCACCTCACCGGTGGAGCTCTGGTTCGGTATCCTGCCGATTTCAGCCGGCGTGTTTGGCGTCCCACTGGGCTTCGCCGTGATCATTCTGGTGAGTCTGGTCACGCCGCCGCCCAGCCGCGAAGTGCAGGACCTGGTGGAGTACGTGCGCTATCCCCGGCGGTAGGCCCCCGGAGCCATTGCTCGGCTTCGGGATGGATGGAGCAAACCAAGTCCGTTTTACAACCACCCTGGTTCTTTGCTAGAATCGCGGGCTTGCCTTGCTGCACCCCAAACAGACGCTGGGGGCGGCTTTTTTATCCAAAAGGAGAGTCTATGCGTCATTACGAAATCGTTTTGCTGATCCATCCGGATCAAAGCGAACAGGTTCCAGCCATGCTGGAGCGCTACAAGGGCATGATCACGGCCGGCGGCGGCAAGATCCACCGCGTGGAAGACTGGGGCCGTCGTCAGATGGTTTACCAGATCAACAAGCTGTCCAAAGCCCACTACCTGTGTGTCAACATCGAGGCCGATCAGGCTGTGATGGCTGAGCTGGAGCACGCCTTCAAGTTCAACGACGCCGTGCTGCGCCACCTGACCGTGCTGAAGAAGAAAGCCGAAACCGGCCCTTCGAGCATGATGAAGTCGGTCGAGCGTGAAGAAGCCCGCAAGGCCCAACCCGCCCCCCACGCCAGCCAGGAACCGCGAGCCCAAGCCGCCTGACCAAGGGCGTGTCGTCGTCAGCGGTCAACCGGTTCCAGCTGTCCGCCGTGGTCGTGCAGGTACAAAGCCTGCGCTACACCCCGGCCGGCATCCCGGCTGTCAATCTCGTGCTGGAGCACGAGTCGACGGTCACGGAAATGGACACCCCTCGACTGGTGAAACTGCAACTGAGGGCTGTGGCCTTCGGTGCCCAGGCCGAAACACTGTCCCGACAGGGGCTGGAATCGGTTTGCGAGTTTCACGGTTTCCTGACGAATGCACGCAACGGCAAAGGCGTCGTGTTTCATATCCAAGATTTCAGCAAGACATAGGAAAGGCCCATCATGGCTGCACCGAAACGTTTCAACAAAGACAAGCGCCCCAAGCGCAACACCCAATCGCTGCTGTTCAAGCGCAAGCGTTTCTGCCGCTTCACCGTGGCGAACGTCGAAGAAGTCGACTACAAGGACATTGATGTCCTGCGTGACTTCATCGCCGAAAACGGCAAGATCATCCCCGCGCGCCTGACCGGCACCCGCGCCTTCTACCAGCGCCAGGTCAACACGGCCATCAAGCGCGCACGCTTCCTGGCCATGCTGCCCTACAGCGACCAGCACCGCGTCTGAAAGAGAGCCTGACATGCAAATCATCCTGCTCGACAAAGTTGTCAATCTCGGCGCCCTGGGCGATGTGGTCAAGGTCAAGGACGGCTATGCCCGCAACTTCCTGATCACTTCGGGCCGTGCCCGCCGCGCCACGCAAAACGCCATCACCGATTTCGAAGCCCGCCGCGCGGAACTCGAAAAGGTGGCCGCTGCCAAGCTGGCTGAAGCCCAGGCTCTGGGCGAGAAGCTGGCCGCCGTGACGGTCAAGCTGTCGCAAAAAGCCGGTGTGGACGGTCGCCTTTTCGGTTCCGTCACCAACCACGACGTGTCCGAAGAGCTGAACAAACAAGGCTTCGCTGTGACCAAGTCGCAAGTTCGCATGCCCAACGGGCCGCTGAAGAACGCTGGCGACTACACCGTGAGCGTCAACCTGCACACCGACGTCACCATCGATGTCGCTGTTTCGGTGCTCGGCGAAACCGCCTGATCGCTCCCGCCATCCCCGGCAGCTTGCTGTCGGGCGTGGAACCGGAAGCCGCCGCCCTCGGGCTGGCGGCTTTTTTATTTCTGCCGGCCACGTTGGCGCTTTGGCCGGACTTGTCCCACGATCTCCCCCGGAAGTTCACGGGTTGTCCACAGACTTGTCCCCTGACAGGCCGGTGCCCCGGACGTACCATTGGCGCTACTTCAGGAAAGCCATGTCAACCGCATTCTCCAGCCCCCTTTCTTCGTTTGATGCCGGACTTGACGAGGTCGATTTCGGTGCCGACCGGCAGATCGCCCAGCTGCGTGTTCCACCGCATTCCATCGAGGCAGAATCCAGTGTGCTGGGTGGCCTGCTGCTCGACAACCACGCCTGGGACCGCGTGGCCGATCTGGTCAACGATTCCGACTTTTACCGCTACGAACACCGTCTGACGTATTCCGCCATCGCCTCGCTGGTCAACGCCAGCAAGCCGGCCGACGTGGTCACGGTGTTCGAGCACCTGCAGAACCTGGGCAAGGCCGACGAGGCCGGTGGCCTGGCCTACCTGAACTCGCTGGCGCAATACGTGCCCAGCGCCGCCAACATCCGCCGCTACGCCGAGATCGTGCGCGAACGCGCCATCCTGCGCAAACTGGTCGCTGCCAGCGACGAAATCGCCACCGCGGCCTTCAATCCGCAGGGCCGGCAGGTCGCCAAGATCCTGGACGAAGCCGAGCAGAAGATCTTCAAGATCGGCGAAGAAGGCTCGCGCATGAAGGAGGGCTTCCAGGGCATGGACACGCTCGTGGTCGAGCTGCTGGACCGTGTGCAGGAAATGGCCGACAACCCGATGGACGTGACGGGCGTGCCCACCGGTTTCATCGATCTGGATCGCATGACCTCGGGCCTGCAGGCGGGCGACCTGGTGGTGCTGGCCGCGCGCCCATCCATGGGCAAGACGGCGTTCGCCATCAACATCGCCGAGCACGTGGCGCTCAACGAAGGTCTGCCGGTGGCGGTGTTCTCCATGGAAATGGGCGCGTCCCAGCTCGCGGTGCGTATCGTCGGCTCCATCGGCCGCATCAACCAGGGCCACCTGCGAACCGGCAAGCTCACCGACGACGAGTGGCCGCGCCTGACCGAGGCGATCGAGAAGCTGCGCAACGTGTCGCTGCACATCGACGAGACGCCGGGCCTGACACCCAGTGAGTTGCGGGCCAACGCGCGGCGCCTGTCGCGCCAGTGCGGCAAGCTGGGCCTGATCGTGGTCGACTACCTGCAGCTCATGAGTGGCTCCAGCTCCGACGGTGGCGACAACCGCGCCACCGAACTGGGTGAAATCTCGCGGGGCTTGAAGATGCTGGCCAAGGAACTGCAGTGTCCGGTGATCGCGCTCTCCCAGCTCAACCGTTCGGTTGAAACCCGCACCGACAAGCGCCCCATGATGAGCGATCTGCGCGAGTCCGGCGCCATCGAGCAGGATGCGGACATCATCATGTTCATCTACCGCGACGAGTACTACACCAAGGACGCCTGCAAGGAGCCGGGCGTGGCCGAGATCATCATCGGCAAGCAGCGCAACGGCCCGACGGGTACCGTGAAGCTGACCTTCCTGAACACGCTCACGCGTTTCGAGAGCCTCGCGGGCGGCGGCGATTTCTGAGCCTCCGACCTTTCAAAGAAAAACCCGGCATGGCCGGGTTTTTCTTTGGGGCCGGTTGAGGCCCGATCAGAGGACTTCACTGGCGAAGTCGGCCAACCGTGAACGCTCGCCACGGGCCAGGGTGATGTGCCCGCCGTGCGGCCAGCCCTTGAAGCGGTCCACCGCGTAGGTCAGGCCCGAAGAACCCTCGGTGAGGTAGGGCGTGTCGATCTGCGCCAGGTTGCCCATGCAGATGATCTTGGTGCCCGGGCCCGCTCGGGTGATCAGCGTCTTCATCTGCTTGGGCGTCAGGTTCTGCGCCTCGTCGATGATCACGTACTTGTTCATGAAGGTGCGACCGCGCATGAAGTTCATGCTCTTGACCTTGATGCGGCTGCGGATCAACTCGTTGGTGGCGGCGCGGCCCCATTCGCCGGCGTTGCCGCCGTCGCCCTTGGCCAGGAACTCCAGGTTGTCGTCGAGCGCGCCCATCCAGGGGCCCATCTTTTCTTCTTCGGTGCCGGGCAGGAAACCGATGTCTTCACCCACGCTCACGGTGGCGCGGGTCATGATGATTTCGGTGTAGCGGCGGTCATCCAGCACCTGGGTCAGGCCGCTGGCCAGGGCCATCAGTGTCTTGCCGGTGCCGGCCGTGCCGGCCAGGGTGACGAAATCGACCTCGGGGTCCATCAGGATGTTGAGCGCGAAGTTCTGTTCACGGTTGCGGCTGGTGACGCCCCAGACGGCGTTTTTCAGGTGCGTGAAGTCCTTGAGCGTCTTGAGGACCGCGGTCTTGTCCCGGATTTCGGTCACGCGGGCGTACAGCGAGGGTTCGCCGGGCGCTTCGAAGTACACAAACTGGTTGATGTAGAACTGGCTCACCGCCGGACCGCTGACGCGGTAGAAGGTGTGGCTGCCGCTGGCCCAGCTCTCGATCGTCTTGCTCTGGCGCGTCCAGAAATCCTGCGGCAGGGCCAAGGCACCCGCATAGAGCAGTTCGCCGTCATCCAGGGTCTTGTCGTTCTGGTAGTCCTCGGCGGCCAGACCCAGCGCACGGGCCTTGACCCGCATGTTGATGTCCTTGGACACCAGGATCACTTCGCGCTGCGGGTGCTTGTCGCGCAAGGCGTGCACCACGCCCAGAATCTGGTTGTCGGCCTTGCCCTGGGGCAGGCTGGCGGGCAACTGGGCGTCCAGCGGTTCGGTCTGGAAAAACAGCAAGCCGCGCGCAGACAGGTGACCGGTGGCTGAGAGCTTGAGGCCGCGTGTCATGTCGCCGCCTTGCTGCGCGACCAGGGCATCGAGCGTGCGGCTGGTCTGGCGGCCGTTGCGGGCGACTTCCGTCATGCCCTTCTTGTGGCCGTCGAGCTCTTCGAGCACGATCATGGGCAGGAAGATGTCGTGTTCCTCGAAGCGGAACAGGCTCATCGGGTCGTGCAGCAGCACGTTGGTGTCCAGCACGAACAAACGGGCCGGTCCGGTTGACCCGCCGGATTTGGCGCGCCCTGCGCGGCGGTTGCTGGCCACGGGCGAAGCGCGCGACACGGTCTCGCTGCCGATTGGTGGTTTGCCCGTTGGCTGGGGCGCACGGAATTCGACCGGTTGGCGTTCGGCTGCCGGGGCGGCGGGAGATGGCCCACGCACGGCAGGTTGGGATGGCACCGGAGCCAACTCTGGCTTGCGCTCCCGGCCACGGGAGCGCGCACCGGCTTTTGAAGTCGTCGCCTCGCTGGCGGGTGCCGCAGGAGCGGCACGCAAGGGAGAGACCGCTCGCTCGGGTTCTGGAGAAAAGCTGATCAATTCTTCTGATGCCCTGAGGCTGTAGGCATCGGAGGCAAGCAGGGCGGCGCGTTTGGAGGGGGCAGGTGGCAGTGGCATGGAGGGCTTGGAGGTTCAGCGCTGGGCCGGAAAGCAAAAAGCCGCCGGGGAAACCGGGCGGCTTTTTGGGCTGCTGAGGGCAGTGAAAGAGGGGCGGGCGAAAGATCTTCCCAATGTCATGAACCCATTATGCACGAGCCATATGACGGTCAAATTCCACCGCCACCGGCGGTGTGGTTAAGCTCAAACGGCCTTTTTCAGGGCCTTGACGGCTTTCAGCACGTCTTCAACATGGCCTGGCACCTTCAGGCCGCGCCATTCCTCCTTGAGCACGCCATCGGCGCCAATCAGGAAGGTGCTGCGTTCGATGCCCTTGACTTTTTTGCCGTACATGATCTTGTTCTTGACCACGCCAAACATATGGCACATTTTTTCTTCCGTGTCGGCGATCAGTTCGAACGGCAGTTCAAGCTTGGTTTTGAAGTCATCGTGCGACTTCATGTTGTCGCGCGAGACGCCGAACACATGGGCCCCAGCCTTGACGAAGTCTTTGTACTTGTCACGGAACTGCATGGCCTCGGTGGTGCAGCCGGGCGTGTTGTCTTTCGGGTAAAAATACAGCACAACGGTCTGGCCGAGGTGGGTCTGGTTGCTGACTTTGATGCCGCTGGTGGCCAGGGCTTCAAATTCGGGAATGGGTTTGTTGACAACGACTGCCATACTGCGTGGACCCCTGACGTAAGTTGGTGGTGATTCGTTGGCTTCCCGGATGCATCGAGAACGCCGTGCGCGGCGTGCGCCCAATGGCTGTCGAGGCAGGAAACAATCCACTATTTTACCCTGAACGGGGATGCCGGGCCGAGGATGGACCCGAATGGACCGCTCGGTACCCGTGTATTCAGGTGCCAATCAGCAGGGCGGCCAGCACCCGCCGGCCTTCGCCGGCGAGGATGTTGTAGGTGCGGCAGGCCGCCAGGGTGTCCATGGTTTCCACGCCAATACGCTGGTTGATCAGGCACTCCAGCATGCCCGGACGCACGAACCGCAGGCGCGGGCCACTGCCAAACACCACCAGCTCGGGCTTTACAGGAGAGCAGCTCAGCAGTTGCTCGAAATGCGCGGGTTCCAGGTCTTCGAACCGCTCGCAGGCCCACGGCAGCAATTCCCCGGACGACGCGAGGATGAGGCTTTGCGTGTGGCGCTGACCGTTGATCGCGATCCATCCATCGCCGTAAGCGTTGATGGTGTGCAGATCGGGCTTGTCAGCGTGCAGTTTCATGGGAAAGTCGGGCGCAGGAATGGGGCGGAGCGTGCACGGATAAGGTGAAAAACTGTGGTCAAATTGCAGGTTTTCCCTACAAGACGCACCGTAATATAGCGCCCAGCGCCATAGCCCGGCTCTCCACCCCTTTCTACGGCCCCAAGCGGGAGGGACTTTGAAAACCATCCAGAAATCCGCCAAGCTCGCCAACGTCTGCTATGACATCCGCGGTCCCATCATGGACGCGGCGCGCCAGATGGAAGAAGAGGGCCACAAAATCATCCGCCTGAACATCGGCAACCTGGCGGTGTTTGGTTTTGATGCCCCCGAGGAAATCCAGCAGGACATGATCCGCAACCTGCCGAACTCGGCGGGGTATTCGGACAGCAAGGGCATTTTTGCGGCGCGCAAGGCGGTGATGCACGAGACGCAGAAGCAGGGCGTCAAGGGTGTGACGCTGGATGACATCTACCTCGGCAACGGCGCCAGCGAGCTGATCGTGATGGCCACCAACGCCTTGCTCGACGATGGCGACGAGCTGTTGCTGCCATCGCCCGACTACCCGCTGTGGACGGCGGCGGTCAGTCTCTCGGGTGGCACGCCGGTGCACTACCTGTGTGACGAGTCCAACGGCTGGATGCCCGATCTGGACGACATCCGCCGCAAGATCACACCGGCCACCAAGGGCATCGTGGTGATCAACCCCAACAACCCGACCGGCGCGCTGTATTCCGACGAACTGCTCCAGGCGATCGTGGCGATCGCGCGCGAGCACGGTCTGGTGATCTTTGCCGACGAGGTGTACGACAAGGTGCTCTACGACGGCGTGAAACACACCGCCATGGGCAGCCTGTCGGAAGACGTGCTGACGCTGACCTTCAACTCCTTGTCCAAAAGCTACCGCTCCTGCGGATACCGCGCGGGCTGGATGATCGTCTCGGGCAACAAGAAGCCGGCCCGGGACTACATTGAGGGCCTGAACATGCTCTCGAACATGCGCCTGTGTGCCAACGTGCCGGGCCAGTGGGCGATCCAGACCGCGCTCGGAGGCTACCAGAGCATCAACGATCTGGTGTGTGAAGGTGGTCGGCTGCGCCGCCAGCGCGACCTGGCCTACGAACTGATCACCGCCATTCCGGGCGTGAGCTGTGTCAAGCCGACGGCGGCGCTCTACATGTTCCCGCGCCTTGACCCGGCGATGTATCCGGTTGAAGACGACCAGCAGCTGTTCCTGGAGCTGCTGCAGGAAACCCGCGTGATGCTGGTGCAGGGCTCGGGCTTCAACTACCCGGACAACCAGCACTTCCGCATCGTTTTCCTGCCGCACGAGGACGATCTGCGCGAAGCCATTGGCCGCGTGGCCAAGTTCTTCGAAGGCTGGCGCAAGCGCCATGCGTCCGCACACGCATCAATCGCCCCCGCAATGGGCAACACCGCCACTCTGGCGGCTCCCTAAACTGGGCACCTCAGGTCATGGCCTGGCACCGATATTTTTGAAGCCGAGAGTTAACAACGATGAAACCGATCCAAGTAGGCCTGCTGGGTATAGGCACCGTGGGCAGCGGCACGTTCCACGTGCTGCAGCGCAACCAGGAAGAAATCAAGCGCCGCGCCGGCCGTGGCATCGAGATCACCATGGTGGCCGACCTTGACGTGGCGCGTGCCCAGGGCATCGTCGGCCCGGACGTGACCGTGGTGAACGACGCGCGCGCCGTGATCGCCAACCCCGATATCGACATCGTCATCGAGCTCATCGGTGGCTACGGCATCGCCAAGGCCCTGGTGATGGAAGCGATTGCGGCCGGCAAACACGTGGTGACCGCCAACAAGGCTTTGCTCGCTGTGCACGGCACCGAGATTTTTGCTGCGGCTTCAGCCAAGGGCGTGATGGTCGCGTTCGAAGCGGCCGTGGCTGGTGGCATTCCCATCATCAAGGCGCTGCGCGAAGGCCTCACCGCCAACAGCATCCAGTGGATCGCCGGCATCATCAACGGCACCACCAACTTCATCCTGTCAGAGATGCGCGACAAGGGGCTGGACTTCGGCGTTGTGCTCAAGGAAGCGCAGCGCCTGGGCTACGCCGAGGCCGACCCGACCTTCGACATCGAGGGAGTGGATGCGGCGCACAAGGTCACGCTCATGAGCGCGATCGCATTCGGCATCCCGGTGCAGTTCGACAAGGCCTACGTGGAGGGCATCACCCAACTCGGCGCCACCGACATCAAATACGCCGAACAACTCGGCTACCGCATCAAGTTGCTGGGCATCACCAAGCGCACCGACAAGGGCATCGAGCTGCGCGTGCACCCGAGCCTGGTGCCGTCCAAGCGCCTGATCGCCAACGTGGAAGGTGCGATGAACGCGGTGGTGGTGCAGGGCGATGCCGTGGGCACCACGCTGTACTACGGCAAGGGTGCGGGCAGCGAGCCCACCGCCTCGGCCGTGATCGCCGATCTGGTGGACATCACCCGCCTGCACACCGCCGACCCGCTGCACCGCGTGCCGCACCTGGCGTTCCAGCCCGACAAGATGAGTGACTTGAGCGTGTTGCCGATGAGCGAGGTGGTGACCAGCTACTACCTGCGCCTGCGCGTGGCCGACGAAGCCGGCGTGCTGGCCCAGGTGACGGGCTTGCTGGCCAATGCCGGCATCAGCATCGACGCGGTGCTGCAGCGCGAGGCCGACGAAGTGGGCGGCGAAGGTTCGACCCAGACCGACCTGATCATCCTCACGCACGACATCCGTGAAGGCGTCATGAACGACGTGCTCGCGCAGATGCAGGCGCTGCCTTCGGTGCTGGCACCGATCACGCGCATCCGCAAGGAAGAACTGAACTGAGATGCTGTACCTCTCCACCCGCGGTCACCCGGACCGCAAGCACTTCTGCGAAATCCTGCTGGAAGGCCTGGCGCCTGATGGTGGTCTGTATTTACCCGAGCGTTACCCGCAGGTGGAAGCGGCCACGCTGGCGCGCTGGCGCACGGTGTTCAATGGCGGTGCGGCCGGTGGTTACGCCGCGCTGGCGTTTGAGGTGCTGTCGCTCTACATCGACGACATTCCTGCCGCCGACCTGAAGGCGCTGTGCGACAAGACCTACACCGAAGCGGTGTACGGAACGGCGGCCATCGTGCCGCTGAAGCAGCTGGAAGACGGCTTCTACCTCGAAGCCTTGTCCAACGGCCCGACGCTGGCCTTCAAGGACATGGCCATGCAGTTGCTGGGCAACCTGTTCGAATACGAGCTGGCGCGCCGCGGCGAAGAACTCAACATCCTGGGCGCGACGTCTGGCGACACCGGCAGCGCAGCCGAATACGCCATGCGCGGCAAGCACGGCGTGCGCGTTTTCATGCTCAGCCCGCACGGCCGCATGAGCCCGTTCCAGCAGGCGCAGATGTTCAGCCTGATGGATGAGAACATCCACAACATCGCCATTGAAGGCGTGTTCGATGACTGCCAGGACATCGTCAAGAACGTGTCGAACGACCTGGCGTTCAAGCGCCAGTACAAGATCGGCACCGTCAACTCGATCAACTGGGCTCGGCTGCTGGCGCAGGTGGTCTATTACTTCGCTGGCTACTTTCAGGCGACCACGGGCAATCACCAGAAGGTCAACTTCACCGTGCCCAGTGGCAACTTCGGCAACGTCTGCGCCGGCCATGTGGCACGCCAGATGGGCTTGCCGATCCAGACGCTGGTGGTGGCCACCAACGAAAACGACGTGCTCGACGAGTTCTTCCGCACCGGTGTCTACCGCGTGCGCGCCAGCGCCGACACGCACGAGACCTCCAGCCCGTCGATGGACATCTCCAAGGCCAGCAACTTCGAGCGTTTCGTGTTCGACCTGCTGGGCCGCGATGGCGCGCGCGTCAAGGCGCTGTTTGGCGAGGCGCTGAGCAAGGACGGCCGTTTCGATCTCAGCGCCGACCCGGTGTTCGCCGAAGCCGCCAGCCACTACGGTTTCGTCAGCGGCAAGAGCACACACGCCGACCGCCTGGCGACCATCAAGGACACGTTCGAGCGCTTTGGCGTGATGATCGACACCCACACCGCCGACGGCGTGAAGGTGGCGCGCGAGCACGCCAACGAGGCGGTGCCGATGATCGTGCTGGAAACCGCCTTGCCCATCAAGTTCGCCGAGACCATCGTCGAGGCGCTGGGGCGCCAGCCCGACCGGCCCGCCAAGTTCGACGGCATCGAAGCCCTGCCCAAGCGGGTGCAGGTGATGCCGGCCGACACGGCGGCGGTGCAGCGCTACATCACCCAGCATTGCCCCGCGGCGTGATGCCCGGGCGTCGGCAGCGGGCATGAAAGTCGTCGGCTTTGCAGGCTTTTCCGGTGCGGGCAAGACCACGCTGGTTGAGCAGCTGATCCCCGTCCTGCGTCAGCGGGGCCTGCGGGTCTCGGTGGTCAAGCATGTGCACCATGGTCTTGAAATGGACCACCCCGGCAAAGACACCTGGCGCCATCGCGAGGCCGGAGCCTACGAGGTAGTGGCCGCGTCGCCGCAGCGCCTGGTGCTGATGCGCGAATTCGAGCGGCCGGTGGAGCTGACGGTCCACGACGTGATTCGCACGCTGCATCCGGGTGTGGACTGGGTGCTGGTCGAGGGCTACCGCGACAGCAACCTGCTCAAGGTCGAGGTCTGGCGTGCGGCCACCGGCAAGCCCGTGCTGTACCCGGACGATCCCTTTGTCGCCGCCATCGCCACCGACAGCGCCGATCAATTGCCGCAGACCACCCTGCGCCCGGTGCTGAATTTGAACGACGCCGCTGCCGTGGCCGGCTGGCTGCTCGACAATGAAGACCGTTTTGACTATGTTCCCGAGGCCTACATCTGACCCGGCGGACATGCCCACCCACCGACCCTGACACCATGAACGCTTCTGCACCGCCCGCCCGGGCCCCCTTGATGGCGCTGGACGCTGCGTTGACCGACCTGCTCGCGCGGGTCGTTCCGTTGCCGCGGGTCGAGACGGTGGCCACGTTCGAGGCCGATGGCCGCGTGCTGGCCCGCGATCTGGTGTCCGGCCTGCAGGTGCCGCCGCAGGACAACTCTTCGATGGACGGGTATGCCGTCAACGCGGCCGACGTGACCGAAGCCGGCAAGGTGCTGGCGGTGTCGCAGCGCATCGCGGCCGGTCATGCCGCCGAGCCGTTGCGGCCCGGAACCTGCGCGCGCATCTTCACGGGTGCGCCCATGCCCGCGGGTGCCAATGCGGTGGTGATGCAGGAAGACACCCGTGAGGTGGGCGGCAATCTGCATGCGGTGCACATCGACGCCGTACCGGCCTCTGGCCAATGGGTGCGTCGTGCCGGCGAAGACGTGACGCGTGGGGCGGTGGTCTTGCCGCGCGGGACCCGGCTTTCCCCGGCCAGCCTGGGGCTGGCGGCCAGCATCGGCTGTGCCCAGCTGCCGGTGATGGTGCGTCCGCGCGTGGCCCTGTTTTCCACCGGCGACGAACTCGTGATGCCGGGCGAGGTGGCTCCGCAAGACATGAAGCCCGGCGCGATCTACAACTCCAACCGTTTCTTTCTGCGCACGCTGCTGCAGCGGCTGGGCTGCGAGGTGAGTGACCTTGGCATCGTGCCGGACAAGCGGGAGCTGACGCTCGCCGCCCTCAAGTCTGCGGCCGACCACCACGACCTGATCCTCACCAGCGGCGGCGTCTCGGTGGGCGAAGAGGACCACATCAAGCCGTCCGTTCAGCAACTGGGCAGCCTCGACCTGTGGCAGATCGCCATGAAGCCGGGCAAGCCTTTCGCGTACGGCACGGTGCGGCGCGATGCGGGAGCTGGTGCCGAAGCGGCGCAGCCCTGCCATTTCATCGGTCTGCCGGGCAACCCGGTGTCCAGCTTCGTCACCTTCCTGTTGCTGGTGCGACCCTTCCTGCTGCGGCTGCAGGGTGCCGAGGCGCCGGATCTGCAACCGGTGAAGCTGCCCGCCCACTTCGACCTGCCGCGCGCCGACAAGCGCCGCGAATTCCTGCGCGTGCGCCGCAACGCCGCCGGCGGGCTGGACCTGTTTCCCAACCAGAGTTCGGGCGTGTTGACGTCCGCGGTCTGGGGCGACGGTCTGGTCGACAACCCGGCTGGCACCACCATCGCCCGGGACGATCTGGTGTCCTATCTTTCTTTTGCCGACCTGCTGCTCTGAAGGCCTATCCCGTGAAGATTCAACTGCGCTATTTCGCCTCCATCCGCGAATCCGTCGGCACCGGCAGCGAGTCGCTGGACACGGCGGCCGGCACGCTGACCGTCCTGCGCGACGAACTGATCGCGCGGGGCGGCGGCTATGCCGAGGCGCTGGCGCGTGGCCGGGCGGTGCGCGTGTCGCTCAACCAGACCATGACCGACGAAGCCGCCGCGCTCAGCGAGGGCGCCGAAGTGGCCTTTTTTCCGCCCGTGACCGGAGGCTGACCATGATCGCCCGCGTCAGCATCCAGATCCAGGACTTCGACCTCAGCACCGAGGTCGCCCGGCTGCGCGAGCAGGACAAGCGCGTGGGTGCCATCTGCACCTTCGTTGGCACGGTCCGTGACCGAAACGATGGCCAGAGCATCAGCACCATGGAGCTGGAGCACTACCCGGGCATGACCGAGAAGAGCATCGAGGCCATGATCGACGAGGCGTTCAAACGCTTCGACATCTACGCCGCGCGCGTGATTCACCGCGTCGGCCTGCTGCAGCCGCTGGACCAGATCGTGCTGGTCGCCGTGACCTCCGCGCACCGGGGCGAGAGCTTCCAGGCCTGCGAGTTCCTGATGGACTACCTCAAGACCCAGGCGCCGTTCTGGAAGAAAGAACAGACGCCGGAGGGTGCACGTTGGGTGGATGCGCGGGTCAGCGATGACGCGGCGCTGGCCAAGTGGGGCATTCAGAGTCAGAACGCCTGACAGCCCTTATTGACATGGCGCCCACGATCCTCTCCGACGCCGACATCGAAGCCATTGAACGCGCCACGCTCGACGCCGTGTCGCCCGAGCGCGTGGAGTCGCTGCCCGGCTGGCTGCTGCCCATGGACAGCGGCACGGTGGGCCGTGCCCGCAGCGCTGTCCCCCTGAGCCATGGCAATGCCGACCCGGCGGTGCTCGACGACATCCTCGACCGCTACGCTGCCCAGGGTTTCGTGCCGGCCTTCCGCCTGCCTGATGGACCGGCCTTCGAAGCCCTGCACCAGGGGCTGCAAGCGCGGGGCTTCGCGCGCGCCCAGCCCACGCTGACGCAGTGTGGCCGCGTGCAGGACTTGCTGATGGCGCAGACCGGGCCGGTGGCGGACCTGGCGGACACGCCCGACGCCGCCTGGATGGCGATGTTCCTGGGCGAAGGCCTGGATCCGGTGGACGGTGCGAGCCGTGCCCGCTCGCTGAGCCGGGCCACCGGGACGCTGTTTGCCAGCCTGCGCGAAGACGGGCAGACGGTGGCCTGCGGGGCCGCGGCCTACGGCCACGGCTGGCTCAGCGTGCACGGCATGCGCACCGCCGCCTCGCACCGGGGCCGGGGCCTGGCCGGGCGGGTGTTGCAGGCCATGGCCGAAGAGGCCTTGCGCCGCGGGATTCACCGGGTGTTTCTCCAGGTCGTGGCGGACAACGGGCCGGCGCTCGCGCTGTACCGCCGGCTGGGCTTGACCACCGCCTGGACCTACGCCTACTGGCGCCGTTGAGCGGCGCCGGTCCAGACGGCCCCCAAAGGGCGGGTATCGGCTGATCTGCGTCAAGACGATGTGGTGCACGCGGGCGCAAGCTGGAAAAACCACCTTGAAAACCCGGGGAATCGCTCCAAATGCCGGGTAATCAAATTTTCCGGAGAGCTCTTTCATGCGACTCGACAAACTCACCACCAAGTTCCAGGAAGCCCTGAGCGAAGCCCAGACCCTGGCGCTCGGCAACGACAACGCCTACATCGATCCGGCCCATCTGCTGCTGGCCATGCTGCGCCAGGCCGACGGCCCGCAGTCGCTGCTGCAGCGCGCTGGCGTGAACGTTCAGGGCCTGGCCAAGGCCGCCGAGGCGGCTGTGAAGCGCCTGCCCGAAGTGCAGGGACAGGAGCAGGTGCAGGTCGGCTCCGATCTGGCCAAGCTGTTGCAGGCCACCGAAAGGGAAGCCATCAAGCGCGGTGACGAGTTCATCGCCGGCGAGCTGTTCCTGCTCGCCGTGGCCGACCAGAAGGGCGATATCGGCCGCATCGCGAACGAAAACGGGCTGACCCGCAAGAGCCTGGAAAGCGCCATCACGGCCGTGCGCGGCGGCCAGAAGATGGACAGCCCCGAGGCCGAGGGCCAGCGCGAAGCGCTGAAGAAATACACCATGGACCTGACCGAGCGCGCCCGCCTGGGCAAGCTCGATCCGGTGATCGGTCGTGATGACGAGATCCGCCGCGCCATCCAGGTGCTGCAGCGCCGCACCAAGAACAACCCGGTGCTGATCGGCGAGCCCGGCGTGGGCAAGACCGCGATCGTCGAAGGCCTCGCGCAGCGCATCGTGGCCGGCGAAGTGCCGGATTCGCTCAAGGGCAAGCGCGTGCTGAGCCTGGACATGGCCGCGCTGCTGGCCGGCGCCAAGTTCCGCGGCGAGTTTGAAGAGCGCCTGAAGACCGTGCTGAACGAACTGGCCAAGGACGAAGGCCAGACCATCGTTTTCATCGACGAGCTGCACACCATGGTGGGCGCGGGCAAGGCCGAAGGCGCGATGGACGCCGGTAACATGCTCAAGCCCGCGCTGGCGCGCGGCGAGCTGCACTGCGTGGGCGCGACCACGCTGGACGAATACCGCAAGTACATCGAAAAAGACGCCGCGCTGGAGCGCCGCTTCCAGAAAATCCTGGTCGGCGAGCCGACGGTGGAGGCGACCATCGCCATCCTGCGCGGCCTGAAGGAGCGCTACCAGGTGCACCACGGCGTGGACATCACCGACCCGGCCATCGTCGCCGCGGCCGAACTCAGCCACCGCTACATCACCGACCGTTTCCTGCCCGACAAGGCGATCGACCTGATCGACGAGGCCGCGGCCAAGATCAAGATCGAACTCGACTCCAAGCCCGAGGTGATGGACAAGCTCGACCGCCGGCTGATCCAGCTGCAGATCGAGCGCGAAGCGGTGAAGAAAGAAAAGGACGAGGCTTCGCAGAAACGGCTGACCTTGATCGAAGAAGAGATCACCAAGCTGCAGAAAGAGATCGCCGATCTGGACGAAATCTGGAAGTCCGAAAAGGCCACGGCCCAGGGCAGCGCGCAGGTGCGCGAAGAGATCGACCAGCTGCGCCAGCAGATCGAGAGCCTGACCCGCAAGGGCGACCTGGCCAAGGTGGCCGAGTTGCAATACGGCAAGCTGCCGGAGCTGGAAAAGCAGCTCATGGAAGCGCAGGAGAAAGAGTCCGGCAAGGCCAAGGGCGGCGCGGGTGTGGGTCCGCAACTGCTGCGCACCCAGGTCGGCGCCGAAGAGATCGCTGAGGTCGTGGCGCGCGCCACCGGCATTCCCGTGGCCAAGCTGATGCAGGGCGAGCGTGACAAGCTGCTGGTGATGGAAGACAAGCTGCACACCCGCGTGGTGGGGCAGGATGAAGCGATCTCGGCCGTGGCCAACGCCATCCGCCGTTCGCGCTCGGGCCTGTCGGACCCGAACCGCCCGACCGGTTCCTTCCTTTTCCTCGGCCCAACCGGCGTGGGCAAGACCGAGCTGTGCAAGGCGCTGGCGGGCTTCCTGTTCGACAGCGAAGACCACCTGATCCGCATCGACATGAGCGAGTTCATGGAGAAACACTCCGTGGCCCGCCTGATCGGCGCGCCGCCGGGCTACGTGGGCTACGAGGAGGGCGGCTATCTGACCGAGGCCGTGCGCCGCAAGCCCTACAGCGTGCTGCTGCTCGACGAGGTGGAGAAGGCGCATCCGGACGTGTTCAACGTGTTGTTGCAGGTGCTGGACGATGGTCGCCTGACCGATGGCCAGGGTCGCACCGTGGACTTCAAGAACACCGTGATCGTGATGACGAGCAACATCGGCTCGCACCTGATCCAGGCCATGGTCGGCCAGCCCTACGACGACATCAAGGAAGCCGTGTGGGGCGAGCTCAAGGACCACTTCCGGCCCGAGTTCTTGAACCGCATCGACGAGACCGTGGTGTTCCACGCGCTCGACGCACAGCACATCGCGTCCATCGCCGCGATCCAGCTGAAAGCCCTGCAGGCGCGACTGCAGAAGATGGACCTGCGTCTGGAAGTGGCGCCGGCGGCCCTCGAAGAACTGGCCAAAGTCGGGTTCGACCCGGTGTTTGGCGCCCGACCCTTGAAGCGCGCGATCCAGCAGCGCATCGAGAACCCGCTCTCGAAGCTGCTGCTGGAAGGCAAGTACCCGCCGAAGTCGGTGATCCCGGTGGGGGTGGACCCGGTGCGTCACCCGGGCGTGTTCGAGTTCGGCGAACCCATCGAAATGGACTGATGAAGGAGAACCGTCGGACGGTCGTGATCGGGGGATAGACGGTCGCACTGGTAACAGGTCGTTGCCATTGCCTTGCATTCGAACAAGAGGCGGACGGTATAAATTCGAGGATATATGCCGAATTCGTCACACTTGCTCGATCAATGTTTTGATGAGGTCGCCCGCCAGGCGAAACCTTTGCTGGGTCGCTGCGTCGATGCGGCGGTGAACTCGCTGCAGGCGTCCGAGGCGAAAGCTGGCGAGGTGGGCGAGCGACAGCGCATCGCGCGCGCGTGCTGGGCCATGATGCAGCACCGGGGCGCGCTGACCGATGCCTACCCGGTGCGTCTGCGCGAGGCCTTCGAGCGAGGGGACGAAGACGGGCGAACCTCGTCGCTGGCTCTGCTGTCCGACTCCTCGTTGCTGGCGCTGGTGGATGACCTGTCGGTGTCCGAATCGCTGGAGTCGGCCCGTCTGCTGCAGGACCTGATGCCGGTGGTGGAGCAGGCGCTGGCGGCGCTGGATGCGCGCATGAGTTCGCTGATTGGCTTCGAGACCGTGCAGGTGGAAAAGAACCCGCTGCGTCCTTCGGTGTTTGTGCGGGTGCTGCGCGACCTCATCGCCGAGATCGAACGCGATCCCGAGATCCGCTCTCTGTGGTTGCAGCACCTGGCCGCCCCGCTCGGTCGCGGGCTGTGCCAGCTCTACGAGCAGTTGGCGCTGCGGCTGCAGCAGGCCAATGTGCAGGAGGCGGGTTACCGCATTCGGCTGGTGGACGATCCGCAGGCGAGCCCGGGCTCGGCCCCAGCCCGGCGCGACCTGTTGAACTGGGATGCCCAGACCTTGGCGCCCACCGCGGCCGGATCCGGCGAACAGAGCGAACCGTTGCCGCCCATGACGGCCCTGGCCGGCGCCCAGACCCGGCTGGACCATCGTGTATTCCACGATTTCCTGGCCGAGCGCGGCGACCGGTTCGAACAGGCCCTCGATTCGGGCTATTACGAGCAGCTGACACGCGAGCAGCGGATCGCCCAGGCCCAGGCGGATCTGCCCCTGCTGGACGAAGTGGTGGTTGATCGCGAGCGTGTGCAGTTTCGCGGCCTACCTGTTGTTGACCGGCCTGCGCGTGCGGTCAGCATCGGTTCGCAGCTGGGATCGGACCATTGGGGTCCTTACGCCGCCCCGCATGAGCGCACACGGGTGCTGCTCGACCTCAAACAGCAGGCCGAACGCGTGTCGCAGGCCGTGGGCCTGGACCTGGTGCGCAAACTGGTCAACCAGGTGGCGCGCGATCCGCTGCTGCTGGCGCCGGTGCGCGAGGCGGTGGTGGCGCTGGAACCGGCCCTGTTGCGGCTGGCGATGGACGACCCGCGTTTCTTTGCCAAGGACCAGCACCCGGCCCGTCTGCTGGTCGAGCAGGTCGCGCAACGCAGCTTCCGTTTCAACGATGAGTTCTCGGCCGAGTTCGAGCAGTTCCATGCGCCGGTGCGCGAGGCCGTCAACGCCCTCAACGCCCTGCCGGGCGCGACCCCCGAGCCCTTTGCGGTGGCGCTGGAACACCTGCAGGAAGACTGGGCGAACGTCGATCAGGCCGAGGCTGCCACCCAGGAGCAGCACCTGCAGGCCCTGCGTTTCGCCGAGGCGCGCCAAGCCCTGGCCGACCAGGTGGCGTGGGAAATCAGTCTTCGGCCCGACGTTTTCAACGCGCCCGCGGTGGTGCTGGACTTCCTCTACGGCAGCTGGTCGCTGGTGATCGCCGAGGCGCAGCTGCGCCACCCCGATGGGGACCCAGACCCGATGGGCTTCCGGGCCGTGATCCCGGATCTGCTGTGGAGCGTGCGGCACGAAGTCACATTGCGCCAGCCGCGCAAACTGTTCGAAATGCTGCCTCGCCTGCTGCAGAGACTGCGCGCCGGGCTGACCGTGCTGGACAAGCCTGCGGAAGAAACAGCGTCTTTCTTTGATGCCCTGATCCGTTACCACGAGCCGGTGCTGGCGTTGCGTCGGGCCAGCGCCCGGTCTCAGGCCGGGGCTTCGATGCCGGCGGCACTCGAAAGCCCGGTCGTCACCTTTCCCGAAGCGGACAACCTGGCCGAAGCCCCCAGGCCACAGGTGGCAGAAACGCCCTGGCTCGCGGCGCGTGAGCGGGTCGAAGCCGGGTTCGAGGACGCACCGGTTGCGGAGGCTCCGGTGGTGGAGAACCCCGCGGCAGCGCTTCTGTCCACGTCCAGCGAAGAGGGCGATGAGGTGGATGTGGGGATGGAAGCCGCAGGCGTGCTCGCCAGCCTGCATGTGGGTGACTGGGTGGACTTGCAGGCCAGCGGACAGTGGTTGCGTGCCCGGCTGGTCTGGGCCAACGCCCGGGCCACGCTGTTCCTGTTCACCAGCCGGGGTGGGCACCCGCACACCATGACCCGGCGCAGCTGCGAAAAGCTCATCCGCCAGCGCGGATTGCGGCCGCTGGCGGTGCGTCCGGTGGTCGATGCCGCCATCGACGCGGTGGTCAAGGGCGTGCCCGGCGCTCCAGCCCACGCTTGTGTCGTCGCCCCCGAAGCGGTTCCCGCCTGATAGGGGCACAACCCCTATCTCCGGGGCGACGTCTTTTCTATGATGGCACCATGACCCAGACCCCGCCCGACCTCCCGATGCGCGCCCTGTTTGACGCGCAGTACCGGGCCAGCCGCTCCCAGATCGACGTGCCGCTGGCGCTTCGGCTCGACCGCCTGCAGCGCATGCGGGCCTTGATCGACGTGCACGGCGCGGCGCTGGCCGAAGCGGTGCAGGCCGACTTCGGCGTGCGCTCCCTGCAACTCACCGAGGTGGCCGACTTTTTTGTGCTGCGCGCGCTGCTGGGCGACCTGGAGAAGCACACCGGCGCGTGGATGAAACCGCGGCGCGTGTCCACACCCATCTACCTGCAGCCCGCCAGCGCGCACATCCAGCGCCAGCCGCTGGGCGTGATCGGGGTCATCGGCCCCTGGAACTACCCGCTGCAGCTCACGCTGGGCCCGGCCGCCACGGCGCTGGCGGCGGGCAACCGCGTGATGATCAAGCCCAGCGAGCTGACGCCGCACACCTCGGCGTTGCTGGCCGCGGTGTTGAACCAGGCCTTTGCGCCCGACGAGGTGTGTGTGGTGCAGGGCGGGGCGGACGTGGCGCACGAGTTCGCCAGCCTGCCGTTTGACCACCTGTTCTTCACCGGCTCCACCGCGGTGGGCCGCAAGGTGGCGGCGGCCGCGGCCGCCAACCTCACGCCGACCACGCTGGAGCTGGGCGGCAAGTCGCCCTGCATCATCGACGTTTCATGCGACATCGCCGGCGCCGCCATCAAGATCGCCCACGGCAAGCTGCTCAACGCCGGGCAGACCTGCATCGCACCCGACTACGTGCTGCTGCCGCGCGGGCGCGAGGCCGAATTCGAACAGGCGTTTGCGGCGGCCGTGGTGCGCCTGTTCCCCACCATCGGCGGCAACCCCGACTACACCAGCATCCTCAGCGACCGGCACCATGCGCGCCTGCAGTCGCTGGTGTCAGAAGCCCGGACACAGGGTGTCCGGGTGGTGGAGATCCACGCCTCAGGTGGTGAGGGGGCACACACGGTGGCCCAGGAGCGCCAGATGAACCCGGTCCTGGTGTTTGATCCCCATCCCGGCCTGCGCCTGATGCGCGAGGAAATCTTTGGGCCCATCCTGCCGGTGCTGAGCTACGGCACACCCGATGAAGCCATCGCCACCATCAACGCCGGGCCGCGCCCGCTGGCGCTCTACTGGTTTGGCAGCGACACCGGAGCGCGTGACCACGTGCTGAGCAACACGGTGAGCGGCGGCGTGACCGTGAACGACACGCTGCTGCACATTGCCCACGACAACCTGCCGTTCGGTGGCGTGGGGGAGAGTGGCTGGGGCGCCTACCACGGCGAAACCGGCTTCCTGCGTTTCACGCAGCAGAAGCCGGTGCTGGTGCAGTCGCGCTTCGCGATGGGCAGCCTGTTTTACCCGCCGTACGGCAAGCGCTTTGACCAGGTGATGGGGCTGCTCAAGCGCTGGCTCTGAGCGCCGGGGCGATCAGCTGTTGAGGGTGTTGTCCCCGTCGCTGTACATCACAAGCGGAATCGGCTGCAGGTAACCCTGGAGCTGCAGTCCGTGTGCCAGCTCGGAGACGTCATCTCCCAGCAGCATGGAAAGCTCCCGCTCGCTGCGCCGTCCATTGGCCATCAGCAGCAGGCTGTGGGCTTTGCGCCCGATCTGGCCCGGGCGTGCGAGCGCGTCCCAGGCCTTGGGTGTTTTGGCGAACCGTTCGATGTTGGCCATATGGTGCTCCCTGTGCGTGTGACTTCAGATGAGCAAGATACGGGCCGGCCGTGACAGGGGCGTGACAAGGCCGCCAGCGTCCGATGTCCGGGCACTTTGCACCGCGAGCGGGCGCTATGCTCGCGCCAGCCTCCACCGAAGCACCGACATGAAGCCCAAGAACCCCGACATCACTTTTTTCCACAATCCCGCCTGCAGCACCTCGCGCAACGTCCTGGCCATGGTCCGCGAGGCGGGCTTCGACCCGCTGGTGGTTGAGTACCTGAAGACCCCCTACACGCGCGAACAGCTGGCAGGCTTGCTGAAAGCCATGGCCCTGCGCCCGCGCGACGTGATCCGGACCAAGGGCGATCTGTACGCGCAGCTGGATCTGGCCCGGCCCGACTGGACCGACGAGCAATTGCTTGATTTCATGGTGAACCACCCGGTGCTGGTGGAGCGGCCCATCGTCGTCACGCCGCTGGGCATGCGCCTGTGCCGGCCCAAGGAGCGGGTCTGGGAGGTGTTGCCCGTCGAGCGACCCGCCTGATCAGGCGGACGCTGGTCGACCCGGCCCGAAGCGCGTGGGCGGCTGGCCGAGCGCCGCCCTGAACATGGCGGTGAAGGCGCTGTCGCTCGCATAGCCGCTGGCCGCGGCCACCTGGCTCACGGGCGTGCCGCGCGCCAGCATGGGCAATGCATGGGCCAGCACCACCTGCTGGCGCCAGCGCTGGAAGCCGGTGCCCAGTTCTTCGCGAAACAGCCGTGCCAGCGTGCGTTCGCTCGCACCGCTGTGCGCCGCCCAGGCGGCCAGCGTGGCGTGCAACGCGGGTGCGTTCATCACGGCTTCGCACAGCGCGCGCAGCCGGCGGTCGCCCTGTTGTGGGTCGGGCATGGGCACACCCAGGGGCTGGGTCGGCGCGTGCGCGATCTCGGCCAGCACCAGCGTGGCCAGGGCCTGCTGCTGGGGCGCTGGTTGCGCGTGGGGCTGGTCCATGCCCCGCACCAGCTCGCGCAGCAGCGGCGACACCACCAGCACGCGCGAACAGCGCCAGTCCGCCGGCACCACCGACGCATCGATGTAGAGGGTGTGCAATTGCGAGGCTTCGAGCATGGTGACCGCGTGCCGCGCCCCCGGCGGAATCCAGACCGCGCGCGACGGTGGAACGATGGTGGTGGTCTCGTAGCCAGGCCGCTCACCGCCTTCGCACGACGGCGCCGCCACCGTCACCTGCAGCAGGCCGCTGGCGCAACAGGCGAGCTGGCCCCAGGGGTGGTGGTGCGGCTCGAACTGGGTGTCGTGCCCCATGGCGCGTGCGCGGCAGCGCACCGGCCGCGCCGGCGTGGGTTCGAAGGGGTCGGTGTCGCCGACCGGGACGGCCTGGCGCGGGCGGCGGGGTTTCATGGGTGGGGCAGGGCGGTTTGGCTGGAATTCGACAGGAATTGTCTTTTTATCGCATAACAGCCCCACCTGCCCACCCTACCATTGGCCGCATGAACACCGCCACCCTGGGCGCCACAGCGCCGGTCAACCCCATTCCACTCAAGCAGGATGCTTCCGTGATCGGCCTCGTCGGCCTGGCGCACGGCACCTCCCACTTCTCCCACCTGCTGCTCGCCCCACTGTTCCCGGTGTTCATGCGCGACTTCGGCCTGAGCTTTTCCGACGTCGGTCTGCTCATGAGCATCTTTTTCATCATCTCGGGTTCGGGCCAGGCCATGGCCGGCTTCGTGGTGGACCGTATCGGTGCGCGGCCGGTGCTGTTCGCCGCCATCACCTGCTTCCTGCTGGCGTCGCTGGCCGCTTCCATGGTCACGGGCTACATGGGTCTGGTGCTGGTGGCCGCTCTGGCCGGACTGGGCAATGCGCCGTTCCACCCGGCGGACTTCACCATCCTGAACCAGCGCGTGTCGGCGCCGCGCCTGGGCCACGCCTTCAGCGCCCACGGTCTCACCGGCAACCTGGGCTGGGCGCTGGCGCCCGCGTTCCTGGTCGGCATCACCGCGCTGACCGACTGGCGCACCGCGTACCACGCCGCCGCGCTGCTCTACGTGGCCGTTCTGGCCCTGCTGTTCTGGCAGCGCGACAAGCTGCGCACCGAGGTGCACGTGCGCCACGCCGACGCCCCGAAGGGCGCCGAGCTGGCCTATCTGAAACTGCCGGTGGTGTGGTGGTGTTTTGCTTTCTTTCTGTTGTCCACCATGACGCTCGCGGTGGTGCAGAGTTTTGCCCCGTCGATCCTGAAGAGCTTGTACGGCGTGAGCGTCGAAGCGGCGACGCTGACCATCAGCGCCTACATGCTGTGCGGTGCCGGCGGCATGCTGGTCGGCGGCTTCGTGGCGGCTTATGGGCAGAGCCACCGGTTCTCCAGCGACCGCGTGGTGGCGGTCTCGATGTCCTGCGGTGCGGCCTTGCTGCTGCTGTGCGCCACCGGCTGGCTGGGCGCCACCGGCACCATGGTGGCGCTGGCCGCCACCGGCTTCGCCGTCGGCGTGGGTGGCCCGAGCCGCGACATGATGATCAAGAAAGCCACGCCGAAAGGCGCGACCGGCCGTGTCTACGGCACCGTGTACTCGGGTCTGGACGTGGGTTTCGCGATCTCGCCGCTGGTGTTTGGTGCCCTGATGGACCGCGGCTGGTACGCGCTCACGCTGGCCGGCGCCGCGGTGGTGCTGTTCATATCGGTCTATGCGGCTGTGGGTGTCGGCCGCAGGACAGTCTGAATTTCGACCCGCGGCACAATGCCGGCATGACACAAAAACTCGCCGGCCACCTGCTGATTGAATGCCTGATCGCCCAGGGTGTGACCCACGCCTTTGGCGTGCCGGGCGAAAGTTACCTCGCCGTGCTCGACGGTTTTCATGCCCACGCCGACCGCATCCGTTTCGTGATGAACCGGCAGGAGGGCGGAGCGGCCTTCATGGCCGAAGCCCAGGGCAAGCTCACCGGGCGACCGGGCATCTGCTTCGTGACCCGCGGACCGGGCGCGACCAACGCCTCCATCGGCCTGCACACCGCCTTCCAGGACTCCACGCCCATGGTGCTGTTCATCGGCGACGTGGCCAGCGACGCGCGCGACCGCGAAGCCTTCCAGGAGGTGGACTACCTGAGCTTCTTTGGGCCGAGCACCAAGGGCATGGCCAAGCGCGTGGAGCGCATCGACGACCCGCGCCGCATCCCCGAATACGTGGCCCGCGCCTTCGCCACCGCCCTAAACGGCCGGCCCGGCCCGGTGGTGCTCGTGCTGCCCGAAGACATGCTGACGCAAACCGTGGACGTCGAACCGCTGCCGCGCGTGGAGCCGGTGCAGGCCTGGAGCGACCCGGGCGCGCTGCGCAGCCTGCGCGAACTGCTGCTGCAGGCCGAGCGCCCGCTGGTGATCGCCGGCGGAGGTGGCTGGACGCCGCAGTCGGCGGCGGCCTTGCAGCGCTTTGCTGAAAACTGGCAACTGCCGGTGGCCAACGCCTTCCGCTTCCAGGACTGTTTCGACAACCACCACCCCAACTACGCGGGCGACATCGGTCTGGGCATCAACCCGGCACTGGCCACGCGCGTGCGCGAGAGCGACCTGCTCATTGCCATCGGCCCACGACTGGGCGAATCGACCACCGGTGGCTACACCTTGATTGAAGCACCGGTGCCGAAACAGAAACTGGTGCACATCCACGCCAGCGCCGAAGAGCTGAACCGCGTCTACCAGGCCACGCTGGCGATCAACGCCACCATGAACGCGGCAGCGCGCAGCCTGGAGGTTTTGACCGCGCCACCCGGTGTCGCCTGGGGCCAGTGGACACAGGCCTGCCACGCCGATTACGAGGCCAACGTGGACGTGGGCAACGGGGGCATCGTGCTGCCCGGCACGATCGACATGCCAGCCCTCATCCACACGCTGCAGCAGCACCTGCCGGCCGATGCCGTGCTCACCAACGGCGCGGGCAACTTTGCGTCGTGGTTGCACCGCTTCTACCGCTACCACGGGCTGGTCAAAGGCCACAAGACCCAGCTCGCACCCACCAACGGCGCCATGGGCTACGGCGTACCGGCGGGGATCGGGGCGGCCATCCTCACCGGGCGCACCGCTTTCACCATCGCGGGCGACGGCGACTTCCTCATGAACGGTCAGGAGCTGGCCACGGCCGTGCAGCACGGCGCCAAGAGCATCGTGCTGCTGCTCAACAACGGCACCTTCGGCACCATCCGCATGCACCAGGAGCGCGAGTACCCGGCGCGCGTGAGCGGTTCGGACCTGAACAACCCGGACTTCTGTGCACTCGCCCGGGCCTACGGTTACGCGGCGGAGCAGATCACCCACACCGCCGAATTCGAGCCCGCGCTGCTGCGTGCCCTGGCGGCGCCCGGCGGCACGGTGATCGAAGTGATGCTCAGTGAAGAAGTCATCACCACGCGGGGCACCTTGTCGGCCATCCGCGAGAAGGCGCGGGCATAAGACCTGTTTCAGGCCGATTTCTCGGCGAAATGTAAATAGATCACAAAACGCCGGGCAACCACGCGCTATCTGTCCGGCCGCCTTTTTTCTAAAGTTCCTCCATCAACACGACGGAGGAACGTCACATGTGGCAAGCCAATGAAACCATCTCCACCCGCAGCCATTTTTCGGCAGCGGGCCTGGGTACGCAGGGCGGTCTGGAGCAGGCGCTCCTGCTGCGCGTGCTGGACGAAATCGACTACGGTGTGCTGGTGATCGATGCGCAGGGCCGTCTGCGTCATGCCAACCACCTGGCGCGCCACGAAATGATCAGCGCCCGGCTGATCATGAACCACGGCAACACGCTGCTGGGTACCACTACCGAGTTCACTCTGCAGATCCAGCAGGCGCTGGAGCAAGCCCTGCGGGGTCAACGCCGGCTGGTTTCGCTTCGCAACGTGTCCCGGGAACTGTCGCTGGCCTTTATCCCGCTGAGCCATCCCCTGGAGACCGACTCGCCGTCGGTGCTGGTGCTGTTGTCCCGACAGGGCGCCAGCGAGAACCTGGCTGTGCGCCTGTTCGCCCGGGCGCAGAACCTCAGCCCCAGCGAAGAGTCGGTGTTGATGGGTCTGTGCCGCGGCTTGTCCATTCCCGACATCGCCGCCGAACACGGCGTGGTCCAGTCCACGGTGCGCAGCCAGATCAAGGCGCTGCGCGAAAAAACCGGCTGTCCCAGCATCCGGCTGATGATGCAGCGCGTCAACAGCCTGCCGCCGGTGGTGCCCGCCTTGCGCATCGTTTCGCCGATGCCTCACAATGCCATGGAGTTCGCCCAACCATGAGCATCCATGCCCCTTGCCGCCGCGTTATCGCCCAAACCCGGTTCCACATCACACATTGAGGCTCTGGCCGCCCTCGGGGTGCCGCGTCTCTACCGCCGGGGGGCGCTGCTGATCCAGGAAGGGGAAACCGGCGACACGCTCTATGTCGTTCTCAAGGGCCGGCTCCGGGCCTTTCTGGCCGACAACAGCGGCAAGGAACTCACCCTCGGCACGTATGGGCCGTGGGAATACGTGGGCGAAATGTCGCTCGACGGCGGTCCCCGGTCGGCCAATGTCGAGGCCACCGAGGCCAGCACCTGCGCCGTGGTGACCAGAGCCACGCTGCTGGGCTACATCGCCGATCACCCCGAATTTGCCCTCGAACTCCTGGGCCGTCTGATCCGGCGCGCCCGCCTGGCCACGGAAAGCGCGCGCAGCGTAGCCCTCATCGATGTCTACGGTCGTCTGGTCAGCCTGCTGAACCGGATGGCCAGCCCGCCCAACGAACGGGGCGAGCGGCCATTGCGCGAGCGACTGACCCACCAGGCCATGGCGCAGCACTTGGCCTGTTCGCGCGAGATGGTCAGCCGCCTGCTGAAAGACCTGGAGAGTGGCGGCTACATCGCCGTCCGCGAGCGCTGCATCTGGCTGCTCAAGCCCTTGCCCGCGCGCTGGTAGCGCGAGACCCATTCCGCGCAGGCATTTTTCAGGCTTCGTTGAGTCGCTGGCGGGCGAGTTGTGGCGACGAGCTGCTGGTGCCGGCCAAGCGGATCACGCTGCCGCTGCGACTGCCCGCGCCCAGCACGCCCCACAGGGCCGGGTTGTCATCGCTGGGTTGCAGTTTGTCGGGCACTTTCTTCACGCCCGGCCGTTCAGGGCGGCCAGCGTCCGGGTCGGGCTTGCGCGGGGAATACAGGGCGAAGTGCCCGCTGGGCGATGCATCGCGCCGGATACCACCCACGCTCACCGTGTTCTGGCCGGTGGACAGGCTGTTGAAGGTGCCGCTGCGCCGGATCGGCGTCGGGTTGTCTGGATGATCGACGAAAGACCCGAGGTTGCCACTGGTGTCGTAGTCCGCGTCTTCAAAGTAGGACTGTCGGGCACCGGTGTTCTGACCAATGGCCACATCGTCGCGCTCAACGTAGGCGTCAAACAGTGTGGTGCTGGCACCCGTGTTGGCGAGGGTGACTTTCCACGAGCCAAAGGGCGCGGTGGTGTCGGCGGCGTGGCGGCTGAAGGTCGGTGCGAGCGCGAGCAGGGCGCAGGTGCCGTGGGTGCCGAGCGCGGTCGTGGCGGGGAAGATCAGCCCGCACAGGGGGGCGCCGTGGGTGTCGGTCCACAGGCCCGCCTGCCCCATGGGCATCGCGGGCAAAGGCTGCGGGTGTCCTGGCGGCGTCACGGAAATCGTCACGTCCTGCGCGCCATCGGGCAGCCACAGTTCCAGAAAGCTCTGGGTGCGGTCGTCCGGCTGCACGCGCCAGTGAAGGGTCACAGCCCGGTTCGGCGGCAGCGTGGCGTTGGCATGGGTGCGGCTCTGGTAAGCGTTGCCCGCGGGCACGGTGACCTGCAGCCGCCCGCCATACAGTGCGATCAGCTGGTCCATGGCCGCTTCCAGGATGGAACTGCCATCGTGCGGCCCCGCCAAGGTGCCCCAGCTGATGTTCACCACCACCTGCGCGCTCGGCGCGCAGCGCGCCAGGATGTACATCAAGCCGTCGAGCACGCTCACGTTCATGGCGCCGCCCGAGGTGTCGAGCACGTTCGACCAGTCGAGCTGCACGGCCACCAGGTCGGCGCGGCTGGCGTCGTCGTGGACCGGATGCAGTGGACTGCCCGGCCCGCAGGCCAGGCTCAACACGTGGGTGCCGTGGTTGACGGGTTTGCTCAGGTCCCAGAGCTGCAGGTGCTGGTAGAGCGCGTCTTCGTCCACCTGGCCCTGCCGGGTGTAGGCCGTCATGGCCGCGTCGATGGCCGCGCCCGACAGTTCGTGGCCGTAGCCCATGTCGTGCGGCGTGGGGCCGGCGCGTGCCGGGTCCAGCGGTTCGCGGTGGCGTGGCTGGTTACCGGGCCAGTTGCCGTTCTCGTAGGCGTCCTGCCGCCAGAAATGCCGGATGCGTGTGTGACCGTGCCGGTCCAGAAAGGCGCTGTTGGCCAGCGCCAGACCGCCGTCGATCAAGCCCAGCACCTTGCCGCCCAGCAGGCCATGGGCCGGGGTGGGCTGGCTGGTGGGTGTGCAGGGGTCGATCAGCGCGTGCGTGTGCGGCGCGACCGGCAGGCCGAGTTCGAAGCGCTGGATCAGGCTGCGCAAATGGTCGTCGCTGCGTAGCTTGTCGAAGAAACGCGGCTTCACGCGCGCGCTGCAAAAGCGCAGGTCGGGCACGTTCAGGTACACCCTGGGAATCTGCAGCCAGGCGGTGCGGGACGCGCCCACCAGCGCCGGCACGTCGGCCTGCTCCGAGAGCTGAATCACGATGGGCAACCACTTCGACGGCTTTTTGCCGGGCCTTCGCCGGTAGCCGGCGAAGTGGTCGGCCTCGGCCCAGGCGAGGTAGGGGTCCTGGCCATCGATGGCGCCGGGTGCACTCCAGTCGATGCCGGTGAACTCACCCGTGGGCAAGGGCTGCCAGGTCGGTGCGCTCATTCCAGCACCTCCGCGCTGCGCGCCGGGGCGCTCATTGCCACTCCTCGATCGCTTCCTCCCAGAGCCAGGTAAGCAGGGGGGCATTGCCCACGCCCGTGCTGGTCGCCGAGCGTGTGTAGGCCGGCTGCCGCTGCGGGCCGTCCATCTTCTGGTGCAGGCTGAAGTCCAGCGCCTCGCCGTTCGGACCGTGGAACAGGCGGCCGTCAAAGCCGCGCTCGTGCACCCGTGTGCCGGTGGCCCGGGCCACCAGGAACTCGGCCAGCGCCGTGCCGAGCAGGCGGCCAGCCGCGCTGTCCACCGGGAAGTGCACACCGGCCACCGTGCGGTTCACGGCGATGCGTGCGGCCAGGCGTTGCAGCTGTTCGTGGCTGGCCGTGCCGTTGGGGGTGGCGACACCTTCTGCAGAGGCGGCGTTGAGCAGCGCTTCCAGCAGGACGGCGAAGGCAAAGGCTTCGGTGGCATGGCCGCTGGGCCAACTGCCATGGCCGGGTGTCTGGATCATGGGCTGGATCTGCGGCGAAAACGCTTCCGGCCGCAGGCTGGCGAAGACGTGCTTGAAGCGCATCTCCACATGCAAGCAGAGCGCAAAGACCAGGTCCAGCAGTTGCAGGGTTTTTTTGTGGCGGTGTGCCGTGAGGCCGACCATGGACGAAAAGAACGCCAGCGGCGGCGTCAGCTGCGCCACGACCTCGGCCGCGCGGTCGGCGCGCAGATCGGCGTAGGCCGCAACCAGATCGAGCTGTTTCTTGAACTGGGCCTTGGTGGGTGCGCGCAGGCGCACGAGCGGTTTGCGCTGGATGGTATTGGCCTGCAGGTTGGCGAACTCCAGCAGCGCTTCCTTGGGGCCGTTGCGGGTGCGGAACAGCAGGCCCTCGACCAGCTCGGTGAAGCAGGCCGTGACGCGCGGCCCATCGGCCCAGAGTTTGAGGTTGGCGGGTTCGTCGAACCCCGGTTCGGTGGCGTGCAAGGACGCACCGGTGAACGGGCCGACGATGGCTGCTCGGCTGAGGATGAGGGCGTCGGAGGAGACCACTGCGCCGCTGATACCGCCACTGATGCCTCCGCTGATGCCACCGCTGATACCGCCACTGATGCCTCCGCTGATGCCACCGCTGATACCGCCACTGATGCCTCCGCTGATGCCACCGCTCATTTCGACGCTCCTGTTGGTTAGTGCATTCGTAGACCAAGACTGGTCAGCGCTTTCGCGACCCGTTGTCGCAACGGGCTCTCGCCTCCTGCAGCCAGATACTGCTGCACCGTCAACTGGGGCTGCAGTTGCATCAAGAGGGCAAAGGTTTCCTTTGCATCCTTTGCATGGCCAAGTTCGTATTGGGCGATCAGCAGCGTTCTGATCGTGGGCAGGTGGTATCGATTTTTCAGCAGCGACGAACGAGAGAGTTCAATGGCTCGATCCCACTTCTCCATGGCGGCGCAGCTGGTCGCCAGCATCATCTCGAAGTAGTATTTCTGCGGATCCAGCGGGGAGAGGTGCAGAGCGTTTTCGGCTTCGATCATCGAATCCGTGGGTGTGCCCCACATGGTTGACCAGACACTGTTGTAGAGCCAGGCCATGGGATCGTTGGGGTTGCTCTGGGTGGCTTCCTGCAGCAGGCGGTGCGAGGCATCCACGTCTTCGCCCAGGTGACACAGCGCGTGGCCCTTGATGGCCATGGCCAGCGAACTGGAAGGCTCCAGATCGAGCGCGCGGTCGGCCATGTCGATCGCCCGCTGGAACTCCCTGGCCGGATCGGCCGCGATGCCTTGCACCACCTGCATGATGTGCCACTTGGCCATCCAGGCCCGCGGTGCCGCCACGCGTTTGTGCCGTTCAGCCACCGCCTCAAGCAGCTGCTGGCTGCGCTGCAGGTCGCGCGCTGTCGAGCGGTGCATCAGCGTGATACCGCCCAGCATGAGCGAATTGCTGTCCAGCTTGGGCAGGGGCAGCACCAGGCTGCGCTGCACTTCGGCATGGAGCAGCGCGTGGGCACAGGCGGTGCTGAGCGTGTTGAGCAATTCGCTTTGTTCCTGCACCAGGTCCAGGGTGTCGCCACCGAGGCGCTCGGCCCACACGACCTCATGGCGGCGTGTGTCGGACAGCTCGGCCATGATGACCACCCTGTCACCCAGGGTGGCGTAGCTGCCGCTGAGTACAAAAGCGGCGTCGAGCCGGGCGTCGATTTCGCCGGGGCTGGCGCTGCGGTTGCGAAAGGCCGTGGTGGACAGTCGCGAGATCACGCGCAGGTCCTGGCTGCGTGAAAGCTGCGCGATCACGCCGTCGGCAATGAGCTCGCCGATGACGAAGTGTTCCGGCGAAGGGTTGCGGGCTTCGAACGGGATGACGGCGATGGAGGGCCGGAAATCGACGGGCGCGGCCTCGCACGCCGCTGGCCGCCAGACCACCTGGCCGTCTCGCACCGGGTGAACCAGCCAGGTGCGCACCGGCTCCGGCCAGTGCTTGAGATAACTGTCACCCATGTCCTCGACTTCACCGTCCACCCCGTCGACGATGGCATCGCGCACGGCCGCTGTGACCACCGTGTCCCCCGGATCGGCCAGGCTGGTCACACGCGCAGCCAGGTTCACGCCGTGGCCATACACGTCTTCGGAATCGACATACAGGTGGCTGGCGTTGATGCCCGCCCGCAGGTGCAGTTGCTCGGCGGGCGGCAGGGTCTGGTTGAGGGAGACAAAGAAGCGGTGGAGTTCGTGGGCCGCCTGCACGGCGTCGACGGGCTGGTCGAACTCGGCCAGGATGCCGTCACCCAGGCTCTTGACCAGTCGGCCGCGCCGCTGGGGCAGCACCTGCGTTCGTGCATGGCTGAGAAAGCCGTGCCAGTGGTTCACCACCGCCGACTCGTTTGCCGCCATCAGACGCACCGATTCCACCAAGTCCATCACAAGGACCACCCTGTTGTATTGCAGCGGCAACGGCGTCAGGTCCTCATGACCTGAACCGCTGACCGGCATGTTGGGCTGTGGGGGTGGAGCTGTCATACCTCATTGAGGGTAGGTTTTTTTCAGTTTCTCACATTTGGGGGGTGCTCTGCAGGGGGTATCCGATTGCCGTGACCCTTCGGCAGCGCCGGTCGCGCCCAGACGAAAAAAAGCCGGCTTGCGCCGGCTCTTTTGATCGAAGGCTCTGCGCGAAGCGCGGAGCCCCGGGGCCTGATCACTTCAGGTGTTCGTTGATCATCTTGGTCATTTCGAACATCGAAGCCTGGGCCTTCTTGAAGATCTCCTTCAGCTTGGCGTCGGCGTTGATCATGCGGCGGTTCACTTCGTCCTGCAGCTTGTTCTTCTTGATGTAAGCCCAGACCTGCTTGGTCACTTCGGTGCGTGGCAGCGGGGTGGAGCCCACGATGGCGGCCAATGCAGCGCTGGGCGTCATGGCCTTCATGAACGCGGCGTTGGGCGTGCGCTTTTTCGCCGGAGCTGCCTTCTTGGCCGGGGCGGCTTTTTTGGCCGGAGCGGCCTTCTTTGCCGGAGCAGCAGCCTTCTTGGCCGGAGCGGCTTTCTTCGCGGGTGCAGCGACCTTCTTCGCAGGAGCGGCCTTCTTTGCCGGTGCAGCGGCCTTCTTGGCCGGGGCGGCTTTTTTAGCCGGCGCTTTTTTTGCAGTTGCCATGGTTGGATATCCTTCTAGAAGTTGACTATTCACCAGCGGAAAACGCGCTTTCTCACCGGTGTCTCGGATGCTAATGGACTTGCATCACCATTCCAAGCGGCGTGATCAGGTTTTTTGCAGGTTTTCAGAGGAAGTGAGGCCCATATTGGCGTTGAAAACAACACTTCAGCCCACGCCCTGTGCAAGCTGTTCGTCAGAGCGTGTGGGCATGCTCCAATGCGCTCGATTTCCAGGCCCTTCCTCCGTTCGTTTTTCAACCGGTTTTCAATCCGATTTTCACCATGTCCAACACCCCCATGATGGCCACCTGCGATTTGTGTGACGCCCACAAGAACGATGACTCCGGCGCCTTTCGTGTGCTGCCGCCCGTGTTCCGCGATTTCGGTGCGGTGCGCCGCTTCGCGGGACCGGTGGTCACCGTCAAATGCTTCGAAGACAACACCCCGGTGAAGCAGGCGGTCGAAAGCGCGGGCGAGGGCCGGGTGCTGGTGGTGGACGGCGGCGGCTCGTTGCGCCGCGCGCTGCTGGGCGGCAACCTGGGGGCTGCGGCGGCCCGCAATGGCTGGGCTGGCGTGGTGATCGATGGCTGCGTTCGCGATGTGGCCGAGCTGGCCGTCTGCAACGTGGGCATCCGCGCGCTGGCCTGCATACCGTTGCCCACCGAGCGCCGCACCGAGGGGCTGCGCGATCTGGCGGTGCAGATCCAGGGTGTGTGGGTGCGGCCGGGCGACTGGCTCTACGCCGACGAGGACGGCATCGTGGTGTCGAACGTTCAGCTCACGGGTTGAGCTGGAATGCCACTGGTCGCAGCGCAGGGCCGCCCCACGCAAGACCGCACCCTTTGGGGGGCAGCGACCCGCGCGGTGGTGGAGCGTAGGGGCTCACAGCCCTTCAGGCTGCCAGGCCCTTGTAGAGCATGTAGGCGGCCAGCACGTAGAGGATGCTGGCGAAGACGCGCTTGAGCGATTTCACCGGTAGCGCGTGCGCGGCCTTCACACCCAAGGGCGCCATGATCACGCTGGCGATGGCGATGACCAGCAACGCGGGCAGAAACACATAGCCCAGCGAACCGGTGGGCAAGCCAGCCACGTCCTGACCGGCGACGATGTAGCCCAGGGCATTGGCCAGCGCAATCGGAAAGCCGAGCGCGGCGCTGGTGGCCACGGCGTTGTGGATGGCGACGTTGCACCAGGTCATGAAGGGCACGCTCACGAAGCCGCCCCCCGCACCCACCAGACCGGAGAGGAAGCCGATGGTCGTGCCCGCGCCGATCTGGCCCGCGGTGCCGGGCAGGGTGCGTGTGGGTTTGGGTTTTTTGTCCATCAGCATCTGCGTCGCGGAGAAACTGACGAAGGCGGCAAACACCAGCGCGAGCCACGAACCCTTGAGCATCGAGAACACGCCCAGGCTGGCCAGCGCGGCACCCAGCACGATGCCCGGCGCCAGGCGCTTGACGATGTCCCAGCGCACGGCACCGCGCTGGTGGTGCGCGCGCACGCTGGAGATGGAGGTGAAGATGATGGTGGCCATGGAGGTGGCGATGGCCATCTTGATCGATAGATCGGGGGCGACACCGCGACCCGAAAGGATCACGGTGATGAAGGGCACCATGATCATGCCCCCACCGATGCCGAGCAGGCCGGCCAGGAAGCCGGTGCACAGGCCAAGGGCAACCAGTTCGGCAATGAGCAGAGGTTCAAGGATCATGAGGGGATCGTGGCCAGACGCCGAAAGCACGCGCAGGAGGGGGAGCCACCCGGATCAGCCGTGGAACCGGCTTCGCCGGGCCACTGGCTGCGTGCCCCCTCCCGCAGGAGAGGGGGGAAGACGCGAAGCGGCGCAGGGGGGTGTTTCGAATAAGGTGTCTGCAATGCCGCCGGACCGTCATCCTGAACCGGGGTTCAGGTGGGCCAGGGCAGCGTGACTTCGGGTTCATCTGACGCGAGATGCTCACACCCGTCAGGCAATGTACCTAGTCCGTGCTCAATGAGCATTGGTTCAAGGAAATATAAAGCCCGGCGCGCACTGCAGACGGTTTGAATTGTAGGCCCGCTGCGCTGTGTTTTCAGGACCGCCGGTCCATAAAAACTTGCGCGCCGCCGAATGGTCGTCAGAGCAGCTGGCCGTCGCTGCCCAGGGTCTGGTCGAGGCGGCGAATGAGCTCGTCCATGCGCGCCTGCGCGGCCGGATCGTTGTTCGCGCTGCCCAGGGCCTGGGTGGGCTCGGTCAGCGCGCCGGACTCGGTGTGGCCGAACACGGGCTGTTCAAAATGTTGTGACTCTTTTTGCGACAGCTCGAAGGCGAGATTCAGCGAGGCCAGCACGGCGATGCGGTCGCGGGCCTTCATCTTGCCGGCATCGCGGATGCGGCACATGGCGGTGTCGACCCGCTCCACGGCGTCGAGCAGGGCCGACTCGCCACCCACAGGGCAGGCCAGCAGGTAGCTCTGACCCATGATCTGGACTTCAATCTGTTTGCTGGCCGGCTTGTTCATTCGCGATCCTTGTTCTGGGTCGTCAGGACTTCGGTGGCCGATGCGGGCAGCCGGTCGAGCAGGGCGTCGATGCGGGCGCGCGCGGCGTTCAGGCGCGACTTGAGCGAGTCCCGTTCGGCCTGCAGGGCCTGCACCTGCTCGTGCAGCAGGGCGTTGGTGCGCTGCAGCTCCTCGTGTCGCAGCAGCAGCCGCTCTACGCGTTCGGTGATCTGGTCAAGGTGATTGGGATCGGCCATGGTTACGACATGTTGCTGCCACATTGTAGGGTTGCGGCAAGGGCCGCGCGATTACAATGCGCGCTGTTGGTGCTCGCGGTGTGGTTCACATGCCGCAGTTCAACGGGAAGCAGGAGGGAAAGTCCACACGGACCGACCTAACCTGCGCTGCCCCCGCAACGGTAAGCAGACGAGATGCCTGAGGTCTTCAGGCCACTCCGCTTTCATCTCACAACCACTGGACGGCTCGCGCTGTCTGGGAAGGTGATGAAGGTCGTTCTGCCAGCCCGGATACCGGCCAACGAGGTGGTGGTGCGTCCAGTCGTTGGCGCGCTGCCGTGACGCTCAGGCACCGTCGGGGAAGACGGTGAGAGCACATCATCGTTCGTTCTGCTTTCATGAAAAACCGCAACCTGCGCGCGCCCCTGGCCGTGCTGCCCCTGGCCATCCTGGCCCTGTCTTCCCACGCCCAGACTTCCGGAACCTCCACCGCCACGGAACTGCCTGAAACCATGGTCACCGCCACGCGGTCTGCCGTTCCTGTGGCCGATGTGGTGGCCGACGTTTCCATCGTTGACCGCGAACAGATCGAGCGCAGCGGCGCCAATGGTCTGGCCGATGTGCTGTCGCGGGTGCCCGGCATCACCGTGACCCGCAATGGCGGCCCCGCTTCGACCACCAGCGTGTACCTGCGCGGCGCCGAGACGCGTTTCACAGCTGTGTTTGTGGACGGGGTCCGCGTGGATTCGCAGTCCACCGGCGGCGCCAGCTGGAACGCGATCCCCTTGGCGCAGGTCGAGCGCATCGAGGTGCTGCGCGGCCCGGCGGCAGCGATCTACGGATCGGACGCCCTGGCCGGCGTGGTCCAGATCTTCACCCGCCAGGGTGAGGCGGGTTTCTTTCCCTCGGTGCACGTGGGGGTGGGCACGCACGAAACGCGCGACATGAGCGTGTCGCTGCGGGGCGGGCAGGACGCGGTGAGCTATGCGCTGGGCCTCTCGGGTGAGCGCAGCGACGGTTTCAACGCCAAGCTCTCAGGCAACCCGGACCGCGACGGCTACCGCAGCCAGTCGGTTTCTGGCCGGCTGGGCTGGAAGCTCGCACCCGGCCACGAGCTGGAAGCGACGCTGCTCGACAGCGAGCAGAAGGCGGGCTACGACGGCTTTCTTCCCGGTCAGGACGACCAGAGTCAGCAAGACCTGCGCACCGTGGGACTCAGCTGGTCGGCGGCCTGGAGCGATACCTGGAAAACCCGGGTGGGGGTGACTCGCGGTACCGACCGCTACGAAACCACGCCGTCGCCTTACCTCACCAACACGCGCATCGACACCTACCTCTTGCGCAACGAGTGGCGCATGGGCACGGCCACGCTGAGCGCCGATCTGGAGCGCCGCGAAGACCGCCTCACGAACGGCAGCACCACCCCCGAACAGAACGACCGCGACCAGAACGCGCTCGCGCTGGGCTACACACTGCGTCACGGTGCACACACGCTGCAGCTCAACGCACGCCACGACGACGACAGCGAGTTCGGTGGCCAGTCCACCGGGGGCGCCGCCTACGCGTTTGCGTTCACGCCCGCCTGGCGCGCCACGCTGTCGGCCGGCACCGCGTTCCGTGTGCCCACGCTGTTCCAGCGCTTCAGCCTCTACGGCACGCCCGATCTGAAGGCCGAAACCGCCCGCAACTTCGAAACCGGCCTGCGCTACCAGTCGGGTCATGACCGGGCCGGGTTCACGCTGTACCGCAACGAGGTGAAGAACCTGATCGACTACGTCACCGGGCCCGGCAACTGTGCCAACGGCGTGGGCGAATTCGCGGGTTGTTACGGCAACACGGGCCGGGCGCGCTACACCGGCGTCACGCTCAGCGGCGGCACCCGGGTGGGCACGGTCAACCTCGGGGCTTCGCTCGATCTGATGCGTCCCAAAGACCAGGAGACCGGGCTGCGCCTCGCCCGGCGCGCCCAGACCCAGGCCACGCTGACCGCCGACACCCAGCTGGCCCGCTGGACACTGGGGGGCGAGGTGCAGCATGTCGGCTCGCGTTTCAACGACGCGGCCAACACGCAGCGCCTGCCGGCCTACAGCCTGCTGAACCTGACGGCCAGCACCGCACTCACGCCCGACTGGAAGCTGCTGGCCCGTGTCGACAACCTGAGCGACAAGGCCTACGAGTCGGTGCTGGGCTACGCCACCGCCGGCCGTACCTTGTATGTCGGCCTGAACTGGTCGCCACGTTGAATGCCGCCATGGACCACGCCGTTGCTGTCTGCCCCGCGCTGCTGATCGCGGCGCCGGCCTCGGGCCAGGGCAAGACCACGGTGACGGCAGCGCTCGCGCGCCTGCACACGCGGCAGGGCCGCCGGGTGCGGGTGTTCAAGTGTGGTCCGGACTTTCTGGACCCGCACTGGCACACGCTCGCCAGCGGCCACCCTGTGCACAACCTCGATCTCTGGCTCAACGGCGAGGCCGACATCCGCGCGCGCCTGTTTGACGCAGCCTCGTCGAGCGACCTGATCCTGATCGAAGGGGTCATGGGCCTGTTCGACGGCGAGCCCAGCGCGGCCGACCTCGCGCGGCGCCTGGGCATTCCCGTGCTCGCGGTGATCGACGCTTCGGCGATGGCGGGCACCTTCGGCGCGCTGGCGCACGGACTGCGCCACTACCAGGACGGCCTGCCCTGGGCGGGCGTGCTGGCCAACCGGGTCGCCAGTGAAGGACACGCGCAGATGTTGCAGCGTTCGTTGCCGCCGGTCGAGGGCGACGCGGTGGGCATCGACGCTGGCTGGCTCGGGGCCTTGAAGCGCGACGCGGTTTTCACGCTGCCCGAGCGGCACCTCGGCCTGACGGTCGCGTCCGAGCTGCCCGACGCTGTTGAGCGGCTCGATGCCGTGGCCGACGCGCTGGCGCAGACGCCGCTGGGGCAGCTTGGCGACGTGGGCTGGCAGCGCTGGGCGGTGCGGTTCGACGCGGTCTCGCCCGCGCGGCCGGCCCGCCGGCTGGAGGGGCGCACGGTGGCGGTGGCGCGCGACGCGGCCTTCTGTTTCATCTACCCGGCCAACCTGGACAGCCTGCGCGCGCTCGGCGCCGAGCTGGAGTTTTTCTCGCCGCTGGCCGATGAGCCGGTGCCGGCGTGCGACGCGGTGTGGCTGCCGGGCGGCTACCCGGAGTTGCACGCGACCACGCTGGTGGCAGGCACGCGCTGCCGTGCCTCGCTGGCCGCGCACATCGCGGCCGGCCGGCCCGTCTGGGCCGAGTGCGGCGGCATGATGCCGCTGTTTCACACCCTGACCACCGCCGGCGGCGACGAGCACCCGATGTGGGGCCTGTTGCCCGGCCGCGTGGCCATGCAGAAGCGCCTGGCCGCCCTCGGGCCGCAACGCTGGGACACGGCGCAGGGTGAGCTGCGCGGGCACACCTTTCACTACTCGATCACCGAGTCACCGCTGGCACCGCTGTCCCGGACCGAGGCGCAGCGCGCGGGCGGGCGCGGCGAGGCCATCTACGCACTGGGCCCGGTGCGCGCCAGTTATTTCCACGCCTGGTTTGCCTCCAACCCCGAGGCCGCGGCCTCGCTGTTCCTTGAGGAGCTTGTGTGAGCACACCGCAACTGGGACCGCAGCGCATCGTCTGCCTGACCGAGGAGACCACCGAGTGGCTCTATCTGCTGGGCCAGGAGCAGCGCATCGTCGGCATCAGCGGCTACACGGTGCGCCCGCGCCGGGCTCGCGACGAGAAGCCCAAGGTCAGCGCCTTCCTGAACGCCAAGATCGACAAGATCCTCGCGCTGCAGCCCGACTGCGTGTTTGGCTTCTCAGATTTGCAGGCCGACATCGCGGCGCAGCTGATCCGCGCCGGTGTGCAGGTGACGGTGTTCAACCAGCGCAGCGTGGAAGAGGTGTTTTCCATGCTGTTCCAGGTGGCGGCCATGGTCGGCTGCGCTGAAGACGGCCTGGCGCGCATCGCGGTCATGCGCGAGCGGCTGGACGCGATCCGCGCCGAGGTGGCCGCGCTGGTGGCGGCTGGCAAACGCCGACCGCGTGTTTTTTTTGAAGAGTGGGACGAGCCGCACATCAGTGGCATCCGCTGGGTGTCGGAGCTGCTGGGCATCGCGGGGGGGGACGACGTGTTTCCCGAGCTGGCGGTGCAGTCGCTGGGCAAGCACCGCATCATCGCGGACGGCGCGCAGATCGTCGCGCGCTCGCCCGACATCGTGATCGGCTCGTGGTGCGGCAAGAAGTTCCGTGCCGAAAAGGTGGCGGCGCGCGCCGGCTGGCTGGACGTGCCCGCCGTGCGCGACGGCCAGCTGTTCGAGATCAAGTCGGCCGACATCCTGCAGCCCGGCCCGGCGGCGCTGACCGACGGGGTGGAGCAGATGCACCGCATCGTGACCGATTGGATGAAGCAGCATGGCTGACATCTGCCGCAGCGAATTCATCCTCGGCGGCCAGCGCAGCGGCAAGTCGCGCCGCGCCGAGTTGCAGGCGCGCGAATGGCTCGCGGCCGACACCACGCACCGCGCCGTGCTGATCGCCACCGGGCAGGCCTGGGACGGCGAGATGCGCGAGCGCATCGCTCGCCACCAGCGGGACCGCGCCGAGCGGGTGCCGGGCATGGCCACGGTGGAGGCGCCGGTGGCGCTGGCCCAGACCCTGCGCCAGCACAGCGACGCCCGCACCCTGATCGTGGTGGACTGTCTCACCCTCTGGCTCACCAACCTGCTGATGCCCGCGCTGCCCGGCGATGCCCTCGACGAACCCGCCGTGATCGCCGCGGGCCACGCGCTGTGCGAGGCCATCGACGCCGCGCCCGGTCCGGTGGTGCTGGTGGGCAACGAGATCGGTCTGGGCGTGATCCCCCTGGGGCACGAGGTGCGCCAGTTTGTGGACGCGCTGGGTCGCCTCAACCAAAGTGTGGCCGCCGTGTGCGGGCGCGTCACCCTGATGGCCGCAGGCCTGCCGCTGACCTTGAAAGACCCGACATGAATCCGGTGCGTTACATCCTGGGCGCTGTGGCGCTGCTGACGCTGGCGCTGCTGGCCCTGCCAGCCCGAGCCGCCCTGCAGATCACCGACGACCACGGTGTGGTGGTGACCTTCGAACGTTCGCCGCAGCGCATCGTGAGCCTGCTGCCGTCGCTGGCCGAGACGGTGTGTGAACTGGGCCAGTGCCAGCGCCTGGTGGGCGTGGACCGCTACACCAACTGGCCCGCGAGCGTGAAGGCGTTGCCCCAGGTCGGCGGCGGGCTGGACCCGAACATCGAGCAGATCGTGGCGCTGCGCCCCGACCTGGTGCTGATGGCCACCTCGTCCCGCGCGGGCGAGCGCCTGCGCGCGCTGGGCATCAAGGTGGTGGCGCTGGAGCCCAAGACCCACGCCGACGTGCAGCGCGTGCTGCTCAAGATCGGCCAGCTGCTGGAGGTGCCCGACGCACAGCGCATCTGGCGCGCGATCGACGCCGCCGTGATGGCCGCCGCGCAGTCGCTGCCGGCCAGCGTGCGCGGCACGCGGGTGTACTTCGAGGTCAACCCCGGTCCCTACGCCGCCGGCGAGAGTTCGTTCATCGGCGAGACGCTGACCCGGCTGGGCGCCAGGAACATCGTGCCCGCATCGCTCGGACCCTTCCCCAAGCTCAACCCCGAGTACATCGTGCGCGCCGACCCCGACCTGATCATGGTCGGCCAGCGCAGCGTGGACGGCATGAACCAGCGCCCGGGCTGGATGAGCATGCGCGCGATGCGCGGGCAGCACCTGTGCGTGTTCCCGGCCGAAGAATCCGACTCCCTGATCCGGCCCGGCCCGCGCATGGCCGAGGGCGCGCGCCTGATGGCGCGCTGCCTGGCCGGGAAGGCACCGGGTGCCGGGGTGGCGAAGGGGACCGGCCGGTGAATGCCCACCGTGCATCCTGGCTCGTGGTCGCCTTGCTCCTGGTGGCGCTGGCGCTGGCCGCGCTCGGCGTCTGCGTGGGCAGTGCGGGTTTCGAGAACCTGATCGGCCCGCTGCTCCACCCGCAGGCCGACCCGGCCGCCACCGCCATGGCGCAGCAGATCGTGTGGGAGATCCGCCTGCCGCGCACCCTGGGCGCCTGGGGCGCGGGCGCCTTGCTGGGTCTGGCCGGCGCGGTGGCGCAGGGGCTGTTCCGCAACCCGCTGGCCGATCCGTTCCTGCTCGGCAGCGCCTCGGGCGCTTCGCTGGGCGTGGCGCTGGCGCTGGCGGCGATGGGCGGCGGCGCCGGCATGCTGGGCGCCAGCACGGTGGACAGCGGCGCGGCGGTGAGCGTGTTCTCCAGCAGCGCGCTGGTGCGCCTGGGCCTGACCGGCGCAGCCTTCTGCGGTGCGGTGTTCGCGGTGTTGCTCACGCTGACGCTGTCGCGTGGTGTGCAGCACACGCTGCGCCTGCTGCTGGCCGGTGTGGTGGTGGGCGTGGTGCTGGGCGCCATGACGCACCTGGTGCTGCTGTTTTCGCCCGAGTCGCTGCAGGCCATGCAGGCCTTCATGCTCGGCTCGACCAGCTTCGTGGGCTGGACCGCCTGTGTGTTGATGGGGTCGGTGTGGGCGCTGTGTGCGCTGGCGGCCTGGCTGCTGGCGCGCGTGCTCGACGGCCTGAGCCTGGGCGACGCCACGGCGCGCAGCCTGGGCCTGCCGCTGGGCCCCATGCGCGCCGCCCTGGTGGCGGTGCTGGCGCTGGCCACCGGCACCGCCGTGGCGCAGACTGGGCTGATCGCTTTCGTCGGCCTGGCAGCGCCGCACCTGGTGCGCTCGCTGGTCAAGACCACCAGCGGCCGCCTGATGCTGCTGGCCAGCGCCATGGGCGGCGCCTTGCTGATGGCGGCCGACACGCTGGCGCGCTGGCTGATCGCGCCGCAGGAGCTGCCGGTGGGCGTGCTCACCGCGGTGCTGGGCGGCGGCTATCTGCTGTGGCTGATGCAGCGCAACACACGCGCCGCGCGCGGAGGAGGCCTGTGAGCACGGCCGCGAAACCGGTGCTGTCCGCCCTCGAAGCCCGCGACCTGAGCGCACGGCTGGGCGACACACAGATCCTGCACAACATCACCCTGGCGCTGCCACGCGCACGCTGGACGAGCATCGTCGGCCCCAACGGCGCGGGCAAGTCCACGCTGCTCAAGGCACTCGCCGGGCTGCTGCCGCACAGCGGCGGGGTCGCCTTGCTGGGCCGGCCGCTGGCCGACTGGCCGAACCGCCAGAGGGCACAGCAACTGTCCTGGCTGGGCCAGAACGAATCCAGCGGCGACGACCTCACCGTGTGGGACGTGGCCATGCTCGGGCGCCTGCCGCACCAGGCCTGGCTGAGTGCGCCCAGCGCCGCCGACCACGCCGCCGTGGAGCGCGCGCTCAGGGCCACGCAGGCCTGGGACTGGCGCGCCCGCTCGCTCGGCCAGCTCTCGGGCGGCGAGCGCCAGCGCGTGCTGCTGGCCCGGGCCCTGGCCGTGGAGGCCCAGGTGCTGCTGATGGACGAGCCGCTGGCCAACCTCGACCCGCCGCACCAGGCCGACTGGCTGGCGCTCGTGCAGGCGCTGGTGCAGGAGGGCAAGACAGTGGTGAGCGTGTTGCACGAGATCAGCATGGCGCTGCACGCCGACGAGCTGGTGGTGATGGCGGGCGGCCGTGTCGTGCACCAGGGCCGTTGTGCCCAGGCGGCGACGCGCCAGGCCCTGGTGGACGTGTTCGATGGGCGCCTGTCCATCCACGCGCTGGGGGATGTGTGGGTGGCCTTGCCGTGCCAGGCGCCCCAGGTTCAAACAAGGGGAGAAGCATGACGCACGGCACGGTGTGGTTCGTGGGCGCCGGCCCCGGCGACCCGGAGCTGATCACGGTCAAGGGCCGTGGCCTGATCGAGCGCGCGGGCGCCATCCTGTTTGCGGGCTCGCTGGTCAGCGAGGCCGCCATGCGCTGGGCGCCCGCGGGCTGCGTGATCGCCGACAGCAAGGACATGACGCTGGAGCAGATGTGTGCCTGGCTGATCGCGCAGGCCGCGCGCTGCGAGACCGTGGTGCGGTTGCAGACCGGTGACCCCGGGCTCTACGGCGCGCTGATCGAGCTGGTGCAGCCGCTGGACGCGGCGGGCATCGCCATCCAGGTGGTGCCGGGCGTGTCGTCGGCCATGGCCAGCGCGGCCGCGGCGGTGGAGAGCCTGACCCTGCCCGAGGTGACGCAGACCGTGATCTTCACCCGCGTCGAAGGCCGCACGCCCATGCCCGAGGGCGAGTCGCTGCGCGAACTGGCGGCGCACCACAGCACGCTGTGCATCTTCCTGAGCATCACCTTGCTGGGCAAGGTGTCGGCCGAGTTGCTGGCGGCGGGCTGGTCGCCCGACGCGCCGGTGGTGGTGGTGCACAAGGCCAGCTGGCCGGGCGAAGAGCGGATTGTGCGCGGCACGGTCGCCACCATCCAGGCCCTTTGCCGCGACGCCAGGATCGCCAGCCAGTCCATGGTGATCGCCAGCCCCACGCTGGGCGCGCGCCAATGGACCACCCTGGCGAAATCCAAGCTGTACGACGCCAGTTTCACCCACCGTTTTCGGCGCGCCAGCGTGCCCGCTTCCACCCTCACATCGGACGCTCCATGAACACCGAAACCATTCTGCTGGTGGGCCACGGCTCACGCGAAGCTTCTGGCAACGACGAGATCTTTGCCTTCGCTGAACAGTGGCGCCAGCGACAGCCGGGCTGGCGCATCGAGGTCTGCTTCATCGAGTTCTCCGAGATCACCATGAGCGAGGGCCTGAAGCGCGCCGCCACCGGCGCCAGCCGCGTGATGGTGGTGCCGCTGATCCTGAACGCGGCGGGCCACGCGAAGATGGACATCCCGCAGGCCATCGATGGCGCCCGCCTCAAATTCCCGCTGGTGCAGTTCCTGTACGCGCCACACCTGAGCGCCTGCGACCCGATCCTGGCCATCCTGCGCCGCCGCCTCAAGGGCGCGATGCAGGCGCTCGACATGCCCGACCCCAGCACCACTGGCGTGGTGGTGCTCGGGCGCGGTTCGTCGGACCGGCAGGCCAACGGCGACATGGCCAAGATGGCGCGCTGGCTGCTGGAGGAAACCGACCACGAGCTGGTGGATCTGGCCTTCACCGGCATCACCCACCCGCGCCTGGAAAAGGCCGTGCAGCGCCAGAGCCTGCTGGGCATGAAGCAGGTGGTGGTGCTGCCGTACTACCTGTTCAACGGCACGCTGGTGGAGCGCATCACCCGACAGGTCGAGCACCTGAAGGCCCAGTACCCGACGCTGCGTTTTGTCTCCACGAAGTACTTCGGTTTCGAGACCGAAATCTTCGAGTTGCTGGAGCAGCGGGTGAATGACATGCGGCGCAACGCGCCGGTCGCGCTGATGCCCTGCGACGGCTGCAAGTACCGCAGCTTTGCCGAAGAACACGGCATGGGCGGCCACCACCACGACGACGCGCTGCCGCACAGCCATGACCACGCGCACGACCATGCCCACCCGCATGCACACCCCCACGCGCCCGAACACGCGCATGCCCATGCGCACGACCACGCCCATGACCACCATGCCCATGATCACGAGCACCCCCATGACCATGCCCGCGCCTGACACGGCCAACGTCGTCACCGAGCAGCTCACCGCCGCGGGCCGTGCCATCGAGCACGACTCGTTTGCCGTGATCGACCGCGAGGTGCTCTCGCACCCGTACACGCCCGGGCAGTGGCCCATCGTGCGCCGCATGATCCACGCCAACGCCGATTTCGACTTCAACGGCCTGACCGACTTCCACCCCCAGGCGGTGGAGCGGGGGCTGGCCGCGGTCCTGTCGCGCGCGACCCGCGTGGTGGCCGATGTCGAGATGATCTGTGTCGGCCTCTCAGCGCCGCGCCTGGGCCACTTCGGCATGGGCACGCACCAGTTCATCTCCGACCCCGACGTGATCGAGCAGGCCAGGGCCGAGGGCACCACCCGCGCGGTGCAGGCCATGCGCAAGGCGCACCGCCTGGGCCTGATCGACGGCGCCATCGTCGGCATCGGCAACGCGCCCACGGCGCTGATCGAGGTCGTGCGCCTGATCCAGGAAGAGGGCGCGCGCCCCGCGCTGGTGGTGGGCATGCCGGTGGGTTTCGTGTCGGCGGCGGAATCGAAAGACCTGATGGCGCAGGAAGCCGGCGTGCCCTGGATCGTGATCCGGGGCCGAAAGGGCGGCTCCACCCTGGTGGTCGCCGCGATCCACGCGCTGCTGGGCCTGGCCGAGGCGAGGGAGCTGGCCGCATGATGAACAAAGACGCGCCCCGCGGCACCCGCACCGGTTTCACCACCGGTGCGTGTTCCGCCGCGGCGGCGCGTGCGGCCGCCATCGGCCTCGTCACGGGCGCGGTGCCCGGCGAGGTCGAGTGCCTGCTGCCCAACGGCGACCTGGTGCGCTTCGCCGTGCAGGACGGCCGGGTGGCCGGCAGCGGCGTCCAGCGCACCGCCCACGCCATGGTGATCAAGGACGCGGGCGACGACCCCGACTGCACCGACAAGGCCCACCTCACCGCCGACCTGCGCTTGCTGCCCGGGCAGCCGGGCCAGGTGGTGCTGGCGGGCGGTGGCGGGGTGGGCACCGTCACCATGCCCGGCCTCGGCCTGGCGGTGGGCGGCCCGGCCATCAACCCGGTGCCGCGCCGCAACATCGAGGCCAATGTGCGCCTGGTGGGGCAGGACCTGCTGGACGAAACCGGCCTGGAGGTGCGCATCTCGGTGCCGCAGGGCGAGGAGATGGCGAAGAAGACGCTGAACGCGCGCCTGGGCATCCTGGGCGGCATTTCCATCCTGGGCACCACCGGCATCGTCAAGCCGTACTCCACCGCCGCCTACCGCGCCAGTGTGGTGCAGGGCGTGCAGGTGGCGGGCACCCTGGGCCACGGCGTGGTGGTGCTGACCACCGGTGGGCGCACCGAAAAATTCGTGATGGAAGAAATGCCTGAGTTGCCCGAGCCGGCGTTCGTGCAGATGGGTGATTTCTTGCGCTACGCCATGGGCGCGGCGGTGAAGGCCGGGTTGAGGAAGGTGGTCATCGGCGGCATGGTCGGCAAGCTGACCAAGATCGCCCAGGGCGAAACCATCACCCACGCGGGCCGCGCCGAGGTGGACACCGGCCTGCTGGCCGATCTGGCCGCTGGCGTGGGCGCGCCGCCCGAAGTGTGCGAGGCCATTCGCGGCAACGAGACGGCGCGCTACGCCGGCGAGCGCATGGACGCGCTGGGCCTGGGCACGGCGTTCCACACCGCACTGGCGCAGAAGGTCATTGAGACCCTGCGCACGCGCTACCCCGATCAATTTGAATTGCAGGTGCTGGTCTGTGACTTCGATGGCAAAAAAATAGCGGAGGCTTCTTGAGCGTGGAACCTGTGATCGACAAATGCCGCATCGTCGGCGTGCTGGACGACGGTGTCGCCAGCCTCGGCGCCACGGCGCTGCAGCACCTGCGGGCGGCCCAGCTGGTGATTGGCGGCGCGCGCACGCTGCAGCTGCTGGCGGCGCACATCGCGCCCGAGGCGGTGCAGCGCGACCTGGGCGGCGCGCTGTCGCAGGTGCCCGAGTGGATCCGCGCCGCGCAGGCCGAGGGCCAACGCGTCGTGGTGCTGGCCACGGGCGATCCGCTGTGCCACGGCATCGCGGCCTACCTCGCGTCGCGCCTGTGCATCGAGGCCATCGAGGTGCTGCCGAACGTGTCCACGCTGCAGCTCGCCTGCGCCCGCCTGGGCCTGCACTGGCAGGACATGAAGTTCTCGTCCGTGCACAGCAAGGACGCGGGCGACTGGGTGCCGGGCTCGCCCCCCGGCCACGGGCTGTACGCGCTGCTGCGCGACATCCGCCAGCACGACCGCTTGGCCATCCTGACCAGCCCGGACAACACCCCCGACCGCATCGCCCGCATGCTGGTGGCCGAGGGCCTGGCCGACGATTTTCAGATGGCCGTGGCCGAACGCCTGTGCCAACCCGAAGAGCGCATCGTCAGCGGCATGGCCATCAGCGCCGCAGCGCAGATGCCCTTTGCCGACCCCAACGTCGTGCTGCTCTGGCGCAGCCGCCTGCGCGCGCCGCAGGTGCTGCTGGGCCTGCCGGACGCGAGCTTCGAGCAGCGCCACCCCGAGAAGGGGCTGATCACCAAGCACGAGGTGCGCGCGGTGTCGCTGGCGCGCCTGCAGCTGCGCGCCGACAGCGTGGTCTGGGACATCGGCGCAGGCTCGGGCTCGGTGGGGCTGGAGGCGGCGCGCCTGTGCCGCAACGGCCACGTGTACGCGATCGAAAAAAACGCCGACGACGCGGCCATCGTGCAGCGCAACCGCCTGGCCATGGGCATCAGCAACCACACGCTGGTGCACGGCAAGGCACCCGAGGGCCTGAAGGACTGGGCCGACCCGGACGCGGTGTTCGTGGGCGGCTCGGGCGGCGAGCTGGCCGAGCTGATCGCGCTGATCCTGAAACGACTCCGCCCGCAGGGCTGGCTGGTGATGAACTTCGTGACGATTGAAAACCTGGGGATGGCCGTGGCCACATTGAAAGAGCAGGGCGCGACCTGGGACGTGCTGCAGCTTCAGGCCTCGCGCAGCAAGCCCATCCTGCACATGCACCGCATGGCGGCGGAAAACCCGGTGTGGATCGTCTGCGCTCAGGCCGGGGGGGCGGCATGACGCAAGCGGGCACGCTGTTCGGCGTTTCCCTCGGCCCCGGCGACCCGGGCCTGATCACCCGCCGCGCCTGGGCGCTGCTGGAGCGGCGCGACGCCATCTGGACCTACCCGGTGCGCAGCCTGCGCAAAGAGAGCTACGCGCTGGACATCGCGGTCCGCGCCGGCCTGCCCTTGCCCGGGCGGCACCAGTCGCTGCTGTTCCCGATGACGCACGATGTGGAGAAGCTGGCGCGCCACTGGCTGAAGGCGGCCGAGACGGTGCGCGAGCTGCTGTCCGGCGGGCAGGACGTGCTGTTCCTGGTTGAAGGCGACGCCTCCACCTACGCCAGCTTCTGTTACCTGGCGCGCGTGCTGCGCGCGCTGGACCCGGGGGCGCGCATCGAGGTCGTGCCCGGCGTGACCTCGTTCAACGCCGCCTGCGCGCGGCTGCAGGTGCCGCTCTCGGAGCAGGACGACACCATCGCCATCGTGCCGGCCGCCTACGGCATCGCGGCGGTGGAAAAGATGCTCGATCACTTCGACACCCTGGTGCTGATGAAGGTCAAGCCGCTGCTGGACGACCTGATCGACCTGCTGGAGCGGCGCGGCCTGCTGGCGCACAGCCGCTTCATCGAGAAGGCCGGCTCGCCGGTGGAACGCATCGTCACCGACGTGGCCGAACTCAAGGGCACGAAGGTCAACTACCTGTCGCTGTTGCTGGTGAAGAACCCCGGGCGAGAGCGCGGCGAAATGCAGCGCGGCTGCCGCAAGAAAACCAGCACCGAAATCGAAGAAGAGGAAACCGAGGAATGACCACCCCCGAAACCACCGTGCGCGTCGTCCTCGTGGCGATCACCAAACACGGCGCCCAGCAGACCGCCGATCTGGCGCGCCAGATGCCCGGCGCCAGCGTGTGTGTGGCCGACAAGTTCGCGCCGCTGATGGCCGGCCTGCCCAACCCCGTGCGAGCCTACAGCGGCGCCTTCCGCGACGAGATCGCCACGCTGTTCGCCGACTTCGACCAGGTGGTGTTTTTCGTGTCGCTGGGCGCCGTGGTGCGCCTGATCGCACCGCACCTCAAGAGCAAGGACGAAGACCCCGGCGTGCTGGTGGTGGACGACGCGGCGCAGTTCGTGATCCCGGTGCTGTCGGGCCACGTGGGCGGTGCCAACGCCATGGCCGAAGCCGTGGCCGCCCTGCTCGGCGCCACGCCGGTGCTGACGACCGCCTCGGACGTGGGCAAGACCATCCCGGTGGACATCCTGGGCCGCGAGCTGGGCTGGAAGGTCGAGGCGCCGAAGATCAACATCACGCGTGTGTCGGCCCACGTGGTCAACGGCGAGCCGGTGGCCGTGGTGCAGGAAGCGGGCAGCCCGCACTGGTGGACCCGGCCCACGCCGCTGCCCGCCAGCATCCACAAGTTCGAGCGCCTGGCCGACGTGGACCTGGCGCGCTTCAAGGCCGTGTTGTGGATCACCCACGCACCCGTGACGGACGCGCACTGGGCCGAGCTGCACGAGCGCCTGGTCGTGTACCGCCCGCCGCTGGAGGCGCTGGCATGAACGTGGCCGTGGGCCTGGGTTGCGACCGCGGCACGCCGCTGGCCACGCTGCAGCACGCGCTGGGGGCCGCGCTCGCGCAGGCCGGGGCGCAGGCCGGGCAGGTGGTGGCCGCGGCCAGCGTCACGCTCAAGGCCGACGAGGCGGGCCTGCTCGCCCTGGCCGCCGAACACGGCTGGGCCCTGGCGTTCTACGCCCCCGCCCAGCTCGCCGGGGTGCCGGTGCCCAACCCGTCGGAGACCGTGCGCCGGTACACCGGCACGCCCTCGGTCAGCGAGGCCGCGGCCCTGCTGGCGGGGGGCCGCGCGCTGGGCCACGAAGAGGCCTTGCCCATGACCGCCTTGCTGGTCGAAAAATTCAAACACCGTGGCGCCGATGGGCGCAACGCCACGGTGTCCATCGCCCGCTGTGACAGTTTTCTTTATCAACCACCCTGAACGGAGCACGCCATGATTTCATCCACCACCGCCCCCATCGCCACCGCCCAGCGCGCGAGCGCCACGCGCAGCCTGCTGCTGCAGCTGTCCGCCGGCGCCGCGCTGGGCCTGGTCGTCCTGTACGGCGTGGCGTTTGCCGAAAGCCCGATCGCGCACAACGCCGCACACGATGTGCGCCACGTGACGGTCAAGCCTTGTCATTAAAAGGAGGCACCCCCGCCGCGCTGCGCGCGACCCCCTCAAGGGGGCAACGCGAGTGGCCCGGCGGAGCCGGTTCCACCGCGTTCCCGGCTTTGGGGCACTTCGCTCGGTGAGGGCTTTTTGGCGCGATCTTTTGACCGGATTGCAGCCTTTTGAACATGGAGAGTCTCATGATTTTTCGAACATTGATCTGGGCGGCGCTGGCCGTGGCCCTGCTGGTCGGCAGTGTGCAGTCGGGTCTGCAGCAGTGGCAGACCGTGCCCATCATCCTGGCGGCCGAGGCGTTTGAAAGCCAGAAGGCGGCTGCGCCCGAGCCGGTGGTTGCGCCGGCCGCGCACGTCCATGCGGACGGTGCGGCGCACGACCATGGCGCCGACGCCGAAGCATGGGCGCCCGCCGACGGGGTGGAGCGCCACTTCTGGACCTGGGTGGCCAACGTGCTGCACGCGTTCAGCATGGCGCTGCTGGTGCTGGCGGTGATGGCGGTGTGCCAGTGGCGCGGCAGCGCCTTGCGCGCGGTGCCTTTGGCCGCCTGGGTGGCCGCGGCCGGCTGGCTGAGTTTTCACTTCTGGCCGTCGCTGGGCCTGCACGCCGAAATCCCCGGCATGGACGCCGCCCGGCTGGGTTCGCGCCAGGGCTGGTGGGTGCTCGCGGCGGGCGGTGCGGCGCTGGCCTGTGCGTCGGTGGCGCTGATGCGCAGCCCCCTGCGCTGGGCCGCGGCGGTCGCTTGTCTGGCGCTGCCCTTCGTGGTGGGCGCGCCGCACATCGTGGCCGACCCGCTGGCCGGTTTCACGGGCGAGGCTCAGGCGGCGCTGCGCCAGCTGGGTGGCGAGTTCATCTGGGCCACCACCTGGTTGTCGCTGTCGTTCTGGGTGAGCATGGGCGCGGCGGCCGGTCTGGCCTTCCAGCGCTGGCTGAGCCCCGCCGTGGCGGCCGTGCTGGCGCGCACGGGCGCAGACCACGCCCCCACCATGGAAGCACCGCAATGAGCGACATCAAAGGCAAGATCATGCTGGTGGGCATCGGCCCCGGCAGCCACGACCACATGACCCAGCGCGCGCGCGACGCGATCGCCGAGGCCGATGTGGTGGTGGGTTACGTCACCTACATCAAGCTCGTGGCCGACCTGCTGGAAGGCAAGGAAGTCGTTCGCAAGGGCATGACCGAGGAACTGGACCGCGCGGTCCACGCCCTGGCCAGCGCCCGCGAAGGCAAGAAGGTGGCGCTCATTTCCAGCGGCGACGCCGGGGTGTACGGCATGGCCGGGCCGACCTACGAGGTGCTGTTCCAGGCCGGCTGGACGCCCGAGTCGGACGTGCAGGTCGAGGTGGTGCCGGGCGCATCGGCCATCAACGCCTGCGCGGCGCTGGTGGGCGCACCGCTCACGCACGACTTCTGCTCCATCTCGCTGAGCGACCTGCTCACGCCCTGGCCGGTGATCGCGCGCCGGCTGGACGCGGTGGCGGCCTCGGACTTCGTGGTGGCGCTCTACAACCCCAAGAGCGGCCGCCGCACGCAGCAGATCGTGCAGGCGCAGGCGCTGTTCCTGCGGCACCGCCGGCCCGACACCCCGGTGGCGGTGGTCAAGTCGGCCTACCGGCGGCGCGAGCGCATCGAGTTCACCACGCTGGACAAGATGAGCGAGTGCGACATCGGCATGCTGACCACGGTGCTGATCGGCAACAGCCACACCTTCGTGCGGCACGGCCTGATGGTCACGCCGCGCGGCTACGCCAACAAGTACGACCTGGACGACGGTGGCAGCACCCGCTCGGGTGAAAAAGCGGGGCGCTCGCTCTCCACCGGCCTGCTGGGCTGGATGGAGAATCTGCGCGCCGACCACGCCGACGGCGCGAGCCTGGACGTGCTGGCACAGCAGCACCGTCTGCCGGTGGACTACATCGAGGCGGTGCTCAACACGCCGGTCGAGGAGGTGGTGGCCGCACCGGCGGACGCCGAGGAACAGGCCGAATAGGGCCGAATCGGGCCGGGCAGGGCGCGTCAACGCGCGATACTTCGCCCCCCGGCCCCCCGGCCCCCCGCCACCCACCCCCCATGCCACCCACGAGGCCCCTTCCATGAGCTACATGGTCAAAGAAGTTTTCTACACCCTGCAAGGGGAAGGCGGCAACGCGGGCCGGGCGGCGGTGTTCTGCCGGTTCGCCGGCTGCAACCTCTGGTCCGGGCGCGAAGCCGACCGCGCGAGCGCCCAGTGCCGGTTCTGCGACACCGACTTCGTGGGTGTGGACGGCACGGGTGGGGGAAAATTCGAGTCCGCCCAGGCGCTGGCCGACCAGGTGTTGGCCCATTGGCCCGCGTCGGTGGCGGGGCGCAAGCTGGTGGTGCTGACGGGCGGTGAGCCTCTGTTGCAGGTGGATGCCGCGTTGATCGACGCGCTGCACCGGGTCGGGTTCGAGATCGCGGTGGAGACCAACGGCACGATCGATGCCCCGGCGGGGGTGGACTGGCTGTGTGTCAGCCCCAAGGCGAACACCGCCCTCAAGGTCCGCGCCGGCCGCGAACTCAAGGTGGTGGTCCCGCAGCCCGGGGTCGACCTGGACGCGCTGGTCGAGCTGGACTTCGAGCACCACCTGCTGCAACCCATGGACGGCCCCGACCTGAAAGACAACACCCTCTGGGCCATCGAACACTGCCTGCGCGACCCGCGCTGGCGGCTGAGCCTGCAGACCCACAAGATGGTTGGAATCCGATGACATTCGAAATTTCCCAGAGCTTCTTTTTTGACGCCGCGCACACGCTGCGGCGCGAGATGGAAACCGCCGGCAGCGCGCGCGTGCACGGCCACACCTACCGGGGCGAGATCGCGGTGACCGGCGCCGTGGACCCCGACACCGGCATGGTGGTCGATCTGGGCCGGCTCCGGGCGCTGCTGGAACAGGTGCGCGGCCAGCTGGACCACCACCTGCTGGACGAGGTGGCCGGGCTGGGCATTCCCACGCTTGAAAACCTCTGTGCCTTCATCGCCCGGTTCGCGGCCCTCTCGGGGTTCCGCCTGAGCCGGGTCTCGGTGTGGCGCGACGGCATCGGCGACCGCTGCGACCTGCGCCTCCCGTGAAAACAAGCCCTGACATGACAGAAGAAGTGACCAAACCCCACATCGGCGGCTACAAGCGCCACCTGCTGCTCTGCACCGGCCCGCGCTGCACCCAGGACGGCGCCTCGCAGGCCCTGTTCGACAGCCTGGGTGACAAGTTCAAGGCCGCCGGCCTGCACGAGGGCGAGCTGCGCGTGAAGCGCAGCCGCGTGAGCTGCTTCGCCGCCTGCAAGGGCGGGCCGGTGATGTGCGTTCAGCCCGACGGCACCTGGTACTACAACGTGACCGACGCCAACATGGACCGCATCATTCACCAGCACCTGGTCGGCGGGCAGGTGGTGCAGGACCTGGTGTTCCACCAGGGCCCGGGAGGCGCCGATGCCGAATGAACCGGGCGCCCGGGGCTTTGTCTCCATCGTCGGCGCGGGCCCGGGCCCGGCCGACCTCATGACCCTGCGCGCGCTGGACCGCCTGCAGCGCGCCGAGGTCGTGGTGCACGACCGGCTGATCTCGCCCGAGGTGCTGGCGCTGATCCCGGCGGGCGCGCAGCGCGTGTACGTGGGCAAGGCCCTGGGCCACCACGCCGTGCCGCAAGAGGGCATTCACGCCTTGCTGGTGCAGCACGCCCGGGCGGGCCAGCGGGTGGTGCGGCTGAAAGGCGGTGATCCCTATGTGTTCGGGCGCGGCGGTGAAGAGGTGCAGGCGCTGCAGGCCGAAGGCATCGCCTTCGAGGTCGTGCCCGGCGTCACGGCAGCCAGCGGCTGCTCGGCGGCGGCGGGCATCCCGCTCACCCACCGCGACCTCGCGGCCAGCTGCGTGTTCCTGCCCGGCCACCTGGCTGACGACGAGGCCACGCACGACTGGCGGGCCCTGGCGCGCCCCGGGCAGACACGGGTGTTCTACATGGGCATCCAGCGCCTGGCCCACATCGCCGAGCTGCTGATCGCCCACGGCCTGTCCCCCGACACCCCGGCGGCCATCGTGCGCGACGGCACCCGGCCCACGCAGACCGTGGTGGCCTGCAGCCTGCGCCGCCTGGTCGAGCGGGCCCCGGCCTACGGCCCCCAACCCGGCTTGCTGATCATTGGCGAGACGGTGCAACTGAGCCCTGACTACCATGCAGATTGAAACGCCACCCGCCGAGAAGCCCTACGACAAGCCCGAGGGCGAGCGCCGGGGCATCGTCATCGTCAACACCGGTGACGGCAAAGGCAAGAGCACGGCCGCCTTTGGCCTGGCCCTGCGCGCGCACGGTCGGGGCAAGGCGGTGAAGATTTTCCAGTTCATGAAGGTGCCGTCGGCCCGCTTCGGTGAACACCGCATGTTCGAGCAGATCGGCATCCCGATCGAAGGGCTGGGCGACGGCTTCAGCTGGAAGAGCCAGGACCTGGAGCACTCGGCGCAGCTCGCGCGCGACGGCTGGGAAAAGGCCCGGGCCACCATCATGGCCGGCGAACACTTCCTGGTCGTGCTCGACGAAATCACCTACCCGCTGATCTACGGCTGGCTGCCGCTGGACGGTGTGTTGCAGACCCTGCGCGAGCGGCCGGGCCATGTGCACGTCTGCCTGACCGGCCGCCGCTGCCCGCCCGAGATCATCGGGCTGGCCGACACCGTGACCGAAATGCAGATGGTCAAGCACGCGTTCAAGGCGGGCATCCCGGCGCAGCGCGGCATTGAAGACTGAGAAGGCGTGAACACACCCGACCAGTCCACTCCTGATCAGGCCTTCTCCCCGGCCGAGCGCGATGCCGTGTACCGCGCCATCTTCGAGCGCCGCGACATGCGCCACTTCGCCGGGGGAACGGTCGCGCCCGGGCTGATGCGCAAGCTGCTCACTGCCGCGCACCACGCGCCCAGCGTGGGCTTCATGCAGCCCTGGCGTTTTCTGCGCGTGGCGTCGCCCGCGCTGCGCAGCGGGCTGCAGGCGCTGGTGGAGCAGGAGCGCGTGTTGACCGCGCGGGCGCTGGGCGAGCGGGAAGGCGAATTCATGCGCCTCAAGGTCGAGGGCCTGATGGACGCGGCCGAGGTCTGGGTGGTGGCGCTGGCCGAGGGCCGCGAGCGGCATGTGTTTGGCCGCCGCACCCTGCCGCAGATGGACCTCGCGTCGACCGCCTGTGCCATACAGAACCTCTGGCTGGCCGCCCGCGCCGAGGGGCTGGGCATGGGCTGGGTCTCGCTGTTCGACCCGCTGGCCGTGGCGGCGCTGCTGGGCATGCCCGACGGGGCCGAGCCCGTGGCCTTGCTCTGTATCGGGCCGGTGCACCATTTTGACGAGCAGCCCCTGCTCCAGCGGCAGCGATGGGCCCAGCGCTGCGCATTGGACAATATCCTGTTTGAAAACGCCTGGGGCCAGCCCCTGGGCCCACGCGAGGCGGTGACGGGGTGACCCCACCGCTGCTTGAACTTTGAGGAGACCCACGATGACGACACAGACCCTGCTGCCTTCCACCGAGCAGACCCTGCATTTCCACGCCCCGCGCAAGGCCGAGGCGCCATCGGTCGATGCCCGCCAGCAGGCCTGGCCGGTGGCCGAGGTGCAGGCCCTGCTGGACCTGCCGTTCCCTGATCTGATGCACCGCGCACAGGCCGTGCACCGCGAGCACCACGACCCGACCCACATGGAGCTGGCCACGCTGCTGTCCATCAAGACCGGCGGCTGCCCGGAGGACTGCGGCTACTGCCCGCAGTCGGTGCACCACGAAACCGGCGTGCCCGCCACCAAGATGATGACGCCTGAGGAAGTGCGCGAAGCCGTGCTCGGCGCCAAGGCGGCCGGTGCCTCGCGCTTCTGCATGGGCGCGGCCTGGCGCGCGCCCAACGACCGCGACCTGGAGAAGGTCGAGGAGCTGGTGCGCGTGATCAAGGACGAGGGCCTGGAGGCCTGCTGCACCCTGGGCATGCTCACGGGCGACCAGGCGCAGCGCCTCAAGGGCGCGGGCCTGGACTACTACAACCACAACCTGGACACCGCGCCCGAGCTGTACGGCGACATCATCACCACCCGCGACTACCAGGACCGGCTGGACACCCTGGGCCACGTGCGCGGGGCCGGCATCCATGTGTGCAGCGGTGGCATCGTGGGCATGGGCGAGTCCCGCGCCGGGCGCGCCGGCCTGATCGCGCAGCTGGCCAACCTGGCGCCGTACCCCGAGTCGGTGCCGATCAACCACCTGGTCAAGGTGCCGGGCACGCCGCTGGCCGACGAGCCCGACCTCGACCCGCTGGAATTCGTGCGCACGGTGGCGGTGGCCCGCATCACCATGCCCAGGGCCAAGGTGCGCCTGTCGGCCGGGCGCCGGCAGATGGGCGAATCGACCCAGGCGCTGTGTTTCCTGGCCGGCGCCAACTCCATCTTCTACGGCGACAAGCTGCTGGTGACCGGCAACCCCGACGTCGAGGCCGACCAGGACCTGCTGGCCCGCATGGGCATGCACACCACGCGCGCGCAGGCCTGACCTTGGCCCTGTCGATGACCGAGACCCCCTCATTCCCAGGAGATCCCCCATGTTCCGCACCCTGCTGAAATCCAAAATCCACCGCGCCACCGTCACCCACTGCGAGCTGCACTACGAAGGCTCCTGCGGCATCGACGAGAACCTGCTGGAGGCGAGCAACATCCGCCCCAACGAACAGATCCACATCTGGAACGTCAACAACGGCGAACGTTTCATCACCTACGCCATCAAGTCGCCGCGCGGCAGCGGCATCATCTCGCTCAACGGTTCGGCCGCCCGGCGCGCCAGCGTGGGCGACCTGGTGATCATCGCGGCCTTCGGCATGGTCCATGAAGACCAGCTCGACGAGGCCGTGCCGAAGCTGGTGTTCCCCGACGCCGCCAACCGCATCGTCGAGACCCGCAGCGAGCCCGCCGGGCCGCAGGCCGGCGACCCGGTCATTGCCCCCCTGGGCGCGGACCACTGATGCTGCCGGTGTCCACCAACGCCGCCTGGCGCCAGCGCAGCCTGGCCGCCGTGTGGCACCCCTGCACGCAGATGAAGTTGCACGCGCCCGAGGGTGCGGCGTTGCCGCTGATTCCGGTGGCACGGGCCGAAGGCGTGTGGCTGCACGACCACGAAGGCCATCGCTACCTCGACGCGATCAGCTCCTGGTGGGTCAACCTGTTCGGCCACAACCACCCCGCGATCCGCGCCGCGCTGATCGACCAGCTGCACACGCTGGACCACGTGATGCTGGCCGGCTTCACCCACGGGCCGGTGGTGGAACTCTCCGAGCGCCTGGCCGCGCTCACCGGCCTGGGCCACGCCTTCTACGGCAGCGACGGCGCCAGCGCCACCGAGATCGCGCTGAAGATGAGCGCCCACCACTGGCGCAACGCGGGGCGGGCCAAGAAGAGCCGTTTTGTCGGTGTGGCCGGGGGCTACCACGGCGAGACCGTGGGCGCGCTGGCGGTGACCGACATTGCGCTGTTCCGCGAGGCCTATGCGCCGCTGGTGCGCCTGGCCACCACCGTGCCCAGCCCCGACGCCCGGCAGGCCGCGCCCGGTGAAACCCCGGCCGAGGTGGCCGAGCGGGCCGCCGCCGCCCTGGGCGAGTGGCTGGCCGCCCACGCGCACGAAACCGCCGCCGTGATCATCGAGCCGCTGATCCAGTGCGCCGCCGGCATGGCCATGCACCACCCCGTGTACCTGCGGCGCGCGCGTGAACTCTGCGACCAGCACCAGGTGCACCTGGTGCTCGACGAAATCGCGGTCGGCTTCGGCCGCACCGGCACCCTGTTTGCGCACGAGCAGGCGGGCATCCGCCCCGACTTTCTCTGCCTCTCCAAGGGCCTGACCGGTGGCACGCTGCCGCTGTCGGTGGTGCTCACCACCGACGCGGTGTACGCCGCGTTCTACGACGACGAGGTGGCGCGCGGCTTCCTGCATTCGCACAGCTACACCGGCAACCCGCTGGCCTGCCGCGCCGCGCTGGCCACGCTGGACCTGTTCGAGCAGACCGACGCGCTGCGCCAGAACCTGGGCACCAGCGAGCGGCTGGCCGCGCAGTTCGCGCCGATCTCCAGCCACCCGCGTGTGCGCCACGCGCGGCGCCAGGGCATGGTCTTCGCGTGGGACGTGGTCAGCAGCCTGCCCGACTTCGGCCGCCGCTTCGCCCGCCACGCACTGGCGCAGGGGCTGCTGCTGCGCCCCATCGGCCACACGCTCTATGCCATGCCGCCCTATGTGATCGACGAGGCCGAGGGCGAGCTGCTGGCCCGGGGCGCGCTGGCCGCGCTGCAGGCCACGCTGGCCGAAGAAACCAGCCCGGCGCCGGTGAGCGGGGTGCCCGATGGCGTTTGACGGCTGCTTCGTCACCGGCACCGACACCGGCGTGGGCAAGACCCTGGTGAGCGCCGCGCTGCTGCACGCGCTGGCGCGCCACCACGCCCGCGTCGTCGGCATGAAGCCGGTGGCGGCCGGCCTGGTGCAGCAGGGCGGCGTGTGGGTGGCGGAGGACGCGCTGGCCTTGCGCGCCGCGTCCACCGTGGCCGTGCCACCCGCGCTGGACAACCCGGTGGCGCTGCCCGAGCCGCTCTCGCCCCACCTGGCGGCCGCGCGCGCGGGCCGGTGCGTGGGCGTGGCCGAGCTGGTGGCGGCGCACCGCGGGCTGCGCGGCCTGGCCGACGTGGTGCTGGTCGAAGGCTCGGGCGGCTGGCGCGTGCCGCTCAACGACGACGAGACCCTGGCCGACCTGGCGGTGGCGCTGGCCCTGCCGGTGGTGCTGGTGGTGGGCCTGCGGCTGGGTTGCCTGAACCACGCGCTGCTGACGGCCGAAGCCATCCGCGCCGACGGCCTGCGGCTGGCCGGCTGGGTGGCCAACGCCGTGGACCCGGACATGGCCTGCCGCGACGAGAACATGGACACGCTGCGCCAGCGCCTGGGCGCGCCGTTGCTGGGCGTCGTGCCCTGGCAGCCGGTGCCGGACGCGCGCGCTGTGCAACTGGAACTGCCTGAAACATGGCGTTGAAAGGATGGCCATGAGCTGGCTGAACGAATTTGACGACCGACTCGCCGCGCTGGACGCGCAGTCGCTGCGCCGCGTGCGCCGCGCGGTCACGCCCGAGCCGGGTGCCCGTCTCAACGTGGACGGCGTGTCGCTGCTGGCCTTCTGCAGCAACGACTACCTGGGCCTCGCGCAAGACCCGCTGCTGCGCCAGGCGGTGCACGCCGCGGTGGACCGCTACGGCGTGGGCTCCGGCGCCTCGCCCATGGTCAGCGGCCACAGCGTGGCCAACGCCGCGCTGGAGCGCGAGCTGGCCGAGGCCGTGGGCCTGCCGCGCGCGCTGTATTTCTACGCCGGCTACGCCACCAACGCGAGCATCGTGCCGGCGCTGGTGGGCGAGGGCGACGCGCTGTTCTCCGACGCGTTGAACCACGCCTGCCTGATCGACGGTGCCCGCCTGTCCAAGGCCACGGTGCACCGCTTCCCCCACGGCGACCTGACCCGGCTCGACGCGCTGCTGGCCGCCAGCCCGGCGCGCCGCAAGCTGGTGATCAGCGACGCGGTGTTCAGCATGGACGGCGACGTGGCCGACATCGCCGGCCTGCACGCACTGTGCGAGCGGCACGACGCGCTGCTGCTGCTGGACGACGCGCACGGCTTCGGCGTGCTGGGGCCGCAGGGCCGTGGCGCGCTGGCCGCCGCCGGCCTCACCGGCGCGGGCGCCTCGCCGCGCGTGCTCTACATGGCCACGCTGGGCAAGGCCCTGGGCGTGGCGGGCGCCTTCGTGGCCGGGCCCGATCGGCTGGTCGAGTGGCTGCTGCAGAAAACCCGCAGCTACACCTACGCCACCGCCGCGCCGGCCCTGCTGGCCGAGGCCGTGCGCGCCGGCCTGCGCTGTGTGCTCGGCGCCGAGGGCGAGCGCCGGCGCCAGCACCTGGCCGCGCTGATCGCGCAGCTGCGCGCCGGCCTGGCGCCGGGCGCCCACCCGGCCATCGACGCCGCGGGCTGGACGCTGATGCACTCGGACACCGCCATCCAGCCGCTGGTGATCGGTGACAACGCTGCCGCGCTGGACGTGATGGCGCGCCTGCGTGCGCAGGGCCTGTGGGTGCCCGCCATCCGCCCGCCCACCGTGCCGGAGCGCACGGCCCGCCTGCGCATCGCCCTGTCGGCCGCGCACCAGGCCGACGACGTGGACCAGTTGCTGGCGGCGCTGCACGCGGCCGCGGCCGGGCGGCTGGCCCTGGCCGACACCGCCGCGTTGCAAGGCGCCACGCCATGACCGACCCGCAGGCGCTGTCGCCGGTGGCCATCGGCGCCCTCGCGGTGCTGGTGGCGCTGGGGGTGGACCGCCTGTGGGGCGAGCCGGCGGCGCGCTGGCACCCGGTGGTGGGGATGGGGCGCTACCTCGGCTGGGCCGGTGAGCGCATCGCCACCCCGGTGCCCACGCCGACCGCGGATCGCTGGCGCGTGTTCGCGCGTGGCGCGCTGGCCTGGCTGCTGGGGGCCGCGCTGGTGGTGCTGGCCGGCTGGGCGCTGGTCCGCGCGCTGGACGCCGGGCCGGGGTGGCTGCAGGCGCTGGTGCTGGGCGTGCTGCTCAAGCCGCTGCTCGCCTGGCGCATGTTGCGCGACGAGGTGCGGGCGGTGGAGGCGGCGCTGGGCGAATCGTTGCCGGCCGGGCGCGCACGCCTGGCCTGGCTGGTGAGCCGCGACGTGAGTGCGCTGGACGCGGCCCAGGTGCGCGAGAGCGCCATCGAAACCCTGGCCGAGAACCTCAACGACTCGGTGGTCGCGCCGCTGTTCTGGTTCGCCGTGGCCGGCTTGCCGGGCGCCGCGCTCTACCGCTTCGCCAACACGGCCGACGCCATGTGGGGCTACCGGGGCGAGCGCCAGGGCCGCGACTGGACCTGGGCCGGCAAGTGGGCCGCGCGGGCCGACGACGGGCTGTCCTGGCTGCCCGCACGCCTCACGGCCGCGTTGCTCGGCGGGCTGGGCGCGGCCAGCCGCTGGCGCCAGCTGCCGACGCAGGCCGGCCTCACGCCCTCGCCCAACAGCGGCTGGCCCATGGCCGCCATGGCGCTGGCGCTGGACGTGAGCCTGGCCAAACCCGGCGTGTACACCCTGCACCCGGCCGGGCGCCGCCCGCATGCGGCCGACACCGCGCGTGCCCTGCAACTGGCCGGCCGGGTGGTGGGCGCGCTGGCGCTGCTGGCCGGTGCGGCGATGCTCGGCACCCTCGGAGGGGCGTTCGCATGAGCGGCGTTCACGGCGGCCCCGATGCCCTGGGCGTGCCCCGCTGGGACTTCTCCACCAACGCCAACGCCGTCGGGCCGTGCCCCATGGCGCTGAGTGCCGTGCAGCGGGCCGATCCGCAGCACTACCCAGACCCCGGTTACACCGCCCTGCGGCACGCCCTGGCCGCGTTCCACGGCGTGGCGGTCGAGCGCATCGTGGTCGCGGGCAGCGCCAGCGAGTTCATCGCGCGCATCACGGCGGCGGTGGCGCGCTCGGGTGGTCAGCGGGTCTGGCTGCCCGCGCTGGCTTACGGCGACTACGCGCAGGCCGCGAAGGCCTGGGGACTGCAGCGCGAGAACCAGCCCGCCCAGGCCGACCTGCTCTGGCTCTGCGAGCCCGCCAGTCCGCTGGGCAAGGCCGAGCCCATGGTGAACGCCGTGGCGGAGCAGGGCGGCGTGGTGGTGCTGGACCGGGCCTACGAGCCGCTGCGCCTGAGCGGGCGCTGCAGCCTGGGCGCCGGCGCGCTGGACCGCGTCTGGCAACTCTGGACGCCCAACAAGGCGCTGGGTCTGACGGGGGTGCGCGGCGCCTACGCCATCGCGCCCCTGCATGGTCTGACGCTGGCCCGCTCGCTGGAGCAGATGGCACCCTCGTGGCCACTCGGTGCCCACGCGGTGGCGATGCTCCGGGCCTGGGTGCAGGCCGACGCGCAGCGCTGGCTGGCGCAGAGCCGCGAGCAGCTGATCGGCTGGAAAACGGCCCAGATCGCGCTGCTCGGTGAACTCGGCTGGGCCTGCCTGCCGAGCGAGGCGAACTATTTCTGCGCCCGGGCGCCGCACGCGCTGGACGTGCCGTCGCTGCGCGCGCAAGGCATCAAGCTGCGCGACACCGGTTCGCTGGGCCTGCCGGGCCACTGGCGCCTCGGCGTGTTGCCGCCCGCTGCGCAGGCGGCGCTGGCGGCGGCCTTGCAGCCAAAAGAGGAGACATTCCCATGACCGCCATCTGTGTGATGGTGCTCGGCACCACCAGTGGTGCCGGCAAGAGCTGGCTGACCACGGCCCTGTGCCGCCATTACGCTCGGCTTGGCCTGCGTGTCGCGCCGTTCAAGGCGCAGAACATGAGCAACAACGCCCGCGTCGTTGCCCCCACGCTCCACCGCTCGCGCGGGTCGCTGCCCCCCGAGGGGGCTGATGCGCCTTGGGGCGGCCCGGCGGCGCATCGTGCCGCAGACGGCGACGAGTGGGTGCGCGGAGGCGAGATCGGTTCAGCCCAGTATTTCCAGGCACTCGCCGCCAACGCCGAGCCCGACGTTCGCATGAACCCGCTGCTGCTCAAACCCGAGGCCGACACGCGCAGCCAGGTGGTGCTGATGGGGCAGGTGAGTGAAGAACTCTCCGCCCTGCCGTGGCGCGGCCGCAGCGAGAAAGTCTGGCCGGCGATCACGACCGCGCTGGACGCGTTGCGCGCCGAAAACGACGTGGTGGTGATCGAAGGCGCGGGCTCGCCGGCCGAGATCAACCTGCACAGCAGCGACATCGTCAACATGCGCATCGCCCGCCACGCGCAGGCGCGCTGCCTGCTCGTGACCGACATCGACCGGGGCGGCGCCTTTGCCCACCTCTACGGCACCTGGGCGCTGCTGCCCGAGGACGAGCGCTCACTCATCAAGGGCTTCGTGCTCAACAAGTTCCGCGGCGACGCCACACTGCTCGCACCCGGCCCGCAGATGCTGCAGGAGCTGACCGGCGTGCCCACCGTGGCGACGCTGCCGATGTGGTGGCAACACGGCCTGCCCGAGGAGGATGGGGTTTTCGATGACCGCACGCTCGCTTCCGGCGCGGTGCAGACAACGATCGCCGTCATCGCCTACCCGCGCATCAGCAACCTCGACGAGTTCCAGCCGTTGAAGAACGTGCCCGGCGTGCGCCTGGTCTGGGCGCGCAGCCCGGCCGACTGCGCGGGCGCCGACTGGATCGTGCTGCCCGGCTCCAAGGCCACGGCGGCGGATCTGGCCTGGCTGCGCGCGCAGGGGCTGGACCAGGCGGTGGCACAACACGCGGCGCAGGGCGGGGTGGTGCTCGGCATCTGCGGCGGCCTGCAGATGCTGGGCGAGGCGCTGGTCGATGCCCATGGCATCGACGGCAACGCGCCCGGCCTCGGCCTGCTGCCGCTGGTGACCGCGTTCGAACCGGACAAGACCGTGCGCCGCACCCAGACGCGGTTCACCGCGCTGGCCGGTCTCTGGGCGGCGCTGTCGGGCGTGCAGGCCCAGGGCTACGAAATTCACCACGGCAGAACCTCGGAAATGGTCGCCCAGCACCCCGCCATGGCCGCCAAGGGCGACCTGGCGCGCGCCGTGCTGCCCGACGGCCTGGGCTGGCAGAACGCCGCCGGCAACGTGCTGGGCGTCTACCTGCACGGCCTGTTTGAAGATCCGCGCGTGCTGCACGCGCTGTTCGGCGCCAGCGCGCCCACGCTCGACAGCGTGTTCGACGGGCTCGCCGATTTCATCGAACAACACGTCGAACCCGGCGTGCTGGAATCCCTCATCCAACCGGACTGACCCATGAGCTTTACCATCCCCACCCTTCAAGACATCGCCCAGCCCGTGCTGGCCGCGCGCCTGCAACACCTGCTGGACAACAAGACCAAGCCGCTGGGTTCGCTCGGCCGCATCGAGGCATTGGCGCAGCGCATCGGCCTGGTGCTGGGCAGCGAATCGCCCGAGCTGAAAGACCCGCAGCTGGTCGTGTTCGCCGGCGACCACGGCCTGGCTGCGCGCGGCGTCTCGGCCTACCCGAGCGACGTGACCTGGCAGATGGTCGAGAACTTCCTCGCCGGCGGCGCCGCGGTGAGCGTGCTCGCGCGCCAGCACGGCATTGGCCTCACGGTGGTGGACTGCGGCGTGCGCCATGACTTCGCTCCAAGGGCCGGCCTCGTGGTCCACAAGGTCGCGCCCGGCACGGCGGATTCGCTCGAAGGCCAGGCCATGAGCGCCGCGCAGCGCGACGCCGCGCTGGCCAACGGCGCCGCGCTGGTGAAGGCGCTGCCGGGCAACGCGCTGTTGCTGGGCGAGATGGGCATCGGCAACACCTCGGCCGCGTCCATGCTGCTCGCGCGGCTGGCCGGGCTGTCGGTGGCCGATTGCACCGGTGCCGGCACCGGGCTCGACGCCGAGGCCGTGCAGCGCAAGATCGGCATCTTGCGCCAGGTGCTGGCGCTCCATGCCGAGGCCCGCGACCCGCTGGACGCGCTCGCCGCCTTCGGTGGTTTCGAGATCGCCACCATGGTGGGCGCGGTGCTGCAGGCCGCCGCCGAGCGGCGCGTGATCGTGGTGGACGGGTTCATCGCCAGCTCGGCCGTGCTGGTGGCCGCGACCCTGCAGCCCGCCGTGCTGCAGCGCTGCGTGTTCGCGCACCGCTCGGGCGAACGCGGCCACGCGCTGATGCTCGCGCACCTGAAGGTGGAACCGCTGCTCGACCTGGGCCTGCGCCTGGGCGAAGGCTCGGGCGCCGCCATGGCCTGGCCACTGCTGGTGTCGGCTTGCGCGATCCTGCGCGAGATGGCGAGTTTTGAGTCGGCGGGGGTGTCGCGGCAGGACGAGGCGCCGGTCGTTGGCTCTGCCCCGGTCTGAGGCCGAGGCCGTGGACAGCGGTGACTTCGAGCCCGGCGGTCGTGGAACCGGCTCCGCCGGGCCACCTGCTGCGTCTCCCGTGGGGGAAGACGCGCAGCGGCGCGGGGGGGTGTTCATGCCCCTTCGGCACTTTTTCATCGCCCTCCAGTTCTTCACCCGCGTCCCGGTGACGGGCCGGCTGGCGGCCTGGGTGGGCTTCAGCCCGGCCATGCTGCGCGCCAGCGCCGCGCACTTCCCCGGCGTGGGCTGGGTCGTCGGCGTGCCCACGGCGGCGGTGTTCGCGGGCGTGTGGTGGTTGCTGCCCGCGCAGCCGGCGGCGCCCTGGGTCGCGGCGCTGCTCAGCACCGTGTTCAGCGTGATGCTGACCGGCGGATTCCACGAAGACGGCCTGGCCGACACGGCCGACGGCCTGGGCGGCGCGGTGAGCCGCGAACGCGCGCTGGACATCATGAAGGACTCGCGCATCGGCTCCTACGGCGCCATCGCGCTGGTGCTGGCGCTCTTGGGCAAGGTCGCGCTGCTGGCCCTGATCGCGCAGAGCGGGGGCGCGGCGGTGGCGGCGCTGGCGCTGCTGTCCGGGCACGTGACCTCCCGGCTCATGCCGCTGTTCATCATCCACACGCTGCCCCATGTGGGCGACACGCCCTTGTCCAAATCGAAGCCGCTGGCCGAGAGCATCGGCGTCGGCGGCCTCGTGGTGGGGCTGGTCTGGTGGGGGCTGGCGATGGCGCTGGTGCTGGCGCTGATGCCCACCGTGCGCTGGGCGCAGGCCGTGCTGGGTGCACTGATCGGCCTGGCATGGATGTGGCACCTGCTGCGCCGCCGCCTGCAGGGCTTCACCGGCGATGGCCTGGGCGCCACGCAGCAGCTGAGCGAACTGCTGTTTTACCTGGCGCTGGCCTTTTCATTGCCCGCCGTCGCGCCGTGAAACTCTGGCTGCTGCGCCACGCCCGCGTCACGCTCGACGCCGGGCTGTGCTACGGCGCGAGCGATGTGCCGGCCGACGCCGCGCTCACGCAGGCCGCCGCCGAAGCCGCCGCCGCGCTGCTGCCGCAGGGCTTGCCGGTCTGGGTGTCGGGCCTGGGGCGCGCGCAGCAGCTGGCCTACGTGCTGCGGGCGCTGCGGCCCGACCTGCGCCCGCTGCTCACCGACGTGCGCCTGAACGAGATGGACTTCGGCCACTGGGAGCTGCAGCGCTGGGACGCCGTGCCCCGCGCCGCCTTCGACACCTGGATGGCCGACTTCGCCCACCACCGCTTCGGCGGCGCCGAGAGCACGCAGCAGGTGATTGAGCGCGTAGCCGATGCGCTGCTCGGGCTGCGCGAGAGCGGGGCCAGCGAGGCGGTGTGGGTCACCCACGCGGGCGTGATCCGCGCGGTGCAGTTCGTGGCTGCGCAGGGGCGCGGACCGATCACCGACGTGGCGCAGTGGCCGCGCGAAGCCCCCGAGCCCGGCGGCCACTGCTGCATGGACCTCTGATCAGGGCACACTGTGCCCATGGACGCCCCATTGTCAAACCCTCGAGCCAGCCTCGCCCGCATGAAGGCGCTGGCGCTCGGCCTGCTGCTGCTCGCGGCGGCGGTGTACGTCGGGGCCACGCTGCTCACCCCGCGCCACCCCGCCTGGGGTTATGTGGCCGCCGCCGCCGGCGCGGCGGTGGTCGGCGCGCTGGCCGACTGGTTCGCCGTGGTGGCCTTGTTCCGCCACCCGCTGGGCCTGCCGATCCCGCACACCGCCATCATCGTGGCCAACAAAGACCGCCTGGGCGCCCAGCTCGCGCGCTTCCTGGGCACGCATTTCCTCACCGCCGAACACGTGCGCCCCATGCTCGCGCGCTGGGACATGGGCCAGGAGCTGGGCCGCTGGCTGGCGCAGCCCGAGTCGGCCGCCCGCGTGGGGCAGTGGCTGCAGCAGGCCACGCCGGCCTTGCTGAACGCGCTGGACCAGACGCTGGTGCGCCAGTGGGTGGCACAGCTCGCGCAGCGCCTGCTGCGCCAGGTGGACGTGGCCACGCTGGGCGGGCAGGCGCTGGCGGCACTCACGCAGCACGGCCACCACCAGCAGTGGCTCGACGGCCTGCTGCAGCAGATGGCGCACTGGGCCGAACAAGACACGGTGCAGGAGCAGCTCACCGAGCGCATCGCGGGCGAACTCAAACAGCTCAAGTACGTGGGCCTCGACCAGATGGCCGCGCGCCTGGCCACGCGCAAGCTGGTGGCCGCGCTCACCCACACCCTGGCCGACGTGGCGGCCGACCCGCAGCACGAGCTGCGCCACCGCTTCGACGCCTGGATGGCGCAATCCATCCAGCGCCTGCAGACCGACGCCGACTGGCAGGCCCGGGTGGCCACCTGGCGCGACGCCTGGCTGAACCAGCCGTTGTGGAATGAGCCGATCGAGGCCTGGTGGCACGAGGTGATGCAGCGCCTGGGCAACGAGGCGCAGCAACCCGACAACGCATTGGCCGAACGTTACGCCAGCGTGGTGCAGACGGCCGGGCGGCAGTTGCTGGCCGACGCCACCCTGCGCGCCTGGCTCAACGCCCAGGCCCAGCAGGTGCTGCTGCGCGCGCTGGAGGGCGGGCGCGAGGGCATCGTCGGCTTCGTGGCGCAGCGGGTGGCAGCCTGGGACGCGCACGACATGAGCCGCGTGCTGGAAGAACACATCGGCCGCGACCTGCAGTTCATCCGCATCAACGGCACGCTGGTGGGGGCGCTGGTGGGGTTGGCGCTGCACGCCGCCACCGCCGCCGTGATGGCGTTGCCGGTGGTGCGAGGCTGGATGGCGCCTTAGCCCGTCGTCTTCGGCTTGAAATCGCAGTACGCCGACACCGCGCACTGGTGGCACAGCGGCTTGCGCGCCTGGCACACGTAGCGCCCCAGCAGGATCAGCCAGTGGTGCGAGTCCACCGCGTAGGCGGGCGGCACGCGTTTCAGCAGCTGCTGCTCCACCGCCAGCGGCGTCTTGCCCGGGGCCAGACCGGTGCGGTTGCTGACGCGGAAGATGTGCGTGTCCACCGCCATGGTGGGCTGGCCGAAGGCCACGTTGAGCACCACGTTGGCCGTCTTGCGGCCCACGCCGGGCAGGGCTTCCAGCGCTTCGCGCGTGCGCGGCACCTCGCCGCCGTGGCGCTCCACCAGCATCTGGCAGGTCTGCATCAGGTGTTTGGCCTTGCTGTGGAACAGGCCGATGGTCTTGATGTAGGACTCCAGCCCCTCCAGCCCGAGCGCCAGGATTTTCTGCGGCGTGTTCGCCACCGGGAACAGCTTGCGCGTCGCCTTGTTCACGCCCACGTCCGTGGCCTGGGCCGAGAGCAGCACGGCGGTCAGCAGCTCGAACACGCTGGTGTACTCCAGCTCGGTCACCGGGTGCGGGTTGGCGGCCTGGAGGGTGGCGAAGAACGCCTGGATCTGCGCGGGTTTCATGGCGCGCAGTGTAGTGCGGAGCGGGCCAGCGCGTGGTGCAGCGGCCAGGGCGCTAACATGCGGTCAGCACGCTTTCCGCGCTCTTTCCGTGAACCTTCGAGACCCCACGCCATGACCTTTCAGCTGCCCTTTGCCGACCGCCTCAACAACGTCGAAACCTCCGCCATCCGTGAACTCTTCAAGCTGCTGGGCAAGCCCGGCATCATCAGTTTCGCCGGCGGCTTCCCCGACAGCGCCATGTTCGATGTGGACGGCATCCGCGAAGCCGTGAACGCCGCACTGACCGAAGAGCCGGGCGGCGCCCTGCAATACGGGGCTACCGAGGGTTACAACCCGCTGCGCGAACAGCTCGCTGCGTTCATGACCAGCAAGGGCAACCAGGGCGTGACGGCCAGCGACCTCATCGTCACCACCGGCAGCCAGCAGGCGCTGGACCTGCTGGGCAAGACGCTCGTGTCGCCCGGCGACAAGGTCATCGTCGAAGGCCCGACCTTCCTCGCCACCATCCAGTGCTTCCGCCTCTACGGCGCGCAGCTCATCAGCGCACCGGTGGACGGCAACGGCGTGAAGACCGATGAGCTGGAAAAGCTGATCGAAGAGCACAAGCCCAAATTCGTCTACCTCATTCCCACCTTCGGCAACCCCAGCGGCGCCATGCTCAGCCTGGAGCGGCGCAAGCAGGTACTGGAAATGGCGGTGAAACACAACACGCTGATCGTGGAGGACGATCCGTACGGTGATCTCTACTTCGGCGAAGCACCGCCGCCCAGCCTGCTCGCGCTCAGCGCCAGCGTGCCCGGCAGCCGCGAGCGGCTGGTGCACTGCGGTTCGCTGAGCAAGGTGCTGAGCCCCGGCCTGCGCGTGGGCTGGATGGTCGGCCCGGCCGAGCTGCTGGCCAAGGCCACCATGTGCAAACAGTTCAGCGACGCCCACACCAGCACCTTCGCCCAGGCCACCGCCGCGCAGTACCTGAAAGCCGGTCGCATGCCCGCCACGCTGGCCAAGGTGCGCGCCGTCTACGCCGAACGCGCCACCACCATGGGCAACGCCTTGCGTCGCGAACTGGGCGACGCCATCGAGTTCGTGCAACCGCAGGGCGGGCTGTTCGTCTGGGCCCGCCTCACGGGCGCGGGCGGCAAAGTGGCCGACGGTGGCGAGCTGGCCAAACGCGCGATCGAAAAAGGCGTGGCCTTTGTGCCCGGCGCGCCGTTCTATGCCACGAACCCCGACCACGCGACCCTGCGCCTCTCGTTTGCGACGGTGGGGGTGGAGAAGATTGAGGAAGGCGTTGGGCGCTTGGGTTCGGCGGTTTGATCTGTTGACTCCCATTTCCTCAGCGCCCAAAACCCCAAGGCCCTGACCGGCCCCACACGATGATCCGATCCGAAACCCCCGCCGATGCAGACGCCATCGCAACCCTCACCACGGCCGCCTTCCTGAACGCACCCCACACCAGCCACACCGAGGCCTTCATCGTCAACGCGCTGCGCCGCGCCGGTGCGCTGAGCGTGTCGCTGGTGGCGGAGCAGGGTGGCGAACTGGTGGGGCATGTGGCGACCTCGCCGGTGGTCATTGCCGACGGCACGCCGGGCTGGCATGGGCTGGGGCCGATTTCGGTGTTGCCTGAGCACCAGGGAAAAGGCATCGGTTCGTCGCTGATGCAGGCCGCGGTGCAGGCGCTGCGCGAGCAGGGCGCGGCGGGCATCATGCTGGTGGGCGAACCGGGCTACTACCGGCGCTTCGGTTTTCGCAATGAGGCGCAGCTGGTGTACCCGGACATTCCGCCGGAGTACTTCATGGTGCTGCCGTTCACCGATGCCTTGCCGCGCGGCACGGTACTCTTCCACGAGGCGTTCGGCGCGACATCCTGAATCTGCGCAACGGGAGCCCACCTATGGCCAAAAGATCGTTCCCGCTCGCCAAGGCCTACACCCTGCTCGAACCCGGCCCGGTGCTGCTGCTGACCACGGCGAGCGGTGGGCAGACGGATGTGATGGTGCAGTCGTGGCACCTGATGCTGGAGTTCGAGCCGCCGCTGGTGGGCTGCGTGGTCAGCCCGCGCAACCATTCGTATGGCTTGCTCAAGGCGTCGCGCGAGTGCGTGATCAACATTCCTTCGGTGGAGATTGCGGAGCAGGTGGTGGCTTGCGGCAACGCGTCGGGCCGCAACGTGGACAAGTTCGAGCGCTTCGGGCTCACGCCGGTGCCGGCCAAAGTGGTGGGCGCACCGTTGATCAAGGAGTGTTTTGCCAGCCTCGAGTGCCGCGTGGTGGACACGGGCATGGTGGCGAAGTACGGTCTGTTTGTGCTGGAGGTGGTGAAGGCCTGGGTGGACCCCGCGCACAAGGACGCGCGCACCTTGCACCACCGCGGGCGCGGGCGTTTCATGGTGGCGGGCGAGACGATCCAGCTCCAATCAAAAATGAAATAGCCGGACCACGCCTTTCACCGACCTGGACGGTGTGCGCCTGGCGGTGCCGAATTTCCGCCAGGAGCGGCGTGAGCGCATGGAGCGTTGCGCGGAACAGGCGGGTTGACCTGCAGGCTCACTCGATCGGCTCGGCTTCAAACTGCGCCGCGTTCTTGCCCTTGAAAGGCGCGTAAAACGCCTTGATCGCGGCCATGTCGGCCTCGATGTCGCCGGTGGGCTGGAACAGCGGGCCCAGGCCGCTGCGTTTGGTGGCGTAGTCCATGTAGGCCATGACGATGGGCACCTGGGCTGTGCGGGCGATGTAGTAGAAGCCGGTCTTCCAGTAGCGCGTCTTGCTGCGCGTGCCTTCGGGCGGCACGATGAGTTGCAGCGGTCCGTCGGCGGCGCGGATGGCGTCGGCCGAAGCGGCCACCAGGTTGCTGGACTGAGCGCGGTTCACCGGGATGCCGCCGAGCCAGCGCATCAGGCCGCCAAACGGGGCTTTGAAGATGCTTTGCTTGCCCATCCAGTAGGGGTTCAGGCGCAGGGCGAAGGCCACCATGAGGGTGTAGGGCAGGTCCCAGTTGCTGGTGTGGGGCGCGGCGATGAACACGCTCCGGGTCGCCTGCGGTGGCAGGCTGCCTTCGACCGTCCAGCCGGTCATTTTCAGGAAAGCCAGCGAAAAGCCGCGCAGCAGGGCGTTGACCACCGGGGTGGTGAAGATGGTTCGGTGCATGGCCGGGGAGTATCGTGCAAGACACCGCCAGGCCCTGGCGCGCGCTACCATCGCCGCCACTTCATTTGACGGACATCAAGCCATGACCCCAACCCTCGATGTGCAGGGACTGACGGTGCAGATCGAGGGCCACGGCCCCACGGTGGTGATGCTGCACGGCTGGCCCGACACGCTGGCGCTGTGGGACGGCGCGGTGCGGGCGCTGAGCGACGGCTACCGCTGCGTGCGCTTCTCGCTGCCGGGCTTCGACCTCTCGAAGCCGCCGCGCCCGGTGTCGGTGCATGAGATGTGCGAACTGGTGGGCGCCGTGGTGGACGCGGTGAGCCCGGACGAGCCGGTGACGCTGCTGCTGCACGACTGGGGCTGTTTCTTCGGCTACGAGTACGCGGCACGAAACCCGCAGCGCGTGGTGCGGGTGGTGGGTACCGACATTGGCGACACCAATTCGGGCGCCTACCTCAAGTCGCTCAAGACCAAGGAAAAGCTGATGATCGCGGGCTACCAGCTCTGGCTGGCTGTGGCCTGGAAGCTCGGGGGCTGGCTGCCGGGCCTGGCCGACCGCATGACGCGCTTCATGGCGCGCACCATCGGTTGCCGCACCCCGCCCGAGCGCATGGGCTGGCAGATGAACTATCCCTACGCCATGCAGTGGTTCGGCTCGTACGGCGGCCTGCGCGGCGTGGCGCGGGTGGACAAGGTGTTCGGCCCGCAGATCCCCACGCTGTTCTGCTTCGGTCGGCGCAAGCCTTTCATGTTCCATTCACCGCGCTGGCTCGCGGCCCTGGGCACGACGCCGGGCAGCCAGGTGCAGGGCTTTGACGCCGGGCACTGGCTGATGTTTCAGAAGCCCGCCCAGTTTCACACCGCGGTGCGGGCCTGGCTGGACGGCGGAGGCGCCGAGCGATGAAGGCTGAGGACCTGGAACGCCTGATCACAACCGAGATGCCCTTCGGCAAGCACAAGGGCACGCCCATCGCCGACCTGCCGGGCAACTACCTGAACTGGTTTGCGCGCGAGGGCTTTCCGAAGGGTGATGTCGGCCGCCTGTTGCAACTGATGCACGAGATCGACCACAACGGCCTGAGCGATCTGCTGGCGCCGTTGCGCCAGCGGCGTTCCTGACCCGCCCTCCATCGCCAGCGCCGTCAGCCCTCAGGCGATGTCGAAGGCATGGAAGCCGAACTGCCCGCGCCGGCGGTCGGCAAAGTAGTGCTCCAGCGTTTCCCGCACGGTGCGGAACGCGATCTCGTCCCAGGGGATCTGGTCTTCGGTGAACAGCCGGGCCTCGATGGTTTCGAAGCCGGGGTTGAAGTGCTCGCTGAGCAGGCGGGCGCGGTAGTACAGGTGGACCTGGCCCACACGCGCCACGTTCATGAGCGTGAAGAGTTCGCCCAGCACGATCTGCGCGCCGGCCTCTTCGTCGGTTTCACGCAGCGCGCCTTCGGCCGTGGTTTCGCCCAGTTCCATGAAGCCGGCGGGCAGGGTCCATTTGCCACGGCGCGGTTCGATGTTGCGCAGGCAGAGCAGCACGTATTCACCCGTCTCGCCCCACACCGGCACGGTGCCCACCACATTGAGCGGGTTTTCATAGTGGACGGTGTGGCAGACGGTGCAGATGGCGCGGGGTTTGGTGTCACCGTCGTCGGGGAGTCGGTAGGTGACGGCGGCGCCGCATTCTCTGCAGTGTTGGATGGGGCTGCGGTGCATGCTGCAAAGTGTAGGGGAAATGAAAAAGGGCTCCTTGCGGAGCCCTTCAAGACACCGGGGTGCAAGGCACCCGGCGCTGGAGGCGGTCAGCCCTTGGTGGTCTTGCCGTGTTTGGCGATCAGCGACTTGGCGGTGTCCAGCAGTTGCTTGCCGTTGAAGCCTCGCTTGTCCATGTCCTGCATCCATTCCACTTCGACCAGGCGCGCCTTGCGCTTGAATTCCTGGGCTTCTGCGGCGGGGATGGTGTAGATGCTGTTGCCCAGCTTGACGGCCGACTCGCGGCCGGGCGCGTCGCCACCCTGCTGCACCTTGCCCAGCCAGGCCGAGGTTTCCATGCCGGAGTTCTTGTCGATGACGGCCTTGAGGTCGGCTGGCAGCGCGTTGTACTTGGCCTTGTTCATGGCCAGGATGAAAGTCGTGGTGTACAGCGCGCCGCCCGCCGGGTCGAACTCGCTGTGGAACTTGGCCAGTTCCTGCACCTTGACGGCCGGCACCACTTCCCAGGGGATCACGCAGCCGTTGATGACGCCTTTGGAAAGCGCGTCGGGAATCTGCGGCAGCGGCATGCCCACGGGCGAAGCGCCGAGGTAGCCGAGCATCTTGGTGATCTGGCGGGTCGGGCCGCGCACCTTGGAACCCTTGAGGTCTTCGGCGGTTTTGATCTGCTTGTCGCGCATGTGGAACATGCCGGGCCCGTGCACCTGCAGGGCGATGGGGTGCACATCCTTGAACTCGTCCTGGGCAACGGTCTGCACGTATTCCCAGTAAGCCTTGGACGTGGCTTCGGCGTTGTTCATCATGAACGGCAGCTCGAACACTTCGATGCGCGGGAAGCGGCCCGGCGTGTTGCCCGGCAAGGTCCAGACGATGTCGACCACGCCGTCCTTGGCCTGGTCGTACAGCTGCACCGGCGAACCACCGAGCTGCATGGCAGGGTAGGCCTCGAACTTGATGCGGCCGCCCGAGTCCTTGGTGACTTTGTCCATCCAGGCCTTGTGCATGTTGAGCCACACATTGGACTGCGGCGACATGAACGTGTGGAACTTGAGGGTTACGGTCTGCTGGGCAAAGCCGACAAGCGCCGGGGCGCCGAAGGCCACGGCGGCGCCGGACTGGAGCAGGGTTCTGCGCTGGATCATGGATTGTTCTCCTGTGTTGTAGGGGGAAATGGGGCGGCCGACGGCTGACCCAGTGACGGTAAACGTTTTGTTGCGCTGCGGAACAGAGGTCAAACCCGCAGCGCGGATGGTCCCCATGGGTTTGCGGGATTTAATTTTGTGAAATCAGTTCACGATGGTTGAATTGTATGTATTCAACCCCGCGGGTTAACCCTGACGTCATTTTCAGGCCACCTTGACGCTGATGCTGGTCAGGCCGTCCACCCCACCGGTCATGGTGTCGCCCTTGACCACCGCGGCCACGCCTTCGGGGGTGCCGGTGTAGATCAGGTCGCCCGGCTGCAGTTCCCAGGCATTGGACAGGTGTTCGATGGTCTCGGCGATGTTCCAGATGAGTTTGCCCACGTTGCTGCGCTGGCGGTCGCTGCCGTTGACCTGCACCCAGATCGCGGCGTTGCCGATGTCGCCGGCATCGGCTGCGGGGGTGATGGGGCCGATGGGTGCGGACTGGTCATAGCCCTTGCCGATGCACCAGGGGCGGCCCTGCTTTTTCATCTCGGTCTGCAGGTCGCGGCGCGTCATGTCCAGGCCGACCGCGTAGCCAAAGATGTGCTCCGCTGCGTCTTCGGCATGGATGCCACGCCCACCCTGGCCGATGGCGACCACGAGCTCGATCTCATGGTGCAGGTTCGACGTGAGGCTGGGGTAGGGAATGACGGCGGTTTTGCCGGCTTCGGCGACCACGATGGCGTCGGCCGGTTTGAGAAAGAAGAACGGCGGCTCGCGGCCGGTGAAGCCCATCTCTTTGGCGTGTTCCTCGTAGTTGCGACCCACGCAATAGATGCGGTGAACCGGGAAGCGTTCGGCGCGGCCGACCACGGGCACGGAGACAACGGGCGGCGGGGTGAAAACATAGCTCATGGCGGGTGTCCTGGCTGCCGGCAGGCAGCGGGTTGCATGGGTTGAAACGCCCAGTATAGGCAAGCCATGTACGCTCAATATTGGGAAGCCGGCAGGCGCAGTTCGATGCCGTCGAGTGCTGGCGTGAGCACGATCTGGCAGCTCAGCCGGCTGCCCGGAGCGCGCGGCGAGGCCGTGAATTCGAGCATGCCCTGTTCGTCGTTGCCGGGCGCGGGGAGCCGGTCGGCCCAGGCGGGATCGACGATCACATGGCAGGTGGCGCAGGTGAGCGTGCCGCCACAGTCGGCGGCGATGCCGCTCACGTTCGCGGCGACGGCGGCCTCCATGACGCTCTGGCCCGGTTTTCCCTGGATGTCCTGTACCGACTGGTCGGCGGCGATGAAACGGATGTGGATCATGGGTGAAAGGATTTCCTAGATTCTGCTGAAGTACTCGCGGCGGTCGAAGTCGGTCTTGTCCTTGGCCTCGGCGTGGCGGTCGATCTCGTGCTGCTTGATGCGACAGAAGTGGTGCACGACATCGTCGCCCAGACCGGCGATCAGCGCGGTATCCGCGCGCAGGCAAGCCAGTGCATCGCCGAGGGTGCTGGGGATTTTGGGGTGCTCGGCTGCGTAGGGTGTTTCGCAGGCGAGCGGCGGTGCCAGCTCGCGAAGCAGACCGTCGAGCCCGGCGTGGATCTGCGCCGCCATATACAGGTAGGGGTTGGCCGCCGGTTCGCCGATGCGGTTTTCGATGCGGGTGGCACGGTCGCCCGACCCGCCGACCACGCGCAGCATGGCGCCGCGGTTGTCCTGGCCCCAGATCACGCTCTGGGGCGCGAGCGCGTTCGGGCGGAAGCGGCCGAAGCCGTTGACGGTGGGCGTGCACAGCGCCGTCATGCCCTGGGCGTGCGCCAGCAGGCCGGCGAGCCAGTGGGCGCCCGCGTCCGACAGCGTGTGGCGCGCTTCGGCGCGGCCGCTGCCGGGTGCGGGCGTTTCTCGCACGCAGGCGTTGCGGCCGGTGGCGAGGTCCACGAGCGACTGGTGCAGGTGCCAGCCGCTGGACATGATGTTCGGAAACGGCGGGCGGCACATGAAGGTGGCGTGGTAGCCGGCGCGGCGCAGCGCCTGGCGCACGCCATTGCGGAACAGCACCATCTGGTCGGCCGCGGTGAGTGCGTCGGTGGCGTCGAACACCGCTTCGACCTGGCTGGGGCCGAGTTCGATTTCGAGCGACTGCAGCGGCAGGCCCAGCGCCTGCGCGGTGCGCATCACGATGGACAGCGGCTCGTCGGCCATGTCGATCATGGCTTCGGACTGCAGGTTGTAGCCGGGGTGGATCATCTCCACCTGCGGTGGCAGGCCGGGCCAGGCGGCCAGCTCGGGGTCGAGCTGCGGCGCCGTGTCGGTGATGCGGTAGATGTGGAACTCGACTTCGAGCCCGGTCTTGAGGCCGAAACCCGTGTCCCCCAGCCGTGCCAATGCCTGCTGCAGCACGCGGCGGCTGTCCAGGGACACCGGGGTGGCGTTCAGGAACCAGGGCTGGCAGCGCAGCCAGCCGGTGCCCTCGCTCCAGGGCAGCACGGTGAAGCTCGCGGGGTCGGGCAGCAGCATCAGGTTGGCGGCGCCGGCAAAGCCGGGCAGATCGCTGGTGCCGCCGGGCTCGAACACTTTCCAGGCCGTGCGGTCGGCCGTGTCCTTGAGCATCATCGTGCCGACCATGCCGACACCATCGCGCAGCGCCTGGATCGCGGCGCGGGCCATCAGCGTCTTGCCACGCAGCATGCCGTGGGTGTCGCACCAGCCCAGGCGTACGCGCTGGACGCCGCTGGCTTCGATGAGCCGGGCGGTCTCCTGGCAAGCGGCTTCACGGGCTGCGTCGTGCAGGCCGCAGCGTTCGGCGAAGTGGGTCATTTCGCGCCGGCCGTTTCGGACGCGGGTTGCACCGCGGTGTTCTGCCAGGGCGCGCTTGCGCGCTTGGCGCGCACCGCGTCTTGCCACCAGGTTTGCCAGCCCTCGGCGGGGGCGATGCCGTCCACGGTGTCGGGGCCGGTGATGTTGGGCGCCAGCGCCGGGTCGGCGATGCCGGGTGGTGTGCCGCCCTGTTCCACGGTGTCCATGGCCTGCAACAGCATGCGCCGGTTCGCCATGATCACCTTATCGGTGGTGCCCAGGTGCTCGCGCGTGCGGTCCTGGATCGCGCCCATGCTCTCGCAGGCCCACTGGTCGTGCACGTTGATGTCGTCCTCGCCCATGCCGAGGTAGGTGCGGCTCTGCTGCTCCTCTGCGTTGAAGCCCCAGTTGTTGTGGCGGCCGGACTTCGGGATGTAGTCGGGCAGGGTGACGGCATCCAGGCGCTGGTTGCGCATGGTGTCCTTGTCCACTGGCGTGTCGAAACTGGTGAAGAAGGCGAACCAGTAATTGCGCGTGTCGTCCACCGGCACGTGCATCTGCGTGATCGTCATGGTTTCGGAGAGCGGGATCACGAAGGTCTGCGGGAACACCGCGTTGGTGACGCGCACGTGGGTGAGCGCGTCGGTCATGGGGCGCCGCGCGGTCAGCTGCAGGCCATAGGGTTGCTGCGTGAAGCTGATCTCGGGCTGGCCGAATTCGCGCATCACCTTGGTCATGGGCCAGCGCTCGCCGCCCACTTCGCCCACGCTGGCGCCGCGGAACTGTTTGCCGTAGCTGCCTTCGAGCGAGGCGTCGTTGAAGAAGCGGTGCAGGTACGAAGCGTGCGCCGGGTCGATGCCGACCTCGAACGCCTGCAACCAGTTGCAGTGCCACAGGCCCTTGAACACGAAGCTGTGCGTGGCCGGCGCTTCAAAACAGTCCAGCGCGGGGAAGGGCGGTGGCGTGCTGCCTTCGGGGCCGAACCAGCCGAACAGCGCACCCGCTTTTTCGATCAGCGGGTAGCTGCGCTGCTGGATGCGGGAGCACAGCGTGCTGCCGGCGGGCTCGGCCGGGGTTTCGGTGCACTGGCCGTTCACGTCGAACTTCCAGCCATGGAAAGGACAGCGCAGGCCGTCGCCTTCGTTGCGGCCGAACGCGAGGTCGGCGCCGCGGTGCGGGCAGTCGCGGTCGAGCAGGCCGAAGGCCCCTTGTGCGTTCCTGAACAACACGAAGTCCTGCCCCAGCAGCCGCACCGCTTTCACGGGGCGCACGCCCATGGCCGGGTCCAGTGCGGGGTTGAACTCGTCGAGCAGGGCCACCGGCTGCCAGTAGCGGCGCAGCAGCTCGCCACCCGGTGTGCCAGGCCCGACCTGGGTGATGCGCTGGTTCTGTTCGGCTTTCATGCGGGGTCTCCTGTGAGCGGGGTTAAAGGGGTGATGGTCAAACGGTATCCCATTTTGTGGATTCAGTGTACAGTTTGCGGCATGAGCCTGCAAGAAACCGTTTTGATGCAACTGCGCGACCTGATCCTGAGCGGCGAGTTCGCGCCCGGCCAGCGGCTGGCCGAGCAGCAGCTGGCCGAGCGCCTGGGCGCTTCGCGCACGCCGGTGCGCGCCGCGCTGGTCACGCTGGAGCAGGAAGGCCTGGTCGAGGCCAACGACACCGGCAAGTACCTGGTGCGTCAGTTCACCGCCCGGGAAGTCACCGACGCGATCGCGGTGCGTGGCCATCTGGAAGGCATGGCGGCGCGTCTGGTTGCCGAACACGGTGTGTCGCGCCAGCTGCAGGGCGATCTGCAGGCCTGTCTGGACGAAGGCGATCGACTGCTCCAGGCCCAGCCGCTGACGATCGAGAGCTACGCCGCCTACGCGGCCATGAACGACCGCTTTCATGCGCTGATCCTGGCCGCCTGCGGCAACCGGGCGCTGCAGCGCGCCGTGGCGATCAACGACAAGTTGCCGTTCGCCCCGGCCTCGGCCATGCTGCCCATGCAGGGCACGGTGGCGCTGGACCGCGACTGGATGCTCTACGCCCACCGCCAACACCACATGCTGTTCGACGCGCTGCAGCGCGGCGAGGGCGCACGCGCGCAGGCCCTCGGTGCGGAGCACACCGAAGTGGCGCAGATGAACATGCGGCTGGCGCTGGAGCGGCGCGCCGAGTCCGAGCGGTTCATGCCCGGCATGCGGCTGGTCGTGGGCTGAGGATGGGCTCCCCCCGCGCCGGCCCTGCGGGCCGTCACCCCCCAGGGGGCGATGCGAGTGGCCCGGCGAAGCCGGTTCCACCGCATCCTTGAAGGAGACATTCAGCGCCAAGTGGGTCACAGGGCGCCGTTTCATGCCTCGGGGTGACGCTCCGGAACCATGGAAACCGGAAGTGGGAGCGCTGTGCGCTTTCGTTCCGGGCTTTCGGCGGTGTATCGTGCCGACATGAGCGCCCAACCCGAACAAGAGACACCCGGCCGCGGCAGCCTGATGCTGCGCCGTGTGGCCATCGACACCTACCGCGAGAACGTCGCCTACCTGCACCGCGACTGCGCGGTCTACCGGGCCGAGGGCTTTCAGGCCCTGTCCAAGGTGGAGGTGCGTGCCAACGGCAAGCGCATCCTGGCCACGCTCAACGTGGTGGACGACGCATCCATCGTCGGCTGCAACCAGCTCGGCGTTTCGGAAGACGCCTTCGCCCAGCTGGATGTGCCCGACGGCCACCCGGCCTCGGTCTCGCAAGCCGAGCCGGCGGAATCCATCCCGGCGCTGTTCCGCAAGATCAACGGCGAACGCCTCACCCGCGATGACTTCCATGCCATCGTGCTCGACATCGCCGAGCACCGCTATTCCAAGATCGAACTGACCGCCTTCGTGGTCGCGAGCAACCGCAGCGAGCTGGATCGCGAAGAGGTGTTTTTCCTCACCGAAGCCATGGTGGCCAGCGGCCGCCGGCTCGATTGGCACGAACCGCTGGTGGTGGACAAACACTGCATTGGCGGCATCCCGGGCAACCGCACGTCCATGCTGGTGGTGCCCATCGTGGCCGCCTACGGGCTGGTGTTTCCCAAGACCTCGTCGCGCGCCATCACCTCGCCCGCGGGCACGGCCGACACCATGGAGGTGCTGACCAATGTGGAACTGCCGTTCGACCGGTTGACGGAGATCGTGCGCACCCACAAGGGCTGTCTGGCCTGGGGCGGCACGGCCAACCTCTCGCCGGCCGACGACGTGCTGATTTCTGTGGAGCGACCGCTGGCGCTTGATTCGCCGGGGCAGATGGTCGCGTCCATCCTGTCCAAGAAGATCGCGGCCGGCGCCACCCACCTGGTGCTGGACATTCCCATCGGTCCCACGGCCAAGGTGCGCTCCATGCCCGAAGCGCAGCGCCTGCGCCGGCTGTTCGAGTACGTGGCGCAGCGCCTGCACCTCTCGCTGGACGTGGTCATCACCGACGGCCGCCAGCCCGTGGGGCAGGGTGTGGGCCCGGTGCTGGAAGCGCGCGACGTCATGCGGGTGCTGGAGAACCACCCCGATGCGCCGAACGACCTGCGGCAGAAATCGCTGCGCCTGGCCGGGCGCCTGATCGAATGCAGCCCGGACGTGCGCGGTGGTGACGGCTTCCGGATCGCGCGCGACATCCTCGACTCGGGCCGCGCGCTGGCGCAGATGCAGGCCATCATCGAGGCCCAAGGCTCGCGCGACTTTGATCTCCAGCACCCGGCGCTGGGCGCGCTCACGCTCGAAGTGACCGCGGCGCAGGCCGGCGTGGTGACCGGTATCGACAACCTGCAGATCGCGCAGATCGCGCGCCAGGCCGGCGCACCCAAGGTGCAGGGCGCGGGCGTGGACCTGCTGCGAAAGCTGGGCGACGAAGTCAAGGCGGGCGAGGTGCTCTACCGCGTGCACGCCAGCTACCCGGCCGATCTCGAATTCGCCCGCCAGGCCTGCCTGCGCTTCAACGGTTTCAGTCTCGGGCACGCCGACCAGGTGCCCCATGTGTTTGTGGAGTTCTGATGCACCCCGACCTTTCTGCTGGCTGCCTGCTGTGCTTTGACGATGAGCAGACCATCGCCCAGGCGGTTGCCGCTGCGGCGGGTCTGACGCTGGCCGTCATTCAGCGCCACCGCTTTCCGGACGGCGAGTTGCGCCTGCGTCTGCCCGAGAGCCTGCCGTCGCGCGTGGTGTTCTGGCGCGGCCTGCACCAGCCGAACGAGAAGCTGGTCGAGATCCTGCTGGTCGCGCGCACCGCGCACCAGCTCGGCGCCGTGCACCTCACGCTGGTGGCGCCTTACCTGGCCTACATGCGGCAGGACATCGCGTTCAACCCCGGCGAAGCGGTGAGCCAGCGCGTCATCGGCCGTTTCCTGGCCGGTCTGTTTGACGCCGTGATCACGGTGGACCCGCACCTGCACCGCGTGGCGACGCTGGAAGAGGCCATACCTGTGAAAGATGCCATCGTGCTCAGCGGGGCGCCGCTGCTGGCCGACCACATTGCGACGCAGCGCCCCGACGTGCTGCTGATCGGCCCGGACGAGGAGTCGCTGCAATGGGTGGCGCAGGCTGCTGCGCGCCACGGCTGGGCGCACGGCGTTTGCCGCAAGCTGCGACATGGAGACCGGGAGGTGGACATCGAGCTGCCCGACCTGCCGTTTGCCGGGCGCGCCGTGGTGCTGATGGACGACGTGGCCAGTTCCGGCCATACCCTCGCGCAGGCGACCCGGTTGCTGCGCGAGGCAGGCGCTGCGTCGGTGGACGTGGCGGTCACGCACGCGCTGTTTGCCGATGGCGCGGTCCGGCTGATCCGCGAAGCCGGTGCCGGCCAGATCTGGAGCACCGACAGCATTCCCCACGCCAGCAACGCGGTCAGCATCGTGCCGGCGGTGGCCGAAGTGCTGTGCGCACTGCAGGCTCGACCGACCTGAAAAGGTGACCGCGACCGGCTCCTGGCCGCTGTCTTTGGCCGGTTTTTGATTCGGGTCAAGAAGACGTACATTCGGCTGGACAGGTGGCACCGTGTGGGAGGACCATTTGTTTTCAGTCAACGAGCCGGGTCGATACCGCTGCGGTGGCGAGCCACTGCAGCAGACGCCACCGGTTCCTGCCAACCGGAGACAACGGTGAACACAACGCTTCAGAAGCAGCCTTCATCGCTGGTGCCTGCGCCGCACCTGCTGGACCATTCCGCGACCGTGGCGCAATTCACCTGGGAAGCCGCTCGCGAGTGGCTGGATGGTTTGCCGGGCGGCGCTGGCCTGAACATCGCTTACGAAGCGGTGGACCGGCACCTGCTGCATGGCCATGGCGACAAGGTCGCGATCCGCTGGATCGGCAAGAGCGGTGAACGCCAGGAATTCACCTACGCCGAGCTCGCACGGGCCACCAACCAGTTCGCCAACGCGCTGCACGACTTGGGTGTGATGCCCGGCGAGCGGGTGTTTGTGTTGATGGGACGCCTGCCCGAGTTGTATGTGGCGGTGCTGGGTGCGTTGAAGGCGCGTTGTGTGGTGACGCCACTGTTTTCGGCCTTCGGACCCGAGCCCATCGTCACGCGGGCCGAGATGGGCGACGCGCGCGTGCTGGTGACGACCCCCGAGCTCTACCAAAGAAAGATCAGGGATGTGCGGGAACGCCTGCCCGGCCTCAAGCATGTGATCGTGGTCGGTGCGGCGCCGGCTGACGAAGCCGGCGTGCACCCCTGGGGTGTGCTCGTGTCGCCGGCGTCCACGCAGTACACGATCGGGCACACCGATCCCGAGTCCATGGCCCTGCTGCACTTCACCAGCGGCACCACCGGCCGTCCCAAGGGTGCGGTGCACGTGCACGGGGCCGTGCTCGCGCATGCGGTGACGGGCCGCTACGCACTCGATCTGCACGACGACGATGTGTTCTGGTGCACGGCCGACCCGGGCTGGGTCACCGGCACCAGCTACGGCATCATCGCGCCGCTGGTGTGTGGCGTGACCAACGTGGTGGTCGAGGCCGAGTTTGATCCGCAGACCTGGTACGGTGTGCTGGAGCGCGAGCGCATCACGGTCTGGTACACAGCGCCCACCGCCATCCGCATGATGATGAAGCTCGGCGCCGAGGCCTTGCAGGGGGTCGACCTCTCGGCGCTGCGCTTCATGGCCAGTGTGGGCGAACCACTCAACCCCGAGGCCGTGGTCTGGGGCCTCAAGGCGTTTGGCCGGCCCTTCCACGACAACTGGTGGCAGACCGAAACCGGCGGCATCATGGTTTCGAACTACGCGGCCATGGACATCAAGCCGGGCTCCATGGGCAAGCCCTTGCCCGGCATCACCGCCGCGGTGGTGCGCCGCCTGGCCGACGGGCATGTGGAGCCCATCGAAGCACCCGATGTCGACGGCGAACTGGCGCTCAAGACGCCCTGGCCGTCGATGATGCGCGGCTACCTGCACGAGGACGAGCGCTACCGCAAGTGTTTCGCCGACGGCTGGTACCTCACCGGCGACCTGGCGCACCGCGACGCCGACGGCTACTACTGGTTCGTCGGCCGGGCCGACGACGTCATCAAATCCGCCGGTCACCTGATCGGGCCGTTCGAGGTCGAGAGCGCGCTGATGGAGCACCCGGCGGTCGCCGAGGCGGGCGTGATCGGCATTCCCGACCCGATGGCGGGCGAGGTGGTGAAGGCCTTCGTGGCGCTCAAGCCCGGCTTCGAAGCCGGCGAGGCCCTGCGCCGCGAGCTGCTGGGTCATGCGCGCAAACGGCTGGGCGCTGCGGTGGCGCCCAAGCAGATCGAGTTCCGCGACAACCTGCCCAAGACCCGCAGCGGCAAGATCATGCGCCGCCTGCTCAAGGCGCGCGAGCTCGGCCTGCCCGAGGGCGATCTGTCCACGCTGGAAAGCGATGAGAAGAAGGGTGGTGCGCCATGAGCGCCGCCCGGCCGCTCCGAAGGCGCTCAGCCCCGCAGTGCGCAGCACGGAGGGTAGTCCCGTGACCGACAAGATCCACCTCGACCGCGGCCACCTGCACCACCTGTACCGCGAGATGCTGCGCATCCGCCGCTTTGAAGCCAAGTGCGTCGAGCTCTACCAGGCGCAGAAGATCCGCGGTTTTCTGCACCTTTACGACGGCGAGGAGGCCGTGGCCGTGGGGGTGATGGATGCGCTGGAGCCGCGCGACGCGGTGTTGGCCACCTACCGCGAGCACGGCCATGCGCTGGCGCGCGGCGTGCCGATGGCGCCACTCATGGCCGAGATGCTGGGCAAGGTCGAAGGTTGTTGTCGCGGGCGCGGCGGTTCCATGCACCTGTTTCACCGTGAGCACCGCTTCTTCGGCGGCAACGCCATCGTCGGCGGCGGCCTGCCGCTGGCCGTGGGCATTGCCATGGCCGACAAACAGCTGCGACCGGGCGCGGTGACGGCCTGTTTCTTTGGCGAGGGCGCGGTGGCCGAAGGGGCCTTTCACGAGAGCATGAACCTGGCGGCCATCTGGAAGCTGCCGGTGCTGTTCGTGTGTGAAAACAACCTCTACGCCATGGGTGTTCCGCTGGCCGATTCGGAGTCGCAGACCGAGGTGTACCGCAAGGCCGACGCCTACCGCATGGCCTCCGCGCAGGTCGATGCGATGGACCCGGTCCAGATGGCCGCCGCCGCGCGGCGCGCCGTGGAGCATGTGCGCACCGGCCTCGGCCCGTATTTCCTGGAGTGCCGCACCTACCGCTTCCGCGCGCATTCGATGTTCGACACCCAGGCCTACCGCACACGGGGCGAGATCGAAGACTGGCGCCAGCGCGATCCGATCGAGCGCTTGCGCCACTGGATGGAGGGCAACCACCTGCTGACCCCGGACGAGGCAGCGGCGATCGACACCGGCATCCTGACCGAGATCGACGCCGCGGTGGCGTTTGCCGAGGCCGGCACGCTGGAGCCGGTGGACCAGCTGGAGCGCTTCGTGCTGATGGACTCGGTGGTGCAGGAGGCCATGCCATGAATGCCACCCCGACCCGGATGACCTACCGCGAAGCCTGCCGCCAGGCGATCCGCGACGCGTTGCTGGCCGATGCCCGCTGCTTCGTGATGGGCGAGGACGTGGGCAAATACGGTGGCTGCTACGCCGTGACCAAGGGCCTGCTGGAAGAGTTCGGTCCTGCTCGCATCGTGGACACGCCGCTGGCCGAAGTCGGCTTTGTGGGCGCTGGCGTGGGGGCCGCGCTGGCCGGTCTGCGACCCATCGTCGAGATCATGACCTGCAACTTCAGCCTGCTCGCGCTGGACCAGATCATGAACAACGCCGCCACCATCCCGCACATGTCGGGCGGGCAGTTCGCGGTGCCGCTGGTGATCCGCATGGCCACCGGTGGCGGGCGGCAGCTGGCGGCGCAGCACTCGCACAGTCTGGAAGGCTGGTTCGCCTACATCCCGGGGCTCAAGGTGCTGGTGCCCGGCACGGTGGAAGACGCGCGCCTCATGCTCGCCGCCGCGCTGGCCGATCCCAACCCGGTGCTGATCTTCGAACACATCGTGCTCTACAACGCCGAAGGCGAACTGGACCCGGCCGTCACCGCGGTGGATATCGAACACGCGCGCGTGCGCCGAGCGGGCAAAGACGTCAGTCTGGTGAGCTACGGCAACAGCCTGCCCAAGTGCCTGGACGCGGCGCAGCAGCTGGCGGGCGAGGGCATCGAGGCCGAGGTGATCGACCTGCGCGTCTTGCGCCCGCTGGACACCGCCACCGTGATGAAATCGCTCAGCCGCACGCACCGCTGCGTGATCGTGGACGAGGGCTGGAAGAGTGGCTCGATCTCGGCCGAAATCGCGGCCCGGCTGGCCGAAGACGCGCTCTACGAACTGGACGCACCGGTGCGCCGCGTGTGCGCCCGAGAGGTGCCGGTGCCCTACGCCGAGCACATGGAGACCGCCAGCCTGCCGCAGGTGCCCGACATCCTGGCCGCGGTGCGCAGTCTGGTGAAAGTGGGGTAGGGTGCATGGCCGAATTTCTCATGCCTTCCCTGGGCGCCGACATGGAGACCGGTACCGTGGTGCAGTGGCTCGTCCAGCCGGGTGCCCGCGTGAGGCCGGGCGATGTGGTCGCGGTGGTGGAAACCCACAAAGGTGCCATCGACGTCGAGATTTTTCTGGACGGCGTGATCGGTGAACTCGCGCCCTTGGGTAAAAGCCTGCCGGTGGGCGCGGTGCTGGCGCAGGTGGCGGTGGCCGGAGAGGAAGGCGCCTCAGCGCCGCCTGCGTCGCTCGTCTCGCGAGCCGCGCCGCCTGCGATCCCATCGTCGGTCGCGGACGCACCTGTTGAGGCCTCCGCAGCGGTGCCGGCCCTGCCTGCGATCCCGGCCGCGACGCCGCAGCGTGCCCGCGTCAGCCCTGCAGCGCGCCGTCGTGCGCAAGCGCTCGGGCTGCAGCCAGACGCCTTGCGCGGCACCGGCATTGACGGCTCGGTCACCTTGGCCGATGTCGAGCGCGCGGCGCCACAACCCCAACCAGCTGCCATGCAGGCGGTGGCACCGCAACGGGTGAAGCCGGTCGGCTTCGATGCCGCCCAGATGCGCCAGGCGATCGCGGCGGCGATGAGCCGCTCCAAACGCGAGATCCCGCACTACTACCTGGCTGAAACGATGGATTTCTCTGCGGCCCAGGCCTGGCTCGATGAATGGAACCGCGATCGCCTGCCGCAGGACCGGCTGCTGAGCGCGGTGCTGCTGCTCAAGGCGACGGCGCTCGCTTTGCGCGATGTGCCGCAGCTCAACGGCTTTTACGAGAGCGGGCAGTTCCGCCCCGGCGATGGCATCCACATCGGCTGGGCGATTGCCCTGCGCGGTGGCGGTCTGGTGGCGCCGGCCATCCACCTCGCCGACCAGAAGACCCTGCCCGAACTCATGACCGCGTTGCGCGATCTGGTGCAGCGGGCACGGGCTGGTGGTCTGCGCAGCTCCGAACTCACCGATCCGACCATCACCGTCTCCAGCCTGGGCGACCGGGGCGCCGAGAGCGTGTGGGGCGTCATCTACCCGCCGCAGGTGGCCATCGTCGGCTTCGGGCGCGTGCTGCCGCAGCCCTGGGTGGTGGATGGGCAGGTGCTGCCTCGCCCGGTGGTGAACGCGAGTCTGGCGGCCGATCACCGCGCCAGCGACGGCCACCTCGGCGGCCAGCTGCTGGTGGCCATCCACCGCGCCTTGCAAACACCCGAAACACTCTGAACGGAAGCACCCCATGAACTCTGCCGACATCCGACAGCTGGCCGCCGACGTGCTGGCCGGCATCGCGCCCGAAGCGGACCTGAGCACCGTCGCCGATCACGAAGACCTGCGCGAAACCCTGGACCTCGATTCCATGGACTTCCTCAATTTCATCATCGGCCTGAGCCAGGGCAGCGGTGTGTCCATCCCCGAGAGCGACTATCCCCAACTGTTCACCCTGCAAGGGCTGGTGGCGTACCTGACGCGGTAGACCGTTGCCGCGGCGGGCGGGCCCATCGGTTTGTCACCGGGCGGTGACGTCCGCTTCCCCTCAAGGGATGTGCTGCTGGTCGCTTGCGTGGTTGCCGTCAGGAGGCATACAGTGAGAGCGGTATCTCTGTGGAGCTGCAATGAAAACAGGTCATGCCATGGGTCGCTTCAGCCTCCGCGGCTGGTGCATGTGGGGCTTGCTGTTGTGGTCCCTCATGGTGACCGGTGCGCGGGCAGAACCGGTGGTGGTCCTCACGGTGCAGGGTGCCATCGGCCCCGCCAGCATGGACTACATCGTGCGGGGCTTGCAGCATGCCCGGCAACAGGGTGCTCCGCTGGTGGTGCTGGAGCTGGACACGCCCGGCGGACTCGACACCTCGATGCGCCAGATCATCCAGGCCATCCTGGCCTCACCCGTTCCGGTGGCCACCTACGTGACGCCCCAGGGCGCGCGGGCTGCCAGCGCCGGCACCTACATCCTCTACGCCAGCCACATCGCTGCCATGGCCCCGGTCACCACGCTGGGCGCCGCCACGCCCGTGGCCATCGGCATGCCGGGGACACCGCAGGCGCCCCGGGAGCGACCCGACCCCGCCACCCCGGCGCCCAAGGGCACACCGGGTACGCCAGCGCCCGCATCGCCCGCCGACGCCATGACCGCCAAGCAGGTCAACGACGCAGCCGCTTTCATTCGCGGTCTGGCCCTGCAGCACGGACGCAATCCGCAGTGGGCCGAACGCGCGGTGCGCGAGGCCGCGAGCCTGAGCGCGACCGAAGCCTTGCGCGAGAAGGTCGTGGACGTGGTGGCCCTGGACATCGCCGACCTGCTGGCGCAGATCGACGGGCGCACCGTGCGCATGGCCGGCGGCGAGTTGCGCCTGCAGACGCGCGGCCTGACCACCCTGGCCCAGCCGCCCGACTGGCGCCACCGCCTGCTGGGCGTGATCGCCAACCCGAGTCTGGCCTTGATCCTGCTGATGATCGGGATCTACGGCCTGATGTTCGAATTTTCGTCACCGGGCTTTGGCCTGCCCGGCACGGTGGGCGCGGTCTGTCTGCTGCTGGCCATGTTTGCGTTGCAGCTGCTGCCGGTGAACTACGCGGCTCTCGCGCTGATCCTGCTGGGCTTTGCGTTGCTGGCCGCGGAACTGCTTTCCCCGTCTTTTGGTGTGCTCGGCGTGGGTGGCATCGTGGCGTTCGTTGCGGGCGGACTGCTGCTGTTCGACAGTGATGTGCCCGGCATGGGCGTGCCCTTGCCGTTGATTTTCGGCATCGCCGTCACGGCCGGGGCCGCGGTGTTGCTGGGCGGTGGCATGTCGTTGCGGGCGCGCCGCGCGCCGGTGGTCAGCGGCGGCGAACACATGATCGGTGCGCTCGGCGAGGTATTGCTGGTCCAGGGCGATGAGGTCTGGGCGGAGGTGTATGGCGAGCGCTGGCAGGTGCGCTCGGACGCGCCCCTGCTGCCCGGGCAACACGTGCGCGTGGTGGGCCTGGGCGAAGTGCCGGGCCGCTCCCAAGCCAGCGCGCAGCGCAGCCCGAAGGGCGAAGGCTCAACAGGCTACGACCTGCTGCTGCATGTCCAGCCCGATACCGGAAACACTTCTGCATCCCAACCATCCACCTGAAGGAGGCACCCACGATGTTCGATTTCAACCTGGGGATTGGCGCGATCCTCGTGCCTGTTGTGCTGATCCTGCTGGCCTCGTCTTTTCGCATCCTGCGTGAGTACGAGCGTGGCGTGGTGTTCCAGCTGGGCCGGTTCTGGAAGGTCAAGGGCCCCGGCCTGGTGATCGTGATTCCCGGCCTGCAGCAGATGGTGCGGGTCGATCTGCGCGTGGTCACCATGGACGTGGAGCCGCAGGACGTGATCTCGCGCGACAACGTGTCGGTCAAGGTGAACGCGGTGGTGTTCTTCCGCGTGGTGGCGCCCGACAAGGCCATCATCCAGGTGGAAAACTTCCTCATGGCCACCAGCCAGCTCGCGCAGACCACGTTGCGCGTGGTGCTGGGCAAACACGAGCTCGACGAAATGCTGGCCGAGCGCGAGCGGCTGAACCTCGATGTACAGCAGATCCTGGACGCGCAGACGGGTGCCTGGGGCATCAAGGTGACCAACGTCGAGATCAAGCACATCGACCTGAACGAGTCCATGGTGCGCGCCATCGCGCGCCAGGCCGAAGCCGAACGCGAGCGGCGCGCCAAGGTGATCCACGCCGAAGGCGAGAAGCAGGCCGCCGTGTCCTTGCTCGAAGCCGCACAGATGCTGTCGCAGCAGCCCGAGGCCATGCAGCTGCGCTACCTGCAGACCATGACCCAGGTGGCCGGTGACCGCGCGTCAACCATCGTATTCCCGCTGCCGATGGACCTGCTCGGCCGCATGCTGGACACCCCCCGGAAGCCGTGATTCACGGAGTTGACCCAGGGCAGGGAGCCAGGCTCCCAAGCAGTCGCGGGGGTGGCGCTTCTGTGAACACACCCTAAGCGCGCCAGCGCACCGACTGGCGCCATTGGCCTGTCTAAGCTGCACCAGGACGGAAGCTCCAGGCCACCAGGCCGAATTTCCGCTCAAACGTGGCGATGGCTTGATCTGCCGACGCTCAAAGTCTGTGTCAGAGGGCTGATCAACTCTGCAGGGCTGCTCTTCAAGTGAGGGTGGTCTTCGTAAGCCACCAAGGAACCATCATGCATTCAATCAAAATCATCGCCGTCGCCGCGACCACACTGGCGCTCACCGCCTGCTTCTCGCTGCCTGCAGGCCCGACCGGTGCCACCGGCGCCACGGGCGCGACCGGCGCCACGGGAACCACCGGCTACACCGGCGCCACAGGGGCCAAGGGAACCACGGGCTACACCGGCGCCACGGGCGGTACGGGCGCCACCGGTGACACCGGAGCGACCGGCTACACCGGTGCCACCGGTGCCACCGGCTATACCGGTGCCACTGGCGCGACCGGCAACACGGGTGCCCGTGGGGCAACAACCCAGGGCGACACGCTGGTCATCGTCCCGGCGCGCTGAACAGCCGGGTAACACCCCGCTGAAAGCCTGAGAGAAGGCCCCTCAGGCTTTCAGCCGTTTGCGAAGTCCGCCTGCCCGATGGGGGCGACTTCGCACGACCGGACAGCGCCAGGCGCCCGGTTTATCCTCGGCTTCCATGAAGCTCTACAACTATTTCCGCTCCTCGGCCTCGTTCCGCGTGCGCATCGCGCTGGCGATCAAGGGGCTGCCTTACGAATACCTGCCGGTGCACCTGGCCAAGGATGAACACCGGCAAGCGGCTTACGGCGATATCGCGGCCGATGGTCTGGTCCCACTGCTGGAACTGGACGACGGCACACGTTTGTCGCAGTCCATGGCGATCATCGAGTACCTGGACGACATCCATCCCGAGCCCGCCCTGGTGCCGCGCGACGCGCTGGCGCGTGCCCATGTGCGGGCGCTGGCGCAATCGATCGCCTGCGAGATCCACCCCATCAACAACCTGCGCGTGCTCAAGTACCTCTCGGGCACGCTGAAGCTGGACGAAGATGCCAGGAACACCTGGTACCGCCACTGGGTGCGCAGCGGACTGGAGACCTTTGAACGGCAACTGGCCCAACAGCCGGCTTCGCGCTTCTGTTACGGCGACACGCCCACGCTGGCCGACTGTTGTCTGGTGCCGCAGATCTTCAACGGGCAACGTTTCAACACCCCGTTGGACGGCCTGCCACGCACCATGGCCGCTTTCGACGCCTGCATGGCGTTGCCGGCTTTTCAGCAGGCCCAGCCCTCTGCCTGCCCGGACTTCGAAGCCTGATGCCCATACCGGAAGACTGGCTGGTGCCCGACTGGCCCTCGCCGGCCGGGGTGCGTGCGGTGTTCACCACCCGCTCGGGCGGCGTGTCGGCGCCGCCGTTTGACCGCCTCAACCTCGGCGACCATGTGCGCGACGATCCGGTTGCGGTCGCCACCAACCGGGCACGCCTGGCCGGTGCCACCGGTGTGCGACCGGTGTTCCTGAAGCAGGTGCACGGCGTGGCCGTGGCCACACTCGATACCCGGACGCCCGATGGGAGTGAGGCCGATGCCTGCCTGAGCACGTTGCCCGGTGTGGCCTGCACCATCATGGTGGCGGACTGCCTGCCGGTGCTGTTCACGAACAGTGCGGGCAGCGTGGTGGCGGCCGCCCACGCCGGCTGGCGTGGACTGGCGGGAGGGGCTGATGGCCAAGGGGTGCTGGAGGCCACGGTCGCCGCCTTTGTGCAGGCGGTTCGGCAGATGGACGCCTCGACCGATCGGGACCGCGTCATCGCCGACATGCTGGTCTGGCTGGGGCCCTGCATCGGGCCCGAAGCGTTTGAGGTGGGGCCTGAGGTGCGGGCTGCTTTTGTGCAGAGCGATCCGGCGGCCCAACGCGCCTTCGACCCGCATCTGGTGGGTGATGAGAAGTATTTCGCGAACCTGTCGATGCTGGCCCGGCTGCGGCTGAGCGCCATGGGCATCCACCGCATTTACGGCAACGACGGCACCCCGGTCTGGTGTACCGCGACACAAGCCTTACGTTTCTTTTCCCACCGCCGGGATGCTGTCCGTCTGGGCAGCACCGGACGCATGGCGGCCTGCATCTGGCGGGTCTGACGCAGGTACTGCGTTCTCTGTGGCGCGCAACTTGTGCGCGAGGTCCTCGGCGGCTTCGCGTGCCTTGATCTCTTTGCGGCGCTGGGGCGTGCGCATCAGGTAAACCACCAATGCGATCGGCATCAAACCGTAAAGAAAGAAGGTCACAATGGCTCCGAGCACGGTGCCTGTCGTGTTCGACGCTTCGGCCACCGCCATCATGAGCACCACATAAAACCAACCGATCACCACCAGATACACAACGTTCCTGACCACGCGGGGGTTTGTTGTCAGCTTGCTGGAAGCCGGCACACTGACACTAGGGGAAACCCGGAATTCCTCCCCAGAGGAACCGATAATAAGCCCGCTGGTAATAACCATTGGAGACAAGCATGACATCTGGGAAAACGCCCCAACAGCCCTGGCTGGAAGCTGCGCAGCAGTTTCAGCAAAACCTCGTTGCCCAGTGGACGCAAGCTGCGCAGGCCTTTCCGGGCGCTGCCGCACAGGCGACTCCACAGGCCGCTACAGACCCGTTCGCGGCTTTCAAGGCGTTCATGCCGCAAAGCGGTGCGGCCCATCCTTTCGGCATGGCCATGCCGCAGGTGGGCGCGGGGATGGGCATGGCCGGCATGGGCGACATGTTCAACCAGGCCGCCGGCCAGAAGGTCCACTTCGATCCGGCCAAGCTGCTTGAAATCCAGAACACCTACATGAAAGATGTGGCGGGCCTGTGGAACCAAGGTCTCGACGCCAAACCGCAGGCCGACCGCCGCTTCGCCTCCGAAGCCTGGGCCAGCAACCCGGTGGCCGCGTTCTCGGCCGCGGCCTACCTGCTGAATGCCCGCACGCTGATGGCGCTGGCCGACGCGGTGGAGGGCGATGCCAAGACCAGGACGCGTGTGCGCTTTGCGGTGCAGCAGTGGATCGACGCCAGCGCACCCAGCAACTTCCTGGCCTTCAACGCCGAAGCGCAGAAGATGGCATTGGAGTCCAAAGGCGAGAGCATCGCCAAGGGCGTGGCCAACCTGCTGCACGACATGAAGCAGGGCCATGTGTCCATGACGGACGAGAGCGTGTTCGAGGTGGGCAAGAACGTCGCCACCACCGAAGGCGCCGTGGTGTTCGAGAACGAGCTGTTCCAGCTGATCGAATACAAGCCGCTCACCGCCAAGGTCTACGAGCGCCCGTTCCTGCTGGTGCCACCCTGCATCAACAAGTTCTACATCCTTGATCTGCAGCCCGCGAACTCGCTGATCCGCTATTGCGTGGAGCAGGGCCATCGCACCTTCGTGGTGAGCTGGCGCAACCCGGACGAGTCGCTCGCGCACAAGACCTGGGACGACTACATCGAAGACGCGGTCATCAAGGCGATTGGCGTCACCCAGGACATCACCGGCGCTGAAACCATCAACGCCCTGGGCTTCTGCGTCGGCGGCACCATGCTGAGCAACGCGCTCGCCGTGCTGGCAGCCCGCGGCGAAGAGCCGGTCCACAGCGCCACCTTCCTCACCACGCTGATCGACTTCACCGACACCGGCATCCTCGATGTGTTCATCGACGAGCCTTTCGTGAAGATGCGCGAAATGCAGTTTGGCCAGGGCGGCCTCATGTCAGGCCGCGATCTCGCGACCACCTTCAGCTTCCTGCGCCCGAACGATCTGGTCTGGAACTACGTGGTGGGCAACTACCTGAAGGGCGAATCGCCGCCGCCGTTCGACCTGCTGTACTGGAACTCGGACGCGACCAACCTGCCGGGCCCGTACTACGCCTGGTACCTGCGCCAGACCTATCTCGAAAACAACCTCGTCAAGCCCGGCAAGACCGAAGTCTGCGGCGAGAAGATCGACTTCCGCCAGGTCAAGCTGCCGGTCTACATCTACGGCTCGCGCGAAGACCACATCGTGCCCATCGGCGGTGCGTATGCGAGCACGCAGGTGTTCCCCGGCAAGAAGCGTTTCGTCATGGGTGCGTCGGGCCACATCGCTGGCGTGATCAATCCGCCCGCGGCCGGCAAGCGCAGCCACTGGGTGAGCAACGCCACCAGGTTCCCGGCCGACGTCAACGACTGGATCGACGGCGCCACCGAGCACAAAGGCAGCTGGTGGACCGACTGGGCCAACTGGCTCAAGCCGCTCGCTGGCAAGCAAATTGCTGCGCCCAAGACCTATGGAAAAGGCAAGACCTACGCCGCCATCGAGCCGGCGCCGGGCCGCTACGTCAAAGCCAAGGCCTGAATTTTTGCAACCGATTTTTTGACCCCTGAGGAGACAACCCGTGGAAGACATCGTCATCGTTTCAGCCGCCCGCACCGCCGTGGGCAAGTTCGGCGGCTCGCTCGCCAAAACCCCGGCCACCGAACTGGGCAGCATCGTCATCAAGGAGCTGCTGGCCCGCACCGGTCTGCCGGTCGACGCCATTGGTGAGGTGATCATGGGCCAGGTGCTGGCCGCTGGCTGTGGCCAGAACCCGGCGCGTCAGGCCATGATGAAAGCCGGCGTGGCCAAGGAAACACCAGCACTGACCATCAACGCCGTCTGCGGCTCGGGCCTGAAGGCCGTGATGCTGGCCGCGCAGGCCGTGGCCTGGGGCGACAGCGAGATCGTGATCGCCGGTGGCCAGGAAAACATGAGCGCCAGCCCGCACGTCTTGAACGGCAGCCGCGACGGCCAGCGCATGGGTGACTGGAAAATGACCGACACCATGATCGTGGACGGCCTGTGGGACGTGTACAACCAGTACCACATGGGCATCACCGCCGAGAACGTGGCCAAGGCCCACGGCATCACCCGCGAAATGCAGGACGCGCTGGCCGCTGGCAGCCAGGCGAAGGCCGCCGCTGCACAGGCCGCCGGCAAGTTCAAGGACGAGATCGTTGGCGTGAGCATCCCGCAGCGCAAGGGCGACCCGGTTGTGTTCAACAGCGACGAGTTCATCAACGCCAAGACCACCGCCGAGGTGCTGGCCGGTCTGCGCCCCGCCTTTGACAAGGCGGGTTCCGTGACCGCAGGCAACGCATCGGGCATCAACGACGGTGCTGCCGCCGTGATGGTGATGACGGCCAAGAAAGCCGCCGCCCTGGGTCTGACGCCGCTGGCGCGTATCGCCGCTTTCGGCACCAGCGGTCTGGACCCCGCCATCATGGGCATGGGCCCGGTGCCCGCCTCGCAGAAGGCCCTGGCCCGCGCGGGCTGGAAGGCGTCTGACGTGGACGTGTTCGAACTCAACGAAGCTTTTGCTGCACAGGCCTGCGCCGTCAACATGGCGCTGGACATCGACCCGGCCAAGGTCAACGTGAACGGGGGTGCCATCGCCATCGGTCACCCCATCGGTGCGTCCGGCTGCCGCATCCTGGTGACGCTGTTGCATGAAATGCAGCGCAGCGGTGCCAAGAAGGGCCTGGCCGCGCTGTGCATCGGCGGCGGCATGGGCGTCTCTCTGGCGGTGGAGCGGTAAGTACCCCCCGCGCCGCCTGCGGCGTCACCCCCAGGGGGCGGTGCGAGTGGCCCGGCGAAGCCGGTTCCACCGCACCCCTTGGCAAAGACACTATCTTCGATCACATTTTTTCCGCCACATCGGCAACACCTAGAGGAGCAAACAACATGAGTCAAAAAGTAGCGTACGTCACCGGCGGCATGGGCGGCATCGGTACCGCCATCTGCCAGCGCCTGCACAAGGAGGGCTTCAAGGTCATTGCTGGATGTGGCCCCACGCGCGATTTCACCAAGTGGCTGGACGAGCAGAAGGCCCTGGGCTACAGCTTCTACGCGTCGGTGGGCAATGTGGGTGACTGGGATTCCACCGTCGAGGCCTTCACCAAGACCAAGGCCGAACACGGCAGCATCGACGTGCTGGTCAACAACGCCGGCATCACCAAGGACCGCATGTTCCTGAAGATGTCCCGGGAAGACTGGTCGGCCGTGATCGAAACCAACCTGAACTCCATGTTCAACGTGACCAAGCAGGTCGTGCCCGACATGGTCGAAAAGGGCTGGGGACGCATCGTCAACATCTCGTCGGTGAACGGTGAAAAGGGTCAGGCTGGCCAGACCAACTACTCGGCCGCCAAGGCCGGCATGCACGGTTTCTCGATGGCACTGGCGCAGGAACTGGCCACCAAGGGTGTGACGGTCAACACCGTGAGCCCGGGCTACATCGGCACCGACATGGTCAACGCCATCCGTCCCGACGTGCTGGAAAAGATTGTTGCCACGGTGCCGGTCAAGCGCCTGGGCAAGCCGAGCGAAATCGCCTCCATCATCGCCTGGCTGGCCAGCGAAGAAGGCGGCTATGCCACGGGCGCCGACTTCTCGGTGAACGGTGGTTTGCACATGGGGTAATGGCTCCCCCTGCGCCGGGCTTCGCCCGTCACCCCCCAGGGGGCGGCACTGGCGGACCGGCGGAGCCGGATCCGCTGTGCCCTGAGCAAGGCATCTTGCTCATCGACCCCGCTTCGGCGGGGTTTTTTGTGGGCGCTGGGATAATCGGCGCATGTCTGTTTCTTCCCTTGCACCTTCGCCCTGGCGTTTGTCCGTCGCCCCCATGATGGGTTGGACGGATCGCCATTGCCGCTACTTCCACCGCTTGCTCACACGCCACACGCTGCTCTACACCGAAATGGTGACCACCGGTGCCCTGATCCACGGCAATGCGGCGCAGCACCTGCACTTCAATGAAGAAGAGCATTCGGTGGCATTGCAGCTCGGCGGCAGCGAGCCGGCCGATCTGGCCACTTGCGCGCGGCTGGGTGAACAGCGTGGTTACGACGAGATCAACCTCAACTGCGGGTGCCCCAGCGAGCGGGTGCTGCGCGGCGCTTTCGGCGCTTGCCTCATGGGTGAACCGAAGCTGGTGGCCGACGGGGTGAAGGCCATGGTGGACGTGGTGGACATCCCGGTCACGGTGAAGCACCGCATCGGCATCGACCGGGTGGAGAGCTACGACTTCGTTCGCGATTTTGTCGGCACCGTGGCCGATGCGGGTTGCAAGGTGTTCATCGTGCACGCACGCAACGCCTGGCTGAAGGGCCTGTCGCCGAAGGAGAACCGCGAGATTCCGCCACTGCGTTACGAACTGGCCTACCAGCTCAAGCGTGACTTCCCGGCGTTGACCATTGCCGTCAACGGTGGTATCACCACCCATGAGCAGATTGCTGGCCATCTGGAGCAGATCGACGGCGTGATGATCGGGCGCGAGGCGTACCACAATCCCTGGCTCATGTCCGAATGGGATGCCCGCTTTTTTGGGGCGCCAACCGAAGGATCCATGATGACGCGCGAAGCGGTCGAGCTGGCGATGGTGGAATACATGGAGCGTGCTGCTGCTGAAGACGGCGCGCCCTGGTATTCCATCGCCAGCCACATGCTGGGTTTGCGCCATGGTCTGCACGGTGCGCGCAAGTGGCGCCAGGTGTGGAGCGACCACCGGTTGAAACCCTTGCCGGCGCGGGAAGTCTGGGCCATGGCGCAGAACCATGTGAACACGAACAAGGAAGGTGCATTCGCTGAGGTGTGATCTGAACTTTTCCGGACCGGCATCCTCACACGCTCAGGATCTGTAGAAGACACCTGTTTCGGGTGGCGCAGGTTCAGAGCCAGGCGGGACGAGGGTATCCGGCTGGCGCCAGCCCTGGCGGGGAGCGGGTCGGGGTTGGTGGATTTGCATGGGCACGCTCCGGACTAGGAGGTCGTATGGATGCCGTCCGTCATTTCCTGACCCGATACGAGCAGACGCGTGAAGACGAGCTCTCGATCGAGGAATACCTGGATGCCTGCAAGCGCGATCCGCTGGTGTATGCCACAGCGCCCGAGCGCATGCTGGTGGCCATCGGCGAGCCGGAGTTGCTCGACACCCGGCACGACCAGCGCCTCTCGCGCATCTTCGGCAACAAGGTCATCAAGATCTACCCCGCGTTTCGGGACTTCTACGGGCTGGAAGAACCGATCGAGCAGGTGGTCTCCTATTTCCGCCACGGGGCCCAGGGGCTGGAGGAGCGCAAGCAGATCCTCTACCTGCTCGGGCCCGTGGGCGGCGGCAAGTCCTCGATTGCCGAGCGCCTGAAGCAGCTCATGCAGCAGGTGCCGTTCTACGCGCTCAAGGATTCGCCGGTCAACGAATCGCCGCTGGGCCTGTTCAACGCGGCCGAAGACGGCGAACTGCTGCACACGCAGTACGGCATCGCGCCACGCTATCTGGAGCGTGTCATGTCGCCCTGGGCGGTCAAGCGGCTGGAAGAGTATGGCGGCGACATCCGGCGTTTCCGGGTGGTCAAGCGCTTTCCCTCGGTGTTGCGGCAGATCGCGATCGCCAAGACCGAGCCGGGCGATGAAAACAACCAGGACATTTCTTCGCTGGTCGGCAAGATCGACATCCGTCGGCTTGAAACCTTTGCTCAGGACGACACCGACGCCTACAGTTACTCGGGTGGCTTGTGCCTGGCCAACCAGGGCTTGCTGGAGTTCGTGGAGATGTTCAAGGCACCGATCAAGGTGCTGCACCCGCTGCTGACCGCGACCCAGGAAGGCAACTTCAAAGGCACCGAAGGTTTCGGCGCAATCCCGTTCGACGGTATCGTGATGGCGCACTCCAACGAGAGCGAGTGGAAGGCCTTCCGCAACAACAAGAACAACGAAGCCTTCCTCGACCGCATCTACATCGTCAAGGTGCCGTACTGCCTGCGGGTGACGGAAGAAATCAAGATCTACGAGAAGCTGATCCGCAACTCGTCGCTGTCGCAGGCCGTCTGTTCCCCAGGTACGCTGAAGATGCTGGCGCAGTTTGCGGTCTACACCCGCCTGAAGGAGCCCGAAAACTCCAGCATCTTCAGCAAACTGCTGGTCTACGACGGCGAGAATCTCAAAGACACCGATCCCAAGGCCAAGAGCTACCAGGAGTACCGCGACTACGCGGGCGTGGACGAGGGCATGAGCGGCATCTCCACGCGCTTCGCGTTCAAGATCCTCTCGCGGGTGTTCAACTTCGACAGCACCGAGGTGGCGGCCAACCCGGTACACCTGATGTATGTGCTGGAGCAGCAGATCGAGCGCGAGCAGTTCCCGGCCGAGACCGAGCAGAAGTACCTGGCCTTCATCAAGGAGACGCTGGCGGTGCGCTACGCCGAGTTCATCGGCAAGGAAATCCAGACCGCCTACCTGGAGTCGTACTCCGAGTACGGCCAGAACATCTTCGACCGCTACGTGACCTACGCCGACTTCTGGATCCAGGACCAGGAGTTCCGTGACACCGATACCGGCGAGATCTTCGACCGGTCTTCGCTCAACGCCGAGCTGGAGAAGATCGAAAAGCCCGCCGGTATCAGCAACCCGAAAGACTTCCGCAACGAGATCGTCAACTTCGTGCTGCGCGCACGGGCCAACAACGCGGGCAAGAACCCGCTGTGGACCAGCTACGAAAAGCTGCGCGCGGTGATCGAGAAGAAGATGTTCTCCAACACCGAAGACCTGTTGCCGGTGATCTCGTTCAACGCCAAGGCCAGCGCCGACGAACAGAAGAAACACGAAGACTTTGTCAACCGCATGGTCGACAAGGGCTACACCACGCGCCAGGTGCGCCTTCTGTGCGACTGGTACCTGCGCGTGCGCAAGAGCTCCTGAGCGCCCGGGGCCGTTGTCCCGAAAACCAGAAAGGCGGGTCTCCATGCTGCAGCAGATCGTCGATCGCCGGCTGTCGGGCAAGAACAAGTCCATCGGCAACCGCGAGCGCTTTTTGCGCCGCTACCGCGACCAGATCCGCGACGCGGTGAAGAAGGCCGTCTCCGGCCGCAGCATCCGGGACATCGAGCAGGGCGAAGACATCACGCTGCCCCGGCGCGATGTGTCCGAGCCGGTGTTTGGCCACGGCCAGGGCGGGGTGCGCGAGACGGTGCACCCGGGCAACCGCGAGTACGTGCGGGGCGACCGTGTCGGTCGGCCACCATCGGGTGGCGCGGGCGGAGGCGGACGGGGCAGTCAGGACGGTGGCGGGGAAGACGATTTTGTTTTCCGCATCACGCGCGACGAGTTCATGCAGATCTTCTTTGACGACCTGGCCTTGCCGCACCTGGTGCGCACGCAGTTGCTGCCCGATGCACCCGAATGGAAGTCGCAGCGCGCGGGCTACGTGTCGGCTGGCAACCCGGCGAGTCTGCACGTGGTGCGCTCGATGCGCACTTCGCTGGGGCGGCGCATTGCCATGGGCGGTGAACTGCGGCAGCACCTGCGTGAACTGCAGGACGCGCTGGCCAAAGCCGAGCGGCTGGACAGCACGCCGCGCGAGGAAATCCATGCGCTCCAGCAGCGCATCGAGGCCTTGATGCGCCGGGTGCGCCGGATTCCGTTTCTCGATCCGCTGGATCTGCGGTTTCGCAACCGGGTGCGCATTCCGCAGCCGACCGCCAAGGCGGTGATGTTCTGCCTGATGGATGTGTCGGGCTCGATGGATGAGGAGCGCAAGGACATTGCCAAGCGCTTCTTCATCCTGCTCTACCTGTTCCTGCAACGGCACTACGAACGCACCGACGTGGTGTTCATCCGCCACCACACGCAGGCCGCCGAGGTGGGGGAAACCGAGTTCTTCCAGGCGACCGAAAGCGGGGGCACGGTGGTCTCCAGCGCGCTGACACTGATGCACGAGGTCATCCAGGCGCGTTATCCGCCGGGCGACTGGAACATCTACGGCGCCCAGGCCTCGGACGGTGAAAACTGGTACAAGGATTCGGCGCTGTGCCGAGATCTGTTGCAACAGAAGCTGCTGCCCCTGGTGCGCTACTACGCCTATGTGCAGGTCGCCGGCGACGAGCAGAACCTCTGGGAAGAGTACGACCAGGTGCGCCGGAACGAGCCGAACTTTGCCATGCGCCGGATCACCGATGCCGCCGACATCTACCCGGTGTTTCGCGAGCTGTTCAGGAAGGCAGGTACCTCATGATGCACGCCGAAGATGCACCGCGGGAACCGGTGCCCGAGATTGGCGGCGATCCCGCTCCCGCTCCCGCGGGTCGGGACCGGCAGCCCTTGCCCTGTCCATCGGACTGGACCTTTGAACTCATCGAGACCTACCACGCAGAGATTGCGCGCGTGGCGCGCGACTTCGGACTGGACACCTACCCGGTGCAACTGGAGGTCATCACCGCCGAACAGATGATCGATGCCTACGCTTCGGTGGGCATGCCGGTCAACTACCGCCACTGGTCCTTCGGCAAGCAGTTCATCGCGACCGAAAAACACTACCGGCGCGGTCAGATGGGGCTGGCCTACGAGATCGTGATCAACTCCGATCCCTGCATCGCCTACCTGATGGAAGAGAACACCATGACCATGCAGGCGCTGGTGATCGCGCACGCCTGCTACGGCCACAACTCGTTCTTCAAGGGCAACTACCTGTTCCGCATGTGGACCGACGCCGAGTCCATCATCGACTACTTGGTCTATGCCCGAAACTATGTCACGGAGTGCGAGGAGCTGCATGGCATCGAAGCGGTGGAGGCGTTGCTGGATTCGTGCCATGCGCTCATGAGCCAGGGCGTGGACCGCTACCGGCGTTCGCAAAAGCCTTCGCTGGCGGAGGAAGAGGTGCGGCGCAAGGACCGCGAGGCCTATCTGCAGCAGCAGGTCAACGACCTCTGGCGCACCCTGCCCAAGGGGTCGGACAAGCAGGTGGAAAAGTCCAGCCGGCGTTTCCCGCCCGAGCCCGAGGAGAACCTGCTGTACTTCATCGAGAAACACGCGCCGCTGCTGGAACCCTGGCAGCGCGAGGTGGTGCGCATCGTGCGCAAGGTGGCGCAGTATTTTTACCCGCAGCGCCAGACCCAGGTGATGAACGAAGGGTGGGCCACGTTCTGGCACTACACCCTGCTCAACGCCCTGTACGACGAAGGCCGCCTGACCGATGGCTTCATGATCGAGTTCCTGCGCTCGCACACCAACGTGGTCTGCCAGCTGCCGGTGGGACACCCGGGTTACAGCGGTGTCAACCCGTATGCGCTGGGCTTTGCGATGTTCAGCGATCTCAAGCGCATCTGCGAAAACCCCACGCTGGAAGACCGGCAGTGGTTTCCCGATCTGGCGGGCAGCGACTGGCGGTCGACACTGCATCACGCCATGCGCAACTACCGCGACGAAAGCTTCATCGGGCAGTTTCTTTCACCGCGGCTCATGCGCGAGATGCGGCTGTTTTCCATTGTCGATGACGCGGCAGAACTGGAACTGGAAGTGGTCGCCATCCACGACGAGGCGGGCTATCGACGGGTTCGCGAAGCGCTGGCGCGACAACACGACCTGAGCGAACGGGAGCCCAACATCCAGGTCTGGAATGTGGCCGTTCGTGGCGACCGTTCGCTCACCTTGCGCCACAGCCGCCAGCACGACCGGCCCCTGAGCGACGACGTCCGGGAGGTGCTCAAGCACGTGTCCCGCCTGTGGGGCTTCAAGGTGCAGCTCGAAAGCGTGGACAGCCACGGCAAGGTTGTGCAGCGCTGGGAGGCGGAACCCGCGCCGCACTAAGGGTGCGTGCCACCGCGCTTCGCAGCTGGATCAAGGGCCTTGTTTGCCCTTGAGCTTGGTGATGCCGATGAAGTCCATGATGAGCTTTTCGTAGATCGGCTCGGACGTGCCCTTCTGCATCTTGCGCATGAAGTACTTCTCGAACGCGACCTTGGCCAGGTGCACCCACTTGCCTTCGCTGAACCAGCTCACGTTGCGCGGCGGGATCTGCGGCAGGGCCACGAAGGCCGCGCCGGTGTCGCCGAAGTCGGCCAGGCAGACCGTGTTCCAGGTGGCCTTGTGCGTGGGCTCCTGGCCGTCGAGCAGTTCGCGGATGTTGTGCGCCGTCGCCGTGACCATGGACTCGATCATGTAGCCGGTCTTGGGCGTGCCGCAGGGGATGGGGGTGACCTCCACCGGCGGAATCGCGACACAGACACCGATGCTGAAGATGTTCTTGAACTTGGCGTTGCGCTGGTGTTCGTCGATGGTGATGAAGCCACGCGGGTTGGTCAGGCCTTCGATGCCGAACACCGCGTCCACGCCCTTGAAGGCGGGCAGCATCATGCTGTGCTTGAAGGGCAGCACGTGGTCCTTGATGGGCTTGCCCTGGTCGTCGTGCTCGGTGACGAACATCTGGCCCGCTTCCACCTTGGTGGTCTTGGCGTTGCAGATCCACTTGATGTGGCGCTGGCGCATGGCCGATTCGAGCATGCCTTTGGAATCGCCCACGCCGCCCAGGCCCAGGTGGCCGATGTAGGGTTCGGAGGTCACGAAGGTCATGGGCACCTTGTCGCGGATCTTGCGCTTGCGCAGGTCGGTGTCCATGATCATCGCGAACTCGTAGGCCGGGCCGAAGCAGGAGGCACCCTGCACCGCGCCCACCACGATCGGGCCGGGCGCCTGCACGAACGCGTCCCAGGCTGTCTTGGTGGTCTCGGCGTGGCTGACGTGGCAGATCGACTGCGTGTGGCCGCCAAACGGACCCAGGCCCTCGACCTCGTCAAACGCGAGCTTGGGGCCGGTGGCGATGACGAGGTAGTCGTAGTCCACCCGGCTGCCGTCTTCCAGTTCGACCTGGTTGGCATCCGGGTGGACGCGTTTGGCGCGCTGGATGATGGACTCGATACCTTTTTTGGCCAGCGCCGGGGCGATGTCGACCTCGATGTCTTTTCGGGTGCGCCAGTTCACCGCCACCCAGGGGTTGGACGGGACGAAATGGAACTTGGGTGCTTCGCTGATGACCGTGACCGTGTCGCCGGGCCGGGCCAGTGCCTTCATTTCATAGGCCATGGGCATGCCGCCGAGACCGGCGCCGAGAATGACGATTCGAGCCATGGGTATATCTCCGTCGCGATGGTTGGGTGGGACAAGAATTATTAAATCCGCAATTGCTTATATTGCGCGCACATGAGGTACAGGTGTCTTGGTATATACCCTATGGTGTATGCCGTCGAAGCACAGTGGGCCTCACTTCTTCTGTGCTCCGACCAGTGTTTATACGCCCACTGCGCGCAGGTCGATGAGCCCTTCTTTCACAGGCGGGCACCAGAAATAGGCGCCGGTTTCGGGTTCGGTGAAGGTGAACAGGGCGTCGGTCAAACCATCTTCAGCGCCCGACATGCGGCGCAACAGGGCCTCGTAGGCGTCGAACGAGTGGCCAAACGCGGTGAAAACGAGGCCACCTTCATTGCCCTCGGCCCAGGGCATGGAACGGCGCAGCACAAAGGCCTCGGGATCAAAGCTTTCCTGCGCGGTGCGCTTCACATGGGCCGACTCGGGTGCATCGTCGATTTCTTCGTTGGTGTCGTGGGTGCGGCCGAAGGTGTGGTCCTGCTGTTCGCGGGGCATGGCTTCGAAGCGGCTCATGTGGTGGCGCCAGCGCTGCATTGCCACAAAACTGCTGCCCGCCAGCAGGCCCGCACTTTCGGGCAGAAAGGCCGCGGCCAGGGCCTTTTCACCCTCGGGGTTTTCGGTGCCGTCTTCGTAGCCGGTGAGGTCCTTGCCGTTGTCGTGGTTGAAGGCGTCGGTGATGTCGCTGACATCAAACGCGGGCGCCAGCAAGGTTTCAATGTGGCGGCTGCGGATCAGCAGATGGCCACGGTCGGTGCCGCGCAGCCAGACCAGCAGGTCGGTGGGTGTGGCGGGCAGTTTGATGAGCGCGCCTTCAATGCCGCTGAAGGTCTTGAGCCCGGGAATTTCTGCGCCAAGTTCGCGCACCAGCGAAGCGCCCAGCGCCACCACGGTGGAAAGCCCATCGGCCTGGCTGCCCAGTCGGCGCAGCACCGTCCGGGGCTCGGCGCCCACGCGCAACTGGCAGGACAGGTAGCGGCCCTGGGCCGGAATGGGTTCAAGAATGCCGGGTTGGGCCAGATGGGCAACGGACATGGGGACTCCTGGGACTCGTCGGATCACATACCCCCGCCCGGTGTTTGACGGGCAGGGCCTGGCCCGGAATTTACCAGTGAGCCGGCCGCAGAAGGCCGGGTTGTGTCAGGTCGCGGCTTCGAGCCCGTTCTGGAAGTGCTCGTGCATGCGCTGCTGGGTCAGCGCGGCGTTGCGCGCGAGCAGGGCGGTCATGATGGCGCGGTGTTCGGCGAGCGACTCGTCGATGCGCCCGGTCTTGAACAGCGAGTTGTGGCGGTTCAGCTTCATGACCTTGCGCAGGTCTGCCACCATCTGCTCCCGCCAGCGGTTGCTGGCGATTTCGAGCAGGCGCATGTGAAAGCGCTCGTTCAGGGCGAAGAAGCGGTTGCGGTCGTCGGCGGCGGCTTCGATCTCGGCGTGCAGCCCCTGGAGTTCGGCGAGTTCGGCGTCGCTCGCGCGCTGCGCCACCACGCCCGCAGCGTCCGACTCCAGCAGCGCCAGCAGGTGGTAGACGTCGGCCAGGTCCTTGTCGGACACTTCGGTCACGTAGGCACCGCGGCGCACCTTCATCGTCACCAGGCCTTCGGCCGCCAGCACCTTCAGCGCTTCGCGCAGCGGCGTGCGACTGATGCCGTATTCCTCGGCGATCTTGAGCTCGTCGATCCAGCTGCCGGGCTCCAGTTCGCGGCTGAAGATGCGCTGGCGCAGCAGCTCGGCGACTTCTTCATACAGGGCGCGGGGGGCGAGGGACAAGGCGGACATGGGGCGAGTGGTTGGGAAAACGGTGTGTGACGGGCTGCTGATTGTAAGACCGCAGGAATATTTTGCATCAATAATTATGAATGATATAAAATCGCCGGCGCTCCCGTGTTGTCCTTCTGTTGTTACAAGTACCTGCCTGCCATGAGCCACAAACAGCCCGAATTTGCCCCCGCCACCCTCGAAGCCTGGACCAAGGCGGCCCAGAAGTCCGCGCCCGGCGGTGACGTGAACGCGCTGAACTGGTTGACGCCCGACGGCATCAGCGTCAAGCCGCTGTACACGGCCGAAGACACGGTCAACCTGCCGCACACCAACACCTTGCCGGGCTTTGAGCCCTTCATCCGTGGCCCGCAGGCCACCATGTACGCGGTGCGGCCCTGGACGATCCGCCAGTACGCCGGTTTCTCCACCGCCGAAGAATCCAACGCTTTCTACCGCAAGGCGCTGGCCGCGGGTGGGCAGGGCGTGTCGGTCGCCTTCGACCTGGCCACCCACCGCGGTTACGACTCCGACCACCCGCGCGTGACCGGCGACGTGGGCAAAGCCGGCGTGGCGATCGACTCGGTCGAGGACATGAAGATCCTGTTCAATGAGATCCCGCTGGACAAGGTCAGCGTCTCCATGACCATGAACGGCGCCGTGCTGCCGGTGTTGGCCGGCTATGTGATCGCGGCCGAAGAGCAGGGCGTGTCGCAGGACAAATTGAGCGGAACCATTCAGAACGACATTCTGAAAGAGTTCATGGTGCGCAACACCTACATCTACCCGCCCGAGCCGTCGATGAAGATCATCGGTGACATCATCGAGTACACGGCCCAGCACATGCCGAAGTTCAACTCGATCTCGATCTCGGGTTACCACATGCAGGAAGCAGGCGCCAACCAGGCGCTGGAGCTGGCCTTCACTCTGGCCGATGGCAAGGAGTATGTGAAGACCGCCATCGCCAAGGGCATGGATGTGGACGGTTTTGCCGGGCGCCTGAGTTTCTTCTGGGCGATCGGCATGAACTTCTACCTGGAAATCGCCAAGATGCGCGCGGCCCGTCTGCTGTGGACGCGCATCATGAAGGGCTTCGACGCCAAGAACCCCAAGAGCCTGATGCTGCGCACGCACTGCCAGACCTCCGGCTGGTCGCTGACCGAGCAGGACCCCTACAACAACGTCGTGCGCACCACCATCGAAGCCATGGCCGCGGTGTTCGGCGGCACCCAGAGCCTGCACACCAATGCCTTCGATGAAGCCATTGCACTGCCCACCGACACCAGTTCGCGCATCGCCCGCAACACGCAGCTGGTGATCCAGGAAGAGACCCACATCACCAGCGTGGTCGACCCCTGGGCCGGCTCTTACATGATGGAGTCGCTCACGCAGGAAATGGCCGACAAGGCCTGGGCCATCATCGAAGAGGTCGAAGCCATGGGCGGCATGACCAAGGCCGTGGACAGCGGCTGGGCCAAGCTGAAGATCGAAGCGGCGGCGGCCGAGAAGCAGGCGCGCATCGACTCGGGCAAGGACGTGATCGTTGGCGTCAACAAATACAAGCTCAAGACCGAAGACGCCATCGAGGCACGCGACATCGACAACGTGGCGGTGCGCGACGGCCAGATTGCTCGACTGAAACAGATCAAGGCCAATCGTGACGCAGCCAAGGTGGAAGCGGCGCTCAATGCGCTGACCGCGTCCGCCGAATCGGGCCAGGGCAACCTGCTGGACCTGTGCATCCAGGCCATGCGCCTGCGCGCCACTGTGGGCGAGGTGAGCGATGCGCTGGAAAAAATTTTTGGGCGCCACCGCGCCGATACACAAAAGGTGACCGGTGTGTACGCTGCCGCTTACGACTCCGCCGAAGGCTGGGACCAGCTCAAGGCCGAAATCAACGACTTCGCCGCCGCGCAAGGTCGCCGCCCGCGCGTGATGATCAGCAAGCTCGGCCAGGACGGCCACGACCGCGGCGCCAAGGTGGTGGCCACGGCCTTCGCCGATCTGGGCTTTGACGTCGATATGGGCCCGCTGTTCCAGACGCCCGAAGAATGCGCCCGCCAGGCGATCGAGAACGACGTGCACGCCGTGGGCGTCTCGACGCTCGCCGCCGGCCACAAGACCCTGGTGCCGGCCATCATTGCCGAGCTGAAGAAGCAGGGCGCCGACGACATCATCGTATTCGTCGGTGGCGTGATTCCCCGCCAGGACTACGAGATGCTGTACGAGGCTGGTGTCAAGGGCATCTATGGCCCCGGCACGCCCATTCCCGCCAGCGCGAAGGACGTGCTGGAGCAGATCAAGAAGGCGCTTGCGTGATTCCTGCCGAGTTGCAGGCCGGCGTCCTGACCGGCACCGGCGCCGTACAGCGCCGCGCCATGGCCAAGGCCATCACGCTGCTGGAATCGACCCGCGCCGACCACCGTGCGCTGGGCGATGCGTTGCTGACGGCGCTGCTGCCGCACACCGGCCAGTCGTTCCGGCTCGGCATCAGCGGTGTGCCCGGCGTGGGCAAGAGCACCTTCATCGAGGCGCTGGGCCTGTACCTGATCGGGCTGGGCCACCGCGTGGCGGTGCTGACCATCGATCCCTCGTCCACCGTCTCGGGTGGCTCCATCCTGGGCGACAAGACCCGCATGGAGCACCTGAGCGTGCACGAGAAGGCCTACATCCGCCCCAGCCCGAGCAGCGGCACGCTGGGCGGCGTGGCCGAGAAGACGCGCGAGGCCATGCTGGTCTGTGAGGCGGCGGGCTATGACATCGTGATGGTGGAGACCGTGGGTGTGGGCCAGAGCGAAACCGCCGTGGCGAACATGACCGACATGTTCTGCCTGCTGCAACTGCCCAACGCAGGCGACGACCTGCAGGCGATCAAGAAGGGCGTGATGGAGCTGGCCGACCTGGTGGTCATCAACAAGGCCGACATCGACCCCGACGCCGCCACCCGCGCCCGCGCGCAGATCACCTCTTCATTGCGCCTGCTCGGTTTGCACGGTCACCCCGAGCATGCTCACCACGATCACAACATCTGGCACCCGCAAGTGATCCAGATCAGCGCGCTGCACAACCAGGGCGTGGACAGCTTCTGGGCCGAAGTGTCCCGATTCCGCACGGTGCAGACCGCCAACGGCCGGCTCGCCGCGCGCCGCCAGCACCAGGCGGGCGCCTGGATGTGGGAGCGGATCGACGCCGGCCTGAAACAACGCTTCCGTGAACACCCACAGATCCGCGCGCGGCTCGACGACACCACCCGCCGGGTGCTGGCCGGTGAACTACCGGCGTCGACCGCCGCCCGCCAGTTGCTTGAACTGTTTGACTGAATCCGAACCGATTTTTCTGGAGAAAACGCATGCAAGAAATCCTGGACCAACTGGAGCAAAAGCGCGCCGCAGCCCGCCTCGGCGGCGGGCAGAAGCGCATCGACGCGCAGCACGCCAAGGGCAAGCTGACCGCGCGCGAGCGGCTGGAGGTGCTGCTTGACGAGGGCACGTTCGAAGAGTGGGACATGTTCGTCGAGCACCGCTGCACCGACTTCGGCATGCAGGACAACAAGATCCCCGGCGACGGTGTGGTCACGGGCTACGGCATGATCAACGGCCGCCTGGTGTTCGTTTTCAGCCAGGACTTCACGGTCTTCGGTGGCGCGCTCTCCGAAGCGCATGCCGAGAAGATCTGCAAGGTGATGGACCAGGCCATGAAGGTCGGCGCGCCGGTGATCGGCCTGAACGATTCGGGCGGCGCCCGCATCCAGGAAGGCGTGGCCTCCCTGGGTGGCTATGCCGACGTGTTCCAGCGCAACGTGATGGCCAGCGGCGTGGTACCGCAGATCAGCATGATCATGGGCCCCTCGGCCGGCGGCGCGGTGTATTCGCCCGCCATGACCGACTTCATCTTCATGGTCAAGGACTCGAGCTACATGTTCGTGACCGGCCCCGAGGTGGTGAAGACCGTGACGCACGAAGAAGTGACCGCCGAAGAACTGGGCGGCGCCGTAACGCACACGACCAAGAGCGGTGTGGCCGACCTCGCGTTCGAGAACGATGTCGAGGCGCTGCTGATGCTGCGCCGGCTCTACAACTACCTGCCGCTCTCGAACCGCGAAAAGGCGCCCGTGCGCCCCAGCGGCGACCCGATCGACCGCATGGAGCTGAGCCTGGACACGCTGGTGCCGGACAACCCGAACAAGCCTTACGACATGAAGGAGCTGATCGTCAAGACGGTGGACGACGGCGACTTCTTCGAGCTGCAGCCCGAGTACGCGAAGAACATCCTGATCGGCTTCGCCCGCATGGACGGCCAGACGGTCGGGATCGTGGCCAACCAGCCGCTGGTGCTGGCCGGTTGCCTGGACATCAAATCGAGCATCAAGGCCGCACGCTTCGTGCGTTTCTGCGATGCCTTCAACATTCCGGTGATCACCTTCGTGGACGTGCCCGGCTTCATGCCCGGTACTTCGCAGGAGTACGGCGGCATCATCAAGCACGGCGCCAAGTTGCTCTACGCCTACGCCGAGTGCACGGTGCCCAAGATCACCGTGATCACGCGCAAGGCCTACGGCGGTGCCTACGACGTGATGAGCTCCAAACACCTGCGCGGCGACGTCAACTTCGCCTGGCCCAACGCCGAGATCGCGGTGATGGGCGCCAAGGGCGCGGTGGAAATCATCTTCCGCGAAGAGAAGAAGGACCCGGCCAAGCTGGCCGGGCGCGAGGCCGAATACAAGGCCCGCTTCGCCAACCCCTTCGTGGCCGGCGCGCGCGGCTTCATTGACGACGTGATCCTGCCGCACGAGACCCGCAAGCGCATCTGCCGTTCGCTGGTGATGCTGAAGGACAAGAAACTGGAAAACCCGTGGCGCAAGCACGGCAACATTCCGCTGTGATTTCTTTTGTGCGTGCCATGGTTTTCTCTGACGCTGAATCGGGCGGCGCGGACGTTTTGCTCCGTGTCCCCCGCGCTGCGCGCTCCTCCTTTACCTCCGCAAAACGCCCGCACCACCCGATTCCGAGTGACGCGTGTTCGGCCGGTTTCGTCTTCACCTCCTTCGCAGCCATGGGCACGGTGTGCCTGTCGCAGCGAAGTCAAGGAGGAGCCGACCGCAGGTCGGCGGGGGACATGAGCGGAGGCAGGCACGCCGTGCCCATGGCGGGTTCAGCACCAACTCACCGAACAAACAACACACTTGCTCTCGTCTAGGAGACTGAAATGTTCACCAAAATTCTCATTGCCAACCGTGGCGAAATCGCCTGCCGCGTGATCGCCACCGCGAAGAAGATGGGCATCGCCACCGTGGCGGTGTATTCCGAAGCCGACAAAGAAGCGCGCCACGTTCAGCTCGCTGACGAGGCTGTGCTGATCGGCCCGGCCGCGTCGCGCGAGTCCTACCTCGTCGCCGACAAGATCATCGCCGCGGCCCAGGCCACCGGCGCGCAGGCCATTCACCCCGGCTACGGGTTCCTGTCGGAAAACGAAGCCTTCGCCAAACGCTGTGAAGACGAAGGCATCGCCTTCATCGGCCCGCGCCATTTTTCCATCGCGGCCATGGGCGACAAGATCGCCTCCAAGAAGCTGGCGCTGGAGGCCAAGGTCAACACCATTCCGGGCTGGAACGACGCCATCGAAACCGCAGAGCGCGCGGTGGAGATCGCCAAGGACATCGGCTACCCCGTGATGATCAAGGCCTCGGCCGGTGGCGGCGGCAAGGGCCTGCGCGTGGCCTTCAACGACAAGGAAGCGTTTGAAGGCTTCACCAGCTGCCGCAACGAAGCGCGCAACAGCTTCGGCGACGACCGCGTGTTCATCGAAAAATACGTGCTGGAGCCGCGCCACATCGAGATCCAGGTGCTGGGCGATTCGCACGGCAACGTGATTTATCTGAACGAGCGGGAATGCTCGATCCAGCGCCGCCACCAGAAAGTGATCGAAGAGGCGCCGTCGCCCTTCATCTCCGACGCCACGCGCAAGGCCATGGGCGAGCAGGCCGTGGCCCTGGCCAAGGCGGTGAAGTACCAGAGCGCCGGCACGGTGGAGTTCGTGGTCGGCAAAGACCAGGACTTCTACTTCCTGGAGATGAACACCCGCCTGCAGGTGGAGCACCCGGTGACGGAGTGCATCACCGGCGTCGATCTGGTGGAGCTGATGATCCGCGTCGCCGCGGGCGAGCAGTTGCCGATCACGCAGGACCAGGTGCAGCGCAACGGCTGGGCCATCGAGTGTCGTATCAACGCCGAAGACCCGTTCCGCAACTTCCTGCCCAGCACCGGCCGCCTGGTGCGCTTCCAGCCGCCGGCGCAGACCATGCACCAGGCCAACACCGCCGACCTGTTCGGCGTGCGCGTGGACACGGGTGTGGTCGATGGCGGCGAGATCCCGATGTACTACGACTCGATGATCGCCAAGCTCATCGTGCACGGCAAGGACCGCAATGAAGCCATTGCCAAGATGCGCGAGGCGCTCAACGGTTTCGTGATCCGCGGCATCAGCAGCAACATCCCGTTCCAGGCCGCGCTGCTGGCGCACCCGAAGTTCGTGTCGGGTGACTTCAACACCGGCTTCATCGCCGAGCACTACGCCCACGGCTTTCGCGCTGAGGACGTGCCGCACGACGATGCCGACTTCCTGGTGGCGCTGGCCGCCTTCGTGCGCCGCAAGTCGCGCGAGCGCGCAGCGGGCCTGACCGGCCAGTTGCCGGGCTATGGCGTGAAGGTCGGTCACGACTTCAGCGTGATCACCTTGGGGAACAGCGGCGAAAACCGCTACACGGCGGTGCACGTGGACGAGGTGGTGGGGCAGGTCGGTTCCGCGGTGGTCACGGTGGAGGGCAAGCGCTTTGCGATCAGCAGCCCCTCGCGCCTGAACGACGTCTGCATCACCGGCGCGTGCAACGGCCAGCCCTTCACCGCCCAGGTGGAACGTGGCACGCTGCGCAACCCGCTGGCCCTGGTGGTGCAGCACAACGGCACGCGCATCGAAACCGTGGTGGTGTCCGCCCGCATGGCCGAGCTGCACCGGCTGATGCCGTTCAAGGCGCCGCCGGACATGAGCCGGTACGTGCTCTCGCCCATGCCCGGCCTGCTGGTCGACGTGGCGGTGCAGGTGGGCCAGAAGGTGCAGGCGGGCGAGCGCGTGGCCGTGATCGAGGCCATGAAGATGGAGAACGTGCTGTTCGCCGCGGCCGACGGCGTGGTCTCCAAGGTGCTGGCCGCCAAGGGCGAATCGCTGGTGGTCGACCAGCCGATCGTCGAGTTCGGCTGATCCCGGCCGAACACACTGGCACACAGACAAGCCCGGTGGAAATGGGATACCCTTCGATTCCCGTTGGCTTTGAGGGGTCTCGCATGGACCATGGTCTGGCTTTCGCTCTGGGCTGTCTGCGCAATCCGCGGCGCGTGGGTGCGATTGCTCCCGCGTCCCGTGCACTGGCCCAGGCGGTCTGCGACGAGGCGCTGCGTGGTGCACCCCGGGTGCTGATCGAGGTGGGCGCAGGCACCGGGGCCATCACCCGCAGGCTGGCAATCGCTGCGCAGGCCCTGGACCGCTTCGTGGTCTACGAGCTCGACGCCGACTTCGCCGACCTGCTGCGCATCGCTTTTCCCGAGGTCGAGGTGCTCAACCACTGTGCTTCCCGTGTCGACCGGCTGGTCATCGGGGCCGACATGCCGGTGACGCTGGTCTCGTCACTGCCCCTGTTGTCCATGCCGGCGCACGAGGCGCGCCTGTGCATCGACGCCATGCTGGCGCTGGTCTCGCGCCAGCCCGACTCCCGACTGGTCCAGTACACCTACGCGTCGCCGCATCTGCGCCCGTTTGACGGCATTCCGCCCGGCTGGCGCTGGCGGCGCGCGGCGTCCGTCTGGGCCAACCTGCCGCCGGCCACCGTCTGGACGCTGGAGCAGGTCCCACATTCACTCAACAACGGTATTCACTGATTCATGGAACCACAACAACGTCCCTTCAAGGTGCTGGGCATCCAGCAGATCGCCATCGGCGGACCCGACAAGCAGCGCCTGCAGAAGCTCTGGGTCGACATGCTAGGGCTGGAGGTGACCGGCACCTTCCAGAGCGAGCGCGAAAACGTGGATGAGGACATCTGCGCCATCGGCAGCGGCCCGTTCAAGGTCGAGGTCGATCTGATGCAGCCAATGGACCCGGAGAAGAAGCCCGCGGTGCATGCCACGCCGCTGAACCACATCGGCCTGTGGATCGACGACCTGCCGGTGGCGGTGCAGTGGCTCACAGCCCACGGTGTGCGCTTTGCGCCGGGCGGCATCCGCAAGGGCGCTGCGGGTTTCGACATCACCTTCCTGCACCCGAAGGCGAACGACGAGTTCCCGATCGCGGGCGAGGGCGTGCTGATCGAGCTGGTGCAGGCGCCGCCCGAGGTGGTGAGCGCTTTTGCGAAGCTGGCAGGAAGCCCGGCCTGAACGTTTGACGGAGCCGAGGAGACAGGCCCTGCGGTGTTCGCATCTGCAGGGCCTTTTTTTAATGTGACCCGTCGTGCCAGAGGCTGACAACCTTTCCGGGAAGAAAAGGCAAGTCTTGTGGAATCAGGCATCAAGCGCACGCAGCGCTTGATCGACTTGCACCGGTGTGTTTCATGGGTACAGATGTCAATCTGTGCCAGCATGGGTCAATTTCACATCTTTGTCAGGAGTTGGCTGCATGGAACAGGTGGATGTGGTGGTGATTGGCGCAGGCGTGGTCGGGCTGGCTGTGGCCCGTTCGCTGGCGCTGGCCGGGCGCGAGGTGATGGTGCTGGAGCGTGAGGCGGCCATCGGCACCGGCACGAGTTCGCGCAACAGCGAGGTGATCCACGCTGGCATTTACTACCCGCAGGGCTCCCTCAAGGCCCTTTTATGCGTGCATGGCCGGCAGACGCTCTACGCCTACTGCGCCGAACGCGGGATCGCCCACCGGCGTTGCGGCAAGCTGATCGTGGCCAGCACGGTCTCTCAGGTAGAGGCCTTGCCCGCCATCCAGGACAAGGCCGAACGCAATGGCGTGCGGGACCTGCGTCTGCTCACCAGGGTGGAGGCACGGGCAATGGAGCCGGAGCTGGAGTGCCTGGCCGCCCTGAGCTCTCCGTCAACCGGTATCGTGGACAGCCATGGCCTCATGCTGAGCCTGCAGGGGGATCTCGAAAACGCGGGTGGCCTGGTGGCCTGTCACAGTGAGGTGGACGCTCTGCGGTTCAAGACGTCGGGGATTCAGGTCCTGATGCTGGACGGAACCGTCTTGCTCGCACGTGGCGTGGTCAATGCCGCAGGTCTGCGGGCCTGCGATCTGGCGCGGCGCACGCAGGGCTTGCCGGCATGCCATGTGCCGAAGGCTTGGTTCGCCAAGGGCAGCTATTTCACGCTGAGCGGGCGTTCGCCCTTCGAACGGCTGATTTATCCCGCCCCGGATCCCGTGGCGCACCTGGCCGGACTGGGTGTGCACCTGACCATCGATCTCGGCGGGCAGGCCAAATTTGGTCCGGACGTGCAGTGGACCGACGATCCCGATGACCTGCTGGTGAACCCGGCTGACGCGAAAGGCTTCTACACGGCCGTGCGGCAGTACTGGCCAAGCCTGCCCGACGGAGCGCTTTTACCAGGCTATGCGGGCATGCGACCGAAGATCAGCGGTCCCGACGAGCCTGCGGCCGATTTCCGCATCGATGGTCCGGATGTGCACGGCGTTCCGGGGCTGGTCAATCTGCTGGGGATCGAATCACCGGGGCTGACCAGTTGTCTGGCCATCGGCGAGCACGTGGCCGCCATGCTGTGAGCCCGGTCGCGGTTGTTCCGGGCTTGCCGGTCATGTGCTGCGGAGTGCCTTGATCGCCATGGCTGCTTCCCGGACCAGGGACGGCCCCTTGTAGATCAGTCCGGTGTAGATCTGGACCACGTTGGCCCCCGCCTGGATCTTGCTCACGGCATCGGCACCACAGAGGATGCCGCCCACACCGATGATGGGGAAGCTCTTGCCCAGGCAGGCCCGCAGGCGCCGGATCACGCGGTTGCTGGACGCCAGCACTGGCGCGCCCGAGAGCCCGCCCGCTTCGTTGGCGTGGGGCATTCCAGCCACGGCTTCGCGGCTGAGGGTCGTGTTGGTGGCGATCACGCCAAAGGCGTTGTTGGCCTGCCCCGCGCTGTCGGTGCCGTAACGCATCAATGTGGTGGCAATCACCTCGATCTGCGTGTCGTCCAGATCGGGAGCGATCTTGACGAAGATGGGGATGCGCCGACCCGTTTGCTGGGCCAGGGTTTCGCGCCGTTCAGCGACGGCGCCGAGCAGCGCATCCAGAGCTTCGTCGCTTTGCAGGCTGCGCAGGTTCTGGGTGTTCGGACTGGAAATGTTGACCGTGACGTAGTCAGCGTGCGGGTAAACACCCTCCAGGCAGCTCAGGTAGTCATCGGTGGCGCGCTCGATCGGCGTGCTGGCGTTCTTGCCGATGTTCAGGCCCAGCAGCATCGGATGGGCGCCGCCCTTGGTGCGAAAGCGGGCCCGCTGCACATTGGCGATGAAGGCGTCCAGGCCATCGTTGTTGAAACCCAGCCTGTTGATCAGGGCTTCGGCCTTGGGCAAACGGAACATGCGCGGCTTGGGGTTGCCGGGTTGCGCCTTGGGCGTGACGGTCCCGACTTCGACAAAACCGAAACCCATGGCCGCCAGGCCGTCAATGCAGGCGGCATTTTTGTCCAGCCCTGCAGCCAGACCGACCCGGTTGGGGAAGTTCAGGCCGGCCAGGGTGAGCGGATCGTCGATCCGGGTTTCGCCATAGAGGCAGGTCAGTGGCGAGCGCTGCAGCTTGGCGATGCTGTGCAGCGTGAGTTCATGGGCGGCCTCGGGGTCGAGACCAAAGAGGAAGGGGCGTGCGACAGCGTAGGGCAGGAGGGACATTGGATAATGCGGTGATTCTTTGTAACCGCTGATTGTCTCAAATGACCCAAGACGAACTCAAAGCCCTGGTGGGCCAGGCCGCCCTGCAATACGTGACCCCTGGTGACATCGTCGGTGTGGGCACCGGCTCCACGGTCAACAAGTTCATCGAAGCGCTTGCCTCCATGAAGGACCAGATCCCCGGCGCGGTGTCGAGCTCGGTAGCCTCCACAGCCCGGCTGAAAGCGCTGGGCATCCCGGTCTTCGAAGCCAATGAAGTGGCCGAACTGTCGGTCTACATCGATGGCGCCGACGAAATCGACGCGCAGGGTCACATGATCAAGGGCGGTGGCGCGGCGCTCACACGCGAGAAGATCGTGGCCGCCCAGTCACGCCGGTTCGTCTGCATCGCCGACGAATCCAAGATGGTGAAGGCCCTGGGTGCTTTTCCGCTGCCGGTGGAGGTGATCCCGATGGCCACGGCCCGGTTGATCCGCCAGTTTGCCGCCCTCGGCGGCAAGGCTCACCTGCGGCTCAAGGACGGCGCTCCGCTGGTGACCGACAACGGTCAACACATCCTGGATGTGACCGGCCTTCAGATCACCAATCCGCTGGCCTTCGAGAGCGAAGTGAACCAGTGGCCTGGCGTGGTCACCGTGGGTGTGTTCGCCCACCAGAAAGCCAGCGTCTGTCTGCTGGGCACCAGCAGCGGGGTGAAGACGCTGACGTTCTGAGTCTCAGTGCCAGAACCTGTTCAGAAACGGATGCCGGCCGGATTCTCGGTCGGCGCTGTCACCGGTGTCTCAGCCGGTTGCACAGGGGGCCTGGCCGGAGCCACGTTTGGCCTCGCTGCCGCAGCCTGCGCGGGTTGTGTCGCCACCAGCGCCGTCGCAGCGGGTCGGCGGAAGTTGGTCGGCAGGACGGACTGCTTGGGGTAGCCCGCTGCGTCCAGGTACTGCGTCCAATCGGTTTCCGAGAACCCCTTGAGTTGTTGCCCGCCGATGCTGAGGAAGGGCATCGACGATTCTCCACTCAGGCGTTTCAGTGCCGCTACGTCCTCGGCGGAGGTGACTGTTTTTTCTGTGTAAGGCACGCCGCGCGCATTGAGCAGGTTGCGTCCGGTGTTGCAGGGCGCGCAATCGGTCGTGGTGTAGAGGGTGACCGGATAGCGGCTGACCGCCTGGCGCAGTTCCAGCGGCAGTTGTGGGTTGCTTGCCGCTGCGGCGCTGGCGGAGGCTCCGTCCACGACGGAAGCCTTGGCGCTGGCTGGTGGCGGCTGGTCCGAATAGGTCACCTTGCCATCGGGTCCCACGACGCGGTAGACGCCTTGGGCCGAGGCCCAGGATGTTGCGAGTGCGCCGAGCGCTATGCCGACCACCGCCGCGCGCATCAGCTTGTGCATCGGGAAAGCAGGGGAAGGGGTGATGGTCATGTCAAATCCTTCTGGCAAAAGCAGGTTCCAAACCACATTCAGGAGGGCGTTCGCTGTCAGGCCATGCCCTGGTGACGCAGCAAGGCATCAATGCCCGGCTCCCGCCCGCGGAACGCCTTGAAAGACGCCATGGCCGGACGGCTGCCACCGGCTTCCAGGATCGCCTCACGGTAGCGTCGACCCGTTTCCACATCCAGCGTGCTGTGCCCATTCTTCTGGGCCGCTTCTTCGAAGGCTGCGTAGGCATCGGCCGACAGCACTTCGGCCCACTTGTAGCTGTAGTAGCCGGCAGAATAACCGCCCGCGAAGATGTGGCTGAAGGTGTGGGGCGTGCGGCTGTAGGCGGGCGGCTGCAGGACGGCCACTTCATCGCGCACCTGTTGCTGCAGCGCCAGGATGGCGTCGCCACCGGTGACGGGCTGGAGCTGGCTGTGCAGCAGCATGTCGAACAGCGAAAACTCCACCTGCCGCAGCGTCTGCAGACCACTCTGGTAGTTCTTGGCCGCCAGCATCTTGTCGAACAAGGCGCGAGGCAGCGGCTCACCGGTGTCCACATGGGCCGTCATGTGTTTGAGCACGTCCCATTCCCAGCAGAAGTTTTCCATGAACTGGCTGGGCAACTCCACCGCGTCCCACTCCACGCCGCTGATGCCCGAGACATCGCGCTCGTTCACCTGGGTCAGCATGTGGTGCAGGCCGTGGCCGAACTCGTGGAAGAGGGTGATGACGTCGTCGTGCGTCAGCAGCGGCGGTTTTTTTACGCCGTCGACTTCGACGCCTTCAGCGAAGTTGCACACCAGATGTGCCACCGGTGTCTGCAGCGCGCCGGTGTCCGGGCGCAACCAGCGGGCGCGCACATCGTCCATCCAGGCTCCGCCACGTTTGCCCGTGCGGGCGGCTGGGTCGAGGTAGAACTGGCCCACAAGCTGGGCGCCGGCCGGCGAAGTGCGTTCGATGCGGTAGAACTCCACGCCGGGGTGCCAGACCGGCGCCGTGTCGCGGCGAATGGCTACTTCGAACAGCGTTTCAACGATCTGGAACAGCCCGGCGAGCACCTTGGGCGCGGTGAAATAGGGTTTGACTTCCTGCTCACTGAAGGCGTAGCGCGCCTCCTTGAGCTTTTCGCCGATGTAGGGCCAGTCCCAGGCCTGCGGGTCGGTCAGGCCGAGTTCGCTGGCGGCAAATTCACGCAGGTCCGCCAGGTCTTTGTCGGCATACGGGCGCGCCTTGCCCGCCAGATCGCGCAGGAACTGGATCACCTGTTCGGGTGATTCGGCCATCTTGGGCACCAGCGACACGTCGCCAAAATGCCGGTAGCCCAGCAACTGCGCTTCTTCATGGCGCAGGGCCAGCAGTTCGGCCATGATGGCGGTGTTGTCGAACTTGAGCGCCTCCGCGGCTGCCTGGTCGCTGGCCCGCGTGACGTAGGCCCGGTAGAGCTGTTCGCGCAGCGCGCTGCTGTGGGCGAACTGCATGACCGGCAAGTAGCAAGGCATCTTGAGGGTCAGCTTGTGACCCGTCTGGCCTTCTGCCTGGGCTGCAGCGGCCGTGGCCTGCAACACGTCGGCCGGAACACCCGCCAGCTCTTCGGTGGAGACGATCAGTGAAAACGCGTCGGTCGCGTCCAGTGCGTTTTCGCTGAATTTTTGCCCCAGCTCGGCCTGACGCTCCTGCAACCAGGCAAAACGGGCCTTCGCCTCGCCCTGCAGTTCCGCGCCGCCGAGCACAAAGCTGCGCATGGCGTTCTTGTGCGCCTGGGCCTGCTCGGTGTTCAGGCTGGCCTGGTCCATGGCCTTGTACTTGGCGTAGAGGCGTTCGTCCGAGCCGAGCCGGGTCCAGAATTCGGTGACCTTGGGCAGGGCGTCGTTGTAGGCGGCGCGCAACTCGGGCGTGTCGGCCACGCTGTTGAGGTGGCTGACGGCGCCCCAGGCGCGCGAAAGGCGCTCGGTGGCCACGTCCAGCGTGCCGGCGATGGCTGCCCATTCAGCCGGGAACGTGTCTGCCGTGACCTGCTCCAGCGCGCGGTTGGCGTCGGTCAGCAAGACGTCCAGCGCCGGAGCCACCTGGTCCGGCGCGATGGCGTCAAAACGCGGCAAATCGGAGAAATCCAGCAGGGGCAGGGTGGCGCCGGGCGCAGTTTGAAGGTTCATGCGGTCTCAGATGGTGCGCGACAAGGGAAGTTCAAGCCGCTGGTGGCCGGGCATCGGCTCACTGGGCGCTCTTCTTGATGCTCTTCTTCATGACCTTGGCGCGCTTGACCTGGCCGCCGGGTGTGAGGCGCTGGTTGCCCAGGACGCGCACCACCTTGACTTCGGGACGCTGACCGCCCCGTTTGCTGAACTTGAGCACCTTGACGTCGCGCGGTCCCGGCATGCGCTCTTCGTCCGTCGTTTTTTCTTTCTCGGGCATCGGGCGCCACAGCACCAGCAGTTTGCCGATGTGCTGGATCGGTGCGGCGTCGAGTTCGTCGGCCAGCGTTTTGAGCATGAGCTCTCGCGCGGCACGGTCGTCGCTGAACACGCGCACCTTGATCAGGCCGTGGGCCTTCAGGGCGTTGTCGATTTCTTTCTTGACGGACGGGCTCAGTCCATCGCCGCCAACGAGGACGACGGGATCGAGGTGGTGGGCATCAGCGCGGTGGACTTTGCGCTGGGCGGGAGTGAGTGTGATCTGGGGCATGGGACAATTATCGTTTACACAGAACTGAAAAGACCTTTATGGGCATGAAAGTCAAGACCCAGAGCAAGAAGGTCAACAAGGCCTGGCTCAACCAGCACGTCAACGATCCTTATGTGAAGCTGGCGAAAAGAGACGGCTACCGCGCGCGGGCCGCCTACAAGCTCAAGGAAATTGACGAAACCCTGAGCCTGATCCACCCCGGCCACTGCGTGGTCGACCTGGGCTCGGCGCCAGGCGCCTGGAGCCAGTACGTGCGGCGCCGCCTGAGCCCGCAGGGTGCAGCGGTGGGCGAACTCCATGGTCAGATCATCGCGCTCGACATGTTGCCCATGGATGCGGTGGAAGGCGTTCATTTCATCCTGGGCGACTTCCGCGAACCCGAGGTGCTGGCGTCGCTGGAGCAGGCCTTGATCGACCGGGGCGTGGAGGCTGTGGATGTGGTGGTTTCCGACATGGCGCCCAATCTGTCGGGCATCGGATTGTCCGATGCCGCGCGCATCACCGACCTGATCGAACTGGCGGTGGATTTCAGCGTGCATCACCTCAAACCCGACGGCGCGCTGGTGGTCAAACTCTTCCATGGCGGGGCCTACGACCCCACAGTCGCCCTGTTTCGCCAGACCTTTCGCGTGGTGAAGGCCATCAAGCCCAAAGCTTCCCGCGATAAATCTTCTGAAACCTTTCTGGTGGGTCTGGGTCTGAAACCTCAGGTGCGCACCTGAAGACACCGCGCGGATACAAAAAATCCAACCATGCGATTGACATGACCAAGTCATTTGTCAATGGCAGGTCTTCTTGAAAGTCCTAAAATGGGCTCAATATGCGTATTTACGACAATGTTCTAGCCAGGAGCTGCACTTGAACAACCAGTGGTTCTCGAAAATCGCCGTGTGGATGGTTATCGCCATGGTGCTTTTCACCGTCTTCAAGCAGTTCGACGGTCGCGCGACCGCGAGCGCCGGCTACATGGGGTACTCCGAGTTCCTCGATGAGGTCAAGGCCCAGCGCATCAAGAGCGCCACCATCCAGGAAGGTCAGGGCGGCACGGAGATCGTGGCCGTTACCCAGGACGACCGTCGCATCCGCACCACCGCGACCTATCTGGACCGCGGACTGGTGGGCGACCTGATCAACAACAACGTGAAATTCGACGTGCGTCCGCGCGAAGAAGGCTCGCTGCTCATGACCTTGCTGGTCAGCTGGGGCCCGATGCTGCTGCTGATCGGCGTCTGGATCTACTTCATGCGGCAGATGCAGGGTGGCGGCAAAGGCGGGGCATTCAGCTTCGGCAAAAGCAAGGCCCGCATGCTGGACGAGAACAACAACACCGTGACCTTTGCCGATGTCGCTGGCTGCGACGAGGCCAAGGAAGAGGTTAAGGAAGTCGTGGACTTCCTGAAAGACCCTGCCAAGTTCCAGAAACTGGGTGGACGCATTCCGCGCGGCCTGTTGCTGGTCGGCCCTCCGGGCACTGGCAAGACGCTGCTGGCCAAGGGCATTGCAGGCGAAGCCAAGGTGCCGTTCTTCAGCATCTCGGGTTCCGACTTCGTGGAAATGTTCGTTGGCGTGGGCGCGGCCCGCGTGCGCGACATGTTCGAAAACGCCAAGAAGAACGCTCCCTGCATCATCTTCATCGACGAAATCGACGCGGTCGGCCGCCAGCGTGGCGCCGGCTTGGGCGGTGGTAACGACGAGCGCGAGCAGACCCTGAACCAGATGCTGGTCGAGATGGATGGTTTCGAGACCAACCTGGGTGTGATCGTGGTGGCTGCCACGAACCGCCCCGACATCCTGGACGCTGCCTTGCTGCGCCCGGGCCGTTTTGACCGTCAGGTGTATGTCACGCTGCCCGATATCCGCGGCCGCGAACAGATCCTTCACGTGCACATGCGCAAGGTGCCTTTGGGTACAGACGTGAATCCGAGCGTCATCGCACGGGGCACGCCTGGCATGAGTGGTGCCGACCTGGCCAACCTCTGCAACGAAGCCGCCCTGATGGCCGCACGCCGCAATGCCCGTGTGGTCGAGATGCAGGACTTCGAGAAGGCCAAGGACAAGATCTTCATGGGCCCTGAGCGCAAGAGCATGGTGATGCCCGAGGAAGAGCGTCGCAACACGGCCTACCACGAGTCGGGCCACGCGCTGATCGGCAAGCTGCTGCCCAAGTGCGACCCGGTGCACAAGGTCACCATCATCCCGCGCGGCCGCGCCCTGGGTGTGACCATGAGCCTGCCGGCACAGGACCGCTACAGCTACGACAAGGACTACATGCTGAACCAGATCAGCATGCTCTTTGGTGGCCGCATCGCCGAAGAGGTGTTCATGCACCAGATGACGACCGGCGCTTCCAACGACTTCGAGCGCGCCACCACGATCGCGCGCGACATGGTTATGCGCTATGGCATGACCGATGCGCTGGGTCCCATGGTGTATGCCGAAAATGAAGGCGAGGTGTTTCTGGGTCGCTCGGTGACCAAAACGACCAACATGAGCGAGTCGACGATGCAGAAGGTGGACGCCGAGGTGCGCCGCATCATCGACCAGCAATACAAACTGGCGCGTGACCTGATCGAAGAAAACAGCGACAAGATGCACGCCATGGCCAAGGCCCTGCTGGAGTGGGAAACCATCGACGCCGACCAACTCGACGACATCATGGCCGGCAAGCCGCCCCGTCCACCCAAGGACTGGACGCCGCGCAATCCCTCGGTGGGGGGTGGTGGTGGCAGTGGTGGAACACCCGCTGTGAACACCGATCCGGCGCCAACAGCGGCCTGATATCGCAGGTCGTCACCTGCATTCACCTAACGGGGCCTCTGGCCCCGTTGCTTTTTCCGGGTCCCATTCATGCACTGGCAAACTTCCCGTTTCGACATCGACCTGACCCAGCCCAAGATCATGGGCATCGTCAACGTCACGCCTGACTCCTTTTCAGACGGCGGCCAACATGCCGGCACGCGAGCCGCGCTGGCGCACTGCGAGCAGTTGCTGAAAGATGGGGCGCACATCCTCGACATCGGTGGCGAATCCACCCGACCGGGCAGCCCGGCGGTGCCACTGGATGAGGAACTGGCGCGCGTGTTGCCCGTGGTTCGCGAAGCTGCGAAGCTTGGAGTGCCATTGTCCGTGGACACCTACAAACCCGAGGTCATGCGGGCAGTTCTGGACGAAGGGGCCGACATCATCAACGACATCTGGGCGCTGCGTCAGGGCGATGCTTTGAAGGTGGTCGCATCGCACCCGCGCTGTGGCGTGTGCCTGATGCACATGCACCGCGATCCGCAGACCATGCAGGTCGCGCCCATGCAGGGGGATGTGGTGCCGCTGGTGGTGGCCTTCCTGCGGCAACGTGTGGATGCACTGCGCACCCTGAATGTGGCTGCCGAGCGCATCGTTCTCGATCCCGGCATCGGATTTGGCAAGACTGTCGAGCAAAACTTCAGCCTGCTCGCACGCCAGCAGGCGTTGCTCGTCGAGGGCTACCCCCTGCTGGCCGGCTGGTCGCGCAAGTCCTCGCTGGGTGCGGTCACCGGGCGAGACGTGCCTGCCGAGCGCGTGTCGGCCAGCGTGGCGGCGGCCTTGTTGGCCGTGGACAGGGGAGGACGTGTGGTTCGAGTACACGATGTGCGGGAAACCGGCGATGTGTTGGCGGTGTGGGCCGCCATGCAGGCCTCAAAAGCACCGCTTTTCTGAATCATCCTCAAGTTGTAGTTTACAAAATGATACAACTAAAGTGTCTGAATTTTTCTTGTTGATCGGATTGTTATAATACACAAGTTACAATAACCAGCAATAAAACTGATTTCAGGAGGAAACGGCCGCACCCCGGCGTTCGCTCTGGTCATCATTGCCGACACCTGCGCGGCAGTGCGCTGATTCAGGGCGCGGTGCGTTGCCGTTGCTGGTTCCCATGCTGGATTGCCCCGATCTGTCGGTACCCCATGAAGTGATGCTGCACGTGGTCCACGTGGAGTCGTCACGCAATCCTTTCGCCATCGGCGTCGTGGGTGGGTATCTTGCCAGTCAGCCCAAAAGCCTTGTAGAGGCACTGGCGGCGGTTCGGCAGCTGAAAGAAGAAGGCTACAACTTCTCGGTCGGTATTGCTCAGGTCAATCGCTACAACCTGGCGAAATACGGCTTGAATACCTACGCTGAAGCGTTCGATGTTTGCTCGAACCTCAAGGCGGGTTCCCGCATTCTCCGCGAGTGCTATGACCGCGCCCAGGACTGGGGCAAGGCGTTCAGCTGCTACTACTCAGGCAACTTCGCTACCGGGTTTGAACACGGCTACGTACAGAAGATCTTTGCGTCCATGCGCAAGGTTCAGTTTGCCCTTGTGGCACAAGCCGAACCGGTCAGGATCATTCCCTACAGCAACAACCCGCGAAAACCAGCCCGGGACGACAACGTGCCCCTGGGCAGCGCAAGTGCGGCAACCGCAGCAGTCTCCGGGCAGGCCACTGTTGTTAGCGGCGATCTAAACCCGCGTAAATCTGGCGGCGGTAAATGGTGACGGAATCCGGTGGTCATTTGTGGCGGCGGATTCTGGTGGCGGCTTTCGGTGCTGAGTGCGCCACCAACAGCAAGGGCCCCGTCAGGGGCCCTTGCTGTTGGCGTGGGAGATTCGTCGTTGTTCAGAACGGCAACTCCGGGTCAAAGTCGTCCAGCGATTCACTGTGTCACGCGCTGCTCGCGCAGCAGGTTCTGGATGACCCGGCCGTAATGGGTCCAGACGCGATCGCGCAGATCATCAAGCAACTCCATCACCGCCAAGGCCTGCTCTGGTGTCCAGGTGTCGTCCACCGTGAAGGGCAGCCCATGGTGCAGTCCTGAAGGCGGGTGCCACGGCTTCATGCTGTTTCCTTCGACGGTTTGCGCTTTGCGGTGCGCGCCCGGGCGCGTTCTTGTGCCTCCTTGTGCCGGTACGACTGGCCCTTGATACCGACAATTTCGGCGTGGTGGACCAGGCGGTCCACGAGTGCGACCACGCAGGCCGCGTTGGGGAACACTTCACCCCACTCGGCAAACGATTTGTTCGTGGTGATCAGCGTGCTCTTGTGCTCGTGGCGCCGGCTGATCAACTCGAACAGCAGATCGGCATAGCGGCTGGAATACGACAGATACCCGACCTCATCAATGGCCAGGAGCTCTGGCCTGGCGTAGTGGCGCAGCCGGGTGCGCAGTGCCGAATCGCTGTCCAGACTGGCCAGCTCGCCCAGCAGCTTGCCGGCGGTGGTGAACAGGACGGTGTGTCCCTGCAACACCGCCTGGTGCGCAATGTTCTGCGCGATCGTGGTCTTGCCGACCCCGGAGGGCCCCACCAGGATGGCGTTGCTGGCGTTTTGCAGGAACTGCAGCGTCATCAGCTCGCTCACGCTGGCCTGGTCAATCTGCTCGGGCCAGCGCCAGTCGTAATCCACCAAGGGCTTGAAGCGCCCGATGCGCGCACTGTGCAGGCGCCGCTCCATGGATCGGCGGGTTCTCTCCTGCTCTTCCCAGTCCAGCAATGTGCCCACCCAGGGTTCGGTGCAGCAGGTACTCCAGTTGGCCAGCACCCCGTGCAGTTGCAACGCCTGGGCGCGGTGTTTGAGTGTGGCCGAATCAGTTGCTGGCATCGTCACTCTCCTGCGTGAGACGGTCATAGCTGTCCAGGCTGTGGGGGCGCACGGCGATGTCGCGCGCGCGCACCTGCGCGGACAGGGCCACGCCCAGCGGGGGCGGGGTTTGCTGCTGGCGCTGGCGTTGGCGTTGGTGTTGCAGCGCCAGACGAACCGCATGGGGGTGCGGCACACCGCGGCTCATGGCATCGGCGACGGCGGCCGTCATCTGCGTGCGTCCATGCACATCCAGGAGTTCCTGCAACTCACGGGCGATGCGTCCCAGCGGCTCACCCCGCTTGGCCGCCTCTGTCAGCAAATCCTGCACCTGAGGCAGCGCGTGCACCAGGCGGTCCGTGTCGCGATGGGCTCGCGCGGCTCGCTTGTGCTGCACCAGTTCCTGCACATGGGCCTCGATCTCGATCTGCTGAGCCTTGTCCCAGCAACGCGGGTGCGTGGCCAGTGCCTGCTGGCCGTCCAGAATACGCACCTCATGCAGGCTGGCGTGCACGCTCAGGCTGCGCTGTACGTGGGTGTGGGGGATGGAATAGTCGTTCAGGTCAAAGCGAACATAGGGTGTCTTGGCCGCTGTCACGCCGCGGATCTCATCGCAACAAAACGGTGTGACCGGGATGTCCATCAGGTGCGCCTTCTCTTGGTCAAAGGCCTGCTGCACCGACAGCTGGGAGTCCTCGGGGCAGCGCCGAGCGCTGGCTGCCCCGTTCACCCAGGCATCGGCCTGGGCATTGAGATCGTCGAGGCCGTCAAAGGTGCGTCCCTCGAAGAAGGCCGTGCGGATGTAGCGGATGGCCCGCTCCACGCGGCCCTTCTCATTGCCCCGGGCCGGGGCCACGGGCCTGGCCTCGAAGCGGTAGTGCGCCGAGAGTGCCAGCAAGGTGGGATTGAAGCGGATGGCCTGCCCCCTGCGTTCGAGCACCGCGCTCTTGAGGTTGTCGTACAAGACGACCCTGGGAACGGACTCCCAGGATTCAAAGGCCTGGACGTGGCCGCGCAGGAAGTTCTCCATGTGCGCGCCCAGGAAGAAGCGCAGGAAGATGCGTCTGGACCAGGACAGGACCATCACAAAGGCCATCAGGGGTCGCCTGGCTTGCCCGATCTGGATGTGGCCGAAGTGGCCCCAGTCGCATTGCCCCTGTTCACCGGGCAAGGTGCGCAGGCGCAAGTAGGCCTGTGCTGGGGGGCGTGGACGGTGCCTGGCGACGATGTGGCGAAAGTGGTCGGGGCGTCCCTCGTAACCGCGCTCGGCGACCATGGTGTGCAACCGGCTGGCCGTGAGGTTGGGGAACTGCTTCAGGGTCTCTTCAATAAAGGGCAGGTAGGGGCTCACGCCCGAGGTGCGTTGTGCGGGCACTATGGGGGCGGCGCCGGCCTGGGTGAGCACGCGCATGACGGTCTCGCGGTGCACGCCCAGCTGGGACGAGATCGTTCCCACCGGCCAGTGCTCGGCGTGGTGGTAGCGCAGGATCTGCGCCGTGAGTTCAGGTGAAATGGCCATGTGAGTCGGTACTCCATACGGATGGTTTCGATGGGCGACGAAAGCGGCAACGCAAATAGTCCAGGCGTACAAAATTCGAGACCGAACGGCCGCAAAACTGGCACTTGCAGCGTTGACTTGCGTCTGGGATCAGAGCGGTTGTTTCGCCGGGTGGGAGTACATCAGTGCAGGGCGGTGGTGGGCTACCCTGATGCGTCACTGTTTGCTGGCGCGCCCTCCATTGCCCCTGGCGTCTGGCGTGAGCGTGACGGCCCTTGCGGCTGTCCTGGTAGCGTTTGCCGGCTGCGCGCTGGGCGCCACTTCTGGCCTGGTGCGAGCAGGCCGCGCTGCAGTAGCGCTGGCCGCGGTCGCAGTGGCTGCAGATGAGCACAGGGCAGCGGCACAGGGCGCACACAAAGCGTCTGGGCGGTGGTGACGGCGCGGGCTGGGCAGTGGGCATGGGCGCTCCATTCCCATGCGTGAGCCCATGCTATGGACAGCCACGCCCGCTTCGTGAAATACTGACAGCGGCAACGGCGCCCTCCAAAGCGGTGGGTCTCGGGGCGCGACAGTGGGTTTACCGGAAAGTGACTGTCACTGTCGCGCCTGCTTCTTACACGGGTAGGCGATATGTAACGCAAAACACCAGCGCTGCGCCATACCCCTGCGCTGACTCATGCCCGCCATGCCACGGCCAAAGCAGGCACGCCCCCCCCCCGGCACACCTCAGTGCCCTGCAGAACGGGCACCCCCCATTCAACTCAAAGGAAGTTCAAGGCATTCAGCTGACTGAAGCGGGTGAACGCGTCTGGCTTGCTCCCGACACCAGATTTACGCGGAAACTGACAGCCGTTCACAACTGTTTATCCAGAGCCGTACAACATCCGCAAATACCAGCCTTCGACGCCGTTGTCCGTGACGGCGGCGGCGCTGGCCAACGCCCAGGCGCCCTCGCAGCGATTGCCAACCAGCGGCACCGGCATCGAAACAGCAGAAAGCCGTCCTGCCATACCCGTCCCTGGACAGGGCGCCGTCATGGTGGGCGCGACAAAGCCGTCATCGGGCGGCCTGAACAACATCCCGACCCAATTGGTGGGCGTCAATGGCGATCCCTACCAAACGCGATTGCTGCCGTCCGCCAGTGCGAGCTTGCCCGCAGAACAACTTCCATTGCCCGATTTGAATGTCCCTTTGGCACCTGGAGCGGGTGGCACAAGCAAGCCTCAAAAATTCAGTGCAACCAACGCCGTGGCCCCCCGAAAAGGCGGCAGCTTGTTGCACGCCTCCGAGTCTTCAGGGAAACCTGAAAACGCTGTTGACGGTCCCTCACGGGTCGGTGACGTCAGTCCCGGGTTGCAGAGCAAACCATCATCTTCAGACAAGTCTTTCGTTTTTTAATCAGGAGTAAACCGTGAATTGGAAATTTAACCAACAGGAAATCGAAAGCAAAACAGTGCTTTCGCTGGTGTTTTTTTTCGTGGTGATGATGCTTTCCGCTGATGTGTATGCGCAGGCGGCTCCGGGTGGCACCGGTGGCTTTAAGGGGGCTTGTGACAACGTGGTGCTGTTTTTTCAAAACTTTGAAACCTTGTTGAAGGCCGTTTCGGTGTTGGTGGTTACCGTTGCGATTGTGTTTGCCGGGTATCAAATTGCGTTCGCTCACAAACGACTTTCCGATGTTGCCCCCGTCCTTATTGGCGGCCTTTTGATCGGTGGAGCGGCAGCTATCGCCGGTTGGTTTACCGCGGGGTGGACTGGTGGTGCAACTGCTTGCTGATTTTTGGTTGCATATTCCTTGAGCAAGCACTTATTGGATTTGATTTGAAAAAAGATGTCTTGTTCCGGGGGTGCACCCGCCCTGCGATGATTTTGGGCGTTCCGTATGTGCCATTTCTCGTGGGTGCAGGGTTTCCGCTTTTATTGTCCATGTATTTTTCATTGTATCTTTTGTTGTTGATTCCCATCAGTATTTTCATCATGCGTTTCATGACGAAAAAGGATGAAATGATTTTTCGCCTGATCGGGTTGAATCTGGCTTTTAGGTTTTCTCCAAAAAATCAACAGGAAAATATTGGTGCCTGGGTATTCGGACCATCAAAGTATTCCAAGAATGCAGCCAAAGTGCGTGGCTATGAGGACTGAAACGCTGTGGCCATCATGATCAAATTCATTTGTAGTTGAATCAAACCCAGATATGTTTTCTCCCGACGCTGACTACAGCAATTTCATCCCCTTCAGCACCCACGTGGATACCCACGTGGTGAAGTCGCGAGAGGGGGACTACATGATCACCTGGCTCCTGAGCGGGTTTCCGTTCGTGGGCCGGGAGGACTGGGAGCTGGAGCACCGTCACAAGACGTTCAACAGTCTGTTGCAAAGCCTGCGCGCCCCGGATTTCGAGAACATCGCTTTCTGGGCGCACGACGTGCGTCGGCGCCGGCCGATCAAGGCCGAGGCCAGCTTCCCACACCGGTTCAGTCAGGCACTTCACGAGAGCTACATGGAGCGCTTGTCCAGCAAACGCCTGATGCAGAACGAGCTGTATCTGACGATGATTTACCGTCCAGTGGTCAGTGGAAAGCGATTTGCGGCCATTTCCAGGGACGTGGAAGTCCTGCGCCGCGAGGAAAAGGCCTACCTCGAAAAGATCTACGAACTGGTGGGCAATGTTGAGGCGCTGTTGCAGGACTATTCACCGTACCGGCTGGGCTTGTACGAAAGCATCCACAAACAGGTGTTCTCCGAAAATCTGGAATTTTTTGGTTATCTGGTAAATCACGTCGATGAGCCGGTACCTGTGTTGCCCGCACCGATCTACGACTACCTGCCCACGAGCAAACACATGTTTTCAACCGGCAGTGGCGATTTTGCGATTCGCACAGCCAACGGTGAAAACTACTATGGCGCGATTCTCAATATCAAGGAATACGCAGACAGCTCTTGGCCGGGCATTCTGAATGGCTTGAAGTATCTGGAGTTTGAGTACATCGTCACGCACTCCTTCACACCCATGAGTCGTTACGGATCCATGAAAGCGCTGGAACGCACCAAAGGTGCGATGCTTTCATCCGAGGACAAAGCGGTGAGCCAGATTGTGGAGCTGGATTTTGCGATGGATCAGCTGGCTTCCGGGAACTTTGTTCTGGGGCAATATCATTTCAACATGGCTGTCTTTGCATCGGGCCAAGAGGAGTTGTATAACAACATTTCTCAAGGGCGGGCTCAGTTGTCGGGCGCGAGCTTCGTGACCGTCAAGGAAGATGTGGCGATTCCGGCCGCGTTTTATGCCCAGCTGCCTTGTAACTGGCGCTTCCGGCCGAGAATTGCAAACCTGAGTTCGCTCAATTTCCTCGGTTTATGCCCATTACACAACTTTGCTACCGGAAAACCTCATTTCAACCCGTGGGGCCCATCCGTCAGCATTTTGCAAACGCTGAACAATCAGGCATACCATTTCAATTTCCACGCCACCAAGCCTCACGAATATTCGCTCGGTGAAAAGGCCATTGCCAACACCATGGTCATTGGCAAGTCCGGCACTGGCAAGACGGCTCTGATCAATTTCCTGATCGCGCAGGTGCAGAAAATCCAGCCCGAGCCCACGATTTTCTTTTTTGACAAAGATCGTGGCGCGGAGATCTTTATCCGGGCTTGCGGAGGTCGCTACTTCACACTTGAAAAAGGGCGCCCGACCGGGTTCAACCCCCTGCAATGCGAGAACACGCCGGAGAACGAACAGTTCCTGGTCGAACTGGTGCAGACCTTGTGTAGAAAGGACAAGTACTCACCGTCCGAGCAGGAAGACATGATCCGCGCCGTGCGTGCCATTCTCGATACGCCGCTGCACTTGCGAACCATGACCAATCTGCAGAAGAGCCTGCCCAACATGGGAGAAAACAGTCTCTTCGAATGCATCTCGGTCTGGTGTGTTGGCGCCGACCGAAAACTGAGCCACTTTTGAGGGTAGTGCCGACCCAAAACTGAGCCAGGTGAACAACCTACTCTGCTGTTTTTATGTGCAGCAGAGGACAAGGAGTGATCACCATGGACATGATTGGCAGGATCCGGCATTTGCATGCCCGGAAGAACAAATCGGAGCGCGAGATATCGCGCATGACAGGGCTCTCGCGCAACACGGTGGCGAAGTGGTTGCACGGCGAGGTGGACGGCCCGCCGAAGTACCGGCGCGGCGAACAGCCCAGCAAACTCACGGCGTTCCATGACGCACTCAGGCAGGCCTTGAAGGCCGATGCACGTCGGCCCAAGCACGAGCGGCGCACGGCCAAGGCGCTGTACGCCGAGATCAGGCGCGCGGGCTACGAGGGCGGGTACACGCGAGTGACCGACTTCATCCGGGCATGGCGCCAGAGCGAGGGTCAGGGGTCTGCGGGCAACGCCTTCGTGCCGCTGACCTTCGAGCTGGGCGAGGCCTTCCAGTTCGACTGGAGCGAGGAAGGCATGGTGATCGGTGGCATCTACTACCGGGTGCAGGTCTCACACATGAAGCTGTGTGCTTCACGGGCCTTCTGGCTGGTGGCCTACCCCAGCCAGGGCCACGAGATGCTGTTCGATGCCCACACCCGGTCGTTCGCGGCACTCGGCGGTGTGGCCCGACGCGGCATCTACGACAACATGAAGACCGCTGTAGACAAGGTCAAGAAGGGCAAGGGTCGCATCGTCAACGAGCGCTTTGCCACCATGTGCGCGCACTACCTGTACGACCCGGACTTCTGCAACGTGGCCAGCGGCTGGGAGAAAGGGGTGGTGGAGAAGAACGTGCAGGACAGCCGTCGGCGCATCTGGATCGACGCGGCCAAGATCAAGTTCGGCAGCTTCACCGAACTCAACGCCTGGCTGGGCCAGCGCTGCCGCGCGCTGTGGGACGAGGTGCGCCACCCCGAGCACACCCAGTTCAGCGTGGCCGAGATGCTCGAACACGAGCGCGCGCACCTCATGCCCATGCCGGTGCCGTTCGACGGCTACGTCGAGAAACCCGCGCGGGTCTCCAGCACCTGCCTGGTGTCGGTGGCGCGCAACCGATATTCCGTGCCGTGCGAACGGGTCGGCCAGTTGGTCAGCACACGGCTGTACCCGGGCAGCGTGGCCATCGTGGCCGACGACACCATCGTGGCGCGCCACGAGCGGCTGAGCAACGCGGGCGAGACCCGGTACGACTGGCAGCACTACATCCCGCTGCTGCAGAGGAAGCCCGGTGCCCTGAGGAACGGCGCGCCCTTTGCCGACATGCCCGAGGCCCTGCAGCGGCTGCGCCGAGGGCTGCTGCGCAACCCGGGTGGCGACCGGGTGATGGCGCAGGTGCTGGCCATTGTGCTCAGCGCCGGTCTGGACGCGGTGCTGGTGGCCATCGAGCTGGCACTGGAGAGCGGTCCACCGGGCAAGGTCAGCGTGGAGCATGTGGTCAACGTGCTGAACCGGCTCAACGCGCAGCCGATACCGCCCACGGCGGCCACACTGTTGAAGGTGAGCACGCCGCCGCTGGCGAACACGGCTCGCTACGACAGCCTGCGTTCGGACACCGTGGGCAACATTGTGGGAGTGACCACCGAAGGAGCCGGCCATGAAGACTGATGTGCTGGTCGAACTCAAGGCACTGCGCCTGCACGGCATGGCCGGGGCGTGGGCCGATCTGGTCGAGCAAGGGGGTGGTAAGGGAGGCGGTGTGGGCATCGAGTCCTCGCGCTGGCTGATCGAGCACCTGTTGCAGGCCGAGGGCACGGACCGCGCGATGCGCTCGGTCAGCCACCAGATGCACGCGGCGAAGTTCCCGGTGCACCGCGACATGGCGGGCTTTGACTTCGAGGTCTCGCCGGTGGACCGCAAGCTGGTGGAGACTCTGGCCACCACGGCCTTCACCGACGAGGCGCACAACGTGGTGCTGGTGGGCGGGCCGGGCACAGGCAAGACCCATCTGGCCACGGCCATGGGCGTCTCGGGCATCACCCGGCACGGCAAGCGGGTGCGCTTCTACTCCACGGTCGATCTGGTCAACGCACTGGAGCAGGAGAAGGCCCAAGGCAAGGCCGGGCGCATCGCAGCCAGCCTGCTGCGCATGGACCTGGTCATTCTGGACGAGCTGGGCTATCTGCCGTTCAGCCAGGCCGGCGGGGCGTTGCTGTTCCACCTGCTGAGCAAGCTGTACGAACACACCAGCGTGATGATCACGACCAACCTGGACTTCGCAGAATGGTCCAGCGTGTTCGGCGACGCGAAGATGACCACCGCGCTGCTGGACCGTCTCACTCACCACTGCCACATCGTGGAGACAGGCAACGAGTCGATCCGTTTCAGTCGCAGCACAGCTGCAGCCAAGAAGCGTATCAAGGCCCGCGAGCAGGCGCGAAAGAATACCTCGACGCAGGCTGAGCCCGACCCATTCTGAGCAAGTGCCGTGCTGTGCAAGCCGCTACAGGCTACGCCCTGCGCGGCTTGCACAGCGCCTTCAACACAACAACAAGGAGATCGCCGAACCAGGACAGCACCTACACTTATCCACAGCCGACCCCACAAAAGTCGGCTTCCACCCCTGGCTCAATATTCAGTCGGCACGGTGGCTCAAATTTGGATCGGCGCCGACACATCTGGCCGACAGCCAGGAACCGAGCGCACTGGCTTACCTCGACCTGTTCAAGCTGTACCACGAGCTGAACCGCCGTGCCGAATACGAAGCCTTGCGTGTTGAGTTCAACCATCTCTTCAACGCCGACGCGCCCCCCTTTGATCAGTATTCGGACGACAGCCAGGGCCTGGAAGCCTATGAAACGGCGTTCAGCCGCATTCAGGCGCTCTGGCCGCAGCCTCGTGTGCTCGATGTCATTGAACAGTCGATTTTTCGCGAAGCGAACGAAGGCGACGCCGAGGTCTTTGATCTGGAGGCATATCGGGAACTGCTGTTGCTGCATGCCATCGCCAAGGATCTGGTCAAGCGCGACATGGTCGACAGTGCATCACAGGTCGACTTCCAGCACACCGCGATCAAACCACTGAAGGCAGTGGGCAACAAAGGGCTCGCGGCCGCAGTGGCCGCGGCATCGCTGGAGGGGCGTGTCACTCAGCCGTTGGATGACATTCCCCCCGCCTCACCACGCCTGGGACTGGACGTCGATCTGGACGCATTGTCAGAGATTTCAGCGTTCGAAGCCTCACTGCCTGAGGTCTCTGTACCGGTGGAGCCAACGGCCAAGCCGGTGCCATCGCCGCACTCTTCGGTTCAGGAAGAGGGCAACCTGATCGATTTAGAAGTGCTGGACTTGATGCCGCCTGATGGGGATGAGGACAACGCCCCGTCCAAGAAGGGTGGCTGAACAGCCTGCCAGGCCACGCAAAAAAAAGTGCCCGGAAGGTTCTTCCGGGCACTTTTTTTTTGTTTGCCTGAGGATGGATCGTTTCAGCGGCGAACCTGCAACGCGCCCGGATTCAGGATGTGCGTGGGCGTGCCCTTGATGAAGTTGACCACGTTGTCGAAGGCCGATGAAAACAGGATCTCGTAGTTGTCGAGTTCCACATAGCCGATGTGGGGAGTGCAAATGCAGTTCTCCAGCCGCAGGAGGGCGTGCCCCTGCAGTATGGGTTCGGACTCAAACACGTCGATGGCGGCCATGCCGGGACGGCCCCGGTTGAGCGCTGCCAGCAAGGCATCAGATTCCAGAATCTCGGCGCGCGATGTATTGACCAGCAGCGACGTCGGTTTCATGAGGGAGAGGTCTTCCAGCGTGACGCAGCCGGCGCTTTGTTCTCCGAGCCGCAGGTGCAGGCTCAGCACATCCGACATCTCGAACAGCGCCTCACGACTGGTGGCGAGCTCGTAGCCGTCGGCCGCCGCCTGTGCCTGGGTTGGCTCGCTGCCCCAGACGATCACGCGCATCCCGAAAGCGCGGCCATAGGACGCGACCAGCTTGCCGATGCGACCGTAGCTCCAGATGCCCAGCACTTTGCCACTCAGCACCATGCCCAGCCCAAAGTTGGCCGGCATCGATGCCGCCTTCAGCCCGGACTGTTGCCAGGCACCGTGTTTGAGGCTGGCCACGTATTGTGGAATCCGGCGCATGGACGACATGATCAGCGCCCAGGTCAGTTCAGCGGCGGCGATCGGTGAACTGACGCCTTCAGCCACCGCAATGCCGCGCTCGGTGCAGGCATTGACGTCGATGTGGGGCCCGACGCGGCCCGTCTGCACGATCAGTTTGAGGCGCGGCAGCTTTTCAACAAGCTGCCGCGTGATCTGGGTGCGCTCGCGGATCAGAACCAGCACATCGGTATCGCGCAGCCGGACCGAAAGCTGGCCCACGCCCTTGACGGTGTTGGTGAAAACCTTGGCGGGATAGGGTGCCAGTTTGCTGGCACAGGGCAGTTTTCTGACCACATCCTGGTAGTCGTCAAGGATCACAATATTCATGGCCTCTATTGTGCCCGCAGGACCACCGCGATCCATTTGTCGCGGCTGGTTGTTCCCGGCCGTGCGGCACAGCCGGGTGGGTTCAGGCGCGCAGTTGCGGGGGCTCCGACTGGAGTTCCAGTGCCGCCAGGCGTTCAAGCTCTGCGCACACATCGTTGATGCGACCGGAGATCACCAGCCGCCCATCGGCGCGCGGACTGCCTGAAGTGTCCATGGTCCTCAGCACCCGCACATGGCAGGCTCGGACCATGGCATGGTTGGTGACCCGGTGCCCGGTGATGACGCCCGTGCGGCTGTCCGCAGGGCTCTTTGGGGAAAGGGTCAACCAGCCGGCACGGACAAAGCGGTGCAGGATTTTCGGAAGCGAGCGAGCGGCGCCCACCCGTTCAAATGAGGGAGGCAGCCAGCTGTCGATGAGCAGCAGCGGCGCGCGCCAGGTGTTGGTGTTGAAGCGGATTCCCATGCGAAACTCCAAAAGGGGTTGAACACAGGCAGGATTGCGGATGAAGTCGCCAGCGCAGGGATGTGCCTGGTGCGCGTGTATCACGCACCAGACCAAACGCCCGCCACCTGCTGAGGCGACGCAGACCCGAAGGGTCAGAGCTGGAAGCTGTTGCGGATGAGCCCCACCGCCAGGCCTTCGATTTCAAAGGGCTCTCCCGGTTCGACGACGATGGTCTTGTAGTCCGGGTTCTCTGCATGCAGTTCGATCAGATGCTGGCGCCGCATGAAGCGCTTGACGGTCACGTCGTCGCCCAGGCGGGCCACCACGATCTGGCCGTTTTTGGCTTCCTTGGTGGATTGCACGGCGAGCAGGTCACCGTCCATGATGCCGACGTCCCGCATGGACATGCCGCGCACCTTGAGCAGGTAGTCGGGCGTGCGCTGGAACAGGCTGCGCTCGACGTGGTAAGTCTGCTCCACGTGTTCCTGGGCCAGGATGGGCGAGCCGGCGGCCACACGCCCGATCAGGGGCAGCATCAGCTGCGACAGGCTGGGCAGCGGCAGTGTAAGCTGGCGCCCCCGCGACTCGTTGATGGATTGGAGGTCTTCGTTGCGCAGGCGGATACCGCGCGAGGTGCCGCTCACCAGCTCGATGGCGCCCTTGCGCGCCAGGGCCTGCAGATGTTCTTCGGCTGCGTTGGCGGACTTGAAACCCAGCTCATGGGCGATTTCCGCACGCGTTGGCGGAGAACCGGTGCGGGCAATGGCACTCTGGATGAGTTCCAGAATCTGTTGCTGGCGGGCGGTGAGCTTGGGCGGGTAAAGCGGCGACTCGATCATGGGGACCTCGTGAAGATGCGGGGAGGAACTCACTCTGGTGAGACTCGCGACCGGGACTGGTCAGATCAACAAGCTGTTTTCTTATCCAGTGGCTGTATTTTTAACCAGTTTTGGAGACTTGGCAAGTGGCAGATGCAATGGAAACCCGGCGGTGCGTCATTCTGGGCACGGGTGGCACCATCGCCGGCCGGGCCATCCGACCCGGGGATGGCGTCGGGTACGTGGCGGGTCAGGTCCGTGTTGAGGACCTGCTGGCATCGATTCCGTCCATGGCGGGATTGCCGCTGGAAGTGGAGCAGGTGGCCCAGGTGGACAGCAAGGACATGGGCTTTGCACTCTGGCAGCAACTGGCCACCCGGCTGGCCTTTCACCTCAGCCGGCCCGAGGTGGACGCGGTCGTGATCACGCACGGCACCGACACCATCGAAGAGACCGCGTTCTTCCTGCAAACCGTGCTGCGACCGGCCAAGCCGGTGGTGTTCACCTGCGCGATGCGACCGGCCACGGCGCTGGTGCCGGACGGGCCACAGAATCTGGTCGACGCGCTGGCTGTGGCCAGCCATCCCGGGGCGCAAGGCGTCGTGTTGGTGTGCGCGGGGCAGATCCACAGCGCGGCCGACGTGAGCAAGGTGCACACTTACCGGGTGGATGCGTTCGACTCGGGTGATGCCGGACCGCTGGGTTGCGTGGAAGAAGGCCGGGTTAGGCTGTTCCGACCCTGGCCATTGGCCTCTGAAACCGGGTTCTGGGACCCGGTTGCATTGCAGCGCATCCAGTCGGCTCAGGCTTTGCCGCCGGTGGTCGTGCTCACCAGCCACGCCGACGCCGATGGCACGCTGGTGCGCGCCCTGTTGTCCTGTAGCGATGCAGCTCCAGGCCCAGCCGTGCGAGGCATCGTGGTGGCCGGTACTGGGAACGGCACGGTGCACCATGCGCTGGAGGCCGCGTTGCTGGAAGCGCAGGCCAAGGGCGTGCGTGTGGTTCGAACCAGCCGTTGTGCGCATGGGCCTTTGTTGACGCATCCGGGGCAGTTGTTGTCGGATGCCCGCAGCCTCACACCGGTCAAGGCGCGTATTGCGCTGGCGCTGGAGTTGCTGGAGGACTGAGTCATGTTCCAGGCGCTGGGTGCCCATCCCTGGGCCTACCCCATGCTGGAGGTGGCGCACATCCTGGGCATTGCGTTGCTGCTGGGCAACCTGATCTTGCTGGAGCTGCGGGTGTTCGGCTGGGGTGCGGCGTTGCCGGTGCTTGCGTTGGCCCGCCTGAGTCTCACGCTGGTGGGTCTGGGCTTCTGCCTGGCGGCTGCCTCGGGTCTGCTGATGTTTTCCACCCAGGCCGGGGAACTGTTGGGCAATCGGGTGTTCACAGCCAAGATGCTGTTGTTGCTGCTGGCAGCGTGCAATGCCGCCTGGTTTCACGCCCGGGGCTCGCTGCAGCGGCTCGACGGCACCGCACGCACGCTCATGGGGGTCTCCACCGCCATCTGGTTGTCGGTGCTGACCTGTGGGCGCTGGATTGGCTACGTGTGAAGGAGACAGCGATGCGCAGACGACTCTTCATCCAGACCGGTACCTGGCTGGGTCTTTCCGGCTTGAGCGCCGCCACATGGGCCCACCACGGCTGGAGCAGCTTTGACCAGAACCGCCCCATCTACCTGGAGGGTCGGGCTGTGGAGGTGAAATGGCGCAACCCCCATGTCGAACTGGTGCTGGAACTGCCCGAAACCCTGGCCTTGCCGAAGGATCTTGCTCAGCGGCCCTTGCCGGCGCAGACCGCCAATGTGGACGGACCCGCCTTGCTGGCCAAGACAGTCCTGCCCACGCGGCGCGACCGGCGCTGGGACATCGAATTCGCGCCGCTGTTTCGCCTGGGCCAGTGGCAGATGCCCGAAATCAGGACCGGGGCCGCTGTGTCGATGGTTGGTTTCACCTTCAAGGACGAACAGGGCGGCGCTGTCCTGCGGGCCGAATACGTCTTTCTGGACGGCAAGACCTATGGCTTGAGGTCCAGTCCGGCCTGAACCGCCCGGACACAAAAAACCCGGCAGGCGGCCGGGTTCCTGTGGGTTGCGGAGCCGGATTATTTCGAGAGGGCCTCGAAGGCGCGCGCGGTGATGTCATCGACCGAGCCCATGCCGCTGATGGCGCGGTACTTCGGCGCAGCGGCGGCATCGGCTTTGGCCCAGTTGCCGTAATAGTCCACCAGCGGGCGCGTCTGGGCGCTGTACACCTCCAGACGCTTCTTGACGGTTTCTTCCTTGTCGTCGTCGCGCTGGATCAGCGGTTCACCGGTCACGTCGTCTTTGCCGTCCACCTTGGGCGGGTTGAACTTGACGTGGTAGGTGCGGCCAGAGGCCGGATGCGAGCGTCGGCCGCTCATGCGTTCGATGATGGCTTCGAACGGCACGTCGATTTCCAGCACGTAGTCGAGCTTCACGCCAGCCGCCTTCATGGCGTCGGCCTGAGGGATGGTGCGGGGAAAGCCGTCGAACAGGAAGCCGTTGGCACAGTCCGATTGAGCGATGCGTTCCTTGACCAGGTTGATGATGAGATCGTCGCTGACCAGTCCGCCCGATTCCATCACGGCCTTGGCCTGCATGCCCAGCGGGGTACCCGCCTTCACGGCGGCACGCAGCATGTCACCGGTCGAAATTTGGGGAATGCCATATTTCTGGCAGATGAACGCGGCTTGCGTGCCTTTGCCGGCGCCGGGTGCGCCCAACAGAATCAGTCTCATCGTTGTCCTTTTTCAGAGTTTCAAATGGAGGGCCGCTGACCTCACGCGGCAGCGCCCGGGTCCGGGATCCGGGGGCGACCGTTCGAGGATAGCACGCGCTAACCAGACGCTGGCTTACAGCGTGGGCAAGTCAAAAAGCGCTGAAAACAGCAGTCAGCCGAGGGCAAAGAGCGCGCGCACGCGCTCCAGATCGTCGGGGGTGTCGACCCCCGGCCCGGGGGCCTGCGTGCTCACATGGACCGCGATGCGTTCGCCATGCCAGAGCACACGCAACTGTTCCAGCGATTCGGTCCGCTCCATGGGCGCGGGCTCCAGCGCCGGAAAGCGGCGCAGAAAGCCGGAGCGGTAGGCGTAGATGCCGATATGGCGCAAAGGCGCGGGCGAGGGCAGGGTGTTGCGGTGGGACGCATCGGCCATGCCATCGCGCCACCAGGCAATGGGCGCACGGCTGAAGTACAACGCGGTCTGTGCGCGGTCGAGCACTACCTTGACGACGTTCGGGTTGAGGAAGTCGGCCATGTGATCGATGGCGTGCGCCGCGGTGCTCATCACGCAGTCTGTGCGGCGCTGGAGGTCCAGTGCCACGGCATCAATCAGCGACGGGTCCATCAGCGGCTCATCACCCTGCACATTGACCACCACGGCGTCATCCGCCAGGCCCAGTTGTTCGCAGGCTTCGGCCAGCCGGTCGCTGCCGGACGCGTGGTCGGTGCGTGTGAGCAGGGCGGTGATGCCGTGCGCTTCACAGGCTGCGACGATGCGTGCGTCGTCTGCAGCGACCACACAGCGGCTGGCGCGACTCTGCTGTGCGCGCTGCGCCACGCGCACCACCATCGGCAGGCCACCGATGTCGGCCAGCGGCTTGTCGGGCAGGCGGCTCGAAGCGAGCCGTGCCGGAATCAGCACGGTGAACGCACCTGGAGCCACGTCCAGGCTCATGGGGCCGGTGAAGGGCGGGGCGGGCGGGCCGCTTCTTCTTCAGTGATCGGGCGGGCCTCGTGCTCCAGCAGGATAGGGATACCGTCGCGCACGGCGTAGGCCAGCCGCGCACTGCGGGAGATCAGTTCCTGTTTCTCACGATCAAAGATCAGCGGGCCCTTGGTGACCGGGCAGACCAGCAATTCAAGCAGTTTGGTGTCCATGCGGGAATGATAGTCGGCAGATGGTCAGCGGATGCGCTGGATTGACGCGAGGCGACGGTCCAGCGCCTCAAAGAAGGCCGCTTCGGGACGCAACTCCAGTGGGACCGCCCAGGCCTGACGGGCATCGCCTGAGGCCGGCTCAGGCCTGCAGGCGAACAGCTTGACAGCATCCTTTTCGGTGCACAGCAGCGGGCCTGTGCTCTGCTCCAGCAGTTCTGCATAGGCCTGTTGACCTGCGTGATCGGGCAGCGCCACGGTTGCTGCCAGGGTGAGCCCGCGGGCGCGCAGCATGTCGAAAAAAACCGAGGGGCGTGCGATGCCGGCCAGCGCCGTGACGGGTTGGTCCTGGAAATCGCGCAAGGGGCGGCGCTGCCCCTGCGGTCCGACGGCGTGATCGGCCAGGCGTCGCGTGGCTTCGAAAACGGGCAGATTGCACGGCCTTTCCAGCGGGGAGGTCGACGGGACCACGGCGGGGGATTCGCTGCGCTGATTCAACACCAGGTCCGGTCGAAAGGGGTTGCCCTTCCCGGGCGGCCAGGGCTCGCGCAGCAGCCCTGCGGGCAGCAACCATCCGTTGCCGGTGCTGCGGTCGTCGAACACGGCTATCGACAGGTCGCGGCCCAGCGCCAGGTGCTGCAGGCCATCGTCGCAGACGATCAGGTCTACCCCGGGGTGCGCTGCGAGCAGGGCTTGGCCGGCCTCGGAGCGACGGGCCGCCACGAACACCGGCACGCCAGCACTGCGCCGGATCAGGGCGGGCTCGTCGCCGCTGTCGGTGGCTGGCGTGTCGGGATGCACTTCCAGCACGCCAGTGCCACGGCGACCGTGTCCGCGTGACACCACGCCTGGTTGCCAGCCACGCTGTTGCAGATGTTGCAGCAGGGCCAGCACGGTCGGCGTCTTGCCGGCGCCGCCCACCACCACATTGCCCACCACGATGACCGGCACCGGCAGGCGAACGGTCTTCAGCACGCCGGCGGCAAAGAGCCGGCGGCGCAGGGCGGTCAGCCATCCATACAGGATCGAAACAGGCCAGAGCAGATGGGCCAGCGGACCGCGGGTCCGCCAGATGCCCTGCCAGCGGGCCTGCCCTTTGTCGAGGTGCTGTGGCTGGGCAGCGGGCACGGTCAGGGCTTGCTGCGCGCGCGCTGGGAGCCCGACTGCTGGGTGGCGAAGGTGATCTGCACCAGGCCGGCACGGCGGGCGGCGTCCATCACGTTGATGACCGACTGGTGGGTCGCGGCGGCGTCCGCGCTGATGACGATGACCACCTCGCGGTTGTCCTGCGACGCTTGTGTGAGTGCGCGGGTCAGCATCTCCACACCCGAGCCTTCGAGCACGTCCTTGTTGATCGCGTAGCGACCGTCGCTGCTGACGGAAACGATCACTTCTTTGGGTTCGGTGCGCTGCGCCTGGGCATCGGCCACCGGCAGGTTGACCTGCAGCTGCGTGAATTTGCTGTAGGTCGTGGTGAGCATCAGGAAGATCAGCACCACCAGCAGGATGTCGATGAACGGGATCAGGTTGATCTCGGGTTCATCGCGGGAGCCGGGCCGGAAGTTCATGTGGCCTCCCGGGCAGGCCGCGCTGCGCCGCGCGTGTGAAAGGGGGTGTGAAGCGTCATTTGCGCAAGGTCAGCAGGTGACGGGTGAAACGCTCGGAAGCGATTTCCATGATCAGCAGGTAATCATCGACCCGGGCGCGGAAGTAACGCCAGAAGATCAGGGCCGGGATGGCCACCATGAGGCCAAAGGCGGTGTTGTACAGCGCGATCGAGATGCCATGCGCCAGCTGGCCGGGATTGCCCCCGCCGGGGACCGTGCCCATGCCACCATCACCGGCTTGCGAGCCGAAGATTTCGATCATGCCGATGACCGTTCCAAGCAGGCCCAGCAGCGGGGCGGCGGACGCGATGGTGGCCAACGCACCCAGGTAGCGCTGCAGTTTGGCGGCCGTCTGGCGTCCTGCACCCTCGAGGCTGGAGCGCAGGTCGTCTTCGCTGACCCGTGGGTTGCTGTTGAGCGCGCGGAAACCGCTGGCGAGCACTTCGCCGAGTGCCGAGTTTTGCTCCAGCTGGTTGACCACATCGGCACCGGGCACCCCGTTGCGCGACACCATGATGGCTTCGTCGAGCAGTTTCGGTGGTGCGATCTTGACGGTTTTGAGGCTGATGAAGCGCTCGATGACGAGGGCCATGCCCAGGACGGAACAGATGATCAGGGGCCAGATCGGCCAGCCAGCGGCTTGTATGATGGAAAACAAATCAGGGCTCCAGACAAAAGCCGCCTGCTTGGCGGCCAGAGTGCAATCTCCCGGATTATGTCTCACCATCCGGTGGTGAACGGCCGGAAAACCTCCACCAGGGATCCATCTACCTGTCCAGCCCGATGCACAGATTCTGTGGATAACTTTGTGAAGAACCGGTATCCCAACGCCCGCCAGCCCGCTGTGGTCGCGGCTCCCGACAGTTCGATGAGAAAACAGGCAGTGCAAAACGCATTGAAATCAAGCGCTTGGCGTTCAGCCCATGCGCCATGGGGTCTTTCAGGCTACAAGCCCAGAAATTTCGCGGCTTGTGGACAGATTGGGTCTGGAGAGCCCTGTGTCTGAGCCATTTCTGGATGCCGAAACCCCATCGGCGCGGCGTGTGTGGGCGGTTGGTCCGCTCATGCGCGCGATTGCTGACACCCTGGCCGCGCGTTTCAATCCGGTCACCGTCCGGGGCGAGATTTCGGGTTTCTCCCGCGCGGCCAGCGGACATTGTTATTTTTCACTCAAGGACGATACCGGCCAGGTGCGCTGCGCCTTGTTTCGCCGTTCGGCCGACCAGCTGGACTTTGCGCCGCGCGATGGCCAGGTGGTCGAGGCGCTGGGCAAGCTCGACGTCTATGGGCCCCGCGGTGATCTGCAGCTCATCGTCGACAGCCTCAAGCCGGCGGGCCAAGGGGCCTTGTTCGAACAGTTCCTGCGCCTGAAAGCCCGACTGGAAGCGGAAGGGCTGTTCGACGCGGCGCGCAAACGCCCGTTGCCAGCCCAGCCACGCAGCATTGGTGTGGTGACTTCGCTCGGCGCAGCCGCCCTGCGCGATGTGGTCACGGCGCTGCGTCGGCGTGTGCCCCACGTGCCGGTGGTGATCTACCCGGCGGCGGTGCAGGGTGCCCAGGCGCCGGCCGAGCTGTGTGCGGCCTTGCAGTCCGCCTACCGGCGCCATGCGACCACCGGTGAGAGCGAGGTGCTGCTGCTGGTGCGGGGCGGAGGCTCGCTGGAAGACCTGTGGTCGTTCAACGACGAGACGCTGGTGCGCACCGTGGCGCAGTCGCCGATGCCGGTGGTTTGCGGGGTGGGTCACGAGACCGACTTCACCCTGGCTGATTTTGTGGCCGATCTGCGAGCGCCCACGCCCACGGCTGCCGCCGAGTTGTGCGCGCCCGCGCGCGAGGTGCGGGTGGGTGAACTGGCCTATTTGCAGGAACGGCTGAGCGAGGCGGTTCTGGGCGGTATTGACCAGCGCGCGCAACGGCTGGACCGGCTGGGTCAGCGCCTGGGGCGGCCTTCCGTTCGTGTGCACGACAGCCGCCAGCAGCTCACCGGCCTGCAGCACCGGCTGCGCGGCGCGCTGCTCCTGGCGGCCCAGCGCGCGGACAGCCGCCTGCAGGGTCTACAAAGCCTGATGCCCCAGGCGCTGCGTCGCGCGGTGGCGCAGCACGCCCAGCGCCTGCAGCGGTGCGAAAGCGCCCTGGGGCATCTGGACCCCCAGCTCGTGCTGGAGCGGGGTTACACCTACCTCACCGACACCCAGGGTCTTGCCATCACCCGGTGCAGCCAGACCCAGCCTGGCCAGTCGGTGCGGGCCCGTCTGGCCGATGGTGAGCTGGAACTCACGGTCAACCGCTGAGAAGATGAGGCGGTGGGCCAAGAAACCCTGAACGCACAAACCATAGCGTCCCTGCCTACAATGGCGCGGTTTCGGGCTGCCGGCGATCGCCTTCAGCCACCCGCCTTCCCACAACGCCAACCGAACGAGGAACCCCATGGAACACACCCTGCCCGCATTGCCCTACGCGATCGACGCCCTGGCGCCGCACTACTCCCAGGAAACGCTGGAGTTCCACCACGGCAAGCACCACAACGCTTATGTGGTCAACCTGAACAACCTGCAAAAGGGCACCGAGTTCGAAGCGATGGACCTGGAGTCCATCATCAAGAAGTCCAGCGGTGGCATCTACAACAACTCGGCCCAGATCTGGAACCACACCTTCTTCTGGAACTGCATGAAGCCCAATGGCGGCGGTGAGCCGTCCGGCGCGCTGGCCGCGGCCATCAACGCCAAGTTCGGCAGCTATGCCGCCTTCAAGGAAGCCTTCGTCAAGAGCGCCGTGGGCAACTTCGGTTCGGGCTGGACCTGGCTGGTGAAGAAGGCCGACGGTTCGGTCGACATCGTCAACATGGGCGCCGCCGGCACCCCGCTGACCACGGGCGACAAAGCCCTGCTGACCGTCGACGTGTGGGAACACGCCTACTACATCGACTACCGCAACATGCGTCCGAAGTTCGTCGAGACCTTCCTCGACAAGCTGGTGAACTGGTCGTTCGCCGAAGCCAATTTCGCCTGAGCGGTCCTCCTGATCGCCGCACAAGGGCTCGAAGGCCATGCCTTCGGGCCTTTTTTGTTGGTGCGTCCACGGTGCTTCTTTTTGTGGCGCGTCACCCAGGCTGTTGAGCGCTTGGGGCCGATGGTTCCGTGCGAGAACAGTCGGGGGCAGACTCGCAGACATAAAAAAAAGACAGAAATTTTGTCTGCAATTTTCACATTGCAAGATAAGAGTTCAAAAAATGGTGTCTGGGTCAGAGCGATGAAAGCAAAATCCCAGACTATCCGGCGGTTCTGCGGTTGGCACCTACCGATCAGCGGGATTCCTACAACGATCTACGGAGCAAACACATGAGCACCCAGCAGCCCACCATCATCTACACGCTGACCGACGAAGCCCCGCTGCTGGCGACCAGCGCCTTTTTGCCCATCATCCGCACCTTCACCGCACCCGCCGGCATCAATGTCGAGTCCAGCGACATTTCAGTGGCTGCCCGCGTGCTGGCCACGTTTCCTGAATGCCTGACCGAGGCGCAGCGTGTGCCCGACACCCTGTCCGAACTGGGCAAGCTGACGCTGAAGCCCGAAGCCAACATCATCAAACTGCCCAACATCAGCGCCTCTGTCGGCCAGCTGGTCAGCGCGATCAAGGAACTGCAGTCCAAGGGCTACGCGCTGCCCGACTACCCCGAAGCGCCGAAAACCGAGGAAGAGAAAGCCATCCGCGCCCGCTACGCCCGTTGCATCGGCAGCTCGGTGAATCCGGTGCTGCGCGAAGGCAACTCCGACCGCCGCGCGCCGCGCGCCGTGAAGGAATACGCGCGCAAGAACCCGCACAGCATGGCCGAGTGGAGCCAGGCCTCGCGCTCGCACGTCTCGCACATGCACCATGGCGACTTCTACCACGGTGAAAAGTCCATCACCCTGGACAAAGCCCGTGACGTCAAGATGGAACTGATCACCCAGAGTGGCCAGACGATCGTCCTGAAGCCCAAGGTGTCGCTGCTGGACCGCGAAGTCATCGACAGCATGTTCATGAGCAAGAAAGCCCTGGAGGCTTTCTACGAAAAAGAGATTGAAGACGCTCGCAAGACCGGCGTGATGTTCTCGCTGCACGTGAAGGCGACCATGATGAAGGTGTCGCACCCGATCGTGTTCGGCCACTGCGTGAAGATCTTTTACAAGGAAGCGTTCGAGAAGCACGCCAAGCTGTTTGAAGAGCTGGGCGTGAACGTCAACAACGGCATGGCCGATCTGTACGGCAAGATCGCCACCCTGCCGCAGAGCAAGCAGGACGAGATCAAGCGCGACCTGCACGCCTGTCACGAGCACCGTCCCGAGCTGGCCATGGTGGACTCGGCCAAGGGCATCACCAACTTCCATTCGCCCAACGACGTGATCGTGGACGCCTCCATGCCCGCCATGATCCGCAACGGCGGCAAGATGTGGGACGCCAACGGCCGCCTGAAGGACGTCAAGGCCGTGATGCCCGAATCGACTTTCGCCCGCATCTACCAGGAGATGATCAACTTCTGCAAGTGGCACGGCGCCTTCGACCCCAAGACCATGGGCACGGTGCCCAACGTCGGCCTGATGGCCCAGCAGGCCGAGGAATACGGCTCGCACGACAAGACCTTCGAGATCACCGAAGACGGCGTGGCCAACATCACCGACCTCGCCACCGGCGAAGTGCTGCTGTCGCAGAACGTGGAGAAGGGCGACATCTGGCGCATGTGCCAGGTCAAGGACGCCGCCATCCGCGACTGGGTGAAGCTGGCCGTGAACCGCGCGCGCAACTCCGGCATGCCGGTGGTGTTCTGGCTGGACCAGTACCGTCCTCACGAAGCGCAGCTGATCACCAAGGTCAAGATGTACCTGCACGAGCACAACACCGCCGGTCTGGAGATCCAGATCATGAGCCAGGTGCGTGCCATGCGTTACACGCTGGAGCGCGTGATCCGTGGCCTGGACACCATCAGCGCCACCGGTAACATCCTGCGCGACTACCTGACCGACCTGTTCCCCATCATGGAACTGGGCACCTCGGCCAAGATGCTCTCCATCGTGCCACTCATGGCGGGCGGTGGCATGTACGAAACCGGAGCCGGCGGTTCGGCGCCCAAGCACGTGCAGCAGCTGGTGGAAGAAAACCACCTGCGCTGGGACTCGCTGGGTGAGTTCCTGGCGCTCGCTGTGTCGCTGGAAGATCTGGGTCTGAAGACCGGCAACAACGCAGCGAAGATCCTGGCGAAGACGCTGGATGCCGCCACCGGCAAGCTGCTGGAGAACAACAAGAACCCGTCGCCCAAGACGGGTCAGCTCGACAACCGCGGCAGCCAGTTCTACCTGGCCATGTACTGGGCCCAGGCCCTGGCGGCCCAGACCGACGATGCGGCCCTGGCTGCCCGTTTTGCGCCGCTGGCCCAGCAACTGGCCGACAACGAGCAAACCATCGTTGCCGAACTGGCGGCTGTGCAGGGCAAACCGGTCGACATCGGGGGCTATTACCTGCCGGACTTCGAGAAGCTGGCCGCGGTGATGCGTCCCAGCCAGACGCTGAATGCGGTGCTGGCCGCTGCTCAAGGCTGAGCATCCCACTCGTCAGGCTTCGACACCCCGAAGCGATCCAGACGGCGCGAGCTGTCCGGGTCGCTTTTTTGTTGTCTGAGCGCCGGTCCTGCAGGGGCCGGCGGATCGGCGACGAACTTACTTGCGTCCGTCGAACGGTGCACCGCTCAGCCGGGAGCCGGCCTGGATGCCCCGCTTGGCAAACCAGCCCTGGTTCATCTCCAGCACAAAACGCACCGGCTTGGCGGAGCAATGCGAGTCCAGGGTCTGCGGCTTCATGTCGACCAGGTTGACGATGGTGCCGTCATCGGCCACGAAGGCGGCGGTCAAGGGCAGCAGGGTGTTTTTCATCCAGAAGCACTGGCCCGCGGGTTGCTCGAAGACAAACAGCATGCCTTCACCGCCAGGCATGTCCTCGCGGAACATCAGCCCGATGGAGCGCTGTTCCGGGGTGGCGGCCACCTGGGCCTGGATCAGGTGCATACCCGCCGTGAGGGTGACGCGGGGCAGCTGGAGCTGGGGTGCATCGTGGGACCACGCAGGCCCTGTCATCAGGGCCAGCAGGCAGGACAGGCAAACGAGCAGTCGGTTCATGGGCAGACGATGTGATCGGGTGAAAAACGCATTGTCCGTCAAGCGCCGTGCACAGGTCCGTGATCGGCGATTTCCACGGATAGATCCGGCGGCCGAGCCGCTCGATCAGGACTAGAATTCTTGAGGTCCATCCCGGCGCCATGCCCGGGCACACTGGATTCAGAAGCGTTCGACAATGCATCCCATACGGAGACCCGTTTCCATGTACCAGCACATCAAGGTTCCAGCCCAGGGTGAAAAAATCACCGTCAACGCCGACATGTCCCTGAACGTGCCGGATGAACCGATCATTCCTTACATCGAAGGCGATGGCACCGGTCTGGACATCACCCCGGTGATGCTCAAGGTGGTCGATGCCGCCGTGGCCAAAGCCTACGGCGGCAAGAAAAAAATTCACTGGATGGAGGTGTTTGCCGGCGAGAAGTCGACCCAGGTGTACGGCCCCGACGTGTGGCTGCCCGAAGAAACCCTGGCGGCGCTGCGCGAATACGTGGTGTCCATCAAGGGCCCGCTGACCACCCCCGTGGGGGGCGGCATCCGATCGCTGAACGTGGCGCTGCGCCAGGAACTCGACCTTTACGTCTGCCTGCGCCCGGTGCAGTACTTCAAGGGCGTGCCTTCACCCGTGAAAGAGCCCGAGAAAACCAACATGGTGATCTTCCGTGAGAACTCGGAAGACATCTACGCCGGCATCGAATACGAGGCCGAGTCCGACAAGGCGAAGAAGCTCATCAAGTTCCTGATGGAAGAGATGGGCGTGACCAAGATCCGCTTCCCGAACACCTCGGGCATCGGCATCAAGCCGGTGTCGCGTGAAGGCACCGAGCGCCTGGTGCGCAAGGCGATCCAGTACGCGATCGACAACGACAAGCCCAACGTGACCATCGTGCACAAGGGCAACATCATGAAGTACACCGAAGGCGGCTTCCGCGACTGGTCGTACGCGCTGGCCCAGCGAGAGTTTGGCGCCGAGCTGATCGACGGTGGCCCGTGGTGCAAGTTCAAGAATCCGAAGACCGGCAAGGACATCGTCATCAAGGACAGCATTGCAGACGCCTTCCTGCAGCAGATCCTGCTGCGCCCGGCCGAGTACTCGGTGGTGGCCACGCTGAACCTGAACGGCGACTACATCTCCGACGCCCTGGCCGCCCAGGTCGGTGGCATCGGCATCGCCCCGGGTGCCAACCTGTCGGACTCCGTGGCCTGCTTTGAAGCCACCCACGGCACCGCGCCGAAGTACGCCGGCAAGGACTATGTGAACCCGGGTTCCGAAATCCTGTCGGCTGAAATGATGCTGCGCCACATGGGCTGGACGGAAGCGGCCGATCTGATCATCAGTTCGATCGAAAAATCCATCGCCAGCAAGAAAGTCACCTACGACTTCGCCCGCCTGATGGACGGTGCCACCCAGGTGAGCTGCTCGGGATTTGGGCAGGTCATGATCGACAATATGTAAACGCCATTTCCGCGCGGTGCCGGGCCTACGAAGCCGGTGCCGGGCAGAACCATTGGAAAAACCGCCCGGAAGCAGCCTTCCTCGGCGGTTTTCTTTTGCGTCGAAACGACACAATGGGTCATGCCGCGCCGTGCCTGTGTCCCTGCCAATGCCGCCCCTTCTCCGACAGGGCGGTCAACAACGCCATGTTGTCACGGTAAATACATATCCCGAGCAGCCCATAGGGACGCGCGCACCCCGCTAGAATCATTTTCATGGCCACCCAGAACCCCAAGAAACCCGAAAACCCCGTCGCTCCCCCCAGTGTGGGCAATGACGATTCGGTGGTGCTTGAGCGGCGTGCGCAGCGCACCAAACCCCCTCAGATGTTTCAGGTGGTGCTGCTCAACGACGATTTCACCCCCATGGAGTTCGTTGTGCACGTCATTCAGGAATATTTCAGCAAGGACCGTGAAACCGCGACCCAGATCATGCTCAAGATACACCTCGAAGGCAAAGGCATTTGCGGGATATACACGCGCGATGTGGCCAGCACCAAAGTCGACCAGGTGTCGCAGGCTGCCCGGAACGCGGGGCATCCGTTGCAGTGTTTGAGCGAGCCGATTGAATAACGCCAGATCCGCCCCATTTGATGGCCATCCACCCGATACACCTTACGTACCCGGACCCCAGCGTTTCAAACCACCACCAGCCCAAAGGATGTGTCCATGATTGCCCAGGAACTTGAAGTCAGCTTGCACATGGCCTTCGTCGAGGCCCGGCAACAGCGACACGAATTCATCACGGTGGAGCACCTGCTGCTCGCCCTGCTCGACAACCCGAGCGCCGCCGAGGTGCTGCGCGCCTGCTCGGCCAACGTGGACGACCTGCGCAAGTCCCTGACGAATTTCATCAAGGACAACACGCCGCAGGTCGCCGGCACCGACGAGGTGGACACGCAGCCCACGCTGGGTTTCCAGCGGGTGATCCAGCGCGCCATCATGCACGTGCAGTCCACCGGCAACGGCAAGAAGGAAGTCACAGGCGCCAACGTGCTGGTGGCGATCTTTGGCGAAAAGGACTCCCACGCCGTGTACTACCTGCACCAGCAGGGTGTGACCCGGCTGGACGTGGTCAATTTCATCGCCCACGGCATCCGCAAGAGCGATCCACCCGAGGCGAGCAAGCCGGGGGAGAGTGCGGCCGAAAACGAAGAGGCTGGCGAAGCCAAGCAGAATGAAAAGGCGTCGCCGCTGGAGCAGTTCACCCAGAACCTGAATCAGCTCGCCAAAGACGGCAAGATCGATCCGCTGATCGGGCGCGACTACGAGGTCGAGCGCGTGATCCAGATCCTGTGCCGCCGCCGCAAGAACAACCCGCTGCTCGTCGGCGAAGCCGGCGTGGGCAAGACCGCCATCGCCGAGGGCCTGGCCTGGCGCATCACCCAGAACGACGTGCCGGAAATCCTGGCCGAAGCCCAAGTGTATTCGCTCGACATGGGCGCGCTGCTGGCCGGCACCAAGTACCGCGGCGATTTTGAACAGCGTCTGAAGGGTGTTCTCAAGTCGCTCAAGGACAAGCCCAACGCCATCCTTTTCATCGACGAGATCCACACCCTGATCGGTGCCGGCGCGGCATCGGGCGGTACGTTGGATGCGTCCAACCTGCTCAAGCCCGCGCTGTCCAGTGGCCAGATGAAGTGCATCGGCGCGACCACCTTCACCGAATACCGTGGCATCTTCGAAAAAGACGCCGCGCTCAGCCGCCGCTTCCAGAAGGTCGACGTGGTCGAGCCGACGGTGGAGCAGACCGTGGACATCCTCAAAGGGCTGAAGTCGCGCTTTGAAGAGCACCACAATGTCAAGTACGCCCTGGCGGCCCTGCAGGCTGCGGCCGAACTCAGCGCCAAGTACATCAACGACCGCCACCTGCCCGACAAGGCCATCGACGTGATCGATGAGGCCGGTGCGGCGCAACGCATCCTGCCCGCGTCCAAACGCAAGAAGACCATCAGCAAGACCGAGGTCGAAGAGATCGTGGCCAAGATCGCGCGCATCCCGCCCGCGAACGTGTCCAACGACGACCGCGGCAAGCTGCAGACCCTGGAGCGCGACCTCAAGAGCGTGGTGTTCGGTCAGGACAAGGCCCTTGAAGTGCTGGCCTCCAGTGTCAAGATGGCACGTTCGGGCCTGGGCAAAAGCGACAAGCCCATCGGTGCCTTCCTGTTCAGCGGCCCCACCGGCGTGGGCAAGACCGAAGCCGCCAAGCAGCTGGCCTACATCATGGGCATCGACCTGATCCGCTTCGACATGTCGGAGTACATGGAGCGCCATGCCGTGAGTCGCCTGATCGGTGCGCCTCCGGGTTACGTGGGTTTTGACCAGGGTGGCCTGCTGACCGAAGCCATCACCAAGAAGCCGCATTGCGTGCTGCTGCTCGACGAGATCGAGAAGGCGCACCCGGACATCTTCAACGTGTTGCTGCAGGTCATGGACCACGGCACCTTGACCGACAACAACGGGCGCAAGGCCGATTTCCGCAACGTCATCGTCATCATGACGACCAATGCCGGTGCGGAGACCATGAACAAGGCCACGATCGGGTTCACCAACCCGCGCGAAGCCGGCGACGAGATGGCCGACATCAAGCGCCTGTTCACGCCGGAGTTCCGCAACCGCCTGGACGCCATCGTGGGCTTCAAGGCGCTGGACGAGAACGTCATCATGCGCGTGGTGGACAAGTTCCTGCTGCAGCTGGAAGGCCAGCTGACCGAGAAGAAGGTGGAGGTCACTTTCACCGATGCGCTGCGCAAACACCTGGCCAAGAAGGGCTTTGATCCGCTCATGGGTGCGCGTCCGATGCAGCGCCTGATCCAGGACACGATCCGCCGGGCCCTGGCCGACGAACTGCTGTTTGGGCGCCTCACCGATGGCGGGCGCTTGACGGTGGACCTGGAAACCAAGACCGGCGAGGACGGCAAGGAAACCCAGGAAGTCAAGCTCGACATTCAGCCGTTGCCGAAGAAGGAAGGCAAGGCGAAGCCCGAGGAAGCCACGGCGGGTTGAGGCAGTTCTACTTGGCAGACACCAAAAAGGCCCGGACATCCGGGCCTTTTTTCTTGCAGAAAGACCGCCGTCAACCGGTCAGCGTGTGCGCCAGGCCAGCACGGCCTCGGCCCACTTGTTGCCGAGCTTGGCCTCACCGGTGGCGTTCGGGTGCACACCGTCGTAGTTGTCTGCGACCGAGTAGCCCGCAGCCTGGTTCACCACGACGATGGGTGAGAGCGCGGTGTTGCGGGAGGCCGCCAGGCCATCGATGCCCCTGTTCAGGGCCGCGGTTCCCGCCGTGTCCGGGGCGGCGGGAATGATCTTGGCCAGCACGATGTAGGTGTCGGCCTTGCCGGCGCGGATGGCATCGATCACGCCCCCGAGTTCCCCGATGATGCCCGCAGCGCTTTGGCCATCCAGCACGTCGTTGGTGCCCAGGTGGAGCAGCACCATGTCGGGGCGGGCGCCGCCGACCTTGGCGGCCACCTGGGGTGCCAGCTCGTGGGCCCGGTAGTCCCAGTAGCCCTCATGATCGGGGTCGAAATCGGGGTCGGGGGCGCTGGTTTGCGGGCTGTCGCGGTAGCCGCTGGAGACGCCGGAGCGGCTGCCCACCAGGTCCACCGAACAACCTGCGGCGTTCAGGCGTTGCCAGAGCACCCGGCGGTAGCTGTTGTGCCCCGCCTCGGCCTGGGTGATCGAATCGCCCAGGGGCATGATGCGCAGCGCGCCACCCTCGCGACCACAGCTCGCGACTCTGAGCGCTGTCGTGGCGTCACCCGAGGCGTCGTCAGAGTCGCCGCCGCCGCAGGCGCTGAGCACCGCGGTCAGCACCAGCAAGGCGGCACGGGATGGGGTCATTTTTCGAGGCATGAAGCATCCGGAAAAGTCGTTTGATCGGGTTGCCGATGGGAATCGGCTTCGCAAGAGGTTCATTGACGCAGATAGGCCGCACGGATGTTTTCCATGCGCCGCCGGTTCAGGCCGGTGTCCTCGCGACCCAGGCGGCTTGCGCTGCGCACTTCGATCGCGCCCAGCGCCGGGTTGAACCAGAACTCGAGGTCGTCCACGAACCTGAGCCAGCGCGTCTGGGCCTGTGCGTAGAGGTAGTCCGGTCGCTGCTCCACCAGCGTGACGCCGGGCAGCGTCTGCAACACGGTGGCCAGCGTGCGCAGCGAGGCCGTGGCGTCGCCATGCTTGAGGGGCAGGGGTGGTATGAACGCGTGGGCCCGCTGCGGGTGGTCCGGGTACAGGCCGGCCTGGCTGGAGACGCTGTTGCGTGTGAGGGACGGCGGCTTCAGGCGTCCCTGCATCACACCGAGGTCGGAAGGCGGATCACCGCTGAGCCAGCCGAACCCGGCGCCGATCGGGACCAGAACGACCAGGACGAGCAGGGCGTACAGCAGCGCTTTGAGCAGTCCCACGCGGCAAACAGGCAAGACTGCGGGAATGGACGGTGAAGCCACCGGCTCAGCGCTTGCCGCCCAGCAAACCACCCAACACCCCCCGTACGATCTGCCGACCAATTCCGCTGGCCACGCTGCGGGCGGCGGTTTTGGCCATGGTCTGTACCAGACCGTCGTACTGGCCACCGCGCGGGCCCGTGCGCCCGAACAGGGCTTCGTTCAACATGCCGCCGATGCCACCACCTCCTGCTGCCTCGACAGGCTGTTTCGCCAACCCCGGGATGCGCGGGATTTTTGGCGTGCCGGCAACTTCCGGCTCCGCCTGGGGGGTGCGTGCGTCGACATGGGCACGCAGGATTTCGTGGGCGCTTTCGCGGTCCACGTCTTTCTCATACACCCCGGCCACCAGCGAGCCCTGCAGCAGGCTCTGGCGTTGCTGGGAGCTGATGGGGCCGAGCTGACTGCCCGGGGGCAGCACGTACACACGTTCGGTTTCACTCGGGCGGCCCTTGGCATCGAGCAGGCTCACCAGCGCTTCACCCACGGCGAGTTCGGTGATGGCGGCTTCGATGTCCAGGCCGGCCTTGGGGCGCATGGTCTCTGCCGTTGCCCTCACGGCTTTCTGGTCGCGCGGGGTGAATGCGCGCAGCGCGTGCTGCACGCGGTTGCCCAACTGGCCCAGCACGCTGTCAGGGATGTCCAGCGGGTTCTGTGTCACGAAATACACGCCCACGCCCTTGGATCGCACGAGGCGCACCACCAGCTCGATGCGCTCGACCAGCACTTTCGGCGCTTCGTTGAACAGCAGGTGGGCTTCGTCGAAGAAGAACACCAGCTTGGGTTTTTCGGGGTCGCCGATCTCGGGCAACTGCTCAAACAGCTCGGACAGCATCCACAGCAGGAAGGTGGCGTAGAGCCGGGGCGAGTTCATCAGCTTGTCGGCCGCGAGCACGTTGACCACCCCCTTGCCGTCCACGGTCTGCATGAAGTCACTGATGTCGAGCATGGGCTCGCCAAAGAACTGGTCGCCGCCCTGTTGCTCCACCTGCATCAGCCCGCGCTGGATGGCGCCGATGCTGGCCGCGCTGATGTTGCCGTATTCGGTGGTGAACTGCTTGGCGTTGTCCCCCACATGCTGCAACATGGTGCGCAGGTCTTTCATGTCCAGCAGCAGCAGGCCGTTGTCGTCGGCAATCTTGAACACCAGGTTGAGCACCCCAGCCTGGGTGTCGTTCAGGTTCAGCATGCGAGCCAGCAGCAACGGGCCCATGTCGCTCACCGTCGCGCGCACCGGGTGGCCCTGTTCGCCAAATACGTCCCACAGCGTGGTGGGACAGGCTTGCGAGGTGGGCAGCGTGATGCCGCGGTCCTTCAGAACGGCGCTGATCTTCTCGCCAAAGCTGCCCATCTGGCTGATACCGGTGAGGTCGCCCTTCACGTCCGCCATGAACACCGGCACGCCGATGTTGGAGAACTGCTCGGCCAGGGTCTGCAGGGTCACGGTCTTGCCGGTGCCGGTGGCGCCGGTGATGAGGCCGTGTCGGTTGGCCAGGCCCGGCAGCAGGTAACACTGGGTGGTGGCGTTCTGGGCAATCAGCATCGGTTCGGCCATGATGGATGTGGTCCTTCCGGGGGCAAGGTGGGTGAAAACGTAAAATCGACTGCTTATTAGATCAAACCCGAAACGGGGATAAGGAATCTTTCGTGGCCGGACACAGCAAATGGGCAAATATTCAACACCGCAAGGGTCGCCAGGACGAAAAGCGGGGAAAGATCTGGACGCGCGTCATCCGTGAAATCACGGTGGCCGCCCGCACCGGTGGCGGTGACCCTGCGATGAACCCGCGTCTGCGTCTCGCGATCGACAAGGCCAAGGCCGCCAACATGCCGGCCGACCGCATCAAGTACAACGTGGACAAGGCCTCGGGCGCCCTCGAGGGCCAGGCGCTGGAAGAGATCCGCTACGAGGGCTACGGCATCGGCGGCGCGGCCATCATCGTGGACACCATGACCGACAACAAGGTGCGCACAGTGGCCGAAGTGCGCCACGCGTTCAGCAAGTACGGTGGCAACCTGGGCACCGACGGCTCGGTGGCGTTCCAGTTCAAGCATTGTGGCCAGATCATCTTCGCGCCCGGCACTTCGGAAGACAAGGTGATGGAAGTGGCGCTGGAAGCGGGTGCGGAAGACGTGATCACCGACGAGGAAGGTGCCATCGAGGTGCTGACCGCTTACACGGATTTCGAAGCCGTGAAAAACGCGCTGGAGGCCGCAGGCTTGAAGCCTGAAGTAGCCGAAGTGACGATGCGTGCCGAGAACAGCATTCCCCTCACGGGTGAAGACGCTGCGCGCATGCAAAAGCTGCTTGATATCCTGGAAGACCTGGACGATGTGCAGGAAGTCTTTCACAACGCTGAGATCAACGAATGAAAGTCCTGGTGATTGGCGGCGGAGGCCGCGAACACGCGCTGGCGTGGAAGTTGAAGCAGTCCGAGGGTGTGGAGCAGGTGTTCGTGGCGCCCGGCAACGCAGGCACAGCGCGCGATGTGCAACTGACCAACCTGCCTATCACCGACAAGGTGGCGTTGCGCGAATGGGTGCAGGCCAACGGCATCGGCCTGACCGTGGTTGGCCCGGAGGCGCCGCTGGCGGCCGGCGTGGTGGACGAATTCCGTGCCCACGGCCTGGCCATCTTCGGCCCCACGCAGAAGGCCGCCCAACTGGAAAGCTCCAAGGCCTTCTCCAAGGCCTTCATGCAGCGCCATGGCATTCCCACGGCCGAGTACCAGGCCTTCACCGACCCTGTGCAGGCGCACGCCTATGTGGACGCGAAAGGCGCTCCCATCGTCGTCAAGGCGGACGGTCTGGCAGCAGGCAAGGGCGTGGTCGTGGCCATGAGCCCGGCCGAGGCGCACGAAGCCATTGACTTCATGCTGCTGGACAACACCCTGGGCGTGGCGCACAACGAAGGTGGCGCCCGCGTCGTGATTGAGGAATTCCTCGAAGGCGAAGAGGCCAGCTTCATCGTGCTGTGCGACGGCGTGAACGCACTCGCGCTGGCCACCAGCCAGGACCACAAGCGCCTGCTCGACGCCGACCAGGGTCCCAACACCGGCGGCATGGGCGCGTATTCGCCCGCGCCGGTGGTCACGCCTGCGGTGCACCAGCGCGCGATGGACGAGGTGATCCTGCCCACGCTGCGCGGCATGGCGGCGGATGGCATTCCTTACACCGGCTTCCTCTACGCCGGCCTGATGATCACGCCCGATGGCCGCGTGAAGACGCTGGAATTCAACTGCCGCATGGGCGACCCGGAAACCCAGCCGATCATGATGCGGCTCAAGAGCAACCTGGCGCAGGTGCTGCTGTCGGCCACCCGCGCCGAGCTGGACCGGGTGACGCTGGACTGGGATCCTCGTGTGGCGCTGGGTGTGGTCCTGGCCGCGGCCGGCTACCCATTGAATCCCCGCAAAGGCGACCCGATCACCGGCTTGCCCGCCGACGAAGTCGACCGCATGGTGTTCCACGCCGGCACGGCCGATGCCAACGGCCAGGTGGCGGTCTCGGGCGGCCGGGTGCTGTGCGTCACTGCGTTGGCCGATACCGTGGCTGCCGCGCAGAAGCGCGCCTACAGCGTGGTGAATGGCATCCAGTTCGACGGCATGCAATGCCGCCGTGACATCGGCTTCCGCGCCCTCTGAGCATCAAGACCCCATGAGCAAACAGACACAGCGTGTGCGTGACTACCTGACCGGCCTGCAAGAACGCATCACCTCTACCGTGGCACTGGTCGATGGCGGCCAGTTTGTGGTGGACCAGTGGAAGAAGCCCGCCGGCGAAACCCTGCAAGGCCAGGGCATCACGCAGATCCTGGAAGGCGGTGCGGTGTTCGAGCGCGCCGGCTGCGGCTTCTCGCACGTGACCGGCCCGCGCCTGCCGCCTTCGGCCACGCAGCACCGGCCCGAGCTCTCAGGCGCGCCATTCGAGGCCATGGGCGTTTCGCTCGTGTTCCATCCGCGCAATCCCTATGTGCCGACGGTGCACATGAACGTGCGCATGATCGCGGCCACACCCAAGGGAGGCGAGCCGGTGTGCTGGTTCGGTGGTGGCATGGACCTCACACCGTACTACGGCTTTGAGGATGACGCGGTGCACTTTCACAGCACCTGCAAGACCGCCCTCGACCCCTTCGGGGTCGACAAGTACCCACGCTTCAAGAAGTGGTGCGACGAGTATTTCTACCTCAAGCACCGCGACGAGCAGCGTGGCGTGGGTGGTGTCTTCTTCGATGATTTTTCCGAACTCGGGGTCGATGGCAGCTTCTCCATGCTGCGCTCGGTGGGCGATGCATTCCTGGACGCCTACCTGCCCATCGTCGCCCGCCGCCAGGGCACACCTTACGGCGAACGGGAGAGGGACTTCCAGCTCTACCGCCGCGGGCGGTATGTGGAGTTCAACCTGGTCTGGGACCGCGGCACACACTTTGGCCTGCAGTCGGGCGGGCGCAGCGAGTCGATCCTGCTGTCCATGCCGCCGTTGGTGAGCTGGTCGTACCAGCGCAAAAACGCCAAGGCCTCGCCCGAAGCACGTCTCTACACCCACTTCCTGGTGCGCAAGGACTGGGTTTGACGCTCATTCCAGAATCCGCTGAAAAGACGGAACAGCGTGCCAAACCCCTGCGTGTGGGCATGTTCGGCGGCGCGTTTGACCCGCCGCACCGGGCACACCGCATACTGGCGGAAACCGCTTTGACTCAGTTGGGGCTCGATGTGTTGCACATCTTGCCTACCGGTCAGGCCTGGCACAAGTCGCGCTCGTTGACGTCGGCCGAGCACCGCCTGGCGATGTGTGAGCTGGCTTTCGGCGATTTGCCCCGCACCCGCATTGACCACCGGGAAATCCAGCGCGAGGGCCCGAGTTACACCGCCGACACCCTGCGCGAACTGGCCGGCGAATACCCGGGAGCCGAGCTGTTCCTGGTGCTGGGCGCTGACCAGTTGCTGGCTTTCAAGCGCTGGGTTCGGTGGTCCGAAGTGCTGGAGCTGGCCACCCTGGCGGTGGCGAACCGGGCCGCAGAGATCGGTGCCGATGCCTTGCGCGAGCATGCGCTTGAGGCGGACCTTTCCTCTGTGGACCTGCCTTTCCGGCGTCTTGAAATGCCCCTCCAGAACATCAGCGCCACCGCAGTGCGCGCCCATGTCGGCCAGCCCGTAGACCGCAGCAACTTGCTGTCGGTTCTGGTGCCCGAAGCCGTCGCAAGCTATATTTCACTCCATCACCTTTATCAAGAGCCTTCATGACCAGCGAAACCACCGCCAAAAAAGACATCCAGAAACTCCAGCGCGCCATTGTGGAGGGGCTTGAGGACGTCAAGGGCCAGGACATCGTGGTCTTCAACACGGAACACCTCTCGCCCTTGTTCGAGCGGGTGATCATCGCCAGCGGCACCTCCAACCGGCAGACCAAAGCGCTGGCGTCCAGCGTGCGCGATGCCGTGCGTGAAGCAGGCTTTGACAAGCCGCGCATCGAAGGCGAAGAAAACGGCGAATGGATCATCGTGGACTGCGGCGCGGCCGTGGCCCACGTGATGCAGCCGGTCATCCGGCAGTACTACCGCCTGGAAGAAATCTGGGGTGCCAAGCCGGTGCGCCTGAAACACGGCGCCGAAAAGGTTGCGGAAGCCATACCCGTGGCCAAAACCGCAGCCAAGAAGGCAACGAGCAAGACCAGCAAAAAGGGCGTGCAGAAGGAAGTGAAACCGATTGACGCGAAGTCGGTGGCCCGCAAGGCGGCCAAGGCGGTTTCTGCTGCGGCCGCTGCTGCGCCCGCGAAGACCGCCGCCAAGCCCGGCACACAGGCCGGTGTCAAAGCCGTGGCCAAGACCGCGGCCAAAACAGCTGCCAAGACCGCTGCCAAGAGCCCAGCCAAGCGTGTCGCTCCCACGGCAGCCCGCAAGACCGCGACCAAGACATCACCCGCCAAGGCGCCGTTGAAGACCGTGGTGGTCAAACCCAAGACTGCCCGAACGGCGGCCAAGAGCGCGACCAAGACGGTGGCCAAGCGCGCGCCTGTGGCCACCAAGGCGGCTCCCAAGAAAAAGGCATGAAGCTGCTGATCGTCGCGGTCGGGCAGCGCATGCCCGACTGGGCCCAGACCGCCTACGACGATTACGCCAAACGCTTCCCGCCCGAGTTGCGGGTGGAGATCAAGACCGTCAAGACCGAGCCTCGCGGCTCCAAGAGCCTGGAGACGCTGCTGGCTGCCGAGCGTGAGCGCATTCAGGGGGCATTGCCACGCGGTTGCCGTGTGGTGGTGCTCGACGAACGCGGCACCACCTTCACGACCAAAGCCCTGGCCCTCCAGTTGCAGCAATGGCAACTGGAGGGCGATGACGTGGCCCTGGTCATTGGCGGGCCCGATGGCCTGGAGCCGGCGTTTCGAGCCGCGGCACACCAGCGCATCCGTCTGTCGGATCTGACCTTGCCCCACGCGATGGTGCGGGTGCTGCTGATCGAACAGCTGTACCGGGCATGGTCCGTCAATGCCAATCACCCTTATCACCGCGAGTGAACGACCGCGCCTGGCCGGGGCAGCCCTGCGGCGAAACGCATTGCCCGAACCGATATGACCGATTTCATCTATCTCGCCTCCCAGAGCCCGCGCCGTCTTCAGTTGCTGGAGCAATGGGGCGTGCGCTGTCAACTGCTGCTGCCCGATGTGGACGAAGACGTCGAGGCGCTCGAAGCGGTGTTGCCCGGCGAAGCGCCGGCCAGCTACGTGCAGCGGGTGACCGGGCTCAAGCTCCAGGCCTCGCTCGCCCGGCTCAAGCGCCGGGGCTTGCCGCCCGCGCCCGTGCTGTGCGCCGACACCACCGTGGCGCTGGGCCGGCGCATCCTGGGCAAACCGGGTGACGCTGGCGAGGCATGCCGCATGCTCGCCGATCTGGCAGGACGGCGCCACCGGGTGCTGACGGCCGTGGCGGTGGGCAAACCGGCGGGACGTGGTCTTCGCCAGTGGGCTGCTTTGTCCACCTCGTGGGTCAGTTTTGCCCCGCTCAGCGCGACACAGATCCGCCGCTACGTCGACAGCGGCGAGCCCATGGGCAAAGCCGGCGCCTACGCAATCCAGGGCCATGCGGCGCTGTGGACCAGCCACATCAGTGGCAGTTATTCGGGCATCATGGGTCTGCCTGCGCACGAGACGGCACAGGTGCTCGGTGAGGCCGGTGTGCGGCTGCTCTGACACTGCGAACCTCCAGAATTCGAGACAAACGATCGCCATGAGCCAGGACATCTTGATCAATTGGGCGCCCCAGGAAACCCGGGTGGCGGTGGTGGAGCAGGGCGCGGTGCAGGAAGTGCACCTTGAACGCACGCTGGAGCGTGGCCTGGTGGGCAATATCTACCTGGGCAAGATATCGCGCGTGCTGCCAGGCATGCAGTCGGCTTTCATCGACATTGGCCTGGACCGGGCGGCGTTTCTGCATGTGGCCGATCTGATGCCCAATATCGCCGCCAAGCACGCAGCGCCCCGCGAACGCAGTCAGGCTTCAGTGCCAGCGGAAGGGGTCAGTGAAAGCGTCCGCGTCGAAGGCGCCTTCAATGGCGACAACGGATCCAGCAACCAGGTGCTGAAGCCCGATCCGGTGTTGCCCATCGAGCGGCAGATCTTTGAGGGTCAGGCGCTGATGGTGCAGGTGCTCAAGGACCCGATCGGCACCAAGGGCGCGCGCCTGACGGCACAGATCAGCATCGCCGGGCGGTTGCTGGTGTTTCTGCCGCAAGACAACCACATCGGGGTGTCACAAAAAATTCCTCCCACCCAGCGCGAGGCCCTGCGCCAGCGTGTGCTGGGACTGGCCGTGCCGCAGGATCGCAGCGTGACCGGGGGCTTCATCCTCCGCACCAATGCCGAGGATGCGACCGACGAGGAACTGAGCGAGGACATCGCCTACCTGCGCAAGACCTGGCAACGGATCAAGGAGGCCGCCACGCGCCAGCCGGCGGCCACGCTGCTGCACGAGGACCTGAACCTGATGCAGCGCGTCTTGCGCGATCTCGTGAGCGCGCAGACGCAGTCGATCCGCATCGATTCGCGCGAACAGTTCGGCTTGTTGCAGGCCTTTGCCAGCGAGTTCATGCCCGACACGGTAGCCAAGCTGCAGGTCTACACCGGTGAACGTCCGATTTTCGACCTGTTCAACATTGACGAAGACATCGTGCGGGCACTGAGCCGCCGGGTCGATCTGAAATCGGGTGGCTATCTGGTGATCGACCAGACCGAGGCGCTGACCACCGTGGATGTGAACACGGGCGGCTTCGTGGGCGCGCGCAATTTTGATGACACGGTGTTCCGTACCAACCTGGAAGCCGCGCAGACGATTGCGCGCCAGCTGCGGCTGCGAAACCTGGGCGGCATTGTCATCGTCGACTTCATCGACATGGTGCGCGAAGACCACCGGGATTCGGTGTTGACCGAATTCCGCAAACAACTTGCCCGAGATCGGGTGAAAACCATGACGGGTGGATTCTCCCAGCTCGGGCTGGTGGAGATGACGCGCAAACGCACGCGTGAATCGCTGGCCCACATGCTGAGTGAAGTTTGCCCGGCGTGCAGCGGAAAAGGTGTGGTGAAGACCGCGCGCAGCGTCTGCTACGACATCTTGCGCGAGATCCTGCGCGAGGCGAGAGCCTTCAACCCGCGCGAGTTCCGTGTGGTCGCATCGGCCAAGGTGGTCGAGCTCTTCCTTGACGAAGAAAGCCACCACCTTGCGGGCTTGTCCGACTTCATCGGCAAGCCCATTTCGCTGCAGAGCGAAAGTTCAATGACGCAGGAACAATACGACATCGTGCTGCTTTAATGCTCTCTCGGTGGACCGATGAAAACACCCGAAAAAGCTCTCGCACGTCTGTCTGTGCGATAACGAACATTGTTGTATTGAAGCCTCTCGTTACCGAGTTGGCGTGCTGATGCGTTGATAATCCGCCTGTGACGAGAGATGGGTGCATTTACATCAAACAATGTTTCATTTCGTAAGCTCTTTTAACTTTCCTTATATGGAGAAATCATGAAACTCACACCATTGAATTCGGTTCTGCTGACAGGTGGTTTGTTGGTGGCCTCGCTCGGTCATGCTGGTATGGTCAATGACAGCCACGGGAATGTAGGTTACGACACCGCTGCCGAGTGCGACGCTGCGGTTCAGGCGGGCCAGGCCCGCTTCTATGAGGCATCGACCACCATGCCGCCACTGCGGCGCAAGGGTGAAGCGACGGTTCGCACTGCGCGCCTGTCCGATCTCGGTCCGCAATACCAGCTGGGTGCCTGTGACGTGGGCGTGAGCCGCGCGAACGGCCGCAATGGTGTGGCCAAGGCGCTGGTTGGCAAGTACGTGCCCTACAGCCCCGACATGCCCATCAATCTTTATGCTGACAATTCAGGTATGGCCGTGCGCGCCAGCATGGCGAAGTGCGACAACCGCTTCTCGGACGTGATGCCGCGCGCCGTGCCGCTGCCAGTGGTTGCTCCTGCGCCCGCACCGGTCGCGATGGCTCCCGCACCTGCACCAGAGCCGGCTCCAGCGCCGATGGCAGCGGCCCCTGTGGCCGAACCCATGGTGGCTCCCGCACCACCGGCTGCCCGTATGACGCCTTACGTGTTCGGCACTTTGGGCGTCGTCAATGACAGCGTGGTACACCGTGCTCCCGGTGGCGGCATCAGCGTTGGCGACAGTGATCGTCAAATAGGTCTGCAAATGGGTGCTGGTCTGCAATTCAACCGCATCCTGGGCGCAGAGGTTTTTTACCAAGCTGGCAAGAGCCATGAGTACACCGCGCTGAATGGCGTGGACTTGTCCGCGAAGGCCAAGGTGTTTGGCGCACGTGTGACGGCTGGTGGCAACGTGACTGAAAAACTGAGGTTGTTTGGCAAGCTGGGTGTGGCCAGTGTGAAACACACCAGTGGCCAGTTTGCGGATCTGCCGAGCCATTCCAGCTCGCAGACCCGACCGACTGTGGGTTTGGGCTTCACCTACGCGCTGAGCGAAACCCTGATGTTGCGCGGCGATGCGGACCACTACAAGCTTCGTGGATCCAACAACCCACGCTGGGGTAACGTCGACTACTTCGGTCTGGGCCTGCAGTACAACTTCTGAAGTTGATGGCATCTCTGGATGCCCTGGATGCCCTGGAAGCCGGAAGCACCCTGGAGGTGCTTCCGGCTTTTTTACGCATCGGCTTCGGGGGTGAGTTTTTGTGCATGCAGACGGGCATACAGACCGTCGCTGCGGAGCAGTTCTTCATGGCGACCCATCTCACTGATCTGCCCGTCGGCCAGTACAACGACACGGTCGGCATGCTCGATGGTGGACAGTCGATGGGCGATCACGATGGTGGTGCGCCCTTTCATGAGCCGCGCCAGCGCATCCTGTACCAGCCGCTCGGACTCGTTGTCCAAGGCTGAAGTGGCTTCGTCCAAGATCAGGATGGGTGCGTTCTTGTAGATGGCCCTCGCGATCGCCAGCCGCTGGCGCTGGCCGCCGGAGAGTTCGGCCGCGTTGTGTCCCACCGTGCTGTGCATGCCCCGGGGCAGGCGCTCCAGCAGATCGAGCAGGTTGGCCGAGGCCAGGGCCGCGCGCACGCGCTCTTCGTCGATCTGGTCGTCGGCTGCCCCCAGCGCCACGTTGGCCGCCAGGCTGTCGTTGAGCATGATCACTTCCTGGCTGACCATGGCGAACTGGCGCCGCAGGCTGGCCAGATCCCAGCTGGGCAGGGGCACGTCATCCAGCAGCACTTCGCCGCGGTCCACTTCGACAAAGCGTGGCAGAAGATTGGCTAGCGTGGTCTTGCCCGAACCCGAGGGGCCCACCAGGGCCAGCACTTCACCCGGCTGGATGCTCAGGTTGATGCCGCGCAGCGCGCTGCGGCTGATGTGGCCGTCGTCCGGCTGCTCGTCACGCGTCGGGTAGCGCACCCAGACGTCGCGCAGGGTGATGGCGCCCTTCACCTGATCGGCCCGGTGGGTGCCCGATGTTTGTGGCGGGGTTTCATCGATGAGTTCCAGACCCCGTTCCAGCGCGGCGAGTCCCCGGGTGATCGGGCCGGCGATTTCGGCCAGGTGCCGGATCGGTGCGATCAACATCAGCATGGCGGTGACAAAGGCCACAAAGTTGCCCACGGTCACACCGCTGCTGGTGCTTTGCCACAGAGCCACAGCAATCACGGCCGACAACGCGGCGGCGGCGAGCATCTGGGTCAGCGGGGTCATGGCGGCGTGGGCCACGGTGGACTTGAGGGCCAGGCGCCGCAGGGAAACGCTGAGTCCGTCGAAACGCTGGGTCTGGCGTTGCTGGGCCCCGTGCAGGCGCACCATGCGGTGGGCCAGCGCGTTTTCTTCCACCACATAGGCCAGTTCGTCGGTGGCCTGCTGGCTGGAACGCGTGAGGCGGTACAGACGGCGCGAGAGCACACGCATCACCAGAATCAGGCCAGGAAACAGCAGCAGCACGATCAGCGTGAGCTTTCCGTTCAGGTACATCAGATAGCCCAGCAGGGCCAGCAGCGTCAGGCTGTCCTTGGTCAGGCTCAACATGGCGTTGACCAGCATGGTCGACCCCGTCTGCACCTCGTAGACCAGGGTGTTCGAGAGCTTGCTGGCGCTTTGACGGGCAAACAAGGTCATCTGGGCATCGTTGAGCCGGACAAACATCGCTCGCCGCAGGTTCAGCAGACCCAGGCTGGCTGTGTAGGACAACGCATACTGGGCCAGAAACCCTGCCAGACCACGTATGCCAAACAGACCCATCAGTGCGACGGGCACCATCCACAGGTCGATGTTGCCCTCGGCAAAGCCCCGGTCCAGCAAGGTCTTGAGCAAGGCGGGGATCAGTGGTTCGGTCAAGGCCCCCACGGTGGTGCAGATGGCGGCCAACACGATGCCACTCTTGGCGGAGCGGAAATACGGCCAGAACTGGCGCAGTCGCTGGATGATGGTGTTGGCTGGCTGCTTGCTGGAAGCGTTGGAATCGGTCAAGTCTGCGCGGCCTTGGATGGCGGGGTAGGGTGGCTGGGCTGGGTACAGCGTGCCCGTGGGCAAAGCCTGTACAAAAAAAGCACAACTTGTCACGGGTGCAGAAAGTGCTTCCGGTATTATCTGCTGGCAATTGGAAAACGGGCTTCACAATCCGCTTTCCAGCCACATCACCCAACCCATACCGAATGCAGGCATTGAATAGATCTGACTGGCAGCCCTCGCGGCGGTCCCTTCTGGCCCAGGCCACCGCACTTCCCCTGATGGCCTGGCCATTGCAAGACGCACTGGCCCAATTCCGCGTCGAAGTTTCCGGGGCCGGGGTGACCCAGATTCCGGTATCGGCGGTCAGCTTCCGCGACAACGGCGTGGTCAACCAGGACATGGCCGCCATTGTCCGGGCCGATCTGGAGCGCAGTGGTCAGTTCCGCTTTGTCGAGCCTTTGCCGGCGCGGCTCGATGAAACCTCGCGACCTGAGTTCGCTGCGTGGCGCAGCAAGGGCAGTGACGCGGTGCTGACCGGCAGCGTTTCGCGTCTGGCCGATGGCCGATTTGACGTGCGGTTCCGTCTGTGGGATGTGGTGCGCGGTCAGGATCTGGGTGGACTGAGTTACCCGGTGTCCACCACGGATCTGCGGTTCGCCGCGCATCGGATCGCCGACTACGTGTACGAAAAACTCACGGGTGAAAAAGGCGTCTTCTCGACACGCATCGCCTATGTGACCAAGGCCGGGCAGCGGCACACGCTGCTGGTGGCCGATTCCGATGGCGAAAACGCCCGTGCAACGTTGACCAGCCCGGAGCCCATCATCTCGCCGAGCTGGGCTCCGGGGGGCGCCCAATTGGCCTATGTGTCGTTCGAATCGCGCAAGCCCGTGATTTACTCGCACGACGTGGCCACGGGCAAGCGCCGCCTGCTCGCCAACTTCCGGGGATCGAACAGCGCCCCAACGTGGTCGCCCGATGGTCGCCAGCTGGTGGCGACCCTGTCAATCTCCGGCAACGCGCAGATCTATGCCATGGACGCCAACGGCAGTGCGCCGCGCCGCCTGACCCAGTCGGGCAGCATCGACACCGAGCCTGTTTTCAGTGCCGACGGGAAGAGCATTTTCTTCGTCAGCGACCGCGGCGGCTCGCCGCAGATCTACCGCATGGGCGTGCAGGGCGCGAACCCGCAACGCGTGACCTTCACGGGCAACTACAACATTTCGCCAGCGCCCAGCCCGGATGGACGCTGGCTGGCCTTCATCTCGCGTGTTGGCGGGGCGTTTCGTCTTCACGTCATGGAGCTGGCCTCGGGCAATGTCACGGCCGTCAGCGAGACCAGCGCCGATGAAAGCCCCAGCTTTTCACCCAACAGTCGCCTGATCATCTACGCCACCCGCGAACGCGGACAGGAGGCCCTCATGACCAGCACGGTGGATGGTCGCATCAAGACCCGCCTTGCCAGCGCAGGGGGAGACATTCGGGAGCCCGAATGGGGCCCATTCACCCGCTGACGGCGAACTGTTTCAGATCTGCGCCATCATTCAACCATTCAAACCTGTCCAGAAAGGGATACACCCATGAACAACAACCTTAAATCGACCCATTCGACCGCAACAGGTGGCCAACGTGTTTGGCTGACCCGCTTCGCGGGTCTGCTGGTGGTTGCCTCCCTGGCTGCCTGCGGATCCAGCGTCAAGCTCGACGATGTTCCCGTTGAAGACCGCACCGGCGGTGCGGCCGGGCAGGCTGGTGCAGGGGGGGGCACGGGCAGTGGCGTGGATCCTCGGGGTGTGTCGGGTGTCGAGGTGCCGGGCATGGATTCGCAGCAACCCGAAGCCATGGCGCGCGTGGTGTATTTTGACTACGACAGCTTCGAAGTGCGTGGCGAATACGCCGCAACCCTGGAAGCCAACGCACGTTACCTGAAGGCCAACAGCAGCCGCAAGATCGCACTGGAAGGCCACACCGACGAGCGTGGTGGACGCGAGTACAACCTCGCGCTCGGTCAGAAGCGCGCCGAAGCCGTGCGGCGCTCGCTCTCCCTGATGGGTGTGAGCGAGTCGCAGATGGAGCCGGTGAGTTTTGGTGAAGAAAAGCCTGCGGCATTGGGTATGGACGAAGAGTCCTACGCCAAGAACCGGCGGGTGGAACTGACCTACCGTTGAGCCAATGTCCTTGATGAACCGTTCAGTTCCCTCGCTCTTGAGTGCAGCGGCCTTGCTGATCAGCAGCCTTTGGCCCTTGCAGGCGCATGCGTTGTTCGACGACGATGAGGCGCGCAAAGCCATCATCGAGCTGCGCAACAAGTTCGATACCCATCGCCAGTCGACCGACAACTCATTGTCTCGCATGGCCCAGGAGTTGAGGGATAGCCAGACCTCGACCCAGCGCAGTCTGCTGGAGCTGGCCAACCAGAACGAACAGCTGCGTGGTGAGGTTGCGCGTCTGCTTGGGCAGAACGAGCAGCTGGCCCGTGAAGTTTCAGAGCTTCAGCGTCAACAAAAAGACGCACAGGCCGGCGTGGATGCCCGTTTGCGTCAGGTGGAGCCAGTGCCGGTCTCTCTGGATGGCCGCGAGTTCACGGCTTCGCCCGAGGAGAAGCGCGACTTCGATGCGACCATGGAGTTGCTGCGCCGATCAGAGTTTGGACCAGCTGCTGCGGGGTTTGCGGGTTTGCTGCGTCGCTATCCCAGCAGTGGCTACACGCCTTCCGTTCTGTACTGGCTGGGCAACGCCCAGTACGCCAACCGCGCCTATAAGGAGTCGATCGAGAGTCATCGCCGCTTGGCGAGCCAGTTTCCCGACCATTCCCGTACGCCCGAGGCACTTCTGGCCATGGCCAACAGCCAGATCGAACTCAAGGACAGCAAGGCCGCACGGCGCACGCTGGAAAATCTGATCAAGGCCCATCCCCAGTCCGAGGCCGCAGCGGCTGGACGCGAGCGTCTCGCCCGCCTGCGCTGATCGCGGCGGGTTTGTCGACATGGCCTTCCAGTCCGGGTGACCGGAGGGCTCCTCCTACAATGTCGGCCATGATGGACATCGCCGATATTCAAACACTGCATACCCAAGTGCTCTGGGCCGCATTCGCGGTCTCGGCGGTGTTTGGTTTTATTGCCCAGCGCACCCAGTTCTGCACCATGGGCGCCATCAGCGACATCATCAACATGGGCGCCTGGACGCGCATGCGCATGTGGGGCATGGCTGTGGGGGTGGCGTCTATCGGCTTTTACACCATGGGCTGGCTGGGCTGGATCGATACCAGTCAGACCATCTATGGGTCAGGCCGGATCATCTGGCTGTCTGCGGTTGTGGGTGGAACCCTGTTTGGCTTTGGTATGGTGCTGGCTTCAGGGTGCGGCAGCAAGACGCTGGTGCGCATCGGTGCCGGTAGCCTGAAGTCCTTGGTGGTGTTTTTTGTCATGGGCTTTGCCGCCTACGCGACCTTGCGCGGCGTGCTCGCGGTGCTTCGCGTCAACACCGTCGATCTGGTGGCCTTTGATATCGGGGCGGGCGGCACCGTGCCGATGTGGATCGTTGCGGCCGCGGGACTGGAGTCGGGCAACGCTGGTCTGCTGGCTGCATTGATCCTGGGAGGGGGGCTGGTCATCTGGGCCCTGATGGACGCCGATTTTCGCAACGCCAACAACCTGCTGGGTGGTGTGGGCCTGGGGCTTGTGATTGCGGCCATGTGGTGGGTCAGTGGACACATGGCGTTTGTTGCCGAACATCCGGAGACACTGGAATCGGTTTACCTCGCCACCAACACCGGGCGCATGGAATCCCTGACCTTCACAGCACCGATGGCCTACGCCCTGGACTGGCTGATCCTCTTCAGCGACAAGTCCAACGTGCTGACCCTGGGCGTGGTCACGGTGGCGGGTGTGGTGGTCGGGGCTTTTGCCCAGGCACGGCTGGATGGCAGTTTTCGCTGGGAAGGCTTTCGCAGCACGCAAGACACGGCCCTGCACATGGGTGGTGCGTTCTGCATGGGCGTGGGGGGAGTGACCGCGTTGGGTTGCACCGTGGGCCAAGGTCTTTCGGGTCTGTCCACACTGAGTCTCACCAGTGCCATCGCGGTAGCGGGCATCGTGCTCGGCGCAGTTGGCGGTGTGCGCTTCCAGCTCTGGTTGCTGGAACGTGAGTGAGTACGACAAGGGCAGCGAGCCTGTCATGACGCCCGATTTCGAACGCCGCTTCGGTGGCTTGCGCCGACTCTACGGGCAAGAGGGCTCCCAACGCATCTTTGATGCCCATGTGGTGGTGGTGGGCATTGGCGGTGTCGGATCGTGGTCTGTCGAGGCCCTGGCCCGCAGCGGTCTGCGGCGCCTCACCCTGATTGATCTGGACCACGTGTCTGAATCCAACATCAACCGCCAGATTCATGCCCTGGACATCACCTTGGGACAAAGCAAGGCACAGGCCATGCGCGAGCGCATCTCGATGTATCACCCGACCTGTGTGGTTGACGTGATCGAGGAGTTTGTGACGCCTGAGAACTGGCCTGCACTTTTGGGTGAAACGATGGTTGAAGCTGGGGCGAGGCCCTCTGGCCTCATTGATGCCTGCGACCAGATGCGGGCCAAGTCCGTGCTGGCTGCCTGGGCCGTGAAAAAGGCCGTGCCCTTCGTGACCGTGGGAGCCGCGGGTGGAAAACGACTGGCCCATGCCATGGAGGTGGCCGATCTGGCCTTCACCACACACGACCCCTTGCTGGCGCAACTGCGTTATCAGTTGCGCAAACACCATGACGGCGCACGCAACGGCCCCATGGGTGTGAGCTGTGTGTTCAGCCGCGAAGCCGTGTCGCCACCCGACGCCTCGTGCGCACTGGCCGACGCGGGAGACGGATCGTTGAATTGCCACGGTTATGGATCGGCGGTGAGTGTGACGGCCAGTTTTGGCATGGCCGCCGCGGGTGCTTTGATGAACGCGATCGCGAGCGATTCAAAAAGTCCTGCTAGTCTTGAAAATAGGTTGAAAATGACGCTATAATTTGAGGCTTGGCGATGTAGTAAAAGCCAACTTTGCAAGGCCAGATGGGGCGTTAGCTCAGTTGGTAGAGCAGCGGACTCTTAATCCGTAGGTCGAGTGTTCGAGTCACTCACGCCCCACCAGATGCTGGCATCTGGATGGTCTCTCATCCGGTCGCCGTTGATGTTTTTTGAATGTTGGGACGTTAGCTCAGTTGGTAGAGCAGCGGACTTTTAATCCGTTTGTCGTGGGTTCGACCCCCGCACGTCCCACCAGATTCCCTTCGCGGGAGTTGAAAAGCCTGCTACTGATTCGGTAGCAGGCTTTTTCATTTGTGCTCCCGTTACCCGTTCGGTGACAGTTTGATGTCGAGTGCCCCAGACGACACCCTGGATGGGGCGCGCTTGCCGGTCAATGGCTCATTTCTTCCGGATCAGGCCGACGACCACGAGCAGGATCAAAGCGCCGATCACCGAGGCAATGAATCCCGCCGCTTGGCCCGGAGCGTAAAGCCCCAGCGCTGCGCCACCATAGCTCGCGAGGAACGATCCCGCCACGCCCAGCAAGGCGGTCATGATCCAGCCCATGTTGTCGTCGCCGGGTTTGATGGCGCGGGCGATGAAGCCTGCGATCAAGCCAATGAAGAGTGTGATCAGAATGGACATGGGCGGGCTGCCTTTCGATGTGTCGGATTGAGCAAGGTGTGGGATCACACTGTAGCGCCAAGCCCGCTTTTTCGCTCTCACCCTTCCCACCATGCAGCACACCTGCCTGTGAACGCCGTCACTGCAACGTGCATGTCACAGACTGAGCGCGGGGCGCTCACCCGTTGGCGCTGGCGCCTTCGATCTGTTCGGTGAGTTCCAGCCAGCGCAATTCCAGCGTTTCAATCTGATCGTTCACCGCTTTCAGTTCGCGTCCCGCGTCGGCCATGTCCTTGGGACTCGCGGGCTGGCTCAGGCGGGCCTCCAGCTGGTTTTTCTGCTGGCTCAATGCGGCGGTGCGTTTTTCGTTTTGCTCCAGCTCTTTCTTCAGCGGGCGCAGCTGCTCGGTGAGCTGCTGGCGGCGCTGGGAGTCCTGCTTGCGCTGTTCGGAGCTGCGATTGACCGATGGTGCCGGCGCGGCCACTGTCACGGCCACCACGGCGGGCGCCGCCACATTGCCCCGCAGCAGGTCTTTCTGCTCCTGGCGCTGGGCTTCCCGCGACTGTTTGGCCATGTCCAGCAGGTAGCGCTGGTAGTCGTCCAGATCACCGTCGAACGGTGCAATGCCGCCGCGCGAGACCAGCCAGAATTCGTCGCACACGGCGCGCAGCAGGGCGCGGTCGTGGCTGACCAGCATGACCGTGCCTTCGAACTCGTTGAGCGCCATCGACAAGGCTTCGCGGGTTGCGAGGTCCAGGTGGTTGGTGGGCTCGTCGAGCAGCAGCAGGTTGGGGCGCTGCCAGACGATCATGCACAGCACCAGGCGCGCCTTTTCGCCGCCGCTCATGCTGCCGACCGCCTGCTTCACCTGGTCTCCGGTGAAGTTGAAACTGCCCAGAAAGCTGCGCAGGTCCTGTTCGCGCGTGGCCTGGCCACTCAGGCGGCTTTGCGCCGTGCACTCGCGCACCAGGCGGATCATGTGCTCCAGCGGGGTGTCGGCCGGGCGCAGCACGTCCAGTTCCTGCTGGGCGAAATAGCCGATGTTCAGGCCCTTGCCTTCGATGATCTCGCCGCTGATGGCCTTCAGGTCGCGCGCGATGGTCTTCACCACGGTGGACTTGCCCTGGCCGTTGGCGCCCAGGATGCCGATGCGCTGCCCGGCCAGCACCGAGCGGCTGACGTTGCGCACGATGGTGATCGGTTCGCCGCCCGCTGCGGGCGGCGGATAGCCAAAGCTCACCTCGTTCATGGCCAGCATGGGGTTGGGCAGGTTCTGCGGTTCGCTGAACTCGAAGGTGAAGTCGGCGTCGGCCAGCACCGGGCCGATTTTTTCCATGCGCTCCAGCGCCTTGACACGGCTCTGCGCCTGCTTGGCCTTGCTGGCCTTGGCCTTGAAGCGCGCGATGAATTTCTGCAGGTGCGCTACTTTCTCCTGTTGCTTGGAATACGCCGTGGCCTGCAGCGCCATCTGCTCGGCGCGCATGTCTTCGAACTTGCTGTAGTTGCCGCCGTAGCGCGTGAGCTGGGCGCGCTCGATGTGGATGGTGACGTCGGTCACCGCGTCGAGAAACTCGCGGTCGTGGCTGATCACGAGCATGGTGCCCTCGTAGCGTTTGAGCCAGGCTTCCAGCCAGACCAGGGCGTCCAGATCCAGGTGGTTGGTGGGTTCGTCGAGCAGCAGCAGGTCGCTGGGGCACATCAGGGCACGCGCGAGCTGCAGGCGCATGCGCCAGCCGCCCGAAAAACTGTTGACCGGGTTGTCGAGCTCGTCGGTGCGGAAACCCAGGCCCAGGATGAGCGCCTGCGCGCGGGCCGGTGCATCGTGCGCGCCCGCATCGTGCAGCGCCATGTAGGCGTGGGCCATGCGCTCGCCGTCGTTGCTTTCTTCCGATGCGGTCACTTCCTGCTGCGCGGCGAGCAGGGTCACGTCGCCTTCGATGACGAACTGCGTGGCCGGCATGTCGGTCTCGGGCATGTCCTGCGCGACCTGGGCCATGCGCCACTGGGCCGGAACGTAGAAGTCACCCTTGTCCTCGTGCAGCGTCTTGTTGAGCAGACCAAACAGGCTGGACTTGCCGGCACCGTTGCGACCCACGAGGCCGACTTTTTCGCCGGGGTTGATGGTGGCGGAAGCGCCATCGAGCAGGACCTTCGTGCCACGACGAAGGACCAGGTTTTTCAGTGTGATCATGGGCGGGGCGCTGGCCGCTGGGCCATCGCCGAAAGGGAATCGGAAGTGAGAAGAAGGACTTGATCGTCGCCGGCGCTGGTGGACAGCCACACGGTTTCAAGCTGCGGGAACGCGGTTTCGAAGTGTTCGCGTTCGTTGCCGATTTCGAGTACCAGCACGCCGTGGGGCGACAGGCGCGAGGGCAGGTCTTGCAAGAGGGTGCGGATGAAATCCATGCCGTCGGCGCCGCCCGCCAGTGCCAGCGCGGGTTCGGCGCGGTATTCGGCGGGCAGCGCATTCATGCTCTGTGCGTTGACATAGGGCGGGTTGCACAGCACCAAGTCGTACGGACCGGGGCAGGCCGCCAGGCCGTCGGATTCGATGAGCGTGATGCGGTCCTTCAGGCCGTGCTGGTCGACGTTGATGCGGGCCACGGCCAGCGCATCGGTGGAGATATCGGCGCCCGTGACTTGCACCTGCGGCCAGACCATGGCTGCCAGCACGGCGAGACTGCCGTTGCCGGTGCACAGGTCCAGCACATGGATCGTGTGCTCGCCCAGCCAGGCGTCGAAGCCACCGTCGGCGAGCAGCTCCGCAATGAAGCTGCGCGGCACGATGGCGCGCTGATCCACATAAAACGGCACCCCCTGCAGCCAGGCTTCGTGCGTGAGGTAGGCGGCTGGTTGGCGGGTCTCAATGCGGCGTGTGATCAGCTCGGCCACGGCCAGCGCATCTTCGTCAGAGACGGGCGTTTCGGCCATCTCTTCCAGGTCGCCGTCCAGTGGCAGGTGAAGTTGCCACAGCACGAGCCAGGCGGCTTCGTCGCGGGCGTTGGTGGTGCCGTGGCCATAGGCCAGATGGGCGGCTTCGAGGCGTGCCGTGGCCCCGGCGAGCAGGTCTTGCAGAGTCATGGGTTCAGCGCGCGCAGGCCTGCTGTTGGGCGAGGTTGTGAAGCACGCGGCGGTAGATGTTCTTCAGGGGCTCGATGTCGGCCACGGCCACGTGTTCGTCGATCTTGTGGATGGTGGCGTTGGGCGGGCCGAGTTCGATCACCTGGGGGCAGATCTGGGCGATGAAACGGCCGTCGCTGGTGCCGCCGGTGGTGGACAGCTGGGTTTCTATGCCGGTCTCGGTCTGGATGGCGGAGCGCACGGCGTCCACCAGCGTGCCGGGCTGGGTCAGAAACGGTCGCCCGCCGATGGTCCAGGTGAGGTCGTGGTCGGCGCCCGTCTGCAGGCCGTGGCGCTGCAGGATGTCGACCACGCGCTGCTGCAGGCCTTCGGGTGTGGACTCGGTGGAGAAGCGGAAGTTGAAGTCGATCACCACGGTGCCGGGGATCACGTTGCTCGCGCCCGTGCCACCGTGGATGTTGCTCACCTGCCAGCTGGTGGGCGGGAAGTAGGCGTTGCCCATGTCCCAGACCGTCGCGGCGAGTTCGGCCAGGGCCGGGGCGACCATGTGGATCGGGTTCTTCGCCAGTTGCGGGTAGGCGATGTGGCCCTGGATGCCCTTGACCGTGAGTTTGCCGCTCATGGTGCCGCGGCGGCCATTCTTGATCATGTCGCCCGTGCGCTCGACCGAGGTGGGCTCGCCGACGATGCACCAGTCCAGGCGTTCGCCGCGGCGCTGCAGTTCGTTGCAGACAATCACCGTGCCGTCGTTGGCCGGGCCTTCTTCGTCGCTGGTCAGCAGGAAGGCGATGTCGATGGGCGGCTGGGGGTTGGAAGCCAGGAATTCTTCGCAGGCCACCACCATGGCGGCGAGCGAGGTTTTCATGTCGCTGGCGCCACGGCCATAAAGCTTGCCGTCGCGGTGCGAAGGCACGAAGGGATCGCTGCCCCAGGCGTCCAGCGGACCGGTGGGCACCACGTCGGTGTGGCCCGCCCAGACCAGGGTGGGCTGCTGGCCCGTGCCCAGGCGGGCCCAGAGGTTGGTCACGCGGAAATCGGCCGGGCCGCTTTCGATGGTTTCACAGACAAAACCCAGCGCTCGCAGGCGGTCGGCGATCAGGGCTTGACAGCCCTCGTCCAGCGGCGTGACCGAGGGGCGTGCGATCAGTTCTTCGGTCAGGCGCAGGGTGGCGGTCATCAGAATTTGACGTCGAGCGAGAACTCGGTGAAGGTGGCGTTGTCGCTCTGGTCCTCATCGGACGGCTTGGCGTCCAGGTTGGACTTGGAAGCGTTGAAGTCGTTCTGCAGGCGCCACAACAGGTTGTTGGGCGAGTCGGCGTGGGCCAGACCCTCGTTGCGCGAGACGATGCCGTCGCGCACCAGTCGGGCCAGGTCCTGCTCGAAGCTCTGCGAGCCCACGGCCAGTGACTTTTCCATGGCCTCGCGCACGCCGGAGAAATCGGCTTTCTGGATCAGGTCGGCGATCAGGGCGGTGTTGAGCATCACCTCCACGGCGGGCACACGGCCGCCCGTGTGGGTGCGCAGCAGGCGCTGCGAGACGATGGCGCGCAGCGCGGCGGCCAGGTCGCCGAGCATGGTGGGACGCACTTCGACCGGGTAGAAGCTCAGGATGCGGTTGAGTGCCTGGTAGCTGTTGTTGGCGTGCAGCGTGGCGAGACACAGGTGTCCCGACTGCGCGTAGGCGATGGCGGCCGACATGGTTTCGCGGTCGCGGATCTCACCGATCAGGATCACGTCGGGCGCCTGGCGCAGCGCGTTCTTCAGGCCGACTTGCAGCGAAGCGGTGTCGGGGCCGATTTCACGCTGGTTGACGACCGACTTCTTGTTGCGGTAGACGTATTCGATCGGGTCCTCGATGGTGAGGATGTGGCCGGTATTCAGTTCGTTGCGCAGGTCGATCATGGCCGCCAGCGTGGTGGTCTTGCCAGCGCCCGTGGCACCGACCATCAACACCAGTCCCCGCTTCTCCATCACCAGATCCGACAGCACGGGCGGCACGTTCAGGGAGTCCAGCGAGGGCACATCGCCCGGGATGTAACGCATGACCACAGCGTAGGTGCTGCGCTGGCGCATCGCACTGACGCGGAAATTGCCCACACCCTCCAGCGGCACGGCCATGTTGAGCTCACCGGTTTCCCGCAGTTCCTCGATGCGCGTGGGCGGCACGATTTCGGACAGCAGGTTCAGCGGCGCCTCCGGAGGCATCACCTGGCTGTTGATCGGCAGCGTCTGCCCGTTGATCTTGATCATGGCCGGCGCGTGCGCCGACAGGTACACGTCCGAAGCCTTCTTTTCGGCCATCAGGCGCAGGATGCGCTCCATCGTTCCGCTGCTCATGCCAGACCTTTCAAGAACTCAAAAAAAAATCTCATCGGCGACCGTGCTTTGAGGCCAGAACACCGCGGAACCGGCTTTGCCGGGCCGCAGGTGTTGTCCCCCGGGGGGGACGCGAAGCGGCGCAGGGGGGACTCAATCCCTCAACAAGTCGTTCAGGCTGGTCTTCGATCGCGTCTGCGCGTCCACGCGCTTGACGATGATGGCCGCGTACAGGCTGTACTTGCCGCCGTCCTTGGGCAGGCTGCCGCTGATCACCACCGAGCCAGACGGCACGCGACCGTAACTCACGGTATCGGTCGTCCGGTCGTAGATCGGGGTGCTCTGGCCGATGTAGACGCCCATGGAGATCACCGAGTTTTCTTCGATCACCACGCCTTCGACCACTTCGGAGCGCGCGCCGATGAAGCAGTTGTCTTCGATGATGGTGGGGCCGGCCTGCAGCGGCTCCAGCACGCCGCCGATGCCGACGCCGCCGGACAGGTGCACGTTCTTGCCGATCTGGGCGCAGGAGCCGACGGTGGCCCATGTGTCGACCATGGTGTTTTCATCGACGTAGGCGCCGATGTTCACGTAGCTGGGCATCAGGATCGCGCCCCTGGCGATGAAGCTGCCGCGGCGGGCCACGGCCGGCGGCACCACGCGCACGCCGGTGGCTTTCATCTCGGCTTCGCTCAGGTGGGCGAACTTGGTGGGCACCTTGTCGTAAAAGGCCAGGTCGCCGCTGCCCATCATCTCGTTGTCCTTCAGGCGGAACGACAGCAGCACCGCTTTCTTGATCCACTGGTGCACCGTCCACTGGCCCACGCCTTCGCGGGTGGCCACGCGCAGCTTGCCGGTGTTGAGTTCGCTGATCACGTGTTCCACGGCGTCCAGCACTTCCTTGGGTGCGGAGGCGGGGGACAGGTCGGCGCGCTGGTCCCAGGCGTTGTCGATCAGGGTTTGCAGTTGTTGGGTCATGTTGTCTCGAACGGTCAGAAAGAGTGGGATGGAACGGAAAGGGGTCTCAGGCGCGCGGCGAGAGGAACTCGACGATGCGGCCGGCGGCTTCCAGGCATTCGGCGGGTTCGGCCACCAGGGCCATGCGCACCCGGCCGCGGCCCGGATTGACACCCTGGGCCTCGCGAGCCAGGTAGCTGCCGGGCAGAACCGTCACATTGTATTGAGCCAGCAACTCGCGGGCGAACGCTTCGTCGGCGCTCAGACCCGGAATCCGGTGATTGAAGGCCTCAGGAACGCCGGCCCAGAGGTAGAAGGCCGCGTCGGGCAACGCCACCTCCATCACCGAGGCCAGCAGCGGCGTGACCTGGGCAAACTTCTCTCGGTATTGCCGGCGGTTGTCGATCACATGGTCTTCGTCGCCCCAGGCGGCCACGCTCGCAGCCTGCACCGCCGGGCTCATGGCGCCGCCGTGGTAGGTGCGGTAGAGCAGGAAGGCCTTGATCAGCGCCGCATCGCCGGCCACAAAACCGCTGCGCAACCCGGGCACGTTGCTGCGCTTGGACAGGCTGGTGAACATCATGAGGTTTTTGAAATCGGTGCGTCCGAGCTTCACGGCCGCTTCCAGCCCGCCCAGCGGCGGTTCGTCGCGGAAGTAGATTTCGGAGTAACACTCGTCGGACGCGATCACAAAGCCGTGGCGGTCGCTCAGTTCGAACAGATTTTTCCACTCGTCCAGCGGCATCACGGCGCCGGTCGGGTTGCCGGGCGAGCAGACGAAGATGAGCTGCGTGCGGGCCCAGACGTCTTCCGGCACGCTGTCCCAGTCCACCGCGAAGTTGCGCGACGGCACGCTGGGCACGTAGTACGGCTGGGCGCCACCCAGCAGGGCCGCGCCTTCGTAGATCTGATAGAACGGATTGGGAAAAACCAGCGTGGCACCGGCTTGGGTCGGGTCCAGCACCGTCTGGGCGAAGGCAAACAGCGCCTCGCGCGAGCCGTTCACCGGCAACACCTGGTTGGCGGGGCTCACGGTCACGCCGTAGCGCCGCTGCAGCCAGGCCGCACAGGCTTCGCGCAGCGCGGGCTCGCCGGCGGTGGCGGGGTAGCCGGTGAGGCCGGTGTCGAGTGCGGCGGCCAGCGCGTCCTTGAGCAACTGGGGCGTGGCGTGTTTGGGTTCACCGATGCCCAGGCTGATGGCGCGGTAGGCCGGGTTGGGCGTGATGCCCGCAAACAGCTGGCGCAGCCGCTCGAACGGGTAGGGCTGCAGGAGGGACAATTTGGGATTCATGGCGCTGATTATCCCAAGGCCGCTTCAGGCCCCCTCGGGGCGGGCTCAAGGCCAGGCGGACACGGTATCATGCGGCTTGCGGTCCGGCCCCGCTCGGGGGAGGATTATCGTTACAAATCAAACAGTTAGCTTCCCGCGACCGAATTCCCGTGCGCCTCAATTCGATCAAGTTATCGGGCTTCAAGTCCTTCGCCGAGCCGACCAACTTCATGCTCCCCGGGCAACTGGTGGGCGTGGTGGGGCCCAACGGCTGCGGCAAGTCCAACATCATGGACGCGGTGCGCTGGGTGCTGGGCGAGAGCAAGGCGTCCGAGCTGCGGGGCGAGTCCATGCAGGACGTGATCTTCAACGGCACCAACAACCGCAAGCCGGCCAGCCGCTCCAGCGTGGAGCTGGTGTTTGACAACGCCGACCACCGCGCGGGTGGCCAGTGGGGCCAGTTCCTGGAAATCGCCGTCAAGCGCGTGCTCACGCGCGACGGCACCAGCAGCTACTACATCAACAACCAGCCGGTGCGCCGCCGCGACGTGCAGGACGTGTTCCTCGGCACCGGCCTCGGCCCGCGCGCCTACGCCATCATCGGCCAGGGCACGATCAGCCGCATCATCGAGAGCAAGCCCGAAGAGCTGCGCCTGTTCCTCGAAGAAGCCGCCGGGGTCTCCAAATACAAGGAACGCCGCCGCGAAACGGCCAACCGCCTGGCCGATACACGCGAAAACCTCACCCGGGTCGAAGACATCCTGCGCGAACTCAATGCCAACCTCGACAAGCTGGAAAAGCAGGCCGAAGTGGCCGCGCGCTACAACACCCTGCAGACCGGTGCCACGCTGAAACAGCACCAGCTCTGGTTCCTGAAGCGCAGCGAAGCCGAGGCCGACCAGATCAAGGTCAAGACCGACGCCGCACAAGCCATCAACGACCTCGAATCGCGCACCGCCGACCTGCGTCGGGTCGAGTCCGAGCTGGAAACCATCCGCCAGGCGCACTACGCCGCCGGTGACCAGGTCAACCAGGCACAGGGCAAACTCTACGAAGCCAGCGCCGAGGTGGGCAAGCTGGAGGCCGAGATCCGCTTCGTGATCGAAGGTCGCACCCGCGTCGAACAGCGCCTGCTGCAGCTGAAAGAACAGATGGCCTCGTGGACCACCCGCAGCCAGGACGCCGGTGTGGAGCTGGAGCAGCTGGCCGAAGCCATGGTCGAGGCTGAAGAAAAGTCGGTGGTGCTCGCGGCCCAGGGCGAAGAGCAGGGCGTTGCCCTGCCCGCGCTGGAAGAAGGCCTGCGCCAGGCGCAGAAACGCGCCAACGAACAGCGTGGCAGCGTGACCCAGGTGCAGCAGCAGATCCAGGTGCTGGCCGCCGAGCAGCGCAACATTGAAGAGCAGAGCCGTCAGCTCAACCAGCGACGCGAACGCCTGGCCGCCGACCGCAACGCCCTGGCCGCGCCCGACGAGGCCCGCCTGCTGGACGCGCAGAGCCAGCTGGTGGTGGCGCAGGAAGCCGCCGACGTGGCCGACGCTGTGCTGCACGAGTTGCAGGACAGCGTGCCCCAGCTCGACGAGCAGCGCCGCGCCGCCCAGCAGGCGGTGAACCAGGAATCGGCGAAACAGTCCGACCTGTCGGCCCGCATGGAAGCGCTCAAGGCGCTGCAGGAGAAGGTCAAGACCGACGGCAAGCTGCAACCCTGGCTGGCCAAGCACGGACTCGACGGCCTGCAGGGCCTGTGGAGCCGCATCCACATCGAAACCGGCTGGGAAAACGCGCTCGAAGCCGCGCTGCGTGAGCGCCTGGGCGCGCTCGAAGTGTCGCGGCTGGAGATGGTGCGCTCGTTCGGCAACGATGCCCCGCCCGCGAAGCTCGCGTTTTACAGCCCGTCCGCCGTGGCGTCGGGCAGCGCCAGCCACAGCGGGCTCAAACCGCTGGCCGACTGGCTGCGCCTGAACGACGCCGGGCAGAAGGCCCTGCTGGGTGACTGGTTGCAGGGTTGCCTGACGGCGGCCAGCCTGGACGAAGCGATGGCGCAGCGCGCCCAGCTGCAGGCCGGCGAAGTGATCTACGTGCCCAGCGGCCACGCGGTCAGCGCGCACAGCGTGAGCTTTTACGCGCCCGACAGCGAGCAGGCCGGCCTGCTGGCGCGCGCGCAGGAAATTGAACACCTTGAGAAGGAGCTGCGGGCCCAGGCACTGATCGCCGAGCAGGCCCGGACCGCGCTGGTGCGCGCGGAAGCGGCCTACAGCGACGCCTCGCAGCGCCTGGTGAGCGCGCGCCGCGAAGGCGCCGAAACGCGTGGCAAGGCCCACGAGCTGCAGGTCGAGGCCCTGCGCCTGACGCAACTCGCCGAACAGACCCGCGCGCGCAGCGAGCAGATCGCTTCCGATCTGGCCGAGGTGGATGCCCAGCTGGAAGACCTGCAGGAGCGCCGTGTGACGGCCGAGGCCCGCTTCGAAGAGCTGGACATGATGCTCGCCGACAGCCAGGAGCGCCACGCCCAGTTCGACGACAAGGTGTTCGACGCCGAGCGCGCTTTGAATGCGGCGCGCGAGCAGCAACGCTCGCTGGAGCGCAGCGCGCAGGAGGCCACCTTCACCCTGCGCAGCCTGCAGGCCCGCCAGGGGGAGCTGCAGCGCTCGCTGGAAACCGCGGCCTCGCAGGAAAAGTCGCTCGCCGACGAAGAGCAGCGGGCCGCCGAAGAGCTGGCCCGCCTGAGCGACGCCGCGGCCCAGGCCGGGCTGCAGAACGTGCTGGCCGTCAAGCTCGAACGCGAGCAGACCCTGGGCGCCCTGCGCAGCCAGTACGACGACCTCACGATGAAGCTGCGCGCCAGCGACGAACACCGCCTGAAGCTGGAGCGCGAGCTCGACCCGCTGCGCCAGCGCATCACCGATTTCCAGCTCAAGGAACAGGCCGCGCGCCTGGGGGTGGAGCAGTACAGCCAGCAGCTCGAAGAGGCCCAGGCCGACCTGGCCGCCGTGGCGCAGAGCATCACGGAGGGCAATGTGCGGCTCACGGGGCTGCAGGGCGAGATCGACCGCATGCACCGCGAGATTCAGGCGCTGGGTGCGGTCAACCTCGCGGCACTGGACGAACTCACCGCTGCACGCGAGCGCAAGACCTTCCTCGACGCGCAGTCGGCCGACCTGGTCGAAGCCATGACCACGCTGGAAGACGCGATCAAGAAGATCGACGCCGAAACGCGCGACCTGCTGGGCAGCACCTTCAACACCGTCAACGAACACTTCGGCCGCATGTTCCCCGAGCTGTTCGGCGGCGGCAATGCCCGTCTGGTGATGACCGGCGAGGAAATCCTGGACGCGGGCGTGCAGGTGCTGGCGCAGCCGCCAGGCAAGAAAAACCAGACCATCCACCTGCTTTCGGGCGGCGAAAAAGCGCTCACCGCCATCGCCCTCGTGTTCGCCATCTTCCAGCTCAACCCGGCGCCGTTCTGCCTGCTCGACGAGGTGGACGCTCCGCTGGACGACGCCAACACCGAGCGCTATTCGCGCCTGGTGACCAGCATGAGCAAGCAGGGCACCCAGTTCCTGTTCATCAGCCACAACAAGATCGCCATGGAAATGGCCGAACAATTGATCGGCGTGACCATGCAGGAGCAGGGTGTTTCGCGTATCGTCGCGGTGGACATGGAGTCCGCTGCCGGCATGCTGGAATCCGTCTGATCACGCCACCCACCGCTGAACACACATGAGCACTCTGCAAATCAGTCTGGCCATCATCGGAGGGCTCGTGCTGGCCGGCGTCGTGGCCTACAACGCCTGGGTCACGAGCAAGAGCGCCCCGCGAACCGCCCGCGAACGCCCCGGGCAAGACGGTGCGGGCGAACCCCACAGCTTTGAAAGCCCGCTGACCGGCCCGGTGACCGAGCCGGACCACGATGGGGTATCCGAACGCATCGAACCCGTGATGGGCCATGCGTTCGAGGCCCCGAGCGAGCCGGAGCCGCAGGTCGCGGCGGATGGCGAAGCGCGCGCTCCGGTGGTGGTGCCTGTCACGCTCAACAACGTTGTCAATCCACCCGAGAAGCGGCCCGGGCTGGACGCCCTGATCGACGTCATCACGCCGCTGGCGATTGAAGGTCCGGTGTCGGGCGATGCCTTGCTGGCTGCGTTGCCTGGCACGCGTCGGGTCGGCAGCAAGCCGTTTGCCGTCGAAGGCCTGAACGAGATCAGCGGTGAATGGGAAGGTCCCCGGCCCGGGCAGCGTTACCACGCGCTGCAGGCCGGCGTGCAGCTGGCGAACCGTGCCGGCGCGCTCAACGATATCGAGTTCTCCGAGTTCGTCGTCAAGGCCCAGGCCTTTGCCGATGCGGTGGGCGCCGCACCCGATTTCCCCGACATGCGGGCCGAGGTGGCCCGCGCCCGCGAGCTGGATGCTTTTGCCAGCGGCCACGATGCCCAGCTGGGCTTCACGCTGCGCGCCCGTCGCAGCGCCTGGAGTCCCGGATATGTGGCCCAGAATGCGGCGCGGCACGGATTCGTTGCGGGCGTGCTGCCCGGGCGCATGGTGCTGCCCGCCAGCGCGGCGGGACAAGCGCCCATCCTGAGCCTGGCGTTTGATTCGCAGGCCGCCATGGCCGAAGACCCGGAACAAAGTGCGTTGCGCGAGGTGGCGCTGTCGCTCGAAGTCACCCACGTGCCGCGCAGCGAACAACCGTTTCTGCGCATGCGCCAGGCCGCCGCTGCGCTGGCCGAGGCCATGGAAGGCGTGATCACCGACGACGCCGGACAGCCGCTGTCAACCGACACGATGGACGGCATCGGCGCCGATCTGGAAAGCCTGTACGACGCGCTGGACAGCCATGATCTGTCGGCGGGTTCGCCGCAGGCGAGGCGGCTGTTCAGTTGACCCCCCCGCCACGCTTCGCGTGACCCCCCAGGGGGCGATGCTGGCGGCCCGGCAAAGCCGGTTCCGCGGCATCCTGGGTTGAACTCACTTCTCTCGCTGCATGAGCACTTCTGATCTTTTTTCCGCTGAACCATCGCCGGCCGAACGCGCGGCCGAGTTGCGCGAGCAACTGAACCACCACGCCCACCTGTACTACACGCTGGACGCGCCGGAGATTCCGGACGCCGAATACGACCGGCTGTTCCGTGAGCTGCAGGCGCTGGAGGCCGCGCACCCCGAACTGTTGATGCCGGATTCGCCGACCCAGCGTGTTGGTGGTCGGGTGCTGGATGCCTTCACGCCGGTGCGCCACGCCGTGCCCATGCTCTCGATCAACACCGAGACCGACACCGAACCCAGCGGCGCGCGCAATTTCGACACCCGCGTGCGCCGCGCGCTGGGGCTGACCGAAGCCGACCCGCCAGTGGACTACGTGGCCGAACTCAAGTTCGACGGTCTGGCCATGAGCCTGCGCTATGAAAACGGCGTGCTGGTGCAGGCCGCCACGCGCGGCGACGGGGAGGTGGGTGAGGAAGTGACGAACAACATCCGCACCATCGGCCAGGTTCCTTTGCGCTTGCCTGCGGGCGCTCCTGCGGTGCTGGAGGTGCGGGGGGAGGTCTACATGCGCCGCGATCATTTCGATGCACTCAATCAGAAGCAACGCGCGAAGATCGCCGCCGGCGCCAAGGGCGAAAAGACCTTCGTCAACCCGCGCAACGCCGCGGCCGGCGCGGTGCGCCAGCTCGATTCGGGCATTGCCGCCCAGCGCCCGCTGAGCTTCTTCGCCTACGGCCTGGGCGAGATCACGCCGCCGGAGCAGGGCGGCCCGGCATTCGAGACCCACTTCGAACTGCTCATGCAGCTCAAGGCCTGGGGGTTTCCGGTGGCCGAGCAGACCACGGTGGCCACGGGGGCCGACGAGCTGGTGGCGTTCCACCAGCGCATCGGCGCCAGCCGCGACCAGCTGCCTTACGACATCGACGGCGTGGTCTACAAGGTCAACGCGCTCGCGCTGCAGCGCCGTCTCGGTTTCGTCACCCGCGAACCACGCTGGGCCGTGGCGCACAAATACCCGGCGCAGGAACAGCTCACCACGGTGCTCGCCATCGACGTGCAGGTGGGACGCACCGGCAAGCTCACGCCCGTGGCCAAGCTCGCGCCGGTGTTCGTGGGCAACGTGACGGTGACCAACGCCACCTTGCACAACGAGGACGAGGCGCGCCGCAAGGATGTGCGCGTGGGCGATACGGTGATCGTGCGGCGAGCGGGCGACGTGATCCCCGAGGTGGTGGCCGTGCTGCCCGAGAAACGGCCCGAAGGCGCCGAGGTGTTCACCATGCCGCACCAGTGCCCGGTGTGCGGGAGCGATGCCGTGCGCGAAGAGGGTGAGGTCGACTACCGCTGCACCGGTGGCCTGTTCTGCGCCGCCCAGCGCAAGGAAGCCATCCTGCATTTCGCCCACCGCCGTGCGGTCGAGGTCGAGGGCCTGGGCGACAAGCTGGTGGAACAGCTGGTGGACTCGGGCGTGGTCAAGACCCTGCCCGACCTGTACCGCCTGGGCTTCACCGCGCTGGCCAGCCTGGACCGCATGGCCGACAAGTCGGCGCAGAACATCGTGGCCGCGCTGGAGAAATCCAAGCAGACCACCTTGCCGCGTTTCCTGTTCGGCCTGGGCATCCGCCATGTGGGCGAGGCCACGGCCAAAGACCTGGCGCGCCACTTCGGCCAGATCGACCGCATCATGGACGCCACGGTGGAACAGTTGCTGGAAGTGAACGATGTCGGCCCGGTGGTGGCGCAAAGCATCCGGACCTTCTTTGACCAGCCGCACAACCGGGAAGTGGTGGAGCAGCTGCGGGCGTGTGGCGTCACCTGGGAAGAGGGCGAACCCGCGGCGCAGGCGCCCAGACCGCTGGCGGGCAAGACTTTCGTGCTCACCGGCACCTTCCCCACGCTCAGCCGCGACGCCGCCAAGGACCTGCTGGAAGCCGCGGGCGCCAAGGTGGCTGGCTCGGTGAGCAAGAAGACCGACTACGTGGTGGCGGGCGCGGAAGCCGGCAGCAAGCTGGAGAAGGCGCAGACGCTGGGCGTGACTGTGCTGGATGAAGCCGCCATGCTGGCCTTGTTGCAGGCTTGAATTCAGCGCCGGGCCGCCCCAAGCTGAATTCGCACCCCCTCGGGGGGCAGCGACCCGCGTCAGCGGCGGAGCGTGGGGGCCTGGTTTCGGTTCACTTGAACTTGTAGTGGTCCCGGTTGAGCACCGCGGCCACGGCGCTGACTTCCTCCGGGAACATGCCCAGGTTCATGGTGGTGTTGCACATCTCCACCATGCCGCGCAGCAGGCCGGCGGTGTTGATCTTGCCCATGGGCTTGTACATGGCGCTGCCGTCGCCGCCCACCTTGCTGACGTGGCAGGCCACGCACTTGTGCTCGGTGATCATCTTTTCGCCCAGCGCCAGGTCGGCGCCCTTGAAGATCTCTGCGCCCTGGGCGCGCGCCTGGCCTGCGACCAGTGCACCCAGAAGGAGAAGACCCGCGCCCAGCCCGATGAGCGGGTATCGCAACGCCCGGTGAGAGGCGGGATGGGAGGGCATGGATGGGCGGATGGGGGTGGGGTTCATGTTGACGGGTCCTCCTGTTGTGGGGCGCTTTCGTGCTCGCCGCGGGCTGCGCACGGAAGCGCCCAATTTACACCCTGTGCCCGCAAGGACCACACCCGGGAAAACCAGTGCCCTCAAGGTGTCTGCCCGCTGCGGAGTTGAGACACAATGGTCCCGGCTTCAGCCATCGGCGTTGACGACAGCCCACTGCCCACTCCATGGATCCCCGCGACAATCCTCTGGTCATCGGCGAGCCTGCGCCCTGGTTCCATGCCCGGTCCTCGACCAACCCCCGATTCAGTTTCGACTCCGCCGCTGGCCGCTTTGTTTTGCTGGGTTTTTTCGGGTCGGCCGCGGACGCCGACAGCCAGCAACTTGAACAGGCGGTGCAGGAGCACCGGGACCTGTTCGACGACGAACGACTGTCGTATTTCCGGGTCAGCCATGACCCCGAGGACGAGACCCAGTCCCGCATCACGCGCCAGATGCCGGGCTTGCGGGTGTTCTGGGACTTCGACCATGCGATCGCTGCGGGCTTCGGACTGCGTGAGAAGGACGGTACGCTGCGCAAATCGGTCTACCTGCTGGACCCGACCCTGCGTGTGGTCAGCGCCTATCGCCTGGGCGGGGACACGGCCACCAGCCTCTCCCGCTTGTTTCAGCTCTTGCCCACCCTGCCGCGTTTCGATCCACCCCATCCGGTGGGGGCATTTGCGCCGGTGCTGATCGTCCCGCGGGTGTTCAGCCCTGGCTTGTGCCGCGTCCTGCGGGCCGCCTATGACCTCCATGGTGGAGCGCCTTCCGGTTTCATGCGCGACGTGGACGGCAAGACGGTTCAGCTTCAGGACCGCCGGCACAAGGTGCGAAGTGACTGGACCATCGCGGATCCGGCCTTGAGGCAGCAGTGTGTGACGTCCATCCGCCATCGCCTGGTGCCACAGATTCGCAACGCGTTTCAGTTCGAGGCTTCACACCTGGAGCGCCATCTGGTGGCGTGTTACGACGCGGCCGAGGGTGGGCATTTCCGGGCGCACCGTGATAACACCACCCTGGGCACGGCCCACCGGCGTTTTGCCGTCTCGCTGTTCCTCAACACCGGGGAATACAGCGGCGGACAGTTGCGGTTTCCGGAATACGGCAACAGCCTGTACACCGCGCCCAGCGGCGGTGCGGTGGTGTTCTCCTGCTCGATGCTGCACGAGGCCATGCCCGTGACCGCCGGCCGGCGCTACATGTACCTGCCGTTCCTGTACGACGAGGCCGCGGCGGTGGTCCGCAAGCGCCATCAGCACTACATTGAAGAAGGCCCCGATTCAGCCCGGACCTCCACAACATGACCCTTCATGCCATCCTGAAAATGGGCGACCCGAGGCTGCTGCGCGTGGCCCAGCTCGTGACCCGGTTCGACACGCCCGAGCTGCACCGCCTGGTTTCCGACATGGTCGAGACCATGGCCGCGGCGAACGGGGCGGGACTGGCCGCGCCGCAGATCGGCGTCGACCTGCAGCTCGTGATCTTCGGTACCGGCGCGGCGAACCCGCGTTATCCCGAGGCGCCCATGGTGCCGCGCACGGTCTTGCTCAACCCGGTGATCACCCCGCTGGGCGACCTGGAGGAAGAGGGCTGGGAGGGCTGTCTGTCGGTGCCCGGTCTGCGCGGCATCGTGCCGCGGTGGCAGCGCATCCGTTACCAGGGCTTTGACCTTGCAGGAAACCCCATCGACCGGGAAGCCGAGGGCTTTCATGCCCGGGTGGTGCAACACGAATGCGATCACCTGCAGGGCGTGCTGTACCCGATGCGGGTGCGCGACTTCAGCCGCTTCGGCTTCACCGAGGTGCTGTTTCCCGGCCTGGACGCGGCCGAGGACGACTGAGCGGGTCGCGCCTAACCTTCCAGCGTCTCCAGCAACTCGGTCTCGATCTCGATCTGCCGTTTGTTCATCTGCAGCTGGGAGCCGCTGATGAGGAAGGTGTCTTCCACGCGCTCGCCCAGGGTGGTGATCTTGGCCAGTTGCACGCTGATGTCGTAGCGCGCAAGCACGCGCGTGATGCAGTACAGCAGGCCGGCGCGGTCACTGGCCGAGACGCTGAGCAGCCAGCGCTGGGCTTTTTCGTCGGGCCGCAGGTCCACGCGCGGTGTGATCGGAAAGCTCTTGACGCGGCGGGACAGCCGGCCCTTGCTGGGCGCGGGCAGCGGTCCGCGCTGGTCGATGGCCAGGGCCAGGTCGTTTTCCACCATGGCGGTCAGCGCGCGGTAGTGCTCGGACAGCGTGGGCGCCACCACCTGGAAGGTGTCGAGCGCGTGGCCGGTGTGCGTGGTGTGGATCCGGGCGTCCAGGATGCTGAAGCCGGCGTTGTCGAAGTAGCCGCAGATGCGGGCAAACAGGTCGTGCTGGTCGGGTGCGTACACGAGCACCTGCAGGCCCTCGCCCTCGGTTGACAGGCGGGCGCGCACGATGCTGTTGTCCGGTTCCTGCGCTTCATGCCCGACCGCTTCAGGGCTGGCGGCTTTTGAAGCCACGGCTCGAACAGCCAGTTCGCGGGTCAACACCCGCGTGTGCCACGCAATTTCGTCGGCCTGGTGGCGCATGAAGTAGCTCACGTCCAGCGTGTCCCACAGCGCCTTGTGCGCCAGGTGGGGCAGGGCATGCAGGGCCAGCATCGACAGGGCTTCGCGCTTGCGGGCCTCGATCACGGCGTCCGGATCGGGCGCGCGGCCACCGAGCGCGCGCAGGGTGTAGCGGTACAGGTCTTCCAGCAGCTTGCCCTTCCAGGCGTTCCAGACCTTGGGGCTGGTGCCGCGGATGTCGGCGACGGTGAGCAGGTAGAGCGCGGTGAGGTAGCGCTCGTTGCCCACACGCTGGGCAAAACCGTTGATCACGTCCGGGTCGCTCAGGTCCTCCTTCTGCGCCATGCGGCTCATGGTCAGGTGCTCGGCCACGAGAAACTCGATCAGTTTGGCGTCGGCCCGTTCGATGCCGTGCTGGCGGCAGAAGCTGCGCACGTCCTTGGCGCCGAGGTCGGAGTGGTCGCCGCCGCGGCCCTTGGCGATATCGTGGAACAGCGCGGCGATGTAGAAGATCCAGGGCTTGTCCCAGCCGGCGGCCAGTTGCGAGCAGAACGGGTATTCGTGCGAGTGGTCGGCGATGAAGAAGCGGCGCACGTTGCGCAGCACCATCAGGATGTGCTGGTCCACGGTGTAGACGTGGAACAGGTCGTGCTGCATCTGGCCCACGATGTGGCGGAACACCCAGAGGTAGCGCCCGAGCACCGAGGTCTGGTTCATCAGTCGCATGGCGTGCGTGATGCCCTCGGGCTCCATCAGGATCTGCATGAAGGTGGCGCGATTGACCGGGTCGTTGCGGAACTTCGCGTTCATCACCGGACGGGCGTTGTAGAGCGCGCGCAGCGTGCGCGCCGACAGGCCCTTGATGCCCACGGTGGTCTGGTAGATGTGAAAGGTTTCCAGGATCGCGTGCGGGTGCTGCGTGTAGAGGTTGTCGCTGGCCACTTCCAGCATGCCCGCCTTGTCAAAGAAGCGCTCGTTGATCGGGCGCATGCGGTCCACGCCGACGTCGTCGCTGGCGAGGCGCTCCTCGATGTTAAGCAGCAGGATCTGGTTGAGCTGGGTGACGGCCTTGGCGGCCCAGTAGTAGCGCTTCATCAGCACTTCGCTGGCGCGTCGCGCACCGCGCACGACAGGGGCTGCGTGGGGGCCGGGGCCGCTGGGGGTGATGACGGCCGGCACCTGTGGCTTGAAGCCGAACGATTCGGCCACCGCGTTCTGCAGGTCGAAGACCAGCCGGTCTTCGCGCCGGTTGGACAACAGATGCAGGCGCGCACGGATCAGGTTGAGCAGGGCCTCGTTGGCTTTGATCTGGCGCGCTTCGAGCGGCGTGGCCAGGCCCTTTCGCGCCAGTTCGTCCCAGCTGCGGCCCAGTCCCGCCGCCTTGGCCACCCAGAGGATGATCTGCAGATCGCGCAGGCCACCGGGCGATTCCTTGCAGTTGGGTTCGAGCGAGTAGGGCGTGTTCTCAAACTTGTGATGGCGCTGGCGCATTTCCAGCGTCTTGGCGACGAAGAACGCCTTGGGGTCCATCGCTTCGCTGAGCTGGGTGACGAGCGCGGTGAACTGCGATTTCCCACCGCAGATCAGGCGGCATTCGAGCAGCGAGGTCTGCACTGTCACGTCTTTGGAGGCCTCGGCCACGCAGTCGGCGATGGTGCGCACGCTGGAGCCGATTTCCAGGCCCACATCCCAGCAGGCACCGATGAAGCCTTCGAGTCGGGTCTTGAGCGTTTCGTCCCGGTCGGGTTCGCTGCCGTCGGGCAGCAGCACGAGCACGTCCACGTCCGAATACGGAAACAGCTCGCCGCGGCCATAGCCGCCCACCGCGATGAGCGAAAACGTGGGCCCGAAGCCCGAGCGGGTCCAGAGTTCGCGCAGCGTCTGGTCGGTCAGGCGCGACAGTTTCTGCAGGGCGCTGCGCACCCCCCGGGTGGAGGTGCCCTGCACACCCAGCCTGTTCATCAGGGTGGCTTTGTCGCTGCGGTATTGCAACCGCAGTGCGCTCAGATCGCCCATGGCGTTCTCCTGTTGGCCCGTCACGGGTCAGGCCGCGGTGCTGACCGCTGGGGTGACGAACGCGGGCAGCGGGGGGCTGCCGGCCGAGAGCGTGAGCACTTCGTAGCCGGTTTCCGTGACCAGGATCGTGTGTTCCCACTGGGCGGACAACGAACGGTCCTTGGTGACGATGGTCCAGCCGTCGCCCATTTCCTTGATGTCGCGTTTGCCGGCGTTGATCATGGGTTCGATGGTGAACGTCATGCCGACCTTGAGCTCTTCAAGAGTGCCGGGTTTGCCGTAGTGCAGCACCTGGGGCTCTTCGTGAAATTTCTGGCCGATGCCGTGGCCACAGAACTCGCGCACCACGGAGAATCCGTTGCCCTCGGCAAACACCTGGATCGCGTGGCCGATGTCGCCCAGGCGAACGCCGGGCCTGACCATGACGATGCCTTTCCACATGGCGTCGTAGGTGATGGCGCACAGGCGCTTCGCCGCGATCGAGGCCGCGCTTTCGCCACCCAGCATGAACATGCGGCTGGTATCACCGTGCCAGCCGTCCTTGATGACGGTTACGTCGATGTTGAGGATGTCGCCCTTCTTGAGCGCCTTCTCGTTCGGGATGCCGTGGCAGACCTGGTGGTTGATCGAGGTGCAGATGCTTTTGGGGTAGGGGATGTAGCCCGAGGGTGCGTAGTTCAGTGGCGCCGGAATGGCGTTCTGCACGTTCACGATGTAGTCGTGCGCCAGTTTGTCCAGCGCCTCGGTGGTGACGCCGGGCACCACGTGCGGGGTGAGGTAGTCCAGCACTTCGGAGGCCAGTTTGCCGGCGATCCGCATGCCCGCAATGCCGGTATCGTCTTTGTAGGTGATGCTCATGGGGGGCGATTATCCCGCGGACTGCAACGCTTTGAAACGAAGGGTCAATGCACCCCTGAATCGCCGGGTGCACACCTATACTCGCGCGCAGTTCAATCCATCAAGATGAGGTTTTCGATGAAAACGGTGCACGCAGCGGGTCTGGCTCTGGTTTTGCTGTCGGGTTCGGCGATGGCCCAGGGTGTCGGTGTGTATGGCGTGGCCGGCACCGGCGGCCTTGGCGTGGGTCTCAACCTGCCGGTGGGCCCGGCTTTCGGTCTGCGTGGCGAACTGGCGCAGCTGACGACGTCCGATACCTACACCGAAGACCAGATCACCTACAAGGGTGACCTCAAACTGCGCGGCAACGGCGTGTTCGCCGACTTCCGCCCGTTCCTTGGCACCTTCCGCCTGGTTGCGGGCGCCACGTTCACCGGTTCTTCCGCTGCGTTGCAGGCCCAGACCACCGACGGAACAGTGACCATCGATGGCCAGACCTTCAGCGCCACCGGCAACTCGCTGCTGGCCACCATCAAGTACCCGAACACCATGCCTTACCTGGGCGTTGGCTGGGGCCATGGCCGCTTCAACGAGCCCGGCTGGACCTTCGGTCTGGACCTGGGTGTCTCTATCGGCAAACCGAAAGTCACCCTGACTGGCTCCGGTGGCCTGATGGCGCAGCCTGGAGCCTCTGCCGCCATCGCGGCCGAAGAGCGCAAGGTGCAGGACGACCTGGACAGCGCCAAGGTACTGCCGGTGATCAAAGTGAGCTTCGGCTATCAGTTCTGACCCCCCTGCGCCGCTGCGCGGCTTCCCCCCGAGGGGGACCACGCCCTTGGACCGGCGGAGCCGGATCCCCGGCGTGTGCTGGTGGATGCACGCGCTCCGTCAGCAGGGGCTGGTTGCATTCCCTGTGTGGCTCGTCCTAGGGCGCCCCGGGTAAAATCCCGGGTTTCCACCCATCCCCCGGGCCACTCTGCGCCCGCCAGCCCCAAGGCCACCCACCGTGACCCTGCACCTGCGCTTCTTCGATGGCGGCAACGCCGTCAGCGACTTCAAAGTCCAGCAAATCCTGCCCCGTCTCGCGGGCATTTCCGACAAGATCACCGGCCTCTCGGCCCGCTTCGTGCACCTGGCGTCGTTTGACGCCGCGCCCGACGCCGCCACGCTGGAGCGCGTGGGCCAGCTCATGGCCTATGGCGAGCCCTGCACCGAAGCCCACCTGGCGCTGGAAAAATCCGGCGCTCCGGCCCTGCTGGTGATGCCGCGCCTGGGCACCGTGTCGCCCTGGGCGTCCAAGGCCACCGACATCGCGCACAACTGCGGCCTGGCGCTGCACCGCGTCGAGCGTCTGGTCGAGTTCCGCATCGGTCTGAAAAGTGGTCTGCTGGGCAAGGCCAGCCTGAGCGCCGAGCAGTTGCGCGCCGTGGCCGATGTGCTGCACGACCGCATGACCGAGGCCGTGACCACCGAGCGCGGCCAGGCACAAGCCCTGTTCACCGAGTTGCACCCGGCACCGATGGAGCACGTGGACGTGCTGGGTGGCGGACGCGTGGCGCTGGAAAAGGCCAACGTCGAATGGGGCCTGGCACTGGCCGATGACGAAATCGACTACCTGGTCAACGCGTTCAATGGCCTGAAGCGCAACCCGACCGATGTCGAGCTGATGATGTTCGCGCAGGCCAACAGCGAACACTGCCGCCACAAGATCTTCAACGCGCAGTTCACCATCGACGGCGTGGCACAGGACAAGAGCCTGTTCGGCATGATCCGCCACACGCACCAGACGGCGCCGCAGCACACCATAGTGGCGTACTCCGACAACGCCTCCATCATGGAAGGCAGCGAAGTCGAGCGTTTCGTGGCACGGGCCGGGCAGGGCGCATCGCCCGCCTACGCCAGCCAGACTGCGACCAACCACATCCTGATGAAGGTGGAAACGCACAACCACCCGACGGCGATTTCCCCGTTCCCCGGCGCCGCCACCGGCGCGGGCGGCGAGATCCGCGACGAGGGTGCCACCGGCCGCGGCTCCAAGCCCAAGGCCGGCCTGACCGGCTTCACCGTCTCCAAACTCTGGGGTGGCCTGAGCGACCAGCCGGGCGGCAAGCCCGAGCACATCGCCAGCCCGCTGCAGATCATGACCGAGGGCCCGCTGGGCGGCGCCGCGTTCAACAACGAATTCGGCCGGCCCAACCTGCTGGGCTATTTCCGCGAATACGAGCAGGACGTGGCGGGTGTGACCCGCGGTTACCACAAGCCCATCATGATTGCGGGTGGCCTGGGCGTCATCGACTCGAAGCAGACCAAGAAGATCGATTTCCCTGCCGGTTCGCTGCTGATCCAGCTCGGTGGCCCGGGCATGAAGATCGGCATGGGCGGCGGTGCCGCCAGCTCCATGGCCAGCGGCACCAACGCCGCCTCGCTGGACTTCGACTCCGTGCAGCGCGGCAACCCCGAGATCGAGCGCCGCGCGCAAGAGGTCATCAACCACTGCTGGGCGCAGGGTGATCAGAACCCCGTGCTGTTCATCCACGACGTGGGCGCGGGCGGCCTGTCCAACGCCTTCCCCGAATTGACCAACGACGCCGGCCGGGGCGCACGCTTTGACCTGCGCGCCGTGCCGCTGGAAGAGAGCGGCCTGGCGCCCAAAGAGATCTGGTGCAACGAGAGCCAGGAGCGCTACGTGCTGGCCATCGCGCCGGAGTCGCTGGAACAGTTCAAGGCTTTCTGCGAACGCGAGCGCTGCCCATTCTCGGTCGTCGGTGTGGCCACGGAAGAGCGGCACCTGTTCGTGGGCAACGAAGACGCCGTGCGCCGCGCCGGGCCGCCCCAAGCAAGCACAGCCCCCTCGGGGGGCAGCGAACCACACGAAGTGGGGAGCGTGGGGGCCGCAGTCAACATGCCGATGGATGTTCTCTTGGGCAAGCCGCCCAAGATGCACCGCGACGTGACAACCGTCGAACGCGCCGGCCAGCCCATGGACCTGACCGGCGTGGACCTGCAGCAGGCCGTGATCGACGTGCTGAGCCACCCGACCGTGGCGTCCAAACGTTTCCTCATCACCATCGGTGACCGCACCGTGGGTGGCCTGAGCCACCGCGACCAGATGGTCGGCCCCTGGCAGGTGCCGGTGGCCGACTGTGCCGTGACCTTGGCCGATTTCCAGGGTTTCGCGGGCGAGGCCATGAGCATGGGCGAGCGCACGCCGCTGGCGGCGATCAACGCCGCAGCATCGGGCCGCATGGCGGTGGCCGAGGCCATCACCAACCTGCTGGCAGCACCCATTGAATTGCCGCGCGTGAAGCTCTCCGCCAACTGGATGGCCGCCTGCGGCGAACCGGGCGAAGACGCCGCGCTGTACGAAACGGTGAAGGCCGTGGGCATGGAACTGTGCCCGGCGCTGGGCATCTCCATCCCCGTGGGCAAGGACAGCCTGTCCATGCGCACACAGTGGAGCGACGGGGCCGACAAGAAAAAGGTCACCTCGCCGGTGAGCCTGATCGTCACCGGCTTCGCCACGCTGGCCGACGTGCGCGGCACGCTCACGCCGCAGCTGAACAACCAGATCGAAGACAGCACGCTGGTGCTGATCGACCTCGGCAAGGGCCAGAACCGCATGGGCGGCAGCGTGCTCGGCCAGGTGCTGGGCCAGTTCGGTGACACCGTGCCCGATCTGGACGATGCTCAGGACCTGGTCAACCTCGTCAACGCCATCAACACCTTGCGCGCCCAGGGCCGCCTCCTCGCCTACCACGACCGTTCGGACGGCGGCCTGCTGGCCACCGTGGCCGAAATGGCCTTCGCCGGCCACGTGGGCGTGGCGCTGAACGTGGACATGTTGGTGACCGAAGGCGACGGCATCAGCGACAGCCGCATGGACAGCGGCGACGCCAAGAACTGGGCCACCCAGGTGGCCGCGCGCCGCCAGGAACTCACGCTCAAGGCCCTGTTCAGCGAAGAGCTGGGTGTGGTGCTGCAGGTGGCCACCGAACACCGCAACGAAGTGATGCAGACCTTGCGCGAGCACGGTCTGTCCAAGCACAGCCACTTCATCGGCAAGACGCGACCCGCTTCGTCCGGCATGGATGTGGGCAAGGGCCAGCTGCAGGTCTGGCGCGACACCAAGGCCGTGTTCAGCGCCGACCTGTTCGACCTGCACCAGGTCTGGGACAGCGTGAGCTGGAAGATCAACCAGCAGCGCGACAACCCGGCCTGCGCTGACAGCGAGCACGCCGCCGCTGGCCTGCCTGCCGATCCGGGCATGCACGTGTCGCTGACGTTCGACCCCTCGGACAACGTGGCCACGCCGTTCCTGAACCTGAGCCGCCCGAAGGTCGCGATCCTGCGGGAGCAGGGCGTGAACTCGCATGTGGAGATGGCCTACGCCTTCACCCAGGCCGGTTTCGAGGCTTACGACGTGCACATGACCGACCTGCAGACCGGCCGCGCCAAGCTGGCGGACTTCCAGGGCGTGGTCGCCTGCGGCGGTTTCAGCTACGGCGACACGCTGGGTGCCGGTATCGGCTGGGCGCGCAGTATCACCTTCAACCCGCTGCTGTCCGAACAGTTCCAGGGCTTCTTCGGCCGCGCCGACACCTTTGGCCTGGGCGTGTGCAACGGTTGCCAGATGTTTGCCGAGCTGGCCGACATCATCCCCGGCGCCGAAGCCTGGCCGCGTTTCACCACCAACCAGAGCGAGCGTTTCGAGGCGCGTCTGAGCATGGTGGAAGTGCTGGAATCGCCCAGCCTGTTCCTGCAGGGCATGGCCGGCAGCCGCCTGCCGATCGCGGTGGCGCACGGCGAAGGTTTTGCCAACTTCAAGCACCGCGGCAACCCGGCCCAGGCCATCGCCGCCATGCGCTTCGTGGACAACGCGGGCGCCGCCACGGAGCAGTACCCGTTCAACCCGAACGGCAGCCCGGGCGGCCTGACGGCGGTGACCACCGCCGACGGCCGCTTCACGGCCATGATGCCGCACCCCGAGCGCGTGTTCCGCAACATCCAGATGAGCTGGACCAGCGGCGACCTGAGCGCCCACAGCCCGTGGATGCGCATCTGGCGCAACGCCAGAAAATTTGTCAGCTGACCGAGGACAATCCGCCGTCTGCCTTTCTCATTCCTTTCTGAAGATCGTCCACCATGGCCACCAGCCTTCTTGCGCTTCTCGACGACATCGCCACCGTGCTCGACGACGTGGCCGTCATGACCAAGGTCGCCGCCCGCCAGGGGGTGTCGGCGGCCGATGATGTCGCAGCCATGACGCAGATGGCGGCCAAGAAGACGGCGGGCGTGCTGGGCGACGACCTGGCGCTCAATGCGCAGCAGGTCACCGGCGTCAAAGCCGACCGCGAGTTGCCTGTGGTGTGGGCGGTGTGCAAAGGCTCGCTGCTCAACAAGGCCATCCTCGTGCCGGCGGCGCTGGCCATCAGTGCTTTCGTGCCCTGGCTCATCACGCCGCTGCTCATGCTCGGCGGCCTGTTTCTCTGCTTCGAAGGTGCGGAAAAGGTGTTGCACAAGCTCTTTCACAAGCCCGACGAAGTGAATGCGCAGCATGCCGAATTGGTGAAGGCCGTGAGCGACGAAAAGGTGGATCTGGTGGCGTTCGAGAAGGAAAAGATCAAGGGCGCGATCCGCACCGATTTCATCCTCTCGGCCGAAATCATCGTCATCACCTTGGGCACCGTGACGGCGGCCAGCTTTGGGCAGCGCGTGTCCGTGCTGGTGGGCATCTCCCTCCTCATGACCCTGGGTGTTTACGGCCTCGTGGCCGGCATCGTGAAGCTGGATGACGCCGGCCTGTACCTCGCGCGCCAGGCCGCCCGCTGGAAACAGGCCTTTGGCCGCGGCCTGCTGGCCTTTGCACCCTGGCTCATGAAGGCCTTGTCCGTGCTCGGCACGGCAGCCATGTTCCTGGTGGGTGGGGGCATCCTCGTGCACGGAGTCCCTGCCATTGGCCATGGCATCGAGCACTTCACCGACGGCCTGGGGTGGGCCGCCAGTCTGACGAACAGCCTGCTGGGTGGCCTGGCCGGTTTTGTGGCCGGGGCCGCTGTGGTGATGGTGTTCAATGTCTGGAGCCGCATCCGCGGCAAAGCGACCGCCGGTGCGCACTGAGATGGGGCAGCCCTTGACATGCGTCAAGGTCGCCAAACTGGTAGTCTCTAGACTGGTTCTTGCATCGTGAGTGTGCTGTCGAATTTCCGCGACAGATTCACGGTCAAAGCACATGAGGAGTCAACATGAATACCCCCGTCAACACCGACGAACCCCTGAACAATTTCTCCGACTGTCACGCTGGCATTGTCAAGCGCCTGACAGCCCTGGATGAGCTGCCCGCCTTGCTGGAGCCGGCGGCCAAGGCCCGCCAGATTGCCGAAGAATCGCTCGAGTTTTTTCGCGAAGCCATCTTCGAGCACCACCTGGAAGAAGAGCGCGAACTCTTTCCCGCCGTGATCGCCAGCGCCCAGCCCGGGGCAGAGCTTGAGCGTGTCAAGGCCATGGCCAAGCGCCTGACGGACGAACACCGTGCGATTGAAGCGCTGTGGAGACAACTGGAAAAAGGACTGAAGCCGGTCGCCAAGGGCCAGAGCACCAGGTTGGATGTGAGCGAGTTGCACCGTCTGGTGACCGAGTACAAGGCGCACGCGGCCTATGAAGAAACCGAGTTCCTGCCCTTGAGCGAAGAGATCCTGGGTCGCAACAGCAACCACATGGCTGCTCTGGGGCTGTCGCTGCACATGCGGCATGCCAAGCCGGTGAACGCGTATATCTGAAGAGGCGTTTCTGGTCGCTCAGTTCCGCCAGCTTCAGCCCGGGTGATGTCGGTCAGGGCCATGTTCACCCCCGTTGGAAGAGGAATTACTGGACCTCCAGAAGTTCGGCAAGCCGGTCAGGCCTTTTTTTTGGAGCTTCGCGCCCTCAGGTCAAGCGGCGCATGCCGCCAAAGTCAGAAGCTGTAGCCCAGAGCAACCACAGCAGTCAGGGCGCTTTTGTCACGCACGATGGGGCTGCGCCTGGCGTCTCCCAGAAGCTCGGAGCAGGTGATGGACCCGGCCAGGCTCCACGCCGGTGCGACCCGGTAGATGAGCGATGCACCCAGTCGAACATCCCGGAAGCCGGAGCCAGGGACGAACCGCGCGTATCCGCTGCGCGCCGCTTGCACGGCATCGATGCCGAAGTACGCCTGTGCGTAGTCGGTGTTGCTCCAGGTGGTTGCCAGGGTCGTGCCGAATCGAAGATGGGGGCTGAGGCTGGTGCTCCAGCGGGCCCCCAGGTCCACGAGCAGCCCCTTGCGCTCGTTCCCGCTGCCGTAGCGCACCGAGGAGTTCAGCGTGACGCCGCGCGTCGGACTGAAGTTGAAGAAGGCCCCGAGTTCGGGCCGAGGGTCAACGTCACCGAGGCCTCGCAGTGCGTCGCTGCGACGCTCCTTGCGACCGAAATCCGCTGTGACGCGTACGCCGTAGGCCATGTCTGGCTGCGTCGAACCGTTGTAGCCGACACCGTTGAGGACACCTGCAAAGAGTCCGTTGCTCCACTGGTATTCGATGTTCGGGAGGACCCGCGCACGGGATTCGTCGGAACCCTGGTACTCGCGTCCAACGAGTACGGCAGCACTGGCAACGCCCCCTTCTTGCGCGTTCGGCGGTGTGACGCTGCGGTAGAAGTCAGACTGGGCGTGGACGAGGCCAGATGCGCCGGCCAGAGCTGTGAACGCAAGCAGTGCGGTGATGGTTTTCATGGGGATGCCTCGATGGGTGAACTCAGAAAGCGTGTTTGTTCTGAACCTGGCTGGTCAGGGCCTTGCCGAGTCGAGCGCGAAGGACTCCTTGCCAGCGTTCGGGAGAAGAAGAGCCGCCACGAATGCCTGCACGCCAATGAATACGGTGGCGGTCTTGCCACTGAGCGTCTGCCCAACCACGGGAGCAATCGCCGCGGCATCCGAGGAGGCTGCAATCAAAGGCACAGAAGTGGTGTCCACTGCAAACACCAGCGGTGCGCGCAAGAGGTAAACGATTGAAACTACTGAGTTTCAAATATTACTCTGAAGTATAAAAGGGACTGGTCCGTTCCCATTTGGCTCAATGGAAATGCCCCCACAGGGCGCTGGTGAAAGCTGAAGCCATTGCACGTATGCACGATGGCGGTCCTGCAGCGGTGTCCAGCGAAGGCATCACACGCGTGGGCTTCAGCCTGCACACCGCTTGACCGAGTCCCTGAGCCAAGCCCGGCGCTTCTTCTGGAGAATGGCAACGACTGGTGAGGGCTCTCAGCCTTGCCGAAAGGAGCTTCTTCTAGCCGCCATTCAAGGCTCAAACCACACGTGTGCTGCGAAACTCGAGGCAGAAGGTGGTCTGCCCTTGGTCCGATGTGACTGAAACGGAACCGCCGTGGGCCGTCATGATGGCTTGGGTGATCGACAGGCCGAGACCTGTGCCATCGGACTCCGGATGGCTGCGCGATTTGTCGACGCGGAAGAAGCGATCGAATAAACGTGGCAGGACTTCAGGCGCGATGGTCGTCCCGCTGTTGGTGATGCACAGGGTGGCTTCTCCTGGTCGCACTTCGATGGCAACCACGACCTCGGCTTCGGCAGGCGAGTGCCTGAGTGCATTCGACAACAGGTTGCCAATGGCTCGCCGGACCATCAAGCGGTCCCCCATGACCTGGGCCTCGCCCAGGATCTTCAAGCGGATGCGCTTTTCATCGGCCACGGCATCGTAGAAGTCGAACAGATCCAGCGCTTCCTGATCCAGCGAGATCGCCTCCGTGTTGGGGAGTTCGAGTCCGTGTTCGGTCTTGGCCAGGAACAGCATGTCGGACACCATGCGCGCCAGGCGCTGGAACTCTTCTGCGTTGGAGGCGAGGATGTCCCGGTAGGCTTCGGCATCCCGTTTCTGCGCCAGCGACACCTGGGTCTGGGTCAGCAGGTTGTTGATGGGGGTGCGCAGCTCATGCGCCAGGTCGCTGGAGAACTCCTGCAGACGCGCAAAGTCCGCCTGCAGACGCCCGAGCATGGTGTTGAGGCTTTCGGCGAGATCGGCAAACTCCACCGGCACGGCCTCGACGGGCATGCGCTGGTCCAGCTTTTGCGCGGTGACCGTCGAGGCGCGCTCTTTCATGATGCGCAGTGGCGCCAGGCCGCGGCGAGCCGCCCACCAGCCCAGCAAGCCGCTGACCAGGATGGCCACCAGCGAGTAGAACGCCAGCGTCTGGCTCAGGGACCGCATGAAATGCAGGTGGTGCCCGGTGTCCAGGGCGATCCGCAGTTGCATCGGCGCGCCGCCAGCGCCCGGCCCGTTCGACGGCGACAGGAGTGGATCGATGCGCGCGCTCAGGCCGCGCAGGGTTTGATCGTGAAGGGTCCAGTCCGTGGGGGTGGCGCCTTGTGGCGCCAGGCCTGAGGGAAACACCATGCCCTCGGTTCCGTACACCACACGATCACCCTGGCGCAGGTCAATGAAGAGTCCGTGGTGACTGCCCAGCAGCTCATCGAGCCGGCTGACCAGCAACTCCGGCGACGGGGATTCGCTGACGATTTTCTGGACCAGCCCGATCTTGTCCTGCAGGTAACCCCGGTCGAGTTCGACAAAGTGCCGGCTCGTCGCAAACGCCACCAGGATCGCCAGCCCCACCAGGACCGTGGCCGACACCAGCGCGTAGAAAGCGGTCAGGCGCGCGGTCAGGGACAGTCGCCCGAGCATCAGTTCGAAGCCTCCGGTACTTCCAGCACATAGCCCATGCCGCGCACGGTCTGGATCAGACGGGGTTCAAAGGGGTCGTCCACCTTGCCCCGGAGGCGGCGCATGGCCACCTCGATCACATTGGTATCGCTGTCGAAGTTCACGTCCCACACCTGCGACGCAATCAGGGAGCGCGGCAAGACTTCGCCATGGCGGCGCATCAGCAGTTCCAGCAGGCCGAACTCCTTGGCCGTCAGGTCAATGCGTTTGCCCGATCGGGTCACGCGCCGGCGCAACAGGTCGAGCTCCAGGTCGGCCACCTGCAGCGTGGTGGCTTCCAGACCCGAACGACCGCGCCGCAGGATGGTGCGTACCCTGGCCAGCAGTTCGGCAAACGAAAACGGCTTGACCAGGTAGTCGTCGGCCCCCAGCTCCAGGCCCTTGACGCGGTCTTCCACCTGATCGCGTGCGGTGAGAAACAGCACGGGCATTTCCCGCCCCTGGCTGCGCAGGCTGCGCAGGACCTGCCAGCCGTCCATGCCGGGCAGCATGACGTCCAGGATCACCAGATCGTGGTCACCTTCGAGCCCATGGTGGAGGCCGTCCACGCCATTGGTGACGAGATCCACCACGTAGCCGGCTTCCCGCAAGCCCTGCCTCAAATAGTCGCCCGCCTTGGGCTCGTCTTCAACAATCAGTATCTTCACGGTCGTGCTCCTGACCGCTAGTTTGCCCGCGCGGGCGGCCGTGCGGAGAAAAATGACAGTTTTGTAATCAACCCGACAGGGAGTTGACGGACGACCACCCGCAGAATTCGCCCCGTTTGATCTATATCAAAAAGGAGCAACTGCAGTGAGATCTTCGTTTAACAACCGAGCCACGAGCCAACTGCTGGTGGCGGGCGTCCTGGCCCTGCCGTTTGCGCTCTCCGCGCAGACGGCCAGCCCTTCACAAGAATCCGACTGGCGCCGGGCCAACGACGCGGTGGGCGCGCTCAAACGGGGTCATGCCGACGTGCTCAAGTGGGAGCAGGCCCATCCGGGGGCATCGACCACGGCGCCAGTCGGCACCACGGGTGTCGCCATCCCTAACGCAGAGGCCGCGGTTCGCATGGCCTGGACGGTGCATCGCGAACTGGCCCGTCCGTTGTCGAAACTGGGTTCAAAGAACGTGCAATTGATCGCTGAGGGCCGCTCGATAGAGCTCGATCCCAGCCTGCAGCGTCGCGTCGAGGATGCCGGCGAGGTGCTGGAGGTGGCTGCAGCGGGGCGCAAGGCCTGGGTTGAGGCCGTGGCAGCTCAGCAGGTCTTGAAGCACCAGCGCGACATGCTGGAAGCTGCCCAGGCCGCCCATGAACTGGGGCAGCGCATGGTGACGGTGGGCAACTGGAGCCAGTTGCAGCTGTCGCCCGTTCAACTGGCCGCAACGACCGCCCGCATGAATCTCCGGCGTGCGCAGCAAGTCGCCGCCCAGGCCCAAAGCCATCTGGTCAAGACCATGGGGCAAACGGGCCTGCAGGAGGCCTTTTCGCTTCCCGACCAGCTTCCAGCCATCCCGGCGAAGCCCATGGCCGAGGCCGATCTGCAAATGCGCGCCGATGCGATTCGCAACCAGTTGCCTGCCGCAGAAAGCCTCCGCAACCGGGCGCTGTCCAAAGGGGCCATGAACGCCTACATGGCCGCCCATGCGCTGGCGCTCGACAGCCAGGGGGATGTCCTGAAAACCCGTGAGTTCATCACCGAAGAAACGGTCCTTCACTACAACGGCATGCTCAAGAGCGTCTGGGACCTGCTGGACGAAGTTCGCAACCAGTCACAAGCCACGGTAGATGCCATCGGCGCGCAACGCGACTTCTGGATCGCTGAGACCGATCTTCAGTGGGTCTTGCAGGGTGGAGAGCCCGACAGCTTCGTCTCGCTGGGTGGAGTGGGTGGAGATACCCCCGCTGCAGCAGGACATTGAAAGGACACAACACATGACAAGCACCAACTCCAGACGACAGTTTTTCGCAGGCGCCGCCGCGTCCGTGGCCGGCCTGGCCGTGACCCGCTCCGCGCTGGCGGGTTTGCCCGAGCCCGTCATCCAGACCTCCGTCGAGACCGCGCCCCCACTCGTTCCCACCACCGGCCGGCCCTACAACCCCGTGGTGACCCTGAATGGCTGGACGCTGCCCTGGCGCATGAACGATGGCGTCAAGGAATTCCACCTGGTGGCCGAGCCCGTGGTGCGCGAGGTGTCACCGGGCTTCAAGGTGAACATGTGGGGTTACAACGGCCAGAGCCCGGGACCCACGATTGAAGTGGTCGAGGGCGACCGCGTCCGCATCTTCGTGACCAACAAGCTGCCCGAGCACACCACCATCCACTGGCACGGCCAGCGGCTGCCCAGCGGCATGGACGGCGTGGGCGGGCTCACCCAGCGGGCCATCCCCGTGGGCAAGACCTACGTCTACGAATTTGAAGCGCGCCGCCCCGGCACCTTCATGTACCACCCCCACGCGGACGAGATGGTGCAGATGGCCATGGGCATGATGGGCATGTGGGTGACCCACCCCAAGACCAAACACCCGCACATCAGCGCCGTGGACCGGGACTTCTGCTTCCTGCTCAATGCATTCGACGTGGAGCCCGGCAGCAAGACGCCGAAGATCAACACCATGACCGACTTCAACATCTGGTGCTGGAACAGCCGGGTGTTTCCGGCCATCGACACCCTGAACGTGCGCCTGAACGACCGCGTGCGCATCCGCATCGGCAACCTCACCATGACCAACCACCCTATCCACCTGCATGGGCACGAGTTTCTGGTCACGGGCACCGACGGCGGCCCGACCCCGCCCAGCACGCGCTGGTACGAAGTCACCACCGATGTGGCCGTGGGGCAGATGCGCCAGATCGAGCTGATTGCCGACGAAGAAGGCGACTGGGCCATGCACTGCCACAAGAGCCACCACACCATGAACGCCATGGGCCACGACGTGCCGACCATGATCGGCGTGGACCACCGCGGCCTGGTCAAGAAGATCCAGAAGGTCGCACCCGACTACATGATGATGGGTGAGCGCGGCATGGCCGACATGGGCGAGATGCAGATGGCCATTCCCGACAACACGGCCCCCATGATGACCGGCACCGGCCAGTTCGGCCCGCTGGAGATGGGCGGCATGTTCACGGTCTTCAAGGTCCGCAAGGATCAGCAGCCGGGCGACTACAAGGACCCGGGTCCGTACAAGTTCCCAGAAGGCACCGTGGCTTACGAATGGAACGGTGTTCCCCCTCCGGCACCGCGCCCCGCGTCCAGCAGCGACACGACACCCGCGACCGCCAAGGCGATCAAGCCCACCGCCAAAGGCATGTCGCATTGAAGTGAATACCCCCCTGCGCCGCTTCGCGTCTTCCCCCCAGGGGGACGACACCAGTGGCCCGGCAAAGCCGGTTCCACGGTGTCTCTGGGTTGGAACCGCTTGCCCGGCGCCTTTCCCCTGTTTTCCTTCCGCTTCCCCGTTGTCAGACCCTCACTTGAAAGAAGTCCCATGACATTTTCCCGATCCATCCTGTCTTTTCGCTCTGCGCTGTTTTTCTCTGGCGTTTTGCTGGCCACCACGGCAGCAACGGCCGCCGGCAACCACGCCGGCGGGCACCACGAGTCTCCGATTGGAAAGCCCGGTGTGGCAACGAAGGTCACCCGCACGATCCAGGTCGACATGAGCAGCGGCATGCGGTTCAAGCCCTCGGACATCCGGGTCAAGCAAGGCGAAACGATCCGCTTCGTGCTGAAGAACACCGACAGCGTCAAACACGAGTTCAGCCTGGGGACGCCGCAAGAGCTGCTGGAGCACTACGAGGTGATGAAGAAATTTCCCGACATGGAGCACGATGAACCCAACAAGATTTCACTCGCTCCTGGCAAACAGGGTGAGGTGATCTGGCAGTTCACCCAGGCTGGCGCCGTTGACTTCGCCTGTCTGCACGTGGGTCACTTCGACGCGGGCATGAAAGGCGTGGTCAAGGTAGCGGCCAAGTAACAGGATTCAGATCAGGTACCGTCTCACCCCACCATCTCAAGGACTCACAATGAAATTGCAACTGGTTTTGAGCGCAACTGTATGGGCCTTCACGGCCTTTGTCGGCAACCCCGCATTCGCTCAGATGAACATGGATCATGGAAAAATGGGCATGGCGGCAGCGCCCGGCATGACCGACGGCGAAGTCCGCAAGATCGACAAGGACGCGGGCAAGATCACCCTCAAGCACGGTGACATCAAACACATGGACATGCCCGGCATGACCATGGTCTTCGTGGTCAAGGACAAGGCCCTGCTGGACAAGACCACCGTCGGTGCCAAGGTCCAGTTCATGGCCACCAACGAGAACGGTCAGATGATGGTGACCGACATCCAGCCCGCGAAGTGATCCTGCGTTTCCGGTCCCTCCGTTGGGCTGCAGCCGGCCTTGCACTGGCAGGGGTGGCTGCGGCCTTTTTCTGGTGGCGATTCACCGATCCATTCGGGTCGAACCCACCTGGCGTGCTTCGCCTGGATGACCCGGTGATGCTCCAACGGGGAGCGCAGATCTACCAGGCACAGTGCGCCAGTTGTCATGGCGCGAACCTGGAAGGGCAGGCGAACTGGCGGGAGCGGGGGGCCGACGGGCGTCTGCCAGCACCACCCCATGACGAGCGTGGTCACACCTGGCACCACCCTGACGAGGTCCTGATCCGGATCACCCGAGACGGCGTGGCCAAGGCCGCAGGCCTGCCGGACTACGTCTCCAGCATGCCGACCTTTGGCGATTCGCTCAGCGACGCCGACATCGTGGCCGTTCTGTCCTGGATCAAGTCACGGTGGTCGTCCGACATCCGGACCCACCAGGACGATATCAACCGCCAGGCGAACCAGGCGGCGCAGCGCTGATCCTGACTTTTTTGTCATCTTCGGGTCATCTTGCCGACCCCGGCCGATGCCTACACTGACTGCATGGCGTGAGGGGGCCGACACACCCCATGGTTGTCGATCACCTCCAAGCCTGCTCTGGCCATCCCGCCAGGGGCCCGTCATGAAAGGAATTTGACATGTCCAAGTGGATCCCCACCCTGCTGATGGTCGTCGTCGCGGGTGTGACGTTCTCTGCTTCAGCGCAGCAAGCCGCTGATCACAGCCAGCACCATCCTGCTGCCACGGCGACCCCCGCACCCTCGACCGCCGTTGCACCGCAGGCGGGCATGCCCATGGGCATGGCTTCGATGCCGCAGATACAACAACACATGCAGCAGCACATGGCCACCATGCAGGCACTGCACGCCAAGATGGCGGTTGCCCAAACACCAGCTGAGCGACAGGCCCTGATGGCCGATCACTCGAGGGCCATGCACGAGGGCATGGACATGATGAACGGCATGAAGGCGATGGGCAGCATGCCCGGCATGGGCGCCCCGGGTGCCGCGCCAGCAGACCCCGCACAACGTCAACAGATGATGGAAATGCGCATGGACATGATGCAGTCCATGATGGACATGATGATGCAGCGCATGCCAGCCGCAGCCAGCCCTTCCGCCGGCAAGTGACGGGCGACGGCGGAATTTAGCGTGCAACGCGGTGCCTGCGAAAACTGGGTGAAAGGATCAGGGTGTCATCGACACCGTGCACGTGTGGCCCGGCGAATCGGCGCGGGTTGCCATCGACTTCGCCCACCCGCTCGTGGGCGATCAGGACCACGTTTTTCACTGCCACGCACATGAACACGCCGAAGCGGGAGTGATGCTGCGCTTCACGGTGAAAGCCTGAAACGCCTCTCGGCCCATTGACAACGTCCGGCACCGCCGGACGCTCACCCACGACCATGCAACGGCATCGATCCTTCAACCCGGAGACACCTGTGAAACCCCAATTTTCTGCCTGGACACAGGCCCTCGTATCCGCAGTGCTGCTGGCCGGCAGCCTGTCTGTTCACGCAGCCGATCGCAAGATATTCGTTGCCAATGAAGGGGCTGGTACCGTCAGCGTGATCAACGCCGAAACCTTCAAGGTCACTCGGCACATTGCGGTGGGTGCGGGAGCGCACAACGTCCAGGTGTCACCCGATGGAAAACTGGCGTGGGTCACCAACAACGGCACCCCAAAATCCGCCACTGCCGGCATGGCCCATGCGGGCATGTCGACCGCCGAACACGGCGCCATGGCGGACGCGGGCGAAGTCTGGGCCATCGACACCGCTACCGACGAGGTGGTCGCGCGGGTGGTGGTGGGCAAGCACCCGGCCCATGTGGTGGTGTCTGCCGACAGCCGCTGGGCCTATGTCACCAACGGCGGCGACAACACCCTCAGCGTGGTGGATACCACATTGCTCAAGGTCGTCGACACCATCCCTGCCGGTGCATTTCCTCACGGCATCCGGCTGAGCCCGGATGGCAAGCAGGCGTATGTCGCGAACCTGAAGGGCGGAACGGTGTCGGTCATCGATACGGAAAGCCGCAAGGAAATCAGCCGGATCGCGGTAGGTAAAGGCCCAGCCCAGGTGGGCTTCACGTCCGACAGCCGGCTGGCCTTCGTGTCCTTGTCGCAAGAGGCCAGCATCGCGGTGATCGACCCGGTCAGTCGCAAGGTGATCCGCAAAGTGCGGGTCGGCAATGTGCCGATCCAGCTCTATGCGACACCCGACAACCGCTTCCTCTTTGTGGCCAATCAGGGCAGCCGCAAGAGCCCCGGCAATACTGTGAGCGTGATCGATCTCTCGACCTTCAGCACGCAGCGCATCCGCACGGGCAATGGCGCCCACGGTGTGGTGGTGGGCAACGATGGACGCCATGCCTATGTGACCAATCTCTATGCGAACACGGTGTCGGTCATTGATGTCCGGTCGCGCGAGTCGGTTGCCACCGTCGCTGTGGGCGCCGGACCCAACGGGATCAGCGTGAGTCCTTGAAAAACAAACGGGGCCAAGCCATCGGGTCGCCCTGGTGTGCCGTGGCCAGGAAGGAGAACGCCATGGATTTGACAGCGCACCGGCACCCGGCCGGGCATTCCTCTGACCACCAGACCGATCCGGCGGCGCTGAAGGACCCCGTGTGCGGCATGGCCGTCACCGAGCAATCGGTTCACCAGGCGGCGCACGAAGGCCGGACCTTCTATTTCTGCAGCGCGAAGTGCCAGGGCAAGTTCGCGGCAAACCCGCTGCAATACCTCGCCCCGGCGCCTGCGCAGCAACAGGCCCCTGCGGTGGCCGGCACGATCTACACCTGCCCCATGCACCCGGAGATCCGGCAGGACCATCCCGGCAACTGCCCCAAGTGCGGCATGACGCTGGAGCCCTTGCTGCCCGAGCTGGAGGAACAGGAGAACCCCGAACTCAGGGACTTCCAGCGCCGCTTCTGGTGGACCCTGCCGCTCACCGTCGTGGTGACCGTGCTGGCCATGTTCGGCCACAGCCTGGGCTGGTTCGACATGGCGGTGCAGAGCTGGATCGAACTCGTGCTCACGGTGCCCATCGTGCTGTGGGCGGGCTGGCCCTTCTTCGTGCGCGGCGCGCAGTCGATCGTGAACCGCAGCCCCAACATGTGGACCCTGATCAGTCTGGGAACGGGCGCGGCCTTTGTGTACAGCGTGGTGGCCACGGTGGCCCCGCAGGTCTTCCCCGATTCGTTTCTTTCGATGGGGCGCGTGGCGGTGTACTTCGAAGCGGCTGCGGTGATCATCTCGCTCACCTTGCTGGGGCAATTGCTGGAGCTCAAGGCGCGTTCGCAGACCTCGGCGGCGATCCGTTCCCTGCTGGGCCTGGCGCCCAAGACCGCGCGCCGCATCGGCGCCGACGGCCAGGAAGAAGACGTGCCGCTGGGTCACGTGCACGTGGGCGACCTGCTGCGTGTGCGTCCGGGCGAAAAAGTGCCGGTGGACGGCACCGTGGTGGAGGGCAGCAGCGCACTCGACGAGTCCATGCTCACCGGCGAGCCGCTGCCGGTCACGAAACGGGTGGGCGACAAGCTCATCGGCGCCACGCTCAACACCAGCGGCGCGCTGGTGATGCGCTCCGAACACGTGGGATCGGCCACCGTGCTGGCGCAGATCGTGCAGATGGTGGCCATGGCGCAGCGCTCGCGCGCGCCCATGCAGCGCATGGCCGACCAGGTGGCGGGGTATTTCGTGGTCGGCGTGGTGGGCGCCGCCTTGCTCACCTTCCTGGGCTGGGGCCTGTTCGGGCCCGAACCGAGCTGGGTCTACGCGCTGATCAACGCCGTGGCCGTGCTGATCATCGCCTGCCCTTGTGCGCTCGGTCTGGCCACGCCCATGTCCATCATGGTGGCAACCGGGCGCGGCGCCAGCAGCGGCGTGCTGTTCCGAGACGCCGCCGCGATCGAGAATCTGCGCAAGGTCGACACCCTGATCGTGGACAAGACCGGCACGCTGACCGAAGGGCGGCCGACCTTCGAGCGGGCGGTCGGCTTCGGTGGGTTTTCCGAAGACGAGGTGCTGCGCCTGGCGGCCAGCCTCGATCAGGGCAGCGAACACCCGCTGGCTGCCGCCATCGTGGCCGCCGCGAAACAGCAGGGGTTGGTGCTGGACAAGCCCGAACGGTTCGACTCCGAATCCGGCATCGGTGTGCAGGGTGTTGTGGGTTCGCAGTCGCTGGCGCTGGGCAACACGGCGCTGATGGATCAACTCGGGGTGGATGTGTCACCGCTGGCCACCGAAGCCGAAGCGCTGCGAGGGCAGGGGGCCAGTGTCATGCACCTGGCGGTGGACCAGACCCTGGCCGGTCTGCTGGCGGTGTCGGACCCGATCAAGGCCACCACGGCCGATGCCCTGGCCTCGCTGCGCGAGGCCCACATCCGCGTGGTGATGGCCACGGGCGACGGCCTGACCACCGCGCGCGCCGTGGGCCAGCGCCTGGGCATCGACGAGGTGCATGGCGAGGTCAAGCCCGCCGACAAACTCCAGCTGGTCGAACGCCTCCAGGCCGAGGGCCGCGTGGTGGCGATGGCCGGCGATGGCATCAACGACGCACCGGCGCTGGCGCGCGCCGATGTCGGCATCGCCATGGGCACCGGTACCGACGTGGCCATGAACAGTGCCCAGCTCACGCTGGTGAAGGGGGACCTGCGCGGCATCGCCACCGCGCGCGAGCTCTCGGTGGCCACCGTGGCCAACATGAAGCAGAACCTGGCCTTTGCATTCATGTACAACGCGCTGGGTATTCCGCTGGCCGCGGGTCTTCTGTACCCGTTCACCGGCTGGCTGCTCTCGCCGATGATTGCCGCGCTGGCCATGAGCCTGAGTTCGGTTTCGGTCATTGGCAATGCGCTGCGCCTTCGGGCGGTCCCCATTCATCGCGGAGCACCACACCCGGGTCATTGAGCATGGACATCCTTGCGCATGGTCTGTGGGTGGGCGTTGGCGCGGCCTGGATGCACCGGCACCGGCGCCTGGACCGCCGAACCGCGGTGCTGGCGGTGGGTCTGGCCGTGGTGCCCGACCTTGCGCAGTTGTTGCCTCTCGTTTATCTGGCCCTGTTCTCGCCCGACGGCTGGACGGTGCTGCTGGCCTACGCCAACTCCCTTCCGGGGTACGAACCCCCGCCGTCTCCGGTTTACACGGCACTCACCCACAACCTGCATTGTGTGATGCACAGTGCCCTGTCGGCCGGTGTGGTCACCGCCATCAGCTGGGTGTGGCTGGGCCGTTTCTGGATGCCCTTGTTGGGCTGGTGGTCGCACATCGTGATCGACGTGTTCACGCATTCCGCCGAGTTCTATCCCTCCCCCGTTTTTTATCCGGTGACCTATTGGGGTTTTGACGGCATCGCCTGGAACACGCCGTGGTTCATGGTCGCCAACTACCTGGCGATGTTGATCATTGCGGTGGTTGTCTGGCGCCGTCGCTGAGCGCGGAGATTCCTTTCCCTGATCGCCTACGCAAAAAAGCGCTCTGCGTCCGCAACGCCCACCTAGAATCCGCCCATGCGTTTGTTCTTCGCCATCCTGCTCTGCCTGGCCATCCCGCTCCAGGGCTGGGCTGCGGGCGCGGTGGTGCACGCGCCTTGCCCCATGGGCGACATGGTGGCGATGCACGCCGACGACACCAGCGAAGCGATGGCCGACCTCGCTGACTGCTGCAATGACGCGGCGACCGCGGCGTTGACCGGCAAGCTCTGTAAAACCGGCCAGGAGTGCCAGGCGCCCACGGGCTGGCTCACAACGCCCTTGCAGCCCATCGTTCAGGCCCTGCCGACGAGCTTGCTGCTCGTGACCGTTACACCCACGCCACCGCGCGGCGCTCCCGCCAGCGTCTGGCGCCCCCCCACCCTCTGACTCCGTTGATCCGGACCGCGCGCCGCTGCTGAGGCTGGCGCGCCGTCCGTGACGTGGCGGCCCGCCTGTGGCGTGCGCAGCCCATGTTCATCTTCATGGAGCAGAGATATGTCAGCCCTTCCAACGGCCATGAGCCGGCCCGCGAGCCCGGTGGTTCGCGCCATGGCGCCCACACGCTTTTTCCACACCACCGCCCTGTTGATGGCCCTGTGGCTGGGCGTCGCATCGCCCGTCCGGGCATCGAACAACGAGCCGCTCGTTCTTGCTGCGGCCGTTCAAGCCGCACTGGCACGCTCGCAGGCCCTGAGCGCGCAGGATGCGGCCGCCCGCTCGGCCAGAGAGGCCGCCGTGGCAGCAGGGCAGCGACCTGACCCTGTTCTGCGGTTCTCGCTCAACAGCCTGCCCATCGAAGGCGACAACCGCTTCAGCACATCGGCCGAGCCCATGACCAGCAAGGCCGTTTCGCTGATGCAGGCGTTCCCCGCCGAGCGCAAGCGCCTGGCCCGCTCGCAACGCTTCGAGCGCGAAGCCGACGTGGCCATGGCCACACGGGCACAGCGCGCAGCCAACCTGCGGCGCGACACCGCAGTCGCCTGGTTTGAAAGGCACGCCCAGGAACAACGTGTGGCCCTGCTGCGTGCACAACTGAGCGAGAACCGCCTGCAGCTCCAGGCCGCTGAAGCGGCCACCCGCGGCGCACTGCCCGGGGGCACCAACAGCCCGTCGGTGGACTGGTTGAATGCGCGCGACGCGGTCGCCCAGGCGCAGCAAGCCCTGCTCGGTGCCGAAGCCGGGCTGGTCAACGCGCGCCAGGCGCTGGCCCGCTGGACCGGAACCACCCCCGATCAACCCTTGGGCGATGCGCCCGCGCTGACCCCATTGGCGCTGTCGGCCAATGGCTTCGCGCCCCAGCTGCGGCAACACCCGGACCTGGCGCTGGCGAGCGCACGCCTGGCCACCGCCGAGGCCGACGCCGAGTTGGCGCGACAGGATCGCCAGCCCGACTGGAGCGGTGAGCTGATGTTCAGCCACCGGCGCCCCCGCTTCGACAACATGGTCTCGCTCGCGGTGTCGGTGCCGCTGCAATGGGACCGGCCGCAGCGTCAAGACCGGGTGCTGGCCGCGCGCCTGGCGCGTGTGGACGAACTGCAGGCCGAACGCGAAGAGCGGGCGCGCGAGGCACTCGCCGAGATCGAGCGCTGGCTGGCGGCCTGGCGGGCCGGTCTGGAACAGCTGGCACTGATCGACAACGAGCGCCGGCCCTGGGCCCGCCAGCGCATGGACCTGGCGCAGGCGGCCTACCGCGGCGGCAATGCCCGGCTGGGGGATGTGCTCGCCGCGCGGCGCATGACCCTGGCCCTGGAGATGGAACGCGTCGAGCTGCACCTCTCCACCGCCCGCCTGTGGGCCCGGCTCGAATACCTCCTGCCCGACGTTTCACCCACAGATGCCGCGCGCCTGAACCCGACAGCAACCGCAACCCAAAAGGACTGACCCCATGAAAACATCCACCTGGATCGGGCTGACGGCTGTCGCCCTGGCCACCTTGACCGCCGTGGGCTACGGTGCCTGGACCGTCGGCATGAACGCCGGCATGTCCATGGCCATGCCCCAGGGTGCGCCCACGAGCGCCGATGGCACCACCCCGTCCACGCAGGACCCCGGCGCCTGGACCATCACGCAAGGTTTCGAAGCCACCGAGCGCCACATGCGCGACGGCCTGAAGGCCGGGGACGTGGATCCGATGACCGGGCTGAAGATCTTGAACTACCACGACCCCATGGTGCCGGGCAAGAACTTCGATGCGCCAGGCAAATCGCCCTTCATGGACATGCTGCTGGTGCCCCGCTACGCCGGCGGCCAAGCGGCCGATGCCAGCGGCGTCACCGTGAGCGCCCGCACGCAACAAAACCTCGGACTGCGCACGGTGGAAGTGACCGAAGGCCGGCTGGACAGCGCGGTGTCGGTGGCCGGCAACGTGGCCTGGAACGAGCGCGACCAGGTTCTGGTCAGCGCACGGTCGCTGGGTTTTGTCGAACGCCTGCACGTGCGCGCCACGCAGGACCGCGTCGCACAGGGCGCGCCGCTGGCCGACATCTACGTGCCCAGCTGGGTGGCCGCGCAGGAAGAGTACCTGGCGGTGGCCCGCATGGCCGAGCAGGACCCGCAGCTGGTGCCCCTGCGCGACGCCGCCGCGCAGCGCATGCGCCAGGCGGGCATGAGCCACGCCCAGATTCAGCGCGTGGTGGGCAGCGGCAGCCTGCAGCCCCGCTTCACGCTCACCGCGTCCCTCGGCGGCGTGGTCACGGAACTGATGGTGAGCGAAGGCGCGACCGTGATGCCGGGCATGGCCTTGCTGCGGCTGCAGGGCACGGGCACCGTGTGGGCCGAAGGCCAGGTGCCCGAGAGCCAGGTCGCCCAGCTCCAGCCCGGCACGCAAGTCAGCGCCACCAGCCCGGCCGCCCCAGGCCAGACCTTCACCGGCCGCCTGCAGGCGCTGCTGCCCTCGGTCGACCCGGCCACGCGCACGATCAAGGCGCGGCTCGAACTCGCCAACCCCCAGGGCCGGCTGGTGCCGGGCATGTTTGTGCAGATGCGCTTCGCCAACCCCAGCACCAAAAACGTCTTGCTGCTGCCCAGCGACGCGGTGATCCACACCGGCCAGCGCAGCGTGGTGATGCTGGCCGAGGGCGATGGCCGCTTCTCCCCGGTCGAGGTGCGCACCGGGCGCGAGGCGGGGGACCAGACCGAGATCCTGCATGGCCTGCAAGCAGGGCAAAAGGTCGTGCGTTCGGGCCAGTTCCTGATCGACTCCGAGGCCAGCCTCAACGGCTTGCTGGCGCGGTTGAGTCCGGCGCCAGAGGCTGCTTCCGAAAAACCAGCGGCCAGCCTGCCCACGAACCATCAGACGGACGCCCTGGTCGAAGCGGTGGACGGCAACACGGTGACCTTGCAACACCCGGCCATACCGGCCCTCAAATGGCCGGCCATGAGCATGGATTTCCAGTTGCCCCCGGCCGACCAGCGGCCCAAGAACCTGTCTGCGGGCAGCACGGTGCGCATCGAATTTGAAACGCGCGACGGCGATGTGCCGCAGATCACGCGCATCGAACCCGCGGCCACCGGAGCGCAACGATGATCGCGCGCCTGATCCACTGGAGCATCGCCAACCGCTTCCTGGTCCTGATGGCCACGGTGATGATCACCGCCTGGGGCGTGGTGTCGATGCTGCGCACGCCGCTGGACGCGCTGCCCGACCTGTCGGACACGCAGGTCATCATCCGCACCAGCTGGCCCGGGCAGGCGCCGCAGCTGGTGGAAAACCAGGTCACCTACCCACTGACCACCACCATGCTCTCGGTGCCCGGCGCCAAGGCGGTGCGCGGGTTTTCCATGTTTGGCGACAGCTTCGTCTATGTGCTGTTCGACGACGGCATGGACCTGTACTGGGCGCGCTCGCGGGTGCTCGAATACCTGAACCAGGTGCAGTCCCGGCTGCCGGCCACGGCGAAGTCGTCGCTCGGCCCCGACGCCACGGGCGTGGGCTGGATCTACCAGTACGCGCTGATCGACCGCACCGGGCGGCAGGACCTGGCCCAGCTGCGCTCGCTGCAGGACTGGTTTCTGCGTTTCGAGCTCAAGACCGTGCCCGACGTGGCCGAGGTCGCCAGCATCGGCGGCATGGTGCGACAGCACCAGATCGTGCTCGACCCGGACAAACTGGCGGCCTACGGCATCACGCAGCAGATGGTGAGCGAGGCCGTGGCGCGCGGCAACCAGGAGGCCGGCGGCTCGGTGCTGGAGCTTGGCGAGGCCGAATATGCGGTGCGCGCCAACGGATACCTGAAAACCCTGGACGACTTCCGGGCGCTGCCCCTGAAGACCACCGACGCCGGCGTGTCGGTGCGACTGGGCGACGTGGCGCACGTGCAGGTCGGGCCCGAGATGCGGCGCAGCATCGGTGAACTCAACGGCGAGGGCGAAGCGGTCGGCGGGGTGGTGATCATGCGCTCGGGCAAGAACGCCTTGCAGACCATTGAAGCCGTCAAGGCGCGGCTGGCGGAGCTGCAGCGCGGGTTGCCCGAGGGGGTGGAGATCGTGCCCGTGTACGACCGCTCCGGGCTGATTGAGCGTGCGGCCCGCAACCTGGGGATCAAGCTGCTGGAGGAGTTTGGTGTGGTAGCCCTGGTGTGCGCGCTGTTCCTGTTTCACCTGCGCAGCGCCCTGGTGGCCATCGTCTCGTTGCCGCTGGGCATCTTGGTGGCGTTCATCGTGATGCAGCAGCAGGGCGTGAACGCCAACATCATGTCGCTTGGCGGCATCGCCATCGCGATTGGCGCCATGGTCGACGCCGCGGTGGTGATGATCGAAAACGCCCACAAGCACCTGGAGCGCTGGGCGCACGAACACCCGGGGGAGACGCTCGAAGGCGAGCCGCGCTGGCAGGTGATTGGCCACGCGGCGGCTGAAGTCGGCCCCGCCTTGTTCTTCTCGTTGCTGATCATCACCCTGAGCTTCATCCCGGTGTTCACCCTGCAGGCCCAGGAGGGGCGGCTGTTTGCGCCGCTGGCCTACACCAAGACCTACGCCATGGCGGCCGCCGCCGGTCTGGCGGTCACCCTGATTCCGGTGCTGATGGGCTTCCTGGTGCGCGGCCGCATACCCGAAGAGACCGCCAACCCGCTCAACCGCAGCCTGATCGCGCTGTACCGGCCGGTGCTCGACGCCGTGCTCAAGGGGCCGAAGCGCACCCTGCTGGTGGCCGCCGTGCTGCTGGGTGTGAGCGTCTGGCCGCTGCAGCACATCGGCGCCGAGTTCATGCCACCGATGGACGAGGGCGACCTGCTTTACATGCCGACCGCGCTGCCCGGTCTGTCGGCCGCCAAGGCCGCCGAACTGCTGCAGCAGACCGACCGCCTGATCAAGACCGTGCCCGAGGTGCACAGCGTGTACGGCAAGGCCGGCCGCGCCGACAGCGCCACCGACCCGGCGCCGCTGGAGATGTTCGAGACCACCATCCAGTTCAAGCCGCGCGAGCAATGGCGCGCAGGCATGACACCGGAGCGTCTGGTGGACGAACTCGACCGCACCGTGCGCGTGCCCGGCCTGGCCAACATCTGGGTGCCGCCGATCCGCAACCGCATCGACATGCTCGCTACCGGCATCAAGAGCCCGGTGGGTGTGAAGGTGGCCGGCGCCGACCTGGCCACCATCAACCGCCTCACGCAGCAGATTGAAACGGTGGTCAAGGGCGTGTCCGGTGTCACCAGCGCGCTGGCCGAGCGCCTGAGCGGCGGACGCTACATCGACGTGGACATCCGCCGCGACCAGGCGGCGCGCTACGGTCTGAACATCGCCGACGTGCAGGACGTGGTTTCGGGCGCGGTGGGTGGCATGAACATCGGCGAGACCGTGGAAGGGCTGCAGCGCTATCCGATCAACCTGCGTTACCCGCGCGACGCGCGCGACTCGCTTGCCGCCCTGCGCGATCTGCCCATCGTCACCCCGCGTGGCCAGCGCCTCGTGCTCGCCGACGTGGCGCGTCTGAGCATCGCTGACGGCCCGCCCATGCTGCGCAGCGAAAACGCGCGCCTGGCCGGGTTCGTCTACGTGGACATCCGCGACCGCGACCTGCGGGGCGCGGTGCTGGACATGCAAAAGGCCGTCACCGAAAAGGTGGTTCTGCCGGCGGGCTATTCGGTGTCGTGGTCGGGCCAGTTCGAGTTTCTGGAGCGCGCCAGCGCCCAGCTCAAGCTGGTGGTGCCGTTCACGCTGCTGCTGATCTTCCTGCTGCTGTACCTGACCTTTCGCCGCCTCGATGAAGCCCTGCTCATCATGGCGACACTGCCCTTCGCGCTGATCGGCGGCATCTGGCTGCTCTGGGCGCTGGGGCACAACCTGTCGGTGGCCAGCGTGGTGGGCTTCATCGCGCTGGCCGGCGTGGCGGCCGAGTTCGGCGTGATCATGCTGCTGTACCTGAAGCAGGCCTGGGCCGCGCGGCTGGCCCAGGGGCTGGACACCGACACCGACCTGCTCGACGCGATCCGCGAAGGCGCGGTCTTGCGCGTGCGCCCCAAGGCGATGACGGTGGCGGTGATCGTGGCCGGCCTGCTGCCCCTGTTCTGGGGCGCGGGCGCGGGCAGCGAGGTGATGCAGCGCATCGCCGCGCCGATGGTCGGCGGCATGCTCAGCGCACCGCTGCTGTCCATGCTGGTGGTGCCGGTGATCTATCGGCTGATGCGCAAGCCAAGGGGAGCGGTGGCCGCGAAGACGGATCGACCCATCCATTGAAGCCCCCTCTGGACCTCAGCCTCTCCTGTGCCAGGCCCGCAGCAGCAGCGCATTGCTCACCACGCTCACGCTGCTCAGCGCCATAGCCGCGCCGGCCACCACCGGGTTGAGCAGGCCGGCCGCCGCCAGCGGGATGCCGATCACGTTGTAGGCAAAGGCCCAGAACAGGTTCTGGCGGATCTTGCGGTAGGTGCGGCGCGAGATGTCGATCGCGTCGGCCACCAGCGCCGGGTCACCGCGCATGAGCGTGATGCCGGCGGCGTGCATGGCCACGTCGGTGCCGGTGGACATGGCGATGCCCACGTCGGCCGACGCCAGGGCCGGCGCGTCGTTGATGCCGTCGCCCACCATGGCCACCGAGTGGCCACCGTCCTTCAGGCGGTTCACGATGGACGCCTTGTCAGCGGGCAGCACCTCGGCCTCGATGTGGTCGATACCGAGCACACTGCCCACCGCCAGGGCGCTGCCCAGGTTGTCTCCGGTGACCATCACCGTGCGAATGCCCAGGGCCCGCAGGCTCCGGATGGCGGTGATGGCGCTGGCCTTGGGCGCATCGCCAAAGGCCAGCATGCCCACCAGCGCGGGTGAATCCGTCACATCGGCCAGCCACGACACCGTGCGCCCGTCGTCCTGGAGCTTGCGCGCCGACTCGGCCAGGACCGAGGTGTCCACGCCGAGTTCCTGCATGTAACGCGGGCTGCCCAGCCGCAAGGCACGGCCCTGCACTTCGGCCGACATGCCGCGTCCAGGCACAGCGCTTACCTTGGCGGCCGAGAGCAGATCCAGGCCAGCCTGTTCGGCGGCATTCATCACGGCGCGGGCCAGCGGGTGTTCGCTGCCCGCCTGGATGGCGGCACTCCACGAGAGCAGATGGTCTTCATGGCCCGGTGCAGCGAGTGCGGTCACCAGTTTGGGCTTGCCTTCGGTGAGCGTGCCCGTCTTGTCGAACGCCACGGTGTCGATGCGGTGCGCCACTTCCAGCGCTTCGGCGTCCTTGATCAGGATGCCCTGGCGCGCGGCCACACCGGTGCCGGCCATGATGGCGGTGGGCGTGGCCAGGCCCAGGGCAAACGGACACGCAATCACCAGCACCGCCACCGCATTCAGGATGGCCTGCTCCCAGTGGCCGGTGGCCAGGCCCCAGCCGAGCAGGGTGAGCGCAGCGATCACCAGCACCACCGGCACGAAGACGGCGCTCACGCGGTCCACGATGCGCTGAATCGGGGCCTTCAAGGTCTTTTCGACGCGGCCGACGCACGAGGTGCAGGTCATGCCTTCGATGGGGATCTGGCGTTCGATGAGGGAAGCTGTGGCGGTTCTCACGGGAGGCTCCTGTGATTGAGGGTGGAGCGGATGTTTGGCCTTGACACGGTGTCAAGCGCAACCGCCGATCCGGCTTGACCTTGCCCCTGTGGCAATGCCCAGAGTGCGGATTTCCCCAACCCTTTACGGAGCCATCCATGCACGAATTCCACCTCCCCGACATGACCTGCGGCCACTGCGCCTCCAAGGTGAATGTGACCCTCAAGCGGGTCGATCCAGCCTGCGAGATCCAGCTCGATCTGCCACGGCAGCTGGTCAGCGTGAAGAGCGGCGAAGATCGCGAGGCCCTGGTCGAAGCGCTCACCGAAGCCGGCTACCCGCCGCGCTGAACCGGGAAGGTCAAGCAAGACCCTCCAGGTGAGGGTCTTGACCTTCCCACCATGACAAGCTACATCCTTCGATCCATGCAGTCCCCCAGTCCACGGAGCACACCATGACCACCCTCATGAACATCGGCGAAGCGGCCGCCGCTGCAGGCGTCTCTGCCAAGATGATTCGTCACTATGAGCAGATCGGTCTGCTGCCAGAGGCCGAACGCAGCGAATCGGGTTACCGTCTCTACGGCGACCGTGAAGTCTCGGTGTTGAGATTCGTCCGCCAGTCGCGCCACCTCGGGTTTTCGATGGCACAAATCGCCGAGCTCATCGGACTGTGGAGCGATTCACGGCGCACCAGCCGCGAAGTCAAGGCCGTGGCCCAGCGCCACCTGGCCGACCTCGAAGAAAAGCGACGCGAAATCGATCAGATGATGGACGGCCTGTCGGTGCTGGTGAACGCCTGCCACGGTGACGACCAACCCCATTGCGCCATCCTGGAAAAGCTCTCACTGGGCAGTACGGCCCACCACCAGCCGCAGCACAAACCCCAGCTCAAGAAATCCCTGTCCAAGACAGCGAAGCCCGGCGCTGCCACGTCCAGCCCTATTGACCTTACGGCCTGGATGCGCGGCGTTCGCGTTCACCACGGTACTCACTGAGACAGGCGAGCCCGTCACGGCGGTGGCCCGATTTGTTTGACCGCGTGCAACCGCTGTAGGCTGCGTGCGGCCGCTCAAAGTTGACGGCTGCACAACCGCAATTTCCCAGACCGACGGCGCGGGTTGCGCTTGGCCAGGCCGTGGGCGATGGCGTAGCGAAAGATCTGTGAGCAGGTCTGAAGGGCGCGTTTGGCGATGTCGAGGGCCCCGCGCTTTTTTCGATGGCTTTCATCATGGCGACCAGCTCGGGAGCCTCGATTTCCGCGACAGGGCGCTAGCCAATGGCCGGGAAAACGTCGGCCTCCAGACGGCGCCACACGTAGACCGTGTGGCTGTCGCTGCGCGCGGTCTTCCAGCTTTCCCACCATTTCTTTGCCACGGCCGCGAAGGTGTCTTCGACGGCCAGGCGGCGGGCGATCTTCTCGAACTTGCGGGCGGCCATCGGGTCTGTCCCCGTAGCCAGGAGCTTTCTCGCCAAGTCCGCTTTGTCGCGAGCCTGGGCAAGTGAGACATCCGGGTAGACGCCCAAGGCCATGAGCTTTTGTTTGCCGTCGAAGCGATAGGCCCAGCGCCACAACTTTGAACCTAGCGGCGTTACGTGCAACTGCAAGCCGCGGCCATCGGTGAGCTTGAAGGCCGACTCCCGTGGCTTGGTCGACTTGATGGCGATGTCGGTCAGGGCCATGTTCACCCCCGTTGGTAGAGGAAATACCAACACGGCACCTCCTGCGTACCACCAACAATACCAACAGAAACCCTTGGATGGCAAGAACCGTTTCGGGACGTCCGGAAACAAAAAAGCCCCGGAACACGAGGTAAACCGGGGCTTTCAGGGTGTCTTGCGAGACGTCCTGGGACGCTCTGGGACTCATTATTGGCGGAGAGGGCGGGACAGCTTCGAAAACTGCCTTAACCCTATATAAATCAACGAGTTAGGAGCGGTTGGGGGTGGAAAACTCTCAAATTCTGCTACCAATCTTGTTACCAGTCAACCCCTGGGGCTTGACAAGTGGGGGATTTTTTGGCTGGATTTTAGCTTTTAGTCGTTCGTTTTCTTCTTCCAGTTCTTTCGCCCTGGCCCTTACCGCCTTCAATTCAGCCTCGAAATCCTGTTTCATTTTTAGGCTGTTACCAATGTGCTTTTTGAAGTTTTCAAGTTCGGTTTCCTTGGTTTCCAGTTGATCAGCTTTTAACTGTAGCTGAGTTGCCCAGTCCTTGATATCGAAAGCATATTTCTCCTTTAATACCTTCTGCTGTTTCATCAGTTTATTCATCATCGGAGCAAATTTTTCTCGAATTTCCTCGATGGAAACCTTTTTGCTCAAAAAACTGGTTTCGAGTGACTCAATAGTTTTCTCGATGGTTTTTTGATAATCGGTATCAAGTGCCTTATCTACTATTGAGTAGAATTCTTTTAGTGATTTGTGTTTTCTCATACTCCCTTTTACTCCTCTTTTAAGTCCTAATTCTTGGTTGTGTTCGGCGTGCCTGTTGTGCAGCTCGATTAAAAATCCCTTGCTGTACCTTTTGGCATTTAGTGACCAAGTTTCCTTTTCAGTCGATCCATATCTATTCTTGTAATGCTTTACGGTCTTTTGCTCAGTCCCCAGCATAAAATGGATGTGAGGGGTTTTTTCGTCTAAATGAAGGACGGCAAACTTAACTTGATCGCCAAACTCTTTTTTGAAAAATTCAACTTGGCTATTGGCCCAGTCTTGAATTTGTTTTTTTGTTTTGCCTTTGAAAAATTCAGGCGATGCTGAAACCACAAACTCAACCATTAAGACATTATCTTTCTTCTCTTTAATGTCCAATTTTTTGTAGTGATCTGTGAGCTTCTTTTGCAGATCAGTTGCATCGGTTGTTGAAACTCCAAGACTGTTAATCAGAATCTGATTAAAGTGGCTTTTGCTACTATCTATATTGTCTTGGATTCGCAATCTTAGATTGTGTTCTGCTGCATTTGTTATCTGTTGTCTATTCTTGACTTTTCCGATTCTTAGTATATTATAGTTATGTGGCATCGTGACTTTCTCCCTTATTATAGTTATTAGGTATTACTATCATATTGGGATTTTCGGCAAAGTCAATGCCACCACCCTTTAGGTTGGTGTCACTCACTATACCAACCTAGCAAGCTAGGTTGGGTTCGCCCTCCGGGGGTAATACCTTCCGCCCAAAAAAATAGACCCCTAGGGGTCTATTTTTGTTTGGCGGTTTATCAGCTCAAATCATTTCAAGCAATGATTTTTGTGCTGATTTTGTGAGCCCAAAAAGTTGGGCTGCTGTGTATTTTTTGGTGTAGTAATTGACATTTACGTTGTCAATTTCGTGCCCAAAAAACTGACAGCGGGGTTCAAATTCAACCCCAGATTTTTGGAAAAAATCGTTCGAGAATTTCCGCAAGCTGTGATAAACCAGTTTGGGATCAGTGATTTTTACGGCTTCCAAATTTCGCCGAAACATTTTTCCGGCTGCATTTCCTGCCCCTTTTCCGGGTCGATGGTTGTATTTGAAAACCCCATCGGTTTTGTTTTTCAGGAAATTTTCGAACCCTATTTTCATCACTTCAATGGGAATTGGAACTTCTCGAATTCCTGCCAAGGTTTTGGAGTCAGTGATTTTCAGGACGAAAAACTCTTCTTCGATCTTGATTTGTGGAACAGTCAAGCCTGTAATTTCACCCACTCGACAGCCAGAAATCAGGGTCAAAACCAGCACCCAGTAATAATCTGGGGCTTTGGTTTTTTGGGTTTTCAGGAACTCGCTGGAGAAGATGGACCGGATTTCTTCCTCAGTAAAAATCGAGTAGCCTGATTTGATTTTGTCCTTTTTGCTCAAAAGCTTTCGATCCTGAGCAGGATTTTCAGCAAGGTAATAACCTTGTTTTTTGGCGAAATTGAACAGGGCACGGAGTGTGCCAATCTTGTTATCAATGGTCCGAAGTCCATTATTTTTCTGGCTCAAAAACTCCTGATACCGTGTCACATCACCTGTGCCGAGTGTGTGGATCTGGGGATTTTTGAGGAACTTCGAGAACTCGGTAACCGTGTTTTTGTAGCTGGTGACGGTGGCCGTGGTGAGGTTTTTTCTCAGGCCGATCATCTTGTCCAGAACTTCCAGAAGCCGAAGGCTTGAACCTTGATCGCTCAAAGAGCTGGCTCCCCCATGTGGGGGCTGGGGGGTAGAGTTGTAGAGTGGGGCAAGCTGCTGGATGGCTTCCATCATCCGAGCAAAATCCTCTGGCCCATCTGCTTTGGCTACACCTTTGGACAGGTCCAACTCGAACCGATCTCGTGGGAGTGAAAAATCGAAGTCCGAAATTTTGGGCTTGGTCATCTCGATGGCTCGCAACAGGTCAAGTGCTCGCAGTCTAGCAAGCACAGGATCACGAGTTTTTAGGGACCGTTTGAACTGGGTCAGACCTACACGGGTGTGCAGGTAATACATGCCGTTGCGGCTGTATACAGGAATTGTGAGCACTTTTTGCTACCAAAAGTGCTACCAACTCGTTTGCCCTCTTTGGAAAAAGTCCTTTAAAATCAAGGACTTAGAGCAATTGGCGGAGAGGGCGGGATTCGAACCCGCGGTGGGGATTAGCCCACACACGCTTTCCAGGCGTGCGACTTAAACCACTCATCCACCTCTCCGCGAAGCCCTGCATTGTAGCAGGCCAGACGGCGCCTACCGGAGCATCAGACTGCTTTTCCGGTGCCGATCATCTTCATCGCCGAGCCGATCAGGCCCGCGACCTCGGTCATGTTGCCGGGAATGATCAACGTGGTGGTGGCGTCCGCCGCGACCTTGCCGTAGGCATCAACAGCCCGTTCAGCCACCTTCAGCTGCACGGCTTGCTCGCCGCCCGGTTGCTGGATGGCCGCTGCGATGCGTTCGATGGCCTGCGCGGTGGCGTCGGCCACCGCGGTGATGGCCGCGGCCTCGCCCTGGGCGTTGTTGATGGCGGCCTGCTTTTCACCCTCGGAGCGGGCGATGAAGGCCTCGCGCTCACCGGTGGCGATGTTGATCTGCTCCTGGCGCCGACCTTCGGACGCGGCGATCAGGGCCCGCTTTTCACGCTCGGCGGTGATCTGCGCCTGCATGGCCAGCAGAATTTCCTTGGGCGGCGTGAGGTCCTTGATTTCATAGCGCAGCACCTTCACGCCCCAGTTGAGCGCGGCTTCGTCGATGGCGTGAACCACCTGGGCGTTGATGATGTCGCGCTCTTCGAAGGTCTTGTCCAGCTCCAGCTTGCCGATGACCGAGCGCAGCGAGGTCTGTGCGAGCTGGGTCACGGCCATGATGTAGTTGGACGAGCCGTAGCTGGCGCGCATGGGGTCGGTGACCTGGAAGTACAGGATGCCGTCGACCTGCAACTGCGTGTTGTCGCGTGTGATGCAGACCTGGCTGGGCACATCCAGCGGAATTTCTTTGAGACTGTGCTTGTAGGCCACCTTGTCGATGAACGGCACCAGAAAGTTCAGGCCGGGCGCCAGGGATGCGTGGTACTTGCCCAGGCGTTCGACCACCCAGCTGTTCTGCTGGGGTACGACCTTGATCGAGCGGGTGATGAAGATGGCGGCGATGACAAACAGAAGTACGGCGATTTCCATGTGTGTGATTCCGTTGTGGTGAGAAGAGGGTTTGCATCATGCCCCACGGGCAAGGTTGCAGTCTGATGGTCAGACTTTTTCCACCAGCAGACGGCTGCCCACGAGTTCTGCCACGCGGTAGGCCCCCGGAATCGGGGGGTTGCCCGCCCGCTGGATCACGGTCCATTGCGCGCCCCGGTATTTGACGCTTGCTGTGCCGTCGGGCAGCCATTCTTCGATCTGTATGACCTCACCCACATCGAGATTCACACTGCGCATGGCGCGCACCGACGGGTCCGACGGGCGCCGCCGCTTGATCAGGTGCCAGAAGAACACGGCCGCGGATCCGATCACCGCAGCCACAATCAGCTGCATGCTCAATCCGACGCCTGCATGGGCGGCCAGTGCCGCGGCGACCATGCCCACGGCCAGCATGAGCAGGTAGAAAGTCCCGGTGAACAACTCCAGCGCCACGGCCGCGCCGACCAGCAGCCACCAAAGGGTGGAATCCGACATGTAAGCTCTCCAATGCGGCAGGCATTCCCCTGAATGTCTGACCCGTGCCACATTCTGCGACAAATGCCCTGCGTCAAAAGGGCAGGGCCACTTGATTTCCGTACACTTCGCGCCTGTTTCGATTCCTTTTGCACCTGATGGCCGCGTCCGCGGCTGGAGACCGACATGAAATTCCGTTTTCCCATCGTCATCATCGATGAGGACTTCCGCTCGGAGAACTCCTCCGGTCTGGGTATTCGCGCCCTGGCGCAAGCCATCGAGACGGAGGGGTTCGAGGTGGTCGGCGTCACCAGCTACGGCGACCTCAGCCTGTTCGCGCAGCAGCAGAGCCGCGCCAGCGCGTTCATCCTGTCCATTGACGATGAAGAGTTCAGCCCTGGGCCGGATCTGGACCCGGTGGTGCTGAACCTGCGCAACTTCATTCAGGAAGTGCGGCGCAAGAACGCCGATGTGCCGATCTACGTGCACGGCGAAACCAAGACCAGCCGCCACCTGCCCAACGACATCCTGCGCGAGCTGCACGGCTTCATCCACATGTTCGAGGACACGCCCGAGTTCGTGGCGCGTCACATCATCCGCGAAGCCAAGAGTTATCTCGAAGGCATCCAGCCGCCGTTCTTCAAGGCGCTGCTCGATTACGCCGAAGACGGCTCCTACTCGTGGCACTGCCCGGGTCATTCGGGCGGCGTGGCCTTCCTGAAGAGCCCGGTGGGCCAGATGTACCACCAGTTCTACGGTGAGAACATGCTGCGGGCCGACGTGTGCAACGCGGTGGAAGAGCTGGGTCAGCTGCTGGACCACAACGGCGCCATCGGTGCCAGCGAACGCAACGCGGCGCGCATCTTCAACGCCGACCACTGCTACTTCGTCACCAACGGCACCAGCACCAGCAACAAGATGGTCTGGCACCACACGGTGGCGCCGGGCGACGTGGTGGTGGTGGACCGCAACTGCCACAAGTCCATCCTGCACAGCATCATCATGACGGGCGCGATCCCCGTCTTCCTGAAGCCCACGCGCAACCACTACGGCATCATCGGCCCGATCCCGCAGAGCGAGTTCGAGATCGACGCCATCAAGGCCAAGATCCGCGCCAACCCGCTGCTGGCCGGCGTGGATGCCGACACCGTCAAGCCGCGCATCCTGACGCTCACGCAGTCCACCTACGACGGTGTGCTCTACAACACCGAGACCATCAAGAACCTGCTCGATGGCTGGGTGGACAACCTGCACTTCGACGAAGCCTGGCTGCCCCATGCGGCCTTCCACCCGTTCTACGGCAGCTTCCACGCCATGGGCAAGAAGCGCGCGCGTCCGCAGCATTCGGTGGTCTACGCGACGCAGTCCATCCACAAGCTGCTGGCCGGCATCAGCCAGGCCAGCCATGTGCTGGTACAGGACTCGCAGACCACCAAGCTGGACCGCCACCTCTTCAACGAGGCCTACCTGATGCACACCAGCACCAGCCCGCAGTACAGCATCATCGCCAGCTGCGACGTGGCGGCGGCCATGATGGAGCCGCCCGGCGGCACCGCGCTGGTGGAGGAGAGCATCGCCGAAGCCCTGGATTTCCGCCGCGCCATGCGCAAGGTCGAGGCGGAATTCGGTGAAGACGACTGGTGGTTCCAGGTCTGGGGACCCGACAACCTGGTGGAAGAGGGCATCGGCCGCGCCAGCGACTGGGTGCTCAAGCGCACCGACGCCGATGGCGTGCAGCCCTCCGATGGCGAAGAAGCCTGGCACGGTTTCGGCGACATGGCGCCGGGCTTCAACATGCTGGACCCGATCAAGGCGACCATCGTCACGCCCGGCCTGAACATGAACGGCGATTTCGCCGCCACCGGCATCCCGGCCTCCATCGTCACCAAGTTCCTGGCCGAGCACGGCGTGGTGGTGGAGAAGACCGGGCTTTACAGCTTCTTCATCATGTTCACCATCGGCATCACCAAGGGCCGCTGGAACACGCTGCTGACCGCGCTGCAGCAGTTCAAGGACGACTACGCCAAGAACCAGCCCATGTGGCGCATCCTGCCGGAGTTCTGCCAGAAACACCCCCGTTACGAACAGATGGGCCTGCGCGACCTCTGCCAGCACGTGCACGAGCTCTACGCCAAGTACGACATCGCACGCCTCACGACCGACATGTACCTGAGCGATCACACGCCGGCCATGAAACCGAGTGACGCGTTTGCGCACATCGCCCACCGCACCACGCAACGCGTGCCGATCGATGATCTGGAGGGCCGCATCACCACCAGCCTGGTGACGCCGTATCCGCCCGGCATCCCGCTGCTGATCCCCGGCGAGGTGTTCAACAAGAAGATCGTGGACTACCTCAAGTTCAACCGCGAGTTTGCGCGCGAGTGCCCCGGGTTCGAGACCGATATCCACGGGCTGGTGCAAGAGCGCGGGGTGGACGGCGTGGTCAGCTACTTTGCCGACTGTGTGGGTGTCTGAAACCGCCGGACACGGCGATCCGGAGGGCACACGGTAAGATGTTCTGGCAACCCGCGCCGCGCGGGAAGTGCAATGGAACGTGCACCGTGCATGCCCACCACCCAACCGGAGGCTTACCGATGTTCCCTGAATACCGCGATCTCATCACCCGACTCAAGGGCCATGACGTCCACTTCACGCGCCTGTTTGACAAGCACAACGAACTGGACCAGGTGATCAAAAACAAGGAAGCGCACATTGAACCCGGTTCGCAGGTCGAGATTGAGCAGTTGAAAAAAGAAAAACTGCTGCTCAAGGACCAGATTTACGGCCTCTTGCGCCAGGCCAGCACCTGAGCAGCGCGGTCAGATCCCCTGTTCAACGCAGGGCAGGGGTCTGCGCACCGACCGGCGCCGACAAGTCGGCGTCGCTCCGGATGCGCAAAAAAGTGGCAAAGCGCGGCAGGCCACTGTCGTGCAGACCCCGGTAGCGGTAGGTCACCCAGGCACCTACCGGCGGCGGCCGCTTGCGCAAGGCGTCGCTGAAGCCGCTCCCGATCCGGAAGCGCCGTCCGTCCGGCGATTGCACCAGCAGGGCGCCCATGGCGCCCACGTATTTGCCCCGACCGGGCACGGACCCCAGCACCTGGGCTTCTGCGTCTTCGTGGGTCTTCACTTTGAGCAGGTCGTCGCTGCGCACGGCGCGGTAGAACGAGTCGCCACGGTGCAGCATCAAGCCTTCGCCACCCGACCGCACCATCCGGTCCAGCCGATGGCCCAGCGCCTCGTGGCTGGACACCCGTTCCTGCGGCACGGCCTGCACCCACGGCCGGTCCATGCCCTGGACCAGTGACCGGTAAGCCACGATGCGCTCACTGAACACGCCCGGGTGTGCCGGCAGATCAAACACCATGAAACGGATGCGTCGCCAGGCCTCGTCATCGGGCGTTTGCTGGCGCACGGTGGAGACCGTTTCTTCGAAGCGGCCACGTCCGGCCCAGAGTTCACCGTCCATGGGTTCGGCGGGCCAGCCCTGGGTGAACCAGGCCGGTGCCTGAACCTCGGTCCCGCCGCGGGTCAACAAGCGCCGGCCATCCCAGAAACCGCGCACACCGTCGTACTTTTCGCTGAGCCAGTAGGCACCCAGGTCGATGCCCGGGCGGTAGACGTTAGCCAGCATCAGGGCCGGGGTGTTGTTGGGGGCGGCTGCCTCGGCGCCGCCGAACGCCAGCAGGCCGAGCGCCGCCAGCATCCATGCCCGCCGGCTAACGAGAGGCTGGCCGGACGCTTGCACGGTCAGGAACCTGCCGGTTCGCTGTCGCGGCTGGCGCCGCCGGTCTGGCTGAAGCCCCCGTCCACATGGGTGATCTCCGCAGTCACACCTGAAGCCAGATCGGACAGCAGGAACGCGGCCACGTTGCCCACGTCTTCGATCGTGATGTTGCGGCGCAGGGGCGATGCGGCGGCCACCATGCCCAGCAGCTTGCCAAAGTCCTTGATGCCGCTGGCGGCCAACGTCTTGATCGGTCCGGCGCTGATGCCGTTGACACGCATGCCCCGCGGACCCAGCGACTCGGCCAGGTAGCGCACCGAAGCTTCCAGGCTGGCCTTGGCCAGGCCCATGGTGTTGTAGTGGGGAATGATGCGCTGCGCACCGAGGTAGCTCAGTGTGAGCAGGGCGGCTCTGTCGTTGAGGTAGGGCAGGGCGGCCTTGGCCATGGCGGGGAAACTGTAGGCGCTGATGTCGTGGGCGACGCGGAAAGCTTCGCGCGACAGGCCATCGAGAAAGTCGCCGGCGATCGCCTCGCGCGGCGCGAAGCCGATGCTGTGCACGAAGCCGTCAAACTTCGGCCAGGTCTTCGACAGATCGGCAAACATCTGGTGAATCTGGGCGTCGTCGCTGACATCGCAGTCAAAGATCAACGTCGAGTCGAACTCGGCCGCAAACTCGGTGATGCGGTCCTTGAAGCGTTCCCCCACATAGCTGAAAGCGAGTTCGGCGCCCTGCTGGTGGCAGGCTCTGGCGATGCCGTAGGCGATGGATCGGTTGGACAACACACCCGTGATCAGCAGTTTTTTGCCGCTCAGAAAACCCATGGCTCTACCTCCGATGAAAAATCCAGCAGAATTGTCGCATGCACCCACCTCTTCACCGCCTCCGTTCACGCCTGGCTGGTCTGTGTTCGGTGGCCGTGCTGGCGCTGTCTGCAAGCCCGGTCTGGTCGGCGCACGGCTATGCGCTCTGGGGTGACCTCAGATACCCACCGGGGTTTGACCATTTTGCCTACGTGAACCCTGCCGCGCCCAAAGGGGGCGAGTTGCGGCTGGTCAGCAACCTGCGCGTTTCCACCTTCGACAAATACAACCCGTTCACCTTGCGGGGCAGTGCACCGGCCTACCTGTCCGACCTGATGTTCGACTCGCTGCTCACGGGTGCGCTGGACGAAACGGGTGCCGGCTACGGACTGCTGGCCGAAGACGTGGATGCCGCGAGCGACGGCCTGTCGGTCACCTTCCGGTTGCGGCGCGAGGCGCGTTTCCACAATGGCGACCCGGTGCTGGCCGCCGACGTGAAGCACAGCTTCGACACCCTCATGGGGCCCTACACCTCGCCCGCCTACAAGACCATCCTGGAAGACGTGGCGGGACTGGACGTGATCGACGAGCGCACGGTGCGCTACCGGTTCAAGAAGCCCAACCGCGAAATGCCGTTGACGGTGGGCGGCCTGCCCGTGTTCAGCCGTGCCTGGGGCAACACACCTGATCCCAAGACTGGGCAGCGCAAGAGCTTTGACCAGGTGGTGATGGATTTCCCGATCGGCAGCGGTCCGTACAAGATCGGTCCCGTGCAGTTTGGCAAGGACATCACCTACGTGCGCGACCCGGCCTACTGGGCGCGCGACCTGCCGGTGCGCCGCGGCACCGCCAATTTCGACCGCATCACGGTGAAGATTTACAAGGACGCCACCGCGCGGCTCGAAGCGCTCAAGGCGGGCGAGTTTGACCTGATGCGCTTCTTCTCGGCCGGCGACTGGGCGCGTCGCGTCAATGGCAAACGCTTCAACACCGGCGAGCTCGTCAAGGCCGAGCTGGTGCACCGCCTGCCCACTGGCTTCCAGAGTTATGTGCTCAACACGCGCCGCCAGCCGCTCGACGACATCCGCGTGCGAGAGGCGCTAGGTCTGGCGATGGACTACGAGTGGATGAACCGGCAGATGTTCTACGGCGCCTACCAGCGCGTGCAGGGCCTGTTTGGCAATACCGATTGTTCGCCCACGGGCGAGCCTGGACCCGACGAACTCGCGTTGATGCAACCCTGGCGCAGCCAGTTGCCCGCCGCGGCCTTTGGCCCCATGTACGCACCGCCGCGCACCGACGGCCAGGACTCCCTGCGCGGCAACTTGCGCAAGGCCCAGGCGCTGTTGCGTGAGGCTGGCTGGACGGTGCAGGGAGGGCAATTGCGCAACGCCCGGGGGCAAGCCATGGTGCTGGAATATCTGGACAGCGCCGAAACCGGGGCGAGGGTTGTCACACCGTGGGCGCGCAATCTGGAAAAGCTCGGCATCGAGCTGAAGTTCCGGCCGGTGGATTTCGCGCTGTACCAGCAGCGCCTGCGCGGTTTCGACTTCGACATCATTTCCATCGCCTACGGCGGCACGCCCAACCCCGGCGCCGAATACGCCGACCTGTTCGGCAGTCAGGCGGCCAAGACCGAAGACTCAGGCAACTTCGCGGGCGTCAGCAGCCCCGCTGTGGATGCGCTGCTGGCCCGGATGGTCAATGCGCGCATCAAGCCCGACTTCCTGGCCGCCTGCCGGGCGCTGGACCGCGTCATCAGTCACAGCCACTACCTGATACCGCAGTGGTCTGCGACCACCCACCGCATGGTCTACAACGCCTGGCGGCTGGACCGCCCGAAGGACATGCCGCCTTACGCAGCCGGCGAAGCCTGGGCCATCGACACCTGGTGGAGCAAGCAGTGACCACCGCCATCGCTTGTTCGATGAGATCAGGTACAAACTGACCATGTGGGTCTACATCCTCAAACGCCTCCTGCTCATGATCCCGACGTTGTTCGGGGTCTTGCTGCTGACCTTCGTGGTGATCCAGTTCGTGCCGGGCGGGCCGGTGGACCAGTACCTGGCCGAGGCGCGCACAGGGCAGGGCGGTGGTGCGGAGGGCGGCTCGGTGTACCGGGGCGCCCAGGGCGTCGATCCGCAGCGGCTGGAGCAGATCAAGGCGCTGTACGGCTTTGACAAGCCGGCGCACGAGCGCTTTTTCCAGATGCTCGGGCAGTTCGCGCGTTTCGACCTGGGCACCAGCTTCTTCCAGAACAAGGCGGTGTCCGAACTCATCGTCGAAAAGCTGCCGGTGTCGATCAGTCTCGGCATGTGGACCTTTTTCATCAGCTATCTGGTGGCCGTGCCGCTGGGCGTGGCCAAGGCGGTGCGCGCCGGTTCGCGCTTCGATCTGGTCACCACGCTGCTGGTGTTGATCGGTTACGCCATTCCCGGCTTTGTGCTGGGCGTGGCGCTGCTGGTGATCTTTGGCGGACAGCTGCAGTGGTTTCCGCTGCGCGGCCTCACCTCGTCCAACTGGGAGGAGCTGAGCTGGGGTGCGCGCATCGTGGACTATCTCTGGCACATCACCCTGCCGCTGACCGCCATGGTGCTCGGGAGTTTTGCGGTCACGGCCATGCTCACGAAGAACGCCTTTCTGGAAGAAATCCGCAAGCAGTACGTGATGACCGCGCGCGCCAAGGGCCTGAGCGAGCGCCAGGTGCTGTGGAAGCACGTCTTCCGCAACGCGCTGATTCCCATCGTCACCGGCTTTCCCTCGGCCTTCATCGGCGCGTTCTTCGCCGGTTCGCTGCTCATCGAGACGCTGTTTTCGCTCGACGGCCTGGGTCTGCTGAGCTACGAGAGCGTGATCCGGCGCGACTATCCCGTCGTGCTGGGCACGCTGTTCTTCTTCACGCTGATCGGGCTGGTGACCAAACTGATCTCCGACCTTTGTTACGTGTGGGTCGATCCCCGCGTCAAGTTCGATTGAATCCGATGGCTGCCGCTTCTCCTTCTCGCCGCGCCTGGCAGCGCTTCAAACGCAACCGCCTGGGTTACTGGAGCCTGGTGATCTTCTGCGTGCTGGTGGTCGCCAGCCTGTTTGCCGAGCTGCTGTCGAACGATCGACCGCTGATCGTGCGTTACGAGGGCAGCACCTATTTCCCCATGGTGCAGGACTACCCGGAAACCACGTTCGGCGGTGATTTTGAAACCAGCACCGACTACCTGGACCCCTTCATCCGCGAGCAGCTGAACCGCGGCGACAACTGGGCGGTCTATGCGCCCAACCCCTATGGCCCGAAGACACTCAACTACTTCGCCAAAGAGCCCAATCCTTCGGCGCCCACCCTCGACAACTGGCTCGGCACCGACGACCGGGGCCGCGATCTGCTGGCCCAGCTGATCTACGGCTTCCGGGTCAGCGTGCTGTTTGCGCTGGCACTCACCTTCATCGGCGTCTTGCTGGGCGTGATCACCGGTGCCATCCAGGGCTTTTTTGGCGGCAAGACCGACCTGGCCTTCCAGCGTTTCATCGAGATCTGGGGTTCGATGCCCGAGCTCTACCTGCTCATCATCTTCTCCGCCGTGTTCGCGCCCAGCATCAGCCTGCTGCTGGTGTTGCTCAGCCTGTTTGGCTGGATGGGCTTGTCCGACTACGTACGCGCCGAATTCCTGCGCAACCGCCAGCTGGACTACGTGCGCGCGGCGCGTGCCCTGGGCCTGTCGAACGGGCAGATCATCTGGCGCCACGTGTTGCCCAACAGCCTGACGCCGGTGGTGACTTTTCTGCCGTTCCGCATGAGCGCGGCCATCCTGGCGCTGACCTCGCTGGACTTTCTGGGCCTGGGCGTGCCGCCCGGCACGCCGTCGCTCGGTGAGCTGCTCAGCCAGGGCAAGAACAACATCGACGCCTGGTGGATTTCCATGTCCACCTTCGCCGTGCTCGTGATCACGCTGCTGCTGCTGACCTTCATGGGGGATGCGCTGCGTGATGCGCTGGACCCCAGAAAGCAGGACCGATGAAACCTTTGCTGGAGGTCCGGAACCTGAGGGTGTCGTTCGGCGACCAGGAGGTGGTGCACGGCATCGATTTTTCGATCGCTGCTGGCGAAAAGCTGGCCCTGGTGGGCGAGTCCGGTTCGGGCAAGACGGTCTCGGCGCTCTCGCTGCTGCGCCTGGTGCACAACGCCGAGGTCAGCGGTTCGGCGCTGCTGGCGGGGCGGGACCTGCTGCAGATGACCGAACACCAGTTGCGCGGCGTGCGCGGTGACGACGTGGCCGTCATCTTCCAGGAGCCCATGACGGCGCTCAACCCGCTCTACGCGGTGGGCGACCAGATTGGTGAAGTGCTGCAACTGAAAAAGGGGCTGACGACGGGCCAGGCCCGGTCCGCCACGGTGGAGCTGCTGGCGTCCACGGGCATCCCCGAGCCCGCCCGCCGCGCGAACGCCTTCCCGCACCAGCTCAGCGGTGGCCAGCGCCAGCGCGCCATGATCGCCATGGCGCTGGCCAGTGCGCCGAAGCTGCTGCTGGCCGACGAGCCCACCACCGCGCTGGATGTGAGCCTGCGTGGCCAGATCCTCGACCTGCTGGCCGATCTGCAGCGCCAGCACGGCATGGCGGTGTTGCTGATCACGCACGACCTGAACCTGGTGCGGCGCTTCGCCGACCGCGTGGCGGTGATGGAGCGCGGGCATCTGGTGGAGCAGGGCGGTGTGAGCGAGGTGTTTGCCGCGCCGCAACACGCCTACACCCGCATGCTGCTGGCCAGCAAACCCGCTCGCGATGTGGTGGAGGCGCCCGCCACCGCGGCCGAGCCGGTGCTGCAGGCGCGGGGTCTGCGCGTGAGTTACCCGGTTCCGCTGCCGGGCCTGAGCGGCTGGTTCAACAAGGGGGAGTTCGTTGCCGTGCAAGGGGCTGATCTCGACATTCCGCCTGGACGCACGCTGGGGGTGATCGGTGAGTCGGGCTCGGGCAAGTCCACGCTTGCGCTGGCTGCGCTGGGCCTGCTGCCGCACCAGGGCAGCCTGCAGGTGACCGGGACCGACTGGAGCGAAGCACGCAAGACGGGCCAGAGCCGAGCCCTGCGTCAGCGCATCCAGGTCGTCTTTCAGGATCCGTTTTCTTCGCTGTCCCCACGCATGACGGTGGAGCAGATTGTGGGCGAAGGCCTGCTGGTCCACGAACCCGGGATGTCGGTCGCACAGCGACGTGAGCGGGTGGTCGCAGCGCTCGCCGATGTGGGGCTGGTGGACGACCCTCGCCATGGCGGCGACTGGCTGCAGCGCTACCCCCACGAGTTTTCCGGCGGCCAGCGCCAGCGCCTGGCGATTGCGCGCGCGCTCATCGTGGGGCCTCAACTGCTGGTGCTCGACGAGCCCACGAGTGCGCTGGACGTGACGGTGCAGAAACAGGTGCTCGCATTGCTGCAGCGTCTGCAGCGCAAGCGGGAGCTGAGCTACTTGCTGATCACCCACGACGTGGACGTGATCGCTGCCATGGCCCACGAGGTCGTGGTGATGAAAGACGGGGTATTGCTCGAACGGGGTCACGTGGACCGGGTGCTGCAACAGCCGCAACATCCCTACACCCAGGCGCTGGTTCGGGCCGCAGCCTGAGCTGCGTGTGCGGGCTTGAACTAACATCACTCCCCAGCATTGGCCGCCGTGGCGCGTCTTCGCGCGAACCCCTTCCACCCTCATCCATGACCCAGACCCTACCGCCAGCGCCTTCCCCAACTGCCGCCGTGCCCGTGGACATGATTTCGCCAGTCCGCTGGGTCGAAAGAGGCTGGGACGATCTGCGGGCCAACCCGATACCGGGGCTGGCTCACGGCGCGTTGATCACGGCCTTCGGCTGGTTGCTGATGTGGGCGGCGCGCGAGAAATTCTGGCTGCTTGCAGGGGCCTTCTCCGGCTTCCTGATCGTCGCCCCGGTGCTGGCGACCGGCCTGTACCACGTCAGCCGTGAACGAGCCGTCGGGCGGCAGGCGGGCCTGGCCGATGTGTTCGCGCTGTGGCGCACGTTTGATGGGCGCCTGGTGCGCTTTGGCCTGCTGCTGGGCCTGGCGGGTACCGGCTGGGTATTGACCTCCGCCGGCCTGATCACACTCTGGTCCGAGATCCCTATCAACAAGCCGGTTGATTTTTTGCGCCACGTGGTGCTGGTGCGGGAACCCGGCCTGTTCGAGGTCTGGCTCCTGATGGGCTCGCTGCTCGCTGCGCCGGTTTTTGCCTCCAGCGTGGTCGCCATACCGATGCTGGTGGACAAGAGCGTTCCCGTCAGCATGGCGGTGACAGCGAGTTGGCGCGCCGTGGCCGATCACCCCGGGCCGCTGGTCTGGTGGGCGGTGCTGATCGGCATGCTGGTGGGTATGGGCATGATCACCGCCTTGCTGGGCCTGATCGTGGTCATCCCCCTGGTGGCCCATGCCAGCTGGCACGCCTACCGCGACCTCTGCCCCGAACCCCCCACGTCCACGGCGCCCGCCGTCTGAGCCGCACCGCGACCGTTTTCCATGGAAACCACCCTTTTCGGCTACACCGAGGGCCAGATCGCCCAGTTCGGCTTGACCTTCGGTGTCGGCGCGTTCATCCTGTACATGCTGTTCATCGTGTTCAACCTCGCGTTGGAGTCCAAGGCGGGCAAATTCGGCTCGTTCATCCTGTTTCTGGTGCTCTCGCTGGGCATGCTGGGCTTTGTTGCCAAAAACATCATTCAGTGGGTGTTGGGTATTTGATGGCGTCGGTGGCTCGGATATTGCAATAGGGGTCTCGGACAGGTTACAATGTGAGCTTCACGACCAAATGGGCGGGTTACTACCGGCCCATTTTTTTTGGCCGAACGCTTTTCCAACCAACACCGAACAAGGCAGATACCGCACCAATGGCCTGGCAAGAAACCGTCACGCAAACCGTCACTGGACTGGGTTTTGACCTGGTGGATCTGGAGCGTTCCGCCGGTGGTTTGTTGCGTGTCACGATCGATCTGCCCTGGCAACAGCCAGAAGCGGGCCAGCCCGCACCGGTGCCCCAGTTCGTGACGGTGGAAGATTGCGAGAAGGTGACGCGCCAGCTGCACTATCTGCTGGAAGTCGAAGGTCTCGAATACCGCCGGCTGGAGGTGGGTTCGCCGGGTATCGATCGTCCCTTGCGTCATGAAGTCGACTACATCCGTTTTGAGGGTCACACGGTTGACCTCACGCTGAAGGCGCCGATCGGCGTCACGGATTCGGGCATTTCCGCCAGTCGAAAAAAGTTTCGCGGCACGCTGGAGCGGGCTGCTGATGGGGTTTCCTGGCAACTGGTCTGGAGCGATGCGCCCGAACCCAAGCCCGGGCAGCGTGTGAGCAAGAAGCGCGTTCCGCCGCCGTTGCAGGCGCTGGGCTTTGTGCTGGACGATGTCCAGCAGGCCCGGTTGGCGCCTATTGTGAATTTCAAGGGTCGCCAGTCGGCTTCAGGTGGATCGGATCCGGTTTGAAGTGTGATTTGTGCGAACCATTTATGCAAAAAATGTTTGTGACTCTGGAAAAGAGCTTCGGAAAGGTGGGCGAGTGATATGAACCGCGAAATGTTGATGCTGATCGATGCCATCTCGCGCGAGAAAAATGTCGAACGGGACATTGTGCTGAGCGCTGTGGAACTGGCGCTGGCCTCGGCCACCAAAAAACTCTACAAGGGCGACGTGGACATCCGCGTGGCCATGAGTCCGGACGATGGCTCCTACGAGACTTTCCGCCGTTGGCTCGTCGTGCCCGACGAAGCGGGCCTGCAGAATCCCGATGCCGAGGAACTGCTGACCGATGCGCGCGATGAAATTCCCGACATCGAAGAAGGCGACTACATCGAGAAGCCGGTTGAAAGTGTGCCCATCGGCCGCATCGGTGCCATGGCGGCCAAACAGGTGATCCTGCAGAAGATCCGCGATGCCGAGCGCGAGATGCTGCTCAATGACTTCATGTCGCGTGGGGACAAGATCTTTGTCGGCACCGTCAAGCGCATGGACAAGGGCGATCTCATCATCGAGAGCGGCCGTGTCGAAGGCCGTTTGAAGCGCAGCGAGACGATCCCGAAAGAAAACTTCCGGACCGGTGACCGCGTGCGCGCCATGATCATGGATGTGGACCTGACCCTGCGCGGCGCCCCCATCCTGCTGTCGCGATCAGCCCCTTCCTTCATGATCGAGCTCTTCCGCCAGGAGGTGCCCGAGATCGAACAAGGCCTGCTGGAAATCAAGACCTGCGCCCGCGATCCCGGTTCACGCGCCAAGATCGCCGTGCTCTCGCACGACAAACGCATCGACCCCATCGGCACCTGTGTCGGCGTGCGCGGCTCGCGTGTCAACGGCGTGACCAACGAGCTCGCTGGTGAACGCGTCGACATCGTGTTGTGGTCCGAAGACCCGGCCCAGTTCGTCATTGGCGCTCTGGCGCCAGCCAACGTGGTCTCGATCGTGGTGGACGAAGAGCGTCACGCCATGGATGTGGTGGTGGATGAAGAAAACCTGGCGATCGCGATCGGCCGCGGTGGGCAGAATGTGCGCCTGGCTTCGGAGCTGACCGGCTGGCGCATCAACATCATGACGGCTGACGAGTCGGCCCAGAAGCAGGCCGAAGAAGCCGACGGCATCCGCAAGATCTTCATGGCCAAGCTGGACGTGGACCAGGAAATCGCCGACATCCTCATCGAAGAAGGCTTCACCAGCCTCGAAGAAGTGGCCTATGTGCCGCTGCAGGAAATGCTGGAGATCGAATCGTTCGACGAAGACACGGTCAACGAGTTGCGCACGCGCGCCAAGGATGCCCTGCTGACCATGGAAATTGCCCGGGAAGAAAGCGTCGAGGAAGTCTCGCAAGACCTGCGCGATCTCGATGGCGTCACCCTGGAACTGGTTGCCAAGCTGGCCGACGGTGGTGTGCACACCCGCGACGAGCTGGCTGACCTGGCCACCGACGAATTGACCGACATCACCGGCCAGACGCCTGAAGAGGCTACCGCTCTGATCATGAAGGCCCGCGCTCACTGGTTCACCAATGACGAAACGCCTGCATCGAACGGAACCGCGGAGGCCTGAGCGGAGAAAAGAACCTATGACAAGTACCACCGTCGCCGAATTGGCTGCCGAGCTGAACAAGCCCACCTCATCGCTGCTGGAGCAACTCTCTGCGGCCGGGGTGCCCAAGAACGCGGGCAACGACCCGATCACCGAGTCCGACAAGCAGAAGCTGCTGAACCACCTCAAGGTCAGCCACGGCACTGCGGGCGGTGAACGCAAGAAGATCACGCTGGTGAAAAAGTCCACCAGCGAGATCAAGCAGGCCGATGCCACCGGACGTGCCCGCACGATCCAGGTGGAGGTGCGCAAGAAGCGCACTTTCATCAAGCGCGATGACGAGGTGGTCGTGCCTGAACCTGTGGCCGAGCCACAAGAGCCAGCCGCCCCGGTGGTCGACGAAGCCGAACTCGCTCGCCGCGAGGAAGACGCGCGGCGCCAGGCAGAGCTGCTGCGCCGCCAGGAAGAAGAGCTGACGCAGAAGCGCCTGCAACGCGAAGCCGAAGAAGCCCGGGCTGCCAAAGCCGAGCAGGAACGTCTGGCGACCGAAGCGGCCGAAGCCACCGCACGCGCCGAGCGTGAAGCCGCCCAATCCACGGCTTCAGTCGATGCCGCGGGCAGCGCTGCAGCCCGCATCGCCGAACACGAAAAAGCCCAGGCCGCGTCGCTGGAACGTGAATCGGCCGCTCGCGTGCTGGCCGACAAGAAGGCAGAGGTCCAGAAGGCCGACGACCTGCGCGCCCAGGACCTGATCGAGCGTCGCCGCAAGGCCGAAGCCGAAGCCGCCAACATCCGCGCCATGATGGCTGCGCCGGCCAAGACCATGGTCGCCAAGAAGCCCGAGCCCACGCCGGATCCCAAGGCCATCAAGGGCACGCTGCACAAGCCCGCTGGCACGCCGGGCGCCAAGCCCGCGGGCACGACCGCGGCTGCAGCTGGCGCCGCCGCCGGTGCCGGCAAGAAAGAAGTCAAATCCGAAAACCTGTCTTCCACCTGGAAAGACGACGCGGCCAAGAAGAAAGAAATCAAGACCCGCGGTGACACCAGCGCCGGGCGCTCCAACTGGCGCGGTGGTCCGCGCGGTGGTGGCCGTCGCAACGACCGCGACAGCCGTGACACGGGTCAGAGCAGCTTCGTGGCGCCGACCGAATTCAAGGTCATTGAGGTGCACGTGCCGGAGACCATCACGGTCGCCGAACTGGCGCACAAGATGAGCCTGAAGTCGTCGGAAGTCATCAAGCAGTTGATGAAGCTGGGCCAGATGGTCACCATCAACCAGCCGCTGGACCAGGACACCGCCATGATCCTGGTGGAAGAACTGGGTCACAAGGCCATCGTTGCCGCGCTGGACGATCCAGAAGCGTTCACGGACGAAGACAGCGAACAACACGAAGCCGAGCTGTTGCCGCGTGCCCCGGTCGTGACCGTGATGGGCCACGTGGACCACGGCAAGACCTCGCTGCTGGACTACATCCGCCGGGCCAAGGTGGCCGCGGGTGAAGCCGGTGGCATCACCCAGCACATCGGTGCCTACCACGTGGAAACACCGCGTGGCATGGTGTCCTTCCTCGATACCCCGGGTCACGAGGCGTTCACCGCCATGCGGGCCCGTGGTGCGCAGGCGACCGACATCGTGATCCTGGTGTGCGCGGCCGATGACGGCGTCATGCCGCAAACCAAGGAAGCCATCAAGCACGCGAAAGCGGCGGGTGTTCCCATGGTGGTCGCATTGACCAAGATCGACAAACCCGGCGTCAACCTGGAAAAGGTGCGCTCGGAGCTGGTGGCCGAAGAAGTCGTGCCCGAAGAGTTTGGCGGCGACGTGCCCTTTGTCAACGTGTCGGCCAAAACTGGCGAGGGCGTGGATGCCCTGCTGGAGCAGGTGCTGCTGCAGGCCGAAGTGCTGGAGCTCAAGGCGCCTGTCGATGCCATGGCCAAGGGCCTGGTGATTGAAGCGCGTCTGGACAAGGGCCGCGGTGCCGTGGCCACGGTGCTGGTTCAGAGCGGTACGCTCAAGACCGGCGACGTGATCCTGGTTGGTCAGACCTCGGGCCGCGTGCGCGCCATGCTCGACGAGAACGGCAAGACCATCAAGTCCGCCGGTCCTTCCATTTCGGTGGAAATCCAGGGTCTGTCGGAAGTCCCGCAGGCCGGTGACGATTTCATGGTGATGACCGACGAGCGCCGTGCGCGCGAGATCGCCACCTACCGCGCCGGCAAGTTCCGCAACACCAAGCTGGCCCGGCAACAGGCCGCCAAGCTGGAAAACATGTTCACCGACATGTCGGCGGGCGAAGTCAAGGTCTTGCCCATCATCGTCAAGGCCGATGTGCAGGGTTCCCAGGAAGCCCTGGGCGCTTCGTTGCTCAAGCTCTCGACCGACGAGGTCAAGGTGCAAATGGTGTTCTCCGGCGTGGGTGGCATCAGCGAGTCCGACGTCAACCTGGCCATCGCCTCCAAGGCCGTGATCATCGGTTTCAACGTGCGCGCCGACGTGGGTGCGCGCAAGCTGGCCGAAGGCAACGACGTGGATCTGCGTTACTACAACATCATCTACGACGCCGTCGATGAGTTGAAAGCGGCGATGTCCGGCATGCTGGCGCCCGAGAAACGCGAAGAAATCATCGGCTCGGCCGAGATCCGCACCGTGTTCGTGGCGTCCAAGATCGGTACCGTGGCAGGCTGTATGGTCACTTCGGGTCAGGTCACCCGCAACGCACACTTCCGTCTGCTGCGCGACAACGTGGTGATCTACACCGGCGAGATCGACACCTTGAAGCGCCTGAAAGACGACGTTCGCGAAGTCAAGGAAGGCTTTGAGTGCGGTATCAAGCTCAAGAATTACAACGACATCAAAGAGGGCGATCAGCTCGAGTTCTTTGAGATCAAGGAAGTGGCGCGTACCCTCTGATCGGGGTACGTTTCGAGCACCGTCATGGCTGTCAAGAAGTCTTCCACTCCCAACCGCGGTTTCCGCGTGGCCGACCAGATCCAGCGCGATCTGGCCGAGCTGATTGCGCGCGAGCTCAAAGACCGCCGGGTCGGCATGATCACGATCAACGCGGTTGAGGTCACGCCCGACTACGCGCACGCCAAGGTGTTCTTCAGCCTGTTGACTGGCGACCCTGAAGAAACCCAGCAAGGCCTGGACGCCGCCGCCGGATTTCTGCGCAGCGGGCTTTTCAAGCGGCTGCATATCCACACCGTGCCCACGCTGCACTTCATATTTGACCGCACCACCGAGCGCGCGTCAGACATGAACGCCTTGATATCCAAGGCGGTGGCTTCGCGTTCCAAAGACGAGGAATGACCATGCAGCGCCAAAGCACCAGGGTGCAACGGCGCCCTGTGCATGGGGTGCTGCTGCTAGACAAACCGCTGGGTCTCTCCAGCAATCAGGCCTTGCAAAAGGCCAAGTGGTTGCTGCGCGCCGAAAAAGCCGGCCACACCGGCACGCTGGACCCGCTCGCCACGGGTGTGCTGCCACTGTGTTTCGGTGCCGCCACCAAGTTCAGCCAGTTGCACCTTGACGCGGACAAGACCTATGAGACCACCGTGCGCCTGGGCCTGAAGACCAGCACCGGCGATGCAGAGGGGGAGGTGATCGAGACCCGCGCCGTGACCTGTACCCCGGGCCAGGTGGTCGAGGTGCTCGACCGCTTCATGGGTCCGATCGCGCAGGTGCCGCCCATGCACAGTGCGCTGAAAAAAGACGGCAAACCGCTGTACGAATACGCCCGCGACGGCCAGACGGTCGAGCGCGAAGCGCGCCAGGTGGTGATTCACGATCTGGACCTGCTGGACATGCAGCTTGATGGCGACACGCCTTGCCTGCAACTGCGCGTGCGCTGCAGCAAGGGCACCTACATCCGCACCCTTGGGGAAGACATCGGCGAAGCGCTGGGCTGTGGCGGGCACCTGACCATGCTGCGCCGCACCGCCACCGGGCCTTTTGACGTCACACAGTGCATCACCCTGGATGCGCTGGCTTCGGAAGACGAAGGTCAGCGTCTGGCGCACCTGGCGCCGGTCCAGGTCTTGCTAGAAGGACACGTGCCGGTCACGCTGGACGCCGACAATGCCGGGCGCTACCTCAGTGGTGTGCGCAGGCGAGGCGATTGGCCTGACCAGAGCCAGGTGGCGGTGTTCGGCCCCGCGCCGGCGACCTCCACCGAAACCTCAAACCCCTCGGCGGTCCTGCTCGGCAGTGGCCACACCGAGGGCGGCGAACTCATCCCGGGGCGGCTGCTGAGCCCCATCGAAATACAGCAAATCCTGGAAACCGCAACATGAGCAAACAGATCCGCAACATCGCCATCATCGCCCACGTCGACCACGGCAAAACCACCATGGTCGACCAGCTGCTGCGCCAGTCGGGCACCTTCGCCGAGCACGAAAAAGTCGTGGACACGGTGATGGACAACAACGCCATCGAAAAAGAGCGTGGCATCACCATCCTGGCCAAGAACTGCGCCGTGAGCTGGCAGGGCACGCACATCAACATCGTCGACACCCCCGGCCACGCGGACTTCGGTGGCGAAGTCGAACGCGCCCTGTCCATGGTGGACGGTGTGGTGCTGTTGATCGACGCCCAGGAAGGCCCGATGCCGCAGACCCGCTTCGTGACCAAGAAGGCGCTGGCCCTGGGCCTCAAGCCCATCGTGGTGGTCAACAAGGTGGACAAGCCCGGCGCCAACCCCGACAAGGTGGTGAACGCCGCTTTCGACCTGTTCGACAAGCTGGGTGCCAACGACGAGCAGCTGGACTTCCCGGTGGTCTACGCCTCCGGCATCAACGGCTGGTCCTCGCTGGAAGAGGGCGCGCCGGGCGAGCAGTGGGGCCCCGACATGTCGGCCCTGTTTGAAACCGTGCTCAAGCACGTGCCCGCGCAAACGGGCGATCCTGCTGCGCCGCTGCAGCTGCAGATTTCCGCACTCGATTTCTCGACCTTCGTCGGCCGCATCGGCGTGGGCCGCATCAGCCAGGGCACGATCAAGCCCAACATGGACGTGCTGGTGATGGAAGGTCCCGACGGCAAGACCATCAAGGGCCGCATCAACCAGGTGCTGACCTTCCAGGGCCTGGACCGCGTGCAGGCCAGCGAAGCCGGCCCCGGCGAGATCGTGCTGATCAACGGCATCGCCGACATCGGCATCGGCGTGACCGTGACCGATCCCCTCACCCCCGCACCCCTGCCGATGCTCAAGGTCGACGAACCGACCCTGACCATGAACTTCTGCGTGAACACCAGCCCGCTGGCCGGCCGCGAAGGCAAGTTCGTGACCAGCCGCCAGATCTGGGACCGTCTGCAAAAAGAACTGCAATCGAACGTGGCGCTGCGCGTCAGCGAAACCAGCGAAGACGGCATTTTCGAGGTGATGGGCCGCGGTGAACTGCACCTGACCATCCTGCTGGAAAACATGCGCCGCGAAGGCTACGAGCTGGCTGTTTCCAAGCCGCGCGTGGTTTTCCGCGATGTCAACGGCGAACGCCACGAGCCGATCGAGCTGGTGACGGCCGACATCGAAGAGCAGCACCAGGGCGGCGTGATGCAGGCCCTGGGCGAACGCAAGGGCGAGTTGGTCAACATGGAGCCGGACGGCCGTGGCCGCGTGCGCCTGGAATACCGCATCCCGGCCCGTGGCCTGATCGGTTTCACCAACGAATTCCTGAACCTGACCCGTGGTTCCGGCCTGATTTCCAACATCTTCGACAGCTACGAAGCGCACAAGGGCGACATCGCCAGCCGCAAGAACGGCGTGCTGATCTCCATGGACGACGGTGAAATCTTCACCTACGCCCTGGGCAAGCTGGACGACCGTGGCCGCATGTTCGTCAAGGCCGGTGACCCGGTGTACGAAGGCATGATCGTCGGCATCCACAGCCGCGACAACGACCTCGTGGTCAACGCCACGCGCACCAAGCAGCTGACCAACTTCCGTGTATCGGGCAAGGAAGACGCGATCAAGATCACGCCGCCAATCGACCTGAACCTCGAGTACGGTGTCGAATTCATCGAAGACGACGAGCTGGTCGAAATCACGCCCAAGTCGGTCCGTCTGCGCAAGCGCTTCCTGAAAGAAAGCGACCGCAAGCGCAACCGCGACTGATGCATCTTCAACACGGCCTGGCGCCGTGTTGTTGATTCAGCACCATGCCTTTTCGCGCCTTGAGCCGCCTGAGCCACACCCAGGCGGTGTTCCTGATGATCGCGGTGACCCTGATGTGGTCCATCGCCGGGGTGGTGTCGCGCCAGCTGGAATCGGCAGCACGCTTTGAGGTGACCTTCTGGCGCAGCGCGTTCACGGCCTTGTCGTTGCTGATCATCCTGCCGGTGTGGCGTGTGGCCAGCCGTCAGGGGCGCGTGCAGGCACTCGATTCGCCAGAGCGCTCGGTCATCGGCAGAACCCTCCATCAATACTGGGGCCTGTTGCCCGAGTCGCGTGCCTTCTGGGTGTCCGGCGTGTGCTGGAGCGTGATGTTCACCGCCTTCATGCTGGCGCTGACCTTCACCAGCGTGGCCAACGTTCTCATCATCATGGCGCTGGGCCCTTTGATGACGGCCTTGCTGGCGCGCTTTGCCATCGGGCAGCGCCTGCCGTTGCGCACCTGGCTGGCCATCGTGGCGGCCGGCGCGGGCATTGCCTACATGTACGGGAGCCAGATGCTGGCCGCCTTGTCCGACGCAGAGGCCAGCGCATCGGGTCTGTTGCTGGGCTCTCTTGTGGCGCTGTGCGTGCCGGTGGCCGCTGCCGTGAACTGGACCGTGGTGCAGCGCAGCCAGTCGCATGGTGAGTCGATCGACCTCGTGCCGTCGGTGCTGCTCGGTGCGGTCTTGTCCTCGCTCTACACGTTTGCGCTTGCGGTGCCGTTTGAGGCCACCGGGGGTGACATCGGCTGGCTGGCCTTGCTGGGTCTGGTGCAACTGGCCATTCCCTGCGTGCTGTCGGTCGTCTGCGCGCGCGTGCTCAAGGCGCCCGAAGTGTCCCTGCTGGCCCTGCTGGAGGTGATCTTCGGCATCGTCCTTGCATGGTGGCTGGCGAACGAGGTGCCGGGGCCCGAGGTGCTCGCCGGGGGCAGCCTGGTGATCGTTGCCCTGGTGATCAACGAACTGATGGGCTGGCGGTCGCGCGCGGGTACACCCCGCATACAGACCCTGAGTGCCGACGCCTGCGAATCCCAGACCGATTGAACCGAGGATCATTTCCATGACCAAAACGCCCCATTCCGAAACCCAGGTCGTGGCCGAAGTCCGCGGCCGCGTCGGCTGCATCACGCTGAACCGGCCCAGGGCGCTCAACGCCCTGTCGCTGGGCATGATCCGCGACATCACCGCCGCCCTGATCGCCTGGCGCGACGACACCCATGTGCTGGCCGTGGTGGTGCGCGGCATGGGCAAGGAAGGCCCGTTCGGTGCTTTCTGTGCGGGCGGCGACATCCGGTTCTTCCATCAGGCAGCGCTGGCCGGCAACCCCGAGCTGGAGGACTTCTTCACCGAGGAGTACGCGCTCAACCACCTGGTCCACACCTACGCCAAGCCCTATATCGCGTTCATGGACGGCATCGTCATGGGGGGTGGCATGGGCATCAGCCAGGGGGCCAGCCTGCGCATCGTCACCGAGCGCAGCAAACTGGCCATGCCCGAAACCGGTATCGGCCTGTTTCCCGACGTGGGGGGCGGCTATTTCCTGAGCCGTTGCCCCGGTCGCCTGGGGGAATACCTCGGGCTCACGGGACACGCACTGGGTGGTACCGAGGCCATGACCATGGGCCTGGCCGATGCCTTGATGGACAGCGGCCGCCTGACCGGCTTGTGGGAAACGCTGGGCCAGACGCCGTTTGAAAGCGGCGAGGCCGTCGAGCGCTGGTGCCGCAACCACGAACAAAAGGTCTTCACGCGCGTCACCTGGCCGCTGGCAGAGATCGACCGGGTGTTTTCGCTGGACAGCGTGGGGGCGATCGTGTCAGCGCTGGCCACGACCCCTGGCGACTGGGCGGCACAGACACTGGCGGTGTTGAACAAGCGCTCGCCGCTGATGCTGCACGTGGTGCTGGAGCAGGTGCGCCGGGCCCGTCGCATGGGCCTGGCCGACGCCTTGCGCATGGAGCGCGACATGGTGCGCCATTGTTTCCAGTTGCGCCCCGGCGCGGCGAGTGAAACGGTGGAGGGCATCCGCGCGCTGGCGGTGGACAAGGACCACGCTCCGCGCTGGAACCCCGCACGCGTTGACGCGGTGACACCCGAGATGGTTGAGCCGTTCTTCGTCAGCCCCTGGCCTGCGCACGCGCATCCGCTGCGGTCCCTGAGCTGATCGGATCGTCAGAGACCGGCCGACAGACTCTGCACCCAGGCCAGCTGTTGCGGCAGGCACACGCGGCCGAGATCGTAGTGTGACTGGGCGAAGGCACGCGCCGCGGCGCCCAGCCGCTGGCGTTCGCTGGCGTCGTCCAGCAGCGCGCCAATGGATCGCACCAGCCCCGCCCGGTCGAAAAAATCCACGAGTCTCCCGGTTTCACCCGGCGTGATCACCTCGCGCACCGGCGCGGTATCGCTCGCCACGATCGCGGCGCCCACGCTCATGGCCTCGAGCAGGCTCCAGCTCAGCACAAAAGGGTAGCTCAGGTACACATGCACCCGCGACACCTGCAGCAGCCGGGTGAACGCCTCGCGTTCCAGCCGTCCGAGAAAGTGCACCCGGGCCCAATCCGATGCAGGCATCTGGTCCTGCACTTCGCTGCAGAACACCTCGCGCCAGGTGCGCCCGGCAGGTGCAGCGGCCCCATAGCCCGTCTCTTCGCCGCCCACCAGCAGCACCTGCGCGTTCGGTCGCTCGCGCAACAAGGCGGGCAAGGCCCTCATGAGCACATGAACGCCGCGATAGGGTTCCAGATTCCGCGCCACATAGGTGATCACCTCGTCGTCACGGGTCAGCGCCCGCGCACCGTTCGGCAACGGAAAACGCACATCGGGGTCGGGGCACAGCACATCGGTGTCAATGCCGTCGTGCGCCACGCAGATGCGGTCGCGCCAGGCCGGGGGAAAGGTGCTGGCTTGCCAGTGCGTCGGGCTCAGTGCCCCGTCCGCCTGGTCCAGGTGGGCCAGGTTGTTGAGGTTCTTCATCTGCAGGCGGCAGGCATCGGCTTGCGGATCGGGTGGTTCGAACTCGGGGTCGAAGCCCACATCGGCGCCGTCGAGCTGGTAGAAAAACTCGGCGTACAACCCCAGCCGGGCCCGAGGCCAGACCTGCTTCACGAACAGCGGTTCACCCCATCCAGGGTGTGCCACGATCACGTCGGGCACAAAGCCCTGGTTGCGCAGTGATCGCGCCGCCTGCCAGCAGGCCGTGGCCCGCAACGTCTTGGTTTCGATATCGACCAGCCAGGGGTGCAGCCCCGGTGTGTTGGCGCCCTGAAGCGGGTAGGGCAGCACCCGCACCCCGCGCCAGGTCTGCGGCTCGCCCTTCGGCTGCACCATCAGCGCCACCACCTGGTTGCCCGGTTGCGCCGACAACGCAGGCGCCAGGTGACGGAACTGGCCTGGAAAGTTCTGGTGGATGAACAGGTATTTCAAAGACGCCTTCCTCCTGCTTCCATCGGTATTCCCATTGCTCGACAGCCCAGGTCAGCGGCTGCGGCTCTTCATGGCCCGCTCGACCTCGCGCTTGCCTTCGCGCTCCTTGATGGTGTCGCGCTTGTCGTGCTCGGCCTTGCCCTTGGCCAGCGCCATTTCACACTTCACCTTGCCGTTTTTCCAGTGCAGGTTGAGCGGCACCAGGGTGTAGCCCTTCTGCTCGATCTTGCCGATGAGGCGGCTGATCTGGTCGCGGTGCAGCAGCAGCTTTTTGGTGCGCACCGAGTCCGGGCTGACGTGGGTCGAAGCCGTGTTGAGCGGGTTGATCTGGCAGCCGATCAGGAACAGTTCGCCTTCGCGGATGACGACATAGCCATCGGTCAGCTGCACCTTGCCCTCGCGCAGCGCTTTGACCTCCCAGCCTTCAAGCACCATGCCGGCCTCGAAACGCTCTTCAATCGCGTAGTTGAACAGCGCCTTTTTGTTGTCGGCAATGCGGCTGTCGACGCCCTTGGTGGACGCGCTTTTACTGGGTTTGGTGGCCATGGAGTGTCAGTTGCGGCCGTTTCTGGCCAATACAATGGCAGCGAAGAAGCTGCCGGGCGGCATGTCATTGTTGGCGGCTTGCCTGAAATGCCCGCCTGATTGTATGAAAACGATTCAAAAGTCTGTTTTGCTCTGGCACAGCGCCCACGAGATGTTCGCGCTGGTGACCGATGTGCACCACTATCCGCAGTTTTTGCCCTGGTGCGACCACGGCGAAGTGGTTGAACGCGGCGAAGAGGGCATGGTGGCCAAAGTGGGCATGTCCATCAGCGGCCTGCGCCACAGTTTCACGACCCGCAACACCCACGTGGACGACCGCCAGGTGCTGATGGAGCTGGTGGATGGACCGTTTTCGCATCTGGAAGGCTGCTGGGATTTCACGCCCCTGGGTGACGGTACGGAGCGGGCCTGCAAGGTGGAGTTCCGTCTGACCTACGGGTTCTCCAGCAACACACTGGCCAAGCTGGTGGGGCCCGTGTTTGACAAGATCGCGGGCAATCTGGTGGATGCCTTCGTGAAGCGCGCCGACGCGGTGTACGGCGCATGAACGTCACGCTGGTCTACGCCAGTGCGCCGCGCACGGTGCATGAACGGGTGTTGCAGGTTGCCGAAGGCTGCAGCGTCGCCCAGGCGCTGACGGAAAGCGGCTGGCTGAGTCTTTTTCCGGAAATACGGAATGAGCCGCTGGCTCTGGGTATCTGGGGGCACAAAGCCACGCCGTCCACGGTGCTGCGGGAGGGTGATCGGGTGGAGGTGTACCGCGCTCTCCGGGTGGACCCGAAGGTGGCACGCAGGGAGCGTTTTGTGGGGCAGGGTGCCCGCGGGGCAGGCTTGTTTGCCCGGCGCCGGCCGGGCTCCAAAGCGGGCTACTGATCGTCCTTGGAGGGATGAATCCATCCCTCGGACAGTGGTCTTACTGGGCTTGGGTTTGGGCCTGGGGAGCCGGGCCACAATCGGTGCGGATGATCTCGCTGAGCCTTTGGGTTTCGGCCGCCCGAGCCTGGTCGTCCATGATCTCGCGTTCACCCTTGGCGTTGGTGGTCGCCACACGAACGCCCGAATCCAGTGTCGCTTTGGCACGCCGTGCTCGATCGCAGTTTTCTGCCCGTGCCTTGGCCATTTTTTCGGCCTCTGCTTTCTGTTTCGCCAGTTCGGCTTCTTCGGCCTGCTTTTTCTTCGCTTCCAGCGCCGCGTCGCGCCCACTGGGTTTGGGTGGGCTCAAGGGCGCGGCCGCCTGGGGTGCCCCAACCGGCGTTTCAGTTTCCACCGTTGCGGGGGCGCTGCGCAAGCCGGGCCGCTTCAGAATGTTCTTGTCAGGCACCCCGGGCGCCGGGGCGGTGTCGCTGAACACCTTGTTGCCGGCAGAATCAATCCACAGCCATTGGGCGGGGGCGCTGCTGCAGGCCAAAACAGTCAACGCGCCGAGCGCGAACTTGAGGTAACCGGCCAGGGAAAAGGTTGAGAGTTCCATCCATCCAGTTTAACGTTTCCATCCGGCGCCTAGGGCGTCTGGCCTGCCGCGCCGGTGCCAGAGTTGATTCGCAGAGGCATTTTTGCTTCGCTCATACGCTGCACGGGAAGGCATGGGCACTCCGCAACGGCACTGGGCGCCCGGATACAATAGTGTTTTTGGAGCTTTACCCCATGCGCCTACTCGGCAAAGCGCTCACCTTCGACGATGTCTTGTTGGTGCCAGCGTACTCCCAGGTCCTTCCCAAGGACACCTCCCTCGCCACCCAGTTCTCCCGCAACATCAAGCTGAACCTGCCCTTGGTCTCGGCTGCGATGGACACCGTGACCGAGGCCCGGCTGGCGATTGCCATTGCCCAGGAAGGCGGCATCGGCATCATCCACAAAAACCTCACCCCAGCCGAGCAGGCCGCCCATGTGGCCAAGGTCAAACGTTACGAGTCGGGCGTTCTGCGCGATCCGGTGGTCATCACGCCGCAGACCACGATCCGTGAGGTCATGAAGCTGTCCGACGACCTGGGCATTTCGGGCTTCCCGGTGCTGGAGGCAGGCCGCGTGGTCGGCATCGTTACCGGCCGCGACCTGCGCTTTGAAACCCGCTACGACCTGCCGGTCAGCGAGATCATGACGCCGCGCGAGCGCCTGATCACCATGCCCGACGGCACCACACCGGCCGAGGCCAAGACCCTGCTCAACAAGCACAAGCTGGAACGCCTGCTGCTCGTGAACGACAACTTTGAGCTCAAGGGCCTGATCACGGTGAAGGACATCACCAAGCAGCTCAACTTCCCCAGCGCCGCGCGCGATGCTGCGGGCCGTCTGCGCGTGGGCGCCGCGGTGGGTGTGGGCGAGGGTACCGAAGAACGCGTGGAAGCCCTGGTGAAAGCCGGTGTGGACGCCATCGTGGTGGACACCGCCCATGGCCACAGCAAGGGTGTGATCGACCGCGTGCGCTGGGTCAAGCAGAACTACCCGCAGGTGGACGTGATCGGTGGCAACATCGCCACCGGCGGTGCGGCCATGGCGCTGGTGGAAGCCGGTGCTGACGGCGTCAAGGTCGGCATCGGCCCGGGCTCGATCTGCACCACACGTATCGTGGCCGGCGTGGGCGTGCCCCAGATCATGGCCATCGACAACGTGGCCACCGCCCTGCAGGGCACCGGCGTGCCCATGATCGCCGACGGCGGTATCCGCTACAGCGGTGACATCGCCAAGGCCATCGCAGCCGGCGCCAACACCGTGATGATGGGTGGCATGTTCGCCGGCACCGAAGAAGCCCCGGGCGAGATCGTGTTGTTCCAGGGCCGCAGCTACAAGAGCTACCGCGGCATGGGGTCCATCGGTGCCATGCAGCAGGGCAGCGCCGACCGCTATTTCCAGGAGAGCAGCACCGGCAACCCCAATGCCGACAAGCTGGTGCCTGAAGGCATCGAAGGCCGCGTGCCCTACAAGGGCTCGGTCGTGTCCATCATTTACCAGATGTCTGGCGGCCTGCGCGCTTCCATGGGCTACTGCGGTTGCCCGACCATCGAGCACATGCGGCACAAGGCAGAGTTCGTCGAGATCACCTCGGCCGGCATCCGCGAGAGCCATGTGCACGACGTGCAGATCACCAAGGAAGCCCCGAACTACAGAGCTGAATGACCCCCCCGCGCCGCCTGCGGCGTCACCCCCAAGGGGCGGCACTGGCGGCCCGGCGAAGCCGGTTCCGCGCTGCCCTGGGTTGGAGCAGCCTCTCGCCACCACGGGTCGTCTTCAGGGCGACCTTTGTTTTTCTGAAGTCCACCGTCCGCCATGCAACACCAGAAAATCCTCATTCTTGATTTTGGTTCCCAGGTCACCCAGCTCATCGCCCGCCGCGTGCGCGAGGCGCATGTGTACTGCGAGGTGCATCCTTGCGACGTGAGCAGCGAATGGGTGCGCGAGTTCGCCGCCGACGGCCAGCTCAAGGGCGTGATCCTCTCCGGCAGCCACGCCAGCGTCTACGAGGTGGACGACAAGGCGCCCGATGCGGTGTTTGAACTGGGCGTGCCGGTGCTGGGCATTTGCTACGGCATGCAGACCATGGCGCAGCAACTGGGCGGCAAGGTCGAGGCGGGCACCACGCGCGAGTTTGGCTACGCCGAAGTACGCGCGCGTGGCCACACACCGTTGCTGAAAGACATCGCCGACTTCCACACCCCGGAAGGCCACGGCATGCTCAAGGTGTGGATGAGCCACGGCGACAAGGTCACCGAGATGCCTGCGGGATTCAAGCTCATGGCCAGCACCGACAGCTGCCCCATCGCCGGCATGGCCGATGTGGATCGCGGCTACTACGCCGTGCAGTTCCACCCCGAAGTGACGCACACGGTGCAGGGCAGGGCGCTGCTGGAGCGCTTCGTGCTCGACATCTGCGCCACGCGGGCCGACTGGGTGATGCGCGACCACATCGAAGAAGCGGTGCAGAAGATCCGCGACCAGGTGGGCGACGAAGAGGTCATCCTGGGCCTTTCCGGTGGCGTGGATTCGTCGGTGGCCGCGGCACTGATCCACCGCGCCATCGGCGACCAACTCACCTGCGTGTTCGTTGATCACGGCCTGCTGCGCCTGAACGAGGGCGACATGGTGATGGACATGTTCGTCGGCAAGCTTCACGCCAAAGTGATCCGCGTGGACGCCGCCGACCAGTTCCTCGGCCACCTGGCCGGGGTGAGCGATCCGGAAGCCAAACGCAAGATCATCGGCCGCGAATTCGTCGAGGTTTTCAAGGCCGAGGCGGCCAAACTCATTTCAAGTGGTGCATCAACAAAAGGTGCCAAGTGGTTGGCACAAGGCACAATTTACCCGGATGTGATCGAATCCGGTGGCGCCAAGAGCAAGAAGGCCGTCACCATCAAGAGCCACCACAACGTGGGTGGCCTGCCCGAGCAGCTGGGCCTGAAGTTGCTGGAACCGCTGCGTGATCTGTTCAAGGACGAGGTGCGCGAACTCGGCGTGGCGCTCGGCCTGCCGCATGACATGGTCTACCGCCACCCCTTCCCGGGGCCGGGCCTGGGCGTGCGCATCCTGGGCGAGGTGAAGAAGGAGTACGCCGACCTGCTGCGCCGGGCCGACGCCATCTTCATCGAAGAGCTGCGTTCCACCATCGACCACCCCAGCGGCAAGAGCTGGTACGACCTCACGAGTCAGGCCTTCACCGTGTTCCTGCCGGTCAAGAGCGTGGGTGTGATGGGCGACGGCCGCACCTACGACTACGTGGTGGCGCTGCGCGCCGTGCAGACCAGCGACTTCATGACCGCCGACTGGGCCGAGCTGCCGTATGCCTTGCTGAAAAAGGTGTCGAGCCGGATCATCAACGAAGTACGCGGCATCAACCGTGTGACCTACGACGTGAGCTCCAAGCCGCCAGCGACGATCGAGTGGGAATGAGCCAAGATCGTCCCAAGGTGTTTCGGAACATCCCAGGAAAACCCGATTTCCCTTTAGGGACAAGGACTTAGCGTCCCGCGACGTCCCATCGAATCCCAGGGCGTCCCAGGCGTTCTGACGGTTGACTTGACGGTATCCGGACACCTAAGCTGGCAGGCCTGCAGCGATACCGTCAGACCCCATGACGGTATTTCGGTCCTGCGAAATGCAACGGATCGGAGACCTCATGAACACCTCGATGGAACGGGCGCGGGTTGGGCTGGTAAGCGCGAGAACGCGCCACGGATTGACGGAAATCAAACTGCGAGAACTACTGCCGGGCGAGAGGGCCTACAAGGTCAGCGACGGAGGCAACGGTCTCTACGTCGTCGTCTCGCCCAGTGGCAGCAGGTCCTTCCGCTACGACTACCGATTGAGCGGCCGACGCGAGACGCTGACCATCGGACGCCATGAACCGGTGGCCCGCCATGCTCAGCGATCTCACCTGGCCTACGGCATGGATGTGACACTGGAGGAGGCGCGCCTCCTGCTGGCTCGGGCGCGTGTCGATGTCAGTTCCGGGCGATCACCCGCCCGGGCCAAGGTCGAGCAGCGCAGCGAAGTCGCCGACGCCATGAATTTCGGGCGCTGGGCGAAGCGGTACTTTGAGTTCAAGTCCGACACCAAGAGCGGCGCCGAGCGCCTGGCCGACAGCACTCTGGCTTTGCGGCGTTCGATCTACGACCGCATCCTGGCCGGCCCGTTCGGGAAGTTGAACCTCGATGAAATCAAGCCGGTCGCGCTGGGTGAGTTGCTCGACCGCGTCAAGACTGAACGAGGCCCAGGTCCTGCCGTGCACGCCAGGGAACTGGTGTTGCAGATCTACCGGTTCGCCAATGGCAAGGGCGTCGACATCGCCAATCCGGCGGAAGCGCTCGCTCGGAAGGCCTACGCGACGTTTGTCCCGCGTGAGCGCAACCTGAGCCGCCACGAAATCAAGACCTTGCTCGACGGACTGGAGATGACGGGCACTGCCCCGACACTGCGGCTGGCCGTCAGGTTCTTGCTGCTGACGGGTGTGCGCAAAGGTGAGTTCATCGGGGCCACCTGGGCGGAAGTGGACTGGGAACGGGCCCAGTGGCTGATCCCCGCCGCAAGGATGAAGGCAGGCAAGCCGCATACGGTGTATCTGGCAGAGCAGGCCCTGGACATTTTGACAACGCTTCGAACCTGCTTTCCGTCGAGCAACTTTCTCCATCCAAGCCGGTATGACTCCGCCGAGCCGATCAGCCAAGCCACGCTGAACCGGACGATCGCCGCTTCGGTGGACCGGATCAACAAGGATCGAACACCCAGTCAGGAGCTGTTTCTGCCAGTCTCCGTGCACGACCTGCGCCGAACGTTCTCGTCACGCCTCAACGACGCGCTCTTCCCGGAAGCATTGGTGGAAGCCTGCCTGGCCCACCAGAGAAAGGACCAAGTCGCTGCCGCCTACAACCATGCTCGGTTGTCCGGGCCTCGGCGGGCCCTCATGCAAGTCTGGGCGGACATGGTGGACTGCTGGATGCGTGGTGATTCCGCGAGGGAGATCATCGTCAGGGGGAAGGCGAAGATCGATGCGGCGGCGAACGACGCAGAAGGCATGAACTTGTAGGCTGAAGCAACACCCTGTGTAGTTTTCGTTGCTCGGCGCGTCTGTCTGGACCCAGCATGAAGCGCCTTTTGCGCTCCAGATACCGCTTTGCAGCGTTTGGAGCCGGTCGCGCCCGGGAGTTGGGTTCACGGTGCCTGGCACGAAGCCGTCATCGGCTCACCCGGCAGCACGGCGGCATCAATGACAGGTATCGAAGGGGCTGCAGTCATCCAGCGTGGCTGGCCGCAGATGGCTCAGCCAACTCGCGGTCGAATGTCAGCTGCTCGAAGGGCCGAACTCACGCTCGCGACCCTAAGCAGTCATGCGACCCTATAGGCCGACCTGTGATCGGGGTCCGTTTCTTCCACCTCACTATCGTTTTCAGGTTGATTTCATGGCGCGCAGAAAGCGTTGACTATTTTGTATTGATCGACGGACAACCTTTGTCGTTGTGGCACTTCCGTGCAGAACCTGGCCCATAATGCTTTCTTCTATTCAAGGTAAAAGATTGCACCATCAAAACTTGCGATCAAACAACTAGCCTATAGTCGTTGATGGCCCCACAACCAATTAGGAGAAATTCATGAGCGACGACACCAAAAAGTGCCCCGTAACCCACATGACTACTGACTTCGGCGCCCCCGTGGTCACTAACCGCGACAGCCTCACTGCAGGTCCTCGCGGCCCCTTATTGGCTCAGGATGTCTGGCTGAATGAAAAGCTGGCCGGTTTTGTGCGCGAGGTCATCCCAGAGCGCCGCATGCACGCCAAGGGATCGGGTGCCTTCGGCACATTCACGGTCACGCACGACATCACCAAGTACACCCGCGCTAAGATTTTCAGCGAGGTAGGAAAGAAGACGGAGATGTTTGCCCGCTTCACTACGGTAGCTGGGGAGCGCGGTGCGGCCGATGCCGAGCGCGATATCCGTGGTTTTGCTCTGAAGTTCTATACCGAAGAGGGAAACTGGGACATGGTGGGCAATAACACTCCGGTGTTCTTCATCCGCGATCCTCGCCAGTTCCCTGATCTGAATAAGGCCGTCAAACGCGACCCTCGCACAAACTTGCGCAGCGCCACCAACAATTGGGATTACTGGACGCTTCTGCCCGAAGCTCTGCACCAAGTCACTGTCGTCATGAGCGATCGCGGCATCCCTGCCAGCTACCGTCATATGCACGGTTTCAGCTCGCACACCTACAGCCTCTGGAACCAGGCCGGCGAGCGTTTCTGGGTCAAGATGCATTTCCGGACCCAGCAGGGCATCAAGAACCTTACCGATGCAGAGGCCGGCGAATTGGTCGCCCAGGATCGTGAAACCCATCAGCGCGATCTGTATGAAGCCATCGAACGTGGCGAATATCCCAAGTGGACGATGTTTATTCAGGTCATGCCAGAGGCTGATGCGGAGAAGTACGCCTTGCATCCGTTCGATCTGACCAAGGTCTGGTACAAGGGCGACTATCCGCTCATCGAAGTTGGTGAGTTCGAGCTGAACAAAAACTCCGAGAACTTTTTCGCCGACGTTGAACAGGTGGCCTTTTCCCCTAGCAATCTGGTACCTGGTATCGGTGTCAGTCCGGACCGTATGCTGCAAGCACGCCTTTTCAACTACGCCGATGCTCAGCGCTATCGACTGGGCGTAAATTACCACCAGATCCCTGTCAATCAGGCTCGCTGCCCAGTGCACAGCAACCACCGCGATGGTCAGGGGCGGGTCGATGGCAACTATGGTGCTTTGCCGCACTACGAACCCAACAGCTTTGGCCAATGGCAGGGCCAGCCGCAGTTCTCGGAGCCGCCGCTCAAGCTCACCGGCAATGCAGCCCACTGGAGCTACGACAAAGATGACCACAACTACTTCGAGCAACCTGGCAAGTTGTTCCGTCTAATGAACGACGGTCAGAAGGAAGCGCTTTTTGGCAACACCGGCAGAGCCATGGGCGACGCTCCAGAGTTCATCAAGTTCCGTCACATCCGCAATTGCCACGCCGCAGACCCTGCATACGGTGCAGGCGTAGCCAAGGCCCTGGGCATCAACCTTGAAAAGGCACTGGCCTCAAAAAAGGATGACCCTATGTACGGAAACCCACTGGTCGCCCTGCCTGCGTAGTAAAAGCGCCGGAAATATGAAAAAGAGCCTTGGTAGACGCCAAGGCTCTTTTCTCACACCGTCAACTAAGTCAGGTTCTTCAGTCATTGGCAAGCAACCTCATCTGGTCAGATCGATGTCGACTTGCTAGGGAGTCACGTAGTCTTGTAGCCCCTTCAACAGTGCATCAAATGTCACCTTGCAGCTCGGGTTATTGCGCAGATCTTCGTGCATGGTGAGCCAGGTCTCCAGGCTCAGCGGAATGCTGCCAGGCAATATGTTCACCAGATTCAGGTCGCGCGCCGCTATATGCATTTGGCACACGCCAATACCGCAGCCAGCTCGGATCAGCGCAATCTGTGCCATGTCGTTGTCGGTACGCACCGCAAAGTTTTCGCGGTTCCAGATTGGGAATGCCTTGCGTGCGGCACGCACGAACGGCGTCTCTTCATCAAAGCCAATCAGCGCGTGCTGAGCCAGATCAGCCAGAGAGCTGGGAGTCCCGTGCTTGTCCAGATAGCGTTTGTGCGCATGAAAGCCAAGTGGCATCACTCCAACGCATCGGGCAATTAGTTGCTCCTGTCTGGGCTGTGTCATGCGCACGGCGATGTCGGCTTCGCGCTGCAGGAGGTCCTGCACCCTGTTGGTCAGCACCAGTTCTACCGTCAGGTCCGGGTGTGTGTCCTGCAGTTTCGCCAGGATAGGTGGTAATACCTCTTGCCCTATCACCTCGCTGGCCGTAACTCGCACTGTGCCTTGGATACCTGAGCCTTGGCTTTCGGCCGCGCGCTTCAGCGCAGCGGCAGCGCTGTACATGGTCAGGGCAAACGGCTGCAGCGCTAGCGCCGCCTCGGTGGGTAGGTAATCCCCCCGAAAAACCAAAGTTCCCAGAAGTAGAATTTTCCAAGAAGGAAGTTCTACGTGAAGAAGTCGAGATTTACCGACAGCCAGATCATGGCTGCCTTGAAGCGAGTTGAGGCCGGTCTGGCGGTGCCAGAGATCTGCCGGGAGGTGGGGATCAGTACCGCTACTTTTTACAAGTGGCGTGCCAAGTTCGGCGGTATGGACACCTCCATGATGGCCCGCATGAAGGAGCTTGAAGACGAGAACCGGCGCCTCAGGAAGATGTATCTGGAGGAGAAGCTCAAGGCTGAAATCGCCAACGAGTACCTCGCAAAAAAGTAACACGGCCATCTCGTCGGCGCGAGATGGCCAAGGAAGTCGTGCAGCAGCGTGCCGTCGCCATACGAGTCGCCTGTGCGGTGTTCTCGATCAGTGAATCCTGCTACCGCTACGAGTGCAAACAAAACGCCGAGAACGAGGAGATTGCCAACTGGCTGATGCGCCTGACGGACAACCACCGCAACTGGGGATTCGGCCTGTGCTACCTGTACCTGCGCAACGTGAAGAATTTTGGCTGGAACCACAAACGGGTCTACCGCATTTACCGCGAGCTGGAGCTCAACCTGCGCATCAAGCCACGCAAGCGGCTGATGCGGGAGAAGCCGCAACCATTGGCCGTGCCGCAGGCTATCAATCAGGTCTGGTCCATGGACTTCATGCACGACAGGCTGGAGGACGGCAGGAATCTGCGCTTGTTCAACGTGATCGACGACTTCAACCGTGAGGCGCTTGGCATTGAGGTGGACTTCTCGCTGCCCAGTGAGCGGGTGATCCGGGCGCTGAAGCAGATCATTGCCTGGCGAGGCAAGCCGCTGGTGATTCGTTGCGACAACGGGCCGGAGAACATCAGCGGCACCATTCAGAACTGGGCCAGTGAATGGGGCATCCAGATCGAATACATCCAGCCTGGTAAGCCGCAGCAAAACGCCTACGTTGAGCGGTTCAACCGGACGGTGCGATACGAATGGTTATCCCAGTATCACTGGTCAAGCCTTGAAGAGGTTCAGGACTTCGCCACGCAATGGATGTGGTCCTACAATCACGACCGCCCGAACATGGCCCTGGGCGGATTCACCCCAAAGCAGCATCTGGCCATGGCTGCATAACCGTTCTACTTCTGCGGACTGTGGAAATTGGGGGGATTACCGGTAGTAGCCCCGTTTGCGAACGGGTAAACAGCGTCACGCCCAATGCTGTTTCCAGTGCGTCGACATGCCGCCCCACGGTGGGCTGGGCAATTCCCATGGAGCGCGCTGCACCGGACAGCGAGCCCTCTTCCAGTACGCCCAAAAAGGTGCGATACAGCTCCCAGCCAATATCGGTGTTGTTGATGGTCATACGAAAATGTATGGCGACTATCACATCTTGGTCAATTGCTTAATAGCAGTGCCCGCTAGAAACTCCTTGCCATCGCAACACATCCGGGGGTAATGAATGGAAAGCAACACGGCCTTGGTTCTAGGAGCCACCGGCGGCATTGGTGGCGAAATGGCTCGGCAATTACGCGATGCTGGCTGGACAGTGCGTGCATTGCGCCGAAGCGGTGAGCAGCAAATTGAGCGGCGCGACGGCATGGTCTGGATTCGCGGCGACGCCATGAACCGCGAGGACGTGCTGGCAGCAGCAGAAGGCTGTTCCGTCATAGTGCACGCAGTCAACCCACCCGGTTATCGTCGTTGGGGTGAGCTGGTACTGCCCATGCTGGACAACACCATCGCCGCCGCGCATGCTAACGGAGCTACTATCGTGCTGCCTGGCACAGTCTACAACTACGGTCCCAGCTCCTTTCCCACGTTACATGAGGATTCACCGCAGCAGCCCATCACCCGGAAGGGAAGCATACGTGTGGAGATGGAGCAGCGTCTGAAGCAGGCCAGCAGCCAGAACTGCAGAGTGCTCCTGGTGCGTGCGGGGGACTTCTTCGGACCCAAGCTGGGCAGTAGCTGGTTCTCGCAGGGCATGCTAAAGCCCGGTCAGCCGGTTAAGTCTATTAGTGTGCCCAACGCACCCGGCATGGGCCACCAGTGGTCTTACCTACCCGACGTAGCCCGCACTATGGTGGAGCTGTTGCAGCTGCGTAGCACGTTGGATCCCTTTGCCGCCTTCCACATGGCCGGTCATTGGGACGCAGACGGCACCCAGTTGGCGGAAGCGATCTGCCGCGTGGTAGTCAAGCGCGGAGGAGTCAAGCCCAAAGTGAGAGCCTTCCCCTGGTGGCTTACCGTGCTTGCTGCGCCCTTTGTACCGACCCTGCGAGAGCTATGTCAGATGCGCTATTTGTGGAGCACGCGGGTAAAGATGAGCAACGCCAAGCTGGTCTCGACGCTTGGGCATGAGCCGCATACGCCGCTGGATGAGGCGGTGGAGGCCGCCTTGGAAGGTATGGGGTGCTTGCAGACGACGCCTGTGCGCAAGTTAAGCACCGTCAACAGTGATGGCTAACGACATCTGTCGCAAATTTCACAGTGCTTGATTGACTGTGATCAACCTAGAACTGCCTTTCACAGCTACCTACCGGACGACAGCTTCTGGCCGAAAGATCTGCTCCTGTTCGACGCCACATAGCTGCCTTTGAAGGCGGCCGCCCCAGCGCCGGAGCAAAGGCCGCCCCCCATGAAAACCTCAGATCTCAGTCTGTTCTGAGATTTCAAGAGCATCGTCGACCTCGATGCCCAGGTACCGCACGGTCGATTCCAGCTTGGAGTGGCCGAGCAGCAGTTGCACGGCTCGGAGGTTTTTTGTGCGTCGATAGATCAACGTTGCCTTGGTCCTTCGCATCGAGTGGGTCCCATATTCAGAACGATCAAGGCCAAGGTCACACACCCAGCGCCCAAGAATCCGGGCGTACTGCCGAGTCCCCAGATGTGGCGAATCGTGGAGCCGGCTGGGGAACAGAAAGTCATCTGATTTCAGCGCGGCTTGCTTGATCCAGGCCTGCAGGGCCTCTCGGGTAACTCCCGTGATTTCGAACTGGACTGGGCGCTTGGTCTTGTGCTGCATGACGATGGCGCGCGTGGCCACCTGATCACCATGGGACACGTCACGTACCTTGAGTGCGACGAGGTCGCATCCGCGAAGCTTGCTGTCTATGCCGAGGTTGAAGAGTGCGAGCTCGCGGACCCGACCTTCCATTTGAAGTCGTACACGCAGAGCCCAAATGTCCTTCACCTTGAAGGGGGCCTTTTGCCCGACGATCTTGCCCTTGTTCCACGGTTCGTGATGAACTGTATTGCCTGAGGTTTCCATGATGGTCTCCCATCGAGTTGAGGGTCTCAGATCATGCGCTTGTCAGTATGCATCCGGCCATCCCACCTTGACCGGTGAACGCTCGCGCGCAGAAGCTATATTTCAGGAATCGGCCAACAAAGGCTATCGGCCGGTCCGGACGGTGGTAGTCGCAGAGGCGAGCATCCCGAGCTATCCTGTGCCTTTCTACTGGGAAGAGTGAATGAATACATCGACCCCCCCCTCCGCAAGCAGGCGATCATTGCTGGGCGCTGTTGGCGCTGCGGCCGTCCTTGGGCACCCGCCGCTGCATGCGGCCGGTGGGGCTTGGCCGCGTAACAGCGGCGCGGTCGCCGGCGTCGCGCTCGATCTCGGCGAACGCCTGGACCAGGGCGTGCACAGTGGCGAGCTGGCGAACTTGCACGCTGTGTTCATAGCGCGGCACGGCAAGGTGGCCTTGGAGCGCTACTACACAGGCACGGACGAACGCTGGGGCACTCCGCTGGGTACCGTCACCTTCGACGCGGACACGCTGCATGACCTTCGCTCGGTCAGCAAGAGCATCGTGGGCCTGCTGTATGGCATGGCACTGGCTGAAGGTAAGGTGCCCGCTCTCGATACGCCCGTGCTGGACGCCTTTCCCGCCTACGCCGACCTGGCGCCGGACCGACAACGGCGCGCTATCCACATTGCCCACCTGCTGTCCATGACGATGGGGCTATCGTGGAACGAGGATCTACCCTACAGCGACCCGCGCAACAGCGAGATCGCGATGGAGAACAGCGCGGACCGCTACCGGTACGTCCTGTCGCGGCCAGTCGAGTCGGCGCCGGGGACCGCTTGGCGCTACAGCGGGGGCACCACCGCGATTCTGGGGCACTTGGTCGCGCGCGGCGCCGGGGTACCGCTGCTCGACTTCGCCCGCTCGCGCCTGTTCGAGCCACTGGGCATTGAGCAGGCCGAATGGACGCCCGGCTTCAATGGAGAAGCGGCAGCGGCTTCTGGGCTGCGGCTTCGGGCAAGCGACTTGGCGCGCATCGGGCAACTGATCTTGGAGCGTGGCTCCTCGCAGGGCAATCAGATCGTGCAAGCCGACTGGATCACGGCGAGTCTCACACCACGGATCCCGGCCTTTGAAGGTGTGCAGTATGGTTACCACTGGTACCTGGCGCCGCGCCGCGACGGCTCTCCGGCAGTGATGGGCATTGGCTACGGAGGCCAACGCCTGGTTGTGGTTCCCTCGCTGGACTTGGTCTACGTCATCTTCATGGGCAATTACCAGCAGCCATTTCCAGTGCAGCTGCAGCGCGTTTTCGCGGTACAGAACTTGATTCATGGATCGGTGGGAGCGTAAGGCCAACTGCATCGGAAAGGCTGCTTCGGGTGCCCTCCTACATGGTGGGCGGGCTTCCTTTTCGAAAGTGGCCGGCGATCCCATCTTGATGAGTAGCTGCTCAGCTCCAAAGGCTAGACTTCAGGAGTCGGCCAGAAGCGGACCTTCCATCTCATGCGACCATTTCGTCTCGTTGTTTTATACGCGCTATTGGCACCGCCTCTAGGCGGACTGTTGTTCTGGGGGTTTGAGTTTCTACCGCCTCTCGCGAGCGCGGTACTCGATGGACGCATGAACGACCGTTTGCTAGCTGCGATGACCAAGATGGCGCTGATGCATGCGGTCTTCAGTTACCTGCTTGGCTTGCTCCCTGCTGTTTGCACGGGAATCGCGCATGCGCTTTTGCGGCGTGGGGGTCTCCAATACATGCTTCGAATCGTCTCAGTAGGACTTGTGGGTTTTTGTTCGACCGCAGCGCTTTTGAGCATTGCCGGCTGGCGTCTCGCGGGGGATATGGCGCTACCCATGCTATTTGCAGGAACTTGCGCGGCTGCGCTACTGGCGTGGATGGTTGAGCGAGTTGATATGAGGCCACGCCGCCCAACCCCTATGACTGCTAGTTAGCAGGACAGAACGGTCGCTACGGGGCCCGAAGAGCCGGTGGCCTCAGCGGCTAGCAGTCGCACGGCCCTTCGTGTGGCTCAACCCTGTTGAGTGGCCGCTGCTGGAGGTGCAACAGTCGGCCGCCTGGCAGACATGGAGTGGCAGGTTCGGGCGGCGGCTGTGATTGGGCTCTAAAAATCTGACCGGCTGCAGTCAGCCTTGAAGCGACCTTCGATTTTCCACTTGCGTCATTGCAGCGAGTGCTGCTGGTGGGTGCGCCTAGGTGAGTTCACGCCTTCTGCCTCGAAGCGGCTTTTCGGCGTGGCGACGTACACTGACTCGAACGGCTTCTATAGGAGGGACTGCGGCCACAGGTTTGCGCGACCCGGTCGGCGCCGCCTCACTGTCTGCGCTCCAGGTTCTTTTTCGGGCAGGCTACCAATCCGTAGAGCGTGATCTCTGCTTCCTACGCTCAAAGGATAGGGACAGGTTGTCTATCTGATCAGGGAAGTCCAAAGAACGGGGAATGCTGTTCAAACAACAGGGGCCACCATATGCCAGCTCCACCTAACAGGATTTGCAAATCGTCTGGGACCCCACCCAGTTGCTCAGCGGGCCGCTCAAGTCCATGCCACGCCGCAATGCAGTCATCTCGGCCACGATGCTCATGGCGATTTCGGGAGGCGTGAGGGCCCCGAGGTTCAGCCCCACAGGACCGTGCAGGCGATCGGCTTCTTCTGGGCTAACGTCGAACTCCAGTAGGCGTTCGCGGCGCTTGGCGTTGTTTTGCAGCGAGCCAAGTGCGCCAACGTAAAACGCGGGGGTGCGCAGCGCCTCCATGAGCGCAAGGTCATCGAGCTTGGGGTCGTGGGTGACTGCGACCACGGCGCTGTTGTGGTCCAGGTGCATGGCCAGCACCAGGTCGTCGGGCATCGTGGTGGACAGCGTCACGCCAACCACGGACTCCCAGCCTTCGTGGTATTCCGTGCGCGGCTCGCAGACGGTGACCTGGTAGTCGAGCATGACGGCCATGCTTGCCAGGTAACGCGACAGCTGGCCGCCGCCGATGATGAGCAGGCGTAGGCGCGGACCGTGCACGGTGGTGAGCGTGGCGCCGTCGAAGCCGACGCGGTCACCCTCTAGGGCGGGCTCGTGGCGCACCAGGCCGGTGGCCATGTCGAGCCTGCGCTGCACACGCTTGTGGTTCTGGATGCTGCTCAGCAGTTCGCGCAATTGCGATTGCGGCGAGAGCGGCTCCAGCACGATCTGCACCGTGCCACCGCAGGGCAGGCCGAAGCGGCGCGCCTCCTCGGCCGTCTCGCCGTAGGTGGTGGTTTCGGGCCGGCGCAGTGCCAGATCGCCGCGCGCCACGCGGCCGATCAGGTCGTCTTCGATGCAGCCGCCCGAGACCGATCCAGCCACCTGGCCGTCGTCGCGGATCACCATCAGCGAACCCGGCGGGCGCGGCGCCGAGCCCCAGGTGCGCACCACGGTGCCGAGCACCACGCGGTGGCCACGGCCTTGCCAGTCGAGGGCGGTGCGGATCACGTCGATGTCGATGCTGTTCATGGGGAATCGCTCCGTGCAAGGGGAAGGGGGTGGGGTGGCGTCGGGCGCCAACCGGTCGCGAGCAGCGCGAGAAGGGCAGCGCCGCCGATGAGGCTGTAAGCCAGTTGCTGGGCCCATGGGCCGGTCGTGGGGCTGAGCCAGCCCACGGCGAGCAGCAGCGCCGGTCCACACAAGGACCAACCAGCGACAGCGAGAGGCGAGGGAGGGAACGCTTCGGACCGATGCCGCCCCGCGTGCACCGACCAGGCCAGCGCCAGCAGGCCCATGCCCACCAGCCCATGGGTGGCACCCGTGCCGGCGAGCAACACGCCCGCACCCAATGCCAGCAGCGCGAGCGGCAGGCGCTCGGCCCACGGTGCGCTCAGGTGGCGCGGCACCAGGTCGAGGCGGGTGAGAACTGGCAGCGCCGCCATGGCGCCCAGATGCACCATGACCGCGGTGGCCGGCGACCAGCCTGCGGCGCTGCACCAGGCATTGTTCAGCCACAGCGTGCCCATCATCAGGCCCATCGCCGTGGCCGGCAGGGCGCTGGCAGCGGAGGGAGCGGCGTCTGGCGCGTTGGGCACCGTGGGCGGGCGGCCCAGCGCCGCCGCGAGCAGCAGCACCACCGACGCGGCCCACAGGCTGTGCATCGCTGGCAGTGCGCCGGTGGTGCACAGCGCGGTGAGCGCCGCGGCCAGCAGCGGCGGCCCGCCCGACCAGCTGCGGCGGCACGCGCCGCGCGCCACCGGCACGTCCAGCGAGGCCGACCACGCGGCCCACACGGTGGCGAGCACCAGCAGAGCCACGTGGCCGGTGGCGGCGGGTTGCCATTGGCCCACGAGCAGCGCACCCAGCGCCGTGGTGGCGCCCAGCAGGGGGGCAACCGTTGGCGCGAGCCGCGCGGGCAGGCCGGCCTGGGCGAACAGCAGCCGCAGCGCCCACCACAGCGCCACAGGCAGCACGCCGCTGGCCACCGACCAGCCCAGTCGCTGACCCTGTGCGCCCAGCCACACCCAGCCCATGAGCAGCGCGGTCCAGCGGGCCAGCGCGAGGGCCTCGGGGGGCAAGTGAATCCTAGACATGGCTGTAGCCGTGCAGCTGGTCGGAGCCCGCCACCGCGTGCACGCTGGCATTGAACGAGACGATGATACGGTCGGCTTCGCCGTCGTACGGCATGGCCTGGTGGGGCAGCCACGACGGGAACACCACCAGCTGGCCGGGCACCGGCTCGATGTCGATGTGGGCTGACTGCAGGTAGGCGTTGCCGAAGTCCATGTGGGCGCCGCCCAGGTGGTTGAAGTGTGGGCCGTAGAAGCGCGTCACGCCGTTGGTGGCGCCCAGCAGCGGATGGGCTTGGCGCTGTGTCACTTCGTCAATCTGCACACAGTACACGCCCGACCACGAACAGTTGCCGTGCGTGTGCACGTCGTGGTGGCTACCCCGGTTGGCGATCTGGAACCAGAGGCCGCGCAAGGCGATCTGCAGGCCTGGCGCGGCCTCGGGCCAGGCGCCCTGATTGGCGAGCGCGACGGTCTGGCGCAGGCCATCCACGGTGAATTTCACCAACGCTTCCCATTCGGGGAGCCGGATGCGCTGCAGCAGGTCGTCGCGGCTGGCGTAGAAGGCCGCCGCCGGATCGGCGCGCTCGTCGCTCGCGCGCAGGGCGCGGAACACGCGCACCAGCAGCGGGTTGATGTCGTGTGCCTGCGCGAAGCGATGCACGCCCAGCGGCGTGGACCAGAGCGGGAGCAGCGGATCCGGGGTCATGGACTCAGGTGGCTCAGGCTTCGGTCAGCAGGTCTTTGGGCCACAGGAGCCGGTGACCGGTGCGGGCGGCCAGGGCCTCGATGTCCTCCGGGATGTCCACGTCGGTGCGGTAGCGCTGGTTGCTGCTGGCCCAGCGGTGCACGGCCTGCGGGTTCGCCGACTGCCACTGCCTGCAGCCGACGCTGGCTAGGCCCGCAAGGATCTGCTCTCGCACGCTCTGGCTCAACATCACCGGGTTGCCCGGCAGGCCGTCCACCGTGGGCTGGACCACTTCGGTGCCTTCGGGCCGCTTCTTGTACGCACCGATCAGGTCGTTGATGTCTTGCGAGTTGATCAGCGGCTGGTCGGCCAGCGCGACCAGCACACTGTCGATCTTGCCGGTCAGCGCCTGCAGGCCCAGCCGCAGCGACGATACCTGGCCCGCGTCCGGGTCCAGGTTGCGCACCAGCGTGACCGGGAAGTCGCGCACCTCGGGTTCGATGCGCTCGGCGTGGTGCCCCAGCACCACCACCAGCTCGTCCACGCCCGCGCCCGAGAGCGCGATCAGCTGGCGCCGGATCAGCGGAACGCCGCCCAGCTCCAGCAGGCACTTGGGTTTGTTACCCATGCGCGAGGCCGAACCGGCCGCGAGCAGCACCGCGCCCACCACCACGCGGCTGTACAGACCGCCGCCGCCCTTCAGGATGCATCCCACGTCAGCTACCTCCACAACAAGACTTCGTGGCCACCACCGGCGGGGCCGCTTCGCTGACCGATTCTGCTTCCGCAGGCTTGGCCGCACCGCCGCCGCAGCAGCTGCCCATTTCCATGGGTGGCAGATCGAGCTTGAACTTCGGCGCCGGCTTCGCTGCCTCTGGGGTGGCGGCGGCACGCGCAGGCCGACCGCGCCGCGCCGCGACCACGGTCGCCAGCACCGCCAGCGCGATCTCTTCCGGCGTCTGCGCGCCGATGGGCTCGCCCGCGGGGGCCACGATGGCGGCCACCTGCGCCGGGTCTTCGCCCGCGCTGATCAGGCTCTGGCGCAGCACGTTGGCCTTGCGTTCGCTGGCCACGAACCACAGCGTCGGCGGCTTCAGCGCCAGCGCGGCCCTGAGGGCCTGCAGGTCGCGCCGTCCCTGGGTGGCCACCACCACCAAGCCGCCGTCCGGCAGGGCCTGCACGACCGCGTCGGCGCTGTCGCTGCCGATCACACGCGCCGCGTCGGGGAAGTCGCCAGCCTGCGCGCCCTCGACCACCAGCACCGTCTGCAGGCCGATGCGCGGCGCCAGCCCGGTCAGCGCGCGCGCCACCGGCGAGTCGCCGAACACCACCAGCTGAGGGGCCGGCAGCACCGGGTCGATGAACAGCTCCAGCGTGCCACCCGAGTGGCAGGCCATACCGAACTCCAGCACGTCACCCAGCGTGCGCTCGGCGGTCTCGTCGGTGGGCGCAATGCGGATGCTCTGCGGCTGGCCGCTGGCCAGGGCCTGGCGCACGGTCTTGACCACCGCCGGTTGCGCGCAGCCGCCGCCGATCCAGCCGTGGATCTGGCCGTCGGCGGTGACCAGTGCCTTGTCGCCCGCCTTGGCTGAGGTGGGCGCCTGCGCGCGCAGCACGGTCACGAGTGCAAACGCGCGGTCTTCGGCCTGCAGCCGGGCGGCGTCGGCGATCCATTGGTTGCGGTTCATGGCGTGTCTCCTGTGGGTGTGTTTCTAGTGCAGCACCGGCCGCGCCGCAACCAGGTCGGCGAGGCTGGCCAGCGGCACGAAGCGGTGGATGTGTTCGCGGGCGTTCCGAACCGCGGCCGCGGCGGGCGCCTGGCGCGTGGGGTGGAACCAGGTGATGCGCGCGCCGTGGCCACGCAGGGCGCGCAGCGCGTCGGCCAGGTGTTCGGGTGCGTCGGTGTCGAAGCCGTCGGACATCACCCACACGCGCGCGCCGCGCCGCAGCTGGGCGCGGGCGTGCACACGGGCGAAGTCCTGCAGGCTGGCGGCGATGCGGGTGCCGGCGCCGAAACCGGCGGTCACGGCGTTGATCTTTTCTTGCACCGTGGCCGAGTCGCGCTGCATCAGCGGCGTGACCTCGGCCAGCCGGGTGTGGAACACGAACACGCGGGCCTGGGCCTCCAGCGCGAAGGCGCGTGCGATGCGCAGGAACAGCGCGGCATGGCTCTCCATCGAGCGGCTCACGTCGGCCAATATGAACAGGCGCGGTGGCTCCACGCGCTTGACCTGCCAGGCCGGCGCCAGCGGCTCGCCGCCCCAGGCCACGCTGCGGCGCAGGGTCTGGCGCAGGTCCAGCCGCTGGCCGGGGTGGGCGTTGCGCCAGCGGCGTGTCGGCAGTGGTCGCAGCTGCGCAGTGATCTGGCGCGCCAGGCGCTGCAGGGCGCCCAGCTCTTGCGGCAGCCACATCTGGCCGTCGCGCTGGTGCAGGGCTTCCAGCTGGGGCTCGCTGCGGCTGGCGCCGCCCATGGCACGCGGCGTGCCGGCCTCGCTGTCGCCCGCGCCCGCGTGTGGCGCATCGGCGGCGGTCTGGGGTGCGGCTTTGGCGGCGGTGGGCGGTGGCTGCGCGGCGTGGTCCATCTGCTCGTGCATCTGCTGCACGGCCTGGCGCAGGTCGCGCTGTGGTCGCGTCTGCCCACTCACGCGCACCTGGCCTCGCAGGCGCTCGGGGTGCCAGTAGCGGGCAAAGAGGTCGGGCCAGAGCCGCCATTCGCGTGCGCTGTGGCAGGCGATGGCGCGCCAGGCCGCGTTCAGGCGCGGGCCGTTCGGTCCACCCAGCACCATTGCCGCCTGCAGCATGGCCTGCTGCTCGGCCACGCCCACGCTCAGCCCGTGGTCGCGCAGCAGTGCCGCGAAACCGGCGAGGGTTTCGCTGGGGGCAAGCGCGGGCGTGGTGTTCATGAGGCGGCCGCGTTGGCCGGGGCTTTTTCGGCCACGCCCACCGTGCGCCGGCCCTCGATCAGTTGGCGCGCGCGATCGGCGCCGAGGCCGAAGCGGTCTTCCCGCGTCTTGAGCAGGCAGCCCAGCGTGGTCAGCAGCACCGCCATGTCCTCGGGCAGCGTGTGGTGGTGCATGCGGTGCAGCGCGTTGACCCAGTCCAGCGTCTCGGCGATACCGGGGATCTTGGACAAATCTTCATTGCGCAGCCGCTGCACGAACTGCACCGCTTCTTCGACCAGCCGGGTGTCGGCCTCGGGCAGGGCGGTTTTCACGATGGCGATCTCGCGCGCCAGCGTGGGGTAGTCGAGGTGGTGGTACAGGCAGCGGCGACGCAGCGCGTCCGAGAGTTCGCGCGTGCCGTTGCTGGTGAGGATGACGCGCGGGATGTGAAGCGCGCGCAGCGTACCGATCTCGGGCACGGTGATCTGGTAGTCGGCCAGCACTTCGAGCAGGAAGGCCTCGAAGGCCTCGTCGGCGCGGTCGATCTCGTCGATCAGCAGCACGCAGGGGCCGTCCTGGCTGATGGCCTTGAGCAGCGGGCGCTCCAGCAGGAACTCGCGGCTGAACACGTCGGCCTCTTTCACCGTGCCGGGCTGGCCGTCGTGCAGGCGGATCGCCATCAGCTGTCGACCATAGTTCCACTCGTAGGCCGCCTGCGCCAGATCCAGGCCCTCGAAACACTGCAGGCGCACGAGCACCGCGCCCTGGGCCTCGGCGAGTGCCGTGGCCAGCGCTGTCTTGCCCACGCCCGCGTCGCCTTCCAGCAGCAAGGGCCGCTGCAACTCGCCCGCTAACCACACCGTGGTGGCGAGGTCGGCGTCAGCGAGGTAACCCACCTGCTGCAGCTGCTCGCGCAGCTGGCGGTCACCCGGTGCAGCCGGCGTTTGCATGCTCAAGCCTTCTTGCCAAAGAGACCCTGCCACCAGTTTTTGATGAGCGCCCAAACGATGGCCAGTCCGTTGATCTCCTGCGCCACCGGCGGGGCGGGACGGGGTGGCGCCGCGGCCACCGTGAGGGGCGTGGCTTGTTCGGGAGCGCCACCGAACGCCACCGCAGCGTCCTCGGCGATCTCCACCGAGGCCGGCGCGGGCAGCGCCAGCGCCGCCTGGCGGAAGTTCTCGACGAACTGCACCAGGATCATCTCGGACACCTGCACCATCATGCGGCCGCCGAACTGAGCGAACTTGCCGTTGACGATGACCGAGGCGTCGCCGTGCAGCACGCTGTGCGCCGGGTTGGCCGGGTCGGCTTCGATCACCGCGATCAGGTCCATCGAGGCGGACGAACCGCCCTTGTCGGCGCCCTTGCCGCGCAGCACCATCTTGCGGTCGGCCTCGCTTTGTTCCAGCACGTCCACCGTGCCGCCGAACTGGGCCACCGCCGGGCCCACCTTCACCTTCACGCCGCCCTTGTACGAGGTGTCGGACAGCTGCTCGGTGAGCTCTGCACCGGGCATGCAGCCGGCCACCGCCTTGAGGTCGGCGAGGATGGCCCAGGCGCGGGCTGGGTCCACGTCGAGGGGGTAGCGTTTGTCGAGTTTGACTTCCATGTCGGAGTACCTATGTTGAATCAGGAATCAGTGGATCGCCACACCGGAGCTCGAGACGCAGCGCCTGAGCACGCGCCAGCCCAGGGCGCCGTGGATCGGGCTTTGCCCGGCCGCCAGCGCCGCCCCCTTGAGGGGGTCGCGCGCAGCGCGGCGGGGGTGGTTCACAGATTCAAACCTCTTGCCTTGAGTTCTTTCCACACCCGGAACGCGTTGTGCGGCATGTCCATGTGCGTCATGCCCTGGTGCGAAAACGCATCCACGATGGCCGAGGTGAAGGTCGGAATGCTCCCCACGTGCGGCGACTCGGCCACGCCCTTGGCACCCAGCGGATGGTGTGGCGAGGGCGTCACCGTGTGGTCGGTTTCCCAGTGCGGCGTTTCCACGAAGGTGGGCAGGAAGTAGTCCATCAGCGTGTTGCCGAGCAGGTTGCCCTGCGCGTCGAACGGCATCTGCTGGCCCATGGCCACCGCGAAACCTTCGGTCAGGCCGCCGTGGATCTGGCCCTCGATGATCATCGGGTTGATGCGGGTGCCGCAGTCGTCGAGCGCGTAGAAGCGGCGGACCTTGGTCTCGCCGGTGGCTCGGTCGATGTCGACCACGCAGAGGTAGATGCCGAACGGGAAGGTGAAGTTCGGCGGGTCGTAGTAGTGCACTGCTTCCAGGCCAGGCTCCAGCCCGGCGGGCGGCTGGTGGTAGGCCTGCCAGGCCACGTCGGCCATGGTCTTGAACTTGCTGTCGTCGCCCTTGACCTTGAAGCGGTCCACTTCCCAGTCGAGGTCGTTCTCGTTCACCTCCAGCATGTGGGCCGCGATCTTACGCGCCTTCGCGTGGATCTTGCGCGCGGCCAGTGCGATGGCGGCGCCGGCCACCGGCGTGGAGCGTGAGCCGTAGGTGCCCAGGCCGTAGGGCGCGGTACTGGTGTCGCCTTCTTCGACCTGGATCACCTCGCTGGGAATGCCAAGCTCGGTGGCGATGATCTGCGCGTAGGTGGTCTGGTGACCCTGGCCCTGCGTGATCGTGCCCATGCGGGCGATGGCCGAGCCGGTCGGGTGGATGCGGATCTCGCAGGAGTCGAACATGCCCACGCCCAGGATGTCGCACATCTTGCTCGGGCCCGCGCCCACCACCTCGGTGAAGGTGACGAGGCCGATGCCCATCAGCGTGGGGCTGTTCGGGTCGGCGCGCTTGGCGGCCTGCTCTGCGCGCAGGCCCTTGTAGTCCACGGCCGCCAGCACCTTGTCGAGCGCGGTCTGGTAGTCGCCGCTGTCGAACTCAAATCCGAAGGCGCTGGTGTAGGGGAACTGCTCTTTCTTGATGAAGTTCTTGGCGCGGATCTCGGCCTTGTCCATGTTCAGCTTCTGCGCCAGCACATCGACCATGCGCTCGACCAGGTAGACCGCTTCCGTCACGCGGAAGCTGCAGCGGTAGGCCACGCCACCGGGCGCCTTGTTGGTGTAGACACCCTTGACCGAACAGTGCGCGGCCGGGATGTCGTAGCTGCCGGAGACGATGTGGAACATGCCGGCCGGGAACTTGGTCGGATCGGCGCAGGCGTCGAACGCGCCGTGGTCGGCCACCACGTTCACGCGCAGGCCGGTGATCTTGCCGTCGGCGGTGGCGGCGATCTCGCCGTCCATGTGGTAGTCGCGGGCAAAGGCGGTGGACGAGATGTTTTCGATGCGGTCCTCGACCCATTTCACCGGACGGCCGAGCACGATGCTGGAGACGATCGCGCACACATAGCCGGGGTAGATGCCGACCTTGTTGCCGAAGCCGCCGCCGATGTCGGGGCTGACGATGCGCACCTTGCTCTCCGGAATGCCCGAGAGCATGGACACCACCGTGCGCACCACGTGCGGCGCCTGCGAGGTGATGTAGGTGGTGAGCTCACCCTTGATCGGGTCGAAGCTGGCCACGCAGCCGCAGGTTTCCAGCGGGCAGGGGTGCACGCGCGGGTAGTACATGTGCTGGCTCACCTTGACCGCCGCGTTGTCGAACGCCGCGTCGGCCGCGGCCTTGTCGCCCGCGTCCCAGGTGAAGATGTGGTTGTGGTGCTCGCGCGGGCCGTGCGCGCCGCTGGTCTTGCCGGCCAAGTCTTCGCGCAGCACCGGGGCGTCGGGCAACAGCGCGGCGTAGGGGTCGAGCACCACAGGCAGCTCGTCGTATTCGACCTCCACGGCCTCCACCGCGTCGGCGGCGATGTAGCGGTCGTCGGCGATCACGATGGCCACTTCCTGCATCTGGAAGTGCACCTTTTCGTCGGCCAGCACGGCGGCCACGTCGCCCGCGAGTGTGGGCATCCAGTGCAGCTTGAGTGGCTTCAGGTCGTCGGCGGTGAGCACGGCGTGCACACCGGGGATCGCCAGGGCTTTCTCTTTGTTGATCCTGACGATGCGTCCGTGGGCGATCGGTGAGCGCACGATGTCCATGTGCAGCATGCCCGCCATCTTGATGTCGTCGACGTAGTTGCCCTTGCCCTGGATGAATCGGGCGTCTTCCTTGCGCAGGCGCGAGACGCCCATGCCAGCCAGGGCGAGTTCACGGGCTTCGGCGGTTTGTACCGGTGCATTCATGTGGGGTTCTCCTGATCAGGCCGTGACGGGTTCTTGCAGCTTCTTGGCGGCGTATTGCACCGCCTTGACGATGTTCTGGTAACCCGTGCAGCGGCACAGGTTGCCGGCCATGCCGTGGCGGATCTCTTCTTCGTTGGGGTTGGGGTTTTCCTGCAGGAAGCGGTAGGCGCGCATCAGCATGCCGGGAGTGCAGAAGCCGCACTGCAGACCGTGCTCTTTGTAAAAGCCTTCCTGCACGGCGTGCAGCACGCCCTTGTTGGCCAGGCCTTCCACCGTCAGCACTTCGGAGCCGTTGCACTGCACCGCCAGGTGGGTGCAGCTCTTGACGGACTGGCCGTCGATGTCGACCGTGCAGGCGCCGCAGTGACTGGTTTCGCAGCCGATGTGGGCGCCGGTGAGGTTGAGTTCTTCGCGCAGGAAGTGGATCAGCAGGGTGCGCGGCTCGACCGCTTTTTCCTGCGCCTTGCCGTTGACGTGGACGGTGATGAGTTTTTTGGCCATGGGGTTGTCTCCTGTGTTTATGCGCAACGGGCCCAGGCCTTGGCCAGGGCGCGCTTGACCATTTCGCCGGCCATGGCGGTCTTGTATTCGATGTCGCCGCGCAGGTCTTCGGCGGGGTCGCAGATGGCGGTGGCCTCGTCTGCGGCGGCCTGCAGCGTGGCGGCGTTGACCGGCTGGCCGAGCAAGACGGCTTCGGCGGCCTCGGCGCGCAGCGCGGTGGGAGCCACGTTGGTCAGCGCGATGCGCACGTGGCTCACGGTGTTGCCGCTCTTGCGCATGACCACCGCACAGCCGGCCGTGGCCCAGTCGCCGGTCTTGCGCTTGAGTTTTTCGTAAGCGTATCCCGTGCCCTGCGCGAAGGCCGGGGCGTGGATCTCGCACATGACCTCGTTCTCTTCCAGCAGCGTCATGTAGGTGCCGAGGAAAAAGCCGTCGGCGGGCACGGTGCGGCGGCCGCTCGGGCCTTCGAGCACGAAGGACGCTTCGATGGCGATGGAGAGGGCGGGGTGGTCGTTGCCCGGATCGCCGTGGGCGATGTCGCCGCCGATGGTGCCGCGGTTGCGCACCTGCGGGTCGGCGATCAGCTTGGCGGCCTCGGCCAGCAGCGGCAGCTTGGCCTGGATCACTGGGGAATTGATCAGCTCGTTCTCCGTGGTCATGGCGCCGATCACCACGGTGCCGCCGGCTTCGCGGATGCCGCGCAGTTCGGGGATGCGGTTGATGTCGATCAGGTGCGCCGGTTCGGCAAAGCGCAGCTTCATCATGGGCAGCAGGCTGTGGCCGCCGGCCAGCAACTTGGCCTCGGAGCCGAGCTGGCCCAGCAGGGCCACGGCCTCGCCGACCGACTTGGGCGCGTGGTACTCGAAACGCGGTGGAATCATGCTTGTCTCCTCTTGATGGGGTGGCGCGATTGACATTTGTCAACGACAACCCAGTCTGGGGGAGAACCGTATCCCGACAACAAAGTCGGGTTACTAACTCATCGGTTCACAAAATGACTTGTTTTCCGCTCGAACCGCACGCTGCGTTGCACGAAACGCTCAGATCAAGCGCGTCTGGCCTGGCAATCCGGGTAAGTCCCAGGGTGCTGAAACCAGCTTGATTCAGTACCTGGTCAGTAGACCCAGGGCTTCTCGCAGCCGAGCTACCTCGCCGCGCGCCACGGGGATCGGCTCGCGGTGTTTGCCTTTGAGCACGACCTGCGTCTTGCTGCCCTCACGTCCCAGCTCGGCCACTGCCTGCAGGTTGACGATGAAGCAACGGTGCACGCGCATGAACTGCGCCGGGTCCAGGCGCGCTTGCAGGTCGCCGATGCTGAGGTTGCAGAAGTGAAAACCGTCGCGCGCGTGCACGCGGGTGTAGTGCGCCTGCGATTCGAGGCAGAGCACGTCGGCGGTGTCCACAAACGCCACCTTGTGGTTCGCGACCATGGGGATGCGGTTGAGCCGTAGGTTCACGGGCGCCGGCAGCTCGGCCGTGACCGGCGCCTCTTGACTCACGACCTGGGTCACGTCGTAGAACACCAGCACAAAGCCGGTGGTCGCGCCCAGGTGGTCGCCCAGCCGCGTCACCTTGATCAGCAACACCTGTTCGGGGATGTTGATGATCATGGTCATGGGCGTGGAACTGGCGACCGGGCAGCCCGAGGCCTGGTCGAGCAGGAAGTCGACCTTGGGTTTGGATCGTTCGGGGTGGAACGAGGTCACCAGCTTGTCGAACGGCTGCTTCTCCCCCACTGGCAGCACCTTGCGGGCGAAATCGTTCATTGCCACCACGTTGCGTTCGGCGTTGAGGTGGATCACGCCGACTTCAAATCTCTCAAACAGATACAGGGGCGAATTGTTCGCGACCTGGGCTTCCATCAGCAGTCTCCTGGCCACTCGTACTAGAGTCGGCGTGAGCGAAGAGTAACGCAACTCTCGACGCTGGCCTTGAATGATCGCATTCAACGGCTCGGACTTAGTGCCTGGTTCGGTTCCGAGCGGCAATGCAGCCAAGCCTCACGAAAGATAGCAAAGGGTGGCGGAAGTGCCTGGTCGCCTTGAGCCCATCCGGTCGTTCGCTGCCGGTCCGCGGGCATTGATGGGCGAGTACCCGGTCTCCAGCGTGAAGCGGTCATACGTAAGGTCGACCGTCGAATGACCGTTGACGGCCGCCACTGTCGTGCAAGAGGTCAACCGAGAGTGACTCAGTTCAGCCTTCAAGCGACCTTCGATTTTTCAAGTTCGGCTGTGCAGCGACAGCCGTGGGTGGACGCGGGCAGGGAGGCTCACTGCGACAGGACCACCGGCCTATGTCGAGGAGGCCAGATAAAGAGTGCCACCGCAGCAACACCAGCCACAAGAAGGCCAAGATCCGGCTGGCCACTTCGCGCTGCACAGTTGCATTGCTGACGTGCACACCAGAGGAAGCCAGCGCCAGACGAATGGCCTCGAAGTTGTAGCCCTGGGCACGCAGCGCTCGCATCTCGGGCGCAAAGCGCCGAGCTTTGCGCGAGCTCCGGCCGGGCGCTTCGTTCGGGACCAGTTTTATCGCGTCATTTCTATTCATTTTTCGTGCAGCAGTTGATCGGTTGCTGTTCAGTTTGTGCAGTGCCTGTGCGCTGGCTGTTCAACCTGTGCAGTTGCTGAGCACTTTCTGTTCAGTCGTGTGATGGGTGCCTTGCGTTGACACCCATCTTCGACCCTCCTACAGCCCTTTCACGTGCTGGATTTGCGCCCGAATCCAGCACGTCAGGGTGCTCGATCCAGGGACAGACTGTCTGCATGGATGAGTGCAGAGATAGGCGGCCCGCCGCCGATTTCACAAACCACTCGCTTCGCTCTCGTTTGAACTTTGAGGGACCCATGAAGACTCGCAACCCCGACTTCATCACAGTCGACATGCGCGGCCTCAAGGCCGCGCTGGTGAGCTGCGCTCAGGCCCGCCGGGAGAGCGTGTCGGTGCTGGTTCGACGCGCTGTGGTCCGCGAACTCGGACAGTCCGAGTCTGTCTCTCAGTTGGTCGTCGATACCGGGCGCTTTGGCGCGTCGCACGAGCCCCGGGTCAAGTTGTCAATCAGATTGACAACCCCCGAGGCCAGGCGACTGGTGGTCGGTGCGCACACCGCACAGATGTCGCGTGATGCCTACCTGGCGGGTTTGATCATGGGTGTTCCTGCCCTGACCACAGGCGCCAGCCGCACCGTAGAAATCGTTGAACTCATCAAGTCCAACGCGAAGCTCTCCAGCCTCAGCCGGAACATCCACACCCTCTCGCGCCTGCTCGCCCAGAGCAACGTGCAAAAAGCAGTGGCCTACCGCGACATGCTCGACACGCTGGACGGAGACGTCCGGCGTCACCTCGCCCAGGCGGCAACCTTGATGGCCGATCTGCGCCCGCGTGGGTCATCCACAGACCATCCACCGGTCCAACCGGTGACTTCAAGGAGAACGCCATGAGCCAATCACCGGACATCGACGGGTTACTCGTCCAGTGGGGTGATCGCCTGTTCTACCCTGGCAACCGGGTGGTCAAGGTCAGGCCGCAACCCAGGCTGGGTGATGGGGGCATGCACCAGCGCGCGGACGCCATCCGCAAGCGCATTGAATCCACCGTGGTGAAGCGAGCACCCCAGGTCATGGTCAAGGTCACCGGGGGAGGGCGGGGCATGCTGGCCATTGCAGCCCACTTCCGGTACATCAGCAAGAACGGCCGTCTTGGCATGGAAAACGAACAGGGCGAAATCCTGCAAGGACGGTCGGCTGTCTACGAGCTGAGCGACGAGTGGCGCTACGGCGGCAGCCTGATCGCAGACGAAGGACACAGGCGCGAGGCCTTCAACATCATGTTGTCCATGCCACGCGGCATGGACCCACGGATCGTCCAGCAGGCGGCGAGCGAATTTGCAAAGACCGAGCTGGCCAACCACAAGTACGTGATGGTGCTGCACGATCACCAGGCGAACCCGCATGTGCACCTCAGCGTACGGGCTGAGTCGATCTACGGCAAACGACTCAACCCGCGCAAGGCCGATCTGCAACGGTGGCGCGAGACCTTTGCCGACAAATTGCGCGGCTATGGGGTGGAGGCCGAAGCCACCCGGCAGGCCACGCGGTTTCAGACCAGGAACTCGGAAGCACTGTGGCGGCTGAAGGCCAGGGATGACGGACGCTTGAGGAAAGCCAGGCCAGAGGACAAGAGCAGCCCGAAATCGCGGACCACCCGGACCGAGGCGTTGCGTGCCTGGTTGCACATTGGCCAGGCCCTTGCCAAGTCACCTGATGCCAGAGACGTGAAGCTGGCCGGGTCGATCGCGGTGTTCTTGCAGGGATCATCCCTTCCGGTCGGGCTGTCCAGGATGCCACCAGACCGTACACAACCGACACGAATGGGGGAGGTTGTTGATCATGAGGTCAGGCGATGATGGTCTGCCTTGCTCAGGCTGGCGAGATGGTCTCGAACGCGCTGCAGCATCCACAGGCTGTAGGGGCGCACGATGCGCTCGCCGGTGCAGCCCTCCAGCGTGAACCGGTGTTGCCCCAGCGTGCGCGGCAGGGGCTGGCCGGGGTGGTCGGTCATCCATTGCCGGACCAGGTGTGCACTGTCCACTAGGACCGGCAACTGTTCGCGGGCCATGCGTCGCAGCACCGGTTTGAGCGTCTCGGGAATGGCGTCGTCGGGCAGCGGTTGGCCGAGCAAACCGCTTGGCCGGAACTGCAGTTGCTCGACCCAGCGCGCCACATGGGGCGCCAGGCGCCGCATCAGCTCGCCGGACGCCGGGTCGCGCCAGAGGTGGGCGTACAGCGGTCCGATGAGCCCGAAGTCGCCCAGGGTGGCGGCGGCGCCGAGCAGGGCAGGGTGCTGCGCCAAGTGGGTATCCAGCTCCTTGAGCAGCTGTTCATAGCTCGCCTCCACGGCGGCCGGCATGTCGGGCGTGGCGCCCAGCAACTCGGCTGCTGCAGCAAAGGGTGCCGCGCGGCGGGCGCCGATGAGCAGTTGCTCTTCTGGCGTGGCTTGTGGCGCATTGAGTGCGCCAAACTGCGCCACCGCCAGTCCCGGTTGTGGTGCCAGCGGTAGTGCATGGCCGGTATGACCAGCCACTCGTCGCCATAGGTCTCCAGCATCAGGCTCACCAGTTTCTGTACCGGCCCTGCGGGGTGGACCGACGGCACACCGCCGCGTCCCGCGTGGCGGGCGTCAAGCGTTTCGATGCTCTCGGTGCTGTCCTGCAGCAGCGTGCCTTCGGGCGTTCGCACGACGGGAACGACGGCCGCTCCGACGTCCGGCACGATGACCTGCCGGTACACCTCGGCGTCCGAGAGCACTTCTTCAAAGTGCAGACCGGCCCGGCGCAGGTACGCGCGCACCTTGCCGGTGAAGTAGCTCAGTTCGGAGCCGTAGAGCAGGTATGGCGAGGCGCAGCTTGTCATGGTGATGTGGGTTGGGGCGGTGGAACGGGTTTGCTGTGCAGAACCAAGAATCATCGGCTGGGGTTTCCAACATGTCTTGAACGCGCGTGACAAGGGATTTTTTTGCTGTCACACAGGTGATGTTGGCAGGGTTTTCCCCTTGCTTGTTGTTCCACCGTGCAGGATATAGTGCCAAAAACGCGCTCGGCATGAACAGCCAGGCACCCCATCAACTCCTGAAAGTGCTCGCAACGTGGACATCTTTTTTCAGCAGGTGCTCAACGGGCTGACGCTCGGTGGCATCTACAGCCTGGTGGCGCTGGGGCTGACCCTGGTCTACGGCATCCTGCATGTGCCGAACTTCGCGCACGGCGCCTTCTACATGGTCGGTGCCTTCATCGCCTACACGCTGATGACCCGGCTGGAGGTCAACTACTGGCTGGCCATGCTGGGCGCGGCGGCGGTGGTGGCGGTGCTGGCGGCGCTGGCCGAGCGGCTGGTGTTCCACCCGCTGCGCAACGAGACCGGCCTGCACCCGATGATCGCGGCCATCGGCTTGCTGCTGTTCCTGGAGGCGGGCGTGCAGGTGGTCTGGGGCCCAGATTTCCTGCGCATGCCCACGCCCTACACCGGCATCTTCGACATCGGTGGCGTCACCGCCCCGGCGCAGCGGCTGCTCATCATTGCCGCGGCCTTCACGCTGATGCTGGCGCTGCACCTGTTCCTGACGCGCACCGTGATGGGCTCGACCATCATCGCCATGGCGCAGAACCGAGAAGGTGCGTCGCTGGTGGGCATCGACGCCAACCGCGTGGCCATGCTGACCTTTGCGGTTTCGGGCGTGCTGGCGGCGTTCGCTGCCACGCTGTACGCGCCGATCAACCTGGTCTACCCGGCCATGGGCCACCTGGTGATCACCAAGGCGTTCGTGATCATCATCCTGGGCGGCATGGGCAGCGTGCCCGGCGCCATCCTGGGCGGGCTGATCATCGGTTTTGCCGAGTCATTCGGCGCTTTTTATGTGTCCGACCATTACAAGGACATCATCGCCTTCGTCGCGCTGGTGGTGATCCTGTCGTTCCGTCCGCAGGGCATCTTCAAGGGAGCCCACTGACATGCTCAACCGTCTTCACGGTCCCCTGGGCTGGGCCTTGCTGCTGCTCGCCGGCCTGCTGTTTCCCTTCGTCGCCGGCAACGACTACCACCTCACGGTGATGTCCACCGCCTACCTGTTCGCCATCGCCACGCTGGGGCTGAACCTCATCGTCGGCTACACGGGGCAGTTCAACCTGGCGCACGCCGGCTTCATGGCGATCGGTGCCTACGCCGTGGGCATCCTCACCGTGGACCACGGCTATTCCTACTGGCTGTCGTTCTTCCTGTCCGGCGTGATCACCGTGGCCATCGGCCTGCCGCTGGGCTGGGTTTCGCTGCGGCTCAAGGGCCACTACTTCTCGATCTTCACGCTGTGTGTGGGCTACATCATTTACCTGGTGATCGAGAAGTGGGACGACCTCACCCATGGCCCGGTCGGCATCATCGGCATCCCGGCGCCCGAGCCGATCGGCGACTTCGCCTTCGAGTCCCCGATCGCGCAGTACTACCTGATGTACTTCTTCCTGGTGCTGGGCGTGTGGGTCATGCGGCGCATCGTCAATTCGCTGCTGGGCCGCACCTTCATGGCCATCCGCAACGGCGACGACCTGGCCGAGGCCCTGGGCATCAACCTGATGCGCAACAAGCTGCTGGCCTTCCTGATCTCAGTGTTGTACGCAGGCTGGGCGGGTGCGCTGTACGCCGGCTTCGTGCGTTTCCTCGGGCCGGACCTGGCCAGCGTCGCCCACACCTTCGACATGACCATGTACATGCTCGTCGGCGGCCTGGGCACGCTGATCGGTCCGCTGCTCGGTTCCCTCTCGGTGCCGTGGATCACGCAGTACCTGCAGTTCCTGCAGGAATACCGATTCGTCATCTTCGGCCCCATCCTGATCCTGCTGGTGATCTACCTGCCGCACGGCGTGGTGGGCACCTGGCTGGGATGGCGCGCGCGCAAGGCCGCGGCGCAAAGCAGCGCCGGGCAGGAGTGAACGCCATGCTCAAGATCGAACACCTGACCAAAAAATTCGGCGGCAACGCGGCCGTCAACAACGTCTCGACCACGGTCGAAGAGGGCAAGATCAACGCCATCATCGGTCCCAACGGCGCCGGCAAGACGACCTTCTTCAACCTCATCAGCGGTGTGCACCGGCCCACCTCGGGCACCATCACCTACGACGGGCGCGACATCACCTCGCTGCGCACCGACGCGGTCGCCCGGCTGGGCGTCGCGCGCACCTTCCAGTCCACCACGCTGTTTGACAACGCCAGCGTGCTCGACAACCTGATCGTCGGCCACCGCCTGCGCACGCGCTCGGGCCTGCTGGACGTGCTGGTCGGCTCCGGCCGCCTGCGCGAAGAAGAGCGCATCTGCCGCGAGAAGGCGCGCAACGCGCTGGACTTCGTGGGCCTGGCGCACCTGGAAAACCGGCTCGCTGGCGACATCTCGCAGGAAGAGCGCAAGCGCGTGGCCTTTGCGCTGGCGCTGGCCACCGAGCCGCGCCTGGTGCTGCTGGACGAGCCCGCCGGCGGCGTGAACCCGGAAGAAACCGTGGGCCTGGCCGAGCTGATCCGCAAGATGATCAAGAGTGGCCTGACGGTCTGCCTGATCGAACACAAGATGGACATGATCATGAGCCTGGCCGACAAGATCCTGGTGCTCAGCTACGGCGAGAAGATCGCTGAAGGCACACCCGCCGAAGTCAGGGCCAACCCGGCCGTGATCGACGCCTACCTGGGGAGCGACCATGCTGACATTTAAGGATGTCTCGCTCCACTACGGCGCCTTCCGCGCGCTGGAAAACGTCAGCCTGCACGTCAACTCCGGTGAGCTGGTGGTGCTGCTGGGCGCCAACGGCGCGGGCAAGAGTTCGATCTTCCGTGCGCTCTCGGGCCTCACGCCGATCTCGGGCGGCGACATCGCGCTGGGCGATGCCTCGCTCAAGGGCATGAAACCCTCGCAGGTGGTGCGCCAGGGCGTGGTGCAGTGCCCCGAAGGACGCAAGCTGTTCCTGCAGATGTCGGTGCTCAAGAACCTGATGCTCGGCGCCTACGTCTACCACCGCGACAAGGCCGAGAACCAGCGCCGCCTGGACGAGGTGATGACCCTGTTCCCCATCCTGGCGGAGAAGTGCCACGATGCCGCCGGCTCGCTCAGCGGCGGCCAGCAGCAGATGGTGGCGATCGGTCGCGCGCTCATGGGCAGGCCCAAGGTGCTGCTGCTTGATGAACCCTCGCTCGGCCTCGCGCCGCTGGTGGTCAAGCAGGTGTTCGAGGTCGTCAAGGGCATCAACCAGACGGGCACCACGGTGCTGCTGGCCGAACAGAACGCCTATGCGGCGCTGAAGATCGCCAGCCGCGCCTACGTCATCGAGCGCGGCCGCATCGTGCTCGAAGGCGACCGCGACAGCCTGATGAACAACGAGGCCGTGCGCAAGGCCTACATCGGCGCCTGACCACGTCGGAACCGCTTCATCGTTTGCCACCCACGAGCGCCGCTCGATTCTTTCCACCCACCCCCAGGAGACACTCATGATCAGAAGGCAATTCACCCAGATCGCCGGCGCCATCGCCGTGGCAGGCTTCCTCGCTTCGGCACCGGCCCACGCGCAGGAGATCGTCAAGATCGGCTACTCCGGCCCGCTCAGCGGCGGCGCCGCGCAGTACGGCAAGAACACGCTCGACGGCATGAAGTTCGCCATCGACGAGCTCAATGCCTCGGGCTTCGAGGTCGCGGGCAAGAAGGTGAAGTTCGAGGTGGTCGCGCTGGACGACAAGTACAACCCGGCCGAGACCGGCATCAACTTCCAGCGCCTGGTGCAGGAGCACAAGACCCCGGCCGTGATGACACCGCATTCGGGTGGCAGCTTTGCCATCCAGACCAAGAACGTCGCCACCAAGACCCTGCTGCTGTCCTACACCAGCGTGCCGGAGATCACCGCCCGCGGCAACCCGCTGACGCTGCGTATCCCGCCGGAATTCACCTCCTACATCCCGGCCTTCGTCAAACACGCACAGACCAAGTTCGGCAAGAGAATGGCCGTGGCCAACGCCGACCACGACTACGCCAAGGCCTGGACCAAGGCCTTTGTGCCGGCCTGGACGGCCGCCGGCGGCCAGGTGGTGGCCGAGAACCCCATGAGCTACAACCGCGCCACCGACTTCTACAGCGGTGTGAGCAAGGTGCTGGCGTCCAAGCCCGACGTGCTGTTCATCGGCGGCGCTTCGGAGCCGACCGCACTGGTGGTCAAGCAGGCGCGCGAACTGGGCTTCAAGGGCGGCTTTGTCATCATCGACCAGGCCAAGATGGACCAGATGAAACCCATCCTGGGCGGCAACTACGCCATGCTCGAAGGCGCCATTGGCGTGCTGCCGCTGATCGATGACGCCACCCCGGGCGCCAAGGCCTTCGTGGGCAGCTGGCTCAAGGCCTATCCCGGCCGCGACCCTGCCTCGGAAATGTCGCTGAACTACACCGCCATGCTGGCCACCGCGCAGGCCATGAAGCTGGCCGGCACCACCAGCGACGCGGCCGCGATCCGCGCCAACCTGGACAAGGGCTTCAAGGCCCTCAAGCTGAGCCAGAACCCGCACAACCTCGACGGAGTGGACGCCAAGGGCGGATCGACCGCCAAGACCCGTGTGGCGGTGGTGGAGAACGGCAAGATCAAGGAAATGGCCATCGCCAGCTTCCAGTGAACGGCGATGCCTTGGCTCACCCCGTCCGCGACACTGACCACCCTGGTCGGCGGACTGGGGTTTGCCGAGGCGCCGCGCTGGCACCAGGGTCGGCTGTGGTTTTCTGATTTCTTCCAGGCGCAGGTGATGTCGGTCGACATGGCCGGCGACGTGCGCGTCGAATGCACCGTGCCGCACAGTCCCAGCGGCCTGGGCTGGCGCCCGGATGGCAGCCTGCTGGTGGTGTCCATGCACGACCGGCGCCTGCTGGCCCTGCGCGACGGCGGCTTGCAGTGTGTGGCCGACCTGTCGCCGCAGGTGGGTGGGCACTGCAACGACCTGCTGGTCGATGCCGCGGGGCGCGCCTATGTCGGCAACTTCGGATTTGATCTCTACGCGAAAGCGCCGGTGCGCAGCACGCAGCTGATGCGGGTCGATCCCGACGGCAGCCTGCACGTCGCCGCCACCGAGGTGACGTTTCCCAACGGCATGGCGCTGACGCCGGACGGCCGCACGCTGGTGGTGGCCGAAACGCACGCGCAGCGGCTGACCGCGTTCGATGTGGACGACCAGGGCGGGCTTTCGGGCCGGCGTGTCTGGGCCGATCTGACCGGCGCCTTCCCCGATGGCCTGTGCCTGGACGCCGAAGGTGCCATCTGGGTGGCCGATGCGCGCGGCCACCGGGTGCTGCGCGTGATGGAACAGCGCGGTGTGGTGCAAACGATCCCCACCGGGGAGCGCGGCAGCTTCGCCTGCATGCTCGGAGGGGCCGATGGCCGCACCCTGTTCATCTGTACCGCGCCGGCCTTCGGCCCGGAAGCGGGCGCGCGGCGCGAGGGCCGCATCGAGTTCACGCAGGTCGCCGTGCCCCACGCCGGTCGGCCTTGATCCGGGGGCAAGGCATGGACCAGAATGCGCCGATGCAGATCATCCTGGTGCGTCATGGCGAAACGGCGCTGAATGCGGCGCGTGTGCTGCAGCCACCCGACACGCCGCTGTCGGCGCTGGGCCTGCAGCAGGCGGGTGCCGTGGCGCGGCGGCTCGCCGGCGACGGTGTGGCCGGCATCGTCAGCAGCGACCTGGCGCGCGCGCGGCAGACCGCCGAAGCGATCGCGGGCCGCTGCCATAACCTGAAGGTGGCGCTGTCGCCCGCGTTCCGCGAGCGCGACTTTGGCGACTGGCGCGGGTTGCCTTACGACAGCCTGCCCGCCGATGCGCTGCACACGGAAGCCGCACCGCCCGGTGGCGAGTCCGCAGCGGATTTCGCGGCGCGTTGCCGCCAGGCCTGGGCGGCCTTGCTGTCCCTGCAGGCGCACCTGGGTGGCGCGCTGGTGGTGGTGTCGCACGGCCTGACCATCGGCCAGTGGCTGGCCGGCCTGCCGCTGGCGCCGGGCACCGGCCAACGCGGGGAGCGGCTGGGCAACACCGCGGTCACGCAGGTGGACGCCACGACACCGCACACCGTGCGCCTGTTCAACTGCACCCGGCACCTGGCCGCCGGGCTGCAGGAGGGCGCGGGCAGCCTCTCGGGCGGCTGAAGCGCGCTGATCCCGCGCTTGACGCTTCTCAGCCGCGCGGCAGCACCACCAGCTTGCCCATCGCCCTGCGGCTGGCCAGGCGCTCGATGGCGTCGGCCGCCTGCGACAGCGTCACGCGTTCGGTCACCGGCGGCTTGAGCTTGCCCGCCTGGAACCAGCCGGCCAGTTGCTTCAGATCGGCCAGCAGCTGCTTCGGATCTTTGGCCATGGCCGCGCCCCAGAACACGCCGAGGATGGCGCGCTCCTTGAGCAGGGTCAGGTTCAGCGGCAGCTTGGGGATGTCGCCCGCCGCGAAGCCCACCACCAGGTAGCGCCCGCGCCAGGCGGTGGCGCGCAGGGCCGGTTCGGCATAGGGGCCGCCGACGGCGTCGTACACCACGTTGGCCCCTTGGCCGTTGGTCAGGCGCTCGACCTCGCGTCGCCACTCGGGCTGGGTGTAGTCCACCGTCTCGTCGGCGCCGGCCTGTTTCGCCAGGGCGCGTTTTTCATCGCTGGACGCGGCGGCGATCACGCGCGCGCCCAGGGCCTTGGCGATCTCGATGGCCGCGATGCCCACGCCGCCGGCTGCGCCGAGCACCAGCAGGGTCTCGCCCGCCTGCAGCTTGCCGATGGTCTGCAGCGCGTGCAGCGAAGTGCCATAGACCAGCACGAAGGAGGCGCCGGCCGCGTAGTCCATGCCCTCGGGCAGAGGGATCACCTTGGCGGCATCGGCCACCGCCTGTTCGGCGAAGGCGCCGGTGCCCGTGGAGCAGACCACACGGTCGCCGACCTTCACGTGGCTCACCCCGTCGCCCACCGCGCTGACCACACCGGCCAGCTCGGCGCCGGGCGTGAAGGGCAGGGGCGGCTTGACCTGGTAGAGGCCCTGGACCATCAGCGCGTCGGGGAAGTTGATGGACGCGGCGTGCACGTCCACCAGCACCTGGCCCGCAGCGGGCGAGGGGCTCGGAATGTCTTCGACCACGAGGGTGTTGATGGGGCCGAAGGCGTTGCAGCGCAGGGCTTTCATGGGGGTCTCCTGGGGTTGTCCGGGTCAGTCGAAAACGATCATGCCGCGGGCGTTGCGGCCTTGGGCCAGATCTTCAAAGGCCTGCGGCGCTTCGTCGATGCGATAGCGGTGGGTGATGAGCTCGTCGAGCTTGAGGCGCCCGCCCTGGTAGAGCGAGATCAGGCGCGGGAAGTCTTCGCGCGGACGGGCCGAGCCGTAGTAGCTGCCGGTCAGCGTCTTTTCCTCCATTGACAACGTGAGCGTCCTGATCGAGGTCGTGTCCTTGACGCCGGCCACACCCACGGCCACCGCGGTGCCGCCCTTGCGCAGGCAGCCATAGGCCTGGGCCACCACCTCGCCGTAGCCCACGCATTCAAACGCGTAGTCGGCGCCGCCGCCGGTGAGCTTCTTCAGTGTCTTGACGATGTTCTCGTCGCCGCTGGCGTTGACGGTGTGGGTGGCGCCGAACAGGCGGGCCAGTTCGAGCTTGCTGTCGGCGCGGTCCACCGCGACGATCATGGCCGCGCCCGCGATGCGGCAGCCCTGGATGGCGTTCAGGCCCACGCCGCCCGCGCCGAAGACCACGGCGATCGAGCCCGCCGTCAGGCGCGCGGTGTTGACCACCGCGCCCACGCCGGTCATGACGCCGCAGCTGACCAGCGCGCAGCACTCCATGGAGACGTCCTGCCCGATCTTCACCACGTTGTCCTGGTGCAGCGTGGCGTAGTCGGCCATCACGCCGCAGCCCGAGAAGATGTTCAGCGGCTGGCCGGCCATGTCGGTCAGGCGCGTGCTGCCGTCGGGCAGGGTGAAGGCGGCCTTGCCCGCCTGGTCGCACAGCTGGGGGCGGCCGGTGGTGCAGTAGCGGCAGTGGCCGCACATGCTGACGAAAGACGAGACCACACGGTCGCCCACCGCCAGACCCTTGACGCCGTCGCCCACCGCCACCACGGTGCCCGCGCCTTCGTGGCCCAGCACCACCGGTGGTGGCAGCGGGATCACGCCTTTGGCGGCTGACAGGTCGCTGTGGCAGACGCCGCAGGCCGAGATCTTCACCATGACCTCGCCGGCCCGGGGCGGGTCGACCCAGATGTCTTCGACGGTGACGGGGGCGCCGTGTGCGCGGGCGATGACGGCGCGGGCTTTCTGACGGGTGCTCATGGTGTGGCTCCTGATGTGTCCTGCTGGTTTTGGCGCTCCTGCAACTGGCGCCACATGATCTTGCCGGTGCCCGACTTGGGCAGGGCCTCGGTGAATTCGACGATGCGCGGGCTCTTGTAGGCGGCCATGTGATCGTGCGCCCATTGCACGATGTCGGCCTCGCCGACCTGTCCCCGGTGTTCCGGTTTCAGCACCACCACGGCCTTGACGGTCTCGCCGCGTCTGGGGTCCTGCGCGCCGATCACGCAGACCTCCAGGATGGCGGGGTGGTGGTACATCATCGCCTCCACCTCGGCCGGCCAGACCTTGTAGCCGCTGGCGTTGATCATGCGTTTGAGGCGGTCCATCATGAAGAAGTAACCGTCTTCGTCGATGCGGGCGAGGTCGCCGGTGCGCAGGAAGCGCCGGCCGTCGATGGTGAGGAACGCCTCGGCCGTGGCCGCCTCGTTGCGCCAGTAGCCCTGCATGACCTGCGGCGCGTGCACCACGATCTCGCCGGTTTCGCCCGGGGGCAGCTCCTGCAGCGTCGCGGGGTCGATGATGCGGGCATCGACGTCGAACACCGGGATGCCCAGGCACTGGGCCTTGGGGCGCTGCGGCGGGTTGATGTGGGTGGCCGCCATGGTCTCGGACATGCCGTAGCCCTCGACATAGTCCAGCCCCAGCAGGTCCTTGAGTTTCTGGGCCACCGCGGCGGGCATGGCGGCGCCGCCGCCGCGGATGCCGACCAGGCGCGAGAGGTCGTATTCGCCGATGCGCGGGTTGGCCAGGAAATCCACCACCATGGTGCTGATGGCCTGCCAGCCGGTGATGCCGTGGCGCTGCATCAGCTCGGCCGCCACCTCGCGGTCCCAGCGCGACATGACCACGATGGTCCCGCCCAGGAACAGCGGGCCGTTCATGCCGCCGGCCATGCCGGTGACGTGGAAGAAGGGCAGCACCGACAGCGCGACCGAGTCCTGGTTGCGTGCGAACCACTGCATGCCGCCGATGGCGGTGCATTGCGCGCTGCGGTGTGTGTGCATGCAGCCCTTGGGGTGGCCGGTGGTGCCCGAGGTGTAGGGCATCACGCACAGGTCGTCGGGGCCGGCGGTGTGCGGGCCGGGCGCGTGGTTCGCGGCCAGTGCGTCGGCCCAGGCGTGCAGGCCGGCACCGTCCACGCGCTGGCGCGGCGCGGTCACGAAGTCGGGCAGGCGCAGGTCGGTGGCGGTGTGCAGGTAGTCGCTGTAGGTGGCGACCACCACATGGTCCAGCGCATCGGCCCCCGCGGCGCCATGGGCGCTGTGATGGGGCGTCAGCTGCGCCAGCAGGTCCTGGGCGGTGATGGCCACGCGCGCGCCGCTGTCGGCCACGTAATGCGCCAGCTCCTCGCTCATGTTCATCGGGTTGACCGGAACCACCACCGCGTTGGCGCGCAGGATGGCGTAGTAGCCGATCACCCACTGCGGGCTGTTCTGCAGGTAGAGCAGCACGCGGTCGCCGGCCTGCACGCCGCAGACCTGCTGCAGGTGACCCGCCAGGCGCTCGGCATCGTCGCGGAAGCGGCCAAAGCCCAGTGGCGAGTCGTAGTAGACGATAAAGGGTTTGTCGGGGTAGCGCCGGGCCGAGACCTCGGCGTTGAACCACAGGCTGGTCTCGGGCAGCGTCAGCTGCCGGGGCAGTCCGGGCGGCCAGTGGTCGTGGTGCAGGGTATTCATGTCTGGCGGGCCAGGAAACGGCCGATCTCTTCCTTCGCGATGGCGTTGCGGTGCACCTCGTCCGGGCCGTCGGCGAAACGCAGCGTGCGCGTGGACGCATAGGAGCGCGCCAGACCGAAGTCGTCGCTCACGCCGGCGCCGCCGTGCACCTGCATGGCCCAGTCGATCACCTGCAAGGCCATCGACGGCGCGGCCACCTTGATCATGGCGATCTCCTGTTTGGCCGCCTTGTTGCCGACCTTGTCCATCTTCCAGGCGGCGTGCAGCACCAGAAAACGCGCCTGGTCGATCAGGATGCGCGACTGCGCGATGCGTTCGCGCGTCACGCCCTGTTCGGCCAGCGTGCGGCCGAAAGCCGTGCGCTGGGTGGCGCGGCGGCACATGTCTTCCAGCGCGCGCTCGGCGCGGCCGATCACCCGCATGCAGTGGTGGATGCGGCCCGGGCCCAGACGGCCCTGGGCGATCTCGAAGCCGCGGCCCTCGCCCAGCAGGATGTTCTCCACCGGGACGCGCACGTCGGTGAATTGCACCTCGGCGTGGCCGTGGGGCGCGTCGTCGTAGCCGAACACGGGCAGCGACCGCAGCACCTGCACGCCCGGGGCGTCCATGGGCACCAGGATCATCGACTGCTGCGAGTGCTTGGGCGCGTCGGGGTTGGTCTTGCCCATGAAGATCAGCACCTGGCAGCGCGGGTCGTTGGCGCCCGAGGTCCACCACTTGCGGCCGTTGATGACGTAGTGGTCGCCATCGCGCTGAATGCGCGCTTCGATGTTGGTGGCGTCGCTGGAGGCCACGGCCGGTTCGGTCATGGCAAAGGCCGAGCGGATATGGCCGTCCAGCAGTGGCTGCAGCCAGCGTTCCTGTTGCGCCGGGGTGCCGTAGCGCACGATGGTCTCCATGTTGCCGGTGTCGGGCGCCGAGCAGTTGAAGGGTTCGGAGCCGATGGGCGAGCGGCCCATGATCTCGGCCAGCGGCGCGTACTCCAGGTTGCTCAGGCCCGCGCCCAGCGGCGACTCCGGCAGGAACAGGTTCCACAGCTCGGCGGCCTTGGCCTTGTGTTTGAGTTCCTCCATCACCGGCGGCTCCTGCCAGGGGTTGCCGGCGGCGCGGAAGGCTTTCATTTCGGCCTCGAACACCGGTTCGGCCGGGATGATGTGTTCGTCCAGGAAGGCGCGCACGCGGGCTTGCAGGTCCTGGACCTTGGGGGAATGGTCGAAATCCATGGGGGCTCCGTTCGGGAAAGGTGGTTTGAGACTAGGGCCTGCTCACACTATTTTTCCAAGTGCGAATGGGTTGAAAACAGCGCCAATCTAGGCGCGAGACGACGGCCAGACTGGGTGTCTGGCCTAGGAGTGCAACAACGAGTGGCGCTGTTTTCAACCCATTCCCTTCGGGTTGCGGCCAAAAAGGCCATGCGCGGCGTTGCGAAGCCTTGCCGGGGGCGACCCCGGCTGCGTTTCGCGCCTTGCGCATGGCCTTTTTGATCCGCAACGCATCTTGGAAAAATAGTGTGAACAGGCCCTAGAGGGTCTGGGCCAGCGCCCAGGCCTGTTCGGCCAGGGGACGGGCGCGCTTGCCGGTTTCCTCCGCGCTGGCGTTGGACGCGTTGCCCAACTGGGCGCGCTTGGCAATGCCCTGCAGGATGCCGACCAGGCGGAACATGTTGAACACCAGGTAGTAGTTCCAGTCGCGCGCGGGGACCGCGGCGCTGCGGCCGGTGCGCATCAGGTAGCTGGCCAGGTAGTGCGCCTCGCTCGGGATGCCCAGGGCCGCGATGTTCACGCCCGCCAACCCGCGAGAGGTCGGTGGCATGCGCCAGCTCATGCAGTGGTAGGCAAAGTCCACCAGGGGATCGCCCAGGGTGGAGAGTTCCCAGTCGAGCACGGCCAGGATGCGCGGCTCGGTGGGGTGGAAGATCACGTTGTCGATCCTGTAGTCGCCGTGCACGATGCGGCTTTCGCCCTCGGGTGGCATGTGCCGGGGCAGCCATTCGATCAGGCGGTCGGCGGCTTCGATGGGTTCTGTCTCGGCGGCCTTGTACTGCCGCGTCCAGCGCGCCACCTGGCGCTCCAGGTAGGCACCGGGGCGGCCATAGTCGGCCAGGCCGACGCTGGCCGGTTGCACCTTGTGCAGGGCGGCCAGCACGCGGTTGAGCTCGTCGAAGATGGCGCCGCGCTCGGCCGGCGTCATGCCCGGCAGGGTCGGGTCCCAGAAGATGCGGCCCTCCACATGGTCCATCACGTAGAAGGCCGAACCGATGACCGCGTCGTCTTCGCACAGCGCGTGGGCGCGCGCCACGGGCACGTCGGTGCCGGCCAGCGCCCGGATGACGCGGAACTCGCGGTCCACCGCGTGGGCCGAGGGCAGCAGCTCGCCCATGGGCTTGCGGCGCAGCACATAGCGCTGCCCGCCGGCCATGAGCAGGAAGGTGGGGTTGGACTGCCCGCCCTTGAACTGCGCCACCGCCATCGGGCCGCTGAAGCCCGGCACGTGGGCCTGCATCCAGCGCGCCAGCGCCGCCTCGTCGAAGGCATGGGCCGGGCTCACCGGCTGGGTGCCGGTGAAGAGGGTCTGGGGTGCGTTCATCGTCAGATGGCCGAGGCGCCGCCGTCCACCGCGATGAACTGGCCAGTGATGTGGCGCGAAGCCTCGCTGGCCAGGAACACGACGGAGCCCATCAGGTCCTCGTCGCCGCCCAGGCGCCTGAGCGGCGTGCGCGCGGTCATGGCCTCGCCGATCGTGTCGAGCAGACCTTCGGACATCTTGGTGGGGAAGAAGCCGGGGCAGATCGCGTTGACGTTGATGTTGTAGCGGCCCCATTCGCTGGCCAGCGCGCGGGTGAAGTTGATGGCGGCCGCCTTGGAGGTGTTGTAGGCCACGGTGTGCACGCCCGGCCCCATGCCCTTGAGGCCGGCGACCGAGGCGATGGTGATGATCTTGCCCCTTTGTCGCGGGATCATGCAGCGCCGCCCCACCTCGCGCGAGAGGAAAAACGGCGCGTTGATGTTCAGGTTCATCACCTTGTGCCAGGCCTCGTCGGGGTAGTCTTCGGCCGGGGCGCCCCAGGTGGCGCCGGCGTTGTTGACCAGGATGTCGATCGGCCCCAGGCCGTGGATCACCTCGTCCACCAGCGCCGGGATGCGCTCGGTTTTCTGCAGGTCGCTCACCATGGTCTGCACCGTGATGCCCAACGTCTCCAGATGCGCCTTCGCTTCGGCCAGTTCGTCGGCCTTGCGCGCGCTGATGGCGACCTTGCAGCCCATCTCGCCCAGGGCCTGGGCCATCTGCAGGCCCAGGCCGCGCGAACCACCGGTGACCAGGGCGACCTGGCCGTCGAGTCGGAAGAGTTGTTCGACGCCCATGGTCAGCACACCTCGAACAGGCCGGCCGCACCCTGACCGCCGCCGATGCACATGGTCACCACCACGTACTTCGCGCCGCGGCGCTTGCCTTCGATCAGCGCGTGGCCGGTCAGCCGCGCGCCGCTCACGCCATAAGGGTGGCCGACCGCGATGGCGCCGCCGTTGACGTTGAGCAGTTCGTCGGGAATGCCCAGCTTGTCGCGGCTGTAGAGCACCTGGCAGGCAAAGGCCTCGTTGAGTTCCCATAGGCCAATGTCCTCGACCTTCAGGCCGGCGCGCTGCAGCAGGCGCGGCACCGCGAACACCGGGCCAATGCCCATTTCGTCGGGCTCGCAGCCGGCCACCGCGAAGCCGCGGAAGATGCCCAGCGGCTGCAGGCCCAGTTGTTCCGCGCGCTTGCCGTTCATGACCACGCAGGCCGAGGCCCCGTCCGAGAACTGGCTGGCGTTGCCGGCCGTGACCACACCACCGGGCAGGGCGGCGCGGATCTTCTGCACCGCCTCCAGCGTGGTGTCGGCGCGGATGCCTTCGTCGCTGTCGATGGTCACCTCTTTGGTGGAGATGCGGCCACTGGCCTTGTCCACCACGCCCATGACGGTGGTCATGGGCACGATCTCGTCCTTGAATTTGCCGGCCGCCTGCGCGGCGGCGGCGCGCTGCTGGCTGCGCACACCGTATTCGTCTTGCGCGAGCTTGCTGATGCCGTAGCGCTGGGACACGGTCTCGGCCGTCTGCAGCATGCTCCAGTACAGCTCGGGCTTGTGTTCGACCAGCCAGGGGTCGCGTCGCATGTGGGCGTTGGACTCGTTCTGCACGCAGCTGATGCTCTCCACGCCACCGGCCACGATGGCCGGGCAGCCTTCGACCATCACGCGCTGCGCGGCCATGGCGATGGTCTGCAGGCCCGACGAGCAGAAGCGGTTGACCGTCATGCCGCCGACGGTGACGGGCAGGCCGGCGCGCAGCGCAACGGCACGCGCGATGTTGCCGCCGGTGGTGCCTTCACCGAAGGTGCCGCCCATGATGCAGTCTTCGATTTCGCCCGGGTCGATGCCCGCGCGCTGCACCGCGTGCTGCACGGCGTGGCCGCCCAGCGTGGCGCCATAGGTCATGTTGAAAGCGCCCTTCCAGCTCTTGGCCAGTCCGGTGCGCGCGGTGGAAACGATCACGGCGTCGATCATGTGGGTCTTCCTTGTGGGGTTCGGTTCATCAGGCGAAGGCTCGGCCTTCTTCGGCCAGCCGGCGCAGCAGCGGGGCAGGTTGCCACCAGTCGAAGGCGCCGGGCTCGGCGGCAAAGCCATTCAGCGCGCGCTCCACGTTGAACAGGCCCACCTCGTTGGCGTAGCACATGGGGCCACCACGGTGCGCCGGGAAGCCGTAGCCGTTGAGGTAAACCAGGTCCACGTCGGAGGCGCGCACCGCGATGCCTTCGTCCAGGATGCGCGCCGCCTCGTTGACCATGGCGAACACACAGCGCTGAACGATCTCCTCGTCGCTGACCTTGCGGGCGGTCACGCCCTTGGTCTTGCGGTACTCGGCCACCAGTTCCTCGACCAGCGGATCGGGCAGGGCGTCGCGCACACCGGGCGCGTAGCGGTACCAGCCGGCGCCGGTCTTCTGGCCGAAGCGGCCGAGTTCGCACAGCTTGTCGGCCACGGTGGGCTCGTGCGGCACGCCGGCTTCGGCCGCCTTGCGCTTGCGCGTGGCCCAGCCAATGTCCAGGCCCGCCAGGTCGCCCATGCGGAACGGCCCCATGGCGAAGCCAAAGCGCTCCAAAGCCTTGTCGATCTGCTGTGGCGAGGCGCCGGCCACGATCAGCGCGTTGGCTGCGGCGCCGTAGCGCGCCACCATGCGGTTGCCGATGAAACCGTCGCACACGCCCGAGACCACCGAGACCTTGCGGATCTGCTTGCCCAGGGCCAGCGCGGTGGCCATCACGTCCTTGGCGGTTTTTTCACCGCGCACGATCTCCAGCAGCTTCATCACGTTGGCCGGGCTGAAGAAGTGCAGGCCCAGCACGTCCTGCGGGCGGCTGGTGAATCTGGCTATTCTGTTGATGTCCAGGTAGGAGGTGTTGGAAGCCAGGATCGCACCGGGCTTGCACACCGCATCGAGCTGGCGGAAGACCTTCTCTTTCACGTCCATCTGCTCGAACACCGCCTCGATCACGAGGTCCACGTCGCTGAACCCGGCGTAGTCCAGCGTCGGTGTGATCAGGCCCATGCGCTGCTCCACCTGTTCGGCGGTGAGCTTGCCGCGCTTGGCGCTGTTGTCGTAGTTGCGGCGGATGGTGGCCAGGCCCCGGTCCAGCGCTTCCTGGCTGGTTTCCAGCAGCACCACCGGCAGGCCGGCGTTGAGGAAGTTCATGGTGATGCCGCCCCCCATGGTGCCTGCGCCGATGACGCCCACCCGGGCGATGGGGCGCAGTGGCGTGTCGGCCGGGATGTCGGGCAGCTTGCCGGCAGCGCGTTCGGCGGCGAACACATGGCGCGCGGCGCGCGATTCGGGCGTGTTCATCAGCGCGAAGAAGGCGGCGCGCTCGCGCCTGAGACCTTCGTCAAAAGGTTGGGTCACGCTGTCCGCCACGGCTTCCACACAGGCCAGCGGCGCGGGCAGACCCTTGGCGGCGGCCTTCACGCTGTTGCGCGCGAACTGCAGGAAAGCGTCGGTGCCGGCGGTCGGCAACTTCAGGTCGCGCAGGCGGCGCAGCGGCTTGCCGTCTGTCACGGCCTGCCGGGCGAATGCCACGGCGGCGGCGACCACATCGGCATCCACCACCTGGTCCAGCAGGGCTGTGCCTTCGAAGCTGGCGGCCTTCTGCGGTGCACCCGAGACGATCATGTTCAACGCGGCCTCCAGGCCGACGGCGCGCGGCAGGCGCTGTGTGCCGCCGGCGCCGGGCAGGAGGCCCAGCTTGACCTCGGGCAGGCCCAGGGTGGCGTTTTTGAGCGCCACGCGGAAGTGGCAGCCCAGCGCCAGTTCCAGCCCGCCGCCCAGGGCGTGGCCGGCGATGGCGGCCACCACCGGCTTGCCGGCGTTTTCCAGCGCACGGATCACGTCCGGCAGGTGGGGCGACATGGACGACTTGGCCGTGCCGAACTCGCGCACGTCGGCGCCGCCGGAAAACAGCTTTTCGCCGCCAGTCAGCACGATGGCGGTGACGGCCGGGTCGGCCAGGGCGCGGTCGAGCCCGGCCACGATGCCGCTGCGCAGCGCGTGGCCCAGGCCGTTGACGGGCGGGTTCTGCAGGGTGAGCACGGCCACCGTGCCTTGCTGGGTGTAGTCCACCGGGTTCATGGATGTCTCCGTTGTGGGAAAGAAAAAGAAAAAGTGCGCAAGGCGCCGGGGCTGGATTGCCCCGGACCTAGGGATTACCATGATCTGCAGTGCAGAACACAGTTTCAAAACGAAGCGGATAATAGCGACAAACGATGGCCTGAACAATCCCATGCACGACGATCTGATTCCCCGACGCGACATCCAATTCCAGCTTTACGAGGTGCTGGATGCCCAAGGCCTGCTGCAACGCCCACGCTACGCCGAACACAGCCGCGAGACCTTCGACGCCGTGCTGGACACCGCCACGCTCATCGCCGCCGACCTGTTCGCGCCCCACGCCCGCCTGGGTGACGAGCAGGAACCGCAGGTGGTGGACGGCAAGGTGGTGTTGCCCGAGGGCGTGCAGGCCGCGGTGCGCGCGTACTGCGAGGCGGGGTTCCTTTCGGCCAGCGCCGACGAGGCGGCCGGGGGCATGCAACTGCCGGTGCTGGTGACGCAGGCCTGCCTGTCGGTGTTCCGCAGCGCCAACGTGGCCACCACCTCGTATGTGGGTCTCACGGCGTCCAACGCCAACGTGATCGAGAAATTCGGGAGCCCGGTGCAGCGGGCGCGCTACCTGCAGGCGCTGCGCAGCGGCCGCTTCTTTGGCACCATGGCGCTGACCGAGCCGCAGGCCGGCTCCAGCCTGAGCGACCTGCGCACCAGCGCCACCCCGCGCAGCGATGGCAGCTACCTCATCAAGGGCCAGAAGATCTTCATCTCCGGTGGCGACCACGAGCTGAGCGAGAACATCGTGCACCTGGTGCTGGCCCGGCTGCCCGACGCGCCACCGGGCGTCAAGGGCATCTCGCTGTTCACCGTGCCCAAGTTCCACACCGACGAGCAAGGCCGCGTGGGCGCACGCAACGACGTGGCGCTGGCCGGGCTGATCCACAAATGCGGCTGGCGCGGCACCACCTCGACCATGCTGTCCTTCGGCGAACAGGACGCCTGCGTGGGCGAGCTGGTGGGCCGGCCCCACGAAGGCCTGGCCTGCATGTTCCACATGATGAACGAGGCCCGCATCGGCGTCGGCATGGGCGCCATCATGCTGGGCTACCGCGGTTACCTGGCCTCGCTGCGCTATGCGCGCGAGCGGGTGCAGGGCCGGGCGCCGTCGAACAAGGACCCGCTGTCGCCGCCGCTGCCGCTGGTGGCGCACGCCGATGTGCGGCGCATGCTGCTGGCGCAGAAAAGTTATGTCGAAGGCGCCTACGGCCTGGCGCTGTACGCGGCCCGGCTGGTGGACGAACAGCGCACCGAATCCGATCCGCAGCGCCTGCAGGAAGTGGCGCTGCTGCTGGAGCTGCTGACGCCGGTGGTCAAGTCCTGGCCCTCGCAGTGGTGCCTGGAAGCGAACTCGCTGGCAATCCAGATTCTGGGCGGCTACGGGTACACGCGCGAATTCCCGGTGGAGCAGTACTGGCGCGACAACCGGCTGAACATGATCCACGAAGGCACGCACGGCATCCAGGCGCTGGACTTGCTGGGCCGCAAGGTGGTGATGAAAGACGGCGCCGCGCTGGCGGCGATGCACCGCGTGGTGACTGCCAACATCGCCGAGGCCCTGGAGCAGCCGCCGCTGGTGCCGCTGGCCCAAGCGCTGCAGACGGCCTGGCAGGACGTGAGCGACTCGGTACAGGCCCTGCGCGTGCCGCTGCAGACCGACGGCGAGGCCGTGCTGGCCAATGCCCACCTGTTTCTCGAAGCCTTCGGCCACACGCTGCTGGCCTGGACCTGGCTGCGCCAGGCCACCGTGGCGCAGCAGGCGCTGTCGCGTGGCACCGACACCGACGCTGACGAGTCCTTCTACCGCGGCAAGCTTCAGGCCGCACAGTGGTTCTTCCGCTGGGAACTGCCCAAGGTCGCGCCCCAGCTGGCGCTGCTGCGCACGCTGGACGACAGCCACCGCGCCATGCAGGACGCATGGTTTTGAAAATGGTGAAACACCCCCCCGCGCCGCTTCGCGTCACCCCCCTCCAGGGGGGCGGCACTGGCCGGCCGGCAAAGCCGGCCCGGCGGTGCCTCTGGGTGGCGTGGTTTTTTGCGTCGTGGGTGGCGCTCCGACACCATGGAAAACTGACATGAACGACATCAGCGTGCCCGAAGGCTTCCGGCCCCATGTCTACGGCGGTGCCTCGTACTTTCAGACCCTGGGCGACCTGTACGTGCGCGAGCGGCCCGACGGTCTGCTGGTGCTGGGGCTGCGCCTGCTGCCGCAGCACTGCAACCGGCTCGGCATACCCCACGGTGGCATGCTGGCCACGCTGGCCGACGGTGCGCTGGGCATCAACCTGCACCGCGCGCGCCGCCACAGCCCGACCATGGTGACGGTCAACCTGAGCCTGGACTACCTCGCGGCCGCCCGGGTGGGCGAATGGCTGGAAGCGCATGTGACGCCGCGCCGATTGGGCAAGCAGCTGGCGTTTGGCGACTGCGTGCTGCGCGTGGGTGAGCGCGAGGTGTTGCGGGCCACGGGCATTTTTTCCGCTGTGGCGCGGGTGCGCCCGGTGCTCGAAACGGACGGCTGAGCACCGCCGTACGCTGCTTCAGCGCGGCAGCGCGTCTTCGATCGAGCGCACCACTTCCAGCAGGCGCGGCCGCACTTCCTGCAACAGGAATTCGGGCGAGAGGTTGTACGACGGGCCGCCCACGTTGACCGCCATGAGCGGCAGGCCGTTGCCCGGGTCAAAGGCGCGGGCGATGCCGTTGACCTCCTTGTTCCAGTCGCCGAAGGAGCAGGTCACGCCCAGCGTGCGGTAGTCCTCCAGCGCCTTGTTCACGCCGGCCTGGATCCCGGGCCAGGCCAGGTGGTCGAGTTCGCGGATCTGTTCCAACGCCTCCTCGCGCTCGGTGGCGGACACCGAGGCCAGCCAGGCACGCCCCATGGCCGAGGCCGCCAGCGGCATGCGCGAACCCACATCCAGCGTGAGCGTGAGTGCGGCGCTGCTGCGGCAGTTCTCCACATAAATCATCGAGAGCTTGTCGCGTACGCCCAGTGAGACCGAGGCGCCGGAAAAATTGGCCAGCTCCTGCATCATGGGCCGCGCGATCTTGCGCACGTCCAGGCGCGTGAGCAGCGCGCTGCCCAGCGCCAGGCAGGCGGTGCCCAGGCGGTAGCGCCCGCTTTCTTCGACATGGATCAGGTAGCCCAGCTTGGTCAGCGTCATGGTCAGGCGCGAGACCGTGGACTTGGGCAGCTTGCAGCGCACCGCCAGCTCCTGGTTGCTCAGCGTGGCTTCGCCGGTGCGAAAGCAGGCCAGCACTTCCAGCCCGCGCGCCAGGGCGGTCACGAAGTGGCGGTCTTCCTTGGGCTTTCGCGCCGGGGTGGGGCGCCTGGGGCGCTCTGCCGGCTTGCTGTCGCCCGCCGCGGACGCCGCCGTTTGCGGGCTGCTGGGGTCTGCGCTCAAAATGGAACTCCGTTCTGCAAAACGAGACATCACTGTACCCGGATTGTCGAGAGTTCCCGTGGGGGTATTCTTCAGGGTATACCAGAGCGCACCCGGTGCTCCGTCCCTGCGTGCGGCCGCTCAGGTGTAGCGGCGCGACACCATCTCGGCCACGCAGGCCGGTTTGCTGCTGCCCTCGACCTCCACCAGCGCCTGCCAGATGACCTGGGCACCGCCGTCGGGCAGCGCTTCGACCGACTGCAGCGTGAAACGCGCGCGGATGCGGTCGTCCACCCGCACCGGCGCCATGAATCGCACCCGGTTGAGCCCGTAGTTCACCGCCATGCGGGTGCCGTGCACCGTGATGCAGCCTTGCGAGAGGCCCGGCAGCAGGGACAGCGTCAGGTAGCCGTGCGCGATGGTCGTGCCGTAGGGCGATTCACGGCGCGCGCGCTCGGCGTCGATGTGGATCCACTGCAGGTCGCCGGTGACCTCGGCAAAACGGTTGATCCGATCCTGGGTGACGGGCAGCCAGTCGCTGACGGCGAGTTCCTCGCCCACGCGCGCGGTCAGCGCGTCCAGGCTTTCGGTCTCGAAGGTCTGCTTGCCGGAGTCCATCACAGCGCCTTGATCAGCTCCGGCACCGCCGTGAACAGATCGGCTTCCAGCCCGTAGTCGGCCACCGAGAAGATCGGCGCCTCAGGGTCCTTGTTGATCGCCACGATCACCTTCGAATCCTTCATGCCGGCCAGGTGCTGGATGGCGCCCGAGATGCCGCAGGCCACATACAGCTGCGGCGCCACGATCTTGCCCGTCTGGCCCACCTGCCAGTCGTTCGGCGCGTAGCCCGCATCGACCGCGGCGCGACTCGCGCCCAGCGCGGCACCGAGCTTGTCGGCCAGCGGCGTCATGACTTCGTTGAACTTCTCGCTGCTGCCCAGCGCGCGACCACCGGAGACGATGATCTTGGCGGCGGTGAGTTCGGGGCGGTCGCTCTTGGCGATCTCGCTGCCGAGGAATGTGCTCTTGCCGCTGTCGGCCTGCGCTGCCTGGGTTTCCACGGCGGCGCTGCCACCGGTGGCGGCGGCCGGATCAAAGCCCGTGGTGCGCACGGTGATGACCTTGGTGGCATCGATGCTCTGCACGGTGGCCATCGCATTGCCGGCGTAGATCGGGCGCTCGAAGGTGTCGGCGGCGATCACCTTGGTGATGTCGCTGATCTGGCCCACGTCGAGCTTGGCGGCGACGCGCGGGGCGATGTTCTTGCCGCTGGCGGTGGCGGGGAACAGGATGTGGCTGTAGTTCGAAGCGATGGCCAGCACCTGCGCGGCCATGTTCTCGGCCAGGCCGTGCGCCAGGTACTCGGCGTCGGCGTGGATGACTTTGGAGACACCGGCGATCTGGGCAGCGGCAGCAGCGGCACCGGCAGCGTTGTGGCCGGCGATCAGCACATGCACCTCACCTCCGCACTGGGCGGCGGCGGCGACGGTGTTGAGCGTGGCGCCCTTGATGGAGGCGTTGTCGTGTTCGGCAATGACGAGTGCGGTCATGTTCTTGTTCCTCAGATCACTTTGGCTTCGAGCTTGAGTTTTTCGACGAGCGCCGCGACGTCCGGCACCTTGATGCCGGCGCCGCGCTTCGGGGGCTCGCTGACCTTGAGCGTCTTGATGCGCGGGCTCACATCCACCCCGAGGTCTTCGGGCTTGACGGTGTCGAGCTGCTTCTTCTTGGCCTTCATGATGTTGGGCAGCGTCACATAGCGCGGCTCGTTCAGGCGCAGGTCGGTGGTGACGATGGCCGGCAGGGTGAGGCTCAGGGTTTCCAGGCCACCGTCGACTTCGCGGGTCACCTGGACCTTGCCGTCCACCACCTCGACCTTGGAGGCGAAGGTGCCTTGCGGCAGGTCGGCCAGCGCAGCGAGCATCTGGCCGGTCTGGTTGCAGTCGTCGTCAATCGCCTGCTTGCCCAGGATCACGAGGCCGGGCTGTTCCTTGTCCATCAGCGCCTTGAGCAGCTTGGCCACGGCCAGCGGCTGCAGTTCTTCGGCCGTTTCCACCAGGATGGCGCGGTCGGCGCCGATGGCCATGGCGGTGCGCAGGGTCTCCTGGCACTGCGTGACGCCGCAGGAGACGGCGATCACCTCGGTGACGACACCCTTCTCCTTCAGGCGCACGGCTTCTTCGACCGCGATTTCGTCAAACGGGTTCATGCTCATCTTGACGTTGGCCATGTCCATGCCGGACTGGTCGGCCTTGACGCGCACCTTGACGTTGTAGTCCACCACGCGTTTGACGGGGACGAGGATTTTCATGAGGGCTCCTGTGGGAAGTGAGGAAATCGGCGCCGAACGGCTTCAGCGCACGGGTGTGTTGAGGCGCTCGCGCAGTTCACGCTTGAGCACCTTGCCGATGGCGCTGCGCGGCAGTTCGTCGATGAACTGCAACGCGGCCAGGCGCTGGGTCTTGCCCGAGCGCTCGTTGTGCCAAGCGATCAGTGCGGCTTCGTCGGTTGCATCGCCAGCGCGGCGCACCACAAAGGCCACCGGCGTCTCGCCCCACTGTTCGGACGCCACGCCGACCACGGCTGCGTCGTCCACGGCCGGGTGCTGGCGCAGCAAGGCTTCGAGATCGCTCGGGTAGAGGTTGAAGCCGCCGCTGATGATCATGTCCTTGCGGCGGTCCATCAGCACCAGGAAACCGTCTTCGTCGAAGCGGCCGACGTCGCCGGTGCGGATGAAGCGCTGGCCGCTGGCGTCGAACCACTCGACTTCGCGCGTCTTCTCAGGCTGGTGGTGGTAGCCGGCCATCATCGCGCCCGAACGGCCGACCACCTCGCCGGTGCTGCCTGGCGGCAGTTCGCGCCCGTCTTCGTCGATCAGGCGGATGTCGTGGCCCGGTGCGGGCTGGCCCACGGTGTGCAGTTTGTCTGGGTGTTCGTGCGCGTTGAGGATGCAGGTGCCGCCGCCTTCGGTCATGCCGTAGAACTCGACCAGGCCGCCGGGCCAGCGCGCCAGCACGTCGGCCTTGAGGTCGGCACGGAACGGCGCGCTGGTGCAGAACTTCATCTGGAAGGCGCGCAGGTCGAAGCGTCCGAAGTCCGGCACGGCCATGAGGCGCTGGTACTGCACCGGAACCAGCATGGTGTGGGTGATGCGCCGTTCTTCGGCCAGGGCCAGGTAGCGCGTGGCGTCGAACTTCGGCATCAGGTGCACGCAGCCGCCAAACGCCAGCGTGGGGAAGAACACCACCAGCGTGGTATTGGAGTACAGCGGCGTGGACAGCAAGGTCTGCGTCTGCGCGCTGTAGCCGTAGCGTGCGCCGCGGCACACGTGTTGCCAGCGCATGCCGTGCGACTGCACGATGCCTTTGGGCGTGCCCGTTGTGCCCGACGAATAGATGATGTTGAACGGCGCTTCGGGTGGCAGGTCCACCGCCTGCGGCGTATAGCCGGGGGGCGCCAGCCAGTCGTCGAAGCCTGGCGCCGCGCTGCCGTCGAGCCACACCACCGAAGCCTGACCGGGCAACAGTTCGCGCGCGGCGGTGTCGGCAAACACGCGCTGCGCCTGTGCGTCGTCGAGCATTTGCGCCAGGCTCTCGCGTGTGACCGACGGCGCCAGCGGCGCCACCACCACGCCCGCGCGCAGCGCGCCCAGGTAGAGCGCGGCATAACGCACCGAACTGGCAGCGCAGATGCCAATGGCGTCACCCGGCCGCACGCCGTCGCGCTGCAGCGCCGCGGCCACCCGGTCCATCAGCGCGTCGAGCTCGCGCCAGTTCAGGGTCTGCACGTCGTCGCGCAGGGCGGCGTCACCGGGTCGTTCTTGCGCGTGTTCGCGCACCAGCGCAGCGATGGTGAGGAAGGGCGTTTCGTCGGTGATGGGGCGGGGCATGGAGGCACGCGGTCAGTGGCTACCCAGCGCAATGTAGCGCGCCAGGTGGTGGTCTTCGTCCCCGAGCTGGTGGTCGATCATCACCAGGCGCTTGGCGTAGTGCGCCATGGGCAGTTCCCAGGTCATGCCGATGCCGCCGTGCAGCTGGATGCTTTCTTCGGCCACCAGGGTGCCGATGCGGCCGATGCTGTACTTGGCGGCCGACAGCGCGCGTTCGCGCGTGACGCGATCGGCGCCCATGGCGGCTGCGGCGTTGATCACCGCAGAGCGGGCCTGCTCGATCTCCAGCAGCACGTCGGCCATGCGGTGCTGCAGCGCCTGGAAGCTGCCGATGGGCACGCCGAACTGCTTGCGTGTGCGCAGGTAGTCCAGCGTGTGCTGCCGGGTCACGTCCATCGCGCCCACAGCTTCGGCGCACAGCGCCAGCAGGCCCCAGCCCACAGCCTGCTCCAGCACGGCCAGACCCTGACCTTCGGCGCCCAGCCGGGCGGTGGCGGGCAGCTGCACCTGGTTGAACACCAGCTCGGCCACGCGGCCGCCGTCAACCCGGCCGTAGCCCTGGTGGGCGATGCCCGCAGTGTCGGCCGGCACCAGGAACAGGGAGATGCCGGCCTCGTCGTCCACCGCGCCGCTGCTGCGGGCGCTGACCAGCAACAAGCCCGCGGTGTCGCCGTGCAACACCACGCCCTTGCGGCCATCGAGCCGGTAGCCATCGGCGGTCCGGGTGGCCTGCAGGCCCACGTGCGCCAGTTCGTAGTGGCCCCCGGCCTCGTCGTGCGCCAGGGTCGCCACCGTGCTGCCGTCCAGGATGCCGCCGAGCCGGGCCTTCTGGGCGTCGGTGCCGGCGGCCACGATCGCGCGGCCCACCACCAGCGCGCCCAGAAAGGGTTCGATCACCAGGCCCTTGCCCAGGCTCTCGAACACAACGGCGACATCAAAGCCCTCGCCGCCGAAGCCACCCACGACTTCAGGAAACAGCGCGCCGATGGCGCCCAGCCCGGCCAGGCCGTTCCAGACCTCGGCGCTGTAGCCGGTGGCCGATGCCGCAGCGGCGTGGCGCGCTTCGATGGGGTACTGCTCGGACAGGAAGCGGTCCAGGGTGTCGGCGAGCATGCGCCGGTCTTCGGTGTGTTCAAAGTTCATGGTCGTGCCTCACAGTCCGAGGATCATCTTGGAGATGATGTTTTTCTGGATTTCGTTGGAGCCGCCGAAGATCGACAGCTTGCGGTAGTTGAAGTACTGGGCCGCGGCGGCCCGGGCTTCGTCGGGACCCGACCAGGGCCCGTCGTAGCCAACGTGCAGGGCTTCTTCAACGAAGGGCAGGGCGTAGGGCCCCATGGCGCGGCGCATCAGCGCGAGCAGTTCCTGGCGGATCTCGGTGCCGCGGATCTTGAGCATGGAGCTTTCCGCCCCCGGCACACCGCCGCCGGCCACGGCGGCGATCACGCGCAGGTTGGTGGTCTTCATGTTCTCCAGGTCGATCTCCACCTTGGCCAGCCGGGCGGCGAACATCGGGTCCTGCAGCAGCGGCATGCCCTTGTGCAACACGCGAGACGCCACCGCCTTGAGCTTCTCCAGCCCCGCCACCGAAAAACCCACGCCGGCAATGTTTGTGCGCTCGTAGGTCAGCAGGTACTTGGCGCAGGTCCAGCCCTTGTTTTCTTCGCCGACCAGGTTCTCGATCGGCACCTTCACGTCGGTGAAGAACACCTCGTTGACTTCGTGCTCGCCGTCCAGCGTGATGATGGGCCGCACCTCGACGCCGGGGCTGTTCATGTCCACCAGCAGGAAGCTGATGCCCTCTTGCTTCTTGGCTTCGCGGTTGGTGCGCACCAGACAGAAGATCATGTTGGCGTGCTGGCCCAGCGTGGTCCAGGTCTTCTGCCCGTTGACGATGTAGTGGTCGCCCTCGCGCACGGCGGTGGTCTTCACGCCCGCCAGGTCGGAGCCCGCGCCCGGCTCCGAATAGCCCTGGCACCACCAGTCTTCGCCGCTCAGGATGCGCGGCAGCCAATGGCGCTTCTGCGCCTCGTTGCCGTACTTGATCAGCACCGGGCCCAGCATGCCGACACCAAAAGGCACGATGCGGGGCGTGTGGGCCAGCGCGCATTCGAGCTCGAAGATGAATTTCTGCACCGCCGTCCAGCCCGGGCCACCGTACTGCTCGGGCCAGTGGTTGGCCAGCCAGCCGCGCTGGTTGAGGATGCCGTGCCATTGCTCCATGTCGGCCTTGCTCAAGTGCTGGCCGTTGCGCACCTGGGACGACAGCCGCTCGGGCAGGTGTTGCTGGAGGAAGCCGCGCACCTCGGTTCGAAAGGCCTCTTCCTCGGGGGTGAAGTTCAGATCCATGCCGTGTCTCCTTCGTTGAAAACGGTTCAACGTTCTGCAATGCAGATTATCAATGGCGGGTTTGTATTGGACAATAGGGTTTTGTGTTGACACACTGTCAAACCAAGCTTGTCAATCATGGACCTCAACGACCTTGCCCTGCTGGTGGAAATCCACGACGCCGGCAACCTAAGCCAGGCAGCGCGGCGCCTGAAGATGACGCGCGCCAACGTCAGCTACCGGCTCGCGCAGTTGGAGCGCGCGGTGGGCGCGCAGCTGTTTCGCCGCACCACGCGCCATGTGGAAGCCACCGAGCTGGGACTGCGCCTCTACCAGCACGGCCTGGCGGTGCGCAACGAACTGCAGGCGGCGCAAGAAACGCTGGCGTCACTGGGCCAGGGCCTGCAGGGCCGGGTGCGGCTGAGCGTGCCCAGCGGCTACGGGCAGATGGTCATGACGCCCTGGCTGATCGCCTTCAAGCGCGAATACCCGGGTGTGGTGCTGGACGTGCTGTTCGAGAACCGGGTGGACGACCTGATGCGTGACGAGGTGGACGTGGCGGTGCGCATCATGGCCGCGCCGCCCGCAACGCTCGTGGCGCGCGACATGGGGCGGGTGCGTTACCTGTGCTGCGCCTCGGCAGGCTATGCGGCCGCGCATGGCCTGCCGCAGAGCCTGGCCCAGCTGCGCCACACGCCGCTGATCACCTCGGGCGTGGTGGGGCGTGAACTGCGCCTGGCCGCCTACCGGGGCGAACAGCGCGAAGAGGTGACGCTGGAACCCACCCTGATCTCGGAGCATTTTCCGTTTCTCCGTGAGGCCGTCCTGGCCGGGTTGGGCGTGGGGCTGGTGCCCGACTACGTGGTGCAGGACGCGGTCGACAGTGGCGCCATCGTGACCGCGCTGGACGATCTGCGACTGAGCATCTTCGGCAACCAGATCTTCATGCTCTACATGCCGAACCGGCACCAGACGCGTTCGGCGCGCGCGCTGATCGACTACTTGCTGGCGCTTGCAGGCTGAAGCGGGGCGCTCGCATGGATGCTTCTACGTCCCTTGCGCAGTTGCCTGGTGCCTCCCAAATCGACAGACTCATCGAATCTGAGCGCGAGCATCTTTCAAGAGGAGCAACAACTGATCTTCACGCAAAGGGGACCCGATGAAGCCGAACCGGGAGTAGAAGCGTGCGGCGTCTTCATCGATCGGGTGGGTCAACAAAGCGCGAATACCGGCGTGCTCTGCGATCAACAAGGCGAGGCGAATGGCCTCCTTGAGCATGCCGACGCCGATGCCTTTGCCCTGGTCCTGCGTGGACACGGCCAGCCTGGCCAGGACGATCACCGGAATCGGGAACTGTCCCATTCCTTTGCGTATGCGGTCGGGTGCGTCGGTGGTGTCAACTTGGCCCACCGTGAGGCTGAAATACCCGACTACCCGATCGTCGGGACCATTCACTGCGACGAACGTCCGGGCTGAGCCGCTGCTGCCGGCCTGGAGCGCGTGCTTCACCAACCATTCGTTGAGCGCCGGCTTGCCACAGTCGAAACCGGCGAGCCGGTGCGATGTGTTGAGCGGGACGGGCGCCCTCGGCATCAACGGGTTTCCCAGGGGTCTCTACGAGAGAACAGGTCGCGCAGACCTTCATTGGGCTGAGCAGGACGGTCCAGCAGCTCCAGCAGCTCCTGGCACTTCGAGCCCGAGGCGACGAACAGGCGTTGATCGAGCAACGTCTGTTCTGCGACCGAATAGGCGCTCTGGAGGATGAAATCGGTCAACGACTTGTGGGCCACCTCGGCAGCGCGACGGATCACCGCCTCTTGCTCAGGTGTGGCGCGAAAGCCGAGTCTGGCCGAACGGCTGTTGGACGTGGAGGCAACGGTAGACATGTGAGGGCCTCGGAGGGATTGTTCATTTTATGTTAGTACAACAGGCGTACAAAGTCAAATAAACGGCAAGAGAGATCGTGATACCGTCAGGTCACTCTTGCATACCGTCATCGCCTTCGGGAGCGAGCTCCTGATACCGTCATTGCGTTACAAACATGCCACTTTCGCATTCCAATCGCTGCCGCAAACCATCAATGACCAAGATCGAAAGCAAAGAGCCCTGGGACGGGCTCTCGTACGGTGACGGTAAATCTGTCGGTATCGGGCCCGTTCGCACCCTGCAAACAGGGCGCTTTTTCCTCTGTGCCGCGACCGGCTGTTGACAATTGAGTGGGAATGACCCAATATCGTCCCAAGGTGTTTCCGAGCATCCCAAGACAACCCGATTTCGCTGTGGGGACAAGGACTTAGCGTCCAACGGCGTCCCATCGAATCCCAGGGCGTCCCAGGCGTTCTGACGGTTGACTTGACGGTAACCGGGCTCCTTAGCTGGCAGGCCTGCAGTGATACCGTCAGACCCCATGACGGTATCTCGGTCCTGCGACAAGGAACGGATCGGAGATCTCATGGACACCTCGACGGAACGGGCGCGGATTGGGATGGCGAGCGCGAGGGCGCGCCACGGATTGACGAAAGCCAAACTGCGAGAACTACAGCCTGGCGAGCGGGCCTACAAGGTCAGCGGCGGAGGCAACGGTCTCTAGGTCGTCGTCTCTCCCGAGGGTGTGCAGAACTGCTGGCCAGCCTGCTGGCCGACCACAAGAAGCCTGAAGACCTGATTGGCGAGAACGGCCTGCTCAAGCTGCTGACCAAGCTGCTGGTGGAGAAAGCCCTGGACGCCGATCTGACCGAGCACCTGGGCCACGAACGCCATGAAGCCGTGGCCAACGCCAGCGGCAACACCCGCAACGGCAAGAGCAAGATGACCCTCAAGGGCGAGTTCGGCGAACTGCTCATCGAAGTACCCCGCGACCGCCATGGCAGCTTCGAGCCCCAGCTCATCCCCAAGCATCAGACCCGCTGGAACGGCTTCGACGACAAAATCATCTCCCTGTACGCCCGCGGCATGACGGTGCGCGAGATTCAGAGCCACCCGCAGGAGATGTACGGCGCCGAGGTCTCGCCAAGCCTGATTTCATTGTGACGGACGCCGTCAGCGAAGAGGTCAAGGTCTGGCAGGCCCGCCCGCTGGACGCCATCTACCCCATCGTCTACCTGGACTGCATCCACGTGAAGGTGCACGAGGGTGCGGTGCGGATCAAGGCGGTGTACCTGGTCATCGGCATCAACATGGCCGGCGAGAAGGAGGTGCTGGGCCTGTGGCTGGCGCAGACCGAAGGTGTCAAGTTCTGGCTGCAGGTGGTTACAGAGCTGCGAAACCGGGGCGTGCAGGACATCTTCATCGCCTGTGTTGACGGGCTCAAGGGCTTCCCCGACGCCCTCGTGGGGCTCTTGCAACATTGTCCGAATGACCAGGTGCTTGCTTTCGCGCCGATGATTCTTCGGGCGTAAAGAACACATCGGCATGCAGATCTTCAGATTGCAGACCGCGTGCCGTACAGATCTGCATGGCAGCTTCGACCATGGGTGGTGGCCCGGCGACATAGGCTTTCCAGCCATCGAAATCCTGCAAGTCCTTGGCGACCGCATCGGTCACGAAGCCACTGCGCCAGCGCGCATCCAGCTGAGGATCGGAGAGGACGGGCGTGAAGGTCAGGTTGGGATGCCGTTGTGCCAGACCTTCGAAATGGTCGACGAGATAGAGATCTCGGGTGTTGCGCGCGCCGAAATAGACATGGATCGGCTGCTTCAGACCGCCGGCAATGGCCGCCTCGACGATCCCTTTGATCGGCGCAAGTCCCGAGCCTCCGGCGATGCACAGGATCGGCCCCGTATGCTGCTCGCGCAAGTAGGAAGAGCCGAACGGACCTTCGACCAACACCGGATCGCCAACCCTCAGCTGCGCGTGGATGTGATGGGTCGCGGCCCCACCTGGCACCCGACGAATGTGGAATTCGAGCTCTCGCTCACCTGGCCTGCTTGCCATCGAATAGTCGCGGGTGGGTGCGCCCGGAAACGTGAATCGAGCGTATTGGCCCGCAGCAAAGACCAGAGGGACGTCCTCGTCAATAGCGAGCTGGATGCGCTTGATGTCGTGTGTCGCGTCCTCTATCGTCGTCACACGAAAGCTCAGACGGCGGCGCGGATGGGACGGTGAATCGCCCCGGGTTTCGTGGAGGCCGGTTGGTTTAAGTCAGGCCGCCACCATGGAGGACTGACTGGCGAGTTGCCGGTAGTAGTTTGCCTCAGCCTCTGCAGGAGGGATGTATCCGATGGGTCCGAGCAGCCGGTGATGGTTGAACCAGGACACCCATTCCAGCGTTGCCAGCTCCACCGATTCACGGGTTGGCCATGACCGGCGATGAATCACCTCGGCCTTGTACAGACCGTTGATGGTCTCGGCTAAAGCGTTGTCGTAGCTGTCGCCCTTGCTGCCCACCGAGGGCTCGATGCCTGCCTCTGACAGCCGTTCGCTGTAGCGAATGCTGACGTATTGCGACCCCCTGTCGGAATGGTGAATCAATGCGCCATCACGCTCGGGCTGCCGGGCATACAGCGCCTGCTCCAGGGCATCCAGAACGAAGTCCGTGTGCATGGAGGTACTGACCCGCCAGCCCACGATGCGCCGGGCATACACATCGATCACGAAGGCCACGTACAGCCAGCCTTGCCAGGTTGAAACGTAGGTGAAGTCCGAGACCCACAGCTGGTTCGGCCGCTCGGCCTTGAACTGCCGATTGACCCGATCCAGCGGGCAAGGGGCCTTCATGTCGCTGAGGGTGGTGCGCACCACCTTGCCCCGGCGCACGCCCTGCAAGCCCAGTCGCTTCATCAACCGCTCAACCGTGCAGCGGGCAATGACAACTCCCTCCCGGTTCATCTGTTTCCAGACCTTGTCGGCGCCGTAGACCCGCATGTTGGCTTGCCAGACGCGCTCAACGTGCGGCACCAGGGTGTCGTCACGCTGGGCGCGCGGGCAGCGCAGCTGGGGATTTCGCTGATGAGCAGCATGGCGCCAATAGCCTGACGGGGCGATCTGCAGCACTTTGCAGATCGACTCGACCCCGTAGGCCTGTCGATGCTGATCGACGAAGTTGTTCAGGACTTCAGACGGCGGTCGAGCTCCGCCTGGGCGAAAAACGCGCTGGCCAGCTTCAGGATCTCGTTGGCTTTGCGCAGCTCTTTGACCTCGCGCTCCAGCGCCTTCATCTGTTCACGTTCGGATGTCGTGATGCCGTCGCGCACGCCGGAATCGATCTGGTCTCGCTTGACCCATTCGTTGAGGGTCTGGGGCACGCAGCCGATCTTGGGGGCGATGGACTCGATGGTGGCCCACAGCGAGGGGTACTCGCCTCTGTGCTCACGCACCATGCGAACAGCACGCTCGCGGACCTCAGGTGAAAACTGGTTCGACTTCTTGCTCATGGCTCAATCCTCTCAGAGAAAAGAGCCTCCTCAAAACCCGGGGCGATTCACCGGCGCCATTCAGGACAGCATTGATTTGCCAGGCTGCGAACAGGAATCGCGCCACACCATCCAGGCGGCCCAGGCGCACGCTCGGGGACAGGATTCGAGCCAGGGACCACACGACCACGACCGATCCAAGCAGGTTGCCGAACAGCGTGCTCGTCGCGTCCAAGGGGTGCATGGTGCCCGGCAGGCCGAGCGCTTGCGAGATGGACATCAACGTCCCGTAGAGCAGCGCAAACGTCCAGGGCGTGGCAAAGGGCCAAGTGACGACCAGGTCGTACCAGGCGCTGGCTTTCATGATGGTGAGGAATCGGGCTTGTTTCACCTTGTTCGTCCGAAAGTTGATGAGAGCGCCAGTGTCAACCTTGGACTTGGCTCCAATGTCAAGAGATAATTTCATCCACCATGCGGATCGGCCAACTTTCAGCAGCGACCGGCGTCAGCCGCGACACCCTGAGGTTCTACGAAGACCAGGGGCTCATCCGGGCTCGGCGCCTGGAAAACGGCTACCGAGACTACCCCGATGAGGTCCAAGCTCTTGTCAACTACATCAAGACCGCCCAGAAGCTTGGGTTTACCCTGGCGGAGGTGGGCAACAAGCTGCCGGCCGTCTGGAGCGCGTCGGAGCCAGGCCCTGCGATTGTGCAGATGCTCGCTGAGAAGCTCCAGGAGATCGACGCGCGCATCGACGGTCTACGCGTCCTGCGCGAGCAGCTCGCAGTTCGGGTAGCGTTGGAGTGTCCGCTCATGAACGGAACGCCCGTTAAGGTCAACTGACGATCAAAGGTCCTCTCCCAACCTCGGCACCACCAGCGCCCGCTGCTTTGCGTTGGATGCAACGCATGCCATGAAGCCGGATTAGCAGCAGCCTCGGCCGCGGTACCAGAGCCGCCAACCGCTGCATGTACTGCAGCGGGCTCATGATCAGTTGCGCGGTGCCATCGCGCCACGGCTTCTCGCGCTTCAGTTTCACTTGGCCTGCGTCGTTAAGCCGAAGCCGCCCGAAGTACAGCGCCGGCCGGGTGATGTAGCGGCACAGTTGCTCCCGCCGTTTGCGGTCGTGTGCACTTCTCTTCACGGTCGGCATCCGGGTCGGAGAGGTAGGGTAATCCCCCCAATTTCCACAGTCCGCAGAAGTAGAACGGTTATGCAGCCATGGCCAGATGCTGCTTTGGGGTGAATCCGCCCAGGGCCATGTTCGGGCGGTCGTGATTGTAGGACCACATCCATTGCGTGGCGAAGTCCTGAACCTCTTCAAGGCTTGACCAGTGATACTGGGATAACCATTCGTATCGCACCGTCCGGTTGAACCGCTCAACGTAGGCGTTTTGCTGCGGCTTACCAGGCTGGATGTATTCGATCTGGATGCCCCATTCACTGGCCCAGTTCTGAATGGTGCCGCTGATGTTCTCCGGCCCGTTGTCGCAACGAATCACCAGCGGCTTGCCTCGCCAGGCAATGATCTGCTTCAGCGCCCGGATCACCCGCTCACTGGGCAGCGAGAAGTCCACCTCAATGCCAAGCGCCTCACGGTTGAAGTCGTCGATCACGTTGAACAAGCGCAGATTCCTGCCGTCCTCCAGCCTGTCGTGCATGAAGTCCATGGACCAGACCTGATTGATAGCCTGCGGCACGGCCAATGGTTGCGGCTTCTCCCGCATCAGCCGCTTGCGTGGCTTGATGCGCAGGTTGAGCTCCAGCTCGCGGTAAATGCGGTAGACCCGTTTGTGGTTCCAGCCAAAATTCTTCACGTTGCGCAGGTACAGGTAGCACAGGCCGAATCCCCAGTTGCGGTGGTTGTCCGTCAGGCGCATCAGCCAGTTGGCAATCTCCTCGTTCTCGGCGTTTTGTTTGCACTCGTAGCGGTAGCAGGATTCACTGATCGAGAACACCGCACAGGCGACTCGTATGGCGACGGCACGCTGCTGCACGACTTCCTTGGCCATCTCGCGCCGACGAGATGGCCGTGTTACTTTTTTGCGAGGTACTCGTTGGCGATTTCAGCCTTGAGCTTCTCCTCCAGATACATCTTCCTGAGGCGCCGGTTCTCGTCTTCAAGCTCCTTCATGCGGGCCATCATGGAGGTGTCCATACCGCCGAACTTGGCACGCCACTTGTAAAAAGTAGCGGTACTGATCCCCACCTCCCGGCAGATCTCTGGCACCGCCAGACCGGCCTCAACTCGCTTCAAGGCAGCCATGATCTGGCTGTCGGTAAATCTCGACTTCTTCACGTAGAACTTCCTTCTTGGAAAATTCTACTTCTGGGAACTTTGGTTTTTCGGGGGGATTACCGTAGGTTTGCCACTTCCCTGCAATCAGCACGCCCGGCCGCCGTACCTGGCTGAGTTCCGTCAGCAGATGGCCAAGCTCGTTCGAGCTGTCCGAGTTCAAAACCGCCAGCGCAGCCTGATGCAGGCCTTCTTTGACAAACTGCTGGACACCGCAGCACCCATGGTCCTGAGCGTGGCGTACGACCACGTCTGCAAGATGGCGATGCACACTGAGCTCAGTCGATGCACGGGCATCGCAGTGCACGTCTTCGATCCATTCCGTCCGTGGCAACGCGACTCTATCGAGAACACCAACGGGATGGTGCGCCTGTACTTGCCCAAGGGCACCGTCCTCCCGGGCAACCGCCAGGAGCAGATCGAAACCATTGCCGATCAGATCAACAGCCGGCCCATAAGAGGTCTGGGCGGACGAGCCCGCTGTCGGTCTATCGGGAGCCGCTCCGCAGTAGTCCGCTACACTTCACCCCCTCGTTCAACGCGCCTCAGGGTGTTGCACTACAGGCTTGAATCCGCAGTGACAGTTCCCGTGGAAACATGGTGGACGTTAAAAAATTTAGCCTGTCTTTTAGTTGCGGCAAAAATCGTTGTACAATCGTGGGCTCAGCTGATCGCAGCTAAGCAAGCAGAAGGAAGCGGCAAGTGCTGTGGAGTTTTGCAGGATCATTAAAAACATACAGCCG
>NZ_CM172807.1:927500-2577500 GCF_057654755.1 Hydrogenophaga sp. L76
CATAGTCATGCGAGGCGAACCGGGTGAACTGAAACATCTCAGTAGCTCGAGGAAAAGACATCAACCGAGATTCCGAAAGTAGTGGCGAGCGAAATTGGAAGAGCCTGTTAGTGATAGCACAAGACTTAACGGAACGTTCTGGAAAGGACGGCCATAGTGGGTGATAGCCCCGTACGTGAAAAGACCTGTGTGATACTGAGCTAACGAAAAGTAGGGCGGGACACGAGAAATCCTGTCTGAATATGGGGGGACCATCCTCCAAGGCTAAATACTCATCATCGACCGATAGTGAACAAGTACCGTGAGGGAAAGGCGAAAAGAACCCCGGGAGGGGAGTGAAATAGATCCTGAAACCGCATGCTTACAAAAAGTAGGAGCCTCGAAAGGGGTGACTGCGTACCTTTTGTATAATGGGTCAGCGACTTACATTCAGTGGCAAGCTTAACCGAGTAGGGAAGGCGTAGGGAAACCGAGTCCGAATAGGGCGATTCAGTCGCTGGGTGTAGACCCGAAACCAAGTGATCTATCCATGGCCAGGATGAAGGTGCCGTAACAGGTACTGGAGGTCCGAACCGACTAATGTTGCAAAATTAGCGGATGAGCTGTGGATAGGGGTGAAAGGCTAAACAAACTTGGAAATAGCTGGTTCTCTCCGAAAACTATTTAGGTAGTGCCTCAAGTATTACCGTCGGGGGTAGAGCACTGTTTTGGCTAGGGGGTCATGGCGACTTACCAAACCAAGGCAAACTCCGAATACCGACGAGTACAGCTTGGGAGACAGAGCACCGGGTGCTAACGTCCGGACTCAAGAGGGAAACAACCCAGACCGCCAGCTAAGGTCCCTAAAATTGGCTAAGTGGGAAACGAAGTGGGAAGGCTAAAACAGTCAGGATGTTGGCTTAGAAGCAGCCATCATTTAAAGAAAGCGTAATAGCTCACTGATCGAGTCGTCCTGCGCGGAAGATGTAACGGGGCTAAGCCAGTTACCGAAGCTGCGGATTTGCAATTTATTGCAAGTGGTAGGAGAGCGTTCTGTAAGCCTGTGAAGGTGTCTTGTAAAGGATGCTGGAGGTATCAGAAGTGCGAATGCTGACATGAGTAGCGTTAAAGGGGGTGAAAAGCCCCCTCGCCGTAAGCGCAAGGTTTCCTACGCAACGTTCATCGGCGTAGGGTGAGTCGGCCCCTAAGGTGAGGCAGAGATGCGTAACTGATGGGAAACAGGTCAATATTCCTGTACCGATTACAAGTGCGATGTGGGGACGGATCTTAATAGGTTATCCGGCGGTTGGATGTGCCGGTTTAGACAGATGTAGGCGACACGTAGGCAAATCCGCGTGTCATATACCGAGGCTGTTGATCGAGCGAGCTTGCTCGCGAAGTAACTGAACGAGGTCCCAGGAAAAGCCACTAAGCTTCAGCTTGTAATTGACCGTACCGCAAACCGACACTGGTGCGCGAGATGAGTATTCTAAGGCGCTTGAGAGAACTCTGGAGAAGGAACTCGGCAAATTGACACCGTAACTTCGGAAGAAGGTGTGCCCTTGTAGTGTGATGAGAACATCTGAGCACGAACGGGTTGCAAAAAATTGGTGGCTGCGACTGTTTATTAAAAACACAGCACTCTGCAAACACGAAAGTGGACGTATAGGGTGTGACGCCTGCCCGGTGCTGGAAGATTAATTGATGGGGTGCAAGCTCTTGATCGAAGTCCCAGTAAACGGCGGCCGTAACTATAACGGTCCTAAGGTAGCGAAATTCCTTGTCGGGTAAGTTCCGACCTGCACGAATGGCGTAACGATGGCCACACTGTCTCCTCCAGAGACTCAGCGAAGTTGAAATGTTTGTGATGATGCAATCTCCCCGCGGAAAGACGGAAAGACCCCATGAACCTTTACTGTAGCTTTGTATTGAATTTTGAACAGATCTGTGTAGGATAGGTGGGAGGCTTTGAAGCAGGGTCGCTAGATCTTGTGGAGCCAACGTTGAAATACCACCCTGGTGTGTTTGAGGTTCTAACCTAGGTCCCTTATCGGGATCGGGGACAGTGCATGGTAGGCAGTTTGACTGGGGCGGTCTCCTCCCAAAGTGTAACGGAGGAGTTCGAAGGTACGCTAGGTACGGTCGGACATCGTGCTAATAGTGCAATGGCATAAGCGTGCTTAACTGCGAGACTGACAAGTCGAGCAGATGCGAAAGCAGGACATAGTGATCCGGTGGTTCTGTATGGAAGGGCCATCGCTCAACGGATAAAAGGTACTCTGGGGATAACAGGCTGATACCGCCCAAGAGTTCATATCGACGGCGGTGTTTGGCACCTCGATGTCGGCTCATCTCATCCTGGGGCTGTAGCCGGTCCCAAGGGTATGGCTGTTCGCCATTTAAAGAGGTACGTGAGCTGGGTTTAAAACGTCGTGAGACAGTTTGGTCCCTATCTTCCGTGGGCGCTGCAGATTTGAGGAAGCCTGCTCCTAGTACGAGAGGACCGGAGTGGACGCACCTCTGGTGTACCGGTTGTCACGCCAGTGGCATTGCCGGGTAGCTAAGTGCGGAAGAGATAACCGCTGAAAGCATCTAAGCGGGAAACTCGTTCCAAGATGAGATCTGCCGGGGCCTTGAGCCCCCTAAAGAGTCGTTCAAGACCAGGACGTTGATAGGTCAGATGTGGAAGCGCAGTAATGCGTTAAGCTAACTGATACTAATTGCTCGTGAGGCTTGACCCTATAACTTTGACGATAATCGTCCAAGTGCAAATGTTATTGTTATGCCCCGTAGGACAACCCTCGTTGGCCTACATCGTTGGCAGCAATCAAAATGAGCTGATTCGAAACTCTATGAATTCGTCCCTGTTGTGCATCAGCACAGCAAGGACAACCCGTTATGCCTGACGACCATAGCAAGTTGGTACCACTCCTTCCCATCCCGAACAGGACAGTGAAACGACTTTGCGCCGATGATAGTGCGGATTCCCGTGTGAAAGTAGGTCATCGTCAGGCTCTTACTCCCCCACAACCCCCTCGTACCGCGCGTACCTGGGGGTTTTGGCTTTCCTAGGGGCTATATCAATTGTTTTGCTGCATCACACGCGCTTCAGGTTCGGAGATTGCGGTTGCAAGATCTGTTTCCAAGAATTCAGCAACGGGCCGGCCTTTCCTCAACACCAGGTCCGCTATCGCTTTGGTATCGGAGAGTTCCAGCTTGAATGTATCGGGCGGTAGCAGATGCAATGCGTCACCGGCAGTCGCGACAATTCCCGGCCAGTCCCTGCCCAGCGGCGGCTTGTTCAACGCGGCTCGCCAGACCTCCAGCTTCGGGAAATCGCCACTCTTGAAACCTTCCAGCAGCACCACGTCACACGTTTGAAGACGTGCCAGCAGGTACTCCAGTGGTGGTTCGATGGCGCCGCACAACTCGTGCATCAGTGCCCAGCGGTTGTGCCCCAGCAGCATGACCTCCGTACACCCGGACTCCCGCAGCCGGTAGGAGTCTTTGCCGGGACGATCCACCTCGATGTCTTTGTGGCTGTGCTTGATCAGAGAGACCGTGAGCCCGCGGGAGCTAAGCTCGGGAATCAGCTTTTCGAGCAGGGTGGTCTTGCCCATGCCCGAGTGACCTGTGATGCCAAATATATTCATGGTCTTGTGCTCGCTTTGTGAAGCGGAAGTGGCGGCGCAGCGCCGACACTTCCAATGCAACGCGCCGCTGAGCGTCAGGGCACGATGGCGTCCTTGGCGTTCTTCTCCAGGAAGTCCAGCACCACCTTGCGCTGGAGATCGTCCAGCCCTGCCCGCGGAAACATGCTCTGCGTGATGCCGTGCCACTGGCTCTTGGTGAAGTCGCCCGGCTCGCGCGGCACGTGACACACGGTGCAGCGCTCGTAGAACAGCTTCTCTCCCGGCACCATAGCGCCCATGGTCGCGCCCTTCACGATGGCGGCACGCTCAGTGAGCTTGAGCGCATCGACATCCAGCTTGCGTTGTTCCACCCTTTCGATCGCTGGCGGCTCGTAAGCGCGGTTGACCGACTCGGCGTCATCGCAACGCTTGAGGTTGGCAATGCAGGTGTTGGCGCTGGTGGCCTGGCTCAGGCCGCTCGACGCGACGCTGGTCGTGATGATGTTGATCGCACCGCTGTTGCAGCGACCCTTGGAATCGAGCTGGATCCAGTTGCCCTCTTCGAGGCTGACCACACCCTTCATGATCTTGTTGGTGACCACCGCGCCCGCAATCAGTGCGCCACGATCGTTGTACAACTCGACCAGATCACCGCTCTTGATGCCCTTGGCGGCGGCATCTTCGACGCTGATGAGCACATGCTGGCGCCCTTTGACGTTCTGCTCCAGACGCACGTCGGCGTTGGCCATCTGCGAGTGCACCCGGTTGTAGGGGTGCGGACTGACCACGTGCACCTGACCCGGCTTGGCGTTGCCCAGGAACTCGGACGGCTCCAGATACTTCGGGACCGGCGGGCAGTCGGACACGTTGAAACGCGCAATCTCGGAGCAGAAGAGCTCGATCTTGCCCGACTTGGTATGCAGCGGGTGCCTGACCGGGTCGGTGTAGAAATCGCCGTGACGCACCCACTTGCGCATTTTCTCGGGGACGTCGATGCGCACGATACCGTCTTTCCAGAACTTGTCGAACGGCACTTTCTGGCCGGTCGCTGCGTACGAGGCCTTGAGGATGTCCATGACCGACTTACCTTCGGTGAAGCCGTACTCGACACCCATCATTGCCGCCAGGCGGCGGAAGATCTCGAAGTCGTCCAGGCTCTCGCCGTAAGGCTTGATGACCTGGCGCATCGCGTAGATCTTGTCGTTGCTGTAGGTGCCGCCGGTGCTCATGTCGTCGCGCTCGAGCGCCGATGTGGCCGGCAGCACGATGTCGGCGAAGCGCGAGGAGGCACACCACCAGGGGTCCTGGCAAATCACCGTTTCGACCTGCTGATTCATCGCACGCAGCAACTCATTGGTGTTCTGCTGGTGCGACATGAAGTTGTTGCCAGCGGTGTAGATCAGCTTGACAAGCGGATACTTGTGCGTAGTGCCGTCGCGGGTGTATTCCTTGCCGGGGTTCATCAGCATCTCGCTGATGCGCGAGGCCGGGCAGCGCGCCTTGATCGGGTTGCGACCCTGCGACAAGCCGACCGGCATGATGGCGTTGGACTGCGCCATGCCACCACCACCGTAATGCCAGCTGAAGCCCACGCCTTCGCCCGGCTTGCCGATCTTGCCGAGCATGGCTGAGAAGTTGATGATCGCCCAGTGTGTCATCTCGCCGTGTTGTGCGCGCTGCAGAGACCAGGCGCCAGCGAACTGGGTGCGCTTGGAGGCAAACAGCTCAGCGAGCTCGACGATCTTGGCGGCTGGAATGCCTGTGATCTTGGCGGCCCACTCGGGAGTCTTGGGCGGCGTGCCGTCACCATCCTTGCCCAGCAGGTAGGCCAGGTACTTGTCGAAGCCCACGGTGTACTTGGCCAGATAGGCCTTGTCGTGCTTGCCGGTGGTGTAGACATGGTGGGCCATGGCCGAGAACAGCGCCACGTCCGTGTTCGGAACGATCTTGACCCACTCGGAGCCGACCGCATCGTCGGTCGGCGTGTACTGCGGGTTGATCGAGATGAACTTGACACCGCGCTCCTTGATCTTCATCCAGCGCGGGGCCATCTGGTGGTCGGCGACCGTGAACTCGATCCGGTTGTTCTTGAACGGGTCGCAGCCGATCCAGACCATGACCTCGGTGTGCTCGGCCATCACTTCCCACGAAGTCTGGGGCGAGTACACCTCCATGTCGCCGATGATGTGCGGCAGGCTGACCTGCGAAGCACCGCCCGAATAGTCGCCGGTGGTGACCGAATGACCACCGATCAGGCCGAACAGGCGGCCCTGCAGCACCTGCGGGCGCAGCAGACCGGCGTGCGACCAGCCGCCATAGGAAGCGCTGAACACCGCCTCGTTGCCGTGCTTCTCAGCCGTGCGCAGGATGGCGTCGGAGGTCAACGCCAAGGCCTGTTCCCAGCTCACGCGCACGAAGGGTTCCTTGCCGCGCAGGTGAGGCTTGGTGTCACCCGTGGGGTTGGCCAGATAGGACTTGCGCACCATCGGGTACTTCACACGGGTCTTGTGATAGACACGGCCGATCAGGCCTTCCGTGAGCATGGTGGTCGGTGTGGCGTCCACGTCCTTGAGCGGCTGGATGCCGACCAGAACGCCGTTCTTCACCACCGCCTTGAATGGGCCCCAGTGGCTGGCACTGGGAATCACCTGGGTGTCGGCGGCAAACACTTCGTCAGCTGCGAACCAGGTCAGGCCGTTGGCAGTCACTGCCGAGGCCACCGATGCCTTCAAAAGGCCGCGTCGGGTAATGGTCATGATGGATCTCCTTGCAAATAAAACAGACCGATGGGGTATGTCCTGATGCTAGGAATCGCAGATCAATGACGCGCTCGGATTTGTTGTGCTGTGCCGTGCCTTTGTTAACCGCGTTAACGGGCGGTGAGTCAGTTCGCCGTGTCGGGCCGGTGGTAGAACTGGGGCATCAGCAGGGGTGGTGGCAGCGACTCGTCGATGTTGAGCTCGCCCAGATTGCCCTGCTCAACCGTGCGAATCACCGGGCCAAAGTGCCGGCGGGTCGGCCGCCGCTCCAGCAGGTCGACCGCCAGGCCGATCGACATCCGGCCCTGGAGCACGGGTGCATCGGTGGGGGCCGCGAGGATGCGGCCCCGCAGGATGCCCCGATGCACCGCCGGCGTGAAGTAGGTCGAGACGATGCCGATCCGGTCCTGCAGGCCGCGCTCGCGCAGCACGCTGATGGCGGCCTCCGCCATCAGGGCATTGCCGGCCACAAAGTCCAGGTCCTTGTGATCGTCGAGCACCTGTTGCAGCAGGTTGCGCTGCACGGCCTTGCCGGTGTCGCCCCACGCCGTCGTGCGGATGACGACGCGGCTGCCGGCGATGGCCTGGCGAAAGGCGCGGTCCACGCCTTCGCTGACACTGCGCGGTCCCGGGAACCAGGCCACCTGCACTGGAGGACCGTCACCCCGCGTCTGGCTGACCAGAAAGCGGCCAGCCGCCCGGCCCATTTCGTCCCAGTCCACGCCCACCTTGCCCGAAATGCCGACGTCGTCGATGGCATTGACGGTACCGATGACGGGCATGCGCGTTGTCAGCTGGCGCAGGTGCGGGGTCATGACATCACGGGAGACCGCACCGATGATCAGGGCGTGCACGCGGCGGTCCGAGGCGCAGGTCTGGATCTGGGCGCGCTGGACCGCCAACTGGGCATAGCCGCCGGCCTCGGAAAATCGCACCTCCACGCGCAGGCGGCGCGCTTCCTCCACCATGCCGTAGTTGACGCCCAGCCAATACGCATCCTTGATGTGCGGCACCACCACGCAGAGCACCCAGGACTGGCGGGCGGGCGCGGCCGGCGTGTGCTCGGCCCGCACGGGCGCGGCTGCCTTGAATGGCGGTTCCCAGCTCAGGATGGGTTGGGCTGCAGCCGGTAAGACCACCACGGACCAGGCCAGGCACAGGCCCCACAAGGCAGCGGCTGGCCGTCGCAACTGGTGAAGGGAAAAAAAGGTGGACGTCATGCCCGCGGACTGTAAGCCGGTTTCCGGATCAGAATAGCATGACAGATGACTTCGGTCGGCACGCGAACGCTGGATTGGAAATGATGCTCCCCTGGATCAATCGGCTCGACCGCCGACTGGGCTTGATCGGCAAGATCGGGCTGGCGTTGGCCGTGGGCGCGCTGCTGACAGCGGCGGTGGCGGCCACCGCCTGGCTCAGCTTCAACCAGGTGGTCGGGCTGCAGCGCCGCATCATCGACAACACGGTGCCGGCACTGGAAGCGGTCGGTGCGGTGACCCAGCTCAACAACCGCAGCCTGGCGCTGGTTGATCAGCTGCGGCGCGCGCAAACCGTCGATGAGGTCGATGCCTTTCAGCGTCAGGGCGACGCTCAACTGGCCCAGGTGCGCAACCTGCTGGAGCGCCTGGAACAGCAGGACTTCGAGCCCCAGCTGGAACAGGCGCTGGCGGTGACGGTCCAGGAGATGCACACCAACCTCGGATTGCAGGCCAGCAAGGCGCGGCAATCACAGCAGGTGCAAGGCGAGATTCGCCAGGCCCAGGAGGCGCTGCACCGGGCAGTGGCCGAGCTGATGCTGCTGGCGGAGGCGCTGGCTGCGAACGCCTCGACCTTTTCCGCGGCCACCGTGTCCAGTCTCTACCCCATGGTTGAGCGCGGCGCCAGCCGGGACGAGATCCTCGAGTCGCTGGACCGCCTGATCGAGGTGGACATCGATCGCATGGAGCGCATGTCCGAATTGCAGCTCGTTTGCTTCCGGCTCAAGACCACGCTCGATCGCGTGGAGGGTGCCCCCACATCGCCGGCCTTGCGGGATTTGAGCAGAGATTTTTCGGCCGACCTGGCCATCCTGTCGCATCGGCTGCAGGACTTCCGGGACCCGACCCGCAAGGCCACCGCGCAGCGACATGTCGACGTGCTGAAGGCGGCACTGGCGTCCCAGGGCCTGTTTGCCTTGCTGGCTCGGCGCGTGACGCTCGACGGACAGTTGGCCGCTGAGCGGGATACGGGGGCTGCCCTGGCGCTGCGCCTGAACGAACAAGGGGCTGCACTGCTGCAGGCCAGTCAGCAGGCCATGGCGCAGGTGGGCACAGGCTCGCGTACCGCGATCGCCCGCGGAGCCGTGGGCTTTCTGGCCGTCGCCGGCGTCCTCTTGCTGACTTTGCTGGCCACGCTCTGGTTGATCCTGCGTTACGAGTTGCTGGGTCGGCTCAAAGGCATGGAAAACGCCATGCGGGCACTCATGGCCGGCGATCACAGCGTGGCGATCACCCATCCGGTGGCCCGCCACGATCCGCTGCTGCCGCTGGTGCAGGCGCTGGAGCAGTTCCGGGAGCACGCGATCGAGCGGCAACGCCTGGAGAAGTCGCTGCGCCAGCACCAGCAGCAACTGGAGCAGCAGGTACAGGACCGCACCGCAGCACTCAGCCGCAGCAACGAACTGCTGGAGCGCGAAGTCGCGCTGCACGCGCAGGCACGGCGCGAGGCCGAGGAGGCCAACCGCGCGAAGAACGAGTTTCTCGGCAGCCTCAGCCACGAGCTGCGCACGCCGCTCAGCGGCGTCAGCGGCAGCGTGCACCTGCTGCGCGACACCGCGCTGGATGATCGTCAACGCGAGTACCTGCGGATGATCGAGTACGCCAACGGCACCCTGCTGGAAACCCTGGAGGACATGCTTGGTTTTTCCCGCCTGGAGGCAGGCAAGCTGGAAGTCATGCGGGAGTCCTTCGCGGTACGGGATGTCATCGACGACATGCTGGCCCTGCAGTCCGTCGCGGCGCGCAGCAAGGGCCTGGCACTTGTGCGCGACATTTCCGATGACGTGCCCGAGCGGCTTGTGGGCGATCGACGAAAGCTCAACCAGATCCTGCTCAACACCATCGGCAACGCCATCAAGTTCACCGACGAAGGCGAAGTCACGGTGAAAGTGGTGCGTGCAGCGGACGACCCGACGGGTGCGTTGAGGCTGCAGTTTCAGGTGCTCGACACCGGTATTGGCATTCCGACTGATCAGCAGGAGGCTGTTTTCAAACCGTTTGTCCAGGTGGAGGACACGGCGCATCGTCGGCACGGCGGAACCGGGCTTGGCCTGGCCATCTGCCAACGCCTGGTGGAACTGATGGCGGGGCGCCTGTGGCTCAAGAGCACGGTCGGGGAGGGCACGGAAGTCGGCTTCGAACTGCCGTTCGAGCCTGCTGCGGCGGGGGCTTCATTGGCTCCTCTGCCCGATATCGCCGACCCGATCCCATCGCTGGATGTGCTGGTGGTGGAGGACGACGACATCAACCGCATCGTCTGCCAGCGTTACCTGGAAGCACTGGGCCATCGGGTTCGGCTGGCCGACAGCGGCCCCATTGCCATCGACTTGCTGCGCCATGGGGGGCACACGGACTGCGTGCTGATGGACATCAGCCTGCCCGGCGATTCGGGGCTGGAAGTCGCCCAGACGCTGCGCACCCTCGACGGCGGCCGGTGGCGGGCACTGCCCATCCTGGGCATGTCCGCACATGTCACGCCTGACATCCTCGAACACCCGGCCTCTGCCAACATGGTGGGCTTTCTCAGCAAACCTTTTCAGCGCGGCGAACTTGCGCGTGCACTGGCTCGGGCGCTGCAGTCCTCCTCACCCCCGACGGGTGCCCCAACACCCACCCCACTGGTCAAGGACGTGGCAGCGGCAGGCGATGCCCCAACGCTGGACGAGGCCTATCTCGCGCAGGAGAGCGAGGACCTCGGGCTCGATGTCCTGCGGCAGTTGCTGAGCCTGTTCCGCCAAGCCTCCGATGCGTCTGCAACATCACTGCAAGACGCAGCGAAGGCCGCCGACGCCGAACAGATCCGACGGACCGCCCACCAGCTGCGCAGCGCAGCGAGCAACCTGGGGCTTCTGCGTGTCATGCAGGCCTGCCGACGTCTGGAAGACGCGGACGGTGAAGGAATGCTGACGGCGGCGCAGCTTCCGCTGCTGATCAGCCAGCTGTTGGAGGCCATTCCCGAAGGAATCGAGGCGCTGGAACGCTGGCTGGGCCCCTCCGAAGAAGGGCGTCAGGATGCGGCGTTGTCGGCCAGCAGGTAACCGACGCCCCGGACGGTGACGATCAGCTCCGGGTGTCGGGGGTCTTTTTCCATCTTCTCGCGCAGGCGGGCCACCAGCACATCGACGGTGCGGTCGCTCGGGTCCCACGAGCGGTGGAAAACCTGTTGCATCAGGCGCTCGCGCTCCACCGCAGTCCCGAGGTGCCGGGCCAGGGCGGCCAGCAGGTCAAACTCGCCCCGGGTCAGAATCTCCTGGCGCCCATCCGCCGCGGAGAGCTTGCGCTGCGCCAGGTCCAGCGTCCATTTGCCCAGCTTGCGTTGTAGCCCGGACGCGCCCGCTGTCGACACCGGGCGGAGGCGCCTCAGGACGATCTTGACCCGCGCGAGCAATTCGCGCGCGTTGAAGGGTTTGGTGACGTAATCATCGGCACCGGACTCCAGGCCCACGATCTTGTCGATGTCGTCGTTGCGGCCGGTCACCAGGATGAGCCCGATGCTGGCGTTGTGGGCGCGCAGCTCCCGCGCCAGCTCGAGACCGTCACGTCCGGGCAGGCCGATGTCCAGCAGCACCACATCGGTGGGGTGCTGGTGCAGGCAGTCCCACATTTCATCGCCATTGGCAGCCACTCGGACGCAATAGCCTTCCCGCTCAAAGTAGGCCTTGACCCGTGTACATGTCAAAGGATCGTCGTCGACGACAAGGAGGCTGTGTGTGGCAGACAAGATGTTCGAGTTGTCCGTGTTTTGATCGGATCGGAGGGCGTCATCGGTTCAGAAAATTATATGGAACCGGAGTTTGGTCGGAGGTGAATGACGGCGAAACGGCCGCCGTGCTTCCCACGGCAGCTGGTACCGCGATACGGGTGGCCGTCCGCATATGGCAGGAAGCACTGGCCCAGACCTGCTTCTCATAGCAGCTGTTGCAGGCGGCCGCCCCGGCGCCGCGGTAGCGCAGCCTCTCACGATTGATCTATCAATTACGACCACGTGTCGGTGCAGCCAGTCCATGAGATGTGGAAACGGTCGGTGGCGCGGCGCCGTGCCCAACAGCCGCTTCGTGGCAGTCAAAGGGAGCACGCCTGGCAGCACCCACCGTCAGCGACAGCTGCATTGAAGCCACTCAGGTCACAGGTTTGACTGCCGCAGTGGCTCGACGTCGGGCCGTCGCAGTGAAGGTCTGCGCGTCCCTGGTGGGCTCGACAGCTGGCTGGGCTGAGTATGTCCGCTCAGTGCGATGCCGCTGGGCGTGTTTGGCTCCATAGATCCAACTCGCTGCGGCGCCAGGCCCAAGTCGAACCGGGCAGGGAAACTGCTGATTGGCCATGAGCCTGTAGATCGTTGGTCGACCGAGGTCCGTCATCTGCATGACAGATGGCATGCGCAGGAACACGATCGTTACCTGATCGTGTGTATCGGATGGTAGGGTGGATGTCTGCTGCACGGCATTCTCCCGGTCAAGGCATCTTGGTCATGCTGGATTCGCAGACAAATCTTGCTCACAGCGATCTATCAGAATAAGGCCGAGCAGCAACCAAGAAATCTGGAAATCTGGGCGGTGTCTGCCTTGCGGTGGTCTCTGCCAATTTCTTGATGCGACGCTTGCGCAACAGATCGGGCGAGATTCTCTGGCCTGTGTTCATCAGATCTGAAACTGGCACCAGCCTGATCCAGAATGCAAAATGTCAGCAGACGCTAACCTGCTGAATCTTGATTTACTTGACTCCCCGACCTGGACTTGAATCAGTGACCTGCGGATTAACAGCCAGCATCCGGGCAGCGCGGTTTCTAACGATGGTCGTGAACCGATCGGGTCACGGCCCAGGAAGGTTGTGATACCGTCAAAGCCATTCTTGAATACCGTCTTCATCCTCTGGAGCGAGTGCCAGTTACCTTCATTGCGTTGCAAAACATGCCACTCTCGCATTCCAATCGCTGTCATGAACCATCGATGAGTGAGATCGAGAGCAAAGAGCCCTGGGAGGGGCTCTCGAACGTGACGGCAGATCTGTCGGTATCGGGCCCGTCCTCGGCTGGCACGCAGCGCGCTTTTCCTCTGAGCCGTGACCGACTGTTGACCATAGAGTGGGAGTGACGTCACAGGAGCTGCGCGACCCGTTTGAGTCGCGGGTCTCGTCAGGCATTTCACCCTGAAGCCGGCTGGCTTCGTCGCGCGGTGGTATCTTTTCGGACCATGAACGATCAGTTCAACCTGCCAGGTTTTGACCCACCGACCAGCGGGCCGGTGCCGTCGGGCCAACACAACCTGTTCTTCGCGTTGATGCCACCGGTTGCGGTGGCAGAGCAGGTGATGGCGCTGGCTGGGCGTCTGCGTGGCATGCACGGGCTGACGGGCCGGCTGATCGACCGGGACCGTCTGCACGTCTCCCTGCTGGGCGTCGCGCCGGATGTATCCCCGCCCGTTGTTGAAGCGGCAAGGGTTCTGGCGGCCCGTGTGAATTCAGCGCCTTTCGACGTGGTGTTCGACCGCGTGCTCAGCTTTGACCGGGGCATGGATCGCAGCCAGCCCCTGGTCTTGTGCCACTCGGATCACAGGTCGCTGCACGGCCTTCACCTGTTGCAGCAGATGCTCGGACTGGAAATGAAGCGGGCGGGATTTCCCTTGCCGGCAGGCCGAAGCTTCAATCCGCACATGACCTTGCTGTACGACCACCGGCTCGTGGCCGAGCAAGTCATCGACCACCCCCTGCACTGGACGGCCACCGAATTTGCGTTGATCGACAGCCATGTCGGCCATAGTCACTACGAATGCCTGGGCACCTGGCCCTTGCACCCATGAAGGGCCAGATGAAGCGCCGCGTATTTGTGGTGGCCCTGGTGGCCATGTTCTGGACCCAGGTCCGGGCCCAGAGTGATGCACCCGCTGAACTGCGCTGGAAAAAAGAGCTGGACGTGTTTGTCGCGGCCGACCGGCAGGAACCACCGGTGGTGGGTGGCATTCTGTTCGTGGGCAGTTCATCGATCCGGATGTGGGCTGGCCTGGAAACGGCCTTTCCCGAGCAGCCGGTGGTGATACGGCGGGGTTTTGGCGGCTCGCGCCTGTCGGACTGCGCCGATCTGGTGCACCGCCTCGTGCTGCCGTACCGGCCAAGGCTGGTGGTGCTTTACGCGGGTGAAAACGACCTGGCCGAGGGCGCCAGCCCACAGGACCTGCTGGCCCATTTCGTCAGGTTCGTACAGCGGGTGCAAATGGCCTTGCCGGATACCCGGATCGCCTACCTCTCGATCAAACCCAGCCCCTCGCGGCTGACACACATGATGGCCATGCGCGAAGCCAACCTGCTGATCCAGACCCATGTGCTGGCGCACGACCATCTCGACTACATCGACGTGCACGCCGCGATGCTGGACAACGACGGACGGCCTCGACCCGAGCTGTATCTGAGCGACCAGCTTCACCTGAGCGCCGAGGGCTATGGCCTCTGGCGCCAGGTGGTTTCAGCGCATCTGCGCCCCTGAACGCCATACCGGCGCCGGCGGGCGCCAGCCTCGGCGCTCATGTGCTTCTACCGCCATCGCGACGGCGAACAGGCCGGCGAACGCGCTGGCCAGCAGTGCGAGATCGGTGGTCCAGGGACGGATGACCTGGGTGGACCCAAAGAAGGCGAGCGTGAAGAGCGCGATCACGATGTGGGCGCAAAACACCGGCAGCGAGTTGCGCCCCAGCAGTTCCAGTGCCCGGGGACGAGGCAGCAACCGCTTCAGCCAGGGGCCGGCCGACACCAGCAAGACGAACACGCTGGCAAAGTTCAGGATCCGCAGCGGTCCGAGCGACCATTTGTCGAGCAACTGACCAACCGCAGGCACGCCGGGCATCGGGTCCTGGCCCACCATGTGGCGCCACAGCAGCATGCCCAGCGCGTACAGCGCTGCCGGCACCAGCAGCCACCACGGGAAACGCGGCAACGGTTGCTGCCGCGCGCCGAGCCACAGGCCGGCCACCCACAGCGCCTGCCATGCCAACCAGTGGAAGGCGCCCATGTCTTTGTAGGGCACTGAAAAACCGGTGCCTTGAACGAACCACCCGTACAGCGCCAGGCCCAGACCCCATTGTTGTGCCAGCCAGAGCAGGGCGCTGACCGTGAGCACGCCGCGCCAACCCTGCTGCAGGCCTCGGCGCAGCAGCCAGGGGCTCAGCAGCATCAGGGCGATGTACAGCGGCAGGATATCCAGCAGCGGCGGGTTGTAGAGCAGCAGGGCGGCTCCCACCACAGCGGCCGAGCGGTCGATGAAGAAAAACTCGAGCAGGCCGGTCACGCCGCCCTGCCGGTTGTGCACGCCGAGCCAGGCGATCAGCGTGAAGGCGAGCAGCAGCAGGCCGAGCTGGCACAGGTAAAGTTTGAGCGCGCGGCTGTGGAAGGCGGCCTGCATGGCGGGCAGACCATCGCGCCGGGCCCGGCCGCCGTACACGCGGCCCGCCATGAAAGCCGACAGGAACACGAAACCCTCGGCGGCCGACACAAAGCCGAACGGCTGGCCCGATGGCAACGAATACATCGTCGGCATGTGGGTCAGCGTCATCAGGACGAGCATGAGGCCCCGCAGGGCGTCCAGCTCCCAGCGGCGTTGAGGGGCGATTGACATCAGGGTAAACCAGAGGAACCCATGATCATGCCAGAGCCTGCGAGGCCTCGCCTACACTCGCCGCATGTCCGCAACCGAGTCCCACGCCGACCACCCATTCATGCGCCTGGCGCTGTCCGAGGCGCGGCGCGCGGGCGAGGCGGGCGAGGTGCCCGTGGGCGCCGTCGTGGTGAAGGATGGGCAGGTGATCGCCACAGGCCGCAACGCGCCGATCGACGGCCTCGACCCCACCGCCCATGCCGAAATCGTCGCGCTGCGTGCGGCGGCCCGGGCACTGGGCAACTACCGGCTGGACGACTGCACGCTGTACGTCACGCTGGAACCCTGCGCCATGTGCAGCGGAGCCATGCTGCATGCGCGGCTGCCGCGCGTGGTGTTTGGCGCGGCCGACCCCAAGACCGGCGCGGCCGGCTCGGTGGTCAATCTGTTCGCAGAACCACAGCTGAACCACCAGACCGCTGTGCAGGGCGGGGTGCTGGCCGAAGAATGCGGCGCGCTGCTCAGCGATTTTTTCCGGCAGCGGCGCGAAGACCAGCGCCGCGTCGCGCATCCGTTGCGGGACGACGCCCTTCGCACGCCCGACGCGCGCTTCGCCGGTTTGCCCGACTACCCCTGGGAACCCCAATACGTCAGCGACTTGCCGTCACTCAACGGCCTGCGTCTGCACTACCTCGACCTGGGGCCGCGCGACGCCAGCACCACCTGGCTGTGCCTGCACGGCAACCCGGCCTGGAGCTACCTGTACCGGAAGATGATCCCCGTGTTCGCCGCCAGCGGCGCGCGGGTGGTCGCACCCGACCTGATCGGTTTCGGCAAGAGCGACAAACCCAAAAAAGAGGGGTCCCACGGTTTCACTTGGCACCGGCAGGTGCTGCTGGAGCTGGTCGAGCGGCTCGATCTGCGCAACGTGGTGCTGGTGGTGCAGGACTGGGGTGGCCTGCTCGGCCTGACGCTGCCCATGGCCGCACCCGGGCGCTACCGTGGCCTGCTGGTGATGAACACCACACTGGCCACCGGTGATGCCCCGCTCTCGCCCGGCTTTCTGGCCTGGCGCGACATGTGCGCCAAGAACCCCGAATTCGACGTCGCCCGGCTCTTTGCCCGCGGCAACCCGCAGATGAGCGCCGAAGAATGCGCTGCCTACAACGCGCCCTTTCCGGACCGGGGCCACCGCGCCGCGTTGCGCGCCTTCCCGGCCATGGTTCCAGAACAGCCCGACGACGATGGCGCAGAAGTCTCGCGCCAGGCTCGCGAGTTCTGGCGGCACGACTGGCAGGGACGGACCTTCATGGCCATCGGCCAGCAGGACCCGGTGCTGGGCGAGCCGGTGATGCGTGCGCTGCAGCGCGACATCAGGAACTGCGCCGAGCCTCTGCTGCTGCCCCAGGCCGGACATTTTGTCCAGGAGCACGGCGAGCGCATCGCCCGTGAGGTCGTCGCTGTTTTTGGGCGATGATGCCCGCTGTTGCCCCATTCACCTATCGCCCATGAGCCACATCTACATCTACTCTCCATCCAGCGCGGTGCGCGACAAAGCGGCGTTCAAACGCGGGGTGGCCCGCCTCAAGACCCTGGGGCACGAGGTCGAGATCGACGAGGCCGCGCTCACCAGCCACATGCGCTTTGCCGGCGACGACGCCACGCGTCTGGCGGCCATCACCCGCGCCGCGGCCAGTGGTGCCGATGTGGCACTCACCTCGCGCGGTGGCTACGGACTCACGCGCCTCCTGCCCGAGCTGCCCTACAAGCAGATCACCAAAGCCGTCGAAAAAGGCACCCAGTTCGTGGGCCTGAGCGATTTCACCGCGCTGCAGTGCGCGCTGCTGGCCAAGACGGGCGCCACCACCTGGGCCGGTCCGGCGCTGGGAGAAGACTTCGGCTGCGAAGACACGCCCGACGACATCATGGAAGCCTGCTTCGACGACATGGTCTGCGGGCAGGGCGAGGGCACGGGCTGGCAACTGCCGAAGTCCGATCTGCCGGCGCTGGCCGTGCGAGCCAAGCAACCGGGCGAGGACGCACCGTTACTTCAAGTGCGCAATGCCGTGCTTTGGGGTGGCAACCTGTCGGTGCTGTGTTCGCTGGTCGGCACGCCTTGGCTGCCCAAAGTCAAGGGCGGCATCCTGTTTCTGGAAGATGTGAACGAACATCCCTACCGCATCGAGCGACAGCTCACACAGCTGCTGCACGCGGGTATTCTGGGAGAGCAGAAAGCTGTGCTGCTGGGCGCTTTCAACCGGTACAAGCCCAGTCCGCACGACCGCGGCTTCAAGCTGCAGACGGTGGTGGACTGGTTGCGCAGCAAGACAAAAACGCCGGTGCTGACCGGACTGCCGTTTGGCCATGTACCGACCAAGGTGTTGCTGCCCGTGGGGCAGAAGGTGGAACTGCTGGTGCAGGGCCGGGACGCCCTGGTTTTCTGGGGTTGAGAGGGTTGAACCGGGCCGTGTCGCTGCTCAGCGGCGCATGCGGCAGGCGTCCACCAGGCTCTTGGGCAACAAGCCGTGAAACACGTGTGACAGACTCTTGACGGCCTCGACCGCATGGGCCTCCCCGTGCAGGCTGCTGAGCACGGCCACCATTTCCGAACGTGCGTACCACAGGCCGTGGGCGTCGTGCAGGTATTGCAGGCGGTGTTTGAGGCGAGGATTGAGTCGTGCACCGTCTTCGCCCAGGGCGGCGAGCATGGCCTGGCGAACGGGTTCCAGCGATTCCGGCGAGTGCTTGCGCACCTCGTTGCCCAACAGGGCTGAAATGCTGTTCCTCAAAGCAGGTTTGATCCAACGCATGGTGAAACCTCAACGACTGGTTTTTTCTATTGGCCCTCAGAATACGACAGTCAACACCTTGAATGCAACCGCTGCAACTTGAGCCAAGTCAAGAAAACAACAGGCAAATCATGGGCTTAGCAGAAGTGCTTAAGATGATGGGTGCGCTTTATGAGTACCTTGGAGATAGAAAAACACCAGCAGCAACTTGGTTTTACTTTGAAACCAAGTCCTTTTTGCGCTATCCGGATCGGCCCTTGGAGCAGCGGGTCGGACCAGGTTCTTGTCCGGCCCCTGGGCGGTTGGTATTGAGATAAATATCACGCGACCTTGGTGAGGCCCGCGCTGGATCCGTGGCGTTTGTGGCTGAGAGCGGTGTGTTGTAATTCCAGACAGATGTTGATCATTCATGGCTGAACTGACGATTGCTTTTGTCGACCTCACCGGTAGCGTGTCCGTGTTTGAAACACTGGGCAACGACCGTGCGGCCAGAGCCGTGACCAAGCTGACCCAGTGGATCGGTTCTGTGGGGCTGGTGCACGGCGGCAAGGTGGTCAAGATGCTGGGCGACGGTGTGCTGCTGTCTTTCACCAACAACCGGCTGGCCGTCGAGTGCATGAGCCAGATCCAGCAGGAGCATGCCGAACGCGTGGCCCGGTGGCCCAACCGGCTCAGGCTCATGATGCAGATCGGCATGGCCAGCGGTCAGGTGGTGCAGGTCGATGGGGATTGTTTTGGTGATGCCGTCAATGTGGCATCGCGATTGAGCGATCTAGCCGGACCCGAACAGATCCTGGTCACCAGCTCGGTGATCCGCAAACTGGGCGCACACAATGGCGTGCGCAGCCGCAGCCTGGGGACCATGCGCATCAAGGGCCGGGTCGAACCCTGCGAGGTGTTCCGCATTGAATGGCAGTCGGAAATGCTGTCGGAATTCCTCACCCTGCCGGCCGATCTGCATGCCTTGCGAAAATCCACAGAGTCGGTCTACGGGGGCATCGAACTGAGCTGGCTCGATGCGAGCCACGCGTTCAACCTGACCGATCTGCCCGTGAAGATCGGTCGCGTGCCCGAAGCCGACTTCGTGATCAACGATCCACGCGTCTCTCGCCTGCACGCCAGCATCGACATCCGTTCGGGCAACTACCTGCTCGAAGACACCAGCAGTTACGGCACCTGGGTGCGTTTTACCGGAACCGACAACGTGATTGCGCTGCGCCGCCAGGAGTGTCTTCTGCACAGCGATGGTGAGATTGCCCTGGGGGCTCCGTTCACCGACATCAGCACACCCACCGTCAATTTCAAGCTGGTGGACGGGCACATGCTGCTGGGGCACGGCCCTCTGCGCAGTTGAACTCCCGGTGCCGTCGTCCCGATGACAACGGGGCGGGGGGTCTCGTGGCAACATGCTGCCGCACAAGGAGACATCTTTCATGCGATGGTTGAAAAGAACATGCTGGGCCTTGGCCCTGTTGCTGTTGCTGCTGGTGATCGCGGTGGCCATCTATGCCCAGCGCAGCCTGCCGCAGACCGGCGGTGAGCTCGGCGTCAAAGGTCTGCGGGCCGGTGTGCTGGTGCAGCGCGATGCCGGCGATGTAACCCACATTCAGGCCAGCGATCCGCGCGACGCCTGGATGGCCATGGGCTACGTGCACGCGCAGGAGCGCGGCTGGCAGATGGAGTTCAACCGCCGCATCATGCGCGGCACGCTCTCGGAAGCATTTGGCCCCGCCACGCTGGACACCGACCGACTCATGCGCAGCCTGGGCATCCACGCGGCCGCCCGCGCGCAGCTGGCCGGTCTGACCGACGAGGCCCGCCAGGCCCTGCAGGCCTACAGCGACGGGGTGAACGCGTTTTACGCTCAAGGCAAGCAGGCGCTTTCGCCGGAGTTCCAGATCCTGGGGGTCAACCCGCGCGACGAGGCGGCCGCCGGTCGCTACTGGGAGCCGGTGGACAGCGTGGCCTGGTCGATCATGATGGCGCTGGACCTGGGGGGCAACTGGGGCAACGAAATCGCTCGCCTGACCGCCTTGCAGGTGCTGGACACGCCCCAGCTGTGGGAACTGTTTCCACCCTATCCGGGCGAACCGCCGGCGGCGAGCGCCGACCTGGCCCGGCTCTACCGCGAACTCGGGGTCTACCGGCCCCAGCCACTGGCGACCTCCGGGGCACAACCCGACGTGACCACGTTCGCCGCCCGCATCGGGCAGGACCTGCGCGACTGGGCCCACGAACTCGGCAACATCGAAGGCAAGGGCTCCAACAACTGGGTGGTGGCTGGAACGCGCAGCGTCAGCGGGCAACCTCTGCTGGCCAACGATCCCCATCTCGGCCTGAGCGCGCCGGCCATCTGGTATTTCGCGCGGCTGCAGGCACCCGATGCGAACGGGCTCAAGGGCATGGACGTCATGGGCGCCACGCTGCCCGGCACACCCTTCGTGGTGCTGGGCCGCACGCGCGAGGTGGCCTGGGGTTTCACCAACACGGGGCCCGACGTGCAGGACCTGTACCTGGAACAGATCAACCCCGGAAACCCGGCGCAATACCGCGTGCCGGCGGAGCAGGGCAGTGCCTGGGCCGATTTTGAGACCCGTGTGGAGACCATCCGTGTCAAGGGTCAGGCCGACGTGTTGCACACCGTGCGCCGCACGCGCCACGGCCCAGTGATCAGCGATGTGCCCGGTCGCACCCAGGCGCTGATCGACACCGGGCGCTACGCCCTGACGCTGCGCTGGACCGCGCTCGATGCGGACAACCTCAACGTGCAGGCCACACTGGCTTCGAACCGCGCGGGTTCCGTGGCCGACCTGCTGGAGGCCTACCGCGACTTTCACGCACCGATGCAGAACGTCGTGGTGGCCGATCGCAGCGGACGCATCGCCTTCAAGGCGGTGGGCAAGATTCCCCTGCGTCAGCCAGGCAACGATATCCGAGGCGTCGCACCCGCGCCGGGCTGGGAGGCTCGCTACGACTGGGCGGGCTGGCTGCCCTATGAGCAGACGCCACAGGACGATGGCAGCAAGGGCTGGATCGCGACCGCCAACCAGCGCATCCACGGCCCGGACTACCCGCACTTTCTCACCCAGGACTGGGCCGCGCCCTACCGCCAGGAACGCATCGAGACCTTGCTGGCGCAGACACCGAAGCACGACATGGCCAGTTTCCAGGCCATGCACGCCGACCAGCAATCGGCCGCCACCTTGCGGCTGCTGCCGTTCCTGCAGAAAACCGCGTCCACCCACCCGCTGGCCGCTGCGGCGCAGGACGCCCTGAAAGGTTTTGACGGAGGCATGCGCGCCGACAGGGCGGCGCCACTGGTCTACACCGCGTGGATCGATGAATTCACGCGCGGGGTCATTGGTGGCCGGCTGGGCAAGGAGCGCTTCGAGGCGATTTACGGCAAACGGCTGTTTCGCAACGCGGTCGAAGATCTGCTGGAGCGCGACGATGCCGGCTGGTGCGGGGCGGCTGGCTGTGCAGCGGCCAGCAGCGCCGCCCTCGGTCGTGCGCTGGACCGGCTGTCGGCAATGCAGGGGCCGGATGTGGCGGCCTGGCGCTGGGGAGCCGCACACCCGGCGATCTCGATCCACCGGCCGTTCAGCAACGTGGGCGCCCTGGCGCCGCTGTTTGAGGTCCGCACGCCCACCGGGGGCGATCCGTTCACCCTCAACGTGGGCCAATACCACCTGGACAAGGCCGACGCACCCTTTGCCAACCGCCATGCGGCCAGCCTGCGCGCGGTCTACGACCTGGCCGATCTGGACAAGTCGGTGTTCGTCTACCAGACAGGGCAGAGCGGCAACGTGTTCTCAGGCCGTTACCGTGACATGAGTGAAACCTGGGGGGCGGTGCAATACCGCCCCTTGCAGATGGAGCCTGAGCGCTGGGTCAGCAGCCTGCAACTCGTGCCCTGACGGCTGTAGCAGGATCGGGCTGGGCCTGTGTTCCAACAAAAGGAGGTGGCTGGCCGGTAGCCGGTCAACAGCGGGGAAAGCCCCCCGCTGTTTTGTCGCTTGCCTGGCTTATTTGAGGTTGCCGGAGAGGAACTGCGCCAGCCGCTCGCTCTTGGGCCGGGCCAGCACTTCGGCCGGCACGCCCTGTTCCTCGATGCAGCCTTTGTGCAGAAAGATCAGGTGGTTCGACACCTCACGGGCAAAGCCCATCTCGTGTGTCACCACCAGCATGGTGCGGCCTTCTTCAGCCAGCAGCTTCATCACACGCAGCACTTCGCCGACCAGTTCGGGGTCGAGTGCGCTGGTGGGTTCGTCGAACAGCATCACCTCGGGCTCCACCGCCAGCGCCCGGGCAATCGCCACGCGCTGCTGCTGGCCGCCGGACATGTGCGCCGGGTACTTGTCTTCCACGCCGCGCAGCCCCACCTTTTCCAGGTACTTGCGGGCCGCGGTCACGGCTTCGTCCTTGCTCTGACCAAGCACATGCATCGGCGCCTCGGTGATGTTCTCCAGCACCGTCAGGTGCGACCAGAGGTTGAAATGCTGGAACACCATGGCGAGCCGGGACCGGGCGCGCTGCAGCTGCTTTTCGTCCGCCGCCTTGAGCATGCCGTCTTTGGCCGTCACCAGCTTGAGCTCTTCCCCGGCCACGATGATCCGGCCGTGCTGGGGGCGCTCCAGCAGGTTCATGCAGCGCAAGAAGGTCGATTTGCCCGACCCCGAGGAACCGATGATGCTGATCACGTCGCCCGCGTGGGCGGTGACCGAAACACCCTTGAGCACTTCGTTGCTGCCGTAGCTCTTGCGGATGTCGATGGCTTCGAGTTTGGTGGTCATGGGTTCACAGGAAAGATTCAAGGGCTGAGCAGGTTGCCGGAACGGATCGGGGTGGCTCCGGCGACACGGCAGATTTCCATGCCGCTGGTGGCCCAGCGCAGGTTGTGGCGGGCGTACACCACGCCGTCGATCGAACTCTGGATGGGTGTGGTGCGCGGCGTGAGCGGGTCGATCACATGGGCCAACGTCTGCCCGACCTGGACCACGGCACCCACCTGGGCAACAAACGCGATCACACCCGGATGAGGCGCATGCAGCGACTCCGTGCCGGCCAGCGGCGTGGCGTCGCACAGGGCTGGTGGGAGCTCGGGTACGGTGCCACCCAGCACGCCGACATGTTGCAGGTAGTGAAAAATCGCCTGCGCGTCCTGGTGCGCCAGCAGCTCGGACACATCGGTCTGGCCGCGCAGCTCCACCGTGGTGCTGGCGCAGGCCAGAGGCACTGGAAACCGGTCGGCAAAGTGCTCGCGCAGACGCCACCAGGGACCCGAAAGCGCCTCATCAAACGAGATCGATGGCCCGGAACCCCTGGCCCACAGGAACGCCCGCGCCCCCAGGAAACGCGCCAGCGGTTCAATCTGGTCGAGCATGGGCTGCTCCGCGTAGAGGTGCAGCACCGCTTCGTAATCGCAGTGCAGGTCGAGCACGATGTCGGCGTCGTGGGACAACTGCATCAATGTCTGGCGCAGGCTTTGCAATTCCGTTTGTGGCTTCTGGGCGTCCAGGGCGCGGCGCATGGCATCGCGGATCAGGCGCTTGTTCTGCTCGTCGTTCGAACCCAGTTGGTCGCCCAGTTCGTCCTTCACCAGCGCAAAAAAATCCGGGTAGTTGCGGTTGAAGTTCTCCATGCTGGCCAGCTCAAAGCACCCGAGCTGGTGGTGCATGGCGGTCTGGTCCAGGCCGATCGGGTTGGCGAACGGCACCAGCACGACTTCGCCCAGCAGCTGGCCGCTCTGTTCGGCCACTTCAAGCAGGCCGCGCAAATGGTGGGCGACCAGCATGCCCGGCAGTTCATCCGCGTGCAGGCTCGCCTGCACATAAACCTTGGGACCTTGGCCCGGCTGCCCGAAATGCCAGCTGCTCAGGTGGCGCTGGGTGCCCAGTGCGGGCGAGAGGAGGGGGTGGTTGATCTGTTGCATATCGACGTTCGAGGACCGCTTGCCCGCCATGGGACGGTGTCGGCATGGCCAAGCAGCGCCAAGACTATCCCAGGACGGGTGGTCGTGTCAGTGGGCAATGGGGCGCAGATAGGCAAGAAAGCGGCGCTCCAGCAGCCGGAACACATACACCAGCGCGAAGGTCAGCATGAAATACAGGACAGCGACGAAGATGAACGGCTGGAACGCCAGGTAATAGGTCTTGTAGATGGCGTAAGCCGCATTGGTCAGGTCGTACAACGCGGGCACCACGCTGGCCAGCGAAGTCGCGTGCAGCATCATGACCACTTCGTTGGAATAGCCGGGCAGGGTGCGGCGCATGGCGCTGGGCAGGATCAGGCGGAACATCATGTTCCATTTGCCGAAGCCCGCCGCCTGGGCCGCCTCGATTTCGCCCGCCGGGGTTTCCTTGATGGCTCCGGCCAGCATTTCTACGGTGTAGGCACAGGTGTTGAGCGTGAACGCCAGCACGGCGCAGAAGAAGGGGTCCTTGAACCAGGTGAAGGGCCAGTGGGTGTCCCACAGGCCTTGCACCCACTCCAGCTGCGCGATGCCGTAGTAGATGAAATAGACCTGGATCAGAAGCGGCGTGCCGCGCACCACGTAGGTGAACAGCCAGACCGGCCAAGACACCCAGCGGTTGCGCGACACGCGCATCAGCGTCAGCGGCAGCGTCAGCAGGGCGCCCGCGATCAGGCTGACCCCGAGCAACTCCATGGTAGCAATCAGGCCGGTCCAGTAGAGCTGCAGGTTTTGCGGCTGGAAGATGATGGCGAACTTGTCCATCAGAAATCTCCCCGCTTCACGCCGACCGAATAGCGTTTTTCTGCCCGGCGCAGCAGCAGCAGGCTGATGCTGGAAATCAACAGGTAGAGCAGGCCGGCAAAGGCCATGAAGATGATGGCGGCGCCCGGGATCTGGCCACGCGCCGCGGCGCCCGCCTGTTTGGCCAGGTTGGTGATGTCGGCCAGTCCAATCACCGAGACCAGCGCGGTGGCTTTCAACAGCACCAGCCAGTTGTTGGTGAAGCTGGGCAGGGCAAAGCGCACCATTTGCGGGAGCACCATGCGCCGAAACGTGTAGAACCGGCTCATGCCAAAAGCCCAACCGGCTTCCGACTGGCCCTTGGGCACACTCATGATCGCGCCACGGAAGGTTTCCGTCATGTAGGCGCCATACACAAAACCGATGGTCAGCACACCCGCCACAAACGGGTTGATCTGCGGACCGCTGCGAAAGCCCAGCGCTTCCGCGATGTCGTTGACCAGAATCTGTCCGCCGTAGTACAGCAAGAGCATCCACACCAGATCCGGGACACCCCGGATCACGGTGGAATAGATGTCGCCCACCCAGTTGAGCCCTTTGTGGTGCGACAGCTTGGCTGCCGCACCGGCCAGACCCAGCAGGGCGGCCACGATGAGCGCGCCCAAGGACACACCGAGGGTGACCAACAGTCCTTGAAGGATGTTGAGAAAGTAGGTCGTCATCGGATCAGGCCCTTCGGGCGCTCAGGTTCAGGAACCCCAGAGATCCACGCCAGGGACGTGCTTCTCGGCGATTTCTTTCCACTTGCCGTTGTCGCGAATGGCCTTGATGCCGGCGTCCAGCGCATCCCGCAGAGCCGTGTCTTCCTTGCGGAGTGCCACGCCGACACCCGCGCCGAAGTACTTCTCAAACTCGACCGGGACGCGCTCACCGGCACAGGCATAGTCCTTGCCGTCGGGTGTGGACAGGAAACCGCCGTTGACTTCAACCACATCGGCCACGGTACCGTCCAGGCGGCCGGACTTGATGTCCAGGTAGACCTGATCCTGAGCGTCGTACGGCACGATGGTCGCGCCAGCGGGCTGGAGCTCACCCATGGCGTATTTCTCCTGCGTGGACGCCTTGAGCACGCCGAGCTTCTTGCCCTTGAAGTTGGCCGCTTCTGCGCCCAGGTTCAGCGCCGACTTCACCACCACGCACGAAGGCGTGTTGTAGTACTTGCCGGTGAAGTCCACGGCCTGCTTGCGTTCCTCGGTGATCGACATCGAGGAGATGATGGCGTCGTACTTCTTGGCTTGCAGGCCGGGGATCATGCCGTCCCAGGCTTGTTCGACGAAGACGCACTTGCTCTTGAGCTCGTCGCACAGGGCCTTGGCGATGTCCACGTCAAAACCGGCAGGTTCGCCGGCTTCGGTCTTGTAGGTGAATGGCTTGTAGGTCGCGTCGATGGCGACGCGCAACTCGGGCCATTGACTGGTGGGGGCGGGAGCCGCGGCCGCTGGCTCGGCCGGTGCCGGCGCAGCAGGCGCTGGCGCTTCGGTCTTACCGCAGCCAACCAACGTGGCTGCGCCAATCAGGCTCAGGGAAAGAAGCAGGTTTTTCATGAAGGTCCTTGGTCATCAAGTGTGTGGATCGACAGGATTGGCCTCCTGACGGGCGCACCAATTGTAGGTCTGGGCAGTCCAATTTCGGGGCATCGCCGGCAGGTGTTTCCCCGCATTGGCGACACCGGAAGCTCGGTATGCAATATCTGGGCCGAAAAGATGGGGGCTTCTTCTGTGTTTTTAACTTTACATAATATACATCGTGGAATATCAAGGCTCGACGGATCAACACCGCCAGAGACCCGGAACAGTCGCAATATTTTCCCTCGTTTTTTTGGTCATGGTCTACGTCAACGCGATACTGGCTGTGAGCTTCATCGTGGCGGCCATCGGCGCACAAAAAGACTTGCGTTTCCAACAAAAAAGCCCGATCAGATGTCTCTGATCGGGCTTCCCAGGCGTGTCCGCCAGGTCAATAGATCAACCTCAGTCCTCGACAAAGGCCTCTTCGCGTTTCTTCTTGATCGAAGGCAGCAGCACCACCGTGAGCAGGATCGCGGCGATGGCCAACAAGCTGGCGGACAGCGGCCGGGTCACGAACACCGACCAGTCTCCGCGGGAGATCAGCATGGCGCGGCGCAGGTACTCTTCCATCATGGGGCCCAGGATCAGGCCCAGCAGCAGAGGCGCCGGTTCGCAGCCGAGCTTGATGAACAGGTAGCCGATGAAACCGAAGATCGCGACCATCCAGATGTCAAAGCTGTTGTTGTTGGTCGAGTACACGCCGATGGCGCAGAACAGCACGATGGCCGGGAACAGCCAGCGGTAGGGCACGGTCAGCAGCTTGATCCAGATGCCAATCAGTGGCAGGTTCAGGATGATCAGCATCGCGTTGCCGATCCACATCGAGGCGATCAGGCCCCAGAACAGCTCGGGGTTGCTGGTCATGACCTGCGGGCCCGGCTGGATGTTGTGGATGGTCATGGCGCCGACCATCAGCGCCATCACGGCGTTGGGTGGAATGCCCAGTGTCAGCAGCGGGATGAACGAGGTTTGCGCACCCGCGTTGTTGGCCGCTTCGGGCCCTGCCACGCCGCGGATGTTGCCTTGTCCAAAGGGCACTTCACCGGGCTTGAGCTTGATCTTCTTTTCGAGGGTGTAGGCCGTGAAGGCCGACAGCAGCGCACCGCCACCGGGCAGGATGCCCAGGGCCGAGCCCAGGGCGGTGCCGCGCAGCACGGCGGGCAACATGTTCTTGAAGTCTTCCTTGGTGGGCATGATGCCTTCGACCTTGCCGGTGAAGACTTCCCGGTGTTCTTCGGGGCGCGACAGGTTGCTGATGATCTCGCCGTAGCCGAACAAACCCATGGCGATGGCCAGGAAGCTGATGCCGTCGGTGAGTTCAGGAATGTCGAAGCTGTAGCGCGCCACGCCAGAGTTCACGTCGGTCCCCACCAGTCCCAGCAGAAGACCCAGCACGATCATGGCCAAGGCCTTGATCAGCGAGCCCGATGCCAGCACCACGGCGCCGATCAGGCCGACGATCATGAGCGAGAAGTATTCGGCGGGTCCGAACTGGAGCGCCACCTCGGTCAGCGGTGGCGCGAAGGCAGCCAGGATCAGTGTGCCGACGCAACCGGCGAAAAAAGAACCCAGACCAGCGGCCGCCAGAGCGGGGCCTGCCCTGCCCTTGCGCGCCATCTGGTAACCATCGATGACCGTCACCACCGATGATGCTTCGCCCGGCAGATTGACCAGGATGGCGGTGGTGGAGCCGCCGTATTGCGCGCCGTAATAAATGCCGGCCAGCATGATGAGCGCTGCCACCGGCGGCAAGCCGTAGGTGGCGGGCAGCAGCATCGCGATGGTGGCAAGCGGCCCGATGCCGGGCAACACCCCGATGAGCGTGCCCAGCAGGCAGCCCACGAAGGCATATATGAGGTTCTGGAAGGTGAAGGCGACGCCAAAACCCAGCGCGAGGTTGTCAAACAATTCCATGGTGGTGCCTTGTGATCAGTTCGTCAGGAACGCAGGCCACACCGGGAACTGCAAGCTCAAAAGTTTGACAAAAGCACCGTAGCTGCCAATTGCCAGGATCGTCGCCAGAATGAGCGTCGGCTTCAGCTTGGCGCCCGGTTGCGCCAGGCTGGAGATGAGCACCAGCGCATAGATCGCCACGATCAGGCCCATGGCCGGGAAGCCGATTGACGGCAGACCCACCAGCAAGGCACCGAAGGCCAGGTTGGCCCCCAGCACGAAACCCAGCGGGCGCCAGGCAAACGCACCGATCTTGTCACCGCCGGGATGGCCCTTGGTGAACGACTGAAACGTGATGATGATGCCGAGAATCGCCAGCAGAATGCCCAGCATGAGCGGGAAGTAACCCGGCCCCATGCGGGCGCCCTCTCCCACGGTGTATTCCGTGGCGCCCCAGGCAAACGACCCACCCACCGTGGTGAACATGAGTCCCGAAAAAAAGTCCTTCTGACTGGCCAGGGCCACGATGCATCTCCTCTTGTTTGGAATGTGGGGCATTCTGGAGGACTGCCAACAGGAAATCGTTGTGGGTTTCACCTACCGAGGGATTACACCTAGTCTTGCCCGACAGGTGTTCCCGCCGTTCACCGGGAGCGGAAGCGTTCCGCCGGGATGCAGGTCACCAGGTGCCGGCGGGGCGTTTCCTGCGCACAAAGGACGCGATGAGGTCGGCGGCCTCCTGACGCGCGCCCCGCCGCGCGAAATCAATCGCTGTCAGGCCCTGTTCGTTGCGCAGCAGGGGATCGGCCCCCTCTTCCAGCAACAGCTTCACCACGGCCGGGTGGCCGTAGTGCGCTGCCATCATCAGAGGCGTGCTCCGGTTGGGCGATTCGGCGTCGATGTAGGCGTGGTGCTCCAGCAGCAAGCGAACCATGTCTTCGCTGGCCTCTGTGGCGTTGGAGGCAGCGTAGTGCAGGGCCGTCCATCCCGGTTTGTTGACCTCGGCTTTGCGCTGGATCAGGCGTCTGGCCATGTCCAGATCGCCCTTCAGAGCCGCCAGCATCAACGGGCTTTCACCGTTGGGGTTGCGTGCCTCAACCTTGACCGAGGGTTGTTCCAGCAGGAACAGCGCCACCTTGCGCGAACCCTCGCGCACGGCGATCAGCAGCGCGCCTTCACCGCGTTGGTCAACGGTGTTGAGATCAAACCCACGCAGGGTGAGCCCGACCATCACGGGCTCGTTGTCCAGTTTGGCGGCGCTGAAAAAATCTTCGAAGGCGCCCGCGGCAGCTCCTGAAGTAAATGCGAAAAAATATGCAAAAACAATAAACTTTTCAATGAACTTAAAGTGTTTCATGAATATTTTCAGACCACAACGCGATTGAAAAGCTGCTCAAAATTGCGGCTGGTGGCGTCGGCCACGGCTTCCACAGCCATGCCCCTGACCTCTGCAATCTGCTGAGCCACAAAGGGCACGAAGGCCGGGTTGTTGGTTTTGCCGCGGTGGGGTACCGGTGCCAGATACGGGCTGTCGGTTTCGATCAGCATGCGGTCAAGCGGCACGAACCGAGCGATCTCGCGCAGATCGCCGGCATTGCGAAAGGTCAGGATGCCGGAGAAAGAGATGTAGAAATCCAGGTCCAGCGCGGCGCGGGCCACCGCCTCGGTTTCGGTGAAACAGTGAAAAACCCCCCGCGATCTGGGCCACTCTGAAGGGGCCGTGCTGTCAAAGCCGCCCTCTTCGCGCAGGATCGCCAGCGTGTCTTCCGACGCGCTCCGGGTGTGGATCACCAGGGGCAGGTCGGTCTGGCGGCCGGCCCGGATGTGGGTGCGGTAGCGATCGCGCTGCCAGGCCATGTCGGCCACGCTGCGGCCGTTCAGGCGGTAGTAGTCCAGCCCGGTTTCCCCCACGCCCACCACCCGCGGGAGCGCCGCGCGCTGGAGCAGGTCGTCCAGCGTGGGCTCCTGCACGCCTTCGTTGTCGGGGTGCACGCCCACCGTGGCCCAGAGGTTGGCGTGGTCACGCGCCAGCCCGTGCACGTCGTCAAACTCGTCGAGCGTCGTGCAGATGCAGAGGGCGCGATCCACCTGAGCCTGGCTCATGGCGGCCAGGATCGCAGGCAGGTTCCCGCGCAGTTCCGGAAAATTCAGGTGGCAATGGGAGTCGGTGAACATACGGGGCTGGTTGCGGCGAGAAGACGGGCGCCCCGCCGGAAGCGGTTTGAACCGCCTCGTTTCAGAGGGTCTGGGTGGGGCGGTCCGAGCCGAGGCTGGTGCCCAGGATTTCTTCAATCTTGAGCTTGAGCAGGCGCGATTTTTCGTCAGCCGGGAAGCGGATGCCCACGCCTTGCGTGCGCCCACCCTGCGCCTTGGCGGGTGTGACCCAGGCGACCTTGCCGGCCACGGGGTAGCGCTGGGGGTCGTCGGGCAGGCTGAGCAGCACATAGACGTCGTCGCCGATGCGGTACTCGCGCGAAGACGGAATGAAGATGCCCCCGTCGGCAAACAGCGGAATGTAGGCTGCGTACAGCGCCGCTTTCTCCTTGATGGAGAGCTGGATCACGCTCGGACGTGCAGAGGCGTTGGATGCGGAGGGGCTGGTGCTCATGAGCAACAAGTTTAGCGGGAAACCAGCGCCTGCCGCGTGCGCGCGGCCCAGGCTTCCTGCATCAAGCCGGGGTTGTACGGATGTTCCACCGAGCGCGCCGCGTCCAGCAGTTCGCGCGACCACTTGGCCAGCACACCCCAGCGCGGCGCCACCGGCAGGTTCGCAGCGCTGAAGAAGCGTGGCGTGCCGCCGGCCGCCTGCGCCATCAGGTCGTGGCAGAGCTTCTGCAGCAGCTCGAGCTGCTGCGCGGCGGGCCAGCCGGCCAGCGTGCTCCAGTCGCCTCGGGCCAGCGCGGCAGGCAGCTCGGCCCAGGCCTTGGCGTTCAGGCCGGTGCCGGCCCAGGCCAGGGCATCCGCCGGGCGCCCACCGGCCGCGCGCAGCCAGACCTGGGCCTGCTCTGGCGTGGGACGGCTCTGGGCAACCGCATTGTCCTGGAGCCACTGCAAGGCTTCCGGCTCCGGGGGCCACTCCATGGCGTGGGTCTGGCAGCGGCTGCGGATGGTGGGCAGCAACTGGTGGGTGGCCTCGCTGGCGAGCACGAAGCGGGCGTCCCCGGGCGGTTCTTCCAGGGTCTTGAGCAAGGCGTTGGCCGCCACGTGGTTCATGCGCTCGGCCGGATAAACCAGCACCGCCAGACCCCGCCCGCGTGCACTGGTGCGCTGGGCAAAGGCCACGGTGTCGCGCATGGCCTCGACGCGGATTTCCTTGCTGGGCTTGCGCTTCTTGTCGTCGATCTCTTTCTGCGCGGTCTCGGACAGGGGCCAGCCGAGTTCGACCATGACCGTCTCGGGCATGAGCACCACAAAATCGGGGTGGGCGTGGGTATTCACCATGTGGCAACTGCCGCAGACCCCGCAAGGCCCGGACGCCGTGGGTTGTTCGCACAGCCAGGTCTGCGCCAGCGCCAGACCGAGCTCGTACTGCCCCAGACCCGACGGTCCCTGCAGCAGCCAGGCATGACCCCGTTGCGCGAGCAGCGCCTGCAACTGGCGCTGAACCCAGAGGGGGCGGGTGGCTGTGGGTTGTGTGACTGCGTCAGGAGGTGTTGAGCGGGTGGCCATGGGCGCTTTGTCAGGAGGCGGAAGGGCTGGACGCTGCCGGGGCGGGCAACCAGCCCCGCTGGACAAACACCGCCGCGATCGCCGCCCAGACCCGCTCGCGCGCCTGGTCGGCGTTGATGCGCACAAAGCGCCGCGGCTCGGCTTCTGCACGCGCCGCATAGCCAGCGGCCACTGCGCGAAAAAACGCCACCGGCTGGGCTTCAAAACGGTCGGGCGTGCGGGCGTCGGCCAGGCGGGCGGCGGCGGTTTCGGCCGGCAGATCGAACCAGACGGTCAGATCGGGCTGGCGGATGCTTTTGCCCCGCATGGCGGGCGTGGCCTGCACCCAGCGCTCCAGAGTGCCCAGGATCTGCGGGTCAAAACCGCGCCCACCGCCCTGGTAGGCAAAGGTGGCGTCGGTGAAGCGGTCGCACAGCACCACTTCACCGCGCGCCAGTGCCGGTTCGATCACGGTGAGCAGGTGGTCGCGCCGCGCCGCGAACACCAGCAGCGATTCGGTGAGCGGGTCCATGGCGTCGCCGAGCACCATGGCACGCAGCTTCTCGGCCAGCGGTGTGCCGCCGGGTTCGCGCGTCAGGGTCACGGTGAGGCCCTGGCCCCTGAAGGCGTCGGCCAGACCCGCGATATGGGTGGACTTGCCCGCACCGTCGATGCCTTCAAAGGAGATGAACAGGCCAGACGAACGAGCGGTCATTGGGGTCATTTGATCTGGTAACGGCGCACCGCGGCATTGTGTTCGTCCAGCGTGCTGCTGAACTGGCTGCTGCCGTCGCCGCGCGCCACGAAATACATCGCGGGCGTGGCCGCCGGTTGTACCGCCGCGAGCAACGAGTTCCAGCCGGGCATGGCAATCGGTGTGGGCGGCAGCCCGGCGCGGGTGTAGGTGTTGTAGGGATTGTCTGTCTCAAGGTGCACCCGGCGCAGATTGCCGTCGAACCGTTCACCCAGGCCGTAGATCACGGTGGGATCGGTCTGCAGGCGCATGCCGATGCGCAGCCGGTTGCTGAACACGCCGGCGACCAAGCCCCTGTCGCTTTCAGTGCCGGTTTCCTTTTCGACAATGCTGGCGAGGATCAGCGCTTCTTCGGGTGTGCGCAGCGGCGAACTGGGCGCGCGCTGGGCCCAGGCCTGGGCCAGGCGCTGGTCCATGGCCTGGGCCGCCTGGCGCAACACGCTGGACGCGGTGGCGTGTTTGACCATGCGGTAGGTGTCTGGGAAAAAGCGGCCTTCGGGGTGCCGCCCGGCGTAGCCGATGCGGGCCATGATCTCGGCCGGGTCCAGGCCCTCGAGATCCTGGTTCAAATCTGGAGAAGCGCGCACTGTCGCCAGCACTTCGCGCACGTTCCAGCCCTCCAGCAAGGTGAGGCTGCGCAGCGCCTGCTCCCCGCGCACCAGCTGGCTCAGCAGACTGCTCGGCGTGGCGCCGGGTTTGATTTCGTAGACCCCCGCCTTGATCGACCGGCCCTGTCCGGAGGCACGAAACCAGGCGTAGAGCAGGCTCGGCGGCACGGCGACCCCGGCGTTGCTGACGGCCTGCGCCACGTCCCGCGCGGTGCTGCCTGGCGGGATGTTCAACTCCACCGGCGCCTGTGCGCTGGCATCGGCCGGCAAGACCAGCGGCTGGTGCAGCCACCACCAGCCAGCGCCCACAACCAGTCCCAGCGCGAGCAGCGGCAGCCAGAACAGCAGGAACAGTAGGCGTTTCACGAATCGGAATGGTGCGAGGAGATGGGTGGCGTCGCCGGCAGGGAACCGGGCCAAAGATGATAATCGACCGCTGTCACCCCCACCCGCCACGCCACCAACCCGAAGCTCCATGAACCCGCCCTCCCCGCCCAGCGTTTCCCCGCCCGCGCTCCAAGGCGCGACCCTGTTGCCCCAACTGGGGGTCATCCGCGTGCAGGGTGAAGACGCGGCGAAGTTCCTGCATGGCCAGCTGACGCAGGATTTTTCACTGCTCGGCCTGTCCGAAGCGCGGCTGGCGGCGTTCTGTTCGGCCAAGGGCCGCATGCTGGCGAGTTTTGTGGGCTTCAAGCTCGCGCACGACGACCTGCTCCTGGTCTGCAGCCGTGACCTGCTGCCGGCCACGCTCAAGCGCCTGTCCATGTTCGTGCTGCGGGCCAAGGCCCGGCTGAGTGACGCGAGCGCGGAATTTCAGGTCTGGGGGCTCAGCGGGTCCGCCGCGCCCGCAGACGCCCAACCCTGGAGCAAGTCCGGAGAACCGGGCACCGCTCAAACCATCGCGCTGTATCCGTCGCAAGGCCTGCCCCGCGCACTGTGGGTGGCACCCGCCGGCCACCCGCCTCCCGCAGGCGACGCCCTGCCCGAAGCCCACTGGGCCTGGCTGGATGTGATGGCCGGCGTTGCCACCCTCACCCAGCCGATCGCCGAGGCCTTTGTGCCACAGATGCTGAACTACGAATCGGTGGGCGGCGTGAACTTCAAGAAGGGGTGTTACCCCGGCCAGGAAGTGGTGGCGCGCAGCCAGTTCCGCGGCACGCTCAAGCGCCGTGCGTTTCTGGTGCAGGCCGGTGAACCCTTGACCGTGGGGCAAGACGTGTTCCACAGCAGCGACGCCGAACAGCCCTGCGGCACCGTGGCCGCCGCCGCAGCCAACCCCGCTGGCGGCTGGAGCGCCACCGTGTCCATGCAGACCAGCGCGGCCACCAGCGGCAGCCTGCACGCGGGCAGCGTCAGCGGCCCCGCGCTGCAGTTGCTGCCCCTGCCCTACCCGCTGCTCGAAGACGTCTGAGCAGTCCAGCGCTCATCTGGCGCCTCCCGCCATGTGCCTGATCGCCTTTGCCATCGATGCCAGCCCGGCCTGTCCGTTGCTGATCGCGGCCAACCGCGACGAATTCCTGGACCGCCCGACCGAAGCCCTGCACCGCTGGACCCTGCCCGACGGCACGGGGGTGGTGGCCGGGCGCGACCTGCGGGACGGCGGCACTTGGCTCGGTGTCAGCGACACCGGCCGCGTGGCCATGATCACCAACGTGCGCAGCGCCCACGCCGGGCCGGGCCAGCGCAGCCGGGGCGAACTGGCCACACGCTGGCTGAATGGCGGGTTGTCCTGGCAAGCGTTGCTGGACGACCTCGATCCGGCCGCGTACGGTGGCTTCAATCTGGTGGTCGGTGATTTCCACAACAAATTCTGGGCCTGGGCCGGCAACCGCGACCCAGAGCGTCCGCACGACGAACACCCCACCGGCCTGCACAGCCGCCGCCTGGAGGCGGGTGTCTACGGCCTGTCCAATGCAGCGCTCGATACCCCCTGGCCCAAGAGCGAACGGCTGAAACAGGCACTCGGTGATTGTCTGGCGCAGCCCGCTTCTTCACCCTTGCCGATCGCCAGCCTCACCGCGGCGCTGGCCGATGCCCGGCGCATGCCCTCACACGAGCTGCCGCAGACCGGTGTACCGCTTGAGATGGAGCACGGCCTGTCCAGCCCCTTTGTGAGCATGCCCGAGCGCGGCTATGGCACCCGCAGCAGCCTGGTCCTGAGCGTGCAGAGGTTCGAAACCAGCGCGGTGCCAGCGGCCTGGCGGGTGGCGGTGGACGAATGGAACCACGTGCCCGCACCCGGCGGCGAACACCGCTGGAACCCTCACCACCGGCGCAGCGAGACCCTGTTCTGGTGATTCAGACGAGCGACTTGAACATCTCCTGGTGCTCGATGCCCGCCTCCTCGAACACCACTCCCCGGGCCTGGTAGCCCAGACGCTCGTAAAAGCCCACGGCGCTGCGCTGGGCATGCAGCATCACCTCGGCTTGTCCGCCGTCGCGGGCTGCGTCCATCAGCGCCTGCAACACCTGGCGCCCCAGCTGGCCGCCGCGCAGCACGCGGTGCACCGCCAGGCGTCCGACCTTCACCACGCCGGGCTCGTGTGGCACGAAGCGCCCGGTCGCCACCGGCCGGCCCAGGCGGTTGTAGGCCACGGCGTGCACCGCCGTCAGGTCGGCCGCGTCGCTTTCCAGGTCTTTGGGAATGCGCTGCTCCTCCACAAACACCGCGGTGCGGATGCGCCGTGCATCGTCGCCGAGCTCGCTCCAGCGCCCGACCTTGATCGTCACCATGGCCTCACCCGCCTCGTAGCCGAGCACGATGTCGCGCAACGCGGGCGGCACCGGGCGCGAGGTCTGCGTGGCCGGGTCGGCGAATACGTAGACGAGTTCGCACGAGATCAGGTGTTCGCCGCCGCGGAAGATGGCGCCGGTGAATACCATGGAAGAAGTGCCGATGCGGCTGCATTTCATCGCCACCTCGATCTGGTCGTCCACCCGCGCCGAGGCGTGGAACTCCACCGTGGCCTTGACCACATAGAGGTCGCCGTCGAGCTGGTGCATCGACTCTTCGTAAGGCAGCGCCAACGCGCGCCAGTAGTCGGCGATAGCGGTGTCGAAATACATCAGGTAGTGCGCGTTGAACACGATCTTCTGCATGTCCACCTCGGCCCAGCGCACGCGCAGGCGGTGGAAGAAACGGAAGTCGGCGCGTTTCATCTGGGGCATGTGGGCGGTCTCCGTGTTGTGGGTATCAGGTGCCGAAGGCGTGGCGCAGTGCACGGGCAGCGTCGTTGTGCGCCGTCAGCGCCTGCGGGATGGCGCGGCCAAACTGGATGAAGCCATGCACCACACCGGCGTAGATCTCCAGGTCGACCGGCACACCCGCCATGCGCAGGCGGTCGGCGTATTGCACGCCTTCGTCCGTCAGCGGGTCGCATTCGGCCAGGCCGATCCAGACCGGGGCCACGCCGTCGAGGTCGCGCACCTGGCCGGATGCGTCCACGCCGTCCAGCGGGGCGAAGCGCCAGTCGTCCCTATCTTGCGGCGAGCGCAGGTAGTGGTTGAAGAAGTAGGTGATGTGGGCCTCTTCGAGCAAAAAACCTTTGGCGAAGGTCTTGTGGCTGGGTGTGTTCTGGTGGCCGGCGGTGCCGGGGTAGAACAGCAGTTGCAGGGCCAGCGGCCAGCCGGCGTCGCGAGCGCCGATGGCCGTCACGGCAGCGAGCGTGCCACCCGCGCTGTCGCCGCCCACCGCGATCCGGCTGCCGTGCAGGCGCAGCGCCGCGGCGTTGTCCCGCAGCCAGGCCAGGCTGTCCCAGGCATCGTGCACGGCGGTGGGGAATGGCCATTCGGGCGCCAATCGGTAGTCCACCGAGACCACGGCACAGTGGGAGAGGTGGGCCAGGTGGCGGCACAGGGGCTCGTGGGTGGCCACGCTGCCGACGGTGAAGCCACCGCCGTGAAAGTACAGCAGCACCGGCAGCGGGTGCTCGGAAGCAGGTGCGAACAGCCGGGCAGGCAGCTCAAAGCCGTCACGCGCGGGGATCTTCAGATCTTCAACTCGCGCCAGCTTGTGCGAGGGAATGTCGAGCACCCCGGCGCCCGCGGCGTAGGCCTGCTTGGCCTGCGCGGGTGAAAGCGCGTGCATGGGCGGGTGGCCGGCGCGGGAGATGCGGTCGAGCACGCCGCGCATGGCGGTCGTGAGCAGGGATCGGGGGTTGGGGTGGTGCGACATGGGTGGAAATGGTGTGCGCAGGATTGTGGCTGTCTTTTCCGCGACCGGCGGTCACCCCGGTGGCATTGGCCGCGAAAGAGCGCGGCCGTATAGTTTTGGTTTCGCCTCCCACAACCACACGAGACAAACATGGCCCAGATCCTTTATGTGACCAACATCCTGATCGACTTCGGCGCGCTCGCGCAGCTGCAGGCCGAGTGCGAACGGGTGGGCATCCACCGACCTCTGATCGTGACCGACGCGGGTGTGAGGGCCGCGGGTCTGCTGGACAAGGCGCTCGCCGCCCTGCCCGGCCTGAAGCCCGCCGTGTTTGACCAGACGCCGTCGAACCCGACCGAAGCCGCCGTTCGCGCGGCGGTGGCGGTCTACAAAGCCGAGGGCTGCGACGGCCTGATCGCGCTCGGCGGAGGCAGCTCGATCGACTGCGCCAAGGGCGTGGCGATTGCCGCGGTGCACGAAGGCCCGCTAAAGACCTACGCCACCATCGAAGGCGGCTCGCCCAAGATCACCGACCGCGTGCCGCCGCTGATAGCCGTGCCCACCACCGCGGGCACCGGCAGCGAGGTGGCGCGCGGCGCCATCGTGATCGTGGACGATGGCCGCAAGCTCGGTTTCCACAGCTGGCACCTGGTACCCAAGACCGCCCTGCTCGACCCGGAACTCACGCTGGGCCTGCCGCCCATGTTGACCGCGGCCACCGGCATGGACGCGATCGCCCACTGCATGGAAACCTTCATGGCGCCGGCCTTCAACCCACCGGCCGATGGCATTGCTCTGGACGGATTGATGCGCGGCTGGGCGCACATCGAGCGCGCCACCCAAGACGGCAGCGACCGCGAGGCGCGGCTCAACATGATGAGTGCCAGCATGCAGGGGGCGATGGCGTTCCAGAAAGGCCTGGGATGCGTGCATTCACTCAGTCACAGCCTGGGCGGCGTCAACCCGCGCCTGCACCACGGCACGCTCAACGCCATGTTCCTGCCCGCGGTGATCGCATTCAACGCCGGGGCCGAATCCATCCGGAAAGAAAACCGCCTGCAGCGCATGGCCCACGCCATGGGTCTGGCCAGCGGCAGCGACATCGGCGAAGCGATCAAGGACATGAACGCCCGCCTGGGTCTGCCCAGCGGACTGGCCGCGATGGGCGTGACACCCGACCTGTTTCACAAGGTGATCGAGGGCGCGCTGGTCGACCACTGCCACAAGACCAACCCGCGCATCGCCAGCGCGGAGGAATACCGCGCCATGCTGGAAGCGGCGATGTGAAACGGGTCCTGGCGCTTGACGGAAAGCAAGGTGCAACGCCGCAATGCTTGCGACACTGATCTTGTTTCTCATTTTCTGGGGTGCTTTGGCGCCCCATTTTTTTTTCACGTCATGAACCCTGCTGTCTCCCGCCTGCGCCAGTTGCGCTGGGCCTCCCTCGCCGAGGGTGCCACCCTTTTGCTGCTGCTGGGCGTGGCCGTGCCGCTCAAACGCCTGGCTGGTCTACCCGAAGCGGTGTCGGTCATGGGACCGATCCACGGCGGGGCGTTCATCGTGTACTCGTTGCTGGTGCTGAATGCCCGGAACAAGGGCTCGCTCACCGCGACCGAGACGCTGCAGCTGCTGGGTGCCGCATTCGTCCCTTTCGGCGCCCTGATGGTGACCGGTATCTTCAGGCGCAAGCTGGTGCCCGTGAAATGAAAAGCCCGTCACCCACCTGACGGGTGGGTGACGGGCGCCGAAGCCTCTTCTTCAGAAACGAATCAGATGCGCGACATGGACTTGTCGTAAAACGCGTTGGGGTAGCCCTGAGCGTCCTTGCTGGCGTCAGGATCGCCGATCCGAAGGGTGTTGCCGCTCACGGTCAGCAGCACCTTGGCCGAACCCTGGTCGGCCGTGCCGGCGAACTTGTCGGCGGTCACGCCGCCGACCACCTTGGTGCCGTCGTGCGACATGACCATGTTGGTGAACACCTTCTCATTCTTGACGCTCGGGCCGGAACACGAGGTGCCGATGTAGGCGTAGGCCACCACCTCACCGGTGAAGCCGGTGGCAGAAGCCTTGGTGAAGTCGGCGCGCAGATGGGCCGAAGCGCCACTGTCTTCATAACACCCGCTTTCCCAGGAGCCGATGTACTTGGCCACCAGATCGCCCGAGGTGTCACCCGGCAAGGGATCGTCGTTGCCGCCGCAGGCAGTGAGTGCGGCGATGGCCAGGCTCAGCCCGATCAGTTTGAAACCACGTCGGATGTGCGTCGTCATAGGATGTGTCCTGAAGTGAAATGGGGTGCGTCGAACAATAACAAGGGAGTGGCTCGGCCACCGTGCGGAAGCGAACAGAAACCCCTTGCCGATTCTGGGGCAAAACCGCCAGACATCAGGAGGGCGGCGTGTCTGTGCTTGTAACAAAATCCGCCGTTGACTTCAGCCGCCACGCACCATCGCCAGCACCTTGCCCATGTCCAGCGACTGGGCCTGTGCCTGGATCTGCGGCAGGTACTGCGCCTGCAACTGCTTGGCCGGCGTGAGCAGATTCTGGAAAGTCTCCTGCAGCAGCGCCGTGCTCATCACCCGGCCGCCCGCGTAGTAACGTTTGGCCACCTGACCCAGGGCGTAGGTGGTGGCAAACGAAAACGCCATGCCGGTGGCGGCGCGGCCCAGACCGCCCACGGCGCGGCCGGCCACCTTGCCCAGCAGGCCCCCGAGCAGCTTGCGACCGAATTGCTCGATGTACTGCGAGGTCGCACCCACGCCCGCCGCTGCGATGAACTCGCGGATGTGCCCCTGGTCCAGCTCCACGCCATGGGACTTGCCGATGTTGTAGACCATGCGCACCTGCAGCGGAATGATGGCCATCGAGGCCCAGGATTGCGGCAGCAATTCGAGCGCACCGTTGAGCATCGCCGCGTTCAGGATGGTCTTGTCAAGCTGGGCGTCAAGGGCGGCATCCCGCGGCGCGTTCTGTGACGCAGGTGGCGCCGTCGAGGCGGTTGCGACCGCTGGCACGGCCATCGGTGCCGCTTTGTCGGCTGCATCGAGAACCACCGCTTCGTCGCGTTCGAACGCCGAGGCCTCTGCCGCGTCGAGTTGCAAACGGGCTTTCAGGTCGGCCAGGAAGGCCGTTTCCGCGAGACTCTGGCGCCCGTCGGCATCACAGACACACACGGCCATCTCGTAAGCGAGCTGGCGTTGTCCGGCGTCCTCCAGGCCAGCCACGGCGTCGCCCAGCGAGACCCGTTTCAGCAGCACGTCCTGGTACAGCTGGGCCAGCCCGGCGCCGCCGCTTTCGTGTCCCAGCGTCTCGGCCAGTCTGCGGATGGCCTCACGTTCGGTGTCGGCCTTGTGGCCGTCCGCAAACGCGGCCAGCAGGGTGATGGTCAGGATGGACTGTTGTTCGGTGGCGAGCATGGTTGGTGAAGCTTCGTTGTGGCCAAAGGAGCACTGTAGAGCACCGATGGTGTTTGAAGTTCCGGCACCGACCCGGGTACAGGGCGAAACCCCTGTCGCACGGCACCCGGCACACAAGCCCGATAATCGGACCATGCGTTTTCTCATCGACTTCTTTCCCATCGGCCTCTTTGTAGCAGCCTACAAGCTGCACGACATCTACACCGCCACCGCGGTGCTCATGGTCGCCACGCTGGTGCAGACGGGCCTCATTTACGCCATCGACCGCAAGCTGCAGACCCTGCAGAAGGTCACGCTGGTGCTGGTGATCGTGTTCGGCATCCTCACCCTGGCGCTGCACGACGAGCGCTTCATCAAGTGGAAACCCACCGTGCTGTACGCGAGCATGGCGATCGTGCTGGGTGCGGCGCTCTGGGTCTGGAAGAAGAACTTCCTGCAGATATTGCTCGGCAGCCAGCTCACGCTGCCCACCGCGGTGTGGGCGCGGCTCACCGTGATCTGGATCGGTTATTTCCTTTTCATGGCCAGCATCAACGCCTATGTGGCGGCCTACTACTCCACCGAAGACTGGGTCAACTTCAAGCTCTGGGGTTATGTGTTCCCGATTGTCTTCATCGTCGGTCAGGGCCTGTACATCGCGCGCTACCTGAAAGACGGCGACACCCCCGGCGACGGAGCCCAGAAACCATGAACGCAACACCCACCCCTGTGATCACCACCGCCCCGGCTCTGGAAGCAACGCTGCGCGAGGCCCTGGCGCCCGAGGTGCTGGAAGTGATCGACGAAAGTGCGGCCCACGCCGGCCATGCGGGCGCCAACGGCCTGGGCCACGGCACGCATTTCCGGGTGCGCATCGGCGGGCTGGCCTTCGCTGGCAAAAGCCGCGTGGCGCAACACCGGCTTGTGTATGATGCGCTGCAAAAATTCACCGACGCGGGCCTGCACGCGCTGGCGATTGAAATCCAGACCTGACCAGCCAGAACACGGGCCTCGCACCCCTCCCTGCCCGTTGGCCCCCCGTTTTTTTCACCCGAGGAACACCATGAAATTTTCCCTGTCGGCCCTGACCGCGGCCGTCCTTCTTGCAGCCGCTCCCTGGGCCGCTGCGCAAAACGTGGCCATTGTCAACGGCAAAGCCGTGCCGACCGCGCGGGTTGAGGTGCTGGCCAAGCAGATCGAGGCATCGGGCCGTCCGGTGACCGACGAGGTGCGTGCCCAGCTGAAAGAAGAAGTCGTGCTGCGTGAAATCTTCATGCAGGAAGCACAAAAACGCGGTGTGGCCGCGTTGCCCGAATACAAGGACCAGATGGAACTGGCCCGCCAGACCATCCTGATCCGCGCGCTGTTCGCGGACTATGAAAAGAAGAACCCGGTGACGGACGCTGAAATCCAGGCCGAATACGACAAGTTCGCAGCCAGCAATGGTGGCAAGGAATACCGCGCCCGCCACATCCTGGTGGAGAAGGAAGACGAAGCCAAAGCGGTCATCGCGTCCATCAAGGGCGGCGCCAAATTCGAAGACATCGCCAAGAAGCAGTCGAAGGATCCGGGCTCCGGTGCCAACGGCGGCGACCTCGACTGGGCCAACGCGTCCAGCTACGTGGCCGAGTTCTCCGAAGCCATGGTCAAGCTGGAAAAGGGCCAGATGACACAGGAACCGGTGAAGAGCCAGTTTGGCTGGCACATCATCCGCGTGGACGATGTGCGCCAGGCCCAGCTGCCCAAGCTCGAAGACATCAAGGACCAGATCGCCCAGCAGATGAAACAGCAGAAAGTGGCAGCGTTCCAGGCCAGCCTGCGGGAAAAGGCCAAGGTGGAGTAAGCAACAGACGCTGGCTCTCCCAGGCGCGACCTCCGGGTCGCGCTTTTTTTCGTCCAATCGCCAGATTTGATCAAATATTCTCGGCAACTCAGATAAGTGACAGAATTGCGGTCACTTTTGATCAAATCAGGCTGCATATGAGCGATTCAACCGACAGCTTGCGCGAGTTTCTCGCCCAGCACCGCATCCACGAAGTGGAATGCGTCATCCCCGACATGACAGGCATCGCCCGCGGAAAGATCCTGCCCAAGGACCTGTTCCTCAACTCCGGCCACATGCGCCTGCCCAAGAGCGTCTTGCTCAACACGGTCAACGGCCAGCAACCCGACAACACCGCCTTCGTCGGCGACACCGACCCGGACATGGTCTGTGTGCCCGACCTCGCCACCGCGCGCATGGTACCCTGGGCGGCCGAGCAGGTGGCGGTGATCATCCACGACTGCGAAGAGTTCGACGGCACACCGGTGGCGCTCGCGCCCCGCAGCGTGCTGAGGCGTGTGCTGGCGCTCTACGAAGCGCAGGGCTGGCAGCCGGTGGTGGCGCCCGAGATGGAGTTCTATCTGGTGGCGCGCCACCAGAACCCGCACGAACCGCTGCAGCCGCCGCTGGGCCGCACCGGCAAGCCGGAGGCTGGCCGGCAGTCGTATTCCATCGACGCGGTGAACGACTTCGACCCCTTCTTCCTGGAGCTCTCGCGTTTCTGCGAAGTGCACCGCCTGGGTGTGGAAACGCTGATCCACGAAGCCGGTGCCGGCCAGATGGAGATCAACTTCACCCACGGCGAGCCCATGGACCTGGCCGACCGCGTGTTCCTGTTCAAGCGCACGGTGCGCGAGACCGCGCTGCGCCACGGCATCTTCGCCACCTTCATGGCCAAGCCCATGGAAGCCGAGCCCGGCAGCGCGATGCACATCCACCAGAGCATCCTCGACGCCGGGACGAAGCAGAACATCTTCAGCCTGCCCGACGGTTCGGCCACGCCCGCTTTCCACCACTACATCGCCGGCCTGCAGCGCTACGTGCCGCAGATCATGCCCATGCTGGCGCCCTACGTGAACTCCTACCGCCGGCTCTCGCGCTTCATGTCGGCGCCGATCAACGTGCAGTGGGGCTACGACAACCGCACCTGCGGCATCCGCGTGCCCGAGTCGGACGCCGCCAACCGCCGGCTGGAAAACCGCGTGCCGGGCGTGGACGTGAACCCCTACCTGGCCATGGCTGCCACGCTGGGCGCGGGATACCTCGGCATGGTGGAAAAAAGCCTGCCCAGCGAGCCCATGAAAACCAGCGCCTGGGACATGGACTTCGAGCTGCCCAGCCACATGGAAGACTCGATCCGCCGCATGCGCGAATGCGAGCCGGTGCGCGACGTGTTCGGCGGCGCCTTCATCGACGCCTTCCTGGCGGTGAAGGAGCTGGAATACGCCACCTACAACCGCGTGATCAGTTCCTGGGAACGCGAGCACCTTCTCCTGCTGGTTTGAGGTGGTGCCCATGAACGCTCACCCCCTTCAACGGGCCAGCCGCAATGGCCTCGACTGGACCCGCGCCCTCGCCTTCCTCGCCCGCGAGCGCCAGTCGTTTGCGGAGCGCAACCCGGCGTCAGCCGCCCTGGCCGCCCAGGCCAGCGAACACCTGCTGTTCGGCGTGCCACTGCACTGGATGAACGACTGGGGCACACCCTTCGCCCTGCACGTCTGCCAGGCCAGCGGCGCCGAGGTCACCGACGTGGACAGCCACCGCCTGGTCGATTTCTGCCTGGGCGATACGGGCGCCATGTTCGGCCACGCGCCTGCGCCGGTCGCCGCCGCTCTGGTGAAGCAGGCCACGCGCGGTTACACCACCATGCTCGCCACGGCCGACGCCGCCGCCGTCGGCGCCCTGCTGGCCGAGCGCTTCGGCCTCCCGTTCTGGCAGTTCGCCATGAGCGCGACCGACGCCAACCGCTACATCGTGCGCTGGATCCGCGCTGCCACCGGGCGCCAGAAGCTGCTGGTGTTCAACGGCTGTTACCACGGCACCATCGAAGACGTGTTCGTCGATCTGGTCAATGGCCAGCCCACCCAGCGTGACAGCCTGCTCGGCCAGGTGCACGACCTGACACAACACACGGTGGTGGTCGAGTTCAACGACCTGGCCGGTCTGGAGGCGGCACTGGCGCAGGGCGACGTGGCCTGCGTGCTGGCCGAGCCGGTGATGACCAACATCGGCATGGTGCTGCCCGAGCCGGGGTTCTGGGGAGAGGCGCAAGCCCTCATCAAAAAGCACGGCGCCTTGCTGGTCATGGACGAGACCCACACCATCAGCACCGGCCCCGGCGGCTACGCCCGCGCCCACGGCATTCAAGCCGACGCGCTCGTGCTGGGCAAGCCGGTGGGCGGTGGCGTGCCCTGCGCGGTCTACGGCATGAGCGCCGATCTCGCCGCCCGTGCCGTGAAAGCCAAGCAGGACGCACCGCCCGGCCACAGCGGCATCGGCACCACGCTCACCGGCAACATGCTGGCCATGGCCGCGATGCGCGCCACGCTCGCCGAGGTGATGACGCCCGCCGCCTATGCGCACATGCTCTCGCTGGCCGAACGGCTGGCGGACGGTCTGCGCGGCCTCATCGCGCGCCACGGCCTGCCCTGGTGCGTGACCCAGGTCGGCGCACGCACCGAGTTCCAGTTCTGCCCGGCCCCGCCCAGGAGCGGTGGCGAAGCCGAGGGCGTGCTCGACCCCGAGCTGGAGCACCTGATCCACCTCGGCCTGCTCAACCGCGGCGTGATGATCACGCCCTTCCACAACATGATGCTGGTCTGCCCGCAGACCAAGACCAACGATGTCGCGCAACTGATCGGCGCGCTCGACGAGGTGCTGGGCCAGATCACACTGGCATGAAATCCATCCCACCCACCCAGCAGGACCAGACCTACGCGCGCCTGCGCCAGTGGGTCACGGTGGGCCAGTTCCTGCCCGGCGAGCGGCTGAAGATCCACGCCATCGCCGAGCAACTCGGCGTCGGTGTCATGCCCGTGCGCGCCGCGCTGCAGCGTCTCGCGGCCGAAGGCGCCCTGGTCAACGTGCCGCACAGCGGCATGCTGGTGCCCAGACTCTCGCTGGCCGAGTTCGACGACGTGCTGCAGACGCGGTTGCTGCTCGAAGGCGAAGCTGCCGAGCGCGGCGCGCACCGGCTCGATGCCGCCGGCCTGGCCGAGCTGCTGGCCCTGGAGCAGCAGATGCGCGACGCGCTCAAGGTCAATCACGCCAAGGGTTATCTGGACGCCAACGAGCTGTTCCATCTGCGCCTCTACCAGGCGGCCGCCTCGCCCACCCTGCTCTCGCTGATCGAGACTGTCTGGCTCAAGGTCGGGCCGTTGTCCAACAAACTGTTCGAGGTGCCTGCTTCGTTGCGCGTGATCAACGAAGCGCACGGCGACGCGGTGATGGCGCTGCGCCGGAAGGACAGCGCGGGCGTGCGCCGCGCCATCGAGAAGGATCTGTTCGTGGCCGGGCAGTTCCTGCGGCCGTTCTGTGCCGGCTGATCAGCCCCGCAACCAGACCACAGCCGCCAGCAAGCCCATCAGCACCGGCTGGTGCAGCAGGTAATAACTGAGGCTCCAGCGTCCGAGCAGCACGAGCCCGCGCTTGGCGCCCGAGGCCGGCGCGTCGTCCGCGCCCAGCCAGTGCGGCCTGTGCGCCAGCGCCCAGCGCCCCGCCGCCACGCCCCACCACATCACCCCCAGCCAGGGCAGCAACGGTACATAGTCCTCGGTCACGGGCAGGCGGCTGATGAAACCCAGGGCGTTCCAGCCCGGGGCGTTGAGAAATTCCAGCACCGGCATCGCCGCGATCGCCGTCGGCGCGATGAACTTGGCCGCGATGGCCAACGCACCGGCCGGCCAGAGCCAGCCGCCCCACCCTGCCGTGAGCCGTACCACGATCAGCATCACCGCGATGCCGTGCAGCACACCGAAGTAGATGAAGGTGTTGGGGAACATCAGCGCCGAACCGGCCGACACCAGCAGTGCCGCGCCCGCCACCTGCCCCCAGCGTTTCCAGAAGCGCGGCCAGCCCTGGCCCTGTGACAGCGCCACCGCCTGCGACAGCCCGGCGGTGAACAGGAAGCCGCTCACGATGGCGCTGCGCTGCCAGGTCCAGAACGGATCGCGGGCGAAGTTCTCGTGGATCAGCCCGAAGTGGTCCAGGTCGAAACAGAAGTGGTAGGCGGTCATCCACAACATGGCCGCTGCGCGCAGCAGATCGATGCGGTCGAGGCGCCTGGGGAGCGTGGGCGGAAAAACCATCGGCGACGCGCTCAGACCGGCTGGCCCTGAACACCCCGGAGCAAAGCCGCCAGTGCGGCAGGCTCGCTGACCATCGGATCGTGTCCGGTCGCCATCTCGATCACCGACCAGCCCGGTTCGCTGCGCACACGCTGGCGCATCACGGCGATCGTCGGCAGCGCGGGCGATGTGCAATCGATGAAGGTCCTCGGCAATGCCGCCACACGCGCGGCGTCGAAGTCCAGCGGCTGCAGGTAGACGGCCAGCGGCTGGGGCCTCTGGCGGCGGTTGACCCAGTCGCGGTCCGCGCCGGTCAGGCCAAACACGCTGGCGTCGGGCGGCGGAAAGCTGATGCCGCCGCTTGGCGCGGCCGCATCGATGCGCGCCTGCCGCGTTTCGGGCGTGTGCTGGCTGCTCCAGCTCTCGCCGGGGTGTGGGGTCACGGCGTCCAGGTACACCAGATGCACGAGCAGACCGGGGCGCTCGCGCTGCAGCCGGTGTGCCACCCCGGTGATGACGATGCCGCCGTAGCTGTGGCCCACGAGCACCACGCGCTGCAGCTCTTCGGCCTCGATCAGTCCGATCACGTCCTGGATGTGGGTGTTGAGGTCGATGCCGGGGCCCATGAGGTGCGCGCGTTCGCCCACGCCGGTGAGCGTGACCGCATGGGCTTCAACGCCGGCAGCCCGCAGCAGGGGCAGGACACGGCGCCAGCACCAGGCGCCGTGCCAGGCGCCATGCACCAGAACGAAAGCGGAGCTTGCGGAGGCAGCAGGTGCATTCATGGTCGTTCTCCAGGACAATATCGGGTTCTATTTCCGCCCGATTCTGCACTGCCTTCTTGTCGATTCACCATGCTGCCCCACCAACTCGAACTGCTTTCCCCCGCGCGCGACGCACACATCGGCATCGAGGCGGTCAACCACGGGGCCGACGCGGTCTACATCGGCGGGCCGTCGTTCGGCGCGCGCACCAGCGCCGACAACTCGGTGAAAGAGATCGCCCGCCTGGCGAAATACGCGCACCGCTTCGGCAGCCGCATCTTCACGACGATGAACACCATCCTGCGCGACGACGAACTGGAGCCGGCGCGCAAGCTGGCCTGGCAGTTGTACGACGCGGGTGTGGACGCGCTGATCATCCAGGACATGGGCCTGCTGGCCATCGACCTGCCGCCGATCCAGCTGCACGCGAGCACGCAGACCGACATACGCACGCCCGAGAAAGCGCGCTTTCTGCAGGACGTGGGTCTTTCCCAGATCGTGCTGGCACGCGAACTCACGTTGCATCAGATCGCCGACATCCGCGCCGCTACCGACCCGGAGCGCTGCACGCTGGAGTTTTTCATCCACGGCGCCCTCTGCGTGGCCTACAGCGGCCAGTGTTTCATCAGCCACGCCCACACCGGGCGCAGCGCCAACCGCGGCGACTGCTCGCAGGCCTGCCGCCTGCCCTACGAAGTGAAAGACAGCCAGGGCCGCATCGTCGCGCACGACAAACATGTGCTCTCGATGAAAGACAACAACCAGAGCGACAACCTGCGCGCCCTGATCGACGCCGGTGCGCGCAGTTTCAAGATCGAAGGCCGCTACAAGGACATGGCCTATGTGAAGAACATCACCGCGCACTACCGCGTGCTGTTCGATCAGATCCTGGAGGAGCACCCCGAGCTGGCGCGCGCGTCCAGCGGCGAGTGCACTTTCAGCTTCCAGCCCGACCCGGACCAGAACTTCAACCGCGAGTTCACCGACTACTTCGTGCAGGGCCGGCAGGAAGACATCGGCGCCTTCGACACGCCCAAGAACCCGGGCCGCCCGATCGGCTATGTGACCCAGGTTGGCCCCAACTTCGTGGAACTCGAGACCGACGACCCAGCCACCGTGATCCACAACGGCGACGGCCTGTGTTACCTGGATCTGCAGAAGGAACTGACCGGCTTGCAGATCAACCGGGCCGAGTCGGCTGGCAAACCGGGCCTCTGGCGCGTGTTCCCCAAAGACGCCATGGACAGCTTCAAGGACCTGCGCAAGGGTGTGCAGGTCAACCGCAACCGCGACATGGACTGGGTGCGTGGGCTGGAGAAAAAATCGGCCGAGCGGCGCATCGGCACCTGGCTGAAGCTGGATCAAACACCCGAAGGCCTGAGCCTCACCGCCACCGACGAAGACGGCCACACCGCCACCGCCACCCTGCCCTGCACACTGGAGCCCGCCAAAGACCCGGCCCAGGCCGATGCCAGGCTGCGCGAGGGTCTGGCCCGCCTGGGTGAGACCATCTTCGAACCCATCAATGTGGCGTTGAACCTCTCAGGCCCGCGCTTCGTGCCCGCCTCGCTGCTCAACCCGCTGCGCCGCGAAGCCATCGAATCGCTGGAAGCCGCGCGCGCCGCCGCCTGGACCCGCCTGCCGCGCATGAAACCTGTGGAGCCGCCCGTGGCCTACCCGGAAGACACGCTCACCTACCTCGCCAACGTGTTCAACCACAAGGCGCGCGACTTCTATGCGAAACACGGCGTGAAGGTGATCGCTGCGGCCTACGAGAGCCACGAAGAAGCCGGCGAAGTGAGCCTGATGATCACCAAACACTGCGTGCGTTTCAGCCTGAGCCTGTGTCCCAAACAGGCCAAGGGCGTGACCGGCGTGCAAGGGACGGTGAAGGCCGAGCCCATGCAGCTCATCAACGGCCACGAGAAACTCACCCTGCGCTTCGACTGCAAACCCTGCGAGATGCACGTGGTGGGCAAGATGCGGCCCTCGGTGCTGAAAGCCGGGCAGACCAGTCCATTGAAGTTTTACCGGACGCGACCGGGCCAGGCGAGCCCGGTCTGAACGACACCCCTGGCTCTCAACTCCCAGTGCCACAAGCGTTGGCATCGTGTCGTCACACTTGAATACCAAGGGTTTCTGCTAGCTACCGGATTGCCGATGTGCAGTATATTGCCTGTCAACAAGCCGCGAAAGTGCGGCTTTTTTAGGCACTTTAATTCCAGTCCTCTACCACCAAACCCCTTGCGAGTGGTGGGGGCAGGCGCCCCGCACAGGGTGAAGGTCGGCTGCATCAGTCTTCAAGACTAAATAGTTTAGACATCAAGTACGGGTAATTCACTATCCACACGGCCGCAGCACCCGCATACATTGAGCCGGTCCATACACACCACCCACAGGAGACAAACCATGACCACCCGCCGACTGATCCTCACCCGCAGCGCCGCCGTGATTGGCGCCGCATCCACCGGCCTGCTGTTGCCCCAGATCGCCCTGGCGCAATCCGACAAGGTGCGCGTGGGCTTCATGCTGCCTTACACGGGCACGTTTGCGCAGCTCGGCGTGGCGATCGAAAACGGCTTCCGCATGGCACTTGACGAACAGGGCGGCAAGCTGGGTGGCCGCGAAGTGGAATTTTTCAAGGTGGACGATGAGTCCAACCCGGCCAAGGGCATCGAAAACGCCAACCGTCTGGTGCAGCGCGACAAGGTCGACGTGCTGGTGGGCACGGTGCACTCGGGCGTGCAGATGGGCATCCACAAGGTGGCACGCGACAGTGGCGTGCTCAGCCTGATCCCCAACGCCGGTGTGCACGTGGCCACCCGTGCCCAGTGCGCGCCCAATGTGTTCCGCACATCGTTCACCAACTCCCAACCCACGCTGGCGCTGGGCAAGGCCATGGTGGATCGCGGCCACAAGAAAGCGGTCTGGATCACCTGGAACTACGCGGCCGGCGAAGAAGCCTATGAAGGCTTTGAACAAAGTTACACCGCCGCGGGCGGCACCATCGTCAAGAAGCTGGGCCTGCCCTTCCCGAACGTGGAGTTCCAAGCCCTGCTGACCGAAATCGCCTCGCTCAAACCCGACGCCGTGGCCTGCTTCTTTGCCGGTGGCGGCGCCGCCAAGTTCCTGCGCGACTTCCACGCGGCCGGCCTTTCCAAGAACATCCAGCTCTACGGTTCGGGCTTCCTGACCGAAGGTGTGCTCGAAGCCGCAGGCCCGGCCGCCGACGGCGTGTTGACCACCATGCACTACAGCGATGCGCTGGACACGCCGCGCAACAAAAAATTCCGCCTCGACTACGCCAAGACCTTCAAGACCCAGCCCGACGTGTACGCCGTGCAGGGTTACGACACTGGTCTGCTGCTGGTCAAGGGCGCCAACGCGGTCAAGGGCGACCTGTCCAACAAGAAGGCGCTGTACGCCGCCATGGAAGGCGCGACCATCGACAGTCCGCGTGGCCAGTGGACCATGAGCAAGGCCCACAACCCCATCCAGGACATGTACCTGCGCAAGGTGGAAAACAAGGAAAACAAGGTCATCGGCATCGCACAAAAAGCTGTGGCCGACCCCGCCACCGGTTGCCGCATGGGCTGATTCCGGCCCGGTGTTCCTGTCTTCGGTCCGCGCCTTTCGGGGCGCGGACCCTCTTTGCGCCCACGCCCCGAACCGATGGACTTCGCCAACTTCCTGATCCAGTTGCTCAACAGCCTGCAATACGGCCTGTTGCTGTTCATGCTGGCCGCCGGCCTGACGCTGATCTTCGGCATCATGGGCGTGGTCAACCTGGCGCACGGCAGTTTCTACATGCTGGGCGCTTACCTGGCCTGGTTTCTGGCTTCGCAGTTCAACAGCCTGGTGCTGGCCATCGTGGTCGGCACGCTGATCGCCGTGGTGCTGGGCTGGGCGCTGGAATGGCTGCTGTTCCGCCACTTCTACCAGCGCGACCACCTCGACCAGGTGCTGCTCACCTTCGGGCTGATCTACATCTTTGAAGAGGTGCGCTCCATCCTCTGGGGCGACGACGTGCACTCGGTGCAGGTGCCCGAACTCGTGAACTGGTCCATTCCGCTGACCGAGAACCTGTCTTACCCAGTCTACCGGCTGGTGATCTCGGCGGTGTGCGTGGCGCTGGCGCTGGGCCTGTATTTTCTGATCTCCAAAACCCGGCTGGGCATGAAGATCCGTGCCGGTGCCTTCAACCGCGAAATGACCGAGGCCCTGGGCATCAACATCCGCCTGATCCACGGCGTGGTGTTCGCACTCGGCGTGGCGCTGGCCGCCATCGCCGGCATGATCGCCTCGCCGATCTCCAGCGTCTACCCCGGCATGGGCAGCTCGGTGCTGATCATGTGTTTCGTGGTGGTGGTCATCGGCGGCATCGGTTCGGTGCGTGGCGCCCTGGTGGCCGCGCTGCTCGTGGGCCTGGTCGACACCTTCGGCAAGGTGCTGATGCCGCAGATCGCCGGCATGGCGGTCTACATGCTGATGGCCGGCGTGCTGCTCTACAAGCCGGAAGGCTTGTTCAAACAATGAACATGGGCACCTTCGCATGAGCTCCCCCAAAGCCACTCTGGAAACCTTGCCCAAAGGCGTGCAGGCGCTGCTGGCGCTGGGCGCGATCGCGCTGGCGGCCTTCCCGCTGATCCCCTCCGACAGCTCGGACTTCTACCTGCAGATGCTCTCGCAGATGATGATCCTGGCCATCTTCGCCATGAGCCTGGACCTGCTGCAGGGCGTGACCGGCCTGGTCTCGCTCGGCCACGCCGCCTACTTTGGCCTGGCCGGTTACGCCCTCGCCTTCCTGACGCCGGCCGACGTGCCGGTGAGCCTGTGGTGGTCGCTGCCCGTGGCGGCGCTGGGTGCCGGACTGGCCGCCCTGGTGATCGGCTTCTTTGTCGTGCGCACGCATGGCATCTACTTCATCATGGTCACCATGGCGTTCGCGCAGATGGTGTTCTTCCTGTTCTTTGACAACAAGGAACTGGGTGGCTCGGACGGTCTGTACGTGAACTTCCGGCCCGACGCCAGCCTCTTCGGCTGGACCGGCATCGATCTGGAAAACAAGACCACCTTCTTCTACTTCACGCTGGCCATGCTGGTGGGCATCTACGCCTTCCTGCGCCGCCTGCTGTTTTCGCCCTTTGGCCGTGTGCTGGCGGGTATCCGCGTCAACGAGCACCGCATGCGCGCCGTCGGCTACGGCACCTTCGGCTACAAGCTCGCGGCCTTCGGCCTGGCCGGCACGCTGGCCGGCGTGGCGGGCTACCTCTGGGCCGCGCAGACCGGCTTCGTGAACCCCGAGCTGATGGGCTTTCACATGAGCGCACACGCCATCATGATGGTCATCCTCGGCGGCATGGGCAACTTCGCCGGTGCCATCGTCGGCGCCTTCGCCTTCGAATACGTGATGCACTTCTTCAAGGACCTGACCAAACACTGGCAGCTGCTCATGGGCGGCTTCATCGTGCTGGTGGTGGTGTTTGCCCCGCGCGGCCTGCTGGGCCTGGGTGAGCGCTTCATGAAAAAGAAGGACGCAGCATGAGCGAGTTGCTGCTTTCAGCCCAGAAGCTCGTCAAGCGGTTTGGCGGCCTCGCCGCCGTGAACGAGGTTTCCGTGGACCTGTTCCGCGACCGTATCCACGCCGTGATCGGCCCCAACGGCGCGGGCAAGTCCACCCTGACCAACCTGCTCTCGGGCGACCTGCCCCCGACCTCGGGCCGCATCACGCTCAACGGCGCGGAAACCGCCGGCCACAGCCCGGAGAGTATCTCCCGCCTGGGGCTGGGCCGCAGCTACCAGAAGACCAACATCTTCCTGCCCTTCACCGTGTGGGACAACGTGCGCCTCGCCGCACAGTCGCGCGAACGCCATGCGCCCTGGAATCCGCTGCGCTGGCTCAGCGCCGCCGCCGGCATGACCCAGGTGAACCAGCGTTGCGAGCGCGCCATCGAGCTCGCGGGCCTGACGCAACGCAGCCAGACCGTGGCCGCCACCATCAGCCACGGTGAACAGCGCCAGCTCGAGATCGCCATGACGCTGGCGACCGAGCCCACCGTGCTGCTGCTTGACGAACCCCTGGCCGGCATGGGCCAGGCCGAGGCCGAAAGCATGATCGCCCTGCTGCAGAAGCTGAAGAAAGACCACGCCATGATGCTGGTGGAACACGACATGGACGCCGTGTTCTCGCTGGCCGACCAGCTCACCGTGATGGTCAACGGCCAGGTGATCGCCAGCGGCACGCCGGCCGAGGTGCGCAGCGATCCGCTGGTGCAAGCCGCGTATCTGGGCGAGGAACACTGATCATGAGCGAACCGTTGATCCGGGCCACCGGCCTGCACACCCACTACGGCGCCAGCCACATCCTGCGCGGCGTGGACTTCACCGTCGGCCAGGGCCAGACCATCGGTCTGATGGGCCGCAACGGCATGGGCAAGACCACCCTGCTCAAGTCGCTCATGGGCATCGTCAAGCCCAGCGGCGGCGGCGTGCTGATCAAGGGCCGGCCCATGACGGGTGCCCCGACTTTCGAGATCGCGCGTCAAGGTATTGCTTATGTGCCCGAAGGCCGCGGTATCTTCGGCAACCTGAGCGTGAAGGAAAACCTGGTCATGTCGGCCTGCGCCGGCACCAAAGGCCAGCGCGACTGGACCTACGACCGCGTGCTGGAAACCTTCCCGCGCCTGGCCGAGCGCCTGAACCACGGCGGCCAGCAGCTCAGCGGTGGCGAACAGCAGATGCTGACCATCGGCCGCGCGCTGATGACCAACCCCGACGTGCTCATCCTCGACGAAGCCACCGAAGGCCTGGCGCCGCTGATCGCGCGCGAGATCTGGCGCATCTGCGGCCTGATCCGCGAAAGCGGCATCAGCAGCGTGATCGTGGACAAGAACTGGAAACACGTGACCCAGATCACCGACCGCAACGTCATCCTCGTCAAGGGCGAGGTGGTGTTCGAAGGGAGCTCAGACGAACTGCTTTCAAAGCCTGAGTTGCTGGAGCAATACCTCGGGGTCTGAACCTCAGAGCAGCGGCCGCAGTTCGCGCGCCGCGTCCAGCAGCAGAGGCAGCAGATCACCGCGCATCACATCGGGCGCCAGCCGCTCGGGCGAAGCCACCACATTGAGCGCCGCCACGGTCTGGCCTTTCATGTTTCGCAGCGGCACGGCCAGCGCGTGCACGCCCAACTCGTGTTCCTCGCTGGCAACCGCGAAGTCGTCGGCCCGCACCCGGGCCACGATGGCGCGGAAGGCCTTGTGGTCGATGGTTGTTTTGGGGGTCAGGCGTGGCAGTTCGTGGCCCTTGAGCCAGGCGCTGAATTCGGCGCGCGGCAGCGCGGCCAGCAACACGCGGCCGGTGGAGGTGGCGTGCACCGGCAGGCGCGCACCCAGGTGCAGGCCGTAGGCCATCAGACGCTGGCCGCCGACCGAGGCGCTGCGCGCCACGATCACCACCTCGTCACCGTCCAGCACCACGGCGGAGAACGATTCGCGCGTCTGCGCCGCCAGCCGGTTGAGCGTGGGCTGAAGCAGGCGCGGCAGCCGGGCCGAAGCGAGGTAGCTGCCCGAGAAGCGCAATACCTTGGCCGAGAGCCAGTAGTGAGTGCCGTCGCTGTCGAGGTAGCCCAGGTGGGCCAGCGTGAGCAGGTGGCGCCGTGCGGCGGCGCGCGTGAGGCCCGCGCGTTCGGCCGCCTGCGTGGCGTTCAGGCGCTGGCGCTCGGTGTCGAAGCTCTCGAGCACGGCCATGCCTTTGGCCATGCCCTCGATGAAATCGGCTTTGGCGATGCTCATGCAGTTGCTCCCGAAAAAGTCCTGCGCGATCATCGCACATCACAACCATTGATCGCGCAGTGTCGATAGACGGGTATGTTCATATGCGGCTCGGGAACCTACAGTGCACATCTTCCCTTCCCCACAACACTGGAGACATCCATGCGCACCCAGGTAGCCATCATCGGCGGCGGCCCTTCCGGCCTCATGCTTTCCCAGCTCTTGCACCTCAAGGGCATCGACACCATCGTGCTGGAACGCCAGAGCCGGGAATACGTGCTCTCACGCATCCGGGCCGGTGTGCTGGAGCACGGTTTCGCCGCGCTCATGCGCGAGGCCCAGTGCGGCGAGCGCATGGACCGCGAAGGCGAGATCCATGACGGCTTCCTCATTTCCGACAACGGCAAGATGAGCCGCGTGGACCTGCACAAGTACAGCGGCGGCAGTTCCGTGGTGGTGTACGGCCAGACCGAACTGACCCGCGACCTGTACGAAGCGCGCGACAAGATAAACGGCGTGGTGATCCACAACGCCGAGGATGTGCAGCCGCACGACCTGAAGAGTGACAAGCCCTACGTGACCTACCGGGCGGGCGACGAGGTGGTGCGCATTGACTGCGACTACGTCATCGGTGCCGACGGCTTCCACGGCGTGAGCCGCAAGTCGATTCCGCGCGACGTGCTCAAGGAATACGAAAAGGTGTACCCGTTCGGCTGGCTGGGCGTGCTCTCGCGCACCAAGCCGGTGTCGCCGGAGCTGATCTATGCCAAGCACGAGCGCGGTTTTGCGCTGTGTTCGCTGCGCTCGCAGGTGCTCAGCCGCTACTACATCCAGGTACCGCTGACCGACACCGTCGAGGACTGGTCCGACGACAAATTCTGGGAAGAGCTCAAGCGCCGCCTGCCAGCCGACGTGGCCGCACAGCTGGTCACCGGACCATCGATCGAAAAGTCGATCGCGCCGCTGCGTTCGTTCGTGGCCGAACCCATGCGATACGGCAACCTGTTCCTGGCCGGTGACGCGGCCCACATCGTGCCGCCCACCGGTGCGCGCGGCCTGAACAGCGCGGCGTCCGACATCTATTACCTCTATCACGCTCTGGTTGCGCACTACAAGGACGGCGACGATGCTGGCCTGGAGAACTATTCGGCCAAGGCGCTGGCGCGGGTCTGGAAAGCGCAGCGCTTCTCGTGGTGGATGACCACGATGCTGCACACCTTCCCGGACAGCATCGCCTACGACCAGAAGCTGCAGCAGACCGAGCTGGAGTACCTGTTCTCGTCCGAGAAGGCGCAGGGCTCGCTGGCGGAAAACTACGTGGGCCTGCCGTTCTGAACCACGGAGACCGATGCTGTCACCCGCAGGCTGGCCGAGAGGCCGGCTTCCGGGTTACAACCGGGCCAGGCCAGCGTCCGCTGGCCGTGATGCGCTGACCACCAATGGACGCCATGGCCCAGATTCCTGCAACTGCTACCTCATTCGCCGCGGCAACCGCGGCCCCCCTCAAACCATTGCGCGGTGTGCGCGTGCTCAGTCTGGCGCTGAACCTGCCCGGCCCGGCCGCGCTGATGCGCCTCAAGGCCATGGGCGCCAACTGCCTCAAGGCCGAGCCGCCCGGACCCAAGGGTGCGCCCGCCGGCACCAGCGGCGACCCGATGGGCCAGTACAACCCGACCGCCTACGCCGCGCTGCACGACCGCATCAAGGTCATCACCATCGACCTCAAGTCCGACAAGGGTCAGGCGCGGCTGCACAAGGAACTGGCCCGCACCGACCTGCTGCTCACCTCGTTCCGCCCTTCGGCGCTGGTCAAACTGGGCCTGGGCTGGAAGGCGCTGCACAAGTCGTATCCGCAGCTCTCGGTGGTGGCCATCGTCGGCGCACCCGGCGTGCGCGCTGAGGAACCCGGTCACGATCTCACCTACCTGGCCGACGCGGGGCTGATCACGGGGCTGGACCTGCCCGCCACGCTGTTCGCCGACATGGGCGGCGCCCTGATGGCCAGCGAGGCGGTGCTCCAGGCGGTGCTGGTGCAGAAAACCAGCGGCAAGGGATCATTCCAGGAAGTGGCGCTGAGCGATGCCGCGGCCTGGCTCGCGCTCCCCCGCACCTGGGGCCTGACGCAACCTCAGGGCGCCGTCGGTGGCGCGCACGCCGGCTACCGCGTCTACCCCTGCAAGGGCGGTCGCGTGGCCGTGGCGGCGCTGGAGCCGCACTTTGCGGCCTCGCTCTGCGCCGCCGGTGACGTGGTGTTCGAGGGCATGGACACGATGTTCAAGCCGGACACCCACGCCGCCATGGCCCGCTTCCTCGCGGGCAAGACGCGCCCGCAGCTCGACAAGCTGGCCATCGAGAAAGACATCCCGCTGCACACGCTGGCAGCCTGAACGCTTTCACACCGCCAGCGCGAAATCCACCGCCGCCATGGCGTGCAGCGCGGTGGTGTCGAAAGTGGGCAGGCAACTGTCCTGCGGGCCCACGATCAGCGGCAGCTCGGTGCAACCCAGCACCACGCCCTGCGCGCCGCGCGACTTCAGGTCGGTGATGCAGCCGCTCAGCCAGGCGCGCGAGCTCTCGCTGACTTCGCCCTGGCACAGCTCCTCAAAGATGATGCGGTGGATCTCGGTGCGTTGGGCTTCGTCGGGCAGCACGCAGCGGATGCCGCGCTCCCGCAGCCGATCCACATAGAACGCCTCTTCCATGGTGAAGCGCGTGCCCGTCAGGCCCACGGTATCCAGCCCCTGCGCAAGGATCGCATCTGCCGTCACGTCGACGATGTGGATCAGCGGCACGTTCACATCGGCCTGCACCTCGGGCGCGAGCTTGTGCATGGTGTTGGTGCCGATCAGCAGGCACTGCGCACCCGTGTCCTGCAGGCGGCGCGCGGCCTGGCGCAGGATGGCGGACATGCCCGCCCAGTCGCCCGCGCGCTGGCGCTGGGCAATGTCCTGAAAGTCCAGGCTCACCAGGTTCAGGCGAGCGCTGCTCAGTCCACCCAGTCGCAGGGCAACCTCGCGGTTGATCAACTGGTAATAGAGGGTGGTCGACTCCCAGCTCATGCCGCCGATCAGGCCAATGGTTTTCATGTGTGCTCCAAAGCTTCGTGGTGAATGCAAGGAGTGTGCGGGGACGGCCGCAGAACAGGTTTGCGTTTTTGGCTTTGTAAATGGCTTAATGGAGAAGAATATTCTATGAATTCATATGAAAAAGAAACTGGATTCGATTGATCGGCAAATTCTTGCGATCCTGCAGCGCGACGCGGAAACACCGCTGGCCGACATGGCACAGGCGGTGAACCTGTCCACCACGCCCTGCTGGCGGCGCATCCAGCGGCTGCGCGAGAACGGCTTCATCACCCGCCACGTGGCCCTGGTCGATCCACTGAAGATCAACCTTGGCGTCACGGTGTTTGTGGCGGTGCGCACCAACCAACACAGCCAGACCTGGTTTGAGAGCTTTCGCGACGCTGTGCGTGACATTCCCGAAATCGTCGAGTTCTACCGGATGAGCGGCGACGTGGACTACCTGTTGCGCGTGGTTGTGCCCGACATCGCTGCCTACGACCTGGTCTACAAGCGGCTGATCCGCTCGGTCGATCTCTCGGACGTGAGCAGCAGTTTCGCGATGGAAGAGCTGAAATTCACCACCGCCTTGCCGCTGGACTACGCGGATTGAACGCTCAGCGCCCGGGCTCGGGGTTGATCACCTGCCGCGCCCAGCCAGGCAGCGGATCGGCCTGCCAGCCCAACTCACCACTGCGCAAGCGCGCCACCAGCCGTGGCGGCTGGAACACCTGCTCCGGCGGCAGCGAGGTGTCGTAGAGCAGCGCCAGATCGGCACGCCGCACGGCCACGCCCAGATGGTGCACGGTGCGCGGATAGCGCGCAAGGATGCGTTCGGGTGGCACCGGATGGCCGCCCTCCTCCACGCGCTGGCTCACGCGACCCAGCAACTGCTGCGGGTCGTCCACGCAAACCACCATCAGCACCACCGCAAAACCGGTGCGCTGGGCGGCGGACATCAGGTCGAGCTTGGAGGTGTGTGAGAACACCGTTTCGCTGGCGAATGAGCGCCCTTCGGCCAGACACTGTGCCCGCCGGGCATCGGCCCACTGGCGTGCCTGGCGCGAGCGTTCGGCCAGATCGCTCACATGGTGCAGATGACCCGCTTCGTACAGGTCGGCGTTGACGAACTCGGCCTCCGCGGGAATCAGGCCCTGCGCCACCGCGCCCCGGTACAACGTGGACTTGCCCGCCCCGTTGGGGCCAGCCAGCAGATAAAAAACCGGGGCAGCCAAACCGCGGATGGTTTCTGCCGTGTCAGGCGGCGCGCGGCAGTGCGGCGTCGGCCATCTTGCGGTTGGTGCTCACGGTGCCTCTCACCGCCTGCACCAGCCGACCGCTGGCTTCGGCGTCCACAAACCGCGCCTCGATGGCGTCCAGCGATTCGTCCAGAGCCCCGCCACGCTGGCGCGCGTCGTAGCGGGCGATGGCCTCGCGGGCTTCTTGCACCGTGAGGCCGGTTTCATCGGCAATGCGACCCAGGGTGGCCCAGTATTCGATCTGGCCAGCGACCGAACGGCGCTGCGGTTGGGCCGCTTCCCTGGCCTGCTTCACCAGAGCGGTGGGCAGTTTCACGGAAGAAAACGGGCTGGCAACGTGGGGCATGGAAAAACTCCTGTTTGGCGCATTTTGCGCCATTTTGGGCTTCGAGACAACCCAGATAATCCTCGGTAAATCAGGAGGAGCACCCCGTCATGAAAAAGCAAGGCACCGTGGTGCGATGGAACGAAGCCAAAGGATTCGGCTTCATCCACGGCCCGCAATCCAACGCCCAGTTGTTCTTCCACATTCGCGACTGGCGCGGGACCGCCACCCCCGCTGTCAACCAGCGGGTCAGCTTTGAAGAAATCCATGTGGGCAGCAAGGGTCCTCGTGCCATGGATGTGCGACCCGAAAGTGATCGCGCTACCTCTCCGGCTCGACCGCGCCAAGCCGTTGCACGCCCACCAGCGCAGAACCCGCACCGGCAACCGCGGATGGCGCCATCACGCCGCGTCGCACCGTCGCGCCAGGCGTCTCCCGCGTGGCCAGCCTTGTTGCTGATGCTGATCTGGGCGGGTATTTTGATCGGGGGCATTGTGCTGGACCGCCTGAGCTGGCTGTTTTTGCCCGCGGCGTTCATTCTCAATCTGGGCACGTTCTACGCCTACTGGAAGGACAAATACGCTGCGGCCAAAGGCCAATGGCGAACCGCAGAGGACATGCTGCATGGGCTCGGCCTGCTGGGCGGTTGGCCGGGCGCCTGGTTCGCCCACCAGATCCTTCGCCACAAGTCGGTCAAACAGGCCTTCCGATCGGTTTACTGGGGAACGGCATCGATCCATGTCATCGCCCTGGCCCTCTGGGTTTTCTTGCCCTGGCTGCCCATTCCCGCGTTGAACCCATGAATGTGCTGCGCTGGCATGGGCGGGGTTCACCTGACGGGAGACCACTCATCCAAGAGCGTCGTCGCTGCTCCCCGTGTCGGGCAACCGCGTCTGGAGCCAAGCCAACGCGCCCTGCCCCGCCAGCCGTCCGCTGGACAGACAGGCCGTGAGCAGATAGCCCCCGGTGGGCGCTTCCCAGTCGATCATCTCGCCGGCACAGAACACTCCCGGCCGTTGGCGCAGCATGAGGGCCGCATCCATCGCTTCGAAGCGCACGCCGCCCGCCGTGCTGATGGCTTCGTCCAGCGGCCGCGCCGCCACGACCGTGACCGGCAAGGCCTGGATGGCGGCGGCCAGCAGCGCAGGCTGGTTGAGGGTGTCCCGGGGCAGCAGCTCGTTGAGCAGGGCGAGCTTGATGCCGTCCAGACCCAGCCGGCTTTTCAGGTGGCTGGAGAGGCTGCGCGAACCCCGCGGGTGGCTCACTTGGGCCAGCACCTGCGCCGCGCTGTGGTCGGGCAGCAGGTTCAACGTGAAGGTGGCCGATCCCTGGGCAGCGATCTGATCGCGCAACAGGCTGGACACGGCGTAGATCAGGCTGCCTTCGACGCCGGTGGCGGTGGCCACAAATTCGCCCCGGCGATCGAAGCGGTGGCCCCGGCTGTCGGCGAAATGCAGCGACACGGACTTGAAGGGTTGCCCGGCGAAGCGTTCGCTGAAAAAGCGGCTCCAGCCAGCGCTCACGCCGTGAACCGCCGAGCCGGCCACGTCGAAGCCGCAGTTGCTGGGCTGCAAGGGGGCCAGGTCCACGCTTGCGGTCTGAAGCACGGGCCACCAGGCACCGTCAGAGCCCAGCCGCGCCCAGCTGGCCCCGCCGAGCGCCAGCACCGTCGCCCGGGCCTGCACGGATTGCCCGCCCTCAGGTGTCTGAAACAGCAGCGCATCGCCGTCATCGGCCCAGCCCGTCCAGCGGTGGCGCATGTGGAAACGCACCGGTTCGCCCCCCTCCGCTGGATGCCGCAAGCGCTGCAGCCAGGCGCGCAGCAGCGGCGCGGCCTTCATGTCGGTCGGGAAGACCCGGCTGGAGCTGCCGACGAAGGTGTCGATCCCCAGGCCAGCCGCCCATTCGCGCACGGCGTTCGGCCCGAAGGCTTCGAGCAGCGGGCGCAGTGCGTCGGCGCGTTCGGCGTAGCGGCCGATGAAGGCGTCCAGCGGCTCGGCGTGGGTCAGGTTCATGCCGCCCTTGCCGGCCAGCAGGAACTTGCGGCCCACCGAGGGCATGGCGTCGAACAGGTGCACCGCCACACCGGCGCTTGACAGCACCTCGGCGGCCATCAGCCCGGCCGGGCCGCCGCCGATGACGGCGACGTCCACCTTCAGCGCAGACTCGGGAGTGTTCAAGGGTTCGGAATCGGTCATGAAGCCAGTTGTTCGGGTGAAAGCGGGATGAGCTGGCCCAAGGGGTTGATGAAGGCCAGCCGCACCGGCTCGCCCGGTCGGGCCAGCGCCATGGCCTGGCGGTAGCGCTGCATCTGCGCCAGGTATTCGGGCTGGCGCTCGGGGTGTTCGTGGCTCTTGAAGTCGAGCACCCACCAGGTGCTGGCCGAACCGCCCTCGCCGCGCCGGCGCACCAGTCGGTCCAGCCGCAGCAGCTCGCCCTGGTGGAACAGCTCGACCTCGTTGCCCCAGTGGTCGAGCTGGGCGGCGTCCCAGGCCCAGGCGGCAGCGCCGGCCACGATGCGGCGCGCCATGGCCAGCGCTTCGGCGGCCAGGGCCGGGCTCAGGCCGAACTCGCGCGCGGCGGCTTGGGTGTGGGTCGTGGTCCAGTCGAAGCCGTCGGCCGGCGTGGGGAACCACTGCAGCAGGCGGTGCAGCGCGAGGCCAATGCGGGTGTGCTCGTCGTCCGCGCCGAACCCGGGTTGCTCTGCCGGGACGCTCGGCACCGCACTGCTGGGTGCTGCGGTGCAGACCGGCAGCTGGGCCAGCGCGAAGTCGGCCGCAGCGGCGGGCGCGGCCACGGCGCTGGCCGGTTCGGGGGCGTCGATGGGCGTGGCCAGGGGCTGCAGGCGCTGGTACCAGCTGGCGCTGCTGCCGCGCTGGTGCGGCTCGAAGCTGGACAACACCAGGCGCTCCTCGGCCCGTGTCAGTGCCACGTAGAGCGCGTTGAGCTCTTCGAGCGCGCGCGCCTGTTGCTCCACCTGCAGCACGGCCACGGCACAGGCGGGCGGCGATTTTTCGCTGGCCAGGAAGACGAAGCGGCGCGGCGCGGAGGCTTCCCCGGGCCAGTCGATCAGCACGCCCATGCTCTCGGGGCGGCTGGGCGGTGCGTCGGTGTCGAGCATGAGCACGGTGTGGGCCTCCAGCCCTTTGGCGCCGTGGATGGTGAGCAGGCGCACGGCGCCTTTCGTATTGACCGGCGTGGCCTTGATGCCGCCGGCCTTGAGCGCGCGCACCAGGCGGTAAGGCGTGAGGAAACGCCCGCCGTCCTGCGCCAGCGACTGCGCGAGCAGATCGCGCAGCTGCGCCAGCACGCCGCTGCGCTGGCTGGCAGGCGCGGCCTGCGCGAATCGCGCCAACACGTCGCCGTGGTCGTAGAGGGCCGAGAGCGCGTCGTGCGGCGGCAGGCTTCGCACCCAGCCCTGATACAGCGCCAGGCACGCGGCGGTGTCGCGCAGCAGGCCCGCCTGTTCCGGCGCGGGCGCCTGCCCGGGCAACTGCAGCAGATCAACCTGTTCGGCCGACGGCAGGCCGGCGAGGCGCTGGAGCACGTCCCACCACGAGGGGCGCACCGGCGCGGTCGCGGCATCGGTGGAGGTGTCGGCCCGCAGCGTCCAGCGCTGGCGCAGACGCGCCAGCTGGGCCAGCGCGTCGTCGCTCCAGCCGAACAGCGGTGACTTGAGGGCGCGCGCCAGGCTCAGGTCGTGGCGCGGCGAGACCAGCGCGTCCAGCAGCGCCACCACGTCCTGCACCGCGGGCGCCTCGCACAGGTCGAGCTTTTCGGGCTGCTCGCTGGCGATGCCGCGCTCGCGCAGCGCCTCGAACATCCAGGCCAGGCGCTCGCGCCGGCGTGACAGCACCATCACCTGTTCGGGCTTCAGATTCCCGGATGCGATTTGTGCCACCACCCAGTCGGCCGCCTGGCGCGCTTCCAGCGCGGACATGGTGTCTTCGGGCAAGACACGCGGCGTGGTGAGGCTGTCGCGCCAGACCGGCTCGTCGCCCCCTGCGGCGTCGCGCTCGCGCAGGCTGCGTGGCAGCTGGGGCAGCGCCAGCACGGCGCCCGCCTCGTGGCTTTCGGTGGTGTGGGCGCGGTAGTCGCTGCCGTATTCACCGGCTTGCACGGCCGACAGCATGGCGCTGTTGAGCGCCTGCACCACGCCCTGCGCACAGCGGCGCGTGTGATCGCAACTGAGCAGCGCACCCGCGAGGCCCTGCACCACAAAAGCCTGCGCCGCCTTGAACACCTGCGGTTCGGCGCGGCGGAAGCGGTAGATCGACTGTTTGGGGTCGCCGACCAGGAACACGCAGGGCGCCTCACCCGACCCGGCGCCGGCGTAGGCCGAGAGCCAGCCGTAGAGCGCCTGCCACTGCAGCGGGTTGGTGTCCTGGAATTCGTCGATCAGCACGTGGCGCACGCGGGCGTCCAGCCGCTGCTGCAGCCAGCCCGAGAGCTCGGCGTCGGCCAGCAGGCACTGCGCGGCGCCTTCGACGTCGTTCATGTCGACCCAGCCACGCTCGCGCTTGAGATCGGCGTACGAGGCCAGCAGCACGCGGGTCAGGCGCGCCAGGCGCTGATGGTGCAACCACGCAGAGTGCTGGCGGCGTGCATTGCACAGGTCCTGCAGCTCGGGCTCGGCCTCCTGGGCGGCGGCGAACCTGGTGAGGTTGGTGTTGAGCCGGTCTTCGCTGGCGACGAAGAAGCCCTTGCGCAGCAAGGCCAGGCGGCGCGCCATCAGTGCCGGTTCGTCGGCGAGTTCAAACGCGTCGACCACCGCGCTGGCCGCCGTCTTGGGCGTCTTGTTGGTCTCGCCGCCGAGCAGCTTCGCACGCGCCAGCCAGCGCTCGCGGGCGCCGGGCTGCAGCAGGGCCAGTTCGGGCACGGCCAGGCCGGCCCAGCTGGGGTACAGGGCCGCAAACGGCTGCGCCGACGCCTCGACCACACCGGCGGCGTCCGCCAGCTTGAACTCCACACGTTTCTGCAACGCCTTTTCCAGCGCCTTGAGGGTCTGGTGACGACCGTGTTCGGCCACCGCGTCGAGGAAGTCCTGTTTGTCCTCGGCGCTGGCGGCCAGCGCGGCGTAAAAGCGCGGCCAGACCAGGGCCACGGCGGGCGCGTCGTCTTCCAGCAGCTCGTACTGGGCCGGCAGCTGCAGCTCCTGCAGCACCGCCAGCGGCGCGCCGCGCAGCAGCGCCGCGAACCAGCTGTGAAAGGTGCGCACCTGCACCGGCCGGCCCAGCGCCGTCATCCGCGCGTGCAGGCTCCGTGCCTCGGGCAGGCGGCGCAACGCTTCGGCGTCCGACAGCCCGCGCGCGCGCAGTTCGCCCGCCAGTTCGCCGTCGGGCAGGCGGCTCCAGCGGCGCAGCTCGGCGTTGAGCCGGTCGCGCATTTCACCGGCGGCTTTCTTGGTGAAGGTGATGGCGAGGATGTCCTGCGGTGCGCAGCCGTCGAGCAGCGCGCGCAGGATGCGCGAGACCAGCATCCAGGTCTTGCCGGCGCCGGCACAGGCTTCCACCGCGATGCTGCGCGCGGGGTCGCAGGCCAGCGCGTAGAAGGCCTCGCGCGCCACCTGGCTGCCGTTGATGCGGTAGGCGGCTTCGGTCATGCAGCGCTCCAGAAGTCCTTGCGGCACAGGCCGCGCGCGGCGCAGAAGTCGCACACCCGGCCCTCTCCCAGCGCGGGCATGGGCTGGCCGGCGGCCACGCGCGCCATGTCGTGCGCCAGGCCTTCGCGCAGCTGCTCGCGCGCCATCAGCACCTCGGGCTGCTCAATCAGCACGGTGGGTGCGTCCCTGGCCGTGTCGCCGCGTTTGTCGGTGATGCTGAGGTAGGCGGCGCGCAGGTTTTCGTCGGGCAGCAGCGCGGCATAAAAAGCGAGCTGCGTGTCTTCCAGCGGCTCTTTCACACGCTCCAGCGTGCCGGGGCGGCCCTCGGTCTTGTAGTCGATCACGAAAGGAATCGCACCTTCGGGGCTGTCCTGCACATCGACACGGTCGAGCTTGCCGTACAGCTTCCAGGGCCCGGCCTGGGCGGTCAGCGCGGCCTCGGCTTGCTGGAAGCGCGGCCCTGCGCGATCAGGCGTTCCTTCAAAGCCGGCCAGCCAGTCCAGGTATCCCTCGCGCAGCGCTGGCCAGACCGCCTGGTAGGGCAGGAACCCGGCGCCGCCTTCGCCCGCGTTGAGGCCCATGCTATCGGCCGTGGCGTCGCCCAGTCGGTTCAGTTCGGCGCGGTCGGCCTCGCGGCCGGGCCGGCTGTCGCCGCGCTGTTCGTGAAAGGCCCGCAACACGGCGTGCAGCCAGTTGCCCATGTCGCGCTGGTCGGGTTCGGTTTCCAGCTCGGGCGCATCCACCAGCCGCAGCTGGCGCAGCGCGAAGAAGCGGTAGGGGCAGTCGCGCAAGTCCTGGTAGGCGCTGGCCGAGAGCGACTCGGGCAGCACGTCGCCCGCGGCCGGCTGGGGCCGTGGTTGCGCCAGCGGCTGGAGCGTGCGCTGGGGGCGAGGATCGGCGCTGGCAGCCGCCCCGAAGCCGGGCAGCGCCTGCACCCAGGGGCTGGCCTGCAGGGCTTCGCCGCGCTCCTGCGTGCGCCACATCAGGTCGAGTTGCGGCAGCGCCAGCGTGGCCTGCCAGGCTTGTGCGGCGGCCAATGCCAGGACTTCGCGCGTGGGCAGACCCAGGGCCTCGCGCTGAGCGGCCGTCCACTGGCCAGGCGGCTCCGGACTGGGGTTGAGATGCACCTCGTCGCAACCGGGCACGACGGTGGCGGCGAAAGCGCGGCCCAGCAGCTGGGCCATGGGCAGGATGACCACATCCGGCTCGCCCTCGCCACGCGGCATGAAGCTCGCGCCCTCGAGCACATCGCGCACCCAGGCGGTGAAACCCGACAGCGACAGCTTGCTGCCAGAGCGCGCGGCGGTCCGGGCCGGGGGGGTGCCATCTGTGGCGGTGGCGGCCAGCGCATCGGTCACCCGCAGCAGCTCCTGCGCGGCGCCTTCGCCCAGCCGCAAGGCCTGGATCATCTGCTGCCCCGCCGGGTCGCTGGTGAGGCTGTCCCACAGACCACATTGCGCCAGCGCCAACGCCAGGCTCTCCAGCCAGACCACCAGCGGGCGCGCCGGCTGAAGCCCTTCGAACAAGGCCGGCAGGCCTTCGGGCAGCGCGGGCAAGAGGCGCGGCGACTGCAGCGCCGAGCGCCAGAGCGACACACCGGCTTCGCGCGCCAGCTGCTCCAGCGCCTGCACCTGGGCTTCGGGCCAGGTCGGACATTGTTTGAGCAGGTCGAGCACGTCGTCCATGCGGGCCCGGGCATCGGCCGCGCGCAACAGGCTCATGAGCCGGGCGGCGGCGTGCGTGGTGGAGAGCTTCCAGCCGGTTTCGTCGCGCACGCCCAGGCCGGCGTGGTGGAGCATGGCGCTCACGCGGCGGGTGAGCAGGCGGTCGTTGGCCACCAAGGCCACCGGCCGCTGCGCGGCGTTGACCCGCGCGATCAAGCAGGCGGCCGCGCGCTGGGCTTCGTCTTCGGCATCGCCGCAGGCGTGCAGGACCGCGGACGGCATGGCCGGTTCCGCTTCGCCCAGGGGCAATGGCAGTTCGGCGCCCTGAGCACCCCAGTGCCGCGCCAGCGCCGAGGCCAGTGGGTCCTGCTGAAAACCCTGCAGCACGATCAACATCTGCGCACCCGACACCGAGCGGGCCAGCGGGCTCCACAGCACGTCGGTGGCGTAAGCGGAGGTGCTGGCCCAGACCAGGGCCAGCGAACCCAGCATCGACTCCCAGTGCAGCGTCTGCACGCCGGTTGCCAGCGCTTCGCGCAAAGGTTCGGCCCAGGCCGCGCGCTGGTCCGGCGGCACCGCAGCGGCGAGGGGTGCCAGCTGGCGCGCCGCCTCGACCAGCCGCGCCACCATCACGGCTCGCATCGAGGCATCGGGCCGTCCCTGCGCCACCCGGTCGATGAACGCGGCGGCCACCAGGCTGTCGCGGGCCATGTCCAGGCTCAGATCGGTGGGGCCGGGCAAGAATGGTTGCAACGACGCGGCCCAGTTGCGGGTGGATTCAAAGCGCGGCGAAAAACCACTGGGACAGGCCTCGGCCCAGGCGCGCCGCCCCGCGTCCATGAGCTGGGCGTAGGGCACCAGGACGAGTGCCCGTGACGGGTCGATACCCGTCTGGCGGATCAGGGCATCGATGCCATCGATCCAGACCCGCCATTGGCGCCGGGTCGGGTGTTCGCCTGCACCTGTGGGCCCCTGTGGACCCGGATCTCGCTGATCCCCTTGCGCCAGCCGGGCAGCCGCTGATGGTGGTGTTCGGTTCGAAGGCATCGGGTCGGGAGCGTTTCTGTCACAATCAAAAGCTTGCAGCTGACGGCGAGTGCGCCAGCGCTTTGACTTTAACTCCCCCGTTCAACGTTCCTTAGGATGGACCATGGCCAGTGACCTGATCAAACACGTTTCTGACGCAACTTTCCAGGCCGATGTGCTTGAAGCCCAGGCTCCGGTGCTGGTGGATTTCTGGGCCGAATGGTGCGGCCCCTGCAAGATGATCGCCCCGATCCTGGACGAAGTCGCAGGCTCCTACGACGGCAAGCTCAAGGTCGCCAAGATGAACGTCGACGACAACCGCGACGTGCCCGCCAAGTTCGGCATCCGTGGTATCCCCACGCTGATGCTGTTCAAGGATGGCCAGCTGGCCGCCACCAAAGTCGGTGCCATGAGCAAGGCCCAGCTCACCGCCTTCATCGACCAGCAACTCGCCTGATCGGTCAGCCGGAAGGACCGGCCCGGGTGCAACGCCCGGGCCCTGTTCTCAAGCGGCTTTTTTTCCTGTCATAATCCGGCCCAACAGCAGGCCCGACACAGCCCAGCCCCTCTCGACAGCGCCAGTCCGAATCCGGACGCCAGCGCCCCCTCCCCCGGTTTTTGACTCGACTCCCTCCCGGAGTGAATTCCATGCACCTCAACGAACTCAAGGCACTGCATGTGTCTGAAGTCCTCAAGCAGGCCGAAGCGCTTGAGATCGAAAACACCGGCCGCATGCGCAAGCAGGAGCTGATGTTCGCCATCATCAAGAAGCGCGCCAAGGGCGGCGAACTGGTGAACGCGGACGGCGTGCTCGAAGTCCTGCCCGACGGCTTCGGCTTCCTGCGCAACATGGACACGAGCTTCACCGCGTCCACCGACGACATCTACATCTCGCCGAGCCAGATCCGCCGCTTCAACCTGCACACCGGCGACATGATCGAGGGCGAGGTCCGCATCCCCAAGGATGGCGAGCGCTACTTCGCGCTGAACAAGCTCGACAAGATCAACGGCCTGCCTCCCGAGGACAACAAGCACAAGATCATGTTCGAGAACCTGACGCCGCTGTTCCCCAAGGAACAGATGCGCCTGGAACGCGACATCAAGACCGAAGAGAACATCACCGGCCGTGTCATCGACATCATCGCCCCCATCGGCCGCGGCCAGCGCGCGCTGATCGTGGCGCCGCCCAAGAGCGGCAAGACGGTGATGATGCAGCACATCTGCCACGCCATCACCGCCAACCACCCCGAGGTGGAGCTGCTGGTGCTGCTGGTGGACGAGCGACCGGAAGAAGTGACCGAAATGCAGCGCACGGTGCGCGGCGACGTGATCGCTTCGACGTTCGACGAACCGGCCGCGCGCCACGTGCACGTGGCCGAGATGGTGATCGAACGCGCCAAGCGCCTGGTCGAGCTGAAAAAAGACGTGGTGATCCTGCTCGACTCGATCACCCGCCTGGCCCGCGCCTACAACAACGTGCTGCCCTCCTCCGGCAAGGTGCTGAGCGGCGGTGTGGATTCCAACGCGCTGCAGCGCCCCAAGCGCTTCTTCGGTGCCGCGCGCAAGATCGAAGAAGGTGGCTCGCTGACCATCATCGCCACTGCGCTGGTCGACACCGGCAGCCGCATGGACGAGGTGATCTTTGAAGAATTCAAGGGCACCGGCAACTGCGAAATCCACCTGGACCGCCGCCTGTACGAAAAGCGCGTGTTCCCCTCGATCCAGCTCAACCGCAGCGGTACCCGCCGCGAGGAACTGCTGCTGGCGCCCGAGATCCTGCAGAAGACCCGCATCCTGCGCCAGTTCATGTACAACATGGACGAGATCGAGGCCATGGAGATGGTCCTGAAGAGCATGAAGGCGACGAAGAACAACTCGGAGTTCTTTGACATGATGCGACGGGGTGGATAAAGCTCCCCCCGCGCCGCCTTCGGCGTCACCCCCCAGGGGGCAACACCTGCGGCCCGGCAAAGCCGGTTCCGCGGTGTTCTGGGTTTCAGGCATCTCGCTCCGGCCAGGTCCATTCTCCAGGCTATAATCAGCGGCTTTATTAAATTGCGACAAGTACAGCGGAATGGTTCCGTTGCGGCTGCCGCACCTGAACCCAAGGAAACGTCATGAAAGACGGCATTCACCCCAACTACCGCGAAATCTGTTTCGTGGACCTGTCCAACAACTTCCAGTTCGTGACGCGCTCCTGCGCCAACACGAAGGAAATGATCAAGCTGGAAGACGGCCGCGAACTGCCGCTGTTCAAGCTCGATACCTCCAGCGAGTCGCACCCCTTCTACACCGGAACGCAAAAGAGCGTGGACAACATGGGTGGCCGCGTCGAGCGCTTCCGCAACCGTTACGCCAAGCCCGCTGCCAAGTAAAGCTGGCTATGGACCGGACCTCAAGGTGTCCGGCCCCTGCCTCAGATTCTGCAAAAAAAGCAGCCGGTGAACCGGCTGCTTTTTTTTGCCCCGGATCTTTCGATACGTGACCCTGTTGCGACAAGCCCTCTGCCCTGACGGCCCTGTATATTCCCCGCAGTGAATCCAACAACCCCTGCCATCGTCACCCAGTCGGCCGTGCGTCGTCTGCCCAGGCTCGCACTCATCCTGTTCTGCCTCGCCTATGTGCTGCCGGGGTTCCTGGGACGTGAGCCCTGGAAAAATGCCGACGTTTCTGCGCTGGGCGCCATGCTGGAGATGGCTTCTGGAAACAGCAGTTGGTGGCAACCTCAGGTGCTGGGTGTGGCCGCCGATGTGGCCGGCCCCCTGCCTTACTGGCTCGGCGCGGTGTTCATCCGGTTCCTGCCCTTCCTGAACGCCGACAGCGCAGCCCGCATCCCGTTCGCCCTGCTCCTGGCCCTCACCCTGGTCTGCACCTGGTACGCGGTGTATCACCTGGCGCGCCAGAAGTCGGCTCAGCCGATTGCCTTTGCCTTCGGGGGTGAGGCCAACCCGGTCGACTATGCCCGCTCACTGGCCGATGCCGGCTTGCTGGCTCTCGTGGCCTGTCTGGGTCTGGCCCAGATGTCCCATGAAACCACACCCGATCTGGCCCGACTGGCCATGGTCAGTGCGCTGCTGATGGCCGCTGCGCGGCTGGCCCATGCGGATGACCGTCACCCCTGGCGCAGCATGTTGCTCTGGAGCCTCTCTGCGCTGGCACTGGTGCTCAGCGGTGCACCCTGGGTGGCGCTGAGCCTGGGTTCTGGTTTGCTGCTGGCCTTGCTGGTCATGGGCAGCCGACCCGGCGAAGCCCTTCACCCGCTGCTGCCCTCGGCTGCGGCTTTGCTGATCATGGCCGTCGGGCTGGGGGCGCTCACAGGCCAGATGAACTGGCCCGCACTGGGCCTGCCGGTGGGTTTCGACGACTGGCGCCGCTGGGGACGCCTGCTGGTGTGGTTCACCTGGCCGGCATGGCCCCTGGTGTTGTGGACCCTGTGGGGCTGGCGACGCCAACTGCTCAGTCCGCATGTGGCACTGCCCCTGTGGGCGATGCTGGTGAGCGTGGTCAACAGCGCGATCAACGCCGATTTTGATCGCGCCTTGCTGCTGGCACTGCCCGCCATGGCCGCGCTGGCCGCCTTCGCCCTGCCCACGCTGCGGCGCAGCGTTTCAGCGCTGATCGACTGGTTCACCCTGATCTTCTTCACCATCTGTGCCCTGGCGATCTGGGTGATCTGGCTGGCCATGCAAACCGGCATGCCGGCGAAACCCGCCGCGAACGTGGCGCGTCTCGCGCCCGGCTTCGTGCCCGAGTTTTCCCTGCTGCTTTTTCTGGCGGGCCTGCTGGCCACGGTGGCGTGGGTCTGGCTGGTGGTGTGGCGGGTCGGCAGAAACCGGCAGGCGATCTGGAAGAGCCTGGTGCTGCCCGCGGCGGGCGCCACCCTGTGCTGGTTGTTGCTGATGTCGCTGTGGCTGCCACTGCTGGACTTTGCACGCAGCTACGGACCCGTTTCGCGCAGCATCGCACGCCTGGTACCCACCGGCAGCTGCGTGCTGGCGGATGGGCTGTCCCAGGCACAGATCGCCGCGCTGCAGTACCAGGGGGGCCTCCAGCTGGTGCGCAGCACCGAGGACAGCAGCCGCCCCGCTCGCTGCCGCAGCATGGTGGTGTCGCCGGAGAGCCAACCCACGCTGGACCAGCGTGTGCAACTGACCCATTGGGCGTTCAGGGCCAGCGTCAGCCGCCTGAACGACCGCAAAGAACGCCTGCTGGTCTATCGACGCGTGGCCGACTGAACGGGTGGGTTCAGTTGACCGCGTGCTCGCGAACGCGCACCGGCGGCAGGGCAATGACAAAGGTGGAGCCCTGGCCCACAACACTGTGCACGTCGATCTGCCCGCCGTGGCGCTGGGCCACATGTTTCACGATGGCCAGACCCAGACCGGTGCCACCGGTCTCGCGCGAGCGGCTGCGGTCCACGCGGTAAAAACGCTCGGTCAGGCGCGGGATGTGCTCGGCAGCGATGCCGGGGCCGGTATCGGTCACAAAGAACTCGCCCCAGCCATCTTCGCGCAAGCGCCAGCCCGCCTCGATCCGCCCGCCACCCGGCGTGTAGCGCACCGCATTGCTCAGCAGGTTGGACATCGCGCTCAGCAGTTCGGTCTTGGCGCCAGACACCCACAAATTGGTCGCCGTTGCCTGAACGATCTCATGGGGTGGGTCGGAAATGACCGCCGTCAGCCCACGCGCTTCCTGCAGCACGTGGCCCAGCAACTCGTCACCATCGATCCATTCACCCGGCCCGGGCGCCGGGCTGCCCTCCAGGCGCGACAGCGTCAGCAGATCGCTCACCAGCGTCTGCATGCGGTGCGCCTGCTGGCTCATCAGCCCGAGGTAGGTGATGCGCTCGGACTCTTCCAGCGACAGGCTCTGCATGGTCTCGACGAAACCGCTGAGCACCGTCAGGGGGGTGCGGATCTCGTGCGAGACGTTGGCCACAAAGTCGCGGCGCATGGCTTCGGCCAGCTGCACCGCGGTCACATCGCGCGTGATCATGAGCTTGCGTTTTTTGCCGTAGGGGTGAATCTGCAGCGAAATCCGGGTGGGCTGTGACGGCCGGGGGCCCGGGCCGTCGATCTGGATTTCGTGGCCGAAATCACCTTCGGCCAGGTAAGACATGAAGGCCGGTGCACGCACCATGTTGCGCACATACTGGCCCAGGTCGCGCTGCGGATCGAAGCCGAGGTGGTTGGCGGCCGTGAGGTTGGACCATTCGATGCGCCCCGCTGAATCGAGCAGCACCACCCCGTTGGGAGATGCCTGGATGGCAGCGAGAAAATCCTCCAGCCGGGCATCGCTGTTGCTGGCCTTCTTCTCCAGCTTCTTGATCAGTTTGCGGTTGCGGTCCAGCAATTCGCCCCAGAGGCCCGAGAGGCCCGGTGTGCGGGCCACGTCGGCCTTGTTGAGCCAGTTGAGCAGACGGCGTGCACGCAGGCCATCGAACACGCTCCAGCCCAACGCACCGAGCAAGGCGCCCACGAACGACCAGCCCGCGGCGTCCTGCGTCCAGCCCCAGACCGCCCCCAGCGCCACCAGGAGCAGCAGTTCGACGGAGCGCCGGATCATGCGGCGGGAATGGAGGTGCCTTGCGCCGGACGTCCGGTGTTGTTGATGGCCGTGAGGCGGTAACCGGCGCCACGCACCGTCTCCACCATGCCGGCGGCCTCACCCAGTGATTCCCTCAAACGCTTGACATGCACGTCCACGGTTCGCTCCTCGATAAAGACATGGTCCCCCCATATCTTGTCGAGCAGCGTACCACGCGTGTGCACCCGTTCCGCGTGTTTCATGAGGTAGTGCAACAGCTTGAACTCGGTCGGTCCGACCTTGAGCTCCTGGCCCCGGAAGGTGATGCGGTAGGTGCCGGCGTCCAGCGCGAGTTCGCCCACCTGCACCGAGTCGTTGACGATCTCGGGCGCGCGGCGGCGCAGCACGGCACGGATGCGCGCGAGCAGTTCCTGCGTGGAGAAAGGCTTGGTGATGTAATCGTCCGCGCCCGCGTCGAGACCCTGCACCTTGTCCGACTCGTCGCTGCGCGCGGTGAGCATCAGGATCGGGACCGTCTTGGTTCGCTCATGCTTGCGCCACTGGCGTGCCAGCGTGGCGCCGCTCTCGCCAGGCAGCATCCAGTCGAGCAGGATCACATCGGGCAACACGGCGTCGACCTCACGCTGCGCCGCCGCGCCGTCGAACACGACCGTGGGCGCAAAACCGTTGTGGCGCAGGTTGACGGCGATCAGCTCGGCGATCGCCGGTTCGTCTTCCACGACCAGAACGCGTGGCAGTTTTCTCATGCTGAAGCTCTCGTGTTCATCCGACCACCGACTCCACTTTGTCCATGGGGGTGTGGCGCACGTCCTCGCCCATGACAACGAAGATGATCTGTTCGGCGATGTTCTTCGCATGGTCGCCCACGCGCTCCAGCGACTTGGCCAGGAACAGCAGGTTCAGGCTCGGTGAGATGGTGCGGGGGTCTTCCATCATGTAGGTGATCAGTTTGCGCAGAAAGCCGTCGTACTCCAGGTCGATGGCATTGTCGTCCTTCATGATGGACAGGGCCATGGCCGTATCCAGACGGGCGAAAGAGTCCAGCGTCTTGCGCAGCATGCCGGCGGCAAGATCGGCCGCCAGGCGCAGTTCCGACACGGGCAGGGAGCGCGGCGAGCCGCTTTCGATGATCAATTTGACCATGCGCGCGATGCGGGCCACTTCATCACCCGCACGCTCCAGATTCTGCGTCGTGCGCGAGATCGCCACCAGGAAACGCAGGTCGCGCGCCGTGGGCTGGCGTCGACCGATGGTGGAGATGATCTCGTGATCGATGTTCACTTCCATCTGGTTGATGCGGTTTTCGGCTTCGAGCACCTGCTCGGCCGTCTCCAGGCTCATGTGGATCAGCGCGTACACCGCCTGGTGCAGCTGGGACTCGACCAGACCGCCCATTTCCAGCACGTGGGTGGAGATGGAATTCAGCTCGGCGTCGAACTGGCTGGAGATGTGTTTGTCGCCCATGTAGGTCTCCGGAAAGGCGGCCTTGCGGCCAGCCTGCACCCCCGCAGGGGCAATGAATGAGAGAAAAAAAGCGGGACGTTGATCAACCGAACCGGCCGGTGATGTAGTCCTCGGTCTCGGTCTTGGTCGGCTTGAAGAAGATCTGTTCGGTGGATCCGAATTCGATCAGCTCGCCGAGGTACATGTAGGCGGTGTAGTCGCTGCAGCGCGCGGCCTGCTGCATGTTGTGGGTCACGATGGCGATGGTGTAGTCCTGCTTGAGTTCGTGCACCAGTTCCTCGACCTTGCCGGTCGAGATCGGGTCGAGTGCCGAGGTGGGCTCGTCGAGCAGCAGCACCGAAGGCTTCACCGCCACGCTGCGCGCGATGCACAGGCGCTGCTGCTGCCCGCCGGAGAGCGACAGGCCGCTCTGGTTGAGCTTGTCTTTCACCTCGCCCCACAGCGCGGCCTTGGACAGAGCCCATTCGACGCGGTCGTCCATCTCGCTCTTGCTGAGATTTTCGTAGAGCTTCACGCCGAAGGCGATGTTGTCGTAGATCGACATCGGGAACGGCGTGGGCTTCTGGAACACCATGCCGATGCGCGCGCGCAGCAGGTTGATGTCCTGCTTGTCGTCAAGGATGTTCTGGCCGTAGAAGTTGATCTCGCCCTCGGCGCGCTGGCCGGGGTAGAGGCTGTACATGCGGTTCAAGGTGCGCAGCAGCGTGGACTTGCCGCAGCCCGAGGGACCGATGAAGGCGGTGACCTTGCGCTCCTCGATGTTCATGTTGACCCCCTTGAGGCCATGGAACTTGCCGTAGTAGAAGTTCAGGTTGCGCAGTTCGAGCGCATTCTTTGCAGATGAAGCGGTGTTCGTCATGGGTCAGATCCGGAATAGATGGAATGTGGCGTCAGGCGAGGCAGCGCCTCAGGTGGGGGTCTTTTCCCGCAGGAAGACGCGCGCCACGATGTTGAGCAGCAGCACCGAGAGCGTGATCAACAGCGCCCCACCCCAGGCGAGGCGGATCCAGTTGTCGTACGGGCTCATGGCGAACTGGAAGATCACCACCGGCAGGTTGGCCATGGGCCGGCTCATGTCGGTGCTGAAGAACTGGTTGTTGAGCGCGGTGAACAGCAGCGGTGCCGTTTCGCCACTGATGCGGGCCACAGCCAGCAGCAGGCCGGTCAGGACACCACTCTTGGCGGCGCGCAGCGTGACCAATGTGGCCACTTTCCAGCGCGGCGCGCCCAGGGCAAAGGCCGCTTCCCGCAGACTGCCAGGCACCAGGCGCAGCATGTTCTCGGTGGTGCGAACGACCACCGGCACCGCGATCAACGACAGCGCGAGGCTGCCCGCCCAGCCCGAAAAGGTGCCCAAGGTGGCCACCGCGATGGCGTACACGAACAGGCCCAGCACGATGGAAGGGGCCGACAGCATAATGTCGGTCACGAAGCGGGTCACCTCGGCGGTCTTGCTGGTGTCGCCGTATTCGGCCAGGTACACACCGGCAAAGACGCCGATGGGCGTGGAGACCAGCACCGAGAAACCCACCATCAACAGGCTGCCCACGATGGCGTTGGCCAGACCGCCACCTTCGGTGCCCGGTGCGGGCGTGGACTGGGTGAACATGTTCCAGTCCAGCGCGGCAAAGCCGTTGCTGAACAGCACGAACAGGATCCACAGCAGCACCGTCAGGCCCAGGGCCATCGACCCCATCGAAAGGGCGAGGCCCACGTTGTTGGACCAGCGGCGCTGGCGATACAGGGATTGGTTGAAGTCCATGGTTTTGGCTTTCGGTGTGGGGTTCAGAGGCCCTTGGCCTTCTCGGCCCGCACCAGCATCCACTTGGCCAGGCCGAGCACGATGAAGGTGATGACAAACAGCAGGAAGCCCAGCGCGAACAGCGCAGAGATGTGGAAATCGGCGGCTTCACCGAACTCGTTGGCCAGCGTCGAGGCGATCGAGGTGCCGGGTGAGAACAGCGAGGTGGGCATGCGGTTGGCGTTGCCGATCACGAAGGTGACGGCCATGGTCTCGCCCAGCGCGCGCCCCAGGCCCAGCATGACGCCACCGATCACGCCCTTCTGGGTGTACGGCAGCACCACCTTGCGCACCACTTCCCAGGTGGTGCAGCCCAGCCCGTAGGCCGATTCGCGCAGGATGGGTGGCACGATCTCGAACACATCGCGCATGACCGCGGCCACGAAGGGCAACACCATGAAGGCCAGCACGATGCCCGCGGCCAGGATGCCGAAGCCGTTGGTGCTGCCACCAAACAGGAAGCCGATCAGGGGCATGCCACCCAATACCTGCTGCATGGGCACCTGGGCGTAGTCGGCAAACAGCGGCGCAAAAACGAACAGACCGAACATGCCGTAGATGATGGACGGTACCGCCGCCAGCAACTCGACCGCCGTGCCCAGTGGGCGGCGCAGCCAGGTCGGGCAGGTTTCGGTCAGAAACAGGGCAATGCCAAAGGCCAGCGGTACGGCGATCAACATGGCGATGCCCGCACTGGCCAGGGTGCCGACGATCGCGATCGCGGCACCAAATTCTTCGTTGATGATGTCCCATTCCACGTACCAGATGAAGTTCGCACCGAACTTCTGGAACGCAGGCCAGGCATTGATGAACAGGGAAACGATGATGCCCATCAGGGCGATCAGCACCAGCAGCGAAAAAGACTGCGTGATGCGATGAAAAAAGACGTCCTGGAGCCGTTGCCGCCGGGCAATCGACACCATGCTGGCACTGCCCGTTTCATGGGACACAGGTTGCGGACTCATGGTAGTTCCCACGCTCATGTTGACTCCCGTCAGGATACTCTGGACACCTTCAATGCAGCATTCGCCGGCGGGCACAGCGCCAGCCGGCGAATGCAGCGAATCAGAAGCGCTTACTTGGCGATCTGGCTCCAGACCTTGCTGCGGATCTGGGCTGTCAGGGTGTCGGGCAGTGCCACGTAGTCGAGGTCGGAAGCCATCTGTTTGCCGCTCTTGAACGCCCAGTCAAAGAACTTGAGCGCTTCGGCCGAAGCCGCCTTGTCAGCGGGCTGCTTGTACATCAGGATGAACGAAGCGGTCGACACAGGCCAGCTCTCGGCACCCTTGGCGTTCACCATGGAGACGCCCATGCCTGGCACGCTGAACCAGTCGGCGCTGGCAGCGGCGGCGGCAAAGGCATTTTCGTCGGGGCTGACGTACTTGCCATCGGCGTTCTGCAGCTGCATGAAGTTCATCTTGTTCTTCTTCACGTAGGCGTATTCCACATAGCCCAGCGCGCCCTTGACGCGGTTCACGTTGGCGGCCACGCCTTCGTTGCCCTTGCCACCCACGGAAGAAGCGGCAGGCCACTTGACCGCGGCACCCTTGCCCACCTTGTCGGCCCAGTCCTTGCTGACAGCGGTCAGGTAGTCGGTCCAGTTGAAGGTGGTGCCCGAACCGTCGGCGCGGTGGACGATGGTGATGGAGGCGTCAGGCAGGGCCTTGCCGGGGTTCAGGGCCACCAGCTTGGCGTCGTTCCACTTGGTGATGTTGCCCAGGAACATGTCGGCCAGCACGGGGCCGGTCACGCGCAGTTCGCCCGGCTTGAAGCCTTCCAGGTTGATCACGGGCACGGTGCCGCCGATGATGGCCGGGAACTGGATCATGCCGTCCTTGTCCAGCTCTTCACCCTTGACCGGTGCATCCGAGGCACCGAAGGTCACGGTCTTGGCGCGGATCTGCTTCAGACCGCCCGAGGAGCCGATCGACTGGTAGTTCAGGCCGGTACCGGTTTCTTTCTTGTAGGCTTCGGCCCACTTGGCGTAGATCGGGAACGGGAACGTAGCGCCAGCGCCGGTGATGTCGGCAGCAAAGGCGTTGCCCATGGCCATGGTGGCCAGAGCGGCTGCGGCGACGGTCTTGAGAAGGGTGCGTTTCGTGTTCATGTGTGTCCTCAGGGTTGGGGAAAGAAAATCCACAACCGGGACTCTAGGGGGGCAATGTGACAAGCCTGTGACAGTCACAAAACCGTTTTGGAAACAGCACCTTGCCGCGCCACGCCACCGCTGAACGGCCCATCCCGACCGGAGCCGAGCATGGGCAGCGTCACGACGGGGGGTGTCAAAGCCGTTGATCCGCCTCAAACCAGGCTCAATGGCGGGTGACCGTGCGGTGCCAGATGTCGATAATGAACCGGGAACCCACACGAAAGAAGCCAATGGAACTCGTGTTGAAACTGTTGACCGGTGGCGCCGGCAGCCTGGCGGCCTACCTTGCCGCTCACGTCCTGCTGTGCCTGCTGCCCGCGTTTTTCATCGCGGGCGCCATGGCAGCCCTGATCCCCAAGGCCAGCATCACGCGCTGGCTGGGGCGCAGCACGCCTGCCTACGTTTCCTACCCCGCTGCTGCAGCGGCTGGCTCGTTGCTGGCGGTGTGCTCCTGCACCATCGTGCCGCTGTTCGCGGGCATCTACCGCAAGGGCGCCGGCATCGGCCCGGCCATGACCTTTCTCTTCTTTGCGCCGGCCGGCAACATCATGGCGCTGGCCTACACCGGCAGCATCCTCGGGCCCCAGTTTGCCGTTGCACGTGTGGTGTTCTGCCTGATGTTCGGCATCGGCATCGGCATCCTGATGGCGCTGGTGTTCTGGCGCGACGATGCGAGCCACGACGCACAGACCGACACGCTCTTTGCGGCCCAGGCCAGCATCGCCCCCGCGGCGCTGGGGGTGCTGCTGTCGCTGGTGGCCCTGCTGATTGCAGGCACCTTGAAGCTGTGGCCGCTGACCACCACTGTGGGCACCTTCACTTTGCCCCTGCCCTGGGCCCTCCCATGGCAGGAAACCCTGTTCGGCTGGGTGCCCTTTGACGCCGCCAAAGGCGAAGAAGGTGTGAGCTTCCAGGGTTCGGTATTGATCGGCTTGCTGCTGCTGATCTCGGCCACCGCCTGGAAAGGCATGGAAGACATCATCGAAGGCGCCAACCACTGGACCTGGGTCGCGCTGGGCCTGGCCGCCACCACCCTGCTGGTGGCGGCGCTGCGGCTGACCCCCACGCCGGAAGGTCTGGAGATCGCCCTCACCGGCCGCGCCCTGGGCGTCGCGCTGACGCTCTGGTCGGTGTGGTTCTACGCCCGGCAATTGCCCGCCGACGACTGGCGCAGCTGGTTGTGGGAAGCCTGGCGCTTCGTCAAGCAAATCTTCCTCGTGCTGGTGATCGGCGTCTTCGTGGTCGGCATGGTGCGGCAGCTCATTCGCCCCGAATGGATCGAATCGCTGGCCGGCAGCAACACCCTGATGGCCAACATGGTGGCGGTGGGTTTCGGCGTCTTCATGTACTTCCCCACGCTGGTCGAGGTGCCGGTGGCCCGCATGTTCCTGGACCTGGGCATGCACCCCGGCCCGCTGCTGGCCTACCTGATGGCCGACCCGGAACTCAGCCTGCAGAGCATGCTGATGGTGGCCGCGGTGATCGGGCGGACCAAGACAGCGGCCTACGTGGGCTGGGTGGCCTTGTTCAGTGTTTGCGCGGGCCTGATCTTTGGCGCCTGGATCGACGGTGCGGCCTGGACGTCACTGGCGCTCGTGATGGGCGCGTGTCTGGCCGGCCTGGCCGTGGCACTGGGCTGGTTGCGTCGGCGGCAGCGCATGGTTGTCGCCGCCTGATCCCTTTCATGTTTTCAAAGGAGAAACACCATGTTGACCGTCAAGATCCTGGGTTCCGGCTGTGCCAACTGCAAGAAGCTCGAAGCCGTGGCCCGCGAAGCCGCCACCGCCAGCCACATCGAGGCCGAGTTCCTCAAGGTCACCGACATGCAGCAGATCATGGCCTACGACCTGCTGTCCACGCCGGGTCTGGTGGTCAATGAAAAGCTGGTCAGCAGCGGCCGCATTCCCACGGTGGCGGAAGTCCAGAAGTGGTTGTCCGCCTGACTTTGCGGTGACTCCAACCCCTCAATGACGGTGGACGTGGCTCACAGGTCCCTGCTGCGCAGGGGACGTGTCCGACCCCACGTGCCAGTCGCCACAGGGCTCCGTGAACGGCACGTTCACCACCTGCAAGGTGGCATGGGTGATCTCGAAGCGTTCATGCAGCTGCTCCGTGGCCTCCTTCAGAAACCCGTCATCGGCATGCCCATGCGGCATCACCAGATGGGCCGTCATGGCCACCTGCGAGGTGTCCATGGCCCAGATGTGCAGGTCGTGCACGTGGTTGATGCCCGGCAGGGCCGCCAGGTAGTCGTGCACCGCCTGCGGGTCCACGCTGTCCGGCACGCCGTCAAACAGCAGATGCAAAGATTGCCGGAACAGATTCCAGGTGCCGATGAGAATCACGGCGGCGATCAGCAGGCTGACCACTGGGTCGAGCCACACCCAGCCCATCCACAAGGTGAGCGCGCCAGCCACCACCACGCCGGCAGACACCAGGGCATCGGCCGCCATGTGCAGGAAAGCGCCCCGGATGTTCAGGTCTTTTTCACGCCCGCGCATGAACAGCAAGGCCGTCGCGGTGTTGATCACGATGCCCACACCCGCCACCACCATGATGGTCACGCCTTGATTGCCGACCAGCGGGTCGGGTGACATCAGGCGCCCCGCAGCTTCCCAGACCAGCGCGCCCATGGCCACGAGCAGCAGCAAGGCATTGGCAAAAGCCGCCAGGATGCTGCCGCGCTTCCATCCATAGGTGTGGCGGGGGTTGGGTCGCAGCTTGCCGGCCAGCGCACCGCCCCAGGCCAGCACCAGCCCGGCGACATCGCTCAGGTTGTGTCCGGCATCCGCCAGCAAGGCCAGCGAATTGATTTTCCAGCCATAAAACGCCTCGATCGCCACAAAGACGATGTTGAGGCCGATGCCGATGGCAAAGGCTTTATTGAAATTGGCGGGGGCGTGGCTGTGGTCGTGTCCGGCGCTCATGGGGTTTTGCTTGCAAGTTTTTTGTTTTTTCAAGCGCGGCGCATCACGCCGCTCAGATCGGTACCCGGCGCCACCGTGTTGAACACCGTCCCGAACTTTTTGACGTTGTCATGCAGCAAATCAATGCGCCTGTCAGATTCATCGGTGTCCACCACGATTTCATAGCGGATGCTTTCCATCCTGGGCGGCACGTCCTGCCGAACCCCGTCAACGATCACCTGCACGCCGCGCAGCTCGAACTTGAGGATCGGAACAACACGCTCGATGCCCTTGATCATGCAGGCCGACAGCGCGGCCAGCAGCAGCTCGGCGGGATTGAAGGCATCCGGATTGCCGGCCATGTCGGTGTCCAGTGCAATTTCGGCGTTCTTGCAGTGCGAAAGGCTGCCGTGGGCATCCACGCGGCGGGAAGTCACGTGAAACGTCATCTTGGTGGAGGTTTCGGTCAAGTCATGCCTCCTGGTGAGCACAATGCCGTGGATGGGTCGGACAACGACCTGGCTTCAAAGCGCCGCCCTTTTCAGAGGGTACCCTTTTTGCATCCACAGAAGAATGCCACCGCGCGTGGGCTTGGCAAGGGAGCACCGCGACAAGTCCTGGCAAAGCTCCCGGCATTCGCCCGCAAGGCGCCGCGCGCCCCTGCGGCTGGCTTCGTCCAGCGGGTTCGACACCCTCAGGCGCTGAACCACTGCTCGATCTTCTCGCGGCTGGGCACGCCACCGGCGTGCACCACCTGGCCGTTGATCACCACGCCGGGCGTGCTCATGACGCCGTAGCCCATGATGTCACGCAGCTCTTCGACCTTCTCCAGCTGGACTTCGACGCCCTTGGCTTTCGCCACCTGGTCGATCAGCGCGATGGTGTTCCTGCAGTTGGCGCAGCCGGTTCCGAGTACCTTGATGTCCATGATTCACTCCTGTTCCATTTCGAGATAGGTGAGGTTGGCGATCTGGGGCAACCAGACCTCCACGTGCTTGAGGTGCTTGTAGGGCGCAGCGTCGAAGCTCTTGATCGCCGCGCTCATATCGGTGCCCGCCTCCACCGCCTGGCCCATGTGGGCCCGCAGGGCCTTGAGCAGGTGGCCGGTGTCCTTCTGCGCCTGGGCCAGCGTGGTCACGCTGCCGTGGCCCGGCACCACCACCTTCGGGTTCAGCGCCTCCAGCGCTTCGAACGATTCCACCCAGGTTTTGGTCTTGCTCACCGGGTGCAGGCCCAGGATGCGGTCCACATAGACCACGTCGCCGGTGAACACCACACCGCTTTGCGGCAGCCAGACCATGCTGTCGCCCGGCGTGTGGCCGCCCTTGCGGTGCACGACTTCAATGGTGATCCCACCGAGTTCCAGCTTCGTGTTGGCGTCCTTCAGCCAGCGCGTGGGCAGGACCAGCTCGGTGCCGTCCATCTTTTCTTTCAGCACCGGCGCATTGGCCTTCAGGTGCTCGGGTCCGCGCGCCTTCATGTCGGCCTCAGCGTCGGCGTGCGCCATGATGTTCGCGCCCTGCGCCTTGAAGTAGCCGTTGCCCAGCCAGCGGTGGTCCTGCCCGCCGGTGTTGATGACCCATTGGATGGGCTGCGCCGTGACCTTCTTCGCGGCTTCGGCGATCTGCTTCGCGCTCTGGAAGCTCGCGCCGCTGTCGATCAGCAAAGCCCCGGCTGGCGTGACCACCAGACCGATGTTGGCGTTGAGCGCTTCGTTTTCGTAGGTGCGGCCCTCGATGTCGCCCACGTGAGCGTACACGCCCGGTGCGACCGGTTTGAAAATCACCTCGACCGCATGGGCCGACCAGGCCAGGGTGGCCGCGAGGCCGGTCAGCAGCAAGCGCTTGAAGTGGTGGGATACGGTGTGGTGCATGTCGTTTTGTCTCCGTCGGGTTGATGAAAGCAGTTTCACAGGATGGCGTTGAAAATGAAGCCCACGGCCAGGATGCCGGTGGACACGGTGCCCACAAAGATCGCGATCAGGCGCAGCTTGAGCACCTTGCGCAGGATGATCATCTCGGGCAGCGACAGCGCCACCACGCTCATCATGAAGGCCAGCGCGGTGCCCATGGCGGCACCTTTGGCGGTGAGGGCCTCGATCACGGGCAGGATGCCGGCGGTGTTGGCGTACATGGGCACACCCATCACCACCGCCAGCGGCACCGACCACCACGAAGCGTCCTTGCCCATGAACGAGGCCAGGAACTCGGCCGGCACGAAGCCATGGATGCCCGCCCCCACCGCGATACCGCCGAGCACATAAGGCCAGACCTTGCCCACGATCTCGCGCACCGAGGCCAGGCCCGCGGCCATGCGGTCGCTCAGGCTCAGTTGCTGGGCCTCCACGTCAGAAGACACATGCGGCATCTCGCGCACCCAGTCTTCCAGGTGGCTTTCCAGCTTCATGGCGCCCATGATCAGCCCGGCCACGATGCCCAGCGCCATGCCGAAACCCAGGTACAGCAAGGCCACCTTCCAGCCAAACAGCGAGAAAAGGATGGTCAGCGCCACGGTGTCCACCATGGGCGCGGTGATCAGGAAGGAAAACGTCACCCCCAGCGGCACACCGGCCTGCACGAAACCGATGAACAGCGGCACCGAGGAGCAGGAACAAAACGGCGTGACCACGCCCAGCGCAGACGCCATGCCGTTGGCCACGCCGTGCGTGCGCCCGGCCAACAGCGCACGGGTGCGCTCGGGGGTGAAATACGTGTTCACCATGCCCATGACAAACACCACCCCGGTCAGCAGCAACAGCACCTTGGGCGTGTCGTAGAAGAAGAACTGCAGGGCACTGCCCAGGTGGCTGGCCCGGTCCACGGGCAGCGCGGCGACGATGGCCTCGGAAAACGGGATCAGCAACTGGTACAGCCCCCACCAGAGGGCTGCAGCGATCAGCAGGAAAACCAGCGGCTGCCTCTTCGGCCAGAGGATCAGGTTGTTTGTGAGGGTGCTCATGCCTCGGAAGACGAGGCGGGTGCGCAAAAGATGCAGGCCGATGCGGAAAAAATTTTTCGCAACCGCTCAGACCAGCGCGGCGATGGCCTCCACGTCTTCGGCAAACATCTGGCCCTTCTCGGCCAGAATCAGCTTGCCGTCGCGCCCGCGCAGCAAGGTGATGGGCAGGCCCCGGGGTTTGGGGAAGGTCTTGCGCCAGTCCGGGCTGGCCCAGGCGGCCGGGAAGCTGTAACCTTTTTTCTTCAGATAGGCCACGGCGTCCTCGGGTTTTTTGTCGATGGACAGCGCCACCATCTGCAGCCCCCTGGCCTTCTGGCTCTGCCAGAGCTGGTCCATGCTCGGACTCTGCAGCGCGCAGAACGGGCAGGTGCTGGACCACCAGTACACCAGCAGCGGTTTCCCCGCACTGGCGGCTGGTTCATAGACCGAACCGTCCAGCAGGTTGATGCGTGGAAGGTTCAGAAGCGACCCCAGCGCGGGCAATGGCGGCGCCTTGGCCTCTTCTGCTGCCGCCGAAACGGGCTGGGCCAGCGCCGGCAGTCTCATGCCGGCGAGCAAGCTGGCGGCGCCACCGGCGCGCAGCCAATCGCGGCGGGTCCAGCGGCTGTTCGCGTTCACCGGGCTGGTCGAAGGAACGATGGCTTGAGGTTTCATGGGGTGTCGCAGGGTTTGGGTGATGCACACGCGGTGATCGCAGAGACTGGCACCGGGCCCATCAAGGGCGCCCGGGGCACAAAATCGTCCACGCGGCCGCTGGGGTCGAACGATACCTGACAGCCCTGTGCCATCCGCTCGCGCATGCGCTGTCGGGCGCGCTGCACACGCGACTTGGCAGCCGGCAACGACAAGCCCTTGAGGCGCGCGAACTCGGCTTGCGACAAGCCCTGCAGGTCGCACAGTTCAATGGCCTCGCGGTCCCTGGCATCGAGTTCCGACAGAACGCGCGGCAAACAGGCCACCAGGGCATCGACCGTCTCCAGCTGCGCCGGCTCGTCCGGTATGTCTTCCCAGTCCGGCGGCAAGGGTGCCAGCGGCTTGTGCGCCCTGAGCCGGTCGATCAGGGTGTTGCGGGTGATCTCGAACAGCCAGGCCCGCGGCTGCTCAACGGTCAGCAGGCGATCGCCCTGGCGCAGGGCCTTGATGAAGCTGTCCTGGAGGATGTCTTCCACCTCGCTCGCCACCGGCGAACGCGCGCGCAACCAGCCGCGCAGTTCGGGCTCGTGGCGGGTCCAGACAGACACAAGTTGTTTCATGGCATCGCTGTAAAACCGCTAGGGTACCGGGAAAGGACGCGGGGTTCAAACGGTGGTCGAAGCCCTGGCCATAGCGTCGGCGGTCGCGCCGGTATGCGTCACAATCCCGGCAACTCTACAGAACCCGAACCTCCAGACCCGCCACCTGAGCGGCTCTGACGCAACATGCAAAACGGAACCCTCCTCGCCGCGATCGATCTCGGCTCCAACAGCTTCCGGCTGGAAATCGGCCGTTTCCACTCCGGCCACATTGAACGCGTCGAATACATCAAGGAAACCGTGCGCCAGGGCAGCGGCCTGGACGAAAACAAGGTGTTGAGCGAAGCCGCCATGCAGCGCGGCTGGGACTGCCTGGCCCGCTTTGCCGAGCGCTTGCACGGCTTCAAAAAACAACAGGTCCGGGCCGTCGCCACGCAGACCCTGCGCGAGGCGAGAAACCGCGACGAGTTCATGCGCAAGGCCCAGTCCATCCTGGGCTTCGCCATCGAGGTGGTGTCGGGGCACGAAGAAGCGCGCCTGATTTACCAGGGTGTCTCGCGCCTGCTGCCGCAATCCGAAGAAAAACGCCTGGTGGTCGACATCGGCGGGCGCTCGACCGAGATGATCCTGGGTCAGGGTTACGAGGCCCGCAAGATGGAGTCCTACCGGCTGGGCAGCGTGGCCTGGTCGACCAAGTATTTCCCCCGCGGGCAGCTCACGGCGGTGGCGTTCAAGACCGCCGAAGTCGCGGCCAAGGCCGTGCTCGACGAGGCACTCGACACCTTTCCGCCCTCCGAATGGACGGTGTCCTACGGGTCCTCGGGCACCGTGGGCTCGGTCGCCGACATCCTGGCGGCCAACGGCTGGGCTTCGGGCGTGATCACCCGTTCCGGTCTGGACTGGCTGGTGGACAAGCTGATCAAGGCCGGCAACGTCGACAACCTGCGCCTCGAGGGCATGAAGGACGACCGCCGGGCCGTGCTCGGTGGCGGCGTGAGCGTGCTGCGCGCGATCTTCGACCTCTTCGACATCCAGCAGATGCTGCCCGCGCAAGGCGCCTTGCGCCAGGGTGCGCTCTACGACCTGATCGACCGCGAGTCCCACGAGGGCGACGTGCGCGAGCGCACGGTGCGCTGGCTGGCCGAGCGTTTCTCGATCGACGAAGCGCAGGCGCAGCGCGTGAGCACCGTGAGCACGGCCCTGTTCGCCCAGATCGCGGCCGCCGACACACCCAACGAACGGTATTCGCAAAAGCTCGCCTGGGCAGCCCGCCTGCACGAGATCGGCACGCACATCTCGCACGACCGCTCGTACCACCACGGCGCCTACATCCTCGACAACGTGGACGCACCGGGTTTTTCCTTTCCCGAACTGCACCGCATGAGCCAGCTGGTGCTCGGTCAGCGCGGCAAATTGCGCAAGCTGGAGCAGTCGCTGGAAGACGAGCTGTTCGCCAAGCAGCTCATGAGCCTGCGCCTGGCGGTGCTGCTGTGCCATGCCCGCCAGATGCCGGAGCACCAGTCGGTCAAGCTCAGCTACAAATCGGGCGCCTTCAAGCTGGCGACCAACCCGGGCTGGTCGCGTCGCTACCCGCAGTCGGCCTGGCTGCTGGGCGAAGAGGTGCTGGCCTGGCAGAAAACGGCCTGGAAGTTCAGCGCCGATCTCCGCTGATCCACCGGCCCATGCGCTGGAGCAGCTGCACTCCGTCTCCCCCGGTGCCGTACAGGCACTGGCCGGATACCTGGCGCCGGGCTGAGGCTGGTGGATCCCGGGGCTCAAAAAAATCGGTCATTTTTTTGGTATAAACGGTATACACCGTTTCAATTCCAAGGAAATTTCATGGCATCCAAGAACACCGGCAAATCCAGCAAACTGGTCCGCGACAGCTTCACCATCCCCAAAGCCGAATACCTCACCATCGACGCGCTCAAGACCCGTGCCATTGCCATGGGCACCAGCGTCAAGAAGAGCGAACTCCTGCGCGCTGGCCTGATGGTGCTCAAAGGCATGAGCGATGCGGCCTACAAGACCGCCATCGCCGCCGTCCCCACCCTGAAGACCGGCCGCCCCAGCGCCGAAGCGCCATTGCCCAAGGCGGCTGACGTGCCGGTGAAAGCCTTGGTCAAAGCCAGACCGGTCGCCAAAGCACCGGTGAAAGCAGCCACGAAATCCGCGGTGAAACCCATGGCCAAGCCTGCAGCGAAGAGCCCACCGGTTGCAGCGGCTGCGCCCAAAACGGTTGTGAAAAAAGCCACGGCGAAAAAAGCCACTGCGAAACAGGCCACTGCGAAAAAGGCCACAACACCGCCCGCGCGCAAGCCAGCGGTCAAGGCCCCGGTTCAAAAATCGAAGGCAGCTGCTGTGGTCAACACGGCCTCGCCGGCCCAGCCATCTGCTGCCGTTGCGGCCAAGCCGGCCAGCGCTCCCGCCGCCTGATGCGCCTGCGCCTCGGTCGAGGCGCAGTGTTCAGATCAGCTCGGGCGTCTGGACCGTGACCAGGACCGTCTGGAGGGTCCCATGGCGCTCGCGGTGGTGCAGCCACCAGATCGCCCCTTTTTTCATCGGGCAGTACTCTTCCGGCAAACCGAGCAGGCGCGCGATCACGCTGCCCAGCATGGGTTGATGACCCACCACCACCACCGGCGATTTGCCGCTGGGCCACTGCACCAGTTCCAGCAAAGCAAGCGGATCGCCGTCCGGAGCCAGTTCACTGCGCAGTTTGAGCTTGCGCCCCAGCGCAAGCGCGGTCTGTTCCGCGCGCACCGCGGGGCTGGAGTAGATACGGGCACCGTCGGGCAGCTGGCGGTCAAGCCAGGCGGCCATGCGCGCGGCCTGCTTGTCGCCCCTGGGGGTCAGGCGGCGAGCGAGATCGAGTTTGTCTCCCTGCTGGCCATGGACCAGATCCGGGTGTTCGTGGGCTTCAGCATGTCGCCAGAGAATCAGATCCATGCCTTGTGCCCTCCTGTGCTTTCAACCCTTGCTGCCGTAGCGCGTCATCAGGCTGGTCTGCGCTGAAAGTGGCACCGCAGCACGGCCTTTGGCCCCGGTGAGTGCAATGGCAGGAATGTAACGACCATCCGGCTGCAGCAGCCAGGCGTCTTTGGTGTCGTGCAGGCAGGCCGAGAGGCACTCGTCCATGACGCGGTGGCGCAGTGCGCTGTCGGTCACGGGCCAGGCCAGCTCCACCCGCCTCAGCATGTTGCGGTTCATCCAGTCTGCGCTGGACAGCCAGAGTTCTTCGACCCCGTCGGTGCGGAAATAGAACACCCGCGAATGCTCCAGCAGCCGGCCGATCACCGAACGAACCCGCACGTTGTCGGTCACGCCCGGCACCTGTGCGGGCAGGATGCAGGCGCCGCGCACGATGAGGTCGATCCTGGCGCCCAGTTGCGAGGCCTGCACCAGCGCCCGGGCCAGCGGCTCGTCGGTCAGCGCGTTCATCTTCAGGATGATGCGGGCTTCTTTGCCGGCCTTGGCGGCCGCGCCCACAGCCTCCACCTTGTCGATCATCGACTTGTGCAGGTGGAACGGGGCGATCAGCACCTTGTTCAGCTTGGGCAACCGGTTCTGGCTGGCCAGGTGCAGGAAGACCTGCTCCAGATCGGCGGTGAGCGCGTCGTCGGCGGTGAGGTAGCTCAGGTCGGTGTAGAGCCTGGCGGTGCCGGGGTTGTAGTTGCCGGTGGAGAGGTGGGCGTAGCGCTTGAGCCGGCCGTCTTCCCGCCGCGTGATGAGCATCATCTTGGCGTGGGTCTTCAGGCCCACCACGCCGTACACCACCTGCGCGCCCACGGATTCGAGGCGTTCGGCGTAGTTGATGTTGGCCTCTTCGTCAAAGCGTGCCTTGAGCTCCACCACCGCGGTGACTTCCTTGCCCCGGCGCACCGCCTCGCGCAGCAGGTTCATCAACTCGGACTTGGCGCCCGTGCGGTAGATGGTCTGCTTGATCGCCAGCACGTCCGGATCTTCAACCGCTTCGCGCAGGAAGGCGAGCACCGCGTCAAAACTCTCGTAGGGCTGGTGGATCAGCACATCGCCCTGTTGCAGCTGCTCAAAGTACGACTGGCCCGGCACCAGTTGCGCCGGCCAGCCGGCGTTGTAGCGTTCAAAGCGCAGCGCAGGCGCGTCAACCTGGTCGATCAGCTGGTTCAGGCGGACGAGATTCACCGGGCCAGGCACCCGGAACAGCGCCTCCTGCGGCAAGGCGAACTGCGCCAGCAGAAAACTGGCGAGGTATTCGGAGCAGCCGGCCGATATTTCCAGGCGCAGCGCTTCACCATAGTGACGTTGCTGCAGGCCTTTGCGCAGCGCGGTGCGCAGGTTTTTCACCTCTTCCTCGTCCACCGCGAGGTCGGAGTGGCGCGTGACGCGGAACTGCGAGAACTCGGTCACTTGCCGGCCCGGGAACAGGTCGGCCAGGTGCGAGCGGATCAGGCTGGAGATGGAGACAAAGTGGCTCTGCTTTGAGCCCTTGACCGGCGGCATGCGGAAAAACCGCGGCAGGATGCGCGGCACCTTGACGATGGCGATCTCGTTCTCGCGGCCAAAGGCGTCCTTGCCGGTGAGCCGCACGATGAAATTGAGCGACTTGTTCGCCACCTGGGGAAACGGGTGCGCCGGGTCCAGGCCCACAGGCAACAACAGGGGTTGCACTTCGCGCTGAAAGAACTCCTTGACCCAGCGGCGCTGGCGCGGGTTGCGCTCACCGTGGGCCACCAGCTTGATGCCCTTCTTCTCCAGCAAGGGCAGCAGTTCGTCGTTGTAGATGGCGTACTGCTGCGCCACCAGGGCGTGTACCTTGGCGGACAGCTGTTCGTAGGTTTCGACGGTGTACAGGCCGCGCTGCTCATGGGTCTTGTGCGCGTTGAGCTGGGGCGCCATGCGCACCTCGAAGAACTCGTCGAGGTTGCTGGAAACGATGCTCAGGTAGCGCAGGCGTTCCAGCAGGGGGACATCGGTCCGGCGCGCCCAGTCCATCACCCGCTCGTTGAAAGCCAGGATGCTGTGGTCTCGGTCCAGAAAAGTCAGGCGGGTCTGGGGGTTGCTGGCGCTCATGAAAACCGTGGGTATCAGGGGATGCGGCAAGGTCCAGCCGGTTTTGGCTGGCGTCCATGCCACATGATCTTGACGATTATTCAACAGCTGGATGACGTTTGTGTGACAGTCGGACGACATCGATGCCCGGCAAGGACCGCGCGGCAGCGGCGGCGTTCAGCGGCGACGGCCGGGGTTTGCGCTGCCGCGGCGGGAACAGCACCAGAAAAGAGACAAACAGGGCCGTGGCGCGGCCCCAGCCGAACTGCTGGGCGCGGGCGCGCGCCGCATGGCGCTTGACCTTCAGCGCCTCGAACCAGGCCTCGCGCAGATCGTCGCGCATCGCGCCGGCACCGGCCTCTCCCAACACCTGCAGAGGCCCGTCCACCGGATACGCCGCCACCGGCACACCGCAGGCCATGGCTTCGAGCATCACCTGCCCGAAGGTTTCATTGCGGCAGGGAAACACGAACACGTCGGCCGCGGCGTACACCTGCGCGAGTTCCTGGCGCGGCAACACGCCGAGCCAGTGCACATTGGGATAGCGCTCCTGCAGCGCGGTCAGCAACGGCCCCACGCCACACACCACCTTGCTGCCCGGCACGTCGAGCGAGAGGAACGCCTCGATGTTCTTTTCCGCGGCCACGCGCCCCACGAACAGGCTCACCGGCCTCGCCAGATGGCCCAGGGGTGGGCATTCGGTGGCCTCGGGGGCGAGCGCAAACAGGCGCGTGTCGACCCCGTGCGTCCATTCACGAAGGTTGTGAAAACCGCGCTGCGCCAGCATGTCGAGCACACCACGGGTCGGCACCATGACGCCGCTGCTGGGCCGGTGGAAACGGCGCAACAACGCATAGCTCCAGGACAGCGGCACGCGCAGCATCGTGTGCAATATCTCGGGGAACTTGGTGTGGAAGGCGGTGGTGAAAGGCAGTCCGCGTCGCAGGCAGTGGCTTCGCGCCGCCCAGCCCAGCGGGCCTTCGGTGGCGATGTGGATGGCGTCGGGGTTGGCCGCATTCACCATGCGCGCCAGTTGCCGGCCGGGGAACAGCGCCATCGCTATGCCCGGATACCCCGGGCACGGTCGGGTGCGGAACTGCCCGGGCTGGATCACCACCACTTCGTCGCCACGCGCCTGGAGCTGGCGCACCAGCTCCATCAGCGTGCTCACCACGCCGTTGACCTGGGGCAACCAGGTGTCTGTCACAAGAACCAGTTTCATTGTTGTCTCCCTGGGTGTCTCTTTCAGGCGGTCTGGCGCAGCTGCGGCTCTGATGGCCGTTCAGCAATGGAAGGAATCCAGTGCACCAGCTCCAGCCGGCCATCCATGTGCTCGACCAGCGCCGAGAGGCTTTCCACCCAGTCGCCATCGTTGCAGTAGAGCGTGCCGTCGATGTGGCGCATTTCCGGGCGGTGGATGTGCCCGCAGACCACGCCCTGGTAGCCCTTGTGACGCGCTTCGGCGGCCACGGCGCGCTCAAAATCGGTCACGTAGTTCAGCGCGCTCTTGACCTTGTGCTTGAGGTATTGCGAGAGCGACCAGTACGGCAGGCCCAGGCGCGCGCGCAGCGAGTTCAGGTGGCGGTTCAGCCGCAGCGTGAACTCATAGAGGTTGTCGCCCACGTAAGCCAGCCACTTGGCGCACTGGATCACGCCGTCAAAGTGGTCACCGTGCACGACCCACAGGCGCTGCCCGTCGGCCATGGTGTGAACGGCCTCGTTGCTGACCTCGATGCCGCCGAAGTTGTGGCCATGGAACTGGCGCGCGAACTCGTCGTGGTTGCCTGGCACGAACACCACCCGGCAGCCCTTGCGGGCACGCCGCAGCAGCTTCTGCACCACATCGTTGTGCGCCTGCGGCCAGAACCATTTGCGGCGCAGCTGCCAGCCGTCGATGATGTCGCCCACCAGATACAGGGTGTGGCTGGGATGGTGCTTCAGGAACTCCAGCAAGGCGCCGGCCTGACAGCCCGCCGTGCCCAGGTGCAGGTCGGAAATGAAAACGGCCCGGTAACGGGGCCGTTCTCCGCCATCGTTGGGATGCTCGTCGTTGGTTTCGAAGCCTGCAGACAGATTCCCCACCTGCCCCCAACCGCCCAGTGCTTCGAAGGCCGTGCGCATCTCAAGCGCCCAGGAAGTGCTTGCGGTAGCGCGCTGGCAGATCGGCGATGCGCATCATCATCGGCAGGTCGGCGGCGTTGAAGTCGGGATCCCAGGCGGGCGCGCCCAGCACCTTGGCGCCGAGGCGCAGATAACCTTTGATCAGCGCGGGCGGCTCCACGTCGAGCGTGTCGTCGAGCTGTTCGATCGGCAGCGGCAGGCGCGGGCGCACGTGGAATTCGATGGAGGCGAGGTGCTTCTCCTTCACCTGGCGCCAGATGCTGGCCGCCGCGTGGCCACCTCCCACCATGCCATGTTCACCCTGGTGCTGCATGGGGATGCTGGCGCAACCGATCATGGTGTCGAGCTGGTTGCGCACCATGAATTCGGCCAGCGCACCCCACAGCGCCATGATCACGCCGCCGTGTCGGTGGTCGCGGTGCACGCAGCTGCGGCCCAGCTCCACCATGCGCTCGCGCACATTGCGCAGTCGGGTCAGGTCGAATTCGGTGTCGCTGTAGGTGCTGCCCACGCGCCGGGCCTGGGCCGGCGTGAGCACGCGGTAGGTGCCGATCACCTGGCGCGTCGCGCTGTCGCGAACCAGCAGGTGTTCGCAAAAGTCATCGAACAGGTCCACGTCGTGACCGGGCACGGCCTTGGACAGGATGGCCCCCATCTCGACGGCAAACACCGCGTGCCTCAGTCGTTGCGCTTCACGAACCTCGTCCAGGTGGCGGGCCCACGAGACTTCGATACCGCCGGCCGCGGGAATTTCCGCCAACGGGTTGGCCACCAGGGGCCGAGACTGAGCAGGTGAGCCCGGATGAAGCAACCCCCGGGGCCGGCTCACCGGCGAGAGGTTCAGTGTGGGGGTGGGCAGTTCTCTCATGGCAGGCTCCTGGTGGATGCGCCCGTCGCAGGCGCTGTGGTCGGTGTGCTCGTGGTCATGAACCTGCATTCTTGGCATCACGCATGTCCCGTTCGTGGCAGCGGCATGAAGTTTTGATGACAACCCCTGACCCGTGTGGGCATGGAAAAAACAGGCATCGGTTCCACGTTTCAAGTAATATTGAAATATGGAAATCACATCACCCTTGGAATCCCAGGCCCTGAGCGCGCTGGCCGCGCTCGCCCAGGTGCAACGCCTGCGCGCCTTCCGTGCGCTGGTCGTGGCCGGCCCCGACGGCCTCACGCCCGGCGTCCTGGCCGAGCAGCTGGGGGTGTCGCCCAGCGCGCTCTCGTTCCACCTCAAGGAACTGGCTCACGCCGATCTGGTGAGTGCCGAGCCGCAGGGCCGCCACCTGATCTACCGCGCCAGCTTCGACCGCATGAACGCCCTGCTCGGATACCTCACCGAACACTGCTGCGCCGGTGAACCCTGCGAAATCCCGGTGGATGCCGGGTGCACCGGTTGCGGGACGGCGCCATGAACCTGGCCGACGCGATCAACCTCGGCTGTGCCTGCCAGACCTTGCAGCCCAACCGATTGCGCGAGCAGCTGGAAACCAGCCCGGCGCTCGGCGGTCTCAGCGCGCGGCTGGCCGAGAGCCACCCGCACCTGTTCTCGGCCAGCGCGGTGCTCCTCGACCCCAGGGTGCAGCAGCAGATCGTGATGGCCGTGCAGACGCTGGAACGTGTGATCGCCCTGCCCGCCTGGCACGCCCAGGCCCTGGCGCGCGCGAACCCGATCGCGGCGCTGGACTGGGGCCCGGCCGGCGTCTTCATGGGTTACGACTTCCACCTCGCCGCCGACGGCCCCAAGCTGATCGAGATCAACAGCAACGCCGGCGGCGCCCTGCTCAACGCTGCGCTGGCGCGGGCGCACCGCGCCTGCTGCACCGGCTTCGAGCCATTGTTTGACCCGGAGGATGCGCTGCAACGGCTCGACGACGTGTTCGTCGCCATGTTCCGCGCCGAGTGGCAATCGCAGCGCGGCGACGCGCCGCTGCGCAACGTGCTGATCGTGGACGACGCACCCGGCGAACAGTACCTGGCGCCTGAATTCGAAATGGTGCGCGCGCTGTTGGCCGCGAAGGGCCTGATCGCCGTGGTGGCCGATGCGCGCGAGCTGCAGTGGCGCGATGGCGCGCTCTGGCACCCGGCCCTGCCGGCCGGCATGCCGGTGGACCTGGTCTACAACCGCCTGACCGACTTCTACCTGCAGGACAGCAGCCACGACGCGCTGCAGCAGGCCTACCGCGCGGGCGCGGCCGTGGTCACGCCGCATCCCCGCACCCACGCGTTGTACGCCGACAAACGCAACCTGATCGCGCTGTCCGATGCCGCACTGCTCGAATCCTGGGGCGTGAGCGAGAGCGACCGCGCCGTGCTGAGCCAGGTGGTGCCCGCCACACAACCCGTCACGGCCGATAACGCAGATGACCTCTGGAGCCGGCGGCGCACGCTGTTCTTCAAACCCGCTGCCGGCTTCGGCGCCCGCGCCGCCTACCGCGGCGACAAGCTCACCCGGCGCGTGTGGGGCGACATCCTCGCGGGGGACTACGTCGCCCAGACCACCGTACCGCCCAGCGAACGGCTGGTGTCTGTTGACGGCGAGACCACGCTGCTCAAGCTGGACCTGCGCGCCTACACCTACCGCGGCCAGGTGCAGCTGCTGGCCGCGCGCACCTGGTCGGGCCAGACCACAAACTTCCGCACCGAAGGCGGCGGCTTCTCACCGGTGGTGGTGCTGCCGGCCGCTACCACGCTCCCCGAAACCCTTCCCTTTCAAGCCTGACTGGAGATTCCGATGAAACGTTTTCACGTCCACCTGCACGTCAACGACCTGGACAAGAACATTGGCTTTTATTCGGCCCTGTTCAACCAGCCGCCCACCCGCACCGAAGGCGATTACGCCAGTTTCGTCGGCCGACGAGCTCGGTGCGCTCAAGGCCCAGGCGCTGGCGGCCGACATGGCCCTGCTCGACGAAGGCGAAACCACCTGCTGTTACGCCCGCAGCGACAAATACTGGATCACCGACCCGCAAGGCGTGGCCTGGGAGCAGTTCCACACGCTGGGCAACATCCCCGTGTTCAACGAAGCCGCGGCACCTGCGGCCACAGCGTGCTGCTCGCCAGCGCCCGCAGCCTCTTCGGCCAGCGCCTGCTGCAGTCCGGCCGCGGCTTCGGCGTCAGCCGCCGGCTGCTGCGGGCGCTGATGGCCTGTATGGCCGCTGTGTGACATCCGACCCGATGTCACACATTCGTCATATGGACGCGGGACAATTCAACGTTTTTTGAAGCGTTCACGCCCGATCCGATTCCCGATTTTTCCCCTTCACTGGACCTGTCAACATGAAAGTTGGTATCAACGGCATGGGCCGTATGGGCCGTCTCGCCCTGCGCGCCGCCTTCGGCGCGATCGAACGCGAAGCCATCGACCCGCGCAACGGCAACCGCCTGGACGTCGTGCACCTGAACGAAATCAAGGGCGGGTCTGCCGCCACCGCCCACCTGCTGGCCTTTGACACGGTGCAAGGCAAATGGCGCGCGGACATCGCCGCCGAGGGCAGCGACGCGATCCGCATCAATGACCACCGCCTGTCGTTCAGCGAACACGCCACCGCCGCAGAAATCCCCTGGGGCGACCTGGGCGTGGACCTGGTGCTCGAATGCAGCGGCAAGTTCCTCACCCCCGAAACGATCCAGGGCCACCTGGACCGGGGCGCCAAGCGCGTGATCGTGGCGGCACCGGTGAAGGTGGGCGACGTGCTCAACATCGTGGTCGGCGTCAACGAACACCTCTACAACCCGGCGCGCGACCGCATCGTGACCGCCGCCAGCTGCACCACCAACTGCCTGGCGCCGGTCGTGAAGGTGGTGCACGAAGCGATCGGCATCAAGCATGGCCAGATCACCACGCTGCACAACCCGACCAACACCAACCTGGTGGTGGACGCGCCCCACAAAGACCTGCGCCGAGCCCGCAGCGCCATGGTCAACCTCGCGCCCACGACCACCGGCAGCGCCACCGCCATCGCGCTGATCTACCCCGAACTCAAGGGCAAGCTCAACGGCCACGCGGTGCGTGTGCCCGCGCTCAACGCCTCGCTGACCGACTGCGTGTTCGAGCTCAACCGCGCGACCACGGCCGAAGAGGTCAACGCCCTTTTTGAAGCCGCCGCCAAGGGTCCACTGGCCGGCATCCTGGGTTACGAAAGCCGTCCGCTGGTGAGCGCCGATTACGCGCGCGACACGCGCAGCTCCATCGTGGACGGCCTCTCGACCATGGTGACCGACGGCACCTTGCTCAAGGTCTATGCCTGGTACGACAACGAGATGGGCTACGCCACCCGCATGGTGGACCTGGCTTGTTACCTCGAAGCCCAGGGCATCTGAAGCCATGCAGGCCCAAGCATCAACACCGTTCGGGCTGAGCCTGTCGAAGCCCGCACCATGAGCACCTCCGTCTCGTCTGGCGCCAGCAGCGCCACCCGCAACTACGCCATCGTCACCGCCGCCTACTGGGGCTTCACGCTCACCGACGGCGCGTTGCGCATGCTGGTGCTGCTGCATTTCTACCGCCTGGGCTATTCGCCGTTCACGCTGGCCTTCCTGTTCCTGCTCTACGAAGCGGCCGGCGTGCTGGCCAACCTGATCGGCGGCTGGCTGGCCACGCGCTACGGCATCCAGCGCATGCTGACCGTGGGCCTGGTCACGCAGATCACAGGATTCACCCTGCTCTCGCTGCTGAACCCGGCCTGGACGGCGGTCATGTCGGTGGCCTGGGTGGTGGTGGCGCAAGGCATCTGCGGCGTGGCCAAGGACCTGACCAAGACCGCGAGCAAGTCGGCCATCAAGATCACCGCCGACCAGGCGAAGAACCAGGGCTCCGGCCAGTTGTTCAAGTGGGTGGCGTGGTTCACCGGCAGCAAGAACGCCATGAAGGGCTTCGGCTTCTTCCTCGGCGGCCTGCTGCTCGATGCGCTGGGCTTCCAGCACGCGCTCTGGGCCATGGCGGGCTTGCTGGTGCTGGTGCTGGCGGGCGTGGTGGGCTTCGTGCCGCCACTGATGGGCAAGAGCAAGGCGTCCAAATCGGCCAAGGAGCTGTTCGCGAAAAATGCCGGCATCAACGCGCTGGCCGCCGCGCGCGTGGCGCTGTTCGGCGCGCGCGACGTGTGGTTCGTGGTCGGCGTGCCGGTGTTCCTGTACTCGCAGGGCTGGACCTTCACCATGGTCGGCGGCTTCCTTGCGCTCTGGACCATCGGCTACGGCCTGGTGCAGGCACTCGCGCCCAACATCGTCAGGCGCAGTGCCGACGGCCTGAGCGCCGAGGTGCCGGCAGCACGCTGGTGGTCGCTGGCGCTGGCGCTGATCCCGGTGGGCATCGCTGCGGCCGTGCTGCTGGAAGCGCCGAATTTGCAGTGGTGGGTGGTCGGCGGCCTGGGCCTGTTCGGCTTCGCCTTCGCCGTCAACTCTTCGGTGCACTCCTACCTGATCCTGGCCTACGCCGGCAGCGAGAAGGCTGCCGAGGACGTGGGCTTCTATTACGCCGCCAACGCCCTGGGCCGCTTCTTCGGCACGCTGATGTCGGGCCTGCTCTACCAGTGGGGCGGCCTGCTCTACGCCCTGGTGGGCTCGGCGCTGATGCTGCTGGTGTGCTGGCTGCTGACACTGGGTTTGCCCACACGCCTGGCGCTCCACGGATCTCCCTCACCCACGCCCTAGTTCCTGCATTCCCTCCATCGAAGGACACCCCCATGAACACCCCCAAGGTCTACAACGTGCTGTTCCTCTGCACCGGCAATTCGGCCCGCAGCATCATGGCCGAAGCCATTCTCAACGCGCAGTCGGCGGGCCGATTCCGCGGCCACAGCGCGGGCAGCCAGGCCGTGGGCAGCGTCAACCCCATGACCATCGATCTGCTGCAGCGCAACCACTACAAGACCGACAGCCTGCGCAGCAAGAACTGGGACGAGTTCGCCGCACCGGGTGCGCCGGTGATGGATTTCGTGTTCACCGTCTGCGACAAGGCGGCGGCCGAAGTCTGCCCGGTCTGGCCCGGACAACCGATCTCGGCCCACTGGGGCGTGGCCGACCCGGCCGCCGCCACCGGCACCGAAGAGCAGCGCCAGCGCGCCTTCAACGATGCGTTCAGCGTGCTCTCGCGCCGCATCTCGCTCCTGATGTGCCTGCCGATTGAAAAGCTCAGCCGTCTGGCCCTGCAGAAAGAAGTGGCCGACATTGGCCTGGTCACGGCCACCGAACCCACCATCGCCAGCGCCTGAGCCCATGAGCCTCCAGCATCCCCTTCACGTCCTCTTTCTCTGCAACCACAACACCGCCCGCAGCCTGATGGCCGAAGCCGTGCTCAACCACATGGATGGGCCCACCTTTCGCGCCCACTCGGCCGGTTGTCAACCCAGCCCGGACGGGACTGCGCACCCGCTGACACTGGAAGTGTTGCAAGCGGCCGGCATCCGCACCGATGGTCTGGGCAGCAAAGGCTGGGATCAGTTCGCGCTGCCCGAAGCGCCACACATGGACCTGATCATCACGCTGTGTGACGACGCGGCAGCGGAAGTCTGCCCGGTCTGGCCAGGCCACCCCGCCACCGCGCACTGGAGCTATGAAGACCCGACGCTACTGACCGGCAGCCACGACGAACAGCTGTATGCCTTCAAGCAGGTCTTGCACGCGCTGCACCAGCGGCTGGAACTGCTCATGAACCTGCCCCTGCCCCAGCTTGACCGCCTGATGCTGGAGACCGAAGCCCGGCGCCTGGCCCAGGCCTGAGCCCTCACAATCGCCGCATGGGACTCTTCGAACGCTACCTCACCGTCTGGGTCGGCCTGGGCATCCTCGCGGGTGTCGGCCTGGGCCTGCTCACGCCAGCCAGCTTCGCCGCGATCGCGGCGATTGAATTCGCGCACGTCAACCTGATCGTCGCCGTGCTGATCTGGATCATGATCTACCCGATGATGATCCAGATCGACTTCGCGGCCGTGCGCGACGTCGGCAAAAAGCCTCAGGGCCTGATCCTCACGGTGGTGATCAACTGGCTCATCAAGCCCTTCACCATGGCCGCTCTGGGCGTGCTGTTCTTCAAATACCTGTTCGCGCCCTTCGTGGACCCGCAGTCCGCCAACGAATACATCGCCGGCATGATCCTGCTGGGCGTGGCGCCCTGCACCGCCATGGTCTTCGTCTGGAGCCAGCTCACCAAAGGCGACCCCAACTACACGCTGGTGCAGGTGTCGGTGAACGACCTCATCATGGTCTTCGCCTTCGCGCCGATTGCCGCTTTCCTGCTCGGCGTGACCGATCTGGCCGTACCCTGGCAGACGCTGCTGCTGTCCACCGTGCTCTATGTCGTGCTGCCGCTGGTGGCCGGCGTGCTCACGCGGCAATGGCTGCGCTCGCGCGGTGGCGAGGCGGCCGTGAGCGCGTTCGTGAAACTGCTCAAGCCCTGGTCCGTGGTGGGCCTGATCGCCACCGTGGTGCTGCTGTTCGGCTTCCAGGCCGAGACCATCGTGGCCCAGCCGCTGGTGATCGGGCTGATCGCCATCCCCCTGCTGATACAGACCTACGGCATCTTTGCCATCGGTTACGTGGGCGCGCGCTGGCTCAAGCTGCCACACAACATCGCGGCCCCGGCCTGTCTGATCGGCACCTCGAATTTCTTCGAGCTGGCGGTAGCGGTCGCGATCTCGCTCTTCGGCCTGCACTCGGGCGCCGCGCTGGCCACGGTGGTCGGCGTGCTGGTGGAGGTGCCGGTGATGCTGTCGCTGGTGGCGCTGATCAACCGCACGCGGCACTGGTTCGAGCCCCAGGCGATCTGAGCAGCAGCATCGCGCTGCACCAGCATCCTCACTACAATTTGAACGACCTGCCGGTGGCCGCCTGCCCCGGCGGCCCCTTTCGGTGATGACCGTCTGCTTCGGTCGCTGCGATCACCGTCCAACCAGGAGAACCCCATGCACGCACCGCGCACCCTGCTGGTGACCAGCTTGCTGTCACTGTCCCTCTGGGGTTGCTCCAGCATTTCCCTCGAACCCACCGAGCCGCCAGTGCGCGAGGTAAAGTCCATCGACGGCCAGTCTGAAGGCGAGGTCACGGGCACCGCCGCTCCCGGCAGCCGGTTTGCCCAGCTCCGGATCGGCATGGAGGCCCAGTCGGTCCGAAAGCGCATCGGCGAGGCCGATGCGATGTACTCCCACGACACCGGCAAGCGCTGGATCCCGTTTTACCTCGGCAGCGATGCCCGCCGCATCATCACCCACTACAAAGGCGAAGGCTGCCTGACCTTCACCGGGGGCACCGTCTGGGGCGGTGGCAACAACCAGCTGATCCGCATCGACAACGACCCTTCGGGCCGGTGTTACCAGCCGTGAGCGCGACGCGCTGACCACGGCCGGTGCGGCTCCGGCCTGCCAGAATACGGCGCTGTGACTTCCTCCCCCACCCCGATCCAGCCACTGCCCGCGAGGCCGCTGGCGCTGACCTGCCACCCCGCCACGCCCTGCCCGCTCGACCTGCAGCTGAGCGTGTCGCTGGCAGCGGCGGGCTCCGAGACGGGCGCCGGCTGGCTGCTGCACTACCGCATCACGGGCGACACCGCGGGTCTGCTCATCCCGCCCCCCGACACGCCCGGACCGGCCGATGGCCTGTGGCAGCACACCTGCTTTGAGGCCTTCGTCGCACGCACTGGCGAGCCTGCCTACCAGGAGTTCAATTTTTCGCCGTCGGGGCATTGGGCGGCCTACCGCTTCAGCGCCGAACGGGTGCGTGATCTGCCCGCCGAAGCGGCCGCAGCGCCCTTCGCGCCCGAGCTGGTGTTCGTGGAACAACCGCAGTCCCTCGATCTGCAGATCTGGCTGCCACGGCCGCCAGCCGCGGCCAGCACGCCCCTGGTCCTGGGTCTGAGCGCCGTCCTGGAGACCCGCGACGGCCAGCTCAGCTACTGGGCCCTGCACCACCCCGCCGCACGCCCCGACTTTCACCACCGCGCCGGTTTCGCGCATGTGCTCGACCTGCCACCGTTTCCCACAGCCCCTCTCAACCCCGCCTGACACCCCGCATGAAATTCGGCATTGAACGTTTTCTGGAAGACCCCGCCCTGCGTGCCCCGCTGGCCGGCCGACGGATCGCCCTGCTGGCCCACCCCGCCTCGGTCACCCGCGGCCTCACCCATTCGCTCGACGCGCTCGCCGCCCTGCCCGACGTGAATCTCACGGCCGCCTTCGGCCCGCAGCACGGCCTGCGCGGCGACAAGCAGGACAACATGGTCGAGTCGCCCGACTACCTCGACCCGCGCCTCGGCATCCCGGTGTTCAGCCTCTACGGCGAGGTGCGCCGCCCGACCGACGCCATGATGGACACGTTCGATGTGCTGCTGGTCGATCTGCAGGACCTGGGCTGCCGCATCTACACCTTCATCACCACGCTGCGTTACGTGCTCGAAGCCGCCGCGCAACACGGCAAGGCCGTCTGGGTGCTCGACCGCCCCAACCCCGCGGGCCGCCCGGTGGAAGGCCTGACATTGCGCCCCGGCTGGGAAAGCTTCGTCGGCGCCGGCCCCATGCCCATGCGCCACGGCATGACCATGGGCGAGCTCGGCCACTGGTTCATTGCCACGCTGGGCCTGACCGTCGAATACCGCGTGATCACCATGGAAGGCTGGGCGCCCGACGCAGCGCCCGGTTTCGGCTGGCCCACCGAGCGCACCTGGGTCAACCCCAGCCCCAACGCCGCCAACCTCTGGATGGCCCGCGCCTACGCCGGCACCGTGATGCTCGAAGGCACGACGCTCAGCGAAGGCCGCGGCACCACGCGCCCGCTGGAGCTGTTCGGCGCCCCCGGCATCGACGCGCGTCGCCTGATTGCCGACATGCGCCGCATCGCGCCGCAGTGGCTCAAAGGCTGTGTGCTGCGCGAGTGTTTCTTCGAGCCCACCTTCCACAAACACGCAGGCCATCTGTGCGCCGGCGTGCAGATCCACGTGGAAGACCCGACGCATTACGACCACGCCACCTTCCAGCCCTGGCGACTGCAGGCACTGGCCTTCAAAGCCCTGCGGCTGCAGGCGCCCGACTACCCGCTGTGGCGCGACTTCGCCTACGAGTACGAACACGATCGCCTGGCCATCGACCTGATCAACGGCGGGCCGGCGCTGCGCGAATGGGTGGACGATCCGAAGTCAAAGCCCGAAGACCTTGATGCGATCACCAAACCGGACGAAGCGGGCTGGATAGAGACCCGGACACCCCACCTGCTCTACTGAGCGACGAGGAACTGCCTACCAGGATGCGGCGGGGTGGGTCAGTTCACAGCCACTTCTGCATGAACTGCGCCGTGCCCATGGCCGGGTCCAGCTGGTAACCGGCGTAGCCGATGCGCTCGTAGACTTTCTTCGCGCTGGCATTGCCCGAGAGCACCTCCAGCGTCATCTTCACCGCGCCGCGCTCGCGGGCGATGACTTCGGCCAGTGTCAGCATCTGCTCGGCAATGCCACGCCCGCGGTGGCTGGTCAGCACCGTCACGTCGTGCACATTGACCAGTGGCTTGCATGCGAACGTCGAAAACCCCTCGATGCAGTTGACCAGCCCCACCGGCGCATCACCGTCGAATGCCAGCACGCTGTAGGCCTGCGGCCGCGCCGCGAGTTCGCCGACCAGGTGGGCTTTGGCAAAGTCGCTCAGGCCATCACCGCCGCCCGCTGGATCGCTGGCGTAGGCATCGAGCAGGGTCACCAGCGCAGCCGCATGCACAGGATGGGCGTAGTCGGCGCGCAGCACGCTGATGCTGGATACACCGGGCGCGTTCATGCCGGCACCTGCGATTTCACCGCGTTCACCAGCCGCTCGGCGCAGGCTTGCGCCTGCTGGGGATCGCGCGCCTCGACCATCACCCTCAGCAGCGGCTCGGTGCCGCTGGCGCGGATCAGCACGCGCCCCGTGTCCCCCAGCTCGGCCTCAACCGCTTTCGTCTCGTCGGCCAGCAGGGTGTTGGTTTTCCAGTCCTGCCCTGGCTGCAGTCGCACATTGATCAAGGTCTGCGGAAACAGCGTCACATCGGCCAGCAGCTGCGCCATGGTCTTGCCGCTGCCGGCGCAGGCCTGCAACACCTGCAGCGCCGACACCAGGCCGTCGCCGGTGGTGTGTTTGTCCAGCACCAGCAAGTGCCCCGAGCCTTCACCGCCGAGGATCCAGCCGTGGCGTTCCAGCTCTTCGAGCACGTAACGGTCGCCCACCTTGGCGCGCACGAACCTGACCCCGCGTTTCCGGAACGCCACCTCGACCGCCATGTTGGTCATCAGCGTGCCCACCACGCCGGGCACGTCCACGTCGCGCGCGATGCGGTCGGCCGCGATCAGGTACAGCAGCTCGTCGCCGTTGTACAGGCGCCCGCTGGCGTCCACCAGTTGCAGCCGGTCCGCATCGCCGTCGAGGGCCACGCCATAGTGGGCTCCGCTCACCCGCACGGCATCAACCAGTGCCTGCGGATGGGTCGCACCCACTTCGTGGTTGATGTTCAGCCCGTCAGGGGCGCAGCCGATGCGCACCACCTCGGCGCCCAGCTCGTGGAACACCGCGGGCGCGATCTGGTAGGCCGCGCCGTGGGCGGCATCGACCACAATCTTCAGGCCCTTGAGCGTGAGGTCGTTGGAGAAGGTGCTCTTGCAGAACTCGATGTAGCGGCCCGCCGCGTCGTCCATGCGTCGCGCCTTGCCCAGGTTGCGCGAGTCGGCCCAGACCGGATCCTTGTCCAGCTCGGCCTCGACGGCGTGCTCCCAGTCGTCCGGGAGCTTGTTGCCCTGAGCGCTGAAGAATTTGATGCCGTTGTCATCAAACGGGTTGTGACTCGCCGAGATCACCACTCCCAGGCTCGCGCGCTGTGCACGGGTCAGGTAGGCCACGGCCGGTGTCGGCACAGGGCCGAGCAAGACCACGTCCACCCCGGCGGAGTTGAAGCCGGACTCCAGCGCGCTTTCCAGCATGTAGCCCGAGATGCGCGTGTCCTTGCCGATGAGCACCGTGGGGTGCGCCTCGTCGCGCTTGAGCACGCGCCCCACGGCGTGGGCCAGCTTGAGAACAAAATCGGGCGTGATCGGGGCCTGGCCGACGGTGCCGCGGATGCCGTCGGTGCCAAAGTATTTACGGGTCATGGGTTCGATTTTAGGGGGCTGCACGGGACGGTCCTGTATGAGCTGCATCGCCCATGAAATCAGCCGCGCGACAGAGCAGGCGCTTCCATCGGCTGCGACAGCGCCGCGTGGTACCGGGCAACCGGGTCTTCGCGGGAAGCCACCGCGTCGCCGCCCCGGCCACGGTCCAGCGCCGCCGCTTCGCTCCAGTGGCTCTGCTCACTGCGACCCAACGCCACGTTGACATCAAACTCCCGCAGGGGCGGGTAGGCCTGCCGCATGGCAATGGTGTTGCCGTCCTTGCTCAGGTAGCAGGACTGAACATCCCCTTGACCCGCGTGTCGTGTGTGTTCTTTGGCCGCTGCGGCGGCCAAAGTGTTGACCTGAGCGTCGTTCATGCCCAGCTGTCCCAGTCGCGCCCCCAACTGCGCCTTGAACTGCCGGGCCGCCTCGCGTTGAGCCGGGGAACCGGTTTCGTTGTCGCTGATGAGGTGCTGCAGAAACGAGCGATCCGGCGGCGGATTCGATTTCTCGGAGTTCAGCGGGCTGCCCAAGACCGGATCGACCAGTTGCTGGATGTCCAGCTTGTTCCGGGCCGGCTGGAGCCGGCCTTCGAAATGGTTCTCGATCGATCCATTGTGCTCAGGCGAAACCACCGTGCCGTCGTGTGTGGTCACCTCAGGGCGATGGATGTTGAAGCCCGCGTGCTTCAGTGCACCCCACGTGAAATCGACGCAGCTGTTGGTCGCGCCGTTGTACTCGCCACGAAAGTAGCGCCAGTCCTCCTTAATGGCAGCATCACCAAACTGCTTGAGCTTGGCGTACTGCTCGGCAGTGATCTCCATCGTACGGGAGTAGTGGGGACTTTGATACGCCTCGGTATCCGTGTCATAGCCCTTTCCCGGACCGCTCGAAGCGCCATGTGTCGGCGCCGATCCAAATTTGAGCCACCGTGCCGACTGAATATTGAGCCAGGGGTGGAAGCCGACTTTTGTGGGGTCGGCTGTGGATAAGTGTAGGTGCTGTCCTGGTTCGGCGATCTCCTTGTTGTTGTGTTGAAGGCGCTGTGCAAGCCGCGCAGGGCGTAGCCTGTAGCGGCTTGCACAGCACGGCACTTGCTCAGAATGGGTCGGGCTCAGCCTGCGTCGAGGTATTCTTTCGCGCCTGCTCGCGGGCCTTGATACGCTTCTTGGCTGCAGCTGTGCTGCGACTGAAACGGATCGACTCGTTGCCTGTCTCCACGATGTGGCAGTGGTGAGTGAGACGGTCCAGCAGCGCGGTGGTCATCTTCGCGTCGCCGAACACGCTGGACCATTCTGCGAAGTCCAGGTTGGTCGTGATCATCACGCTGGTGTGTTCGTACAGCTTGCTCAGCAGGTGGAACAGCAACGCCCCGCCGGCCTGGCTGAACGGCAGATAGCCCAGCTCGTCCAGAATGACCAGGTCCATGCGCAGCAGGCTGGCTGCGATGCGCCCGGCCTTGCCTTGGGCCTTCTCCTGCTCCAGTGCGTTGACCAGATCGACCGTGGAGTAGAAGCGCACCCGCTTGCCGTGCCGGGTGATGCCCGAGACGCCCATGGCCGTGGCCAGATGGGTCTTGCCTGTGCCCGGCCCGCCCACCAGCACCACGTTGTGCGCCTCGTCGGTGAAGGCCGTGGTGGCCAGAGTCTCCACCAGCTTGCGGTCCACCGGCGAGACCTCGAAGTCAAAGCCCGCCATGTCGCGGTGCACCGGGAACTTCGCCGCGTGCATCTGGTGGCTGACCGAGCGCATCGCGCGGTCCGTGCCCTCGGCCTGCAACAGGTGCTCGATCAGCCAGCGCGAGGACTCGATGCCCACACCGCCTCCCTTACCACCCCCTTGCTCGACCAGATCGGCCCACGCCCCGGCCATGCCGTGCAGGCGCAGTGCCTTGAGTTCGACCAGCACATCAGTCTTCATGGCCGGCTCCTTCGGTGGTCACTCCCACAATGTTGCCCACGGTGTCCGAACGCAGGCTGTCGTAGCGAGCCGTGTTCGCCAGCGGCGGCGTGCTCACCTTCAACAGTGTGGCCGCCGTGGGCGGTATCGGCTGCGCGTTGAGCCGGTTCAGCACGTTGACCACATGCTCCACGCTGACCTTGCCCGGTGGACCGCTCTCCAGTGCCAGCTCGATGGCCACCAGCACCGCGTCCAGACCGGCGCTGAGCACAATGGCCAGCACCTGCGCCATCACCCGGTCGCCACCCGGGTTGCGCAGCAGCCCTCGGCGCAGCCGCTGCAGGGCCTCGGGCATGTCGGCAAAGGGCGCGCCGTTCCTCAGGGCACCGGGCTTCCTCTGCAGCAGCGGGATGTAGTGCTGCCAGTCGTACCGGGTCTCGCCCGCGTTGCTCAGCCGCTCGTGGCGCGCCACGATGGTGTCGTCGGCCACGATGGCCACGCTGCCCGGGTACAGCCGTGTGCTGACCAACTGGCCGACCCGTTCGCACGGCACGGAATATCGGTTGCGCGCCACCGACACCAGGCAGGTGCTGGAGACCCGCGCGGGTTTCTCGACGTAGCCGTCGAACGGCACCGGCATGGGCATGAGGTGCGCGCGCTCGTGTTCGAGCATCTCGGCCACGCTGAACTGGGTGTGCTCGGGGTGGCGCACCTCGTCCCACAGCGCGCGGCAGCGCTGGCCCAGCCAGGCGTTGAGTTCGGTGAAGCTGCCGAACTTGATCTTGGCCGCGTCGATCCAGATGCGCCGACGGCTGTCCTGCACGTTCTTCTCCACCACCCCTTTCTCCCAGCCGCTGGCCACGTTGCAGAAGTCCGGGTCGTACAGGTAGTGCGCGCACATGGTGGCAAAGCGCTCGTTGACGATGCGACCCTTGCCCTTCTTGACCTTGTCTACAGCGGTCTTCATGTTGTCGTAGATGCCGCGTCGGGCCACACCGCCGAGTGCCGCGAACGACCGGGTGTGGGCATCGAACAGCATCTCGTGGCCCTGGCTGGGGTAGGCCACCAGCCAGAAGGCCCGTGAAGCACACAGCTTCATGTGTGAGACCTGCACCCGGTAGTAGATGCCACCGATCACCATGCCTTCCTCGCTCCAGTCGAACTGGAAGGCCTCGCCCAGCTCGAAGGTCAGCGGCACGAAGGCGTTGCCCGCAGACCCCTGACCCTCGCTCTGGCGCCATGCCCGGATGAAGTCGGTCACTCGCGTGTACCCGCCCTCGTAGCCCGCGCGCCTGATCTCGGCGTACAGCGCCTTGGCCGTGCGCCGCTCGTGCTTGGGCCGACGTGCATCGGCCTTCAAGGCCTGCCTGAGTGCGTCATGGAACGCCGTGAGTTTGCTGGGCTGTTCGCCGCGCCGGTACTTCGGCGGGCCGTCCACCTCGCCGTGCAACCACTTCGCCACCGTGTTGCGCGAGAGCCCTGTCATGCGCGATATCTCGCGCTCCGATTTGTTCTTCCGGGCATGCAAATGCCGGATCCTGCCAATCATGTCCATGGTGATCACTCCTTGTCCTCTGCTGCACATAAAAACAGCAGAGTAGGTTGTTCACCTGGCTCAGTTTTGGGTCGGCACTACCCTCAAAAGTGGCTCAGTTTTCGGTCGGCGCCAACAGGCCAGATGTTCCTTGAGCACGCCAATGGCCTTGTCGTTTTCGCCGAGCGAAACGAAAAAGTCGGCTTGCTGCTGGACATCAAACAGTTCCTCGGTGGCCACCGACCGCGATACCCCGACCTGGCTGGCCGGGTATTCGCGATGGTCGCCCTCTGTACCGGCCGGCAGTCTGTTGATACCCATGGTGGAGTCATGCAGGGAACGGTATCCATCAAAGGATGACTCCCGCCCAAGGGTCAAATCAATGTCCACACCCGACGGATCGGTCCGGTTGGAATCGGCGGATTTCGTCACGGCGGTGCCCTTGCCAACTTTCTCGGCATCCGCCCACCAAGCCGCGTTCGCGGGCGCCTCTTCATGGCGCCCGCGCCGGCGGCGGGTGAACAGGAAAGCGAACAAGGACAGCAACAACAGCGCACCCAGCAGGTAGGCCAGCCAGGTCATGTAGCGCGCTTTCACCAGCTGCGCTTCCATCGCCTGCAGCGCAACTTTGTTGCGCGCCTCCTGCTCTCGCAGCCCCTTGGACTCTGCCTCCAGCACCGAGAGCTTTTGCGCATCGCGCAGGATCACTTCGGGCGAGGCGTTGATGGCTTTCCAGAGCAAGCCCGCCGCTGCTCGCGTTTCTTCAGACGTGGTGGGTTCGCTCAGCAATGACAACGAGAGCTTGAGCACCGGATCGCGCTCGATGCTCAGGCCCAGATCGACGGGATCTAGCTGCAGCCGAGGAACCGCTGCTTGAGGCGCCGCAACGGCGGGCTTGCGCACCACGCTGGCCGGTCGGGGCCGGGAAGCAGCGGCCTTCGGCAAAGGTGCGGCAATGGCTGCTCTCGGCGTCGCGACGGGCGAGGTTTCGACGCCCGTGCCGCTGGCGCTTGCACCGGATCTCGCGGAGGTGCTGAGGTCCTCGTTGCGGGGAACAGCCGGCAAAGACGAGATCGAGGCTCTTGCGGAGCCGCCCGTCTCAGCCGATGCCGGGACAGCACTGACCGCAGGCTCACTCAGGGGGTCGGCCAGCAACACATAACGACGAGAGAAGGGCATGTCACAGCCTGCGCGAACAAGGATCGTCACCACAGGCTCGTTCACCGGTTGCGACGTCTCAATGCGCACCGATACTTGCGCATCCGGCGCGCTGCGCTGCGTGCTTGTGCGAACCGAAGCGGGCGACACCAGGGCATCACCGAAGAACACCTCGGCCTGGATACACAGGGCCGACGCGTCTTCATCCGGCCCTACCATCGCCTGCACCCGAACGTCAAGACCGCGACCAATCACGGCCGGGCCACTGTGGCGGCCCAAGGTCACCGCCTGACTGATCAGGACAGTTGATAGCAAAATGGAGCCCACCAGTATTTGGCGCACGTCAGAATCCCTTCTTTCCTAGGTTGGAACATTTTGTCATAGCTTGTCGCCATCCCTCTCGAAAGAATACTTTCATATGCAACCTATTTTCCCAACCGTTGGTATCGTGGGCACTGGAGCCATGGGGCGCGGCATCGCCCAGATGGCTGTTCAGGCCGGCAGCCATGTTCTGCTATTCGATCTCCAGCCGGGCGCCGCCGAGGCGGCCCGCGCCGCACTGGCGGACACCTGGCAAAAGCTGGTGCTCAAAAACAAGCTCACGCCCGACATGCAAGCGGCGTACGTGGCACGCGTATCGCTGGCCAGCGCGGCGTCGGATATGGCGCCGTGTGCGCTGGTGGTCGAGGCCATCGTGGAAAAGCTCGACGTGAAGCAGCGGCTGTTCGCTGAACTGGAGGCGGTTGTCACGCCAGAAGCGGTGCTGGCCACCAACACATCGTCGCTGTCGGTCACCGCGATCGGGGCGGCACTGCAGCGCCCCGCCCAGCTCGCCGGTTTTCATTTTTTCAATCCTGTGCCTTTGATGCGGGTGGTCGAAGTGATCGCCGGGCTGAAAACCAGTCCCGTTGTGTGCCAGCAACTGACGGACTACGCGCGCCAGTTCGGTCACACCCCGGTATCGGCACAGGACACCCCCGGCTTTATCGTGAACCACGCCGGACGGGGATATGGCACCGAGGCGTTGCGCGTGGTCGGGGAACGCGTGGCCGACTTTGCCACCATCGACCGCATCCTCAAGGACCAGATGGGCTTCAGGCTCGGACCGTTCGAGCTGATGGACCTGACCGCGCTGGATGTGTCGCATCCGGTCATGGAGTCGATCTACCGCCAGTACTACGATGAACCGCGTTACCGCCCCAGCGTGATCACCGCTCAGCGACTGGCCGGTGGTGTGGTGGGCAAGAAAGTGGGCGAGGGCTTCTACGCCTATGACAACGGTGTGGCGCAGGTACCGGCCGAACCACCCGTCCCCGGTGCGTCCTCGTTGCCACCGGTGTGGGTGTCGCCCAAGGCGGCACGCCGCCCCGAGATCTACCAGTTGCTCAAAACTCTGGGGGCCAGCATCGAGACCGCCGCGGCACCCTCTTCCGCCGCCCTGATTCTGGTGGCGCCGCTGGGGCTGGATGTCACCACGCTCGCCGCCGTGGAGCGCCTCGACCCCAGCCGCACCGTCGGCATCGACATGATGCTCGACGACACCGCCACCAAGCGGCGCGTGCTCGCCACCAACCCGGCCACCCGGCCCGACATGCGCGATGCCGCCCACGCCCTCTTCGCCAGCGATGGCAAGGCCGTGAGCGTGGTGCGCGACAGCGGCGGCTTCGTGACACAACGTGTCGTGGCCACCATCGTCAACATCGCGGCCGACATGTGCCAGCAGGGCGTCTGCAGCCCGAAAGACCTCGAAGTGGCGGTCACACTGGGCCTGGGCTATCCCATGGGGCCGCTGGCCATGGGGGATCGCATCGGCCCGACCAATGTGCTGGAGATCCTCTTCAACATGCAGACCGTTTACGGCGACCCGCGCTACCGCCCTTCGCCCTGGCTGCGCCGCCGTGGCGCACTGGGCCTGAGCCTGATGCACGAAGAAGCCTGAAATCTGCCAGCCGACACGAACACACACCACACGCATGACCGCCAGCCTCAAAAGCCACAGCCATGGCCAGACCATGGTGCTGACCATCAGCAATCCCGAACACCGCAACGCGCTGGGCCCGGACATCTACGCCGCCGGTGTGGAGGCGCTGAGCGTGGCCGAAAACAACACGGACGTGCGCAGCGTGGTCATCACAGGTGAAGGCAGCCATTTCTGCGCTGGTGGCAACCTGCAGCGCCTGATGGCCAACCGGCAACAACCCCCCGAAGTCCAGGCGCAGAGCATCGAAGGTCTGCACAACTGGATCGAGAGCATCCGCGTGTTTCCGAAGCCGGTGCTCGCCGCCGTGGAGGGATCGTGTGCGGGCGCGGGTTTCTCGCTCGCACTGGCCTGCGACCTGATCGTTGCCGCGCACAACAGCGTGTTTGTCATGGCCTACAGCAACGTGGGTCTGTCGCCTGACGGTGGTGCCACCTGGAGCCTCATGCGTGCCCTGCCTCGCGCCACCGCACTGCAGCTCCTGATGGGCGGCGAGCGCATGGATGCCACCCGTCTGCATGCCTTGGGCGTGATCACCCAAGTGAGTGCGCCCGGCGAAGCGCTGGCCTGTGCGCTGGCCGCGGCAGAACGGCTCAACTCCCGGGCCCCCAACGCGCTCGCCAGCATCAAGGAACTGGCCAACGACGCACTGACGGTTTCACTGCACGCGCAGCTGAGTGCCGAGCGCGATCACTTCGTGCGTTGCCTGCACCACGCCAACGCCGGCGAAGGCATCGCAGCCTTTCTCGAAAAGCGCCCAGCAAACTACCGCTGACACCCGTGGGCCATGGCCAGCAGTGCCATGGGCCATGACACAAAAGGACACCTGCGGGACAGGTGTCACGCAAACCCTGATGCGGGCGCAGGGTCCCAGTGGCGACAATGCCAGTCAATTCAGTCACTCATAAGACAGCCGATGGACGAACCGATTCTGACAATGGAAGAACGCGAGGCGATCAACAGTGGTCGCTGGTTCAGCAGCCTTTCTCCTTCCCTGCGTCACGACATACTCCGATGCGCCTACGTCAAGCGATTCAAGGACAGCGACCTCATCGTCGCCCGCGGCGACCCACCCACCGAATGGACGGCGGTTGCCAAGGGCGCGGTGCGTGTGAGCTCGACCTCGCTCTCGGGCAAGCAGATCACGCTGACCTACGTCGAGCCGGGTGTGTGGTTCGGCGATGTGGCCATGTTCGACGGCGACCAGCGCACGCACGATGCCTATGCACACGGACCGACCACACTGCTCTGCGTGGCCCGCAACGATTTCCAGAAGATCCTGAGCACCCATGTGGAGCTCTACGAAGCGCTGATGCGGCTGCAGGCGCGGCGCATCCGCACCCTGTTCGGTCTGGTGGAAGACCTCAACACCCTGCCCTTGCGTGCGCGGCTGGCCAAGCAGTTGCTGCACCTCGTGCGCAGTTACGGCGTGCCTTGCTTGTCCGACGGCAGCGAAATGCGCATCGGCCTGCAGCTGGCACAGGAAGAACTGGCCCAGCTGCTGGGCGCATCGCGCCAGCGCGTCAACCAGGAACTCAAGTCGATGGAGCGCGAGGAAGCGATCCGCATCGAACAGGGTGGTCTGGTGGTGCGCAACCGCGACATGCTGATGCGCATAGCCGAAGCCGAGAACTGAACCAGCGGGTTCAGGCGAAGGGCGCACCGCGCCCCACCGCGCAGGGTCGCGCCCTACCCCAACGAGTGAGACCCCTCGCATGAGCGATACCCAGAACTTCACCGGCACCCGCCCGGTGTCCGAACAGCACGCTTTCGACGTGCCTGCCCTGCAGGATTGGCTCGCGACCCACGTCGACGGCTTCACCGGTCCGCTCACCGTGGAGATGTTCAAGGGCGGCCAGTCCAACCCGACCTACAAGCTGATCACGCCGAAGCGCGCGTACGTCATGCGCGCCAAACCCGGCCCGGTGGCGAAGCTGCTGCCCTCGGCCCATGCGATCGAGCGCGAGTTCCGCGTCATGAGCGCGCTGCACGGCAGCGGTGTGCCGGTCGCGCAGATGCACGCGCTGTGTGAAGACGAAACGGTGATCGGCCGCGCCTTTTATGTGATGGAGTGTGTCGAAGGCCGGGTGATGTGGGACCAGTCCCTGCCCGGCATGAGCCGCGAGCAGCGAGGCGCCATCTACAACGAGATGAACCGCGTCATGGCCGCGCTGCACAGGGTGGATCCGATGGCCATCGGCCTTGATGGCTACGGCAAACCGGGCAACTACTTCGAACGCCAGATCGGTCGCTGGAGCAAACAGTACGTGGCCTCGATCACGCAGCCGATCCCCGAGATGGACCAGCTGATGGAATGGCTGCCCCGGAACATCCCGGCCATGGCACGCGACGAATCCATGGTGTCGGTGGTGCACGGCGACTACCGGCTCGACAACCTGATGTTCCACCCCAGCGAGCCGCGCGTGCTCGCGGTACTGGACTGGGAGCTCTCCACCCTGGGCCATCCGCTGGCCGACTTCAGCTACCACTGCATGGCCTGGCACATTCCACCCGGCGCGTTCCGCGGCATCGGTGGACTCGACGTGCAGGCCCTGGGCATCCCCACCGAAGACGACTACATCGCGCTCTACTGCGAACGCACCGGCTTCGCCACGCCAGCGCAACTCAAGGCCGACTGGAACTTTTACCTCGCCTACAACCTGTTCCGCCTCGCCGCCATCCTGCAAGGGATCGCGAAACGGGTCGAAACCGGCACCGCCTCCAGCGCACAGGCCGTTTCATCCGCTGCCGGCGCCCGGCCGCTGGCCGAGTTGGCCTGGCGCTTCGCGTTGCAGGCTTGACCAACAACGGCTTTCACCCACCCCTTCCAACCCACCAGCTTCGACTGCATCCAAGGACCACCCGATGAACTTCGATTACACCGACAAAGTCAAAGACATGCGCGAGCGCCTGCTGGCGTTCATGGACGAGCACATCTACCCGAACGAAGGCCGCTTCTTCGCCGAGATCGCTGCCAACCGGGCCAAGGGCAACGCCTGGATTCCGACCACGATCATTGAAGAACTCAAGCCCAAGGCCCGGGCGGCCGGTCTGTGGAACCTGTTCCTGCCGAGCAGCCCGCGGGCACCTGAGGGCCTGACCAATCTGGAATACGCGCCTTTGTGTGAAATCATGGGCCGCGTACCGTTCGCGGCCGAAGTGTTCAACTGCTCCGCGCCGGACACCGGCAACATGGAAACGCTGGAACGCTACGCCAGCGAATCGTTGAAAGACCAGTGGCTCGAACCGCTGCTGAAGGGTGAATTCCGCTCCGCCTTCCTGATGACCGAGCCCATGGTGGCCTCATCGGACGCGACCAACATCCAGTGCAGCATCGTTCGCGACGGCGACGAGTACGTGATCAATGGTCTCAAGTGGTGGTCGTCGGGCGCGGGCGATCCGCGCTGTGCGGTCTACATCGTCATGGGCAAGACCAACCCCGACGCTGCGCGCCATTCGCAGCAATCCATGATCGTGGTGCCGTCCAACGCCAAGGGCATCACCGTGGTGCGCCCGCTCTCCGTGTTCGGCTACGACGACGCTCCACACGGCCACATGGAAGTGCTTCTCAAGGACGTGCGCGTGCCCGTGGACAACCTCTTGCTGGGTGAAGGCCGCGGTTTCGAGATCGCGCAAGGCCGCCTCGGCCCGGGCCGCATCCACCACTGCATGCGCTCCATCGGCGCCGCCGAACGCGCGCTCGAACTCATGTGCAAACGGCTCAACAGCCGCGTGGCCTTCGGCAAACCGGTGTCGGCGCAGTCGGTGTGGCACGAGCGCATTGCCGATGCGCGTTGCCGCATCGAAATGGCGCGCCTGCTCACGCTCAAGGCGGCCTACATGATGGACACCGTGGGCAACAAGGTGGCCAAGGCCGAGATCGCGATGATCAAGGTGGTGGCACCCAACATGGCCTGCGACATCATCGACATGGCGATCCAGGCCCACGGCGGCGGTGGCGTGAGCGACGATTTCCCGCTCGCCTACAGCTACGCCAACCAGCGCACGCTGCGCCTGGCCGATGGCCCGGACGAGGTGCACCGCCAGTCGATCGCCAAGCTGGAACTGGCCAAACACATGGTCGTCAAGAGCGACGTAGAGATGCCCGTCACGCGCGGTTGCTGATCCCTCGCGCCAGTCAAAACCTCAGCTGCGCAAACAGGTGCAGCGCGCGGGCGCTGAGGTGTTCAAAAACATCCCGTGCATAGCGTACGGAGGGACTGTCGCCCGGTCGATCCAGCAGGTGACCTTCCAGCACACCCCCTGCCCCCACGGCCCTGGCCCGGAGCCCGGAGCCCGGAGCCCGGAGCCCGGAGCCCGGAGCCCGGAGCCCGGTAGGCCAGCATGTGCTCGGTGACCCACTGAGTCAACCCGTCGAGTTCCAACTTGGTCGAACCGGCACGCAAGGCATTCTTCAGTCGTTCAAACATGGCGCAACGAACTCCCGTAAAGTGCAGAAGTTGTCGGCTCCCCCAAATAGAAAGCACCTGAAATGATCGATGTCTATTCATGGCCCACACCCAACGGGCACAAAGTCCACATCATGCTGGAGGAATGCGGGCTGCGTCTGGGTCGCGACTGGCAGGTCCATCCCGTCAATATCGGGCAAGGCGACCAGTTCCAGTCCGAGTTCCTGAGGATCAGCCCCAACAACAAGATCCCCGCCCTGGTGGATCCCGTTGGCCCTGATGGCAAACCCATCAGCCTGTTCGAATCGGGCGCCATCCTGCTGTACCTGGCAGCCAAGACCGGCAAGCTGCTGCCGCGAACGGACCGACAAAAGTTTGAAGTCCTGCAGTGGTTGATGTTCCAGATGGGTGGTGTGGGCCCCATGCTCGGCCAGGCGCACCATTTCCGCATCTACGCGCCCGAGAAGATCGGCTATGCCGTGGACCGCTACACCAACGAGGCCAAGCGTCTGTATGGTGTGATGGACAAACAACTGAGCAGCCGCAAATTCATCGCCGGCAACCAGTACACCGTGGCCGACATCGCCATCTTCCCCTGGCTGCGCAGCTGGCAGAACCAGGGCATCGACTGGGCCGATTTCCCCAGGCTCAAGAACTGGTTTGACCGCATCGCAGCGCGGCCCGCCGTCCAGCGCGGCGTCGCCGTGCTGGCCGACGCCCGCAAACCCCTCACCGACGACCGTGCGCGCGATGCGCTGTTTGGAAAAGATCAGTACAAAAAACGATGAATCCCGGCCGCATCCGCCGGGGCACCTCTTTTCGCAGGGTATACTCGACAGCTTAGTCGGAGCGTAGCGCAGCCTGGTAGCGCATCTGCTTTGGGAGCAGAGGGTCGCGAGTTCGAATCCCGCCGCTCCGACCATTCATCGAAAAACAAAAAGGCCCACTCTGTGGGCCTTTTTTGTATCAGCAGACCGGCATCATCTGCCCGTAGCTCAACCGGATAGAGCAGCTGCCTTCTAAGCAGCAGGTCGGGGGTTCTTATTTCGGGTTTTTGTAGTTGCGTATTACAATATGTCCGGATCAACCTCTGCGTGGCGTTAGCTCAGTTGGATAGAGCAGCGGTCTTCTAAACCGCAGGTCAGGGGTTCGATTCCCTTACGCCGCACACTTTTCTCCAATGAGAGCGCTACTCTCGATCTCTTCCTTGCTTCTTTCCAGACGAGCGTTGGGGGGTCTTTGTAGTGTGCAAGATGGTTGCATATTTGGTCGATGACGGCTATCTTCGTTCCAGTTGCATGCTTAGACTGTTATGTACAGGAACGTCAGCCTTCGAGAAAGGACGGTAAAAGGCCGTCCAACTTGGGTCTTGCTGGGGCCGGACGGCAAGCCCGTTGCGGCCTTCGATGCGTTTGCTCATGCGCTCCGCAACGATCCAAAGAACACCGTCAATGTTGAATTCCACGCAATCCTGACCCCGGCTTTCCATCCAATATTGACCCCACCTGTTGGGGTGTAGCCGAGCTACGCGTCTGTGGATAAGTCTACCGCTGGTGCATCGGCTTCTCCTTTCTCAGTCGTGCCGTTCTGGGCCGTCCGGGGCTTCTTTCTCGGGCCTGTCTTTGCTGCAGCGCTGGAGTGTTTGAACCGCCAGCTTTCATTGCCTGTCTCCACGATGTGGCAGTGGTGGGTCAGCCGGTCCAGCAGCGCCGTCGTCATCTTCGCGTCGCCGAACACCTGGCTCCATTCCCCGAAGCTCAGGTTGGTCGTGATCAGTATGCTGGTGCGCTCGTAGAGCTTGGAGATCAGGTGGTGTTGGCGCCGACCGAAAACTGAGCCACTTTTGAGGGTAGTGCCGACCCAAAACTGAGCCAGGTGAACAACCTACTCTGCTGTTTTTATGTGCAGCAGAGGACAAGGAGTGATCACCATGGACATGATTGGCAGGATCCGGCATTTGCATGCCCGGAAGAACAAATCGGAGCGCGAGATATCGCGCATGACAGGGCTCTCGCGCAACACGGTGGCGAAGTGGTTGCACGGCGAGGTGGACGGCCCGCCGAAGTACCGGCGCGGCGAACAGCCCAGCAAACTCACGGCGTTCCATGACGCACTCAGGCAGGCCTTGAAGGCCGATGCACGTCGGCCCAAGCACGAGCGGCGCACGGCCAAGGCGCTGTACGCCGAGATCAGGCGCGCGGGCTACGAGGGCGGGTACACGCGAGTGACCGACTTCATCCGGGCATGGCGCCAGAGCGAGGGTCAGGGGTCTGCGGGCAACGCCTTCGTGCCGCTGACCTTCGAGCTGGGCGAGGCCTTCCAGTTCGACTGGAGCGAGGAAGGCATGGTGATCGGTGGCATCTACTACCGGGTGCAGGTCTCACACATGAAGCTGTGTGCTTCACGGGCCTTCTGGCTGGTGGCCTACCCCAGCCAGGGCCACGAGATGCTGTTCGATGCCCACACCCGGTCGTTCGCGGCACTCGGCGGTGTGGCCCGACGCGGCATCTACGACAACATGAAGACCGCTGTAGACAAGGTCAAGAAGGGCAAGGGTCGCATCGTCAACGAGCGCTTTGCCACCATGTGCGCGCACTACCTGTACGACCCGGACTTCTGCAACGTGGCCAGCGGCTGGGAGAAAGGGGTGGTGGAGAAGAACGTGCAGGACAGCCGTCGGCGCATCTGGATCGACGCGGCCAAGATCAAGTTCGGCAGCTTCACCGAACTCAACGCCTGGCTGGGCCAGCGCTGCCGCGCGCTGTGGGACGAGGTGCGCCACCCCGAGCACACCCAGTTCAGCGTGGCCGAGATGCTCGAACACGAGCGCGCGCACCTCATGCCCATGCCGGTGCCGTTCGACGGCTACGTCGAGAAACCCGCGCGGGTCTCCAGCACCTGCCTGGTGTCGGTGGCGCGCAACCGATATTCCGTGCCGTGCGAACGGGTCGGCCAGTTGGTCAGCACACGGCTGTACCCGGGCAGCGTGGCCATCGTGGCCGACGACACCATCGTGGCGCGCCACGAGCGGCTGAGCAACGCGGGCGAGACCCGGTACGACTGGCAGCACTACATCCCGCTGCTGCAGAGGAAGCCCGGTGCCCTGAGGAACGGCGCGCCCTTTGCCGACATGCCCGAGGCCCTGCAGCGGCTGCGCCGAGGGCTGCTGCGCAACCCGGGTGGCGACCGGGTGATGGCGCAGGTGCTGGCCATTGTGCTCAGCGCCGGTCTGGACGCGGTGCTGGTGGCCATCGAGCTGGCACTGGAGAGCGGTCCACCGGGCAAGGTCAGCGTGGAGCATGTGGTCAACGTGCTGAACCGGCTCAACGCGCAGCCGATACCGCCCACGGCGGCCACACTGTTGAAGGTGAGCACGCCGCCGCTGGCGAACACGGCTCGCTACGACAGCCTGCGTTCGGACACCGTGGGCAACATTGTGGGAGTGACCACCGAAGGAGCCGGCCATGAAGACTGATGTGCTGGTCGAACTCAAGGCACTGCGCCTGCACGGCATGGCCGGGGCGTGGGCCGATCTGGTCGAGCAAGGGGGTGGTAAGGGAGGCGGTGTGGGCATCGAGTCCTCGCGCTGGCTGATCGAGCACCTGTTGCAGGCCGAGGGCACGGACCGCGCGATGCGCTCGGTCAGCCACCAGATGCACGCGGCGAAGTTCCCGGTGCACCGCGACATGGCGGGCTTTGACTTCGAGGTCTCGCCGGTGGACCGCAAGCTGGTGGAGACTCTGGCCACCACGGCCTTCACCGACGAGGCGCACAACGTGGTGCTGGTGGGCGGGCCGGGCACAGGCAAGACCCATCTGGCCACGGCCATGGGCGTCTCGGGCATCACCCGGCACGGCAAGCGGGTGCGCTTCTACTCCACGGTCGATCTGGTCAACGCACTGGAGCAGGAGAAGGCCCAAGGCAAGGCCGGGCGCATCGCAGCCAGCCTGCTGCGCATGGACCTGGTCATTCTGGACGAGCTGGGCTATCTGCCGTTCAGCCAGGCCGGCGGGGCGTTGCTGTTCCACCTGCTGAGCAAGCTGTACGAACACACCAGCGTGATGATCACGACCAACCTGGACTTCGCAGAATGGTCCAGCGTGTTCGGCGACGCGAAGATGACCACCGCGCTGCTGGACCGTCTCACTCACCACTGCCACATCGTGGAGACAGGCAACGAGTCGATCCGTTTCAGTCGCAGCACAGCTGCAGCCAAGAAGCGTATCAAGGCCCGCGAGCAGGCGCGAAAGAATACCTCGACGCAGGCTGAGCCCGACCCATTCTGAGCAAGTGCCGTGCTGTGCAAGCCGCTACAGGCTACGCCCTGCGCGGCTTGCACAGCGCCTTCAACACAACAACAAGGAGATCGCCGAACCAGGACAGCACCTACACTTATCCACAGCCGACCCCACAAAAGTCGGCTTCCACCCCTGGCTCAATATTCAGTCGGCACGGTGGCTCAAATTTGGATCGGCGCCGACAGGCTTGGCTGATCGAGCACGCCACCCGCTGCGACACCGTCGTGCGGCTACAGACCGGCGATCCTGGCCTGTACGGCGCGCTGATCGAGCTGGTGCAGCCGCTGGACGCGGCGGGCGTCACCATCCAGGTGGTGCCGGGCGTGTCGTCGGCCATGGCCAGCGCGGCCGCGGCGGTGGAAAGCTTGACGCTGCCCGAGGTGACGCAGACCGTGATCTTCACCCGCGTCGAGGGCCGCACGCCCATGCCCGAGGGTGAATCGCTGCGCGAACTGGCGGCGCACCACAGCACGCTGTGCATCTTCCTGAGCATCACCTTGCTGGGCAAGGTGTCGGCCGAGTTGCTGGCGGCGGGCTGGTCGCCCGACGCACCCGTGGTGGTGGTGCACAAGGCCAGCTGGCCGGGCGAAGAAAAAATCGTGCGCGGCACGGTCGTCACCATCCAGGCCCTGTGCCGCGACGCAAAAATCGCCAGCCAGTCCATGGTGATCGCCAGCCCGACGCTGGGGGCCAGGCAATGGACCACCCTGGCCAAGTCCAAGCTGTACGACGCCAGTTTCACCCACCGTTTCCGGCGCGCCAGCGTGCCCGCTTCAACCCTCACATCGGACGTTCGATGAACACTGAAACCATTCTGCTGGTGGGCCACGGCTCACGTGAAGCCTCGGGCAACGACGAAATCTTTGCCTTCGCCGAGCAGTGGCGCCAGCGCCAGCCGGGCTGGCGCATCGAGGTCTGCTTCATCGAGTTCTCCGAGATCACCATGAGCGAAGGCCTGAGGCGTGCCGCCACCGGTGCCAGCCGCGTGATGGTGGTGCCGCTGATCCTGAACGCGGCGGGCCACGTGAAGATGGACATCCCTCAGGCCATCGACGGCGCCCGCCTCAAGTTCCCGCTGGTGCAGTTCCTGTATGCGCCGCACCTGAGCGCCTGCGACCCGATCCTCGCCATCCTGCGCCGCCGCCTCAAGGGCGCGATGCAGGCGCTCGACATGCCTGACCCCACCACTACCGGCGTGGTGGTGCTGGGGCGCGGTTCGTCGGACCGCCAAGCCAACGGCGACATGGCCAAGATGGCGCGCTGGCTGCTGGAGGAAACCGACCACGAGCTGGTGGACCTCGCGTTCACCGGCATCACCCACCCCCGTCTGGAAAAAACTGTGCAGCGCCAGAGCCTGCTGGGGATGAAGCAGGTGGTGGTGTTGCCGTATTACCTGTTTAACGGCACGTTGGTGGAACGCATCACCCGCCAGGTAGAACACCTCAAGAGTCAGTACCCGATGTTGCGTTTTGCCTCCACCAAGTATTTCGGGTTCGAGAAGGAAATTTTCGAGTTGCTGGAGCAGCGCGTAAACGACATGCGGCGCAACGCGCCGGTCGCGCTGATGCCTTGCGACGGCTGCAAGTACCGCAGCTTTGCCGAAGAACACGGCATGGGCGGGCACCACCACGACGACGCGCACGACCATGCTCACCCGCATGAGCACCCCCACGCACCTGAACACGCGCATGCCCATGACCACGAGCACCCCCATGACCATGCCCGCGCCTGATACGGCCAACGTCGTCACCGAGCAGCTCACCGCCGCTGGCCGTGCCATCGAGCACGACTCGTTTGCCGTGATCGACCGCGAGGTGCTCTCGCACTGCTACACGCCCGGGCAGTGGCCCATCGTGCGTCGCATGATCCACGCGAACGCCGATTTCGACTTCAACGGCCTGACCGACTTCCACCCCCAGGCGGTGGAGCAGGGGCTGGCCGCGATCCTGTCGCGGGCGACCCGCGTGGTGGCCGACGTGGAGATGATCTGTGTCGGCCTATCGGCGCCGCGCCTGGGCCACTTCGGCATGGGCACGCACCAGTTCATCTCAGACCCGGACGTGATCGAGCAGGCCAAGGCCGAGGGCACGACCCGCGCGGTGCAGGCCATGCGCAAGGCACACCGACTGGGCCTGATCGACGGTGCCATCGTCGGCATCGGCAACGCGCCCACGGCGCTGATCGAGATCGTGCGCCTGATCCGGGATGAGGGCGTGCGCCCTTCGCTGGTAGTGGGTATGCCTGTGGGCTTTGTGTCGGCGGCAGAGTCCAAGGATCTGATGGCGCTGGAGACCGAGGTGCCCTGGATCGTGATCCGTGGCCGCAAGGGCGGCTCCACCCTGGTGGTCGCCGCGATCCACGCGCTGCTGGGCCTGGCCGAAGCCAGGGAGCTGGCCGCATGATGAAAAAAGACGCGCCCCGCGGCACCCGCACCGGTTTCACGACCGGTGCGTGTTCCGCTGCGGCGGCGCGCGCGGCCGCCATCGGCTTGGTCACGGGTGCGGTGCCTGGCGAGGTCGAGTGCCTGCTGCCCAATGGCGACCGGGTGACCTTCGCCGTTCAGGACGGCCGGGTGGAGGGCAGCGGCACCCAACGGACCGCCCACGCCATGGTGATCAAGGACGCAGGCGACGACCCGGACTGCACCGACAAGGCGCACCTCACTGCCGACTTGCGCTTGCTGCCCGAGCAGCCCGGCCAGGTGGTGCTGGCGGGCGGTGTCGGCGTCGGCACTGTCACCATGCCCGGCCTCGGCCTGGCGGTGGGTGGCCCGGCCATCAATCCGGTCCCCCGCCGCAACATCGAGGCCAATGTGCGCTTGGTGGGGCAGGGCCTGCTGGACGAGACGGGCCTGGAGGTGCGCATTTCGGTGCCGCAGGGCGAGGTGATGGCGAAGAAGACGCTGAACGCGCGCCTGGGCATCCTGGGTGGCATTTCCATTCTGGGCACCACCGGCATCGTCAAGCCGTATTCCACCGCCGCCTACCGCGCCAGCGTGGTGCAAGGTGTGCAGGTGGCGGGCACCCTGGGCCACGGCGTGGTGGTGCTGACTACCGGCGGGCGCACCGAGAAGTTCGTGATGGAAGAAATGCCCGAGCTGCCCGAGCCGGCGTTCGTGCAGATGGGCGACTTTTTGCGTTACGCCATGGGCGCGGCGGTGAAGGCCGGGTTGAAAAAGGTCGTCATTGGCGGCATGGTCGGCAAGCTGACCAAGATCGCCCAAGGCGAAACGATCACCCACGCGGGGCGCGCCGAGGTTGACACCGGTCTGCTGGCCGATCTGGCTGCCGGCGTTGGCGCGCCGCCCGACGTCTGCGAGGCCATTCGCGGCAACGAAACGGCGCGCTACGCCGGTGAACGCATGGATGCGCTGGGCTTGGGCACCGCGTTTCACACCGCGCTGGCACGCAAGGTGATCGAGACCCTGCGCACGCGCTACCCCGACCAATTTGAACTGCAGGTGCTGGTCTGCGATTTCGATGGCAAAAAAATAGCGGAGGCTTCTTGACCCTTGACCCTGTGATTGAAAAATGCCGAATCCTCGGCGTGCTGGACGATGGGATCGTCAGCCTTGGCGCCAAGGCGCTGGAGCATCTGAGAGCGGCCCAACTGGTGATTGGTGGCGCCCGCACGCTGCAGATGTTCGCGGCGCACATAGAGCCCGCTGCGGTCCAGCGCGACCTGACCGGTGCGCTGTCACAGGTGCCCGAGTGGATCCGCGCCGCACAGACCCAGGGCCAGCGTGTGGTGGTGCTCGCCACGGGCGATCCGCTGTGCCACGGTATCGCTGCCTTCCTGGCGTCGCGGCTGTGCATCGAGACAATTGAGGTCATTCCCAATGTCTCGACACTGCAACTGGCTTGCGCCCGCCTGGGCCTTCCCTGGCAGGACATGAAGTTCTCGTCCGTGCACAGCAAGGACGCAGGCGACTGGGTGCCAGGTTCGCCGCCCGGTCACGGCCTGTACGCGCTGCTGCGCGACATCCGCCAGCACGACCGCCTGGCCATCCTGACCAGCCCGGACAACACGCCAGACCGCATCGCCCGCATGCTGGTGGCCGAGGGTCTGGCCGATGACTTCGAGATGGCGGTGGCCGAACGCCTTTGCCAGTCCACAGAGCGCATCGTCAGCGGCATGGCCATCGGCGCGGCTGCGCAGATGCCCTTTGCCGACCCCAACGTCGTGCTGCTGTGGCGCAGCCGCCTGCGCGCGCCGCAGGTGCTGCTGGGCCTGCCAGACGCGAGCTTCGAGCAGCGCCACCCCGAGAAGGGGTTGATCACCAAGCACGAGGTGCGGGCCGTATCGCTGGCACGTCTGCAACTGCGCGCCGACAGCGTGGTCTGGGACATCGGTGCGGGTTCGGGCTCGGTCGGACTGGAGGCGGCACGCCTGTGCCGAAACGGCCATGTGTACGCGATCGAGAAGAACGCGGACGACGCAGCCATCGTACAGCGCAACCGCCTGGCCATGGGCATCAGCAACCACACCCTGCTGCATGGCAAAGCGCCCGAGGGCCTGCAGGACTGGGCCGACCCGGACGCGGTGTTCGTGGGCGGTTCGGGCGGTGAGCTGGCCGAGTTGATCACGCTGGTCCTCCAACGCCTGAAACCGCAGGGCTGGCTGGTGATGAACTTCGTGACGATTGAAAACCTGGGGGTGGCCGTGGCCGCATTGAAAGAGCAGCGCGCGACCTGGGACGTGCTGCAGCTGCAGGCCTCGCGCAGCAAGCCGATCCTACACATGCACCGCATGGCGGCGGAGAACCCGGTGTGGATCGTCTGCGCGCAGGCCGGAGGTGTGGCATGACGCAAGCTGGCACGCTGTTTGGCGTCTCCCTCGGCCCCGGCGACCCGGGCCTGATCACCCGCCGCGCCTGGGCGTTGCTGGAACGGTGCGACACCATCTGGACCTACCCGGTGCGCAGCCTGCGCAAAGAGAGCTACGCGCTGGACATCGCGTTCCGCGCCGGCCTGTCCTTGCCCGAGCGGCACCAATCGTTGCTGTTCCCGATGACGCACGACGCCGAAAAGCTGGCGCGCCACTGGTTGAAGGCGGCCGAGACGGTGCGCGAGCTGCTGGCCAGCGGGCAGGACGTGCTGTTTCTGGTCGAAGGCGATGCCTCCACCTACGCCAGCTTCTGTTACTTGGCCCGCGTGCTGCGCGAACTGGACGACGATGCCCGCATCGAGATCGTGCCCGGTGTGACCTCGTTCAACGCCGCCTGCGCGCGGTTGCAGGTGCCGCTCTCCGAGCAGGACGACACCATCGCCATCGTGCCCGCTGCCTACGGCATCGCGGCAGTGGAGAAGATGCTGGCCGACTTCGACACCCTGGTGCTGATGAAGGTCAAGCCGCTGCTGGACGATCTGATCGACCTGCTGGAGCGGCGCGACCTGCTGCCGCACAGCCGCTTCATCGAAAAGGCCGGCTCGCCATTGGAGCGAATCGTCACCGACGTGATCGAGCTCAAAGGCACGAAGGTCAACTACCTGTCGCTGCTGCTGGTGAAGAACCCCGGACGCGAGCGCGGCGAAATGCAGCGTGGCTGCCGCAAAAAAACCAGCACCGAAATCGAAGAAGAGGAAACCCAGGAATGATCACCCCCGAAACCGCTGTGCGCGTCGTCCTCGTGGCGATCACCAAACACGGAGCCCAGCAGGCCGCCGAACTGGCGCGCCAGATGCCCGGCGCCGGCGTGTGCGTGGCGGACAAGTTCTCGCCGCTGATGGCAGGCCTGCCCAATACGGTGAAATCCTACAGCGGCGCTTTCCGCGACGAGATCGCCACACTGTTCGCAGACTTCGACCAGGTGGTTTTCTTTGTGTCGCTGGGTGCCGTGGTTCGCCTGATCGCGCCCCATCTCAAGAGCAAAGACGAGGACCCCGGCGTGCTGGTGGTGGACGACGCGGCGCAGTTCGTGATCCCGGTGCTGTCGGGCCATGTGGGCGGTGCAAACGCCATGTCCGAAACCGTGGCCGCCCTGCTCGGCGCCACACCCGTGGTGACGACCGCCTCGGACGTGGGCAAGACCATCCCCGTGGACATCCTGGGCCGCGAACTGGGTTGGAAGGTCGAGGCGCCCAAGATCAATATCACCCGCGTGTCGGCCCACGTGGTCAACGGAGAGCCTGTTGCCGTGGTGCAGGAAGCGGGCAGCCCGCACTGGTGGACCCGCCCTACGCCGCTGCCATCCAGCATCCACCGCTTCGAGCGCCTGGCCGACGTGGACCTGGCGCACTTCAAGGCTGTGCTGTGGATCACCCACGCGCCTGTGACGGACGCGCACTGGGCCGAGCTGCACGAGCGCCTGGTCGTTTACCGCCCGCCGGTGGAGACGCAGGCGTGAACGTGGCCGTGGGCCTGGGTTGCGACCGCGGCACGCCGCTGGTCACGCTGCAGGACGCGCTGCGGGCGGCGCTCGCGCAGGCCGGGGCGTTGGCCCCGGATGTGGTGGCAGCGGCCAGCATCACGCTCAAGGCTGACGAAGCGGGCCTGCTCGCCCTGGCCGCCGAACAAGGCTGGGCCATGGCGTTCTACGCCCCTGCCCAGCTCGCCGAGGTGCCGGTGCCCAACCCGTCGGAGACCGTGCGCCAGTACACCGGCACGCCCTCGGTCAGCGAGGCCGCGGCCCTGCTGGCAGGCGCCCGAGCGCTGGGCCATGAACAGGCTTTGCCTATGACCGCCTTGCTGGTCGAAAAATTCAAATACCGTGGCGCCGATGGGCGCCACGCCACGGTTTCCATTGCCCGCTGTGACAGTTTTCTTTTTCTCAACCCTGAATGGAGCACGCCATGAATTCATCCACCACCGCCCCCATCGCCGCCGCCCAGCGCGTGAGCGCCACGCGTAGCCTGCTGCTGCAACTGTCCGCTGGTGCCGCGCTGGGCCTGGTCGTCCTGTACGGCGTGGCTTTTGCTGAAAGCCCCATCGCGCACAACGCCGCGCACGATGTGCGCCACGTCACGGTCAAACCCTGTCATTAAGAGAGTCACCCCCGCCGCGCTTCGCGCGACCCCCTCAAGGGGGCAACGCGTGTGGCCCGGCAAAGCCGGCTCCACCGCGTTCCCGGTTGGGGCAACTAGGGCGTTTCGGATCGCGCGGCCGACGGGTTGCCACCTATCTGTATATGGAGAGTTTCATGATTTTTCGACGATTGATCTGGGCGGCGCTGGCCGTGGCCATGCTGGTGGGGGGCCTGCAAACTGGCCTGCAGCAATGGCAGACCATGCCGATCATCTTGGCGGCTGAGGGGTTCGAAAGCCAGAAGGTGGAGACTGCATTGGCCGTTGCCGACACGCACGCACACGCGGACGGTGCGGCGCACGACCATGGAGACGCCGAAGCATGGGCGCCCGCTGAAGGGGTGGAGCGCCAGCTCTGGAGTTGGGTGGCCCATGTGCTGCACGCGTTCAGCATGGCGCTGCTGGTGTTGGCGGTGATGGCAGTGTGCCAATGGCGCGGCACCACCCTGCGCGCCTTGCCACTGGCCGCTTGGGTGGCCGCCGCTGGTTGGCTGAGCTTTCACTTCTGGCCTTCGATAGGTCTGCACGCCGAGATTCCCGGCATGGACGCCGCCCGGCTGGGTTCGCGCCAGGGCTGGTGGGTGCTCGCGGCGGGAGCCGCGGCGCTGGCCTGCGCGTCGGTGGCGCTATTGCGCACCCCCCTGCGCTGGGCCGCAGCAGTCGGCTGGCTGGCGCTGCCCTTCGTGGTCGGCGCGCCGCACATCATGGCCGACCCGCTGGCCGGTTTCACGGGTGAGGCCCAGGTGGCGCTGCGCCAGCTGGGCAGCCAGTTCATCTGGGCCACCACCTGGTTGTCGCTGTCGTTCTGGGTGAGCATGGGCGCGTTGGCCGGTCTGGCCTTCCAGCGCTGGCTGCGCCCCGCCGTAGCGGCCTTGCTGGAGCGCTCGGATGCAGGCCATGCCTCCGCTATGAAAGCCCCGCAATGAGCGACGTCAAAGGCAAGATCATGCTGGTGGGCATCGGTCCCGGCAGCCACGATCACATGACCCAGCGCGCGCGCGAAGCAATTGTAGAGGCCGATGTGGTGGTGGGTTACGTCACCTATATCAAGCTCGTGGCCGATCTTCTGGAGGGCAAGGAAATCATCCGCAAGGGCATGACCGAGGAGCTTGACCGCGCGGTCCATGCCCTCGCCAGCGCCCGAGAGGGTAAGAAGGTGGCCCTCATCTCCAGTGGCGACGCCGGGGTGTACGGCATGGCAGGACCGACCTACGAGGTGCTGTTCCAGGCCGGTTGGACGCCCGATTCGGACGTGCAGGTCGAGGTCGTGCCAGGCGCGTCGGCCATCAACGCCTGCGCGGCGCTGGTTGGGGCGCCGCTTACGCACGACTTTTGCTCCATTTCGCTGAGCGACCTGCTCACGCCTTGGCCGGTGATCGCGCGGCGGCTGGACGCGGTCGCGGCGTCGGACTTCGTGGTGGCGCTCTACAACCCCAAGAGCGGCCGCCGCACCCAGCAGATCGTGCAGGCGCAGACGCTGTTCTTGCGGCACCGCCGACACGACACGCCGGTGGCAGTGGTCAAGTCGGCCTATCGGCGGCGCCAGCGCATCGAGTTCACCACGCTGGACAAGATGAGTGAGTGCGACATCGGCATGCTGACCACGGTGCTGATCGGCAACAGCCACACCTTCGTCCAGCACGGGCTGATGGTCACGCCGCGCGGTTACGCCAACAAATACAACCTGGACGACGGCGGCAGCACCCGCACGGGCGAGAAAGCAGGACGCTCGCTCTCCACCGGCCTGCTGGGCTGGATGGAGAATCTGCGTGCCGACCATGCCGATGGCGCGAGCTTGGCCGCGCTGGCGCAAAAGCATCAGCTGCCAGTGGACTACGTCGAAGCCGTGCTGAACACAACAGTCGAGGAAGGGCTTGCCGCATCGGCGGATGCAGAGGATCAGGCCGAATAACGTGCTCCCGCTAGCGGCACTTCGCCCCTAATCAGACTATGCCAACCACAACCTGATGCCAACCTCGAGATCCCTTCCATGAGCTACATGGTCAAAGAAGTTTTTTACACCTTGCAGGGCGAAGGCGGGAACGTCGGCCGTGCTGCAGTGTTCTGCCGGTTCGCCGGTTGCAATCTCTGGTCCGGGCGGGAAGCCGATCGCGCGAGCGCTCAATGCCAGTTCTGCGACACCGACTTCGTGGGTGTGGACGGCACCGGCGGGGGCAAGTTCGATTCCGCACAGGCGCTGGCCGACCACGTGACGGTCCATTGGCCCGCGTTGGTGGAGGGTCAGAAACTGGTGGTGCTGACGGGTGGTGAGCCGTTGTTGCAGGTCGATGCAGAGTTGATCGACGCGCTGCACCGAAGCGGGTTTGAGATTGCGGTGGAGACCAACGGCACGCTCGACGCGCCGGCGGGGGTGGACTGGCTGTGCGTCAGTCCCAAGGCGAACACCCAGCTTAAGCTTCGCGTTGGTCGCGAACTCAAGGTCGTGGTCCCGCAGCCCGGCATCGACCTTGACGCGCTGGTCGAACTGGACTTCGAGCATCACCTGCTGCAGCCTATGGATGGACCCGACTTGAAAAATAACACCCTCTTGGCCATTGAATACTGCCTGCGCGACCCGCGCTGGCGGTTGAGTTTGCAAACACACAAGATGGTTGGCATCCGATGACATACGAAATTTCCCAGCGTTTCTTTTTTGACGCTGCGCACACGCTGCGGCGCGAGATCGAAACGGAAGGCAGCGCGCGCGTGCACGGCCACACTTACTGCGGCGAGATCGCGATGACCGGTGCCGTAGATCCCGAAACCGGCATGGTGGTTGATCTGGGCCAGCTCAGGGCGCTGCTGGAGCAGGTGCGCTTGCAGCTGGACCACCACCTGCTGGACGAAGTCGCGGGGCTGGGCATCCCGACGCTCGAAAACCTCTGTGCTTTCATTGCCCGTTTTACGGCCCCGTCGGGGGTGCGCCTGAGCCGGGTCTCGGTATGGCGCGACGGCATCGGCGACCGCTGCGACCTGCGCCTGCCCTAAAAAAACCCTGAACATGACAGAAGAAGTGATCAAACCCCACATCGGTTCCTACAAACGCCACCTGCTGGTTTGCACCGGCCCGCGCTGCACGCAGGATGGCGCCTCGCAAGCCCTGTTCGACAGCCTGGGCGACAAGTTCAAGGCCGCCGGTCTGCACGAAGGGGAGCTGCGCGTGAAGCGCAGCCGCGTGAGCTGTTTTGCTGCCTGCAAGGGCGGTCCAGTGATGTGTGTGCAGCCCGACGGCACCTGGTACTACAACGTGACCGACGCCAACATGGACCGCATCGTCGAGCAGCATCTGGTCGGCGGTATGGTGGTGCAAGATCTGGTGTTTCACCAGGGCCCCGGGGGCATCGATGACCAATGAAACGGGCACCCGGGGTTTTGTCGCCATCGTGGGCGCGGGCCCCGGACCCGCCGACCTCATGACCCTGCGCGCGCTGGACCGACTGCAGCGCGCGGAAGTCGTGGTGCACGACCGGCTGATCTCGCCCGAGGTGCTGGCGCTGATTCCTACCGCTGCACAGCGCGTGTACGTAGGCAAGGCACTGGGGAACCACGCTGTGCCGCAGGAAAGCATTCACGCCCTGCTGGTGCAGCATGCCAAGGCCGGCCAGCGGGTGGTGCGGCTCAAAGGTGGCGACCCCTATGTGTTCGGTCGCGGCGGGGAAGAGGTTCAGGCCTTGCAGGCCGAAGGCATTGCCTTCGAGGTTGTACCCGGTGTCACAGCTGCCAGCGGCTGTGCGGCGGCAGCGGGCATCCCGCTCACCCACCGCGACCTCGCAGCCAGCTGCGTGTTCCTTCCCGGCCACCTGGCCGACCACGAGGCCTCGCACGACTGGCGGGCCCTGGCGCGCCCCGGGCAGACGCGGGTGTTCTACATGGGCATCCAGCGCCTGGCCCACATCGCCGAGCGGCTCTTCAGCCACGGCCTCGCACCCGACACCCCGGCGGCCATCGTGCGCGACGGCACCCGCCCCACCCAGACCGTGATGGCCTCCAGCCTTCGCCGCCTGGTTGAACGCGCGCCGGCCTACGGCCCCCGTCCCGGTTTGCTGATCATTGGCGAGACGGTACAACTGAGCCCAGGCTTCCATGCCGATGGAAGCGCCATCGGCTGAGCGAATGCCAAAGCATCGTCAACGCCAGCGAAGAAAGAGAAAAAATCACATCTGTCTTTGTCTTCCTGCACAGGCAGTGCAGCGGAAGAACAGCAGGAATTCGCGGTGCTTGGTGCTTTTCACCTTCCGTGTACTGCTTCAGCGAACGCAGCACAATCAAACAGATTGGCAGCGTTCAACCAAGACCTGACCGAGTTGACCCAGAACGCGCACGCAGACCACGCGAACATCGCGTCGCAGTGCGACATCGAACACAGAGCCCAACATGCCCGACACACCGACTCCCGATCAGAACTTCTCCCCCGCTGAGCGAGACGGTGTTTACCGCGCCATCTTTGAGCGGCGCGATATGCGGCACTTCGCGGGTGGAACGGTCGCGCCCGAGCTCATGCGTCGGCTGCTCACCGCCGCACACCATGCGCCTAGCGTGGGTTTCATGCAGCCCTGGCGTTTTTTGCGTGTAGCGTCTCCAGCCTTGCGTTGTCAGCTGCAGGCATTGGTGGAGCGGGAACGCGTACAGACTGCCAGAGCGTTGGGTGAACGCGAAGAGGCTTTCATGCGACTCAAGGTCGAGGGCATCAGTGACGCGGCCGAGGTCTGGGTGGTCGCGCTTGCCAATGGACGGGAGCGGCATGTGTTTGGTCGCAGGACACTCCCACAGATGGACCTCGCCTCGACCGCCTGCGCGATCCAGAACCTCTGGCTGGCTGCCCGTGCCGAGGGGCTTGGCATGGGCTGGGTCTCGCTGTTTGATCCAATCGCTGTGGCTTGCCTGCTTGGAATGCCCGAAGGGGCCGAGCCGATCGCTTTGCTGTGCATCGGTCCCGTAGATGATTTTTACGAGGAGCCGATGCTCCAGCGGCAACGCTGGGCTTCGCGTTGCGCGCTGGACGATGTACTGTTTGAAGACGCTTGGGAGCAGCCCCTTGGATCGACGGGATCGACGTCTGGGATCGACGTCACCGATCTTGCGCCTTAGCAGGATCCTGAAGTCAAGTGTTCGAGGGGAACACAAACGGGTGCTCGTTCCCAGATGTTTGTGTGAAGTGAAAGCGAGGGATACGCCCTGCGTAACCAGAATCAAAATTCTGCGTCTAAGAGGTGCGGCGTCAGAAATTGACGACTGGCGAGACTCCTGCGAATTTGATCTCTCAACCTGAACATCATAGGAAATCAATCATGAAAACCAAGCAAATTTCACTGCTGTTGAGCGCCCTTCTGGTCACCTTGTTTAACGGTGTCGCGGTGGCTGCAACGCAGCAGGAGGCCGAGGCTCAACTGGATCGCATTCCCGCGCTCGATGACAGAAGCGCTGCCAAGCAAGTTCTCAATAATCTGGTTCAGGCGGGCATGCCAGTGGACGATGCATTGTCCGTGGTGACCAATGCGATCAAACGCGACTACGACCCGGCTGGTCTTCGCAGTGTTGGTGCAGAAATGCGCGAACAGTTGCAGCAGGGAATCCCGTCAGGCATGGTGGTCAGAACCGCGGAAAACGCCATCAACGCCAACTACTCCGCAGCGCAGGCGGTCGGCGTTTTGAACGCTTTCCAGGGCGCAGTGAACTCAGGCACTCCCGCCGAGCAGGCTTTTGTGAATGTCAATTCGGGTATCGGCGGCAGCGGAGCAGGTGAAGGCAGTCAGGCCGCTCGCAGTGGGACCGGTACGGGTACCAGCAATAACGACCAAACGGGTGCCGGTACTGGTACGGGTACTGGGAGCAATGCCGGCGGAAATGGCACCGGCACGGGTGCTGGTAGCAATGCGACCACAAATAATCCAGTGGCCGGATTCGGCAGCGGCAATCCCATGAGCGCCGGAGCTCCCATGGGGGCCGCAGGCGCAACATTTGGGGCTGGTCCTGTCGTTTCAGGCCCGGGCGCCCCGGGTGCAACGTTTGGGTCTAGCCCCGTCGTCTCGGGTCCTGGCGCGGGTCCGGGCGCCCCGGGTGCAACGTTCGGGTCGAGCCCCGCCGTCTCGGGTCCTGGCGCGGGCTCGGGCGCCCCGGGTGCAACGCCGGGGGCGGGTCCCGTCGTCTCGGGTCCTGGCGCGGGCTCAATGGGCCGCTAACGCCTTTCACAGGTGGTTTAGGTGCACATGCCTCGGCAGGCCAGCCAAGCGCTGGTCTGTTGGGGTAAATATGCGTGGTCCGCAAGAGGTCGAAGGGGTAAGCTCTTGGCTGATGATGACCAAAATTCCGCTTGCTCATGTGGTGCGCCGGTCGCTGTTCGCTTTTGCATTTGCGCTTGCCCCGATCTGGGTTTGGGCAGACGAACCCGGCTCAAGCGCGGTCACGTTGAGCCTCCACGCGCCACACGCGAAAACAGTCGAGATCACCGGCGATTTCAATCAATGGCAAAGCGGGACAACTCCTTTGGCTGGCCCAGACGACAAAGGCATGTGGCGGGTGGTGTTGATGTTGCCGGGCGGTTCACGGCGCATCGAATACGTGTTCTGGGTGGACGGTTCAAGGGTCGTTGATCCCCTGCAGCCGGTTGTGAAAGATGGCTTCTCCGGCGAAAACAACGTCCTTCTTCTGCCCTGAATCCCAGCAGTCCTCTGAGGGCGCGTAACTTTTTCGGCCCGTTCCTCGTCTCAATAGACAAGAACAACAACCACAAATGGTCATGCGAGAGCTGCCGGACAACGCGCTGATCGATGCCTGCTTGGCTGGAAGTCCAGAGGCATACGAAATCTTGGTTCGAAGGCATCAACAAAAGGTGTTTAACGTGCTGTATCGATTCTTTGGCAATTACGAGGTCAGTCAGGACGTCAGCCAGGAAGCTTTCCTGATGGCATACCAGAAGCTTGACATGTTCGGTGGACGAAGCGCGTTTTCCACTTGGCTGTGCCAGATCGCGCTTAACAAGGCGCGCGATTTATTGCGCAGCAACGGCGCCGACACGCTCTGCGACGACCTGGAGGACCACGTCAGTACTTTGGTCGCCACAGACGCTACACGGCCAGATCATCAGATGCAGCAAGGACAGTTGAACGACCAAATTCAGGGGATCCTCAACAGGATGCCTTCGCACTACAGGGAAGTTCTGATCCTAAAACACCTAGAAGGACACAGCATCCAGGAAATGGCCACGATGCTCGACGATACAGAGGAGAACGTAAAGGTCAGAACGTTCCGTGCACGCCAGATGTTCAAGCAACTTTATGGAGCACTGGCATGAGCACACTGCGATCAGACGCTTGGCAGTGGTATGTCGATCACGAAATGAGCCGTTCCGAGGAGGTCGACCTGCTGGCCGAACTGAGCGGGTCCGAGAAATCGGAGTTGCCTGTTGACCGCACGGCGCAGGATGCGCTGGCGCGCGCGCCTCGCATGCCGGCTCCTGTCGATTTTTCCTGGAACGCTGTGGCAGAAGCGCGCAGTGGCCAGGACATCGTCTCAATGGCGGACGAAACACAAGAGAGCATCAAACAAAGAATGCTTCGCGCTCGCCAAATGTTTGAGCAAGAGTACGGAAAACTATCATGAGCACATCGCCAACAGAGCTGGATATGCAGCATTACCTTGATCGGGAGATGAGCCGATCTGAAGAGGTTGCTTTGCTGGGGCGTTTGAGTGAAACCGAACGGTCCGAGTTGTTCGACACGCTCAAGGCACTGGATACGTTAGAACGCCTGCCGCGCGTGGCCGCGCCAGCCAGTCTGGCGCGCAACGTGATGGCAACGCTCAAGCCCAGAAAGCAAAGTGCCGTCGCGCGCCTTCGCCATTGGCTGAGGAGTCGCCCGACGCTCGGCTGGGAGTTTGGCGGGGCGGCACTGGCGGCGTCTGTGCTGTTCGTCGCACTCGCCCCCCTGTCCGTGACGCCTCCAGGCGTAGGGTTGGCGCAAGCGCCTTCTCCACTGAGCCCAGCTTCGCACGCACCCGGCGCCGGCGCCAACGGTCTGCAATTCAGCCTGTATGCGCCACAAGCCCATAGCGTGGTGCTGATCGGCGATTTCAACGGCTGGGGCAGCGCGGCTGAAGTCAAGTTGGCGCCATTGGGTGACGGCACATGGAGCGTGACCGTTCCACTCCCTTCGGGAAGGTATCAGTATGCATTCCTGATCGACGGCCGGCGCTGGGTGACCGATCCGCGCGCTGAACTGCGCGTGAAGGACGATTTCGGCAGGCAAAGCGCGGTGGCAATCGTGATCTAAGACAAAAAGGCGTGAACATGAAAAACACTCGCATGCCTGTACTGTTGCTGTGCCTTTTGCTGACAGCGACGGCGCACGCCGAGCTCCCCCCGGCGCTGAGGCAAGCGGCGGCCGACGTTGCAAAAGTACCGGCGCAGCAGCAAGCTCTGGCCACAGATCTGGAAGGTGCTTTAAAGGTGGGCGTGGGCGAGCCTGATTTGCAGTCGATGCTGCGTCAGGCCGCGCGGCAGCAATACACCGCTGGGCAGGCTGCAGCGTTTGTGCAGCAACTCGCGACGGTGCGGCGCGATGGCCTGCCGGTTGCATTGATGCGCGACAAGATATTGGAAGGCATGGCGAAGAAGGTGCCAGCCGAGACCATTTTGATGGTGGCGTCCCAGTGGCACGGCGCATTGAAAGATGCTGAATCAAGCTTGCTGACCATGGAAGCGCGCGGCCTTAAATATGCCGGGACCGCAGAGCGCGAGGCACTTCTCAACTTGGGCGCCGGTCTACGGCAGCGCTACGACGCGAAGGGAGTATTGTCCAGTCTCGCCGAATCTGCCACGAAATACGGACGTATGACGTCTAGCGCTGAGAGTTTCATCGCTGCCGGCAATCTTGCTGAACTGATGCTTTTACACGACGCCACGATTGTCCAGGCCCTCGAGATGCCGAGAGCGAGTTTGAGTGCGGGATATACACCCATGCAGATTCAGGCGTTGCAGCGAAACGCACTGGGCCAGTTGCGCCAGGGGGTAGCCGTTGTCGACATTGTTGCCAGCATGCGCCGCGAGCTCCGTACCGAAGGAGTCGAGCCCGCAAGCCCACCACTCTCTGCCCCAGGTCAGCTTTTTGGGCCCGGTGGCAGCTTTCCCGGCGGCGGTGGGCCGGCCAGTGCGCCCGGTGGCAGCTTTCCCGGCGGCGGTGGGCCGGCCAGTGCGCCCGGCGGCAACTTCCCCGGCGGCGGTGGGCCGGCCAGTGCGCCCGGTGGCAGTTTCCCCGGCGGCGGTGGGCCGGCCAGTGCGCCCGGCGGCAGTTTCCCCGGCGGCGGTGGACCGGCCAGTGCGCCCGGCGGCAGTTTCCCCGGCGGCGGTGGACCAACCCGTGCGCCAGGGGGCAGCTTTCCTGGCGGCGGTGGACCAACCCGTGCGCCAGGGGGCAGCTTTCCTCAAGGAAGGAGCGGCTGAAACATCGCATTCAAACCATTACACCGCAGCCAAGCCAACTTGCAATTCTACTCACTGGAAGATTTCAAACATCATTGTTTCACAACTCAATGAAAGAACCTTATGCAACTCAAATCCAACATCCTGTCCGCTGCGTTTGTTTTTGCAATTTTGGCTGGAGGAGTGGTCGCTTACAGTGCGCCAGCTCATGCCGATATGACCTTTAATGCAGGTGCCAAAGCCACCTATGAAGCCAACGTCAACGGCTCGCCAACCCAAGCAAGCCGGTTGAGTGACAGCCACCTCACCCTGAATGCTTCCGCAGTGTATTACACGCCACTTGATGCGTTGAAAACCAGCTATTTCATTGGCCAGTTTGGTGCATCCTCTTCAACATACAACAGGTACAACAGCCTTGACAATTCAGCGGTAATTGCAAGCGCCGGGCTTTATAAACAGTTTAATTCTAACTGGTCCGGTCAAGTCACGGGGCGTGGCTTCAACCGAGAAACCAAACAAGACGAACGCGACTCCAACGGCGCAGGCGCAACGTTTGAGGTCAAGAATCAATTGAGCAAGACAGTGTGGGTTAAAGCGATCGCCGATTACGACAAAAGCAAGGCCAACCTCAATTCCTTCAGCTACTCGGGATCCACCTATGGTGTGAATCTGGGATACCTCCCGCTCCAGAACACGTTTATCAACCTCGGCTTCAGCCATACAAGGCGCGATTTCAAAACCACAACGCCCTTCCGAACCAATTCACAAACACTGTTCGCTGAGGTCACGCAGCGGATAGCAAAGAACTGGTACGTGAATGGTGGCTATGCCTTTCAAGACAACAAGTCCAATATTCCAGGAACTGCCTATGAAAATCATATCGTTTCACTTGGTCTGAACTACAGCTATTGATCGCCAGAAAATCAATGGTGTTGGCTTTCATTTCTCACCCCAGAACGAGGAAGGAAATGATGTCTCATGCAAACGAGGCTTTGGTCTCAACAAATGGAGAATGAAATGAATGTGAAACTCGCAGTATCTTCAGCAGCCTGCATTGCCCTTTTCGCCAATATGGCGATTGCACAGGCACCCGCCAACGAGGAAAACATGATCGGTTTCAGCAGTGGTACCGGCATGGGGGTGGGGGGTAGCGCGGGCAGCGCCAGCAGTCTTGATGGCAGCTTCAGCACGCAAGTCCGCGGGAGCGGCTCTGGCAGCCAATCTTTTGGAGGTGGCTTTAATCAACAGCAATCTCCCGGCTCCGGCCCGCTCTCTTTTGGCCCGCCCAACGGTGCTGGTGTTGGAGGTGGCACAGTCACCGGGGGCGGTGCTGGTGTTGGAGGTGGCACAGTCACCGGGGGCGGTGCTGGTGCTGGAGGTGGCGCAGTCACCGGGGGCGGTGCTGGTGGCCCAACGCTAACAGGTCCTTCAACACCCACCACTGGTTCAGGGGCTACACGTTAACGATAGGTCCGCAAAACCCCCTTCTTGCCTTGATCTTGCCCCTAAAAAGTGGAGTTTGCACATTCCACTGATGGCGGACAGTGATTCCATTCCCATCGCGGACAGCGTTCCAGGCGATGGCCGACACGCTGCGCGGGTGTCCTGAGTGACGGGCAAATCGTAGCCGAAGTGTCCGCCATCAGCGTGGACCGGTGGCAGGCCGGGGTCCGTCAAGCGGCCCTGGCGACCTTTCTCATGGACTCGCCTTTGAGGGTAATAGTCCGATCGATACCGTAGTTGACAGCCAGTTGCGTGCAAGTCGGATATCCATGACGTGGTGGGTAATCCCCCCGAAAAACCAAAGTTCCCAGAAGTAGAATTTTCCAAGAAGGAAGTTCTACGTGAAGAAGTCGAGATTTACCGACAGCCAGATCATGGCTGCCTTGAAGCGAGTTGAGGCCGGTCTGGCGGTGCCAGAGATCTGCCGGGAGGTGGGGATCAGTACCGCTACTTTTTACAAGTGGCGTGCCAAGTTCGGCGGTATGGACACCTCCATGATGGCCCGCATGAAGGAGCTTGAAGACGAGAACCGGCGCCTCAGGAAGATGTATCTGGAGGAGAAGCTCAAGGCTGAAATCGCCAACGAGTACCTCGCAAAAAAGTAACACGGCCATCTCGTCGGCGCGAGATGGCCAAGGAAGTCGTGCAGCAGCGTGCCGTCGCCATACGAGTCGCCTGTGCGGTGTTCTCGATCAGTGAATCCTGCTACCGCTACGAGTGCAAACAAAACGCCGAGAACGAGGAGATTGCCAACTGGCTGATGCGCCTGACGGACAACCACCGCAACTGGGGATTCGGCCTGTGCTACCTGTACCTGCGCAACGTGAAGAATTTTGGCTGGAACCACAAACGGGTCTACCGCATTTACCGCGAGCTGGAGCTCAACCTGCGCATCAAGCCACGCAAGCGGCTGATGCGGGAGAAGCCGCAACCATTGGCCGTGCCGCAGGCTATCAATCAGGTCTGGTCCATGGACTTCATGCACGACAGGCTGGAGGACGGCAGGAATCTGCGCTTGTTCAACGTGATCGACGACTTCAACCGTGAGGCGCTTGGCATTGAGGTGGACTTCTCGCTGCCCAGTGAGCGGGTGATCCGGGCGCTGAAGCAGATCATTGCCTGGCGAGGCAAGCCGCTGGTGATTCGTTGCGACAACGGGCCGGAGAACATCAGCGGCACCATTCAGAACTGGGCCAGTGAATGGGGCATCCAGATCGAATACATCCAGCCTGGTAAGCCGCAGCAAAACGCCTACGTTGAGCGGTTCAACCGGACGGTGCGATACGAATGGTTATCCCAGTATCACTGGTCAAGCCTTGAAGAGGTTCAGGACTTCGCCACGCAATGGATGTGGTCCTACAATCACGACCGCCCGAACATGGCCCTGGGCGGATTCACCCCAAAGCAGCATCTGGCCATGGCTGCATAACCGTTCTACTTCTGCGGACTGTGGAAATTGGGGGGATTACCCTGCATCCTCACCTCTTCCTGAATGCTGGGTCAGGAGCTTCGTAATGATGTATATCGCCGTCGCCAGCGAGGATGCGTCGTCTTCTTGCTCTTTAAGTTCACCAGCCAACCCGCACTCGATAAGTTTGAAGTCGTGTGCCAATCCCAGTAGCACTGGCTCAGGGAGAGCATCGGGTAGCACCGCTCGCCATCCGCTACCGCGAATCAGGCTGTGTGCTTCAAGCAGATCAACGCCATGCTTCGGACGCAATGCCTGAAGTTGCATTAGGTACCTCTCCTGATGTTGAAAAACTCTCGTTCCTGCATACCGATGACTGCGATCGATGAGAGCTGATTTTTCAACATAGCGGCGATCAGGGCAGGTATCCCCATGGAGCGATTATATGAATTAGTGTTTATGCGAATTAGAGCATAAACGAGATATTCGACCATGTGAAGCACACACTACGTATCTCTGTTGGGGAATGCATTCGGAGGCTGCGAATCGACGCTGGAATGTCGCAGGTGGTCTTTGGAGAGCGGTGTGGCTTCTATCAGACATATGTCAGTCGGGTTGAACGTGGGCTTGCCAATCCGACGCTGAACGCACTCGATGTGATTGCAACCACGCTAGGACTGAGCGTGTTCGAGTTCTTCAGAGAAGTGGAGCGCGAACATTTTGGCCTGCAGTCTCGGCAGACTTGAGCTCCCCTGGGAACGCGGGCGTGTCCGAATTTTTGTGTAAACGGTTCGGACTTCAGTTGACGGAGATGCGGTCTCCGAACTGAATAGTAAAGCGGGTCAGCGCAGCCTTCCAATCCCGGATGGGCATGGTCCACTTCTGGCTGATGTTGCGCAGGGCCAGGTAGAACAGCTTGCTCAGCGCCTCATCGCTGGGGAATGAGCCCCGGTTCTTGGTCAGCTTCCTCAGGCCCATGTTCACCGACTCGATGGCGTTGGTGGTGTAGATGACCTTGCGGATTTCCGGCGGGTAGTCAAAGAACGGGATGAGTCGGCTCCAGTTCCTGCGCCAGGACTGGCCAATGGGCAGGTACTCGGCATCCCAGCGCTCCTCGAATTCCCCGAGCATCAGCTCGGCCTCCTCGGCGGTGGCGGCCGTGTAGATGCGGCGCAGGTCGGCGGCCACCTCCTTTCTTCGCTTCCAGGACACGTAGTTCAGGCTGTGGCGCACCATGTGCACGATGCACAGCTGCACCACCGCCTTGGGGAACACCGCCTCGATGGCTTGCGGGAAACCTCTGAGCCCATCCACACAGGCAATGAAGATGTCCTGCACGCCCCGGTTGCGCAATTCGGTGACGACCTGCAGCCAGAACTTGGCGCCCTCGGTTTGCGCCAGCCACAGGCCCAGCACCTCCTTGTCGCCCGTCATGGTGATGCCAATGGCCAGGTACACCGCCTTGACCCGCACAGCACCTTCTCGCACCTTCACATGGATGCAGTCCAGATAGACGATGGGATAGATGGGCTCCAGCGGTCGTGTCTGCCAAGCCTTGACCTCATCGGCCACAGCATCGGTCACCGAGGAAATCAGGCTGGGCGAGATCTCGGTGCCGTACATCTCCTGCAAGTGGGCCTGTATCTCGCGCACCGTCAGGCCACGGGCGTATAGCGAGATGATTTTGTCGTCGAAGCCGGCCCAGCGGGTCTGGTGCTTGGGGATGAGCTGGGGCTCGAAGCTGCCATGGCGGTCGCGTGGCACCTCGATGGGCAACTCGCCAAACTCCCCCTTGAGGGTCTTCTTGCTCTTGCCGTTTCGGGTGTTGCCGGCGGGGTTGGCCACCGCTTCGTTGCGTTCATGGCCCAGGTGCTCAGTCAGCTCGGCGTCCAAGGCTCGCTCGACCAGCAGCTTGGTCAATTGCTTGAGCAGGCCGTTCTCGCCGATGAGGTCTTCAGGCTTCTTGTAGTTGGCCAGCAGGCCAGACAGCAGTTCTTCGGGTACGTCGTGTTTCTTGGTGTTCATTGTGCTTACGGACAGGCCGGCTTGCGCCGGCGGTGGATTGTCCGTTTACACAAAATTCTGTACACCCTCGGGAACGCCCTTGCTTCCAAATCGCTACGGTACTTGTGGCTGCAGGCTTACTTCAGTAGCACTTTGAACCATGGGGCTGCCAAGCAAGTTGCAAGGCTCACGAGCAAAGCAAACAAGTCCTGAAGACCGCGGACATCCCACCGCAACCTCACATGCACACCTTTTCCGTCAGGTGATTGTGTGCCCATACAAGCAGCATCGAGCTTCACTTTGAACGAATGCACAAGAGAACAGCTCCTCACGTAAATACGCAACTAGACGCATATTTAAATCTACTAGCTACTTCATAGGTAATTTTCTCACTTATACTCTGCCTTCACTAGCCCTTAACCTCATATAAGAGTTCGAGTCCCACCGGGCAGGCCATTGAAAAGTCTCAAGAGGTCCCAGGAAGTTCCACATTGTCTCGCAATACATTGATTTCAATACGGTTTATTGAAATTTATGTCCCGCCAGATTCCGGATAGACCCGTTGCAGCTCGATCAAAACGGGGGAACCATCGGGGGAATAAAACCCGATTTTTGGCCACTTCGCCGAGTTGTTCCCCCAAAATGCTGACCGACATCGCCTGCAAATCCGCCGTGTGCCCGCCGAGCAAGGCGCGTGCCCAGATCCCTCACAAAGCCTCGCGGCAAACACCCTGAAGTGCACCAAAAACAAAACCACCCGAAGGTGGTTTTGTTTTGACATGTCCAGCGCCTGCGGCGCAGAGGCTGGAGGCCCTGCAGGGCCGCTTCGTCAGATCAGCGAATCACCGCCAAGGTGGTGCGGACACCGGCCTTGTAGGTCATCAGCGTCAGCGCGCCATTCTTGATGTCGCCCTTTTCGTCGAAAGCGATGTTGCCGGTCACACCCTTGTAATCCGTGGCCTTCAGGGCAGGCAGGTACTTGGCCGGATCGGACGAGTTGGCGGTGACCATGGCGTTGGCCATGACCTTCACAGCGTCGTACACGTAAGGGGCGTACACCTGAACGTCGGCACCGTACTTGGCCTTGAAGTCAGCACGGAATTTGTCCATGCCTTCTTTTTGTTCGCCTTCAACGCCACCGGCTTCCGCGCAGTAGACCTGGTCGTCGGCCATGCCGTCACCGGCCAGCTTGGGCAGCTCGCTGGAGCAAATGCCGTCGCCACCCATGAACTTGGCGTTGATGCCCAGCTGTTTCATCTGCTTGAGCATCGGGCCGGCCACGGCGTCCATGCCTCCGAAGAACACGACGTCGGGCTTCTTGGCCTTCAGCGTGGTCAGGATGGCATTGAAGTCGGTCGCCTTGTCGTTGGTGAATTCACGTCCCACAACGGTACCGCCTGCAGCGACCACGCCCTTTTCGAACTCGTCGGCCACGCCCTGGCCATAGGCCGTGCGGTCGTCGATCACGGCCACGTTCTTGGCCTTGAGGGTTTCCACAGCGTACTTGCCGAGCGTGCCACCGAGGTGCACGTCATCCGCCACCATGCGGAACACGCCAGCGTAGCCCTGACGGGTGTACTTGGGGTTGGTGGCCGAGGGGGAGATCTGGGGAATGCCAGCGTCGTTGTAGATCTGCGAGGCGGGAATCGTGGTGCCGGAGTTCAGGTGACCGATCACACCCGCCACTTTGGCGTCCACCAGCTTGGTGGCGGCGGCGGTACCCTGCTTCGGGTCCCCTGCATCATCTTCGGCCAACAGTTCGAATGTGGCGGGCTTGCCATCAATGGTCAGGCCGGCCGCGTTCAACTCCTCGATGGCCATCTTGGCACCGTTTTCGTTGTCCTTGCCAAGGTGGGCAATGCCGCCGCTGGTAGGACCAACGTGACCGATCTTGATGACCTGGGCTTCAGCAGTTGCAGGTGCAGCGGCAGGAGCGGCTGCAGGTGCTGCCTCTTCTTTTTTGCCACAAGCGGCCAGGGCGACAGCCGCAGCGATAACGGCCAGTTTCATGTTCAGTTGCATAGCTATCCTCAGATAAGGAACAAAGTTGGAATGCGGAGGGAACTTTTTTCTCCACATCCGTAAAGATACTCCAAAAATCCCGGTTGTTACATGCGCACCAATAGAACAGGGGCCGCTTCGAGGGTTTGCCCCGACCTGCATCACGTCAACGAATGGGGCATTAGCGAGGTCGCCGGATGGCGCGTGGATCAGGTGGCGCTGCCGGCCATCTTCAAATCGTGCCGCAAGGGCTCACATCCCGCGGTCTTGTATTGCTTCCAGCGTTCGCGTGCGCGCTGGCGATCAGCCTCGTCGAGCGTGACCACCTCAATCACCCGCTCAAACCGTTCAAACCCGGCGGGATATGCGTCGGTCAGGTTGAGGAGCACGTCTGCGGGGAAATCAGCGGGCGGCGCATGGCCGCTGGCAATGAGTATGGGAGAAGCCTTCAACAACAAGGCCGCACCGCTCTCGCGACAGTGCGGCACAAATTCACCCGCCGTCATGGTCCAGAGCGCCTGGTCAAGTGACGCACAGTCCCTGGACGAACCGAGCACCACCACACGCGCACCCTTGAGGTAGGCCTTTCGCAGAAGGCGGCAGGCATAACCCAGTTTGTCCGGTGCATTGAAGTGGAAGGCCACTTCGGTCATGCCGGACACCTCGATGGGTTGGCCCAGGTTGCAGGTGCATCCATACCGTCTGGCTATTTCTGGCGCGCAGCCTTGACCGGCGCCTTGGTCGCAACGCCCGCTTCGTTGATCAGGTATTGCAGCAACAGGGGCACGGGCCGACCGGTTGCGCCCTTGGCCGTGCCGCTTTTCCAGGCGGTCCCGGCGATGTCCAGGTGAGCCCAGGGCAGGTCGGCCGTGAACTTCTGCAGAAACTTTGCGGCAGTAATGGCTCCGCCTGCCCGACCAGCCACGTTGCCCATGTCGGCAAAGTTCGACTTCAGGCCTTCGGCGTACTCGTCGTCCAGTGGCATGCGCCAGCACAAATCCAGCGACTGGTCACCGGCCTGGCCGAGTGCTTGCGCGAGTTCTTCGCGCGCAGAAAAGAGACCCGAGCGCACGGCGCCCAGGGCGATCACGCAGGCACCGGTGAGCGTGGCGATGTCGATCACGCTGCGCGGCTTGAACCGCGCGGCGTAGGTCAACGCATCGCACAGGATGAGGCGTCCTTCGGCATCGGTGTTGAGCACTTCAATGGTCTGACCACTCATGCTGGTGACCACATCACCGGGCTTGACCGCCAGGCCATCCGGCATGTTCTCGCAGCTCGGAATCAGGCCCACCACGTTGATGGCGGGCTGCAGCTCGGCCAACGCGGCAAAGGTGCCCAGCACGCTGGCGGCCCCACCCATATCGAACTTCATTTCATCCATTTCAGCCGCAGGCTTGATGGAAATACCGCCGGTATCGAATGTGATGCCCTTGCCCACCAGCACCACCGGCGCGCTGGTCTTGGCAGCGCCGCTGTAATGCATGACGATGAAGCGCAAAGGCTCGGCCGATCCCTGGGCCACGGCCAGAAAAGCCCCCATGCCGAGCGCTGCAACCTCTTTCGGTCCCAGCACTTCGGTCTTCATACCGGGCTTGCGCCCGAGCTTGCGTGCGGCGTCCGCCAGCATGCTGGGGGTGGCGTGGTTGGCCGGGCGGTTGGCCCATTCCTTGGCCAATTCCACCCCGGTCACCTGAGCTTTGCCGGCGGCAAATTCGGCGCGCGCTGCTGTGGCATCGCTCACACCCAGGAAGACCTGGCTGATCGTCCGCGCCTTGGCCGAAGGCTTGGTGGTGGTGAAACAGTAGGTGGCGTCGGCGCAGGCCATCATGGCCACCCGCACGGCCAACGCATCCCGATCCAGCAGGCTCAACATCAAACCCAGTTTTTTCACACCAGGCTGCTTGAGCAGAGCCATGCCCGCGAGCACCGCCTTGCGCACCGCAGACACCGATCCGTCGCCTGAGCGAACCAGCACCAACCACGGCGCCTTGATATCCTGCGGGCGGTAGCAACTCAAGGCCTTGCCGGCACCCGGCTCCAGATCACCCCGGCGGGTGGCTTCGCGGATCAGGCTGAGCAGCGCGGCGTCGGCCGTGCCGGACACATCGGCCCCGTCGGGCACCAGAACCAGCAGGGCGTCCACGGGCAGCCTGGCTGCTTGCTGATGCGAAAGGGATTTGAGTTCAAAGTCCATAATTGAGGTTTCCTGGGTATCTTTTCGATGTTATTCCATTCTTCCCTACGCACCGAGCTGGCACGCAGTTTCGGGGCCACGCTGGTGGTCCTGCTCACCATCGTGCTGACGATGCTGCTGATCCGCACGCTGGGTCTGGCCTCCAAGGGCAGCGTCAACCCGGAAGAAATCATGCTCGTGCTGGGCTACACGGTGCTGGGCTACACACAGACCATCCTGACGCTGGCCTTGTTCATTTCGATCGTCTCCACGCTCTCGCGCATGTACCGCGACAGCGAAATGATCATCTGGTTTTCCAGCGGTCGCTCCCTCGCCGGGTTTCTGGGTCCGGTGATGCGCTTCTCCTGGCCGGTGTTGCTGGTGATCAGCCTCATGGTTTTTTTCATCTGGCCCTGGGCCAACCAGCAAACCGCCGATCTGCGTGACCGGTTTGCCAGCCGCGGCGATCTGCAGCGCATCGCGCCGGGGCAGTTCCAGGAGTCGTCCAGCGGACGCCGTGTGTTCTTCATTGACAAGGACACCGCCGACGGCACCGAAGGCCGGAACGTGTTCATCTCCAGCATCGAGCGCGACGGGACCGAAACCGTGACGACGGCGGCCTCGGGCAAGATCGAACAGATCGGCGAGCGCGCCTACCTGATGCTGCGCAAGGGCCAGCGCCTGGAGGCGGAAGTGTCGTCCGGTCGGATCAAGGTCAGCGAGTTCGAAGAATATGGTGCACTGATTGGCGCCACGGCTGCCCAGACCGGCGGCGGCCAGGCCCTCAAGGCGCGCAGCACCTGGTCCCTGATGAGCGAACCCAGTGCCGCCAACCTGGGCGAACTGGGGTGGCGCATCGGCATCATCCTGACAGCGCTCAACCTGGTGCTGCTGGCCGTGGCCACCACGGTCAGCAATCCGCGCGCCGGACGCAGCGGCAACCTGATGTTTACCCTGTTTGCGTTCATCCTGTACTTCAACTTTCTCAACATTGGTCAGCGCTGGGTGGGGTCGGGCCAACTGTCCCTGTCCTCGCTGCTGCTGTTGCACGGCAGTGTCTTTGTGCTGTGTGTGGTGTGGCTGATCAAACGCCAGCGCAACTTCAGCCTGAGAGGCTGGCTGCAACTGCGCCTGCGAACCGAGACTGCTGAACAGATCGGGAAAGCGGCATGAAAACGATCAGACGGCTCATCTATGGGGAGATCCTGCTCGCCACCGGCTTTGTGCTGCTGGCGTTTCTCTCGCTGTTCTTTTTCTTTGATTTCGTCGAAGAGCTCTCGTCGCTGGGCAAACCGTCCCGGCTGGAGCCGGACGTGATTTACGAAGTCCGGCACGCGCTGCTCTATGTGGCGCTGCTGATGCCCAGCCGCGTGTACGAGCTGCTGCCGATCTCAGTGCTCATCGGAACGATCGCGGTGCTGGCCCGACTGGCGCAAAGTTCGGAGTACACGATCCTGCGCACCAGCGGCCTGGGACCCTGGAAGGCCTTGCGTACCCTGTTGGGCCTGGGCCTGATCTTCGTCTTCGCGACCTTTGCCGTGGGCGACTATGTCGCCCCACTGGCCGACAAGACCGCCCAGTTGCTCAAAGCCCGGTACCAGGGCCGCATCAGCCTGGGGCACACCGGCGCCTGGCTCAAGGAACGCCAGCTCTACAGCAACTTCTCGGTGAACGTGGGCTCGTTGTCCCCCCAGGGTGAACTGGGCGAGGTGCGCATCTTCGAGTTCGACAACCAGGGGCTGCTCGTGTCGACACTGGAAGCCGGGCGCGGCCAGATCGAACCCGATGAATCGTGGACGCTGCACCAGGTGTCGCGCCGCGAGTTCGACACCGCGGGCCAGATGTCGGCACGCATCCTGCGCAGCGATCTGGAGACCTTCCGCTGGCCCAGCACCATCACTGCCGAAATGGTGTCGGTCGCGCTGCTCAAGCCGGAGCGCATGCGAACCACCGACCTGTACGCCTACATCCAGCACCTGGAGAGCAACGGTCAGACCGCACAGCGTTACGAGATCGAGTTCTGGCGCAAGGTGTTCTACCCCTTGAGCTGTCTGGTGATGGTGGTGCTGGCGTTGCCCTTTGCCTACCTGCATTTTCGCTCGGGCGGGATCACCGGCTATGTGTTCGGAGGGGTCATGATCGGGATCAGCTTCTTCCTGCTCAACAACGTGTTCGGCTACATCGGCAACCTCAACCAGTGGCAACCCTGGTTCGCTGCGGCTTCCCCCTCGATCATTTACTCGCTGGTATCGCTCGGTGCGTTCGGCTGGCTGGTTTTAAGGCGTTGACGTTATGCGTGGTGTGATTGTTTTTGCCCACGGCTCGCGCGACCCCTTGTGGCGCCTGCCGGTGGAAGCGGTGGCGGCTCAGATCGCCCTGACCGATCCGTCCGCCCCCGTGGCCTGCGCTTATCTTGAACTTTCGGAGCCCGATCTGCCGACGGCCGCCGAACGCCTGGTTGCGGCGGGAGCCACCCACATCCGCGTGCTCCCGCTGTTTTTTGGCATGGGAAAACACGCCCGTGAAGACCTGCCGCAGTTGATGATCGACCTGGCCACGCAACACCCTGACGTGCGGTTCGAACAACTGGCGGCGGCTGGGGAAGACCCTCGTCTTACCGCCCTGCTGGCCCGGATCGCGCTGGAAAACCACCCATGAACCTGCACCAGTTCCGGTTTGTCCAGGAAGCGGTGCGCCGCAACCTGAACCTGACCGAGGCCGCCAAGGCGCTGCACACGTCGCAACCCGGTGTTTCCAAGGCCATCATCGAACTGGAAGACGAACTCGGCATCGAGATTTTTGCCCGCCACGGCAAGCGCATCAAACGCGTCACCGAACCCGGCGTGCAGGTGCTCAAGAGCATCGAAATCATCCTGCGCGAGGTCAACAACCTCAAGCGCATCGGTGAACAGTATTCGGCCCAGGACAGCGGCACTCTGTCGATCGCCACCACACATACACAGGCGCGCTATGTGCTGCCCGATTCGGTGGCCAAGCTGCGCAAGGCCTACCCCAAGGTCGGGATCAGCCTGCACCAGGGCTCGCCCGACCAGGTGGCCAAGATGCTGCTGGAAGAAGTGGCCGAGATTGGCGTGGCGACCGAGTCGCTCGTGAACTACCCCGAGCTGGTCACCCTGCCCTGCTATGAATGGCAGCATGTGCTGGTGTTCCCGTTCGACCACCCTCTGGCGACGCAGGAGCGCATCACGCTCGAAGACCTGGCGCACCTGCCACTGATCACCTACCACCCCAGCTTCACCGGCCGCACCCGCATTGACCAGGCGTTTGCACTGCGCCATCTGCAGCCCGAGATCGTGCTCGAAGCGATCGACTCGGACGTGATCAAGACCTACGTCAAGCTCGGCATGGGCGTGGGCATCGTGGCCGAAATGGCCGTGCAGGGTGAAAACCAGACGCCCGATCTGTCGTCCCGGCCCGCCGGACAACTGTTCGGTCACAACCTGGCGCGCGTGGCTTTCAAGCGCGGCACCTACCTGCGCCACTTCGTGTTGCGGTTCGCCGAACTGCTCAGCGACCGGCTCTCGCGCGACCTGATCCTGCGTGCCATGAACGGCACGCCGGACGACTATGAGCTCTGACGCCCCCCCGTTGCTTGCCCACTTCGTGTGGCCGCATCCCCCTCAAGGGGGCGGCGCTGGCGGCCCGGCAAAGCCGGTTCCGCAGCGCCTGCTGGTATGTCGCGCCGGCAGGCGGGTTTGGCAGGGCCTTGACCATTCCCCATGAATCCGATGACACAGCCTCACACCCCCGCCCTCACCTCCCGCCTGCCCAAAGTCGGCACGACCATCTTCACCGTCATGTCGGCGCTGGCGGCCGAGACGGGTGCGGTCAACCTGGGTCAGGGTTTCCCGGACTTCGACTGCGACCCGGAGCTGGTCAACGCCGTCACGCGCGCCATGCAGGCGGGCCACAACCAGTACCCGCCCATGCCCGGCGTGCCGGCGCTGCGCCAGGCCATGGCGGCCAAGATGTTGGCCCTGTATGGCCTCGCCTGTGATCCGAACACCGAGATCACCGTCACCGCTGGCGCCACGCAGGCGATCCTGACCGCCATCCTCGCCGTGGTGCACCCGGGCGACGAGGTGATCGTGCTCGAACCCTGCTACGACAGCTACGTGCCCAACATCGAGCTCGCCGGTGGCGTGGCCGTGCGCGTGCCGCTCACACCGGGCAGCTTCCGCCCCGACTTCGGCGCCATCGCCGCGGCCATCACGCCACGCACCCGCGCCATCATCGTCAACAGCCCGCACAACCCCAGCGGCCAGATCTGGAGCCAGGCCGACATGCTCCAGTTGCAGGACCTGCTGGCCCCCACCGACGTGCTGCTGATCAGCGACGAGGTCTACGAGCACATGGTGTTCGACGGTCAACAGCACCAGAGTGCGGCCCGTTTCCCGGGCCTGGCGGCGCGCGCCTTCATCATCAGCAGCTTCGGCAAGACCTACCACGTCACGGGCTGGAAAGTCGGCACGGTGGTGGCCCCCGCCGCCATGACGGCCGAGTTCCGCAAGGTGCACCAGTTCAATGTGTTCACCGTCAACACCCCCATGCAGCACGCGCTGGCGACCTACATGGCCGACCCGGCGCCGTACCTGGAGCTGTCGGCCTTCTACCAGCGCAAGCGCGACCTGTTCCGCGAGGGCCTGGCCGGCACCCGCTTCACGCTGTTACCGGGCCAGGGCACCTACTTCCAGTGTGTGGGCATCGGCGACCTGGCGGTGCCCGAGCGCGAGCTGCCCGAGGGTGACTTCTGCCAGTGGCTAACGCGCGAGATCGGCGTCGCGGCCATCCCGCTCTCCGCCTTCTACGGCAACGGCTTCGACCAGAAGGTGGTGCGCTTCTGCTTTGCGAAGAAGGACGACACCTTGCGCGAAGCGCTCAAGCGACTCGCGCGGCTCTGATCCGGAAAGCGGCGGTCCAGAGGCAACACCGATCAGCAGCGCACCGCGTTGCGACAGAAGCGGTCCAGTTCCCGCACCGTGCTGCGGGCAGTGACGGCCTGACGCGCCTTGGGGCCCACCTCCAGGCTGAGCTTCATGTCGTACTTCCTGAAGAAATCGTCGAACAGCTCGCCGCCCAGCGTGCCGGTGGCCGTCAGCGTGTCGGCCTTGGCGTCGTGCTCCAGCAGCACCGCGCACAGCGGCTGCTCCGCCGGCCCCCCCAACACCTGCGCGCCCCGCGCCGGGTCGTACTGGCTGTGGTCGGCGCAGCAATGGATCAAATCGTTGCCCTTGCTCGGCGTCTGCGGGTTGAGTGCGGCGCCCTTGCGGAAACTGATGAAGCTCAGGTCTCTGGTCGGATAAACCAGTTTGTGGGCGCAGATGGCGGAAAACGCCACCAGACTGCGCACCGGGCCGACGCCGCCCGGCCACCGGTAGGTCTTCTGGCCACGCGTGCGCAAGTTCGTGGGCATGGCCGGCTTGCCCAGGTCCAGCAGGAACACCGGCGTGGCTTCGAACGGGTAGTGAAACACGTAGTTGGTCTGCGCCTTCAGTGCGGAGGCCTTGAGCGGGTCGCCCAGCTCGTCCACCAGCAGCACCCGTCCGTAAGCGCGGGGTTCGGCGCTCGCCGCCCAGGCACCACTGGCCAACGAGGCCGACAACGCGGCAGTCCCCAGCGCACAACTTTCCACGAATTCGCGTCGATCCATGAACAGACCCCCATGAAACGCCCGGCCCCTGCCCGGGGCCAGCACGCCTTGCAGTGAAACGCATCCGGGAAGGTGCTGTCAAGTTTGTCCCTGGCACGGCATGGGCCAGGAATTCGACACCGAGAACGGATCAGCGCCCGGTCCGGGCGCATCGACTCAGGTGTTCAGTTGAGCCCAGGCTTTGTCCAGCCGCTTCACGCTCACCGGCTGTGGCGTGCGCAGTTCCTGGGCGAAAAAACTCACCCGCAGCTCTTCCAGCAGCCAGCGCAGCTCCTGCAGGCGTGCGTCCTGCACGCCCTTGCGCTCGGCCACCATGCGCCAGAAGCGCTGGTCCTGCGGGCGCAGCTCGGCCAGCTTGGCGGCGTCGCGCGCCGGGTCGGCGCGATGCTTGTCCAGCCGCAGCTGCACAGCCTTCAGGTAACGCGGAAAGTGCTGCAGCTGCGCATACGGCGTTGTCAGCAAAAAACGTTTGGGCACCAGGCGCTGCAGCTGCTGGCTGATGTCGGTCGCGACGTCGGCGGGCGGCCGGCTGTCCTTGAGCTTGCGAGCGGCGGCCGTGTATTCGGTGAGGATCAGGCCGGCGTTGCGCGCGATCTCGGATGAGATCAACGTCAGCCGGCCCCGGCCCTCGTCCACACGCTTCTTGAACGCGGCCTCGTCGGTGGGCAGCGGGTCGGCCAGGAAGGCCCGGTCCAGCGCCAGTTCGATGATCTGGTTGCGCAGCTCTTCCAGCGTGCCGCCACCCGACCCATTCTCCGCCTTGCCCACCTGCATGTAGGCCGTGGCCATGCTCATCAGGCCGGGCAGGTTTTTTTCCAGGTACTTCAGCGCGTCGCGGATCTGCAGCGCGAACAGGCGGCGCAGGCCTTCCCGGTGCCGCGCCATCGCGACCTCGGGTTCGTCGAACACTTCGATGCCGACCGCGTCGCCCAGGTCCATGAGTGCCGGAAAGCCGATCAGCGTCTGACCGCCCTTGCGGATCTCCATCAACTCGGGCAGTTCCCCGAAATCCCAGCTGGTGTGGCGCTGGGTGGCGCTGGCGGCAGGCGCTGCGGGCACTTCTGCCGGTACTCGGCGGGAGCCACCCGCGCTGGCAGGCGCAGGTGTGGCCTTGGGCTCAGGTGCCGCCGGGCGCAGGCTCTCAAGCTTCAAGGACGCCAGCGCCTGGAACGCCCCACGCGCCTGCCCGCCCAGCTCGGCCTTGAGCGCAGCCAGGCTGCGGCCCTGGCCCAACTGGCGCCCGTGTTCGTCCACCACGCGCAGGTGCATGAAGTGGTGGGCATTCAGCATGTCCACCTTGATGTCGTTGCGCGCGATGTCGAGCTGGGTCGCTTCGCGCACCAGTTTCAGCAACGCATCCATCAGGTTGCCGGCGCCGAACACCGCGGGCTCGGTGAGCGCGGTGGCGAAGCGCTCGGCCGTGGCGGGCAGCGGCACCAGGCGCGAGCGTGGGCGCTGGTGCAGGGTCTTCAGCAGCGCCAGCAGCTTCTCTTTCAGCATGCCGGGCACCAGCCAGTCGCAGCGGTCTTCGCTCACCTGGTTGAGCGCAAAGATCGGCACGGCGACGCTCAAACCATCGCGCGGGTCGCCCGGCTCGTGCAGGTAGGTGCAGGCGCAGTCCACTCCGCCCAGGCGCAGCGTCTTCGGGAAGGCTTGCGTGGTGATGCCGGCCGCTTCGTGGCGCATCAGCTCTTCTTTGGTCAGCAGCAGGAGCTTGGGGTTGAGTCGCTGCGCGTCTTTGTACCAGCGCTCGAAGCTGGCGCCGTTGCACACGTCGGCGGGCAGCTGCTGGTCGTAGAACGCGTAGATCAGCTCGTCGTCCACCAGCACATCCTGCCGGCGCGACTTGTGCTCCAGCTCCGCCACCTGCTTCACCAGCTTCTGGTTGGCGGCGAGGAACGGCAGGCGGGTTTCCCAGTCACCCGCAACCAGCGCCTCGCGGATGAAGATCTCGCGCGCGCCCGCCGGGTCCACCCGGCCGTAGTCGGTGCGGCGGTTGTGATAGACCACCAGGCCGTAGAGCGTGGCGCGCTCCAGCGCCGACACGCGTGCCGCCTTCTTTTCCCAGTGCGGGTCCAGCAGCTGCTTTTTCAGCAGGTGCGTGCCCACCTGTTCCAGCCAGGTCGGATCGATGTTGGCGATGCCGCGGCCAAACAGGCGGGTGGTCTCCACCAGCTCGGCACAGACGATCCAGCGCCCGGGCTTCTTGCTCAGGTTCGCGCCCGGGTGGCGGTAGAACTTGATGCCACGCGCGCCCAGGTACCAGTCTTCGGCTTCGTTCTTCTGGCCGATGTTGCCCAGCAGGCCCGAGAGCATGGCCAGGTGCAACTGCTCGTAGGAAGCGGGCTGGGTGTTGAGCTGCCACTTGTGTTCGGCCACCACCGTGTGCAGCTGGGTGTGGATGTCGCGCCATTCGCGCACCCGGCGCACGTTGATGAAGTTCTCGCGCAGCAGGTTTTCGTACTGGCGGTGGCTCAATTTATGGTCTTTGCCATGGCCGCCTTTCGTGTCGTCCAGCCACTTCCAGAGCTTGAGCGTGCCGCTGAACTCGCTCTTCTCGTCGTCGAACTTGGCGTGCGCCTGGTCGGCCTGGGTCTGCTTGTCCATGGGCCGGTCGCGCACGTCCTGCACCGAGAGCGCCGAGGCGATCACCATCACTTCGTCGAGCGCGCCACGCTGCTGCGCCTCCAGGATCATGCGGCCCACGCGGGGATCGAGCGGCAGGCGCGAGAGCGTCTGGCCGATGGGTGTGAGCTCGTTGGCTTCGTCCACCGCGCCCAGTTCGGAGAGCAGCTGGTAGCCGTCGACGATGGCGCGCTTTTGCGGCGCTTCGATGAAGGCGAAGTCCTCCACCGCGCCCAGGCGCAGCGCCTTCATGCGCAGGATCACACCCGCGAGCGAGCTGCGCAGGATCTCGGGGTCGGTGAAGGCCGGTCGGCCGTTGAAGCCGGCCTCGTCGTACAGCCGGATGCAGATGCCGTCGGCCACGCGGCCGCAGCGGCCGGCGCGCTGGTTGGCCGCCGCCCGGCTGATGGGCTCGACCATCAGCTGCTCGACCTTTTGCCGGAAGCTGTAGCGCTTGACGCGCGCCGTGCCGGCATCGATCACGTAGCGGATGCCCGGCACGGTGAGCGAGGTCTCGGCCACGTTGGTCGAGAGCACGATGCGCCGGCCGCTGTGGTCCTGGAAGATGCGGTCCTGCTCGGCCTGCGAGAGGCGCGCAAACAGCGGCAGCACCTCGGCGTTGCGCAGCGTGGGGATGTGGCTGAGGTGCTTGCGCAGGTGGTCGGCGGCCTCGCGGATTTCGCGCTCACCGGGCAGAAAGATCAGAATGTCGCCGCCCTGTGGTGTGCGCCACAACTCGTCCACGCCATCGGCGATCGCGTTGTTGAGGTCGTAGTCGCGGCTCTCTTCAAATGGCCGGTAGCGCACCTCCACCGGAAAGGTGCGGCCAGACACCTGGATGACCGGCGCTGGACCGCGTTGGGAGGCGAAGTACTGCGCAAACCGGTCCGCGTCGATGGTCGCCGATGTCACCACCACCTTCAGGTCGGGCCGGCGCGGCAGCAGCTGGCGCAGGTAGCCGAGCAGGAAGTCGATGTTCAGGCTGCGTTCGTGCGCCTCGTCGATGATGATGGTGTCGTAGGCGCGCAGATCCGGGTCGGTCTGCGTCTCGGCGAGCAGGATGCCGTCGGTCATGAGCTTGACCGAGGCGTCCTTGGAGAGCCGGTCCTGGAACCGCACCTTGAAGCCCACCACATCGCCCAGCGGCGTCTTCAGCTCCTCGGCAATGCGCTTGGCCACGCTGGAGGCCGCGATGCGCCGCGGCTGCGTGTGGCCGATCCATTGCGGGCGCTGGCCCGGTTTGGCGTTGAGCTTGCCGCGGCCCATCTGCAGCGCGATCTTGGGCAGTTGCGTGGTCTTGCCCGAGCCGGTTTCGCCGCAGACGATGACCACCTGGTGCTCACGCATGGCGGCCTCGATCTCGTCCCGGCGGGCGGAGACGGGCAGGGACTCGGGGAATTCAATGTGCAGCGGCGTGGAGGACAAGGGGGAACTTCAGTCAAAATCAGGCAACCGGCAATTATCCGCGCCCTGCCCAACGTCTGACCGCTCCGCTGCCCATGTCCAACGTCTTCAACTTCACCTTCGTGCCCTGGTTCCGCTCGGTCGCGCCTTACATCCACAAGCTGCGCGGCAGCACGGTGGTGGTGGGCGTTGCCGGGGAGGCCATCGCGGCCGGCAAGTTGCCGCTGATCGCGCAAGACCTCGCGCTGATCCAGAGCATGGGCGTGCAGATCGTGCTGGTGCACGGCTTTCGCCCGCAGGTGAACGAACAGCTCCAGGCCAAAGGCCACGAAGCAAAATACTCCCACGGCATGCGCATCACCGACTCGGTGGCGCTGGACTGCGCGCAGGAAGCCGCCGGCCAGCTGCGCTACGAAATCGAGGCCGCATTCAGCCAGGGCCTGCCCAACACGCCCATGGCCGGTGCGACCGTGCGCGTGATCTCGGGCAACTTCATCACCGCGCGCCCGGTGGGCCTGATCGACGGCGTGGACTTCATCCACTCCGGCCTGGTGCGCAAGGTGGACACCGAAGGCATCCAGCGCACGCTGGACATGGGCGCCATGGTGCTGCTCTCGCCCTTCGGTTTTTCACCCACGGGCGAGGCCTTCAACCTCACCATGGAAGACGTGGCCACCTCCATCGCCGTGGCGCTGCAGGCCGACAAGCTGATGTTCCTGACCGAGGTGCCGGGTATCCGCCTGGACGCGGCCGACCCGACCAGCGAGATCGACACCGAGCTGCCACTGGCCGACGCGAAAAAGATGCTCACCGCCCTGCCCTCGGCCGCCCAACCGACCGACACGGCCTTCTACCTGCAGCACTGCATCCGCGCCTGCGAAGGCGGCGTGGAACGCAGCCACATCCTGCCGTTCGCGGTGGACGGCGCGCTGCTGCTGGAGATCTACACCCACGACGGCATCGGCACCATGGTGGTGGACGAAAAGCTGGAGAGCGTGCGCGAGGCCACCATGGACGACGTGAGCGGCATCGTGGCGCTGATCGAGCCGTTCGAGAAAGACGGCACGCTGGTCAAGCGCGACCGCACCGAGATCGAACGCGACGCCGGCAACTACACCATCATCGAACACGACGGCGTGATCTTCGGCTGCGCTGCGCTCTACCCCTACCCCGAGGCCCGCACCGGCGAAATGGCGGCGCTCACCGTGCTGCCCGACACGCAGAGCCAGGGCGACGGCGAGCGCCTGCTCAAGCGCATCGAGACCCGTGCCAAGGCCCAGGGCCTTCAGAGCATCTTCGTGCTCACCACGCGCACCATGCACTGGTTCCTCAAGCGCGGGTTCGTGCAGGTCAACCCCGACTGGCTGCCCGAGGCGCGCAAGCGGAAATACAACTGGGACCGAAAAAGCCAGGTGCTCGTGAAAAAAATCGGCTGACCCTGTGTATGCGCGATCCCAACGGACAACGATCAAGCAACCCCTCCAGCATCTCAACCGACTGGAATGTTTGATGACAGGAGCCCAAAACATGGCCGATCGAAGCACCCCCACCGCCACTGCGCCTGTGTCCGCAAACGGTTCCAACCAGAAAACCACCGCAAAACCGGCGGCCCGAAAAACCGCCAAAACCAAAGAGCCTCCGGCAAAAACCATGACCGGAATAACGTTCAAGACGCGCGTTGCGGCTGTCGAAAAGCCGCGCCGTGCGAAGCTGGGCGACGTCACCGGCAGCCAGCAACCCCAGCGGATCGCCAGGCTCAGCACGGCAGCGGTCACCGAAGCCCGCCAGCAGGCCAAGTTCGCCGCCGTGCGCGACATCCTGGGCAAGTCCGATACCAGCAAGAAGCACAAGGCCGAGTCCCTGCGCGCCATCCTCGAAGGCGCCGCCCCGGACGACGCCAAGGCCATCCGCCGTCTGTTGCGCCAGGAAACCGATGTGGTGCGCAGCAAAGCCATGACCGTCGCCAACCCGGACGAAGTGCTGGCGGCCGACTGGCGCAGTGGCGCCTACCCTTACAAGAACCTGCTGTCGCGCAAGGTGTACGAGTCGCAGAAATACCTGCTTCAGGTCGAGCTGCTCAAGCTGCAGGCCTGGGCCAAGGAAACCGGGCAGCGCATCGTGATCCTGTTCGAAGGGCGCGATGCGGCCGGCAAAGGCGGCACCATCAAACGCATGATGGAACACCTGAACCCGCGCGGCGCGCGCGTGGTGGCGCTGGAAAAGCCCAGCGAGGTCGAACGCGGCCAGTGGTATTTCCAGCGCTATGTGCAGCACCTGCCCACCGCTGGCGAGATCGTGCTGTTCGACCGCAGCTGGTACAACCGCGCCGGGGTCGAGCGCGTCATGGGTTTCTGCTCGACCGACGAATACGAGGAGTTCATGCGACAGGCGCCCCAGTTCGAGCGCCAGCTGGTGCGCAGCGGCGTGCACCTGATCAAGTTCTGGTTCTCGGTCAGCCGTGAAGAGCAGCGCCGCCGCTTCAAGGAGCGCGAGGCCCACCCGCTCAAGCAGTGGAAGCTCAGCCCGATCGATATGGCCTCGCTCGACAAGTGGAACGACTACACCAAGGCGAAGGAATCCATGTTCTTCGAGACCGACACGGCCGACGCGCCCTGGACGGTGATCAAGAGCGATTGCAAGAAGCGCGCTCGCCTGAACGCCATGCGCTACGTGCTGCAGAAGCTGCCTTACACCAACAAGGACGCGGCCAACATCGGTTCGCTGGATTCGTTGATCGTGGGTCGCGCGCACGTGGTGTACGAACGTGGCGAGCGCCCGGGCAACGCGATTCTCTGAGCCTGCTCAGGTGCAGACAAAAAAACCGCCCTCAGGCGGCTTTTTTTCGTGTGCGACACACCGGATTTCGATCAGGCAGACCGAGGGCGCACCAGCAACACCAGGGCCAGCAAGGCAATGGCCGAGAAGCAAAGAAACGACCAGTTGGCAATGGACAGGCCCAGGAAGGTCCAGTCAATCGCCGAACAATCGCCACTGCCTTTGAAGATCATGGGAATGGCCCGCTTGAGCGGAAACGACTCGATCATTCCGTAAAAGTCGCGTCCGCAGGTCAGGACCTCGGGCGGATTCCACTGCAACCAGGTCTGCCGCGCGGCCACAAAGGCGCCGCCCACGGCCAGCGCCCCCATGAGACCGATGCCCACGGCCCTCGACCCCCGCCCGCTCATCGCCGCGGCCAGCGCCGCCGCAAACGCCACCAGGATCAGGGCATAGCGCTGCACGATGCACATGGGACAGGGCTCCAGCCCCACCACGTGCTGCAGGTAGATGCCAAAGGCCAGCAGCCCCGCACAGCTGAGAGCCACAAGGGCCAGCACCCGGCGCGGATGGCGGCTGAACAGGTCAAAAATGGGGGTGGCGAATGTCACGAGATGTCCTGAATGTGAAACGAGGCGCTCCGGTGGACCCGGCCAGCGCCTCGGAGTTCCAACCTTGACGCGGCTTGGATCAGCTGTCTGCGAAAGCGCGTTCGATCACGAACTGGCCCGGACGCGTGGTGTTGCCCTCGGCAAAACCGCGCTTTTCGCACAGGGCCTTGAGGTCGCGCAGCATCTCGGGGCTGCCGCAGATCATGACGCGGTCTTCGGCCGGGTTCAGTTCGGGCAGGCCCAGGTCCTTGGCCACCTGACCGTTGTCGAGGATCACGGGAATGCGACCCTGGTGCACAAAAGGCTCGCGTGTTACGGTGGGGTAATACAGGAACTGCTGCTGCACCATCTCGCCGAGGAACTCGTCCTGCTTGAGCGTGTGTTCCAGCATCTCGCGGTAGGCCAGTTCCTTGACCTCGCGCACACCGTGGATCAGCACCACCTGTTCGAATTTTTCGTAGGTCTCCGGGTCGCGCACGATGGACAGGAACGGTGCCAGACCGGTGCCGGTGGCCAGCAGGTACAGGCGCTTGGCCGGCAGCAGGTAGTCGATCAGCAGCGTGCCCGTGGGCTTGCGACCCACCACGATGCTGTCACCCACCTGGATGTGCTGCAGGCGCGAAGTCAGCGGACCGTCCTGCACCTTGATGCTCAGGAACTCCAGGTGTTCGGCGTAGTTGGGGCTGGCGATGCTGTAGGCGCGCAGCAGCGGCTTCTCGTTCACGCGCAGGCCGATCATGGTGAAGTGCCCGTTGGAGAAACGCAGCGCCTGGTCGCGGGTGGTGGTGAAACTGAACAGGCGATCGGTCCAGTGGTGCACGCTCAACACGCGCTCTTCCAGAAATGCACTCATGGTCTTGGGTCAGATGAACGGCCGCCTCATGGCTGGCCAATGAAAAAACGGGGCAAACTGACAGGGGGAAAACCCTGATCGATCGCCGCACGGATAGCTCGTAATTGTAAAAGTCTTGCCAAGTGTCCCTTTTGCGTTATGTCAGGAACAGGATCGGCCACGCCGGATGTCGTCCCGAGGGCTTTCATTCGTTGATACAGTCGGGGACTCGGGCACTCAACGCCCCCGGCGCGTCTCAAACGTTCGGGCTTTCGCATGATGCCCACAAGCTTATAAAACCGGAAAGAACAAATTCTCATTTCGGTTATACAGAATTCAATCTTAAACAGGAAACCACATGGCACGCACCGTCAACTGCATCAAGCTCGGCAAAGAAGCCGAAGGCCTGGACTTTCCGCCCTACCCGGGCGAGCTGGGCAAACGCCTGTATGAAAACGTGAGCAAGGAAGCCTGGGCCGCCTGGCTCAAGCACCAGACCATGCTGCTCAACGAAAACCGCCTCAACCTGGCCGATGCGCGCGCGCGCCAGTACCTGGCCCGCCAGATGGAAAAGCACTTTTTCGGCGAGGGAGCCGACGCCGCTGCGGGCTATGTTCCGCCGGCTGACGCCAGCTGAGGCCGGCCTATGCCTTCTGCCCTGGTGATCGGGGCCGGACTCGCTGGAGCCGCCAGTTGTGTGGCGCTGGCCCGACGCGGCTGGCAACTGACCTTGCTGGACGCGGCTGAAGGGCCGTCCCAAGGCGCATCGGCGCTGCCGGTGGGCATGCTGAGCCCGCACGTCACCCGCGCGCCCACACCGCTCTCCCGACTGTGCGCGCTGGGCGTGTCCGACATGTGGGCCCAGCTGGAGCGGCTGGGCCCGCCAGGCCGGGGCTGGCAACCCTGCGAAGTCGACAACCTGGGGCACGACCCCGGGCGATGGCCTGCGGCGCTGGTTCGCCCAGCTGCCTTGGTGGACGCCTGGCTCGACGAATGCCGGCGGCTAACGACCCTCGCGACGCGCTGGCAAAGCCCTGTTGACCGCCTGGTCAACCGGTCCACCCCGGACCAGCCGCTGTGGCAGGCCCTGGATGCCGAAGGTCAGGTGCTCGCCGAGGCACCGGTGGTGGTCATTGCCGCCGCGTTTGGCAGCCATGCTCTGCTCACGCACGAAAACGGCCCGATGGCACCCGAAGCCCTGCCCTTGCGCCCGGTGAAAGGCCAGATGAGCCTGGCCGCCCTGCAGGGCGAACCGCTGGCCGAACGGCCCCAGCGCAACAACGGGGTTTTCGTCCCGGTCTATGAAGACGCTGGCCTGCCACCCCAGTGGCCGGCACGCATCTGGGCCATGGGTTCCACCTACGAACGGGGCGACAACACCAGCCACGTGAACGGTGCGGCGCACGAGCGCAACGCCCACAGTCTGGAAACCATCAGTCCTGTGGCCGCGCAGCGCCAGCGCGAAACCGCCGCCCGGGGGGACTTGCTGGGTTGGGCACAGGTGCGCTGCGCCTCGCTGGACCGCGTGCCCCTGGTGGGCGCGGTGCCCCATCTGCTGGATCTGCAAGTGCTGATGCAACAAGCCGGCGCGCGACGAGGCAGGGTGCCCATGGCCGGCACGCCACGCTGGCCCGGTCTCTTCATGCTGAGCGCTCTGGGTTCCCGTGGCCTGACCCTGGCCCACGCCATGGGCGAATTGTTGGCCCGCCTGATTGAAGGCGAAGACCCGAACCTGGAGGCCGATCTGCTGCGTGCGCTCGACCCGGCGCGTTTCGCCTGGAAACAGGCCCGCCGACAACCGGCCTGAATTCAGCGCAGGCGCTCCAGGCCCTGCATCAGATCGTTCGTCTGCAGCGGCCGCCCCAGCAGCGCCTTGATGCCGGTCCGCTGGGCGTCACGCACAACCCGCCGACGGCGCCACCAGGCGGCCAAGGGCCCTGCGTGTTCGCTGATGCCCATGGTCAGGGCCTGTGGATTGCCTTGCCCGAAATACCGGGCCAGCGACCAGGCATCCAGATGGGGGTTGTCCAGGTTGAACACACCGCAGCAATAGGGATGGCGCCGCATCAGGTTCATCGTGGCCTCGGTGCTGTCGACTTCGTCGATCTCCGGCACGGCCATCGCCGCCAGCCGTGATCGCAAAGCCAACCGCTCCTGCCCACTGAGCCCGACGAGCAAGGCCCGCTGCACGCGCTCGGGGCTGGACTCAAGATCCAGCGGAGCCGGCCGGGTGACATCCAGATCCAGAAGACCCAAATGGGCCTGCCGCGCCGCGTACACAGCGTCGAGGTCGCTCAGCACGCTGGCCCACTGAATAGGTCGTTCCAGCACACGCCAGGCATGAGCCGGTGCGCCAGGGCCGACCCAGATCAGGCGTTGCCCGGTGGGCAAGCCCTTGGCATGAGAGAGCACCGCTTCCGCGCTCTCACCATCCACCAGCATCACTTCAGCGTTCATGGCGGGTGGCTTGGCGCCGGGGGCGACGAGCGGCACCCAGGGCGCATACGACAGTTCGCGCGTCTCAGAAAGACGGAACATGGTGTTGAGCGCGTGCCTTTCGACATCCGAAAAACCCACAACGCCGACATAGATGCGCTGTTTTTGCATGGCGGTCATGTTACCGCCCCACCGTCGTTCCGCGCAGATGCAGGTCGGTTGAACCGCCGCTGCGCTGGCTGCCCTGACATGGCCAGCGGTCATCGAGAACACAGAAGCATTTCTTTATTCCATAAACGTATAAGTGAATGAAAAAAAATCGTTTGGAATATATGAGGTCAAAACTACAGTCGCGTTCATGCCTGAATTCGCCATCATCTTTGCCGGCTTCGCTGTGGGACTCATCGTCGGACTGACGGGGGTTGGTGGCGGCTCGCTGATGACGCCGATCCTGATCTTCTTCTTCGGCGTCAAGCCCTATCTGGCGGTCGGCACCGACCTGCTGTTCGCGGCCTTCACCAAAGCCGGCGGCACGGTGAGCCTGGCGCGCCAGCGCCTGGTGCCCTGGCGTGTGGTCGGCCAGTTGTGCGCCGGCAGCATCCCGGCGGCACTGGTCACCCTGGCGGTTTTGCACCGGGTCGGCCCGGCCAACCCCCAGGTGCAGTCGGTCATGACGCACACCCTGGGCATCGCCCTGCTGCTGACCGCCGCCGCCATGCTCTACAAGGCCGCCCGCGGCAAACAGCTGCCGCGCACCCTGCCCGAAGGCCAGCTGCAGGACGCGACCCGCGCCCGCCACTGGAGCCTGCCGGTGCTGTTTGGCGCCGTCATCGGCACCCTGGTCACGCTCACTTCGGTGGGTGCTGGCGCCATTGGCGTGTCGGTGCTTCTGATCCTGTTCCCGCTGCTGCCGCTGCCGCGCATCGTGGCGGCCGACATCGCCTACGCCGTGCCATTGACGCTGGTGGCTGGTCTGGGCCACGCCAGCCTCGGCTCGGTGGACTGGCCACTGCTGGCCAACCTGCTGGCCGGCTCGCTGCCCGGCATCTGGCTCGGCACGCGGCTGATGCGCCACACCCCGGAGCGTCTGGTGCGCTCCGTCCTCTCGCTGCTGCTGGCTTACGCCGGTACCAAGCTGATCGCTTTCTGATTCTTTTTCCCCACGAAGCCCATGTACCAGTACTCCGACTTTGACCGCCAGTTTGTCCAGCAGCGCGCTGCCCAATTCCGCGACCAGCTCGAACGCTCGGAAGCTGGCACGCTCGGCGGCGACGAGTTCAAACCGTTGCGCCTGCAGAACGGCTGGTACATCCAGCGCTTTGCTCCGATGCTGCGCGTGGCCGTGCCGTATGGCGAGCTGAACAGCGCCCAGCTGCGTGTGCTGGCCCAGATCGCGCGCGACTACGACCACAAGGAAGACCACGACGTGTCCAAAGCCAACGCGGCCCTGGCCGACGTGCCCAGCCTGCCCGACCGCTGCGGCCACTTCAGCACACGCCAGAACGTGCAGTACAACTGGATTCCACTGGCGCGTGCGGCCGACGTGATGGACCTGCTGGCCAGCGTCAACCTGCACGGCATCCAGACCAGCGGCAACTGCATCCGCAACATCACCACCGACGCGCTCGCCGGCATCGCCGTGGACGAGGTGGCCGACCCGCGACCCTTCGCCGAAATCATGCGCCAGTGGAGCACGCTGCACCCCGAGTTCGCCTTCCTGCCGCGCAAGTTCAAGATCGCCATCACCGGCGCCCGCGAAGACCGCGCTGCAACCCCCTGGCACGACGTCGGCCTGCGCCTGCTGCGCAACGTGGACGGCGACCTGGGCTTCCAGGTGCGCGTGGGTGGTGGCATGGGCCGCACGCCCATCATCGGCACCGTGGTCCGCGAGTTCCTGCCCTGGAACCAGATCCTCAACTACCTCGAAGCCGTGGTGCGCGCCTACAACCGCTTCGGCCGCCGCGACAACATCTACAAGGCCCGCATCAAGATCCTGGTGAAAGCCGAGGGTCAGGCCTTCACCGACCAGGTGGAAGCCGAATACACCGACATCATCGAACAAGACGGCGCGCCGCACACCATCACCCAGGCCGAACTGGACCGCGTGAGCGCCTTCTTCGTGCAGCCCGAGCTGCGCTGCGACCGCAAGAGCGCCGACGCCAAGATCGCCCACATCCTCAAGGCCGCGGCCGAAGACGACGTGGAGTTCAGCCGCTGGCTCACGCAGAACGTGAAGCCGCATCAGAACCCCGACCTGCGCGCCGTCACGCTGTCGTTCAAGCGCCTGGGCTCGGCCCCCGGCGACGCCAGCGCCGAGCAGCTGGAGCGCGCCGCCGACCTGGCCGACCGCTTCTCCGCCGGCGAAGCCCGTGTGACGCACGAACAGAACCTGTTGCTGCCCTGGGTGCGCTGCGACCAGCTGCCAGAGCTGTGGCGCGAAGCGCGCCGCCTCGGCCTGGCCAAGCCCAACATCGGCCTGCTGAGCGACATGATCGCCTGCCCCGGCGGCGATTTCTGCGACCTGGCCAACGCCCGCTCGCTGCCGATCGCGCAGGCCCTGCTGGCGCGTTACCAGGACCTCGACGAGCTGCACGACCTGGGCGAGATCGACCTGCACATCAGCGGCTGCATCAACAGCTGCGGCCACCACCACAGCGGCCACATCGGCATCCTCGGCGTCGACAAGGACGGCCAGGAGTGGTACCAGGTGACCCTGGGGGGCTCGGATGGCTCCCGCCTCTCTGGCGAAGCCACGCCGGGCAAGGTGATCGGCCCGTCCTTCGCGGCCGACGAAATGACCGACGTGATCGAAGCCCTGATCAACACCTACCGCGAGCAGCGCAACGGTCGCGAGACCTTCATCGACACGCTCAAGCGCGTCGGCGTTGACCCGTTCAAGACCGCCGCCAACGCCGTGCGCGTGGCCACCGCCCGCACGCCCGTTGCCGCCTGAGCCCTTGTTGCCGAGACCCGCATGAAACCCACGCTCCAATTCTTCAAGGCACAGACCTTCGTCGCTGACGAAGCCGGCACCCTGACGCTGGCCAACGACGCCGACCCGCGCGAGGCCGATCTGGACGGCATCACCACCGTGGTGCTGCAGTTCCCCAAGTTCACCGACGGCCGCGCCTTCAGCCAGGCCTTCCTGCTGCGCCGCCGACTGGGCTTCACCGGCGAGATTCGCGCCACGGGCGACGTGCTGATCGACCAGTTGGCGCAGATGCAGCGCAGCGGCTTCAGCCAGGCCGTGCTGCGCGCCGATCAGGACCTGGACCACGGCCGCAAGCTGCTGGCCCACTACCCCGACTTCTACCAGGGCGATGCGGTGCACACGCAACCGCACTTTGCCGTCACGGCCTGAACGAAAGCAAGACATGAGCGCCATCGACCTCTACAACAAGCCCTCGGCCGACTTTGATGCCAAGGTGGCTAGCAGCATCGCGCTGCTGCAGCGCGCCGCCGCCGAATACCCGAAGCTGACCCAGGCCTCCAGCCTGGGCGCGGAAGACATCGTGATCACCCACCTGATCCAACTCGCCGGCATCCAGTCAGGCGTCTTCGTGCTCGACACCGGCAAGCTGCACGCCGAGACGCTGGCGCTGATCGGCCTGATCGAGAAGCGCTACAACCGCAGCGTCGAGATCTACCGCCCGAAGAACGAATCGGTGATCAAGTTCGTGCGCCACCACGGCGAAAAGGCCATGTACGAGAGCATCGACCTGCGCAAGCAGTGCTGCGACATCCGCAAGATGGAACCGCTCGCGCGCGCGCTGGCCGGCAAGGACGGCTGGATCACCGGGCTGCGCCGCGAGCAATCGAACGCCCGCGCCGAAGTGGCCGACATCGTGCAGGAGCCGGCCCGCGTGAAGATCAGTCCCATCGTCGAATGGACCTGGGGCGACGTGTGGCACTTCATTGCCCGGCACCAGCTCGACTACAACGCCCTGCACGACCAGTTTTTCCCCAGCATCGGCTGCGAACCCTGCACACGAGCCATCAGCGTTGGCGAAGATTTCCGCGCCGGTCGCTGGTGGTGGGAACAGGAGAGCGCCAAGGAGTGCGGCTTGCATGTGCAGCCCGTTGGCGAATCGAGCCCGCTGAAACAGCCCGCCTGAAGAAGAACACACCATGAACGCACGCATCGAAACCGAAGTGATCCAGACCGCCCTGCACGCCGCCGCCGGCCACCACCTGAGCAACGCCCACCTCGACGCGCTCGAAGAAGAAACCATCTTCATCCTGCGCGAGGTCGCGGCCGCCTTCGAGCGCCCCACCCTGCTGTTCTCGGGCGGCAAGGACTCGCTGGTCATGCTGCGCTGCGCCGAAAAGGCCTTTGGTGCTGGCCGCATCCCCTACCCGCTGCTGATGATCGACACCGGTCACAACTTCCCCGAAGTGACCGATTTCCGCGACCGCCGCGCCGCCGAACTGCAGGCCGAGCTGATCGTGCGCAACGTCGAAGACTCGATGAAGCGCGGCACCGTGCGCCTGGCCCACCCGGGCGAAAGCCGCAATGTGCACCAGTCGGTCACGCTGCTCGAAGCGATCGAAGAATTCCGCTTCGACGCGCTGATCGGCGGCGCCCGCCGCGACGAGGAAAAGGCCCGCGCGAAGGAGCGCATCTTTTCGCACCGCGACAGCTTCGGCCAGTGGCAACCCAAGGCCCAGCGCCCCGAGCTGTGGACCCTGTTCAACACGCGCCTGGCACCGGGCGAACACTTCCGCGTGTTCCCCATCAGCAACTGGACCGAGCTGGACGTGTGGCAGTACATCGAGCGCGAGAACATCGCCCTGCCCTCGATCTACTACACGCACCAGCGCGAGGTGGTGGACCGCCGCGGCCTGCTGGTGCCCGTGACCGAGCTGACTCCGCCGAAAGACGGCGAGACGGTGCAGGTGCGCGACGTGCGCTTCCGCACCGTGGGCGACATCACCTGCACCTGCCCGGTGGAGAGCCTGGCCGCCACGGCCGGCGACATCGTCATCGAGACGCTGGCCGCCGACGTGAGCGAGCGCGGTGCGACGCGCATGGACGACAAGACATCGGATGCCTCCATGGAAAAACGGAAGAAAGACGGGTACTTCTGACGCCCCCCGCGCCGCGCCTGCGGCGCGTCACCCCCACTGGGGGGCAACACCTGCGGCCCGGCAAAGCCGGTTCCACGGTGTTCTTGGTTAAGACACTTCGATTCGAGAGTTTTTATGAACACGACCATTTCCGCTCCCTCTGCTGTGGGTTCCGACACCCGCCCCGCCCTGAAATTCATCACCTGCGGTTCGGTGGATGACGGCAAGAGCACGCTGATCGGCCGCCTGCTGGTGGACAGCAAGGCGGTGCTGCAGGACCACCTGGCCGGTGTGCAGCGCCAGGGTGAAACCGACCTCGCCTTGCTGACCGACGGCCTGTCGGCCGAGCGCGAGCAGGGCATCACCATCGATGTGGCCTACCGCTACTTCAACACCGAAACCCGCAAGTTCATCATCGGCGACGCGCCGGGCCATGAGCAGTACACGCGCAACATGGTGACCGCTGCCTCCGCCGCCGACGCAGCCGTGGTGCTGGTCGATGCCACCAAGCTGGACTGGCAAGACGCAGGCCTCAAGCTGCTGGTGCAGACCCGCCGCCACTCGCTGCTGCTCAAGCTGCTGCGCGTACCGTCCATCGTCTTCGCGGTCAACAAGCTCGACGCCGTGGCCGACAGCGCACTCGCGTTTGCCCACATCAGCGCCGCGCTGGCCGCCTTCGCGGCCGAAGCCGGCATCACCGTCACCGCCACCGTGCCGGTTTCGGCGCTCAAGGGCTGGAACGTGGTGGATGCTGCGGCCGACGCTGCCTGGTGCGGCTACAGCGGCCCCACGCTGCTGGACATCCTGGAGCACCTGCCGGTGACCGCGGCCGACACCGCGCTGCCGTTCGCGTTCCCGGTGCAGTGGGTGGAGAAGTTCTCGTCATCGTCCGACACCAGCCAGGGCCGCCGCGTTTTCTGGGGCCGCGTGGCCACTGGCGGCGTGCAGCCCGGCCAGCCCGTCAAGGTCATGCCCAGCGGTCAGACCGCGACCGTGGCCCAGGTGCTCGACCATGCACGCAATCCAAAGGCCGTGCAGGCCGGCCACAGCGCCGGTATCGTGCTGGACCGCGAGGTCGATGTGTCGCGTGGTGACTGGCTGCTCGCCGCCGACGGAGATGGTGCTGTACTCGAAGCCAGCCGCGAGATCCGCGCCACCGTGGCCTGGATGGACGACGAAACCCTGGTCGCCGGCCGCGTGTACTGGGCGCTGCACGGCCACCGCTGGGTCAAGGCCAAGGTCAAGCGCATCGTGCACAAGCTGGACATCAACACCCTGGCAGAGGAAGATGCGACCCAGCTGGAGCCCAACGCCATCGGCCATATCGAGCTGGCCTTGCAGGAGCCGCTGGTCACGTTGCCATTCGCGCAATCGCGTGCACTCGGCTCGCTGGTGCTGGTCGACACGGCCAGCCATCGGACCTCGGGTGCACTGCTCGTGAACTGACGCCAGGCCGGCTCTCGCAGCCGGCCCAACCGGTTAACTTATGTCAAGGCAAGGGCCTAGGCCCTGCCTTACGCTCCGGAAACCCTAAAATCCGGGGTCTTACCGATTTCTCACCATTACCATGACCCACGTCGTCACCGAATCCTGCATCCGCTGCAAATACACCGATTGTGTTGATGTCTGCCCCGTGGACTGCTTCCGCGAAGGTCCCAATTTCCTGACCATCGACCCCGACGAGTGCATCGACTGCGCGGTGTGTATTCCGGAATGCCCGGTGAGCGCGATCTACGCCGAAGAAGACCTGCCCAAAGACCAGCTGCACATGACGGCCCTCAACGCCGAACTGGCGCTGTTGCCGGGCTGGAAGAGCATCACCAAGCGCAAGGACGCGCTGCCCGACGCCGAAGAGTGGAAAGACCGCACGGGCAAATTGCCCCAGCTGATCCGGTGAAACAACGCCCGTCATGGAACCCCAACTGAACCGGCAAGTGGTAGACACCGCGGTGGCCCACGACGGGCCGATTGAAACCGATGCCGTCATCGTCGGCGCCGGACCGGTTGGCTTGTTCCAGGTGTTCGAGCTCGGGCTGCTCGAAATCAAGGCCCACGTGATCGACTCGCTCGCCTACCCGGGCGGCCAGCCGGTGGAGCTGTACCCCGACAAGCCCATCTACGACATCCCGGCGGTTCCGGTCTGCACCGGTCAGGAGCTCACCGACGCCCTGCTCAAGCAGATCGAGCCCTTTGGCGCCACCTTCCACCTCGGGCAGGAAGTCACCACGGTCCAGAAACAGGACGACGGCCGCTTCTTCGTGGAAACGTCCAAGGGCACGCGCTTCCTCACCAAGACCATCTTCATCGCCGCTGGCGTGGGGGCCTTCCAGCCGCGCACGCTCAAGGTCGAAGGCCTGGATCCGTTCGAAGGCTCACAACTGTTTTACCGGGTGAAAAACCCGGCCGATTTCGCCGGCAAGAATCTGGTGATCGTGGGCGGCGGCGACTCCGCACTCGACTGGGCGCTGAACTTCGTCGCCGAGGGCCCGAACAAGGCCGAGAGCGTGATCCTGATCCACCGCCGCGACGGTTTCAAGGCCGCGCCCGCCAACGTGGCGAAGATGCGCGAACTGTGCGAGCAGCTGGAGATGCAATTCATCGTCGGCCAGGTGACGGGCTGCGAAGAAAAGAACGGCCGGCTCACCGGCATCAAGGTGACCGGTTCCGATGCCGTCACGCGCGTGGTCCCGCTGGACGTCCTGCTGGTGTTCTTCGGCCTGTCTCCCAAACTCGGTCCGATCGCCGATTGGGGGCTGGAGATCGAACGCAAGCAGCTCGTGGTGGACACCGAAAAATTCTCCACCAGCATCCCCGGCATCTTCGCGGTGGGTGACATCAACACCTACCCGGGCAAGAAAAAGCTCATCCTCTCGGGCTTCCATGAATGCGCCCTGGCCGCCTTTGGCGCCATGCCCATCATCTTTCCCGAGAAGAAAGTGTTCCTTCAGTACACCACCACCAGCCCCAAGCTGCACAAGGTGCTGGGTGTGGAGTCACCGGTGTTCGACTGAGGACCACCATCGCTGGATGCGGCGACATTTTTTGACAAAAATGCGCTGCCCTCCAAAAACGGCGAAAATCACACTATAATTCGAGGCTGTTCCCTGATAGCTCAGTTGGTAGAGCGACGGACTGTTAATCCGCAGGTCCCTGGTTCGAGTCCAGGTCGGGGAGCCAACAAACACGAGAGTCAGCAGGCTAGCGCCTGCTGACTTTTTTGCTTTCTGGGTTTGGCTGGTGCCAGTCTGGTGCCAGTTTCAGGGTTGATGAACGTAGACCAGGGAGTCGCGCCCGATGTGTTGCGTGCGAGCTGCATCAAGCCTTCGGCCCACACCATCGCAGAGCCCCAACCGTCGAAACTTCGTCGGCAAACGCACGGTTCTGACAGTGAGAGCCTTGTGCACAAGATTTAACGGCGAATCCAGCATGACCAAGCTGCCTGCGGTGCCCTACAGTTGCCAACATGCCTCCACCGGGAGAATGGCCGTGCAACAGACCTCCGCCCCACCATCCGACACACACGATCAGGTACCGACCGTGTTCCTGCGCATGCCATCCGTCATGCAAATGACGGGCTTGGGTCGATCCACGATCTATAGGCTCATGGCCCGACAACAGTTCCCCTGCCCGGTTCGCCTCGGTGTGCGCGCAGTGGCCTGGCGCCGCAGCGAACTGGATGTGTGGAGCCAGACACGCCCAGCAACATCGCACTGATGCGAACAAGCTCAGCCTTGAAATCCATCGGGTTTACAGCCATCCAAGGGACAGGCCAAAGATGGCATACCGCGGCAGGAGAAGCCGTATTCTGAGTGGCGTCTAGGCAGCGGTTACGGTCCTTCGCTTTGCAGGACTCGAAGCCCTCGAGCGGTCGTTCAAAGCCTTAGTTGACCGGCGTCGGAGTCTCGGGCGAGCGCGCTAGGGCCTGTTAACACAAACCGCGAAGACCATCAGCCACCAGCACGAAGCTGAGAAAGCCAAGGAACATCGCATCGAGCTTCTCGAACCGCGAGAAGATTCGACGGTAGCCCTTCAACCGCCGAAACAGCCTCTCGACTTCGTTGCGGCGCTTGTACATCGCCCGGTCGTATTCCCAAGGCTCGATCCGGGTCCTCAGCGGGGGCACGACCGGGATAAATCCCAGATCAAGGGCCAGCTGGCGCGTCTCGCTGCCTTCGTAGGCGCGGTCCATGAGCAAGTGAATTGGGCGGCTCGCAGGCCCCAGGCTTTGCAGCAGGCGTCTGCCCTCGGGTGCATCGTGGGCCTGTCCAGGCGACAGGCAGAACGTCACGGCCGTTCGAGCATCCGCGGCAACCATATGAATCTTGGTGTTCCATCCGCCTCGGGACTTGCCGATGGCCTGAGGACCGTTTTTTTTAGAGCGCCGGTTCCATCGGGGTGCACCTTGATGCTCGTGGAGTCCAGCGACACCGCCTCGATCTTCACGCGCACCAGCTGCTCGCGCTGCAGCTCCTCGAACATCTTGTCCAGCACACCCGCCTTGGTCCAGCGACGCATGCGCGTGTAGATCGTGTGCCAATTGCCGAATCGCTTGGGTAGACCGCGCCATTTGCAGCCGTGTTCGGCAACATACAACATGGCGTTGACCACTTGCAGGTTGCTCAGGCTGACGTTGCCGCGCTGCACGGGCAAGCAGTGTTCGATGCGTTTGAATTGCTCGGGTGTGATCTCCATGCCTGCAGTTTCACATCCGATGACCTTCATTGCAATTAGTGTTAACACGCCCTAGTCGTTTCCGTACTCTGGCTCGTAGCTGATTTCCTCGACGCTGACTTTGACGTGTTCCTCGTCGATGCCGGCAGCATGGATGGCAATGTCTCCAATTAATGCCAAGCCGCAGGTCGGGCAGTGAAACTCCGTTGCTGTGTATCCACGCTCGATGATTTCGTCGCCGTAGTCGGCATCGTCTTGATCCTCCGCCCTATCCTCCCAGCTCAGGTCGCCAGCGACGAATCCGCAACTCTTGCACGCGGGGCAGTCGGCCCTCCAGTATTCCGAGTACACGTAGCGGAAGAGGTCGGTGTTAATCGGTAGGTTGTGTGTCGCGGCCAGGAAGGCCTTGAGCTTGTCACGCCCAAGTTTCCCGTGCTCTGACTCCTTGAACTGGGATGCATGGTGCTTCACCCGCTGTTTCGCGGCGCGGACTTCGGCATGGCGATGAGCTTTCAGGAGAGCCTTCGGCGCCTTGGCATCCGCGCCCAGCCACTCCTGGAGGTCCATGTCCATGCTTTGGAGAATCAGGTCAGCCGCGTTCCAGAAATCTCCTTCCCAGCCGTCGTATGGCATCGCGGCACATGCAGCATCGCCTGAATGCAGTTCTGCATTCCTTCGGCTTGCCAACTGCCTACAACCTTCCATGACAGGCGTCGTGAAGTTGTCAACCGTGTGAATCAAACGAACATAGGCAACCGATGCATCGATGGTGCGGACCTTCGTCGTGGTTGAAACTCCGCACGCTTCGAGCATGCTGTTGGGGTTGTGTGGCTCGACCACAAGACAAGGGTGGATGCTTGCCAACTGCGCTTTGGCCAGAAGTTCCAGCGCGCCGGCGGCCCAAAGCTGGCACTCGCTCTCGAGGCTGGTCTCCTTCGCGTCAATGCTGCGCTTCGCAAAAAGCTTGGACTTGTCCAGCAGCGCTTGATGCGAAATCGCGGTTGGCACAGTGCGACCGCGTTGTGCTTTGCCAACCTTAAAGAGGTCCATATTGGCCATCGTCATGAGCTATCTCCCAAAATGGTAATCCTGAACAACGAGCGCGTGGGGTCGTCGCGGGCATCCGCACGGCGGTGAAAGACCTTCCAGTTATCCAGCACCAGGATGCTGCCAGGCGTCCAGCGATGAACGTATGTCGGCGGCACGCACAGGTCAGCAAGCAGGGTCATCAATCTCCTTGCTCGCTCCGTGGCGCCTTCCATGCAGCCAGGGTCAAGGCGAAGGAATGGCTGGCCCTTGCCTTTAATTGTTGCGTAGAACGATTTCGCGCCAGTCCGCACGAGAAACGGCTCCGTGCTGGCCGCCTCGTTGAGCCCATCGGGCAGAAGCAGGTCAGCGCCTAGCAGCTCGGTTGCAGCGGTGCCGCTGGAACATTCCAGCATCCCGAGCACTAGGTACCGGGCAGGGACCGGACGGTGCGCCATGTCCATGTGCCACGGCTGAGCTCCGGTTCCAGTGGTTCGGCTGAGCGAGCGCGGTTGTGCCTCGCGCTGAGAAACTGGCACGAGCTCGTCGACAACACTACGCCTTCGTGTCCGCGTGGCTGTGCCGAGCGTCGCTGCCAACGTCAGTAAGTGGCGCTTGAAGCTTTCGGCGTCGGCAGCGGCGCTGTTTACGCTGGTCCATCCGTGGCTTTGCAGAGCTGCCAGCTTGGCGGGTGGAAGAACTTGTTCCATCGGACCAGTTCTCACGTCGTCGCCTTATTTGTTCCAACTTGGCCAGTCTTGCGGCACCAGCGCCGGCGGATTCATCCAGGGCTTTTCGACCAGGGCGTCCTGGAACCAATCTTCCGCGAAGTTGGCATGTTCGGTGACGATGAGCTGGAAGCCCGGGACCAACTCTTTCGTGTAGTTCAGCAGCGTCTCAAACAGTTTCTTGGCGGCCTCCAGGTCGGCGTCTACGCGCTTGACCTTCTCCGTATCCCCCGCCACCGATTCATAAATGGTCTGCGAGGGGAAATAGACCTGCGTCGGCTGGTCCAGCATCAGGAAGCGAGGAATAGGGATGTGGTTTTCCGATGCGTAGTGGTGCAGGGCCAGCAGAGCCGAGATGTGATACGCCAGCCAGTTCGCGCCACCGCCGGTGCGAATCATCGGAACTGGATTGCCGGGACGCTGCACCACCACGGTCAGGTTGCGCATATCCAGCCGGAACGGAAACTCAGAGAAGAACGCCTTGAACTCCTTCACCAACGAGGTCATGGTGCTAGAGATGTGGGTAATGACCGATTCCATACGCGCGTCTGCATCGTCGTCGGCGCCCGCGCTCTGGTTAATCTGGTCGAGCTTCGCCTGCAGCCGCTCGACTTTGAGCTTCAGCACGCTAATGGCATTGCTTGGATTCAAGCTGTCGAGGTAGAAGCTGACTCGGCCTTGAACCTTAAGAGCGCGCGCGTTGGCGTCCTCTTGCGCTGCTGCCTTCTCATCGGTCAGGACCGCAGCGTTGAGGTCGACTTCGACCTTACGGATGGCGTCCTTCAGTTGGCTGGAACGGTCGGTGAGCGCCGCCAGGTGCTCATCCAGGCGAGGGCGCGCGCCGCCAACGTGCTCAAGCTCGCCTTCCAGGCTCGATAGCTCGGCCATCAGCGATTGGGCGAAGCCATCCATGCGGGCGTCTTCCTCTTTCAGGAACGGCCATTGCCACACGCCGGTTGACGAACGCGGCAGCGCATTGATGGACTCAAGGCGGGAACGCTGCTCCTGGGCCTCAGTCTGGAAGTCGGACGCGCCTTTGACGTACCTCTGCGCCGATGCAATCTGGTCCAGGACCTGGCGGCGCTCTGTCCGCAAATTTGAACGGCGTGCCTGGAGCTTCGCCATTTCATTCTCGGCCATGAGTGCTACCTGCCCGGGCCGCCAACTAAGGACTTCACGAAGGGACGCGACCAGGTCGCTCTCGGCTCCGTCCGTGCTCGGCCCGGCACGGCCTGGCGTGTTGCTGAAGGGGATACCCACAGCCCGCGCCTCCGCCAGTAGGCCCAAGCCGCGCGTGTCCAGCGCATCCTCAGTCTCCTGTGCCAGCTTCAGTTCTCTCTGAGCAATCTTCAGCTCGCGCTGCGTCGCACGTCGGTTCGCCTCAGTCTCCATGTCGCCGACGTTGGAGATGCCGAAGAGGACAGCAAAGGTGTCACGGATGGTCTGGGGAAGGTGTTCCTCTGCCTGTCGGTAGAACAGTAGCTCCTTGCTGGCCACCAAGCCTTGCTTCTGGAAGAGATAGAACGCCGTGTGCTTGACGTTCACCGAGTAGCCTGTGCGACTGCTGCGTTCAGGAACAGGTGTCTTGGTCTCCGGGATGCCCAGCAAAGATGAAAGCAGTTCGTGGACAAGCTCATCGCCACCGTTGTGCTTTAGGGCGTTGAAATCCGGCGTCTTGAATCGCCCCGGGTTTTGAGGAGGCTCTTTTCTCTGAGAGGATTGAGCCATGAGCAAGAAGTCGAACCAGTTTTCACCTGAGGTCCGCGAGCGTGCTGTTCGCATGGTGCGTGAGCACAGAGGCGAGTACCCCTCGCTGTGGGCCACCATCGAGTCCATCGCCCCCAAGATCGGCTGCGTGCCCCAGACCCTCAACGAATGGGTCAAGCGAGACCAGATCGATTCCGGCGTGCGCGACGGCATCACGACATCCGAACGTGAACAGATGAAGGCGCTGGAGCGCGAGGTCAAAGAGCTGCGCAAAGCCAACGAGATCCTGAAGCTGGCCAGCGCGTTTTTCGCCCAGGCGGAGCTCGACCGCCGTCTGAAGTCCTGAACAACTTCGTCGATCAGCATCGACAGGCCTACGGGGTCGAGTCGATCTGCAAAGTGCTGCAGATCGCCCCGTCAGGCTATTGGCGCCATGCTGCTCATCAGCGAAATCCCCAGCTGCGCTGCCCGCGCGCCCAGCGTGACGACACCCTGGTGCCGCACGTTGAGCGCGTCTGGCAAGCCAACATGCGGGTCTACGGCGCCGACAAGGTCTGGAAACAGATGAACCGGGAGGGAGTTGTCATTGCCCGCTGCACGGTTGAGCGGTTGATGAAGCGACTGGGCTTGCAGGGCGTGCGCCGGGGCAAGGTGGTGCGCACCACCCTCAGCGACATGAAGGCCCCTTGCCCGCTGGATCGGGTCAATCGGCAGTTCAAGGCCGAGCGGCCGAACCAGCTGTGGGTCTCGGACTTCACCTACGTTTCAACCTGGCAAGGCTGGCTGTACGTGGCCTTCGTGATCGATGTGTATGCCCGGCGCATCGTGGGCTGGCGGGTCAGTACCTCCATGCACACGGACTTCGTTCTGGATGCCCTGGAGCAGGCGCTGTATGCCCGGCAGCCCGAGCGTGATGGCGCATTGATTCACCATTCCGACAGGGGGTCGCAATACGTCAGCATTCGCTACAGCGAACGGCTGTCAGAGGCAGGCATCGAGCCCTCGGTGGGCAGCAAGGGCGACAGCTACGACAACGCTTTAGCCGAGACCATCAACGGTCTGTACAAGGCCGAGGTGATTCATCGCCGGTCATGGCCAACCCGTGAATCGGTGGAGCTGGCAACGCTGGAATGGGTGTCCTGGTTCAACCATCACCGGCTGCTCGGACCCATCGGATACATCCCTCCTGCAGAGGCTGAGGCAAACTACTACCGGCAACTCGCCAGTCAGTCCTCCATGGTGGCGGCCTGACTTAAACCAACCGGCCTCCACGAAACCCGGGGCGATTCATCTGGATCTGCCTGCCACGCATGACCATTGCAAGCGAGCACTGAACCTGACCCGGCTTGGGGTTGGGCTTGGCGACGAACACCTGCTCGTGTGGAAACTGGAAGGTGACCGCGAACCAGGACACCTTTTCGCGGATGAAGCCCTCCGCAATCTTGCATACGTCCTCGCCCATGCAGTACTCGACGATGTCCGAGAGGGACGACTTACCCGTCGAGGCAAGGCCGGTGATGATGTTCAGCCCATCGGGATTGAGGGTGAGGTCGCGCCTACGACCGTCGTGGCTGTAGATATGAATCGAAGCAATTTTCATGGGCGGATGGACAAACTGGCGTAGACCGTCACGCGGTCGTTAATCTGGGCGAAATCGCGACCGAGGACGATTGCGGCGGCGCGGCACCTCTCGGCGTCGTCGGTGTTCAACGGCTGAGGTGACACCCGTCTGGGAGTGAGGCTGATGCAGCCGTCATCACCTACCTTGATGCAGTCCTTGCTTGCGAGCAGTGCGAAGGCCTCTGTGGCGTACTGGACCAGCGACCGTGCCCGCTCAGCGAAGTTGACCAGCAAGTCCGGGCGAAGCGCGAACACACGCAGGACGGATACCTGCGCGAGAGCGTGTGCCTGCACATGTGCCCTTACGGCCGCTTTCAGGGGTCGCTGATGGATCAGCGCACGCTGAATGTCGCGTACGACCACCGCCGGGGCGAGCCGCGCCGGGCGGGTGCCGACAGCGACACCCGCGCCAAATCCGCCGGGCACTGCATCGACTGCACGCTCTGCGTTCAGGTCTGCCCGACGGGCATCGACATCCGCCAGGGGCTGCAGGCGGCCTGCATCGGGTGTGGGCTGTGCATCGACGCATGCAACCAGGTGATGGACAAGATCGAGGCACCTCGGGGCCTGATCCGCATGGCCTCGCTGCGGGAGCTGGGTGGTAGAACGTCGGCGCCAGGGGTGACCCTGCAGCGGTTCTGGCGACCCCGTGTCGTGGTCTACGGAACGCTGCTCCTGATAGCCATGGCGGCCATGACCAACGCGTTCCTGACGCGTTCGGAGGTGCGGCTCAACGTCGTGCGCGACCGCAGCGTGATGGCGCGCACAGTGGACCAGGGCGCGGTGGAAAACGTGTACACCCTGCAACTGATGAACGCATCTGACCGTGTGCAGTCGTTGAGCATCGCGGTGCAACCGGCCACCGAGCTGCGCCTGCTCAACCATTCCACCGTGGTCTTACAACCCGCGCAGGCCCACACCTTCACGGTGACGGCGCGCATGTCCTACCAGGTCGCAGCCTCAAAGGCAGGAGAGATTATCGACATCCACTTCGAGGTGAGCGATCCGGCCCACCCGTCGCGCGAGCCGGTGCGCGAGCCTTCGACCTTCATCGTACCGCGATAGGTTTCGAAGCGTGGGCCTGCGCGCATCCAACACACCGCGCCCCCTCATCCAGCTGGTCCCGAAGCTGGCCAGATTCCCGGCTAAAAGCTACATCTATCAGCAGGGCGAACCTTCCTCGACCGCGTTCGTGATCCGATCGGGCATTGCCTGCCTGGAGAGCGTCAATCACAGGGGCGAGCGCTGCATCGTTCATTTCCTTGGCCCGGGGGCGCTCATTGGCCACGAAGCCTGTCTGGGCGAGCCACGGTATTTCGATGCCCGTGCCTGCACAGATATCGTGTTGGAGCCATTCGGCAGCCAGGCCAGGTCGGACCCGGGTCGCCACGCGGGCATCCAGTCAGGGTCCGGTATGGCCGTATCACACCTGCTACGGGACATTACAAACTTTCGGGTGGAGCTGCACCGCTCAAGCGCCAGGCGCCGAGTGCTGTTGCTGCTGGAGCAGCTCAGAAAAGCCCACCCCAGAGAAGCCACGCCCCTCTGGCTACCGAGCCGCCAAGACATAGCCGACACGCTGGACATCAACCACGTGACCGCCAGCCGAGTGGTCGCCCGCCTGTACCGCGAGAAGGTGCTGCTCCGGGCCGCCCGCAACGACGAGGTGGGCATTGACTGGCACCGGGTGCACCGCCTGCTGCAAGCGGAACCCTGAGCTTCATGCCCACACCTGTGGTGTCGGCTCGGCGCGGTTTCGAGAAAAAATTTAATCCATCGATATGCAACAACGTTTGCATTGATAGGACAACTTTCACAAGACACCTAAGCTCGCGCTAACAGTCAAAACCCAGCCACCGAACGGCTGGAAAACACAACAAGTCGAGGTGTCTAGACACCTCCGACAGGAGACAAACATGGAGCGTTCGTTCGCTGAAGAGTTCTCACGCCTGTCGCTGGGCGCTGGAGAAAAATTTCATGGTGAAGGCATCCTCGCCGTCACCAAAGCCCTGCTGCAGTCCGGTGTGAGCTACATCGGCAGATACCAGGGGTGCCGGTTTCGCACCTGATCGATGTGCTCGGCGATGCACGCGAGTTGTTGGACACGCTGGGCATCTATTTTGAGAACAGCGCGTCCGAAGCCGGTGCCGCCGCCATGCTGGGCGCTTCCATCAACTACCCGGTTCGCGGTGCGGTCACCTGGAAGTCCACTGTGGGCACCAACGTCGCCTCGGACGCCCTGTCCAACCTAGCCTCCGCCGGTGTTCAAGGTGGGGCGCTGGTGATCCTGGATGAGGACTACGGCGAGGGCTCCAGCATCATCCAGGAGCGCACCCACGCGTTCGCCATGAAGTCGCAGATGTGGCTGATGGACCCCCGGCCCAACCTGACCTCCATCGTCGAGGCGGTTGAGAAGAGCTTTGAGCTCTCCGAAGCCAGCCACACGCCGGTCATGCTGCAGTTGCACATCCGCGCCTGCCACGTGCACGGCTCCTTTGTCTGTAAAGACAACCGTGCGCCCGAGATATCGACCCGCGAGACCATCAACCAACCCAAGTTCGACTTCTCGAACATCAACCTGCCGCCGTCCATCTACGCCCACGAGCGACTGAAGATCGAGTCGCGTTGGCCTGCTGCGGTCAACTTCATCAAGGACCACCAGCTCAACGAGCGCTTTGGCGGCGACTGCACCGACGTGGGACTGGTCATTCCAGGCGGTCTATACAACGGCACGATCCGCGCACTGCAGCAGCTGGGTCTGGCGGAAACCTTCGGCAACAGCCGCATTCCGCTGCAGGTGCTCAATGTGGTGTACCCGCTGGTCCCCGATGAGCAGAGGATACCTAAAAGCCCCAGGCAAGGCCGACTGTACCTCACCTCATCTTTGCTAGGCAACTGGGATAAAAAAGGCGCTGACGACGACCAGTTCCTGCGTGCCTACGACTGGGATGGCAAGGATCTGAAGCCGGTGTTCGACCTTGACTTCTACAAGCTGAAGCTCGGGCGTGCGCACCACATGAAGTTCTCAGCCCGCGCCAACCAGACCGCTGCTGCAACACCCGAGAAGAGCTCTTTCAATCTCGCGTCGCTTCTGAGTCGATGACACCCGTCATAGCCTTAGGCTCTGCTTGCCTGGCGCTGCTGCTGGCGCTGCCAGCGGCAGCGGCGCAACTGGAACCCGGCAAGACCCTAGTGACTCGCCCGCAGCAGAGTTTTGATGCCCCTGCTGCAGGAAGCTATCGCTTGCCAGTCATCCAAAAGGCGAGCAATGGCTGGGTGTTTGATGGCAACTGGTTACCACGGCGCCTCTCCAACTACACGAACGGACGCATTACCCTGCTTTCGTTCATCTACACCTATTGCACTGACCCTATCGGTTGCCCGCTGGCGTACGAGACGTTTGTTGATGTGCGCGCTCGCGTGCTCAAGGACCGCGTGCTTCGTGAGCGGGTCCGCTTTGTATCGCTCTCGTTCGACCCCTCCAACGACACTCCCAAGGCCATGCAGGTGTATGGTGGCCGATACGCCAAGTCGACCGAGTTGCCCTGGTCCTTCCTGACGACCTACTCGGTGGATTTTCTCAAGCCAATACTCGATGGGTTCGGCCAGGACGTGGAAGTTGAACTGGACGAACGAGGCCGTCCCACCCGAACCCGCACCCACATGCTCAAAGTCTTCCTGATCGACGAAGTGGGCCAAGTTCGGGAGATCTACAGCGCAGCCTTCCTGCAACCCGAGGTGACCTTCAACGACACTGCCCGCGTGCGCAACGTCGAACCGCGGTACGAGAACATCTCCGTGCCGCGCAACGAGTGCACCAGCCAGTGGGTGACCGAGCAGCAACCCGTGGCGGCTTCGCGCAATTACGGGGGGCTGGCGGTTGGCGGTGTGGCCGGCGCCTTGCTCGGCAACCAGGTTGGCAAGGGCCGCGGCCGAGACGCCGCCACCGCGCTCGGTGCCGTGGTCGGCGCGCTGGCAGCCGAGCACTTTGCCAACCAGAACAACTGGGGTGGTGGCTAACCGCGCTCGGCGACCATGGTGTGCAACCGGCTGGCCGTGAGGTTGGGGAACTGCTTCAGGGTCTCTTCAATAAAGGGCAGGTAGGGGCTCACGCCCGAGGTGCGTTGTGCGGGCACTATGGGGGCGGCGCCGGCCTGGGTGAGCACGCGCATGACGGTCTCGCGGTGCACGCCCAGCTGGGACGAGATCGTTCCCACCGGCCAGTGCTCGGCGTGGTGGTAGCGCAGGATCTGCGCCGTGAGTTCAGGTGAAATGGCCATGTGAGTCGGTACTCCATACGGATGGTTTCGATGGGCGACGAAAGCGGCAACGCAAATAGTCCAGGCGTACAAAATTCGAGACCGAACGGCCGCAAAACTGGCACTTGCAGCGTTGACTTGCGTCTGGGATCAGAGCGGTTGTTTCGCCGGGTGGGAGTACATCAGTGCAGGGCGGTGGTGGGCTACCCTGATGCGTCACTGTTTGCTGGCGCGCCCTCCATTGCCCCTGGCGTCTGGCGTGAGCGTGACGGCCCTTGCGGCTGTCCTGGTAGCGTTTGCCGGCTGCGCGCTGGGCGCCACTTCTGGCCTGGTGCGAGCAGGCCGCGCTGCAGTAGCGCTGGCCGCGGTCGCAGTGGCTGCAGATGAGCACAGGGCAGCGGCACAGGGCGCACACAAAGCGTCTGGGCGGTGGTGACGGCGCGGGCTGGGCAGTGGGCATGGGCGCTCCATTCCCATGCGTGAGCCCATGCTATGGACAGCCACGCCCGCTTCGTGAAATACTGACAGCGGCAACGGCGCCCTCCAAAGCGGTGGGTCTCGGGGCGCGACAGTGGGTTTACCGGAAAGTGACTGTCACTGTCGCGCCTGCTTCTTACACGGGTAGGCGATATGTAACGCAAAACACCAGCGCTGCGCCATACCCCTGCGCTGACTCATGCCCGCCATGCCACGGCCAAAGCAGGCACGCCCCCCCCCCGGCACACCTCAGTGCCCTGCAGAACGGGCACCCCCCATTCAACTCAAAGGAAGTTCAAGGCATTCAGCTGACTGAAGCGGGTGAACGCGTCTGGCTTGCTCCCGACACCAGATTTACGCGGAAACTGACAGCCGTTCACAACAGCACGGTGACCCGCGAGAACCCAGGCCGCACCTTGCCGATTCGCGTTTCATTCACTCCGATTGAGAGCGAGTACCAGGGTGGACGCCAATACCAGGGCAGGCGTGATGAACGTGGCGGACGCGAATACCTTGATACTTACAACCGATGAACACATTTGCCAAACTACTCTGCGCCACCCTGCTGCTGGCATCCAACCTGGCCTGGGCCGATCTGAGCCGCGACGACGCGGCTGCAGTGGCCCAGCGGGCCAGTGGCGGCCGCGTGCTGTCCGTTGAGAAGCTCGAGTCTTCGGGCCAGCCGGTATGGCGCATCAAGGTGGTTACGCCGGCTGGTGAGGTCCGCGTGATCCAGATTGACGTCGTCACTGGCCAGACCCGCTAAGGCCAACCTGCTGCAGCTTCAGACCAATGCGCTTGTTACTGATCGAGGACGATGCCGCGCTACGGCTCACCTTGGCCCGCCAGCTGGAGGCCGATGACTACCGGGTCGACCAGGCCAAGGACGGCGAAGAGGGTCTGTTTCTGGCGCGCGAGTACCCGGTCGATCTTGTCATCGTTGACCTGGGGTTGCCCAAGCTGAACGGGCTGAGCATCGTGCAGCGCCTGCGGCAAGCCGGAAGCGCCCTGCCCATTCTGATCCTCACCGCGCGCGGCAGCTGGCAAGACAAAGTGGTGGGCCTGGAAGCCGGGCCGACGACTACCTGGTCAAGCCTTTCGAATACCCGGAGCTGGCGGCGCGGCTCAAGGCCTTGCTGCGGCGCTCGCTGGGGGCCCCCACTGACATGCTGACGCTTGGCCCCCTCAGCATCGACCCGTCGGCGCAGGCGGTGCGGCTCAGCGGCGCGGTGCTGGAGCTCACAGCGTTCGAGTACCGCCTGCTCGAGCACCTGGTGCGCCAGCGCCCGGCCATCGTCACCAGGCAGGCGCTGTCGGACTACCTGTACCCGCACGGGGAAGACCGCGACAGCAACGTTCTGGAGGTGCTGGTGGGCCGCCTGCGGCGCAAGCTCGACCCCGACGGCAGCGTCGGCCCGATCGAGACCGTGCGGGGGCGGGGCTACCGGTTCACCCTCGAATGAAGGCCGGCTACTCCATTCGTACCCGCCTGCTTCTGGGTGCTGCGGTGGTACTGCTGGCATTTATGGCCGGCGCGGGGCTGGCGGTGCAGCGTGCGAATACCGAAAGCGTGCAGGCGGCCTATTTCGGCCGGCTGCAGAGCACCATCTACCTGCTGCTGGCCGCTGCCGAACTCGATGCTGGCGGAGCGCTGGTGATGCCGCCAGAGTTTGCGGAGCCGCGCCTGTCGCTTCCGGGTTCCGGCCTGTACGCGGGCATATACAACGTGCTGCGCAGGGATCAGTGGCAGTCGGCCTCGACCCTGGGCCTGCAGCCACCGTTCCGGCGCAGCCAGCAACCCGGTCAATGGCGCAACGAGACGGTGGATGGGGCCGGCAAGTCCTTCCTGTCGGTCAGCTATGCCGTCACCTGGAAGGCCTCCGAGCGTGAGGCACCGCTGGTGCTCACGGTGCTGGAGGACCGCGCGGCCTTCGACCGCGAAGTCGGTGCCTTCACCCGCACCCTTTGGCTCTGGCTGGGGGGTGCTGCCGTGCTGCTGTTGCTGGCGCAGCTGTGGCTGTTGCGGTGGGGCCTGGCGCCGCTGCGGCACGTGGCCAGCGAGATCCGGCGTATCGAAGATGGCGGGCAATCGCGCATCGAGGGCCGCTACCCTACCGAAATCTCCAGCCTCACGGACAACCTGAACAACCTGATTGAGCAGGAGCGCAAGCGTCAGGCCCGACATCGCGACGCGCTGAGCTTTCTCGCTCACAGCCTGAAGACTCCGCTTGCTGTTCTGCGCAGCGCCATGGCCGAGCCGGCGCAACTGCCAGCCACCGTAGCCCAGCAGGTGAGCCGCATGGATGACATCGTGCAGCACCAGCTGGGGCGCGCCATCGCCGGGGGCGCCGCGCGTTTTGCGCCGCCACTTCTGGTGGCGCCAATCCTGGAGCGCATTCGCGACGCGCTGGCCAAGGTGTATGCCGAAAGGGCATTGGACTTCAGCGTCGAGTGCCCAGCCGACCTGACCTGGCGCATCGACGAGGGCGACTTGTTCGAGATGCTTGGGAACCTGCTGGACAACGGGGCCAAGTGGGCGCGCACCCAGGTCCTGGTGCGGATATGGCGTGAGCCGGGATCCTTGTGCATTCGCATCGAGGACGACGGCCCTGGATTCAGCGACACCGAGTCCATCCTGCAGCTGCACGTGCGGGGGGACGAGCGAATGCCCGGGCACGGCGTTGGGCTGGCAGTGGTGAGCGACCTGGTGGCCAGCCACCATGGGGAGCTGAAGCTTTCAGGTGGCTCATTGGGCGGCGGGCGGGTTGACATCGTGTTGCCGGTGCCTTGAAGTGGCCTGCTCCTCAGAAAAAGGTCAATGCGGGCTGCTATAGATAGCGGAGCGTCGGCCGGTCAGGCTGACCACTGCCCTGCGTCAAATCTGGGCCGCATTCCATTACAGGCTAAGTCAGAAAGCCTGCTGTCCCAATGCTTGGAATCTTCTCGAAGGCGGACGCGCTGGTCTCCCCAACCTGTTCAATGGGCTTTGCAGAACAGTGGCAGCTGGCAACACGGTCAATCCGTACTCAGGGCACCCACTCCCTTGAGAGCAGATCAACGAACTGCAGGCCAAGCTCTCGGCCACACCGCAGATCGAATACGTGGCCGTTCTCAACGACGACCAGGCCAGCGCCTCCATGCTGGTGACCTTCGACCCGAAGAACGGCAAGCTCACGCTGCAGCGCGTGGGTAGCTTCCAGGAAGCGAGCGAGAAGTCGCTGCAGCTCAGGGCTCTGCCGCCTTCAAGCGGTCCGCGCTCGCTGTAGTCGGCAAAGCTATGTTGTTTGCAGCCCGTGGCAGGCGAAGCGGCCGTCTAAGATTTCGTGCGAGGGCTCGGCATTCAAAAACAGCGCCAACATCCACATCTAGGGCGCTAGCTAGCTTGGTGACTTCGATCCAAGAGGCTGCGCCCAAGTGTCTTCAAACAGCACATCGTCCAACGCGCAACGCGAGGCCCACCGCTGCCGTTGAAGCATCGGTTCCTCGTAAAAATCATGCACGGGACCGATGCACAACAAAGCGATCGGCTCGGCCCCGTCGGGCATTCCAAGCAGGCACGCCACAGCGATTGGGTCAAACAGCGAAACCCAACCCATTCCAAGCCCCTCGGCCCGGGCGGCCAGCCAGAGGTTCTGGATCGCGCAGGCGGTCGAGGCGAGGTCCATCTGTGGAAGTGTCCTGCGACCAAACACATGCTGCTCACGTCCATCTGCGAGCGCGACCACCCAGACCTCGGCCGCGTCATTGACACCCTCGACCTTGAGGCGCATGAAAGCCTCTTCCCGCTCACCCAACGCTCTCGCAGTCTGCACGCGTTCTTGCTCCACCAATGCCTGCAACTTGCACCGCAGCAACGGCGACGCCACCCGCAAAAAACGCCAGGGCTGCATGAAACCCACGCTGGGCGCATGGTGAGCGGCGGTGAGCAGCCGGCGCATCAGCTCCGGCGCAACCGTTCCCCCTGCGAAGTGACGCATATCGCGCCGTTCAAAAATGGCGCGGTAAACAGCGTCTCGCTCGGCCGGGGAGAAGGTCCGATCAAGGGCAGGTTTGTCGGGCATGGCGGGCTCAGTATTCGATGCCGCACGGCGACAGGATGTTCGCGTTGGATGCGTGCTTATTGTTGGTCAATTCGGTCAGCCCCTCGTTGATAGCTGCTGATCAGTTCGATCGTGCGATGCTCGCTGAAGCGCCGCACGAGAAGCTATCAGGCACCGCGATGTCGTGCAGTCTTCATTGCCTTTCTCGCTCAGGAACGATGATGCATATAATTTCGCGCCTACCGTCAAGGGCGTAGGTGATACCTTGGCACTCCCTCTCTCGGCCTTGTCGTAGGACTTCTCGGCCGTTGGCGTTTCACTCCGCATGGAAGTCTGGGCTCAGTTGCACTGTCTCGCCAATGATCAGCAAACCGGGATGGGGGCCGTAGGCCGGGGCCTGTTCAACCAGGCGGCGCAGGCTGCAGGCCACCACGGTTTGTGTGGAGCGCGTGCCGTCGCGTACGACGGCCGCTGGGGTGTTGGGGCTCAGGCCGTGGGCGATCAGCCGTTCCGCGATGTGGGCTAGACGTTGTATTCCCATGTAAAATACCCGCGTTTGTCCGGGGCGCGCCAGCGCCCGCCAATCGTGCGTGGCTTTGTCGTCGGCCAGATGTCCGGGCAGGAACACGCAGCTGGCCGCGAGGTCGCGGTGAGTGAGGGGGATGCCCGCTCCTGCCGAGCAACCGCTCGCGGCTGTAATGCCCGGTACGACCTCGAACGGTACACGTTGCGCTTGCATGGCTTGCACTTCCTCACCGCCACGTCCGAACACATAAGGATCTCCACCCTTGAGCCGCACCACTCGCCGGCCCGCCTTGGCGTGCTGCACCAGCAGGGCGTGGATTGCCTCTTGTGGAATGGCGTGATTTCCCAGGGCCTTGCCCGCGAACACGCGCTGCGCTCCTTGCGGAATCAGCGCCAGCACCTCGGGTGAGATCAGACGGTCGTACACAACCACGTCGGCCCTTTGCAAGCGATCAAGCGCGCGTTGAGTCATCAGGTCGGCCGGTCCGGGACCGGCGCCGACGATGGAGACAAAGCCCCTAATGTCCGACTCATTCGGCATCAACGCCTCCGGGGCCCTGATGAAACACCAGCTCTTGCACCACTTGTCCGCCGACCAAGTGCTGGTCGATGATGCGGTCCATGTTGGCTTCAGTGACGTTGTAGTACCAGGTGCCGTCGGGCTGCACGCACATCACCGGCCCGCCCTTGCAGGCGGCAAAGCAACTCACGCGGCTGCGCTTCACACGCAACTCGCCCTCGTGCAAACCAGCGGCCTTGAACTTGTTGCCAAGGCTATCGAACAGGGCCTGCGAGGCGCCATCCTGCGTACAACGTGGACCGGTGCAGACCAACAGGTGGCGCTTGTAGCCGCCGATGTGAGGCTTGATGGGTTCGTGCATATCAGACTTGGAAAGGAAGAGTGCGCGCGAAGCGCAAATCACAACGGTCCCCGATACCGTCGCGCCACACCGAAACACGGCTCAAGCGGAACTCCGTCAACCCCGCAAACTGGGCGATGAAAGCGCAGAGGTTTTCGAGGGTCGGAATGCCCAGGCCGGGTACCTCGTCCAGCAGCCGGTGGTCCAACTGCGCACGCACCTGCGTCACCAGCAAACGCAGCTGCCCCAAATCGACCACCATGCCCGTGTGGGGGTCAACCACACCCATCACCGCGACCTCGCCTCGGTAGGTGTGCCCATGTATACGCGTGCTGGCTTCGGTCTCGATCTCGCGCTGAAGGGTGTGCGCAGCGTCAAAGAAGAAACTTTGCGAAATTTCGTATGTCATCGGATTCCGACCATCTTGTGGGTTTGCAGGGTCAGGCGCCAGCGGGGGTCACGCAGACAGTAATCAATGGCCCAGAGGGTGTTTTCTTTCAACGCAGGGCCGTCCATGGGCTGCAGCAGATGGCGCTCGAAGTTCAGTTCGATCAACGCGTCCAGGTCGATGCCGGGCTGGGGAACAACAACTTTGAGCTCGTGGCCCGCACGTATCTTCAGGAATGTGCGTACCTTGGGACTGACGCACAGCCAGTCCACCCCTGCAGGCGCAGCGATCGTGCCATTGGTCTCCACCGCAATCTCAAACCCGCCGCGGTGCAATGCGTCGATCAACGCGGAATCGACCTGCAGCAACGGTTCACCGCCCGTCAGCACGACCAGCTTGCGCCCCGCCACCGATGCTGGCCATTGGACTGAAACCTGGTCCGCCAGTGCCTGGGCCGAATCGAACTTCCCCCCACCAGTGCCGTCCACGCCGACAAAATCGGTGTCACAGAACTGGCATTGAGCGCTCGCGCGATCGGCTTCCCGCCCGGACCAGAGATTGCAACCGGCGAACCGGCAGAACACTGCCGCACGGCCGACGTTGCCGCCTTCACCCTGCAGGGTATAAAAAACTTCTTTGACCATGTAGCTCATGGAACGGATCTCGTGGGTGGCATCAGGTGGTGGTTGGCATAGTCCGCTCAGGGGCGAAGTGCGCGCGCAGGAGCGCCTTATTCGGCCTGATCCTCTGCATCCGCCGAAGGGGCCACCCCTTCCTCGACGGGTGTGTTGAGCACGGCTTCAACGTAGTCCACCGGCAGCCGGTGCTGCTGCGCCAGTGCGGCCAGGCTCGCGCCATCGGCATGGTCGGCACGCAGGTTCTCCATCCAACCCAGCAAGCCGGTGGAAAGCGAGCGTCCTGCTTTCTCGCCCGTGCGGGTGCTGCCACCGTCGTCCAGGTCGTACTTGTTGGCGTAGCCGCGCGGCGTGACCATCAGGCCGTGCTGCACGAAGGTGTGGCTGTTGCCGATCAGTACCGTGGTCAGCATGCCGATGTCGCACTCGCTCATCTTGTCCAGCGTGGTGAACTCGATGCGCTCGCGCCGCCGGTAGGCCGACTTGACCACCGCCACCGGGGTGTCGGGCCGGCGATGGCGCAGCAACAGCGCCTGTGCCTGCACGATCTGCTGGGTGCGGCGGCCGCTCTTGGGGTTGTAGAGCGCCACCACGAAGTCCGACGCCGCCACCGCGTCCAGCCGCCGCGCGATTACGGGCCAGGGTGTGAGCAGGTCGCTCAGCGAGATGGAGCAGAAGTCGTGCGTGAGGGGCGCACCCACCAGCGCCGCGCAGGCGTTGATGGCCGATGCACCCGGCACCACCTCAACCTGGACGCCCGACTCGGGCGTCCAGCCGGCCTGGAACAGCACCTCATAGGTCGGCCCGGCCATGCCATACACCCCGGCGTCTCCGCTGGAGATGAGGGCCACCTTCTTGCCCTCGCGGGCGCTGGCCAGGGCATGGACTGCGCGGTCCAACTCCTCGGTCATGCCCTTGCGGATGACCTCCTTGCCTTCCAGCAGATCGGCCACGAGCTTGATGTAGGTGACGTAGCCCACCACCACATCGGCCTCGGCGATCGCGTCTCGCGCGCGCTGGGTCATGTGATCGTGGCTGCCGGGGCCGATGCCCACCAGCATGATCTTGCCTTTGACGTCGCTCATTGCGGGGCTTTCATGGCTGGGGCACAGCCCGCATCCGAGCGCTCCAGCACGGCCGCCACGGCGGGGCGCAGCCAGCGCTGGAAGGCCAGGCCGGCCAACACGCCGATGCTCAGCCAGAACGACAGCGACAGCCAAGCGGTGGTCCAGATGAACTGGCTGCCCAGCTGGCGCAGCGCCACCTGGGCCTCACGCGTGAAACCGGCCAGCGGGTCGGCCATGATGTGCGGCGCTCCGACCACGAAGGGCAACGCCAGCCAGCCGGCTGCGACGGCCCAGCGCAGGGGGCTGCGCACCAGCGCCACCGCCGCACAGGCCAGCGCCGCACCACCCGCCGCGAGCACCCACCAGCCCTGGCGCGAACCCAGTCGGGCTGCGTCCATGCCGGGGATCTCGGCGTGCAGGCCCAGCGAAGGCCAGAAGTGAAAGCTCAACCAGCCGGCGGCGGCCACCCAGGCGGCCAAGGGCAAAGCGCGCAAGGCGCTGCCGCGCCACTGGCACACCGCCATCACGGCCAGCACGAGCAGCGCCATGCTGAACGCGTGCAGCACATTGGCCACCCAAGTCCAGATCTGGCGCTCCACCCCATCGGCGGGCGTCCATGTTTCTGCGTCGTCACCATGATCGTGCGCCGCACCGTCCCCGTGTGCGTGCGTGTCGGCAACCGCCAACGCAGTCTCCACCTTCTGGCTTTCGAGCCCTTCAGCCGCCAGGATGATCGGCATGGTTTGCCATTGCTGCAGGCCCGATTGCAAGCCCCCCACCAGCATGGCCACGGCCAGCGCCGCCCAGATCAATCGTCGAAAAATCATGAAACTCTCCATACACAGATAGGTGGCAACCCGTCGGCCGCGCGATCCGAAACGCCCTAAGTGCCCCAACCGGGAACGCGGTGGAGCCGGCTTTGCCGGGCCACACGCGTTGCCCCCTTGAGGGGGTCGCGCGAAGCGCGTCGGGGGTGACTCTCTTAATGACAAGGCTTGACCGTGACGTGGCGCACATCGTGCGCGGCGTTGTGCGCGATGGGGCTTTCAGCAAAAGCCACGCCGTACAGTACGACCAGGCCCAGCACGGCACCAGCGCACAGTTGCAGCAGCAGGCTACGCGTGGCGCTCACGCGCTGGTCGTCGGGGATGGGGGTGGTGGTGGATGAAGTCATGGCGTGCTCCGTTCAGGGGTGAGAAAAAGAAAACTGTCACAGCGGGCAATGGAAACCGTGGCGTTGCGCCCATCGGCGCCACGGTGTTTGAATTTTTCGACCAGCAAGGCGGTCATGGGCAAAGCCTGTTCGTGGCCGAAGACTCGGGCGCCTGCCAGCAGGGCCGCGGCCTCGCTGACCGATGGGGTGCCGGTGTACCGGCGCACGGTCTCCGACGGGTTGGGCACCGGCACCCCGGCGAGCTGGGCAGGGGTAAAGAAGGTCATGGCCCAGCCTTGTTTGGCGGCCAGGGCGAGGAGGCCTGCTTCGTCAGCCTTGAGCGTGATGCTGGCCGCTGCCACCACATCTGGGGCCAACGCCCCGGCCTGCGCGAGCGCCGCCCGCAACGCGTCCTGCAGCGTGGCCAGAGGCGTGCCGCGGTCGCAACCCAGGCCCACAGCCACGTTCACGCCTGCGTCTCCACCGGCGGGCGGTAAACGACCAGGCGCTCGTGCAGTTCGGCCCAGTGCGCGGCGGTCACTGGCGCGTGGGTGATCCACAGCACGGCCTTGAAACGCGCCAGGTCCACGTCGGCCAGGCGCTCGAAGCGGTGGATACTGGGCGGAAGCGGCGTGGGCCGGGTCCACCAGTGCGGGCTGCCCGCTTCCTGCACCACGGCCACCGGCTCGCCGTTGACCACGTGGGCCGACACACGCGTGATGTTGATCTTGGGTGCCTCAACCTTCCACCCCAACTCGCGACCCAGGATGTCCACCGGAATGGTCTTGCCCACGTCCGACGCCGTGGTCAGCACCGGCGTGGCGCCGAGCAGGGTGGCCACGGTTTCGGCCATGGCGTTGGCGCCGCCGACGTGACCGGACAGCACCGGGATCACGAACTGGGCCGCGTCGTCCACCACCAGCACGCCGGGGTCTTCGTCTTTGCTCTTGAGGTGCGGCGCGATCAGGCGAACCACGGCGCCCAGTGACACAAAAAACACCACCTGATCGAAGTCGGCGAACAGCGTGGCGATCTCGTCGCGAAAGGCTCCGCTGTATGAGCGCACCGAGTTGGGCAGACCCGCCATCAGCGGCGCGAACTTGGTCGCAACGCACACGTGGGCTCCGGGCATCTGGCGCGCGAGATCGGCAGTCTGCTCGGCGCCGTGTTTGGTGATCGCCACGAGGACGACGCGCACAGCAGTTTCTTGGGTGGTCATTCCTGGGTTTCCTCTTCTTCAATTTCGGTACTGGTCTTCTTGCGGCAGCCGCGTTGCATGTCGCCGCGCTCGCGCCCGGGGTTCTTAACCAGCAGCAGCGACAGGTAGTTGACCTTCGTGCCCTTGAGTTCGGCCACGTCGGTGACGATGCGCTCAACCGGTGAGCCGGCTTTTTCGATGAAGCGGCTGTGCGCCAGCAGGCCGCGCCGCTCCAGCAGGGTGATCAGATCGTCCAGCAGCGGCTTGACCTTCATCAGCACCAGGGTGTCGAAGTCGTCGAGCATCTTCTCCACCGCCGCGATGCCGTAGGCGGCGGGCACGATGGCGATGGTGTCGTCCTGCTCCGAGAGCGGCACCTGCAGCTGCGCGCAGGCAGCGTTGAACGAGGTCACGCCGGGCACGATCTCGATGCGGGCCCCCGGGTCCAGCTCGCGCAGCACGCGGGCCAGGTAACAGAAGCTGGCGTAGGTGGAGGCGTCACCCTCGACCAGGAACAGCACGTCCTGCCCGCTGGCCAGCATCTCGCGCACCGTCTCCGCCGCCTTCAACCAGTGGCGCGCCAACTTCTCGGCGTCGTGTGTCATCGGGAACAGCAGCGACTGGTGCTGCCCGGGCAGCGCCAGCCCGGCGCGCAGCGCGATGTCCAGCGCGTAGCTGTCCTTGCGCAGGCTGCGCACCGGGTAGGTCCAGATGGCGTCGCGCCGCTCCAGCAGTGCCCAGGCGCGGCGGGTGATCAGGCCCGGGTCGCCGGGACCGAGGGAGACGCCAAACAGCGTGCCAGTTTGCGTCATGCCACACCTCCGGTCTGCGCGCAGACGATCCACACCGGGTTCTCCGCCGCCATGCGGTGCATGTGCAGGATGGGCTTGCTGCGCGAGCCCTGTAACTGCAGCACGTCCCAGCTCGCACGCTGCTCCTTCAACGTGGCCACGGCCACCCCCAGGTTTTCAATCGTCACGAAGTTCATCACCAGCCAGCCCTGCGGTTGAAGTCGTTTCAAGATCAGCGCGATCAGCTCGGCCAACTCTCCGCCCGAGCCACCCACGAACACCGCGTCCGGGTCGGCCCAGGCTTGCAGGCCCTCGGGCGCCTTGCCGTGCAGCAGGGTGTGGTTGCTGATGCCCATGGCCAGGCGGTTGCGCTGCACTATGGCCGCGTCGTCCGCGTTCTTTTCGATCGCGTACACATGGCCGTTGCGGCACAGGCGCGCCGCCTCCAGGCCCACCGCGCCCGAACCCGCGCCGATGTCCCAGACCACGCTGTCGGCGCGCAACTGCAGACGCGCCAGCGACACCGCGCGCACCTCGTGCTTGGTGATCAGCCCCTTCTCGGGGTGGCGCTGCTCGAAGCTCGCGTCCGGCAGACCCAGCAGCACCTGCGGCGCGCGCAGGCGGGTGCGCCAGAGCAGCACGACGTTGGGGTCGGCAAAGGGCATCTGCGCGGCGGCGCTGAGGGACATGCCGCTGACGATGCGTTCTTCGGGCTGGCACAAGCGTTCGGCCACGGCCATCTCGACCTCGTCCGCCAGACCCTCGGCGATCAGCATGCGAGCGATCCGGTCGGGGGTGTTGTCCGGGCTGGTCAGCACAGCCAGGCGGTCGTGCTGGCGGATATCGCGCAGCAGCGCGTACAGCCCGTGATTGGGAGGTGAGCCCGGCACCCAGTCGCCCGCGTCCTTGCTGTGCACGGAGGAGAACTTCATGTCCTGCCAGGGCAGGCCCAGCCGGGCGCAGGCGAGCTGTAGCGTGGACACGTTCGGCATCACCTCGATGGCCTCGATGCACAGGCGTGACGCGAGGTAGGCTGCGATGCCGTGGCACAGCGGATCGCCGGTGGCCAGCACCACCACACGCCGGCCCTCGGCCTGCGCGGCGCGGATCCACTCGGGCACCTGCGACAGCGCGCCGCTCAGGTCGTGCTGCACCGCGTCGGGCGAGATGTGCGCAGCCAGGAGCTGCAGCGTGCGCGTGCCGCCGATCACAAGTTGGGCCGCCCGCAGGTGCTGCAGCGCCGTGGTACCGAGGCTGGCAACGCCATCGTCCAGCACTCCAACGATGCGGCATTTGTCGATCACGGGAGCCACTTCCATGTCAGCCTTCCGCCTGCGCAATCTTGCGACCGTCAAAGTCGCAGACCAGCACCTGCAATTCAAATTGATCGGGGTAGCGCGTGCGCAGGGTCTGGATGACCTTCTGCGCCAGCGCGGTGTGGAACGCGCTGCCAAGGCCCAGCGCGTCCATGCGCTCGCCAGCGTAGCGCGCCGTCTCGTTACCGCGAATGGCCTCGCACACCTCGGGAGGCGCTCCCACGCGAGCGGCCAGATCGGCCAGCAGGCCGGTGTCCACCTCGGCGCGGCCCGCGTGGGTGATGGTTTCACCCTGGGCGATCTTGGTCAGCTTGCCGACCATGCCACCTATGATTACCTTCTTTAGCCCGGCCTTCACCGCCGCGCCCATGGCGTAACGCAAGAAATCGCCCATCTGCACGAACGCCGGCTCGGGCAGTTCGGGCATTTCTTCCATCACAAATTTTTCGGTGCGCCCGCCGGTGGTCAGCACCACCACGCCGTGGCCCAGCGTGCCCGCCACCTGCACGCCCTGCACCACGCTGGCGCGGTAGGCGGCGGTGGAATACGGCTTGACGATGCCGGTGGTGCCCAGGATGGAGATGCCGCCCAGGATGCCCAGGCGCGCGTTCAGCGTCTTCTTGGCCATCTCTTCGCCCTGCGGCACCGAGATACGCACCTCCAGGCCCATCTCGTCCAGCAGGCCCTGCCCCACCAGGCGAACATTGGCCTCGATGTTGCGGCGCGGCACCGGGTTGATGGCCGGGCCGCCCACCGCCAAGCCGAGGCCGGGCATGGTGACCGTGCCGACGCCGACACCGCCCGCCAGCACGACCTGACCCGGCTGCCCGGGCAGCAGGTGCAGGTCGGCGGTGAGGTGGGCCTTGTCGGTGCAGTCCGGGTCGTCGCCCGCGTCCTTGATCACCATGGCGTGGGCGGTGCATTGGGTGCCGCTGCCGTCCACCCGGCCGTCCTGCACGGCGAAGCGCACCACGTCGCCGTTGGGCAGCAGGCACTCGACCTCGCCGGGCACCTCTCCCGTGATCAGGCCGATGGCGGCCGCGCGCGCCGCCGCAGCGGAACACGCACCGGTCGTGAAACCGGTGCGCGTGCCGCGGGGCGCGTCTTTTTTCATCATGTGGCCAGTTCCCTGGCTTCGGCCAGGCCCAGCAGCGCGTGGATCGCGGCAACCACCAGGGTGGAGCCGCCCTTGCGGCCACGGATCACGATCCATGGCACATCGGTCTCCAGCGCCATCAGATCCTTGGACTCTGCCGCCGACACGAAACCCACCGGCATGCCCACCACCAGAGCAGGGCGCGCACCCTCTTCATGGATCAGGCGCACGATCTCGATCAGCGCCGTGGGCGCGTTGCCGATGCCGACGATGGCACCGTCGATCAGGCCCAGTCGGTGTGCCTTGCGCATGGCTTGCACCGCGCGGGTGGTGCCTTCGGCCTTGGCCTGCTCGATCACGTCCGGGTCGGAGATGAACTGGTGCGTGCTCATGCCGAAGTGCCCCAGGCGCGGCGCCGACAGGCCGACACAGATCATCTCCACATCCGCCACCACACGGGTTGCGCGAGACAAGATCGAGGTCACCCCCCGCTCCACCGCCTGGGGATGGAAATCGGTCAGGCCGTTGAAGTCGAAATCGGCATTGGCGTGGATCATGCGGCGCACGATGGGCCACTGTTCGGGCATGTAGGGGTGAGAAAGCACCTCGCGGTCGATCACGGCAAACGAGTCGTGCTCGATGGCGCGACCCGCTGCAGTGAGCTGCTCGGTGATGACGTTGGCCGTCTCAGGCGTTGGCATGGTCATGGGGGCGCTTGTGGCCATGGGCATGGTCGTACTCATGCGCGTGTACAGGTGCGTGGGGGTGTTCATGCGTCAGCATGGTCGTGCGTGTGGTCGTGACTGTGCGGCAACGCGTCGTCGTGGTGGTGACCTCCCATGCCGTGTTCCTCGGCAAAGCTGCGGTATTTGCAGCCGTCGCAAGGCATCAGCGCAACCGGCGCGTTGCGCCGCATGTCGTTTACGCGCTGCTCCAACAACTCGACAATTTCCTTCTCGAACCCAAAGTATTTGGTGGAGGCGAAACGCAGCGTCGGGTACTGAGCCTTCAAGTGCTCGACCTGACGGGTGATGCGCTCCACCAGCGTGCCGTTGAACAGGTAGTACGGCAGCACCACCACCTGCTTCATGCCGAGCATGCTCTGGCGCTGAACCGTCTTTTCCAAGCGCGGGTGAGTGATGCCGGTGAAGGCGAGGTCCACCAGATCGTGGTCGGTTTCCTCCAGCAACCAGCGCGCCATCTTGGCCATGTCGCCGTTGGCCTGCCGGTCCGACGAACCGCGCCCCAGCAGCACCACGCCGGTGGTGCTGGGGTCGGGCATGTCGAGCGCCTGCATCGCGCCCTTGAGGCGGCGGCGCAGGATGGCCAGGATCGGGTCGCAGGCACTCAAGTGCGGCGCATACAGGAACTGCACCAACGGGAACTGGAGGCGGGCGCCATCGATGGCCTGCGGAATGTCCATCTTCACGTGGCCCGCCGCGTTCAAGATCAGTGGCACCACCATCACGCGGCTGGCGCCGGTGGCGGCGCGCTTCAGGCCCTCGCTCATGGTGATCTCGGAAAACTCGATGAAGCAGACCTCGATGCGCCAGCCCGGCTGGCGCTGGCGCCACTGTTCGGCGAAGGAAAAGATCTCGTCGTTGCCCGAGGCTTCGCGCGAGCCGTGGCCCACCAGCAGAATGGATTCGGTGTTCATGGAGCGTCCGATGTGAGGGTTGAAGCGGGCACGCTGGCGCGCCGGAAACGGTGGGTGAAACTGGCGTCGTACAGCTTGGATTTCGCCAGGGTGGTCCATTGGCGCGCGCCCAGCGTGGGGCTGGCGATCACCATGGACTGGCTGGCGATTCTGGCGTCGCGGCACAGGGCCTGAATAGTGGCGACCGTGCCGCGCACGATCTTTTCCTCGCCCGGCCAGCTGGCCTTGTGCACCACCACCACCGGCGCGTCGGGCGACCAGCCCGCCGCCAGCAACTCGGCCGACACCTTGCCCAGCAAGGTGATGCTCAGGAAGATGCACAGCGTGCTGTGGTGCGCAGCCAGCTCACGCAGCGACTCGCCCTCGGGCATGGGGGTTCGTCCCTCGACGCGGGTGAAGATCACGGTCTGCGTGACTTCGGGCAGGGTCAGGCTCTCCACTGCTGCTGCCGCGCTGGCCATTGCCGACGAAACACCCGGTACCACCTGGATGGCGACGTCCGCCGCGTCCAGCGGCTGCACCAGCTCAATCAGCGCGCCGTAAAGGCCAGGATCGCCGGTCTGTAGCCGCACCACCGTATCGCAGCGGGCGGCATGCTCGATGAGCCAAGCAGACATCTGCTCCAGGGTCATGTTCTTGCTGTCGGCAATCGCGCAGCCTGCTGAGGCCCAGCGCAGGGCGGCTTCGCTGACGAGCGAACCCGCAAACAAGATCGCGCCGGCTCGCTCAATCAAGCCACGACCCTTGACCGTGATCAACTCCGGATCGCCAGGACCAGCGCCAACGAACCAGACCGTGCCCGACGTCATGCTTCATCTCCTGTTTGAATCCTCGACGACTCTGTCAGGATCACAAATACGTGCTGCGTACGCACTTTGCGAACGCTTTGACAACCTGTGCGTGAGCCAGCCCCGTCCACGAAGAACCTCCTTATGTTCTGCGCGTCGTGCATCACAGGTATGTGACCGAGCTCTCGGAACGTGCTCCGCACGCGGACAGGCGACCTAAGCTCCGGGGCCACCACTTTGATGCCCAATGCGCACGGATACTCTATGGCCTCTTGCGGCAGACAGCGGGTGCTCAACTGGTCCTGGTTCATGCCAACACCTCCGGCAGAAAAAGCGCCGCTGCGGCCGTTGGACTGGACGCCATCCAGGCGTGGAAATAACTGGCTCGCAAGGCACCTCGTTGGTACACCGCCTCGCCAGCGCACTTTGCACCACCACGCGCGGAGGCCGTATGTAGCACCGGCTCCAGAGCTGTTTCGCAGACTGAATAGTGGAAGGTGTGTCCTCGCAGTTCGCCTGTCGCCAGTTCCAGCTTCTGTGGTCCCAGCGCGGCAAGTCGTGGCTGCATTCGCACCACACCCGGGAACAGACCCCACGACACATGGCTGCGCCCCTCCAAGTCCACTATTGCGTCGAACAGCACCATCATTCCGCCGCACTCGGCCCAGACCGGGCGTCCCGTGTTGACATGGACCACCAGACTGTCGCGGGTTGTGTCGCTGATCGACAAAGTTTCTGCGTGCAGCTCGGGGTAGCCACCGGGCAACCAGATTGCATCGCATGTGGGCACGGGATCGTTGGCCAGTGGCGAGAAAAACACCACCTGCGCACCCAACGCGCGCAAGGTGTCCAGGTTGGCAGCGTAGATGAAGCAGAACGCAGCATCACGCGCCACCGCCACCGTCTTTCCGGCCAACAGGGGCGCTATCGAAGGGCGCTCGGTAGGGGCGTCAAAGCTGACCGACCAACGCGCAAGATCGGCCGAGTCCAGCTTGCCCAGCGGCGTGCTAAGCAAGGCGTCGGCAGCGGCATCGAGCCGGGCCATTGCATCGAGCAACTCGCTCGCCACTGTCAGCCCCAGGTGGCGTTCGGGCAAGGCGAACGCAGGGTTGCGCATCAACGCACCCAACCAACGCGAAGCCGCCTCTCCGTCTTGCGAAGGCAGAGCATCTTGCAACATCTGTGCGTGCCGTCCGCTGGCCACGCGGTTAGCCAGAACTCCGGCCCAAGGCAGGCCCGGGCGGAAGTGCTGCAGACCAAAGGCCAGCGCTCCGAAGGTGCCCGCCATGGCCGATGCATCGATCACAGCCAGCACATGCAGGCCGAAGCGCCGCGCCAGATCCGCCGCACTCGGTTCGCCATCAAACAGGCCCATGCCCCCCTCAACGATGATCAAGTCGGCCTCTTGCGCAGCGACGTGTAGGCGCGCGCGGATGTCGAGCTCACCTGTCATCCACAGATCCAAGTTGTGCACCGGGTGGCCCGTTGCCAGCGCGAGCCACATCGGATCCAAGAAGTCAGGTCCGCATTTGAACGCCCGTACCTTTCGCCCAGCGCGCGCGTGAAGACGCGCCAACGCGGTGGTGACCGTGGTCTTGCCCTGACCGGACGCCGGGGCAGCCACGAGAATGGCGGGGCACATGGTGATCACTGTTGAGACTCTGCGTTGAGCGTCACGCAAGCCACTCGTCCCGGCAGGTTATGGCCGGTAGTGGTTTCGTCGAGCTTTCCACCCACACTGTTCAGGCACAGGCCCCTCGGCGTATCTCCTTCTACGGCGCGCCGGACGTATAACCGCCGACTCCAAAGACACGGCGGTGGATGCTCGTTAACTGAGTTGTCTAAGGCAACGGTCTCAAGACGCATGAAGGCGCCCCGGAGCACTTGTCCCATCGAACGCCCCGCAACGTCAGCGGCATTGGATACGGATGCCACAACGCCACTGGACAGGGCATTCGACCAGGGGTTCGCCATCGTGGCGGTCGCCGCAGTACCCGCCAGTGAGAAAAATTGCGGAGGCCGGGCGTGCGAAAGACAAGCCATCAAGCCAGTGGCGTCCCATCGGGGAACGCGCAGGTTGCGAAATTTCATGCGAAGGAAGCAGACCGGATCACGGGCTCTCACCGCCTTCCCCGACGGTGCTTGAGCGTCACGGCAGCACACCTGTTGCCAGACGCACCACCACCCTGTTGGCCGGTATCCGGGCTGACAGAACGACCTCCATCGCCTTCCCAGACGACTCGGTTGTCGTCCAGTGGCTGCGTGATGAAAGCTGAGTCGCCTGAACAATTCAGGCTTCTCGTCTGCTTACCGTTGCGGGGGCAGCGCAGGTTAGGTTCGTCCTTGTGGACTCGCCCTCCTGCTTCCCGTTGAACTGCGGCATGTGAACCACGCCGCGAGCACCAACGAAACAGAGTATAGCAGGCTGCCGAAATACCTGCGGGCCAATCTACCGCCACAACGTGAATCGCTCGGGGGCCAGTTTCGGCGTTTGCTCGGCGGCAACTGCACTTTGTCGGTACCGCCACTGGCAGTCCACTGCCCTTGATCAATTCGGCGCTCAAGACGGGATTTCTTGACGTGCCCTTGTGTTTTGGCAAGAAGGAATTCACTTGCGCTGCGTTACACGGCTCGGTGGAGCGCATGCGGGCTGGGACGGATTGCTGACTTGAGGGTGCCTTGGCGCATCAAGGCTCGCGTGGACAACCGCTCCCGGACCCTGCATCGAGGTGGTGCATCAACACAGGCGCCATGGAGCGCAAGATCTGCACCGGCAGGCCGGAGGTGAAGCGGTGGTCAGCCGCGTTCGGTCCCACCACGTAGGCGGTCACGCTGCCGAAGTGCCTTGGTCCCAGGTAAAAAACGAAGGTGGCCGTGCGGTTCAGGGCCAGGCCGCCGCGCCCTTTCACCACCACGCGGTTGTCGCCGGTGCCGGTCTTGCCACCGGGCGACAGGTCTGCTCCCGAGGCAGACTGGAAGCTGCCGGCGAGCCGCCGGGCCGTGCCCGCCTCCACCACTTCCGACAAAGCTTTTTTCAACGCCAGAGCCACCTCGGGCGCCATGACCCGCTCACCCACCACTGGTGTGGGCCGCAGTGCGGTCTCCCACGGCGTGCCCTGCGCAAAATGCAAGTCTGAAATGCGGTGCGTGGGACGGCGGATACCACCGTTGACGACGATGCCCATCAACTCGGCCAGCGCGGCGGGTCGGTCCCCGGAGCTGCCCAGGGCCGTGGCCAGCGAAGGCACCAGATGGCCGAAGGGGTAGCCAAGGCGAGCCCACCGCCGGTGGATATCTAGGAAAGCCTCCACCTCCATCATGGTGTAAATGCGTGCGTCCTGGGCGTCCTTGGCACGCGTGCGAAACAGCCAGCGGTAGACCGCTTGGCGCTCGGCGGCACTGGCGGCGATCGCCTCGCTTAGGGTAGCGTCGGGGTGTTGCAGGCGGAAGGCCACCAGCCAGAGTTCCAGCGGGTGCACCCGGGCCACATAACCGCGATCCGGTAGGTCCATGGTGTCGGGCGCGAAACGCTTGTACAGCACGGCCACACGGGGCGCAGTGGGGGCCTGGTCGCCCAGCTGCGCCGATAGATAAACACCCAGGGCGTCGGGCGATGCGGCGGGCTCCAAGTAACGGAACACTGCGGTCAGCCGGTCGGCGCCAGGGCGCAGCCCGTCGAGCAGCATGTCGCGCAGTTCGGCCGGGGTGCGGTTGTCGGTCTTGCGCCAGAAGCGGCGCAGGAAGGCCTGGCCTTCGCGGTCGGCAAGCAGTTCTGGCAGCAGTCGAGACTGCTCTGGAAGCCAGTGTGGCCACCAAAACCCACATATTGAATGTTTTGCATCGACTCATAGACGGAAAGACGGCTGTGGCGGAAGTCAAGGCGCCCCAGGCATTGAAGCTATCGACGGAGCCGCAGGCAAACGTCCTGCGATATGACACTTTGCGCACCGCACGAGTCAATGAGGAGGTCCGCCATGGCACATGATTTGGCAACGACCTCCATCGTCGCACTTCTTAAAAGCCTCAAGATGCATGGCATTGAATCGCCCCGGGTTTTGAGGAGGCTCTTTTCTCTGAGAGGATTGAGCCATGAGCAAGAAGTCGAACCAGTTTTCACCTGAGGTCCGCGAGCGTGCTGTTCGCATGGTGCGTGAGCACAGAGGCGAGTACCCCTCGCTGTGGGCCACCATCGAGTCCATCGCCCCCAAGATCGGCTGCGTGCCCCAGACCCTCAACGAATGGGTCAAGCGAGACCAGATCGATTCCGGCGTGCGCGACGGCATCACGACATCCGAACGTGAACAGATGAAGGCGCTGGAGCGCGAGGTCAAAGAGCTGCGCAAAGCCAACGAGATCCTGAAGCTGGCCAGCGCGTTTTTCGCCCAGGCGGAGCTCGACCGCCGTCTGAAGTCCTGAACAACTTCGTCGATCAGCATCGACAGGCCTACGGGGTCGAGTCGATCTGCAAAGTGCTGCAGATCGCCCCGTCAGGCTATTGGCGCCATGCTGCTCATCAGCGAAATCCCCACCAAACCTCCTGCGCATGGCTCTGCCCCACATCTATCGCATGAGGTCTTATCTGGCCGAAGCGACATTGACATCGACGCCGGCGCCAGCCATCTTGTCACGTTGTACACATTGATCCATGGTCAGTAAGAAGCGAAACAAGCCATTTGTGCCACGGTGGAAACCCGCCACCAACACTTTCGAACTCGCCGCGACAAGAGCGGCCAAGATTGATCCAGCGACCCTCACCGGCTTGGCAGAGTCGCTGAAGCGGTCATGTGGCGACCTGACTGTCCCCGAGAAGTCAGCGATGTCGTGGCAGGATCTACGCTTGGCGGTGGTGGTCTCTCGACGGGTAGAGCGCATGGGCGTGGTGAAAGGGCTCACGTCCATATTGGATGCAGCCTTCGAGGCGTTGGAGTCGATTCGTGTGCGCTGCACGGTCACTGGCGCTTGGCGCTACTGCCAACCCAAGACTGAGGAGATCGCCGCGATCGTCGAGATGTGCGAAATTCATGCTTTTCAGCTGCGCCAGATCAGCAGCCGTGAGTTTGAACTGATCTTTCTGCAGTCACGAGAAGACTCCAAGCGGTTGCCCCAGATTCATTTCCTTGGTGAGCCCGCTGCGAAGGGGGGAGAAACGTCTAACAGCCCCTCAAGCCAAGACTAGAAATTCACATCCCCCTCTACATTCGCAGAGAGAGATTCTCGGTCGTTGACGGCTTGTGCATGCACGTTCCCACTTGCGGTTCCGCGCACTTGGGCAGTCCGATGCGGGCTACCAGGGTGTGGGCAAGCGTCGATGCGACAGATTGATTGACGTCGCGGGGCGCTCCAGGAGGAAAATCGTTAGCATGACCCAAAAAGCAAGTCGGCAGGAGGTGCCTCGCCCCGCTTCGCGGCTGCGGGATCGCGGCGTTTCATCCCGGGCACGCGCTGGAGAACCTGCTAAATCGGTTCGATCCAAAGCTGCACAGCGCAGAGTTGATGGCTTGGCGTCCTCTTGGGGTTGAGGAGTCGCCATGACCACGAAGGAGGAGCGCCGCGATGCGATGGCCCAGTCTCTTACAACACGTGGATTGCGGGCCATGAACCCACGCCACGATTTCTGGCGGACGCCGCGGCGGTGGTTGAGGGCACGATGACATATGACCAGGCCATTAGCGAAAGCGCGGCAAGGGCGCGCTGTCGCAATGGATAGGAGCTGCCCCAAGTTTTCCAAGGCATAGAGAGCCGGTCGTGTGAGCTATCGGGAGGGGGCCGACTCCGCGTGGCCGACTGAATGCCCGCATAAAGTAAGCCATCCTTAGTGACTTTGACGCTTATGAGCTAAAACTGGCCGTATGCCGGCTTGACCTCCTATGGGGGTCATGTTTCTTGATCTGAGGCCTATAGTGGGTCATGGTTGCTTGCACGCGCCCCCTCATCCCCGTACTGACCGCCTGTGCACTGCTGCTGCCCCCCTCGACCAGCAGCAGCGAGAGCGTGCTGGTCGTAAGCGCGCGGTCATCCCACCCTTGAAGATCTTGGCTTAAGCGGCAACGATGGTGTCCACCAAACGAAATAGGTGGACACCATGAATGAAGCCAAGAAGAAGACCCGCCGGCGGTACGGCGCCGAGCTCAAACAGCAGATCCTCGCTCAGTGCGCCGAGCCGGGTGCCTCGGTGGCCCGCATTGCCCTGTCCCACGGCATCAACGCCAATGTTGTTCACAAGTGGCGCAGCCAAAGTGGTGGTGCGCTGCCTGCCCCGCAGGCTGCTGTATGAAGACAGCGAATTCATCGAAACACAGAGCTTTTCGATACTGCCCCGGCGCGAAGCCATGCGTGCGCTGGAGCTGCAGCGCGACCAGCTGATCGCCAGCGACGACGTGGTGGCCAGCCAGATCGCCGACATGGACGAAGCGCTCAACGAGCTGGGCGACGGTCAGTTCTGCATGGGCGAGTACCACTACAGCCTGGTGGTGTTCGGTCAACCCGGCGAAGACAGCCTCGCCGATGCCGGGCGACGGGCTTCGCAGGCGATTGGGGCCGTGGGCGAGGCGTCCAGCCTGCAGATGTCTCCGGTCGATCTGGTGGCCGATGCCGCCTGGTTTGCCCAGATGCCCGGCAACTGGCAGTGGCGCCCACGCGATGCCAAGTTGTCGTCCCGCGCTTTCGCGGCCCTGGCCAGTGGCCACAACTTTGCCCGGGGCAAGCGCGACGGCAACCCTTGGGGAGAAGCGCTGGCCTTGTTGCGCACCCCATCAGGCCAGCCCTTCTACTTGAACCTGCACAGCAGCCCAGAAGGTGAAGACTCTGCCGACAAGAAGCTGCCAGGCAACACCATCATCATCGGCTCCACCGGCGTCGGTAAGACCACGCTGGAGATGTTCCTGCTCACGCTCACCCGCAAGTGGAACCCGGCTCCAAGGCTGGTGCTGTTCGACCTGGACCGGGGTTGCGAGATTGCGATTCGGGCCTTGAACGGCCGCTATTTCACCCTCGAAGCGGGCAAGCCCACCCACCTGAACCCGCTGCAACGCGACCCCACGCCAGCACGCATCCAGTTCTGGGAACAGCTGATCCGCATCTGCATCGCCACGCCTGCTCTGCCTTTGCTGCCGGCCGATGAGCGGGCGATTGCCGACGCCGTCAAGACGGTGGCCACGATGCCTACTGCCCTGCGCCGCTTCTCGACGGTTCGACAGAACCTGCCGAAATCGGGTGAAAACAGCTTGTATGAGCGACTCGGGCGCTGGTGTGAAGGTGGTGCGCTGGGCTGGGTGTTCGACCAAGCCAACGACCAGTTGGCGGACCTGGACGCGGCATCGTTGATCGCCTTCGACACCACCGAGTTTCTGGACCTGCCCGAGGTGCGCACACCGGTCATGCTCTACCTGCTTCAGGTGATGGAAGAGTTGGTCAACGGCGAACGCCTGATCTATGTGATCTCGGAGTTCTGGAAGGCGCTGGACCACGAGATCTTCAGCGACTTCGCCAAACAGAAGCAGAAGACCATCCGCAAGCAAAACGGCCTGGGCATCTTCGACACACAGAGCCCGTCGGATGTGCTGCGCCACCCCATCGGGCGGACCATGGTCGAACAAAGCGTGACCAAGATCTTCCTGGCCAACCCGGAAGCGGTGCGCGAGGAATACGTCGAAGGTTTTGGCCTCAGCGAGGCCGAATTCGGCATCGTGCGCAGCCTCGGCGCGCAAGGTGGGCGCCGCTTCCTCGTCAAACAAGGCCACAGCAGCGCCATCTGCGAGTTGGACCTCAGCGGCATGGACGACTTCATCACTGTGCTCTCGGCCACCACCGACAACGTTGCCCTGCTCGACACCGTTCGTGAACGGCACGGTAACGATCCGTTTCTGTGGCTTCCCGAGCTTCTGCGCGAGGTTCAGGATCGCAAGTCCCGTACTTCCAGGAGAACCCCATGAAATCCCACGCTCCACGGTTTGCGCTGATCACTTTGGCGCTGGCCACCAGCGCCGCCTCGGCCCAGTTCGTCAAAGGCAATGAGGCGGTCCGTGTCTTGGCCAATGGCACAAAAACGGTGCAGGTGCCGCCACTCCCATCGGTGGCCTTGGGCTCGCCATGCCCAGCTGCCAAGCCTGGCTGCGCTGGAGGTGGCTGGAAGATGCTGGAGAGCGATTCGGGTCTGGTCGAGTGCACCGAAGTCTTTGCGCGACCCACGACCTGCAGGCCCTCGACCTACGGCGTTGAAAAGCGATCACGCGCTTGGATCGTGAAAGTCAAAGGCCAGTGGCTGCAATGCGCGCAACCCGACATTTCGGGGAAGTGCGTCAGCCTGAAAAGCCTTCCTGTCAGCGCTGTTCAATAGCCGAGGAGAAATCACATGTTTGCCTGGGTCGGCTCACAGTTCGATGCGGTCCTGAGCACTTACGTGCTCGGCGTCGTGAGTTCGCTCATGACCGGGATCGCACCGATCGCACTGACGGCGATGACGATCTGGGTGGCGCTGTATGGGTGGGCCGTTCTGCGCAATGAGGTTCCAGAGACGGTGCCCACCTTTCTCTGGAAGGTGTTCAAGATCGGCCTGGTGCTGGCGTTTGCCCTGCAATCGGCGTTCTACATCGCGAACGTAGCCGACACCGCCAATGCGCTGGCAACAGGGGTAGCCGCCACGTTTCTACCGGCAGCCGCAGACCCCACCACGATTTCTTCACCCTACGCCCTTCTGGACAGGTTCAACGACGGCGCCAGCCAATTGGTGCTCGATCTGCTGAAGGACGCGGGAATCATGCGTCTGGACCTGCTCTTCGCTGCCGTGGTCTGCTCCATCGGCAATGTCGTCTTTCTCTGCATCGCCCTCTTTGTCGTCACACTGGCCAAGCTCTTCCTGACGTTCGTGATCGCGGTTGGCCCGCTCTTCGTCTTGTGCCTGGCCTGGCGCCCCACCGCACGCTTTTTCGACAGCTGGTTGTCGATGGTGCTGAACGCCGTCGTACTGACCTGGTTCGCATTTTTTGCCCTGGGCATCAGCGCGTTCATGGGCGATGCGATTGTGCAGACCGTCCAGGTCAACGGCGGCTTCCAGGGCTCGACGTTCAACGTCGTTGGGGAAAGTCTGAAGTACTGCGTCGTCATGGTGCTCATGGCCATCATCTGCTTTCAGGCGCCCAGCTTGGCGTCGGCCCTTACTGGCGGTGCCGCCATCCAGCAAGGCATCCAGATGATCCAGAACGCCATGATGGTTTCGGGCCTGCGTTCCGCATCGTCCGCTCGGAGCGCCAGCGCCACCGCAAGCGCTGGCGGCGTCATCCGCGCAGGCGCCGGTCTTCCACACACCGCTGCGTCCATAGCCCGCCGAGGCGTCGGCGCTGCCCGCTCCGCCGCTTACACACTCGCCGCCCAACGCGGCCGGTCCTGACCACCCCACCCACCAAGGAGTTCACCATGCACACCCGCCTCAAAGTTGCCGCTGCCGTCCTCATTGCTCTGGGCGCCACCCACGCACGAGCCACCGGCATCCCCGTGATCGATGTGGCCAACCTGGTCCAGACTGTCCAGCAGGTCATCAATGACATCACCAAGATCAACAACCAGATTCAGCAGATTCGACAACTTCAGACGCAGATCGAGAGCATCAACGGCATCCGGAACCTGGGCGATGTGTTCAACAACCCGCTGCTGAAGAACTACATCCCGGCCGAGGCCTTCACCTACCTCAACGCGGTCAACACCTCGGGTTACAGCGGGCTGAACGCCACGGCCAAGGTGCTGCGCGACGTGAGCATGATCTACAACTGCATGGACCTCACCGGCGACGCACGCACCCAGTGCCAGGCCGCTCTGGCTCAGCCCTATCAACAAAAAGGGCTGCTGCAAGACGCCATGCAGACCGCGGCGGGCCGCCTCACGCAAATCCAGTCGTTGATGACCCAGATCAACGCAACCACCGATCAGAAGTCGGTGCAGGAAATCCAGGCCCGCATCGGCGCTGAAAACGCCCTGCTCGCCCACGAGGTGTCGCAGGTTCAGATGCTGCAAGGCATGGCCGACAGCGAAGAGCGCATCGCCCGATCTCGTGAGCGCGAACGGCAGTACGAAATGCTCGGGCGCACCGGCAAGGTGGCGGACTTTCTGCCGTAACCCCGCCTGAGTCCCTCCGCCACCCAGACCCACCGGAGAACCCCATGAGTGCCATCCTGTTGTCAGGTAAAGCCGCCGCATGGCCAAAACGCCCCCCTGAACCGTCGAACGAGGGCGCATCGGCACCATTCAATGCGAATCGCGACTGGGAAATTGACCGCGCCCTGATGCTCGAACGCTCGGAGCGCAGGGCCTGGCGGGTGGCGGTGGCCGGTTTGATTCTGGGACTGATCGGTATCGCTGCCGTGTTCGTGCAGGGACCGCTGCGCCGCGTGGTGGAAATTCCCATCGTGGTGGACCGAGTGACCGGCGAAACCACCATCCAGCAGCGGCTGAGCGAAGAAACCTGTTCGTCAAAGCCAAGTCTGGCGCGGATGCACCCAACAACCTGGCTGTGGTCACGGACCGTCGCACGCATGCGCTGCGTTTCGTGGTCCTGCCCGACGGTGACCGACAGCAGCCGGTCTACCGCTTGACCGTCAAAGCGCCTGCTCAACCCAAGCCCGCCTCGGGTCTGTCAGCGAAATACCTCGCGGCTCTCGCCACCCTGCCCCCTTTGCCATCCCAGCCGACTCCCCAACAGGTGGTGGCTGAACGACTGCAGGCCAGTCCCTCGGTGATGAACACCCAGTATTCGCTGGCCGAGGGCGCGGGCTCGCAAGACATCGTGCCTACGCTGATCTACGACGACGGGCGATTCACCTACCTGCGCTTCCCGGGTAACCGCGAAGTCCCAGCGGTCTTCCATGTGCTCGGCGATGGCAGTGAAACCCTGGTCAACGCCCGTATGGAAGACGACCTTCTGGTGGTGGACCGCGTCAGCCGACAACTGTTGCTGCGGGCGGGCAACGCGGTCGTGGGCATCTGGAACGAGGCCTTTGATCTGGATGGCGCACCGGCGGCAGGAGCGACCACCGTCCCGGGTGTGCAGCGAGTTCTCAAGGGTGTCAACGCGTCTCTCGACAACCGCCCCACCGGAGTCAGGCCATGAACGACCAAACCAACGCCCACAACCCGTCGACCGCAGATCCTGCGGACGGCAACACCATCACACCTCTGCCGGGTGAACCCGGCATCCCCCAGGTGACGGCCGCACGCAGTACCAACTGGTCGCGCAAGGGTGCGCTGGGGCTCTGCATGATGGTGCTGACCCTGGTGTTGTTCGCGGGCTTTGCCATCAACCGCTATTTCACCAGCGGCCCAGCAACAGACCAAGACGCCAAGCTGGTGCGCGACAAACCCTCGGCCGCCAGCGCAGGGACACGCGCACTGGACATGACGGCCCCAACCGCTGGGGTGTCGGCCACGCTGCCCACTGGTGCCGGAAAAGCAGCGCATGGCCATCATGGCGGCTGCCACCGAAAAGCTGGCCCAACGCATTCGCGATGGCCACACGCTCAAGGTCAAGGTCTACGACAAGAATGCCCCGTCCCAGCGCCCGGCCGTGGTGCCCAAGCAAGAGCAACAGCGCACCCGCGAGCGGGCGGCGCCCGCGCGCTGAGCATCAAACCATGCACAGCGACACAGTGCCGCCGACGGCATACGACATCGGCGGGCAGCGCTGGGTGAAAGACGCGCCTGGCTTCGCCGAAGCCATCGCACAGGCCTTCGAGCAACGTTTACGCCCGCGCTGCCTTTGTCGGCGGAATCCAGACGGCCAAGGCATCGAGATGTATGTGGCCCGCCTCATGGACTGCTACATCGTCAAGCGGATGCCCAACACAGGGAACCACCACTCTACCAATTGCCCATCCTACGAGCAGCCGGCAGAATTCTCGGGACTAGGTGCATTGATCGGTACCGCAATAGTCGAAAACACGGGAACTGGCAAAACAACCTTAAAGCTCGATTTCCCTTTGGCCAAGCTGCCAGGGCGCTCCTCGCCACAAGCGGTAGCAAGCGCCAACAGTAGCGTGACGTCACAAGGCCTGAAACTCAGCTTGCGCGCACTACTCCACTATGCCCGCCTCGCGGTTCATGGTGAACTGTTCATTCGTCCGCAGTTCCTGGCCGACGATCTCGCGTTGACCGGGCTGAAAGTTCGGCAGTGTGCCGAGCTTGAACGGGTGGAAGCCCGTGGTGACCTCGCCGGTCGGCACCACCGCGATTCGGGGAATGTCGATGGTTTGCTGGACGACGATCTCAGTGGTCTTAGCCACCACGGCCGAGAGGTCAAATGCAGGCATCCCATCGTCGGCATGTTCCGCCCTCCCCTGTGCCCGCGCACAGCGCGCTGATGAACAACAAAAAATTGGGGCCGAAGGCCCCAGGGGCTACACGAGGCCCAGTTCAGCCATCGAGCTGACCGAATCGCCCGCCACGATGAAGTGGTCGAGCACCCGCACATCGACCAGCGCCGCTGCAGCCTTGATCGTCTGCGTCAGGGCCTCGTCGGCCCGCGATGGACGGGCAGCACCACTGGGATGGTTGTGCACCAGGACCACAGAGCAGCTGTTCCGAAGCAGTGCATCGCGCACCACCTCACGCGGGTACACCGATGTCTGGCTCACCGTGCCCCGGAACATCTCGACGTAGTCCAGCACACGGTTCTGTGAGTCCAGGTGCATCACCGCAAACACCTCGTGCGGCAGATGGCCCAGGCGAGAGCGCAGGAATTCCTTGACCACAGCGGGTGAGTCCATCAAGTCGCTGCCGCGCACCTGGGCGGCCAGCAGCCGCTGCGCCGCCAGCAGCACCTCGTCGGCCTCGGCCGGCCGGTACTGACCAGCCACGTCGCGGATGAGCAAACCGCCAGAACCAACGGGCACCGACAGGAAAGAATCGAGGGAAGAAAACAGATCGTGCTGCATGACCAACTCCAGTGATCGGGCGGGATTGCCCGAGACCGGAACCGGCACGCCGCAGCGCAGCGGTCACAGGTTCGAAGACGGCCGAACGGCCGCCAGCGCCCACAGGGCGCGCAGACCTTGACAGCGAGAACGGTGTGCAAGGATGAAGGGATCAGCAAGCCAGCCCCACCACACAAGCAGGCATGAGGATGGCAAGCGCAGCGCGCAGGCCGGGAGCCTATAGACGGCCGGAGACGTCAGGGATCGGAGCCGAATGGCCGCGACCCACAGGGGCGCGGGGCGCAGCCCGCAGAGCCCGACGGCGGCACGCCGGGACGCTATATCAAAATCGGCACTCTTCAACTGCTGCACCAACAGCACCGAAGACAAGTCACCCAGACCCATTTGCATACCCCATGACCACCGCCGCCAGAGCCGACACAACATCTTGGGCCTTCCGTGCCCGGTTCCGCCGGGGCGCGTTCGGCTGGAAAGGCACTCAGCTGGCCATCGGCCGCCTCAACGAAGCCCTGGCCGAGATCCGTACCGTCGCTCGACACGACCCCGCCCGTGCGGCCGAAGGTGCCGTGCTGCTGCTGGAAAAGCTCTCCCCTGCCCTGTGCCAGATCGACAGTTCGTCGGGCGCCCTGGGCAACGCCACCTTCGCCACGGTCCAGGAGCTGGCGCCCCTGATCAGCCAAGCACCTGTCAGCACCAAGGTGCGCCAGCAATGGCTCGATCGCCTGTTCGAGGCCATCCAGGAAGATGATCCCCCCTACATCGAATCCCTCGGTGATCACTGGGGCGATCTGTGCGCCACAAGGGAACTGGCCTCTGCCTGGGCCGACCAGCTCCTGCCAACCCTGAAGAATGTCTTGCGAGAACGAAAGCGCGGCACCCACGCTTTCTTCTCTGGCACCACCCTCTGCTACAGCGCCCTGTTCAAGGCCGACCGCCACGATCAGATCCTGGAGCTGCTGAACATGGACTCGCACCCGATCTGGCCCTACCTGGTCTGGGGCGCCAAAGTGTTGGCGACCCGAGGCCAGATCGATGAAGCCATCGCCTACCTGCGCGAGCGCGCAGGCAGCACCACCAGCGAAACATCCATCGCCCGCTTCGCCGAAGTAGAACTGCTCAAGGCCGGTCGCCGCGCCGAAGCGTTCAACCAGTACGCGCTGCTCGCCAATCAGGCCAACACCCATATCGCCACCTTTCGGGGCCTCGCCAAAAAGTACCCCGAGCTGGCCAAGGAAAGGCTCTTGGACCACCTGATCGCATCCACACCCGGTGAACCCGGCAAGTGGTTTGCCACCGCCAAGACGCTGAAACTCTTCGACCAGGCGACCCGCCTGGCTTGGGCCTCCCCGTGCGACCCCAAGACCCTGAACCGCGCCGCACGCGACCACCTGAAGACGCAACCAGACTTCGCCATGCAGTGCGCCCTGGCATCCCTGCACTGGATGTCGATGGGCCACGGCTACGAGCTAACCGGCATGGATGTGCAGGATGCGCATCGAATGGCCATCGAGGCGGCCTCCATAACCCAGCAGAACGAACAAGCCCACGCCACCATCGGGCAAGTTTTCACGCCGGACAGGCCGATGTCCGTCTGGATGAAGCGCTCCTTGGGGTTGGTGCCGTAGCCTGCGGCTCCAGCATGGCTGTTCCGTCTGTCCAGACATGAACGGTGGCGATTAGAAGCACAGGCTCGACACGGGCGGACACCAGGTTTTCCAGGTGCAGTGGCTGCTAGTGAGCGGCCGAAGTCTGGATGGTGTACGGGGACTGAACCCGCAGGGTCTCGGCCTGTGCACCGAGGTCGTACACCTCTGCGCAAAGCCAGCGAAACGATCAGGAAAGACCGTCGCCAGCCGGTACGACGGCTGGCAGAACCGTCGGAACCGGAAACGGATACTTGTGAGGCGCGATGGCGGCAAGCGCCGCTTCGGTGGCGGGCGTCACCGAAGCCACCAAGCCGATCCGCTGACGCGCCCGACGCAGTATGGATGGCTCGATCAATCGGAAGCCTCGGTCGTCCTTTGACTGGTAGTAGCGGAAGATCCAGTACGCAATCAGATCGGCCATCTGGATGAGGCGCGAGGCCTTCGAATCCAGGAAGAGCGGAACCTCTGCAAAATTCCGCAGTCGGCCCAGCGCATGGCCTTGATGCTTGAACAATGACGAAAGCGCCTGCAGCTTCTGCTCGTACGAAGCCTTGTCGCAAACCACGAGGCCTCGCTGTGCGTCGCGTCGCCGGGTCCACATGTCCGCCAGGTACTGATCGAACTGATGCGCAACAGCCTCGAACGAACGTTCGAGGATCTGATCATGCGGCACCATGGATTTCTCGATGACGGAAGCGAAAACCCGAAGTTGCAGTTGTGGGTTGCTCAGCAAGGACAGCACGTCCACCAGGGCCTGTACACGTTCCACCGGTGCTACACCGGCCCAGTCGTCCTTGGCGGTGTACATCGGCGATCCATGAAACTCAATCGACGATGGGTCCTGCGGCCTGAACCGCTCAGCGATGGGATTGATCCTCGATTCCAGCCAGTGTGTCGAACGTTCGAACACAGCAAAACCAGCCAGGACAAAGAACTGGGTGCCGGGATCTTGCGGATGGCCCGACTCGTCAAGGTACAAGAGATGCACCAGCTGCCTCGGAAATGAAAACGGGTCGCAATGTGCGACCCGTCGGAATAGGAAAGCCAGGTGGAACAATCGTCCAACGCACCGTTATCGACAGCGCTCCCGGCTCAAGCAGATTGTACTGCCCACACCCGAGCGGCGCAACCTCAGACCGTTCGCTCGGGCAAGACAACAATGACCGGTTCACATGGGTCGGTGGTTTCCCCTCAACGATCTTCGTGATGGCAAGGTTGAGCCCATGATCGGCACCTGGGCCGAGGACAACCGAAAGTACTTCGATCATTCTGGAGTCGCCACAGAAGCGCTGTCACCCAGCAATGCAAGCAACAACACAAGTGCCTGCCGCTTTTCAGGAATGTAGTCGTGCCCGTCGTAGTGTCTCGCCTGAACCCCTGTCAGGCCATGCGATTGCAGATGCCCGCGCACCTCACGACTGATGCCTTCCCTGGCCAGTAAGGTCTCTACACCCGAGCGGATGCGCTTGAGCTGAAAACCTGTGATCTCCGCGCCGACAATTGCGTGCGCCCACCCCGTCAGCGTGCGCGCACTGATGGGCTTTTTCCCCTTTGTGGTCGAGAAAACGTATTCCCCTTCACGCTCCAATCGCTTCAGTTCGGTAGCGGCGAGGGGTACCAAGGGCACCTGATGCGGGCGCGCGCCCTGACTGGGCCGACCTTTTCCGTCGAAGAGTGTGATAGCGTCATCGCCAACATCCGCCCATTTCAGTCGGATGAACTGCTCAATGCGCTGCCCTCCGGTCAGCAGGTGCAATCTCAGCGCTGCCGACTCGATGCCTGGACGGTCAATGATCAGCTTCCAGTACGCCTGCATTTCTGCCAGAGACAAAGGGCGCTTGTCGGCACGGTCGAACTGCGGGGAACGACGTGTCTGCGCTGCGGGATTGAACGTTACCGCGAATGTCTTGAAGGCCACCGGAATGGCGGCCAGTGTCCGCACATCCAGCGCACATTGATAGGAAGCTCGCAAGTAGGACCGCAATTTGTTCGCAGTGCGCCCCTTGCCACTTTCAATGAGCCGTCGCAGCATGTCGAGCACCTGGTCGGGCGTGAGGTCCACCGCAGGCGCCTTGGCCACCGCAGGCCACGCGTCCTTGATGTGCTTCGTAAAAATCCCCTGTGCATCCACATGGCTGCGACGACCCTGGGCTTTCAGGTACTCCACATAGGTATCGAGCAGCTTCTGAAGGGTGCGCGTGGATTTCTCGGCCTCTTCCGATTTCTTGGCGAGAAAGGCTTTTCGTGTCTCGGCCTTCGCCTCCTGCAGCCCACCCGTGTCGGCACGTTCAACATGCACCTCGGCCAGTGCCCTGCACTTCTCCAGCGCGGCAACGATGCCGTAGCCGCGCACAGTTGGCTGCAGCTTCTTGGGCGGTGCCGTCGGGTCGTAGACCCCGATGGGTTCGCGGCTGGTTTTGCCTGCATACGAATACCGCCAATAAAGCTGTACAGCGCCGTTGGCCAGCTTGCGCGCCTGCAGCGCACCGCCGCGATCCAGGCGGCTGTGCAAGGTCACGAAGGCGCTACCATCGAGCGATTGGATGGCCGCCGCCGCTGCCGAAAGTTGATCTTTTGCCATAGTCCGCGGTTGGTCTGGTGCCAGTCTGGTGCCAGTTTGGGTTGGGATGGCCTGGGACGGCCTGAAACCACTTTGGACGCAAGTTGTTGATTTGTAAAGGCTTTAGGAATGGCAAGTTGTATCAGAAAGTCCCGTAGAATCCCATCCCGAAGGACTGTTAATCCGCAGGTCCCTGGTTCGAGTCCAGGTCGGGGAGCCAGAAATATCGAACAGAATCAACCGCTTAGGTCGCAAGGCCTAGGCGGTTTTTTCTTGCTTGTTGGATGGTTTATTGGAAAGCTTCCAATATCCAGTACTCCACCACCTGGTGCTGATGGCGATCAAACGCAAAAAAGCCCGCCAACCCCTTCGGGCCTACGTGCTGGAGGCTGTGCGTGCAGCCGACGAAGACGGCTTCCTGCCACCACCGGCGGTGCCGACGTCGACCGCGGTGGACGGGCTGGTCATGCAGTTGCAGCAGGCGGCAGCCACCTCGCTGGCGTGCATGAGCTTGCACGATCTGGTCCGGCAAGGCGATGCCCCACCGGCTGATCTTTCGCCCACGCCGACAGCGCCGGCGTGAGTGGCGCCCATTCCCAAGGCCGGGTTATCAATGCAATGACCGCCTGAGCGGGTTTTGGCATGAAGCTGCTGGCGCGCTCACCCCGAGCGCGCTGATCAGGCCTCACCCTCGACCGCGCGACGGGCGAGCAGGAAGGTGGCTGCGTTCCAGCTTTGCCCGGCCATGCCCATGGGCTTGAGCGTGCGGCCATGAAACCATTCGGTGAAACGCCAGTCATCCAGCGCATTCGCCTGGGCGAGTCGTGTCAGTGCAGACCGCGCCTGCTCCTGCATCCCGAGCCGCGCCAGCGCCATGACCCAGTAGCCCCCCACGAACGGCCAGATGCCACCGTTGTGGTACTGGTGGACGCTGTTCTGCTGATGCCGCCCCATGTAAGGCCGCCAGAGCTCGTGCTGGCGAGACAGCGGATGCAGAACGACGCGCACCGGGTAGGGATCGTCCGCGTGCGCCCGGTCGATGGTCTGAACGATCTGTTGGCACTTGGCGGTGTCGGCCAGTCCGTTCAGGACGGCCATGAGGTTGCCGAACACGTCACCTTCGTGGCCGGACACCGCCAGGTTGACAAAGCTGAGGTACAGGCCCGGATCGCGCCGACCGCGACGCGCGTAGTGGCGCAACAGCCGCGCCCTGTGGTACTCGGGCAGATCGCGCTGAAAGGGGTCAAACAGGTGGTTGAAGTGGTGGTGCGTGGCCTCGGCGTCTGCCAGCCCAAAGCGCCGCTTGACGTCGTACCACAGCGCGTTGGTGTACAGCACGTAGCCCGATCGCGGCATGATGTCGGCCCAGTCGCTGGCCTCGTTCTGCTGCAGCAGCCTGAAACGCTGGTGCTCCTGCGCCAGCAGCCAGGCGATCGCGCGATCGACCCCGGCCTGCCAGCGATCAGGGTTCACCGGCCCGGCACGGCGCACGTGGTCCACCGCGATCAGCCACCACAGGGTCGCGTCGATGCAACCGAGGTACCAGAAGTCGGCATCCTGCCCTTCCGGATCGACGTACTTGGGAATCTGGCCATTCGGCGCCTGCTGCGCGACCAGCGCGTCCAGGCTGGCCACCGCCCCCGCCTCCAGAGCGTCAACGCCACTGCCACACATGGCCATGACGCAGATCGCCGCGTCGCGCCCGAAGATGCGGGTATAGCGGCGCGCCTCGGCCGCTTCGGTCCGGCTGGCGGCCAGGATGCCGTGCGGTGTCAGGTTGGCCTGCAGCAGCTTCAGTGCGGCCTGGGTGCAGGCTTCGATGAGCGGGATGGTGGTGGCGTCAGGCTGTTGGGTCATGGGTTCCGGCGTCGGCGCTGAAGAGCGCCGCCACCGGAAATTCTCGCAGCACTTCGGCCAGCGGCAGCGTCGCCCCCAGTGGCCCGTGGCGCTCGCCACTCACCACATCGGTGAGCCAGGGGTCTGAGGGGTCCGGCGGCCCGACTACAGGCCAGACGATCTCTGTGTCGCCCCAGCGTTCGCCGACCGGCGCAATGCCCACAGGCAGGCCGAATGCGGCGCTCAGGCGCGTGCCGACCACCACCACCCAGGACCGCCCCCGGCGCCGCGCGAACGCGATCACGTTGGCGCTGCGCTCGCCGCGCACCGCCAGCGGCAGGTAGTCCGCGTGCCGCAGCATGTCGGCATGGGCCTGCCGAAGTTGCAGCGCCTGCCAGGTGACCCAGAACTTGGCCCGACCGTCGCCCGCATGGGCCAGCAGCTCGCTCAGTGCAGCAGACCGGTCGGGCAAGGCTGCGATGGCCCGCGCCTCGGCGAGCATGTCCCGGCGCAGGTCGAAATCGACGGGGCGCCGGTTGTCGGGGTCGACCAGCGACAGCTGGATCGCTTCGTGCCCCTGGTAGAAGTCCGACACGCCCGGAGACAGGGTCTTGACCACCGCCATCGTCAGGCCATTGAGGGCGCCGTGCCACCCGACCACCGCCGCATTGCTCTGCAGGTCCTCAAGAAACAGGTTGCGCTCGCGACGCCCCAGCACCGCATGCACGAACGCGCTCAGCGCGCCTTCATACGCCACGCTGGGGTTCATCCAGCTGGTCACCGCCTTGGACTCGCGGGCCGACTTGAGCATCACCTGCTCGATCCGCCCCGCGTAGTCGGCAAGCCCGGCATCATCGAGCTCACTGTCGGGCAGACTGCCCAACAGCAGCTGATAGAGCAGGTACTCGTCGTTGCGCGTCGGGGCGCGTTCACCGTCCACGGTGCGTTTGTGGCTGCGGTTCAACCGGCTCCAGCGCCGCACGGTCAAGCGCCAGGCCGCAGGCATCTCGCTGATGACGTCGATGCGCAGGCGCACATCTTCCGAGCGCTTGGCATCGTGGGTGGAGGTCGCCAGCATGGTGTCTGGCCATCGGATCGAGCGGTCAAGACTGGCGGCGTGGAAGGCATCGACAGACATGCCGAACGCATCGGGGTCGCCGCCCACGTCGTTCACCGAAACCAGCCGGTGATGGCGGTACAGCGCCGTGTCCTCGATGCCCTTGGCCGCCACCGGCGCGGTGTATTGCTGCAGCCGGCGCGCAAACGCCCGGTAGCGCACGCCCAGGCCGACCGGTGCACCGCTCAAAGGGCGACCAATCAGGACGCGCCGCAGGAAGTCGAACACACCGGGGGAAGCCACGAGACTGCGGCGGCGGGCGCGGCCAATGGCCCAGTCGATGAACTTGCGATCCTGCGCACTCGGCTTGTCCAGCATGTAGGTGCGGTAGACCGGGAACGACGCCACGACTTCGGCCAACGCCAGCCGCAGCGAGTTCAGCGTGAAGTCGCGCGTGCGGCGATCCTCGCGGGCCAGGCGCAACAGCGAGGCGCTGAGCACGGTGAGCTCGCCGGCCAGCGTTCCATCCATCACGACGTGGCGGCAATGCCAGGCCAGGGTGTCGAAGTCCACGGCCTCCTCGCCCACGAACGAGCGCCACACCCGGTCCAGCCGGGTCTTCGCGGCGCCGTCGATCATCAGCCCGTTGATCACGTTGGCAAACCGGTAGCCGGTGGTGCCGTGGACCGCCCAGTCGTTCGGCACCGCCTCGTGCGGAGCGACGATCTTCTCGACCACGACGTACAGCGGCAGATCGGGCGCCCCGTCACCCCGCCGCCCGGTGGGTGCTGGCAGTCCCGCCATCTGTGCATAGCGCCGTTGCAGGCGTTCGAAATAGCCCGCCGGATCGGCCATGCCGTCGGGGTGGTCCACCCGCAGGCCATCGATGGCGCCGCTGGTCGCCAGCTCGAGCAGCAGGCGGTGCGTCGCCTCGAACACCTCGGGTCGCTCCATGCGCAGCGCGGCGAGTTCGTTGATGTCGAAGAAGCGGCGGTAGTTGATCTCGTCGGCCGCGATGCGCCAATGCGCGAGCCGGTAAGCCTGCGCGTCGATGAGTGCGTCGAGTGCGTCGAAGCTGCTGCGGTCCCCCGGTCGGCCGTTCATCACGGTGACCGTTTGATCGATGGCCGACACCAGTGCGGGAAACTCACGCACATGCTGGGCCAGCGCCGCCTTCAAGCGGGTCGTGTCCAGCTGGCGGCGTTCGCGGGCTGCGGCCTCGGTTTCGTTGCGCGCCGGCAAACGGTCGAACAGGGTGGCGAGGCTTGAAAGCCGGTTGACGCGCACGCCCGACATCGCCCCCGGCAACAAGGCGCGCTGCGCCAGCCGGAGCAACGCACCGTATCCGCTCGGGTCGATCGGCAAACGGTGTTCGTGATAAGCCAATGTGAAGCACCCGCCAGCCGCATCAAAAGCCAGGCGAATGTCACCCCGTTCGAGCTCTGCACCGTATTGGTCACCCAGAACCGGCAGCAGCACTTTGTCCGACAGCTCCGGATCGGCGTTGCGCCACGCGATGTCGAAGTGGTCGGCGTACGCCGACGCCGGGCCGTTCTCCAGCACGTCGAGCCACCAGGCGTTGTCGCCGCCGAGCACCCCCATGTGGTTGGGCACGATGTCGACCAGCAGCCCCATGCTGCGTGCGTGCAGGCTCGCGACAAGCTGATCAAAATCGGCGCGCGTGCCCAGCTCGGGATTGAGCATGCCGTGGTCGACCACGTCGTAGCCGTGCTGGCTGCCAGCCCGCGCCCGCAGCGGCGGCGAGATGTAGAGGTGACTGATGCCCAGATCTGCCAGGTAGGGCACGAGCGCCAAGGCATCGGCGAAGCGAAAGCCGTTGTGCAACTGAACGCGGTAGGTGGCATGCGGCACGATGGCCTGCCGCCGGGGTGAATGGGTTGTCATGGCGCCTCGATCGCGATCTGCACCGACCAGGGGGGCAGCCGCGCAGTGACCGGATGGCTGCGATACACCAGGGCACCCGGCAGCTCGGTCGCCAGGCCTGCGGGGCTTTCGTGCGATGCCAGCTGAGCCAGCAGGTGCCAGCGATGCCCTGAACCCAGCGGCCAGGTGATGCGAAGCGTGCAGGGTGCCGGCAGCGTCATGACGCCGCTGCGTGCGCCCTGGAGCCAGGGTATGAGGTGCGCGTGCCGCCGTCGCAGCAGGTCGCTGTACAGCGCGAGCCATTCGGCGTGGGGCGCCCGCTCGCGTTCCTGCCAGTCGAGTTGGCTCCTGGCAAACGTGCTTTGTGCGTTCGGATCGGGGATGGCGTCGCGTGCGCTCGGATCGTTGAAGCCGGCGAAACGGCCGAACTCTGAACGCCGCCCGCGGGTCACGGCCTGCGCGAGCTCACCCTGGTGGTCGCAGAAGTACAGGAACGGCGTGCCGGCCGCCCATTCCTCGCCCATGAACAGCATCGGCGGTGACGGCGCCAGCAGCACACACGCCAGCAGCGCGCGCAGCGCATCGCTGCGTTCCGCCGCTGCGGCGAGCGTGGCGATGCGCTCGCCGAACGCGCGGTTGCCCACCTGGTCGTGCGTCTGCAGCGCGTTGACGAAGGCCAGCGGCGGCAGATGCGTCGAGGGCGTGCCGCGCAGCTCGCCGTCGCGGTAGGACGACGGATCGCCCTGGAATGCGAAACCCTCGGCCAGGGCGCGGCCGAAAAGTCGCACCGGTTCGGCGGCGTAGTCGATGTAGTAGCCGTCCGTCTCGCCGGTGGTCATGACGTGCACGGCGTGGTGCACGTCGTCGTTCCATTGCGCGTCGGCCAGCAGCGGGCCACCGGTCTCGTCGCGGCTCAGGCGCGCCGCGTCGTTGAGGTCGTTTTCCAGCACCAGGTGCACATGCCGCTCGCGGCCGGGGCCTGCGCGCACAGCCGCGATCAGCTCGTCAATGAAGTGCGGCGTTCCGGTGTCGTGCATCGCGTGCACCGCGTCGATGCGCAGGCCGTCGAGATGGAACTCTTCGATCCAGTAGAGCGCGTTGTGAATGAAAAAATCGCGCACCACGCGGCTGCCCTCACCGTCGAGGTTGATGGCGGCGCCCCAGGGCGTGGAAACGTCTGGATTGAAGAAGCCGGGTGCGTAGGCGTTCAGGTAGTTGCCGTCGGGGCCGAAGTGGTTGTAGACGACATCCAGCAGCACCATCAGCCCCCGCTGGTGGGCCGCACAGACCAGCCGCTTGAAGTGATCGGGCGAACCGTAGGCGGCCTTGGGTGCAAACGGCAGCACGCCGTCATAACCCCAGCCGTGTCGGCCCGCGAATGCCGCCACCGGCATCAGTTCGATCGCGGTGATGCCGAGGGCGACGAGCGCGTCCAGCCGGGCAATCGCAGACTCGAACGTCCCCTCGGCGGTGAAGCAGCCCACGTGAAGTTCGTAGATCACCGCTTCGTGCCAGGGCCGGCCGCGCCACGCGCCGTCGGTCCACTCGAAGTTGCGCGGGTCGACGAAGGTGCTGGGTCCATGCACGTCGTCGCTGTTGCTGCGGGAGGCGGGATCGGGCACCACCAGGCCGTCGTCGATGCGGAACGCGTAGTCGGTGCGGGCCTGGGCTCGCGGCAATTCGAGCTCGAACCAGCCGCCCTGCAACGCAGCCATGGGGAAGCTGCCCTGGTCCGGTCCATCGCCGCTGCGCACCAGCACGACATCCGTTGCGGCCGGCGCCCACAGGCGAACCCGCGCGCCGCCCCGTTCGGTCGGCTGCGCCCCAAAAGGCATTTCGTGCTGACGCTTCATGGCGCAGGGTTCCTCTTGAAGCGCACGAGCGCGAGCGATCGCGCGGCCAGAACGTAGGGCTCGCCCGAGTTGAAGGGGGCGTCGGGTCGGTCCGCGCCGAACGAGGTGTCGATCAGCAACTCGCCCGCCGGTGGGACCACGCCTGACGGCAGCACAAACTGCACCTCGTTCGAATCGGCGTTGAACATCACCAGAAAGCTGTCGTCACGCACGGTGCGGCCACGCCCATCAACCTCGTTGAGGCCGTCGCCCGATAGAAAGACGGCCAGGGCACGAGCGTGTTCTTCCCCCCATGCCTGCTCCCCCATCTCGGTGCCTTGGGGCTGCAGCCAGACAATGTCGCGCACGGTGCTGCCGTGCAGCGGCCGGCCCTGGAAAAAGTCGCGACGGCGGAACACCGGGTGTGCCGCCCGAAGCGCCATCACGCGTTGCGTGAAAGCCAGCAAGGCGCGCTGGTCGGCGCTGGGGGTCCAGTCGAGCCAGCTGATGTCGTTGTCCTGGCAGTAGGCGTTGTTGTTGCCGCGCTGGGTGCGCCCCATTTCGTCGCCGGCCAGCAACATGGGCACGCCCTGCGAGAGCAGCAGCGTGGTGATGAAGTTGCGCTGCTGGCGTGCCCGCAGCGCACGCACGTCGATGTCGTCCGTCGGACCTTCGATGCCGGCGTTCCACGAAAGATTGTGGCCGTGGCCATCGCGGTTCTCTTCGCCGTTGGCTTCATTGTGCTTGTCGTTGTAGGCGACCACGTCGGCGAGCGTGAAACCATCGTGGGCGGCGATGAAGTTGATGCTCGCGTAGGGCTTTCGGCTGCTGCGGTTGTAGAGGTCGCTCGATCCGGTGAGGCGCTGCGCGAATTCGCCGATCACGCCGCCCTCTCCCTTCCAGTACGCCCGCATGGTGTCGCGGTACTTGTCGTTCCACTCGGCCCAGCCGACGGGAAAGTTGCCGACCTGGTAGCCACCCGAGCCCAGGTCCCAGGGCTCGGCGATCAGCTTGACGCGAGACAGCACAGGGTCCTGACGCAGGATGTCAAAGAACGCGCTCAGCCGATCGACGGCGTGCAGCTCGCGGGCGAGCGCCGACGCCAGATCGAAGCGGAAGCCATCGACATGCATCTCCGTGACCCAGTAGCGCAGCGAGTCCATCAACAGCTGCAGCACACGCGGATGCCGCATGTTCAGCGTGTTGCCGCAGCCGGTGAAATCCTGGTAGTGGCGCGGATTGTCTTGTGCCAGGCGGTAGTAGGACGCGTTGTCGATGCCGCGAAAAGCCAGCGTCGGTCCGAGTTCGTTGCCCTCCGCCGTGTGGTTGTAGACCACGTCGAGAATGACCTCGATACCGGCCTCGTGCAGCGTGCGCACCATGGTCTTGAACTCGCCGATTTTCCCGCTGGCGCTGTACCGGTGCTCGGGCGCGAAGTAGCCGATCGTGTTGTAGCCCCAGTAGTTGCGCAGGCCTCGTTCGACCAGGTGGCGGTCGTCCAGGAAGGAGTGCACCGGCATCAGCTCGACCGTGGTCACGCCGAGGCGCTTGAAATGGTCGATCACGGGTGCACAGGAAAGACCCGCATAGGTGCCACGAAGCTCGGGCGGCACGTCGGGGTGGCGTTTTGTGAAGCCGGCGACGTGGAGCTCGTAGATCACCGTCTCGTGCCAGGGCACGTTGGGCGGACGGTCGTCACCCCAGGTGAACGCCGATTCGATGACCTTGCAGCGCGGCAGGTAGGGGGCACTGTCGCGCCGGTCGAAAGACAGATCGCCCTGGGCGCTTCCAACCCGGTAGCCGAACAGGGCATCGTGCCAGCGGATGGTGCCGACGATGTTGCGGGCGTACGGATCCAGCAGCAGCTTGTGCCCGTTGAAGCGGTGGCCGTCTTGCGGGCGGTAAGGCCCATAGACCCGATAGCCGTACAACAAGCCTGGGCGTGCCTGGGGCAGGTAGCCGTGGAAGACCTGGTCGGTCTGCTCGCGCAGGGCCAGGCGCGCGATCTCGTTGCGCCCGCTCGCATCGAACAGACACAACTCGACACGCTCGGCCGACTCGGAAAAGAGCGCGAAGTTGACGCCCATGCCATCCCAGGTGGCGCCTCTCGGATAGGGTTTCCCCGGCCACAGGGCATCAATGACGGCGGAGGCGGACATCAGATGCGGTCCGCCGGGTCGCGCGGGAACCAGCGCTCGATCATTTGAGCAGCGCGCTCACGAGCGCCGAGACCGAACGCCAGCGCCAGCGCGAACACGACGCCGCCCAGCAGGATCAGGAAAGTGTGCTGGATCAGCCCACCACCAATATCCAGGTGGTCAACAGCCAGCAGCACCACGAAGACCATCACCGCGTAGCGCACGATGCGGCCCAGGATCTCGGCATCGCTGATGCCCGCGGCCCGGAAGTAGCGCTGCACCGCGTTCGCGACGAAACGCGCAAAGTAGCCACCAAACACGATCACCAGCAGCGCCACCAGCAGACGCGGCACAAACAGCAGCACCTTGCCCAGCAGATCGGTCACCTGGGTCAGGCCCAGGGTGTTGAAGGCCACGATCAGTGAAGCGATCAGCACCAGCACGTAAACGATGATGCCGAACCACTCGACGGTGTCCTTCTCGGTGCCACCCTGTTTCAGGAACCCGTCGATACCGGCACGCTCGGTCAGGATGTGGAAGTTGAGCGCCCTCATCGCTTTCACCACGCCCATGCGCAAGCCCTTGGCCAGCAGCCAGCCGACCACGATCACTGCCAGGGCCACGCCCAGGCGGGGCAGAAAATTGCCAATTTCAAGCAGGAGCCCGCGCAGCGGGACCAGCATCACGTCGATATTTTCCATCTCAACTCCTGGTGTCTAGTGTTCAACGCCGGCCAGCGCGGCAATTCCGGCGAGCGGGACGCCGACCCAGTCCGGCCGGTTGTCCAGTTCGTAGCGCAGTTCATACAACGCCTTCTCGAGTTCGAACAAGTCCAGCAATGCGGAGGCATCGTCGAACGCGGCCGCATTCGCATAGAGTCCTCCAGCCACCACGACCTGACGGTAGGCCCCCAGAAACGCCTGCCGGATGTGCCGCTCCCAGTGCCTGGCGCCAGGCGCCAGCCGCTCCAGCTCGACACTGCCCTGCGCGGTCTGGTGCAGCGCCGTGTGTCTGGCGTAATCGAACGAGCGCAACATGCCGGCCACATCCCGCAGCGCACTGTGCTTGGCACGCCGTTCCTCAAACGAACGCTGCGGCTCGCCCTCAAAATCGATGATCAGGAAGTCGTCCTGCGCGATCAGCACCTGTTGCAGGTGCAGATCGCCGTGCAGCCGGGTCTTCACGCCGGCAGGCGCTGTCGCAGCGGCCTGGGCGATCCGTGCATCGAGCGCAGCGCGGGCGGACACCACCCGGGAGGCCAGGTCAGCCTGCGGCTCGCTCAATGCGGCGTGGCGCAAAGCCAGCAGCTCCAGCGTGCGTTCGAACTCGACGCGCACCGCCGACGACCAGTTCACGAGGTCATCGACCCGGATGGGCTCCGGGTCGAACGCAGGCAACCCATGGGGTTGTGCCAGTGCCACGTGCAGCTCCGCCACCCGTCGCGCCAGGATTTCCACCCGCTGCGCCATCGCGTCCATGCCGGCCTGCAGATCGGTGTCGACGTTGCGCAGCGATTCGAGCATCCGCGCCAGCTGGTCGACCGTGAAGTTCCATGCGTCGCCCTGGTTCTTCACCTGCGCCTGCAGCAGGGCCAGCGCCCAGACCGAGCCGTCCCTGGCGTGGAACTCGACGCTGCCGGCCACGGGCACGCAATGTTCGTAGTGCGCCACGTCGGTGAGAAAGCCACCCATTTCAAGTTCGGGACTGACGCCGGCGTGCAATCGCCGATAGGCCTTCAGGAAGATCTGATCGCCCAGCAGGCTGATCGAGTTGCTGCTCGTGGTCAGCCGCTGCAGCGGCGTGGCGACCTGGAGCGCGTCGCCGATGACCGCGCTGTAGGCCTGGGTCGGCACGAAACGCACCACGCCGCCCTCGGCAACCGTTTCGCGCCGCGCGCCGATGGCGGAGACCATGGCTCGGCAAAAGGGTTCGTCGCCCATCGCGTCGGCCAGCACCCCCATCGTGGCCTGCTGGCGCACCTTGGTCACCGCCACGGGCATCAGGGCACGGGTGCGCTCTTCGTCGTCGTCTTCGAAGGCCATCACCAGGGGCGCGAAATAGCGTTCCGGTTCCGCAGGACCCTGGGTGTCGATCAGCGCCAGCAGCCACTGCGACGTGCCTTCTTCGAGCAGGCTGTGGGCGGCCAGTGTGGCGCGTTCCAGGGGTTCGCCTTTCGCTGCGTACCAGCGCTGGCGCAGCATGAAGCGGGGCATCAGATCGCGTTCGAACTGGTTGCGCGTTTTCTCGGCCATGCCGATGCGCCACGGCACGACTTTGCTGCGGAAGAAGCTGTTCCAGTCGTCGAACAGCACGAGCACCGGGAGGTCCTCGAGCGCCAGGCGCTCTTCGTGCCACCGCGGCGGCGCGGCATCGGTGGCGAGGCGGAACCAGAAGAAGCCATAGGCCGGCAGCGTCAGCAAGTAGGGCAGATCGCCGATGGGTGGGAACGGGCTGCGCCCCATCATCTCGACCGGAACGCGGCCCTTGTAGGCCTCCAGCGACAGCTCGACCGGCTGCGCGACGCGGCTGACATTGAACACGCACAGGATGACGTCTTCGCCGTATTCCCGCACGTAGGCCAGCACCTTGCGGTTGCCCGGATGCAGCATCGTGAAGTGGCCGCGGCCGAAGGCCTGGGTGGCGTTGCGCATGGCGAGCATGCGCTTGGTCCAGTTCATCAGGGATGACGGCTCGCGCGCCTGGGCCTCGACATTCAAGGCCTCGAAACCGTAGATCGGGTCCTGGATCGGGGGGAGGTACAGGCGCTGCGGATCGGCGCGCGAGAAACCACCATTGCGGTCGCTGGTCCACTGCATCGGCGTGCGCACGCCATCGCGATCGCCGAGAAAGATGTTGTCTCCCATGCCGATCTCGTCACCGTAATAGAGCACCGGTGTGCCGGGCATCGACAGCAGGAGGCCATTCATCAACTCGATGCGCGCGCGGTCGTTTTCAAGCAGCGGCGCGAGCCTGCGGCGGATGCCGAGGTTGATCCGCGCCCGCGCGTCGGAGGCGTACATGCGGTACATGTAGTCGCGCTCCTTGCTGGTGACCATCTCCAGCGTGAGTTCGTCGTGGTTGCGCAGGAACACCGCCCACTGGCAGCTGTCGGGGATCTCGGGCGTCTGCGCCAGGATCTCGACAATCGGGTGGCGGTCTTCCTGGGCGATGGCCATGTACATCCGCGGCATCAGCGGGAAGTGGTACGCCATCTGGCATTCGTCGGCGTCACCAAAATACTCGCGCACGTCCTCGGGCCACATGTTGGCCTCGGCCAGCAACAGGCGGCCCGGGTAGTTGGCTTCGATGCGCGCGCGGATCGCTTTGATCACCGTGTGGGTTTCGCGCAGGTTCTCGTTGCTCGTGCCGTCGCGCTCGATGAGGTAGGGAATAGCGTCGAGCCGGAAGCCGTCCACCCCCATCTCGAGCCAGAACTCCATGGTCTTGAGCACGGCCTCAAGGACCAGCGGGTTGTCGAAATTCAGATCGGGCTGGTGGCTGAAGAAGCGGTGCCAGAAATACTGCTGCGCGACCTCGTCCCAGGTCCAGTTCGACTTCTCGGTGTCGGTGAAGATGATGCGCGTGCCCGAATACAGCTTGTTGTCGTCACTCCAGACGTAGTAGTTGCGCTCGGGCGAGCCCTTGGGGGCGCGCCGCGCGGCCTGAAACCAGGGGTGCTGGTCGGACGTGTGGTTGACGACCAGCTCGGTGATCACGCGCAGGCCGCGCCGGTGCGCCTCGATCACGAAGGCCTTGAAATCGTCGAGCGTGCCGTAGTTGGGGTTCACGTCCTCGTAATTGGCGACGTCGTAGCCATCGTCACGCTGGGGTGACGGGTAGAACGGCAGCAACCAGATCGTGTTGACGCCGAGCGACTGCACGTGGTCGAGACGTTCGGTCAGCCCACGGAAGTCACCGATGCCGTCGCCATTGGCGTCGGCATAGGCCTTGATGTGGAGCTCGTAGATGACCGCATCCTTGTACCAGAGCGGTTCGTGTGCAGGATCGGCCGCGGGGGTGGCGGGAATGATCGCGCCGGTCTCTGCGCGCTGGAGTTCATCGATCACAGGCATCTCTCAAAGGAAGTAGTCAAAATCGTTCTCTCGCTTCAGGCGCGACCGGAGTTCCATCACATGGACGGGCGTGCGCTGAGGGTCCAGGCTGACGAAATTGCGCTCGCCGTGCCAGAGAAAGTGGGAACCGGTGATCAGATCGTGCAGCTGGTAGGCCTGCCCGGGCTGGATACCGAGGGTGTCCTGTTCAAGCTCGACCCAGCCGCTCTGCGTGTGGTGCGGATCGAGGTTGACCACGCACACGACGGTGTTCGCACCGTCGGCAGAGGTTTTGGCGTAGGCGATCATCTGCTCGTTGTCGATGTTCAGGAACCGCAGGCCGGCATCGCTCTGCAACGCCGGATTGGTGCGGCGGGCGCGGTTCAGCACCGCGATGAACTCGGCCAGCGAATCGGCGCGCGTGCGGTCCCACACGCGGCGCTCGAACTTCTCTGAATCGAGGTACTCCTCGCCACCGGCACGCAGGGCCTGCGCCTCCAGCAGTTCGTAGGCCGGTCCGTAGATGCCATAGCTGGCGGCCAGCGTCGCTGCCATGGCGACCCGGGCCATGAAGACCGGGCGCCCGCCGTACTGGAGCGCAGCGGGCAGGATGTCCGGCGTGTTGGGCCAGACGTTGGGGCGGAAGTACTCGCGGCCCGGGCCGCTGCTCAGCTCGGTGAAGTACGCGGTGATTTCCTGTTTCGTGTTGCGCCAGGTGTAGTAGGTGTACGACTGGCTGAAGCCCACCTTGGCAAGCCGGTGCATCACCCGCGGCCGTGTGAAGGCCTCGGACAGGAACACCACTTCTGGCTGCAGCGCACGCACGCGGGCGATCACCCACTCCCAGAAGGGATAGGCCTTGGTGTGTGGGTTGTCCACGCGGAACACGCGCACCCCTTCACCGACCCAGTGCTCAAAGACGCCCGCCAGCGCGAGCCACATCGCACGCCAGTCCGAGCTCTCGAAGTCGAAGGGGTAGATGTCCTGGTACTTTTTCGGCGGGTTTTCGGCGTACTGGATGCTGCCGTCCGCACGCTTCTTGAACCAGTCGGGATGTTCGGTCACCCACGGGTGGTCGGGCGCGCACTGGAACGCGATGTCGAGCGCGATGTCGATGTCGAGTTCGGTGGCCTTTCTGACGAGCCGCCTGAAGTCAGCGGCCGTCCCGAGTTCACCGAGGATCGCCGTGTGCCCGCCCTCGGCGGCACCGATGGCCCACGGGCTGCCCAGATCGTCGGCCTGGGCGTCGAGCGTGTTGTTTTTTCCTTTGCGACGCGACCGTCCGATCGGATGGATCGGCGGAAAGTACAACACGTCGAATCCCATGCGCTTGACGTAGGGCAGCCAGGCTTCGCAATCAGCGAACGTGCCGTGCCGGCTGGCGTCGTCCGACGCCGATCGGGGGAAGAACTCGTACCACGCGGAGAAGCGCGCCCGCTCACGCTCGACCGTGACAGCGTAGGTCTGGGGGTGGGTGAACGCATGGCGCAGATCGGGGTAGCGGCGCGCGACGGCGGCACGCGCTTCGTCGTCACCCACGCGTTTCAACGCATCGACGTCGGCCTGGGGGTCGGCGGCGAGCTGCGCGAGTTCGCGCGACCATGCCCGGAGCAGTTCGGCATCGGCTGCTCGATCCGAACGCCCGGCGCATGCTTCGATCAGGCCGGCCCCGGAGGCGGCGGCGATCCGCACGTCGTCGAGATCCACGCGACGCGCGAAATCATGGCGCCAGGACTGGAACGGATCGACCCAGGCACAGACCGCATATTCCCAGATGCCCAGCGCGGCGACCACGAAGCTGGCGCGCCAGCGGTCGTTGGCGAGCGGCTGCATGGGCGTGCTCTTCCAGTCCGACCCGGCGCTGCGCCACTTCAGCATGCAGGCCACGACGTCGTGGCCGTCTGCAAAACAGTCGGCTTCGACGACGACCTCATCGCCGGTGATGCGCTTGACGGGGAAGCGACCGCCGTCCACCGCCGGCTGGATGTTCTCGATCACCACGCGGACGCGGCCATCGGTCAGGGCGATGGGGTGGACTTCGTTGTCTAGGCTCACGACGCGGCTCCTTCCAGTTTCAGGACCAGCACGCCCAGCGGCGGCAGTCGCAGGTTCAACGCGTGAAAGCGGCCGTGCACCGCGACGGGCACGCTGTCAACGCCGCCTTGATTGCCTACGCCGCTGCCACCGTACACCGTCGCGTCGCTGTTGAGCAGCTCGCGCCAGTGTCCCGGCGTCGGCACGCCCACCAGGTAATTCTCGCGCGGCAGGGGCGTGAAGTTGGCCACCACGAGCACCGCGTCGCCGTCGCCCGACTTGCGCAGGTAGCTCAGCACGCTGCCTTCGGCGTCGGCACCATCGATCCATTCGAAGCCAGAGGCATCAAAGTCGAGCGCATGCAACGCGGGCTCGCTGCGGTAGAGGCGGTTGAGATCCGAGACCCACCGCTGCAGGCCGCCGTGTGCTTCGCTGCCGTCGATCAGCCCCCAGTCGAGTTCGCGGTCGTGGTTCCACTCGCGTCGCTGGCCGAACTCGCAGCCCATGAACAGCAGCTTCTTGCCGGGGTGTCCCCACATGTGGCCGTAGAGCAGTCGCAGGTTGGCGAACTTCTTCCAGTCGTCGCCCGGCATCTTTTCGATCAGCGACCCCTTGCCATGCACCACCTCGTCGTGCGAGAGCGGCAACATGAAGTTTTCATTGAAGGCGTAGGCCAGTGAAAACGTCAGCTGCCCGTGGTGCCACCGCCGGTGGATCGGGTCTTCGTGCATGTAGGCAAGCGTGTCGTGCATCCAGCCCATGTTCCATTTCATGCCGAAGCCCAGGCCGCCGATGTAGGTCGGCCGCGACACCATCGGCCACGCCGTGGACTCCTCGGCGATCACCTGCACACCGGGATGGTCGCGGTACGCCGATTCGTTGAGCTGGCGCAGGAACGCGATGGCTTCCAGGTTCTCGCGTCCGCCATGCACGTTGGGGATCCATTCACCGGCCTTGCGCGCGTAGTCGAGGTAGAGCATGGAGGCCACCGCGTCCACGCGCAGGGCGTCGATGTGGTATTCGTCGAGCCAGAACATCGCGCTCGACAGCAGGAAAGAACGAACCTCGTTGCGCCCGTAGTTGAAGATCGACGAGCTCCATTCCGGGTGAAACCCTTGCCGCGGATCGGCATGCTCGTAGAGGTGCGTGCCGTCGAACTGCGCCAGCCCGTGTGCGTCGGCAGGAAAGTGTGACGGCACCCAGTCCAGAATCACCCCGATGCCCGCCTGGTGCAGCGTGTCGACGAGGAACTTGAAGTCCTGCGGCGTTCCGTAGCGCGAGGTCGGTGCGAAATAGCCAGTCGTCTGATAGCCCCACGAGCCATAGAACGGATGCTCCGTGATCGGCATCAGCTCGACATGGGTGAACCCCAGATCCGTCACGTGTTGCGTCAACAAGCGCGCCATGGTGCGGTAGTCGAGCATCTCACCGTCCTCGGCGCGCCGCCAGGACCCGAGGTGTACCTCGTAGACGGACATCGGCGCATTCAGCCCATGGGTCGCAGCGCGACCCGCCATCCACGCACCGTCGGCCCACGTGTGGCCATCCAGACACCAGGCGATGGAGGCGGTGGCCGGCGCCAGCTCGGCGCGAAACGCAAAGGGGTCCGCCTTCTCAAGCCGCTCGCCGGTTTGTGTGAAGACCGCGAACTTGTAGCGCTGCCCCGCCTCGACGCCGCGCACATCGAGCTCCCAGATGCCCGAGCCGTCTGCACGCGCCTGGGCTTGATCGGCATCGACATTCCAGGCATTGAAATCACCGATCACCGAGACGGAACGGGCGTTCGGTGCCCAGAGCGCGAAACGGGCCCCGGTCGCATGGAGGTGACACCCAAGCTTCTGGTGCAGCCGCGAATGCGTGCCCTCGCGGAACAGGTGGATGTCCTGTTCCCCGAGCGCTGTGCCCGGTCGGGCTGCGATCGTTTTCAGGAGTGGCTTGTTCATTTCAGTTGCTTCCGGTTAGACGGCGGCTTGCGTTGAGCTGCAGCTCGTCGAGGATCGACACCATCGCGCGTTCGTTGTCGGCTGCGTTGCGCATCGGTCGATCGAGATACCGGGTCAGGAAGGCGAGCCCTTGCTGATCGGCATACATGTAGAGCTGCCCCATCTTCTGGGCGACCTCGCGGTATCCGGCCTCGATTTCAAGCACGCGCCGCTTCACTTCCAGCAGCACCTGCTCGGGGACCGGGCCCGCTTCAAGAGCCATCAGGTTCTTCGGATCTGCCGCAGAACGCTTGCGGCGCGATGCGGCGACCGACTTCGTGTTCTCTTTCATATGTGCACAGTAACTTATGATCGCTGCGAAACTAATCTGTTTTTTTGAAGTTAAAGTTTTCAAAAATGATCATTTGAGCTGCAGCCAGCGCACGAAATACGCCACTTTTCCCCCTATGCGACGAGCAACCACCCATCCCGATGAACTGCGGCTCCTGCTGAACTGGTCCGACTTCCAGATCGTTCTGGCGGTCTCGCGCCATGGCAGCGTGGCGAAGGCCTTCGCGCCACTCGGCATGACACATTCGACCTTGCTGCGCAAGCTCGATCAGATCGAGTCGCGCCTCAAGACCAAGGTATTCAATCGCGGTCGGCCTCGCTACACCCTCACGGCTGCGGGACATGAGATCGACCGTGCGGCACGAGAGTTCGAGCCACTGGCCATCGGCGCTGAGATGCGCGCCAGCGGAGCCGACCTGCGGCCCAGTGGCGACGTGCGTGTGAGTGTGTCGTCCATCGTCATCGATCATTTGCTGCCTTCGGTGCTTGCGCAGTTCAGGTCGTCGTTCCCGGACGTCCAGATCGAGTTGATCAGCACCCGGGAACACGTCAATCTGCGAAGGCGTGAGGCCGACATCGCGATCCGTATCGCCGACACGGTGCCGGACTGGCTGGTGGGTCGAAAGCTGACCGACCTTCAGTTCAAGGTCTTCACGCGCAAAACGGGGCGGGGGAAATTGCCGCTACAAAGCATCGATGACCTGGTGGGCCAACGACGCTGGATCGCCTTCGAGCGTGACTCCCACGATCTGAAGTTCGACCGGTGGCTGGCCGGGCGCGTGCCCGCCGATCAGGTCGTGCTGCGCGTGGACAATTTCAGCCACGCCGCGAACATGGCACGCGCCGGCATCGGCATTGCCCTGTTGCCGGCGTTTGTCGAGTCGAGCATTCCGGATCTGCAACCACTGACCGCCTCGATCGAGGAATTGGTGACGCCTCTGTGGCTGGTCACACACCCTGAACTGAAGGACGCCGCCCGAATTCAGGTCCTGATGCGCGCGTTTGGCCCTGCGCTGGCCAATGCCGCCAACCCGCTGCGCGCCTTGCAGCCAGGCCCCACCGTCTAACGGCACGCCGTACCACCCTCTCTGGACGGATCTCGAGATCACCATGGGCCAAACCCACGTGATCCGCATGGGTTGCGGAGCGGGGCTTTTTTTCCCGCTGCCGTTCAAGCCTGAATGGCGAGCTTCTTCATCTTTTCCCACAGCGTTTTGCGGCTGATGCCCAGCACATCGGCTGTTTTCCCGACGCTGCCATCGCAGTGCTGCAGTGCTTTCTGGATGTGTGAGCGCTCCACGGTTTCGACCATGCGCTGCAGGGTGACGATGCCGTCATCGGGCCTGTCATTTGCGATGGCAGAAGATGAAGCCGGGCGCTCGGGAAGGTCCAGCATCCCGCCATCGCTGAGCACCACCGCCTCCTCCAGGAACGAACGCAACTCCCGCACGTTGCCGCGCCACTCCCGGCGCATCAAATCGCGCATGAAGGGTTCGGACATGGCCAGGGGCCGGCCCTGCTCCACCACGATCTGGGCCAGCAGCTTTTCGGTCAGCCAGCGGATGTCTTCCGGTCGCTCGCGCAGCGGCGGCAACTCGATCTTGATGACCGCCAGCCGGTAGAACAGGTCTTCCCGGAACGATCCCGCGTTCATGTCCGCGTAGAGGTCTCGGTTGGTGGCGGCCAGGATGCGAAAGTCGCTCTGGATGGTCCGCTCGGCCCCCAGGCGAAAGAAGCATTTTTCCTGCAACGCTCTCAGCAGTTTGGCCTGCATGCTGGCGGGCAGTTCACCCACTTCGTCCAGAAACAAGGTGCCTTTGTTGGCGCGCTCCAGATAGCCCCTGTGGGTTCGCATGGCCCCCGAGAACGCGCCCTTTTCGTATCCGAAGAACTCCGCCTCCAGCAGGGTCTCTGGGATCGCAGCGCAGTTCACGGCCACGAATTCACCCTTGCCTGCTCTGGGATCGAGGCTGTGGATGAGCTGGGCCGCCACCTCCTTGCCCACGCCCGATTCGCCCGTCAGCAACACCGACACGCGCTGGCTGGCCACCTTGTGCACCATGGTTTCGACACGGCGCATGGCTACAGAAACACCCAGCAGCGCGTCGTCGTCGGGTGCGGAGGACAGGTCCACCGCATCCTTGATCTTGGCCACCAGGCTCTCGATATCGAAAGGCTTGGTCAGGTACTCCCGGGCACCGGCGCGGACCGCTGCGACCGCATCGTTGACGCTGCCATATCCCGTCAGGAAAAACCAGGGCAAGGCCCTGACGGTGGCGTGCAAACCGACGAACCATGCGGTGGCCAGGCCGTCTGGCAAGCGGACATCGCTGACCACGGCCGACGGCAAGGTGGCGAGCGCTTCGCGCGCTTCAGCGAGCCGACGGCACCAGCTCACCTGCAGGCCTTCCAGTTCGAAGCGCTGCATCAGCGACTCTCCCATGATGGGGTCGTCTTCAATCAACAAAATGGATGTCATGTCTGGCCTTCCGGCGCTTCTCGGTTCGGGACCTCAAACAAGAGACAGGTTTGTGAGGTTTCGGTGGTGTCGAGCTCGAACCGACCGCGCAGGTGGCTGGCGAGTTCCTGGCACACCCACAGGCCAAAGCCGCGCGGGTCCTTGCCGCTTTCGGCGGCCAGCGTGCTTTTGAACTTGTCTTCGCTCAGCACCGGTCCGCTGTTGTTGATGCAGAACCGTACCCGGGATTCATCGGCCTGGAGGCGCGCGGCAACGACGCCGTTTTCACCCGCCGCCTTGAGGGCGTTGAGCAGCAGATTGAGCATGACTTGCCGCAGCGGCGCAGAGGGCACCCGCAGCGCCGACTCCACATCGACCTGAAACCGGATCTCTGCCCCACGTTTTTCAGCCGTGCCCCTCACCAGGGTCACGATGTCTTCCAGATCACCCGGCTCCAGGGGCCGGTCCTCGATCCGGGCCTGGGGCAACAGGGCCGCCACGGTGGTGCGGATCTGCTGCAACCCCCGGTCGAGCAGATCGATGGTGCGCAGGCGAATCGTCTCCGTGCCCCCATGCAAGCGCAGCGTCTGGGTGGCCGTCAACATGCCCGCCAGGGGGTTGTTGATCTCGTGCGCGACGGCGCCCGTCATCTTGCCCAGAGCCGCCAGCCGCTCGGCCGACAGCGCACGTTCTTCCGCTGCTTTGCGGCGTTCGAGTTCGCCCATCAACTGCGCAATGGCGTCGCCAATGCGGCTCAGCTCAGGGTCCGTGGTCTTGGGGACGTCATCGCGCAAAACCCCGGGGTCATCGCGTCCGATGCGTTCGATCACCTCCACCAGCCGACCCACCGGACGGGCCATGCGTTTGCCTACCCACCACCCAAGGGGGCCGAGCACCGTGACCGCCAAGACAATGCTGATCAGCGCCGTGCGGGCCAGCGCCGACCAGTCGGGCGCGAAAGCGGCCGACTCCACCTCGGTGAACACAAAGCCCAAGGTCTGGCCGTCTTCGCTTCGAATCGGGTCGATCAGCACCACGGAGCCGTCGGGGATCAGGTGAAGCTCCCGTTGTTCCGCCTCCATGGAAGACAGCAGTGGCTGCTCGCGCCAGGGCTTGCCCAGCACCTGGCCGCCGGTCTCAAGCTTCACCGGGTCCGAAGCGGCAAAAACAGCGCCGTCCGGGGTCAGGATGGCCAGACGTGCCTGGTCCGCATCCGCCCCGGGGATGAGCTGGGCCGTGTCCCGCAGCAGCGAGAACACGCGCCAGGTGTCATCGGCCGCCAGCAGGGGGCGCACCTGGGCGATGACCAGGACCACCGCCCGGTCCAGCAGCGACAAGGTGTCGCGGCGCGCATTCTGTGCCTGCACCCGCGCGGTGATGGCCGTGACGAGCACGGCCGCCAGCAGCACGGCCAGAGAAAGCCCCAGCGGTATCTGCACCCGGTAGGGCAGCCGCCTGAGCATCAGCCCGCCACCCCGCTGCCGGGCACCTGCCGGGCTTGTTGGCGAATGGAATCGAACAGGCTCGCCTGTCCTGGCGTGAAGCCGGTCAGATTCAACGAGGCCAACAGATCGCGCCCCACCTCGTCGTCGCCCATGTGCAGCAGGGCTTGCCGAAGTGCTTCCATTTGCGGGTGCTCATGCCCCTTGCGCACGACCAGGGGTGGAAATCCGAAAGATTCCGACTTCCAGATCACCTCGGTCTTGGCAATCGCAGGCATGCCCTGGTCGCGCATCGTCTCCCATACATAACCGTCGATGGAGCCAGCCTGGGCCAGGCGGGCCGCCACGGCTTCGGCCACGTTGCGGTGGCCGTGCGTGAAAAAACCCCGCTTCAGGTCTCGTGCTGACACCCCGGCCTTGCTCAGCTGGGCCTGCGCGACCAGCCAGCCCGAGTTGGAGAGAGGATCGGAATAGGCCAGCACGCGCCCTTTGAGATCGTTCCAGCCCTCGATCTCCGGGACTGGGGTTTTCGAGCGAATGAGATAGGCCTGGTAGAACGGCTGGCCGTGGTACAGCGGCACGGCGAGCAGTGACAGCCCGCTCTCGAAACGCACGAAGGGATACCCACAGATCCAGGCGGCATCGATCTGTCTGGAAAACAGCAGGTCCAGGATGCTTTGGTAGGACTCGCGGGCCACGAACTCGACATCGATCCCCACCCGACTGCCCAGGTAGCGACCCCAGCGCGACAAGAAGGCCACCTGATCCGCCAGGATCACCGGGGTCAGCCCGATGCGCAGGCGGTCCGCTCCCCATCCCGGGAGGGACACAGCCGCCGCGGCGGCGCCGCACATGCCAGCGGCCAGGTAGCGTCTTCGGTTCACGGACATTCTCGCGTTACGTTTTCGTAACCTTGATTTTCATCATGGTTACGAAAAGCCCACAGAGAAGAAACCCTAATGAAGTAAGTGGTTGATTTTAAAAGGCTTCCTGGCTGGCATGGACGTTGCAAACCGGTTCCGTGTTTTCACCCAACCAGGAGACAAAATGAAAGACGTCAAGATCGGTCGCCGCTTTTTTCTGAAATCGGGCGGCGCCGCAGCCGCCGTGGCGGGCGCCACCATCATCCCGATTCGCAATGCGAACGCCGCCACCCCGCCGGCATCCAGCGGCACCACGCTGCCGTATCCCAAAAAAGCCGTCGGCTCGGCCAAGGGCCTGCCGCTGAACCAGGCGGTGAGTTTTGCCTACCCCGATGACAGCTCGGCCTGCCTGGCCATCCGCATGGGCTCACCCGTGCCGGGCGGCGTTGGCCCCAACGGCGACATCGTGGCCTACAGCTCGTTCTGCACCCACATGGGCTGCCCGGTCGGCTACGAACCCGGCACCAAGACCTTCAAGTGTGGTTGCCACTTCTCCATCTTCGACCCCGAGAACGGCGGCCAGATGGTCACCGGCCAGGCCACCGAAGACCTGCCGCGCATCCTGCTGGAGTACGACGCCAAGACCGACAGCATCCACGCCGTCGGCGTCGATGGCCTGATCTACGGCCGCCAGTCCAACGTCCTGTGAGGAGAGCCGCATGACCACCCAGATCAACGACCGCATCGCGCTGCCCCCGAAAGACGCGCAAAAGACCAACATGACCTGCCACTTCTGCATCGTCGGATGTGGCTACCACGCCTACAAGTGGGACCACAACACCGAAGGCGGCCGCGCCCCGGACCAGAACGCGCTGGGCCTGGACTTCCGCACCCAGCTGCCGCCGTTTGCCACCACCCTGACCCGGGCGATGACCAACACCATCACCGACAAGGGCGGCAAGAAGTGGAACATCATGATCGTTCCCGACAAGGAATGCGTGGTGAACAGCGGCCTCTCCAGCACGCGCGGCGGCAAGATGGCCAGCTACATGTACACGCACGACGGCATCGGCCGCGAGCGCCTGAAGCACCCGCGCATCAAGCGCGGCGACCAGTGGCTCGACACCAGCTGGGAGCATGCCCTGGCGATCTACGCCGGCCTGACCAAGAAGATCCTCGACAACGACGGCCCTGACGGCCTGTTCTACGACTGCTTCGACCACGGCGGTGCCGGCGGCGGCTTCGAGAACACCTGGGGCACCGGCAAGCTGATGTTCAGCGCGCTGAAAACCCAGATGGTGCGCATCCACAACCGCCCGGCCTACAACTCCGAGTGCCACGCCACGCGCGACATGGGCGTGGGCGAGCTGAACAACAGCTACGAAGACGCCCAGCTGGCCGACTGCATCCTGTGCACCGGTGCCAACCCCTACGAAACGCAGACCAACTACTTCCTGAACCATTGGGTGGCCAACCTCTCCGGCTCCACGGTGGACAAAAAGAAGAAGTGGTTCCCGGGCGAAACAGCCGCCGCCGCCAAGATCATCATCGTGGACCCGCGCCGCTCGGCCACGGTGGCGATCTGCGAGCAGGTGGCCGGCAAGGAGAACGTGCTGCACCTGGACATCCAGCCTGGCACCGACACGGCGCTGTTCAACACGCTGTTCACCTACGTCGTGCAGCAAGGCTGGATCGCCAAGGACTTCATCGCCCAACACACCAGCGGCTACGACGACGCGGTCAAGACCAACCGCATGAGCCTGGAAGACGGCGCCAAGGCCACCGGCCTCACCGTGGCGCAGATCAGGCAGGCCGCCGATTGGGCCTACAAACCCAAGGCCAGCGGACACCGCCCACGCACCTTCCACCCGTATGAGAAGGGCATCATCTGGGGCAACGACAACTACGTCATCCAGAGCGCACTGGTGAGCCTGGTGCTGGCAACAGAAAACGTCGGGCGCCGCGGCACCGGCGTGTGCCGCCTCGGTGGCCACCAGGAGGGCTACACCCGTCCGCCCTACCCGGGCAACGGCAAGATCTACCTGGACCAGGAAGTCATCGCCGGCAAGGGCCTGATGTACACCCTGTGGGGCACCAACCCGTACCAGACCACGCTGAACGCTGAACAGCATCGGTTGGTGCTGAGCAAGCGCGCCAAGATCGTGGACGAGGCGATCTCGCGGGCCCGCGGTGCGAGCACCGAGCAACTGGTGGACGTGATCTACAACGCCTGCAGGTACCAGGGTGGCATGTTCGTGGCGGCCATGAACCTCTACCCCACGCAGCTCGCCGACGACGCGCACCTGCTGTTCCCGGCGACCCACCCAGGCGAAATGAACCTGACCTCCATGAACGGCGAGCGCCGCATGCGCCTGTCTGAGAAGTTCATGGACCCTCCCGGCTCCGCGAAGCCCGACTGCCTGATCGCCGCCGACATCGCCAACACGCTCAAGGCGATGTACCAGAAAGATGGCAAGGCGGACATGGCCAAACGTTTCGACGGTTTCAACTGGAAGACCGAAGAAGACGCCTTCAACGACGGCTTCCGCCGCGCCGGTCGCCCGGGGGTGGAGCCCATCGACAGCCAGGGTGGCCCCACCGGCTACCTCGCCACCTACGAACTGCTGCGCAAGGCCGGCAACAACGGTGTGCAACTGCCCATCAAGGAGGTCAAGGACGGCAAGCTGATCGGCACCGAGATGGAATACGCCGATGGCAAGTTCAGCACCGGCGACGGCAAGGCCCATTTCAAGCCCGCACCGTGGAACGGCCTGCCCAAAATGGTGGCGGACCAGAAGGCCAGGTACAGGTTCTGGATCAACCAGGGCCGCGCCAACGAAGTCTGGCAGACGGCCTATCACGACCAGTACAACAGCTTCGTGCGCGACCGCTATCCGATGGCCTACATCGAGATGAACCCGGACGATGCCAAGGCACTCGGTGTGGCAGCCGGTGACGTGGTCGAGATCTACAACGACTTCGGTAGCACCTACGCCATGGCCTACCCGCTCAAGGCGATCAAGGCAGGCCAGACCTTCATGCTCTTTGGCTACATCAAGGGTGTGGCCGGAGACGTGGTGACCTCCTGGGTGGACCGCAACGTGGTGCCTTACTACAAGGGCACCTGGGGCGGCATCAAGCGTGTGGGCAGCGTGGACGACTACAAGAAGTCCATCTCCTTCAAGGACCGCCGCTACGCGTAATTGGCCCAAGAAAGGGTGGCGGTGGCCACCCTTTCTTCCTTGAAGCACAACAGACAGGAGACCCCCATGGGTGCTGCCTCACACATGCCGACGCCGGAAGCGCCCCTGCCGGCGTCACCGCGGGAGCGTGATCCATTCACCGACCACCTGGCCGAGGCCTGGATCACATCCCGCCAGAACATATCCCCCAAACGCCTGGTTGAGCCGGGCCCCAACGTTTCACAGCTGGATCAGATTTTTCGAAGTGCCGCCTCGGCACCCGACCATGGGCTGGTCAAGCCCTGGCGGTTCGTCATCGTGCCGCAGGACAAACGCGCCTTGCTGGCCGAGGTCTTTGCACTGGCCTTGGTGGACCGCGATCCAGGCGCAACACTTGAACAGATCGAGTCCGCCCGCGAAAAAGCGCACCGCGCCCCGGCACTGATGCTGGTGGTGGCCCAGCTGGGCGCCTGCGAGCCGCCCATTCCGGCTTTGGAACGCATGGTGTCCGTGGGCGCAGCCGTGCAGAACATGCTCCTGATGGCGCATGGCCAAGGTTTTGGGAGCAGCTTGACCAGTGGGCAAGCGATGCAGTCCACCCGCATGCGCCAGTTGTTTGGGCTCGCTGCGGGCGAAGAAGCGGTTTGTTTCCTGAACATCGGCACCGTCTCCAAACGCAAGGCACGACGCCTGCACCCCGAGGTGCAGAACTTTGTCAGCACGCTGTGACCGCCCTGCTTCGGAACGTCTCTGGCGTTTCCCCGTCGCAACCGCAAACGTGCCATGTGTGATCACCACATGTTCCGAGTCCAGCAACCCAACTATCGCAAGCGAGTCCGCACCAGCCAGTTGTGCTGGTGAGACAACAAACAGAGATCCGTTTTTTGGCCCACTTTTGGCCCACCAGAAACGACTACGCCACCCGAAGGTGGCGTAAAGCGTTGTCATGTATGACAATTTTTGGTGGGCGGTGCAGGGTTCGAACCTGCGACCCCTGCCGTGTGAAGGCAGTGCTCTACCACTGAGCTAACCGCCCGATTGATCTGGCCGATCTCTCGGAAGCCTCAAATTATAGCGTCTTATTTAGGTTGTTTTTCCGCTGCGCAGAAAAAATGGACAAGTGCGCGTTCAAGCCATTTCCAGCGACCGCCAAAGCGTCTTGCCTTTGCAGGCCTTGTCCAGATCGGCCAGCGCGGCATCATGCCCCTGCAGCTCCTGCTCATTGGCGTGAAGCACGGGCAGTTCGAACCCGGACAGATCGATCACGATGGCTTCTACGCCCGCTTCGCTGCTTTCATTCCCTTCAATCAGCAACGCGTCCTGGCCACGCGTCATGTTGATGTAGACGTCGGCCAGCAGCTCGGCATCGAGCAACGCACCGTGCAGCGTGCGCCCGGAGTTGTCCACGCCCAGCCGGTCGCACAGCGCGTCCAGGCCGTTGCGTTTGCCCGGAAACATTTCCTTGGCCATCACCAGGCTGTCGGTCACCTGGCCGATCAGGGTACGCAATGGCGGGCGCCCCAAACGTTCCAGCTCCTTGTTGAGGAAGCTGATGTCAAACGGCGCGTTGTGGATGATCAGTTCGGCGTCGCGCAGGTAGTCCAGCAGCTCGTCGGCGATCTGCCCGAACTTGGGTTTGTCGCGCAGGAATTCGTTGCTGATGCCGTGCACCTTGAGCGCGTCCTCGTGGCTGTCGCGCTCCGGGTTGACGTAGAAGTGCAGGTTGTTGCCGGTGAGCTTGCGGTTGAGCAGTTCAACACAGCCGATTTCAATGATGCGGTCGCCGCTGTCGGCGGACAGGCCGGTGGTTTCGGTATCGAGGACGATCTGACGCATGTTCTTCCCTCATATCTGTGTGTGACATCAGCGGCGATCCGGCGCCCGGCCGGATCAGCCCCCTTGGGGGGCAGCGACCCGCGCAGCGGCGGAGCCCCGGGTCCCCGCCGGCGGTGGGGAGACGCCAGGGAGTCAATGATTCTCTTTGGCGTGGTTGATCGAGTACTTGGGTATCTCGATGGTCACGTCCTGCTGCGCCAGTATGGCCTGACAGGACAGGCGCGAGTTGGGTTCCAGGCCCCAGGCGCGGTCGAGCAGGTCTTCTTCGTTGTCGTCCAGCTCGTTGAGGCTGTTGAAACCTTCGCGCACGATCACGTGGCAGGTGGTGCAGGCACACACCATGTCGCAGGCGTGTTCGATCGGGATGTTGTTTTCGAGCAGCGCCTCGCAGATCGAGGTGCCCGCCGGTGCGTTGACCTGGGCTCCTTGCGGACAGTATTCGGGGTGGGGCAATATCTTGATGATGGGCATGGGGGTTCCTGTGCGTCGGTCCGCGGCGGGTCTCAGACTTCTTCGAGCCGTTTGCCGGCCAGGGCATGCTGGATGCCCCGGTTCATGCGCATGGCGGCAAAGGCTTCGGTGCCCTTGGCAAGCGCTTCGGTAGCGGATTCGATCGCGGCGGTGTTGTCGCCGGAGATGATCTGGCCCAGTTGGGCGATGAGATGGTGAATGGACTCCAGCTCTGCGGGCTCCAGCAGGTCGGCATCGGCCGCCAGGGCACTGTGCGTGGCGGCGATCATGCGGTCGGCGTCCACCCGGGCTTCAACCAGCGCGCGCGCCTGCATGTCTTGCTGGGCGGTGGCAAAGCTGTCCTTGAGCATGGCGGCGATCTGTTCGTCCGACAGGCCGTAAGCCGGCTTGACGTCGATCGTCGCCTCGACGCCGCTCCCCTGCTCTTTCGCATGGACAGACAACAGGCCGTCGGCATCCACCGTGAAGCTCACGCGGATGCGCGCTGCACCCGCCGCCATGGGGGGGATGCCCCGCAGCGTGAAGCGCGCCAGACTGCGGCAGTCGGTCACCAGATCGCGTTCGCCCTGCACCACGTGCAGCGCCAAAGCGGTCTGGCCGTCCTGGTAGGTGGTGAAGTCCTGCGCGAGCGCGGTGGGAATGGGGCTGTTGCGCGGCACGATGCGCTCGACCAGACCGCCCATGGTCTCGATACCGAGCGAGAGCGGGATCACGTCGAGCAGCAGCAGGTCGCCGTCGCGGCTGTTGCCGGCGAGTGCATTGGCCTGGATCGCCGCGCCCAGCGCCACCACCTCGTCCGGGTTCAGGTTGACCAGGGGTTCCTGACCAAAGAACTCGCCCACAGTGCGGCGGATCACCGGCATGCGGGTGGAGCCGCCCACCATCACCACGCCCTTGACTTCGTCCTTGGCGATGTGCGCATCGCGCAGCACCTTGCGCACGGCGGTCATGGTGCGGGCCGTGAGTGCGGTGGTGGCGGCCTCGAACTGGGCCGGCGTGACGGTCTGGCGCAGCGTCTGGCCGCCGACCACTGCTTCGAACACCACATGACCGGTGCTGGCATCCACGGCCGACAGGGCTTCCTTGCAGCGGCGGGCCTCTGCGTGCAGACCCGCACGCTCGGAAGCATTCAGAGGCGTGGTCACGCCCTGCTGCGCCAGCACCCAGGCAGCCAGCGCCTGGTCAAAATCGTCACCACCCAGCGCGGAATCACCGCCGGTGGCCATGACTTCGAAGACACCCCGCGTCAGGCGGAGGATGGAGATGTCGAAGGTGCCGCCGCCGAGGTCGTAGATGGCGTAGATGCCTTCCGAGCCGTTGTCCAGCCCGTACGCGATCGCTGCGGCGGTGGGCTCGTTGATGAGGCGCAACACGTTGATGCCGGCGAGCTGCGCCGCGTCTTTTGTGGCCTGGCGCTGCGCGTCGTCAAAGTACGCGGGCACGGTGATGACCGCGCCAAACAGCTCGTCGTCAAAACTGTCTTCGGCGCGAAAACGCAGCGTCGCGAGAATTTCGGCGCTCACCTCCATCGGTGTCTTGCGCCCGGCGATGGTGTCGACCACAGCCATGCCGTTCTCTTCAACGATGGTGTAGGGCAGCTTGTCAGCGTCAGCCACCTGAGCGCGCGTGCGGCCCATCAGGCGCTTGACCGAGCTCACGGTGTTGGCTGGGTCGCTGACCTGCGCAGCCAGAGCGTCGAAGCCGATCTGGCGACCGGAGCCGCCTTGCGCCGGGTCGAGGTAGCGCACCACGCTGGGCAGGATCACGCGGCCGTCCGCCGCCGGCAGGCATTCGGACACCCCGTGGCGCACCGCTGCCACCAGCGAATGCGTGGTACCGAGGTCGATGCCGACCGCCACCCGTCGCTGGTGCGGATCGAGGGACTGGCCGGGTTCGGAAATCTGCAGGAGAGCCATGGGCGCGGGTTCTGGTGGAGAAAGAAAGCAGAGGGTTGCGGAGGTCAGCCCGCTATTGTCCCAGCTGATCGAGCCGGTTCTCGACGTCGCTGGCAAAGCGCTCAACAAACATAAGGGCTCTGACCTGCTGGGCCAGTGCAGCGAAGTTGCGCTCACCGTCGGCTGTGTGCTGCAGCTGGGTCAACATCGTGCGGCGCGCAGCGCTCACCTCGTCCGCCATGCGCTCCAGCGCCTCGCTGCTGCGGGCGTCTTCCAGGTCTTCACGCCATTGCATCTGCTGCATCAGGAAAGCTGGCGGCATGGCGGTGTTGTTCTCGGCCTGGATCGGCACCCCGTTCAGCTCGCACAGATAGGCGGCGCGTTTGAGCGGGTCCTTCAGGCGCTGGTAGGCCTCGTTGATGCGAACCGACCACTGCATGGCCAGGCGCTGCGCCGACGCATCGGAGGTCGCAAAACGGTCCGGATGGGCCTCACGTTGCAGGTCTTTCCAGCGCTGGTCCAGGGCATCGCGGTCCAGCGCAAATGAAGGTGCAATACCGAAAATTTCGAAGTCGTTGGACAGCAGGTTCATGACATCAAAAAGCCGCCAGGACGGTACGCACTGGCGGCTACTAGTGGGTGATTCGGCAACAGTATCAGATTCTGAAACTCTCGCCGCAACCGCAACGGTCGCGCTCATTGGGGTTGTTGAAGCGGAAGCCTTCGTTCAGGCCCTCGCGCACGAAATCGAGCTGCGTGCCGTCGATGTAGGCCAGACTTTTCGGATCCACCAGCACCTTGACACCGTTGTCCTCGAACACCACGTCTTCCGGTGCAATCTCGTCCGCGTACTCCAGCTTGTAGGCCAGGCCAGAACAACCGGTGGTCTTGACGCCCAGGCGCACGCCCACGCCTTTGCCACGCTTGGCGATGTAACGGGTGACGTGCCGCGCAGCGGCTTCGGAGATCGAAATAGCCATGGTGCTGGAAATTTTTCCTGGATCAGTTCAGGTGCTTTTTGCGATAGTCGTCCACCGCGGCCTTGATGGCGTCTTCGGCCAGGATGGAGCAATGGATCTTCACCGGCGGCAGCGCCAGTTCTTCGGCGATCTCGCTGTTCTTCAGCGCAGCGGCCTGGTCCAACGTCTTGCCCTTGACCCATTCGGTCACCAGCGAACTCGACGCGATGGCCGAACCGCAGCCATAGGTCTTGAAGCGCGCGTCTTCGATCACGCCGGTGGTCGGGTTCACCTTGATCTGCAGCTTCATGACGTCGCCGCAGGCGGGTGCACCCACCATGCCGGTACCCACCGATTCGTCGCCCTTGTCAAAGGAGCCGACGTTGCGGGGATTTTCGTAGTGGTCAACAACTTTTTCAGAATAAGCCATGGTCTTTCTCCTTCAGTGTGCGGCCCATTGAATCGAAGAGATATCAATGCCGTCCTTGAACATTTCCCACAGAGGGGACAACTCGCGCAGCTTCGCCACGTTTTCCTTGATCGTGCCGATGGCGTAGTCAATCTCTTCTTCCGTCGTCCAGCGGCCGATCGTCATGCGCAGGCTGCTGTGGGCCAGTTCGTCGCTGCGGCCGAGCGCACGCAGCACGTAGCTGGGCTCCAGGCTGGCCGAGGTGCAGGCCGAACCCGACGACACCGCCAAGCCTTTGATACCCATGATCAGCGACTCGCCTTCGACGTAGTTGAAGCTCATGTTCAGGTTGTGCGGCACACGCTGCGTCTCGTGGCCGTTGATGAACACCTCTTCGATACCCTTCAGGCCCGCCAGCATGCGGTCGTGCAGCGCGCGGATGCGAACGTTCTCGGCGTGCATCTCTTCCTTGGCGATGCGGTAGGCCTCGCCCATGCCCACGCACTGGTGCGTGGGCAACGTGCCCGAACGCATGCCGCGCTCGTGACCGCCACCGTGCATCTGCGCCTCGATACGGATGCGTGGCTTGCGCCGCACATACAGCGCGCCGATGCCCTTGGGGCCATAGGTCTTGTGGCCGGTCAGGCTCATCAGGTCGACCGGCAGCGTCTGCAGGTCGATGTCGATCCGGCCGGTGGCCTGCGCCGCATCCACGTGGAAGATCACGCCTTTCTCGCGGCAGATCTTGCCGATGGCCGCGATGTCCTGGATGACACCGATCTCGTTGTTCACGAACATGACCGAGGCGAGGATGGTGTCCGGGCGGATTGCCGCCTTGAAGACCTCCAGATCGAGCAGGCCGTCGGCCTGCACGTCGAGGTAAGTCACCTCGAAGCCCTGGCGCTCCAGTTCGCGCATGGTGTCGAGCACGGCCTTGTGCTCGGTCTTGACCGTGATCAGGTGCTTGCCCTTGGTCTGGTAGAAGTGGGCCGCCCCCTTCAAAGCCAGGTTGTTGGATTCGGTGGCGCCACTGGTCCAGACGATTTCGCGTGGATCGGCACCGATCAGCGCGGCCACCTGCTCACGGGCGGTTTCAACGGCCTTTTCAGCTTCCCAGCCCCAGGCATGGCTGCGCGAGGCCGGGTTGCCGAAATGTTCACGCAACCAGGGAATCATGGCATCCACCACCCGCGGGTCGCAGGGATTGGTGGCGCTGTAGTCCATGTAGATGGGAAAGTGCGGTGTGCTCATGGAGGGCAATGAAATGGGCTGGCGGTTGGTATGGGAAGGGTTCTGAATCTGCAGGCAATGAATGTATCGGCAATCGAAAACGCACCGGACCCCAGGCATCGATCAGGACACCCCGGAACACCTGAAGTCGGACAACGGCACCGGGAAACAGTCCCCGGAAGCCGGCGTCATTTCGAAAAAGCCGCACCTCCCAGTGCGAAGACCGAATTGGGGGCGTTCACGCGGATCGGTTTGACCACTGGGGCGCTGGAAATGGCCCGCTTGATCATGGGGGCGTTTTCCACCACCACACCTTTCGCGAGCTGCTCGTCCACCAGCGACTGCAGGGACACCGAGTCGAGGAAATCCACCATTTTGGCGTTGAGCGCGGCCCACAGCTCGTGGGTCATGCAGCGGTTGCCTTCACCCAGGCAGTTTTCCTTGCCGCCACACTGGGTGGCGTCGATCGGCTCGTCCACCGAAACGATGATGTCGGCCACGGTGATTTCCGCGGCCTTGCGGCCCAGGCTGTAACCACCACCCGGGCCACGCGTGGATTCCACCAGTTCGTGGCGCCGCAGTTTGCCAAACAGCTGCTCCAGGTAAGAGAGCGAAATCTGCTGGCGCTGGCTGATGGCCGCGAGCGTGACGGGACCGTTGTTCTGGCGCAGGGCCAGATCGATCATGGCTGTGACCGCAAAGCGGCCTTTGGTCGTGAGGCGCATTTTCAAGCTCCTGTAAATTGTGGCTTGACCGTCGTTGATGGTTTCATGGGTAAAAACCCACCAAACCGCTTCTCCGCCCACCCTGCCGCAACGATGGCGGCCAATACGTTGAAGTCTTTCCCGACTATTTTGATCGAGTATACCTTAAAACCCTTCGTCTTGCTCAACCTTGCACCGAGGGGCCCAGGGTGGCTTCTGCAGAATCCGATGCAAAGCTGAAGGTCACGCAGGTTCCCGGATGCGCGCAGGAGAACCGCACCTCGGCGCCGATTTCGGTCGCCCGCACCCGGATGTTGCTGATACCGCGACCCCCTTCACGGAAACCCGATTCCATCGGCTCACCCAGTCCCACGCCGTTGTCTGTCGCGCTGAGGAAGATGCGCCCGCCGCGCTCCCAGGTGCGCACGGTCACACGGGTGGCCTGTGCATGCTGGACCACGTTGGCAAAAACCTCCTGCAGGCAGCGGAACAGGTGCACCACGCCACGCACCTCCAGCCCCGGAACGGCGGAAACCGCTTCGACCTGCCAGTCCAGATCGATGCGGGCGGCTTGCAGCGTCGGCATGATGCGCTGGCGCAAGGTGCCCAGGATGGTGGGCAGGTCGCCATCCATCGGTTCCAGCGAGTCGAGCGTCATGCGCAGCTCTTCCAGTGCGTGACTGAGCATGTTCGCCACGGACGCACTGTCCACCTTGGCGCCGCTGCTGTGCACCAGGTTGAGCGTCTGCACCAGCTGGCTTCCGAGGCCGTCGTGCATGTCACGGGTCAGGCGCCGTCGTTCGGACTCCAGCACGCGCTGGTTCTCCACCACGCGCAGACGGTCAAACACGGCGTGCAGCTCGGCCTCACGCTCGCTCACCTTGCGCGCCAGCTCGGTATTGAGCTGCGCAACCTGTTCCATGGCTTGGGCTGTGCGCCGCACCAGCACCCAGCCCATGGCGAACATGAGCACCAGGCTGCCCGGCGTCATCCAGCGGATATCGGTGTCACCGGGGAAATCCATCTGCACCACCAGGAAGTCGCGCAAACCGGTGGCCATGGTGGCCATACCCACCACCACCATCAGGCGCTGGTTCACATTCATGCCCCAGCGGGCCCGATGCATCACTTTCAGGAGGGCCAACATGCACACCAGCACGATCACGCCCGTCCACAACCGGTAGAGCTGGTAATTCTCCAGCCAGGCCTGCAGGGCGAGCCAGAACGGCCCCAGCGCCATCATGACCACCACCAGCTTGCGCACCAGACTTTGCCTGAAATTGAACAGCTCCGACATGAACAGGTAGGTGAAGCCGCAGTACCAGGTAAAACTGAGTTTGTGAACGTAGTCCCAGACCAGGAACGGCCCGGGCAGAAAAACCGGCGTGGACAGCCACAACCGCACGGTCAGAACCACGAGCCCGCCACCGAGCAAGCCAAACAGGGGCTCAGCGGTCCGGGACCAGATCAGCAGCGACAGCACACCCATCATGAACGACGAGGCGGCCACCATCCAGGTCAGGTTGACCTGCCACCAGCTCAACCACCGATGGCGCTGGTACAAGGCATCCCGGGGACCCACCCAGACCGGTGACAGCCCGCTGATGCGCAGCAACTGCCCCTTCAGCTGAACCTCGATCCGGTTGTCAGCCCATTGGGGCGTCATCAGGCGCTGTGGCAGCTGCACGAAATGCGCCCGGGTGCCGGCGTCGCAATAGCCCGAGCTGCGCCGCCAGCACTCGGCCGACAGCTCCTGCCCATTGAACAAGACCCGGAAACGCACGCCCACGCGGGGCAGCAAGAGCCCCAGACCGTTCTCAAGCTGCCCGGATTGCGCCAGCGCTTCGGGCAAGACCAACCGGTAGTGCGCCTCCCCGCGCCAGCTGCGCCGCTCGTTGTCCCAGACGTGGGGCAAATCAACGGCAGTGGCTGAGGCCTCAGCCTGCCCTGCGAGCAGCACGGTCGCCTGCTCGATGGCGACCGCGCCGGGCACGTGGCCCACCCGGGTGGCCAGCCCGAGTGCCAGCAACATCACACCCACCAGCAACCCCGCCCAGAAATAAGCCGGGGTCCGGTGCAGGCGCTGCAGCAGGGGCCGCCACAGGCTCAAAGCAGTCCCCGCTGCTGGGCTGCGCGAACCACCTGCACGCGACTGTGCACTGCGAGCTTGCGGTAGAGGTTCTTGATGTGCGTGCCCACGGTGGCCGGTGAAATCGCCAGCCGGGCGGCGATCTCTTTGTTGACATACCCCTTGGCCACCAGCTGCAGCACCTCCGTTTCGCGGTCGGACAACAAGACCTCGTGCAACGACTCCAGCACAGGCAACGACGACTGAACTTCGCGAAACTGCTTCAGCAGCAAACGCGCCAACAGGGGCGAAATGGGCGCACCCCCTTCGCGGATCTGTTCGATGGCATCAATGAGGGCCTCAGGGCTGCAGCCCTTGAGCACGTAACCCGTGGCGCCCGCCTCCAGCGCGGCCACCAGGCGCGACTCTTCGCCAAACACGGTAAAAACCAGCAGCTCGGCGCCGGGTTGCTGGCGTGCCAGCAAACGCAGCAAGGCTTCGCCGCTGCCATCGGGAAGACCGAGGTCCACCAGGAACACATTGGCGTTCGATGCCACGGCGTGCCGTCGCGCATGGGCCAGCGTGGTGGAGTGCCCCAACAGCTGCCAGAGCGGGCGTCGCAGCAGCGCCTGCTGCACGAACTGCAGGATGGACGGATCGTCTTCTACCAGGTAAATGCGCGTGTCAGAGCCCTGCCCCTCCGGATCGCGCAGCGCTTGCGGTGCTTGCATAAAAAAGATCGATGGCTTGTTGCCCCCGCGTCCCGTCCATGCTGGCCGGCCCCTGCGCGGGTGCTTGTGGCGCCATTGTCCTTCATTGTTTTCAGGCCACGTTGTCCACACCGGGCGCGCCAAAGATCTGCGCCTTGAGGTGGTGCAACTGGTCGCGAACGCCCGCCGCCTTCTCGAATTCGAGGTTGCGCGCATGCTCGAGCATCAGCTTCTCCAGCCGCTTGATCTCGCGCGCCACGTCCTTCTCGCTCATGTCCTCCACGCTGGCGCGCAGCGCGCTCTCGGCGGCCAGGCGGTCGGCTTCCTTGCCGGCCTTTTCGCTGTACACGCCGTCGATCAGGTCCTTGATGCGCTTGTTGATGCTGCGCGGCTCGATACCCATGGCCAGGTTGTGCGCGATCTGTTTGGTGCGGCGGCGCTCGGTTTCGCCAATCGCTTTTTTCATCGACTCGGTGATGCGGTCGGCGTAAAGGATCGCCCTGCCGTTCAGGTTGCGTGCGGCGCGGCCAATGGTCTGGATCAGGCTGCGCTCCGAACGCAGAAAACCTTCCTTGTCGGCGTCCAGGATCGCCACCAGCGACACCTCGGGAATGTCGATGCCTTCGCGCAGCAGGTTGATGCCGACCAGCACATCGAACGCACCCAGCCGCAGGTCGCGCAAAATTTCCACCCGCTCCACCGTGTCCACGTCGCTGTGCAGGTAACGCACCTTGACGCCGTTTTCCGTCAGGTAGTCGGTCAGCTGCTCGGCCATGCGCTTGGTCAGCGTGGTGATGAGCACACGCTCGTTTTTCTCCACGCGGATGCGGATTTCCTGCAGCACGTCGTCCACCTGGTGCGTGGCGGGGCGCACTTCCACTTCCGGGTCCACCAGTCCGGTGGGGCGCACCAGCTGCTCCACCACCTGGCCCGAATGCGTCTTTTCGTAGTCGGCCGGCGTGGCCGAGACGAACACCACCTGGCGCATGCGCTGCTCGAACTCTTCGAGCTTGAGCGGCCGGTTGTCCAGCGCGCTGGGCAGGCGAAAACCGTACTCCACCAGCGTGGTCTTGCGCGCGCGGTCGCCGTTGTACATGCCACCGAACTGGCCCATGAGCACATGGCTCTCGTCCAGGAACATCAGCGCGTCTTTCGGCAGGTAGTCGGTCAGTGTGGAAGGCGGCTCGCCCTCGGCGCTGCCTGACAGGTGGCGCGAGTAATTCTCGATCCCCTTGCAGTGACCCACTTCGCTCAGCATTTCCAGGTCGAAGCGGGTGCGCTGCTCCAGCCGCTGCGCCTCCACCAGCTTGCCCATGCCCACCAGCTGGCCCAGGCGCTCGCGCAGCTCGTCCTTGATCAGCTCCACCGCGTTGAGCACCTGCTCGCGCGGCGTCACGTAGTGGCTGCTGGGGTAGACGGTGAAGCGCGGGATCTTCTGCCGCACCTTGCCGGTGAGCGGGTCGAAGAGCTGCAGGGTCTCGACCTCGTCGTCGAACAGCTCGATGCGGATCGCCATCTCGGAGTGTTCGGCCGGGAACACGTCGATGGTGTCACCGCGCACGCGGAACTTGCCGCGCGAAAAATCGGCCTCGTTGCGGGCGTACTGCATGCGCACCAGCTGGGCGATCAGGTCGCGCTGACCCAGCTTGTCGCCCACGCGCAGCAGCATCACCATCTGGTGGTAGCTCTCGGGCTTGCCGATGCCGTAGATGGCCGACACCGTTGCCACGATCACCACGTCGCGCCGCTCCAGGATGCTCTTGGTGCAGGAGAGGCGCATCTGCTCGATGTGCTCGTTGATCGCGCTGTCCTTCTCGATGAACAGGTCGCGCTGCGGCACATAGGCCTCGGGCTGGTAGTAGTCGTAGTAGCTGACGAAGTACTCGACCGCGTTCTTGGGGAAGAACTCGCGGAACTCGCTGTACAGCTGCGCGGCCAATGTTTTGTTCGGCGCGAACACGATGGCCGGGCGCCCCAGGCGGGCGATCACGTTGGCCATGGTGAAGGTCTTGCCCGAGCCGGTCACGCCCAGCAGGGTCTGGAACACCTCGCCGTCGTTCACGCCCTCCACCAGCTGGGCAATGGCGGTGGGCTGGTCGCCCGCGGGCGGATAGGGCATGAAGAGCTCGAACGGCGAACCCGGGAAACGCACGAACTCACCCTCGTGCGCAGGGACACCCTCAACCAACGAGAGAACCGGGGCGGCGTCAGGGATGGACATGGGCAGATTAAAATCGGTGGCTGTATTTCAAACGAACCCGACAGCGTAACGCAAAGCCCCCTCACGCGCGCGGGTCCGAATCGCCCCCAACCCACAGGATTTTCAGCATGTCCCTCTTCTCCGCCGTCGAAATGGCCCCGCGCGACCCGATCCTGGGTCTGAACGAGCAGTTCGCTGCCGATACCAACCCCAGCAAGGTCAACCTCGGTGTGGGCGTGTATTTCGACGACAACGGCAAACTGCCGCTGCTGCAGTGCGTGCAGGCTGCTGAAAAAACCATGATGGAAAAGCCCACGGCCCGTGGCTACCTGCCGATCGACGGCATCGCTGCCTACGACGCCGCCGTCAAGGGCCTGGTGTTCGGCTCCGAGTCCGAGGTGGTCAAGAGCGGCCGCGTGGCCACCGTGCAGGCCATCGGCGGCACCGGCGGCCTGAAAATCGGTGCCGATTTCCTGAAAAAAGTCAGCCCCGATGCCAAGGTCCTGATCTCCGATCCGAGCTGGGAAAACCACCGTGCGCTGTTCACCAACGCCGGTTTCACCGTCGACACCTACCCCTATTTCGACCAGAGCGCCAACGGCGGCCTCGGTGGCATCAACTTTGACGGCATGCTGGCCGCACTGAACGCCGCCGCCCCCGGCACCATCGTGCTGCTGCACGCCTGCTGCCACAACCCCACCGGTTACGACATCACCCCGGCCCAGTGGGACCAGGTGATCGCCGTGGTGAAAGCGCGCGACCTCACCGCCTTCCTGGACATGGCCTACCAGGGCTTTGGTTACGGTATCGCCGAAGACGGCGCCGTGATCGGCAAGTTCGTGGCCGCTGGCCTGAACATCTTCGTGTCCACCAGCTTCTCCAAGAGCTTCAGCCTCTACGGCGAGCGCGTGGGCGCCCTGAGCGTGGTGGGCAGCAGCAAGGAAGAGACCGACCGCGTGCTCAGCCAGCTCAAGATCGCCATCCGCACCAACTACTCCAACCCACCGATCCACGGTGGCGCGATCGTGGCCGCCGTGCTGGGCAACCCCGAACTGCGCGCGCTGTGGGAACAGGAACTGGGCGAGATGCGCGTGCGCATCAAGGCCATGCGCCAGAAGCTGGTCGATGGCCTGAAGGCCGCCGGCGTCGCCAAGGACATGAGCTTCATCACCACCCAGATCGGCATGTTCAGCTACTCTGGCCTGTCCAAGGACCAGATGGTGCGTCTGCGCAGCGAGTTCGGCGTCTACGGCACCGACACCGGCCGCATGTGCGTGGCCGCGCTCAACAGCAAGAACATCGACTACGTCTGCCAGGCGATCGCCAAGGTGATCTGACCGGGTGGAACCCGACAGAAATGCCGCTCGGTGAGCGGCATTTCTGTTTCTGGAAGCCCATGGAGCTCGATCAGCCCCAGATGACGGAGCGCATGGAGATCGAGGCGATCTGGAAACCCTCGTTGAAAACCCGGGGTTCCTCGCCCTCTTCCACCGCACCCGCGGCGTACAGCAGGGGCAGGTAGTGGTCCCAGGTGGGGTGGGCCATCTGGGCCAAGGGCCCCAGGTCGCGGAACCCGTCCAGGGCTTCCAGACGTCCTTGGGCGATGTGATCGCCTGTGATGCGGTCAAACTCGATCGCCCAGTCGTAGGCCTGGTTGTCGGCGGCCTCGCGGCGGATGGCGCGCAGGTTGTGCACGATGTTGCCGCTGCCCACGATCAGCACGCCCCGGTCTCGCAGCGCGCGCAGTTGCCGCCCCAGTTCAAAATGTTCGGCTGGCGGACGGCTGTAATCCATGCTGAGCTGGATCACCGGGATGCTGGCATCCGGAAACATCGGCTTGAGCACCGACCAGGTGCCGTGGTCCAGACCCCATTCCAGATCGTCCAGACCCAGCGGCGCCCCGCTGCCCGGCTGAGACAGGACCGCACTGATGGCCTGCGCCATCGCCGGCGATCCCGGGGCCGGGTACTGCTGATCGAACAGGGCTTGCGGAAAACCACCGAAATCATGGATCGTGCGGGGGTCCTCCATGGCGGTGAGCTGCCAGCCCCGGGTGATCCAGTGGGCAGAAATACACAGGATCAGGCGGGGACGCGGACCCCGCTCCAGCAGTTCGGTGCCCAGCGCCTGCCAGCTGCGCCGGTAGGCGTTGTCTTCGATGGCGTTCATGGGACTGCCATGCCCCAGAAACAGCACAGGCAGGCGTTCGGTCAGGGGCCAGTTTGTCAGGGATTCCAGACGGGCACCGGTGACAGCCGGCGTGGAGGGCTGGGCGGCAGAGGACAGGCTCATGGGGATTCCCATCGCGGTGGCGGCAAGGGCGATACCGGTACGGATCAGCGGGCGGCGTTGGATGCAGGGGAACGGTTTCTCGGACGAGGCGGGGATCGGTGAAACAACAACCAGAAAGCTCAGGACGCATTCTTTCACGAAGGTGACAACCGGCTGGGGAAATTAGGTGTTTTCACTCTCGCGCCACCTGCGGCATACTGTTATATTGCACTGCAACATAACTGATCGACTGCCCCATGCTCTACCAGATTTACGAAACCCAGCGCTCCATCATGGAGCCGTTCGCTGACCTGGCCGAAGTGGCCTCCAGGCTTTACAACAACCCTTCTCTGCCGCTGGCCCAGTTGCCCATGGCACAGCGTGTGTCGGCCGGCTACGATCTGATGCACCGGCTGGGCAAAGACTACGAAAAGCCTGTTTTCGGCATCCACACGGTCGATGTGGATGGCGTGGATGTGGCGATCCATGAGCGCGTGGAAGTCGACAAGCCGTTTTGCGAACTGCGCCGCTTCAAGCGTTTCTCTGACGACACCGCGACCCTGGAGAAGCTCAAAGGCCAGCCCGTTGTGCTGGTGGTGGCACCGCTGTCCGGCCACTACGCCACGCTGTTGCGCGACACCGTGCGCACCATGCTCAAGGACCACAAGGTCTACATCACCGACTGGAAAAACGCCCGCCTGGTGCCCCTGTCCGAAGGCGAGTTCCACCTCGACGATTACATCAACTACGTGCAGGAATTCATCGAGTACCTGCAAAAGGGCTACGGCAACTGCCACGTCATGAGCGTGTGCCAGCCCACCGTGCCGGTGCTGGCTGCGGTTTCGCTGATGGCCAGCCGCGGCGAAACGACACCGCTGTCCATGACCATGATGGGCGGCCCCATCGACGCCAGCAAGTCGCCCACGGCGGTCAACAACCTGGCCACGCAGCGCAGCCACAGCTGGTTCGAAAACAACGTGATCTACCGCGTGCCGAGCAACTTCCCGGGCGCCGGCCGCCGTGTTTACCCCGGCTTCCTGCAGCACACCGGTTTTGTGGCCATGAACCCCGACCGCCACGCCACCAGCCACTACGACTATTTCAAGGACCTGATCAAGGGTGACAACGAGAGCGCCGAGAACCACCGCCAGTTCTACGACGAGTACAACGCCGTGCTCGACATGGACGCGGACTACTACCTGGAAACCATCCAGACGGTGTTCCAGGACTTCAAGCTGGTCAACGGCACCTGGGACGTGAAGTCCGTGAAGGGCAAGATCGAGCGCGTGCGTCCGGAAGACATCGCGACCACCGGCCTGCTAACGATCGAAGGCGAGCTCGACGACATCTCCGGCTCGGGCCAGACCGCTGCCGCGCACAATCTGTGCTCCGGCATTCCCAAGACGCACCAGATGCACTACGAGGCCAAAGGCGCCGGTCACTACGGCATCTTCAGCGGCCGGCGCTGGCGCGACATGGTCTACCCGGTGGTGAAGACCTTCATCCTGTCGCACCAGCCCAAGCCTGCGCAGGAGGCCGCTGCTGCCGCGTCGACCGCGCCCGCTGTTGTGGCCCAACCCGCCGTGCGCGCCGTCAAACCGGCCCAGGCCAAGACCGCAACCAAGGTGGTGAGCAAAGCAGTTGTGCCAGCCGCCAAGGCAGCGCCGACCAAAGCCGTGGCCAAGCCCGCGACGAAGGCCCCGGTCGCCGCCGCCAAACGCAAGACCCCTCCCCGCTCCGCTTGATGGCGTGCGGGCCGGGGAGCGCCCTGCTCCCCGGTATATTGGCGACATGAACGATCTCGCCCGGCGCATCGACGCCGCCTTGCCCCAGACCCAGTGCACCCGCTGCGGTTACCCGGACTGCGCCCGTTACGCCGAAGCGGTTGCCTCGGGGGAAGCCGGCATCAACCAGTGTCCGCCCGGCGGCGCCGAGGGCATCGCCCGACTGGCTGCCCTCACCGGTCGATCCGAAACACCGCTGAACCCGACCAACGGGATCGAAGGTCCTTTGACCCTCGCGGTGATCGATGAAGACTGGTGCATCGGCTGCACCCTGTGCATCAAGGCCTGCCCAACCGATGCCATCGTCGGCAGCAACAAGCTTATGCACACCGTGATCGAACCCTATTGCACGGGTTGTGAGCTCTGCCTGCCGGTCTGTCCTGTGGACTGCATCTCGCTGGAGATCGTCAGTGGTGAACGCACTGGCTGGCAGGCGTGGACCACCGAACAGGCCACCCTGGCCCGCCAGCGCTACGACGCGCGCACCGTGCGACTGGCCCGCGAACAGGTGGAACACGATCTCTTGCTCGAAACCAAAGCGCGCATGAAATACGCCGACCTTGAGGCCCATTCGCAGCACACCGACCCCGCTGTGCTGGACAAGAAACGCGCCGTCATTGAAGCGGCGCTGGAGCGTGCGCGGGCCAAACGCCAGGCCGACGGCGGTTGAGCATCACACCCGCCCGGGCCGTGGACTGAACGCTCAGCGACCTCCAGATCGCCATCGTGCCGACACTGCGCGAACCCAGCCCGGCAACCCCTCATCTTCGGGAAAACGACGGACATCCTCCCTGACAACGGCAGACAAGAAAAAACCTCGCTACCCAAAAGATAGCGAGGTTTTCTTGTATTTACTGGGGTGGCTGATGGGGCTCGAACCCACGACAACAGGAATCACAATCCTGGACTCTACCAACTGAGCTACAGCCACCTCAAGCCTTGCATTATAGCGCGTTCCTGAACAGTTTACGCGATCGACAAGAAGCTTCAGCGTTGCGGTGGTGCGGGCGCGGGCACCATGAGCTTGACGCGGAACTGCTCCTTGAGCATCTCGTAGTAAGCCTGGCTCTCGGCGGCGGTCCACCACTGGTTGTATTGCGCCACCTCCTGCTCTGGTACCGCCGCATCGCGTTTGGCACGGGGCAGGACCTTTTCGACCTTCACCACCGCGTAGCCCTGGTCACCCAGGCTCACACCCGCCCAGGCGGGCAATTGCGCCGGATCGGTGCTCAGGGCTGCCTTGAGCAGCGCAGCCGGCAGACCTTTGGGATCTTCGCGCGATATGACCACCGAAGCCGGCATGCCCGAGGCATTCGCGCCCGATTTCCAGGCGGCCAGTTGCTTGGCGCCTTCCTCACTGGCGAGTTCGGCGGCGCGCTGGGCCACCAACCGCGCGCGCACGCTGTCGCGCACTTCGGCCAGCGGCCTGGTGCGGGCCGGGGTGTGCTTCACCACGCGTGCTGCCGCCAGCTGACCGGAGCCGGTTTCCACCGCTTCGGTGTTGCGCTTGTTCTGCACCGCGTCGGGAGCGAAGATGGCTTCGAGCAACCGCGGATGGGCCAACACGCCGGCGTCCGCACCGGGCTGGCGCGTCAGTCCCTTGAAGGTCTTCACCTCCAGCTTCAGGCGCTCGGCCGTGGGCTGCAGGCTGTCGGCCTGCTCGTAAACCAGGTTGCCAAACGTGTCAGCAGTTTCGGCAAACAGCTTTTGCGCCTGTTGCTGTTTGAGATCGGTTTCGATCTGCGCGCGCATCTCGTCGAAGCTGCGTGGCTTGGGCGCCTTGATGTCGGTCAGCTGGATGATGTGGAAACCGAAGTCGGTCTCGACCACGTCGGAGATCGTGCCTTTCTCCAGTGCAAACACCGCATCTTCAAAGGGCTTGACCATGGCGCCGCGCCCGAAGTAGTCCAGGTCGCCGCCATTGGCCGCAGAGCCTGGATCTTTCGACTCGGCCTTGGCCACGTCTGCAAAGGTTTGCGGGGCCTTGCGGACCTGTTCGAGCAGGGCCTGAGCGCGCTGGCGCACTTTGTCCTTTTCTTCCGCAGGCGCGTTCGCGGGCACGGTCAGGAGGATGTGGCTGGCACGGCGCTCCTCATTGCCCGACAGGCGGGACACATTCTGCTCGTAGTACGAACGCACATCGGCCTCGTTGAGGGCCACCGACTGTTGCAGGGCTGCTGCATCGAGCACCAGGTATTCAACGTCCGCCTGCTCGGGCGCCTGGAACAAGGCCGGGTTCTCCTGATAGAAGCGCTCGATGTCGGCATCGGCGGGCTGCACGCGGCTGGCCTGGTCGGCGGCGGCAAAGCGCTGCACGCGCACTTCGCGACGTTCGAAGAAAGCGTTGAGCGTCAGATGGGCCAGATCGGCCGGAACGAAACCGGAACCCGTCACGCCCTGCCCCACCTGCTGTTTCGACAGATCGGCGCGCACGCTGGCCTCGTACATCTCGGGCGTCATGCCCTGGCGACCCACCAGCTGCTTGTAGGCCTCGACATCGAGCGTGCCGTCAGCACGGCGCAGGGCGGCAATGCCCGGGTCTTGCTGCAGCGCGCGCGCCAGGTGCTGGTCGCTGGTGTAGAGCTTGAATTTTTCGGCAGCCGCCGTCAGCAGCCGGTCACGCACGAGGCGCTCCAGCGCGGCGTAACGGAACTCGTCGGTGTCCAGCAGCCGGCTGTCGAGGGTCGGATTGGCATCGCGCAGGCGCTGCGACTCCACACGGTGAGCCTGGTCCCATTCAGCCTGGGTGATGTCCTTGCCGTCGACCGAAGCGACAGTCTCGCCGCCCGGGCTGGGATCTGAAAAGCCCTGGACACCGAACAGGACGAACCCGGGAACGATCAGGATCAGCAAAAAGCCCATGAGGTACTTCTTGTGATTGCGGATGGATTCGAACATGCCTTGAATTCCTGAAACAACAAACGGCGCCAGATCTGTTCTGCCTGCGCCGGCAACAAAAAAGGCGAACCCGGGTTCGCCTTTTCGATGGTGGTGGGTGCTGACGGGGTCGAACCGCCGACCTACGCCTTGTAAGGGCGCCGCTCTACCGACTGAGCTAAGCACCCCACCGGAAAACCGGGATGGCGCTTCAGTTCAGCGCATCCTTCAATGCCTTGCCCGGACGGAACTTCGGCACCTTGGCGGCCTTGATTTTAATCTCTTCGCCGGTGCGCGGGTTGCGGCCCTTGCGTGCGGGGCGCTTGGTCACGGCAAACGAACCGAAACCGACCAGGGAAACGGTACCGCCCTTTTTCAGGGTGGTGCGGATGGCTGTGATGGTGGAGTCCAGTGCTCGCGTGGCGGCCGCCTTGGAAATGTCGGCATGCTTGGCGATGTGTTCGACGAGTTCTGTTTTGTTCACAAATAGCCCCTCTTGAAGTGATTGAAATTTCTTGTGGACCGTTCAGCCGCCCTGCACAGAAGCCTGTCTGACAACGCACTGTCCGGATCGCTCATGTTCGCATTGGCCGGGCAACGTGGCCAGACTGGTGCCCGTTGATTAGACCCACGGGTCAAGTTCCCTGTCAACACTCCAGCCAACACAGGCGAATGCCCTCTGAACGAGAGCGCAGATTCTATGCGCATTGTCAAAGTGTGATTGAAGGGTTCGTGAAATTTTGCACGCCTGCCCGAAAGGTCACGGCACCGTTTCAACGGCGGAGAGCGTTTTCGATCGCCCGACCCACGTCCTGTGTGCTGGCGCTGCCCCCCAGATCGGGCGTGCGCGGTGCGCCGATGCCCGGCTGCAACACCGCTTCAATGGCACCCATCACCGCGTCGTGCGCGGCGCGGTAGCCCAGGTGGTCGAGCATCATCGCGCCGCACCAGATCTGACCGATCGGGTTCGCGATGCCTTTGCCCGCAATGTCGGGGGCGGAGCCGTGCACCGGTTCGAACAGCGAAGGGTGCTGGCGCGTCGGATTGAGGTTGGCGCTGGGCGCGATGCCGATGGTGCCTGTGCAAGCCGGACCGAGATCGCTCAGGATGTCGCCGAACAGGTTGCTGCCCACCACCACGTCGAAGAAGTCCGGGCGCTGCACGAAGTGCGCGGTGAGGATGTCGATGTGGAACTTGTCCACCGTCACGTCCGGGTACTGCTTGGCCATCTCGGCCACGCGCTCGTCCCAGTACGGCATGGTGATCGCAATGCCGTTGCTCTTGGTGGCGCTGGTCAGGTGCTTTTTGGGACGCGAGCGCGCGACTTCAAACGCGTGGCGCAGCACACGGTCCACGCCGATGCGCGACATCACGGTTTCCTGCACCACGATCTCGCGTTCGGTGCCCGGGTACATGCGCCCGCCGATGCTGGAGTATTCGCCCTCGGTGTTCTCGCGCACGATCACCATGTCGATCTCGCCGGGCTGGCGCGGGCTGCCATCGCGGCGCACCACCGGTGCGGTCACGCCGGGCATGAGTTTGGCGGGGCGGATGTTGACGTACTGGTCAAATTCACGGCGGAACAGCAGCAGCGAGCCCCAGAGCGACACGTGGTCGGGCACCTTGTCGGGCCAGCCGACGGCGCCGAAGTAGATGGCGTCGTGGCCGCCGATCTGTTCCTTCCAGTCGTCGGGCAGCATCTGGCCGTGCTTCTCGTGGTAGTCGCAGCTCGAAAAATCGAAGTGGTCGAACCGCAGCGGGATGTTGAACTTCGTGGCCGCAGCCTCCATCACGCGAAGGCCTTCGGGCATGACTTCGGTGCCGATGCCGTCGCCGGCGATGACCGCGATGCGGTGCGTTTTGCTCATGGGATGCTCCTGTGGATCAAGGGGTGAAGAAGGGGACTGCCTCGGCGATCACCCGCTCGGGCAGTTCCTCGGCGATGTAGTGGCCGCACGGCAGGGCCTGACCGGTGACCTGATGGGCGCGCTCGCGCCAGAGTGACAGCACGTCGAAGCAGCGCCCCACCGTGCCGTATTCGCCCCAGAACACGCGCAGGGGCTGCATCAGGCGATGGCCTGCGACCACGTCCGCGCGGTCGTGTTCCAGGTCGATGCCCGCACTGGCACGGTAGTCCTCGCAGATCGAGGTCGCCGTACCGGGCAACGCAGCGCAGCGTTCGTACTCGGCCAGTGCGGCGGGATCGAACGGGGCGAGCCCCGCGTGCCGGCTGCCCATCACGCTGCGCACGTAACGCACGGGGTCGGACGCTATCAGCGCCTCCGGCAGGGGCGGCGGCTGGATCAGGAAGAACCAGTGCCAATAAGCGCGCGCGAAGTCTTCGGAGGTCTGCCCGTACATGGCCAGCGTGGGCGCGATGTCGAGCAGCATCAGCCGCTGCACCGCCTGCGGGTGGTCGGCCGCCAGCCGGTGGGCCACGCGCGCGCCGCGGTCGTGGGCCAGCACGCCAAAGTGGTCAAAGCCGTGCTGTGCCATCACGGCCAGCGCATCGAGCGCCATCTCGCGTTTGCTGTGCGCACGATGATCCGCATCCGTTGCGGGGCGCGCCGAGTCGCCGTAACCGCGCAGGTCCATCAGCACCACGGTGAAGCACCCGGCCAGCGCGGGCGCCACCCGGTGCCACATGGCCAGCGTCTGCGGATGACCGTGCAGCAAGAGCAGCGGCGGCCCCTCGCCCGCCACGCGCGAGTTCAGTGGCACGCCTTCGCGGAGCACGGTGCGGGACTGAAAACCTTTGAACATGGCCGCAAGCTTAATCCGCATTTCAGCAATAATTCTGCAATTGATTCGTTCTCAAAAGGAAACAATTGGACCGCCCCGATCTTGAACTCGTGCTCGCTGTGCGCCAGCACGGCAGCCTGGTGATGGCCGCGCGCGCACTGAAGGTGGCTCCTTCGGCCGTGACCAAACGCCTGGCCGCGCTGGAGTCCCGGCTCGGCCTGCGCCTGTTCCAGCGCACCACCCGCCGCGTCAGCCCCACGGCCGAAGGCGAGACCTTGTGTGAACGCGCGGGTGAGTTGCTGCGCGCTTTTGATGTGCTTGAGGCCGAACTGCGCGAGCGCCAGACCGAACCGTCAGGCCCGATCCGCCTCGCCGCCACCTTCGGTTTCGGCCGCCTCTGGCTGGGGCCGGCGCTGGCGGATTTCCAGGCACGGCACCCGGCGGTGCACATCCAGCTGCAGCTGACCGAGCAGTTGCCCGATCTGGCGGTGGAGGGGTTTGACGGCGCCATCTGGCTCTGGAACGCGCCGGCACAACGCGCCAGCGAATGGGTCTCGCGCCGGCTCGCACCCAACCAGCGGGTGCTGGTGGCGGCACCCGCGTACCTGCAAGCCCACGGGGAACCCCGCTCGCTGCAGGAACTGGCTGCCCATGCCTGCCTCGTGGTGCGCGAAAACGGCGGCGGACCAGGACAGCGCTTCGACCACTGGCGGCTGCAGCGCGAGGGAGAGCCCGAGGTGCAGCACACACCGGTGCGCGGACCACTCTCCAGCAACTCGGGCGAAATGGTGCGCGACTGGTGCCTGGCTGGCCACGGCATCATGTTGCGCAGCCTGTGGGACATCGCACCGCAGATGGCCAGCGGCGATCTGGTGCGGGTGCTGCCGGCCTACGCCATGCCCGACGCCGACGTCCACTGGCTCGCGCCCTTCCGGTCTCAGGTGCCTCGGCGCATCCGTCTGCTGCTGGATTTCCTCGCTGAGCGCTTCCAGGACGAACCGTGGCGGCGCCTCAGCGCGCCGGCCGCACCACCAGGCTCACGCCGAAAGCGGTGAGCGCGGTGCCGGCGAGGGTCACCGCCGTGATGGGCTCGGCAAACAGCAGCCAGGCGATCAGCGCAGTGCTGGGCGGCACGAGGTACATGAGGCTGGTGACCGAGGCCGCCGCGCCACGCTGGATCAGCATGTAGAGCAGCGAGCTGCCGCCCAGCGTGAGCCCCAGCACCGACCAGGCCATGGCGCCCACCAGCTCGGCGTTGAGCGCGCCGTCGGCCTGGGTCCAGTGCATGGATTCCGACTCCATCAAGGTCAGCGGCAGCGTGACCAGCAACGCGGCGACCAGCTGTACCGTGTTGGCACTGCGCACGTCGCAGGGCTGCACGAAGCGCTTCTGGTACAGCGTGCCGACGGTGATGGACAACAAGGCCATCAACGCAAACGAGAGGTTGATCCAGTTGGCCTGGTCGCCCGGGCCACCGGCACCGAACTTGCGCGAGACCACCAGCACCAGACCGGCAAAGCCCAGCAGCAGGCCGACCCACTGGCGGCGCGACACGTGATGCCCTCCCACGCTGGTGAGCCAGATGGCAGTGAGCACGGGCTGGATGCCGACGATGAGCGAGGACAGCCCCGAACCCATGCCCGCCTTGACCGCCGCCCAGACACCGCCGAGGTAGCCCGCATGCATCAGGATGCCCGTGACAGCGAGATGCAAGGCCTGTTTGCGATTGCTCGGCCACTTCACGCCGGCGAGCACGATCCAGGGCAGAAAGCAGAGGATGGAGAGCGCGTAACGCACCGCGAGAAATTTCATCGGTGGCGCGTGCGGCATGCCGTAGCGCGCAACGATGAAGCCCGTGCTCCAGATCAGCACGAAGACCCAGGGCATGGCGCGCAGCCATGCGTTGTCGCGGCTGGACTCGGGCATCAGCGCGAGCGGGCCCGTATCTCGGGCAGCGCCTTCTGCAAGTAATACACCATGGACCAGACGGTCAGGACCGCCGAGATCCAGATCAGCCAGGTGCCCCATACGTGGGTGTCGATCACGCCAAAGAGATTGCCGTTGAACAGCAGGAAAGGAATCGCCGTCATCTGCACCGCGGTCTTGAGCTTGCCGACCATGTGCACCGCCACGCTCTTGGTCGCGCCGATGATGGCCATCCACTCACGCAGCGAGGAAATGGCGATCTCGCGGCCGATGATGATGAGCGCCACGAACACATCGGCCCGCTCCAGATGCACCAGCACCAGGAGACTGGCGCAGATGAGAAATTTGTCCGCCACCGGGTCCAGGAAGGCGCCGAAGGCCGAGGTCTGGTTCAGCCGGCGGGCCAGGTAGCCGTCGGCCCAGTCGGTCGCGGCAAACACCACAAACAGCACCGTCGCGATCAGGTTCTGCTCTTTCGCACTCATGCCTTCCAGGTAGAACACCCCGATGATCAGCGGGATGGCGACGATGCGCGCCCAGGTCAGCAGGGTGGGGAGGTTGAAAAACATGGCGCGATTATGGCGGAGCGCCACGCGCGCGAATCGTCACGGGGGTTTTGCCGCCTGGCAGGCCATCTCCGCCACCCGGTTCAGTGCAATGCCCGGTAGATGGCATCGGCCAGTTCGGTGGAAATGCCTTCGACCGTGCAGAGGTCGTCCACACTGGCCGAGGCCACGCCGCGCACACCGCCAAAGCGTTGCAGCAGGCGCGCCCGCTTCTTCGGCCCGACGCCCGGGATATCTTCGAGCCGGCTGCCGCCGGTGCGCACCTTGGCGCGCTGGGCGCGCATGCCGGTGATGGCGAAACGGTGCGCTTCGTCGCGGATCTGGGCGACCAGCATCAGCGCCGCCGAATCGTGGCCCAGGTAGACCTTTTCGCGGCCATCGGCAAACACCAGCTCTTCGAGTCCCACCTTGCGACCTTCGCCTTTTTCCACACCGACGATGAGCGAGAGGTCCAGGCCGAGCTGCTGGAACACTTCGCGCGCCATGCTGACCTGGCCCTTGCCGCCATCAATCAGCACCAGATCGGGCAAACGCGGCCCGGTGGGCAGGCAGGAGGTGGCGTCGGTGGCGCCTTCGGCTGCGGGTTCTGAAGCGTCCGTCGTCTCGGCGGGCACAGCCGTTTCTCCGGATTCCGCACGCAGCGCCTCGGCGATCTTGCCGTAGCGGCGCAGCAGCACCTGCCGCATGGCGGCGTAGTCGTCGCCGGGCGTGATGCCGTCGATGTTGTAGCGGCGGTACTGCGCGTTCTGCATCTTGTGGCCCTCGAACACCACGCAGGACGCCTGGGTGGATTCACCCGCCGTGTGCGAGATGTCGAAACACTCGATGCGCAGCTCGTCCAGGTTGTCGTCCGGCAGCGCCAGCGCTTCGGCCAGCGCGCGCGTGCGGGCCTGCTGCGAGCCCTCTTCGGCGAGCAGGCGAGCGAGCGCGATGTCGGCGTTCTTCTGCGCCATCTCCAGCCAGATGCGGCGGTGCTCGCGCGGCTGGTGCACGGCGTTGATCTTGGCGCCGATCTGCTCGGTCAGCGCGTCCAGCAGCGGCTTGCCCACCGCGTGGCTGGTCACCAGGGTGTGCGGCATCGCAATGCCCAGGTAGTGCTGGGCGATGAAGGCTTCGAGCACCTGCACCGCCACGCGTTCGACCGGGTCGGCGTTGTGACTGCCCTCTTCCGCCATCAGGCTGTCGATCTGGGTGGCGTCTTCCACGTGGGCCGGGAAATACGGCCGGTCGCCGAGGTGGCGGCCGCCGCGGATCATGGCCAGGTTCACGCAGGCGCGCCCGCCCTGCACTTTCACCGCGAGCACGTCCACGTCCTTGTCGGACACGTTGTCCACCGCCTGCTGGTGCAGCACCTTGGACAGCGCGCCCATCTGGTTGCGGATCTCGGCCGCCTGCTCGAATTCGAGCTTTTCGGCGTGCGCCATCATGCGCGCCTCCAGCTCGTCCAGCACGGCCTGGGTTTCCCCGCGCAGGAAACGCTCCGCCGCGGCCACGTCGCGGCCGTAGGCCTCACTGTCCACCAGGTCCACGCAGGGCCCGCTGCAGCGCTTGATCTGGTACAGCAGGCAGGGCCGCGTGCGGTTGGCGAACACGGTGTCTTCGCAGGTGCGCAGCCGGAACACCTTCTGCAGCAGCGTGATCGACTCCTTCACCGCCCAGGCGCTGGGGTATGGGCCGTAGTAGCTGTGGCGCTTGTCCACCACACCGCGGTAGTAGGCCATGCGCGGGAAAGCGATCGAAGGCACGGGTCTGGCGCCCGCGGTGCGGAAGGTTTCGCGCGTGCCGGTGATCTTGAGGTACGGGTAGCTCTTGTCGTCCCGGAACAGGATGTTGAACTTCGGCGCCAGTGTCTTGATGAGGTTGTTTTCCAGCAGCAGCGCCTCGGCCTCGGAGCGCACCACCGTGGTCTCCATGCGCACGATCTTGCCCACCATGTGGCCGATGCGCGTGCCGCCGTGGGTCTTCTGGAAATAGCTGCTGACGCGCTTCTTCAGGTTGCGCGCCTTGCCCACGTAGAGCAGCTGGCCCTGGGCATCGAAATAGCGGTAGACGCCAGGCAGGCCCGGCAGGGCAGCGACTTCGCTGAGCAGTTGTTCGCTGTGCGGGGACGGGGTGCCGCCCGGCGCCGCGTCAGGCGCGGTGGGCGAGGTATCTTTGGTCATGCGGCGGGGTTCAGTTCGGGCGCGGCTGCAGGCGTTCGCGCAACCATTGGGCAAAGGCGTCTTCGGGCAGGTCGCCGGCGGCCAGGGCGAGTATGGTCAGCGTGGCCTCGGCCTGTGTGGTGACCAGGCGCTGCCCGTTGAGCGCGAGGAACAAACCCGTGGCCAGAAAGGCCGCCCGCTTGTTGCCATCGACAAAAGGATGATTGCGGGCCATACCGAATCCGTAGGCCGCCGCCAGCGCCGCCAGGTCAGGCTCGCCATAGGCCAGCAGTTGGTGAGGACGCGCCAGCGCTGACTCCAGCAACCCTTCATCGCGCAAGCCAGGACGGCCACCGTGTTCGGCCAGACTCTCGTCGTGCAACAGCTCCAGCGCCTTGCGGCTGATGAAACGCCAGCGCCCGCTCATTTGGCCAGTTGGTGAAAGGTGTCCCGGTAGTCGTGCATGAACTCGCGTCCCAGCGCCAGCTCTTCGTCGAGCGACGGGTTGTACGGCGAGAGGTTGACGCCATGGGCCGACTCGGTGACAAACACCGTGTCGCCCTTCTCCAGCTTGAGCCGCGCCAACAGCTCCTTGGGAAGGATCAGGCCCACGGAATTGCCGATCTGGGTGAGTTTGAGTGTGGTCATGGCGAACCCCCGATGTTTTAACGGTTGTTATATTAACGCGCCCACTCCTGCCCCGCAACGCATGCCCGCCACCACCGTACCGCACCGCGACCACCCACTGACCTGGGACGTGTTCTGCCAGGTCATCGACAACCTCGGCGACATCGGCGTCTGCTGGCGCTTCTGCGCCGGCCTGGCCGCCCGGGGGCACACCGTGCGGCTGTGGATTGACGCGCCGGAGGATCTGCGCTGGATGGTCCCCGGTGCGCTGGAAGGCCGCATCGAGGGCGTGCGGGTGCTGCCGTGGACCGAGCCGCTGGCGCCGGGCCTGCTGGACGGGCTGACGCCGGCCGACGTCTGGATCGAAACCTTCGGCTGCCGCCCGCCGCCCGAAGCCCTGGAACACCGGGCGGCTGCCATCGCCGCTGGCGCAGCGGCGCCGGTGTGGATCAACCTCGAATACCTGAGTGCCGAACCCTACGTGGAGCGCTCGCACCGGCTGCCCTCGCTGGTGTCTGACGGGCCGCTGCGCGGCGTGGGCAAGTGGTTTTTCTACCCCGGTTTCACCGCCGCCACCGGCGGCCTGCTGCGGGAGCAAGACCTGCCCGAGCGGCAAGCCACCTTCAACGCCGGCGCATGGCTCGCTGCGCACGACCTGCCCCACAGCAACCAGCCACGCGCCAGCCTTTTCTGCTACGAGCCCACCGCCCTGCCCGCGCTGCTGCAACAGGCTGGGCAAGACGGCGCCAGCGACTGGCTGGTCACCGCCGGGCGCGCGGCCGAGGCCGTGGACGCGGCCGAGGCACAAGGCCTGCGCACAGGGCAAGCCACCCTGCACCGCCTGGCGCGCCTGACCCAGCGCGACTACGACCACCTGCTCTGGGCCTGTGACCTCAATTTCGTGCGCGGCGAAGACTCGCTGGTGCGCGCGCTGTGGGCCGGACGACCGCTGGTGTGGCACATCTACCCGCAGCACGACAACGCACACCACGCCAAGCTGGAAGCCTTTCTGGACTGGCTGCAGGCGCCCGATTCGTTGCGCGCGTTTCACCGCCTCTGGAACGGCATGACCAGCGCCCAACGCGTCTGGCCAGGCTGGAGCGTGGTGGCCAGCTGGCGCCCCTGTCTGCTGGCCGCACGCGAGCGCCTGCTGGCCCAACCCGACCTGGTCAGCCAGTTGCTCGATTTCATTGCCGAAAAGCGATAAAATTCAAGGCTTTGCAGAAAACTGGACCACCAGACCCCGGCGGCCGTTTCCTGAGCGCCATCTGCTTAGCCGCACAGATCGCCCCTATCAGCACAGTTCCCGGGTTTGCACCCATGCACGGAACACGCGGCCCAACTGTTGGAAACCTTATGAAAATCGCTCAAGAACTCCGCGCCGGCAACGTCATCATGCACGGCAAGGACCCGATGATCGTCCTGAAAACCGAATACGCCCGTGGCGGCCGCGGTGCAGCCACCGTGCGCCTGAAACTCAAGGCCCTGCTGAACAACATGGCCACCGAAGTGGTCTGCCGCGCCGACGACAAGATGGACCAGATCATTCTGGACAAGAAGGAGTGCACCTACTCCTACTTCGCCGACCCCATGTACGTCTGCATGGACAGCGAATACAACCAGTACGAAGTCGAAGCCGAAAACATGGGCGACGCCCTGAACTACCTCGAAGACGGCATGACCGTTGAAGTGGTGTTCTACGACGGCAAGGCCATTTCGGTCGAACTGCCGACCAGCGTCGAGCGCGTGATCACCTGGACCGAGCCCGCCGTCAAGGGTGACACGTCCGGCAAGGTGCTCAAGCCCGCCAAGATCGCGACCGGCTTTGAAGTCGCCGTGCCGTTGTTCGTGGCGCAAGACGACAAGATCGAGATCGACACCCGCACCGGCGAATACCGCAAGCGCGTCTGAGGATTTGAGCCCCCACGCTCCGCCGCTGAGCGGGTCGCTGCCCCCGAGGGGGCGCGTTTCGGCTTGGGGCGGCCCGGCGCCGAAACCCCGGTTCATTGAAAAGGCTCCTGCGGGAGCCTTTTCGCTTTCATCAAGGCCCACATGGACCTCATCGCCCGCATCGCCGACGTCATCATCCCGGTGTTCCTGATCGTGGCCATCGGCTACGGTTACGCGCGCCGCCAACCGCCCGACCTGACGGTGTTCAACCGCATTGCGCTGGACGTGCTGGCGCCCGTGCTGGTGTATTCGGCGCTCGCGGCCAAGGACTTTCACCTCGCCGACCATGTGCCGCTGCTGATCGGTGGCACGGTGCTGATCCTGGGTGGCGGCCTGCTGGCCTGGCCGCTGGCCCGCGCGTTTGGTGCCCAGCCGCGCACCTTGGTGCCGGTGGTGATGTTCAACAACTGCGGCAACATGGGCCTGCCGCTGGCCCTGCTGGCGTTTGGCCCGGCGAACTTCGGCGCCGCGGTGGCGCTTTTCTCGGTCAGCAACCTGTTCCACTTTTCCCTCGGTGCGCGCATCACGAGCAGCCAGGCCCGCACCCGCGACCTGCTCACCAGCCCGCTGATGATCGGCACCGCGCTGGGCTTTCTGAGTGCGCTGACCGATGTGCGCCCGCCCGACGTGTTGCTCTCGGGTCTCAAGCTGCTCGGGGACGCCCTGCTGCCCATGATGCTGTTTGCGCTCGGCGTGCGCCTGACCTCGCTCACCCGCGCGGGTCTGGCACTGGGCTTGCTGGGTGCGCTGGCCCGTCCGCTCATCGGCCTGGTCATCGCCATTCCGCTCGCCTGGGTGCTGGGCATCGAAGGTGCCGCGCGCGGCCAGTTGTTGTTGTTTGCGGCCTTGCCACCGGCCGTGATGCAGTTCATGCTGGCCGACCGTTACCACCAGGAACCCGACAAGGTGGCCGCCATGATCATGCTGGGCAATGCGCTGGCCGTGGTCTTCGTGCCGCTGGCACTGGCCCTGGGCCTCTGAGCGCCTGAGCGATCAAGGCTGCAGGACACAATCACTCAACGAACAACCGAAGGAGCCCCGCATGGAAGCCACCCAAGACCTGAACGAACGCCGCCTGGCCGACGCCTGGGCCGAACTGCAGTCGCATTCCAACGAAGGACGCCCGCTGAAGGCCGACGCCTACCGACTGGCTTTCGCCGACCCCGAGTTCCTGCTGCGCCGCGAAACGCGCGGCATCCGTTTCCAGCTGGAGATGCTCAAGCCCGATCTCGCACAGCGCGACCTCGGCATTGAAAACACCGTCGTGGTCTTTGGCAGTGCGCGCGTGCGCGAACCCGCCATAGCCCAGGAACACCTTGCACGCGCCGAGACCAGCGGCAAGGCCGATGAGATCGCGCGTGCACGGGCCATGCAGCGCAACGCCCAGCACTACGAACAGGCCCGCGAGTTCGGTCGCATCGTGGCGCGCTACAGCAAAGCCTGTCCGCGCGAAGACCAGCTTTTCATCTGCACCGGTGGCGGTCCCGGCATCATGGAGGCGGCCAACCGCGGCGCCCACGACGAGGGGGCGTTCAACGTCGGTCTGAACATCGCCCTGCCCCACGAGCAGGCCGGCAACCCCTATGTGTCACCCGAGCTGAGCTTCAAGTTCCACTACTTCGCGCTGCGCAAGATGCATTTCATGATGCGCGCCAAAGCGCTGGTGGCGTTCCCCGGCGGTTTCGGTACGCTCGACGAGCTGTTCGAGGTGATCACGCTGGTGCAGTGCAAGAAGGCCAAGCCGGTGCCGATCGTGCTGTTTGGCAGCGCCCACTGGAAACGCCTGATCAACCTGGAGGTGCTGGTGGAAGAAGGCATGATTGCAGCCGAAGACCTGAAGCTGTTCGAATACGTGGACGATCCCCAGGCAGCGTGGGACTACATCGTGAAGTTCTACGATTTACCGCAAGTCTGAGCACTGGGACGGCCCAAGCGCTCATAAGCGGCGCAGGGGGCGTCAGTACCCGCCGCCGAGCGCCTTGTAGAGAGCGACCTGGTTCTGCTGCTGGGCCAGTCGTGTCTGCGTCAGGGCCTGCTGGGTGCTGAACAGCGAGCGCTGCGCATCCAGCACATCCAGGAAGCTGGCCACGCCGTTGCGGTAGCGCAGCTCCGCCAGGCGGAAGCGCTCGGCCTCGGCCGTGGCCTGGACCTGCTGGGCACGCAGCTGCTCGCCCAGCGTGGCGCGGCCGGCGAGTGCATCGGCCACCTCGCGGAACGCGCTCTGGATCGCCTTTTCGTACTGCGCCACGGCAATGCTGCGCGCGGCGTTGGCCGACTCCAGACCAGCCCGGTTGCGACCCGCGTCAAAGATCGGCAGCAGCGCCTGCGGCGCCAGCGTGAAACCCCAGGAGCCGCCCTTGAACAGACCCGAGAGTTCGCTGCTGGCCGATCCCACGCTGCCGGTGAGCGAGATGCGCGGGAAGAAAGCCGCACGCGCCGCGCCGATGTTGGCGTTCGCTGCGATCAGCGTCTGCTCGGCCTGGCGGATGTCCGCCCGGCGGGTGAGCAGTTCGGACGGCAGGCCGGCGGGCAGATCGCGGAACAGCGACCGCGCGGTGACCACGTCGCTCGCGGGATCGGTGAGCGTCGCTGGCAGAGGCTGCCCCACGAGCAAGGTGAGGGCGTTGAGGTCCTGCGCACGCTGGCGCTGCTGCTGGGCCAGTGCGGACTCAGCCGCCGCGGTCAGCGACTCGGCCTGGCGCAGGTCCAGCGCTGACGTAGCACCGTTGTCAAAGCGCAGCTTCGTCAGGCGCAGCGAATCCTGGCGCGTGGCGAGCGTTCGCTGCGTCAGCGCCAGCAGTTCGTCGCTGGCCTGCAGGCTGAGCCAGGTGCTGGCCACCGAGGCGACCAGGCTGGTCTGCGCCGCGTTGCGCGCCTCTTCGCTGGCCAGGTACTGGGCCAGGGCCACTTCCTTCAGGCTCGCCACGCGGCCAAAGAAATCGATCTCCCAGCCACTCATGGCGAGACCCGCCGTGTAGAGGCTGGTGATGCTGTCATCGCCGCTGCTCTGGCGGTTCCCCGCGGCGGCCAGGTTCAGCGTGGGGAACTGGTCGGCACGGCGGATCTGGTACTGGGCACGCACCTGCTCGATGTTGAGCGTGGCCACGCGCAGGTCGCGGTTGTTCCGGATCGCCAGACCGATGAGCTCACGCAGGCGCGCATCGCTCACGAAGTCCGCCCACGCAATGTCGGCAGCCGGCGTCGCCGCGGCCACCGGTGTCACGCCGGACCACTCTGCGGCAACCGGCGCGGCCGGCCGCTCGTAGGTCGGGATGAAGGAGCAGCCGGACAGCGCCAGAACCGCCAGGGTCAGTGCGCTGCGACGCAAATTGAGAGAAAAAATCATGTCAGTGGCTCCAGCGCGTATCGGGAAAGACACGACGCAGCGAACGAAGGGACTCGGGCCAGCACACACCGCAGAACCGGCTATGACCCGCAACGAATGAAACGGCGCAACCCAGGGCACCGCCGCGCCGGCTTCGCCGGACGGCCAGTGCACCTTGCAGGCCGCAGCCTCGCCAGAGGCGAGGCTTCTTCGGGTCGTCCAAGCCTGCGCAGGCAGGCTCGGAGCCGCGGCCCTCAGCCCCCTTGAGGGGGTCGCGCGAAGCGCGGCGGGGGTGTTCCATCTCAATGCACGCCATGGTGTTCGGCCTCTTCGGCCTCCCGGCGATGCTGGCGATCGCTGCCCTTGAACAGGGTGCGCACCACCACAAAAAAGATCGGCACGAACACCACCGCCAGCACGGTGCCGGTCAGCATGCCGCCGATCACACCGGTGCCGATCGCGCGCTGGCTGGCCGATCCGGCGCCCGAAGCCAGGAACAGCGGCAACACGCCCAGCGTGAACGCCAGCGAGGTCATGATGATGGGCCGGAAGCGCAGGTGAGCGGCGGCCAGCGCCGCTTCGATCACGCCCTTGCCCTGCGCCTGCAGATCTTTCGCGAACTCGATGATCAAGATCGCGTTTTTCGCCGAGAGCCCGATGATGGTGATCAGGCCCACCTGGAAATACACGTCGTTCGAATAACCTCGCAGCATCGTGGCCAGCAGCACACCCAGCACACCCAGTGGCACCACCAGAATGACCGACAGCGGGATGGTCCAGCTCTCGTACAGCGCAGCCAGGCAGAGAAACACCGCCAGGATTGCAAAAGCATAGAGGATCATGGCCTGCGAGCCGGCGAGCTTTTCCTCACGGGACTGGCCCGTCCACTCGAAGCCGAAGCCTTGCGGCAGCCTGGCGGCCAGCGCCTCCATCTCGGCCATGGCCTGGCCCGTGCTCACACCGGGCGCAGCGCTGCCACTGATGCGCATGGACGGGTAGCCGTTGTAGCGCACGGTCTGCATCGGGCCGGTGATCCAGTGCGTCGTGGCGAAGGCCGACAGCGGCACCGCCTGGCCTTTGCTGTTGATCACGTTGATGCGCAACAGGTCTTCCGGCTGCATGCGTGCCGTGGCATCGGCCTGCACCATCACGCGCTGCAGACGCCCGGCGTTCGGGAAGTCGTTGGCGTAGGTGGAACCGAGTGCCGTGCCGATGGCGCCACTGATGCTGTCAAAGCCAACACCCAGTGCATTGGCCTTGTCGCGGTCGATGTCGATCTGCAACTGCGGCGCATCTTCCAGACCGTCGGGCCGCACCTGCGTGAGCACTTTGCTCTGCGAGGCCATGCCCAGCATCTGGTTGCGTGCCGCCAGCAGCGCTTCGCCCCCCAGACCCGCCCGGTCCTGCAAGCGGAAGCTGAACCCGGAGGAGGCACCCAGTTCGGGAATCGGCGGCGGACTCAGCGGGAAGACGAAAGCGTCCCGGATGCCCGAAAAGGCACCGAAGGCACGGCCGGCCAAAGCCTGCGCAGAACTGCCCGGGCCGGTGCGTTCGGACCAGTCCTTGAGCGTCACAAACGCGAGCGCGGCGTTCTGGCCCTGACCCGAGAAGCTGAAGCCCAGCACCCCGACCATGCCCTCCACTTCCGGCTGCTGAAGCATGAAGCCTTCCACCTGCTTCATCACTTCCAGCGTGCGCTCCTGCGTGGCGCCCGGTGGCAATTGCACGTTGACCAGCAGCGTGCCCTGGTCTTCGTTGGGCAGGAAGGACGTGGGCAGGCGCTGGTAGACCACCGCCACCGCCGCCACGATGGCTGCGTAGATCACCAGCGTGCGGCCGGCGCGCGGCAGCAGCTTGGCCACGCCACCTTCGTAGCCTTTGGCGGTGCGCGCGAAGCCGCGGTTGAACCAGCCGAAAAAGCCGGTCTTGGCGTGCGCGTGGCCCGCTTCCACCGGTTTGAGCAGGGTGGCGCAGAGGGCCGGCGTGAGCGACAGGGCCATGAAGGCCGAGAAGCCGATGGACATGCCCATCACCGCCGCAAACTGGCGGTAGATGTTGCCCACCGAGCCACTGAAGAACGCCAACGGCACGAACACCGATATCAGCACCACGGTCACGCCGATGATGGCACCCGAAATCTGGCCCATGGCCTTGCGCGTGGCCTGCAGCGGTGGCAGGCCTTCTTCGCTCATGATGCGTTCGACGTTCTCCACCACCACGATGGCGTCGTCCACCACGATGCCGATCACCAGCACCATGCCGAACATGGTCAGCACATTGATCGAGAAGCCCAGGGCCATCAGTCCGGCGAAGGTCCCCAGCAAGGCCACCGGCACCACCAGCGTCGGGATCAGCGTGTAGCGCCAGTTCTGCAGGAACAGGAACATCACCAGGAACACCAGCGCCACGGCCTCCGCCAGCGTCACCGCCACCTGTTCGATGGAGATCTTGACGAAGCGCGAGCTGTCGTAGGGAATGGCCCAGGTCATGCCCTTGGGGAAGAATTTTTCCAGATCCGCCATCTTGGTGCGCACCGCTTCGGCCGTGGCCAGGGCGTTGCCGCTTGGCGATAGTTGCACACCAATACCCGTGGACGGCTTGCCGTTCAGTCGCGCCGAGGTGGCGTAGGCCTGGGCACCGAGCTCGATGCGGGCCACGTCTTTCAGGCGCACGGTGGCACCGTCGCTGCTGGCGCGCAGCACGATGTTGCCGAACTGCTCCACGCTGCCGAGCTGGCCGTTGACCACCACGGTGGCGGAGATGCTCTGGCCCGCCACGTTGGGCAGGGCACCGATTTCACCGGCCGACACCTGCGCGTTCTGAGCGCGGATGGCGTTGGTCACGTCGGCCGCGCTCAGGTTGAAGCCCAGCAGCTTGGCCGGATCGATCCAGACCCGCATGGCGCGCTCGGTGCCGAACAGCTGGGCCTGGCCCACACCGGGCAGGCGCTGCAGTTCGGGCACGACGCTGCGCGACGCGTAGTCGCCCAGCGCCACCGGATCCCAGGCCGGGTCTTCGCTGGAGAGGATCGCGAACAGCAGGAAGTTGTTGCGCGATTTGTCCACCCGAACGCCCTGCTGCGTCACCGCCGACGGCAGGCGGGGCGTGGCGCGCGCAAGCCGGTTCTGCACGTCCACCTGTGCCAGATCGGCGTTGGTGCCCGGCTCGAAGCTCAGCGTGATGCTGCCGGTGCCGTTGGCCTGGGCCACGGCTTCCATGTAGATCAGGCCAGGCGAGCCGTTCATCTCCTGCTCGATGACCGACAACACGCTGTCTTCCAGCGTCTTGGCCGAGGCGCCGGGATACGACGCGTTGATGACGATGGACGGCGGCGCCACCGGCGGGTACTGCGCAATCGGCAACTGCGTGATGGACACCGCGCCCATCACCATGATGAAGAGCGCGATCACCCACGCAAAGATGGGCCGGTCGATGAAGAATTTCGCCATATCAGTTTCCGCCGAGCCGCCTCAAGGAGGCTGAAGCCCCCGTGGGGGGCAGTGAACACAGTGAACGTGGGGGTCGTGTCATTCGGGGCGCTCCTTACTTCGACGCGGCCGGAGCCGGTGCCGAAGCCGGAACGGCAGGGGCCGTACCCCGCGCCTGCCAGGGCACGGCCTTCACGGGGGTGCCTGGCGGCATCATCTGCAGCTTCTGGAAACCGTCCACCATGACCTGCTCGCCGGCCTTCAGTCCGTCCAGGACGACCCACTGCCCCCCTTGCTGGCCACCGATCTTCACCGTGCGTTTCTCGATCTTGCCGTCGGCGCCAACCACCGACACCGTGTCGCCCTGGGCCGAACGCGTCACCGACTGCTGCGGCAGCGTGATGGCGTCGCGGGCAGTCGCCTGCTCCAGACGCACGCGCACGTACAGGCCTGGCAGCAGCGCGCCACCCGGGTTGGGCACCTCGGCGCGCAACGTCACCTGGCCGGTGGTGGGATCGACCGTGAGGTCCGAGAACAGCAGGCGCCCCGGCCTGGCGTATTCGCTGCCATCTTCCAGCACCACGCGCACCGCCGCGGAGCCCTGGCCAGCGTCCTTGAGTTGCCCGCTTTCCATGGCACGCTTCAGGCGCATGGCTTCCGAGGCCGACTGCGTGAAGTTCACAAACAGCGGGTCCACCTGCTGGATCACGGCCAGCGGAGTCGCCTCACCCTGCCCCACCAGCGCGCCTTCGGTCACCAGCGCACGACCGATGCGGCCGGCAATCGGCGCCGTCACGTTGGCATAACCCAGGTTGATGCCCGCGGTCTGCAGCGTGGCCTTGGCCGCCGCCACATCGGCCTCGGCCGCCTTCTGGGCGGCTTCGGCGTTCGCGTATTCCTGCTGGCTGATGGCGTTTTCCGCCACCAGCGGCTTGTAGCGTGCGGCCAGTGCCGACGCCTGTGCGAGGTTGGCCTCGGCCCGCGCCAGACCGGCCCGCGCACTCTGCAGCGTGGCCTGGTAAGGCGCCGCATCGATACGGAACAGCGCCTGACCCGCCTTCACATCGCTGCCTTCGCGGAACAGCCGCTGCTGCAGAATGCCCGCTGCCCGCGCCCGCACCTGCGCCACGCGCGATGCTTCCAGACGACCCGGCAACTCCGTCTGCAGGCCCACGTCACCCGGCGCCACCGTGACCACGCCGACTTCGGGCGCCGGCATGCCGCCACCCGGCGGCGCCGCGGCGGGCGCCTCAGTCTTGCCGCAGGCGACCAGCAGCACAGCCACTGAGATCACCGACAGGCGGCGGGCCCACGACGCCGAGCGACCGGGAGTCGCCAGCGAGGGGTTGAACAGGACGGGAGGCTGGGGACTCTGGGCAGGCATGGGAATCCTTGGAGGCATGACATCGGGAGAGCCGTCTGATGAAGCGGCCGGTATGGCCGTCGCGGGCATACCCAACGAAGGCGAGGGGTTGAAGTATACATACATCCTTGAATGTATGTATAGTCAAACAGACACAAGTCCCCGTATTCATATGAGGACATTTGACAGGAGACATGACATGGTTCGCCGCACCAAAGCCGACGCCGAGGCCACACGCCACAGCCTGCTCGACGCAGCCGAGCACCTGTTTCAGCAGCGCGGTGTTTCACGCACCTCGCTCAACGACATTGCCGTGGCCGCCGGCACCACCCGAGGCGCCATCTACTGGCATTTCAAGGACAAGGCCGACCTATTCAACGCGATGATGGAGCGCGTCACTTTACCGCTGGAAGAAACCCTGGCAGGCATAGGGAAAAAGGCCTCAGCGCTCGACAACCCGCTGCAGCCGCTGCGCGACGCCATCGCTCACGCGCTGCACAAGGCCGCCACCGACGAGCAGACACGGCGCGTGTTCGAGATCGCGACCCTGCAAGTGGAATACAACGACGAAATGCACGCGGTGCGCGCCCGCCACCTCCAGGGCCGCAACGACTGTGTGCAACAGACCGCCAAGATCTTGCGTTCGGCCGCTGACCACCAGGGCCTGACGCTCGACGTCCCGCTGCAGTGCGCAGCCCTGGGTCTGCACGTGATGATCGACGGCCTGATCCAGAACTGGCTGCTCGACACCCACGCATTCGACCTCCGGCGTTGCGGTAGACAGGTGTTGAACACCTACCTGACCGGACTGGGTTTCAGTCAGCCTGACGCTCGGGTACCGCGTCGGCCGGCACCGGCGCGCGGGACGGCAGTTTCAGATGCAGCGCTGCCTGCGCCAGCAGGTTCGCCGAGACGGGCGCCGTCACAAACACAAACAGCGTGATCAGCAGCTCGGCGAAACCCGGGCGCCCCTGCCCTGCTGCGATCAGCATCGACGCAATCAACACACCGCCCACGCCCAGCGTGGAGGCCTTGGTTGGCGCGTGCAGGCGCATATAGAAGTCGGGCAGGCGCGCCAGGCCGATGGCACCCACCAGCAGAAAGAACGCCGCGATCACGATCACGGCGGCCGCGGTCCATTCGATGAAGGGGTTCATGTTCAGGGCTCCTTGCCGTTCATTCCACCACGTCGCCACGGCTGAGGTAGCGCGCCAGTCCCACCGTCGAGGCAAAGCCCAGCATGGCCACCAGCAGCGCGCCTTCAAACAGCAGCGCCGTGTTCCAGCGGATACCCAGCAGCACGATCAGCGCCACCGCGTTCATGTAGAGCGTGTCCAGCGCGAGCACGCGGTCGGTGATGGTGGGACCGCGCGTCAGGCGCACGGCGCACAACAACACCGCCAGTGTCACCGCACCGATGCCGATGTTCAGCGCAATATCGAGCACATTCATGTTTGGCTCCCCGGTTGGAGGTGGAAGGCGCGCAACAGCGGCGCTTCGTAGCGGTTCTTCATGTCGGCGGCCATCGCGGCCGGATCGTCGCAATTGAGCGCATGCACCAGAATCACGCCCTGTTCCTCGTTGATCACCGCCGACACGGTGCCCGGTGTGGTCGTGATGATGCTGGCAAACAGGACGTTGACGCGGTGGTGGTTGCAGGCCAGCGGAACCGGAATCCAGCCGGGTTGCATGCGGTTCAGTGGCCCGAGCACCAGCTTGGCCACCACGATGTTGGAAACCACGATGTCCCACAACACCACGCCCAGCAGGCGGATGGCGGTCGGCCAGTGGATCACGCTGGCCTGCGTCAGGAACGGCTGCAGCAGGCGCGGAATGACCAGCCCGATCAACACGGCCGAGAGCAGGTGCACCGGCTCCAGGCTGTGCGAGAGCGCGAGCCAGCTCACCCCCAGCAGCACCGACAGCACCGGGTGGGCGAACCAGCCGGTCGACGGGTAGCGCTTGCCGCTGTTGTTGACGTTGGGTGAATTCGGGTTCATGGCAGGACCTTCGCGGGCACCGACTCGGCGGCAGGCTGGGCGGGGGTGGCGTTGCGGGAGCCGTCGTAAGGCCGCGCTGTGTTGGCACGCGCACCGCCTTGCGAGCCCAGCACCGCTTCGGCGTAGGCGGCGGTATCGGCCAGTTGCAAGGCCGCCTCATCGGTGTAGCGCTTGACCGGCGATGCCAGCACCGCCAACGCCACCGTGATGGCCATGAAGGCCCAGGCGGCCGAGAGCAGCTTGGCGCTGGAACCCGACGCGACACTCGGCAGCTCGCCGTCGGGCTGAATGTGCCAGAACACGATCACCCCGGCGCGCGCCAGGCCCACGATGGTGAAGAAGCCCACCACCAGCACCACGCTCCAGACCCAGGCCTGCGCCGCCAGTCCCGAAGCGCTCTGCAGGATCATCAGCTTGCCCAGAAAGCCCGGCAGCGGCGGCAGCCCGGAAGCCGATGCGGCACCGAACAGCATCATCATGCCCAGCAGCACCGGTTCGCGCACGGCCACCGCCGGGCGCAGCTTGTCGCCCGCCTCGCCGCGCTGTGCGGCCACCAGCTCGACCAGCAGGAACAGGCCCGCGATCACGATGGTGCTGTGCAGCGTGTAATACAGCGCAGCCGACAGCGTCTCGGGCGTGAACAGACCCACACCGGCGAGGATGGTGCCGACCGATGACACGGTGAGGTAGGCGACCATGCGGCCCATGGTGTGCGCCGCCAGTGCACCCAGCGCACCGAGCACGCTGGTGCTCAGCGCCAGCGGCAGAAGCCAGGCCTGCGCCGCCAGACTGGCCTCGCCCGCCTCGACACCGAAGATGCCCCAGTGCGTGCGGATGATGCTGTAGACACCGACCTTGGTCATGATGGCAAACAGCGCCGCCACCGGCGCACTGGCCGAGGCGTAGGTGCCGGGCAGCCAGAAGTACAGCGGCACCAGCGCGGCCTTGAGGCCGAACACCACCAGCAACACCAGCGCGGCCGCCCGCGCGATCAGTGCCGAGTCACCTGTGAGCTGTGCCACGCGCAAGGCCAGATCGGCCATGTTCAGCGTGCCCGTCACGGCGTAGATCATCGCCAGCCCGATCAGGAACAGGCCCGAACCCGCGAGGTTGAGCACCACGTAGTGCACACCCATGCGCATGCGCTCCCGGCCCTGGCCGTGTAGCAGCAGCACATAGGAAGCGATCAGCAGCACTTCAAAAAACACGAACAGGTTGAACAGGTCACCGGTCAGGAACGCGCCGCTCAGACCCATCAACTGGAAGTGGAAGATGGCGTGAAAGTGGCGTCCGCGCATGTCCCAGCCGCCGGTGGCGTACCAGAGCACAGGCGCTGCCACCAGGTAGGTCAGAAACACCATCAGGGCCGAGAGCCGGTCGAGCACCAGCACGATGCCGAACGGCGCCGACCATTCACCCAACTGGTACACCAGCAGCTCGCCGCTGGCCGCGCGCCAGACCAGCCCGGCCGCCATCACCGTGCCGAGCAGCACCGACGCCAGGCTCAGGCGGCGACGCCAGCGCACCCGGGCGCTGCCGTGCCCGCCGCCCTGTCCCGCCATGCCACCGAAGTCACCCAGCAGCAGCAGACCCATCGCGGTGAACGACGGCAGCAGGACCGAGAGCACCGGTGCGTGTTGCAGCCAGAAAGCCAGGATCGCATCCGTCATCAGCTGCGCTCCCCGTTGCGGGCCGATCGGGCCGCCGGCTGGTAGCCCGTGGCGTGTCCAGGTTCATGGCCGTCCACGTGGTCGCTGCCGCTTTCATGGCGGTTGCGCAGCGCCAGCTCGATCACGAAGCCGGTGGTGGCAAAGCCGATCACGATGGCCGTGAGCACCAGTGCCTGAGGCAGCGGGTCGGCCACCAGCCCTTCGCCCACGAGGATCGGCTGGGCATTGGTCCACAGCCGACCCATCACGAAGATGAACACGTTGACCGCGTAACCGAACAGCGAAAGCCCCAGCACCACCGGGAAACTGCGCCCACGCAACATCAGGTAGATGGCGCAGGCGGTGACAAAACCGATGCCCGTGGCCAGCAAAAATTCCATGCTCATGACTGGCCTCCGGCCGAAGCGGTGTGGGTGGGTGTGCCTTCCCGGCTCACCGAGCCCAGCACCGAGATGGTCAGCAGGGTCGCACCCACCACCGTGAGATAGACCCCGAGATCGAACAGAGCAGCCGAGGCCAGCGGGAGTTCACCCAGCAGCGGCACATGCGGATGCCCATGGGCACTGGTGAGGAAAGGTCGGCTCCACAGGAAGGCGCCTGCACCGGTCAGCCCGGCGATGGACAGGCCGGCGCCGATCCAGCGCACGAAGCGGCGCCCGGCCTGCGCGCGCAACATCGCCTCCGCCCTGGCCTGGCCCAGCGCCATGAACTGCAGCACCAGCGCCACCGCGGTGATCAGGCCGGCAATGAACCCCCCACCGGGCAGGTTGTGGCCGCGCATGAAGATGTAGAGCGTGAACACCAGCGCCAGCGGCAACACCACCGAAGCCGCCACGCGCAGCATCAGCGGCTGGGCCGCAAAGGTCCAGGCCAGGCCTTGCGGGTCGGCCAGTGGCCTGCGGCTGCGCATGCCGTCCATGAGCGCGAGCACACCGATGGCCGCGATGCCCAGCACGGTGATCTCGCCAAAGGTGTCGTAGCCCCGGAAGTCCACCAGGATCACATTGACCACGTTGGTGCCGCCGCCCACGGGCAGCGATTTTTCCAGAAAGTACCAGGAGATGGAGTCGTGGTTGCGCGTGAGCAGCACCCAGGCCACCCAGGCCATGCCCGCGCCGCCGGCCAGCGCCAGCACGCCATCGCGCGCACGGCGCAGCGCCGACGATTCGCGCGGCGAGTGTTGCGGCAACAAGGCCAGTCCCATCAGCAGCAGCACGGTGGACACCACCTCGACGGAGAGCTGCGTCAGCGCCAGATCGGGCGCCGAGAGGCTCACGAAGGTGAGCGAAGTCACCAGCCCGACCACGCCGACCAGCACCACGGCCTGAAAACGCTGGTGGTGCGTGAGCGCGATCGCCGCACAAGCGGCGAACAGCAGCAACCACACGGCGATGGCCAGCGGCGAGGCGGGCAGCAGTTCGCGCGTGCCGGCACCGATGCCCTGGCCCACCAGCTGCGTCGCCGCGGCCACCACCGCCGCACCGATCAGCCAGACCAGGTAGCGCTGCAGTGAGCCGGTCTCCAGGCGGATGGAAATGCGCCCGGCGAGCGAAAACAACCCGTCAATCACACCGTCGAAAATCTGCCGCCCGGTGGCCGGTCCGAACCAGGCCTCGGACTCGATGCGGTGCATGCGCTTGCCGCGTGCCAGCAGCAGGTACAAACCGATGCCCGCGGCCAGCGCGATCGCGCTCATCAGCAGCGGCAGGTTGAAGCCGTGCCAGATCGCCAGGTGGTACTCGGGCAGCGGCTGGCCCACCAGGGCCGTGGCAGCCACGTGCACCAGCGGCCCGAAGGTGATGGCCGGCAACAGGCCCACCACGATGCACATCGACACCAGCAGCATCGCTGGCAGCTTCATGCCCAGTGGTGGCTCGTGCGGGTGCGTGTTCGGCACGTCGCCCAGCGGCCCGTTGAAATACGTGTCGTGAACGAAGCGCAGCGAATAGGCCACGCTGAACACGCCCGCCAGCGTCACCAGCGCCGGCACCACCCAGCTCCAGATGCCCGCCGTGCCCACCACCGCTTCGGTGAAGAACATTTCCTTGGACAGGAACCCGTTGGTCAGCGGCACGCCCGCCATCGACGCGGCCGCCACCATCGAGAGCGTGGCCGTCCAGGGCATGAGCTTGTAGAGGCCGCCGAGCTGGCGCATGTCGCGCGAATGCGTTTCGTGGTCGACGATGCCCGCGATCATGAACAGCGAGGCCTTGAAGGTGGCGTGGTTGAGCACGTGGAACACCGCGGCCACGGCGGCCAGCGGTGAACCCAGCCCGATCAGGAAGACGATCAGGCCCAGGTGGCTCACGGTCGAATACGCCAGCAGTCCCTTGAGGTCGTGCTTGAAAAGGGCGATGAAGGCCGCGAACAGCACCGTGGCCAGACCTGCCACGGTGACGATCACCTCGAACCAGCCCGAACCCGCCAGCACCGGGTACATGCGCATCAGCAGGAACACGCCCGCCTTCACCATGGTGGCCGAATGCAGGTAGGCCGACACCGGCGTGGGGGCGGCCATGGCGTCGGGCAGCCAGAAGTGAAACGGGAATTGCGCGCTCTTGGTGAAGGCGCCGAGCAGGATCAGCAGCAGCGCCGGCACAAACATCGGATCGGCCTGGATCATGGCCACACGGCCCACCATCTCGCTCAACTCGTAGGTGCCCGCGATCTGACCCAGCAACACGAAGCCGCCCAGCATCGCCAGACCACCGCCGCCGGTCACGGCCAGCGCCTGGCGCGCTCCAGCCCGCGCATCGGCGCGGTGGCTCCAGAAGCCGATCAGCAGGAAAGACGACAGGCTGGTGAGCTCCCAGAACACCACCAGCAACAGCAGGTTGTCCGACAGCGCCACACCCAGCATGGCCGCCATGAACAGCATCATCTCGCTGAAGAACTTGCCCGCCGAATCCTTCGGGCTCAGGTAGAAGTGCGCGTAGAGCACGATCAGCAGGCCGATGAACAGGATCAGCCCAGCAAACAGCAGAGAGAGGCCGTCCAGCCGGAACGTCAGGTTCAGCCCGATCTCGGGCACCCAGGTCCAGACGTTGCGCACCGTCTCGCCCGCCATCACCGCAGGCGCATGGCTCAGCAGCACGGCCAGGCTGGCAGCGGTGACCGCGCCGGCCGCCAGGGCGGTCAACAGACGGGACCTCGGGCCGAGCCAGAATGTGGCTGCGGTGCCCAGTAAAAGTGGCAACAACACGATCAATAACAGCACGGCTCTTCTTTCAGGTTGGCCTGCGATTCTAAAAGGCTCACGCGCCGAGCCTCCCGACAGGCCGTCGATCCGCTTTTGCGCGGGCGCAAACTCAGTGCCTCTCAGGTTCGCTCAGCGTCGGCCGCAAGGTCCAGGCCAGACGCGAACCCAGTCCCACCACCACGCCCACCGCCCAGAACACACCGGCCACGCCGACCACCACACCGGCCGATCCGAACAGCAGCGGCATCACCACACTGGAGCCATTGATGGCCATGGCCCGCAGGCCCAGGGCCTCGCCATGGCGATGGTGGGGTGTGATCTGGTGCAGCGTGCTCATGATCATGGGTTGCACCAGCCCCAGCGCCAGTCCCAGGCCGATGGACAAGGCGCCCATGGCCCAAGCCGCATGGACCAGCGGGTAGACCGAAAACAGGAGCGCCGTCACCACCATGGCCGTGCCGATCACCACCGACTCGCGCAGATGGGCCGCCAACCAGGGCATGGCCAGCCGGATCGCCGTGGCCGCCAGCGCGAACGCACCGAGGATCGAGCCGATCACCGTAGCGCTGAGATCGCGCTCGTGGCCGATCACCGGCACCAGAAAAGTGTGCACATCCCAGCACGAGGACAACAGCCAGTTGATCAGCATGAGGCGCCGGAAGTCGGGCTGGCGCAGCAGGTTCCACGAAGAACCGCTGGCGCCGCGCTGGGCGGGCGCCAACGGCTCGTGCTCCACCACGCTGCGCACCCAGAACCAGGCCAGCGACGGCAGCAGAGCCAGCAGCAGGTAGGCCGCCCTGAAACCCCAGGCGTCGATCATCAAGCCGGCCGCGAACGGCCCAAGGAAGTTGGAGATGGATGGCCCGATCGCCATCCAGCTGAACACCTGCTTGAGTTCGGTGGCGTTCGTGGCCATCCGGCCCACGTGGCGCTGCAGCGCGATCATGGCCAGGCCCGTGGCCGCGCCGCAGGCCAGCGCCGTCAGGCACAACACGGGGAACACCGGCCAGGCCACCGCAGCCGCTGCGCCCAGCGTGGCCGTGCCGATGGACAGGGCAAACGGTTTTTTGAGCCCGCGCCGGTCGGCGTAGCGCCCGGCGGGCAGCGCCAGGAACACCTGGGCCAGCGCAAACAGCGCCAGCAGCATGCCCACCGCCGCAGCGCTGTGACCTTCGCGCAGCGCCATCAGCGGCGCGGCCATGCGAAAGCCGGTCATGCAGGCGTGCAGGCTGACCTGCGCCGCGATCAGGCGCGCCAGCCCGACTCGCAGGCGCGTGCTCAAACCTCCCCGCGGTCGTTGGGATCGAGCGGCAGCAGCGCGCTGGCCTGTTCCTGCGGCAGCGCCTCCACCGTCTTGAGCGCGCGGCTCATGGCGCGACTGCGCGTCTCGGCGTTGTCCAGCGTGTTGAGCACGGTCTGCGTCTGGCTCTTGACCTTGGCCAGCACATCGCCGAACTTGCCGAACTCGGTCTTGACCGCGCCCAGCACCTGCCAGACCTCGCTGCTGCGCTTTTCCAGCGCCAGCGTGCGAAAACCCATCTGCAGCGAATTGAGCATGGCCATCAGCGTGGTCGGGCCCGCCAGCGTGACACGGTATTCGCGCTGCAGCACCTCCATCAGCCCCGGGCGGCGCAGCACCTCGGCGTAAAGCCCTTCGGTGGGCAGGAACAGGATGGCGAAGTCCGTGGTGTGCGGCGGCTCCAGGTACTTGTCGGCCATGCTTTTGGCTTCGAACCTGATGCGCTGCTCCAGCCCGCGCGCGGCCGCTTCGGCACCGTCCACGTCGGCGCGCTGCTGTGCGTCGAGCAGGCGTTCGTAGTCTTCGTTCGGAAACTTGGCGTCGATCGGCAGCCAGCAGGGTGCACCGTCGTCGCCGCGCCCCGGCAGCTTGATGGCGAAGTCCACCACGTTGCGGCTTCCCGGGCGCGTGGCGACCTGGGTGGCGTACTGGTCGGGCGCGAACACCTGCTCCAGCAGGGCGCCGAGCTGGGCTTCGCCGAACATGCCGCGGGTTTTCACGTTGGTCAGCAGGTGTTTCAGATCGCCCACGCCCTGCGCCAGCGTCTGCATCTCGCCCAGGCCCTTGTGCACCTGCTCCAGCCGGTCGGCCACCTGTTTGAAGCTCTCGCCCAGCCGCGCCTGCAGCGTGCTCTGCAGCTTCTCGTCCACGGTCGCGCGCATCTCGTCCAGTTTGGCGGCGTTGCTCTGCTGCAGTTGCGAGAGCTGGCCGTCCAGCGTGGTGCGGATCTCGGCCAGACGGCGCGCGTTGCCCTCGCTCATGTCCTGCAGCTGGCGCGTGAGCGTGTCGCCCAAGGTGCCACGCAGTTGCACCAGTTGCTGGGCAAAAGCGTCGATCTGCGCGTTCTGCGTGCGCGTGGCCTCGGCGGCCTGCTGCCCCATGCCCAGGCTGATCGCCTGCAACTGCTGGGTGAGCGTATCGCCCAGGGTGCCGCGCAGTTGCAGCAACTGATGGGCAAACGCGTCGAGCTGGGTGTTCTGCGTGCGCGTGGCCTCGGCGTCCTGGCGCGTCAGCGTTTCCTGGAAGGTGGCCAGGGTCTGCTGGATCTCCTGCCGGCCACCGCGCGAGCTGTCGCTGATCTCGCGGCGCAGTTCGCTCTCGATGTGTTCCATGCGCTGCGCCTGGTTTTGCAGCGAGCCCAGCAGCAACTGGCGGTGCGCCAGCTCAGCGGCGTCCACCGGCCGGCGCCGCAACAACAGCCACAGCAACAGCAGCAGGATCAACCCCTGCAACAGCAAACCCAGGACCATCCAGAACGACACGGATTCAAACATGCGGACGATTATCGGCGAGGCCCGGGCACGTCCGGGCGCTCTATAGAATGACCCGATCCCATTTTCAGGAGCCCCCCATGAGCGTCTACGACAAGCTTTCCCAACTCGGCATCGAACTGCCGCCCGTGGCCATCCCGGCCGCCGCCTACGTGCCCTTCGTGCAGACCGGCAATCTCATCTTTCTGAGCGGCCACATTGCCAAGAAAGACGGCAAACCCTGGGTCGGTCAGCTCGGCCTGACCACCACCACCGAAGAAGGCAAGCTCGCCGCCCGCGCCATCGCCATCGACCTCATGGGCACGCTCGCCGCCGCCTGCCTGGTCACCGGCAAGACGCTGGACGACGTGAAGCGCATCGTCAAGGTCATGAGCCTGGTCAACAGCACCGGCACCTTCACCGAACAGCACCTGGTCACCAACGGCTGCAGCGAACTGCTGGGCGAAGTGTTCGGCCCCCAAGCTGGCGCCCACGCCCGCAGCGCGTTTGGCGTGGCGCAGATTCCGATGGGTGCCTGTGTGGAAATCGAGCTGATCGCCGAACTGGGGTGAAAAAGACAAAGCTGACCGAACCGTCTTGAGATCGGCCCTGATCCCGTTGTTTGCTGCAAGTGAATGAATCGCTGGGGTTTGTCACTTCGTTTTAATCGACCAGGGTTGCGTCCCTTTCAGGTCACCATCAGCGATTGCAGCTCGTTCATGGTGTCGGTTGCCGACGCTCTGGAGTGTTCGACGACGAAACCGGCGATGGTCGAAATCCCTTGGGCCGCGGCCAGGTGGTGTGCATCAAGACCCCGGGTCGGCACAAAACGACCACATGCAACCCAACGCTCGAGCCGGGCGGTCATCTCCGGGAAACGCCGCTGAGAACGCAAGGTGACAGATTGGGTGACGTGGGCTCCGGCGCGTGCGGTGGCCGAGGCGTGCAACAGCACCTGAGCGCTGGAGGCATTGAGACGGAAGTTGGGGTCAAACGCCACGAGTTGACCTTCATCCGTTTCGCCGACATCGCAGCCGGCGATCCCAATGAAACCGGCCTGACGTGCCCGTTCCCCGATTGTCGTCATCAACGTCTCCATTTCCGATGATGGCGCGTCGTTGGCATCGATCAAGCTACCCGATTGCTTGCCAGGCCGATCGAAGATCTGCTCGGCGCAGCCGGCGTAAATCACTTGGTCGGGGCTCACGAGAATGCAAGCGCACCAACTGCGGCGCACCTTGATATGGGATTCCATGATCAGGGTGCCTTTCGGGTCGAGCGTCTCCAGCTCATCAAGAGCGGCCTGGTAGCTGGAGCTGTCGGCACAGTGCCTGACCGCATAACCCCATCCTGTGGCTGCATCACCGGCCACCTTCAGCCAGACCGGAAACGTGAACGTCATTGGCCAGGCTTGCGCATGGTTGACCAAGTGCCGGGGTGCCAGGTTTTGAGGCGGTACCAGCAGATGCAGCCGGCTCTTGGCGTTGAGATCGTGCCACAGGGAATTCGGAACCAGCAGTGCGCTGTCGTCGTACAAGGCTGGTGGCATTGGGTATGCGGACAGAATCCGGTGGCCTTCCTGCACAAGCTGTCGCGCCAGTGCGTGGGCTTCCTCGCCCGTGTCGTAGCGCAGCGTGGTTTCCTCGACGCGAAGGCCGGCCAGCGTCATGAGGTCCAGAAACGCCACCGTGGCACAGGAACGGTGTCGCACGGCAGCGCGCCGTCCGAACATCCCCAGTCCGATGCCAGTGACAGCCTCCAGATTGACAGGCTGGAATCCGAGCAAGCGCGTCTGGTGCAAATCGGTTCTGGCCATGAAGACCGCGTCCGGTGGCAGCAAGGCGTCCAGATCGATCAGCCAGCTCAACGGCATGGTCATGGCAGGAATTCCTCGATGCCCCGGGACAGGTGTGTCAGCCTGGGAGAGTCAGGGTCGCCAGCGTAGGCGGGTGTCTTGTTCAGGTCCAGCACGATCGGTTTGCCTTCATGCATGACGTAATCGAATTTTCCAAAATCGAAACCCGCGCGTTGCTTCAAGTCGATCAGTTCGTCCGGTACGTCGTCAATGAACTCGTGCCGCACCAGGTTACCGGCCTTGACCATGTGGTCGGTGCCCAGCAGCCGCCAGCCGTAGCTGAAGGAGCCCAGGAACATCCATCCCCGGATGCAGTAGAGATCACCGTCACGCTCAGGCATGAACCGTTCAACGATGTAGGCCGGGTTGCGCCAGACCCACCCTGGAACATCACGGATGGAGGGCACCACGGGGTAGTGCCGGTCCGGCAACTGGCCGGCCAGTTGCCACGGCCTGGCAGTGAGCCTGACCCGCGGGGACGGCATGTGGTGTTCTGGCGGAAGACAAGCCAGACCTTCGGGCAACCCAAAATGGTTGAGATCGGTTTTCACAATGACCGGGCCGTCCCAGTCGCCATCCCGGGAAAGTCGCAGGGTCGAGTACAGGCTCTTGGAGATATCCCGTACCGCCCCATTGATCACAGCCCGTCCCGCAGGAGGTGTGGGAGCATCGGCGTCGTTCAGACGGGTTTTGTCGACATGAAGCACGCAGGCATCGGCTCCGGGGTCATAGACGGGGCCTGATGTTGACACGATGCCTCGCGCTTCCCAGCGTTTGGTCAGGTGATGAAGTACATAGAAATTCGGTAGCGCCTGTTGCCCACAGGCGATGCTGATCAAGGTCATGACCGGTACTCACGGGAGTCTCATGGACAGGAGGAATAGTCGACGCGCCGGAGTCATGGACAAGCCGACAGGCGCGGCTGTGGGAAAGCGGTACTGAGCAGCGGGTACAGGCGAGAGATCCAGACAAGAAGCGCCCACCTTCATCACACATCCGCCGCATCTACACAACCTGATATTGATCATAGCCCGTTGCAGTCCTTTGCCTGCTCGCCCTGCATGGCAACACCTTGTCTGCGGTTCTTGTTCATCGAAGCGCGATGTTCGCTCCACGTTTCCTTCCCACGATCGGTCACCCTGACACAGTTGCCCTTCACCGTTGCCCTTCACTTTGCTCACGGTGACCAGATCGCAGCGGGACTTGCACCCGCAGGTGTGTGACCATGCCGGGCGCACAAAAAAAAGAGGCACCGAAGTGCCTCTTTTTAAGGGAAGGAGCGGCCCGAAGGCCGTTCACACCGGGATCAGACCTTGGAAGCCTTCTTGGCCAGGTCGGTGGCCTGCTTGGAAGCGACGGCGAAGTTGGCCTGGGCGGTGGCCGAGGCTTTCTTGATGGTGGCCTGAGCCGTTTCAACAGCCTTCTGGCCCTGGCTCAGCGCGCTCTGCAGAGCGGCGACGGCGGCTTCGGAGCCGGCCGGTGCGTTCTTCACCAGTTGGTCCACGGAGGCGCCGATGGCCTTCTGTGCGTCAGCCACGGTGGCTTCGAACTGCTTGGTGAAATCGGCACTGCCTTCGGTGGCGATGCTCTGCACGTGCTGGAAGTAAGCGGTCGACTTTTCAGCCAGGGGCTGGAAGAAGGCGGCTTGCAGGCTCATGAATTCCTGGGGCGTCTTGACGGACATCACGGCCTTGGCGTGGTTGAAGGACTCGCCCAGGGCGGCTTTGGAAGCGGCCATGTTGAGCTCGACCAGCTTTTCCACGCCAGCGTAAGCCTTCTTGGCGGCGCCTTCGAAGGCGTCCATGTTGGCTTTGTTGGCGGCGATGATCTGTTCAGCGGGGTTGTTCATTTCGGGTTCCTTGAGGTGGAGGGTTGAAGGAGCCGCTCTTGGACATGTCCCGGATCACCGAGTTATGTTGCAGTGCAGCATGAACGCGATTCTACGGGTAATCCCGGGGATGGCAAGCGTTTTTTGCTGCAGTGCAGCAATGTTAGAGGCATTCCCCAAAAGCAGGGGGTTCGCTGGCGATCGCAGGTCGCCGGACGCTCGTGCTCAGAACCAGGTCGTGACCGCGTCCACCACGCGGTAGGCGTCGTCCACAACCGGCATCCAGCGCCATTTGTCAAACGTGGTGCAGGGGTGCGAAATGCCGGAGGCCACGGTTTCGCCGAGCACGGGCCATTCCTCCTCAGGGGCCGAGGCGTCGTAGCGCAGGTAGGCGTGCTGGTCGTTGAGCGCGTCGATGCGCCAGTGGGTGGGCACGCCGCGAGGCGCGCCAACCTGCCCGTCAGAGCGCCAGATCGGCAGGGGCAGATCGAGGTCGTGAGACACGTCGCGCCGACCCATGCTGAGCAGGGCCAGGCCGGGCTCGGGGCAGCTCTGCACGCAGGCCAGCACCTCCAGCGCGGGCTTCAGGGTTTCACGCAGGTTCAGGCGCTCGGCCACACAGCAGAGGTAACGGGTGTAGCGCTGGTGGTCGTGTGTGAGGTAGCAGCCCGAACGCAGCACGCCACGCACCGGCCGGCCCAGGTCTGGCGTGAGCCGCTCGGCCACCAGATCGAAGATGGCGGAGCCACCGGCGCTGAGGATGATTTCTTCATGGGCGAACCAGTCCTGCCCGATGGCTTCGCGGGCGACGGCGTCCACCCGGTCCATCAAGTCGTGCACAGTGGCGCGGTCCTGGGTGTGGTCGCAGGTCGCGGTGGTGCCTTCGTAGCACTCGATGCCGGCGAGCCGGAGCACCGGGCTGGCAGCGATGCGCCGCGCGATCTGCCGGGCTTCTTCGGCCGTGCGGCAGCCGGTGCGCTGGCCAGCGATGCCCAGCTCCAGCAGCACCTCGAACCGGCCTGCGAAACCGCGTGCCGTGGCCCAGGCTTCGATGGCATCCACCTGCCCGACCGAATCGACGAGGAACATCGAACGCAGCGCAGGCTGCTCGGCGTGCAGCAACGCCAGCGCGTCCAGCTCGGCGCGCTGGATCACCTGGTTCGCGATCAGCAGCACCGGCACGCCATGCCGCGCGCCCACCGCCGCCTGGAACACAGTGGCAAAGCTGATGCCCCAGGCGCCGGCGTCCAGCTGCATCTGCCACAGTTCTGGCGACATGCTGGTCTTGCCGTGCGGCGCGATGGACAGGCCGCGCTGCGCGCAGAAGTCGCGCATCCAGTGCAGATTGTGCTGCAAGGCGCTCTGATTGATCACCGCCAGCGGCAGGGCCAGGTCACCGCGCAGCAGCTGCCAGTCCTGTTCTGCCACCTGCCCGCGCGTGAGCGGCGCGCTCCCAATGGGGAAGCTCTTGAGGTGGGGACCGAAGGGGCGTTGGTTGTGCATGGTGACGGTTTTCATCAGCGCTGCGCCCGGCGGGAGCCCATCAGCCCTTGTTTTTGCGCGCCTGAGCGCGCCGCACCTGACGGCTTTGCGAGGCCTGAGCGGTGGCCTCGTCGCGGGCCTGGCGGCGCTTTCTCAACACCGCCGCGATCACCCTGGCGATGCCGAAGGCGATGGCGAAGCTGACCGCCGCCACCACCACCCCGGAAACGCTGAGGTCCATCACTCCACCCGTGTGACGCGGTTGGGCTTGAAGCCCAGATCGGCCGCCTTGCCCTTGCGGGCGCGGGCAGCACGGGCGTTGTTGAGGCTGCGGATCTCCAGCGTTTCGTCGCGATCCTTGCCGCCGCGGCCAATGCCTTCGATCTTCACGCTACGGGTGTAGGCCGCAGCGCCGGCGAGCGTGTCCTTGGCTTCGAGGTCGATCAGCATCAGGCCGCGCCCGCCCTTCTCCATCGCCTTGAGTTCGGCGATTTCAAAGGTGAGGATGCGGCCACCGGTGGAGGCGCAGGCCACGTGCGTCGCCGGCAGCAGCGGCTGACTGCCCGAGGTGTTGGCCACGTGCGAAGGCGCGCAGATGGTCTCGCCCTCCCCTACGCTGATGAAGGCTTTGCCGGCTCGCTGGCGCGACACCAGGTTTTCCACCGTCGCCAGGAAGCCGTAGCCACCGGTGCCGCTGAGCAGCAGCGTGGCACTGGCCGTGCCGGCGAAGTAGTGCAGCGGTTGTGTGCCGCTTTCGAGTTCGATCAGTGTGGTGATGGGCTGGCCGTCGCCCCGTGCGCCGGGCAGGCTGGCCACCGGCACCGAGTACACACGGCCGTTGCTGCCAAAGACAATGAGCAGGTCCACCGTACGGCACTCGAACGTGCCGTACAGGCCATCGCCCGCCTTGAACGCGAAGCTGCCGGCCTCGTGGCCGTGGCCGGTGCGCGCACGCACCCAGCCCTTGCTGGAGATGACGACCGTGACAGGCTCGTCCACCACCTTGATTTCGGCCACGGCCTTTTTCTCGGTCTGGATCAGCGTGCGGCGCGCGTCCGCAAAGGTCTTGGCATCGGCCTCGATCTCCTTGACCATCAGGCGCTTCAAGCTGGCCGGGTTGCCCAGGATGTCTTCGAGCTTGCCCTGCTCTTCGCGCAGGTCCTTCAGTTCCTGCTGAATCTTGATCGCTTCGAGTCGCGCCAGCTGGCGCAGACGGATTTCAAGGATGTCTTCGGCCTGCCGGTCGCTGAGCTTGAAGGCCGCGATCAGCGCGGGCTTGGGCTCGTCGCTGTGGCGGATGATGCGGATCACCTCGTCGATGTTCAGCAGCACGAGCTGCCGGCCTTCGAGGATGTGGATGCGGTCGAGCACCTTGTTCAGGCGGTGCTGCGTGCGGCGCACGATGGTGGACTGGCGGAACTCGATCCACTCGCTCAGCATGAGCCGCAGGCTCTTCTGCGTCGGCCGCCCGTCCAGGCCGATCATGGTCAGGTTGATCGGCGACGAACTTTCCAGGCTGGTGTGGGCCAGCAATGCGGTGATGAGTTCCTGCTGTTCGATGCGGCTGCTCTTGGGCTCGAACACCAGGCGCACGGGTGCGTCTTTGCTCGATTCGTCGCGCACCACGTCCAGCACCATGAGCATGCTGGCTTTCAGCTGCGTCTGGTCCTGGCTCAGCGCCTTCTTGCCGGCCTTCACCTTGGGGTTGGTGATCTCTTCGATCTCTTCCAGCACGCGCTGGGTGCTCACGCCGGGCGGCAGCTCGTTCACCACGAGTTGCCACTGGCCGCGCGCGAGGTCTTCGATCTTCCAGCGCGCGCGCACTTTCAGGCTGCCGCGGCCACTGCGGTAGGCGTCGGCGATGTCACCGGCCGGGCTGATGATCTGGCCGCCGCCGGGGTAGTCAGGGCCGGGGATGATGGCGAACAGCTCCTCGTCGCTGAGCTTGGGCGTCTTGATCAACGCCACGCAGGCGTCGGCCACCTCGCGCAGGTTGTGGCTGGGAATTTCGGTGGCCAGGCCCACGGCAATGCCGCTGGCGCCATTGAGCAGGTTGAACGGCAGGCGCGCGGGCAGTTGCTTCGGCTCTTCGAACGAGCCGTCGTAGGTGGGGATGAAGTCCACCGTGCCCTGGTCGATCTCGTCGAGCAGCAGGCCGGTGATCCTGGCCAGGCGCGCTTCGGTGTAGCGCATGGCGGCGGCGCCGTCGCCGTCGCGGCTGCCGAAGTTGCCCTGGCCGTCGATCAGGGGGTAGCGCTGCGAGAAGTCCTGCGCCATGCGCACCAGCGCGTCATACGCGGCGCTGTCGCCGTGCGGGTGGTATTTGCCGAGCACGTCGCCGACCACGCGCGCGCTCTTGACCGGCTTGGCGGCGGTGTTGCCGCTGTAGCCCAGCCCCATGCGGTCCATGGCGTAGAGGATGCGGCGCTGCACCGGCTTCTGGCCATCGCACACGTCGGGCAGGGCACGGCCCTTGACGACGGAGAGTGCGTATTCGAGGTAGGCGCGTTGGGCGTAGGTGGCGAGATTGTCGGCTTCAGGCTCGCCGGGCAGGCCCAGCGGGAGTTCGGGAGTGAGGGTGTCCATGAAGAGGCGGGTTCAGATTCAGAGTTTGGCTGTGGGCAAAGCGCCCTGCCCCGGCATGATGCCGGTAGATGAGGTGGCCGTTCGCTGGCGCGACAAGGTGCGCGGCGGCAGGAGGTTCTGGTGCAGTTGCGTCACCTTGCGCACGTAGTCGCGGGTTTCTCGGTAGTTGGGGATGCGCCGGCCGGCGCGCATCACCGCGCCCTCACCCGCGTTGTAGGCGGCGAGCGCGAGTTCGGTTTCGCCGTCGAAGTACTTGAGCAGCCACGCCAGGTAGCTGGCGCCGGCGAGGATGTTGGTGCGCGGATCGGTGAGCCGCTCCTGCAGGGTTTCGGCACGACTGGGCCTGACGCCAAAGCGCCTGGCGGTGTCGGGCATGAGCTGCATCAGGCCGACCGCGCCTTTGGGACTGACCGCGCGGGCATTGAAGCCCGACTCGGTGGCGATCACGGCTTTGAGCAACTCGTATTCGAGCCCGTGCGCCGTGGCGGCCTCGCGGATCAGGTGGCGCACCGCCTTGTAAGACGTGGACACCGCGAACCGGGCCTGCAGCCGCGGCGCATAGGCGGCGCCCGGTGTGATGCTGGACGACTTCTTGCCCGGGCGCTGGCCACCCCGGTAAAACAGTTCGTAGCGGCGATCGACCTGGTGGTCGGCAAAGTGGGACTCACCGTGCCGGTCCACATAGCCCCAGATCTCGGCCCAGGCGGGCGCAGACAGCGAGAGCACCACCGCCATGGCGGTGCCCTGCAGCCAGCGGCGCAGCGACTCACGCAGCGGCGGAGCGTGGTGGTGAACCGACCGCAGCGAAGGGCCGCCCCGAGCAAGGTCAGCCCCCTTGGGGGGCAGCAACCCGCGCAGCGGCGGAGCCCCGGCTCTGCACCGAAGGTGGAGAGACGCTTGGGGGCTTTGTCTCACACGTCCACCTCGACCGAATCGCCGTGCAGCTCCATCAGCTCGCGGCGCGAAGCGGCCTCGCCCTTGCCCATGAGCTTGGTGATGAGCGCTTCGGTGCCGGCGAAGTCCAGCGTGCCCAGGTTGACCTGCATGAGGCGGCGGGTGTCCGGGTTGAGCGTGGTGTCCCAGAGCTGCTCGGCGTTCATCTCGCCCAGACCCTTGAAGCGGCTGATCTGGCACTTGTCGCGCGCCACGCCGTCTTTTTCGGCCTTGTCCAGGATGGCGTGCAGTTCGCCCTCGTCGAGCGCGTACTGCTTGACCGCAGGCTTCTTGCCGCGCGCGGGCACGTCCACCCGGAACAGCGGCGGGCGCGCTACATACACATGACCAGCCTCGATGAGCTTGGGGAAATGGCGGAAGAACAGCGTGAGCAGCAGCACCTGGATGTGCGAGCCGTCGACGTCGGCGTCGCTCAGGATGCAGACCTTGCCGTAGCGCAGACCACTCATGTCGGGCGTGTCCAGCGGGCCATGCGGGTCGATGCCGATGGCGACCGAAATGTCGTGGATTTCGTTGTTGGCGAACAGGCGGTCGCGCTCGACCTCCCAGGTGTTGAGCACCTTGCCGCGCAGTGGCAGGATGGCCTGGCTTTCCTTGTCGCGGCCCATCTTGGCGCTGCCACCGGCCGAGTCGCCCTCGACCAGGAACACCTCGTTGTGCGCCAGGTCCCTGCTTTCGCAGTCGGTCAGCTTGCCGGGCAGCACAGCCACGCCCGATCCCTTGCGTTTTTCGACCTTCTGGCCGGCTTTCTGGCGGAACTGCGCGGCCTTGATGGCGAGTTCGGCGAGTTTCTTGCCGTAGTCCACGTGCTGGTTGAGCCAGAGTTCGAGCGCCGGGCGCACGAAGCTGCCGACCAGGCGCACCGCGTCGCGTGAGTTCAGGCGCTCCTTGATCTGGCCCTGGAACTGCGGGTCCAGCACCTTGGCGCTCAACACATACGAAGCGCGGGCGAACACGTCTTCGGGCAGCAGCTTCACGCCTTTGGGCAAGAGCGCGTGCAGCTCGATGAAGCCCTTGACCGCCTGGAAGAGACCGTCGCGCAGACCGCTTTCGTGCGTGCCGCCGGCGCTGGTGGGGATCAGGTTGACGTAACTTTCGCGCACGGCCTGGCCGTCTTCGGTGAAGGCCACGCACCACGAGGCGCCCTCGCCATCGGCGAAGTTGTCGTCTTTGGCATCGGCGAAACCGTCGCCTTCGAACAGCGGGATCACCGGATCACCGTTGAGCGTCTGCTGCAGGTAGTCGCGCAGGCCGCCCTTGTAGAGCCAGGTCTGCGTGTCCTTGGTCTTTTCGTTGACCAGGGTCACCGTCACGCCCGGCATCAGCACCGCCTTGCTGCGCAGCAGGTGGGTGAGTTCGGTCATGGGCAAAGCGGCGGATTCGAAGTACTTCGGATCGGGCCAGGCGCGCACCGTGGTGCCCTGCCTGCGGTCGCCCTCGCCTTTGGGCGTCATCACCAGCTGTTCGATCACGTCGCCCGCGGAAAACGCGAGCCTGGCCACCTGGCCTTCGCGGTAGCTGGTGACTTCGAGCCGTGTCGAGAGCGCGTTGGTCACGCTCACACCCACGCCGTGCAGGCCGCCGGAGAAGCTGTAGGCACCGCCCTTGCCCTTGTCGAACTTGCCCCCGGCGTGCAGGCGGGTGAAGACCAGCTCGACCACCGGGGCTTTTTCTTCCGGGTGCAGGCCGAAGGGGATACCACGGCCGTCGTCTTCCACGCTCACCGAGTGGTCGGTGTGCAACGTGACCTTGATCTTTTTGCCGTGTCCGGCGAGCGCTTCGTCGGCCGCGTTGTCCAGCACTTCCTGGATGATGTGCAGCGGGTTGTCGGTCCGGGTGTACATGCCCGGACGCTGTTTCACCGGCTCCAGTCCCTTGAGGACACGGATGGAGCCTTCTGAATATTCGTTCGTGGATTGGGTCGCCATGGGGGCGGATTGTATGCGCCCCGTCCAAAAACACTGGATGCAATTACAGACCAAACACCTGCCACCTCTACCGATTCGCGCTGCGCATCAATCATGGCCGCCGATTTCATGACCCCACGCGCCGGGGTGACACCCACCGAAAGGCCGGATTCGCTACAGTCTCGGGATGACTTCTTCCCCGGCCGCCGCGTCGCCCCCCCGTCTTTCTGCGTTCCAGGTGCTGGCCTGCGGCGCTGCCATCGTCACCCTGTCCATGGGCGTGCGCCACGGTTTCGGCCTCTGGCTGCTGCCGATCACCCAGGAAATGGGCTGGACGCGTGAGAACTTCGCCTTTGCGCTGGCCATCCAGAACCTCTCCTGGGGCCTGTTCGGCATTTTTGCCGGCATGGCGGCCGACCGCTTTGGCGCCTTCCGCGTGCTGCTGGTGGGTGCCGTGCTGTACGCGCTGGGTCTGGCCGGCATGGCGCTCTCGCCCACACCGCTGACCTTTGCGCTCACCGCGGGTGTGCTGATCGGTGCGGCCCAGGCCGGCACCACCTACGCCGTGATCTACGGCGTGATCGGGCGCCAGATCCCGGCCGAAAAGCGCTCCTGGGCCATGGGCGTGGCGGCCGCGGCCGGCTCGTTCGGCCAGTTCCTCATGGTGCCGGTCGAAGGCTGGCTCATCAGCGCGTTCGGCTGGCAGGAGGCGCTGCTGTTCCTGGGCGCAGCGGTGCTGCTGATCATGCCGCTGGCGCTGTTTTTGCGCGAGCCGGGTTTTGTGGGTGGCGTGGCGCCCAAGCGCGAACAGACCATTCTCCAGGCGCTGCGCGAGGCCTTCAAATACCGCAGCTTCCAGCTGCTGATGGCGGGCTATTTCGTCTGCGGCTTCCAGGTGGTGTTCATCGGTGTGCACATGCCGAGCTACCTGAAAGACAACGGTCTGTCGCCCCAGGTGGCGAGCTATGCGCTGGCGCTGATCGGCCTGTTCAACGTGATCGGCACCTACGCCGCAGGTGCCCTGGGCCAGCACATGCCCAAGCGCCATATCCTGGCCTTCATTTACCTGGCGCGTGCGGTGGCGATCAGCGTCTTCCTGATCGTGCCGCTGTCGCCTGCCAGCGTGTATGTGTTTTCCGCCGTCATGGGCGTACTCTGGCTGTCCACCATTCCGCCGACCAACGCGGTGGTGGCGCAGATTTTCGGTGTGGCACACCTCTCCATGCTCGGCGGCTTCGTGTTCTTCAGCCACCAGATCGGCAGTTTCATGGGCGTCTGGCTGGGCGGCGTGCTGTACGACCGGACCGGGAGTTACAACATCGTCTGGTACATCTCGATCGCGCTGGGCGTGTTCGCCGCGCTGGTCAATCTGCCCGTGCGCGAGTCGCCCATCACCCGCGGTCCGCAGCGCGTGGGAGCGGCCGCGTGAAGCCCCTGGTGGTCAAGGCATTTGTATGGGCCGGCGTGGCGCTGGCCCTGCTGGCCACGCTCGCGCTCTACAACCGGCCGGATTTCCTGGTGAACCTGGCGGACCAGCTCTGGAGCTGTTTCTGATGCACGGCACCGAAGCGCCTTCTGCCTGGATCAGCCGCTGGTCGCATCTCGTGCCGCCCGGCGGCAGGGTGCTAGACGTGGCCTGCGGGCATGGGCGCCACCTGCGCTGGTTTGCGGAGCGGGGCCACACGGTCACCGGTGTCGACCGCTCTGCCGAGGCCATTGCGGCGGTGGCAAGGCTCGGTCGTGCCGTCGAAGCCGACATCGAGAGCGGCCCCTGGCCCTTTGCGGACGAACAGTTCGACGCGGTGGTGGTAACCAACTACCTCTGGCGCCCCCTGCTGCCTCAAATCGTCGACAGCGTGGCGCCGGGTGGCGTGCTGCTCTATGAAACCTTTGCCGCCGGCAATGAAACCGTGGGCAAGCCCTCGCGGCCCGATTTCCTGTTGCAGCCCGGCGAGTTGCTGCGTGCCTGCGCTGGTCTGCACATCGTGGCCTATGAAGACGGCTTCACCGACCGGCCCGAGCGCTTCGTTCAACGTATCGCGGCGGTGCGAAAACACCCGGATCCGTCCGCCCTGCCCGCGCGGTATCCGCTGGATGCCTCTGGGTAGAATGTCAGATTCGCGCGCCCGCTGATGGCGGCCTCTGCACAGAGGCCAACAGGCAGGTGCCCACCTCTTGAGCCCATCGCTTATGAAACCCATTTCCGGCAGCATCGTGGCCTTGGTCACGCCCATGAACACCGACGGCAGCGTGGACTACCCCACCCTGCGCAAGCTGATCGACTGGCACATCGCCGAGGGCACGGACTGCATTGGCGTGGTCGGCACCACCGGCGAGTCGCCCACGGTCACGGTCGAAGAGCACTGCGAGATCATCCGAGTCTCGGTGGAGCAGGCCAAGACCCACGGTGAGAAGCGCGTGCCCATCATGGCCGGCTGCGGCGCCAATTCGACCGCCGAGGCGATCGAACTGGCGAAATTCGCGCGCAGTGTCGGCGCCGACTGCCAGTTGCAGGTCGTGCCCTACTACAACAAGCCCACGCAAGAAGGCCAGTACCAGCATTTCAAGGCCATCGCCGAAGCCACCGGCGACCTGCCCATCGTGCTGTACAACGTGCCCGGCCGCAGCGTGGCGGACATGTCGGTTGAAACCGCCCTGCGCCTGGCGCAGGTGCCGGGCATCGTCGGCATCAAGGAAGCCACCGGCAACATCGAGCGCGCCCAGTGGCTGATCCGCGAAGCGCCCGAAGGCTTTGCGATCTACTCCGGTGACGATCCGACCGCCGTGGCGCTGATGCTCTGCGGCGGCCAGGGCAATGTGAGCGTGACGGCCAACATCGCGCCGCGCCTCATGCACGAGCTCTGCGTGGCCGCCATCGCGGGCAACACGCGCAAGGCCATGGACATCCAGCTGCGCCTGATGCCGGTGCACAAGAACCTGTTTGTTGAAGCCAACCCGATCCCGCTCAAGTGGGCCATGGCCCGCATGGGTCTGTGCTCGGAAACCATGCGCCTGCCGCTCACGCCGATGTCCCGCGCCCTGGAACCCCTGGTCGAAGGGGCGCTCAAAGACAGTGGCCTGATCGATTGAACGTTGCCCGCCCGACTTCCCCATTTCTTCCGAACCCCGAGTCCGCTCATGCAAGTCACTTCAAAACGCCCGACACCCCTCACGGCATCGCCCCTCGCCTCGCGCCCTCTGGGCCGCATTGGCGTGATCGCCGTGGCCGCCCTGCTGGCGAGTGGCTGCACCATACTGCAGGAAGACAAGATCGACTACAAGAGTGCCCAGCGTGGCAGCACCCTGGATGTGCCGCCCGATCTGACGCAGCTCAGCCGCGACTCGCGCTACAACGTCCCGGGCGCTGCGGTGACCGCGAGCGGCCAGCAGGCGGCCCAGGCGGCGGTCACGCCCGGCGCCACGGCGGTCTCCTCGGTGGGCGACGTGCGCATTGAACGCGCCGGCAACCAGCGCTGGCTGGTGGTGAACCGTCCGGCCGAACAACTGTGGACACCGGTGACCGACTTCTGGAAGGAAAACGGCTTCCTGCTGGAACTGGACCAAGAAAAACTCGGCATCATGGAAACCGACTGGGCCGAGAACCGCGCCAAGATTCCGCAAGACTTCATCCGCAGCACGATTGGCCGGGTGTTCGAGAACCTGTATTCCACCGGAGAACGCGACAAGTTCCGCACCCGGCTGGAACGCAACGCCGCCGGCGGAACCGAGATATTCATCAGCCACCGCGGCATGGCCGAGGTCTACACCAGCAGCCAGAAAGACCAGACCGTGTGGCAGCCCCGGCCCACCGATCCCGAGCTGGAAACCGAGTTCCTGCGCCGCCTGATGGTCAAGCTCGGCGTGAGCGAAGCACAGGCCCAGGCCATTGCGGCCGCAACGCCCGTCCAGGCCGCCGCCAAGGTGACCTTGCTGGGCCAGCAGCCTGTGGTCCAGCTCGATGACGACTTTGACCGGGCCTGGCGCCGCGTCGGCCTGACGCTGGACCGCACCGGTTTCACGGTCGAAGACCGCGATCGCACCCAGGGTGTCTACTTCGTGCGTTACGTGCCCACGACCGCGGCCGACGCCCGGAAACCCGGTTTCTTCGGCCGCCTCTTTTCGAGCTCAGCACCCCAGGCCACACCGGCCAAGTACCGCGTGAAGGTGCAGAGCAGTGGCAACAGCAGCACGGTCTCCGTGCTCAACGAACAGGGCCAGCCTGAAGCATCCGCCACCGCCCAGCGCATCGTCCAGCTGCTTGCCGACGACCTCAAGTAGGCGTCACCGTCCTCAGTGCCCGGCCTGGGCACCCAACGAAGAAAGCCGCCCTCGGGCGGCTTTCTTCATGGCCGGGCCAAAAGCCCGACAGACCCATCAGATCACTGAGCGGGCTTTGCAGCAGCCTTGGCCGCTTCGGCAGCGGCGGTGGCTGCATCAGCGGCGGCAGCGGCGGCGTCCTTGGTAGCGTCTGCAGCGGCAGCGGCGGCGTCGGTGGTGGCAGCAGCTGCATCCTTGGCGGCATCAACAGTGGCAGCGCCAGCAGCGGCAGCGGCGTCAACAGTGGCGGCGCCCGCAGCGGCAGCAGCGTCGGTGGTGGCAGCAGCTGCGTCCTTGGCGGCATCAACCGCGGCTGCAGGCTCGGGGATCGTGATGGCGGCTTCTTCCTTTTTGCCGCAAGCGGTCAGGGCCACGGCGGCGAGCAGGCTGGCGAGGAGGATAGATTTTTTCATGACAGTGTTCCTATGGATGAGGATGAACAAACTTCAAATAATGATTTTGAATCAACCAAAAAAAAACCCGAATCAAGGATTCGAGCTCGGTTGACCCAGTCAGACAACCTATTGAGACCCGGCTTCCAGACTGGATTGAAATCATAGCTGGAAAAATGAATCCGCATTTACCCTCGGCATCTTTTTCTTTTTCTCACAAGAAAGTGTTGCGAAAGCAGAAAATTCCACTACGAAAGCTCACAAACCCAGCGTGGTAGCCGCAAACGATGGGCTGCCCATGGCCCAACAGGTGTCCAGCCGCTCTTTCAGGGCCAAGCGCCGTCGGGCATCCACGCTGGCCACCAACGTGCAGCGCAGGGAATCGAGCCGCTCCAGGGTCCAGCCGGGTGACCAGATCGCACTGGGCAACTCGGTCCCCACCAAACTGGTGCATGCGTGGGCCTGCACCAGATGCGACCACGTGACGCGCCACTGCACCAGGCGGGGGTGCAGCTGGCGCAGCGGCCCGAAGTCCCGCGCCATGAACTGGATGTGGCGCCCGCGACCGGCCCAGGCCTGCAGGGCATCGACCACCACCCGTTCGCCCAATGGCCAGTCCGCGAAGTCCGAATCGCTCAAGACAATGTGCGACCAGCCCTCCCTGGCAGCGCAGACCATGGCCTGTCGAACCAGATCGGCAAAGACCTGGCGGCCCTCCATTCGCCCCAGCGGCAGCGCCTGCGCGGCTGTTCCCATGCCTGATTCGGACTCTGATTCGGACTCTTGACTCATGACCTCACCTCCGTATTCGGAACGACAGAACGGATCAGCTGGCCACCACACGGTGCAGCCAGCCGGCTTCAAACCAGTCCTGCAGCAACGCCTGCGCATCGGTGCTGGCGCGTCCCGCCTGGCGGGCATCCAGGCAGCGCTGGTCGGCCAGCGTGCGCATCAGGCGTGCATCCGCACCGCCGGCGCGGAAACTCTCGCCATTGATGAACACGTGGCGGTCGTCGTACATCATGCGCGTGCGGCGATCCAGCGCCAAGGGGCCAGGCGTCCAGTCTGACTCGGGTTCTTCGAACCAGACGCGGGGCTTGGGCTCGGTCATCACCTCGCCCAGCGCACAGGCGAGCGACTCGCGCTCGGCCAGCAGACGCTGCAGGCCATCGGCCGCAAAGGCCTCAAGCGCGGGCGGCATGGCCGCTGGCGTGGCGGTGGCGGGCTGCGCCGGGTCGCGGTACAGCGTGGCGTCGTCGAACTCATCGGCCATGCGCTGCAGCAATTCACCAGCCAGTCCACCGCGCTGCGGCACGCGGAAGCCCACCGAGTAGGTCATGCAGTCGTCACCCACGGCCACACCGTCGTGCGCCCAGCGCGGTGGCAGGTACAGCATGTCGCCGGGGTTGAGCAGGTGCTCCTCTTCAGGCTCGAAGTTGCTCAGGATCTTGAGCGGCACGTTCGGCTCCAGCGAAAGGTCTTTCTGGCGTCCGATGCGCCAGTGACGTTGACCGCTGGCCTGCAGCAGGAACACGTCGTAGCTGTCAAAGTGCGGCCCCACGCCACCGCCATCGCTGGCCCAGGAAATCATCAGGTCGTCCAGACGCGCATCGGGCACGAAGCGGAAGCGCTGCAGCAACTCGTGAGCCGCGTCCAGGTGCAGATCCACACCCTGCACCAGCAAGCTCCAGCGCTTCTGCTTCAGCGGTGGAAAAGCCGTGCGGGCAAAAGGTCCGTGTCTGAGCTGCCAGCCCGCGGATTTGTGCACGATCAAACGCGACTCGACCGCTTCATCGGCGGCCATGGCAAACAGCGCCTGGCGATTCACAAACGGTTTGAAGTCCGGAAAGGCATTGCGAATCAGCAAAGGCTTTTTCTGCCAATAACGGCGCATGAATTGCGCGGGCGAAAGACCGCCGAGCATTTCGCGGGGCATGTCGGGGCCAAAGGTTTTGGGGCTGGAGGGGTTGGCTTGGGTCATGGGACAATTGTCCGATGAAAACGACGATGAAAATCACCCCTCAGTGCGTCGTCGCGCTGACGTGGACACTCAAGGACACCCTGGGCGAAGAGCTGGACGTGCTGGACGAACCGATCGAGTTCCTGGTGGGTGGCAACGACCTGCTGGCCGGGCTCGAGGAGGCGCTGCAGGGCCATGTGGCGGGCGATACGGTGGAACTGCAGCTCGAACCCCAGCACGCGTTTGGCGATTACGACGATCGCCTGCTCTTTCTGGAGCCCCGACACCTGTTTCCGGACAACATCGAGGAAGGCATGGGTTTCGAGGGCCTGCCCGCGGGCTGCACCTCCTCTGCACCGCACGACCGCCTGTACTTCGTGAGCGACATTTACCCCGACCATGTGGTGCTGGATGGCAACCATCCCCTGGCGGGCATTGCCTTGCGCATCCACCTCAAGGTGCACGCTGTGCGCGAAGCGCAAATCAGTGAAGTCGGTCGTGGCACGCTGGGCGCGGGCTTCTTCCGCATGCAGGTCGAGAGCGGCGATACCCCGTCGGACCCCGATGCGCCCTCGGGCAAGCCCACACTGCATTGATGGGCAGACGCCCAAAACGCAAGAGGGCTGCCAGCGCAGCCCTCTTGTTTTTTTCAGCGCGTCAGCGCTGACAGGTCAGCCTCGACCCGTTGAACCGTAACCGCCCGACCCGCGTTCGCTGGCCACGTCGAAGTCGTCCACCAGATTGAAATGCGCCTGCACCACCGGCACGATCACCATTTGCGCGATGCGCTCCATGGGCTCGATCGTGAAAGCCACGTCGCTGCGGTTCCAGGCGCTCACCATGAGCTGGCCCTGGTAGTCGCTGTCGATCAGGCCCACCAGATTGCCCAGCACGATGCCGTGCTTGTGACCCAGACCCGAGCGCGGCAGGATCATGGCCGCATAGCCAGGGTCGGCCAGGTGGATGGCCAGCCCCGTGGGCACCAACTGCCAGGCGTTGGGCGCGAGGGTGAGCGGGGCATCGAGGCAGGCCCGCAGGTCCAGACCCGCACTCCCGGAGGTCGCGTAAGCCGGCAGCTGGCTGACCATGCGCGGATCGAGCACCTTGACGTCGATCTGCATCACTCGGCTTTCTTCAATGCGTCTTCGAGCGCTTTGGTGGGATCCTCCTCTGCTTCTGGCGCTCCTTCTTCGGCTTCGGGCGCCGGCCCATCGGCGGCCGGCTCCTCGACGGTGGGCGCCTCATCGGAACCGTAAGGATCGGCAGACTGCAGGTCCTGCATGTTGTTGAGCATGTCCAGAACCTCCGCGTCGTCGACCTTCACGGCTTTGTCCAGGTTGCCGGTCACGATGCCCGGGTTGAACACGATCACCGCCACCATGATCAGCTGCAGGATGATGAAGGCGATGGACCCCTTGTAAATCTGGGCCGTGGTCACCGCCGGAATGCGTTTTCCGGTCACCACATCGTCGTAGTCGTTGCGGGCAGCCACGCTGCGCAGGTAGAACAGCGCAAAGCCGAACGGCGGCGTGAGGAACGAGGTCTGCAGGTTCATCGCCAGGATGATGCCGAACCAGATCAGGTTGATGTCCAGTTTCTCGGCCACCGGCGCCAGCAGGGGCACGACGATGAAGGCAATCTCGAAGAAGTCGATGAACATGCCCAGCACGAACACCAGCGCGTTCACGAACAGCAGGAAACCCATCTGTCCACCAGGCAGCTTGTCGAACAGGTGCTCCACCCAGATGTGTCCGTCGGCCGCGTTGAAGGTGAAGCTGAAGACGGTCGAACCGATCAGGATGAACAGCACGAAGATGGCGAGCTTGGTGGTGTTTTCCAGCGCCTGCTGGAGCAGACCGAACGACAGCGTGCGGCGAGCGCCCGCCATGATCAGCGCGCCGATGGCGCCCATGGCACCGCCTTCGGTGGGTGTGGCCACGCCCAGGAAAATCGTACCCAGCACCAGGAAGATCAGCACCAGCGGCGGTATCAGCACAAAGGTGACGCGCTCGGTCAGTCGCGAGAGCAGGCCGATGCCGAACAGCTTGTTGACCAGCGCCAGCGCCAGCGCCAGGAAGGCGCTGATGGTCATCGACAGGATGAAGATTTCATCACCGGGCGCGGGCATTTCGCGCTCCAGCCAGGGATTCATGATCGACTCGTGCACCTGGGACCAGGCGTAGCCAGCCGCAGCACACAGCACCAGCAAGGCCACCAGCGAGCGGTGGCCACTGGAACCATCGGGCTCGTTGTAGATGCGTGCCTCGGCCGGCAGGGCCGGCACCCACGCGGGCTTGACCAGCGCCACCACGATGATGAAAGCCAGATACAGACCGACCAGCGCCAGGCCGGGAATCAAGGCCCCGGCATACATGTCACCCACCGAACGACCCAGCTGGTCGGCCAGCACGATCAGCACCAGCGAAGGTGGCAGCGCCTGCGCCAGCGTGCCCGAAGCGGTGATGGTGCCGGTGGCGATGGTGCGGTTGTAGCCGTAGCGCAGCATGATGGGCATGGCGATCAGGCCCATCGAGATCACCGAAGCCGCGACCACGCCAGTGGTGGCCGCGAGCAGTGCGCCCACCAGCACCACGGCAATACCGACGCCGCCGCGCAGCGGGCCGAACACCTGGCCCACCGTTTCCAGCAGGTCTTCAGCCATGCGGCTGCGCTCCAGGATGATGCCCATGAGCGTGAAGAACGGGATGGCCAGCAGCGTGTCGTTCTGCATGATGCCGAACACCCGCAGCGGCAAGGCCTGAAACAGGTTGGAGGGAAACAGCTCCAGTTCCATGCCGATGAGGCCGAAGAACAGGCCGGTCGCGGCCAGGGAGAACGAAACCGGGAATCCGATCAACAGGAACACCAGCAGGCCGGTGAACATCACCGGAACGAAATTGGCGGTCAGAAATTCGATCATGCTGATGCTCCCGCCTGGCGGGCTTTTTCCTGTTCGGCGATCTCTTGCGCGAGCATTTCGGCCTCACTGGGGCCGGAATGGCTCAGGACATCCGGCCCCCGGCCAGTGAGGAAAGCGAAACGTTTGATCAGTTCGGAGAGGCCCTGAAGGAACAGCAGCGCAAAGCCCAGCGGGATCAGGGCGTACACGGGCCAGCGGATCAGTCCACCGGAGTTGGACGACATTTCGCCCGATACGTAGGCGTTGACGAACAAGGGCCAGCCCATCGTGGCCATCATGTAGCACAGCGGGAACAGGAAAATCAGGATGCCGCCGATATCGATCCAGTTGCGGGTGCGGTCGCTGAACCTGCTGGAAATGAAGTCGATGCGCACGTGCGCATTGCGCAGGAAGGCGTAACCGCCGCCGAGCATGAACACCGCGGCGAACAGGTACCACTGGATTTCCAGCCAGGCGTTCGAGCTGGTGCCGAAGATTTTGCGGATGAGGGCATTGCCCGTGCTGATGAGCGTGGCAGCCAGGATGAGCCACATGGCCATCTTGCCAATGAGCTCACTGATGGCATCGATGAGCCGGGATATCTGGAGTAGGAACGACATGGGAATCCCCGATGGGTTGGGTTGCTCGTGGCAAGCCCGCCAGTTTAGCGAAAGCGGGGCCTCTGATAAAAGAGAGACAGGGAGGAGAGGCGATGCAGGGCCGGGTCACGGTCAAACATGGCCAACCTGCACAAAAAACCCCGCAGGGGCGGGGTTTTTTGCCAGGCGTAGTCAGCCGTTACAGCTTGGCCGACTGCATGTAGCGGTCGAACTGGGCTTCGGTGAAGCGGAACCAGAGGTTCTGGTCCTTGCGGAAGGCCGAATAGTCGGCGTAGATCTTCTTCCAGGCCGGGTTGGTGTCGTTCAACTCGGCATAGAGGGACATGGATTCCTTGTACGCCAGGTCCATCACCGCCTTCGGGAACGCCTGCACCTTGGCGCCACCAGCGACCAGGCGCTTCAGTGCGCCAGGGTTGCGTGCGTCGTACATGGCCTGCATGGTGGTGTGCGCATGGGAGGCCGCACACTCGACGATGACCTTGTACTCGGCAGACAGGCCGTTGAAGGCTGCCTTGTTGATGTAGAAGTCGAGCTGTGCGCCGCCTTCCCACCAGCCTGGGTAGTAGTAGTTCTTGGCAACCTTCTGGAAACCCAGTTTTTCGTCATCGTACGGTCCCACCCACTCGGTGGCGTCGATGGTGCCTTTTTCCAGCGCCTGGTAGATCTCGCCACCAGGGATGTTCTGCGGCACGCCGCCCATGCGGGTCAGCACCTTGCCGGCGAAACCGCCGATGCGCATCTTCAAGCCCTTGATGTCGGCACCGCTCTTGATTTCCTTGCGGTACCAGCCGCCCATCTGGGCACCGGTGTTGCCGCCGGGGAAGTTCACGATGTTGTATTTGTCGTAGAACTCGCGGAACAGCTTCAGGCCGTTGCCGTCGTAGTACCAGGCGGTCAGCTGGCGGCTGTTCAGGCCGAAGGGGATCGCCGTGCCCATGGCGAAGGTGTCGTCCTTGCCGAAGAAGTAGTAGGGAGCGGTGTGGGCCGCTTCCACGGTGCCTTGCTGCACACCGTCCACCACGCCGAACGCCGGCATCAGTTCGCCACCGGGGTGCACCGAAACGCTGAACTTGCCACCCGACATCTCGCCCACCTTCTTGGCGAACACATCGGCTGCGCCGTAGATGGTGTCCAGGGCTTTCGGAAAGCTGGAAGCGAGTCGCCAGCGGATGGTGGCCTGGGCATGCACCGCAGGCGCGGCGCCTGCGGCCAGCACCCCGGCAATGCCGGCATGCTTGATGATGGAACGACGATCCATAGTTACAACTCCATTTAGGTGATTTTTACTCGACCAGCACACACGGTTGTGGTGTTTGGCCAAGGCGCTTTGGCCTGTGAATTGTATGAACCGCACGGACGCGGTCTTCACGGGTTTTCCCTCGGGGAAAAGCACAAAACCCGCTTCGTGAGCTGCTTTTCACACGCTTGAGGGGGGAATGAAAAACACTTCAAACCTCGCGTGAAAAATGCTCACGAAAAAGAATGCTTCAGTTGTCCTGGATGGTGGTTTTTTTGTCGTGAGCGATCCGGGCATGCACGTCGTGCGCGTGGATCGACTCGAAGTTGGTGACATCCACGGTGTAAGCCCGCACGCGTGGATCGTCGTTCAGCGCCAGCGCCACGTCGCGCACCAGGTCTTCGACGAATTTGGGATGAGCGTAAGCCTGCTCGGTGACCCACTTCTCGTCGCTGCGCTTGAGCAGTCCCCAGAGTTCGCACGACGCATGGTCTTCGGCAAAACGCACCAGCTCGGTCCAGGGCACGGCCTCGTCCAGCAGGACCTCCAGCCGGATGTGCGAACGCTGGTTGTGCGCTCCGTCTTCGCTGACCTCTTTGGAACACGGGCAGAGCGACTTCACCGGCACCGTGGCCACCATGCGTACCTCGGTGCTTCCGCCCTCGCAGCGCGCCAGCCAGCCGCCCTCGTACTCCAGCAGGCTTTGCTGACCCGAGACCGGGGCTGTCTTGCGGATGAAAAAAGGGAAACTCACCGCCAGGCCAGCGCTGTCGGTCTCCAGCAAGGCCATCAGCTCGGGCAGGGCTCGCTGCAGCCGATCGAAGTCGACCGCCTCGCCATCGAGCGTGAACGCGTCGAGCCAGGCCAGCAAGCGCGACATGTGGGCGCCCTTCTGCTCGGCCTTCAGCCCCACGTGCAGGTCCCAGAGCCCGACGCTGTGCTGCGCGCGTCCAGCGATCTGCAGAACCAGGGGGTAGCGCAGGTTCTTCACGCCCACGCGGGCAATCGGCATGGCTCGCACATCGTGCCGGCCTTGCACATCGGGCATGGTGGCGCGCACGCCGGTCAGGGCATCGGACATCAGGCCGCCACTTTCAGACCCGGCACGGCGTCCAGGAGGCTGGCAAAACGTGCCCGCACCGAGCGCTCGATCCCCACGGCGTCAAGCCCCTCTGCGGCCAGCAATTTCGCCGGATCACCGTGTTCGGTGAACACATCGGACAGGCCCAGTTGCAGCACCGGCATGGCAAAACCCTCGGCCTGCAGCGCCTCGAGCACCGCACTGCCCGCGCCACCCATGGTGCAGCCTTCTTCGACCGTGACCAATGCGTGGTGGTGGGTGGCGAGTTCACGCAGCAGCTCCAGATCCAGCGGTTTGGCCCAGCGCATGTTGGCCACGCTGGCACCCAGCTGTTCAGCCGCTTCCAGCGCCGGGTAAAGCAGCGTGCCGAACGCCAGGATGGCCACGTTGCGGCCCGTGCGGCGCACCTCGCCCTTGCCGTAGGGCAGGCCTTCGAGGCCGGCCGGCACCTTCGTACCCACTCCAGCGCCGCGCGGATAACGCACCGCCACCGGGTGGTTCTGGGCGTGCGCGGTGCTGAGCAGTTGCCGGCATTCGGCTTCGTCGGCCGGGCAGGCTATTCCCATGTTGGGGATGCAGCGCAGAAAGGCGATGTCGTAAGCCCCTGCGTGCGTGGCGCCATCGGCGCCCACCAGGCCGGCGCGGTCGAGCGCAAAGACCATGGGCAGGTTCTGCAACGCCACGTCGTGGATGAGCTGGTCGTAGGCGCGCTGCAGGAAGGTCGAATAGATTGCCACCACCGGCTTCAGCCCCTCGCAGGCCAGGCCGGCGGCGAAGGTCACGGCGTGTTGTTCGGCAATGCCAACGTCGAAATAGCGACCCGGGAAGCGGCGCTCGAACTCGACCATGCCCGAACCTTCGCGCATCGCGGGCGTGATGCCCACCAGCTTGGGATCGGCTTCGGCCATGTCGCACAGCCACTGGCCGAACACCTGTGTGAAGGTGGATTTGGGTGGTGTGGCCGGCGCGGTCAGGCCCACGGCCGGGTCGAACTTGCCGGGGCCGTGGTAGGCCACCGGGTCGGCCTCGGCGAGCTTGTAGCCCTGGCCCTTCTTCGTGACCACATGCAGGAACTGCGGGCCACTGTCCTTGTCGAGCAGGTGGCGGATGTTCTCCAGCGTGGGGATCAGCGAGTCGAGGTCGTGACCATCGATGGGTCCGATGTAGTTGAAGCCGAACTTCTCGAACAGCGTGGCCGGCACCACCATGCCCTTGGCGTGTTCTTCGAGACGCTTGGCCAGTTCGAACAGCGGCGGCGCGCCCTTGAGCACCTGCTTGCCCACGCTTTTCGCCGCGGCGTAGAACTGCCCGCTCAGGAGCTGGGCCAGATAACGGTTGAGCGCACCCACCGGCGGCGAGATCGACATGTCGTTGTCGTTGAGCACCACGAGCAGGCGGCCGTCGGCCACGCCCGCGTTGTTCAGCGCTTCAAACGCCATGCCCGCGGTCATGGCACCGTCGCCGATGATGGCCACGGAATGGCGACTCTCGCCCTTCATCTTGGCGGCCATCGCCATGCCCAGCGCAGCGGAAATGCTGGTGGACGAGTGCGCGGTGCCGAAGGTGTCGTATTCGCTTTCGTCGCGGCGCGGGAAACCGCTGATACCACCGAGCTGCCTCAGCGTGCCCATGCGGTCGCGCCGGCCGGTGAGGATCTTGTGCGGGTAGGTCTGGTGGCCCACGTCCCAGACCAGGCGGTCTTCGGGGGTGTTGAAAACGTAGTGCAGCGCGACGGTGAGCTCCACCGTGCCGAGGTTGGAGCTGAGGTGGCCGCCGGTCTTGGACACGCTGTCGATCACGAAGGCCCGCAGTTCATCGGCCAGCGGATGCAGTTGGGCGCGGGACAGCCGGCGCAGGTCGGCCGGCGATTCTATGGAAGACAGAAGTGAGCTCATGACCATCGTGGCGTGTGGCGCTTGTTGTTGCGGGGCTCAGCTGACGCGCCGGCCAACCCAGTCGGCCAGTGCATGCAAAGTGTCGGTGTGGGCGAGGCCGCTGTCACGCAGTGCCTCGTGGGATTCGTCGAGCAGACGATCAGCGCAGGCCTGGGCCGGCTCCAGACCCATCAGAGAGACAAAGGTCGGCTTGTCGCTGGCGGCGTCCTTGCCCGCGGTCTTGCCCAGCGTGACCGAGTCGGTGGTGACATCAAGGATGTCGTCCACCACCTGAAAAGCCAGACCCAGGCGGTCGCCGTAGCGACGCAGGCAGGCGAGCGCGTGTCCGCTCGGGCGCCCGGTGGCGGCCCCCATCATCACGCTGGCCTGCAGCAGCGCACCAGTCTTGCAGCGGTGCATGGCCTCCAGCGCCGGCCGGTCCAGCGCCGAGCCCACGCTGGCCAGATCGATCGCCTGCCCACCGGCCATGCCGGCGGCACCCGCAGCCTGAGCGAGGTGCCGGCACAGCGTGGCCGAGAGCGCGGGATCGGTGGACCCGTCGTCGGGCACCAGCAGCTCAAAGGCCAGGGCCTGCAAGGCGTCGCCCGCCAGCAAGGCCTGGGCCTCGCCAAACTGCACGTGCACCGTGGGCTTGCCCCGGCGCAACACGTCGTTGTCCATGCAGGGCATGTCGTCGTGCACCAGCGAGTAGGCGTGGATCAGTTCCACCGCGCAGGCGGCCCGCAGGGCGGTGCCGGCATGCCCCTGCACCGCTTCGCAGGCGGCGAGCACCAGCAGCGGACGCAGGCGCTTGCCGCCATCGAGCACCGCGTAGCGCATGGCCAGCCCTAGGCCCGCCGGCGCGTCGGGCGACACCCAGTCGCTCAGCGCCCGCTCAATCAGCGCCTGCTGCGCCGCGCGCCAGGCCACGAACCCCACCCCATCGGACATCGCGGTACTCAAGTGGCGCTCCAGGGTTTGAGTTCGCCGCCTTCGAGCAGCTGGATCTGGTTTTCCACCGCTTCCAGCCGGCTGCGGCAGTACGCCAGCAACTCGGCACCGCGCTGGTAACGCGTGAGCAACTGGTCCAGCGGCAACTGGCCCGCGTCCAACTGGGACACCAGTTGCTCCAGCTCTTCCAGGGCGGCTTCGTAGCTGACGGCCACGTCGGCAGACGCGGCTGCACGGCCAGCGGAGCGGGGTGACTTGGTGGTGGTGGATGTGGTCATGCGAGCGAAAAAAGGATCGGCTGCGGCCAGAGCTCGAATGGCCCGGATCGGGCATCCCTGACAGTGGGCAAGCAGGACAACCGCCGACCGACGGGTGCTCCGCAGCAAGCGGGGATTTTATCCCCCCGGCAGACCGGGACACCAAGTGAGGCAAAGCCCCTCCTGACGGCCCGCCCCGGCTCACCGGCGATGCCGTCCCGGATGGCATGCCCGGGGTACAATCCGCCCTCCTTTTCTCCACTGACGGGCCTCATCCGCCCGGAGGGACGCACCACTCCACCCATCCCGCGCGAATTCGTCTGACGAGCACAGCGCTTACCCTGCCCCTTCATAGGGGGAGTCTCTAGGTCAAGACACATGTCTGATTTAAGTCTTCAACTCCAGCAGGCCAGAAGCCAACTCCCGGTTTCCAGCTATTTCGACCAGGCGCTGTACCAGCGCGAACTGGAAACCCTCTTCCAGCGAGGGCCCCGCTACGTGGGGCATGCCAACGCGGTGCCGAACGTCGGCGACTACTACGCCCTGCCTCAGGAGGGCGAAGGCCGCGCCCTGGTGCGCACGCCCACCGGCGTGGAACTGGTGTCCAACATCTGCCGCCACCGCCAGGCCGTCATGCTCAAGGGCCGCGGCAACCTGGGCGAGAACCGCAGCGGCCACGCCGGTGGCCACATCGTGTGCCCGCTGCACCGCTGGACCTACAGCGGTGGCCAGAACAGCCCGCTCGGCTCGCTGCTGGGTGCACCGCACTTTGCCCAGGACCCCTGCCTGGATCTCAAGCGGTATCCGCTGCGCGAGTGGAACGGCCTGCTGTTTGAAGACAACGGCCGTGACATCGAAGCCGATCTGGCGGGCATGGGGCCGCGCGCCGCGCTGAATTTCAACGGCATGGTGCTCGACCATGTGGAGCTGCACACCTGCAACTACAACTGGAAGACCTTCATCGAGGTCTATCTGGAGGACTACCACGTCGTGCCCTTCCACCCCGGCCTGGGTGGCTTCGTCACCTGCGACGACCTGCGCTGGGAGTTCAAGCCCGAGTTCTCGGTGCAGACCGTGGGTGCGCAGAACCTGCTGGGCAAAGCCGGCAGCCCGGTCTACCAGCGCTGGCACGAGCAGCTGATGCAGTACCGCCAGGGCGAAGCGCCCTCGCACGGTGCGATCTGGCTCACCTACTACCCGCACATCATGGTCGAGTGGTATCCGCACGTGCTCACCGTCTCGACCCTGTACCCGCTCAGCGTGGACAAGACGCTGAACATGGTGGAGTTCTACTACCCCGAAGAAATCGCCGCCTTCGAACGCGGCTTCGTCGAAGCACAGCGTGCGGCCTACATGGAAACCTGCATCGAGGACGACGAGATCGGCGAGCGCATGGACGCCGGGCGCAAGGCCCTGCTGGCGCGCGGCGACAACGAGGTCGGCCCCTACCAGAGCCCGATGGAAGACGGCATGCAGCATTTCCACGAGTGGTACAGAAGCAGGATGCGAACGGAGTGAGCATCCGCGTGCATTCATGCCAGGGCACCGCGGAACCGGCTTTGCCGGGCCGCCAGTGCCGCCCCCCTGGGGGGGTGACGCCGCAGGCGGCGCAGGAGGGCTGACATGTTATGGATGCTGCTTGCCGCGCTGCTGTTCGCCACCATGGGCGTCTGCATCAAGTTCGCGTCGGATCACTTCAACCCGTTTGAAATCGTGGCCTACCGGGGCATGGTGGGCGTGGTGTTCATCATCGGCATGACGCGGGTGCGGGGGGTTTCCCTGCGCACCCAGCTGCCCATGATGCACTTCTGGCGCACCGTCGTCGGCACCATCTCGCTGACGACATGGTTCTTTGCCATCGCCGTGCTGCCGCTGGCCACCGCCATGACACTCAACTACATGAGCAGTGTCTGGATCGCAGCCTTTTTGCTCGGCGGCGCTTTGCTGACGCAGGGGCGCAATGCCCCCATGAAAAACCAGGCGCCCCTTTTCATGGCAGTGCTGGCGGGGTTTGCCGGCGTGGCCATGATGCTGCGCCCGACGCTGCAGCCCGAGCAGGTTCTCGGTGCGGTGGTTGGCCTGTTCTCTGGCATCTTTGCCGCCTTGGCCTACCTGCAGGTGGCCGCGCTCAGCCGGGCTGGCGAGCCGGAGAGCCGCACCGTGTTCTATTTCTCCGTGGGCGCGGTGGTGGCCGGGCTGGCGGGCATGCTGTTCGCGGGCGCGAGCCCTTGGCACTGGCCGAGCGCGCTGTGGCTGCTGCCCATCGGGCTGCTGGCGGTGTTTGGTCAGCTGTGCATGACACGCGCCTATGCCAGCGGCGCCACCCTGGTGGTGGCCAACCTGCAGTATTCGGGCATCGTCTTTGCCGGCATCTACAGCATCACCATCTTTGGCGACCAGTTGCCACTGATCGGCTGGCTGGGCATGGGCCTGATCGTGGTCAGCGGCATCACGGCCACGGCGCTGCGCGCCCGCGCGATTCCCAACGCACCCGCCGAAGACCACTGAAACGGGTTCGCGTTCAAGCGCAGAAGCCGTCGGCCGGCGCAATCCCGCACAATGGGTTGCATGTACACCACCCTCATCACCCCCACCGAGCTGCGTGCGCTCCAGAACCAGGCGGCGCCGCTCCAGCTGTTTGACTGCAGCTTCGAACTCGCCAACCCGGACGCCGGCGAGGCCCAGTTCAACGAGGCACACATCCCGGGCGCCCTCCACGCCCACCTGGACCACCACCTGAGCAGCCATTCCGCAGACGACCGCGCCAGCGGCGGGCGCCATCCCCTGCCCTCGCGCGAAACCTTGGCGGCCTGGCTGGACCGGATCGGCCTGACGGCCGACACGCAAGCCGTCGTCTACGACCGCCAGGGCGCCAACTACAGCGGCCGCCTCTGGTGGATGCTGAAGTGGTGCGGACACGAAGCCGTCGCCGTGCTCGACGGCGGCCTGCAAGCCTGGCTCGTCTCAGGCGGCGCCGCTGAAACCGGGCCCGCTGCGCCCCCTAAAAAGGCGACCCCAGGCGGTTTCGTCCTGCGCGATCCGCTCGCCCGGCTGGTCGACACCCCGACCATCGCCAGCCGGCTGGGCGACCCGGCGCTCACCCTGGTCGATGCCCGCTCCGCCGCCCGGTTCCGCGGCGAGGTGGAGCCCCTGGACCCGGTGGCCGGGCACATTCCCGGCGCGCTCAATCGGCCCTTTGTCGACAACATCGGTGCCGACGGTTGCTTCAAACCCGCTGCTCAGCTACGCGCCGAGTTCGAGCAACTGCTGGCCGGGCGCGCCCCGTCCACCGTCGTCCACCACTGTGGCAGCGGCGTGAGCGCGATTCCCAACCTGCTGGGCATGGAGGTCGCCGGGCTGGGCCGCAGTGCGCTCTATGCGGGCAGCTGGAGCGAGTGGTGCAACACGCCGGGTTTGCCTTGCGCGCAGAGTCAAGTCGCTCCGCCAGCGGCCGACACAACCCGGGGCTGAGGCCGATCGACCGGCACCCCACCCGAATCACGCCCAACCAGCCCGCGCCCGTGGCCCCTCTCAACACACCCCAACCTCCACCAGCGCCCGACTTGAGCGCGGATGGGAAAATCCGACTGGTCACATTGCAGACGATCTCGCTACTGGTCGGTGTGGTGGCCACAGCGCTCACACTGCTGGTGTACCTCACCACGAGCAACCCGCCGGAGGTGCTGGCACCGGCGCTGATCGCGCTCACCAGCTGGGGCTCGCTGATCCTGCTGCGCAAGGGCTACGTCCGCTTCGTGCCCCACACGCTGGTGTTTGCCGTGGTGCTGTCGGCCATTCTGGCCGTGCTGGCGTACGGCTCGGTGCGCACCGCGGCCGGTTTCCTGTTTGTTGCGGCCGTTGCCTGGGCCGGCATTTTCCTCGGACGCACGGCTCTGATCGCCACCGTGGTGTTCTGCCTGGCCGCGCTCGGCGGCCTGAACATCGCCGAACAACGCGGCTGGCTGCACACGCCGGACTTCGGCGTGGGCATCACCGTGTGGCTCACCCACGCCGCCACCCTGCTCGTCGTCGCGATCATGGTGTACTACAGCCGCATCCGGGCCCAACAGGCGCTGACGAGGCAGATGGAAGAGCTCGAACGGCGCAAGCGCACCGAACAGGAGCGCGACCGCAGCATGGAGCGGTTCGCGCGCATCTTCCACACCAGCCCCAGCGCCATGCTCGCCCAGTCAGCACACTCGGGCTTGATCCTCGACGTCAATCCCGCCTTTGAACGCTGCTACGGCCACTCCCGCGCCCAGGTCCTGGGGCGGGTCGACAACTTCCTATGGCTCGATCCCGAACAGCGGACCGACTACCTGGAACGCCTGTTCGTCAACCGCCGCTCCCTGCAGGAGTCCGTGGTCGGACTGCGCGCGGATGGCAGCACCTTTGACGCCCTGATCTCGAGTGAAATGGGCGAAGACCCCGAAGACCGGCTGGTGATCAGCACCGTCATCGACATCAGTGAAGAACGCCGTCGCCAGACGCAGCTGCTGTCGCTCACGCGAGGCCTCTCGGTGCCCAGCGGTGACGCCCTGTTCCAGGCGCTCACGATGCACATGGCCCAGGCCATCGGCGCCGACATGGTCACCGTCGGCGAACAGCACCAGGATCGGCGTGTGCGCACCCTGTCGGTGTGGAAAGACGGCGCCACCAGCCCCAACTTCACCTTCCCGCTTGACGGTGCCCCCTGCGGCGAAGCGATGCAACAGACCGACCTGTGCGTGCACCTGGAAGGCGTGGCCGAGCGGTACCCGCACGATCAGGCGCTGACCGATCAAGGCTTCCAGGCCTATGTGGGCCAGTCGCTGCGCGACGAAGACGGCACGGCCATCGGCCTGCTCAACGCACTCTGGCGCCGGCCGATCCAGCTGCAGCCCGACACCCGTGCGCTGATCGCCATTTTTGCCAGCCGTGCCACGGCCGAGCTCATCCGGTTGCGGCGCGACCGCGAAATCCTGCGCCTGAATGCCTCGCTGGAACAGCGCGTGCGTGAGCGCACGGCCGAGCTGGAAAAGCTCAACGCCGAGCTCGACTCGTTCGCCTACTCGGTGTCACACGACCTCAAATCGCCCTTGCGCGCCATCGACGGCTTCACCCAACTGCTGACCGAGCAGTTGCAAGGGCGCCTGCAGGCCGACGAGCAACAACTGTTCGACCGCGTGCTCGCCGCCACCCGCCGCATGAGCCTGCTGATCGCCGACCTGCTGGCGCTGGCCCGGGTCAGCCAGGGCAAGCTGTCCCGGGACGAGACCGACCTGAGCGCCCTGGCCGAACGGGTGATGCGGGCCGAACACGGACGGCATCCCGAGCGGCATCTGCGCTGGCACATCACACCCGACCTGGTCTGCCAGTGCGACGCGCCCCTCGCCCGCATCGTGCTGGAGAACCTGCTCGGCAACGCCGTGAAATACACCCGCGACCAGATGGCTCCGCTGATCGAGTTCGGCCGGCTGGGCAGCGACGGCCACCCGCCCGGCGCCTTTTTCGTTCGGGACAACGGCGTGGGCTTCAACATGCACTACGCCGACAAACTCTTCAAACCCTTTCAGCGCCTGCACACGCCCAGCCAGTTCGATGGCACGGGCATCGGCCTGGCCACCGTGCGGCGCATCGTCGAACGCCACGGCGGCAGCATCCGCGGCGAGTCGGTCGAAGGTCAAGGTGCCCTGTTCGTGTTTTCCCTGTCCGCGCCACCGACACCTCCGCCCGCGCCGCCTCCGCCTGCTGCACCACCCCCTCACGCCATGCCATGAGCCGATCCGGGCAGCAAGACACCGCCGACCTCCGGACCGGCTGGTCGCGCTTCGTTCAGCGGGCGTGGGCCAGCCCGCTGACCAGCGTCACCAGCGCAATGCCCGCCAGCAGCCAGGCCACCTGCGCCGCCGTCTCGCGCAGGCCCAGGCGTTTTTGCAGCTGGGGAATCAGGTCGGCCAGCGCCACATAGACAAAGCTGCTCGACGCCGCCACCAGGAAATACGGCAGGTAATCTTCCAGCTGCGCCAGCAGGAAATACCCCACCACCCCGCCCAGCGCGGTCACCGTGCCCGCCAGCGACACCTTGACCAGCGCCGCGCGATGCGTGCCCGATGTGTGGCGCAGCACCACCAGGTCGCCCATGTGGTGCGGCACCTCGTGCGCCAGCACCGCCACCGCCGTGACCACGCCCAGACGCATGTCGGCCATGAAGGCCGACGCGATCAGGATGCCGTCGCCAAAGGCGTGCACGCTGTCCCCGGCCAGCACCGCCCAGCCGCCGGAGCGCGGGCCGTGGTGATCGTGGCCGTGGGCGTGCCCGTGGTGCGCATGGTCGTGACCCTCGTGCCCCGCGTCGTGGTGGTGCTCGTGGCCGTGGTGCCAGAGCTCCGCCTTGTCCAGCAGGAAGAAAAACACCAGACCCGCCAGCAGCACCGCAAACAGCTCCTGCGCACCCGCCTCGCTCTCGAACGCTTCGGGCAGCAGGTGCATGAAGGCCGTGGCCATCAGCGCGCCGGCCGCCAGGCTCAGCATGTGCTGGGTGTAGCGCGCCAGCATGGCGAAGCTCAGTGCGGCCGCCAGCCAGACGCTGCCCACACCGGCAGCCACGGTTCCCAACAGGATTGCAATCAGGGTCATCTTGAATCAGAAGTCACAAAAAAAGGGCCGCAACAGCGGCCCCCTGGTTCGGAAAAGCCGGCCCGGCTTCAGGCCACGCCGTGCTGCTTGAACCAGTCCGTCGCCCGCTTCCAGCCGTCTTCGGCCGGCTCCTTGCGGAAACTCGGCCGGTAGTCGGCGTGGAACGCATGGGGCGCATCCGGGTACACCACAAAAGTCGAAGCCTTGGCCGCCGCATTGCCCGTGGCCAGAACGCTCTTCATCTTATCAATCGTGTCAAGGGGGATGCCCGTGTCGGCACCACCGTAGAGGCCCAGCACCGGCCCATGCAGCCCGGCCGCCACGTCCACCGGGTGCTTCGGATTCAGCTCACTGGCCTGTCCGACCAGGCGGCCGTACCAGGCCACCGCCGCCTTCACCTGAGGGTTGTGTGCCGCATAGAGCCAGGTATGGCGCCCGCCCCAGCAAAAACCCGTCACGCCCAGCTTGCTGGTGTCGCCGCCGTTGGCCGCGGCCCATTTCACCGCCGCATCCAGATCGCCCATGACCTGGGCATCGGGTACCTTGGACACCACCTCGGCGATCAGCTTGGCCATCTCGCCATAACTCTGCGCATCGCCCTGGCGCACGAACAGCTCGGGTGCAATCGCCAGGTACCCGGCCTTCGCGAAGCGCCGTGCGGTGTCGGCGATGTACTCGTGCACACCAAAAATCTCCGACAGCACCAGCACCACCGGCAAGCCCGTCTTGCCCGCGGGCGCGGCGCGGTAGGCCGGCATCTTGAAGCCATTCACATCGATCATCACCTCACCCGCCGTCAGGCCATCGGCCGGCGTCTTGATCGCCGTCTGCGCCATGATGGGCAGCGCGGCAGCGGCGTAGCCCACGCCCAGGGCGGCCTTGAGGGCCGTGCGGCGCGAGGGCTGGCTGTTCGCATCACGGGCATCGAGCAAGGCCTGGCTGTCGGTGATCAGATCGGTATTGAACATAGGTATCTCCTGGGTTGAAGTGGGACAACGAAGCCGCCGAAGCCGCAAATGGCGGCATGGTCTGGATCACGGTTCGGGCCTTTTGGTTCGCCAACGCCTGCAAACTTCAGGTTTACGACCCACGCCGCACCGCGCCACAATGGCCGCGCAACCAGCCACAAGAACAGCCAACAGGGAGGCGACATGAACCAGACCGGGCCCATTCTGCAGTTTCTCGGATGCCAGGACGGCGTGTGGGGGCTGAGCCTGCTGATCGTCTGCGACGCGGCCGACCCCCAGCCCGGCCTGACCCTCCACGTGCCCGCCGAACTGGTGGGCGGCTGGCACGGCCCGGTGCCCGGCCTCGACGCCACGGCCTGGCGCTTCGACATCGCCGTTCGCCAGACGGCGGCGACCCAAAGCGTGGCTTACCGACTCGGCGGCCAGACCCACCACATTCAGGTGCCCGCGCTCGGCGCCACACCGGCCATGGCCTATGTGTCGTGCAACGGCTTCTCGGACGCCCGGACGCGCAAGTCCCTCCAACACCCCCTGGCCATGTGGGCCCGGCTGGGCCGGCTGCACGCCGGGCAAGACCTGGTGGACCAGACCCGCTTTGGCCCGCTGGAGCTGCTGCTCATGGGCGGCGACCAGATCTACAGCGACGACATCTGGTCGGTGCTGCCAGAGCTCAGGGCGTGGACCGAGATCGAGTGGTTCACCCGCACCCACATGGCCTTCAGCGACTCGCTGCGCGCCGCCCTGGAGACGCACTTCGCCCGGCTCTACCTGGAGCGCTGGAACCAACCCGAGACCGCCGCGCTGCTGGCCACGGTGCCCAGCGTGATGATGTGGGACGACCACGACATCATCGACGGCTGGGGCTCCCACCCGGCCGAGCTGCACCACAGCCCCGTGTTCCAGGGCATTTTTGCGGTGGCCAGGACCGCGTTCGAGCTGTTCCAGCGCCAGATGCTGGGCGCCGCCCCGCCCGCCACCCTGCCCGGCCAGAACGCGCACAACAGCGCCTACCGTTTTGGCAACACCGGCCTGCTGGTGCTCGACATGCGCAGCGAACGCCGGCCACGCGGGCAACAGACCGGCGCCAACGGGGCCACCGTCCTGCTCGCCGAGCAGGTGCTGAGCGCGACCAGCTGGAGTGCCGTGTACCAGTGGCTCGATGCCCAGTTGGCCGCCGGCGGTCTGCGCCACCTGCTGGTGATGAGCAGCATCCCGGTGATGCACCCGAGCTTCGAGCAGCTGGAAAGGATGCTAGGCGCCCTGCCGGCCATCGAAGAAATCGAAGACGATCTGCGCGACCACTGGACCAGCCCGCCACACAAGGCCGAGCGCCTGCGCCTGGTGCACCGCCTGCTCGACGCCTGCGCAAAAGGCCTGCGCGTGACCGTGCTGTCGGGCGACGTGCACGTGGCGGCCCTGGGTGAAATCGAATCAACCCGCTCCACCCTGCCGCTGGAAGCGCGCAGCCTGACCCAGCTCACCTCCAGCGGCGTCACCCACCCAGCCCCGGCGGGCGTGGCCCGCTACTTTCTGGAGCAGGCCTGCCAGCAACCGGAAACCCTGGAACCCGGCATCACCGGCCGCATGCTCGAGTTCCCGACCACACAGCAGCGCCTGATCGGCTGCCGCAACGTCATGACCCTGCAAGCCGACCCGCCGGGCGGCGCCGACCGGCTGTGGGTCAACTGGTGGGCCGAAGGGCAGGCGCATCCGTTCACGAAGGTGGTGCTGGCGGTGCGGTGAGCGCGGGACTCACTGCTGGAGCGGCGACCACAAGACGCATCCTTCATGTCGGTCAAAGGGCCGAACGACCACGCCCGCGCGCCGCTTTACAATGAAAGATCTCTTGAAAGAACCGTCATGGCCGAGGCCATGAAGGGCTTTCATCCTTGCAACCAAAGGTGGTGAAGATGAACAAGCCTTTCATTTCGCTGTGCCCCGAGATCACTCGGGCAAACGCGCTGACTCTGATGGACTGGCTGGAGGACGAGTGCGTCACCCGCCACCTGAGCGATTCGCGACATGTCTCCCGGTTCATCGAGCAGGTCATTGGTCGGGTCCAGTTGCCGATCCTGACCCATCTGTTCAACCAGGGCGGCCGGTTCTTCATGGCCTACGACCGGCATGACGTGCCGGTGGGTTTTGTCCGTCTCGTCAAGACGGGCCCGGACTGCGAAATGGTCCTGGTCATCGGCAACCGCGACAACTGGGGCCGCAAACTGGGCGCCAGCGCCATCCGCGAAGGCATGAAACTCGCCTTCTTCGACATGCGGGCCGAGAAGCTCATCGCCAAGATCCATCCGGACAACGCGCGCTCGCTGAAGGCCTTCCTGCACTGTGGCTTTCTGCTTGATAGCGAAACGCCCACTCTGAAGTCATTTTCCGTGACTTCGGAGCGCTACCTGCGGCTCTTGCGAGAAGGCGCTGTGGGTGTCCCCACTGATATCTACATCACTGAGATCGACAAGGCCCGGCTCCGGAGCCTGCTCTCGCTCGAGCTGGGCGAGGCTGTTGTCGAGCTGGAGCACGAGATCGAGCGAGCCATCGTCGTCGATCCGCAGCAGGTGGCGCGGGATGTTGTCACGATGAACTCCAGGGCCTTGCTGCAGTTAGACAACGAAGAAGTGGAAGTGGCCCTGGTCTACCCAGAGGACGCGGACGGCAGTGCCGAGAAACTGTCGGTGTGCTCTGCCATCGGTACCGCGATCCTGGGCTACAAGGAGGGCGATGCCTTCGATTGGCGAATTCCGGAACGGACCTGCCATATCCGGATTGAGAAGGTGCTTTACCAGCCGGAAGCTGCGGGCGATTTCCACCTGTAGATTCGCATGCTGCACCACAGCTGCAGATCGCGCACGGACGCTCGGGCCGCCTGCGATTCGGCGGCCAAGATGACTTCCTCGGTCACCTACGTAGAGCTGTCATTGAATTCAGAAAGGTGAATGCCTCATCCTGGCCGGCCGCCACTCACCTTCGCGCCCATCAACCCATCGCAGCACCACCACCCCTGCTCCCCGCAACGCTGGCGCAATGAAATTTGAATGACTTCAAAACCGCAAGTCCAGCCTGTTCATACGCATAAGATGGGCTTGCGATGATTGACCAACTCCACCTCCAGAACCTCAAGGCCTGGCGCGACAGCGGCCCGGTGCAACTGGCGCCCGTCACCATGCTGCTGGGCGCCAATTCTTCGGGAAAGTCCACGCTGCTGCAAAGCCTGCTGCTGCTCAAGCAGACCGTGGCCTCGCCCGACCGCACCGTGCACCTGAACCTGGGGGGTGACGAGGCGAACGATTACTTCCACTTCGGCGACTTCGACGCGGTACTTTCGCGCGGTGTGGCAGCGCCGCGCCAGTTCTCCATCGAGCTGTCCTTTCAGCGTCCCGAGGGCGAGCGCGTGCGCCACGGGCGTTTTGCCTGCAGCTACGGGCAAACCGCCAGCGGCGCCGTGGCCATCCAGGAACTGCAGCTTTCCACCGTGGCTCGACGCTTTCGGGCGGTGCGGCGCGAGCGCGGCGCCTACGCGGTGTATGTGGACGACGAGTCCCGGCCGCGTGGCAAGGGCCCGCAACTGGCGCCCGAGCGCTCCATCGCCCTGCCCGCCGAGGCCCTGGCCCTGCTGGGCACCGATGGCACGCACCTGCAAGACCTGAGCCTGGCGCTGCGCCGTGAGCTGGAGGGCATCGTCTACCTTGGCCCGCTGCGCCGCCGCCCCGATCGCGACTACGTGTGGAACAAGACCACCCCCGGCGAAGTCGGCAGCGACGGCCACAAGGCCATCGACGCGCTGCTGGCCAACTTCCTGCTGCCGTCCGAGCACCAGGGCAGCGTGCTGCGCAGCGTGTCGCACTGGCTGCAGCGCATGGGCATGGCCGAGCAGCTCAGCGTGCGCGCACTGGGACGCTCGGGCCGCTACGAGGTGCTGGTGCACCACGACGGCGTGGTGGTCAACCTGCGCGATGTGGGCGTGGGCGTCTCGCAGGTGCTGCCGGTACTGGCCGTGGCCTACTGCGCGCCGCCGGGCAGCACCGTGCTGCTGGAAGAGCCCGAAATCCACCTGCACCCGCTGGCCCAGGCCGTGCTGGCCGAAATGTTTGCCGAGGTGAGCCAGCAGCGCCAGGTGCAGTTTCTCGTGGAGACACATTCCGAGCACCTGTTCCGCCGCATGCAGACCCTGATCGCCCGGCGCCAGGCCAGCACCGCGCAGTGCCGCATGCTGTTCGTCGAGCGCCAGGGTGCGGATGCCGTGCTGGTGCCGCTGGACGTGGACGAATTCGGCGCCGTGCGCAACTGGCCGCCGCGCTTTTTTGGCGATGCGATGGGCGAGGCGCGCGAGCAGGCCCGCGCACGCGCACAGCGTCTACGGGAAACCGCCGTTGGCTGAGGCAGGCGCAATGCAGGCCCGCCTGGTGGACACCAATGTGCTCATCGTCGCCAGCGCGTCCGACGCGGGTTCGCCCTTTCGTGCCGAATCCACCCCCGTGGAAGAAGCCGCGCTGCGCCAGCAGGTGTTCGACTGGCTCGAAGCCTTCGAGGCCGACCCCACGCGCCACGCCGTGCTCGACGTGGACTGGCATGTGTGCGGCGAATACCGCCACAAGCTCACCGAGCAGGACTACGGCTGGCTGGCCATGATGCACAAGATGGACCGCGGCGAAGTGGTGTGGGTCGATGTGCTGCTCGACAAGGACGGCAACGCCGTGCTGCCGCCCGAGCTGGCCGAGGCCGTCACCGACCTGGCCGACCGCAAGATGGTGGCCGCCGCCCTCGCCGCGCTCGATGCAGGCCGCGCCACCCAGATCACCAACGCCGCCGACACCGACTGGATCGACTGCCAGCAGGCCCTGCACGCCGTGGGGCTGGAGGTGGAAAACCTGCTTCCCGACTGGCTGCAGGCGCGCTGGCATGTCAAACACCCGCGCGTCCGGCGCGCAAAATAGACACTTATGCCCGACTTCTTCCGTTTCCCCCACACCCCCCACATCGCCTGGCTGGCCACTGGCGAGCCGCGCGACGACAAAGTGCTCTCCCCCGCCGAGGCCGAAGACATCCTCAGCGGCCCCGTGGTGCTGGAAGAAAAGCTCGACGGCGCCAACCTGGGCTTTTCAGTCTCGCCCGACGGCGTGCTGCGCGCGCAAAACCGGGGCCAGTACCTGCCCCAGCCCTTCCACGGCCAGTTCGCCCGCCTGGGCCCCTGGCTGGCGGCGCACGAAGACAAGCTGTTCGATGCCCTGGGGCTGCACCTCGTCGCCTTTGGCGAATGGTGCGCCGCGCGCCATTCACTCGACTACGCCACCCTGCCCGACTGGTGGATGCTGTTCGACGTGTACGACCGCCAGGAGCAGCGCTTCTGGAGCACCGCGCGCCGCAACGCCTGGGCCGCAGAAATAGGCTTCAACACCGTGCCGCGCCTGTACGCGGGCGAAGTGACGCTGGACCAGCTGCGCGACTGGGTGCACGCCCACGACAGCCAGTTCCGCCAGGGCCACCTGGAGGGCATCGTGGTCCGCCGCGAGAACGCCGACTGGCTGGAGAGCCGCGCAAAACTCGTGCGGGCGGACTTCACGCAGACGATTGATGCGCACTGGCGCAGTCGGGCGCTGGAGTGGAATCGGGTGGTGTGAGGGTGCTGCTTGAGTTAAGGGTTGCAGGACGCCCGCTCGGACCCGCAGGCCAGTGACGTCACGCCGACTGCGAAGGGTGGGCGTCGTACAAGCCTTAACTGCAGGCGTCATTGCCGCCCCAAACGGCCCTTTCATACGGTTTTGTATTCAAGCGTAGAACAAGGCGGGAGCCGCAGACAGAGCTGAGGCGATCCGGATCGAGCTCGCGCGCCCAAGCCGCCTGCGCCATCACCGTAGTACCGACCGCCGGCAGCAGCCGCGCGGACTAGGGCCTGTTAACACAAACTTCGAAGGCCATCGACCACCAGCACAAAGCTAAGAAACCCCAGGAACATCGCATCGAGTTTCTCGAAGCGGCTGAAGATGCGCCTGTAGCCCTTGAGTCGGCGGAACAGGCGTTCAACTTCATTGCGGCGCTTGTACATCTCACGGTCGTACTCCCATGGTTCGATTCGCGTCCTCAGCGGCGGCACTACCGGGATGAATCCCAGGTCAAGCGCCAACTGTCGCGTCTCGTTTCCTTCGTAGGCTCGGTCCATGAGCAGATGTACCGGCCGACTCGCTGCGCCCAGGCTCTGAAGCAACCGCCGACCTTCGGGTGCGTCATGCGCCTGGCCCGGTGAGAGGCTGAACGTTACGGCCGTTCGAGCATCCGCGGCAACCATATGAATCTTGGTGTTCCATCCGCCTCGGGACTTGCCGATGGACTGAGGTCCGTTTTTTTTAGAGCGCCTGTGCCGTCGGGATGCACCTTAATGCTGGTGGAGTCCAGGGACACCGCTTCAATCTTGATGCGCACGATCTGCTCGCGCTGCAGCGCATCAAACATCTTGTCCAGCACACCGGCCTTGGTCCAGCGACGCATGCGCGTGTAGATGGTGTGCCAGTTGCCAAACCGCTTGGGAAGTCCGCGCCACTTGCAACCGTGCTCGGCCACATACAGCATGGCGTTGATGACCTCCAAATTGCTCATGCTGACGTTGCCGCGCTGCAAGGGCAGGCAGTGTTCAATGCGCGCGAATTGCTCTTTTGTGATCTCCATGGCCGATAGTTTCGCAGCCGAGATGTCCAAAAGCAATTAGTGTTAACACGCCCTAGCCTTGCCGGTCTCGGCCAGCACTTCTTCGATCAACGCGCGGGGACACACACTGGCCAGCACGCCCGCGCTGATCAGATGCGCGACATCCACTTGCGCCGGCAGTACCTTGCGTGTTCTGGCCATCGTTTCCGTCCATCAAAGCCTCGATGGAATCGGATTTTGACCTCAAGACTTCTATCTGAACGGTATTGAGCCTAGGGATGATGTTCAAAACCGGAGCGGTGAAGGGCGTTGAGCGCATGGATCTCGCGACATGAAACCGCCGTGCCCGTTTCGATCAGTTTCCACCGTTCAAAGGTCGATTTACCGGCCTTTCGGGGCCTCATCGAGGCCCATGGGCGCGTTGCAGGCGCACTCATCCCTGCGCCTTCTGCAAAAGCCGGTGCCGCGCCATCCACAAGTTGGAAAGTGCGAACAGCGTGTGCAGTTGCGCCGTGTTCTTGACCAATCCGCGGTAGCGCACCTTCACAAACCCGAACTGGCGCTTGATCACCCGAAACGGGTGCTCCACCTTGGCCCGGATGCTGGCCTTCACATGTTCGAGCTTGTCCATGATCGCGCCCATGGGCGTGCTCTTGTCCAACGCTTTGCGTTTGCCCGGGCGCATGGCCACGTGCCAGTTGGCATTGATCGCCTGCGTCTCCTCGCGCTTGGCCACACCCTGGTAGCCTGCGTCAGCGAACACATCGCTCTCTTCACCATGCACCAGCGCGCCGGCCTGCGTCACATCGTTGACGTTGGCCGCTGTGCCCACCACCGTGTGCACCAGTCCCGAATCGGCATCCACGCCAATGTGCGCCTTCATGCCGAAGTGCCATTGGTTTCCCTTCTTCGTTTGGTGCATCTCAGGATCACGCTCGCCGCTGCTGTTCTTGGTCGAGCTGGGTGCGGCGATCAGCGTGGCGTCGATGGCTGTGCCGTTCTTGAGCAGCAGCCCTTTGGCGGCCAGCGTGCTGTTGACGGTGGCCAGTATCTGCAGGCTGAGTTGGTGCTCTTCGAGCAGGTGGCGAAAGCGCAGGATGCTCACGCGATCCGGAATGCGCTCGCTGCCCGAGAGACCAGCGAAGTCACGGTACAGCGGCGTCTCGAACAGGGCTTCTTCCATGGCCAGGTCCGACAGGCCGAACCACTGCTACTGAGATGGACCCGACGCCACCCTCCGGCGAAACTGTGTGTCCCTCATCAACCGTTGAAATGCGGAGGTTCATCATGGAAATCGACATCCTGGGGATCGACCTTGCTAAACGTGTGTTTCAACTTCACGGAGCAGACCGCCGAGGTCAGGCGATGCACCGATCCAAAGTATCGCGCCCAGCTCTGATGGAAACGATTCGTCAACTTCGTCCACGAACCATCGCTATGGAAGCCTGCAGCTCCGCACACCACTGGGCCAGGCAGTTCCAAGCACTGGGCATTGAGGTCCAGCTCATCAGCCCCCACTACGTCAAACCGTTCGTCAAAACGAACAAGAACGACTGAATCGCCCCGGGTTTTGAGGAGGCTCTTTTCTCTGAGAGGATTGAGCCATGAGCAAGAAGTCGAACCAGTTTTCACCTGAGGTCCGCGAGCGTGCTGTTCGCATGGTGCGTGAGCACAGAGGCGAGTACCCCTCGCTGTGGGCCACCATCGAGTCCATCGCCCCCAAGATCGGCTGCGTGCCCCAGACCCTCAACGAATGGGTCAAGCGAGACCAGATCGATTCCGGCGTGCGCGACGGCATCACGACATCCGAACGTGAACAGATGAAGGCGCTGGAGCGCGAGGTCAAAGAGCTGCGCAAAGCCAACGAGATCCTGAAGCTGGCCAGCGCGTTTTTCGCCCAGGCGGAGCTCGACCGCCGTCTGAAGTCCTGAACAACTTCGTCGATCAGCATCGACAGGCCTACGGGGTCGAGTCGATCTGCAAAGTGCTGCAGATCGCCCCGTCAGGCTATTGGCGCCATGCTGCTCATCAGCGAAATCCCCAGCTGCGCTGCCCGCGCGCCCAGCGTGACGACACCCTGGTGCCGCACGTTGAGCGCGTCTGGCAAGCCAACATGCGGGTCTACGGCGCCGACAAGGTCTGGAAACAGATGAACCGGGAGGGAGTTGTCATTGCCCGCTGCACGGTTGAGCGGTTGATGAAGCGACTGGGCTTGCAGGGCGTGCGCCGGGGCAAGGTGGTGCGCACCACCCTCAGCGACATGAAGGCCCCTTGCCCGCTGGATCGGGTCAATCGGCAGTTCAAGGCCGAGCGGCCGAACCAGCTGTGGGTCTCGGACTTCACCTACGTTTCAACCTGGCAAGGCTGGCTGTACGTGGCCTTCGTGATCGATGTGTATGCCCGGCGCATCGTGGGCTGGCGGGTCAGTACCTCCATGCACACGGACTTCGTTCTGGATGCCCTGGAGCAGGCGCTGTATGCCCGGCAGCCCGAGCGTGATGGCGCATTGATTCACCATTCCGACAGGGGGTCGCAATACGTCAGCATTCGCTACAGCGAACGGCTGTCAGAGGCAGGCATCGAGCCCTCGGTGGGCAGCAAGGGCGACAGCTACGACAACGCTTTAGCCGAGACCATCAACGGTCTGTACAAGGCCGAGGTGATTCATCGCCGGTCATGGCCAACCCGTGAATCGGTGGAGCTGGCAACGCTGGAATGGGTGTCCTGGTTCAACCATCACCGGCTGCTCGGACCCATCGGATACATCCCTCCTGCAGAGGCTGAGGCAAACTACTACCGGCAACTCGCCAGTCAGTCCTCCATGGTGGCGGCCTGACTTAAACCAACCGGCCTCCACGAAACCCGGGGCGATTCAGTCCTTGCTGACCATGCTTCTTGAGCAGTTCCGAGTGATCGAAAACCAGATAGGTAGAGCCGAGGACTGGATCACAACCGAACAGCCTTTGAGTACCTCACCAGCTTCACAGGTGGTGAAGATGGCGAACGCTGGCGGAACTTCGCTGCCTGGGTCAACCAGAACAAGGCCTACCGTATGGCGAAACGCAACCGCTTGCTACGCAAGAACTACGGCGAGGAAGAGGCCAAGGGCTTCAAAGACCGCAACCTGAACGACACGCGCTATATCTGCCGCTTCTTCAAGAACTACGTAGAGAAAAACCTGCAACTTGCTACACGCGGCGATGGTGATATCAACAAGCGGTGCGTGGTGGTCAATGGGCAGCTCACCGCCTTTTTGCGGGCGCGATGGGGCCTTTTGAAAATCCGCGAAGAAAGCGACCGCCACCACGCGCTTGACGCCGCGGTGGTGGCGGCGTGCAGCCACGGCATGGTGAAAGCGCTGGCCGACTACGCGCGCAACAAGGAGATCGAATTCTTGAAAGAGGGTTTCCCCGATCCGGAAACCGGTGAAATCCTGAATCCCGATGCGTTTGACCGAAGCCGCCACCACTTCCCCGAGCCGTGGAGCCACTTCCGCCACGAACTCGAAGCCCGACTCAAGACCGACGACTTGGCTGCTTTGCGAGAAGACATGGCCCGGCTTGGCTCCTACAACAACGACGACTTGCAGCAAGTACGGACGTTGTTTGTGTCACGCGCACCTCAACGGCGCAACGGTGGTGCTGTGCACAAAGACACCATTTACGCGCAACCCGAGGGATTGCGCGAAGACGGCGGCGTGGTGCAAAAGGTGCCCCTCACCAGCCTCACCCTGAAAGACCTGGACCAGCTGGCTGATCCCCACCGAAATGCCAAGCTGTACGCGGCCATCCGTGCGCGGCTTGAAGCCCACGGCGGCAAGGCCGACAAAGCCTTTGGCCCTGACAAGCCCTTTTTCAAGCCAGGAAAAGACGATCAACCCACTGGGCCAGTCGTGCGCACAGTGAAACTGTTCATCGACAAACTCAGCGGCATCCCTATTCGCGGTGGTGTTGCCAAGAACGACAGCATGATTCGCGTCGATGTGTTCACCAAGGCAGGCAAGTTCCACTTGGTGCCGGTGTACGTGCACCATCGCGTGACGGGTTTGCCGAATCGCGCCGTGGTTGCTTACAAAGACGAAGTCGAGTGGACGTTGATTGACGAGAGCTTTGCGTTTCTGTTCTCGATTTATCCGAACGATTTGATTCGAATTTCTCTGAAGAAAGAGACACACACGGGCTACTTCGCAAGCTGCCACCGTGGCACGGGGGCATTTAACATCTGGGTACATGATCGAGCAGTAGCTCGTGGCAAAGGTGGCGCTATTGAAAGCATCGGCGTAAAGACAGCTCTCTCAGTCGAAAAATTCAACGTCGATCTGCTCGGCTATGTCTACCCCGCCCCACCGGAGACGCGCCGTGGTCTGGCGTAGTGTGGTCATCAGCCAGCCCGCCAAACTCAAGCGCGAGCATTTCGCGCTGGTGGTGGAGCAAGCACAGTCCGCCCGCGTACCGTTTGAAGACATCGCGGTGATCGTGCTCAACAACCGGGAGATCACGCTCACCCACCCGGTTTTGTCTGCCTGCGCGGAATACGGCATCAGCCTGTTCAGCACAGGCGACAACCACCAACCCAATGGTGTGTTTCTGCCCTTCCTGCAGCACAGTCGGGCCACACGCATGCAGCGGCTGCAACTGGATCTGGACAAACCCACGGCCAAACGTGCTTGGGCCACCATCGTGCAAACCAAAATCCGCAATCAAGCCCAGTGCATGCGGTTGCGACGGATTGAAGATCCAGAACGGCTGGAGTCTTATGCCCGGCGGGTGCGCTCAGGCGATACCGGAAACATGGAAGCACAGGCCAGCGCTTACTATTTCCCGCAGGTGTTTGGCCGAAGCTTTCACCGCAGCCAGGAAGTCTGGACCAACGCTGCGCTGGACTATGGATATGCCGTCATGCGTGGCGCCTGCGCTCGTGCACTGGTGGCCCACGGAATGTTGCCCAGCCTCGGCCTGTTTCACAGCAGCGAGCAAAACGCATTCAATCTGGCCGACGACCTGATCGAACCCTACAGGCCCATCGTCGATCTGTATGTGGCCGAGCAACGCCCTCCAGTCGATACAGAAAACCTGCGACCCGCCGACAAGCTCGGACTGATCGCCTTGTTGAATGTGGATGTGGCCATGCCACGCGGCGCTATGAGCGTGCTGGCATCGGTGGAGCAAGCCGCCGAATCGCTGGCACGGCTGTTCGATGGCGGAAGCGAGCAGGTGCTGGAAATGCCGGGGATCATCGGCCTGCAGCAACACCGGCCGGAGATGTAAAGCCACCAACGACGGTCCACCCATGAGTCAGGAAACGAGGCGATTCATGCGCATGATGGTGTTTTTCGACCTGCCCGTGGTGACCAAGGCCGAGAAACGGGCCTACACGCTGTTTCGCCGTTTCCTGCTCAACGACGGCTACGACATGATCCAGTTCTCCGTCTACGGTCGCATCCTCAACGGCAGCGATGCCGTTGAGAAGCACATGAAGAGACTGGTCATCAACCTGCCACCAGCCGGCTCAGTGCGGGTACTCACCGTCACAGAGAAGCAGTTTGCCAGCATGAAGATGCTCGTAGGCATGCCGCTTTTTCAGGAAACCAAGGTCAATGCGGCCCAAATCGCACTCTTCTGATCGTTTTTCCAAAACGAAAACCCGCGTCAAGCCAGGCTTGACGCGGGTTTCGAGGGGGCCTGAGTGTAGCTATCCGGGGTGAGAGAGGGAGCTACAACATCCTGGTGCAGGGCATGACTGGGCGACTGGAGTGTAGCTATCCGGGGTGAGAGAGGGAGCTACAACGCCGTTCAAGGTGTATTGCTGATGCAAGCCGAGTGTAGCTATCCGGGGTGAGAGAGGGAGCTACAACCGAACAGGCGGGCGAACAGGCGGGCGAACAGAGTGTAGCTATCCGGGGTGAGAGAGGGAGCTACAACACACCACACGCGGCAAAGCAGCGCCCTCGGGAGTGTAGCTATCCGGGGTGAGAGAGGGAGCTACAACGGGGGTCTTCAGCGTGCCGGTCAGGTTCACGAGTGTAGCTATCCGGGGTGAGAGAGGGAGCTACAACATGATTGCGCGGCCTTCAAACACGTCGCCGGAGTGTAGCTATCCGGGGTGAGAGAGGGAGCTACAACCCGCGGGGCACATCAGCTCTTGGCTCATCGGAGTGTAGCTATCCGGGGTGAGAGAGGGAGCTACAACCGGGCTTCCCAAAATCACACAACGGAGACTGAGTGTAGCTATCCGGGGTGAGAGAGGGAGCTACAACCAATCCGTGGTGCTTCTTCCATGACCCAGGGAGTGTAGCTATCCGGGGTGAGAGAGGGAGCTACAACGTGGGGGAAGGGCCAGTCCGTGCGCGCCTCGAGTGTAGCTATCCGGGGTGAGAGAGGGAGCTACAACCTACGCCGGCGGCCAGCGCGCGCCAGGCTTGAGTGTAGCTATCCGGGGTGAGAGAGGGAGCTACAACTGACGGGCTCGACGTTGGCGTCGGTGGTCTGAGTGTAGCTATCCGGGGTGAGAGAGGGAGCTACAACGGCCAGCGAGTAGCTGGACGCGCCCAGGGCGAGTGTAGCTATCCGGGGTGAGAGAGGGAGCTACAACGAACTCAGCACCGCACTCTTCCTCGACGCCGAGTGTAGCTATCCGGGGTGAGAGAGGGAGCTACAACGATCAGCGGCGCCATCACGCTCAACAACGAGAGTGTAGCTATCCGGGGTGAGAGAGGGAGCTACAACAAGTGCGCCAGCGCGCCCCGGTGGGCACCAGAGTGTAGCTATCCGGGGTGAGAGAGGGAGCTACAACGCCGCAGCGGCGGTGATGGCGTCACCGCCGGAGTGTAGCTATCCGGGGTGAGAGAGGGAGCTACAACTTTCGCAATTGCAAGCTGAGCCGCACGATAGAGTGTAGCTATCCGGGGTGAGAGAGGGAGCTACAACAAAGTGCGCGGGCTCAGGGGTGGGCCGCTCGGCAACGCTGCGCTGGCCGAGCGGCCCACCCCTGAGCCCGCGCACAGCGCTAAAGCGCAATGTTGTTCAAGAAGAAGCCGTCGACCATCCGCTCAATTAGTGCGCCTGGTCCCAGTTCGCCCCCACCCCCACCTCCGCCAGCAGCGGCACCTTGAGCGCTGCCACGCCGGCCATCAGGCGCGGAATTTCGGTCTTGAGCCAGTCGACTTCGCCCTCGGGCACTTCGAACACCAGTTCGTCGTGCACCTGCATGATCATCTTGGTGCCGCGCTGCTGTTCGTCCAGCGCCTTCTGCACCGTCACCATGCTGAGCTTGATGAGGTCGGCCGCCGTGCCCTGCATGGGGGCGTTGATGGCGGCGCGTTCGGCGCCGCTGCGGCGCGGGCCGTTGGGGCTGTTGATTTCGGGCAGGTAGAGGCGGCGACCGAACACGGTTTCCACGTAGCCCTGGGCCTTGGCCTGGGCGCGGGTGTCGTCCATGTACTGCTTGACGCCGGCGAAGCGCTCGAAATAGCGCGTGATGTAGTTCTTGGCGGCGGTGTTGTCGATGGCGAGCGCCTTGGCCAGGCCGAAGGCGCTCATGCCGTAGATGAGGCCGAAGTTGATGACCTTGGCGTAGCGGCGCTGCTCGCTGCTGACTTGCGCGGGCTCCAGGCCAAACACTTCGGCGGCGGTGGCACGGTGCACGTCCACGCCTTCGTGGAAGGCCTTGAGCAAGGCCGCGTCGCCACTGAGGTGGGCCATGATGCGCAGCTCGATCTGCGAGTAGTCGGCGCTGGCGATCACGCTGCCGGCGGGCGCCACGAAGGCTTCGCGCACCTTGCGGCCTTCGGCGGTGCGGATGGGGATGTTCTGCAGGTTGGGGTCGTTGCTGGACAAGCGCCCGGTCACGGCCACGGCCTGCGCGTAGTGCGTGTGCACGCGGCCGGTGCGCGGATGGGCCAGCTGGGCGAGCTTGTCGGTGTAAGTGCCCTTGAGCTTGGAGAGGCCCCGGTGTTCCAGGATCTTGGCGGGCAGCGGGTAGTCTTCGGCGAGCTTTTCCAGCACCTCTTCGTCGGTGCTGCGCGCGCCGGTGGCGGTTTTCTTGATGACGGGCAGGCCCAGTTTGTCGAAGAAGATTTCGCCGAGCTGTTTGGGGCTGGCCAGGTTGAAGGGCTGGCCGGCAATTTCATACGCCTCCTGCTCCAGCGCGAAGATGCGCTGGCCGAGTTCGTGGCTCTGTCTGGCGAGCGTGGGCGCGTCGATCAGCACGCCGTTGCGCTCGATGCGGTAGAGCGCTTCGCTGCTGGCGATCTCCAGCTCGTAAATGAAGCTCAGCTTGGCGTCGGCTTCGAGCTGGGGCCAGAGCGCGCGGTGCACGTCCAGCGTCTGGTCGCTGTCTTCACATGAGTACTCGGCCGCCTTGGCCACGTCGACCTGGGCAAACGGGATCTGGTGCGCGCCTTTGCCGCAGAGGTCTTCGTAGTTGATGCCACTGCGGCCCAGGTGGCGCTCGGCCAGGCTGGACAGGCCGTGCGGCTTGTGCACCTCGAGCACGTAGCTCTGCAGCATGGTGTCGTGCACATAGCCCTGCACCTCGATGCCATGGTTGGCGAACACATGGCGGTCGTACTTGATGTGCTGGCCGAGCTTGTGTTTCGCCGGGTTCTCCAGCCAGGGCTTGAGCTTCGCCAGCACCTCGTCCAGCGGCAACTGCTCGGGCGCGTCGGGGCCCGCGTGCATCAGCGGGATGTAGGCAGCTTCGCCGGGTTTGACGCTGAAGCTGATGCCGACGATCTGGGCCACCATTTCGTCGAGCGAGGTGGTTTCGGTGTCCACGGCCACGAGGTCGGCGGCTTCGACCCTGGCGAGCCAGGTGCTGAAGAGCTCCCAGGTGAGGATGGTGTCGTAGTGGAGGTTGCTGGCGCTGGGGGCTGCTGGGGTTTGATCGGCCTCAGTGGCGGGTTCGCTGAAGAGGTCGTTGGTGGGAGGGGAGCCCTTCACCCCTGCCCTCTCCCCAGAGGGGCGAGGGAGAGAAGCCACTGCGCCGCCCAGCGACTGCGCCAAACCCTTGAAGCCGTAGGTTTCGTAGAACGCCTTGAGCGGTTCGGTCTGCGGCTGGCCGATGCGGATGGCTTCGAGTGCCGGCAGGTCGGGCACCCAGCCGTTCAGGTCGCAGTCGGTCCTGATGGTCAGCAACTGGCGGCCGGTGGGCAGCCAGTCGAGCGCCTTGCGCAGGTTTTCGCCGGCCACGCCCTTGATCTTGCCGGCGTTGGCCACCACGCCTTCGAGCGAACCGTATTCCTGCAGCCACTTGGCGGCGGTCTTGGGACCCACCTTTTCCACCCCGGGCACGTTGTCCACCTGGTCGCCCACCAATATCTGGTAGTCCACCATCAGGTGCGCGGGCACACCGAACTCGGCTTGCACGCCGGCGAGGTCGCGGCGTCTGCCGTTCATGGTGTCGATGATGGTGATGTGTTGATTCACCAGTTGGGCCAGGTCTTTGTCGCCACTGGAGACGATGACCTCGAAGCCCTGTTTCGCGGCGGTCACGGCGAGCGTGCCGATCACGTCGTCGGCCTCGACGCCGGGCACGTCGAGCACCGGCCAGCCCATCAGGCGCACCACCTCGTGGATCGGTGGAATCTGCGCCCGCAGGTCGTCGGGCATGGGGCTGCGCTGGGCCTTGTATTCGGGGTAGATGGCATCGCGGAAGGTCGGGCCCTTGGCATCAAACACACAGGCACCGTACACAAAAGGAAAATCTTTGTGCAACTTCTGCATCATGTTGATCATGCCGCGGATGGCCCCGGTGGCCGGGCTCGTCGGGTCGCCGGGCACGGCCCGCAGGTCGGGCATGGCGTGGTACGCGCGGTAGAGGTAGCTGGAACCATCGACCAGCAACAGGGTGGGGGTGGGCGTTTTTTCGTCGGACATGGGGCGATTGTGGGGGAATCTCCACGCCCTGAGCCGCCCCCGGCGCTCACCAGACGGGCAGCGCCTGCCTACAATGGGGCATGCGCCATACCACCACCCCCCTCTCCCGCCTGTCACGCCTGTCCGTGCCGGCTCTGGCCCTGACCCTTGCCCTGCCCGTGCTGGCCCAGGCCCCTGCGCCGGCCGCGGAAGCCACGGCGGTCGTGCCTGCAGAGTCCGGCCCCCCTGCGAGCAGTGAGCGCATCGAGCGCATCACCCACGAAGACGGGCTCTCGCGCATCGACGAGCTGCGCGTGGGCGGGCAGACCCGCAGCATCGCCGTGCAGCCCAAGAACGGTGCGCCCGGCTACGAGATCACGCCGGTGCCGGGTGGCGCGGACTTCACCGATGCCCAGAACAAGGGCTCCACAGGCAAGAGCCGCTGGCGCATCCTCAACTTCTGATCGTCCGCATTTTTCATGGCTGTTTATACCGAAGTCCCGTTTGACGAAGCAGCAGCGCTGCTGCGCACGCTGAACCTGGGCGAACTCACCGAGCTGCGGGGCATCCACGGCGGCATCGAAAACACCAACTATTTCGCCACCACCGAACGCGGGGGCCTCCACGAGACCCACGTGCTCACGGTGTTTGAGCGCCTGGGTTTCGAACAACTGCCGTATTACCTGCACCTGATGAAGCACCTGGCGGGCAAGGGCATCCCCGTGCCCGAACCGGCCGCCGACGCCCGGGGTGAGATCCTGCACACGCTGCAGGGCAAACCGGCCGCTGTGGTGGACAAGCTGCGCGGCAAAAGCGAGCTGGCACCCGAGGAATCGCATTGCCGGGCGGTGGGCGACATGCTGGCGCGCCTGCACCTGGCCGGGCGCGATTTCGGCATGAGCCAGCCCAACCTGCGTGGCCTGCCCTGGTGGAACGAGACGGTGCCGGTGGTGCTGCCGCACCTGAGCGAGAGCCAGCGCACGCTCATTCGCACCGAACTGGCCTACCAGAACCACGTGGCGGCCCTGCCGGCCTACTCCGCCCTGCCCCGCGGCCCGGTGCATGCCGACCTGTTCCGTGACAACGTGATGTTTGAAGATGGTGAACTCACCGGCTTCTTCGACTTCTATTTCGCCGGCAACGACAGCTTCCTGTTCGATCTGGCGGTCTGCCTCAACGACTGGTGCATCCGCCACACGGCGGACGACCACGACGGCCAGCACAGCGCCGCCCTGGCGCAGGCCATGGTGTCGGCCTACCAGGCGGTGCGCCCCCTGAACGCGGCCGAGCGCGGTCTGCTGCCGGCCATGCTGCGCGCGGGTGCGCTGCGTTTCTGGCTCTCGCGCCTGTGGGACTGGCACCTGCCGCGCGACGCCAGCATGCTCAAGCCCCACGACCCCACCCATTTCGAGCGCGTGCTGCGCGAGCGGGTGGGCCTGGCGCCCGGCCTGCTGGCCTCGCTGCTGGAAGAACACAGCCTGACCGCCTGAGCCCGACCCAACCCACGCATGAAACTCCGCATTGTTCCCGCAGGCACCGGCCTGCAATGGGTGAAACTGGGCGTCAAAACCTTTTTTCGCCAGCCCCTGGCCCTCTCGGGCCTGTTCTTCATGTTCATGGCCACGGTGTCCGTGCTCTCGATCATCCCGCTGATCGGGACGGCCATCTCGGCCGTGCTCACGCCCGCGGCCAACCTGGGTCTGATGGCGGCCAGCCGCGAAGCCGCGGCCGGCCGCTTCCCCATGCCATCCACGCTGGTCAGCGCGTTTCGCGGAAGCCGCGAACAGACGCGCGCCATGCTGATGCTGGGAGCGATGTACGCCGGCTGCCTGTTGCTGGTGCTGGCCACGGCCGCGCTGCTCGGCCCCTCGGCGCCGGCGGGCGAAGTCGAAACCAGCGTCACACCCGAGATGATGCAGAGCCTGCTGGGCAGCCCGGGCCTGTGGTTGGCCCTGCTGGTGTACATCCCCGTTCTCATGATGTTCTGGCACGCGCCCGCGCTGGTGCACTGGCACGGTGTGAGCCCGGTCAAGAGCCTGTTTTTCAGCGCCCTGGCCTGCTGGCAGAACAAGGGCGCCCTGTTCATCTTCGGGTTGGGCTGGATGGGCGTGTTCCTGTTGTCAGGGCTGGTGATCAGCCTGCTGGGCTCGGCGCTCGGCGGCGTCCAGGCGCTCAACATCATCCTGTACCCGGCCGTGCTGTTCGTGGCGTCGATGTTCTACGCCTCGGTCTATTTCAGCTTCCGCGACAGCTTTGACACCGGCCCAGCGCCCGACGAAATGCCTTCACCCACCGGAGACCCGACATGACTCAGCACACCCTGCTTGGCCGCCATGAAGACGAAGTCCTTTGGTTCCAGCGCCGCGAGGCCGTGGCCGCGGCGGGCGCCTGGCTGGCCTTCGGGGGAATGGGTGCCGCGCAAGCCCAGCAGCGCAGCAATGTGGTCGAGATGCTGGGCGATGTGCTGCTCAATGGCCGGCGCATGTCGCCGCAGCACACGGTGCAGTCCGGGGATCAGATCCAGACCGGCCCGGGTTCGCGGCTGCTGTTCGTGATCGGCAACGCGGCCTTTCATGTGCGGCAAAACTCGCGCCTGGAGGTCGGGCGCGGCTCTACGCTCAACACCGTGAGTCTGCTGCGCCTGCTCACTGGCGCGGTGGTCAGCGCATTCGGGCGTTCGGCCAGCCGAACCATCGTCACCCCCACCCTCACCGCCGGCATCCGCGGCACCGGCGTCTACGCCGAAGTCATGCCCGACCAGCGCAGCTATTTCTGCAACTGCTATGGCACGGTCCAGATGAACGCCCGCGGCGACCGCGCGCTGTCCGTGTCGAGCTACCACCAGTCGTTCTGGGGTGAGGTTGCGCCGAAAAACGGCCGGCTGCTCACGCCCGCTGATGCCATCAACCACACCGATGAAGAGCTCGAATTCCTGGCCCGCCTGATCAACCAGCGCACCGCCTGGCAGATCGCCGGCAGGACAGGCGTGAAAGACGGCAGGGGTTACATGGAAAACCAGCCGGGGCAGATGCACCCGGCCATGAATCTGCTACCACGCTGATAGCAGGGCAGCCCGCGTGCGCGGGGCGAACTGCCACACCACTGTCACGCGGGTTTCACACAAACGGGAGATGCTTGGCCCCGTTTGTTCAACCCACGAGGCCACCAATTGAAATCTGACATCTCCCACCCCGGTAACTTCAACAACGAAGACTCCAACCACACGGCCAACCCCCACATTGATCAGGTGCTCGATGCCCGCCTGAGCCGCCGCGGCCTGCTGCGTGGCGCGGCGGGTGCCGCAGGTGCCGGCGTTCTGGGCACCACGGCCCTGAGCGGCTGCGCCACCTCCGGCGCGTCCGGCACCACCGGCGCAGCCCTCACCAGCCTGGGCTTCAAGCCCGTGGCCAAGAGCCTGGCCGACAAGGTGGTCGTGCCCGAGGGCTACAGCGCCCAGATCATCTACGCGCTGGGCGACCCGCTGGCCGCCGGTGTGCCAGCCTTCAAGAACGATGGCAGCGACACCGCTTTCGATCAGCGTGCGGGCGACCACCACGACGGCATGGAGTGGTTCGGGCTGGACGCTTCGGGCAAGCCATCCAACAGCTTCAACAGCCGCGGCATCCTGGCCGTGAACCACGAAGCCACCACCGACGAGAAGCTCAGCTCCTTCTTCATCCACACCAACGGCGGCGCGTCCACCCTGCCCCGCCCGGCGTCTGAAGTGGACAAGGAACTCGCGATCCACGGCCTGTCGTTCGTGGAAGTCCAGTCCAGCGGCAAGCAGTGGGCCTACAAGACCAGCTCGCCGTTCAACCGCCGTGTCACCACCATGACCACGGCCGCCATCCACGGCCCGGCACGCGGCAGTGAACACCTGGTGACGAAGTTCAGCACCGACGCCACCCTGTGCCGCGGCACGCTGAACAACTGCGGCACCGGCAAGACCCCCTGGGGCACCTTTGTCTCGGGCGAAGAAAACTGGTACGGCTATTTCTCGCGCGACGCCAAGGACGACGATCGCCGCAAGAAGGACAAGCAGGTCCAGGCCCTCAACCGCTACGGCCGCAAGGCCGGCGCCGCCAGCCGCCACGGCTGGGAAAGCGCCGGCCCGCAAGACCAGTACGTGCGCTGGAACAACGGCGCACTGGCCGCCAGCGCGAAGGACGACTACCGCAACGAAATGAACACCTTCGGCTATGTGGTCGAGATGGACGCCTACGACACCCAGGCGCCGATGCGCAAGCGCACCGGTCTGGGTCGCTTCGCGCACGAGAGCGTGGCCTTCGCCAAACCGGTGGCCGGCCAGCCCGTCGTGGCCTACATGGGCGACGACGCACGCGGCGAGTACATCTACAAGTTCGTGTCCGACGCCAAGTGGGACCCGAAGGACGCGCAGCCGGCCAACCGCCTGGCCGCCGGTGACAAATACCTCGACAAGGGCACGCTGTTTGCCGCCCGCTTCAAGGACAACGGCAGCGGTGAATGGCTGGAACTGTCGATGAACAACCCCGTCATCGCGGGCAGCTCTTACTTCGAGTTCAAGTCCAACGCCGACGTCGCCATCTTCACGCGTCTGGCGGCCGACGCCGTGGGCGCGACCAAGATGGACCGCCCGGAATGGGGCGGTGTGAACCCGAAGACCGGCGAGGTCTACATCACGCTGACCAACAACAGCAACCGCACGGAAGCCAACACGGACGCCGTGAACCCGCGCATGTACACCGACATGAAGGGCAGCAAGGCGCAGAAGGGCAACGTGCACGGCCACATCGTTCGCATGGCCGACGCCTCGCCCGCCGGCAGCGCGTTCAAGTGGGACGTCTACGTCTTCGGCGCCGAAGCCGATGCCGACAAGGCAGCGGTGAACCTCTCCAGCCTCACCGACGACAACGACATGTCGGCGCCCGACGGCCTGGTGTTCAGCCCGGCCACCGGCGTCTGCTGGATCCAGACCGACGACGGCGCCTACACCGACAAGACCAACTGCATGATGCTCGCCGCCATCCCCGGCAAGCTCGGCGATGGCGGCGCCAGGACGGTCAAGCACGGCGACAAGTCCGTCACCACCTACGTGGGCAAGACCCCGACGCCCACCACGCTGGCACGTTTTCTGGTCGGTCCCAAGGGCTGCGAGATCACCGGCTGGTGCGAGACACCCGATGGCCGTGCGGTGTTCGTCAACATCCAGCACCCGGGCGAAGGCACAGCCATGGCCGACGTGGGCAATCCGGCCAAGTACCAGAGCCAGTGGCCCGCCAACGCCGGTTACGGCGCTGGCCAGCGCCCGCGCTCGGCCACGATCGTCATCACCAAGAACGACGGCGGCGTGATCGGTTCCTGATCCCGCTTCGTTCCACTTCACAACCCGGCTTCGGCCGGGTTTTTTCTTGCCCGCTGTGAGGCCGACACCTGGTAACAACAGCAGCACCTGGTGACTGGCCGTGCACCCGTCGCAGCACTATGCTGAAACCCATGATCTCGCTGTCGCCCCTGCGATTGGTGATGTACACAAAGGAGCCATCATGCCAAACGGCATCTACCGCATCGAAAGTGAACGCCCCATCGTGAGCGCCCTCCTGCACGTGGCCATGGGAAAGAGCTGCGTGCTTGACGATGGGGAACTCGCGGTTGTGGTTGCAGCCAAGAGCCAGACGATCCCGCCGGGTCGGGAGATTCGGGTCGTCCACGTACCGACAGGCGAAATCGTGTTTCGCAAATCGGAGACCGTCCACGACATGTCCAACGAGGGCCCTGGGTGAACCGCCCGCGAACGGAAAAAAATGGCGGTATGGCTGTATGCAGCAGCACATCCCAAAACGACGACAGCGGGTGTGTCGCTGCGGTGAATGCCGATGAACAGAGCGCTTCAGTGCGCGGGCAGCGGCGGCGCAGAAGGCATGGTGCGTCCGACGTTCTGCGCCATCACGCCCGTGAACACGGCCTCGACCTGGGCGGCGATCTGCTGCCAGTCCAGCTGGGCGACCTGCTGCCTCGCCCGGGTGCTGGCCTGGGTGATGCGCTGGGGCTGGGCGGCCAGTTCGCGGGCCAGTGCGACATACGCTGACGCATCTCCCGCCGGCGCCATCCAGCCGGTGACGCAGGGTTCCAGCCACTCGGCCGCCGCCGCGGTGTCGAAGGCCAGCACCGGCAGCCCGCTGGACAGCGCCTCCAGCGTGACGTTGCCAAAGGTCTCGGTCAGGCTGGGAAACAGGCACAGATCGGCCGAGGCGTAACACGCGGCCAGCACGTCCTGCCGCAACTGCCCCACAAACACCGCCGAGGGGCAGCGCTGCTGCAGGGCTTCGCGTTGTGGCCCATCGCCCACGAACACGAGCCGCACATCGCGGTGCACCGCGGCCATCGCCTCGAAGGCGCGGATCGCGATCTCCAGGTTCTTCTCGGCGGCCAGCCGGCCCACCACCAGCAGCACCAGACTGGCTTCGTCGGCGCCCCACTGGGCGCGCAGCTCGCCGCTGCGGCGCTCCGGCCGGAACATCTGCGTGTCCACACCGCGCGCCACCACGCGGATGTTCTCGAAGCCGCTGGAGATCAGCTCGGCACACAGCGCGCGCGTGGGCACCATGGTGCACTGCGTGAGGTTGTGGAACTTGCGCAGGTAGGCCACGATGGGTTTCTTCAGCCAGCCCAGGCCGTAGTGCTGGCTGTAGCTGTGGAAATTGGTGCGGAAGTCGGAGGTCACGGGCAGTCGCAGGTGGCGCGCAGCCTGCAGCGCCGACCAGCCCAGCGGGCCTTCGGTGGCGATGTGCACGAGGTCGGGCCGTTGCAGCGCCCAGGCCGAGATCAGGGCCTTCTTGCCCGGCAGGCCCAGCTTGAGCTGCGGGTAGCGCGGGATCGGCATGCCGCGCATCAGCACCTCTTCGAACCCGGCGTCCTGCGCGCCCAGGTCGGCGCGGGTCTGGCGCGGGCGCACGAGCTGCACCTGGTGGTTGCGCTCACACAGGCCCTGCACCAGCCGCGCCAGCGTGAGTGCCACGCCGTTGACTTCGGGTGGCCAGGTCTCGGTGACCACGGCCAGGCGCAGCGAAGGCCGGGCGGCCGGGAATTCCTGCACGAGGATGTTCTGAGAGGCGAGATGGTTCATGCCGGCATCTTCCCGGGCTTGCACAACAGGCATGTGACAAACCGGCCCGCGCCGATGACAGCCCTGTGCCCGCGCGATGACAGAGCGCCCCTGTCACCGGCCTTTCATCGAGTCTGCAGATCATGTCGCCACCCCCTTGTCCATTTCCCCCACCAGGAGACCCATGTGACGACTTTTTTCGAGGCCCTTGACATCCAGCGCCAGGACGACCACCGCTACTACCACCACCACCGCATCAACCAGACGCTGCATTTCGTCAGCGCGATCAGTTTCCTGGTGGCCTACGCGTGGCTGCTGGTGGACCCGGTGGTCTCGGCGCTGATCGCCTGGCTGTTCTCCATGGCCACGCGCCAGGCGGGTCATTTCTTCTTCGAACCCAAGGGTTACGACCACATCAACCAGGCCACGCACGAACACAAGGAAGCCATCAAGGTGGGCTACAACCTGCAGCGCAAGATCGTGCTGATGGCCTTGTGGGCCGCCGCGCCGGTGGCGCTGCTGGTCTCGCCCGACCTGCTGGGCCTGATCGAGTCGCACAGCGACTGGACCGGCTATGCGCGCGACGTCGGCGCGGCCTGGCTGGTGATCGGAGTGGGTGGCCTGTTGTTCCGCACCGTGCACCTGTTCTTCATCCGCGACGTGCAGACCGGCCTGGTGTGGATGACCAAGATCCTGACCGACCCTTTCCACGACATCGCGCTGTACCACCGGGCCCCGCTGCAGCTGCTGCGCGGCGAGCTGCTCGACCCGGCCTACCACGGCCAGCGCGGCTGATCCCGCACCGGCAACGACCGCCCGCCTTGACACGCTCAGACCTGGCGCCCGAGCAGCGTGCCGAGCACCTCGCGCAGGATGCCGCGGCGGATGTCCTTGTTGCTCTGCCCGCCGCCCTGCCCCCACCAGCCCTGTGTGTGCATGTCGCGGCCGGCGAGCACGAAGCGCTGCAGCACCTGCTCGAAGTCGGCGTCGCTGAAGTTCAGGCTGAAGATCAGGCGCCCGGTGCCCACCCAGCTCAGGGCCAGCCCGTGCCAGCGCAGGTGGTACTGCAGCAGCCAGTTGTAGCGCGAAGGTTCGGTGTAGCCGATGGTCCAGATGCTGTGCATGTTCGTCGCGCGCATGGGCAGACCCTCGGCGGCCATGGTCTGATTGAAGCGCAGCGCGCGCGCGTCCCAGCGAGCCTCCTGGCCCTCATAGATGGCCTGCACCTCGGGCGTGTCCAGGCGGCGCAGGAACGCGTTCATGCCACCCATGACGTAGGGGTGAGCGTTGAAGGTGCCGCGCGCGAAACACAGGTCGGCCGGGCGCTCGGGGCGATAGCGCTGCATCAGGTCGTGCCGCCCGCAGACCACGCCCACCGGGTAACCGCCGGCCAGTGTCTTGCCGTAGGTGACCATGTCGGCCTTCACGCCGAAGTATTCCTGCGCACCGCCCGGCGCGAGCCTGAATCCGAGGAATACCTCGTCGAAGATCAACACAATGCCGCGCTCGGTGCAGACCTCGCGCAGGCGCTGCAGCCACGCGGTGTAGGCGGCCTTGTCGTAACCCGCCTGGCGGCTGCTGTCGACCAGCGCCGAATCGGCCGGGGCGTTGCGGTTGGGGTGCAGGGCCTGCAGCGGGTTGACCAGCACGCAGGCGATGTCCTTGCGGGTGCGCAAGACCTGCAGACTGCGCTCGCTCATGTCGGCCAGGGTGTGGGTCTCGCGCGGGGGCAGCGGATTGCCCGGGCCGGGCTGCACGTCTTCCCACCAGCCGTGGTACGCGCCGCAAAAGCGCACCAGGTGTTGGCGCCGCGTGTGGTAACGCGCCAGGCGCACGGCCTGCATCACCGCCTCGGTGCCCGACATGTGGAACGAAACCTCGTCCAGCCCGGAGATGGCGCGCAGCCGCGCGATGTTGTCGGCCACGCAGGGGTGGTAGGCGCCGAGCACCGGCCCGAGCTCCTGCGCCATCGCTGCGCCCTCGGCCATGGTGGCCTTGTAGAAGTCCACACCGAACACATTCACGCCGTAGGAGCCCGTCAGGTCGATGAAGCGGTTGCCGTCGAGGTCGGTCAGGCTCACGCCTTCGGCCGACTGCACGAAGGCGCCCACCTTGAGCCGCTCGCTCACGATGGGGCTGAACTGGAAGGGCACGCGGTATTTGCCGGTGAACTGCAGGTCGGCCAGGCCTTCGCGCGCCTGCGCGGTGAGCGCCAGGGTTTTTTCGTAGCGCTGTGCAAAGCCGGCGCACAGGGTCTCAAACGCGGCGCGGCGCAGCTGCGCGACCTCATCGGACACCCCGTCGCAGTTGAAGAAGCGCGCCTCGTCGTAGGCGTAGCCCGGCAGCAGCCGCGCCAGCCGCTTCGCCAAACGCGAATGGCCGGCGAGCGAGCGGTGTTTGGCGCGCGAGAGGTCGAGGCGGCGCTTGAGCGCGGGCAGACCCAGCGCGAGCGCGGCGGCTGGGAGGGCGTATTCGATGAAAGGCATGGCGATGACTGCTCCGTGACTGCAATCCCGCGTTTCTATTTCACCCCCATGACACCCGTATGAACCTGCGAGCCGCCGCTCAGCGCCTGGCGCTGAACGAAGACCTGAATTTCCTGCTGACCAACCGCGTGCCGCGCATCGCGCTCACGCGCTTCATGGGCTGGTGGAGCCGCATCCGCCACCCCTGGGTGCGCGATGCGTCGATGGCGGTCTGGAAAACTTTTTCCGACCTCGACCTGAGCGAGGCCAAACAATCCCACTTCGACAGCCTGCACGACTGCTTCATCCGCGAACTCAAGCCCGGCCTGCGCCCGCTCGATGGCCGACCCGGTGTGTTGACCAGCCCGAGCGACGGCATCGTCGGTGCCTGCGGCCGCATCGAGGCCTTGCAGTACGGCACGGACGCCCAGCTGTTCCAGGCCAAGGGCTTCCCCTACCGGCTGCTCGACCTGCTGGGCGACAACGTGCCAGGGCGCGAGCTGGCGCGGCAGCTGCAGGGCGGCAGCTACGTGACACTGCGGCTCACCTCCAGCATGTACCACCGCTTTCACGCGCCCTGCGACGCCACGCTCGAACACGTCACCTACATCAGCGGCGACACCTGGAACGTCAACCCCATCGCGCTCCAGCGCGTCGAGCGCCTGTTCTGCCGCAACGAACGCGCCGTGCTGCGGCTGCGCCGGCCCGACGGCGGCCTGCTGGTGCTGGTGCCGGTGGCGGCCATCCTGGTGGCCAGCATGCGCCTGCATGCGCTCGACGTGCCGCTCAACCTGCGCTACCGCGGCCCCAACCAGTTGCCCTGTTCGGCCGGCTACCGCCAGGGCGACGAACTCGGCTGGTTCGAACACGGCTCCACCATCCTGGTGCTGGCGCCGCCGGGCCTGGCGCTCGGCCCCTCGCTACGCAACGGCCACCGCATCCGCATGGGCGAAGCCCTGCTTCAAACAAGCTCCCACACCAGCACAGAAGACACATGACCCCCACGATCGCTACGCTCTCTGCCCCCCAAGGGGGCTCGACCTCCTTGAGGCGGCTCGACGGAGGTCGGCCATGACCACCGTCGACCTGATCTATTTCAACGCCGGCGGAGGCCACCGCGCCTCCGCGCTCGCCCTGCAATCCGTGCTGCGCGAACAAGGCCGCCCCTGGGAGGTGCGGCTGGTCAACCTGTTCGAGGTGCTCGACCCGTCGGGCCGCTTCAAGCGCCTCACCGGCAAAGCGCCGGAGGACTGGTACAACCAGCGCCTCGCGCGGGGCTGGACCCTGGGCATGGCGCACGAACTCAAGATCCTGCAGGGCCTGATCCGGCTGGCCCACCCGACCCTGGTGCGCAAGCTGCGGCGCCACTGGCAACGCACGCAGCCCGACCTCGTGGTCTCGCTGATCCCGAACTTCAACCGCGCCCTCTACGACAGCCTGGCCGCCGCGCGGCCCGGCGTGCCCTACGTCACCGTGCTGACCGACCTCGCCGACCTGCCACCGCATTTCTGGATCGAACGCGACCAGCCGCAGCACTTCATCTGCGGCACACCGCGCGCCGTGCAGCAGGCCCACGCGCTGGGCCACCGCGAAGACCGCGTGTACGCCACGTCGGGCATGATCCTGCGCCCCGAGTTCTACCGGCCCGCCACCCTCGACCGGGCCGACGAGCAACGCCGACTGGGGCTGGATCCGCGGCGCCCGACCGGGCTGGTGCTGTTCGGCGGCCACGGCTCCAAGGCCATGCTGGGCATCGCCGAGCGGCTGAGCGACACCCAGCTGATCCTGGTCTGTGGCCACAACCAGGCCCTGGCCGAGCGCCTGCGTGCCCAGCCTTCGACCGCGCGGCATGTGGTGGTCGGGTTCAGCAGCGACATTCCGGCCTGGATGCGCTTGGCGGACTTTTTCATCGGCAAGCCCGGCCCCGGCAGCGTGAGCGAAGCGGTGCAGATGGGCCTGCCGGTGATCGTGGTGAACAACGCCTGGACCATGCCGCAGGAGCGATACAACGCCGACTGGGTCCGCGAGCAGCGGCTCGGCATCGTGATGGGCAGCTTCCGCGGCGTGGACAGCGCGGTGGCGCAATTGCTGGATGGGCTGGACGCGTACCGCGCCCGCGTGGACCGGATCCAGAACCGGGCGCTGTTCGAGATCCCCGACATCCTCGCCCGGGTCCTGGCGGAAAGCGGTGAGGAAGCCGCGGATGGGGCGGTCACCCGCCCCGCCGATCAGCGCAGGCCGGCGCAGTTCGCGTAGAAGGTGGTGGTGGCGGGCCAGTCGGAGAACACGCCCATCACACCCACGTCCTTGGCCAGCACGTCCAGCACACGCAGCATCTCGCCTTCGCTGCTGAGTGCCGTGTCCACCGTCTGGTAGTAGAAGCCGTTGTTGCCGTCGGCCAAGATGCCGGCCCGCTCCAGCGACCAGGCGATGATGCCCAGCCCGGCCGCACGCGCGTCACGCGCGTACTGCGAGGGCACGATATCGCCCGCGGCGTTGGTGCTCAGCAAGGCAAAGATGGGGGGCGCCACGATCTGGATGCCCTGGCTCTTGTAGTCCACCAGCTCATTGCGGCTGGGCAGGTCGGCCGGGGTGTTGGCGTCGTCCAGGTACACCGCCTGCTTGCCGAACGCGGCCTCGTTGCGCACCCAGTACAGCACGTCGTTGATGTTGAAGGACTGCGCAAACACCTGGCGCGGCGACACGCCGGCCTGCTTGTATTCGTCGATCATCTTCTGCGCGTAGGCGGCCTGCGTGAAGCCGTCAAAAGGCATCGTCACGCTCGCGCTCTTGAGTTCCGGCGTCATCTTCACGCCCAGTCGCTTGAACAGCGCAATGCTCTCGGCGTGGGTCATCAGCGTGCCGCTCGTGGGGCCCGAATACAGGTCGGTGCGGAAATTCGCCGTGCCGCCCAGGTACTCCTGCGGCGTGCGGGCCGCCGGATTGAATGCGTCCATCTTGCCGCGCAAGGTCCGGAACTCGGCCAGCGTGATGTCGCTGGTGCGGCATTCGGCCTTGGCGGGCGTGACCACCTTGCCGTCAGCGTCGAGCGTGGCCGGCACGAAGGGCGTGGTGCACTTGGCGGCCAGCGGCGTGACCAGGATGTTGGTGGTGGCGTGCAGGTCGTTCTGCGCGTGGCGGCAGACCAGCTCCTTGTCCTTGGTGAAGGTCACGTCGCACTCGACGATGCCGGCCCCCATGCGCGCCGCAGCGGTGTACGACTCCACCGTGTGCTCGGGGAACTGCAACGGTGCACCCCGGTGACCGATGGAAAAATCGCGCGGGGTGAACTGGCCACGCTGCGCGCACTGCTGGAGTCTCTGCTTCAGGCGGCTGTCGGCCATGTCGTCGACGAGGAAGAACGGGCGCACGCCCAGTTCCACGGAGGCCGGCTTTTCAGCGCGGTGACCGGGCCGCTGCTCGCCCGGTGAAGCCAACGCAGCGGTGGCGGTCAGACCCAGCAGGGCGAGGCCGAGAATCAGGTGGCGCATGGAGTACCTCATGAAGAAGATGGTGATCGGTGGTTGAACACGACGCGGACCGCATCGCCCGGACCATGCTAGGACGCCCATGTGGCAACGGCGTGGCAGCCGCCACCGGTCAGCGCTGTCGCATCAGAAGCGAGCGCTTCAGCGGTTCCAGGCCGACTGGCTGCGTTCGCGGCGGGCCTGGAAACGACAGCGCTGCAGGGCCAGCAACTCCAGCACGCCACCGACCACGCCGCAGCCGATCGCGCCCAACAGCTTGAGTGCCCGAAGCGGATCCCGCTTGCGGCGATCGCCGGCGTTGTTCATCATGCAAAGCCCTTTCTGGCCGACCCGTGATGCCGGCGAGCCACCTTAGCTTTTTCATGTGACGGTTTTGCGTCAGCCCCGAGCTGAAGCAACGGTGGCCGATGGTGTGTCGAACCGGTCCCCCGGCGTTATGCTCGGCGCTGATCCAACCGTCATCACACCCCACACCACCGCCCCACACCGTGCCTGAAACCGCCCTGCCCGAGCTGCTGGCACTTGAAAAGATCATGGAGCTGGGCGCGCCCCATCTGCAGGTGCAGGAGCCGTGCCGGATCACGCTGCCATCGGGTCGCAGCTTTCCCGTGCACGCCATCACCCTGGGCAACCCCAGCCTGGATGTGCCCGCGGTGGGCTACTTCGGCGGTGTGCACGGACTGGAGCGCATCGGCGCCCAGGTGGTCATCGCCTTCCTGCAGAACATCGTCACGCGGCTGTCGTGGGACAGCTCGCTGCACCGCCTTCTGGAAGGCGTGCGCCTGGTGTTCATGCCCATCGTCAACCCCGGCGGCATGTGGGCCGCGACGCGGGCCAATCCGCGCGGCGTGGACCTGATGCGCAACGCACCGGTCGAGGCGCGGGAAAAAGTGCCTTACATGCTCGGCGGCCAGCGGCTGAGCGCGGGCCTGCCCTGGTACCGCGGGCGCCTCGGTGAACCGCTGGAAGCGGAGAGCCAGGCGGTCTGCGACGTGGTGCACAGCGAACTGCTGAGCCGCCCTTTCAGCATCGCGCTGGACTGCCACTCGGGCTTCGGCATCAGCGACCGCCTCTGGTTCCCCTTTGCCCACACGCGCGAGCCCATTCACCACCTGGCCGAGGTGCACGCGCTCAAGGCCATCTTCGAGCAGGCCCACAGCCACCACCCCTACATCATCGAACCGCAAAGCGCGCAGTACCTGACCCACGGTGACCTCTGGGACCACCTCTACCTGCAGGCCAGCACCGCACACCCGGAGCGCACCTTTTTGCCGCTGACGCTGGAGATGGGCTCTTGGCTGTGGATCAAGAAGAATCCGCGCCAGCTGTTTTCGCGCAAGGGCATCTTCAACCCGCTGATCGGCCACCGCCAGCAGCGCGTGCTGCGCCGCCACCTGGCGCTGCTGGATTTCCTCTCGCGCGCCGCGAGCAGCCACACACGGTGGACACCTGGCGCTGATCAACGCGGTCAGCGGCATGCGGATGCGCTGGCTGACTGGTATTGATCTCTTTCTTTGGTCTGTCCCGATGCGCTTCTGTTGTGAACGTCCTGTCCCTTTCGTTGCACCTCGCGTGCCAAGGCGTGTGCGGGCAGGCCGCAGCGCTTCAGTGAGGCGATCGGCGCTGCGCACCGACTGCCCTGCGATGCTCGCGGCCGTGGCCCGTCGCACAACTCGCTGCGTTCGCTGCGCTCTCTCCGCTCAGACAAGTGCGACGAGTCAGTCAACGAAGCGCGCTGCGCGCGCGGCCACGGCCACTGCGCTTCTCGGCGCCTCACAGGCGCGCTGCGGCCTGCCCGCACACGCCTTGGCAAACAGCGGTGTTGGCACGCTACCGGTGGTGCACCCATTCATTTCTTGCTGCGGCAGGCGCTGTCCGGTGGGGGCGATTTCTGGGGCGGCTGTGGCCGCCGGCCTGGGGCCGGGCGCGCAAGTGCGCGCTTCGTTGTCTGACTCGCGGCCACTGTCTGAGCGGAGAGAGCGCAGCGAACGCAGCGAGTTTGGCCGCGCCGGCCCCAGGCTGGAGGGCGCAGCGGAGTCGGCGCAAGGCGCCGACCGCCCCGGTATGAGCCCCCACCGGGCAGCGCCTGACGCAGCCGCGAGGTGCAACCTATGAACACCTGGATCTTCCTCCGAGGCCTGACGCGCGAGGCAGCGCACTGGGGCCGCTTCACAGCCATCTTCCAGCTGGCCATGCCGCAAGCCCGCATCCTCATGCTGGACCTGCCGGGTAATGGCGAACACCGCCGCCAGACCAGCCCGCCCTCGGTCGCCGGTATGGTGGCCGCCTGCCGGGACGAATGCATCCGCCGCGGCATTCAGACCCCGGTGACCCTGCTCGCCATGTCGCTCGGCGCCATGGTGGCTGCCGAGTGGGCGCGTGTGGCGCCCGACGAACTGGACGGCTGCGTGCTGATCAACACCAGCATGCGGCCGTTCAGCCCCCTGCACCACCGGCTCCGGCCCGCCAACTATGGGGCCCTGCTGCGACTGGCCCTGGGCGGGGCTTCGCCCGAAGTCATCGAACAGACGGTGCTGCGGCTCACCAGCAACCAGCCGGATCAACTGCGCGAGGTGATCCCGGACTGGGCGGCCGTGCGCCGCCACCGCCCGGTGAGCGCCGGCAACGCCGTGCGCCAGCTGCTCGCCGCGGCCCGTTACCGCGCGCCCCGGGAGGCGCCCGGCGTTCCCCTGTTGTTGCTGGCCAGCGAGCACGACCAGCTGGTGGACAGCCGCTGCTCGCAGGCCATCGCCGACGCCTGGCACTGCCCGCTGCTGATGCACCCGGCGGCTGGCCACGACCTGCCGCTGGACGATCCGCGCTGGGTGACGGACCAGGTGCGGCGCTGGTTGCAGAGCGCGCCGGGCGCCTGAACTACAAGACCTTCTTGCGCAGCAGAGCGCTCAGCCGTTCGACCAGCACCACCAGCGCAAAGATGGCCAGGATGATGGTGGCGGCTTCGTCGTAGTTGAACAGGTCCATCGCCACCTTCAGCTCGATGCCGATGCCACCCGCCCCCACCAGCCCGAGCACCACCGACGAGCGTGTGGCCTTCTCCAGGCTGAACAGCGAGGTGTTGATGAACGACGGCATGGCGGCGGGGAACACCGCGCACATGATCAGCGACAGGCGGCTCGCCCCCATGGCCGAGAGCGCCTCCTGCGGCCCGCGGTCCACCTCTTCCATGGCCTCGGCAAAAAAGCGGCCACAGAAGCCGATCTTGTCGATGACGATGGCCAGGGTGCCGGCGAACGGCCCCAGGCCCACCGACACCACGAAGAGCAGCGCCCACACCAGGTCGGGCACGGTGCGGAAGAAGGCGATCAGGTTGCGCGCCGCGTGGTAGACCAGCGGATGGGGCGAGAGGTGCGGCGTGGCCAGCACGGCGATCGGCACGCTCAGCAACACCCCGACCACCGTGCCCACGAAGGCCATCTGGAAAGTCTCCAGCAGCGCCCAGCCCACGGCCTCCAGCCGCGCGGTGGACGGCGGCAGCATCTCGCCCACCAGGCGTGTCATCTGCGGAATGCCGCCCCAGAGGTCACTGAACGAGACACCGGTCTTGTTCACCGACCAGGCGAAGAAGCCGAGCACGATCAGCCAGAGCATGAAGCTGGTCGGGCTGGTCCGCTCGAAACGGTCCGGCAAGGCGCGCAGGGCCGGGGTGGCGGTGTGCTCAGGCATACAGGGCTCTCAGTTCGGCGACGTCGATCTCGTGGCTCAGGGCATCGAGCACGATCTCGCCGCGCTGCAGGGCAATGACCCGGTCGGCGTATTTCACGGCGTGCACCAGGTCGTGGGAGGTGAAGACCATGGTCAGGCCTTCGTCCTTCACCAGGCCGGAGAACAGCGACATGACCTCGTCGCCGGCCACCGGGTCCAGGCTGGCGGCGGGCTCGTCGGCCACGATGAGGCGGGGCCGCTGCATCAGGGCGCGCGCCACGGCCACACGCTGCGACTGGCCACCCGAGAGTTTGTCGGCGCGGCGCAGGGCGATGTGGGTCAGTCCCACGCGCTCCAGACAGTGCATGGCCTCCTCACGCAACGCCGCCGGGGCCAGGCTCTGCAACCAGGCGCGGGCCAGCGGTGCGCGTGGCAAGGCCCCGTGCAGCACGTTGGACAGGGCCGAGAGGCGCGGCACCAGGTTGTGTTTCTGGAACACGAAACCCACCTGGGCACGCAACCGGCGCAGCGCCTGGGCGTCGAGCCCGCCCAGCGGCGTACCGAACAGCCGCACCTCGCCCGCGTCGGGCCGGATCAGGTGCATGCAGCAGCGCAACAACGTGGACTTGCCCGCGCCGTTGGCGCCGATGAGCGCCACACGCTGCCCCGCCGTCACCTGGAAGTGCACGTTGCGCAGCACCGGCGTTCCCGGCTCGAAGGACTTGCCCAGCGCGCTCACCACCAGATCGGCGACCAGGCCGCCGGTGGCCGCCATGCCCGGACCCATGGCGGGCGACGCACCGACGAACGTCGTCACGGGTGTGAAGGGATGCAACATACGGGCAGCGGGTTCGGGCCAGCGGGACATGGCACCGTTCTCAATCACCGACGAAGGCGGCGTACTGCGCCTGGCCGATGGTGGCGTACATCTTGCGCACGTAGTTGTAGTCGGCGTCGGCGATGCTGGGGATGAACTTCATGCCCTGGAATTTCTGGTTTTCGTCCGGGCCGAGCAGCACGGCTGCCACCAGCGCTTCGGAGTTTTCGCTGAAGACCTTCTTCATCTGGGCGACCACGGCGTCGGGCACGTGGGTGCCGGCGAGCAGCACGTCGTTGGGCAGGTCACGACCGCGCGCGATGACCTTGAAGACCACATCCGGGTGGCGCTTGGACAGGCCGGGCAGATCGGTGCGGTTGATGCCGACGGCGGACACGTCGCCGCGCTTCATGGCCTCGACGGCCACGTTGCGGTTGATGTGCAGGATCTGCACGTCCTGCCCGGGCTTGAGGCCCAGGTCGGCCAGCACTTGGATCGGCGAGAGGTGGCGCGAGGTGGAACCCACGTCACCCAGGGCGACCTTCTTGCCCTTGAGGTCCTCCACGCCGTCGATGCCCGAGCCCACCAGCGTGACCACCGAGCCGTAGTACTCGGGGCGGCTGAAGCCCACCACCAGCTTGGCGTCGGTGCGTTTCTTGAACACCACGTACTCGGCCGGGCCGGTCAGCACCAGGTCGATCTTCTTCGCGTTGAGCGCTTCCACCGCGGCGGTGCGGTTGGGCACGGGGAACAGTTCAACCTTCATGCCGGACTTTTCCGACAGGATCTTCTGGAAGCCGGCGTATTCGCGCTGCAGGTTCTCCAGTCCGACGATGTCGGTGACGGCCAGGCGCAGCGTTTGCGCCTGGGCCGAGATAGCGGTGGCGGTGAGGCCGATCACCGCGGCGGCGGTGGCGAGGTGTTTGGTCCAGTTCATGAGGCAGCTCCAAGTGGTTTAGACAACTTCACGAGCGTGACGGCGTGCGATGACAAAGTTGTGTAGACGACATGAAACTTTCATGACTTGTGTGACAGGGCCTTTTCGTCGTGCAGTTGTCACAAAAAAGGGGCACGCTCGACATCTTTTGATCACCGGGGACACCAGGCATGAACACATTGGAACGGTTTGCGATCGCTGGCGGCAGCGCCTTGCTGCCCTCGGGTTTTCAGGATGACGTGGTCATCACGGTGGACCACGGCGTCATCGTGGAGATCGGCAGCGAAGCCAACGGCGCACCGGTGATGGACGCCCGCGGCCTGCGCGTGATGCCGGGCATCATCGACCTGCATGGCGACGCCTTCGAGCGCCAGATCATGCCCCGGCCAGGCGTGCATTTCGACCTGCAGCTCGCCCTCGCCGAAACCGACCGGCAACTGGTGGCCAACGGCATTTCCACCGCCTTCCACGGCGTCACCTTTTCGTGGGAACCCGGCCTGCGCAGCCGTGACACGCTGGTGCGCCTGATGGCGGCGATGGACGCTGCCGAAGACCACCTCTCGTGCGACGCGCGCCTGCACCTGCGCCACGAGACCTACAACCTCGACGGTGAAGACGAGGTGCTGGCCTGGCTGGCCGAAGGCCGCATCGCCCTGCTCGCCTTCAACGACCACACCGCCGACATCCTGCGCAAGATCGGGCACCCGAAAGACGGCATGACGGTGCTGCAGCGCACGGGCCTGACTGCAGCGGACCTGCAGGCGCTGGCCGAGCGGGTCGTGGCGCGGCGCGACGAGGTGCCGGCCTCCATCCACCGCCTGGCCGCGGCCGCACGGGTCGCCGGCGTGCCCATGGCCTCGCACGACGACCCCTCGCCCGAGGTTCGCACGGACTACCAGTCCCTGGGCTGCAACATTTCGGAATTCCCCAAGACCCGCGAGACCGCGGTGCTGGCCCGCCAGTACGGCAACCCGGTGGTGTTTGGCGCGCCCAACGTGGTGCGCGGCGGCAGTCACATGAGCAATGCAGTCTCGGCGTCGGTCATGGCGCGCGCCGGCCTGTGCACGGTGCTCACGTCCGACTACTACTACCCGGCCATGCTGCCTGCCGCCTTCCGCCTGAGCGAAGACGGTGTCTGCGATCTGCCCACCGCCTGGGCCATGATTTCCAGCAACGCCGCCGATGCAGCGGGCCTGACCGATCGCGGGCGCCTCGCCGTGGGCCAACGGGCCGACATCGTGCTCGTGCGCACGCCGGCCGGGCGGCCACCCAGCGTGGCGGCGCACGTCATCGGCGGTCACCTGGCCTTTGCGGCCAAGGGGGCTCCGCGGTTTCATCCCCCTTCGAAAGCCGTTGCCCTGGAAACGCTCTGACCTCTGAATAGATGGTTTTTGCAGGCCAAAGCCGAGGGGCTGCACCTCGCGGCTGCGGCAGGCGCTGCCCGGCGGGGGCTCATCCGGGGTGGTCGGCGCGTTGCGCCGACTTCGCTGTGTCCGCCCGTCTGGGGCCAGCGCGGCCAAACTCGCGCCGTTCGCTGCGCTCCCTCTGCTCAGACAGTGGCCGCGAGTCAGACAACGATGCGCGCACTTGCGCGCCCGGCCCCAGACGGGCGGCCACAGCCACCCCGGAACATCGCCCCCACCGGACAGCGTCTGCCGCAGCAATTGGCGTTTGGGTATTCCACCGGTCGTGTGCCAACACCTTTTCTGCCAAGGCGTGTGCGCTCAGGCCGCAGCGCGCCTTGTGAGGCGCCGAGAAGCGCAGGGGCTGTGGCCGCGCACGCAGCGCGCTTCGTCAACTGACTTGTCGCCATTGTTTGAGCGGAGAGAGCGCAAGCGAACGCAGCGAGTTTGGCGACGGGCCACGGCCGCGAGCATCGCAGGGAAGTCGGTGCAAAGCGCCGACCGCCTCACAGAAGCGCTGCGGCCTGAGCGCACACGCCTTGGCACGCGAGAGCCGCCTCACCGAAAATGCCGCCGCTACCGCACCACCGAACCGCTGCGCTGCAACCACACCAGCGCAGCCAGGCCGACCAGGCCCACCCCGGTTGACACCCAGAGCGCACCGCCCCCGAACCGGTCAATCGCCAGGCCAAAGACCAGCGGCGCAAAAGCCTGCGCCACACGCGCCGGCACCATCAGCAAGCCCTGGCGCGCCCCGTAACCCTTCGGCCCGAAGATCACCAGGGGCAGCGTGCCTTTGGCGATGGTGAGGATGCCGTTGCCCGCGCCGTGCAAGACCGTGAACAGCAACGCCACCGGACCACCCACCACCATCAGCAGCACGGCGCCCAGCGGGTGCGCGGCCGTCGCCAGCTGGGCCGACAGCAGCGGGTGCACCTTGCGCAGGAAGCCGAACTCCAGCAGCCGGGCCGCCACCTGGGCCGGCCCCACCAGGGCCGCCAGGGCCAGCGCGGCGGCCAGCGTCAGCCCGTGGGCTTGCAGCAGGCTGGGCAGGTGGGCCGCCATCGCGGTGCTGGTGAACCAGGTGACGGCGAAGACCAGCGACAGCAGGATGGTGGGCCAGAACGTGGTGCCCGGCGGCGCCACAGGCGCGGCGGTTGGTGACACCACCGGCACCGGGCTCACGCCGGGCGCTGCCGCGCTGCGTGGCAAGGAGGCGTTGAGCGGCAGGCCGATCAGCAGGTGCAAACCCGCCCAGCACAGACAGGCGCCGCGCCAGCCGAATTCGAGCTCCAGCCAGGCCGTGAGCGGCCAACCCACCGTGCTGGCAAAACCGGCGATCAGGGTGATGCCGGTGATGCTGCTGCGCGCGTCGTGGCCGTAGAGCCGCACCAGGGTCGCGAAGGCGGCGTCGTACAGGCCTGCGGCCATTGCCACGCCGATCAGACCCCAGGCCAGAAACAGCAGCACTGGCCCTTGCGCCAATGCCAACGCCACCAGCCCCGCCGCGAACAGCAAGTTGGTGCCGATCAGCACCGGGCGGCCACCGTGGTGGTCGATCAACTGCCCCGCCCAGCGGCCAAACACCGCCGAGACGATCAGGGCAAACGAAAAGGCGGCAAATACCGTCGTCACGGACACGCCCAGGTCCGCGGCCATCGCCGTGGCCAGCATGGCCGGCAGGTAGTAAGACGAGGCCCAGGCCAGGGTCTGTGCGGTGCCCAGGCGGGCGACCACCGAAGTGCGGTGCGAGATCAGCATGGTGCCGACTCTAAGCCGGCCAGCACCATCTCAGATCAGAACCTTGCGAATCCGGGAAGAGATCACGTCGATCACGCTCACCGTGACGATGATCATCAGCATCACGGCGCAGGTCTCGGCGTACTGGAAGCCGCGGATGATTTCCCACAGCACGACGCCGATGCCGCCCGCGCCCACCATGCCCACCACCGAGGCCGAGCGCACGTTGGATTCGAAGCGGTAGAGCATGTAGGAAATCCACAGCGGCATGACCTGCGGAATCACGCCGTAGACGATCTCGTGCAGCGCGCTGGCGCCGGTCGAGCGGATGCCCTCCACCGGCTGCGGGTCGATGGCCTCCACGGCTTCGGAGAACAGCTTGGCCAGCACGCCCGCGGTGTGGATCCACAGCGCCAGCACACCGGCGAACGGCCCCAGGCCGACAGCCACCACGAACAGCATCGCGAACACCATTTCGTTGATCGCGCGGAACGCGTCCATCAGGCGGCGCACCGGCTGGTGGATCCACCAGGGCGTGATGTTGCTGGAGGCCAGCAGGCCCAGCGGGATGGCGGTGAGCACGGCCAGCGCCGTGCCCCAGAGGGCGATCTGCAGCGTGATGATGATCTCGCTCAGGTACAGCTTCCACTGCGAAAAATCGGGCGGGAAAAAGTCGGCCGCGTAGGTGGCCATGTTGCCCGAGTCGCGGATCAGGTCGAGCGGGCGCATGTCGGCGCCGTTCCACGAGCCCGCCAGCAGCAGCAGGAGCGCGGCCCACGACAGATACCAGGTCAGGCTGCGTTTGGGGGCGGGTACCACGGCCGGTGTCAGGCGGTGGACATTGAGCGTGGTGGACATGGTCGTGGGCGAGGTAAGAGGATTCGGGAGCGCGCTTCAGGCGCAGACCGTCCGCGGCGGGGTGCCGCGAACGGTCCGGGTGGAAAACACCCGGGAAAGAACGCTGAAGGGAACGATCAGTTCAGCGCGGCGAGCAGCTTGTCGATCTCGGCCAGCTTGGCCATCTTGTCGGCCTCGCTCAACCCGGTGTCGGATTCGATCTTGTTGCGCTTGCCGAACAGGTCGAGCTGGCGGATCGGCAGCAGCTGGGCGTTGGACGACGGCTTGAAGCCCGACAGCTTGGAGATCTTCATCACCACCGCTTTTTCACGCGCATCGGTCTTGGCGTAGTTGAAGAGGAAGTTCTTGATCTTGGCCTTGGTGGCTTCAGGCAGGTCCTTGCGCATGACCAGCGGGTCGAGTGCGATCAGGGGCGAGGTCCAGATCACGCGGATGTCCTTGCGCTTCTCGGGAAACTTCTCGGCGATCTTGGCCAGGTTCTCGCTGTTGTTGGTGGCCACGTCGACCTGCTGGTTGGCCACGGCCAGGGCGTTGGTTTCGTGGTTGGCGGAGCGCACGATCTTGAAGTGCGTGCGCGGATCGACCTTGTTCTTGGCGAACACGTAGAAGCTGGGCACGACGAAGCCGGAGGTGGAGTTCGGGTCGCCGTTGCCGAAGCTGTAGCTCTTGCCGTTCTTGAGCAGGTCGTCCAGCGACTGGATCGGGCTGTCCTTGTGCACGATGAGGTGCGAGTAGTAGCCCTCGGTGCCGTCGGAGTTCACCATCTGGGCGAACACCTCGCCGCTGGCGCGGTCCACCGCCTCGATGGCGGACTTGTTGCCGTACCAGGCCACGTGAACCTTGTTGAAGCGCATGGCTTCGATCACACCGGCGTAGTCGGGCGCGAAGAAAGCCGTGACCTTGAAGCCGGTCTGCTTGGCCATGTCGTCCAGCAGCGGCTGCCAGTCGGCCTTGAGGTTCTGCGACGACTCGGTCGAGATGATGCCGAAGTTGATGTCCTGCGCCAGGGCGCCGGTGAGGGTGAGGCCGAGCGCGAGGCCGGCCAGGGTTTTCTTGAGCATGAAAGACTCCGTCAGGAAGGGATGAAGGGGAAACGTGGGAGGAGAACTTGGGTCGGGAACGCGGCTCTCAGGCCGCTTGCGCCAGGGGCGCAGGCCAGTGGCGCTCTGGCATCGGGGCCACTGGAATAGGTGCGTGGGCCTGCGGCTCGCCCATCAGCATTTCGTCGGCGTGCATGCCATAGAGCTCGCGCAACAGGGCCGGGGTGAGCGCCGACGCGGCGCCGTCAAACACCACCTGACCCTGGTGCAGCGCGATCACGCGCGGGCAGTACTTCAGGGCCATGTCCACCTGGTGCAGCGACACCACCACGGTGGAGCCGTCTTCGCGGTTGATGCGCGTGAGGATTTCCATGACCTTGCGCGAGGATTCGGGGTCGAGCGAGGCGATGGGCTCGTCGGCCAGCACCACCCTGGCGCCCTGCACCAGCGTACGCGCGATCGCCGCGCGCTGCTGCTGGCCACCCGAAAGCGTGGACGCGCGTTGCGCATGGCAGTCGGCAATGCCGACGCGCGTCAGCGCTTCAATGGCCAGCGCCCGCTCCTGGGCGTTGAACCAGCGGGTCAGACTGCGCCACAGCGGCATCTGGTGCAGGCGACCCACCAGCACGTTGGCCATCACGGGCAGGCGGTCCACCAGGTTGAACTGCTGGAACACGAAACCGATCTGCGAGCGCACCTTGCGGATGTCGCGGTGCACACGGCCCTCTTGTTGCACACAACAGCCGTTGATTTCAATCAGCGAGCCTTCGCCCGCGTCGGCCACCACCAGGCCCGCCACATGGCGCAGCAGGGTTGACTTGCCGGAGCCGGAGGCGCCGATCAGCGCCACCATCTCGCCCTGGCGGATGTCCAGGTTGATGTCGCGCAGGGCGTGTTTGCCATTGGCGAAGTGTTTGTTCAGCTTGTGAATGCGCAGGGCGGTTGTCATGGGTGGGCTCCAAAGTCGTCTAGGGCCTGTTAACACAAACTTCGAAGGCCATCGACCACCAGCACAAAGCTAAGAAACCCCAGGAACATCGCATCGAGTTTCTCGAAGCGGCTGAAGATGCGCCTGTAGCCCTTGAGTCGGCGGAACAGGCGTTCAACTTCATTGCGGCGCTTGTACATCTCACGGTCGTACTCCCATGGTTCGATTCGCGTCCTCAGCGGCGGCACTACCGGGATGAATCCCAGGTCAAGCGCCAACTGTCGCGTCTCGTTTCCTTCGTAGGCTCGGTCCATGAGCAGATGTACCGGCCGACTCGCTGCGCCCAGGCTCTGAAGCAACCGCCGACCTTCGGGTGCGTCATGCGCCTGGCCCGGTGAGAGGCTGAACGTTACGGCCGTTCGAGCATCCGCGGCAACCATATGAATCTTGGTGTTCCATCCGCCTCGGGACTTGCCGATGGACTGAGGTCCGTTTTTTTTAGAGCGCCTGTGCCGTCGGGATGCACCTTAATGCTGGTGGAGTCCAGGGACACCGCTTCAATCTTGATGCGCACGATCTGCTCGCGCTGCAGCGCATCAAACATCTTGTCCAGCACACCGGCCTTGGTCCAGCGACGCATGCGCGTGTAGATGGTGTGCCAGTTGCCAAACCGCTTGGGAAGTCCGCGCCACTTGCAACCGTGCTCGGCCACATACAGCATGGCGTTGATGACCTCCAAATTGCTCATGCTGACGTTGCCGCGCTGCAAGGGCAGGCAGTGTTCAATGCGCGCGAATTGCTCTTTTGTGATCTCCATGGCCGATAGTTTCGCAGCCGAGATGTCCAAAAGCAATTAGTGTTAACACGCCCTAGACACGTTGAGTGTGGTTTTTCTCTGTGACAGTCGTTTGACGATTGCCGGAAGATTGCAAGTCAGAGCACCCTATGACCTTCTCTCCACACGGCGCGTACAACACCGTGGCGCACGCCGTTGGGCATGTCCACCACGCGCACCTGCACCAGATCGGCGCGCAGGCCCGGCTGAATGGCGCCGCGGTCGTGCAGGCCGGTGGCGCGGGCCGGGTTGCGGCTGACGATGGCCACGGCCTCGGGCAGGCTCAGGATGTCGTCGGCCACCAGCCGCAGCACAGCGCTGAGCAGGCTGCCCGGCACGTAGTCGCTGGAGAGGATGTCAAGCAGGCCGTGGCGCGCCAGATCAGCCGCTGCGACGTTGCCCGAATGCGAGCCGCCGCGCACCACGTTGGGTCCGCCCATCACGGTCAGCAGACCGCGCTCGCGCGCTGCCTGGGCGGCCGCCAGCGTGGTCGGGAATTCGGACATGCTGGCGCCTTCGGCGTGCGCCTGTTCCACATGGGCGACCGTGGTGTCGTCGTGGCTGGCCAGCGCGATGCCGTGTTCGCGGCAGTAGTCCACAAAGTAGTCGCGGTGCGGCTCGGCGTACTGGGCCTGCAGACGCTCGGCGTGGGCCACCTGGTGCTCGAACTTTTCCTGGCTCCAGCCCTTCTTGCCGGTGTAGTAGATGCGGGCGTGTTCCAGGTTTTCCCACTGGCGCTGGCCCGGCGTGTGGTCCATCAGCGAGATCAGCGACAGGCGCTCATGGCCGTGGAAGGGCTGGAACAGGTCGATGGTGTTGTGCGCCGGCAGCTCGCAGCGCACGTGCAGGTGGTGGTCGGCGCGCAGCACGTTTTCTGCCGTGCAGGCGTCCAGCGTCTGCAGCACCGCGTCCCAGGCGGTGCCGCGCAGGCTCTCGTGGTCGGCATCGCCCACGCCCAGCGCGTCAAAGACGGTGGTGATGCCCGCGGCGGCGATCTCGGCGTCGTGCGCCAGCAGCGCGGGCATCTCGGCCCACTGCACCTTGGGGCGCGGCATCAGGTGGCGCTCGAAGTTGTCGGAGTGCACCTCGATGAAGCCGGGCATGAGGAAATCACCCTCCAGGTCGATGGCCTGCGGCAGCGAACTGTTGCTCGCGCCGAAGCCGGCGATGCGCCCGGCCTCCACCGACAGGCTGCCGGTCTGCACTTCGTCGGGCAGCACCATGCGCGCGTTCTTGAACACGATGGGCGGGTTCACTGAGTGATTCATGTGGCGCTCCTGAAATCACCAACATTGATGCGCCGCGTGGCGACGGCATCGCCCACCTGGGCGTCGTGAAAGATGCCGACCAGCGCGGCGCCGCGCGCAGCGGCTTCCTGGATCAGCTGAATCACGGTGCCGGTGTTGGCCGCATCGAGCGAGGCGGTGGGCTCGTCCAGCAGCATCAGCGGCCGCGGCTTGATCATGTTGCGTGCGATGTTCACGCGCTGCTGCTCGCCGCCGGAAAACGTGGCCGGCGGCAAGGCCCACAGGCGCTCGGGAATGCGCAGCCGGGTGAGCCAGGCACGCGCCTGCTCACGCGCGGCCTCCAGCGCCACCGGGTCGTCGCCGCTGTCTTCCACCAGCGCTTCGGCCACCACGTCGAGCGCCGACACGCGGGGAATCACGCGCAGGAACTGGCTCACGTAGCCGATGCTCTCGCGGCGCAACCGCACCAGCTCGCGCGGCGTGGCCTCGGTCACCTCCACCGGCGCGCTGCCCGGAGGCGCCACGGTGATGCGGCCTTCGGTGGCGCGGTAGTTGGCGTAGATGAGCTTGAGCAGCGTGCTCTTGCCCATGCCGGACGGGCCGTCGAGCACCAGGCATTCGCCGGGGCGCACCTCCAGATCGACGTTGTGCAAGACCGAGAGTTCGGCGCCGTTCTGGTGGTGCAGGGTGAAGCGCTTGGCCACCCCTTTCATCTGAAGCAGGGGTGGGTTCATGGTTGCAGTACCGAAGAGACGAGGAGCTGGGTGTAGGGGTGTTGCGGGTCGTCGAGCACCTGGTCGGTGAGGCCGGCCTCGACCACGCGGCCACGCTGCATCACCATCATGCGGTGGGCCAGCAGGCGGGCCACGGCCAGGTCGTGCGTGACGATGATCGCGGCGAGGTGCATCTGGCGCGTGAGCTGGCGCATCAGGTCGAGCAGGCGGGCCTGCACCGACACGTCCAGCCCCGAGGTGGGTTCGTCCATGAAGATCAGGCGCGGCTGGGTGACCAGGTTGCGCGCGATCTGCAGGCGCTGGCGCATGCCACCGGAGAAGGTGCGCGGTGCGTCGTCGATGCGGATCGGGTCGATCTCGACGCGCTGCAGCCACTCCTCTGCCGTGCAGCGCAGCCGCCCGTAGTGGCGCTCGCCCAGGCCCATCAGGCGCTCGCCCACATTGGCGCCAGCCGACACGTCCATGCGCAGGCCATCGGCCGCGTTCTGGTGCACGAAGCCCCAGTCGGTGCGCGCCAGCAGGCGTTGCTGCGCCTGCGACATGCCGTGCACGTCCTGCAGCAGGCCGTCGCGGCCGAGGAATTCGACGCTGCCGGCGTCGGGCGTGGTGCGCGCGGCGATGGCGTTGAGCAGGGTGGTCTTGCCCGAACCGGACTCGCCCACCACGGCGAGCACCTCGCCCGGCCAGAGATCGAAGGACGCCTCGTGCAGCGCGACATGGTCGCCGTAGCGTTTGGCCACGCCGCGCACGCGCAGCAAGGGGGTTGAAGAAGACAAGGAGGTTTTCATTTCAAATCTCTATGACGAAGCTGAGGCCATGGCGCTGGAAGCCGAGGGATTCGTAGAAGGCGTGTGCGGCCTGGCGTTTGGCGTTCGACGACAGGGCCAGCTTGTAGCAACCGGCTTCGCGGGCCTGCTGCAAGGCATGGGCCATGAGCTGGCGGCCGATGCCCTTGCCCTGGCGCTGCGGGTGCACGACCACGTCTTCGGCGATGGCCGAGGGTGCACCGCAGTGCGCCAGGTTGTGCATCACCAGCAAGGCGTAGGTGGCGATCACGCTGTCGGGGAACGCGGGCTCGCAGGCGACGAAGAGCCGGTAGCTGGGGTAACGCGCAAACTGCTGGAACACCTCGCGCGCCTGCGCCACGGTGAGCACGGCGTCGTTGTCCAGGCCAGACTGCCCATACAGCGCCAGCACGCCGGGCAGATCGGCCTCGGTGGCTTCGCGGATGATCAGGCTCATGCCTCTTCCCCAGCAGCCGGCTGGCGCGACTGGCAATAGTCCGAGTCCGAGCACACGTGCATGCGTGCGCCGGCGTCGTCGGTGATCACCTCGTCGAGGAACGAATCCGTTGCACCGCACAGGGCGCAGGCAGCGTCCCAGCGCTGCACTTCGAACGGGTGGTCCTCGAAGCCCAGGCTTTCGACCGACGTGTAGGGCGGCACGGCGTAGATGCGCTTCTCGCGCCCGGCGCCAAAGAGCTGCAGGGCGGGGTTCATGTGCATCTTGGGGTTGTCGAACTTCGGGATCGGCGACGGCGCCATCACGTAGCGGCCGTTGACCAGCACGGGGTAGTCGTAGGTGGTGGCGATGTGGCCGTAGCGCGCGATGTCTTCGTAGAGCTTCACGTGCATCAATCCGTATTCGGCCAGGCCGTGCAGGGTGCGGGTCTCGGTCTCGCGCGGCTCCAGGCGCTGCATGGGCTCGGGCATCGGCACCTGGTAGACCAGCACCTGGCCTTCGACCAGCGGGATCTCGGGGATGCGGTGGCGCGTCTGGATCAGCGTGGCGTCCACGGTGCGCGTGGTGGTGGCCACACCGGTGGTGCGCTGGAAGAAACGCCGGATGTTGACCGCGTTGACGGTGTCGTCTGAACCCTGGTCGATGACCTTCAGGGTGTCGTCCGGCCCGATCACCGAGGCGGTGACCTGGATGCCACCGGTGCCCCAGCCGTAGGGCAGCGGCATCTCGCGCGAGCCGAACGGTACCTGGTAGCCGGGAATGGCCACGGCCTTCAGGATGGCGCGGCGGATCATGCGCTTGGTGCGCTCGTCGAGGTAGGCGAAGTTGACCTCGGCCGCGCGTTCGACCGACGGCTCGGGCAGGCGCTCCAGCGATATGGCTTCGTAGGGTGCGTTCATGCGGCCTCCTCTTGGGTGATGGGCTGTGTGGCGGCCACGGCGCGCATCTTGCGCACCAGCTCCAGCTCGGCCTGGAAGTCCACGTAGTGCGGCAGCTTCAGGTGCTGCACAAAGCCCGAGGCCTCCAGGCTGTCGCTGTGCGAGAGCACAAACTCGGGCATCTGTGCTGGCGACAACACGGCCTCGCCGAGTTCGTCGGCGCGCAGCGCGCGGTCCACCAGGCTCATGGCCATGGCCTTGCGTTCGCTGTGGCCGAAGGCCAGGCCGTAGCCGCGCGTGAACTGCGGTGGCTCGGTCTTGCTGCCCGCGAACTGGTTGACCATCTCGCACTCGGTCAGCTCCATGTCGCCGATGGAGATGGCAAAGCCCAGTTCTTCGGGAACGATTTCCACCGCCACCTGCCCGAGGCGGATTTCGCCGACGAAGGGGTGCGAGTTCGCATAACCGCGCTGGGTCGAATAGGCCATGGCGAGCAGGAAGCCCTCGTCGCCGCGCGCGAGGTTCTGCAGCCGCGTGGCGCGGTCGGCGGGAAAGCGCAGCGGCTCGCGCGTCAGGTCCACCGGTGCCGGGTCGCCCGGCGGCACCGGACGGGTTTCGATCAGGCCTTCCTGGTTGAGCAGGTCCACCACGCGCGGCGTGGCCTCGGGCTGGGCACTGCCCGCAGCGACCGCGTCACCCGATACCACCGGCGCGCCGCTGGCCAGCAGGGTGAAGTCGAGCAGGCGCTGGGTGTAGTCGTAGGTGGGGCCAAGCACCTGGCCGCCGGGCAGGTCCTTGAAGGTGGCCGAGATGCGGCGCTCCAGCGCCATGCGCGCCGTGTCGAGCGCGCAGGTGGTGCCCAGGCGCGGCAGCGTGGCGCGGTAGGCGCGCAGCAGGAAGATGGCTTCGACCAGATCGCCCGAGGCCTGCTTGATGGCCAGCGCGGCGAGCTCGGGGTCGTACACCGAACCTTCGGTCATGACGCGGTCCACCGCCAGCTTGAGCTGCTCGCGGATCTGCGCCACGCCGAGCTCGGGCTGCGCCGGGTCGCCACGGCGCTGGTCGGCCAGCAGGCGGTAGCTGTTGAGGATGGCGGTTTCTCCGCCCTTGACGGCAACGTACATGGTCAGGCCTCGACAGGTGTGTGGATGCGCGTGGTGCGCGGCAGGCCCACGAGCTGGTCGTGGGTGGCGAGGAACAGGTCGACACCGCGCGGGAAGCCGCCGTGGTTGAGCGCCCACTGCGCGGCAAAGTCACCGGGCAGGCCGGTCACGCCGAGCAGCGCCTGGTCGCGGATGCCGGGGCCGCTGAGCGTCCAGTGCTGCGCATCGGCATCTGCATCGGCGGACAGGGAACCCACATCGACCACACAGGTGGCCGACTGGTCGGGGCATTGATCGCTGCCCTGGCGCAGGCTCTGCAACGCGGGCAGCGCATCGCCAGCGCCCACCCAGACGAACTGGGCCATCGCGGCGTGCTCCACCAGCTGGCAACCGGTGTGAAAGCGCAGCCACATGGCGGCGTCGCTGTCGCGCAGCGAGGGCGACAGCCAGAGGCCACAGTCGGCGTCGAGCATGGCGAGCAGGAACACCGCCGCGGCGGCGTTGCCGTGGCGGGGCAGCTCGGCATCGTGTTCCACCGGGATGCAGCGGCCGGGGTGTGACAGGGCCATCAGGGCCGAGCGGAACACCGCCTGGCTGCCAAAGGCCTCATGGGAAAAGCCGGCACCGACTGATGAGAGATCGTGGGCCATCATTCGCCCTCCTCTTCGTCGTCGGCACCGCCCGACTCGCGCGCCACGGTGAAGAACTCCACCTTGGTGCTCTGCACACGCTGCTGGCGCTGCACTTGCTCATGCGCCAGGTGTTCGCGCACCGGCTGCAGCAGCTGCGCCTCCAGCACCGGTTGTTGGTCCGGGTCCTGCAACAGGGCATCGGCCAGCGCCGCGAGCTGTGCGTGCCGGTGCGAGCGGCCCATCACATAGGCCACGCCCACCGGCGCCTGCTGGGTGGCGCCGGGCAGGCGCAGCGCGCAGCGGGTCACGGTGACTTCGCCGAGGTTGAAACGCTCGCCGGTGCCGCCCGCGCGGCCCTGCACCATCATGAGCCCGGTCTCGGGGGCGCGCAGCCAGCGCGGCGCTGCCGAGCTGTGGGGCGCGAGCGCGGCTTCGAGCACCGGCATCGGTGCGCGCGCCAGCAGGGCCATCCAGTCGGGCCGGGTCAGCGGTGATTTCGGCCGGTTCGGCGCGGAACTGTCAAATGCGTGAAACATGTCCGTGGTACCTTTTAAGACGTCTAGACAAATTGAATCCAGGCCCCGAGCGTAGAGCCACCAAATGTCCCTTTCATGACAAAACTTCTGACCCTTGCAACATCCCTCCCGGACACGCCCCGCGAAAGCCAGAGCTTCTGGGCGCGCATCGCCAACGAACTCGCCGAAGCCATCGCACGCGGCGTGTACGAGCCGGGCCAGCGCCTGCCCTCGGAGCACGTGCTCGCCGAGCAGTACGGCGTCAACCGCCACACCATCCGCCGCTCGCTGGCCAGCATGTGCCAGAAGGGGCTGGTGCGCATCACGCAGGGCAGCGGCACCTACGTCGAAGACTTCGCGGTCGACCTGATCATTGGCAAGCGCACGCGCCACCGGCAGAACATGGCGCAGGCCGGTCTGCAAGGGCGTTTCGAGGTGCAGGACGCCCAGCGCACCCGCGCCACCGCCGCGATGGCGCAGGCCCTGCAGCTGCCGGCGCGCAGCCCGGTGCTGCGCCTGCAGGTGCTGGGCGTGGGCGCCGGCCAGCCGCTGCACGTGAGCGACCGGGTGTTCCCCCTGCCCCGCTTTGAGCGGCTGGAAGCGGTGTTGCGCGAGACCGGCTCCATCACCGACGCCTTCACCGCCCATGGCGTGACCGACTACACCCGGAAAGAGAGCCGCATCACGGCGCAACTGCCGAGCCCGGAAGTCGCGGCCTTGCTCAAGCAACCGGTCAACCGGCCGGTGCTGTTCGTGACCAGCGTGAACGTCGACGGCGCGGGCGTGCCGATCGAATTCGCCAGCACCTGGTTCGCGGGCGACCGCGTCAAGCTCACGGTGACCCACGATGACCGTTGACCTCAGCCACGCCCACCGCTTTGCGGTCTACTTCGCGCCCGCGACAGACTCGGCCTGGTGGGCCGCGGGCAGCCGCTGGCTCGGCCGTTGTGCGGCCACGAACGACGCGCTGCCCCAGCCCAACATCGACGGCATCGCGCCCGAGCTGCAGCGGAAACTGACCGCCGATCCGCGGCGCTACGGCTGGCATGCCACGCTGAAGGCGCCTTTTTCGCTCGACGAGGGTGTGGGCCTGGACGGTCTGCGCAGCGCCCTGCAGACGCTGGCCGCGACGCTCAGCCCTTTCGACCTGCCCCCGCTGCGCGTGCGCCGGCTGGGCGGCTTTCTGGCCTTGTGCGCCGACGGCGACCCGGACGCCATCAACGCCGTGGCTCGCGCCTGCGTCACCGGCCTGCAAACGCTGGCGGCGCCGCTGTCGTCGGACGAGCTGGCACGCCGTCGCCGCAAGGGCGCGCTGTCGATCCAGGAAGACGCGCTGCTGGTGCGCTGGGGCTACCCCTACGTGCTCGACCGTTACCGGTTCCACCTCTCGCTGACCGGCGATCTGAACGGCGTGGCGCTCGATACCGTGCAGCGGCTCGAACGCGCCGCGCGGGACACGTTCGAGCGCCTGCCCGCCTGCCGTTTCGACAGCCTGGCGCTGTACGCCGAGCCCGCACCGGGCGCGGATTTTGTACTGCTCGAACGCATGGGGTTTAAGGCATGAGCCGGCGCCGGGCCGTTCCCAAGCCGGTTCGCACCGCAGCCCGCAGGGCGGAGGTATTCCAGTGAGCCGGCGCCTGGTCTATGTGGTCGGGCCGTCGGGCGCCGGCAAGGACAGCGTGCTTGCCTGGTTGCGGCAGCACCTGCTGCCCAGCCCGGCGGTCCACTGGGCGCGGCGCACGATCACGCGGCCGGCCCGTGCCGGTGACGAGGTGCACGAAGCGGTGGACCCGCCGCAGTTCCTCGCGCTGCGCGAGCGCGGCGCCTTTGCGCTCGCCTGGCAGGCCAACGGCCTGCACTACGGCGTGCGCGCCAGCGAGCTGGCGCCCATCGAACACGGCGGCTGGGTGATGGTCAACGGGTCGCGCGCCCACCTCGACCCCACCCGCAGCCGCTTCCCCGGGCTCACCGTGGTGCACATCACCGCCAGCCCGGACACCCTGCGCCAGCGCCTGCTGGGGCGGGGCCGCGAAAGCGCGGCCGAGGTGGAAGCGCGCATCCAGCGCACGCAGACCCTCCAGCTACCGCACGCCCTGCAGGTGCAGAACGATGGCGCGCTCGACGACGCCGGGCACCAGCTGCTGAACCACCTTCAAACCCTGCCCGGATGGCCCACATGAGCTATACCCACATACCGTCTTTCAACGTCGAGGCCCCCCGCAAGTTGTCAGAGGCGCCCAGCATCGCCCCCACCGCGGTCATCAAGGACTGCCGCTTCGGCCGCTACACCGATGTGGCCGACCATGTGCGTCTGGCCGACAGCCTGCTCGACGACTATTCGTACATGGACCGGGGCTGCGACATCATGTCGGCCGACATCGGCAAGTTCAGCAACATCGCGTCCATGGTGCGCATCAACCCGGGCTTTCACCCCATGGAGCGCCCGACCCTGCACCACTTCACCTACCGCCGCTTCAAGTACGGCATGGCGCCCGAGGACGACGCGAGCTTCTTCGAATGGCGCCGCCGCCAGCGCGTGCACATCGGCCACGACACCTGGATCGGTCACGGCGCGGTGATCATGCCGGGCGTGACCATCGGCAACGGTGCGGTGATCGGCAGCAACACCGTGGTCACCAAAGACGTGCCGGCCTACGCCATCGTGGCCGGGGCACCGGCCAAGCTCATCCGGCAGCGCTTCCCGGCCGCCATCGCGGCCGCCATCGAATCCACCGCCTGGTGGGACTGGGACCACGCCACGCTGACCGAGCGCATGGACGATTTCTGCGACCTGCGGAGCTTTCTCGCGAAGCACGCCGCCTGACGAAGACCGCCGGTCATGTCCACGCACCGGGCACCGCTCATGGAGACGGGTTTTCACACCAACGTCATATTTCTGTCATCAAACACGGGGCCCTCGCCGGTATGCTCGGCCACTAGGGCATACCCTGAGGTCTTTGGTATGCCAGCCGATTCACAAACCGTTGAGAGAGAGCGAGGTTCCATGATTGCCCTGAAAAAAGCCCGCAAGCTGATCGAGAACCACGCTGGCAAACCGAAGGCAGAGATCCTGTCCCGGCTGGTGCTGGCGCTGGAATCGGAAGTGCCGTTCCTGCTGTCGGACCTGTACCGGCTGGACTACGACGACTTTCATCTCGCCATGGAGATCATGGCCGAGTGGCGCCTGGACCGTTACTACACCAGCAAGGCCGTGCTGCTGGACCTGTCGATGCAGGTGAGCCAGCAACAGAAACAAGCCACGGAAACGGTGCCCCAGGCCGCCTGAATCCCCGGCGGGTAACGCCGGACCAGCCACAGCCCACAAGCCCCTGCCCGCATTCGCCGGTAGGGGCTTTGTTTTGGGCGGACGGTGGTCACGGTCATGACACATGCGAACCGTAGGCTCGCGAGGTTTTTTTACCTCGGCTCCAACCCTTCGCATGAACACACATCGCCTCTGCACCCTGACCGCGGCGCTGGCCGCTTCTTTCGCTTTCACCTCGCTCGCCCAGGCAGCGCCGCCAGCCCCGCAGGCAGGCCGCTTTGCCATGGTCCACCACCTGCCGGTGGACGGCGTGGCCGAGATCGTGGCCGCCACGCCCGACGGCATGACCCTGGTCTACACCAGCGCCGACGCCGGCGTGCTGGGCATGGTGGACATCACGAACCCTGCGCAGCCGGTGTTGCTGCCGCGCGTGAACGTGCGGCTGATGGGCGTGGGCGAACCGACCTCGGTGGCCGTTACGCCCGACGGGCGTTTCGCCGTGGTCGCGGTGCGCCTGGGTGACGACGTGGCCAATGCGCGCCGCGGTCTGGTGCGCGTGTACGACATCCGCCAGCCCGCTGCGGTGAAGCACGTCAAGGACATCACCGTGGGCATCGGCCCCGATTCGCTGGCGCTGACGGGTCAGGGCCGCACGCTGCGCGCCGTGGTGGCGATCGAAGACGAAGAAACCGATGCCGAGGGCGACGCCACGCTGGGCGGCCAACGCCCCGGTCGCATCGACGTGGTCGGTCTGCAGGACCTGTATGGCGGCGTCAGCAGTGGCGTGCAGTCGATCGAACTGGTGCAGGCGCTGCAGGCCGTGCCCGGCATCGTCTACCCGAACGACCCGCAGCCGGAGTTCGTGTCCATCGACCCCCGCGCCAGGAAAGCGGTGGTCTCGCTGCAGGAGAACAACGCGGTGGCCATCCTTGATCTGAGCCATCCGACGCGTGCGCGCCTGGAGCGCGTGTTCTCCACCGGCACCGTGACCCGCAACGGCAACGCCGACCTGAAGAAGGACAAGGACATCGCGTTCAAGGACAGCTTCACCGCGCGTCGCGAGGCCGATGCGGTGGCCTGGGTGGCCCCCGGCGTGTTCGCCACGGCCAACGAAGGCGACGGCAAGAAAGACAAAAACGGTGTGATGCCCGGCGGCCGCGGCTTCACGCTGATGAACACCCGCGGCGAGGTGGTCTACGAAACCGGTGAACGCACCGAGATGCACGCCCTCGTGCACGGCCACTACCCGGACGGGCGCTCGGCGTCCAAGGGCGTGGAGATGGAAGCCGTGACGGCCGGCCGCTTCGGCGGCAATCCCTACCTGCTGGTGGGTTCGGAGCGTGGCTCTTTCATCGAGGTCTACCGTGTGGACGACCCGAAGCAGCCGCTGTTCGTGCAACTGCTGCCCACCGGCATGTCGCCCGAGGGCCTGACCACCGTGACGCAGCGCCGCGACGGACAGCAGCTGTTCGTGACCGCCAACGAGCGGGAGCACTCGCTCAACATCTTCCGCTTCCACGCAAAGGGCGCACCGGCTCAGGCCGACGACCTGCAGCTCGTCGCCAAGGACACCAGCATCCCCTGGGGCGCCCTCTCCGGCCTGACCACCGACGGGCAGCACTTTTACGCCGTGCCCGACAACGCCTTCGCCCATTCGCGCATCTGGCGCATCAACCCGGCGCAGATGGCGGCGGGCCGCCTGGTGATCGACCAGGTCACGATGCTCAGCGATGCCAATGGCCAGGCCTTGAAGGTGGACCCCGAAGGTATCGCGAAAGTGGCCGACGGATTCTGGATCGCCTCGGAGGGCACGAACGTCGCCGACAACGAACTCATCAAGGTGAACATGGCCGGCGTGGTGCAGCAGCGTGTGAAGCTGCCGGCCAGTGTGCAGGCGAAGTTCGCCAGCCCCAAGACCAGCACGGGCTACGAGGGAGTGACCGCCAGCGCCGACGGCCAGACGCTGTACATGGCCGTGCAGCGCGGCTTCGATCTGACCCAACCCCAGGCCGCCATCCTGAAGCTGCACCTGCCCACCAACACCTGGACCACGGCGCTCTATCCGCTGGAGCAACACAGCAAGAACGCGAAAAAATACTGGATGGGTCTGTCCGAAATCCAGCTCACGGACGACGGGCGCCTGCTGCTGCTCGAACGGGACAAGGGCGGTGGCGAAGGCTTCGCGATCAATGCCGAAGTCAAGCGCATCTACAGCGTGAAAGCCGCCGACATCACCGACGGTGCGGTGCTCAACAAGACCCTGGTGCGCGACCTGCGCAAGGACTTCAACTACGTGCATGAAAAGGCCGAGGGCATGGTCGTTTTCAAGGGCGATCTCTGGGTCGTCAACGACAACGACGGCGCGGGCTGGACTCGCTGGCTCAACGCCGGCAAGCCCTGAAAAATACTTGTTGTTGCATTGCAACAATGAGAGCAAACCCGGTTGGTGTCACAGAGCTTTTATGGTCCTTCGATGAAATACACACACCTGCTTGCACATGGCAACGGGTGCGGAAGCCGGCGGTCTCTCGCTGCCTTCCCATTCAACAAACCTCTGGAGAAAATTCAATGAAGAAGAGCCTCATCGCTCTGGCCGTGCTGGCCGCATCGGGCGCCGCCACGGCGCAGTCTTCCGTCACCCTCTACGGCCGCGCTGACGTGGGCGTGGGTTCCGAAAAAGTCGACGGCGTGAGCAGCACCAAGATGATCAACGGTGGCCTGACCACCTCGCGCTGGGGCCTGCGCGGCAGCGAAGACCTGGGCGGCGGCCTCAAGGCCCAGTTCAAGTTCGAGCAGCGCCTGGACCTGAGCACCGGTGAAGTGCAATCGCCTTCGTTCAAGGGCGAAGCCAGCCTGGGTCTGTCGGGTGGCTTCGGCGGCCTGACCCTGGGCCGTTTCAGCACCATCTATGACGACGTGCGCGCCCTGTCCTACACCAGCAACGTGTTCGACTCGTCCTTCACCCCGGCCAGCAACGGCGTCTTCAAGTCGGGTGGCGACTACAGCAGCCGTTTCAACAACCAGGTCCGCTACGACCTGCCTTCGATGGCGGGTTTCTACGGCTCGCTGGCCTACGCCTTCGAGTCGGCCACCGACAAGGACGATGGCATGGTCGGCATCAAGCTGGGCTACAAGAACGGCCCGCTGAACGTGGCCCTGGGCACCCAGAACGAGAAGGCCAAGGACGACGATTACCTCGCGCTGTCGGCCAACTACGACTTCGGCGCCGCCAGCGTGTCCGCCGGCTACAACAGCCGCAAGGGCACCGATGCCAAAGGTGACGACACCGAACTGACCGTGGGCGTGAACGTGCCCGTGGGCGCCTTCGACATCTCGGTGGGCTATGCCACGAGCAAGACCGAAATCGGCGGCGGCACCAGCGCCAAGGCCAGCGGCCTGGGCCTGGGCGCCACCTACAAGATGTCCAAGCGCACCAGGCTGTACACGGCCCTGCGCGACATCGAAACCAAGGATGGCGCCGGCAACAAGACCAGCGAGAACCGCCTGTTCGCCCTGGGCGTGCGCCACGACTTCTGATGTGACCTGAAACGGCGTGCCTCGCGCACGCCGCGGCAGTTGCCAAGGTTGCGCGGAGACGTCAGTCAATCAGAGACCGCGTGATTTTTTTAGCCGCGACAGGCTGTGCCTGTCGCGGCTTTTTTGTCGCCAGGCAGTGTCAAACCAAAAACACCCTGGCTTGCCCGTTGCCAGCGACTTTCAGTCGGCCCGCTCAGGCACGGGCAGATGCACCCATTCCTTGTAGAAGGCCTCGATGTCCGGCTCGAAGTCGTGGATCACCGGGTACCACGGGGTCGGCGCCTCGACATCGTGCAGCGTACCGCAGGTCGGGCAGTAGTACTCGCGGTACACCTGCCACTGGGTATCCGCTGCCATCAGCTTCGGGTACACCTCGGTCATTGCCTCTTCGGTGTCGCGCACGTAGATCGCCGCGTGCAGCTTCCAGTTCTCCTTGTAATCGCAGAACTCGTGGCCGCAGTCGCACTTGATGATCCACTGCTTGGTCTTCGCCGACTGCACGATGTACATGTGCGGCGCCAGTGGCAGCACGATGCGGTCCTTGAAGCGGACCTTGGCCTGCAGGGCCGCGACGTACTGCTCGAAACGGCTGTTGTCCTTGGGCATCGACAGCATGCGGAAGGTGGTTTCCCAGTCCAGCGTGCCCTCGACCAGATGTGAAACCTGTTCATTGGTGTATGACATGTTTGTCTCCTTGATTCAGATGGTGGGTTGTCGGCTTACTCTTCGACCTGGACGACGGTCTTCACGTCGGGCATCAGCGAGAGGTCCATGCGGTGCTTGGAGCCGTAGGTCGGCACGCCCAGCTCCTCCTCCAGCAACTGCCAGTCGGCCGGCAGGGTCCAGAAGTCCTTGAACTCCTGGGTGAACTTCTCGGACAGGGCGAAGCTGGTGGCGAACATGTGCTGGACCTGGACGGACGCATGCTTGTTGATGATGCGTTCGCGCTCTTCTTTCATCCACTCCCGGGTCGGCAGGGCACGGGCCAGGCGCTCCTTGCGCATGGCCAAACGCCGGGCCTGGGTCTTGGCAGCGTCGATGACAAACACGCCCTTGGCATCCTGCGTGAACACCGCGCCATAGACCTTCTGCGCATATTCCGGCAGCAGGAATTTCTGGTTCAGGTCGTTCTCGATGGCGCTGATTTCACGATCGATCGGATCGCCGAAGCCCGGGCCGCCGCGCAAGTAGTTCAGGTACAGGTCGTGGTTGTCGTAGCAGTCCTCGGTCGTCATGCACTGCTTGTCGCGCTTGACCACGGCGGTCGCATCAAGGTGACGCTCGTAGTCGGGCGCGCCCGGATCGATGTCGCCGCCCAGCGGCAGCGAGTCGCCGATGGCGATGCGCTCCTTGAGGCCGGTCTTGTGTGCTTCGAAGCGGTAGCCGGTGGCCGACGGGTAGCCGCCCATCATGCCCCAGTCGCTGTTCATGTAGCCGTTGCCCATGAAGAACATCGTCCAGTCCTGGGCATTCCAGACCATGCGCAGCGTCTCGAAACCGCAGCCGCCACGGTATTTGCCGTAGCCGCCGGAGTTGGATTTGACGTTCCGCCCCAGATACAGCAGCGGCTCGGCCATTTCCCAGATTTCGATGTCGCCCATGTCGCCTTCCGGATTCCAGATGGCGGCGGCGTGGTTCAGGCCATCCTTGACCGCGCAGGCACCGGTACCGCAGCTAGAGGCTTCAAAACTATTGACCGCGTGGATCTCGCCGTCCTGGTTGATGCCGCCGCCCTGCAGCCAGTTGGAGGTATTGGCGTTGCCGGCATTGACCTCTTCCAGATAGCCGCGGCTGAAGTAGGACTGGCTCAGGCCGCGCCACAGTGCCGCCCAGCCGGAGACCAGGAAGTGCCAGGCATAGGCGTGACCGGTGCGCCGGTCGTCCGGGTTGCACCAGGTGCCCTTGGGCAGGTGGAACTCGGTGGCGAAGTAGGCGCCGTCGTTGATCCGTTGGGTCGGCACCAGGGTCTGCGACATCATCACCCAGATGCCCGAGGTGAAAGCCACCTGGTGGGCATTGAAGGTGTGCCAGCCCCAGCGGCTGGCGCCTTCGAAGTCGAGGCGCCACTTGCCGTCCGGCTTGATGGTCATTTCGACCGGCGAGTGCATGATCGAGTCGAGCTTGGCGAAGGCGTTGGAAACCTGGATGTCGTCGTGCTTGAACGGCACATCGACGAAGGACACCTTGCGATACTTGCCCGGCAGGGTCATCGCCTTGATCCGGCTCATCAGGCCGCGACGGCCTTCTTCGATGACTTCTCCCGAGAACTTCTCGTAAGCCTCCAGGCCATCGGCGCGGATCACCTCTTCGACCAGTTCGCGGATCATGTGGCAGCCCGCGATCCGGGTCTTCTCGTCGAGAATCCAGTATTTCGGCGTGCGCACCGAACGCTGCGATTCGTGCAGCCAGTCGCGCAGCGGCTCGTCGTTGATACCGGTCTTGCGGCAGGTAATCATGTAGCCATCGCCGAAACGCTGGGTCTGGCCGGTGGACATCGAACCAGGCGTGACGGCGCCGGTGTCGATGACGTGGGTGACGCCGCCAACCCAGCCGATCAGCTTGCCGGCCCAGAAGATGGGCACGATGGTGGCGATGTCGCAAGGGTGGACGTTGCCGATGGCGCAGTCATTGGTGGTGAACATGTCACCCGGGTTGATCGTCGGGTTGGCTTCCCAGTTGTTCTCGATCATGTACTTGATCGCCGCGCCCATGGTGCCGACGTGGATGATGATCCCGGTCGAGGTCAGGATGCAGTCGCCGGCGGCGTTGTAGAGCGTGAAGCAGAGTTCGCCTTCCTGCTCGACGATCGGGCTGGCGGCAATCTTCTTGGCGGTTTCGCGGGCATGGACCAGGCCGCCGCGCAGCTTGGAGAACAGCTTTTCGTAGCTGATCGGGTCGCTGTCGCGGAATTCGAGCTTTTCCAGGCCGTTGTAGTAGCCGGTCGTCTGGGTGCGCTCGAGGATGGCATCGCGGTGCTGCTTGAGCGTCATGCCGCTGGCCAGCAGGCTGCTGATGCCGATTTCTTGGGTGCTCATCATGTTCATGGTGGGTCTCCTTACTTGACTTCTTTGAGATGGAACAGGCGGTGTTTGTCGATCGTGGTTTCGAAGCCGTCCGGGACGACGAAGGTCGTCGCGTCGGATTCGATGATGGCGGGGCCGACGATGTGGTTGCCGGCCTTCAGCGATTCCATCTTCCAAAGCGCAGCCTCGACCCATTTCTTGTGGCGGTAGAACGGCCGGGTGCCGAGATAGGCTTCCTTCGGCGGCGTCGGGCCGGCATCTGCGTCTTCCGGCAGCACCGGCTTCTGGGTCACGACCATGCCGCGCAGGATGGCGCCGGTGACCGAGAAACCCAGTTCCGGCGAGCGTGCGGAATTGGCGTAGACGCGGCCATAGGTGTTCTCGAAGGACTCGATGATCTGCTGCCAGTCGGCGGCCGTCGCGGCACTGGTCACCGGCGAGACGATTTCGAGGTCGTTGAGCTGGCCCATGTACTGCATCTTGTAGCCGGGGATCAGCAGCACGTCTTCCGCCTTGTAGCCATTGATGACGAACTCGTCGATCACCTTCGTCGCCAGTTCTTCCCAGGCTTCCTGCAGGGTCGTGCAGGCGGCCGCTTTCTGCTCGTCGCTGGCAAACTGGGCGACCCCCAGATCGACCGACTTGTCATAGCGGTACTCGAAGTCGGCACAGGCGCAGCCGAAAGCCGAGAATCCTGCCGCCCAGGCTGGCACGACAACGTCCTTGAAACCGACGCCTTCGGTGTAGCCGTAGGTGTGCACCGGGCCGGCACCGCCATACGAGAAGCAGGTGAATTCGGCCGGGTTGTAACCCTTGGCGCTGATGTTGGCGCGCAGGTATTCGGACAGCGTCAGGTCGAGCAGTTCGATGACCCCGGCCGCCGCATCTTCGACCGACAGGCCGAGCGGATCGGCGATCTGCGCCTTGATGTGGTCGCGAGCGCGCTGCACGTCGAGCTTGATGGCGCCGCCGAGGAAGTTCTCGGGGTTCAGGTAGCCGAGCACGACGTGGCAGTCGGAGACCGACACCGTGTCCAGCCCGCTTTCCGGCCAGCAGGTGCCGACGCGGTAGCCGGCGCTGTCCGGCCCGAGCTTGATCGATTTGCTGTACGGATCGAGACGGACGAAGCTGCCGGCGCCAGCGCCGACCGAATCCATCGCCACCAGCGGCAGCGAGAGGACCAGGCGGGCCATGTCCGGGTCGGACTTGATGGCGAAGTTGCCCTTGGTGATCAGCGCCACGTCGAAGCTGGTGCCGCCGATGTCGGAGCAGGCGATGTTTTCGTCGCCGAGGTATTCGCCGAGCAGCTTGGAGCCGATGACGCCGCCGATCGGGCCGGAGACGATGGTGCGGGCCAGTTCTTTGGCCTTCCAGCTGATCGTGCCGCCGTGCGTGGCCATGACACGCAGGTCGAACTTGGCACCATGTTTCTTGAAGCGGTCGCTGACCTTCTTCAGCGTCTGGCGCGACGGTTCGGCGCCGTAGGCTTCGAGAATGGTGGTGTTCATCCGGTGGCTTTCCTTGCGCGACGGGTAGTAATCCACCGAGGCGAAGACCGGGATGTCGGAGTTCAGCTTCTTCAGTTCCTCGCGGACGATGTCGCGGGCACGCTGCTCGCTGGTTTCGTTCTTGTGCGACTGCAGCAGGCAGATGACGATGGCCTGGGAACCGGCCTCGACCAGTTCGCGCGTCGCCTGGCGCACCTCTTCTTCACGCAGCGGAATGACGATCTTGCCCTGCACGTCGGTCCGCTCGGCGACGCCGCGGGTGCGCGAGACCGGGACCAGCGGCTCGTCGTAACGGTGGGTGTTGAGGTGGATGCGATCTTCCAGCGCATAGCCGAGGTAGCTCTGCAGGGCGCGGCCCATCGAATGGATCTGTTCAAAGCCGCGATTGCAGATCAGGCCGACATCGAGGCCCTTGCGCATCAGGATGCGGTTGAGCATGGCGGTGCCGGAATAGACGCAGGTCGCCAGTTCCGGATAGACGTCGTCCACGGTCCGGTTCCAGTGCGCCAGCGCATCGACCGAGGAGTTGTAGATGGCGAGCGATTCGTCGCCGGGATTGCTCTGCGCCTTGCCGACGACAAAGCGGCCGTCATCTCGAACGAAGAAGGTGTCGGTCATCGTGCCACCGGCATCGATGCCCATCACCTGTACGGTGGATTGCATTTGCATGTTGTCTCCTGGGTAGGTTTTGAGTGGGTCATCCCACGGCGACTTCATTGCAACGCGCGTGCCAGGGCCGGGCACAGCTCACCGTTTCAAAAAACTCCTTTTAATTCAAGTGCGTAGGCTCTGCTTCTTGATTTGCGTGCCGTCTGCGGTCGGTGTCTTTCACCGTCCGGATTCCTGACACCGCGTTGGATGTGTCCGGAATCCGGACGCTGCAAAACAACCTTCGTTGGCGCTCCGGTTCCAAGGCTCAGTAGTTGACCTGTTGACTTCGAAGTTCCGAGTGACTACGTTCGCAAGACACTGCCTGTTTTGAACTGAACGCTTCCCTTTCAGTCTTCGTCATGCCCTTTTCCCAGCCTGGTTCCCTCATCCCCCGGATCGACGACGAGCGACTGGTGGCGGCCGCATGGGAACGCTTCATGGAGAACCGGACCCTGCCAGCGAAAGGCCTGCGCAACGTCGTGTTCGACTCCTGGCAACGTTGCCGAACAGAAGCGGTGAACCCGGCCAGCCACTGCGCACCGGGGGTGGCCACCGAGAACGTTCGCCAGCTCACCGAGCAAAACCGCGACCTGTGTGATGTGGCTCGACCCGTGCTGGACGGTTTGCGCGAGATCCTGCGGGAATGTGGCACCCTCTTCATGCTCAGCGACCCGAAGGGAACCATCCTGCAGCTCGCTGGCGAGACCCGGGTCCGCAGCGCGGGTGAAGAGATCAACCTGGCGGTGGGTGGTCATTGGAACGAAGAGGTCATCGGCACCAATGCCATCGGCACCGCGATCGCGACATGTGCACCGGTCCAGATCTACGCCAGTGAACACTTCTGCCTGGACGTCAAACGCTGGACCTGTGCAGCGGCGCCTGTTCTCGACCCCGTCAGCCGATGCCTGCTCGGTGTGGTGAATGTGTCCGGCGTCAAGGAAACGTTTCATGGTCACACCCTGGGTCTGGTGATGACGGCTGCGAGACAGATCGAGTGTGAACTGGCCCACCGTGAGGCCGCGCTGCAAAGCCAGCTCCTGAGCCGGTCACTGGAATATTTCGGCCGGTATGGCAGCGATGGTCTTGTGCTGTGCGACCACCGCGGACGCATCGTCCGCACCAGCAGCAACCTGCAAGCGGCGCTGGAACTCCATGGCATACACCAGAGCCTGAAGGTGGGTGTTCCGTTGAACGGCCTCAACCTGAATCAGCCGAAGTCGGAGAGCCGAAGCCAGCGTCCGGGTTGGCTCAAAGCCGAATGGATGTGCCCGATCAAAGACCAGCACGGGGAGCTGGGCACGCTGCTGGTTGTTCCTGTGACCGACCGAAAGCTGTATTCCGCCTCACCCCCCCGCCCCCTCAACGCGGTGCCGAAAGACGACGATGCGTTCGCCGAGATCATCGGGAACAGCGAGGTGTTGCAGGCCACCCGGGTGCGTGCCCGGCGCATGGCGGCGCTGGACCTGCCCGTGCTCCTGCTGGGAGAAACCGGTGTCGGCAAGGAAGTTTTTGCCCGGGCATTGCACCGCGCGGGTCACCGGCCCGACGGTCCGCTGGTGGTCGTGAACTGTGGCGCCTTCAACCGCGAACTCCTGGCCAGCGAACTCTTTGGCTATGCAGAAGGGGCGTTCACGGGCGCACGGCGCAGCGGTCTGCCGGGCAAGTTCGAACAGGCCGATGGTGGCACTCTGTTCCTGGACGAAATCGGCGAAATGCCGCTCGACATGCAACCCCATCTGCTGCGCGTCCTGCAGGATGGCATCGTGGTCCGTCTGGGCGATACACGGGACCGGCGCGTGTCCATGCGTTTGATCGCGGCGACCAACCGCGATCTGCAAAAAGAAGTGGCGCAAGGGCGTTTCCGTGAGGACCTGTACCACCGTCTCTGTGTTCTCAGCCTGCCGCTTCCTGCCTTGCGCGACCGCCCGGGCGACATCGAAACGATCGTCGAACACCTCAATCGCAAGCTGGCCGACAAATACGGTTGTGCGCCCAAACAACTGGAAGCGTCCGTGCTCCAGGCATTCCACAACTACCGTTGGCCAGGCAACATTCGAGAACTGCAAAACGTATTCGAATCCACGTTCGCGCTCAGTGAAGGCCCTGTGATTGAACTGGCCGCGTTGCCACCGGCCATTGCTCAGGCCCTGGCGCCACCCATCAACGGCTCGGCTCCGGATCTGCCAGGAGGCAAGACCGGCAGGCTGGAAGATATGGAAAGCCAGGCCATCCTGGATGCCGTTGGCCAGTCGCAGGGCAACATGACGGCCGCCGCACGAACGCTGGGCATTTCCAGAAGCACCTTGTACGTCAAGCTGGCCGCCATCCGATCCCATGCGGGCCTGTGACAGGCCGCCTCGCGGCCCCCGATTCAGTCGTCGACCGGTGTGAGCTTGGCGACGGACAGCGCCAGCCACTTCACGCCATGCCGCGTGAAGCTGACCTGGGCCCGCGCATCGGCGCCCGCGCCTTCCAGCGCCAGCACCTTGCCTTCGCCGAACTTGTTGTGGAACACCTTCATGCCGGCCTTGATGTCGGTGCCGCGGTCGGGTTCGGGGTTGCTCTTGCCGCCCAGGCCTTTCGGGTCGCTGCCCGAAGCCCAGCCGGGTGACCAGGCGGGTTGCAACACAGCGGGCGCACCCGCGCCCCGCGTGCCATAGCCACCCCGGTTGCCCTGCCAGCCACCGCCCGCTCCAGCCGAACTGGGGTTCCAGGCCGGCTGCTGCGGCGTGAGCCACTTCAGGCAGGCCTCGGGCAGTTCCTCGAAGAAACGGCTCTTCATGTTGTAGCGGGTCTGCCCGTGCAGCATGCGCGTCTGCGAGTGGCTGAGGTACAGGCGCTTGCGCGCCCGCGTGATCGCGACATACATCAGGCGGCGCTCTTCCTCCAGCCCGTCGCGGTCGCTCATGGAGTTCTCGTGCGGGAACAGGCCCTCTTCCATGCCGGTGATGAACACGCAGTCGAACTCCAGGCCCTTGGCGGCGTGCACCGTCATGAGCTGCACGGCATCCTGCCCGGCCTGGGCCTGGTTGTCGCCGGATTCGAGCGCGGCGTGGGTGAGGAAGGCCGCGAGCGGGCTCATGGTCTCGCCGGTGTCGGTGTCGGCGTCGGGGGCCAGCGGCTCGTCCAGCACCGGCAGCGTCGGGTCAATGCCCTGGCTGGCCGGGCTCTGCGTCAGCGGCGAACCATCCACCGTGCGCGCCACCGCGTCACGGCCAAAGCCTTCGATGCCGACAAAGCTCTTCGCCGCGCTCACCAGTTCTTCCAGGTTCTCCACCCGGTCCTGCCCTTCGCGCTCGGCCCGGTAGTGTTCAATCAATCCACTGTGATCCAGCACCAGCTCGATGATCTCGGACAGCGTCATGCCCACCGAGCGCTCGCGCAGCACGTCGAGCTTGGCCACGAAGCCACCGATGGCCGCGCCGGCGCGGCCGGTGACGGCGCTCACCGCGTCGTGCAGCGAACAGCCCGAGGTGCGCGCCACGTCCTGCAGCTGCTCGATGCTGCGCGCCCCGATGCCGCGCGGCGGGAAGTTCACCACGCGCAGAAAGCTGGTGTCGTCGTTGGCGTTTTCCAGCAGGCGCAGGTAGGCCAGCGCGTGTTTGATTTCGGCGCGCTCGAAGAAGCGCAGTCCTCCGTACACGCGGTACGGCATGCCGGCGTTGAACAGTGCGGTTTCCACCACGCGGCTCTGCGCGTTGCTGCGGTAGAGCACGGCCATCTCGCTCTTCGGCATGTCTTCTCGCGCGAGCTGCTTCATCTCGTCCACCATCCACTGCGCTTCGGCGAAATCGCTGCTGGCCTCGAACACGCGCACCGGCTCGCCCGCGCCCGCGTCGGTGCGCAGGTTTTTGCCCAGGCGGTTGCTGTTGTGGCTGATGAGCTGGTTGGCCGAGTCGAGGATGTTGCTGACGCTGCGGTAGTTCTGCTCCAGCTTGATCTGGTGCATCACGCGGAACTCGCGCACGAAGTCCGCCATGTTGCCGACGCGCGCGCCGCGGAAGGCGTAGATGCTCTGGTCGTCGTCACCCACGGCGAACACCGCGTTGCCCGAGGGCGTGAGCCCTTCCAGCGGCGGCGTGCTGAACATCTTGATCCAGGCGTACTGCAGGCGGTTGGTGTCCTGGAACTCGTCGATCAGGATGTGTTTGAAGCGGCGCTGGTAGTGCTCCCGCACGGGGTCGTTGTCGCGCAGAACTTCGTATGAGCGCAGCATCAGCTCACCGAAATCGACCACGCCTTCGCGCTGGCACTGCTCTTCGTAGAGCGCGTACAGCTCCACCTTCTTGCGTGTCTCCTCGTCGCGCGCCACCACATCCATCGGGCGTTGGCCGTCTTCCTTGCAGCCGCTGATGAAATACTGGATCTGCTTCGGCGGGTAGCGCTCGTCGTCCACGTTGAACTGTTTGCACAGGCGCTTCACGGCCGAGAGCTGGTCCTGCGTGTCGAGGATCTGGAAGGTCTGTGGCAGGTTGGCGAGTTTGTGGTGCGCGCGCAGGAAGCGGTTGCACAGGCCGTGGAAGGTGCCGATCCACATGCCGCGCACGTTGATGGGCAGCATGGCCGACAGCCGCGTCATCATTTCCTTGGCGGCCTTGTTGGTGAAGGTCACGGCCAGCACGCCACCGGGCGTTACCTGGCCGGTCTGCAGCAGCCAGGCGATGCGGGTGGTGAGCACACGGGTCTTGCCCGAGCCGGCGCCAGCGAGGATGAGCGCGTGTTCGGCCGGCAAGGTGACGGCGGCGCCCTGTTCGGCATTGAGGCCCGCGAGCAGCGGGGAGGAGGCAACGGGTTCTTCAAACAACATGGTGTCGATTGTAGGAAGCCGGTGCCCAACGATGGATCTATATGAGCAACCATATGAGCGTCATACCGCTACCAACCGGCCCGCGGTCTGTGCACGCGGCGCCAGAGCGCCTAGAATCAATCACCGGGCCCAAGATTCTTGCGCCCGGTTTCTTTTTGGCCGGATGGATTCCCGCCGAACCGAAAGCCGGACCCAAGCCAAGCGCTCTCCCTGTTCATCCACAACAGTTTTCTGGAGCCTGGTTTCAAATGGAAATTTTTGACTACGACAATATTTTGTTGCTCCCGCGCAAGTGCCGCGTGGAGAGCCGCTCGGAATGCGACGCCGGCGTGGAGCTGGGTGGCCGCAAGTTCCGCCTGCCGGTGGTGCCCGCCAACATGAAGACCGTGGTGGATCAGACCATCTGCCTCTGGATGGCGCAGAACGGCTACTTCTACGTGATGCACCGTTTCGACCTGGACAGCGTGCAGTTCGTGCGCGACATGCACGGCGCGGGTGTCTACGCTTCGATCTCGCTGGGCGTGAAGGCGCCCGACCGCGCCACGGTGGACACCCTCGCCACCGAAGGCCTGGTGCCCGAGTACATCACGATCGACATCGCCCACGGCCACGCCGACAGCGTGCGCGACATGATCGGCTACATCAAGGCCCGGCTCCCGGGCAGCTTCGTGATCGCGGGCAACGTGGCCACGCCCGAAGCGGTGATCGACCTGGAGAACTGGGGCGCCGACGCCACCAAGGTGGGCGTGGGCCCGGGCAAGGTCTGCATCACCAAGCTCAAGACCGGCTTCGGCACCGGCGGCTGGCAGCTCTCCGCGCTCAAGTGGTGCGCCCGCGTGGCGACCAAACCCATCATTGCCGACGGCGGCATCCGCAGCCACGGCGACATCGCCAAGAGCATCCGCTTCGGCGCGTCCATGGTGATGATCGGCTCGCTGTTCGCGGGGCACGAAGAGTCACCGGGCCAGACGGTGGAAGTAGACGGCGTGCTCTACAAGGAGTACTACGGCTCGGCCAGCGACTTCAACAAGGGCGAGTACCGGCACGTCGAAGGCAAGCGCATCCTGGAGCCGATCAAGGGCACGCTGGCGGCCACGCTGATCGAGATGGAGCAGGACGTGCAGAGCTCCATCAGCTATTCGGGCGGCACCAAGCTGCTGGACCTGAAAAAGGTGAACTACGTGATCCTGGGCGGTGAGAACGCCGGGGAACACCTGTTCATGTGAACGAGCTCCCCCCGCGCCGCCTGCGGCGTCACCCCCTCAAGGGGGCGATGCGAGTGGCCCGGCGGAGCCGGTTCCACCGCATCCTCGAATCAAGACATTTCGCTCCGGAGAGGACGTTGGCGCCAGGGCACCGCGGAACCGGCTTCGCCGGGCCGCCAGTGCCGCCCCCTGGGGGGTGACGCCGCAGGCGGCGCGGGGGGCTAGCCTTTCAACAGCTGCCTGGCCAGCTGGTTCAGCCGGTGTCTTGGCTGCACCAGCGCTTCCAGCACGCTGAAATGGTTCAGGCCGGGCAGGGCTTCGGCCACGGGCACCACCTGCGGCCCCCAGGCCTGCTGGATCAGCTGGTTCTGGCGCAGGAACTCGCTGCTCTCGTTGCCCCCGGCCACGCTGAACAGCGCGCCCCGGCCCTCACGCAGCGGTGGCGCGGGCAGCAGGGCCGGGCTGGCTTTTTTCACCTGCTCCGAAGTCAGGCGCAAGGAGTCGGCAACGAAGGGCGTGTGGCGCAGCGGCTCCAGGTCGAACACGCCTGAAATCGACAGCGCGTTCTTCACCAGATCCGGTGGCAGATCGGAAGCCACCGCCGGCCACTGGCAGGCCAGCATCATGGCGGCCAGTTGCCCCCCCGCCGAATGGCCCACCACGGTGATGCGCCGCCGGTCGCCGCCGTGCACGCCGATGTGGCGGTACACCCAGGCCAGCGCCTGCACCATCTGCAGGGTGATATCGGGAACGGTCACCGCCGGGCACAGCGCGTAGTTCGGCACCACGACGCAGGCGCCCTGCTTCACGAACGCCGGCGCCAGGAAGCTGTGGTCCGCCTTGTCCAGGCTGCGCCAGTAACCGCCGTGGATGAACACCAGCACCGGCGCCAGCGGCGCGCCCGGCTTGCACTGCGCGGGAAAGATGTCGAGCTTTTCACCCTCAGCGTGTCCGTAGGCCACATCGAGCAACCCGCCGAGCTGTTTGCGCGCGCTCTGAGAGTCGGTTTTCCAGCGCTCGAAATGAACGCCGTGCTCGGGCACGAGGGCGCGGTTGTTGTACTGGCTGTCGAGCCAGGCGGGGTCTGGGCGGGCGGCGTTTTTCATGGTCGCGCATTGTGTCACGCAGGGGTGAAGGTGACAGCCACGCCCAGTTCGTGTATTCTGAATCCAGAATTCAGACAATCAACATGAGCGTTCATCTGCCTCAACTCGAATCGACGCCGGACCTGACCGATCAGGTCTACCGCGCCCTGCTCGACGCCATCAGCGATGGCTCGCTGGCGCCCGGCCAGCGCATCACCCAGGAAGAGCTGGCCGAACAGCTCGCGGTCTCCCGCCAGCCGGTCGTGCAGGCCTTGAGGCTGCTGAAGAAAGACGGTTTCGTGCACGATGCGCCGATGGCCAGCGGCCTCGGCGGACGCAGCCGCGGCCTGCTGGTGGCGCCGCTGGACGCGGACTGGATCGCCCAGGTTTACGAGGTGCGTGGCGCGCTGGACGTGCTGGCCGTGCGCAGTGCAGCGGAGCGACGCACCTGCATCGATCCGGCCATCTTGGAACGTGGCCGAAAAGCTGTCAGCAGCGCCGACATCCAGGCCATGGTCGACGCCGATCTGGCGTTCCACCGTGCGATCTACCGGGCGGCGGGCAACCCGCTGATCGAGCAGAGCGCCCTGCTGCACTGGCACCACATCCGCCGAGCCATGGGCGTCACGCTGCAGACCGCCAGCCTGCACGAGCCGGTATGGGACGAACACGAAGCCATTGCCCGCGCCGTCGCGGCCGGCGATGCCACTTTGGCTGAAACCCTGATGCGCCAGCACTGCGGCCTGGCCAGCCGCAATCTGGGCCACCACATGAGCCGCACAACACCTGCTATGGCGACAGCCACCTAGAACAACTCCATGGTTCTTTTGAACCATTTGATGCGGTTTTCAGGCATGTCCTGAAAACCGCTTTTTTTTGTCTGCCGGCAGACACCCAACCCCTACAATTTTTCCCTTTGCCCTCTCAGAAAAGCGCCCGAAACATGCCCAGTGCCACACACCTCTCCGACCCTGTGATCCCGATATCCATTGCCGTGCTGGGCATCGGTCTGATGGGCTACCCCATGGCTCGCCGGCTGTGCGAGGCGGGTCACCGGGTGACGGCCTGGAACCGCTCGCGGGCCAAGGCCGAACGCCTGGAGCCCTTCGGCGCCCGGGTGTGCGACACACCGGCCCAGGCCGTGGCGCAGGCCGACTTCGTCATCACCCTGCTGGAAAACGGCGATGTGGTGGAAGACGTGCTGTTCCGCCAGGGCGGCACCGAGGGCCTGCGCCCCGGCACGCTGGTGGTGGACATGTCCTCGATCCTGCCGCGCCAGGCCCGCGACCACGCAGCGCGGCTGGCGGCGCTGGGCGTGATGCACCTCGACGCGCCAGTGTCGGGCGGCACCGTGGGCGCCGAGGCCGGCACGCTGGCCATCATGGCGGGTGGCGACCTGGCCGATTTCGAGCGCGCCGTGCCGGTGTTCAGCGCCCTGGGGCGTGCCACCCATGTGGGACCACACGGTGCGGGCCAGCTCGCCAAACTGGCCAACCAGATGATCGTGGGCATCACCATCGGTGCGGTGGCCGAGGCATTGTTGCTGTGCGAAAAGGGCGGCGCCGACATGGCCAGGGTGCGCCAGGCCATCGGCGGCGGTTTTGCCGACAGCCGCATCCTGCAGGTGCATGGCCAGCGCATGGTCGAGCGCGACTTCGCCAAACGCGCGGCCATCACCGTGCAGCTCAAGGACATGCGCAACGCCCTGTCCACCGCCTGCGAGCTGGGCTTCGAAGCCCCCATCACCGGTCTGTTCGAGCAGTTGTTCGCCCAGGCCGTCGACCACGGCCTGGCGGACATGGACCATTCCGCCCTGTTCGTCGAGCTCGCGCGGCGCAACGGAATGACCTGAAAGAAACGGCCATGTGGTGCGCCAGGAGCGGCTCCATACCCACAGCGGCATCAAAGAACCCGTGGCCATCTCCCGCCTCTGGATCCGGGGCGAGCTGGCCGCCGTCCGGCCAGCGGTGAGGCCGACACGCACCCGGTGGCCGCACCATGGAAGCTGTCTGGCCCCACCGTCAGCCGCCCCGTCGAACTCACGATGAAAACCCCCGAGGCGCAGTCCCCCGCCTGAGCAGCAGGTTTGCCCAAGGGCATGGCGCTTTGATACCATCCAGACCTCAAGGGGACGTAGCTCAGCTGGGAGAGCGTCGCGTTCGCAATGCGAAGGTCGGGAGTTCGATCCTCCTCGTCTCCACCATGTGAAATTCCCGGACGATTCAAGCCGGGTAACCCCCGCCGCCGTTTCAGCGACGGTGGCGGTGTCCAACTGCTGCTGTTCGTCTGGGCGCCTCGAACGGCTGGCGGTTCGGCGGCATCTTCGGGGGCCGGCGCAAGACCCTGTGCCCTGGGCACCGGCCCCACCATCGGCCTGGGCGCAGCGCGCCAGAAAGCGGTGGATGCCCGCCAGCGGCTCAGAACGGGCACCGATCCCGGCCGGGACCTGCGTGGCAGGCCGCAACACGACCCGACCCTGACCGACCTGCGCAAGGTCGGCGGGCTGCTGCGGGACATCAATGCCTGCGAAGACGGCAGACCGGCGGCCAGGATGTAAGGCCGGGTATGCACATCGTCGCGCTGGCGAAGCATGGGGTGACCCTGCTGCGCGATCTGGAGCCCCTGACCAGGCCGAGCGGCTGTGTTTCCAGGCAACCGGACCAACGCCGGAGACCTGCCGGAACGGCATCGCATGATGCAGGCTTGAGCCGATCACCTCGACACGCTTCGGTGGGCTCAGTGAAGTGATGTGTGTCCTCGGTTCTGGTACTCGCCCAATGACCCTGACAGACAAGCGGGCAACGCGGTTTTTGATGGTGATGAATGTCAAAGAGGCATACACTGTGCATCTTTAAAAGAGGGTTCAGTTCGGGCACACCGAAGCCACTTCGGTCGCGCATCGAAGCTGCACCCCATCGCCGCAGGAGCCCCGCCATGACCACCGTTGAACAAGCACCGCCGCTGACCCAGGCCTTGCAACAGTCCTACCGACACGGGTTCGTCACCGACGTGGAGAGCGACTCGCTGCCGCCGGGGCTGGACGCCGACACCGTGCGCGCCATCTCGCGCCGCAAGCGCGAGCCCGATTTCCTGTTGCAGTGGCGCCTGGCGGCCTTCGAGCGCTGGCAGTCCATGGCGCATCCGCACTGGGGCCAGCTGCGCATCGAGCCGGTGGACTTCCAGGCCCTGAGCTATTACTCGGCGCCCAGGTCGCAGAAGGACGGCCCCAAGAGCCTGGCTGAGGTGGACCCCAAGCTGCTGGAGACCTACGAAAAACTCGGCGTGCCGCTGCACGAGCGGGCGCGCCTGGCCGGGGTGGCGGTCGACGCGGTGTTCGACTCGGTGTCCGTGGGCACCACCTTCCGCGAGCAGCTGGCCGAAGTCGGCGTGATCTTCTGTTCGTTCTCGCACGCCGTGCAACACCACCCCGAACTGATCGAGCGTTACCTCGGCACGGTGGTGCCGCCGGGCGACAACTTCTACGCCGCGCTGAATTCGGCGGTGTTCTCCGACGGCTCCTTCGTCTACATCCCCCAAGGCGTGCGCTGCCCGATGGAGCTGTCGTCCTACTTCCGCATCAACGCGGCCAACACCGGCCAGTTCGAGCGCACGCTGATCATTGCCGAGGAAGGCAGCCACGTGAGCTACCTCGAAGGCTGCACGGCGCCGCAGCGCGACGAACACCAGCTGCACGCGGCGGTGGTCGAGCTGATCGCCCACGACGACGCCCACATCAAGTACTCGACGGTGCAGAACTGGTACCCCGGCGACGAACGCGGCCGGGGCGGCATCTACAACTTCGTCACCAAGCGCGGCCTGTGTGCGGGCCAGCGCTCGCACATCGCCTGGACGCAGATCGAGACCGGATCGGCCATCACCTGGAAGTACCCGAGCGTGGTGCTGCGCGGCGACGATTCGCGCGGCGAGTTCCATTCGATCGCGGTCAGCAACCACTTCCAGCAGGCCGACACCGGCACCAAGATGATCCATCTGGGCCGCAACACCAAGAGCCGCATCGTCTCCAAAGGCATCAGCGCCGGACACGCCCAGAACAGCTACCGCGGCCTGGTGCGCGTGGCCCCGACCGCGGCCGGCGCCCACAACCACACGCAGTGCGACTCGCTGCTGATCGGCCCCGACTGCGGTGCCCACACCTTCCCGTACATCGAGGCCGCGCGCGACGACGCCCTGGTGGAACACGAAGCCACCACCACCCGCATCTCCGAAGAGCGCCTGTTCTATTGCCAGCAGCGCGGCATCCACCCGCAGGACGCCACCGCCCTCATCGTCGGCGGCTTCTGCCAGGCGGTGCTGGACGAGCTGCCGATGGAATTCGCGCTCGAAGCCAAGGCGCTGCTGGCCGTTTCGCTCGAAGGCGCCGTCGGCTGAGCCCACCCACACGAACACCCAGGAAAGACCCACCATGACCCATTCCGAACCCCTGTTGCAGGTGCGCGATCTGCGCGTTGACGTTGGCGGCCGCCACGTGTTGAAGTCGATCTCGCTCGATGTCCCGGCCGGTGCGCTGGTGGTGCTCATGGGCGCCAACGGCAGCGGCAAGAGCACGCTGGGCCTGACGCTGGCCGGCCATCCGCGCTACAGCGTGGTCGGCGGCCAGGCCCGTTTTGCCGGCCAGGACCTGCTGGCCATGAGCCCCGAGGCGCGCGCCCGCGCCGGGCTGTTCGTCTCGTTCCAGGCGCCGCCCGAGATCCCCGGTGTGAAAAACAACCTGTTCATCCGCACGGCCCTCAACGCCGTGCGCGAAGCGCGCGGCGAAGCACCGCTCGATGCCTTTGATTTCCTCGGTGACGCACGGGCCGCGGCCACCCGGTTGGGCCTGCCCGAGGCGATGCTGGCGCGCCCCGTCAATGATGGTTTTTCTGGCGGGGAGCGCAAGCGCAACGAGCTGCTGCAGCTGGCCCTGCTGCGCCCGCGCCTGGCCATGCTCGATGAAATCGATTCGGGCATGGACGTGGACGGCACCCGCGCGGTGGTGGAGCTGGTGCAGTCGTTGCGTGCCCAGGGCACCGCCTTTGTGGTGGTCTCGCATTACCTGCAGCTGATCGAGTCGCTGCAGCCCGACGCGGTGCTGCGGCTCGACCAGGGCTGCATCGCCGAGACCGGCGACCTGGCGCTGGCCCAACAGATCGCGCGAACCGGCTTTGTGCGCGCGGTCGACGCGCTGGAGGCCTGAGCATGGACCACGCACGCGCCGACATCCTGGCCGCCCGCCACCGGTTGCAAGACGCGGGCTGGATCCCGCGTGACGCCGAGGCGTTTCGCCATCTGCCGCCACCGCCGGCCGCCGTCTGGCTGGGCGAAGCGCCCGAGGCCGCATCGGCCGGCTGTGACGCCCACCCGCTGAGCGGCGCCGGCTGGACGCTGCACCCGCTCGGTCAGACGCCACAGGGCCGTGTGGACGCCCGCTGGCTCGATGCCGCCGACCCGGCGCAGCGCAAGGAGCTGTTCGCCGGCCTGCCGTTGCCCATCCACCCCGATGGTGCGGCCCCCGGTGACACCGCCCAGCACGATGCCGCGCCGTTTGCCTGGGTGCACCACGCGCTGTGCCGTCACGGCCTGCGGCTGCGCATTGGCGGTGAACACGACAGCGGTCGCGGGGCCGCCGAGACGGTGTGGATACAGCTGCGGCACCAGCCGCGCAGCGCGGTCGAAGCGCCGATGCTGGTGATCGATGTGCAAGCCGGCGTGCACTGCGTGCTGGTGGAAACCCACCACCGCCATCATCGCGAAGGGGTGGCCTGCGAACAGCCGGTGGTGCAGAACCTGCACACCCACATCCGGCTCGGCGCGGGCGCCACCCTGCAGCACCTGCGCAGCGTGCAGCCCGGTGCGGCCGACCGGGTCGCCCACCACCTGCAACTGCGGCTCGGGCCGGACGCGCGCTACGAACAAGGCCTGATCGCCACCGGCAGCCGCTACCACCTGCAACGCCAGGTGGTCGAGCTGGCGGGGGACCGCGCAGAGGCCCGCAGCGCCGGTCTGCTGCTGGCGGCCGGCGCCGACCTCGAACAACAGGTGCGCATGCATCACACCGGTGAGCGCACCCGCAGCCACGTCGAGGCGCTGGCATTGGCCAGCGGCGCGGCGCGCGCGGTGGTCAATGCCCACACCCGCATCGCACCGGGCGCGGCCGACGCCGACGTGCGGCAGCGGCTGACGGGCGTGCCCACCGGCGGCCAGCCCCGGCTGGTGTTGCGGCCGCACCTGGAGATCCACCACGACCAGGTGCAGGCGGCCCACGGCGCCACCTGGGGCGCCTTGCCGGAAGACGCGCTGTTCTATGCCCGCCAGCGCGGCCTGGACGAACGCAGCGCGCGCGGTCTGATCATCGAAGGCATGGCCAGCGCCTTGCTCGCACGGGCCTTTGGTGATCCGCTGTTCATCGAGTCGCTGGACCTCGCGGGCCTGTTGCGCCAGGCGGTGGTCCAACACCTGAGCGATGACCCCACCGCCCTCACCACGCAGCAGGAGGCCGCCCATGGGTGACGCCCTTTTGACCGACCGCCTGGCGCTCGAGACCGTGCGCTCGCAGTTTCCAGTGCTCGCGCAACGCATCCACGGTGCCGAGCTGGCCTACCTCGACAACGCCGCCACCACCCAGATGGCCCTGGCGGTGCAGGACGCGATGCGCGCCTTCGAGCAGCACGACCGGGCCAACATCCACCGCGGTGTGCACACGCTGAGCCAGCGCGCCACCGACGCCTTCGAGCGCGCCCGCAGCGAGCTCAAGCGCTTTGTCGGCGCCGGACCCGACCACGAGCTGGTGTTCACCTCCGGCACCACCGACGCGCTGAACACGGTGGCCTATGGCCTGTCCACCTCCGGGATACAGCCCGCCTGGTTGCAGGCCGGCGACGAGATCGTGGTGAGCGGCCTGGAGCACCACGCCAACCTCGTGCCCTGGCAACAGGCGGCGCGGCGCACCGGCGCGGTGTTGCGCATGTTGTTGCCCGATGCCCAGGGGCGGCTGCATGCGGCCGACCTGCGCCGTCTGCTCAGCCCCCGCACCCGCGTGCTGGCGCTCACCGCCTGCGCCAACGCCACCGGCGAGCGCCCGCCCTACGAGGCCCTGCTCCAGCTCGCCGCCGACGCGGGCGCGCTGACCGTGCTCGACGCGGCCCAGGCCGTGGCCCACGGTGTGCCCGATCTGTCGGCGCTGGCCTGCGACTTCATGGCCTTTTCGGGCCACAAGATGCACGGGCCCATGGGCACCGGCGTGCTGGTGGGCCGGCGTGCCGCGCTGGAGCGGCTGGAGCCCTTGCGCTACGGCGGCGACATGGTGGCCTGGGTCAGCGCCACCGAGGCCAGCTTTGCCGAACTGCCGGCGCGACTGGAAGGCGGCACGCCCAACGTCGCGGGTGCGATCGGCATGGCCACAGCGGCGGGCTTCATTCAACAGATCGGGCACGATCGCATCGACGCCCACCTGAGCGCACTGCGCGAACACGCCGCCGCGGGCCTGGCCGCGATGCCCGGCATCACGGTGCTGTCGGCCCACAGCCGCGCATCGGCCATCGTCTCGTTTGTCGCCGACGGCGTGCACCCGCACGACATCGGCACCTTGCTGGACCAACTCGGCATCGCAGTGCGCACCGGTCACCACTGTGCCCAGCCGCTGCTCGAACACCTGGGCCTGGGGCCCACCACGCGCGCCTCGTTTGCGCTCTACAACACGCACGCCGAAGTGGAGCGCCTGCTCGCCGGCGTGGCGCATGCCCTGAAGGTGCTCAGATGACCCCCGAAACCGCCGCCGAACTCGACCTCTACCAGGACGTGGTGATGGACCACAAGCGCGCGCCGCGCCACTTCGGCACGCTGGCCGCGCCGACCCACCAGGCGCGCGGCCAGAACCCGCAATGTGGTGACGACCTGCGGGTGGCCCTGGTGGTCGACGACGGGCGGGTGCGCGACATCCGCTTCCACGGCCAGGGCTGCGCGATCTGCATCGCGTCCGCGTCGATGATGAGCGAGGCGGTGCTCGGGCAAGAGGTGGCGCTGGTGCAGGCCCTGCAGGGCCGCTTCCGGGCCGTGCTCACCGGCCAGATGGAAGCCGAAGAAGCGCACCTGGGCAAGCTGATCAGCCTGGCCGGTGTGCGCCGTTACCCGGGCCGCATCAAATGCGCGCTGCTGGGCTGGCACGCGCTGATGCACGCGCTGGGCAGCGAAACCGATCCAGCGAACAACCCGCCGGAGGCCACGCCATGAGCGCCGCGCCGGGCCGTTCCCAAGCAAGCTCGCACCGCAGCCCGCAGGGCGAAGGTACTCCAGTGAGCGCTCGACGCGAACGGGTGATGGTCACGCGCGAGGTGGCCGTGACCTGCGTGCCCGATGGCCGCCCCGCCGAATTGCCGGCCGGCACGCTGGTGCAGATCACCCAGGCGCTGGGTGCCTCGTTCACCTTGCTGGTTGACGGCCAGCTGATGCGCCTGGCCGGCGCCGATGCCGACGCCATCGGCAAGCCGGTGCCGCTCGCGCCGGTGCTGCCGGACGTTGCGGGGCCCGCCGGCCTGCGTGGTCAGGTCTGGCAAACACTCAAGACCTGCTACGACCCGGAGATTCCGGTCGACATCGTCGAGCTCGGTCTGGTCTATGTGTGCGACGTGCTGCCGATGGACGGCGGCGAGTTCAGGGTGTCGATCAAGATGACCCTGACGGCCCCCGGCTGCGGCATGGGCGACATGCTGGTGGACGAGATCCACGAGAAGTTGCTGGCCTTGCCCCACGTGGCCGAGGTGGACCTGGAGTTCGTGTTCGATCCGCCCTGGGACCGTTCGCGGATGTCCGAAGCCGCGATGTTGTCACTGGGCCTGTGACACGGCCCGGTGGCGGCCCCGGGTGCTTGCATCCGGGGTGGTTTCAGCGTTCGAGCTGGTCGCGTTTGTCCTGAACCGCGCTCCACGCGTCGGCGTCAGGCAGCGCGGGCTTGGTCCGGGTGATCGGTTTCCAAACCAGCGCCAGCTCGGCGTTGAGCGGCGTGAAGTCCCGCTGGTCCTTGGGCACGTCTTCTTCGGCGTAGATCGCCGAGACCGGGCACTCCGGGACACAGACCGCGCAATCGATGCACTCGTCGGGATCGATCACCAGGAAGTTCGGTCCCTCGCGAAACGCGTCGACCGGGCAGACGTCGACGCAATCGGTGTATTTGCACCGGATGCACGATTCGGTCACCACAAAGGTCATGGCGCTGGCTCCCGGTCAGCCACCGCAGGACCCGCAGCAGGAATCCACCCCGTGCACCGGCTTGCTCTCGGCCGGTTTGGCGATCTGCACGCGCCATTGTTCGGGTCCGCTTTCCAACGCGGTCCAGCTGAAGGCGCCGTAGAGACCGCTCTCGAACTGCCCGTGTAGCGGCTGCGGGTTGTGGTCGTTGATGAGTTCCATGGCCGCGCCGGGTGGCAAGGCCTTGAAGGTGGAGAACACCAGCGAGTGGCGTTCGCGCGGAGCGATGGTGCGCAGGTCCACGGTGGGGGCGGGAGCGGTGGTGGTGTTCATGAACGGGTCCTGGGTTGGGTGAAGAGGGATGGGTTGAAAAAGCGGAGCGGGATAAAAAAAGGGCGTCAGCCGTCCTTGCCGTCGAAGCGCGTCTGGAGCAGCCAGGGGGTGTAGATGAAGAGGTAGATCGCAAAAGCCACCGACCAGGCAGCGGCAGACATCACCAAAGCCAATGGCAGCCATTGCGGCACGGCCAGCGGCAGCAGCACGCGCACCAAAGCCGCCAGCATCACGAGCACGTAGGCCGCGATCTCCGGGCGGGACACCTGCAGCGCGCGCCCGGTGTGGCCGCGGGCGGTGCGGGTCATCATGCCGATGATGAGACCGGCGGTGGCGCCGATCGCCAGCGCATGCACGCCGGCTGAAACACCGACCCAGCCGAACCGGGCCGAAGCCAGCAAGGCCAGCCCGAAGGGAATCCAGGCGTAGGACACATGCAGGATCCACAGGATCGGGCGGTGCCGGGTCAACGCAGGCCGCCATTGCAGCAGCCGTCCCACCTGGGCCACCGCCGCGAGCGAAAACGCCATGCCACCGACCATGTTCCAGCCCGCCGAGGCTGGCGCAAACACCCACAGCAGCAAGGCCAGTGCCGTGAGCGCCAGCGCGGCGCGATCCACCGGCGCGCGCACCTGGAGCTTCAGACCCGGGGTCGCGCTCATGGTGAAGGCCGGAATCACCCGGCCCGCGATCACGCACTCGATCATCACGATCAGGGCCAGGGCGGCGTACAACGGGGTCAGCGGGGACATCTCGAGGACGCCGATCACGCCCAGGTGAAAGAAACCGTTGGCCAGCGCGAGCAACATCAACATGCCCGCCAGCGGCAGGTTGCGCCGGTTGCGTCCGCGCAGCAACACTTGGGTCAGCACGGCAGCCACCAGGGGCAGCAGCGCCAGGTCCAGCACGGCGTAGACAGCGTAGGGCCCGGTCACGGCGGCCACCCGGGCCGCCAGCCACAACAGGGCCAGGGCCCCCAGAAAGGCGCCGCGCGGCGTGACCAGCCCCGTCCAGGCTTTGACCGCGGTCAGCAAGAACCCCAGGATGACCGCAATCGCAAAGCCGAACAGCATTTCGTGCGCATGCCACAGCAGCGGTGGCAGTGCCATCGTGAGGTTCCACTGGCCCAGGAACAGTGCCACCCACAGGGGAATCGACAGCAGCGCGAACGCCGCAGCCCCCAGGTAAAAGGGCCTGAATCCCAGTCTCAGCAGCGGCCAGCCCGGGGGCTGTGGCGCAGCGGTGGGCTGGTGCGGCGAGGCGTGCAAGGTGGGGAGAGCCATGGTGTGGTGGGCGTTGCAGGGACGGTCGGGTCGCTGCGAAGACCTCATAAGAAGTATGTGAGATGAATCTTATACCCAAACCGCCTTTAAAGAAATATACTGAGTGCCTCTTTAGGGGTATCCATGCGACTTGCCGAGTACACCGACTACACCTTGCGCGTGCTGATGTACTGCGCGGCCCGCCCGCACCAGATGGTGACCATCAGCGAACTGGCCGAACACCACGGGGTGTCCAGGAACCACCTGATGAAGATCGTCACCGACCTCGGCCGCCAGGGCGTGCTGGAAACCACGCGTGGCCGCGGCGGCGGACTGCGCCTGCTGAAAGACCCGGCCCAGCTGCGCATCGGGGACGTGGTGCGCGCCTCGGAAACCGACTTCCGCCTGGTCGAGTGTTTCGACCCGGACTCCAACCAGTGCACGCTGTCGCCGACCTGCCGCCTGAAGGGCCTGTTCAACGCCGCGTTGGGGGCCTACTTCAAGGAACTCGACGGCATGACGCTGGCCGACATGGTCGAGCCCGTGCCGGCGCCGGCCAAGGGGCGCGCCATGTCACCGGGGCTGGCTCCGGTGGTGGCGCCCCGCAGCCTTCGCCAGCCCGCCAGCAAGGCCAAAACCTCCCCCACCGCCTGACGCCTTGCGCCGGGTCCCTCCAACGTCCACTCAAGGAACCGCCATGTCACAAGCTCACGCACACCTGTCACCCGACGCCATCTACCCGTTCGACGCCCGCGGCGTGGCCAAACGATTCCGGCACGCCGCCATCTTCGGCGCGCTGGACAGCCTGCAGCCGGGCGAGACCATGCGATTCGCCAACGACCACGACCCCCTGCCGCTGCTGTCGCAAATCGCGCAGCGCTACGGCGACCGCATCGGCGTGGCTTACCGGCAGCGCGAGCCAGGCGTGATCGTGATCGACTTCAGCGTGCTGTGAACGGGCCAGGCGACGCAGCCCCGCCAACAACCCGTTTCTGCAGATCCACATGTGTGGGGATCATGGCGCCGTAGCGAGGCGGTGTTGGCAAGCGTCGAGTGACATCTGTGCCCGCTCGAACCGCAAGGCAAAGCGGCCAGGCACGCGCAGCTTCGTGAGGCGGCCGAACCCGTCCGACCACGGCACCACGCCCACATTGCTCTGGATCAGCGGCAGCTCCAGCAACTGCTCGACCCGCTTGAGCTGGTGCGCCCTGATGAACCCCGGGCTGGCCGCCGCGATGTAGCGCATGGCGCCCAGCGGCTGGCTGTTGCAGCCACTGACGGGGCGGGCGGTGCCCGTCACAGCGGCCAGGGCATGGAGGGCGGCATGGTCCCTGCATGAATGCTGTTTTTCTCCATCGGAAGAAGAAAAGACAGTTTGCCTTCATTCCATTCCACGGGCACTCTCGGCGCATGACGTCGTTTCCTGTTTCCGCTTCGCTGGTGTTCCCGGTCTTCCTGCAGGGCCTGGTCCTGGGCCTGGGTCTCATCGTCGCCATCGGTGCACAAAACGCGTTTGTGCTGCGCCAGGGGCTGCGGCGTGAGCACGTGGGCAGTGTGGTGCTGTTCTGCGCGCTGGCCGACGCCGTGCTCATCACCGCCGGGGTGCTGGGCATGGCGCAGGCGCTGGGCAAGCACCCCGGTGTGGCCCGGGCCATGGCGCTGGCCGGCGCGGCGTTTCTGGCCTGGTACGGCTGGCAGGCGCTGCAGCGTGCGCGCCGTGCGAATCGGCTCACCGCCTCGCAGGATGGCGCAGGCCTGAGCCACGCCGCCGCGCTGGCGCAGGCCGCCGCCTTCACCCTGCTCAACCCCCATGTGTACCTGGACACGGTGCTGCTGGTGGGCAGCATCGGCGCCCAACAACCCGCCGGCCTGCAAGGCTGGTTCATCGCCGGATCCAGCATGGCCAGCCTGGGCTGGTTCAGCGCCCTGGGATTTGGCGCGCGCTGGCTGGCACCGCTGTTCGCCAGGCCCCGCGCCTGGCAGGTGCTCGACGGCCTGATCGGCGGGACCATGTGGTTGCTGGCGGCGCTGCTGGTGCGCCATGCGCTGCAGAGCGTCTGAGGTCAGCCCATGTAGCTGCCGCCGTACCATGTGCCCTTCCTGCCGGACCGCCACCAAGCGCTCTCGCGGCACGCTGCCGGGCCGGGTGGCGCGGGGCGGACGCGGCCATGGCCTATCTGGTAGAAAGATTCACGCAACCTCCTCGCCGAAACCATGTACCTCCCCACCCACTTCGAAGAACACCGCCCCGGCGAACTGCAGCGTGTGCTGCGCGAACACCCGCTGGGCGCGCTCATCACGCAAGGCCCCAACGGACTGGACGCCAACCACATCCCGTTCGAGCTCGACGAGGCCACCGGCCCGCAGGGCACGCTGCGCGCCCACGTCGCACGCGCCAACCCGGTCTGGCGCGAAGTGCCGGCCGACGGTGCGGACGTGCTCGTGATCTTCCAGGCCAGCGAGGCCTACATCTCGCCCAACTGGTACCCCAGCAAACCCGAGCACCACCGCCACGTGCCGACCTGGAACTACCAGGTCGTGCATGCCCACGGCCGCCTGCGCGTGATGGACGACGAGCGCTTCGTGCGCGGCCTGGTGGCGCGCCTCACGCGCGAACACGAGCAGCGATCGCAGCAGGCCAAGCCCTGGAAGATGGGCGACTCGGCGCCCGAGTTCATCACCGGCCTGCTGCAGGCCATCGTCGGCATCGAGATCGAACTCTCCCGCCTGGTGGGCAAATCCAAGCTCGGCCAGAACCGCGAAGCGCGGGACCGCCTCGGCGCGGCAGCGGGGGTGGAGGGCCTGGGAAATGCAGAGGCGGCGCGGGCCATGCGCGAAGCGGGAGGGACCTGAAGGGCATGACGGGTCGCGGCCGGCTGCAACCCGTTCAGTCACCGAAAAGCAAGAAGCCCAAAAACTGAGCCATGATGCGGCACACCAGACACCTTTCGACCCTCCTCGCACCCCCATCAGCGCCATCAGGGGCCGCTCTCACAGCCCACAGGGCCAGCGACTGGCACGATCCGGCGGGCCAGCCTCCATCTGATCTCCTCCTGCACAGACATGACCCGAAAGACCGGCAACCTCGTACCCGAACTTTGGCGTTGCGACGCGGGCAGCGCCTCGGTGGCGGTGCTGCACATCCCCGGCGCGCTGGACCGGCGCCGGACCTTTGACATCGACGTGACCCTCCTGGTGCGCGTGCCCGTCGAGGGCGACGGGCCCTGGCACGAGCTGGCGGTGGAGCTGGACGGCCAGCAGCAATGGCGCCGCCGCATTCCCAGCCACAGCCCCGGCCAGACCGACGGTCTGGACTACCACTGCCGCATCGAGCTGGAAACCGGTCGCGCGCTGCGCATCCGGGCGACCGCGGGCGTCGGAGGCTCGCGCGTACAGCAGCTCAGCATCGAGGCCCGGGAAGCGCTTTAAAGGGCGCTCTTTCCCAGCACCACGTCGATGCGCCGCTGGATGCGCGCCACCTCATCGGCAGCGCCTGCCGCCTGTGCGCGCTGCAACTGCACCTGGAGCCAGGCCAGCAGCGGACGGCGCCAGCCACGGGCGGACGCGGTATCGATGGCCTGCGTGATGGTGCCCGGGGTGGCCAGACCGCGCCTGAACAGCACACCTGCGGCCACCAGACGGGACATCGGGTCAGCGATGCCGGCAAGCGCCGCATCGGGCGCACCGGTCGCGCCCACGAGGCCCCGGTGGGCCGCCGGCAACAACGCGGCATCGGCGGCCTGTGCGGTGCCCGCCAGGTAACGCGCATAGGCCTGCTCGGCCGGTGCGGCATCGCTCGCGAGCGCATCGAAGCCGGTGCACGGTTCAAAGTCGAGTGCCGCCGCCCGCGCGGCACAACGCAGCAACTCGATGCGCGCCAGCAGATCCGGCCGCGCCGTGCGCGAGACCTCGCTGCGCGCCCGCGCAAATTCCGCCGCCTCCACCCGGCTGTCGCCACTGAGCCAGGCTTCCGCCGCCCGGTCCGCACTGCCCTTGGCATTCATCTGCCATTCGGGCACCGGCGGGTTGTTGCCACAAGCGGCCAGCGCCAACACCGAGACCGCAACGCCCCAGCGAGCGATCCATCGCCACAGAAGCGCGCCCCGGGCCTCAACCGGCGAGAAGTGCCCAAACCCAGAAACACCGCGGAACTGGCTTTGCCAGGCCGCAGGTGTTGCCCCCTTGAGGGGGGATGCGGCTGAGCGGATTGCCGCTTGAGGCGGCAATCCGGGGCGCAGCGAGCAAGCAACGGGGGTGGGCTTCATGGCAGCTTGATCTCCGTGTCGCGCGCAAACGGCCATTTGCGGTTCAGGTCGTTGATGAGCGCGTCCACCTTGCGCAGGCTCGCGTCCACATCGCTGCGCAGCGCGCCCAGATCGGTGGTCGCTTCGCGGGTGTTGCTGGCGATGCCCTGCGCCTCGACCAGCAAGGTGTCCAGCTTGGTCAGGCTGCCGCGCGCTTCGCCGAGCAGGCCGTTGAGCTGCTGCACGGTGGTGCGGGCGTCGCCCACCAGCCCGCCACCCGTGGCGTTGCCAGACCCGCCCGGGTCCTGCCCGAACACCTGCCGGTCGGCATTGACCACCAGCGAATCCAGCCGCTGGATCAGGCCATCGGCCCGCGCGAGCACGGCGTTGGCGTTGCCCAGCGTCGCCGCCAGCTTCTTCGCATCTTCGTCGTTGCCCATGAGCAGACCCATCGCACCCTGCGGCCCCTTGAGGCGCTCGGTGGCCACCTGCAGGTTGGCCAGCGCCTGCTGCAGCGCCGCGTCGTCCTTGGTCAGGTTGTTGAGGTTGTCGAGCAGGTCGCGCGCCTGGATCACCAGCTTCGGGATCTCGGCCGCCGCGTCGCCACGCAGCACATCGCGCACGGCGCCGTCTTCCAGCGGCGGGTCGCTCAGCACGCCGCTGTAGGCGCGGATCTTCGTGCCACCGACCAGCGCCTTTTCCATGGTGAAGATGCTGGTGCTGCGCAGCCATTTGGCGTCCTTGGTGGGCACGTCCACCAGGATGCGCACGTTGCCGTCCTCGGCCAGCTCCAGCTGCGCCACCTTGCCGATGGCAAAGCCGGCGAAGGTCATGTCCATGCCGGCGACCACGCCCTCGGAGTCGTCCGACATCAGCACCAGGCGCTGCGTGCGCTCGAAGGCGCCGCGTGCGTACATCACGTACAGCGCCGAGCCCACCACCAGCGCCAGCAACAGCAGCAGCAGGAGCGCGGCCTTGAACTCCAGGTTGTTCACCGGGGGCACGGGATCGGGCACGGGGCCCAGAGGCGGATTCGTTGGGGTCATGGATGCGGGTATGGAGAATTCAATAGTAGTTGCCCATGAGGGACACCACTTCCAGCAACAGGATCACCGAGAGCAGGCGCGCGAATTCGGTGATGTCGCTGCGCCGCGCATAACCGCCGTTGGCGTCGGGCTGGGCGCTCGCGGCCATGGGCACGAAAGCCACCGCCAGGCTGAAGAACAGCGTCTTGAGGCCAAAGATCAGCGAAACCTCGGGTGAGAACACACTGCCCACGCTGCGGTTGTAGTCGGCCAGCGCCCAGGGCGAAAAGCCGTACACGTTCAGGTAGGTCAGCACCAGCGCGATAAAACAGCTCAGCGCGGCCAGCAGCAGCACCGAGAACACCCCGGCCAGCGCGCGCGGCAGCATGTCCTGGCGCAGCAGTTGCTGGGGCGGGCGGTGCAGGCCGCGGCGGTGTTCGTCGCTCAGCAGGCGGCGGATGCGTTGCGACTCGGGCATGGTGTAGCGCACCGCCACAAAGAGCGCCGCATACAGGGGAATGAGCTCCAGCACCAGGGTGCGCACCAGCACCTCCAGCGCGTACTGCGAGAGGCCGTAGCTCAACGCCGTGGCCACCACGATGCGGATCAGCACCAGGCTCACCAGGGCCGACAGCACCAGGAACCAGGTCAGCAGCGGCGCGCTGGCACGGTAGATGTGCGCCATCACCGCACGGCGCTCCTCGGGTTCGTCGTAGCTGGAGGGAGACAGCGACAGCACCACGATCTCGGCACCGATGAACAGCACCTGCCACCAGGCGCCCCAGGCGGACAGCACCCCCCGCCCCCAGCGCAGCAGCGTGTTGTGCATCGAAGCAAGCAGGTTCATGCGCCGGATCATAGCGGCGCGACGCCAAGGTGACAGCACAAACCCATGGCTGGTGAAAACGCCCATGGCCGCGCACGCGGTTTGTGGGTTCAATGCCCCATCGCACCCGCAACCGCGGGGAACGCTGTAACCGGAGGCATTCGTGACCCATTCCCTTTCCCCTGTCGTGCGCCGCCAGACCATCGCCGACGCCCTGCACCGCACCGCTGTTCGCCTGCCGACCAAGACCGCCATCGTCTGCGGCGACACGCAATGGACCTACGCCGGGTTCGACGCAATCGTGTCGCGCCTGGCCGCCGGCCTGAACCAGATCGGCGTGTGCGAAGGCGACAAGGTGGCCGTGCTGGCGCGCAATTCGCACGGCTTTGCCGCATTGCGTTTTGCGCTGGCGCGCCGGGGCGCGGTGCTGGTGCCGATCAATTTCATGCTCAAGGCCGAAGAAGTGGCCTTCATCCTGCGCCACGCGGGGGCGAAGACGCTCGCCACCGACAGCGGCCTGGCCGGGCTGGCGCGCGAAGCCTCGGCGCTGGAAACGCAGGTGCAGCAGTTCATCTGGCTGCCGAGCGAAGACCCGGGCGAGCCGGCGCCCGGCATGCACCGCTTCGACGAACTCGCCGCCTGCACAGACACCCTGCCCGACGTGGCGCTGGGCAGCTTTGACCTGGCCCAGATCGTCTACACCAGCGGCACCGAATCCAGCCCCAAAGGCGCCATGCTAACGCACGACGCCGTGCTCTGGCAGTACGTGAGCTGCGTGATCAACGCCGAAATCGCCGAGACCGACCGCACCCTGCACGCCCTTCCGCTCTACCACTGCGCGCAGCTCGACGTGTTCTTCGGTCCGGCCATCTACATCGGCAGCAGCAACGTGATCACCAGCAAACCCACGCCCGACAACCTGCTCGCGCTGATCGAACAGCACCAGATCACCAGCTTCTTCGCACCGCCCACGGTGTGGATCGCGCTGCTGCGCTCGCCGCTGTTTGACGCCAGCAAGCTGGGCAGCCTGGCCAAGGGCTACTACGGCGCGTCCATCATGCCGGTGGAGGTGCTGAAGGAACTGGCCGCTCGACTGCCGGCCGTGCGGCTGTGGAACCTGTACGGCCAGACCGAGATCGCGCCGCTGGCGACCATGCTTGGGCCCGACGACCAGCTGCGCAAACCCGGCTCCTGCGGCAAGGCGGTGCTCAACGTGGAAACCCGCGTGGTCAACGACGACATGCAGGACGTGGCCGTGAGCGAGGTCGGCGAGATCGTGCACCGCTCGCCGCACCTGATGCTCGGCTACTTCAACGACCCCGAGCGCACGGCGGCCAGCTTCGAGGGCGGCTGGTTCCACAGCGGCGACCTCGCCGTGATCGACGACGAAGGCTTCATCACCGTGGTCGACCGCAAGAAGGACATGATCAAGACCGGCGGCGAAAACGTGGCCAGCCGCGAGGTGGAAGAAATGATCTACCGCCTGCCCGCGGTGAGCGAGGTGGCGGTGATCGGCCTGCCCGACCCGAAATGGGTCGAGGCCGTGACGGCGGTCATCGTGGTCAAGGTCGGGCAGACACTCACCGAAGACGAGGTGCTGGCGCACTGCAACCAGCACATGGCGCACTTCAAATGCCCGAAACGCGTGGTGTTCACCGACAGCCTGCCGAAGAATCCGAGCGGGAAACTGTTGAAGCGGGAGCTTCGGCGGCGCCACGCGTGAAGGCCAGGTTCGCGCGTTCGCACCCGCCACACACACCCTATTTCCGCTGCATGCGCTCCAGGTGGTCGATCAGGTCGTCAATGCGCCGCTGTGCGGCCCGCTCGGCCTGCTCATCGGAGCCGCCCACGTTCTTCACCCGATCAAAGTAGACGCTGCCCCAGACGGGCATTTCGCGCGTCCCGTGCGTGCCGATGGCCGCGGTGCCGCGCCCGTCGATCATCGCGGCCACCCGGTCCTTCGGAAACACACCGCCATGGCGCCCGGCCAGCAGCGTCAGGTCGCTCGGACGGGTCACCAGAAAGGGCACCAGCGGACCGTCACCTCGCCCGGCCACACCGTGACAGCTGGCGCAGCTGTTCTGGTAGTCCCAGCGGCCAGGGTCTCCCAGACGCTGCGTCGGGACCTGTGCGTGCGCCGACGCCGCCAGCCACAAAACACCACCCGCCACCATCCACTTCCATGCCAACGTGTCCATGCTGCTTTCCTTTGTATTGAAATCTGTTGCGATCAGAAGACACAGTACCACCCATGGTTTGAAATGGTCTGTCGGGGAAAAAAAGAGGTCGTTGATGCCGCGCCCTGCGACCTTGTCTGATCGGTGGTTGCGGGGGACAGGGGATCAGGAATCGGCCGGGCCACCCGGCAATCCGTTCTCCCGCCCGCCCTGCTCCAGTGCCCAGGCCACATGCTCGCGCACGAGCGCGCTGGGGTGTTCGCTGCGGGTGCCCAAGGCCTGGTGCAGGGCACTCCGCTCCACGCCCGCCACCGCCGACAACGCATTGCCCATCGCCACCGCGATGTTGCGCAACCAGCGCTCATGCCCGATGCGCCGGATCGGGCTGCCTTCGGTGCAGCGCAGGAATTCCGCTTCGGTCCACGCAAACAGTTCGATCAGCGTTGAACCGCCAAGCCCTTCACGCGGATCAAAGTCGGGCAAGGGGCTGCGCTGCGCGAACTTGTTCCAGGGGCAGACCAGCTGGCAGTCGTCGCAGCCGTAGATGCGGTTGCCGATCAGCGGGCGCAGGTCTTCAGGGATCGCCCCCGCGTGTTCGATGGTCAGGTAGCTGATGCAGCGCCGCGCGTCCAGCCGCTGCGGGCCAAGGATCGCCTGCGTCGGACAGACCTCGATGCAGGCCGTGCAGGCGCCGCAATGGTCCGACACCGGTTCGCTCGGCGGCAGCGCGATGTCCAGATAGATCTCGCCCAGAAAAAACATGGAGCCGCCTTCGCGGTTGAGCACCAGCGTGTGTTTGCCGCGCCAGCCCTGGCCACTGCGGCTGGCGAGTTCGGCTTCGAGCACGGGCGCGGAGTCGGTGAACACGCGGTGGCCCAGCGGCCCCACCTCGGTGGCGATGCGTTCGGCCAGTTTCTGCAGCCGGTTTCGCAGGACCTTGTGGTAATCGCGCCCCCGGGCGTAGAGCGAAACCACGGCCTCGCCCGGCCGCTCCAGGCGGCCGAGCTCGATCACCTGCCAGCCTTCGGGCGTGTCACGCGGCAGGTAGTCCATGCGCGCGGTGATCACGCTCACGGTGCCCGGCACCAGCTCGGCCGGGCGCGCGCGCTTGAGGCCATGGCTGGCCATGTAGCCCATGTCACCGTGAAATCCGGCCTGCAACCAGGCGTTCAAACCGGGTTCGGCCGCAGAAAGATCCACGCCGGTCACGCCGATTTGTGAAAATGCGAGCTCCCGGCCCCAGGCCTGAATCTGTGAGACGAGTTGAGCAGCATCAAAACCGGTTTTCATGTTCCGCCCATTGTAGAAATGGACTCGGGAACGCGCTCCCCGGCAGCCCCCCCGTCTGGTGCTGCGGCTGGCGGGTTGTGGCCCGAGTTGAAGGTTCACTGGTACAGCGAAGAAGACACGCTCGCCTTCGCCAACCGTCTGGCCACCTGCCCTGCACTGGCCCACGCCACCCTCACCCTGCACGGCGACCTGGGCGCGGGCAAGACCACCTTCGTGCGCCATCTGCTGCGCGCCCTCGGCGTGAGCGGGCGCATCAAGAGCCCGACCTACGCGGTGGTCGAACCGCACAGCAGCATCGACTGTCCCTTCATGCCCGATGGCGAAGTCCTGCACATCTGGCACTTCGATTTTTACCGCTTCAGCGACCCGCGCGAATGGGAAGATGCGGGTTTTCGCGAACTTTTTGCCAGCCCCGGCCTCAAGCTGGTGGAATGGCCCGAGCGCGCGGCCGACACGCTGTCCACCGTGGACGCCGATATTCACATCGAGCCCGAAGCCATGAGCCCCTCATCCCGCGACGAAGCTGACAGCGTGCGCAGCGTGCGCTTCACCGCCTTCACCCCCACTGGCCAGCACCTGCTGGCAACACTGCAGGCATGACCCTTCGAGAAAACGGCCCGAACCGCCGAGCCCTGCTGCAGGCCGGCTCACTGGTGCTGCTGCTGGGCACTCAGCAGATCGCGCGTGGCGCCAGCGTGGTGGCGGTGCGCATCTGGCCCGCGCAGGACTACACGCGTGTGACCATCGAGTCCGATGGCGAACTCAAGGCGCGCCAGACCACCGTGAACGTCCCTCCGCGCCTGACGGTAGACATTGAGGGCATCGACCTCGTGGAGGGCATGCGCGAGCTGGTGGGCAAGCTCAAGCCCGACGACCCCAACATCGCAGGCATCCGCGTCGAGCAGCGCAAGGGCAAGCTGGTGCAACTGCACATCGACCTCAAGCAGCCGATCAAGCCCCAGGTGTTCAACCTGCAGCCGGTGGCGGCCTACCAGCACCGCCTGGTGTTCGACCTGTACCCGGTCAACGCGCCCGATCCGCTCGAAGAGCTGATCGCCCAGCGTTTGAAGGAGCTGGACGAGGCCAGCGCTCGCGCCGCGCGCCTGCTGGGCATCGAAACCGATGCCCTGGGCAGCCCGGCCGGTACCGAAGATCCCCTGGGCGAGCTGCTCGCGCGCAACGGCCATATGCCGCTGGACAAGCCAGCACCCGCCCCGCCCAAAACGCCCGCCGCGAACACCGGCAAAGCGCCAGCAGCGCCTCTCCAGCGACCAGCTTCGGGCGGCATCACCGACCGCCTGATCATCGTGGCCCTCGACCCGGGCCACGGTGGCGAAGACCCCGGCGCCATCGGCCCCGGCGGCACGCGTGAAAAAGACGTGGTGCTCAAGGTGGCGCTGCGCCTGCGCGACCGCATCAATGCCACCCGCGTCAACGGCAACCCCATGCGGGCCTACCTCACGCGGGACGCCGACTTCTTCGTCCCGCTGCACGTGCGCGTGCAGAAGGCCCAGCGCGTCAAGGCCGACCTGTTCATCAGCATTCACGCCGACGCTTTCATGACGGCACGCCCCCAGGGAGCGAGCATCTTCGCGCTCAGCACCAAGGGCGCGAGCAGTGCTGCCGCGCGCTGGATGGCCGACAAGGAGAACGCCGCCGATCTGGTGGGTGGCATCAACGTCAAGGCCAAGGACGCCACGGTACAGCGCACCCTGCTCGACATGAGCACCACCGCGCAGATCAAGGACAGCCTGAAACTCGGCAGCGCCATGCTCGGCGAGGTGGGCCGCGTGGGCAAGCTGCACAAGCCGCGTGTGGAGCAGGCAGGCTTTGCCGTGCTCAAGGCGCCCGACATCCCGAGCGTGCTGGTCGAAACCGCCTTCATCAGCAACCCGGAAGAAGAAGAGCGCCTGCGCAGCGTGCAATACCAGACCGACCTGGCCGATGCCCTGCTCAAGGGCATCGTGAAGTACTTCGGCGCCAACCCGCCGCTGGCCCGGTCCCGGCAGTTCTGATCAGGGCGTCGCAGCAACGCGCGCTTTTTCCGCCCGCGCCGCGCGCCAGCCGCCAAAGATGGCGATCAGCCCCGGCACGAAGATCAGTGCCCAGATGATCTTGGACAGGTTGGCCTGCACCCAGGGCAGGTTGCCGAAGAAGTAGCCGGCGGCAGTCAGGCCGATCACCCAGATGATGGCGCCGACCACGTTGTAGGCGGTGAACTTGCTGCGCGTCATCTCGGCCACGCCCGCGACGAAGGGCGCAAAGGTGCGGATGAAAGGCATGAAGCGCGCCAGGATGATGGTCACGCCACCGTAGCGCTCGTAGAAGTTGTGCGCCTGGTTGAAGGCGTTCTTGTTGAAGAAACGCGAGTTTTCCCACTGGAACACCTTCGGCCCGAAGTAGCGGCCGATGCTGTAGTTGGTCTGGTCGCCCAGGATGGCGGCCACCAGCATCAGGCCGGCGGCGAGCGACCAGTCCATCAACCCGGCACCGCAGAGCGCGCCGACGATGAAGAGCAGCGAATCGCCGGGCAGGAAGGGCATGACCACCAGCCCGGTTTCCACAAAGATGATGAGAAACAGCAGGGCGTAGACCCAGGCACCATAGGTTTGCACGAAGGCCATCAGGTGCTGGTCCACGTGCAGGATGAAATCGAGTAAGAAGGCAATAAGTTCCATGGGGGGATTATCCCTGCCACCGAGACACCTACAATTTCCCCGGTGAACGCACCGCACCCCCTCCCGGCCCGCAGACCCATCCGCGAACTGCCCGACGAACTGATCAGCCAGATTGCGGCCGGCGAGGTGGTCGAACGGCCCGCCTCGGTGGTGCGCGAACTGGTGGACAACGCTTTGGACGCGGGCGCCACCCAGGTCACCGTGCGCCTGCAGGCCGGCGGCGTGCGGCTCATCAGCGTGGAAGACAACGGCTGGGGCATCCACCGCACCGAGCTGCCCACCGCGCTCAAGCGCCACGCCACCAGCAAGATCGCCAGCCTGGGCGACCTGGAATCGGTGCACACCATGGGTTTCCGCGGCGAAGCGCTGGCCGCCATCTGCTCGATCGCCGAGGTCTCGGTGCTCACGCGCACGGACAGCGGCGACGAGCCGCACGGCTGGCTGCTCGACGGCCGCAGCGGCGAGCTGCAGCCGACCGCACGCGGCCCGGGCACCACGGTCGAGGTGCGTGAACTGTTTTTCGCCACGCCGGCGCGGCGCAAGTTCCTCAAGACCGACGCCACCGAGCTCGCCCACTGCATCGAAGCCGTGCGCCGCCACGCGCTGGCGCGGCCCGAGGTGGGCTTTGCGATCTGGCACGACGGCAAGCTGGTGGCGCAGTGGCGCGCCGTGGCGGCCGACTTCGCCGGTGGCGGCACGCTGGACGCCCTGCGCCAGCGCCTGGCCGACGTGCTGGGCGAAGATTTCATCGAGCAGGCGGTGGCGGTCAACTGGCCGGCCGACGCCGTGCCCGGCGAAACGGCCCTGGCCGATGGCGTGCAGCGCCTGCGCGTCTGGGGTTTTGCCGGCGTGCCCGACGCGGCGCGCTCGCGCAGCGACTGGCAATACGCCTACGTGAACGGCCGCTTCGTGCGCGACAAGGTGATCGGCCACGCCGCGCGCAGCGCCTATGAGGACGTGCTGCACGGCCACCGCCAGCCGGTCTACGCGCTCTTCGTGAGCCTGGACCCGACCCGGGTGGACGTGAACGTGCACCCGACCAAGATCGAGGTGCGTTTCCGCGACAGCCGCGAGGTGCACCAGGCCGTGCGCCACGCGGTGGACGCCGCGCTGGCCGCGCCGCGTTCGGCTGCGGCGGCCAGCGCGCAAGCTGTCTTGCCGCAAGGCGAAGCCGGCGCCAACCCATCCCCTTCGGCAGGCGCGTGGACGCCACCCGAGCGCCTGCCCTCCACGCTGGGCGGTGCGCAGAATCCGCTGCCGTTCCAGCGCTACGCGCCACCCGACGCCATCGGCCAGCGGGTCAGCGATCTCGGGGCTTTGTGGGGCAATAGCCTTCAGAGAGCCACTCCAGGGTTCGATCCGATGAGTGCATCGGCCCACTCGTCGCAAACAGACGGAATACGCAGCGAGCCGGCCGACAGCCCACCCCTGCCCGCCGGCGACTGGCCGCTCGGCCGCGCCATCGCGCAGCTGCAGGGCGTCTACATCCTGGCCGAAAACGCCCAGGGCCTGGTGGTGGTGGACATGCACGCCGCGCACGAGCGCATCGTCTACGAGCGCCTCAAGCAGCAGATGGACAACGAGCAGCTGGCCAGCCAGCCGCTGCTGATCCCGGCCACCTTCGCCGCCACGCCCACCGAAGTGGCGACCGCCGAAGACAGCGGCGTGGTGCTGGCCATGCTGGGGCTGGAAGTGGTGCCGTTTTCGCCCAGGACGCTGGCGGTGCGCGCCGTGCCGACCACGCTGGCGCAGGGTGACCCTGTGGAGCTGGCGCGCAGCGTGCTCGCCGAGCTGAGCCAGCACGACGCATCGACCGTGGTGCAACGCGCGCGCAACGAGCTGCTGGCCACCATGGCCTGCCACGGCGCGGTGCGCGCCAACCGGCGCCTGACGCTGGACGAAATGAACGCGCTCTTGCGCCAGATGGAAGTCACCGAACGCTCCGACCAGTGCAACCACGGCCGCCCGACCTGGCGACAGGTGAACATGCGCGAGCTCGACGCGCTGTTCCTGCGCGGGCGCTGAAACCCCGGGAGGCATCACCATGGTGCATCTGCTCGACAACATCTTCTGGCACGCCCTGACCGGCCCGCAGGCGCACTGGGCCGTCGGCTCGGGCGGCGCCCGCCGCTACGCCCCGGGTTTTTCGCCCATCGTCGGTTTTGCCAACCCGCAGCTGCCCGATTTCGACGCACTGACGCCGCACTGCGGACCCGACGAACATTTTTACTGCGCCGGCTGGTCGGGGCCCGCTCCCGCGGGCTGGGTGGTCGAGGCCGAGACCACCATGCACAAGATGGTCTGGGCCGGTTAGGCCCCGGCGCAGGACGATGCCCCCGACGCCCGGCCCATGGGTCCTGAACACCTGGACCAGGTGCTGGCCCTGGCCGAACTCACCCGCCCCGGGCCGTTCGGTCCCCGCACCATCGAGCTCGGCGAATACTTCGGCCTGTTCGATGGCGAACGCCTCATGGCCATGGCCGGCGAACGCAGCTTTGCCGAAACCCTGCGCGAGGTCAGCGGCGTCTGCACCCACCCGGACTTCCAGGGCCGCGGGCTGGCCAAACGCCTGATGCTCAAGCTCATCACACGCCAGCTCGCACGCGGCGAAACCCCGTTCCTGCACGTGATGAGCGCCAACACCGGCGCCCTGGGCCTGTACCAGCGCATGGGCTTTCGCACCCACCGCGAATCGGTGGTGCGCGTCATCGCGCGGGCCTGAATCAATCCAGCGTCTGCCGATAGCGTTTGAGCGCCACCGCGCCGGCCACCGCCAGAAACAGCAACATGGGCCAGAGCTCGGCCCAGAGCTGCGGCGCCTGGTTGCCCTTGAGCATGATGCCGCGCACGATGCGCAGGAAGTGCGTCAGCGGCAGGACCTCGCCGAGCCACTGCGCCCAGACCGGCATGCCGCGGAACGGGAACATGAAGCCCGAGAGCAGCATCGAGGGCAGGAAAAAAAAGAAGGTCATCTGCATCGCCTGCAGCTGGTTGCGCGCGATGGTCGAAAAGGTGAAACCGACCGCCAGGTTGGCCACCATGAAGACGCCGATCATCGCCATCAGCAAGACGAAGCTGCCCACCATCGGCACCTCGAACAGCAGCCAGGCCGCGCCCAGGATCACGCTCAGCTGCACATAGCCGATCACCACGTAGGGCAGGATCTTGCCCACCATCACCTCCAGCGGCCGCACCGGGGTGGCGAGCAGGTTTTCCATCGTGCCGCGCTCGCGTTCGCGCGTCATGGCCAGCGAGGTCAGCATCACCATGGTCATGGTGAGGATGGTGCCGATCAGGCCGGGCACGATGTTGTAGCGCGACAGGCCTTCAGGGTTGTAGCGCCGGTGGATTCTCAGCTCGAACGGCGCCGCGCCCTTCTGCAGCGACTGCAGCGGGCCGGTGAGGTCGTGGCGCAGGGCCAGGTTCGTCATCTCGCCGAGCGCGGCGATCGCGTTGCCCGAGGCGGACGGGTCGGTGGCGTCCACCGACACCAGCACCGCCGGGCGTTCGCCGCGCACCACGTCGCGCGAAAAACCGGGCGGAATCACCACCATGAACTGCACCTCGCCCTTGGCCACCAGGGCGTCGGCCGCGGCTTCGCTGGTGCCCTGGTGCACCACCTTGAAGTAGCCGGTGTTCTGCAGCGAGGCCACCAGACTGCGCGCCAGCGGGCCGGCGTCGGCCGCGACCACCGCCGTGGGCAGGCCCTTGGGATCGGTGTTGATGGCGTAGCCGAACAGCACCAGCTGCATCACCGGCACACCCACCGCCATGGCGAAGGTGAGCCGGTCGCGCAGCATCTGCTGGAACTCCTTGATGAACACGGCCCAGGTGCGCGCGGGCGAAAACCACTTCATGGTTGCCCTGCCTGGCCGTTGCCGAAGTTGTCCTGCGCCTGGTCGATCAGGCTGATGAAAACGTCCTCCAGGTTGGCCCGCGTTTCGTGCAGCACCACGCCGCTCTCGGCCTGGAAAGCGCCAAGCGACTGCGCCAGCAGCGCGGCGTCGCGCCCGGCCACGTGCAGCGTGTTGCCGAAGGCGACGACGTTCTGCACCCCGGGCAGCGCGCGCAGGCGTTCGCTCAGGTCCTGCGCGGCAGCGCCTTCGAGCGCCCAGACGCTCAGGCCCGCCGCGTCCACGATCTCGCGCTCGTTGCCGCGCGCGAGCACCTTGCCATAGGCGATGTAGACCAGGTCGTGGCAACGCGCGGCCTCGTCCATGTAGTGGGTGGACACCAGCACCGTGATGCCCTGCGCGGCCAGGCGGTGGATCTGGTCCCAGAAGTCGCGCCGGGCCTTGGGGTCCACGCCGGCCGTGGGTTCGTCGAGCAGCAGCAGGCGCGGCCCGTGGATCAGGCAGGCGGCCAGCGCCAGGCGCTGTTTCCAGCCGCCCGAGAGCGTGCCGGCGAGCTGGCGCTGGCGCGCCTGCAGGCCCAGCTGCTCCAGCGCCTGGTCCACCGCTGCGCGGCGGCCGGGCAGCTCGAACAACCGGGCCACGAAGTCCAGGTTCTCGCGGATCGAGAGGTCGTCGTAGAGGCCGAACTTCTGCGTCATGTAGCCCACCTGGCGCTTGATGGCAGCGGCCTCGCGGCGGAAGTCCAGTCCCAGGCACTGGCCCTCGCCCGCGTCGGGGCGCAGCAGGCCGCAGAGCATGCGGATCGTCGTGGTCTTGCCGCTGCCGTTGGGCCCGAGGAAACCGCAGATGCGGCCCTGGCCCACCTGCAGGGTCACGTCGTCCACCACGGCGCGGCCGTCGTAGCGTTTGGTCAGGCCGCGCACGTCGATGGCGAGCGTGTTCATCCCGGGTCCTGCGTCAGGCGGGTCACGTCCAGCGGCTGGCCGGGGTGCAGGCGGCTGGCGTCGGCCGGGCGCGGCGCGGCCTCCACCAGAAACACCAGCCGGGCGCGCTGGGCGTTGGAGTAGATCACCGGCGGCGTGAATTCCGGACCACTGGCAATGCGGATGATGCGCGCCGGAATCGCCTCGCCACAACCGTCGCAGGCCAGGGCCACCCATTGCCCGGTGGCCAGCGCACCGACCTCGGTCTCAGGCACATAGAACCGGGCCTTGACGCCCCCCGGTGGCAACAGCGACAGCACCGGCTGTCCCGGCGCCACGGTTTCGCCGACGCGGAAAAACACCTCGGCCACCTGGGCATCGGCGGGCGCGGTCTGCTGCTTCTGGGCCAGCCGCCAGTCGCTCTGGCGCAGCACCTGGCGCGCGGCTTCGGCCTGGGCCTCGGCGGCGTCGGTTTCGTCGCTGCGCGCCGGCAAGGCCGCCACGCGCAGGGCAGCCTCCAGTTCGGCGACCCGGGCGTTCGCCTGGTCCAGCGCGGCCTTGGCGGCGTCCTGGCTGGCCTGCGACACAAAACCCTGGGCCACCAGATCCCGCTGGCGCGCCCAGGCGGTCTGCGCCAGCACGGCCTGCGCCCGGGCCTGCGCCAGCTGGGCGCGGGTCACCGCCACCTCGTCGGTGCGCCGGCCTTTGGTGGTGTTGGCGGCCTGGGCCAAGGTGCCGGCCAGGCGCGCCCGGGCTTCGGCCTGCGCCGCCTGTTCGGCCTGGGCGTCGAGCGCGAACAGCGCATCGCCCTTGCGCACCCGGTCGCCCGCCCGCACGGCCAGCGTGTCGAGCCGCCCACCCACCGGGGACGCCACATGCACGTAGTCGCCCTCGACGTAGCCCGACCAGCCCGCGGGCGGCGCCTCACCGCAGGCCGCCAGCCCAGCGACCACGGTCAGCACGGCCATCAGACCCGGGCCGCGCCGTCCGCCGGGCGCTGTGGCCTGCCCCGCATTCTTCGAGGCGATGGTGTGTTCGTCGGCGAACACGTCGGACGCCGGGACTTCGCGGCAGCGAATGCGGGTGAAAACACGGTCGGTCATGGGCGGGTCGTCCGGTGGGGCCTGGCGAGGTGGTTTTGCGCAGGCCGGGCTCATTCTGCCTTGAAGTTTTCGCAGGGGTTCGCACCATTCCTTGCCATGAAACGTTGCGTGCCGGCCATCGGCCAACGCACCACCATGAATCAGAAAGCACCAAACCAAGGCGTTTTCGCTACACAAAATGCCGGCTTTGCATAATGTCATGCACATTTTTGGAGCATGACCCACATGAAGTACGCCTCGGTTCACGATTTTCTTTCCCACGTCGCCCTGCGCAACCCGGGCCAGCCCGAGTTCCTGCAAGCCGTCACCGAAGTGATGGAAAGCCTCTGGCCTTTCATCGCTGCCCACCCGAAATACGCCGAACAAGGCCTGCTGGACCGGCTGGTCGAACCCGAGCGCATCGTGATCTTCCGCGTGTCCTGGGTGGACGACCACGGCAGCGTGCAGGTCAACAAGGGCTACCGCATCCAGCACAGCATGGCCATTGGTCCTTACAAGGGCGGCCTGCGTTTCCACCCCTCGGTGAACCTGTCGGTGCTGAAATTCCTGGCCTTCGAGCAGACCTTCAAGAACGCGCTGACCACCTTGCCCATGGGCGGCGGCAAGGGGGGCTCGGACTTCGACCCCAAGGGCAAAAGCCCGGCCGAAGTCATGCGCTTCTGCCAGGCGTTCGCCAGCGAGTTGTTCCGCCACGTGGGTGCCGACACCGACGTGCCGGCGGGCGACATCGGCGTCGGTGGCCGCGAAGTGGGCTTCATCGCCGGCATGGTCAAGAAGCTCTCCAACCGCGCCGACTGCGTGTTCACAGGCAAGGGCCTGAGTTTCGGTGGTTCGCTGATCCGCCCCGAAGCTACCGGCTACGGCACGGTCTACTTTGCGCAGGAAATGCTCAAGACCCGCGGCCAGTCCTTCCAAGGCTTGCGCGTGTCGGTGTCCGGTTCGGGCAACGTGGCCCAGTACGCGGTCGAGAAGGCGATGGAACTCGGCGCCAAGGTGATCACCGTGTCGGACTCCAGCGGCACCATCGTGGACGAATCCGGCTTCACGCCCGAGAAGCTGGCGATCCTGATGGACGTGAAGAACCACCACTACGGCCGCGTGAGCGACTACGCCGAGCGCACCGGTGTGCAGTTCGAAGCGGGCAAGACACCCTGGCACGTGCCGGTGGATGTGGCCCTGCCGTGCGCGACCCAGAACGAGCTGAACGAACAGGACGCCGCCACGCTGATCCGGAACGGCGTGATCTGTGTCGCCGAAGGCGCCAACATGCCCTCCACCATCGAAGCCGCCAAAGCCTTCGAGACGGCCGGCGTGCTGTACGCGCCAGGCAAGGCATCGAACGCGGGCGGCGTGGCCACCTCGGGCCTGGAAATGAGCCAGAACGCGCTGCGCCTGTCGTGGCCCCGTGACGAGGTGGACGGTCGCCTGCTGCAGATCATGCAGGGCATTCACGCCGCCTGCCTGAAATACGGCAAGCAAGCCGACGGCAGCGTGAGCTACATCGACGGCGCCAACATCGCCGGCTTCGTGAAGGTGGCCGACGCCATGCTGGCCCAGGGCGTCATTTAAGGCTCCCCCTCATTGGCGGCACATCGCTGCACCGCGCGCGCAGTCCATCACAACTGGATGCGCGCTGCCAGCGCCTGCAGGTCGGCCAGCGGCGGGTCCTTGCGCGGCCACACCAGGCCCACACCATCGTCCGCATGGCGCGGCAACACGTGCACGTGCACATGGGGCACGGTCTGCCAGCCATCGGGTTTGTTGGTTTGCAACAGCGTCATGCCGGTCGGCCGAAACTCGGCCTGAACGGCCTTGGCGATCCGCGTGGCCACCGCAAACAGGTGGGCGGCGTCGACCTCGTCGAGCTCCATCACGGTCTCCACCTGGCGCCGGGTCGCCACCAGCACATGACCCGGATTGATCTGGCCGGCGTCCATGAAGGCAATGACCTGTTCGTCCTCATAGACGATGGCCGCCGGGATCTCACGGCGGATGATGCGGGTGAACACGCTGTCGGTCATGGGCTTGTCGTCCGGTGGTCTGTGGCGCAGCGGGTGCTCCGCCGACCTTGTTCATTCTGCCTTGAACTTTCCGGAGCGGGTCGCATCACTCCTTGCCATGAAGCGCCTTCTCATCGTCCTTTTCGCCGCAGCCGCCGTGCTCACCGGCTGTGCCACGCTCGACCAGCGACAACGCGCCTGGATCTTCCAGCCCTCGGACCGCAGCTGGTGGGGCGGTCAGGAGGCGGCCACGGGCATGGACGCCGTCTGGATCGATTTCCAGTCGCGCGAATCCGGCCAGCCGGTGAAACTGCATGGGCTCTGGCTCGCGCACGAGGATTTCACGACCCGGTCCGACGCCCCGGTGCTGCTCTACCTGCACGGTGCGCGCTTCAACGTGGTCGGCTCGGCCTTCCGGGCGCGCCGCATGCAGGAGCTGGGCTTTTCGGTGCTGGCCATCGACTACCGCGGTTTCGGCAAGAGTTCGCCGGGGCTGCCCTCGGAAACCATGGCCTACGAAGACGCCCGGGCCGCCTGGGACTGGCTCGGAAAGCAGTACCCCGGTCGCCCGCGCTACATCTTTGGCCACTCGCTGGGTGGCGCCATCGCCATCGACCTCGCGGCCCAGGTGACCGACGAAGCGGGCACGCTGGTCGAAGGCAGTTTCACCTCCATCCCCGACGTGGTGAGCACCTTCAAGTGGGGCTGGCTGCCGGTGGGACCGCTGATCACCCAGCGTTTCGAAGCGGTCAAGCGCGTGCCGGACATCGGCTCACCGCTGCTGGTGGTGCATGGCGGCTCGGACCGGCTGATCCAGCCCGAGCTCGGGCGGCGCCTGTTTGAGGCCGCCACCGGGCCCAAGACCTTCGTGCTGGTCGAGGGCGGCTCGCACCACAACACCAACTCGGTGGGACAGCCGCAATACCGGGTGGCACTGGCTGAGCTGTTCGGATTGGAATAGAACACCCCTGCCGCGCTTCGCGCGACCCCCTCAAGGGGGCGGCACTGGCCGTCCGGCAAAGCCGGCCCGGCGGTGCCCTTGGTTGGACCGTTTCACGCGTTGGGGGTGGCGCTCCGGCAACCTGTCGGCCCGGTGCGCATCTGCTACCCTCGACTGGATGTCCGCCAAGCCCCCTTCCATGTCGCCCGGCCTGATCGTGCTGGTGCTCTCGCTGCTGCTGGGTCTGCAACCCGTCACCACCGACCTTTACCTCCCCGCCCTGCCCGCCATGACCCAGGGCTTTGGCGCGGCGATGTCGCAGGCCCAGCTCACGCTGACCGCGCTGCTGCTGGCTTTCGGCCTGTCGCAGATGGTCTGGGGCCCGCTGTCGGACCGCTTCGGCCGCCGGCCGGTGCTGCTGGTGGGCATGTTGCTCTACGTGGTGGCGTCGGTGGGCAGCACGTTTTCTGCTTCGATGGACCAGCTCATTGTCTGGCGCGCGCTGCAGGGCGTGGCGATGGGCGCGGGCGTGATGTGCGCACGCGCCATCGTGCGCGATCTCTACGCACCGGTGGACGGTGCCCGCATCATGTCCAAGGGCCTCACCGGTCTGGGTGTGATCGCCTGCGCGAGCGCGCCGCTGGGCGGCCTGCTGGCCGAATACCTGGGCTGGCGCGTGGCGCTGATGGCGCTGGCGGTGTTCGGCGCCGGCACGCTGCTGGTGGTGGCGCTGCGTTTCGAGGAAACCCTGGCGAAGAAAAACCCGCGCGCACTGGAACCGGTCACGCTGCTGCGCACCTGGTGGGCCATCCTGCAGAACCCCACTTTCTGGGCCTTCACGCTGCTGGCCACCACATCCTACGGTGGCCTGTTCACCTTCCTGGCCGCGTCTTCGTTCGTCTTCATCCAGGTGCTGGGCCTGTCGCAGCCGGCCTACGGACTGGCCATGTTCACCATGTCGCTGAGCTACATCGCCGGCACCTTCATCTGCCGCCGGCTGCTGCCGCGCTACGGCGTGCGCAAGACGGTGGCGCTGGCGGGCGCCTGCACCCTCACCGCCGGCACCAGCATGGGCCTGCTCGCCCTCGCGGGCGTGCAGCACGTGGCCGCCATCATGGTGCCGTTCTACGGCTTCATGCTGGCCCACGGCGTGCACCAGCCCTGCGGCCAGAGCGGCGCCGTCGGGCCGTTCCCGCAGGCCGCGGGCGCGGCTTCGGCGCTCAGCGGTTTCATGATGATGATCGCGGCCTTCTTCATGGGCGGCTGGCTCGGCAAAAGCCTGGCCGCCCAGCCCGACAGCGTGCTGCCGCTGACCAACGGCGTCTGGTTCTGGAGCGTGCTGATCGCGGCCACGGCCTGGACGCTGGTGCAGCGCTTTGGTGAGGTGAAGACGCCACCGGTGCACACCAACGCCGGAGCGACGAATGCCAGCTGATCGGCCGCGCTGCCTGGCCATCGCCGGGCCCACCGCGAGCGGCAAGAGCGCGGCTTCGCTGGCCATCGCACAGCGCTGGCCGGTGGAGATCATCAGCGTCGATTCGGCCCTGGTCTACCGCGGCATGGACATCGGCACCGCCAAGCCCACGCCCGACGAGCTGGCCCAGGTGCCGCACCACCTGATCGACACCCTCGACCCCCTGCAGGCCTACAGCGCCGCCGGCTTCGTGGCCGACGCCACGCGGCTGATCGACGAGATCCAGGCGCGCGGGCGCACGCCGCTGCTGGTGGGCGGCACCATGCTGTATTTCAAGGCGCTGATGCAGGGCCTCAACCAGATGCCCCGCGCCGACGCCGCTGTGCGCCAAGGCATCGAGGCGCGCGCCGCGCAGCTCGGCTGGCCCGCGCTGCACGCCGAACTCGCGCGGGTGGACCCGGTGACAGCGGCGCGCCTGTTCCCCAACGACTCGCAGCGCATCCAGCGCGCGCTCGAAGTGTTCGAGGTGTCGGGCCAGCCGATCTCGGCCTTCCAGACCGGGCCGGACGAGACCACGCCCACCAGCCCGATCGCGCCCGGCGCCCTGCTCTCGCTCGAACCCCAGGACCGCGCCTGGCTGCACGCGCGCATCGCCCAGCGTTTCGACGCCATGCTGGCGGCGGGCTTCCTGGACGAGGTGCGTGCACTGCGCGCGCGCGGCGATCTGCACCCCGACCTGCCGTCCATGCGCTGCGTCGGCTACCGCCAGGCCTGGGAGGCGCTGGACGCCCACGGCGAAACACCCGGCGCGCCCCAGCTCGCCGAACTGCGCGACCGCGGCGTCTTCGCCACGCGCCAGCTGGCCAAACGCCAGGTCACCTGGCTGCGCTCGATGCCCGAACGTCTGGTCGTGGCCTGCGACGCGCCCGATGCGCTGGCGCAGGTGCTGCAATGGGCCAGCCGCTGGCTGGATGGGCCAGCCAGGGAGACCGCATGACCCTCGTCATCCACAACCTGAGCAAACGCTATGGCGACACGCCCGTGTTCAGCCAGGTGAACCTGCGCGTCGAGCCGGGCGAGTTCATCGCCATCGTCGGCGAATCCGGCGTGGGCAAATCCAGCCTGCTCAACTGCATGGCCGCGCTGGACGACTGGAGCGAGGGCACGATCACGCACGACGGCGTGGACCTGGGGCAGCTGGGCGAGGTGCAGCGCGCGCACTGGCGGCGCGAAAAGCTCGGTTTCGTGTTCCAGGCGTTCCACGTGCTGCCGCACCTGGACGTGGCGCAGAACGTGGGGCTGCCGCTGCTGCTGCTGAAGCGCCCGGACCCAGCGCGCGTGGCGCAGATGCTCGAAGCGGTGGGCCTGGGCGGACTCGGCGAGCGCCTGCCGGCCCAGCTCTCCGGTGGGCAACTGCAGCGCGTGGCGATCGCGCGCGCCCTGGTGCACCGCCCCAGCCTGCTGCTCGCCGATGAACCCACCGGCAACCTCGACCCTTCCACCGCGCGCCAGGTGATGGGTGTGCTGGAACAACAAGCCCGCGACAGTGGTGCAGCGCTGGTGCTGGTGACGCACTCTGAAGCGGCCGCTGCGCGGGCGCAGCGCGTGCTGCAACTCACCGCGACGGGCTGCCATACCCTCCCCTCGAAAAACCAGGAACCGCCATGACCCTCCAGTCCCTGCCCACCACCCCCTTCGCCGGCCAGCTGCCCGGCACCTCCGGCCTGCGCAAGAAGGTCACGGTGTTCCAGCAGCCGCGCTACCTCGAGAATTTCGTGCAGGCGCTGTTCGATGTGCTGCACGGCGAATACCAGCTGGCCACCGGCCAGACCCTGGTGCTGGGTGGCGACGGGCGTTTCCACAACCGGGCCGCCGTGCAGACCATCCTGAAAATGGCCGCGGCGCGCGGCTACGCCCGCGTGCTGCTGGGCCAGGGCGGCATCCTGTCGACGCCCGCCGCGAGCGCGGTGATCCGCCGCCACCAGGCGAGCGGCGGCATCATCCTCTCGGCCAGCCACAACCCCGGCGGCCCCGACGGCGATTTCGGCATCAAGTACAACGCGGCCAACGGCGGCCCGGCGCCCGAGAAGCTGACCCAGGCGATCTACGAGCGCACCCAGGTCATCGAGCGCTACCAGATCAGCGATGCGCCCGACATCGGCATCGACATGCAAGGCACCCAGCAGATCGAGGACATGACCGTCGAGGTGATCGACCCGGTGGCAGACCACGCGGCCGTGCTGCGCAGCCTGTTCGACTTTGACGCCATCCGCGCCCTGTTCGCGCGCGGCTTCCGCCTGCGCTTTGATGCGATGTGGGCGGTCGGCGGCCCCTACGCCAAAGCCATCATCGAAGGCGAACTCGGCGCACCGGCCGGCACCGTGGTGCACGCCGAGCCGCTGGAAGACTTCGGCGGCCTGCACCCGGACCCCAACCCGGCCTACGCCGACGACCTGGTGGCCCACCTCATGGCGGCCGACGCGCCCGACATGGGGGCGGCGTCCGACGGCGACGCCGACCGCAACATGATCCTCGGCCGCGGCTTCCTGGTCTCGCCCTCCGACAGCCTGGCCGTGCTGACGGCCCACGCGACACAGGTGCCCGGCTACGCCCGGGGCCTGGCCGGCGTGGCGCGCTCCATGCCCACCTCCACCGCGGTGGACCGCGTGGCGAAAGCGCTGGACATCGCCTGTTACGAAACGCCGACCGGCTGGAAGTTTTTCGGCAACCTGCTGGACGCAGGCAAGGTCACGCTCTGCGGTGAAGAGAGCTACGGCACCGGCTCGGACCACGTGCGCGAGAAAGACGGCCTGTGGGCCGTGCTGTTCTGGCTCAACCTCGTGGCCGTGACCGGCAAATCGGTGGAAGAGCTGGTGCGTGGCCTCTGGCGCGCGCACGGCCGCTGCGTGTACTCGCGCCACGACTACGACGGCATCGCCACCGAGAAGGCCAACGCGCTGATGAGCGAACTGCGCGCCCAGTTGCCCACGCTGGGTGGCACGGCGGTGGCGGGCCAACCCATCGCCTGGGCCGACGACTTCGCCTACACCGACCCGGTGGACGGCTCGGTGAGCCAGAAACAGGGCGTGCGCGTGGTGCTCGAAGATTCGTCGCGCGTGGTGTTCCGCCTCTCCGGCACCGGCACCGAGGGCGCCACGCTGCGCGTCTACCTGGAGCACCACGAACCCGATGCCAGCCGCCACGACGTGCCGGCCCAGGAAGCGCTCGCACCGCTGGTGGCGCTGGCCGAAGCCGTGGCCCACATCCGGCAGCACACCGGGATGGACACACCCACCGTCATGACCTGAAACGGGTTCGCAATCAAACGTGTAGACGCGTTGGTTGGTTGACGCGACAGGATGCTTGAGGCTGGTTGCTGCCGGTGAACCAGCTGTGAAGCGTCAGCTAGCCGTGAAGCCTGTGCAACACCTGTGTCGCCGCCATGAAACGCCCCTCGACGGCGAGCACATCGTTCGCCTCCGGCACGGCTTCCCGCGCCCCGCGGACGATCATGTCTGCGTGGCGCTGGAGGCAGGCCGTGTCCTGCGGGTGTTGCACGTGGCCGGCGATCTGGGCGATGGCGTCGAGCATGCGGATCGCCACGGCGGGGTTGGACCGGGCGTTTTGTCGGATCTGGTTGAAAGCCAGGTCAACGATGCCGGCAAACGTGGCCCCAGGCGCCATCAGTCGCAGCCGCCCTTCGGCGTCGAACCTCAGCGGTGATGGCATGTCGCATCGGGCCAGCCGGCTCAGGGCCGATCCCAGTCGATCCACGCAGGCGACGGCCGTGAACGGGTCGTTGATGCCCGGGGACAGCGCCCGCACCGCGATCTCGACCAACTGGAGGAACGAGAACTCGACATCCTGGGTGGCCGTGCGCTGGTTGCCGAATACAAAAGCGTCGTTCAGCTGATCCACCAGGGCTTCTGTCACACGCTCCCCCGGCCACACCATGACCAACGCCTGGCCATGAACAAGGTAGTGCCCGGGGCGACGCTCCAGCCGCAGCAGCAGGTCTTCCTGGCTGGCCAGCTCCATCAGGGCGTCGGCATCGATCAACTGGAGGTAACCGTCTTCGAGCGCGCCCACGGGAAGCGCCTCGCGCTCGAACGCGGCTGGCAGACTGGCTTCTCGTGGCGCGTTTGAGGTTTCGGACCCAGGCTGGCCCAACTGGCCGGGAAACAGCCTGCCGATCCCGTCTTCCAGTTCGTGGCCCACCCGGGCCACGACCACATCCGCCTGGATCGAGACCGAGACATGGTGGATGAAGTAGATCAGCACCCCGATGCTGACCATGGCCAGCATCACGCCGATGCTGACGGAGAGATGGGGCACAAAGGCCACCTCGTCGGCGCGCCGGATGGTGCGCAGCACGAGCAGGCAGTACACGAAAGTGGCCACGAAGGTGCCGAGCACCACCTGGTTGGCGGTGTCGCGCATGAAGTTGCGCAGCAGGCGCGGCCCCAGCTGGGACGAGGCGAGCGACATCGCCACCAGCGTCATCGAGAACACGGTCCCGGCGATGGCGATCATCGACCCGGCCACGGTGCCCTGCAGCAGGCTGGCGCCCTCGGCGCCACCGGAGTAGCTCCAGCCCAGGCGCTCCAGCCAGTCGTCACCGACGGCCTTGTCGAGCTCGACGGCGGCGACGGCCAGTGCCACGGCCAGGCAGGCCATGGCGGCCGGCACGAACCAGAAACTGGACCGAAGTGAATCCCAATACGTCAGCAGCAGTGCTTTCAAGATGCCTCGCATCAACCCTTGAGCCTGAAACGCCGGCTCCGAACTGGCGCCGGACGGACCATCGGCGGAGTGTGGGCTGAAAGCCCGACGCGCTCTGTTCACTATCGCACAAAGTCACCAACGCAGCGAAGAGGTGGATGGGCGGCGTTGGTGATGGGAATGCCCTGTGCGTCAGCGCACAGACGCCTCACCGACAGCCGCGCATCTTGGAACCTTTCTCCCCTCTCACCGACACCCCGAGGATCCGACCATGAAATTCAAGATACCCCTGCCGTTGCAACAGGAACACGAGGCCCTGCATGAGCGGTTGCGCCTGGCGACACAAGCGGGCGGCGAAGTCGGCGAGGCGGCCAGGACGCTGGCGCAGCTGATGCATCCGCACTTCATCAAGGAAGACCAGTTCGCGCTGCCGCCGCTGGGGCTGCTCGCGGCGCTGACTCGCGGCGAATGGAACGCCGAGATGGCCGAGGTGCTGACACTCACCGACCAACTCGAAGCCGAGTTGCCGCAGATGCTCGCCGAACACCAGGGCATCGTCGCCGCATTAAAAACGTTGCGTGATGCCGCAGCGCGAACGGGGCACAGCGACATCGTCGCCTTCGCCGAAGCGTTGACCGAACACGCGCGCGTTGAGGAAGAGGTGATGTACCCGGCTGCGGTGCTGGTCGGCCAGGTGGTGCGGCAACGGATGAGCTTGCGCGTACCGGCGGCCGCATGACATCGTCGGTCATGCAGACCCCTGCCTTCTTTGACGCCGTGCCGGCGATCTTTGTCGTTGACCCGCTGGCCGACGCGCTGGGTGCGGTCGAGGGCGGGCTGATCGAGTACCGCTATATCGATGCCGTCAAGCTCGCTGGTCACTCCTGCCCCACAGTGGCAGGTGCCTGGCTGATGACCCGCGCGGCGCTGGCGCGGCTGTACCCGGGCGAGACGCCGCGGCGTGGCGAGATCCGGGTCGAAATGCGCCAGGCCCTCGACGAAGGTGTGACCGGCGTGATCGCTGGCGTCGCGAGTCTCGTCACCGGCGCAGCCAATGAGGGCGGCTTCAAGGGGCTGGCGGGCCGCTTCGCGCGCAATGGTCTGCTGCGCTTCGGTGTGCCGATGAGCGGTGAGATCCGCTTCACACGTCTGGACAGCGGGCAATCGGTCGAACTGTCACACCGGCCGCAGGTCGTGCCTCGGCCTGCGGCCTTGGGTGAACTGCTGCGTGACGCTTTGGCCCCAGGGGCCGATGCCGCCGCTCGGCGCGCGTTCGCCGACACCTGGCAAGGCTGGGTGCAGGCGCTTTTGATTGACCATGCCGACGATCCGGCGCTGATTGCCACGACATGACGAAGCTGTGTCCGAGTGGAGAGCCGGGTCGATGGTATGGTCTGGGGACTTCCACTGCTTTGTCTGCCAGCACAGCGACGAGGTACCGAAAGTTGCGCATCCCATGCCTTGGTTCGCCGGGCTGGTCATCGAACGGGACATGCCCCCGCTGAGCGCCCACGGGTACCCGCAGCTGCAAATGTCTTGCAAACATCACCGCTGACAGCCGGAGCACCATGCTTCTTCAAACCACAGCCCCAGAGTGCCCCAGGCCAACCCGTCACTGATCGACAGCGCTGATCTGGCCGTGTCGCTCGGCACCGATCTGGAACGCGGCCTGGGCACCGAAGAGGCTGCCCAACGGCTGCAGGCAGACGGTCCCAACGAATTGCGCGCGGTGCCGCCTGTGCCCATGTGGCGCCGTGCGTTGGCCCAGTTGCAGGACCCGCTGGTCTACCTGCTGGGTGCGGCAGCGGCCGTGGCCCTGGCCGCATGGTGGTTCGAAGGCCGTGGCCAGGCCGGTGTGGCCGGCTGGCCACTCGATGCCATCGTCATCGCCGGCGTGGTGGTGCTGAACGCGGTGCTGGGCTGGCTGCAGGAGGCCAAGGCAGCGCAGGCGGTGGCAGCACTGGCGAAGATGACCACCGCCACCTCGGCCGTGCTGCGCGATGGCGCCGTGACCCGGGTGCCCAGCGCCGAACTCGTCAAAGGCGACGTGCTGGTGCTCGCCGAGGGCGACGCCGTGGGCGCCGATGCCCGCCTGGTGCAAGCGGCCGCGCTGAAGCTGCTGGAGGCGCCACTGACGGGCGAAAGCGAAGCGGTGCTGAAGAATGCGGCACGGCTGCCCGGGCCGGTGGCGCTGGGCGACCGGCTGAACATGGTCTTCAAGGGCACCGCGGTGGCGCAAGGCACCGGGCAGGCCATCGTCACCGCCACCGGCATGCAGACCGAGATGGGCGGCATCGCCACCCTGCTGGACACCACGCCCGACGCACCCACGCCGCTGCAGGTCGAGGTCGCGCACCTGGGCAAGGTGCTGGGGATTGCGGCGCTGGTGATTGCAGCTTTGGTGGTGGTCACGATCCTGCTCATCTCGGACATCCATGGCGTGGCCGATGTGATCACGGTGTTGCTGTTGGGCGTGTCACTGGCCGTGGCCGCCGTGCCCGAGGGCCTGCCGGCCATCCTGTCGGTGGTGCTGGCGATGGGCGTGCGCCGCATGGCGCGCCACCACGCCATCGTCAAGCAGCTGGCCTCTGTCGAGACGCTCGGTTCGGCGTCCGTCATCGCGTCAGACAAGACCGGCACGCTGACACGCGGCGAGATGACCGTACAAAGGGTGATGACGGCTTCGGGCCGCAGCGACATCACCGGCGTGGGCTACGCCCCCGAGGGGCGCGCCGAGACGGCGGGTACCGAACTGGCCGAAGGCCCGCTGCGCCTGGAGCTGCAGGCCGTGCTGCGCGGCGGCAGCCTGGCCGGCAATGCCCAGCTGCAGCAGGACGAAACCGGCACCTGGGTGATCCAGGGCGACCCGACCGAGGCCGCGTTCCTGGTGGCCGAACGCAAGCTGGGTGATCCGGCCAAAAGCGAAGCCACGCCTGAGACGGAGGAACGCTTCGAGCGCATCGGCGAAATCCCCTTCACCTCGCAGCGCAAGATGATGTCGGTTCTGCTGGTGGACCATGCCGACGGCGACGCGCATGTGCTCTTCACCAAGGGTGCGCCCGATGAGTTGCTGGCGCATTGCACCCACGCGCGCCGCGGCGAGGACACGGTGGCGCTTGATGCCGCCCTGCACGCTCAGGTGCTGGCCGACGTGGCTGCGATGACCGGTGACGCGCTGCGCACGCTGGCCGTGGCGCGCCGCACACTGGCGCCCGACGCGCAGATCCCGAACGATGCGGATGAGGCGGCTGCGTTTGAGCAGGGTCTGGAATACCTCGGCACCGTCGGCATCATCGACCCGCCGCGCGAGGAAGCGGCCGTGGCCATCGCCGAGGCACGCCAGGCCGGCATCCGCGTGATCATGATCACCGGCGACCACCCGCGCACGGCGGCGCGCATCGCCGCCGATCTCGGTATCGTCGATGCCGGGGCGCCGGTGCTCACGGGCATCGAGCTCGACAAGCTGGGCGATGACGCCGCCTTCGCTGCCGCCGCGCAGAACACATCGGTGTTCGCCCGCGTGGCGCCTCGGCACAAGCTGCGCATCGTGCAGGCGCTGCAGGGCAGCGGCCAGGTGGTGGCCATGACGGGCGACGGCGTCAACGACGCCCCCGCATTGAAGGCTGCCGACATCGGCGTGGCGATGGGTGTGGCGGGCACCGAGGTGAGCAAGGAAGCGGCCCGCATGATCCTGGCCGACGACCACTTCGCCACCATCGTGCTGGCGGTGCGCGAGGGGCGCGGTGTGCTCGACAACATCCGCAAGTTCCTGCGCTACCTGCTGTCGTCGAACCTGGCCGAAGTGCTGACGGTGTTCGCCGGCGTGGTGGGGGCCGGTGTGATTGGCCTGAAGGCCACGGCCACCGGATCGGGTGGCGCGGTGGTGCTGCCGCTGCTGGCCACACAGATCCTGTGGATCAACCTGATCACCGATACAGGGCCCGCGCTGGCCATGGGCGTGGACCCGATCGCCGACGACGTGATGGCGCGCAAGCCGCGCCCGCGCAGCCAGGGCATTCTGGACACAGCCATGGCGTGGGGCGTGGTGGAAGGCGGCGTGGTGATGGCGGTGCTGACCCTGCTGACGCTGGACCTGTTCCTGCCCGGCGGGCTGATCGAGCCGGTCGACAGCTGGCTGGGCGCGGGCCCGCACAGCCTGGAACTGGCGCGCACCGCCGCCTTCACGGTGCTGGTGCTGACGCAGCTGTTCAACTGCTTCAACGCGCGCTCGGCCAGCGCATCCGCGTTCCTCGCGCCGTTCTCCAACCGCTGGCTGTGGGCCGCGGTGGCCTTGTCGGCAGCGCTGCAAGCGGCCGTTGTGCACCTGCCTTTTCTCAACCTCGCCTTTGGCACCGTTCCGCTCTCGGCGGGCCAGTGGGGCGTGTGTGTGGCGATGGCCAGCGGCGTGCTCTGGTTCAGCGAAGCGCGAAAGCTGGTGCGACGACGCTGGACCCGGCAGGCAACTGCGCCGCCTGTGACAGACAGGGCCGGGTTGAGCTGATCTCTTGCGTTCGACGCCGCACAGACGGGCTTGGCTGCGCGGCGCAGTGTCAAAACCTTCGAGACGTGTCTGATCCCGAAGAAGGAAACATTGTGAAATTCAAGATCAAACTTTCCGCCGCAGCGGCCCCGGCCCTGTGCTCCAGCCTTGCCCAAGCGCAGGGCGGACACATGATGAATGGGGGTGGATGGTACGGCGGCTGGATGGGCGGCTACGGCGGGGTGTGGATTCCGATCCTGCTGATCGTCATCGTGGGCCTGCTGGCATGGGTCGTGATCCAGAGGCGCAAGTGATCATGGTGACAGAAGCACTGACCCCCATATCCCTCACGCGGGAAACACTCCCGCTGCGCACGAACCGAACGCGGTGGCAGCCCGGACGTGTGCATACCTGCCCGATGCACCCTGAAATTCGGCAGGACCAACCGGGCAACTGCCCGAAGTGCGGCATGACGCTGGAACCCGTGTTGCCCGCCGTGGGCGAGGACGAAAACAAGGAACTCCTGGACTTCCAGCGGCGCTTCTACTGGACATTGCCGGCCTTTCAAGTGGACTGCCACCGCCGATTCGATCCTGGAGAAGCTGCATCGACTTTGCTCACGTATCAGCGGAACAGGACACAGGGTGACGTATGAAGAAGTCGGCGGCGCGGTGCCTGCCTCGTTGAGAGGCTATGTGTTGATTTCCACGTAAATCTGACCCCTCGGGGGTGCGGCGTAATTCTTGGACTGGTTTCAGTTGATTAAGCCCAGACTTTCGCGGTACTCGATGGGGCTGAGGGAGCCCAATGATATCTTGATCCGTTTTTCGTTGTACCAGAGGATGTACTCGTGCACCGCTCGGATGAACACCTCGATGGTGGTCGACTTCCAATCCCGCGGGTAGAACATCTCATTCTTCAGGCGCCCAAAGAAACCTTCGCAGGCCGCGTTGTCCGGTGAGCACCCCTTGCGCGACATCGACCGCGTCAGCTTCGCACTGTGCATCCGATCAAGCCAGCCCGGCCAGCGGTAATGGGCACCACGGTCGGAGTGAATGATCGGCTTGCTGTCGCACGATTGCACCGTGTCAATGGCCGCATCGAGCATCGTGTTCACCAACTCGGAGTCCGGTCGGGTACCAAGCGTCCAGCTCACCACCATGCCGTCGAAGCAGTCGATCACAGGCGAGAGGTAAACCTTTCCCGCCGGGATCTGGAACTCCGTAATGTCGGTGAGCCACTTCTCATTCGGTGTCGCCGCCTGGAAGTCACGATTGAGGAGGTTGTCTGGCGCAGGGCTGATCTCTCCGAGGTAGGACCCGTATCGACGTTTTTTGCGCGAGGGAACGCTCAAGCTCTCCTGCTTCATCAGGCGCTGCACGACTTTTTCAGACAGGTGCAACTGGCGTCTGCCCAGCGCCGCACGCATGCGCCGGTAACCATAGCTGCGGTGGTTGCTCTGAAACACATCGGCAGCGGCAACGCGGGCGTCAGCGTATTTGTCAGGCCTTCGCTGGCGGGCGCAGTGGTAGAAGTAGGAACTGCGAGCCAGGCCAAGTTCGCCAAGTAGCTCTGTGAGCGAGTAGATGGGCTTCAGGGCGTCAACCTGAATCGCCCCGGGTTTTGAGGAGGCTCTTTTCTCTGAGAGGATTGAGCCATGAGCAAGAAGTCGAACCAGTTTTCACCTGAGGTCCGCGAGCGTGCTGTTCGCATGGTGCGTGAGCACAGAGGCGAGTACCCCTCGCTGTGGGCCACCATCGAGTCCATCGCCCCCAAGATCGGCTGCGTGCCCCAGACCCTCAACGAATGGGTCAAGCGAGACCAGATCGATTCCGGCGTGCGCGACGGCATCACGACATCCGAACGTGAACAGATGAAGGCGCTGGAGCGCGAGGTCAAAGAGCTGCGCAAAGCCAACGAGATCCTGAAGCTGGCCAGCGCGTTTTTCGCCCAGGCGGAGCTCGACCGCCGTCTGAAGTCCTGAACAACTTCGTCGATCAGCATCGACAGGCCTACGGGGTCGAGTCGATCTGCAAAGTGCTGCAGATCGCCCCGTCAGGCTATTGGCGCCATGCTGCTCATCAGCGAAATCCCCAGCTGCGCTGCCCGCGCGCCCAGCGTGACGACACCCTGGTGCCGCACGTTGAGCGCGTCTGGCAAGCCAACATGCGGGTCTACGGCGCCGACAAGGTCTGGAAACAGATGAACCGGGAGGGAGTTGTCATTGCCCGCTGCACGGTTGAGCGGTTGATGAAGCGACTGGGCTTGCAGGGCGTGCGCCGGGGCAAGGTGGTGCGCACCACCCTCAGCGACATGAAGGCCCCTTGCCCGCTGGATCGGGTCAATCGGCAGTTCAAGGCCGAGCGGCCGAACCAGCTGTGGGTCTCGGACTTCACCTACGTTTCAACCTGGCAAGGCTGGCTGTACGTGGCCTTCGTGATCGATGTGTATGCCCGGCGCATCGTGGGCTGGCGGGTCAGTACCTCCATGCACACGGACTTCGTTCTGGATGCCCTGGAGCAGGCGCTGTATGCCCGGCAGCCCGAGCGTGATGGCGCATTGATTCACCATTCCGACAGGGGGTCGCAATACGTCAGCATTCGCTACAGCGAACGGCTGTCAGAGGCAGGCATCGAGCCCTCGGTGGGCAGCAAGGGCGACAGCTACGACAACGCTTTAGCCGAGACCATCAACGGTCTGTACAAGGCCGAGGTGATTCATCGCCGGTCATGGCCAACCCGTGAATCGGTGGAGCTGGCAACGCTGGAATGGGTGTCCTGGTTCAACCATCACCGGCTGCTCGGACCCATCGGATACATCCCTCCTGCAGAGGCTGAGGCAAACTACTACCGGCAACTCGCCAGTCAGTCCTCCATGGTGGCGGCCTGACTTAAACCAACCGGCCTCCACGAAACCCGGGGCGATTCAACCAGCAGAGTCTTCTCCCGATTGCTCAGGAGCTGAGGGTTGACGCCCAGGCCTTTTTTTAGCAGTTCATTGGCCTTCTTCAAGATGTCATGTTCGAGCTGAAGACGGTGAATGCTCTGTTGAAGCGACTCGACTTGGCGCTGCAGTTCGGCAGCATCAGGCACTGGCGGTGAATTGTTTTGACGTTTCATGGATGCGGGTACCTCGCGGCCGAGCAACTGGTTTTTCCAGTTGTACAGCGTAGGCCGACACACCGCCAGCTTCTGGGCGATTTCTTGTGCGCTGGTCTTTCGGGTGCAAAGCTCAATCACCGCTGCACTTTTAAGCGCGTCGGAGTGCAGGGCGTTCGGTGCCCGGCCCACCATTCGGTGGCGAACTTCGGGGTGCAGCTCGTCAATCCACTCGGTCAGTAGCTCCCGACCGGGATATCCCAATGCCCGCATGGTCGAGGCAATGCACCGATCGTGATCAAGGTAGTGCTTCACCGCCGCATGCTTCTGCTGATCGGAATACTTCTGTCCTGATCGCGAGTACCCGACTCGCAGTTCTCGACTTCGCTCGTACTCCCGGTACCAGCAAATGAGCGAGTTCTTGGTCGGATAGCCCAACTGGCGGATGGTGGCCCTGAGGCGCTTGCCAAGCTTGATGTAGAGCTTGACGGCTCGGATTCGGTCTTCGTAGGAATACATGAACTACCTCCAGGTAGTCCAAGTTTTTAGCCGCATCCCCCCGGGGTCAGGATTGCGTGGAATTCAACACGCTCTGCACAACGCCTGTCGAGCCATGCAGAGTTCGTTCGCGCTCTCGGCCTCGCGCACATCAATTCACTTCGGCGGCACTGACCGCGAGGCAGGTCAGTGCCGGCAGTACCAGTTGGTGCCCGAGGTCAGCAGACATTCGGGGGGCGCGAAGTTACCGTCAGGCTGGCAAGGTCAGCAGCACTTTGAAACCGGCCATTGGATTCGAGATGTCACTGGTGCCAGGATGAGAGCTGTGAGGCCCAGACCGTGAACTCAGGGTGGCGACATCGCCGACAGCAGCCGCTGCACTGCCGTCTTCATCCTCAGGCCAACCCTTGTGCCAGAGCCTCGAACACCACCCGAATCCGCCGCGAAGTGCGCAGTTCGCGGTGGGTGACCAGCCAGATCGGGAAACGCACGGGCGGCACATCGTCGAGCACCCGGACGATGCCCGGGGTGTCGCGGGCGATCTCATCCATCATGGCGCCGATGCCCATGCCCTGGCGCACCAAGGCCCAGTTGGCCACCGAGTGTTCTGCGTAGCAGCTGAAGTTGGCCTCGCTCAGCGGCAGGCCATGCTGGCGCAGATAGCCCAGGAACTGTCCTGAACGGTCGGAGCCGACGAAGGGCAAATGGGTCGCTTCTTCGGCGCTGCGCGGATGGCCGTGGGCTTTCACCCAGTCTTCGGACGCATAGAAGTTGGCCGCTGCCTCCCGGATCAAACGGGCGATCAGCTCCGGCTGCTCGGGCTTGACGTGGCGGATCGCGATGTCGGCCTCGCGCCGCAGCAGGTCGCTCAATGCGTTGGACGAAATCACTTCGATGGCGATGCCGGGTTCCTGCTCGCGCAGCTGCCGCACCAGCGGCGGCAGCAGGATGGCGGCCACCACGTCGGTGGCTGAGACAGAGACCACGCCGCCCACAGCCTGCGAGCGCCCGGTGGCGGCCAGCACCAGGGCCTCGGCGGCCGCACCCATGGCACGCGCGTGTTCCAGCAGGTCCAGCCCGGTGGGCGTGAGCGCCATGGACTTGCCCACACGCTCGAACAGGGTCACCCCCATGCGTTGCTCGATCGCGGCCACCTGGCGGCTCAGCGTGGGCTGGGTCAGGCCCAGCTTGCGGGCGGCCGCCGAGAGCGAGCCGGTTTCAGCGGTCTCCAGAAATGCCTTCAGCTGGTTCCAGTCGAGGTTATCCATGCGTAAACGTATATGTTCACTGCAATTTACCGCAATTCCCTGCGAAGCTGTGCATGGATAGCATCCAGGTGTCGCCCATGGTGTGGGCCCTTTTCAAAGCTTCACATGCCACTGTCCACCGTCACCCGACCCGCCGATACCGGGCTCTCGCCAGAGCCGAATGCCACTGACACCCGCAAGGCCCGCTTCTGGGACCGCATCGCCCGCAAATACGCCGCCGACCCGATCGCCGACATGGCCGGCTACGAGGCCACGCTGAGGCGCGTGCAGGGCCTGCTGACCATGGAGCAGGAAGTGCTGGAGATCGGCTGCGGCACCGGCAGCACCGCGCTGCGCCTGGCGCCGTTCACCGAGAGGCTGCTGGCGACCGACGTCTCGTCTGAAATGATCGCCATCGCGCGCGAGAAGCTGGCGGCCCAGCCGGTGCCGCAGTTGAGCTTCGCCGTGGCTGACGCCGACGTGCCGATGGCCCATCCCGGCGGGTACGACGCGGTGCTGGCCTTCAACCTGTTGCATCTGGTGACGGATCTCGACCATGCATTGGCTCTCGCGACGCGGGCCTTGCGGCCGGGTGGTCTGCTGATCTCAAAAACCGCCTGCATCTCCGAGATGAACCCGCTGATTCCCTACCTCGCGCTGCCCCTGATGCGCGCCATGGGCAAGGCGCCCCACGTGCTGTGCTTCGACGCCGGTGCCCTGCAGGCCGCCATGGTCCGCCGGGGCCTGGAGATCGTGGCGGTCGAGCGGCACGGCACCAAGGGCAAGGACATCCGCGTCTTCATCGTCGCCCGCAAACCGGGCTGATTTCCCCCGCTCCACACACCGGTCCTGGTACCGACCCAGGCGGGGCGTCGTTCGCCCTGCCGGTGGGAGCACGCCTGCCTTTTTCCATCTCGACCGACTCAGGAGCTTTCAATGCCTACATTCTCCGCGTTGCCCGGTATTGCACGCCGCCCCGCAACCACCCTGGCGGTGGTGATCGCACTGGCTCTGGGGGCCTGCGGTGGGGGCGGGGATGACGACGCGCCCAACGGCGGCTCCGGCGGTACCGAGCCTTCGGCGTCCATCGAGGCGCTCGCAGGCGACTGGGTGCAGAAGGGCTGCGTGAAGACCGGTGGCCAGTCGTTCAAGAAGATGCTGCGCGCCCGCATCACCAGCCCGACCACGCTGGACTATTACGAAGGGGTGCTGACCTTTGGTGGCGGCGAATGCGCAGGGGCCTCACGCCTGGCCGGTCCGTCCAAGCTGGGGGCGGTGAGCTTCGACCGGTCCGAGACGAACGGTGGCCTGGCGGCGCACTGGGGGACATTCCGCACCGTCACCGGCACGCGCTTCGGCGCCATCTGGACGCTGCGTCCAGCCAACCTGCTGTGCCTGCTGGGCGACGACATCCCGACCAGCCAGCCGTCCCTGTCGGCGGTGTCCGCCAGCCTGGCCACCGTGCCCGCCGACAACTGCTTTGTCCGATGAACCCCACGAACCCCACGGAGCCTTTCATGCACCTTCGATCCTTCGCCACACGCTTTGCACCCACGACAGCAGCCCTGGCCCTCCTGGCCGGGTGTGCAGCCACCATCGACCAGGGCGGTCTGGAGCAGCGCACCGCGCAGGCCATCGGGCGATCCGTCGGCCAGTTCACCATCACCGACCGCAACGAAGAAGGCGGTGGCCGCATCAACTACACCGCCAGCACCCGCGACGGAAAGGCCTACAGCTGTTACCTGTACGGGGCCACCGGTTTCCAGAAGGCCATGAGCTTCGGGCAGACACCGCATTCCGACGCCATCTGCACCGCCATGGCGGGGGGAGCGGGCAGGAGGGGCCAGCCTGCCCCTGCGACGAAGGGCTCCGGCGCGGAGTGCAACGCCCTGCTGCGCGCGGCGGGACGGTGCTGACCCTGGCGGAGGCGTGACCTATGGATCTCAACAGACTCGCCGCGTTGGTTCTGCTCTCGCTGGCCAGCGCATCCGCCATGGCCGCAGACGCCGCGGAGCGCAAGTTCATCCGCAAGGGCATGGGGGAAGGGGAGGTGGTGCTGAAGATCGGAAAGCCCGACCACGAAGCTCTGCACCGTGCTGTCAAGGGCCAACCCGAAGAGAAAACCTGGACCTACTTCCCCCATGCCCGGGACCCTCAGACGCTGACGACCCTCAGGTTCCACGCGGGCCGGGTCGCAGAGGTCGAACGCAAAATCGCCCGCTGATGCCGGGCGTGTGTCTACGCCCCGGGGTTCACACTCACCGCTCCCGCCTTGTTCAACGCTTGAATGCAAACCCGCATGAGCGTCTGCCGCGTCAGCTCTTGAGAAAAATCTCGTGGTCCGGGGCGAAGCAGGCGTGCAGCGGCAGCAGCGCGCCGCCGAGCGCGCGCGCGTCCGAGCCGATGCTGCCGATCTCCAGCCGGGGCATCTGCTGCAGGCCTTCCCAGTTGTAGGCCTTGAGCGCTTCGCCGGTGCGCGCCCAGAGTTTGCGCAGCAGGTCGGGCGCGACCACACCGTCGATCACCACCGCCTCCACGTCCAGGAACGCGGTGCCGGCCACGATGCAATGCGCCAGCGCCAAAGCGGCGCGGGCAACCCACTCGCGGGTGTACGGCAGCCAGGGCGCCTCCAGCGCACGCGCGTCGTAGGCGGCCATGGGGTCGAGCGCGTGCTCGCGAAAGCGCTGCTCCAAGTCCCACAGCGAAGCCTGGCTGATCAGCTGCGGCGGCAGCTCTTTCATGTCGGCCGTCGCCACCTGCAGGGGCAGCGAGGCCACGGCCCCGGCGTTGCCGTTGACGCCGCGGTGCAGATGGGAATTGAGCACCAGGCCACCGCCGACGAACGTGTCGAGGAACAGGTAGAGAAAACTGCGGATGTCCCGGCCCTTGCCCTGCAGCAGCTCGGCCACGCAGGCGGCCGAGGTGTCCTTGGCGAAACTGATCGGCAGGTCCGTCAGGGCCTGCACCTCGGCCACCAGATCGATCTGGTTCCAGGCCAGGGACTGAGCCTCGGTCAGGCCCAGCATGCGGTGCCAGCCCCCGAGCTGGAACGGCGCGGCCACGCCCACACCGACCACCCGGTCGCGCAGCGGGCCCAGCCCGTCGAGCAGGCGGTTCAGGTTGGACTTGATGGCCGGCAGCAGCACCGGGATGTCGGGAAAGGCGTAGTCCAGCACCAGGCGCTCGCGCACCTGGCCTGTGAAATCCACCAGCAACCAGTCGGCGCTGCGCCGGCCGATCTTGATGCCGATGGCAAACGCGCCATCGGGGTGCAGCCCCAGCGGCACGGAAGGCTGGCCCACGCGACCGCGCACGGGCGCTTCGCGGCGCAGCAACTGGTCTTCGTCGAGCCGGGCGGTGATCAGGCCGATGGTCTGGGCGGTGAGGCCGGTCAGGCGCGCGAGATCGGCCTTGGCCAGGCTGCCGTGCGCGCGCAGCGTCTGCAGCACCACGCGCTCGTTGAACTGGCGCATGCCCCCCTGGTTGGAGCCGCGCGGGCGCAAGCGGGCGGCGCCCTGGGCATCGGCTGCGGTCGCGTCGGGGGTGTCGGTTTCGGTGGTGTGGTTCACAGCCGTTGAGTGTGGCAGGTTCAACACCGGTTTCAGGCTCGGAGCGCCTGCCCCAGCACGCCCTTGCGCAAGATGAAGTTGCCCCAGGGCTCCAGCTCTCCGGTGATCACGATGGCGTAGGCCTTTTTCACGCGCTCGTAGAACGCGTAGCGCTCCACCGCTTCGGCCTGGCCGTCCTGCAGGCCCTCGGCGGCCAGCACCGCCAGCGTTTCGCGCTGCAGGGCCGAGCGGTAACCGGGCTCGGTACCGCCGACCTGCATGTAGGCAACAGGGTGCGCCACGTCGGCGGCCAGCGGCAGCACGCTGGCCACCGCCTGCACGGTGCGCACCATGCCGACGCCGGGCAGGCGCAGCACCGGCTTGCCCGCGCCCAGGCTCATGGCGGTGAAGTTGGCGTCGGCCAGCACCACCGCGTCGTCGTGGCCCATCTCGGCCAGCAGCTTGAGCAGGTCCGGGCTGAGCAGGGGATCAAGGCCTTTGAGCATTTTTTTCTTTCAGTGCGCCAGGGCTTCGGGCGGCAGATCGTCCACCGACTTGGCGCCGGTCATCACGGCCACGGTGTCGCTCATGCTGATGTTCTTCGGGTCCACCACCGCCGCACGCTTGCCCAGGCGGGCGATGTGGATGCGGTCGGCGATCTCGAACACGTGCGGCATGTTGTGGCTGATCAGGATCACGGGCAGGCCCTTGTCGCGCACGCGGCGGATGAGTTCGAGCACCATGTTGCCCTCTTTCACGCCCAGCGCGGCGGTCGGTTCGTCCATGATCACCACGTGCTGCGCGAAGGCCGCGGCGCGCGCCACCGCCACGCACTGGCGCTGGCCGCCCGAGAGCGTTTCCACCGCCTGCGTCATGGAACGGATGCCGACCTTCAGGTCGTTCATGCGCGCGATGCTTTCTTCCAGCATCTTCTTCTTGTCGATCATCTGGAACACGCTGCCGAGAAAGCCGGGGCGGCGGATTTCGCGGCCGAGGAACAGGTTCTCGGCGATCGTCATGGCCGGGGCCACGGCGAGGTCCTGGTACACGGTTTCGATGCCGGCGCGGCGTGCGTCGATCGGGCTCTTGAAGTGGGCGCGGGCGCCGTCGAGGTAGATCTCGCCTTCGTCGGGGATCGTGGCACCGGCGAGGCACTTGATCAGCGAAGACTTGCCGGCGCCGTTGTCGCCGATCACGGCCAGGATCTCCCCGGCGCGCAGTTCGAAGTCGGCACCGTCGAGCGCGGTGACCTGGCCGTAGCGCTTGACGAGGCCTTTGGCCTGGATCACGAGCGGGCTTTGAGCGTTGGGTGCGGTAGACATCAACGGACTCCTTTGCGGGACATCTGGTCGGTCATCACAGCCAATATGACGAGGATGCCGGTGACGAGGATCTGGTACACGGAAGACACGCCCATGAGCGTCAGGCCGTTGCGGAACACACCCACGATCAGCGCGCCCACCAGGGTGCCCAAGATGATGCCGCGGCCACCGAACAGGCTGGTGCCGCCCAGCACCACCGCGGTGATGGCGTCGAGGTTTTCGGTCTGCCCGGCGTTCGGGTCACCGGCGCCAATGCGCGCCACGGAGAGCAGCGAGGCCAGGCCGTAGAACACGCCGGCCAGCACGTACACGCCCAGCAGCACCTTGTCGGTGGAAATGCCGGTCAGGCGGGTGGCCTCGGGGCTGTTGCCCACGGCGTAGATGTGGCGGCCCGGCGCCGTTTCGCGCAGGAACAGCCAGGTGATCAGGTACAGCGCGAGCATCAGCACCACGCCGTAGAGGATGTTGGTTTCACCGATGCGGAACGAGTTGCCGAGCCAGGTCAGGCCGTCGGACACTTCGGTGATGGTCTGCGAACCCGAATACAGCTGGGTGATGGCGAACGCGATGTTCAGCGTGCCCAGCGTGACGATGAAGGGCGGCAGCTTGGCCTTGGTCACGAGCAGGCCGTTGATGAGGCCGAAGCCGGCCGTGGCGGCGATGCCCAGCGTGATCGCGACGGGGGCTGGCAGGCCGAAGTCGGCGCCCATCTTGGTCATGACGATGGAGCCCAGCGCCATGATCATGCCGCACGACAGATCGATGCCAGCGGTCAGGATGATGAGCGTCTGGCCGATGGCGATGGTGCCCACCACCATCACCTGCTGCAGGATCAGCGAGAAATTCTGCAGCGTGAGGAAACGTTCGTTCTGCGTCGCAAAGAACAGGCACGCAAAGATCAGGGCGATAAACGGCCCGAGCGTGCCCATGGGCGGAAGTTTGGATTTGAGGGTGTTCATGGCGGTGGCCCGTCCAATCAGAGGAAAAGAGATTGCAGTGGCACGAGATGCCCCCTACCAGGGGCACCAAGGGTCCGGCTCCGCCGGCCCAAGGTGCCGTCCCCCCTCCAAGCCGAAGGCGCCAGAGAGGGGGGAAGCCGCGCAGCGGCGCAGGGGGGAGTTACTTATTCCCCCAGCACAGGTCCATGCCGGTCTTGACGTCTTTGCTCTCCACACCGGCCACGGCTTTACCCGCGATCAGGGCCACGCCGGTGTCGGTGTAGCCACTGACCTTCTTGCCGGTCTTGGCGTATTCCACACCCGCGGCCACGCCCATGGCGGCCATCTTCAGCGGGTACTGCTGCGAGGTCGCGGCGATCACGCCGGCGCCCACGTCCTTGATGCCGGCGCAGCCGCCGTCCACCGAGACGATGACCACGTCTTTTTCCTTGCCGGCGGCCTTCAGCGCCTTGAAGGCGCCAGCGGCAGCCGGTTCGTTGATCGTGTAGACCAGGTTGATGCCGGGGTTCTTCTGCAGGCAGTTTTCCATGCCGGTCTGGCCCTTGGCCGCGTCACCGAAGCTGTCGGCCATGCAGACCACGCCCGCGGCGGCGCCGCCGAGGTGATTGCTCTTGGCGTCGGGGGCGGTCAGGCCAAAGCCCTTCAGGAAGCCGTTGTGGCGCTGGGCGCCCACCGGGTGACCCGGGAACAGGTCGAGCGTGGCGATGACCGGCTTCTTGCCCGCCATGGCCACCTTGGCGTACTGACCGATCAGCACGCCGGCCCTGTAGTTGTCGGTGGCGAACAGGCCGTCCACGGCGGTGGCCGGGTCGGTCGGGCTGTCCAGCGCGATCACCTGCACGCCCTGCTGCTGCGCGCGCTTGATGGCGGGGATGATGGCCTTGGCGTCGCTCGGGGTGATCAGGATGGTCTTGGCGCCGGCGGCGATCATGTTCTCCATCGCGGTCACCTGACCGGCGTTGTCGCCGTCTGTCTTGCCCGCGGCCGACAGCAGCTTGGCGCCGAGCTTGCTGGCTTCGGCGGTGGCGCCCTCTTTCATTTTCACGAAGAAGGGGTTGGACTCGGTCTTGGTGATCAGGCCGATGACGGGCTGCGACTGGGCGGCGGCAACGCCAACGGCCAGTGTCAGGGCGGAAAACACGAAAGTGGTTGCAAGTTTTTTCACAGTTGTCTCCTCGAAGGGATGGATGATGTGCTGAAGGCGCTCTGGCTCGGCAGTCTGGTCTTGGGGTTTTCACGCTGTCTGCTGCGGAGTGACTGAACTATATTTCGGTTCAGGTTAATAAATCAACTGGATTTAGTTATGGTTTTCCCTAGTTCTTCTGCCCTCATTCAAGTCGCCACCGCGGGCGAGGCCCTCATCGACATGATCACGGAGTCCGACGGACGGCTGCGGCCCTGCGCTGGCGGCGCGGTCTACAACCTCACCCGCGCCCTCGGGCTGCAGGGCGTGGGCACGCTCTACCTCAACCCGCTCTCGCAGGACCGTTTTGGCCGCCTGATGGCCGACGCCATCCACCAGGCCGGTGTGACCCTGGCGCGCGAGGCGCCGGTGCACGAACCCACCTCGCTCGCGCTGGTCGGTCTAGACGAACAAGGCAAGGCCAGTTACAGCTTCTACCGCGACGGCGTGGCCGACCGCCAGGTCAACGCCGCCGACATGACGGCGCAGTGCGCGGCCCAGCCGGGTCTGAGGGTGGCTGTCACCGGCTGCCTGGCCCTTGTCGCCGACGACAGCGGCAAATACCTGCCCTGGCTGCAGGCACAGCGCGCCGCCGGCCGCCTCGTGGTGGTGGACGCCAACCTGCGCCCGGCCATCGTGCCCGACATGGCCGCCTACCGGGCCAGCGTCATGGCCGCGCTCGGCCAGGCGCACATCGTCAAGGTCAGCGACGACGATCTGGTCACGCTCGGCTTCAGCGCGCCCGATCCGCTGGAAGCCGCGCGCGAACTGCTGCAGGCCACTTCGGCCACCTGGCTGGCGCTCACCCTGGGCCCCAGGGGCGCCGTTCTGCTGCACCGGGACGGCCGGGGCTGGGCGTCCGCCGAACCTGCCCCCGTGAAAGTGGCCGACACCGTGGGAGCGGGCGACACCTTCCTGGCCGGCCTGCTCACGGCTCTGCTCGAACGCCCGGCCATGCAGAACGCGGCCCGCGCCGATCAACTGGTGCTCGACAGCGATGACGTGCAACACATCCTGGGCCGTGCCGTGGCCAGCGCCAGCCTGTGCGTGATGGAAGTGGGCTGCGTGCCGCCCAGCCGCGACCAGGTGGTCGAACGTGTGGCCACGCTGCGCCCCATGTTCCGCCCGCTTTGAACCTTGTTGGCCAGCACGAACATTGCATGGCTACCGGGGCGCCTGGCGCAGAAAGAAACCCGCTTGTAACTTGATTACATTAAACTTCGTCAAATCGCGTAACTAAATTAGACCCATGGCCACATCCACACCCTCCCAAACCCCTGCGGCCCCGCTCGATCTGGTGATCTTTGGCGGTGTGGGCGACCTCTCGGTGCGCAAGCTGCTGCCCGCGCTGTACATGGCCCACCTGCACAACAACCTGCCCGAGTCCACGCGCATCCACGCGCTGGGCCGCCAGGCCTGGGACCGAGCAGCCTTTCTGGCCTTCATCCAGGAAAAAGTGCCCGGTTTCATCGGAACCAAGGCCTACAACGATACCGACTGGGGCAGCTTCGTGCGCCGCCTGAACTACGTCTGCGTGGACGCCACCGACGCCAGCGACTTTCCCGACCTGGGCGCCGAGCTGCAGGCCGGCTCCGACCGCGTCTATTACCTGGCCACCGCCCCCAGCCTGTTCACCGGCATCTGCGCCCACCTCGGTGGTGCGGGTCTGATCGATGCACGCTCGCGCGTGGTGCTGGAAAAGCCGCTCGGCCACGACCTCGAATCGGCCCGTCAGATCAACATCGATGTGGGCCGCCATTTCCAGGAATCGCAGATCTTCCGCATCGACCACTACCTGGGCAAGGAAACGGTGCAGAACCTGATGGTCCTGCGCTTCGGCAACACCATCTTCGAGCCACTCTGGCGCAGCCCCTACATCAAGAGCGTGCAGATCACCGTGGCCGAGTCGGTCGGCGTGGGCAGCCGTGCCGGCTTCTACGACGGCACCGGCGCCATGCGCGACATGGTGCAAAACCACTTGCTGCAGCTGCTGTGCATCGTGGCCATGGAGCCACCGGTCTCGCTCGACCCCGACGCCGTGCGCGACGAGAAACTCAAGGTGCTGCGCTCGCTGCGCCCCATGGCCATCGCCGACGTGGCGCGCGACACCGTGCGCGGCCAGTACAGCGCCGGAGCCTCTAACGGCGACGCCGCCGTGGGCTACCTGCAGGAAGAAAACATCCCGCCCGAGAGCGGCACCGAAACCTTCGTCGCGCTCAAGGCCCACATCAACAACTGGCGCTGGGCCAACGTGCCGATCTTCCTGCGCACCGGCAAGCGCATGGCGGCGCGCCAGTCGGAGATCGTGATCGAGTTCGCCGACCTGCCTTTCACCATCTTCGGCGACTCGCCGCACAAGTCGGTCAACCGCCTGATGATCCGCCTGCAGCCGGAAGAACACATCCAGCTGCAGATGATGGCCAAGGAGCCTGGCAGCGGCATGAAGCTGCGACCGGTGAATCTCAACCTGGACCTGGAGTCCGCCTTCACCGAGCGCCGCGCCGAAGCCTACGAGCGCCTGCTGATCGACGTCATCAAGGGCCGCCTCACCCACTTCATGCGCCGCGACGAACTCGAAGCCGCCTGGACCTGGGTCGAACCCATCATCGACGGCTGGCAACAGCTGAACGAAAAACCCAAGGCCTACACGGCGGGCAGCTGGGGGCCGGCGGCTTCTTCGGCCTTGATGGCGCGCGAGGGATCTTCTTGGGTGGAGGAATCATGATCACCGAACACCCCAACGCCACCCCCGCGGCCCTCGCGGAGCACATCGCCAACGCCCTGCGCTCCGCCATCGCGGCGCGCGGCCAGGCCAGCCTCGCCGTCTCGGGCGGCCAATCGCCCATCCCCCTGTTCGAGGCGCTGCGCGAACAGGACCTGGACTGGTCGGCAGTGTCCGTCGTGCTGGTGGACGAGCGCGTGGTCCCGCGCGACCACGCCGACAGCAACACCGCCCTGGTGGCCCGCCACCTGCTGCAAAGCCGCGCCGCCGCGGCGCGCTTCCTGCCCTTCTTCCGCGAACTCGCACCCCGGTTCAACGCCGAGGTGCTGGACGCTCTCGTGAAAGATGCTGAGACCCGCATCGCCACCCTGCCCTGGCCGCTGGACGTGGCCGTGCTCGGCATGGGCGAAGACGCCCACACCGCCTCGCTGTTCCCCGGCGCACCCGGCTACGCCCGCGCCATCGCCACCGAAGACCGCCTGGCCTGGGTGGTGCCCGACACCGCGCCCCACGCGCGCATCAGCTTCACCCTCAGCGCCCTGCTCGCCGCGCGCGAGCTGGTGCTCTCCATCACCGGCGAAAGCAAGCTCGCCGTCTACCGCCGCGCCGCCCAAAAGGCCGACGAGGCACTTCCGATCTCTCTGGTGATCAACCAGACCCAGACGCCCTTGAGCGTCTGGATAGCATGACCACCCCCGTCGCTTGCTCGCTGCGCGTAGCCGCATCCCCCCTCAAGGGGGCAACACCTGCGGCCTGGCAAAGCCAGTTCCGCGGTGTTCCTGAACCAAAACCCTGAAGGCTCACGATGTCACAGATTCACCCCGCCATCGAACGCGTCACGCAACGCATCACCGAACGCAGCGCCGACACGCGCGGCGCCTACCTCGCCAGCATGGCCGCTCAGCGCAAGAACGGCACCCAGCGCGGCGGCATGGGCTGCGCCAACATGGCGCACACGACAGCCGCCCTGCCCGCGAGCGACAAACTCAAGATCCACGCCGAGCGCGCGCCGCACGTGGGCGTGATCACCGCCTACAACGACATGCTCTCGGCCCACCAGCCCTACGAGCACTACCCCGAGCTGATCCGCGGCCATGCGCGCACGCTGGGCGCCACGGCGCAGGTGGCGGGTGGCGTGCCGGCGATGTGCGACGGCGTCACGCAAGGCGCGGCCGGCATGGAGCTGTCGCTGTTCTCGCGCGACGTGATCGCACTGGCCACTGCCGTGGGTCTGTCGCACAACGTGTTCGACGCCGCGCTCATGCTCGGCATCTGCGACAAGATCGTGCCCGGCCTGTTCATCGGTTCGGCGCAGTTCGGCCACCTGAGCACCGTGTTCGTGCCCGCCGGCCCCATGACCAGCGGCCTCTCCAACGACGCCAAGGCCAAGGTGCGCCAGCAGTACGCGCAGGGCCTGGTCGGGCGCGACGCGCTGCTGGAGAGCGAGGCCCAGGCCTACCACTCGCCCGGCACCTGCACGTTTTATGGCACCGCCAACAGCAACCAGATGCTCATGGAAATCATGGGCCTGCACCTGCCGGGTGCGTCGTTCGTGAACCCCGGCACCGAACTGCGCGAACTGCTGAGCAAGGCCGCGCTGGAGCGCGCGCTGGCCAACACCGGCAAGACCGGCGAGCCCGCCATCTGCATGGCCGACATCGTGAGCGAAAAGACCATCGTCAACGGCATCATCGGCCTGCTCGCCACCGGTGGCTCGACCAACCACACCATCCACCTCGTGGCCATGGCGCGTGCCGCCGGCGTGCTGATCGACTGGGACGACTTCGCCGAACTCTCGGCCGTGGTGCCGCTGCTGGCCCGCGTCTACCCCAACGGCAGCGCCGACGTGAACCACTTCCACGCGGCCGGCGGCATGGGCTTCCTGATGCAGGAACTGCTGACCAACGGCCTGCTGCACGGCGACGTGACCACCGTCATGGGCCAGGGCCTCGGCGCGTATGCGAACGAACCCTGCCTGGAAGACGGCCAGCTCGCCTGGCGCCCGGTGCCCGCGGTGAGCGGTGACACCGCCGTGCTGCGCACCGTGGCCGAACCCTTCAGCGCCGACGGCGGCCTGCGCCTGCTGCAGGGCAACCTGGGCCGCAGCGTGGTCAAGGTATCGGCCGTGAAGCCCGAGCACCGCGTGGTGCGCGCCCAGGCCGTGGTGGTGAGCGACCAGCAGGACCTGCTGGCCCTGTTCAACGCCGGCCAGATCAACAAGGACCTGATCGCCGTCGTGCGCTACCAGGGCCCGCGCGCCAACGGCATGCCCGAACTGCACAAGCTCACACCGCCGCTGGCCGTGCTGCAGGACAAGGGTTTCAAAGTGGCCCTGGTCACCGACGGCCGCATGAGCGGCGCCTCGGGCAAGGTGCCCGCCGCCATCCACCTCAGCCCCGAAGCCCTGGCCGACGGCCCGATCGCCCGCGTGATGGACGGCGACTGGATCACGCTCGACTGCGAGCGCGGCGTGCTCGAACTCGAAGTGGACGCCGCCACGCTGGCCGCGCGCAGCGTGAGCCACCCCGACCTGAGCCACAACGAACACGGCACCGGCCGCGAACTGTTTGGCCTGTTCCGCGCGCACGCGAGCACCGCTGAGTCGGGCGCGTCTCCGCTCTTCGGCGACCGCCCATAAACTGGACACAGACATGACCACCACCTGCTTCACCCGTCCCGCTTTCCAGTCCCGCGTCGTGCCCGTCATCGTGCTCAGCGACCCGGCCCACGCCGTGCCGCTGGCCCACGCCTTGCTCGAAGGCGGCATCGACGTGATGGAGATCACCCTGCGTTCTGATGCGGCGCTCGCCAGCATCGAAGCCGTGGCCAAGGCCGTGCCGCAGATGCACCTGGGCGCGGGCACCGTCACGCGCGTGGCCGAGGTGCAGCGCGTCATCGACGCCGGGGCCACCTTCGCCCTGTCCCCCGGCGCCACCGATGCGCTGGTCGAAGCCGTCAAGGCCGCCAGACTGCCCTTCATCCCCGGCGTGATGACGCCCGGCGAGGTCATGCACCGCCGCGAGCAGGGCTTCAGTCTCATGAAGCTGTTCCCGGCCCAGCAGGCCGGCGGCCTGGGCATGCTCAAGGCGCTGGGCGCTCCGATCCCGGACGTGATGTTCTGCCCCACCGGCGGCGTCAGCCCCGAGAACCTGAAAGAATTCCTGAAGCTGCCCAACGTGGCCATGGCCGGCGGCAGCTGGCTCACGCCGGCCGAGGCGCTCGCCGCGGGCGACTGGAAACGCATCACACAGCTGGCGCGCGGAGCGACCGAACTCGCCGCGGGGTAATTCCCCCCCGCGCCGCTTCGGATCACCGCGATGCCAGCGGCCCGGCGAAGCCGGTTCCGCGGCATCCTGGCCCGTCTCGCTCCACCGCTGCCACGTTGAAAGCCGAACTGGCGAGCATGCGAAACTCAAACATCCACAGGGATCGCACATGACCAACCCCACCCAATTCCCCGTCTGGCAAAAGCTCGCCACGCTCGCCGCCGAACCCCAACCCCACCTGCGCGACCGCCTCGACGAGCCCGGCCGCGAACAGCAGATGCAGGCCAGCGCCGCCGGCACCGGCATCCGGATCGACTTCAGCCGCCAGGCGCTGGACGGCGCCGTGTGGGACGCGCTCATGGACCTGGCCCGCCAGGCCGGCGTGGAGCGCCAGCGCGACGCCATGTTCCGCGGCGACGTGATCAACACCTCCGAACAGCGCGCCGTGTTGCACGTGGCGTTGCGCGGCACGCCCGGCGCCAGCGGCAGCGATGCGCCCTGGGGCGATCACATCCAGCAACTGGTGCAAAACGAACTCGACCGCGTCTGCGCTTTCGCCGACCGCGTGCGCCTGGGTGTGGTCAAAGGCAGCACCGGCCTGGCCATCACCGACGTGGTGAACATCGGCATCGGCGGCTCCGACCTTGGGCCCCGCATGGCGGCCGACGCGCTGGCTCCGCTGTGCAGCGAGGGCAGGACGGGCGTGCGCGTGCACTTCGTCAGCAACCCCGACGCCTGGGCGCTGCACAGCACGCTGCGCGGTCTGGACCCGCTGACCACGCTGATCATCGTGGCCAGCAAGACCTTCACCACGCAGGAAACCATGACCAACGCCGCGTCCGCGCGGCGCTGGCTGACCGACGCCGGCATCACCGGTGCTGCGCAAAGCCCGCACCTGGTCGCCATCACCGCCTCACCACAGAAATCCGGCGCCGCCGGCTACCCGGCAGAACACACCTTCACCTTCTGGGACTGGGTCGGTGGCCGCTATTCGCTGTGGTCCGCGCTCGGCCTGCCGCTCGCGATCGCCGTCGGATCGACAGCCTTCCGCGAATTCCTCGCTGGCGGCCAGGCCATGGACGCACACTTCCGCTCGGCCCCGCTGGGCAAGAACCTGCCCATCATCCTCGCCATGAGCGGCGTGTGGAACCGCAACTTCCTGCTCTGCCCCACCCAGCTGCTCTCCACCTACCCCAGCCGCCTGGTGCGCTTCGCGCCCTTCGTGCAGCAGATGGACATGGAAAGCAACGGCAAGCGCACCCGCAAGGACGGCCAGCCCTGCAACACACACACCGGCCCCATCATCTGGGGCGGCCTCGGCATCGACGGCCAGCACGCCTACTTCCAGCTGCTGCACCAGGGCACACACCGCGTGCCGGTGGAATTCGTCGGCGTGCTGAACGAAGACACGCCACTGCCTCTGGCCGCCGAACACCACCGCGTGGTCAACCTCAACCTGCGCGCGCAGGCACAGGCCCTGGCCGTTGGCCGCGACGAAGCCTCCACCCTGCAGGCGCTCATGGCCGAGGGCATGAGCGCCGAGCAGGCCGAGGTGTTCGTGAGCCAGCGCAGCTTCAAGGGCGACGTGCCCAGCAGCACCATATGGCTCGACGCCCTCACCCCGCACAGCCTGGGCGCGCTGATCGCGCTGTACGAACACAAGGTGTTCACGCAAGCCGCCATCTGGGGCATCAACGCCTACGACCAGTGGGGCGTGGAGCTGGGCAAGACGATGGCGAAACAAATGGAAAAACAGTGACCCCCAAGCGTCTCCCCGCCTTCGGCGTGGAACCGGGGCTCCGCCGCTGCGCGGGTCGCTGCCCCCCGAGGGGGCTGATCCGGCTTGGGGCGGCCCGGCGCCGGATCGCCGCAGGATGAATCACATGCGCATCGCCCTCATCGCCCACGACAAGAAGAAAGACGCCATCGTCGCCCTGGCCAGCGGGTTCGCGGCCCTGCTGCGGCAGCACACGCTCATGGCCACCGGCACCACCGGCGGGCGCCTTCAATCCGAAGTGGGGTTGAACGTGGAACGCCTGCTCAGCGGCCCGCTCGGCGGCGACCTGCAGATCGGCTCGCGCCTCGCCATGGGCGAGGTGGACATCGTGATCTTCCTGCGCGACCCCATGACCGCCCAGCCCCACGAACCCGACATCAGCGCGCTGCTGCGCGCCTGCGATGTGCACAACGTGCCGTGTGCGACGAACGTGGCGACGGCTCGGCTGCTGCTGGACGATCTGGCGCGGCGCTGAAGGCTCACGCCTGGCGTTGAACGTTGGTTGAACGACCGGCCGCCCGGCTGAGTTGGGCCGCTTCCGAGACGAGGCGAATGGCGGTCTCCTGGAGGAAGGGCGTGCCCTCCTCCAGCTCCAGGGTGGCCATCTGGTATTTCCCGCCAGGCCTCAGGCGGGGCTCGATGTGCCGCAGGCGCTGCCCCTGCCAGAAGCCGAACAAGACGCGGGAGGGTTCCGCCCGAATGAGCAGCACCGGGCCATCGGCGAAGTAGACGAGGTGGCCCCACTTCAGCCGCTCTTCCAGTTCGGGCGCGGCGTGGCGGACCACACCGCGCAAGGCCTGCGCACAGCGCTGTTGCCAGCCGCTCAGACAGGCGATGTATTCATCGGGATCCGTCGCCGGCGTCAGGAACATCTTCATCTTGTCTTCCCAGACCTCACACCCGAATCAAACCCCGGAAGCCCCTGGCCGCGTAGTACGACTGCACGCCGTTGTGATAGACGAACACCCGGCCATAGCGACGGTCACCGAAGAGGGCGCCACCGAGCGCCCTGACCTCGGGCGGTGTCTGGAGCCAGCTGGAGGTCTTCAGATCAAACTCACCGTGCACCTGCAACGCCCGGTACTGCGCTTCCGTCAGCAGCTCGATGCCCATCGCGGCCGCCATCTCGCCCGCGCTGTTCTCGGGCCTGTGCTCTTTTCGGGCGGCACGCGCCTCGCCGTCGTAGCAGGTGCATCTGCGCCCTGTGGGGCTTTCCAGGGAGCAGTCACAGAAGATGACGTGGCCGGACTCCTGGGCCTCACCGATGACGTCCGGCTCACCCCCCGTGGCCTCCATCGCTTGCAGCGCCTTCAGCGCATCAGGATGGTCTTCGAGTCGGGCGATCACGTCCGACCAAACCGTCCCGGCATGCCGATGCATGTGCTTCTCGAAGCGGATCTTGAGCACCTGGATCAACGCTTCGCGTTCTGTGGTCTTCATGGTCACCCTGCTTTCTCGATCTTCGGCAACACACCCTCATGGCCCCCGGCAGCACCGGCGAGGCGCCCGGCCGTGGGCGAGGTGAACGGCGGCATCTTCCTACGGGAGCCCTTGGCCGCGCAACCCCGCGAGCCCAACACCAGCGCGCTGGTGCGGACCTTCGGCGTGCACCAGGTGCCGTGCGCGACGACTGAAATCCGAACCCGCTTGGCGCTGGAGGGCCCTCATCCCGGTTCGCGGTGGCTGTTGCTCGCCAGAAAGGCCTGAACCTCTTGCGCCAGCGCGTGGCCCAGCGCTTCGCGCCGACGGCTGTGATCGCGGAATTGTCCTGAACGGTGTTCCCACTCCGGGTGGGCACGCGCCTGCTGCAGCGCGCCCAGCAGGCCGAGCAAGGCCTGGCGGTACGAACTGGACGGTGCCAGGCGCAGCTCGATGGTGTCCTGGGCGGCATGGCCGCGAACCTGCAGCACCTGGCACAGATGCGTCAGGCGGTCGGCCAGCACCACAAGCACGTCGTTGTCGAGCGTCAGCTCCTCGACCCCCCGAATTCGGTTGAACACCATTCGCGGCGCCTGGCCCCAGCCCTGCCCCACCGCCCCGCCGATGGCCGCGCCCAGCGCTGTGGCCGCGCCCAGCGACAGGCCGGCCAGCGCGAGGTCGAGCGTCAAACCCACAGCCGCGCCAGCGGCTGCGCCTTTTCCCAGCAGGCGCCCGACCGTGGCCAGGGTCTCCGGGTTGAACAGGTCCGAGGCCCAGCGGTCATGGGTCCACGGCAACACCTCCAGCCTCGCGTCATCTCGCTCAAAGCCGTGCATCTGCAGCAGATCGTGCACGCAACGGCGCACGCCATCCACCAGTTCGCCCCGGAAGGCTTCGACAAAGGCTTGCCTGGCCCGCGGGTCGGCCTGTGTTTCAGGCGGGATCTCGCGCCGCATGGCCGCGGCGGAGATCAGTGTGTCGGCCACGCGCTGCGCGCAGGCGGTGCGGCGCTCGGCTGCCTGCCGATCCAGATCAAGCAGCACCGCCTGCAGCGTGGTCTTGTGCTGACGCATGAGCACGCTCAGGTCCTCGTAGAGCTGGCGCTCAGCCCCGACAAAGGGCGCTACCGCGTCGAACAGCACCGCGGCGTGCAGGCCATAGGCGGCCAGCAACTCGCGCCACTCGGGTTCGCGGCTGTGCTCGCTGCGCACGAAGTTGAGCACCGGCATGATGGGCCGGGCACAGGTGTTGAGCACCTCGATCTCGCTGCGGTATTTCGGCAACAGGGGTTCGCGGCAGTCGATCACGTAGATGGCTGCGCTGGAGGCCAGCATCTGACGCAGCACTTTGGCCTCCTGCTCGAACACGCCGCGCGCCTCCGGCCCGCTGAGCAGGGCGCGCACACGCTCGGGCGGCGTGAGCGTCTCGGGCATCTGCTTGAGGTGGTACTGCAGTGCGACCGAATCTTCCAGACCCGGTGTGTCGAAATAGCGCAGCACCGTCCGCCCACCGATGTCGAGGCCAATCGCCTCGACATGCCGGGTGGTGCCGGGCCGGTCGGACACCTGGCCAAAGTGCACCTGCCGCGTCAGCGTGCGCAGCAGCGAGGTCTTGCCTGCATTGGTGTGGCCTACAACGGCGATGTCGATCGGGCCAGGCGATCCGTTGCGTTCAACCACGGTGATGCTCCATCCACTGCCGCGCATCGGTCGCGGTGGCACAGAAAGTCACCGCCTGCAGATCGCTCTCGGCCAGCCAGTCGGCCCAGCGCTGCGGCTTGTCCGCGGCACTGTTTCCCTCGCTGCCAAGGGGCAGCAGCGCGCAGCCAACCGACTCGGCGCAGACCTGGCGCAGAAAACGTCCGGCACCCCGATCCGGGCTTGCCGCCGCCGAACAGACCACCAAGGCGCGCACGCCGGGCGCAGCAGCCAGCGCGGTCAGCAAACTCAGCCGTTCGGCCATGGTTCCTCGAATGGTGTGCACCTGATCGGCCAGCGCAGACAAGCCATCCGGTGGCCAACGCAGGCTGTCGGGCAGCTCAAACCCGATCAACACCACCGGCGAGGCCCGGCCGGGTGTGTGGGGTCGAAAGAGCGGGGTCTTCTGGTGCGGTGCAGCGTGTTCGGCGTCCACCACCGAGGCGGCAGCCATCGACGCAAAGCGGGTGGCGATCTGGCGAAAGTACGGGTCGCGCGTGTCTAGACCCAGATGGCGGGCGCGCCGCCGCCAGACGGCGGCACAGACCACCAGCGCAATCAGCCGGGGCAGCAGACCGTAGAGCAAGGCGCTGGCGAGCAGCCACCATGCAATGGCCTGAGAGTCCGCTGCGCTGGGCGTGGCGTGCACGACCGCCTGCGCCGGCACCGAAAAGCCCAGCGCGCGCGGCAGCCAGCCGGTGACGCGCAGAAAACCGTCGAAGAAAGCCGGACTCAGGATGGTGGTTTCCCAGGTCAGCTGGTAGGCCTGAAACGAGAACAGCACCATCAGCGTAACCAGCGTCAAGGCAAACGCCAGCGCCCAAACCCCGTGGCTGATCGCCCCGAAGACACAGAGGGAGAGCCGCTGCTGGCGCAGCACGGCATTGGCGCCGCGCAGCAGGGCCAGCGAGTGGGGTCCGTGCAGCCAGGGCATGCGGGCGGCCAGCGCCAGCATCATCTGGCCCAGCGACCAAGGTGCCGCGCCCTGACCGGACATCGCTGAACCCAGCGCCCACAGCAGCCAGACCAGCAACGCCAGCAACGGCACCCCCAGCATGGCGACGAAGGCCCACGCGGCGTTCAGCGTCTGCCCGCTGCCCACCGCGCGGGTGAGCAGGCCACCGGCCAGCAGATAGGCCAGCAGCACCAGCAGACCGGCCGCGATCCACAGCCCCGATTTCAGGCGCGCCCAGTCGTCCAGCAAGCCCAGGCGGCGCCCCAGCAACCGGGCGCGCTCCAGGATGCGGTCCTGCTCGTTGTGCTGCCGCACATGGGCCAGCGTCATCTCGCCGGCATCGTCGAGCGCGCCGGCCTCCTCCATCAGTCGCAGGGTGTGGGCGAGAGTGACATCGCGGAAGGAAGCGGGGGACGACATCAGGGTTTGCTGGCTGTGTGTTGTTATCCGCGCCGTCAACAATAGGCCAGTGCGGTGGGCTGGGGAAGGCGCCAGCCTTGCCGGGGTGGCGCAAAGCCTATGCTACCCGGCAGTTTGCTACCCATAGGCCTGCAATCACGCCAGAGATGCAGGACAACTTCAGGGCAACCGATCTGGATGCGCTCGTGTGCCTGAGATCCTGGCCGCCGGCAGGCCCGTGTTCGGCGTCGTGGAGCGGGAGAAGTTCTTCATCCGGCGCACGCCGCTGGGGGCCCGACGGGCTCTGGTCTGACCCGTTGTCAGCGATGGTTCCGCATCGCAGGAAGCCGCTGATCAGGCAGAACCCCTGGCCAAGCGCCCACTCGGACACAGCCGTCGGGAGCGCGTCTCTCGTGGCGTTGCACTGACTGGGTGGAGAAGGGGCAGCGCCAGCAAGGCCCACAGCCAAGGTTCAAACATCGCGAACTCCCGCCCACCAGCCGCTCATCAACCCCTCGGGCTTCTCTCGGGCGCACACCCGGGCGCTGGATTCCCATGCCTCCATCTGCACATTCAGGCCGGCAAAGACGCCATACCCGGCGCCCGCCCGGATGGTCTCGAACGTGCTCAGGCTTTCGCCAGAGCGGATGGCACCCCGCGCCTGGATGGCCCCTGCGGCCTTGATGCCCCAACCCGCCTCCAGGTGCATGCCGCAATCGATCTCCGCGCCGGCCGAGATGCCGCCGCTGGCACGGACGCTGTCGACGGCCACCAGGCTGCCTCCGGCCACCAGGCCCTTCCCGCATTCGACAGGTCCTTGAACGAACACGTCGCGACCGACCGAGGCATGGCCGCCCAGGCTCAGGCGCCCCCCGCAGCGAACATCCCAGGCGGCCTGAAGATCCGCCTTGACGGTGAGGTCTCCGCCCGTCTCGATGCCCCAGCCGGCCTTGAGGCGCCCGCCTGAAGCCAGCGTGCCATGGCTGCGGATGTTCCCGTCGCAGCGAATGTCGTCGCCCGAGACCAATGCCTCGCCCACGAGGATGCTGCCGCCTGAATGGATGCGCTGTCCGACCCGGACGACCGAGTCGACGTCGATGTTGCCGCGCACGCGCAGTGAACCCGCGAACACGATGGCGGCGGCGGAAACATGGTCGACGGTCAGGGTCTCGTTGGTGGGGCCGAACTGTTCGAGCAGCCAGCAAGCGTCGTTGACGCGGCCCGCGTCGACCAGGGCGTCCAGCAGGTCCTGGTAGTTGCTGCCATCCTGGCAGTGGCGCAAGAACCAGCGGAAGCCATCGGCACAGGGCTGTTTGGTCTTGATGAAATGTTTGGTGAGGTCCATGGCGTTCTCAATGCTCGTTTTCTGTGTTCGTGGCACCGCGCGGTGGGTCGAGTGGAGCGATCAGCACATCGCCGGCAGACCACCGGGCAAGGCGCTGGGCCACGCTGCCGGTGAAAAACTGCGCCCAGGGCGAACGGCGTCGCTGGCCCACCACGACCAGCTCGGCTTGTGTGGCCTGCTGGTGCAGTGCCGCCGAGTAGGCCGGGTCGCCATTGCCGACGTCGTAAGCCAGCGGGTGGCCCTGTGATCCAGATGGGGGCGTGTCGAGCGCGTCGATGAGCTGTGCCAGGCGGTCCCTGGCCTGCCGGCGTGAGCCGAACCGGTGGGCCTGAATCGCTTCAGGCGAGACATTGACCGAACGCAGCCTGGTGTCTTCGATCGTGTCGACGGCGTGAAACAGCTTCAGCACCGTGGGCGTTGAAAACCGGCCCGCGAAGTCGATCAACGGCTTCGATCGTGGCGACAGGTCGATGGCCACCAGCACCCGCTCATACGGCCTGACCGGTGCCTGCTTGACCACCAGCAGCGGACTGACGCTGCCGTGCACCGCCTGGTCGAGCGTCGTGCCGCGGTGAAACCGCTTCCAGCTGCGCTGCGACAGCGGCCCCATCACCAGCAGGGTGGAGGCACGGGCCTCGGCCAGCACCGCCTCCAGCGAAGCCGACTGCTCCATCGCATGCACCGCGATCTCGTGGCGCCTGGCCAACTGGCGCGCCCGCAGTCCCAGGCGCGCGAGGGGGTCGGCAAGGAAGGTGTGCGAACCCTCGGCGAGGTGGATCAGCCGCAGCGTGATCTGGTGTTGCCGGGCAAGCAGGGCCGCGCGTTCCAACACGTGCGTTGACTGCGCCGTGAAGTCGGAGACGGCGAGGATGGAGTCGAATTTCATGGCAATTCCTGGACGAACGAAAGCCCGCCCCGCAGCACAGGGCATGCGGGGCGTGATCGGATGTGACGAAGCGGCTAGGTGGTGTAGTCGCCGCTGGCTTCGGGCTGGAACAGCAGCGCGGCGATCTCGGCCGCGCATTCATCTCCATTGGGTGTTCGCCAGCGGGCGGTGGCGCCCACGCGCTGCCCGAGCAGGCTGGCACCCACCGGCGAGAGCACGGAGATGAAGCCCAGGTGCGGCTCGGCGTCAGCGGGGTAACAAAGGGTGAGCCTCTGTCGTTTTCCCGAGGCCAGGTCTTCCACGATGACCTGCGAATACATCGTGACCACGTCGGGCGGGATCTCGCGCGAGGGAACAAGGTCCAGCGAATCGAGCGTGTCGACCAGCTCGGGCGGGAATTGTGTGCCGCTCAGGTTGTTCAGGCGGGCGAAATCGATCTCGGTGAGCAGCCGCTCACCACCAAAGGTCTTGTGCATGTGGCACTCCAACTGGTGCAGACGTGCCGCAAAAGGCGACGCCCGCTATCGCGCTGGGCTTGGGGCCCGGCGATAGATGGATGCGCAGAAAGAAGGAAGGGGTATCGCCGGGCTCAGGAATGTGCGGCCGGCTGGCGCAGTCCCGCCGAACCCATCAGCTTGCGACCGGCCACGGCGTCACCTGCCACGAGGGGCAAGCAAGCTGCCGGGTGGGCAGTGATGGTCAGGGAGATAGCCATCTCTGCATTGTAAGGCGAGGTGCGGCGGGAAGCCAGCATGCCCCTACTTTTGCGCAGCGTGGGTTGCCGCCCGGACGCGGGATCTCCAGAGGGGTTTGCCAGCTGTTTTTCGCCTGGCAGGCACGGTTGGCTGGGCAGAAATTGCTGGACCGGGGCGGATGGTGCCGCCCGACACCGGGCTGTCGCCACCGCCACCGCTCCGCCTCGGGTTCACGCCCGGGCTGGACGGACTTCGGTGATGGTGGAACGGACAAACCGCCCTGCAGGGGCCGAGTGGTCCCAGCGCTCGATGAGGCAGCACCCGGGCCTGGTGCCAGCATCCCAGCGCAGCAGGTTCACCGACTGGGGCACCGCCGGGCGCACCCGCGACGAGACCGCCGTGCCCGCCTGCACGGCCCACAGGGGCCGCGCCAGGCCCTGAAGCGGCGTCACATAGGGCAGATGGATGTGACCACCCAGCACCAGGTCGGCGCCGGCACTGGCCCAGCACTGCAGCGCCTCGGTGTGTCCGCGCAACCGGTGCACGGCGTCTTCGGCGCGCACCACCGCCACGGGCTGGTGCACCACCACCACGCGCAACTGAGCAGCGCTCGCACCCGCCAGCTCGCGGGCCACGCGCTGAATCTGCGGGCCCGACACTTCGCCGTGTTTGTGGCGCCAGGCGCGGGTGGTGTTGACCCCCACCACCAGCAGCCCGGCCGAGCGGCGCACCGGTTCGAGTTCGGCGCCGAAGGCCGCGGCATAACGGGCATAGGGCGCACTCAAGCGCGCCCAGAGATCGAACAGCGGAATGTCGTGGTTGCCGGGAATGGCCAGAACCGGCGCGCCCAGCCGGTCCACGAAGGCACGGGCGGCGCTGAACTGCGCCGGCCGCGCGCGCTGCGTGATGTCGCCCGACAGCACCACCAGATCGGGCCGCTGTTGCTCTGCCAGCTTCACCAATGCCTCGACCACAGCCGGGACTTCGGTGCCGAAGTGCGTGTCTGAAATGTGGAGGACGACGCTCACCGGTCCCCCTCCCCGTCTGCGACGGCTGCGGTCTCGGCCGGCTGCGGCTTCATAAGGTACAGCGGCTGCTCCAGCACCCGGAAGTTCAGCGGTGCGCGCATGCGCGTGACCTCGCCATCAAAGGCCACCTTGACACCCCGGCGCAGGCCCGTGATGCCCGGGCGAACCACCAGGCGCCGGAAGTCGAAGCGTTCCACGCTGTGTGCCTCGCCGAGCGTGCCCATGGCGCCGTGCAGCATGAGGCGCAGCATTGCCAGCGTGCCGAGGGGCTTGAGCACCACGGCGGTGATGCGCTCGTCGAGCTCGGCTTCGGGTGCGCCGCATTCAACCGCCGATGGCGGGGCCACACCCAGCTGTTCCAGCTGCAGCCGGTTGTTGCCGACGAACAGGGTCAGCGTGCGCAGTTCGCGGACGCGGTCGCCCTCCTCAATGCGCAGGCGCAGCGGCCGCTGCGCGCGCAGCAGCGTGACGGCACCCGCCCCCAGTGCGACCCAGCGGCTGCGGCCGAAACGGGCCTTGAAGGCCTCCCGGTCCTCCAGCAGATCGGGGTACAGGCCCAGGCTGGCGTTGACCAGGAACACGCGTTCGTTGATGGCCGCCACGCGCACCGGCAGCGCCTGGGCAGACAGCAACACCGCCACGGCCTCGGCCGGATCGGCGGGGAGGCCGTACGTGCGCGCAAAGTAGTTGAAGGTGCCCTGCGGCACCACACCCATCGCGCAGCCCACCGTGTGCGCAGCCTGGGCCACGGTGTTGATGGTGCCGTCGCCGCCGACGGCCACCACGGCGGTGCGCGTGGCGTGCGCCGTGTCGGCGGCCTGTCGCGCCAGGCGGGCCAGCTGGCCCGCCTGGCAAAAGTGCAGATCGCCTCGGCGCCCGCCCGCATGCAGCGCGGCCTCGATGGTGTCGCGCAGGGCATCTGCGTCGCTGCTGCCCGCCGCCGCATTCACCACGAACTGGAGCGCCGAGCCCGGGTCGATGACCGGGAGGTCGGGCATGGGGGACCGGTCTGGGGTCAAACGGGAGCACCGCCAGGGGCCAGCAGGGCCCTGGCCGCGTCGATGCGCAGGGCCAGCGCCACCGAGGGGTCGTTCATCACGTCGAGCAGGAAGCAGCGCGGGTCCTGGTAAGGGCCGTTCAGCGCGGTGTGGGAGGGGCTGGCGGCGGTTGGCTGCACCGGCAAGGCAGCGGGCACCGGCGCGGCACCCGAGGCAGCGGGCGCCACCGGCTGCAGGTGCACCAGCGCCGCCTGCCACGCCTCCGGCGGGATGCTTTTGAGGCGGCTGAGCTGCTCGGCCTGCGCGTCGTCCACCGGCTGGAAATCGAGCGAAGGGTCGTCGCCGAAGACCGCCGGCAGGTCGGGCGCCACAAAGGCGGACCAGCGGCCGGTGGCGGGCTGCAGTGCGGGAATCTGCGAAGGAACCGGCGATGCCGATGGAACAGCCGTGTCGGGCCAGAGCCGCAGACGCGCGGGCTTCACCTCGGCCAGGTAACGCTGGCGCAGGCCCTGCAGGAAGGTGGCCGCCTCGGCCAGCGGCACCGGTTCGGCCAGCGAGAACCAGAGTTCGTAGGCGTCGACGCCGTTGACGGCGATGGCCGGAGCCGGCAGCTCCAGGTCGGCCTGCACGCCGCGCCACACGGGCGAAAGCGCGTCCCAGTCGGCCGGGCGGCTGAGCGCAAGCACCAGGGCCCGGACGCGCCCGTCGGCGCCGATCAGGCCCGGGGCTTCGGCGCTGTCTGCGCCGGCTCCGGGGGGCAGGTAGAGGCGCAGGTATTCGGTTTGCAGGCGGGTCATGCGGGCATGTTACCCGCCGTTCAGCGCAGCACCGGGCTAAGCAACAGCGCCAGAGCGCCGGTAGACCCGTATGGACCAGGAGTGTCCGCCATGGTTGACCGCACGGGAGGCCTCTGCCAGGGTGTAGCGGCTGTCGAGCTGGCGCCAGATCTTGCGCGACTTCATCATGTCGAACATGGAGACCACAATCACGCCCTCCCCGTTGAGGTAGGGTTCGTATCGCATCACCGTTGCCAGCGGATCCTTCAAGTAGTAGAGAACTTCGTTGAAAAGGATGACGTCGTAGCTCTCTTTGGGCTCAAAGGTCTCGACATCACCTTGCTCGAATTGGCTCTTATCGTCTGCTTTGCTGCTCACCGCCAAAGCAATCGCATCATGCGAGAGGTCCACGCCAAGGTATTGGGAGTAACGGGCCGCGTTGAGATGTTGTTTCAGGATGCCTTCACCGCAGCCGTGGTCCAGCACAGGGCCACCGAGTGAAAAAAAATGGCAGAAACTGGCGATGGTGCCGTATCGGGCCAGTTCACTGGAGCGGTTGAGATACGCCCAATGCCCTTCGGTGTATCCCTGGTTCCAGTCTGCCTGGCTGTGCACTTGAATCCGATAGGGCAACCGATCCACCACCCAGTTCGGGGCGTAGGCAGCCAAGGTGCATTTGAGGAGCCGTTTCCAACGGTTCATACGAGTGCTCATGGATACCGCTCTTCGCCCTGTGTGTTCGGTTGATACGAATGATACCGCGAGGGAAACCGGAACTGAATCCCACGCCAGAAGGCGCCGATTGTCACATTCGGAAGGAACGGATCCTTTGAAAGTTGCGCCGAAGCAACTCTGTGCAAGAACCTATTGCAGAGGCCTGAAAGTGAAGGTCAGCCGTGCGTCTGGTTGAGCTGGCGGGCGATGATGTCGTGGTTGAGCCAGAGCACCGGGCCGCCGGGTTCCGAACATTCGCGGAACATCATGGCGCCCGAGGCTTCGATCACGAGTGCACTGAGCAGGTCGGTGATGAGCGCGCTGCGGTCCTTGTGCATGGCCACCAGATCGTCGGAGGCCCCGATCATCAGGTCGGCCAGGCCCTGGCTGTTGGGCATGGGCCAGGCAGCGAAGTCGCCATAACCCTGCATCACATCGCTGGCGTAGAAGTCGGCGATGCGCTGCATCACCACGGCCAGGCCGGCTTCGCCGTCGTTCAGCAAACCGGCACAGGCTGCCCACTGGGCTTCGGCCCAGGCGCCGCCGTTTTCCTTGCGCAGGGCGCGCAGCAGCGAGAACAGGGGCAGCTCCACGCCGGCAAAGATGTCCGACGAGTTGGTGCGGATCTCGGGGCAGTTGAAGACGGTGGCGCGAACGCCCTGCTCCCAGGCGGCCTGGGCGATGCGCTCCAGGCGCATCTTGGCGTAGCCCTGGGTGTAGTTGCTGTAGGTCTGCCACTGGTATTCATCGCCGATGAGGATGCCGGTGCCGTGGTAGCCGTAGGCGCTGTAACGCACCTGGCCGCCGCTGCGCTCGGCGCGCTCGCGGATGGCGGCACTGGCTTCGATGAGGTGGCCAAAGGTGTTGGCCGAAACTTCGTCGAAGTTCTGCAGGATGAGCTTGCCCAGGTCGCTGTCGAGCAGCACCTGCGAAGACTGGTGGCGCTCGCCACGGCCTTTGTAGACGCGGTTGGCGATGGCGAGGAAGACCTTGGCCTTGGGGATGCCGCCGGCCATGGTGTGGGCGAAGAACACGTTGCGGCCGTCGGGGATCATGCCGTCGAGCGTGGCCATGACCTGGGCCAGGGAGGTCTTGAAACGCTGAACACCGATCTCGCGGCATTTTGCGATGTGGTCCCAGTCGAGCTTGTCTTCGGTCCAGGACTTGAGGGTGAGCTTGCCCAGCATCTCGGTGGGCGTGGGCGTGCCGGCGGGCGCGTCCATGTCAAAACCGGCCATCAGGGGCACGTTGATGATCTTGCCGCCCAGGTTCTCTTCGGCGGCGGCGAGTTCTTCGTCGTTGAGCGGGCGCAGCGTGCCGTCGGCCTCGCGGCGGCCCACGGTGATGCCGATGATGCGCATGCCCGCCTGGCGGGCTTCGGCGACAAGGCCGTTGGCGTAACCGCGGCCAAACAGTTCACCGAACAGCACGAACACGTCGCCGGCGCTGAAGATGTTTTTCTGGGGGAGTTGGGTCAGGGCAATAGGACCGTTCATGTCGATTCTGAGGGTGTGTGAAGAGGGAGCACCGCGGCCGGGGCCGGGTCGGTCATGGCAGCCGGGAGCGGCCGGAGCCGCTGCCCGAATGAGGACCGTTCAAGGGGCGTACTCTACCGGAGAGCGGGCGCCGCCGTTTCCGGCCGGTTACCGGCCCATCGGCAGAGGACGCTCAGGCGCTGAGCACCCGTTCCAGCTCGCGCCGCATCACGCCGCGGTCCACATCCACCCCGGTCCAGAGCCGGATCGCAATCGCGCCCTGGTTCACCAGCATGCCCAGGCCGTCGAGCACGGTGCAGCCCGCCGCCTCGGCGGTTCGGATCAGGTGGGTGCGGGGCGGGTTGGGGATGGCGTCGGCCACCACCATGCCGGGGCGCAGCGTGGACCAGTCCACGTCGAGCTGGTCGTCCACCGCCGGGTACAGGCCGATGGCCGTGGCGTTGACCACGATGCCGGTACCCGGGGGGATGGGCATGGCCGGGCTCCAGTGGGTGTATTCGGCGGAGGCGCCTGTTTTGGAGGCGATGAGATCGGCCAGTTCCTGCCCGCGTGGACGCGAGCGGTTGATCACGGTGATGTGCGCAGCGCCGGCCAGCGCCAGCTCCACGGCCACGGCGCGCGCCGCACCGCCGGCGCCGAACAGCGTCACGCGCTGGCCTTCGAGCTCACACACCGGGCGCAGCGCCTCCACGAAACCCTGGCCATCGGTGTTCTCGCCGATCCACAGGCCGTCGCGCATCACCACGGTGTTGACCGCGCCGATGATCTCGGCCGATGGCGCCAGCCCGTCCAGGTGCTCGATCACCGTCAGCTTGTGCGGCAGCGAGCAGTTGAACCCGGCCCAGCCCATGGCGCGCGCGCCGCGCACGGCCGCGGCCAGGTGCTCGGGCGCCACCTCGCAGTTGACGTAGCGCCATTCGAGGCCGTGGTGCCGGTAGGCGGCTTCGATCATGGCCACGGTCGGGTTCTCGGCGGCGGGCTGGGCAAAGGAGCCGGTGAGCGCGTGCAGGAAGTTCATGGCGGATCCTCGGGTGGGCGAAAAGGCGCCCCATCACAACAAAAAAGCCGGCCTTGGGCAAGGCCGGCTTTCCCGGGGTGGTGGGCAAGGGCTTATTTGCCGGCGCGCGCCTGGGCCACAGCGCCCTGCACCTCTTTCCACAGGCCTTCGCCCACGTTCGCCGAAATGCTGGCGTTGATGGCGCCCAGCTTGTCACGCATGCGGCCGGCTTCGGCTGGCGAGAGCTCGTTGACCTGCATGCCCTTGCCGCGCAGGTCGGCCAGGGCCTTGTCGGCTTCGGCGCGCGTGTCCTGGCGTTCGAAGTCGCGGCTCTTCTTCGCGGCGTCGAGCAGGACCTTCTGCTCGTCTTTCGACAGGCCGTCCCACCACTTCTTGCTCACCAGCACGATCCACGGGCTGTAGACGTGGTTGGTCACGGTCAGGTACTTCTGCACCTCGTAGAACTTGCTCGACAGGATGGTGTTGTAGGGGTTCTCCTGGCCGTCGACCGTCTTGGTCTCCAGCGCGGTGAACAGCTCCGAGAACGGCAGCGGCACGGCGTTGGCGCCGAGGGTCTTGAAGCTGTCGATGAACACGGTGTTCTGCATCACGCGCAGCTTGATGCCGTCCATGTCTTCGAGCTTGGTGACGGCGCGCTTGTTGTTGGTGAGGTTGCGGAAACCGTTTTCCCAGTACACCAGACCCACCAGGCCTTTTTCCTGCAGCTTGTCCATCACCTTCTGGCCGACCGGGCCATCGAGCACGGCATCTGCTTCCTTGGCGTTGTTGAACAGGAAGGGGGTGTCCCAGATCGCCATCTCCTTGGTGATGCCGACCAGCGTGGCGGTGGAGCCAACCATCATTTCCTGCGCGCCGCCGATCAGGGCCTGCTGCATCTGCACGTCCGAGCCCAGCGCGGCGGCGCCGATGGCGCGCACCTTCATCTTGTTGCCCGAGGCCTTGGCCACTTCGTCGGTGAACACCTTGGCGGCGCGGCCCTGGTTGGACACTTCGTTGAGGCCGTAGCCGAAGCGGATCAGGCGCGGCTTGATGTCTTGCGCCTGCGCGATGCCGGCACCGAGCGTGGCCAGCGTGAGGGCAGCCGTGAGCGCGAGTTGTCTGAATTTCATGGGGGATCTCCTTCTGGGTGGATGGGCACAAGGCCTCGGGGGTGAACGGAAAACAAACGGGAACGGGCGCGGCTCAGAACATCAGCTTGAGCGGGCCCAGCACGATCGACGGGAAGATGATCAGCAGGGCCAGCATGGCGAAATACACCGCCAGGAACGGCATCACTCCCTTGATCACGGGCTCCATGCGCAGCCGGCCCACGCCGGCCACCACGTTGAGCACCGTGCCCACCGGCGGCGTGAGCAGGCCCAGGCAGCCAACGAAGATGAAGACGAAGCCGAAATAGACCGGGTCGATGCCGGCTTTGGCGGCCAGCGGCGCCAGCACCGGCGCCAGGATCAGGATGGTGGGCGTGAGGTCCATCACCATGCCCACGGCCAGCAGGAACAGGCAGACCACGGCCATGAACAGCATGGGGCTCTGCAGCAGCGGGCCCATGCTCTCGGCGAGCTGGCTGGGCAGGTCGGCCAGGGTGATCATGTAGGACGCTGCCGTGGCCGCGCCGCAGAGGAACATCACCACGCCGGTGGTGCGCGCGGCGTCCACCATCACGCGGTACAGGCGCTGCAGGTTCAGCTCGCGGTAGATGAAGGTGGCCACCAGCAGCGCGTACACCGCGGCGACCACGGCCGCCTCGGTGGGCGTGAACAGGCCGAAGCGCAGTCCGCCGATGATGATCACCGGCATCATCAGCGCCCAGGCGCTCTCGCCCAGCACGCCGCGGCGCTCGGTCCAGCTGCTCTTCTGGGCCACCGGCAGCTGCTTCTTGCGCGCAATGCCGCGCCACACCATCACCAGCGCCACGGCCATCAGGATGCCGGGCACGATGCCGGCCAGGAACAGCTTGCTGATCGAGGTGTTGGTCGTCACGCCGTAGATCACCATCGGCATGGACGGCGGCACGATGGGCGCGATGATGCCGCCCGAAGCGATCAGGCCGGCGCTCGACCCGTCGGGGTAGTTCTGCTTGCGCATCATGGGCAGCAGCAGCGTGGCCAGGGCGGCGGTGTCGGCGATGGCCGAGCCGCTCATGGACGCCAGCATCAGCGACGCTGCAATGGCCACGTAACCCAGGCCGCCGGGGATGTGCCCCACCAGCGAGCGCGCCAGGTCGATGATGCGGCGGCTCAGGCCACCGGCGTTCATCAGCTCGCCGGCCAGGATGAAGAAAGGCACGGCCAGCAGCGGGAAGCTGTCAAACCCGGCCTGCACGTTCTGCGCCAGCAGCTGCGCGTCGAAGAAGTCCAGGTGCACCATCAGCGCCAGCGCGGTCAGCATGAGCGCGAAGGCAATGGGCACGCCCACCGTCATGGTGGCGAAGAGCACCAGCAGGAAGATGGCGACGGTCATGCTTCGGCTCCTTCGGCGTGGTGGTCCTGGCCTGGCGGCGTGTGGCCACGCAGCTCGTTCCAGCTCTGCAGCAAGAGCAGCACCGCCATGCAGCCGCCCATGACCAGCGTGCCCGCCGCCGCCACGGCCAGCGGGTAGTTCATCACCGGGCTGCGGCTGTCCATGCCCACCAGCACCTGCGCCCAGGAGCCGGTGATCAGGTAATACAGCGCGACGGCGATCAGCGCGCGCGTGAGCCAGCGGAACACCAGCGCCTTGACGCCGGTCAGGCGCGCGGTCACGAGGTCGAAGCCCAGGTGTTTGCCTTCACCGAACGCGAGCGTGGCCGACAGGCACACCAGCCACACGAACAGCAGGCGCGAGAGTTCTTCCGACACCACCCAGCCGGTGCCCCAGAAGTAACGCAGCAGCACGTTGCCGAACACGGCGACCACCATGCCGAACAGGCACAGGGCCATCAGGCCTTCGACCAGGTGTTTGAGCGCTTGTCCCATGGTTTTCATGATTCAGGCCTCCGCAGATGAAACGGGTGCCGTGCCGCGCACCCAGCGCACCACGTCGTTCGTCAGCGCGTCAAGCGCGCGGGTGGCATCGAGCCGCAACACGCCGGGCTCGGCGCTCGGGTCTTCGAGCGTGGCGAACTGGCTCGCCACCAGGCTCACCGGAAACAGGTGCGCCGAACGGGCCGCCACACGCTCGCGGGCCTGGGCCTGCGTCAGGTCGAGAAACACGAACCGCAGGCCCGGTGCTGCGGCGCGCAGGCGGTCGCGGTAACGCTGCTTGAGCGCCGAACAGGTCAGCACCACGCCTTGCGGATGGGCCTGCAGATGGGCCGCCAGCGTGTCAAGCCAGGCGGCGCGGTCGTCGTCGCTCAGGGGCGTGCCGCTGCGCATCTTGCCCACGTTGGCATCGGAGTGGAAATCGTCGCCTTCCAGCAGGGGGATCCCCAGCGCCAGGGCACAACGCTGGCCGAGGCTGGACTTGCCGCAACCGGCAACGCCCATCACGACCAGCGAGGCATTTTCAGGTGTTTCAGGCATATGGATAGCGCTATCCCAAACAAAACAAAAAAAGACCTTCGACTTCGAATCGGTACCCGTTTGAAAATGCCTTGTTGCAGCGCAAGGGCAGCGGGAGAATCAGGGTAAATTCGGGTGTCGACAGGCTATGGACAGCGCTATCCTAACGGCAACAAAACCCATGCAGATACAGGGAAAACCCTTGGAACCCATCGAACGCAAGCGCCGCCACAGCGGCCGAGTCACCCTCAGCACCGTCGCCCAGGCCGCCGGCGTCAGCCCCATCACCGCCTCGCGCGCCCTGCGCGGCGAACGGGGCGTGGCCGCCGATCTGGTGGAGCGCGTGAAGCAGGCGGCCGACCAGTTGGGCTATGTGCCCGACCCGGCCGCCCGGGCGCTGGCTTCGCAGCGCAGCACGCAGGTGCCGGTGCTGGTGCCGCTGCTGTCGAACGCGCTGTTTGTCGATGTGCTCGAAGCGGTGCACCGCACCCTGCTCCCGCACGGTTACCAGACGCTGATCGGCGTGACGCACTACGAGCCCGAGGAAGAAGAGCAGTTGCTGCGCAGCTACCTGGCTCACCGGCCGGCCGGCCTGCTGCTCACCGGCTTTGACCGCACCGAAGCCGCGCGCGCCCTGATCGCGGCCAGCGGCGTGCCCTGCGTGCACCTGATGGAACTGACCAGCGCGCCCGGCGTGCACTGCGTGGGCTTCTCGCAGATCGACGCCGGCAGCGCCATCACCGAACACCTGCTGCAGCGCGGACACCGTCGCATCGCCTTCGTGGCTGCGCAGCTGGATCCGCGCACCATGCAGCGGGCCGAAGGCTACCGCCGCTGCCTGCGCCAGCACGGCGTCTACGACGCGCGGCTGGAGCTGCTGAGCCCGCAGCCCTCCTCGATGCGGCTCGGTGGCGAACTGCTCGAAGACCTGCTGCGCACCCGCCCCGAGGTGGACGCCGTGTTCTTCTGCAACGACGACCTCGCGCAAGGTGGGCTGCTGGCCGCGCTGCGCCTGAAAATAGCCGTGCCCGGGCGCATCGCCGTGGCCGGCTTCAACGACCTCTCGGGCAGCGACCAGATGGTGCCGGCGCTGACCACGGTGCGCACCCCGCGCCGGGCCATCGGTGAGGCCAGCGCGCAGATGCTGCTGGGCCTCATGCGGGGCGAAACGCCGGCCCGCAACGCCATCGATCTCGGCTTCGAGCTGATGGTGCGCGACAGCAGCTGAGCCCCGCCGGCCCAACGCGGCCACCGAACGCATGATCGCGCACCGTGAACCTCGGATTGTGGCGTGCGGGCGGGCGAAGGACGCTCGGGCGCTCAGCCCTTGCCCAGCGGCGGCCGGCCAAACAGGCTCGACGCGTTGCTGATCGGGCCCAGTTCGGCGGCCGCGGCCAGCAGGGCCGGCGCGAGTTCGTGCATGCGCGCCGATGTCAGGCGGATGCGTGGCCCGGCGATGCTGATGACACCGATGGCGTCCTTGCGCCGCAGCACGGGCGCGGCCATGGCGCTCATGCCGGGCGCGAACACCTCGTCGATCATCGCGTAGCCGCGCACCCGCGCCGCGTGCAGGTATCCCAGCAAGGCCTTGACGGTGGTCGGGGCCTTGGGGCCATAGTCTGCGGGTGAACCGAAGCCCTGCCGGGCGACCCGTTCCATCGCCTTTTCATCACTCATGGTCAGCAGCCAGGCATGGCCCGAAGCGGTGCAGGACAGGCGCGCGTCCATGCCCATGTCGGGGTCGTAACGCAGACCCTGGCGCATGCCCTGGGCCTTGGCGATCCAGGTCAGCCGGTCTTCGTCGACGATGGACAGCCGCACCAGTTCGCCGGACTTCTGGGCCAGCCGCTCCAGCAGCGGTTCGGCGATGTCCACGATGCCCGCGTTGCTGAGGTACCCCAGCCCCATCGACACCACCTTGGTGGTGAGCACGTAGTCCCCCTGCTTGCGTGCCTGGCGCACATAGCCGCGCCGCTGCAGGTCGCCCAGCAGGCGGTGGCAGGCGCTCAGCGGAATGTCCAGCTCCGAGGCCATCAGCGCCAGGGGCAAGCCACCGGGGTGAGCGGCCAGGTGTTCCAGCAGCGAAAGTCCGCGGTCCAATGCAAGGCTCATGGCAGATAATTTTTCATATCAAGAAATTGATTTCCAATCTGGAAAGACTTTCTCATGGTGACCCAAGAATCGGCACATGGGAGGGTCCGTTCCATGGACCCGCCGGAACACCTGAGGAAGGAAATGTATGCGCAGCAGCCTGAAAGGGATAGGCCGATGGCTGGAGCACCGGCCATGAGCGACACCGTCTACATCCTCAACGGACCCAACCTGAACCTGCTCGGGGTGCGTGAGCCCCACCTGTACGGCAGCACCACGCTGGCGCAGGTCGAGCAGATGTGCCGGCGCGTGGCCGGTGAACTGGGCCTGGCGTGCGAGTTTCGCCAGTCCAACCACGAAGGCGTGCTGGTGGACTGGGTGCAGGAGGCGCGCGAGCGCGGTGCTGCGGTCGTCATCAACCCGGCGGGCCTGTCGTTCCGCTCGATTCCCCTGCTCGACGCACTCAAGACCCTGGAGCGGCCGATCGCGGAAGTCCATGTCACCAACATCCACCGCCGCGATGCGCTCTACCAGCACTCGCTGGTTTCGCTCGCAGCCACCGGCGTGATCTGCGGCTTCGGCCCCTTCGGCTACGAGCTGGCGATCCGCGCGGTGGCGCAGCAACTGGCCACGGCGGCGCATGCACCCGCGTGACCGGTCAACCCATTCCCCGGCGTTTTCACCTCACCCCACAACAGGAGACATCCCCATGAACTTTCCCACCAACCGCCGCGCCGCGCTCTGTGCCGGCGCCTCGCTCGCCGCCGCCGCGATGATGCCGGCCTGGGCACAGGCCCAGCCCACCCTGCGCTTCGCCGCCGTGTTCTCCGACAAGGACATCCGCGCCGACATGATGAAGATGTTCGCCAAGGACATCGAGGCCGACTTCAAGGTCGAGGTGTTCCTCAACTCCACCCTGTTCAAACAGGGCACCGAGCTGGTGGCCCTGCAGCGGAACAACCTCGAAATGGGCAACATCGGACCGCAGGACATCTCCAAGCAGATCCCGGCCTGGTCGCTGCTCACCTCGGCCTACCTGTTCCGCGACGCCAACCACCTCAACAACTTCTTCGCCAGCGACATGGGCGCGCAGATGAAGAAGATGGTCGAGGACCAGCTCAAGGTGAAGATCCTCGGCCCGACCTTCTTCGGCACGCGCCAGGTCGGTCTCAAGAGCAAGAAGAAGATCAACGTGCCCGCCGATCTGGCGGGCGTGAAACTGCGCATGCCGCCGGGCGACAGCTGGCAGCTGCTGGGCCGTTCCATCGGTGCCAACCCCACACCCATGGCCTACGCCGAAACCTACACCGGCCTGCAGACCGGCGCCATCGACGGGCAGGACAACCCGCTGCCCAACGTGCAGAACATGAAGTTCGACGAGGTGATGTCGCAGATCGTGCTGACCTCGCACCTGGTGGGCTACGACCTGCTCGCCGTCAACATGAAAACCTGGGACAGCATGACGCCGGCCAGGCAGCAGGCCTTCCAGGCCGCCGCCAGCAAGGCCATCGCCTGGAGCACGGCGGAGCACCTCAAACGCGAGGCGGAGCTCGCCAACGGCTTCAAGAGCAAGGGACTGGACGTGTACACGCCCAACGTGGCCGCCTTCCGCGAACATGCACAAAAGGTTTATCTGGCATCGGACGAAGCCAGGAACTGGCCGACCGGCATGCTCGACAAGATCAACGCCATGAAGTGAGATGCCCAGAACCCGCCTGTCTTCCCTGCACCGCGTGGCCGAGGCGGTGGCCGCCGGCCTGCTGGCCATCATCTTCGTCGCCTTCATCCTCCAGATCGTCCTGCGCTACGTCTTCAACTGGCCCGTGGGCTGGACCGCCGAACTGTCCGTGGCGGCCTGGCTCTGGCTCGTGCTCTGGGGGGCGGCCTTTGTGCTCAAGGACCACGAGGAGATCCGCATCGACTTCGTGTCGGTGCACGCCGGGCGGCGGGCCCGCATCGCCATGGGCATTGTGGGCTCGGCCAGCATGGTGGTGCTGTTCGGCATATCGCTGCCCGCGGCCTGGGACTACGTGAGCTTCATGAAGGTCGAGAAAAGCTCGTACATGAACATCCGGTTCGATGTGCTGTTCTCGATCTACATCCTGTTTTCGGTGGCCGTGATCGCCCGCCACCTCTGGACCCTCGGCCAGCTCCTGCGCGGCAAAGATCCCGCCAACGTCGAAGCCCAGCCCGCCCCATGAACTTCACCAGTCCCTTCTCGCTGGCCCTCGGCGCCATCGTCGTTCTCAGCCTGCTCGGCGTGCCGATCGGCCAGGCCATGATCGGTGGCTCGGTGCTGTACCTGTACCTCAAGGGCATGGACATGGGCACCGCGGCCGAGCAGTTGCTCAACGGCACCTACTCCAGCTTCCTGCTGCTGGCGATCCCGCTGTTCATCCTGGCGGCCACCATCATGAGCACCGGCAGCATCCTGGACCGCCTGCTGCGCTTCTGCAACGCCATCGTCGGGCGCTTCCCCGGCGGACTGGCGCAGGTCAACGTGCTGCAGAGCATTGTGTTTGCCAGCATGTCGGGCTCCGCCCTGGCCGACGCGGCCGGCTCGGGCAAGATGATGCTGGCCATGATGACGCGCAACGGCCAGTACACGCGCGGCTTTGCCGCCGCGCTGACCGCCGTCTCGGCCGTCATCGGTCCCATTCTTCCGCCCTCGATCCCGCTGGTGCTGTATGCCCTGGTGTCGGGCGCCTCCATCGGTTACCTGTTCATCGCGGGCGTGTTGCCCGGGCTGCTGCTGGGCGCCGTACAGATGGGCCTGATCTATTTCCTGGCCAAGCGCCGGAACTATCCGGTCGAGGCCAGGGTGGCCCTGCGGGAGATGCCGGCCATCACGCGCGCGGCGTTTCCGGCCCTGATGTTGCCGGTGATTTTGCTGGGCTGCCTCTACAGCGGCATCACCACGCCGACCGAGGCCGCGGGCCTGGCGGCGGCCTATGCCCTGCTGATCTCGGTGCTGCTCTACCGCAGCATCGGCTGGCGCGACATGTACGACGCCCTGCTCACCAGCGCGCGCACCAGCATCTCCATCGGCATGCTGATCGCTGGCGCCCTGGTCTTCAACTTCGTCATCACGGCGGAGAACATTCCCGCATCGCTCAGCGAGATCCTCAAGACCCTGGACCTGTCGCCACAGGGTTTCCTGTTGCTGGTCAACCTCATGCTGCTGGTGCTGGGCTGTTTTCTGGAAGGCTCCACCATCATTCTGGTGATCCTGCCGGTGCTGCTGCCCACGGCGACGGCGCTCGGCATCGACCCGGTGCACTTTGGCGTGGTGGCGGTGCTCAACATCATGATCGGGCTCGTGACCCCGCCCTACGGCCTGCTGCTGTTCATGATGACCAGGATCGCCGACGTGTCGCTCGTGGAACTGGTGCGCGAGGTGATGCCTTTCCTCGGGGTCATGCTGGGCGCACTGGTGCTGATCACGCTCTGGCCCGACCTGGTGCTGTTCCTGCCGCGCCTGGCGGGCTACTCGGGCTGAGCGATTCCGCTGGCTGAGTGCACCGTGCCCGACGCAGCATGTTGCGTGCTCGCGGCCAGCGCGTCTGCCACCGGTATCCCCTGTGCAGGGTGCTGCAACACCTGGGCTCGCTGAGGCGGTCATCCGGGCCCGCGCCAGCCGCCCGCTAACATAGCGCCAATGCCACCCGCTTACGCCCTCCACCGCCTGCTCGCCCGCACCGTCCTGCTGCTGGCACTGGCTTTCGTGGCGTGGCACGGCGGGGCGCAGGCTTCCAGCGGCGAGCAGGACGTGACGCTGCGGGCCCACTACTGGGTGGACCCGACCGGCGAGGCCGGCATTGACACGGTGGCGCAGGCGCCGGCCACCCAGTTTCAGCCCATGGAGGGTCACCGAACCTTCAAGCTGGGCGATGGCGCACTCTGGATGCGGCTGGATCTGCCCGCCATGGACCCGGCCCAGCGCTGGTTCCTCATGCTCGACAGCTCCGCCTTCACCGACCACGCAAGCTTTTTCCAGCCCCGCCCCGGTGGTGGCTGGCGAGAGCAGCGCGCGGGCGACCACCTGGCGGTGTCGCAGTGGTCCAATCCCGACCGCTCGCCGGTGTTTGCACTGGACGACACCTCGGCACCGCTCAGCGTGTGGCTGCGGCTGGACAACAAACCCGCGCCGCTGAGCCCGCGCACCACCCTGCTGAGTGCAGCAGATCTGCAGCAGAAGCGCTCGTGGACACACCTGCTGGTGGGTGTCTACCTCGGCTTCGGCCTGCTGGTGCTGTTCCTTGGCTGGGTGCATGCGCGCCTGTACGGCGACCGCGCCTTTGTGGCCTATGTGGTGTACGTGAGCTGCATGCTGGGTTTCCAGGTGGCGTTCACCGGTATCGGGGGCCTGTTTTTCTGGCCCGACTGGGCGTGGTGGAACAGCGCGGCACCCGCGGTTTTCATGCTCTGGCTCACGGGCTCGGGCATCTGGTTCGTGCGCGAGGTGTGCGCCATTTCGCGCCACCACCGCGGGCTCGACCGTTTTGCGCTGGCGTGGTCGGTGTTCGGCCTGCTGTATCCGGTGGCCTACCTCACGCTGCAGAGCGCTGCGGCGCTGGCGGTGCTCAACCTGTACGGCCTGCTCTCGGTGCTGTTGAGCATCGGCCTGTGCCTGTGGGCCTGGCGCCAGGGGGAGCGTTATGCGGGCTGGATGGTGCTGGGTTTTCTGCCGGTGCACCTGGGTTACCCGTTTCCGGCGCTGCGCGCGGCCGGCGTGTTGTCCGACAGCTGGGGCGCGCAGTACGCGGTGCTGATCGGCTCGGCGATCGAGATCCCGCTGCTGCTCTACATCCTGCACCGCCGTGCCAAGCACTTCAGCGAAAACCGGGCGCGCCTGCGGGCGCTCGATTCCACCGATCCGCTGACCGGTCTGACCATCGTGCCGGTGCTGGACCTGCGGCTGCGCGATGCGATCCGCCGCGCGCGGCGCTACGGCCACCACTGCGCTCTGCTGCTGGTGGAACTGTCCAACCACGCCGACCTTCGCCTGCGCCTGGGGCAGGACACGGGTGACCGCGCGCTGGTGCTGGCGGCGGCGCGGCTCACGCGCGTGGTGCGCGATGTGGACACGGTGTGCCGGGTGACCGACACGCGTTTTGCGATCCTGGTGGAAGGACCCCAGCGACCGGAACACCTCAAGCTGCTGGCGCAGCACATTGTGGCCAAGGGGCTGGAGCCGGCGTCCATCCTGCCCGACGACGCCACGCTGCGGTTTCGCCTGGTCTCCACCCTGCTGCCGGCCGACCGCGAGATCGCCGCCGAAGAAGAGGAACGCGTGGAGTCCCGGCGCGCACTGCAACGCCTGCACCGCGCGCTGGACCAGCTGGCCGACGAACCCCGCAAAGCGGTGTGGCACCTGCCGCGTGAGCAGCCGGTGAACCCGGCGCTGGCCGGCACCCCGGGTCAGGGCGGTGCGGTCGGGCAGCCGCTGCCGGGCGCGGCCCCCAGATAAGGCATCAGGGTCGGCCCCATCGATCCCAGGATCTGCACCGGCAGGCCCGACGTGAAACGGTAGCGCGCGGCATCGGGACCGACCACATAGGCGGTGAGGCTGCCGAAATAGCGCGGACCGAGGTGAAAGACAAAGGTGGCGGTGCGGTTGAGCGCCAGCGTGGCGCGTCCGCGCACGACCACGCGGTTGTCGCCGGTGCCGGTCTTGCCACCGGGCGACAGGTCTTCGCCACCCGGGGTGCGGAAACTGCCGGCCAGGCGGCGCGCGGTGCCGCGCTCCACCACTTCGGACAAGGCTTGTTGCAGCGCCCGCGCCACCTCGGGCGCCATGACCCGCTCGCCCTTCACGGGCGTGTTCCCCAGCGCGGTGGCCCAGGGTGTGTCGCTGGCGAACTGCACGCCCGTGAGGAGGCGGGTGGGCAGTCGCACACCGTCGTTGAGGATGATGCCCATCAGCTCGGCGAGCGCCGCGGGCCGGTCGCCGGAGCTGCCCAGTGCGGTGGCCAGCGAGGGCACGAGGTGGCCAAACGGGTAGCCCAGCCGGGCCCAGCGCTGGTGGATGTCCAGGAAGGCTTCGACTTCCAGCAGGGTGTAGATGCGGATGTCTTGCGCGCTCTTGACGCGCGTGCGGAAGAGCCAGCCGTAGACCGCCTGCCGCTCGCTCTGGCTGGCGCTGATGGCCTCGCCCAGGGTTGCCTTCGGGTGCTGCAGGCGAAAGGCGACAAGCCAGAGTTCGAGCGGGTGTACGCCGGCCACATAGCCGCGGTCGGGCAGGTCGAGGGCGTCTGGCGCGTAGCGGCTGTAGAGGCTCTGCACGCGGGCCGTGTCGGGCGCTTTCTCGCCGATGCGCTCGCGCAGAAACCGGCCCAGCGCTTCGGGCGTTGCCGCTGGTTCGAGGTAGCGAAACACGGCGGTGAGGCGCTCGGGTGTGGGGCGCAGGCCTTCAAGCAGCACCGAACGCAACTCGTCGGTGCTGCGCCGATCGGTCTTGCGCCAGAAGCGTCGCAGGAAAGCCTGGCCCTCGCGGTCGGCGAAGCGGGCAAGGTAGGCCTCGCGGCGCGGGTCGCTGTCGTCTTCAAGCAGGCGCGCGGTGCTGCCGGGCACCTGGTACATGGTGTGGCGCACGACTTCGCGCAGCACGCGCACGAACGGCAGGTTGATGGAAGCCTGCATGGCTTCGCGCACGGTGGGCGAGCGGCCGTTGTCGCTGTCGTTGAAGTTGTTGAAGCTGTGCACACCGCCGCCGGTGAAGAAGCGCTCGCCGGGATCGGCCGAAAACCGGCGCTCCAGGGCGGCGAGCAGCATGGTGTCGAGGCTGCGGTCTTTGGCGCTGGCAAGGTGCTGTACGGCCCAGCGCGTGAGCGTGTCCTGCCGGTCGAAGGCGGTGGCGCGCAGGGCTTTCGGCTCCAGCGGGGCAAGTCGCGCATGCAGCTCGGCGACCAGCTCCAGATAGGTCGCCAGGACGCGCAGCTTGGCGGTGGAACCGAGTTCGAGCTTGCTGCCTTCGTTGATGTCCAGCGGCTGCGTGGTGGTGTCGGTCTGCACGCGCACCAGGTTGCCCAGGGGCGTGCGCTCCAGCAGGGTGAAGCTGTAACTCACCTTGTCGAGCGAGGCGGGCTGCAGCAGGCGCTCGCCGATGAGGCGCTGCGAGCGGGCAAAGGCCGGATCGGCGAGGCGACCGAGGTAGTCGCTGACGGTGTCCTGCAGCTCACCGTGCAGCGTGGTGTCGACACTGGCATCGAGCCGGTCGAGGCTGTAGAGCGAGGTGCCCAGCCACCCGGCCAGGCGGCTGCGCGCGGCGGTGCTGCCTTTGCCATGGCTGGTCGGCTCCAGCGGCGGGTAGCGGACCATGTCCCGGAACGCCAGCCGCTGCCGCAGGGCGGCATCGCGCCAGCCGGTGTCAATGATGCCCTCCGTGGCCAGCAGGCGCAGGTAGGCGTCGGTGGTTTCGTCGAGGTCTTTGCGACCCTGGGCGAGGTACCACGAGGGGCGGCGGTGCGCCACCATGAGGGCCACCACCTGGCGCAGGACCTGGCCGCGCTCGGTCTGGTTCTCGTTCAGGCTCTCCCCCGGCGTGAGCAGGAAGCGGGCGCGGTCGAGCTCGGTCCCGAACCACACCCACAAACCATCGGCCAGCCCGTGAACCTCGCCGTGCCGCGGCGCGGCCGACAGCGGAACGGTGTTGAGGTAGTCGAGCAGGATCTGGCGGCGCACCGGCAGCGTGTCCTCGCCCTGCTGGTAGGCGCGCACGGCGGCCGACACCATCTGGCGCAACTTCTCGCGCTCGTTGTGGGTGATGCCCCCGGGTGAATGGCGGAATTTTTCAATCTGGGTGGCCAGGGTGCTGCCACCGGGGGTGTCGAACCCGTCATTGATCCGGCTGCCGATCTGCCCGAGCACGGCGCGGGTGAAGCGCACCCAGTCAACGGCCGGGTTCAGGTGCGGCCGGTCGGGGTCGAGCAGGTCGCGGTTTTCGATGAACAGCAGCGCCTGAGCGACCACCGGGGGCACGCTCCCCAGGCGGTCGAACTGGCGGTGGGGGTAGCTGAAGCTGTGGATCGGCGCGCGGCGGCAATCGAACACGGTCAGGCCGGCCTGGGCCTTTTCGGCGTAAGGGGCGGACAGGCCGCGGTCCAGGTGCACGAGCAGGGCCTCGCTGTGCCGGGCCTGCGCCGTGACCTCGTAGCCGCGGGATTGCAGGCTGGCAACGAAGGCGGGGATATGGGTGTAACCCAGGCGTTCATCGAACGGGCCGTGCTTCGGGAAACGGATGTGCTCGCTGGGCCCGGGAGCCACCTCAAAACCGAGCGGTGCGGCATAGCGGCCCAGCGCCCAGGTCTGCAGGCGGGACGTGCGTGCCTCGTAGCGCAGCAGGACCGCGGCTGCAGTGCCCAGCAAGAGCAACGCGGCGACACCCAGCCACCACAGGCGAAAGCGCCCGCGGCGCCCGGGCTCGGAGGCTTGGCCGCTGGAGACCGTGGGGTCGTTCTCCCTGAAGGGTTTTTCTGTCATGGGGGGCTCTATCTGCTGCGTCGCAGCAATTGTGGGCCGTCAAGCGAGAAACGAGTGTGTCGAGAACCATGATGGCACATTCGGTTACGCCCCGTTCATCTGCGGCATACCCGGGCACCGGATAATCCCTACCCATGTCATTGCGTCATTCGCGCCGCCTGTTTCTCAGCCTGGCGCTCATCATCCCTGCCCCGCTGCTGCTGACCGCGTCCGTGGTTCAAGCATCCACTTTCGATCTGCCACCGATCGACCGCATCGTCAATTACCAGCCCAAACTGCCGCTGCAGGTGTTCACCGCCGACGGCGTGGAGCTGGCGCAGTTCGGTGCCGAACGGCGCGAATACGTGCCGCTCTCGCGCACGCCCAAGCGGCTGCAGGACGCCGTGCTGGCGGTGGAGGACGCGCGTTTTCGCGAACACTCGGGCGTTGACCCGAAGGGCATGGCGCGGGCGGTGGTGGCGGCGCTGACCGGGGGTCGCCGGCAGGGTGCGAGCACCATCACGCAGCAGCTCGTGCGCACCATGCTGCTGACGCGCGAGTTTTCGGTCGAGCGCAAGGCCAAGGAAATCGTGCTCGCCTTCAAGGTGGAAGACGCGCTCTCGAAAGACCGCATCCTGGAGATCTACCTCAATGAGATCTTCCTGGGCCAGCGCGCCTATGGTTTCGCGGCCGCCGCGCAGACCTACTTCGGCAAGTCCATGGACCAGCTCTCGCTGGCCGAAACCGCGATGCTCGCGGGCCTGCCCCAGAACCCTTATTACGCGAACCCGGTGGCCAACTTCGAACGCGCCGTGCAGCGCCAGCGCGTGGTACTGCAGCGCATGCTCGCGGTGGGCGCCATCACCGAGCAACAACTGGCCGCCGCCCGCGCCGAAAAACTGAGCTTGCGGTCGCCCGGGCAACGCAGCGTGCACGCCGCCCACGTGGCCGAAATGGCGCGCCGCGTGGTGGTGGAGCGCTTTGGCACCGAGGCCTATTCCACCGGTCTGCGGGTCACGACCTCGCTGCGTGCGGCCGACCAGCGCGCGGCGCACGACGCGGTGCAGCGCGGCGTGCTGGCGTTCGACCGGCGCGGCAGCTGGCGCGGACCGGAAGGCCAGGAAACCCTGCCGTCCGGCAACGGCGCCGAGCTGGAACGTGCCGCGGCTGAAGCACTGAAGGACCACCACGACGACGAAACGCTGCGCGTGGCCATCGTTGTGACGGCCAGCGCGAAAGAGCTGCGTGCCCAGCTGGCCACGGGCGAGCGCATCACCCTCCAGGGCGAAGGCCTGCGCTGGGCGCAGCGCGCGCTCCAGCCCGCGGCCAAGGCCCCGCTGAAGCTGCAGCGGGGCTCGGTGGTGCGGGTGGTCAAGAACGGCAAGAACTGGGCGATCTCACAATGGCCCGAAGCCGAGGCGGCGCTGGTGGCACTGGACACCCGCACCGGCCGCGTGCGCGCGCTGGTCGGTGGTTTCGACTTCACGCGCCAACCCTTCAACCACGTCACCCAAGGCTGGCGCCAGCCGGGATCGGCGATCAAGCCGCTGTTGGTGTCGGCCGCGCTCGAAGAGCGCGTGATGCCCGCCACCATCGTGGACGACCTGCCCTTCACCGCAGCCAACGGCTGGAGCCCGGACAACAGCAGCGGCGACTACAGCGGCCCGATCACGCTGCGCGAAGGCCTGGCGAAATCAAGCAACCTGGTGAGCGTGCGCGTGTTGCAGCATGTGGGCACCCAGCGTGCACGCGACTGGACCACCCGCTTCGGCCTCGACGCCAACCGCCAGCCCGACAACCTGACACTGGCACTGGGCACCGGCCTCGTGACGCCGCTGCAGATGGCACGGGCCTACGCCACACTGGCCAACGGCGGCTGGCGCGTGGAACCGGTGGTGGTGGAGAAGATCACCGACGCGCACGGCAAGGTGCTGTTTGAAGCGCCGCCCCCGGCACCACTGACGGACGAAAGCCGCGCGATCCCCGGGCGCAACGCCTTCGTGATGAGCAGCCTGCTGAACGACGTGACGCGCACCGGCACCGCCGCCCGTGCCCAGGCGCAGCTGAAACGCAACGACGTCTACGGCAAGACCGGCACCACCGACGACGCGGTGGACGCCTGGTTCACCGGCTACCACCCCACGCTGGCCACGGCCGTCTGGATGGGCTACGACAAACCGCGCAGCCTGGGTGGCCGCGAATCGGGCGGCCGGGCCGCCCTGCCGATCTGGATGGACTACATGGGCGCCGCGCTCAAGGGTGTGCCGGAGACTGCGCCGGGCGAGACCCCCGCCGGGCTGGCGTACGCCAACGGCGACTGGCTCTACAGCGAATGGACCAACGGCGGCTGGGCCGAACGCATCGCCGACGACACGGGTGTGCAATACGCACAGCCACCGGGTTTGCTCGAATCGTTCCGCCCATCGTCCTTGCTGGAGCTGATCCAGAACGCGATCAGACCCTGATCCGGTCACGTGATCGCTCCATGCAAAAGGCCGACTCTGCAGTCGGCCTTTTTTGTGGGTGCAGGGGCTCAACCCATGCAGATGCGGGCCTTGGCCTCGGCGTATTCGCGCTTGAAGCGGGCCACCAGATCGGCCGCCGGCAGCACCTCGCGGATGGCGCCGATGCCCTGGCCGCAACCCCAGATGTCTTTCCAGGCCTTGGCCGCGTTGGCGCCTTCGCCGGTGGAAAAATTCATCTTGCTCGGGTCGCTCACAGGCAGGTTGTCCGGGTCCATGCCGGCGTTCTGGATGCTGCCCTTCAGGTAATTGCCATGGATGCCGGTGTAGAAGTTGCTGTAGACGATGTCGTCCGAATTGCTCTCGGTGATCATCTGCTTGTAGCCGTCCACCGCGCGCGCTTCTTCGGTGGCGATGAAGGCCGAACCGATGTAGGCGAAGTCGGCGCCCATGGCCTGCGCGGCCAGGATCGCGCCGCCCGAAGCGATGGAACCCGAGAGCGCCACCGGGCCGTCGAACCACTCGCGGATCTCCTGCACCATGGCAAACGGGCTCTTCACGCTGGCGTGGCCACCGGCACCGGCAGCCACAGGGATCAGGCCGTCGGCGCCCTTCTCGATCGCCTTGTGTGCGAACACGTTGTTGATCACGTCGTGCAGCACCACGCCGCCCCAGCTGTGCACGGCCTGGTTCACGTCTTCGCGCGCGCCGAGGCTGGTGATGACGATCGGCACCTTGTACTTGGCGCACAGGCCCATGTCGTGCTCCAGCCGGTCGTTGCTCTTGTGCACGATCTGGTTGATGGCAAACGGTGCGGCCTTGTTGTCCGGGTTCGCAGCGTCGTGCGCAGCCAGCGCCTCGGTGATCTCGGCCAGCCAGTCTTCCAGCTGCGCGGCCGGGCGCGCGTTGAGCGCGGGCATGGCGCCGACCACGCCGGCCTTGCACTGGGCAATGACGAGCTGGGGGTTGCTGATGATGAACAGCGGCGAGCCGATCACCGGGAACCGGATGTTCTTCAGCACCGGGGGCAGGTAGCGTTGGCGGATGGTCATGTTGTCTCCGAATGTGTTCGAGAAGCTGGCTGGATTCTGGGTCAGCCAGCGTGGACACCCTGTCGCCGCAGCAACAGGGTGCAGCGGTTTCAGAAAGCCTCGACCGCCATGGCCGTGACCGCGTCGGCACCTTCGCAGATGCTGTCGCGCACGCCAGGCACGCGGCTCAGGATGTGGTCGGCGTAGAAGCGCGCGGTGGTGATCTTGGCCTGCATGAAGGCCGCGTCGGTGCCGGCGGCCAGCTGGTCTTCGGCCACCAGCAGCGCGCGCGCCAGCTGCCAGCCCGCTACCACGTTGCCCGCGAGCATCAGGTAGGGCACGCTGCCGGCGAAGGCGGCGTTGGGGTTGCTCCGGGTGTTGGCGGCGATGAACTCGACCACGTCCACAAAGGCCTGGCGCGCGGCGGTGAGGCGCTTGGCCACGGCCAGCGCATTCACGCTGCCGCGCTGCACCAGCTCGGCTTCGGTCTTTTCAATCTGCGCCGCGATGGCCTTGGCGTTGCTGCCACCGTCTCTCGAAGTCTTGCGGCCCACAAGATCGTTGGCCTGGATCGCGGTCGTGCCTTCGTAGATGGTCAGGATCTTGGCGTCGCGGTAGTACTGCGCCGCGCCGGTTTCTTCGATGAAGCCCATGCCGCCGTGCACCTGCACGCCCAGCGAGGTCACTTCCAGGCTCATCTCGGTGCTGTAGCCCTTGACCAGTGGCACCAGGTATTCGTAGAACGCCGCGTTGTCCTTGCGCGCATCGGCGTCGGGGTGGTGGTGGGCCGCGTCGTAGGCGGCGGCGGCCACTGCAGCCATGGCGCGGCAGCCTTCGGTGCTGGCGCGCATGGTCATGAGCATGCGCTTCACATCGGGGTGGTGGATGATGGGCGCGGCGGCGCTCAGCGAGCCGTCGACCGGGCGGCTCTGCACGCGGTCCTTCGCGTAGCCCACGGCCTTCTGGTAGGCGCGCTCGGCGATCGCGATGCCCTGCACGCCCACGGCGTAGCGCGCGGCGTTCATCATGATGAACATGTATTCGAGGCCCCGGTTTTCCTGGCCCACCAGGTAGCCCACGGCACCACCGTGATCGCCGTACTGCAGCACGGCGGTGGGCGATGCCTTGATGCCCATCTTGTGTTCGATGCTCACGCAATGCACGTCGTTGCGTGCGCCGAGCGAGCCATCGGCGTTCACCATGAACTTCGGCACCACGAACAGGCTGATGCCCTTCACGCCTTCGGGCGCGCCGGTCACGCGGGCCAGCACGAGGTGCACGATGTTCTCGGCCATGTCGTGTTCACCGTAGGTGATGAAGATCTTGGTGCCGAACACCTTGTAGCTGCCGTCGGGCTGGGGCTCGGCACGGCTGCGCACCGCCGCCAGATCGCTGCCGGCCTGCGGCTCGGTCAGGTTCATGGTGCCGGTCCATTCGCCGCTCACCAGCTTCTCCAGGTAAACGGCTTTGAGCTCGTCGCTGCCGGCGGTGATCAGCGCTTCGATGGCACCGTCGGTCAGCAGCGGGCAGAGCGCGAAGCTCATGTTGGCGCTGTTGAGGATTTCCCCGCAGGCCGCACCGATGGTCTTGGGCAGGCCCTGACCGCCGAAGTCCACCGGGTGCTGCAGGCCCTGCCAGCCGCCTTCGGCGTACTGTTTGAAGGCTTCCTTGAAACCGGGCGTCGTGGTGACCTTGCCGTCGTGGAAGGAAGACGGGTACTTGTCGCCCTCCCAGTTCAGCGGAGCGATCACACCTTCGTTGAGCTTGGCGCACTCCTCCAGCACGGCCTGCGCGGTGTCCAGGCCAGCATCTTCAAAACCGGGCAACGCGGACACCTGGTCGATGCGCGCCAGGTGTTCGATGTTGAACAGCATGTCCTTGAGGGGTGCGGTATAGCTCATGAAGGTCTCCTGTCTTCGAATTTGGATACAAAAAGGGCATCGCGAACGATGCCCTCGGCAGACGTGTGTGTCTTACAGCGCCTTGATCAGCTCAGGCACAGCGGTGAACAGATCGGCCTCCAGCCCGTAGTCGGCCACCGAAAAGATCGGTGCCTCGGGGTCCTTGTTGATCGCCACGATCACCTTGCTGTCCTTCATGCCTGCCAGGTGCTGGATGGCGCCCGAAATGCCGCAGGCCACGTACAGCTGGGGCGCGACGATCTTGCCGGTCTGGCCGACCTGCCAGTCGTTCGGCGCGTAGCCCGCGTCCACCGCGGCGCGGCTGGCGCCCAGCGCGGCACCCAGCTTGTCGGCCAGCGGCGTCATGACCTCGTTGAACTTCTCGGCGCTGCCCAGCGCCCGGCCACCGCTGACGATGATCTTGGCGGCGGTCAGTTCGGGGCGGTCGCTCTTGGCGATCTCGCTGCCCATGAAGGTGCTCTTGCCGCTGTCGGCCTGGGCTGCCTGGGTTTCCACGGCTGCGCTGCCACCAGTGGCGGCCGCCGGGTCGAAACCGGTGGTGCGCACGGTGATGACCTTGGTGGCGTCGGCGCTCTGCACGGTGGCAATCGCGTTGCCGGCGTAGATCGGACGCTCGAAGGTGTCGGCGGCGATCACCTTGGTGATGTCGCTGATCTGGCCCACGTCAAGCTTGGCGGCCACGCGCGGAGCGATGTTCTTGCCGCTGGCGGTGGCCGGGAACAGGATGTGGCTGTAGTTGGCTGCAATGGCCAGCACCTGGGCGGCCATGTTCTCGGCCAGGCCGTGGGCCAGGTACTCGGCGTCGGCATGGATGACCTTGGCGACGCCAGCGATCTGGGCAGCTGCTGCAGCGGCTGGGCCGGCGTTGTGGCCGGCGATGAGCACGTGCACCTCACCCCCGCACTGGGCGGCGGCGGTGACGGTGTTGAGCGTGGCGCCTTTGATGCTGGCGTTGTCGTGTTCGGCAATGACGAGTGCGGTCATGTTCTGTGTTCCTCTGGATCGTTGATGTCAGCGGTCTTCAGATGACCTTGGCTTCGTTCTTGAGTTTTTCGACGAGCGTTGCGACGTCCGGCACCTTGATGCCCGCACCGCGCTTGGGCGGCTCGCTGACCTTCAGGGTCTTGAGGCGCGGGCTCACGTCCACACCGAGGTCTTCGGGTTTGACGATGTCCATCTGCTTCTTCTTGGCCTTCATGATGTTGGGCAGCGTCACGTAGCGCGGCTCGTTCAGGCGCAGGTCGGTGGTGACGATGGCCGGCAGGCTGAGGCTCAGGGTTTCCAGGCCACCGTCGACTTCGCGGGTCACGTTGACCTTGCCATCGACCACCTCGACCTTGCTGGCGAAGGTGCCTTGCGGCAAATCAGCGAGAGCCGCCAGCATCTGGCCGGTCTGGTTGCAGTCGTCGTCGATGGCCTGTTTGCCCAGGATCACGAGGCCGGGTTGTTCCTTGTCCATCAGGGCCTTGAGCAGCTTGGCCACGGCCAGGGGCTGCAGTTCTTCAGCCGTTTCCACCAGGATGGCGCGGTCGGCGCCGATGGCCATGGCGGTGCGCAGCGTTTCCTGGCATTGGGTCACGCCGCAGGACACGGCGATGACCTCGGTGACGACACCCTTCTCTTTCAGGCGCACGGCTTCTTCGACCGCGATCTCGTCAAACGGGTTCATGCTCATCTTGACGTTGGCCAGGTCCATGCCGGACTGGTCGGCCTTGACGCGCACCTTGACGTTGTAGTCCACCACGCGTTTGACGGGGACGATGACCTTCATATTCGGTTGCTCCTGAGGGTTGTGAGAACGAAAGGAAAAACGGGATTCGAATTGACGTATACGTCAATCTGCGGATTGTATGCCCGCTCCCATAGACAGACCGCCTGGATGCACAAAAGAACACAGCAACCAAAAAAACGAACGGTCGTGCTTTTTGTAGATTATAGGCGAGGCTTCCGGATGCGCCTACTCCTATCCTCCACAAACTGCCCGGCACCGCCGCCCGGGCGATTAACCAACCAAATGGTCGGCTAATTCGGGTAAGTCTGGAGAAGAAAAAGCCGGGTATTCGCCTATAGTGAATTCTGACTGATTTACTTATGTTTAGAAACCATATTCAACCACCGTCCCGAGGATACGCTTCATGAAACTTCGCCACGTTTTTGCCGCCGCCCTGTCCACCACGGTGCTGTCCAGCGGCCTGGTGTCCGCCCAGACGGTGTTCACCGTCTCCAGCTGGCTGCCACCCACCCACACAGCGTCGACGGTTCAGAAGAACTGGTGCGACCTGCTGGAAAAAGAAAGTGCCGGCCGCATGAAGTGCAACATCCTGCCCAAGGGCGTGGCGGCTGCGCCGGGCACCTTTGACGCGGTGCGCGATGGCCTGGCCGACATTTCCTACACGGTGGACGGCTACACGCCGGGTCGCTTCGTCATGACCCAGGTCGCAGAGTTTCCTTTCCTGGGCGACAGCGCTTCCGTCACCTCGGTGGCCTACCAGCGCATCTACAGCAAGTACTTCGCGCCCCTGGGCGAGCACCGCGGTGTCAAGGCGCTGGCGGTGTTCACCCATGGCCCTGGCATCATTTTCAACAGCAAGAAGCCGGTGACCTCGGCCGCGGACGCCGCATCGCTCAAGTTCCGCATCGGTGGCGGCAACATCAACGAACTCTCCAAAGCCATGGGCTGGAACACCACGCTGAAGGCCGCGCCCGAGTCGTTCGAGTTGATGTCCACGGGCGTGATGGACGGCACCTTCTTCCCCGACGAGTCCATCGCCTCGTTCAAGCTCAGCATGGTCAAGCACGCCACCACCTTCCCCGGCGGCCTGTACAACACCAGCTTCGTGTTCATGATGAACGAGGGCAAATACAAGGCGCTGTCGCCGCAGGACAAGGCCGTGGTCGACAAGCTTTCGGGCGAAGTGGCCGCGCGCATGTTCGGCGAGGGCTGGGACAAGGTGGACGCCGCCAGCCGCGACGGCGCCCAGAAGGCCCAGGGCGTGAACCGCATCAAGGCCGACCAGGCCTTCGTCAAGGCCGTGATGGAAAAACAGGACTACCTGGAAACCAAATGGGCCGCGAGCGCACAGGTCAAGGGTCTGAAGGATCCGAAGGCGGTTCTGGCCGAGTTCCGTGCTGAAATCGCCAAGGTGAAGTAAATCCCGGTCAACCGGCCGACAATGGCCGGCCAGCCCCCGTGGGCCGATGGAACAGCAACCCTGCTGCCCATCGGCCCACTTCACATGCAGAAAGCACAACATGCACAAAACACTTGACCGGCTGCTGTACTGGTCCACCGGCGTCATGGCCGCCATGGCGTTGTTTTCGCTCATGTGGCTCACCGTGTTTGACGTGATCGGTCGCAAGTTTTTCAACAACTCGATACCCGGCGGGCTGGAGCTCACCGAGATGCTCATGGTGGTGGTGATCTTCGCGGCGCTGCCCCTGGTGTCGTGGCGCGGCGAGCACGTGGTTTTTGACACGCTGGACGCGCTGATTCCCGACTGGCTGCGCTCGATTCAGGCCCGCGTGATCCACCTGATCTGCGCCGGCACCTTTGCCTTTCTCGGCCGCCTCATGGTGATGCGGGCCGAGCGCTTTGCCGAATACGGCGACACCACGGTGCACCTCGCGATGTCCATCGCCCCGGTGGCCTGGCTGATGGCAGGCCTGCTCATGCTCACCGGGCTGGCCCATCTGCTGCTGGTGTTCGTGCGTGCCCCCACCAGCGGCCACGTGCTGGTCGAAACCCAGGGAGCGTCCACATGATTGAAGCGCTGCTGGGTTTTCTGGCCGTCTTCGGCCTCGCCTTCCTGCGCGTACCGCTGGCCGTGGCCATGTCCATCGCCGGCCTGGTGGGTCTGGGCCTGATGCGCGGCTGGCAGCCGGCCTACGCCAGCACCAGCCAGGTGATTTTCGAAACCGGCTTCCACTATGTGCTGTCGGTGATCCCGCTGTTCGTGCTGATGGGCAACTTCGTCGCCCGCGCCGGCATGGCCAAGGAGCTGTTCACCGCCGCCAACGCCTTTGTGGGCCACAAGCGCGGCGGCCTCGCCATGGCCAGCATCATCGCCTCGGGCGGTTTCGGTTCCATCTGCGGCTCGTCCATCGCCACCGCCGCCACCATGACCCGCGTGGCCTACCCGGAGATGAAAGCCCACGGTTACAAGGACACGCTGGCCACCGGCGCCATCGCCTCCGGCGGCACGCTGGGCATCCTGATCCCGCCGTCCACCATCCTCGTGATCTACGGGATCATCACCGAGACCGACATCGGCAAGCTGTTCGTCGCCGGCATCCTGCCCGGCATCGTGGCCATCACCTGCCTGTGCATGGCGGTGGTGTTCGTGACCTGGCGCGATCCGTCCGCTGGCCCACCGGCCGAACGCTTCACCTGGGCCCAGCGCTTCGCCGCCATCCGCGGCATCTGGGGCGTGGCCATCCTGTTTGCGCTGGTCATTGGCGGCATCTACGGCGGCGTGTTCACCGCCACCGAAGGCGCCGGCGTGGGGGCGGCAGGCGCCTTCGTGTTCGCTTTGCTGCGCGGCACGCTGCGCCCGCGCGTGCTGCTGGAGATCCTGGTGGAGAGCACCCGCACCACCGCCATGCTGTTCATGATCCTGATCGGCGCGATGATCTTCACCAACTTCATCAACTTCACCAGCATGCCGGGCGACCTGCGCGACTTCGTGCTGCAGTTCAGCCCCCATCCGATCATGGTGGTGGTGATGATGATGGGCATCTACCTGATGCTGGGCATGGTGATGGAAGAGCTGGCCATCGTGCTGCTGACCATTCCCGTGTTTTTCCCGGTGATCACCGGACTGGGCTTCGACCCGATCTGGTTCGGCATCCTGATCGTGACCATTGTCGAGATCGGCATGATCTCGCCACCGGTGGGCCTCAACCTGTTCGTGATCAGCTCGCTGCTGCCCAAGGTGAACCTGGGCACGATTTACCGCGGCGTCTGGCCCTTCGTGATGGCCGACATTGTGCGGCTGGGCATCCTGATCGCGTTCCCGGTCATTGCACTGTGGCTGCCCGGGCTGATGACGCGTTGACGCCGCACGCCGTCACTGCCCGGCTTTCATGTGCACCACGCGTTGCGGGTAGGGGATCTCGATCCCGTGCTCGCGCAAGGCGCGCAGGATCGCCAGATTGATGTCGGAGCGCAGTCCGAGCTGACCGTTTTCCGGGTCGGCGATCCAGTAGCCCAGTGTGAACTCCAGGCCATCGGCGCCAAACGCCGAGAGTGCGGCATGGGGTGCAGGCTCCTTGAGCACGCGCTCCTGCGCCAGTGCGGCCTCCACCAGCAGGCGCCGCACCAGATCCACATCGCAGTCGTAGGCGACCGACACGACAGTCGACAGCCACACCCGTGGATCGGCCAGGGAGAGGTTCTCCACCCGGCTGGTGATCAGGATTTCGTTGGGCACGATGGACTCGCTCCCCGCGGGCGAGCGGATCAGGGTGTAGCGCGCCGTGATGTCGGTGATGCGCCCTTCGAAGTTGTCCACCCGCACGTTGTCCCCGATGCGCATGCTGCGCTCGGCCAGGATGACGAAGCCGCTGACGTAGTTGGCGGCCAGCTTCTGCAGGCCGAAACCGATGCCCACGCCGACGGCGCCGCCGAGCACCGACAGCGCCGTCAGATCGATACCCACTGCACTGAGTGCCAGCATGAGACCGACGAACATGAGCAGCGCACGCGTCGCATTGCTCAGTGCCTTTCGCAATGACAACTGGTCGCCCACGGCGGATCTGAGCAGCCGCGACTCGATGACGGACGACACCCAGAGCGCAACGATCAGCACCGCGCCGGCCGTGAGCGCGCCTTCGATCATGGTGCGCAGACTCATGGGACTGGAGCCGAGCGTCCAGGTGATCTGATCCAGTTCGTGGAGCACCAGTGGCAACAGTCCGCTGACCCACAGCACCATGGCCAGCCAGGCCACCCATGAAATCGTGCGCTCCAGCACGCGCACCCAGGGCGCGCTGGCAAAAGCCACCTGCAACACCTTCACGCCCACACGGATGACCACCAGCGAAACCAGCACCGGAATGGCCACCTTGAACACCGCCAGAGGCATGTAGACCAGCAAGAGCGAACGCGCGATGTAACCCAGTGTCAACAACAGCAACGGGAACATCACGCCATCGATCAGGCTGCGACCAAACATCACCGACGAGCGCTCCTCGCGCATGCCCAGCGCCCGGCGCAACACCGCCGTGAAGGCCCAGGCCAGGAGCACACAGATCACCAGCGCGGCAAACTCGAACCACACCGTGAACTGGGTGAAGCCGGCGAGCCAGGCCTGCATGTCATCAATGGGGGGTGGCGTGGGGGAGAGCGGAACAGTCGATGTCATGCGTTGTCACTGAAAAAGAAAAGTCTTTTCCCAGAACACCGCGGAACCGCCCGTCGACAGGTTCAGGACGGGCCGCGGGTGTTGCTTACGGGGGGTTGTGCGGCTGCGCACAGCGAGCGAGCAACGTTGGCCTACCAGTTCGGCGAGCGCTTCTCGATGAAGGCCTGCACACCCTCTTGCGCCACGTCGTGCGCCATGTTGCAGGCCATGGTCTGACCCGCGAGCTGGTAGGCCGACTCCATGCCGGTTTCCAGCTGGCGGTAGAACAGCGCCTTGCCCATGGCGATGGCCTCGCGCGGTTTCGCCACGATGCGGTCGACCAGCGTGGCCACGCCGGCGTCGAGCGCGTCGGCCACCACCACCCGGTTCACCAGGCCACGCGCCTTCGCTTCGTCGGCCGAAATGAAGTCGCCGGTGAGCAGCATTTCCATGGCCTGCTTGGGCAGCATGTTGCGCGAGAGCGCCACGCTGGGCGTGGCGCAGAACAGGCCGACGTCGATGCCGTTGACGCCAAACGTGGCTTCCTGCACGGCCACCGCCAGGTCGCATTGCGCCACCATCTGGCAGCCCGCCGCCGTGGCCAGGCCCTGCACCCGCGCGATCACCGGCACCTCCAGCTTGCGGATGCCCATCATCAGCTTCGAGCAGGTGGCGAACAGCGCCTGGTAATACGCCAGCTCGGGCCTGGCCTTCATTTCCTTCAGGTCGTGCCCGGCGCAGAAGGCGCGGCCGTTGGCAGCGATCACCACGGCGCGCGCACCTGGGTCGGCCGCCACCGCGTCCAGTGCGGCCTGCATCGCGCCCATCATGGCTTCGCTCAACACGTTGAAGCTGCGCGGTGCGTTCAATGTGAGCGTGTGCACGCCGCGCGCATCACGGTGCGTCAACAGCAGCTCGGGGGACATGGTTTCAGACATCGGCCAGCACCCTCAGATGCGCTTCCACGCTGCGCGCCAGCGCGCTCAGGTCGTACCCGCCTTCGAGGCAGCTCACGATGCGGCCTTTGCTGTGGCGCTGCGCCACTTCCTTGATGCGCTGGGTGATCCAGGCGTAGTCGTTTTCCACCAGACCCATCTGGCCCATGTCGTCCTCGCGGTGGGCGTCGAAGCCGGCGCTGATGAAGATCATCTGCGGCTTGTGGGCGTCCAGCCGGGGCAGCCACATCATGTCGACCAGCTCGCGCACGTCCATGCCCTTGGTGTAGGCCGGCACCGGCAGGTTCACCAGATTGGCGGCCGTCGAATGCTCCCAGACCGGATAGAACGGGTGCTGGTAGAAGCTGCACATGAGGATGCGCTGATCACCGGCCACGATGTCTTCGGTGCCGTTGCCGTGGTGCACGTCGAAATCAATGATGGCCACGCGTTTCAGGCCGTGGCGCTCCAGCGCGTATTTGGCGGCCACGGCCACGTTGTTGACGAAGCAGAAGCCCATGGCCTGGTTGCGCGTGGCGTGGTGGCCTGGCGGGCGCACGGCACAAAAGGCATTGGCCAGTTCGCCGGCCATCACCGCGTCGGTGGCGTCGATGGCAGCGCCTGCGGCCATCAGGATCGCGTCCCACGAGTGGATGTTGATGGACGTATCGGGATCGACCTGCGCATGCGAGGGACCGCCCGCGGCAATTTCGTCACGAAGGCCGTCCGACAGGCCCCGGAGGGCCGCGAGGTGCATGCGACCATGCGCGAGTTCCAGATCGGCCAGCGACGCGGCGGTGGCCTCGCGCCGATCGAGCGCGGCGTCGAGCCCGGTGATGAGCAGACGGTCTTCGATGGCGTCGAGCCGCGCCGGACACTCGGGGTGTCCCGCGCCCATTTCGTGTCTCCAGCAATCCTTGTGGGTGAAATAACCTGTTGCCTGGCTCATCACATTTTTACGTTAAGGTTCACGGCATGCACGCCGACGAAAAAATCCACCAACTTCTGAATCAGCTTAACACGGTGATCGTGGGAAAAGCTCCCCAAATTTCCGACTGCGTGGCCTGCCTTCTGGCCGGTGGCCACCTGCTCATCGAAGACGTGCCCGGCGTCGGCAAAACCACGCTGGCGCAGGCGCTCTCGCGCTCCTTCGGCCTGCAGTTTTCGCGCGTGCAGTTCACCGCCGACCTGATGCCGAGCGACCTGGTGGGCGTGTCGATCTATGAACGCGGCCGCGAGGGCTTCGTGTTCCACCCCGGTCCGGTGTTCGCGCAGGTGCTGCTGGCCGACGAGATCAACCGCGCCAGCCCCAAGACCCAGAGCGCCCTGCTCGAAGCCATGGAAGAGAAGCAGGTCACGGTGGAAGGCGCCACGCGTCCCCTGCCCCAACCTTTCTTCGTGATCGCCACCCAGAACCCGCACGACCAGCTCGGCACCTACGCCCTGCCCGAGTCGCAGCTCGACCGTTTCCACATGCGGCTCTCGCTGGGCTACCCGGACCGGGCCGCCGAACGCGAGCTGCTGCGCGGCCAGGACCGGCGCGGCATGCTGGAGAAACTGCAGCCGGTGCTGACGCCAGCCGATCTGGCGCGGCTGCAGCAGGCGGTGGCCAGCGTGCACACCGCCGAACCGGTACTGGAATACCTGCAGGACCTGGTCGCCGCCACGCGCTCGGGCCGCTGGTTTGCGCAGGGCCTGTCCCCCCGCGCGGCTCTGGCGGTCGTGCGTTCGGCCAAGGCCCAGGCTTTCCTGAACGGCCGCGACTATGTGGCGCCCGACGACATCGCCGCCATCCTGCCGCAGACAGTGGCGCACCGGCTCATACCGGTGAGCGACGCTGGCCGAGGCGCGGTCGAACAAGTCCGCGCCATGGTGGAAGCCACCCCTTTGCCCTGACTGCACGGCATCGGCCAGTGAACACCACATCGCCACCCATGCCCCCGTCGGGGACCGCACCCGCGTGGCGCCACCCGCTGCGCCACTTGGGCAGCCGCTTCCAGCGCTGGTTTCACAGCCGCGCGCCACGCACCGACACGCTCACGCTGACCCAGCGCAACGTCTACATCCTGCCCACGCGCGCGGGCTGGATGCTGGGGATCACGCTGCTGGTGCTGCTGGTCGGCAGCATCAACTACCAGCTCAATCTGGGTTACCTGCTCACCTTCCTGCTCGCCGGCAGCGCCGTGGTGGGCATGCACGTGTGCCACAGCAACCTGCGCGGACTCACGCTGCACCTGGCTGCACCCGCACCGGTGCACGCCGGCCAGGCGGTGGCGCTGGACATCCGCCTCGTCAGCGAACGCCCGCGGACGCGCTACGGCATCGGCCTGGGGGTGATCGCCGACAGCCGACCGGGAGACACCCACCTGGCCTGGACCGACGTGCCCGCCCGGGGCAGCGCGGTGCTGCAGGTGGCGTGGGCGACATCCCGCCGCGGCCTGCACGAGCTGCCACCGCTCACCGCGCTCACCCTTTTCCCGCTCGGCACCTTCCGCGTCTGGACCGTCTGGCGCCCGGCCGCGCAAGTGCTGGTGTACCCGGCCACCGAGATCCACCCGCCGCCGCTCCCTCCCGGCGAACCGCAGGCCGGCAGCTCGGGCAGCGCGCGCGTGCAAAGCACCGGTGAGTTCGACGGCGTGCGCGCCTACCGGCGCGGTGACCCGCAGAAAACCGTGGTCTGGAAGAAGGCCGCCCAGGCCTTCGCGGCAGGGCGCGACGATCTAGTGAGCCGCGACGCCCTGTCCACCCAGCGCCAGCAGCTCTGGCTGGATGTCGCGCACACCGGCGCCGTCGACCTGGAAGCGCGCCTCTCGCGCCTGACGGCCTGGGTGCTGATGGCCGATCACCTGGAGCTGGACTACGGCCTGCGCCTGCCCGGGCGCGAGATGGCGCCGGACCAGGGCCCGGTTCACAAAGCCCGTTGCCTGGAGGCCCTGGCGCTGTGCTGAAGACGACTCGCAACGACGAAGCAAAGGGTTTCGCTGCCGGGCCGCCCCAAGGCGAAACCCGCCCGCTCGGGGGGCAGCGACCCGCGCAACGGTGGAGCGTGGGGGCATCGTCTCTGCCCCGGGACACGCGCGACACGCTGTTCCTGCTCGCCGTCATCGCATGGGTGGTGGCCATGCAGGTGGGCCACATCCCCTGGTGGTGCACGGCCCTCACGGCCGGCGTGCTGGCCTGGCGCACCACGTTGGCCCTGCGCGGCCTGCCCCTGCCCGGCTGGATCTGGCGCGTGGGCCTGCTGGCCCTGACTTTGGGTGCAACCTGGGCAACACACCGCACCCTTTTGGGGCGTGATGCGGGCGTGACGCTCATCGTGGTGCTGCTGGCGCTCAAGACGCTGGAGCTGCGAGCACGGCGCGACGCCTTCGTGGTGTTCTTTCTGGCTTTCTTCACCCTGCTCACGCATTTTTTCTATTCGCAGTCGCTGCTCACCGCCGCCGGCATCCTGATCGCGCTGCTGGGTCTGCTGACCGCGCTGGTCAACGCCCACATGCCGGTGGGCCGCCCGCCCCTGGCCCAGGCGGCCCGCATCGCCGCGGGCATGGCGGCCATGGGCGCGCCCATCATGCTGGTGCTGTTCCTGCTGTTCCCCCGGCTGTCGCCACTGTGGGGCATGCCCGGACAGGACGAGACCGGCCGCAGCGGCCTCTCCAGCAGCATGCGGGTGGGCCAGTTCACCGAACTGGTGCTGGACGAGGGCATCGCGCTGCGTGTCCGGTTCGACGACGCACCACCGCCCCAGGGCCAGATGTATTTCCGCGGCCCGGTGCTCAGCGACTTCGACGGTATCGAATGGCGCGCGCTGCGTTCGGGATTTCCGGCCTCGATGGCGCTGCCGAGCGACCTCAGCGTTTCAGGCGCGCCGGTGCGCTACGAAGTCACCATGGAACCGAACCGCCGCCCCTGGCTGTTCGTGCTGGAAGCCGCCACGCAGATCCCCGAGGTGCCGGGCACGCGCGCGCGCATGAACAGCGACCTGCAGTGGCTCACCCTGCGGCCCGTGGACACGCTGCTGCGCTACCGGGCCGAGAGCTACGTGAACTTCCGCCACGGCCCGCTCACCCCGGTGGTGGCCCTGCAAGACCACATCGAACTGCCGGGCCGGTACAACCCGCGCACGCTGGCACTGGCACAGGCGCTGCGCCGCGAGCACGGCACCGGGCCGCAGTCCAGCGCCGCGCTGATCGACGCCGTGATGGAGCGCCTGCGCACCGGCGGCTACACCTACACCCTCGATCCCGGCGTCTACGGCCAGCACACCGCCGACGAATTCTGGTTCGACAGACGCGAAGGCTTTTGCGAGCACATCGCCAGCAGCTTCGTGATCCTGATGCGCGCGATGGACATTCCCGCGCGCATCGTCACCGGCTACCAGGGTGGTGAACTCAATGCCGTGGACGGCTACTGGACGGTGCGCCAGCGCGACGCCCACGCCTGGGCCGAGGTCTGGCTGCAGGGCCAGGGCTGGGTGCGGGTGGATCCGACCTCGGCCGTATCGCCGGGCCGCATCGGCTCGTTGGAGCGCCTGCGTGCGCCCGAAGGTGCCATCGCAGGGGCCATCCGCAACCTCAGCCCCACGCTCACGGCCCAGATGCGCGCCTTCTGGGAAGCGGTGAACAACCGCTGGAACCAGTGGGTGCTGAACTACACCCAGGGCAAGCAGCTCGACCTGCTGAAAAACCTGGGCTTCAACAACCCGAGCTGGTCCGATCTGGCCTACGTGCTGATCGGCGTGGTGGTGCTGGTGAGCCTGGCCGGCGCGGGCTGGACGCTCTGGGAGCGCCAGCAACACGACCCCTGGCTGCGCCTGCTGCAGCGCAGCCGCCAGCGCCTGCGCCGCCTGGGGCTGGACAGCGGCGACCACACACCACCGCGTGAACTCGCCCGGCTGGTGGAGCGTCATTTTGGCGATGCGGAATTTGCCCGCGGTGTGTGCCAGTGGCTGTTGCGACTGGAAGCCCAGCGCTACAGCAGCCAGCCCGCCGCAACGCTGGCTACACTGCAACGCGAATTCCGCCAGCTTGCCTGGCCCAATAAGGACTCCTGTTGATCTTCAAGTCTGTGTTTTCGGTGTCTGGTGGTTTCGGCAACGGTGCCCTGACCGGGCTCGCGCTGAGCCTGCTCCTGCTGCCGGCAGGGGCGTCGGCTTCCAGCACCGCCAAACGGCGCCCGGCATCCTCGGCCCCGGTGGTCGCGCCCAGCGTTTATTACGCGGACCACGAAGCCGCGATGGTTTTTGCCACCGACCTGGCGCAGCGGCGCGACCTCGACCCCGACTGGGTCCGGCAGCAGATCGGTCAGGCCCAGCACCTGCCCCAAGTGGTGCGTCTGATGACCCCCGCGCCCAGCGGCACCCCAAAAAACTGGGCCGGCTACCGTGCCCGTTTCATCGAACCGACCCGCATCGAAGCCGGCCGGCGGTTCTGGCAAGACAACCGCGCGGCGCTGGAGCGGGCCGAGGCCGAATTCGGCGTGCCGGCCAGCCTGATCGTCGGCGTGATCGGCGTGGAAACGCTCTACGGCCGCCACACCGGCACCTTCCGCGTGATCGACAGCCTGACCACGCTGGCTTTCGACTTTCCGTCCAGCCACCCCCGCGCCCAGGCCCGCACCGAGTTTTTCCGCGCCGAGCTGGAGCAATTCCTCAGCCTGGCGCACCGCACCGGCATGGACCCGCAGACCACGCGCGGCAGCTACGCCGGGGCCATGGGCTGGCCCCAGTTCATGCCCAGCAGCTGGGCCAAATACGCCATCGACTACGACCGAGACGACCGGATCGACCTGTTCAACAGCACGAGCGACGTGATCGGGTCCGTGGCCAACTACTTCAAGTCCTTCGGCTGGCTGCCCGGCGTGCCCACCCACTACCCCGTCAGGCTCGCGGGCGAAGCGACCGATCTGGACACCCTGCTCGCGCCCGACATCCTGCCCAGCTTCAGCGTGCCGAGCTTCACGGCCAAGGGCGCCGTGCTCGAAGGTGAGGCGCTCGAACACACCGGCAAACTCGCCCTGGTCGAGCTGCAGAACGGGGCCAATCCGCCCAGCTACGTGGCTGGCACCGACAATTTCTACGCCGTCACCCGCTACAACTGGAGCAGCTACTACGCCCTGGCGGTGATCGAGCTCGGTGAGACGGTGGAGGCCGGGTTGCCCTGGCGCTGATGGGGTGGCCCGGCAGCAGCACGTTCCAACGGCTGGCGCATGAAACAATATTGAAATTGCCGGCTCTGACCAGATGATCTGTCCCCGCCGGCTCGCCCCCCGTACTGCCCCATGAAAAAACGCCTCAAGGCCTGGCTGCCCTCCCCCGACAGCATCCGCAACAACCGCTGGTTGCGCTGGATGGGGCCGACCCTGCACCACCCCCGCCTCTGGCACTTCAGCCGCAAGGGCATTGCCATGGGGCTGGCACTCGGCATCTTCTTCGGGCTCCTGGTACCCGTGGCGCAAATGCCCCTGTCGGCTGCAGCCGCCATCATCCTGCGGGCCAATCTGCCGATGGCGGTGGCCAGCACCCTGGTGACCAACCCGGTGACGTTTGGCCCGGTGTACTACGGGTCCTACCGTGTGGGCAAGGCCGTGCTCGGTGAGCCGCAATTGACCGAGGTCCAGGCCAGCGCCTTGCTGGAGCGGGCCATGAAGACACAGCAGGCCGAAGGCTGGAAGGACCGTCTGGACGGCGCCATGCGGCGCCTGTCCACGGTGGGCAAACCGCTGGTGGTGGGTCTGGCCATCGTGGCCACCCTGAGCGGTCTGGCGGTGTATTTCATCATCAGCGCGATCTGGATCCTGCGCGTGCGCTGGAGCCGTTCGCGCCGCCTGAAGGCCCGTGTCACCCGGCTGAACCCGTCGACCGATCAGCCCTGAGTCCGGCCCGGGTCGTCCGTGTCGGCCCAGGGCCCGATGCGGATGTCCACCGTCATGGTTTCGTCACCCCCCCCGCGGCGCAGGCCCTTGACGGGCAGGCAGGCGGTGTAGTCGGTGGCGGCGGCCAGGCGGATATGGCGTTGATCCGTCGGGCAGCGGTGGGTCACGTCCAGGCTGATCCAGCGGCGGGTCGCTGGATCGAGGCACACGTCGGCCCAGGCGTGGCTGGCGAGGTCGGGTTCGTTGGCGGCGTAGAAATAGCCGCTCACGTAGCGCGCCGGCAAGCCGATGCTGCGGCACACCGCCACCATCACGTGTGCCTGGTCCTGGCACACACCGAGTTCCCAGTCAAACGCCTCGAGCGCGGTGGTCTCCACGTCGGTGCGGCCCTTGCGGTACTGCACCTTGTCGGCCACGGCGCTGGCCAGTGCCACGAGATCGGCCACGCCGGGCAGATCGCCGCGCACACGCGCGGCCATCAGCGCAGGCACCGTTTGCAGCGCCCACATGGCCATGCGCGGGTGCGGCTCGGCCAGGGGTGTGGAGCGCAGGTAGAAGGACGGGTGCGGCAGCGCCGGCGGGTCGGTGAACTCGGCCACACCATGCGTCACCACCGTGCCCATGGCCGAGATGCTGTTGTCGCGCAGGTTCTGCTCGGGCCGGGCCACCAGGCTGAAGCTGTGCACGCGGTTGCCTTCGGTGTCGGGCTGACCGTGCAGGGTGCCGGGCGTGCGGATCTCCCAGTACTCCACGGTCTGGCAGGCACTGCTGACCGGCCACAGGTGCAGCGTCTGCACCGTGTAGAGCAGCGGCAGGCTGTAGCGGTAACGGGTGTTGTGGTGGATGACGAGTTTCATGCGGGCACCCGATACAACCGGGGACCCGCATGGTACCTGTCCACGTCAATGCACCGTTGGAACGAGGAAGTCCTGGCTGATGCGGCCGCCGAGCTCGTTCACGCGGTCGAGGAACTGCGTCAGGAAGGCGTGCAGCCCGTTGGAGAGGATCTCGTCGATCCGGGCGTACTGCAGGTCGGCCTTGAGCTTGCCGGCGCGGCGCAGCGTTTCACCCGAGGCATCGTTGGCCACCACGGCCAGGTTGTTCACCACCTCGTTCATGCTGGCGGCCAGGCTGCGCGGCATGTCGGGGCGCAGGATCAGCAGCTCGGCCACGCGTTCGGGCGTGATCACGTCGCGGTAGACCTTGCGGTAGACCTCGAAGCCGGAGACCGAGCGCAGGATCGCGCTCCAGTGGTAGAAGTCGTACTCCTGATCCTCCTCGCTGGCGGCACCGAAGAAGTCGCTCTGCACCGCGTGGAACTTCACGTCCAGCAGGCGCGCCGTGTTGTCGGCCCGCTCCAGGAACGAACCCATGCGGTAGAAGTGGAACGCCTCGTCCTGCAGCATGGTGCCCACGGCCACGCCGCGCGAGAGGTGCGAGCGGTGCTTGACCCATTCGAAGAACGCGCCTGGATCGCGCTCGAAATCCTTGGTCTTGAGGTAACCGGCCAGCTTGAGCCAGGTGGCGTTCTGGGTCTCCCAAAGCTCGGTGGTCAGCGCGCCGCGCACGGCCCGGGCGTTTTCCCGGGCTGCGCGCAGGCAGGAACCGATGCTCGACGGATTGGACTCGTCGCGCACCATGAAGTCCATGACGTTTCGCGGCGTGATGTCCTTGCCGTACTTGGCGGTGTAGGTGGGCATCAGCTCGCTGATGACCAGCAGGCCTTCCCAGCCCACCTGCGCCACGGCAGCGGATTGCGGCAGCAACGAGGTCTGGTAGTTGATGTCGAGCATGCGCGCGGTGTTTTCGGCGCGCTCGGTGTAGCGCGACATCCAGAACAGATGATCGGCGGTGCGTGAAAGCATGTGTCAGTCCTCAAGTATCCAAGTGTCTTTTGTACCGCCACCCTGTGACGAGTTGACGACCAGCGAGCCTTCTTTCAGCGCCACGCGGGTCAGGCCGCCGGGCACCATCTGCACCTCCTTGCCACTCAGCACGAAGGGCCGCAGGTCGATGTGGCGCGGCGCCACGCCACTTTCCACGTAGGTCGGGCAGGTCGACAGGCTCAGCGTGGGTTGTGCGATGTAGCCCCCGGGATGGGCCCTCACCACGGCGCGAAATTCTTCGATCTCGGCTTTGGTGGACGCCGGCCCCACCAACATGCCGTAGCCGCCGGCACCGTGCACCTCTTTGACCACCAGCTCGGCCATGTTGTCAAGCATGTATTTCAGGTCATCCGGGTTGCGCCCCATGAAGGTCGGTACGTTGTTCAGGATCGGCTTCTGGCCGAGGTAGAACTCGATCATCTTGGGCACGTAGGGGTAGATGGACTTGTCATCAGCGATGCCGGTGCCCACGGCATTGCAGATGGTCACGTTGCCGCTGCGGTACACGCCCAGCAGGCCGGCGCAGCCGAGCGTGGACGAGGGGCGGAACACCAGCGGATCGAGAAAATCGTCGTCCACGCGGCGGTAGATCACGTCCACGCGGCGCGGCCCCTTGGTGGTGCGCATGTAGACGAAGTTGTCCTTGACGAACAGGTCTTGCCCCTCGACCAGCTCCACGCCCATCTGCTGGGCGAGGAAGGCGTGTTCGAAATAGGCGCTGTTGTACATGCCGGGCGTGAGCACCACCACGGTGGGTTCGGCCGTGGTGGCCGGGCTCACCGCACGCAGCGTTTCGAGCAGGAGGTCGGGGTAGTGCGCGACCGGCGCCACACGGTTCTGGCCGAACAGGTCGGGGAAGAGCCGCATCATCATCTTGCGGTCTTCGAGCATGTAGCTCACGCCGCTGGGCACACGCAGGTTGTCCTCGAGCACGTAGTACTCGCCCTCACCTTGAGCGTTGGGCGCACGCACGATGTCCACGCCGGAAATGTGCGAGTACACGCCGCCGGGCACGTCCACGCCCATCATCTCCGGGCGGAACTGCGCGTTCTGGAAGATCTGGTCGGCCGGTACGATGCCGGCCTTGATGATTTCCTGCTCGTGGTAGACGTCGTGGATGAAGCGGTTGAGCGCACTCACACGCTGCACCAGACCTTCTTCCATGCTGCGCCACTCGTGCGCGGGAATGATGCGGGGAATCAGGTCGAAGGGGATCAGGCGTTCGGTACCGGAGCCGTCTTCGTCCTTGGCGCCGTACACCGCGAAGGTGATGCCGACGCGGCGAAAGATCATCTCCGCCTCTTCCCGGCGAGCGGCCATCACCTCCGGGGGTTGCTGCGCCAGCCAGCGAGCGTAGCTTTCATAGTGCGTCCGCACCTCGGTGGGCGTGGCATTCATTTCGTCAAACATGGGTCGGCTCATAGGCTTTTTTTCTCCTGATGACAGCTTAGCAAGGACTGGGCCAGAAACACCACTTGCAGCCCCAAACAGGTGCATCTTTCAGTGCGTGGGTACGGAAGCGTGATCGCCTTCGGGCACCGGCTCCAGCGCCGGTTCGGCCGCCGGGCTGGCGTCGCCACGGTGGTGCCAGTACCGGCGCGCCGATTCGCGCTGGCAATGGACGGTGTCGGGCGCGTCGCTGCGCCAGGTGGCGGCACCACATTCGGGTGTCGTCACCCAGCGCATGTCCCGCTGGCGGTAGCGCTCCAGCACGGCGGGCGCGGGATGGTTGAATCGGTTGCGGTAACCCGCCTGCACCAGCACCCATTGCGGCGCCAGCGTGTTGAGCAGCACGGGGCTGCTGGACGTGAGGCTGCCGTGGTGCGGCGCCAGCAGCAGGTTCGCCCTCAGGTCCGGACGCGCCAGCGCCAGCCGGGTCTCCCGATCGGCGTCGAGATCGCCACTCAGCCAGACGCTCTGCCGTGCATGACCCACCCGCAGCACACAGGACATCGCGTTGCTCGACAGGCGCCCGGCGCCGTCGGGTCCGAAGTCTTCGGGGGACGGGTGCAGGATCTCGAAGTCCACCCCGTCCCAGCTCCAGCGCTGGCCGGCGGTGCAGCGCCGGGCCGGGTCGGCATCGAAGGACGACAACCAGCGGGTCCCGGGCCATTCGGCCTGCACCGCGGCAGAGCCGCCCGCGTGATCGCTGTCGCGGTGGCTCACCACCACCGTGTCGGGCCGCTCACCCAGGGCGCGCAGCAGCGGCACCACGACGCGCTGCCCGGCGTCGCTGGTGGGTGAATAACGCGGCCCGGTGTCGTACAGCAGGCTGTGCCCGGCCGTGCGCACCAGCACCGCACTGCCCTGCCCCACGTCCAGCGCCATCACATCAAACTCCCCCGGCGCCGGGCGCGGCGGCTGCCAGGTCAGCACCGGCCACAACAGCACCAGTCCGGCCAGCCGGGTGGCCCAGGGCCAGCGCATCACCAGCAGGGCGCCGCCGACCACACCGGCCAGCGCCAGCGGCAGCGGCGGGATGGGCCGGAACACGGCGGCAGAAGGCCATTGCGCCAGCCAGGCCAGCCAGACGCCCAGCCCCTGCACCGCCAGCGCGGCCAGATCCCAGAAGGCCGGTACCGCCACCCCCAGCATCGCCAGCGGCGTGATGACCAGCGTCACCCACGGGATCGCCAGCAGGTTGGCCACCAGGCTGACAAGCGAAAACTGGCCAAACAGCAACAGCGAGAGCGGCGCCAGGGCCACCGTCACCACCGATTGTTCGCGCAGCATGCCCAGCGCCGCAGCCATGAACCGCCGGGTGCGGGTGGGTGCCTCGTGCCCGGTCAACGGCGCCGCTTCAAAGCGCACTCGCCGCCCCGGGTCGGTCGCAAACAGGATCGCCACGGCCACGAAACTGAGCCAGAAACCGGGCTGCAGCAGCGCCCAGGGATCGAGCAGCAACACCGCGGCCATGGCAACCAGCCAGACCACGGGCCACGGCCATTGACGGGCCAGCAGGCGCAAGCCCACCACAACGGCCAGCATCAGCACGGTGCGCTGCGAGGGCACGCCCCAGCCCGAAAACAGGGCGTACGCCGCCGCCAGCGCCACGCCACCGAAGCCGGCGGCCCACGGCACCGGCACCGCCAGCAGGGCTCGCGGCCAGACAAACGCCAGACGGCGCCAGAGGCCACCCACCAGCCAGATCGCAAGCCAGGCGAACATGGTGACGTGCAGACCCGAGATGCTCATGAGGTGGGCCACGCCGGTGGTGCGAAAGAGGTCCCAGTCGGCGCGCTCGATGGCGCTCTGATCGCCCACCACGAGGGCCGCTAGCACACCAGCGCTGCGGGGGTCGGCCACCTGGCCGGTGATGCGCTCGCCGACCGTCTGACGCACCGCCTCCAGCGGGTACCAGCTGCTGCCCCCCAGATACTGCGGGACCGGGTCGCGCGGTCCGTTGCGCACGTAGCCGGTGGCGCCGATGCCGTTTTCCCATAGCCAGCGCTCGCGGTCAAAACCATGCGGGTTGGCGTTGCCGTGCGGACTGCGCAAACGCACGCTGAAACGCCAGCGGTCCCCCGCGCGCCAGTCGGGGCCGGGGGCAGCCCCATCGCCTTTGGACCCCGCCCGACTGAACCAGCCCAGTTGCAGCAAAGGGGGCAAGCGCACCGGCCGGCCGTCGCGGGCGGCGGACTCCACCGCCAGCTCGAAACGCGCACCGTCGGCCAGTCGCTGTGGCATCGAGGCGATGCGCCCGGTGACTTCGATGTCAAGGCCCTGCAGGGCCGGGTCGAGCGCCTGCGATGCAAAGTGCGCTGCGCGCAGGCCGGTCAGGCCCGCTCCCGCCCAGGCACCGGCCGCCATCGCCAGCACCAGGACCCACGCCGACCGACGCCCGCCCGGTGAGCCCCGCCACAGCAGCCAGGCCATCAGCAGCCCACTGGCGAACAGCTGCCCCCCGTACCCCTGCCAAGGCCAGAGCGCGACCTGCTGCAACTGCCAGGCAACCCCGAACACCCACCCAGGCAACCAGGCCAACGCCAGGCCCGCCATGCTCAGCCCGGTACCCTGGGCCCGCACAGGGCAGCTTTGTCACACAGCCGTGGCGCAAGACTTGCTAGCATGGCAGCAAGCCGCGACGACCCTTTTCTCGTCCGCGGACCCATCGTTTTCTTCCCCCTGTTGAAAGACACCAGCATGGCCATTCATGTTGCCCTGAGCCACATCACCCATTATCGGTACGACCGCCTGGTCAAACTCGGTCCCCAGGTGGTACGCCTGCGCCCCGCACCGCACAGCCGCACCAAGGTGCTGTCGTACTCGCAGAAGATCGAACCGGCGGGCCACTTCATCAACTGGCAGCAGGACCCGTTTGCCAACTACCAGGCCCGCCTGGTGTTCCCCGAGCCCACCACCGAGTTCAAGGTCACGATCGACCTGGTGGTCGAGATGGCGGTGCACAACCCCTTTGACTTTTTCCTGGAGCCGCGCGCCGAAGAATTCCCGTTCAGCTACGACGCCTCGCAGCTGCAGGAACTCGCGCCCTACCTGGCCACCGCGCCGCTCACCGAAGACCTCAAGGCCTACCTCGCCCAGGTGGACCTGAAGAAGCGCCGCACCATCGACTTCCTGGTCGACGTGAACCAGATGCTGCAGCGCGACATCTCGTACACCATCCGCATGGAGCCGGGCGTGCAGACACCCGAAGAAACGCTCAAGCTCAAGAGCGGTTCCTGCCGCGACACCGGCTGGCTGCTGGTGCAGATGCTGCGCCACCTCGGCCTAGCGGCGCGCTTCGTCTCGGGCTACCTGATCCAGCTCGCGCCCGATGTGAAAAGCATCGACGGCCCGAGCGGCCCCGAGAAGGACTTCACCGACCTGCACGCCTGGTGCGAGGTCTTCCTGCCCGGCGCCGGCTGGATCGGGCTCGATCCCACCTCCGGCCTGCTGGCCGGTGAAGGCCACATCCCGCTGGCCTGCACGCCGCAGCCGTCCAGCGCGGCGCCGGTGGAAGGCGCCATGGACAAGTGCGAAGTCACCTTCGAGCACCACATGGGCGTGACACGTGTCTACGAATCGCCGCGCGTGACCAAGCCCTACACCGAGGAGCAGTGGGCCAGCATGGTCACGCTGGGCCAGAAGGTCGATGCCGACCTGGTGAAACACGACGTGCGCCTCACCATGGGCGGCGAACCCACCTACGTGGCCGTGACCGACCGCGACGCCGCCGAGTGGAACACCGACGCGCTCGGCCCCACCAAACGTGGCTATGCCACCGAGCTGCTGGGCCGCCTGCGCGAGCAATACGGCCACGGCGGCTTCGTGCACATGGGCCAGGGCAAGTGGTATCCCGGCGAGCAGTTGCCGCGCTGGGCGCTCTCGATCTTCTGGCGCGCCGACGGCCAGCCCTGCTGGAACAACCCGGCCCTGCTGGCCGACGAACGCGATGTGGCGGCATACGACAGCGAAGACGCGCGCCGCTTCACGCAGGCCCTCGCGCGCAAGCTGGGCGTGTCCACACAATTCATCACGCCCGGCTACGAGGACACCTGGTATTTCCTCTGGCGCGAATGCCGCCTGCCGGTGAACGTGGATCCGTTCGACGCCAAGCTCGACGACGAGCTGGAGCGTGCGCGCCTGCGCCGCGTCTTCACGCAGGGGCTGGACGCCACCGTGGGCTACGTGCTGCCGCTGCAGGCCAACGACACCGGACAGCCTTCCAGCAACGGCAAGAGCAGCTACCACCGCGTTTCCGGCACCGTCTGGTCCACCGGCCCGTGGTTCTTCCGCGACGAGCGCATGTACCTCGTGCCCGGCGATTCGCCCATGGGCTACCGCCTGCCGCTGGACTCCCTGCCCTGGGTTTCGGCGGCCGACTACCCCTACCACATCGAGCAGGACCCGCACACCGCGCGCGACCCGCTGCCGCGCGGCGCCACCGTGAAACACCAGGTCTCGCCGCACCAGGTGGGCGGTGGTTTTGCCGAAGGTGGCATGGTGTCCATGCAGGGCATGGACTTTGATGCCCCCGGCCCGGCCATCGACGGCCTGCGTCCTGGCCAGCCCGGCCCGGGCGCCGCGCCCGCGCAGGCGCTGTCGTCCAGGTTCCCGCAGCGCCACGAATCGGCCGCCTGGCTCACGCGCACCGCGCTGGTGGTCGAGTCGCGCGACCCGCACCGCGCCAACGGCCCCAAGGCCGAAAAAGCCGGTGGCGGCAAGACGCAGCACCTCTACGTGTTCATGCCTCCCATGCAGCGGCTCGAAGACTACCTGGATCTGCTCTCCGCGGTGGAAGACACGGCCGAGAAGCTGGGCATGACCATCGTGCTCGAAGGCTACCCGCCGCCGCGCGACCCGCGCCTGAAGATGCTGCAGGTCACGCCCGACCCGGGCGTCATCGAAGTCAACATCCACCCCAGCAGCAGCTGGGACGAACTGATCGAACGCACCGAGTTCCTGTACGAGGCCGCGCACCAGACGCGCCTGTGCGCCGAGAAGTTCATGACCGATGGCCGCCACACCGGCACCGGCGGTGGCAACCACTTTGTGCTCGGCGGCGCCACGCCGGCCGACTCGCCTTTCCTGCGCCGCCCTGAACTGCTGGGCAGCCTGGTCGCCTACTGGCACAACCACCCGTCGCTCTCCTACCTGTTCAGCGGCATGTTCATCGGCCCGACCAGCCAGGCGCCGCGCGTGGACGAGGCGCGCAACGACCAGCTGTACGAGCTGGAGATCGCACTGCAAGAAATCGCCAAACAAAGCAGCCGCTACGGGCAAGGACCCGCCGCCGGGCCGCCCCAAGGCGGGGCAGCCCCCTCGGGGGGCAGCGGACCTCGCGCAGCGGGGGAGCGTGGGGGCGACAGTTTCATGCCGCCGTGGCTGGTCGATAGAACGCTGCGCAACATCCTGATCGACGTCACCGGCAACACGCACCGCAGCGAGTTCTGCATCGACAAACTGTTCTCACCCGACTCGCCCACCGGCCGCCTGGGCCTGCTGGAACTGCGCGCGTTCGAGATGCCGCCGCACGCCCGCATGAGCATCGCCCAGCAGCTGCTGCTGCGTGCGCTGGTCTCGCGTTTCTGGCAGAAACCCTGGAGCGGCAAGCTCACGCGCTGGGGCACCGAGCTGCACGACCGGTTCGTGCTGCCGACCTTCATCCGCATGGACTTCGAAGACGTGCTGGCCGACCTGACCGACTTCGGCTACCCGCTGGACATGGCCTGGTTCGAGCCGCACTTCGAGTTCCGCTTCCCGCTCGTGGGCGAGGTCTCGGCGCGCGGCATCGAGCTCACGCTGCGCAGCGCGCTGGAGCCCTGGCACGTGATGGGCGAAGAAGGCGCGCCCGGCGGCACCGTGCGTTACGTCGATTCGTCGCTGGAGCGCATCGAGGTGCGCGTGAGTGGCTACAACGACAGCCGCTATGTCATCACCTGCAACGGCCGCGCCATTCCGATGCAGAGCACCGGCACCGTGGGCGAATTCGTCGCGGGCGTGCGTTACAAGGCCTGGAGCCCGCCGTCGGCGCTGCACCCGTCGATTCCCGCGCACGCGCCGCTCACCTTCGACATCGTGGACACCTGGATGCAGCGCTCGCTGGGTGGCTGCCAGTACCACGTGGCCCACCCCGGTGGCCGCAGTTACGACACCTTCCCGATCAACGCCTACGAGGCCGAAAGCCGCCGCATGTCGCGCTTTTTCCAGATGGGCCACACGGCCGGCAAGATGGACGTGGCACCCGCCACGCCGAGCCGCGAGTTCCCGTTCACGCTGGATTTGCGCCATTGACGTGAAGGACGACACGAGGCCTCCTCCGGATCGGGTTTCGCCCCAAGGCCCTGCGAGAGAAGCGAAGGCATACTCGGACCCCGTGAATACAGATGCCTCCGATTCCCTCTTCGACGAGCTCAGCCCGGATTCCCCCGGTGACTGGGCTTTGTCGCTTTCGGTGCCCGCCGACACCGGACACCGGGACGAGTTGCGTGGCGCGCCCGCCCCCGGCGCAGAAAGCGCCGAAGCGCTCAACCCCACCTGGTCGAGTTTCTTTGACCACGTCGGGACCGATGGCCTGGCCGACCTGAACCGCCGCAACGACAACCTGCAGCGCCAGATCCGCGACAACGGCGTCACCTACAACGTCTACGCCGACGCGTCGGGCCAGGAACGCCCCTGGGCGCTCGACCTGTTCCCCATGTTGATCGGCCCCGAGGACTGGGCCTGCATCGAGACCGGCGTGCTGCAGCGCACCCGCCTGCTCAACGCCATGATGGCCGACCTCTACGGCGAACGCGAGCTGCTCAAGCGCGCCCTGCTGCCGGCCGCGCTGGTGCAGGGCCACCCCGGCTACCTGCGCGCCATGCAGGGGGTGCAGCCCGCGGGCGGCACCTGGCTGCACATCGTCGCCTTCGACCTGGCCCACGGCCCCGACGGCCGGTGGTGGGTGGTGGGCCAGCGCACGCAGGCGCCTTCGGGCCTGGGCTATTTGCTGGAAAACCGCATCGCCATCGCGCGCCAGTTCCCCAAGGTCTTTGCCGGCCTGAAGGTGCAGCGCCTGGCCGCCGCCTACCGCGCGCTCATGGACGGCATCAAGTCCATGGCGCCCGAGGGCGAAAACGCCCGCATCGCCCTGCTCACGCCCGGCCCGTACAACGAAACCTATTTCGAACACGCCTACCTGGCGCGTTACCTCGGCCTCACGCTGGTGGAGGGCAGTGACCTCACCGTGCGCGACCAGCGCCTGTACCTCAAGACGCTCAGCGGACTGGAGCCGGTGCACGCGCTGATCAAGCGGCTCGACGACGAGTGGCTCGACCCGCTGGAGCTGCGCTCCGATTCGCGCCTGGGTGTGCCCGGCCTGCTGCAGGTGCTGCGTGCGGGCAACCTGCTGCTGGCCAACGCGCCCGGCTCGGCCCCGCTCGAATCGAGCGCGCTGCTGGGTTTCCTGCCCGCCATCAGCCGCCATCTGCTGGGTGAAGAGCTGGCCCTGCCTTCACTGGCCACCTGGTGGTGCGGCGAAGACGCGGCGCTGCGCGAAGTGCTGCCGCTGCTCAAGGGCAGCGTGATCAAGCCCACCTACCCCAGTTCGGGCCTCGATACCGCCATGGGCCAGAGCCTCAACAAGCGCCAGCTCGACGAATGGGCCGGCCGCATGGTGCGCCACCCCGACGACTACACCGTGCAGTCCTGGCTGCCGCTGTCGCAGACCCCCACCTGGACCGGCGAGCGCCTGCTCCCGCGATCGGCCATGCTGCGGGTGTTTGCGCTCGCCGATGGTCCGCAGTCCTGGCGCATGCTGCCAGGTGGCCTGGTGCGCCTCGCGCCGCGCGGTCAGCTCATCGCCGCCATGCAGCGTGGCGGCAGCAGCGCCGACTGCTGGGTGCTCACCAAGGGCGAGGTAGACCACACCAGCCTGCTGCAGTCGGCCCCCAGCACCATGGCGCTGGCGCACCAGACCCGCCCGGTCACCAGCCGCGCAGCCGAAAACCTGTTCTGGCTCGGCCGCTACACCGAACGCGCCGAGAACAGCATCCGGCTCGCGCAGATCGTGCTCAACCACGTGGGTGGCGAAGAACCCAGCTCGCGCCCGCTCATGGCCTGGCTCTCGGCCACTGCCCACGAAAACTCGCTGGTGCTGCCCGGCGTGCCCGCCGCCGAGCAGTCGACGCGCGTGTTTGCCCGCAGCCTCATGGCCAGCCTCTCGCCGGTGCCCGGCACACCGCTGGCCGAACAGTCGTACAGCGTGGGCTTCAACCTGCGCGCGCTCAAGGCCTCGGCTGCGCAAGTGCGCGAGCGCCTGTCGCAGGAACACTGGAACCTGATCGAACGCACCGAAGCCGGCTTTGCCCGCGACTGCGCCAGCATGGCGGCCGACGCCGAATACGCCACCACCGAGGCCCTGGCCGCGCTGCAGAACGCCAGCGAACTGCTGGCCGCCATCACCGGAGCGCAGACCGACCGCATGGTGCGCGACAACGGCTGGCGCCTGCTGTCGATCGGCCGCCACATCGAACGCCTGATCACCCTGTCGCGGGCGCTCGCGCTCAGCCTGGAACACGGCTGCCTGCACGACCAGGCGGGCTTCGAGGCCGTGGTGGCGCTGTTCGACAGCACCATCACCTTCCACGCCCAGTACCAGCAGCGCCGCGACATGGTCGCGCTGATCGACCTCGTGGTGATGGACCGCGACAACCCGCGCTCGCTCGCCTGGGTCGTGCAGACCCTGCGCTCGCGCCTGGCCAAGCTCTCGCAAAGCGCCACACCACAAGACGCCGAACTGGCCATGGGCCTGCCCGACCCCGACACCTGGGTGCTCGCCGACCTCAGCAACTGGCAGCGCAACCCCGAGGGTGAGCGCCACTGGGGCGATCTGGAGACCCTGCTCGACGACTGTGAAGCCGCCGCGGTCGAGCTTTCCGAAGAAATCACGCGCCTGCATTTCAGCCACGCCGACCGCAAGAACCAAACCCTGGGGGTCTGAGCATGCTCCTGAGAATCCTCCACCGCACCCGCTACCGCTACCGGGGCAGCATCGACATGGCGCAGCACATGGTGCACCTTTCGCCCAGAGACACGCCCACCCAGCAACTGATCGAGCACATCCTGCGCATCACCCCCGAACCGGCCGCGCGCAGCCAGACCGTCGACGTGTTCGGCAACCTGCGCACCTTCTTCTCCCTGCAGGCGCCCCACGAGACCCTCACCGTGGAAGCCGACAGTCTGGTGCAGACCGAGGCCCCGCAACCACTGCCCGACAACGCTGCCTGGCGGCAACTGCACTGGGAAGACGTGCGCCGGCATTTCCGCTACCGCGCCCACGCGCCTTACGACCCGGCCAGCGAATTCCTGTTTGCGTCCCCCTACGTACCGCGTGACGATGCCTTCGCCGCCTTTGCGCGCCCCGCTTTCACCGCGGGTCTGCCCGTGCTGGAAGCCACCCGCGCGCTGATGGAGCGCATCCACACCGAACTGACCTACGAAACGGACAGCACCGAGGTCAACACCCCCGCGCTGCAGGCACTGGAACAGGGCAAAGGCGTGTGCCAGGACTTTGCCCACATCATGATCGGTTGCCTGCGCAGCCTGGGCCTGCCCGCGCGTTATGTGAGCGGCTACCTGCTCACCCGGCCACCCGCCGGCAAGCCGCGTCTGATCGGCGTCGACGCCTCCCACGCCTGGGCGTCGATCTACGTGCCGCTGCCCAACGAAGCCGACCCGGATGCGGACCCGGAAGCCCCGCCAGCAGGCGCAACCGAAAACACCGCACCCGAGGGCGCCTGGTTCGACTTCGACCCCACCAACAACCGCTGCGGCTGGGGCAGCCCGGGTGAGGACTACGTGACCCTGGCCACCGGCCGCGACTTCTCCGATGTTTCGCCCATGCGCGGCGTGCTCCAGGGCGGTGCGCGGCACAAGCTGGACGTGGCCGTCACGGTGGCGCCGCCAGAGGAAATCGCCGAACTGATGGACACCGACTGATCAGCGGTCCGGGCCGGCTTCAGCCTCTCTCGAACACCGGGTCCACCGGCACCTGCAGCGCGGTGGCGAGCTGGTTGGTCTTGGCCGCCAGGGCGACGATGGACAGCAGCTCGGCGTGCTGCTCGCGCGTCATGCCCTTGGCCGTGGCGGCCGCCGTGTGCGAATGCACGCAGTAGCTGCAGCCGTTGATGATGGACGCCGTGATGTAGACCAGCTCCTTGGTCAGCGGATCGAGCGTTGACGGCGTGGCCATGATCCGCTTGACCTCGGCCCAGGTCTGCTCCAGCAGCGCCGAATCAAACGCCAGGTAGCGCCACATGTTGTTGATGAAATCCGTCTGGCGCGTGGTGCGGATGTCGTCGAACACGGCTTTCACGCGGGGATCGGCTTCGGGGTTGTCAAGGGGCGCAACGGTGGACATGCGGGGTCTCCTGGGAATGGGCTCAGCGGAATCAACGCGGTTTGGCGGGCTTGGCTGTTTTGGGCGCTTTGGCTTTGCGCTCAGGGCTGATGAGGCCCTGCTCGCGCAGTGCCTTCTTGCGCTCGGCGCGATCAGCGTCGGATTTCAGGCCGGCCTTCATCCAGCGCCCGAACTGTTCAGGCGTTTCCAGCGTGATGCGGCCGATGTGCTGACCGCGGAAGTCCGCGATCACCAGTTCGGCCGCCTTCTGCATGTTGACCTTGCCACCCCCAGCGAGCGCGCCGCGCTGGCGGCCGATGGCTTCGATCAGTTCTTCTTCGTGTGCCTGGGCGTAGGCTTCGGGCGCTCGGCCGAGCTTGTAGCGGGCTTCGAGCAGCGCCGGGTAATCGGCCTTGAGCAGGGCCATCAGTTCGTAGGCCACCTCCTGTTCGTCGTAGGCGTTCTTGCCCACCGCGCCGCTGGCGGCGAGGTTGAATCCGCTCTCGGGCACCACGATGCGCGGCCAGAGCATGCCGGGCGTGTCGTAGAGGTAGAAGTCGTCGGCCAGCGCGATGCGCGATTCGGTGCGCGTGACGCCCGCCTCGTCACCGGTCTTGGCGGCGCGCTTGCCCTTGAGCGTGTTGATCAGCGTGGACTTGCCCACGTTGGGGATGCCGCAGATGAGCACGCGCATGGGTTTGACCATGCCACCGCGCCGGGGCGCGAGTGCGTAGCAGGCATCGATGATGGCGCGCGCCGGGGCGGTGTTGCTCGCGTCCAGCGCAATGGCCTGCGTGTCGGGCTGTGTGTTGTAGTGCGCGAGCCAGAGCGCGGTGCGCACCGGGTCGGCCATGTCCTGCTTGTTCAGCACCTTGAGCGTGGGCCGGCCGCTGGTGAGCTCGGCCATGAGCGGGTTGGCGCTGCTGCCGGGCAGGCGCGCGTCCAGCATCTCGATCACAACGTCGATTTCTTTCACACGCTCGCCGATCGCCTTGCGCGTGAGGTGCATGTGCCCGGGGAACCACTGGATGCTCATTGTTTGTTCTTTCAGTCAGACCGGGATTGTGCGCTGGGGTGTCTTCCCTATCGGTCCGGCGGGGTGCCGTGCCACAATGATTTTTCATTCCCCACACCCCAAGAGGAGACACATGAGCATCACCGTCAAGATCGATCTGGGTTACGAATTCGACGTCAAGGCCAAGGCCGCCGAGGTGTTCGACCTGCTCTCGGACGTGCCGACCTCGGTCAGCCATTTTCCCAAAGTCGAACAGCTCACCGACCTGGGCGACGGCGTCTACAAATGGGAGATGGAAAAAGTGGGCACGGCGCAGGTCAACATCCAGACCATCTACGCCAGCAAATACGTCAGTGACAAGGCGAAGGGCACGGTGAAGTGGACGCCCGTCAAGGGCGTGGGCAATGCGCTGGTGGGCGGCCACTGGAAGATCGTGGACAACAAGAAGTCCACCGGCGTGACGCTGGCCATCCAGGGCGAGATCGAGGTGCCGCTGCCGGGCCTGATGAAGATGGTGGTGGCGCCCATCGTCGAAGGCGAGTTTGAAAAACTGGTCGAGAAGTACATCGACAACCTGATCCTGCGCTTCGGCGGCGAAGCCTGAGCCTGTCGCTGTCGCACTCACCTTGGATGTTGTCCAGCGAAACACTGGATAAGTTTGTGCATAACCCAGGGTCAACCGTGTACGGGGTGCGCAAGTGCTTGTGGCCCTAGGCGCTTCTTCAATCTGCCCATCAAACAGGCACCCGGACAACGGTGGTTATCCACTTGTCCATCAAAATCTTGGACAAGCTTGTGCATAAGTCAGGACAAGCCTTGTACGGGCAAGCTAAGTGCTTGTTTCACAATGGAGTTCTTCAGATTGCCTGTTCAGAAGGCAGTGTCTGCACAAGTCCCGTACCCGCCGTTCAGAGGGCCTTGCGCTGAGATTTGTACACATGAACGCTCCACCCGCATCCCAGACCTTCCAGTTGCACCTGGCCGACACCGGCGAAACCCTCGCCGCTGCGGCTGACGCCTCGCTGCTGCAGACCCTCCTGCGCGCGGGCGTGGTGTGGCCGGCCTCGTGTCGCAACGGCAGTTGCCGCGCCTGCATCGGCCGTCTGGTGCGGGGCCGGGTGCGCTACGCGATCGAATGGCCGGGCCTGCTGCCGGAAGAAAAGGCGTCCGGCTGCGTGTTGCCCTGCGCTGCTTTCCCGCTGGAGGATCTGGTGCTGAGCGGTCCCGGCGCCTGACGCCGGCGGGTTGGGCCACATAGGCCTTCACCGTGCCGGAGCCCGAGGGAGAGGCAACGTCCACCCGCTGCGTGCTGATGCGCGGATCGCCCTGTGGCACCACCTGCGCGACGGCGAAGTCGGGGCTGAGCGCGGCCAGCAGGCCCGCTGCCGTCACGCCGCCGACGGCGAACTTCGCGGCACGGTCCAGAAAGCCGCGACGATCGATATCACCGTGCACATACGCATCAAACAGGATCAGCAGTTCCTGATCAAAGTCCGCGGTGGTCAGACGTGCCATGGCTGCCTCCTGGCAGGGAAAGCCCGGAGCTTATCGCCCACGTGGCGTTCGCGGAATACGCCTGACCCGGTTGTGGATTTCCAGGGGCAGGCGCAACAACGCCCGCCCAGCGCGTGTGCGTCGGCTCAGGCGGGTGCGATCGCGGACCACTCGGGATGCCGCCCCAGGCGCGCGGGAGATGTGTATTCCTGCCGGTACACCTCGAACGGCATGGTGTCCGCGGCTTCGATGGCGCGCTGGGCCTCGAACGAAAGGGTGGCCATGGCTTCAAACCGTGCCTGCTGTTTGGCGCTCCAGGGCAGTCCCAGCAGGTGGGCATGGGTCTGCTGCGACTGCTCGCGCACAAAACCGACGAAAGAATCGCTGTGTTCCTGCCGGATGGCGGCGAGCACGCGGGCCGATGGCAGCGTCTCGGGTGCGAGCAGCGAGGCTCGGGCCTGCGCCACGGCATCGCGGTGGTCACTGCCACCGTGGGTCGCGTCCAGGGTCGCAGCAATGGGCACCAGCTGATCGATCAGTTCGATGCCCCACTGTTGCAGGCCCACGCTTTCCCCCTTGCGCCACAGACAGAGGCCAGGCTCGCGTCCGCGCGCAGCGGTGAGGTGCTGGTTGTACTTGAGCTCGTGGATTTCGTCCGGTGTGTCGGGCGGGCTGTCGCTGAGCAGGCAGTGCATCAGGAACACGTCGAGAAAGCGCAACGTGGGCGCGCCGATGCCGATGGGCTCGAACGGGTCGAGGTCCATCAGCCGCACCTCGACGTATTCCACGCCGCGTTCGCGCAGCGCGTGCAGCGGGCGTTCGCCGGGGTAGATCACGCGCTTGGGCCGGATCGTGCCGTAGAACTCGTTTTCGATCTGCAGCAGCGTGGTGGCAAGCTGGTTGTAGTCGCCACCCGGGTTGCGGATGCCCACCGCCTCGTAGGCCGGCCAGGGGCGCGTGAGTGCGTCGTGCAGCGAGGCGGCATACCCTTCGAGCCCGTTGTAGCTCACGTCCAGCGTGGCCTGCGCCTCGCTCTGGTAGCCCAGACGACCCATGCGCAGCGAGGTGCCGTAGGGCATGTGCAGGCTGCCGCTGCTGCCCAGCGGCAGCAGTTCGTGCTGGCGGCCTTCTACAAAGCTGGAACACAGGGCGGGCGAGGCGCCGAACAGCGCGAGCAGCAAAAAGGCGTGCCGGCGGAAGTTGCGGATGAGCGCGAAATAGCCGTCGTTGTCGACGCCCGGCAGCGACCAGTTGTAGTGGATGCCGCTGATCGTCTGCATGCGCCGGCCGTAGCGGTGGCCCAGGCCCATGCGGTACACGCTCTTGGCGCGCCCGACGTTGGACGACCCATAACGCCCCAGCGGAATGGTCTCGTCGGTCGGCAGGCCACAGGGCATGCTGGAAGCCCAGAGCATTTCGTCCCCGGCCGCCTTGAGGCTGCGCACGGTGTACTGGTGCACCTCGGTCAGCTCGGTCAGGCAGCTTTCTACGCTGTCGTGCACCCCCGTGATCAGCTCCAGCTGCGACTCGCTGTAGTCGGTGGTGATGTGCGGGTGCGTGAGCGCGCTGCCCAGCGCCACCGGGTGTGGCGTGAGGGCCAGCTTGCCGTCGGGCTGGGCGCGCAGGCTCTCTTTTTCAAGACCGCGGCGCATGCCACGCAGGCGCTCGGCGCCCAAGTCTTGCAGCCGTTGTTCCAGTGAAATCATACAGGGGGTGGTTTTCGGGTCCGGGGCCGGAACTTAACACGGCTGGGCCAATTCCGCTGGCGGCACGGCCATGGGGTATTCGGGTAAGAAGCGGCGCGCAGCGGGCGCGACCGGCGTGACCACCGCTGGCGGCAGCGCCGTGTTGGCCTGCAACCAGGCATCGATCTGCGGCGGATCGTTGCAGCAGCGCAGCTCGTCGAACGCGGTCTGGGCCTCGGGATAGCGCTTGCGCAGGTGGTTAAGCCACTGCTTCAGGCGCCCGGCGCGGTGGCGGCGCTCGACACGGCCGCTCACCTGCTGCCAGAACACCGCCAGCAGCGGCGCCACCTCGCTCCAGGGCACGCCACCCTGCCCCTTGATGGCCAGCGCGAGACCGGGGTCGCTCACCATGCCACGACCGATCATGAGCGCATCACAGCCGCTCACTTCGCGGCAGCGAAGTGCCTGCTCGACCGTCCAGATCTCGCCGTTGGCGATCACCTGCATCGGCCCCACTGGCAACGATGCGCGCACCTGCGCGATGCGTTCCCAATAGGCGGGTGGCCGGTAGCCATGGGCCTTGGTGCGGGCATGGATCACCAGCTCGTTCGCTCCGGCTTCGGCGATCGCCAGCGCGCAGTCTTCGGCACGGTGGTCGTCGTTGAAACCCAGGCGCATCTTGGCCGACACCGGCACATGGGCGGGCACCGCGCGCCGCACCGCGGACACGATGCGGCCGATCAGTTCGGGTTCGTCCAGCAACACCGCGCCGCCGCGGCTCTGGTTCACCGTCTTGGCCGGGCAGCCGAAATTCAGGTCCACCCCGAACGGGCTCAGCCCGGCAAGCCGGGCGGCGTTCTCGGCCAGGCAGGCCGGATCGGAACCCAGCAACTGCGGCCGCACCGGCACCCCCGATCGCGTGCGCCCGCCATGGAGCAGCTCGGGCACCACGCGCACGAAGGCGCGCTCGGGCAGCAGCGTGCTGGTCACGCGGATGAATTCGCTCACGCAGCGGTCGATACCGCCCGTGCGCGTCAGCACATCGCGCAGCGTCGCGTCGAGCAGGCCTTCCATGGGCGCGAGCAAAAGGGTCATGGGTACGGGGTGGGCAGCGGACCGGTTGAATCGGTGCGACAAGGCCATCTGTGGGCCATCTGTGCGAGCGGCATTTGATTCTATCGGGACCGACTTGCGGCCGCAGACGCGCGTCCATTACCATCGTTCATCGGGTATTTTTCGCCATCCGGAGTTGTTCATGTCGCCCTTTCTCGCCCTGCCACTGGTGACCAGCCTGCTGGCCGCGACGTCGCTCTGTTTCGCACAGGCGGTCGCGCCCGCAGTGCCCACGCAGCCCTTGCAGCCCTCGGCGCCCACCGCCGCAGACACGGCCCGCATCGGCGCGTTCAAGCAGATCGAAGGCGACACGCGCATGGGCCGCGCGGGCGAACAACGCACGCCCACGCCAGGAGAAGGCGTGAACGTCCATCAACGCCTGAGCACCGGAAAGAACGGCGCGGCCACCATCATCCTCAAGGACGGCACGGTCCTGACCATGGGACCCGACACCACGATGGACCTGAGCCAGTTCCAGTTCGATTCGACCACCCAGCAGGGCAACTTCGTGCTCGACCTGCTCCAGGGTTCCGTGCGCGTGGTCACCGGACTGCTGGCCCGGATCAACCCGGAGCTGTTCAGGATCAACACGCCGACCTCGGTGGTCGGCGTGCGTGGCACCGACTTCATCGTGGAAGCACAGACGGCGCAATGACCCAACCGACGCGCATCCGACAACGCCTTGCTGGCCTTGCCCTGACCGGGATCGTCTTGCTGACGGCTTGCGCGCCCGCCACCCGTGTCACCCTGCTGCCCCAGTCCAGCGGCAAAGCCAGCGCCGTTGAAGTGACCACCAGCCAAGGTACACAGCGCATCGATCAGCCCTATCAGGTGGCCAAGGTCGGTCGCAGCGGCGATCTGAGCCTGGACGTGACCACCGCCGAAGCGGTGCGCAAACGGCACCCCCGGCTGCTGGCGCTGCAGCCCCTGGCACCCGAACGCTACACACTCGAGTTCGATCCCGGCAGCTCGACGCTGACAGCGGACTCTCTCAGCCGCCTGGAGGCCGTGATCCGCAACGCGCAGTCCCGTGCGGGTGGCGAAATCATCGTGACCGGCCACACCGACCGCCAGGGCACGCTCGAAGCCAACGACGCGCTCTCGCTGGAACGTGCCCAGGCGGTGCGCGCGCTGCTGATCGAGCGGGGCTTCAACGCCGAACGGATCGAGGCCGTGGGCCGCGGTGAACGCGAACCCCTGGTGCCCACCGACGACGAAGTGGACGAACCGCGCAACCGGCGCGCCGACATCGAAGTGCGCTGAACCAGGCATGGCCCACGAACCCCGCCTCACCGCCGCGCTGCGCGAACTGCTCGCCTCGCAGCGCATCGCCGCGCTCGGCACGCTCGACGAAACCGGCGCACCTTTCGTCTCCATGGTGCCTTTTGCCGTGTTGCCGCTGGCCGGCGAACTGGTGATCCACGTCAGCGGCCTGGCCGCGCACACCCGCAACCTGGAGCGCCTGCCGCGCGCATCGCTGATGGTCTGCCAGGCCGAAGTCGCGGGCGAGCCGGTGCATGCGCTGCCCCGCGTGACGCTGGACGTGAACGCCCTGCCCTGCGAGCCCGGCAGCGCGGCGCACGGGGCCGCGCGCGAGGCCTACCTGGCGCGCTTTCCCGAGGCCGAGCCCATGACGGCGCTGGGCGATTTCCGTTTCCTGCGCCTGGTGCCGGGCGGCGCGCGCAGCATCGACGCCGACGAACTGCGCCAGGCGCTTGGCCCCGCACCGTGAGCGACACCGCCACCGCGCAGCCACCCGGCCCGCAAGCCACGCTGGCGGCGGTCCCGGCCGGGTTGCGTGTGCTGTACGCCGACGCAGCCCTGCTGGTGCTGGACAAACCCGCCGGGCTGCTGGCGGTGCCCGGGCGCGGTGAAGACAAGCAGGACTGCCTGAGCGCGCGCGCCCAGGCCGCCTACCCCGACGCGCTGGTGGTGCACCGGCTGGACATGGCCACCTCCGGCCTTGTGGTCATGGGCCGGGGCATCGAAGCCCAGCGCGCCCTCGGCCTGGCGTTCGAGCAACGCCGTGTGCACAAGCGCTACGTGGCGGTGGTCAACGGCCTGCTGGCCAACCCCCAGCCGGACAACGGCTGGAACACCATCGACCTGCCGCTGCTGCTGGACTGGCTCAACCGCCCGCGCAGCGCCGTGAACCATCCACACGGCAAACCCAGCGTGACACACTGGCGCCTCGCCACCGAGCCGGCACCCCTGCCGGGCACCACGCGGCTCGACCTCGAACCCGTCACCGGGCGCTCGCACCAGCTGCGCGTGCACCTGCAGGCCATTGACCACCCCATCGTCGGCGATCCGCTCTACGCGGCGCCCACCGGGGCGGTGGACCGCATGCTGCTGCACGCGATGGCCCTGAGCATCCCGCACCCGGTCACCGGCGCACAGATGCGTTTCGAATCAACCTGTCCTTTCTGAGGCCCTTTGCCATGCACGACCTCTTCATCCTCACCGGCGCCTCGCGCGGCATGGGCCTGGCCATGGCCCGACAACTCGTCGCACCGGGTCGGGTGCTGCTGTGCCTGTCGCGCCAGTCCAGCGCCGAACTCACCGAACTCGCGAGCCAGCGCGGCGCCACGCTGCTGCAATGGCGCATCGACCTGGCCGACACCCTGGCCGCGGCCGAGCGCCTGCAGAACTGGCTGGCTCAGCTCGACGCGCCCAGCCTGGCCAGCGCCACGCTGATCAACAACGCCGGCGTCATCCCGCCCATCGGGCCGCTGGACGCCTGCCCACCCGATCAACTGGCCAATGCGCTGCGCGTCGGGCTCGAAGCCCCCATGCAGCTCACCGCGGCCTTCCTGCGCGCCACCGTCGCCTGGGTCGATGGCGGCTGGCGCGGTCCGCGCAAGGTGCTCAACATCTCGTCCGGCCTGGGCCGCCGGCCCATGGCCGCGCAGGCGCCGTATTGCGCCGCCAAGGCAGGGCTGGACCACTTCACCCGCTGCAGCGCGCTCGATGAGGCGCAGCGAGAACACGGCGCCAGGCTGGTCTCGCTCGCGCCTGGTGTGATCGACACCGACATGCAGGTGCAGCTGCGCGCCGGTGACCCGGCCGCCTTCCCCGACCTGCAGCGTTTCGTGGAACTCCAGCGCCAGGGCCAGCTCTCAAGTCCACCGGACGCCGCCCGCCAGGTCCTGGCCTGGCTCCAGCGGCCCGACTTCGGAGATCAACCGGTGGCCGACGTGCGGGACTGAATCCGCCAGCGGCCGCCCTGCGGGAGACCACCATGACCCAGCTTTCTCGCCGCCAGTTCAACCGCTCGCTGTTCACACTGGGTGCCGTATCCGGCGTGCCGATGCTGGCCATGGCGCAGGGCAGCGGCGACTTCTGGGCCCTGCTGCGCCGCGGCGGCTGCGTCGTGCTGATGCGCCATGCGTTGACCGAACCCGGGATCGGCGACCCACCGGGCTTCCGGCTCGACCAGTGCAGCACCCAGCGCAAGCTGAGCGAAGCCGGCCGCGAGCAGGCGCGCCGGGTCGGCGCGGCGTTCACCCGCGAAAGCGTGCCAATCGACGAAGTGCGCTCCAGCGCCTGGTGCCGCTGCACCGAAACCGCCGAACTCGCCTTCGGCCGCCACACGGTCTGGGCGCCGATCAATTCCTTTTTCAACGACGCCACCGGTCCGGCGCAGACCCGTGAGGTGTTGCATGCGGTGCGCGGGCTGGCGGCACCGAAGAACCTCATGCTGGTGACGCACCAGGTCAACATCTCGGCACTCACGGGAGCGTTTCTGTCCATGGGCGAAGTCTTCGTCACCCGGCCCGCTGCCGGCGACCGGCTGCCCGTGCTGGCGCGCCAGGTGTTCTGAACGCTCGCGACGGGCTGGTGCGCCCGAGTTGACAGCCGACAAGCCCGGTGTAAGCCTGCCGCGCATACCATGTGGTGTTGATCCGGTGATCACCACCCTCCCGGGGCAGGTCACCACCCATCACACCCCACCACACACAGGAGATGAACATGAGCCGAGAAGTTGTTGTTGTCAGCGCTGCCCGCACCGCCATTGGTACCTATGGCGGCAGCCTCAAGGACACGCCGCCCACCGAGCTGGCGGCACTGGTCGTCAAGGAAACGCTGGCGCGTGCCGGCGTGGACGGCAAGGACGTCGGCCATGTGGTGTTCGGCCACGTGGTCAACACCGAACCCAAGGACATGTACCTCTCCCGCGTCGCCGCGGTCAACGGCGGCTGCGCCGAAGGCACGCCCGCGTTCAACGTCAACCGCCTGTGCGGCTCCGGCCTGCAGGCCATCATTTCGGCCAGCCAGGCGATCATGCTCGGCGACTGCGACATCGCCATCGGTGGCGGCGCCGAGAACATGAGCCGTGGCCCCTACGCCAGCCTCTCGGCCCGCTGGGGCGCACGCATGGGCGACACCAAGATGGTCGACATGGTCGTCGGCGCGCTGCACGACCCCTTCCACACCATCCACATGGGCGTGACCGCCGAAAACGTGGCTGCCCAGTTCGGCATCACGCGCGAGATGCAGGACGCGCTGGCCGTCGAGAGCCACAACCGCGCACAGCGCGCCACCGAGGCCGGCTACTTCAAGGACCAGATCGTTCCGGTCATGCTCAAGAGCAAGAAAGGCGAAGTGGCCTACGCCACCGACGAGCACTTCCGCCCCAACTGCAAGCTCGAAGACATGGCCAAGCTCAAGCCCGTGTTCGTGAAGGAAAACGGCACCGTGACCGCCGGCAACGCCTCGGGCATCAACGACGCCGCCGCGGCCGTGGTGCTGATGGAAGCCGGTGCGGCCAAAGCCCGTGGCGCCAAGCCGCTGGCGCGCCTGGTGGCCTACGCCCACACCGGCGTGGACCCCAAGATCATGGGCATCGGCCCGGTGTCGGCCTCGCGCCTGGCGCTGCAGAAAGCCGGCCTCACCGTCAACGACATGGACGTGATCGAAGCCAACGAGGCTTTTGCCGCCCAGGCCTGCGCCGTGAGCAAGGAACTCGGCCTCGACCCGGCCAAGGTCAACCCCAATGGTTCGGGCATTTCGCTCGGCCACCCCATCGGTGCCACCGGCGCGCTGATCACCGTGAAGGCCTTGTACGAACTTCAGCGCATCAACGGTCGCTACGCGCTGGTGACCATGTGCATCGGCGGCGGCCAGGGCATCGCCGCCATCTTCGAGAGGGTGTGATCCATGCGATGGTCAGCGGCCATCGCGGAACTTGAGAAGGGCCTGCTGCAGCGCGACGTGGCGGCCCGCGCGCTGCTGCTGGCGGCGCTCGCGGGCGAGCACGTGCTGCTGCTCGGCCCGCCCGGCACGGCCAAGAGCGAACTCGCGCGCCGTCTGCAGCGCCTGCTGCCCGGCGCGCACTATTTCGAGCGCCTGCTCACCCGCTTCACCGTGCCCGAAGAGCTGTTCGGCCCGCTCTCGCTGCGCGCGCTGGAAGACGACCGCTACGAGCGCCTGACCGAGGGCTACCTGCCGAGCGCCGAAGTGGCGTTTCTCGACGAGGTGTTCAAGGCCAACTCCGCCATCCTCAACACCCTGCTCGGCCTGCTGCACGAGCGCCAGTTCGACAACGGCAGCCAGCGCCTGCCGGTGCCGCTGGTGTGCCTGGTGGGCGCCAGCAACGAACAGCCGCAGGACGACAGCCTGCTCGCGTTTTACGACCGCTTCCTGCTGCGCGTGCCGGTGCAGCCGGTGGACGACGCGCATTTCACCGCCCTGCTGCTGGCCGACGCGACAGCCGCAGGCGACACCCCGGCCGAGGCGTTGATCGACCCGGCCATGGTGCAGGCCCTGCGCGAGCGCGCGCCGCAAGTCGCCCTGGGTGAAGCCGCGCTGGCGCTGCTGCTGCAGGCCCGGCAGCACGCGAGCCAGACCGCACAGACCGTGTCGGACCGCCGCTGGCGCCAGCTCGTGGCCCTGCTGCAGCTGCAGGCCGCCAGCCGCGGGGCCGGCGAGGTCAGCCCCTGGGACCTCTGGCTGCTGCCCTATGCGCTGGCCGCCGACCCGGCCCAGGTGCCGGGCTGGACCACGCTGTTCCTGCACCGGGTCGCCCAGACCGCGCCGCTGCCCATCGACGGGCTGGAGCGCGCGGTGCAGGCCTTCGAGTCGCAGCTCGACACCGAGCGCCGCGCGCCGCCCGACGCGCAGGACGACAGCGCGGGCAAGCTGGCGCTGGCGCGCGCCATCACCCGCCCGGGCGAAGAAAGCGAGATGGTGCGTTTCACCAGCGCGCGCGCCCAGCGCCACTACAGCCCCGTGCACATCGCCGCCCGCGTGGCGCAATGCGACGAACTGCTGGAACGGCTGCTGGCGCTGCATGATGAATGGCTGGCGGTGGCGCACGCGGTGCTGGCCAAAGCCCGGTCGCACGACTGGCTGCCCCCGAGCTGGCTGCTGCAGATCGAAGCCGCGCACGCCGAGCGTTGTGGTCAGCTGGCGGGCCTGTGCGCGCAACACCAGTCCACGCGCAACGGTTTTGCAGACCTGCCGGTGGACGCAGAGGCCACCGCCAACGCACCGGCACCGGTGCACTGGGAATCCCCATGAAGGCGTCGACAGGCTCGGCCCGGGCGGGCGGGCCGGTCGACACCGTGCCCCCAGCCACCGTTCTCCCTGAGCCTGTCGAAGGGCAGAACTTTCCCGACCGGCCCTACCACCACCTGAACGCCCTGCCGCGCGAACTCTGGCGCTGGGCCGTGGTGTGCAGCAGCGGCCCGGCCACGCGCCGCCTGCCCGAACTGGCCCACTGGGTGCGTGCGCTCATGGACGGCGTCCTGCCCGACCCGGCGCACGATTTCGGCGACGCCGCCGCCACGCAGGCGCTGCGCCCGCTGCTGGCCGAGCTGGACCTGCTCACCCTCACGCGCCAGAGCGCACCGCTCACGCGGCAGGTGCTGCAGAGCCTGCTGTGGCACCTGGACAGCCTGATCGACCGCCCGGCCGATGAACCGCGCGCGCAGGCGGTGGCGCGCATGCAGGCCAGCTTCCGCGACAGCTGGGACGTGCAGCGTCAGGGCTGGGACGAGGTGCTGGCGCTGCTGCAGTCGCTGGGTGATCTGGCGCACCTGCGCTGGGACGACCTCGCCGGCCAGCTCAACCGGCGCGAGTGGCAGGAAGCGCGGCGCATCGGCCAGCTGCTGCAGCGCCTGCCGGCGCTGGCCAGTTTCATCGACGGCGTGGGCCGCCGCGACACACACCGGCAACGCCCGCCGGCGCGCACCGCCCGGCCCGATCCGGCGCCCGATGCGCAGGCCGCGCAACGCCAGGCCGACGAAGAAGAACGACGCCCCGAGCCCACCGCGGTGGACGGCGTGCGCCGCTCGCGCAACCTCGCGCGCATGGCCGGCAGCGAGAGCCTGAACCTGACCCACCCGGTGCTGCACCGGCTCTGGCGCGCGCGCTTCGCCGAAGCCCAGCTGCTGACCTACGACGACCGCGCCCGCGAAACTTCACGTCGGCCGCTGCCCTTGCCCGAACAACGGCCGCACCGGCAGGCGCCCACCCACGCCGGGCGCGGCCCGCTGATCATCTGCCTCGACACCTCGGGCTCCATGCGCGGCGCGCCGGAAAGCGTGGCCAAGGCCTGCGTGCTGCAGGCGCTGCGCAGCGCCCACGCCGGCCAGCGCCGCTGCCGGCTGCTGGCCTTTGGCGGCCCGAGCGAACTGCTGGAGCGCGACCTGACGCTCGACGCCGCCGGGCTGGAACACCTGCTCGACCTGATGGGCCAGAGCTTCGACGGCGGCACCGACGTGCAGACGCCGATCGAGCGCGCCATCGCCCTCGTGCAGACCACCGGCTGGCACGAGGCCGACCTGCTGGTGGTGAGCGACGGCGAGTTCGGCGTCACGCCCGCCACGCTGCAGCAGCTGCGCGAGGCCAAGGAGCGGCTGGCCCTGCGCGCGCACGGCATCCTGATCGGCGACCGCGAGACCATCGGCCTGCTGGAGGTCTGCGACCACCTGTACTGGGTGCGCGAGTGGCGCCGCTACGGCAGCGGCGCCAGCGCCGTGGCCGACGATTTTTCGCCGGTGCACAGCCGCAGCCTGACGGCCCTGTATTTCCCCAACGCAATCAGAAGGTGAGGCCCCCCTGCGCCGCTGCGCGGCTTCCCCCCGGAGGGGGGACCACGCCCTGTGGCCCGGCGAAGCCGGTTCCACGGCGTGTGCTGGGTTCACGCGCCACCGCTTCCTCTTTGGCTTCTGCTCTTGGCTCGCAGAGAACTTCGGGAGATTTCCGGTGTCAGAAACCCTCGGACAACGCAAGGAGAAGCTTCGATGTGGAAACGACTCTCGGTGATCTGGCTCGCTGTGCGCGGTGACGCGAAACGGCTCTGGTATGCGCTGGGCCATCCCGAATCGCCGGGCTGGCTCAAGGCCGGCACGGCCGCGCTGGTGCTCTACCTTGTCTCGCCGATCGACCTGATCCCCGACATGCTGCCCGTGATCGGCGTGCTGGACGACCTGGTCATCGTGCCCCTGGCCTTGCGCTGGCTGCTTGCCCGCCTGCCGGCCCACATCCGTGCCTACGCCGAACAGCGCGCCGGTGGTGTGACGCCCACCGCACGCCAGGCCCACCACTGGGCCGACCGCTCCGTGCGCTGAGCCGCGGAGCCGGCGCAGCCGGCCCGCCGGACTGCCTGCGGGGTCACGGGACGACGGGGTCCGGGCGCGCTGACCGCCCGCCTCTGGCCTCCGTGTCCGCACCAGGCGACTGCAAACTGGCCATCAGCCTGCGCAGGTTTGGCACCGCCGCCTGGGCCTTGGCCCCGCTCAACCGCAACAGGTCCAGCTGGGCGGGGTCGACGGGACCGGCACCGTCCAGCAGCACGCCGACGGTGTTGAGTCGGCTGTTTTTCAGCCAGGCGTCAACCTGCGGCTGTTGCCGCCAGCGCTGGGCGTTTTTCAGGGTCACGGCCCACTGGACCAGCCAGTCGGACGGCCGCTCGGGCACCGGCACCGGTTCGCACAAGGCGTTCTGCTCGGCTTCATCGCTCACCGTGTTTTCAACCTGGGCGATCAGGGCCGCGCTGAACAGCGGCCGGCACCAGCTGACCATCAGCAGGTTGATCCGGTCGCCATCGAACACCGGCACCGATGGGGCTGGGTGCAGGGCCGCGGCGCTGCAATCGATGTAGAGCGTGTCCGCGTGGGCGCCGATCACACCCTGCTCCAGCACCAGGTGCGAGCGCTCGACCGAGCGCAGCCGGCCGAGCCGCACCACGTCGTGGATGCGCCGCAACTGGGTCATCTCTTCGCGCGAGGCGATGGCGCAACGGAAGGTCGTCGGCTCCACCGCCGGATCCAGGCGCATCAGCACCCCACGCTGCTCCAGGCGCACCCACAGGTCGGGCAGCGAGGCGGCTTCGGCGATCGCCTCGAACTGGTCGATGGTGCGGCGCATGCTCAGCTCGAAGTGCTCCAGCCCCGGCAGCAAGTTGGCGCGGTCCTGCACCCAGGCGTCGCGGGGCATGATCCAGCGGATGCGCGACGCCGGTACCCCGCTGTCCAGCAGCCAGAGACAGGCGTCCATGCCGGTCTTGCCCGATCCGACCACCGTGTAGTGCGCATAGGTCCGCTGAAGCTGCGGCAACTGGCCGGGCGCGATGCAGTCCACGCCGTCGGCCAGCCCGTAGGCGGGCCGGCGCACCGACGGCACCTCGGTGCGGGCGTGGGTGGCGTCGACCCGCTTGCGGCGCACCTTCACCACCTGCTCCGCCCCGGTGGCCAGGCACACAATGCGGTGCGAGCCATCGTCACCCTGGCGGTATTGATGGCTCGGGAACCAGCGCACCCGACCGGTGGGCAGGAGGCGCTCGCGCATCAGGCGTTCGAAATAGGCCAGCACCTCGGCGCCGGTGGCCCCGCGATCAAAGCCGGACGGGTCCGGCTCCGCCTCGTCCAGCCGGGTCGAAGCAACGCCGTACCAGACCGAAGGCTGGTGCAGCCGAACGAACGGGTAGGCATCGTTCCAGTGGCCGCCGGGCAGCGGGTGCGGGTCCACCATCAGCACGGTGGCGTCGGATTGATCGATCAGGGTGTCGACAAAGGCCATCGCCATGGCGCCCGCGCCCACGACGAGGTAGTCGGTCTCGATGGTGTGGTGGTGCATGTCAGCTCCCTTCGTGCAAAAAGTGGTGTACGGGCAGCCGGTTCATCACGGTGCCTCCCGCAGCAGCTGCTCGACCGCCAGCTGGCCGACCTGGCGGCCCAGGGCCTCGCCGGCATCGGTGGAGAAGCGGTAGTGCAGGCCGCCGTGGATGCGGGCCTCGGAGACCTCGTGAACGAAGTCCTCGGTGCTCTTCCATTGCCGCACCGCACCCTTGGCGCTCGGGCTGGAGGTGCCCAGCACCGGCAAGGCGCGGGAACCAAACTCGGCGTCGATCACCGCGCCCACCGCGCTGGCCAGGCTGCTGTGCGCGCTCGGGTACTCGGGGTGCATCGGTGTATCGACAAGCGGCGCCCAGCCGGCCGCGCGTTCGGTTGCCGCGTGGCCGTCGAGGTCGCCATTGCGGATCGCGGTGACGGGGCGCCAGAAGTGGTGGTGGTACTTGGCGTCGATGACACCGATGATGGCGTCGTCCATGGCCTGCGCCACCGCGGCAAACAGACGGGCATTGCGGGCCGGATCGCGTCCGGGTTGTTCGGCGGCCGAGCGCACGACGCCGTGGTAGATCGCCGGCATCGAATAGGTCCAGAAGCGTGCGGCCTCGGTCTGCTCGGCGCTGCGCCGACCACCCGAGCGCTCGCCCAGCGACTTCACCTCGTTGTAGTCGCGTGCCCACTGCTCGCTGCCCAGGGACGGCGGCGGACCGGGACGGAACTGCGTCGCGCCCGCCATCAGCCAGGGCTTGCGCTGCGCCCATTGCGGTACGGCCGGCAAGGCGGTCGGCACATAGACGCCCGCGGTGGCGTGCGGCCGGTAACTTTCGGCGCCGCCCGCGCCGTCGCCGGCGCGAGCGGCCAGCACGACCGCTGCGGCACGTTCGCCGGTGGCCATGCCGGCGGCCTTGGCGGGACCGTCGGCAATGCCCGCCAGCGCCGCCTGGACGGCGGCATCGATCTTCGTCCGCTGGTCCGGCAGCAACTGCGTCAAGGTGGCCTGGTTCGCCACCGCCACCGCGGCGTCAATGGCCGGCTTCGCGGTGGCCAGCCGCGGCGGCAGACCATCGAGCGCCTGGTGCACCGCGGTCTGCACGATAGCCATGACGCGGATCGCCGGCGGCGTGCCGAGCGGCGACCCGGCCACCAGCGAGTTGGCCCGCAGGTTCCAGTCGGTGACGGTGTCGGCGTTCGCCTGCAGCGCTGCCGTCGCGACCAGTGAAGCCAGCAGCGCGTGGCGTGAAAGGGGGGTGTTCATGCGGATCTCCAATGGCCAGGTTCATTGTTTGGTGATGACGACTTCGAGGTATTCGCTGGGCACGACCAGCGACTGCGGACCCGCCACGTTCAGCTCGTCCAGCAACGCGGTGATCGCGCGTTCGAGCGACTGCGCACCCTGGGCATCGAGCGCGGCAAAGGCCTTGTGCGTGGGGCCGTAGAGTTCGCGGAACACCTGCACCCAGTGCGCCGCCGAGTGGTAGCGGAAGTTGAAGTGGCGGTGCTCGCAACGGATCTGCGCCGCGTGTGAGCCGAACAGCTCGACGATGTGCGATTCGGTGCCCCAGAGCAGCGGCGAAGCCACCCCGGCCGGTGGCGGCACGTGGGCGCCGATGAGCCTGAACAGGCGGCCGATGAACCCGCCCGGGGTCCAGTTCGCCAGGCCGATGCGGCCGCCGCTGCGCAACACGCGCAGCATCTCGCTGGCGGAGCGCTGGTGCTCGGGCGTGAACATCACGCCAAAGGTGGAGAGCACGGCATCGAAGCTGGCGTCGGCGAACGGCAGGGCCTCGGCGTCGGCGTGCTGGAACTGGATCGCCAGGCCCTCGGCGCGCGCACGGTCGTGGCCTTTGGCCAGCAGCGCCTGCACGTAGTCGGTCGAGGTGACGCTGGCGTGGCGCCGCGCGGCGGCCAGCGAGGCGTTGCCGTTGCCGGCGGCCACGTCGAGCACGCGCTCGCCAGCGCGCACGTCGACCGCTTCGGCGAGCGTTTCGCCGACGATCTGCAAGGTGGTGCCGATGACAGCGTAGTCGCCACTGGCCCAGGTGGCTTGCTGGCGCTGCTTGATGGCGGCGTAGTCGGGGGCGGGTTTTTCAAGAACGGTGTTCATGGGGTGGTCTCCTGAGGAAGTTGGTGGGGGTCGGCGCGGGCTTGCGGCGACGGGCCCATTCTTCGGGCAGTGGGGCATTGACGCTTTCCCGGACGTCCTTCAGACTTGTCTGTTCGTCCGTGATTGCGTCTGGCCACCCGCGGCCCTGGCCGGGAATCCGCCGCGCTTGATCGCGACGCCAGACGTGGAGGTTCCCGCCATGAACCACGACCCCTTGTCCGACGTGCTGCGCAGCGTGCGCCTGCGCGGTTCGGTCTTTTATTACGTGAGCTTTGGCGACGAATGGGCAGCGGAAACCCCCGCCTCACCCGATCTGGCGCGCGCCCTGATTCCGGGTGCCGAGCACGTGCTGGCCTACCACCTGCTCGCCCGGGGCAACGGCTGGGCCGCCACCGACGGCGAGCCGCCGGTGCGACTGGCACAGGGCGACATCGTGATGTTTCCGCGCGGCGACGGACACGTCATTTCCAGCGCACCCGGCATGCATGCGCAGGAAGACCACAGCGACTGGCGCTTCACCACCCGCAACGACCCCAAACCCATCGCGGTGGCCTACCACCGCGGCGTGTTGCGCCCGGGCGCCGCGATCCCTGCCGAGGAGGCGACATCGGTGGTCGTCTGCGGCTTCATCGCCTGCGACCTGCTGCCCTTCAACCCCCTGATCTCGTCCCTGCCCCGCCTGCTGCATCTGGCGTCCGGCGGCCTGGGGTCGTGGGTGGCGCAGTTGCTGGACCAGGCGGTGTCGGAGTCGCGCGAGAGCCGCGCCGGCAGCGCCGCCGTGCTCGAACGGGTCGGCGAAATGGTCTTTGTCGACGCGGCCCGGCGCCACCTGGAGTCCTTGCCCAGCGACGCCTCGGGCTGGTTCGCCGCGCTGCGTGATCGCCATGTGGGGCGTGCGATCCACCTCATGCACGAGAAGCCGGCCCATCCCTGGACGATCGACGAACTGGGGCGCGAGGCCGGGCTGTCGCGTTCGGCCCTGCACGAACGATTCGTCGAACTCGCCGGCCAGCCACCGATGCAATACCTCACCAGCTGGCGCATGCAGCTGGGCGCCGGCCTGCTGCGCAACAGCGACAGCAAGGTCGCAACGATCGCGCAGGAGGTGGGTTACGACTCGGAAGCGTCGTTCTCCCGCGCGTTCAAACGCAGCGTGGGACAGCCGCCCGCGGCGTGGCGGCGCAAGCAGCGTGTGGGGGCCTGACGCAGCGCGGTATCAATCGCCCTGAAAGCCGCCCGAACGGTAGGTCAGCACCAGCGTGTCTCGCCAGCCCAGCTCGCCACCCACCAGCGGCTGGATCGGCGTGGTTTCATGGATCACACGCGCATCGTCCAGCAGCAGCAGCGACCAGGGCTCGGTCAGTGTGAAGCGCTGGCCGCTGGGGCCGTCGGCCTCGAACACGCGACTCTCGCCGCCCTTGATGCGGTGGCGCCCGAGCATGAACACCGCCACCAGATCGACGCCGTCGCGGTGCGCGCCTTCGGGCGTGGGGCGGCCGATGCCGTCGGTGGTGTCGATGCGGAAGGGGTGCGCCTCGACAAACCAGGGCTGGCTGCCGCGCAAGGCCGAGACTGCCTCGCCCACCCGCGCCAGCAGGCGGTTCCACACCGGCAGCGCGACCTGCTCGGGCTGCATGGGCTCGAACCAGCGCTGCATGCCGCCGTGCAGGGCGTTGTATTCCAGCGGCTGCCAGTGGGCGCGGTGCGGCGCCTGATGCACCGCCTGGCCATCGACCACGAAGCAGCTGTGGCGGCGGCTTCGGTAGCGCCCACCGTCTTTCAGGTAGGCATCGGGCGGCAGGTGATCCCAGCCGGCGTGCAGCGCATCGAGTTCGGCCACGTCGGCCGGCAGCCATTGCCGCACATCCGCGGCAGAGATCAACGCAAAACCGTGCAAACGCAGGGCGGCATCCACCCCGTCAAGGGGCACACAAGGTGGCAAGAAAGCACTGGTGGTCATGGCGGGGCAGTGTAACTGCCGGCTGTGCCCGCGGCCGCACCCGGGTTCACCCGCAGTGGCACCCTGAAGAGTTTCTGCGCTGGATCAAAACGTGGCCTTGGGCGGGCTGTCAAGCTGAGCACGAAGCCAAGGAGGTTGTTTTATGAACACTGTTGAATGGTCCGATGCCCTGCAGCTGGACTACGAGCCCATGGACGCCGTACACCGCGAATTTGTGGACCTGCTGGCGCTGGCACAAAACGCACCCGACGCCACCCTGCCACTGGCCTGGGCCGCTGTCGTGGATCACACCGCGGAACATTTCGCCCGGGAAGACGAGTGGATGCGAAAAACCCGGTTTTCCGCCGCCGAGAACCACATCATCCAGCACCGGGTGGTGCTCCATGTGCTGCGGGAAGGCTTGGCGCTGGCGCGCGCCGGTCAGATGGATGCGGTCCGTGAAATGGCCGGTGAGTTGGCGGTCTGGTTTGCCAAACACACCCAGTCACTGGACGCGGCCCTGGCGCTGCACATGCGCCGCGAACCTGCTGGCGGTGGTGCGTCCAGGCGCGCAAGCGGGGGCAACCCGACGGTCCATGCGCACCTGTAGCAGGCCCCTCTGGAGCGACCCGGGCGAGGCAAAGGAGACAAGGCCCCGAACAACCCCAACGGGGATGGGGTAAACCATGTAAGCACAATATTCGGCCTTGTTTATATTGTTTCCAATAAAGGAGACAATCATGGCCGAAGCCATTCAAGCAAGCGCTGTCGAGGGCGAGAACCTGACGCGCGAAACCCCGGACGGTGATCAGCGCCCCAGAGACGCTGAGCGCGGGCCTTCGGTGTTCTCGCTCCAGCTCGCCACCCTGCGCCCGTCCGACCCGATTCGCTGGCTCCAGCTGGGCTGGCAGGACTTCCAGCGCTGCCCGCGCATCGGCCTGTTCTACGGTCTGTGTTTCTTCGCCATGGGCCACGCGCTGCTGGCGGTGTTCCAGAATGCCCCCGCCTATGTGCTGGCGCTGAGTGCGGGCTTCCTGCTGATGGGGCCGTTTCTCTGCCTGGGTCTTTACGACGCCAGCAAGGCCATGCAGACCCACGACCACCGGCCTTCGCTGCGTGCGTCCCTGCAGGCCTGGCAGCCCACCAAGGGCACGATGGGCATCTTTGCCGGCGTGCTGCTGATCCTCGAACTGCTCTGGGGCCGGGCTTCTCTGGTGGTGTTTGCCGTCACCTTCAACACCATGCCGTCGACCGAGAAGCTGCTGCCGCAGCTGGTCAACCCCGAGAACATCGGCTTCCTGATCACCTACACCATCGTCGGCGGGTTCTTCGCCGGCCTGATCTTCGTCACCAGCGTGATCTCGATCCCGATGATCATGGACCGCAAGACCGACGCCGTCTCGGCCGGCCTCACCAGCATCCGCGCCTGCCTGCAGAACCCGGGCGTGATGCTGATCTGGGGCGCAATCATCACGCTGCTGATCGGCCTGGCCATGTTGCCGGTGTTCCTCGGCCTGCTGGTCATCGGCCCGGTGATCGGGCACGCCACATGGCACGCCTACCGCAACATCGTGCCGATGCAGACCGAAGGCAGCGCCTGATCTCAGCCTCTCAGGCGTTGACGTTCACCACCAGGCGCCCGCGCACCTGGCCCGCCAGGATCTCGCTGGCCGCGCCAATCGCTGCCTCCAGACCGATTTCGCGCGTGATCGACGCGAGCTTGCTGCGGTCCAGGCCGGTGGCCAGTTGTGCCCACGCGGCCTCGCGCCGGGCCAGCGGCGCCATCACGCTGTCGATGCCGTAGAGCGTCACGCCGCGCAGGATGAACGGCGCCACCGACGCCGGCAGGTCCATGCCCTGCGCCAGACCGCAGGCCGCCACCGCGCCGCCGTAGCGCGTGCTGGCACAGGCGTTCGCCAGCGTGTGGCTGCCCACCGAATCGACCACGCCGATCCAGCGTTCCTTCTGCAGCGGCTTGCCCGCGGCGCCCAGCGTGCTGCGGTCGATGACCTCGGCAGCACCGAGGGACTTGAGAAAATCCGCCTCGCCCAGCCGGCCGGTGGACGCCACCACCGTGTGGCCCAGGCCCGCGAGCAGCGCGATGGCGATGCTGCCCACACCGCCGTTGGCGCCGGTCACGAGCACCTCGCCGCTGCCGGGTTTCACGCCCGCCTCGGCCCAGTGCCGCTGCAGCGCCATCACGCACAACATGGCGGTGTAGCCCGCGGTGCCGATGGCCATGGCTTCTCGCGTGCTCAGCCCTCCTGGCAACGCCACCAGCCAGTCGCCTTTGACCCGCGCCATCTGCGCCAGCCCGCCCCAGTGCGATTCACCAACGCCAAAGCCGTTGAGGATGACGCGGTCGCCGGCCTTCCAGCGCGGGTGCTCGCTGGCCGTCACGGTACCCGCGAAATCGATGCCCGGCACCAGGGGAAAGCTGCGCACCACGGGTGACTTGCCCGTGATGGCCAGGCCGTCCTTGTAATTGAGGGTGGACCAGTCCACCCGCACCGTCACGTCGCCGCTGACGGGCAGTTGCGCCTCGTCGAGCTCGGTGAGCGCGCAGCGGTAGCCGGCGTCATCGGTCTTGTTGATCAGCAGGGCTTTGAACATGAGAGTCTCCTTGGGAAGCGGGTGCGGTTTCGCGCCAGAGCCGGGCCAGCAGCCACCAGCCGGCCAGGGTGTTGAGCAAGGCGAACAGGGTCAGCAGACCCCGCATCGCGCCGGTGGGCTGGATCACCATCAAAGCCGATGTCATGGCAGAAGACATCAGATTGAGCACGATCACCTGCCAGAAAAGGGGCATTCGCGGCTGCCAGAGCCGGCGCAGCGGGGAGAGGGTGTTGGTCATTCAGACGATTGTGCCGGGAGGCGCGTGCCCCCAGGTGCCACAAGCCTTTCAGGCCGCGGGTTCCTGCTCCTGCAGCAACCGCCACATCACCTTGCCGCTGCCGCTCTTGGGCAGCGCCTCGACGAACTGCACCACGCGCGGGCATTTGTAGACCGCCATGTTCTCGCGGCACCAGTCCAGGATGTCCTGTTCGCTGGTCTGGCCGCGCGCGCTGTCGCGCAGCACCACCACGGCTTTCACGCTTTCGCCGCGGTAGTCGTCTTTGGTGCTGATCACGCAAGCCTCGGCGATTGCCGGGTGGCGGAACATCAGCGCCTCCACCTCGGCCGGCCAGACCTTGAAGCCGCTGGCGTTGATCATGCGCTTCAAGCGGTCGGTGATGAAGAAATAACCGTCTTCGTCCACCTTGCCGAGGTCGCCGGAACGGAAGTATTTTTCGCCGTTGAAATCGATGAAGGCCGCCTCGGTGGCGTCGGGACGCTTCCAGTAACCGGCGAACACCGACGGCCCGCGGATGATGATTTCGCCCGCCTCGCCCACCGGCATTTCCTGCAGTGTCTCTGGGTCCACCACGCGCGCATCGGTGCTCAGGAACGGGATGCCCAGGCACTGCTGCTTGGGCGCATCGGGCGGGTTGTTGTGCGAGGGCGCGGCGGTCTCGGTGAGGCCATAGCCCTCGGCGTAGCGCAGGCCGAACTGGTCGAACAGCCGTTGCGCCACCGCCTGCGGCATCGCCGCGCCGCCGCCGCCGATGAAGACCAGGCTGGAGAGGTCGTACTGGTCGAAGCGCGGGCTGGCCAGCAGGTCGATCACCATGGTGGGAATGTTGCTCCAGTGCGTGACGCGCCAGGCCGAGATCTGGCGCCCGGCAAGTTCGCGGTCCCAGCGCGGCATGATGACCAGTGTGGCCCCGGTGTACAGCCCTGAGTGCATGCCAACCACCATGCCGGTGATGTGGAACATGGGCACCACCACCAGCGACACGTTTTCGGGCGTGCCGCCGGTCCACAGGCTGCAGGCCACGGCGTTGTGCATGATGCTGGCGTGGGTGTGCATGCAGCCCTTGGGCAAGCCGGTGGTGCCGCTGGTGTAGGGCAGCACGCACAGGTCTGTTGGCTGGCGGTCGTGTGCTGGCGCGGTGTGTGTGCTGGCCAGGGCATCGGCCCAGTCGGTCGCGCTGCCGCCCGGCAGCTCCGGCAAGGGGTGGCGCTTCGCCAGCCAGTCGGCCCACGCGGGCGGGATGTCGGCCTGCGGTCCGATGGCGTCGTGGTAGTGCGCCACGACCAGGTGCGACAGGCGCTGCGCCTCGGGCAGGTCGGCATTGGCCTGGAGCAGATCGCCCGCGAGGTCGGCCGCGCAGACCGCGACTTTCACGTCGGGGTCGGTGATGTAGTGCTTGAGCTCCTCGGCCCGGTTCATCGGGTTCACCGGCACCACCACCGCGTTGGCGCGCAGGATGGCGCAGTGCGCCACGATCCACTGCGGACAGTTCTGCATCAGCAGCACCACCCGGTCACCGGCGCGCACGCCCTGCGCGTGCAGGTGGCCCGCCAGCCGCTCGGCCTGCGCCAGCAGTTCGCGGTAGCTGAGCTGCTGATCGAAGAACACCAGCGCCGGCTTGTCCGGGTAACGCTGCGCGCTCACCACCAGGTTGTGCCAGAGCGAGGTCACCGGCGGGCTGATGCGGTGCGGCAGGCGCTTCGGCCAGAAGCGGTGGTGGGGGCGCGGCTGAACTTGCTCGACCATCGGCGTGGCGTCTGCAGGGCTCATCGGTTTGTCTCCTGGTGCTTTTTTTTCCAGTGCGAGCATACGGGGCCGCGCTGCAAAAAGACAAGCAGCCATGTCGCGCCTGGGACCGCCGGGACACGATGTGGGTGGCACGGAACGTGCTGGTACCAAAGCACGGGTTTTGGCGTGGGACGGAGGCGATACCGTGATACCTTTTACGCATAGTTTTCCCACGTAAACCCCGATGCCATGGCTCCTGCAGCGGTAATACAGTCCTTCTGCGGGCCAGGTATGCCTCCTTGTGGTGCACATTGCCCGAGTCATCAACATTTAGACCAGAACGGAGTTACCGATGAAATTGAATGCCCTGAAATTGACCGTGGTGGGAATGGGCGCAGCGGCTGCCCTGATGAGCCTGCCCGCTCACGCTGGCAAGACGGTGGACGCCATCAAGGCGCGCGGCCAGCTGGTCTGCGGTGTCAACGTCGGCCTGGCGGGCTTCTCCGCCGCCGACAGCAACGGCAACTGGACGGGTCTGGACGTGGACTACTGCAAGGCCGTGGCCGCCGCCCTGCTGGGTGATCCCGCCAAAGTCAAGTGGGTGCCGCTGACGGCCCAGCAACGTTTCACCGCGCTGCAGTCCGGTGAGGTGGACATCCTCTCACGCAACACCACCAACACCCTCTCGCGCGATGCCTCGCTGGGCCTGCACTTCGTCGGCGTGAACTACTACGACGGCCAGGGCTTCCTGGTCAACAAAGGCAAGATCACCAGCGCCAAGCAGCTCAAGGGCGCCACGGTCTGCGTGCAGTCCGGCACCACGACCGAGAAGAACCTGACCGACTTCTCGCGCGCCAACAAGCTCAACCTCAAGGCCGTGGTGTTCGAGAAGCTGGAAGCCTCCACCGGCGCCTACTTCGCCGGCCGCTGCCAGGCCTACACCACCGACGCCTCGGGCCTGGCCTCGATCCGGGCCAAAGAAGCCAAGGTGCCGGCCGACCACGTGATCCTGCCCGACCTGATCTCCAAAGAGCCGCTGGGCCCGATGATCCGCCGCGGCGATGACGACTTCTTCGCTGTCACCAAATGGGTGCTCAACGGCCTGATCGAAGCCGAGGAGTACGGCATCACCCAGGCCAATGTGGACGAGATGAAGAAGAGCACCGATCCGCAAGTGGGCCGCATGCTGGGTTCCACCGAAGACCTCGGCAAGCACCTCGGTCTGGACAAGGAATGGCTGGCCCGCTCGATCAAGGCCGTGGGCAACTACGGTGAGAGCTTCGAGCGCAACGTCGGCCCCAAGACCGCCATCAACCTGCCGCGCGGCAAGAACAACCTCTGGAGCGCAGGCGGCTTCATGTACGCAGCCCCGCTGCGCTGATCCAGCTCCCCCGGCACTTGGCCCTCGAAGGCACAAGTGTTCTATGAACTCCGTTTCGTAGGGCACTTGTGCCATTTTTTTAGCCCTTTCCTTCCTGGGAAACGACTCCATGTCCAATCAGTCCATGATTGAAGCGCGGCCGCTACCCGCCAAAAAAAGACGCTCGATTTCGTGGAACAGCCGCGAAGGCCGCAGCGTCATCTACCAGGTGGTGGCCATCGCCTCGGTGGCCACCCTCATCTGGCTGCTCGTGCGCAACACGCTGCGCAACATGCGCGAGCGCGGCATCCAGAGCGGTTACGACTTCATGGGCCAGCCCTTCGGTTTCGACGTCAGCGAAACCATGATCCCGTACGACGTGATGAGCACGTACTGGACGGCCTTCTCCATCGGCATGCTCAACACGCTCAAGGTCGCCCTGATCGGCATCGTGCTGGCCACGATCCTCGGCACGCTGATCGGCGTGGGGCGTTTTTCGCCCAACCTGCTGCTGCGCAAGATCTGCTACGGCTATGTCGAGTTCTTCCGCAACGTGCCGATCTACCTGCAGTTGCTGATCTGGTACATCGTCTTCACCGAAATCCTGCCCAGCTTCGAAGAAGCCTGGCAAGTCGGCCACTTCTACCTGAGCAAGGGCGGTTTCTCCTTCCCCTGGCCGATCTGGAAACTGGGGCAGACGCTCGCGCTCATCGGACTGCTGCTGGGCGCGGTGGGCTCCTGGCTGTATGCCCGCAAGGCCAGCAAACACTTTGACCTGACGGGTCAGCAGAAACCGGTGGTGCTGGTGTCGCTGGCACTGATCGTCGGCCTGGCGGTGCTGGGCTGGCTGGCGGGTGGTGCACCCACCGGCTGGAGCCTGCCGGAGAAGGGCAATTTCCAGATCGAGGAAGGCGCCGCATTCAGCCCCGAGTTCCTCGCCCTGCTGCTGGGTCTGGTGCTCTACACCGCGTCGTTCATCGCCGAGATCGTGCGCTCGGGCATCGCGTCGGTCTCGCTGGGGCAGCACGAAGCCGCCGCCTCGCTGGGCCTGGGCAAGCGCCAGGCCATGCGCCTGGTCGTTCTGCCGCAGGCGCTGCGCGTGATCATCCCGCCGCTGACCAGCCAGTACCTGAACCTGACCAAGAACTCCTCGCTCGCGGTGGCCATCGGCTACCCCGATCTGGTCTCCATCGCCAACACCACGCTGAACCAGACCGGCCGCGCCATCGAAGCCCTCTCGATCGTGATGCTGGTCTACCTCACGCTGTCCCTCATCACCTCGGCGCTGATGAACTGGTTCAACGCCAGCGCAGCCATCCAGGAGCGCTGACCATGCAACAGATTTACCAACCCGTCGACGCACGCCCGATGCCGGGCCTGAGCACGGGCGTCGTCGCCTGGCTCAAGATCAACCTGTTTTCCAGTCTGAGCAACAGCATCAAGACCCTGGTGGTCCTGGGCATTGGCTTGTGGGCGCTGTACGGCGCCATGGGCTGGACCGTGACCAACGCCGTCTTCGGCGCCAACCTCGAAGCCTGCAACAGCGTGCGCGGCATCGGCGCCTGCTGGGGCGTGGTGACCGAAAAAGGCCGCCTGATCGTCATGGGCCGCTACCCCGACACCGAACACTGGCGCCCGGTGATCGCCACCGCGCTGATGCTCGCCGTGGTCGGCATCAGCTGCATGCCCCGTTTCTGGAACAAGGCCTTGCCCCTGATCTGGGCGGCGATGCTGGTGGTCTATTTCATCCTCATGAAAGGTGGCGTGCTCGGCCTGACCCCCGTGGACACGGACCAATGGGGTGGTCTGCCGCTCACCGTGATGCTGACCGTGGTGTCGATGACGATGGCCTTCCCGCTCTCGATCTTCGTGGCGCTGGGGCGGCGCTCCAACATGCCGGCCATCAAGACGCTGTGCACGCTCTACGTGGAGCTGATCCGCGGCGTGCCGCTGATCACGGTGCTGTTCATGGCCTCGTTCATGCTGCCCCTGTTCATGCCCGATGGCGTGAGCATCGACGTGCTGATCCGCGTCGTGGTGGGCATCACGCTGTTCTCGGCCGCCTACATGGCCGAGGTGGTGCGCGGTGGCCTGCAGGCCCTGCCCAAGGGCCAGACCGAGGCCGCGGCCACGCTGGGCCTGAGCTACTGGCAGACGCAGCGCAAGATCGTGCTGCCGCAGGCGCTGTCCATGGTGGTGCCTTCGCTCATGAACACCTTCATCGGCATGTTCAAGGACACCTCGCTGGTCACCATCGTCTCGCTCTACGAGCTCACCGGCGCGCTGGCCCTGGCGCTCAACGCCGACGCCGACTGGCGCCCCTTCAAGCTCGAAGCCTATTTCTTCATCACGCTGATCTATTTCGTGTTCTGTTTTGCCATGTCGCGCTACTCACTCTGGGTCGAAAAACGCACCGCCGTCAGCAAAGTCCGCTGAACACAGAACATCCCAAAATCAGAAAGCCTCTCATGAGCCAATCAGAAGCACCCATCATCCAGTTCGACAACGTCAACAAGTGGTACGCCAGCAATGGCTACCACGTGCTGCGCGACGTCAACCTCAGTTTCGCCAAGGGCGAAAAAGTCGTGATCTGCGGCCCCTCGGGCTCCGGCAAATCGACGCTGATCCGCTGCATCAACGCGCTGGAGGAATACCAGGAAGGCAAGCTCACGGTGGACGGCACCCTGATCGGTGACGACCTCAAAGGCATCGACAAGGTGCGCCGCGAAGTCGGCATGGTGTTCCAGCAGTTCAACCTGTTCCCGCACCTCACCGTGCTGGAGAACCTGATCCTTTCGCCCACCTGGGTGGCCAAGCTGCCGCGCAACGTGGCGATCGAAAAGGCCATGGTGCAGCTGGAGCGCGTGCGCATCGCCGAACACGCCAACAAATACCCTCTGCAGCTCTCCGGCGGCCAGCAGCAGCGCGTGGCCATTGCGCGCGCGCTGTGCCTCACGCCCAAGATCATGCTGTTCGACGAGCCCACTTCGGCGCTCGACCCGGAAATGATCAAGGAAGTGCTGGACGTGATGATCGGCCTGGCCGACCAGGGCATGACCATGTTGTGCGTGACGCACGAGATGGGTTTTGCCAAGGCCGTGGCCGACCGCGTGATCTTCATGGACCAGGGCCAGGTGGTGGAGCAGAACACCCCGGAAGAGTTCTTCAACAACCCGCAGACCGACCGCAGCAAGGACTTTTTGTCCAAGATCCTGGGGCATTGACGCGCGCGGCCCCGGAACCTTGGACTATGAACGGCGGGGCAGTGCGCCCCGTCGGTTATTGCTTCGTCGCGAAGCGGCTCATGTTGAGCGTGGTCGGATAGCCCTCGGCGTTCTTCGGGCTGTTGATCGGCGGGGTGTACAGGCGATTGCCATCCACCCAGGCCATGCTCTTGTAGCGCCCCTTGACCAATGGATCAACCAGGTCCTCCGTGGTCAGTTTGTCGACCGTGCGCCCGGCGCTGTCGAGCATGGTGCCGTCGATGATGGAATAGCCCCTGCCCTGCGATTCCACAACATAAGAACCCGTGCAATTGTTCGTTGTGTAGTCTCTGGACTCGGCCGAGTAGTCCACCGTGTTCGCACCGGTCTTGGTGAAGGTGACCGTCTGGCCCGTCGACATGGCTTTGCCGCTGAGCGTCAGGTCCTGGCAACCACGCACCCACGACCCGACGTATTTGTCGGCCGGGTCCGTGCCCTTCGCGGCGGCGTCATTGTCGCTGTCTCCGCCGCCGCAGGCGCTTAAAAGGACCGTCAGGGCCAGCAAGGAAAAACAGGTCGTGCGTTGTGTCTTGGTCATGTGATTCAGGTATTTGATGTTCATGCGCTTCTCATCCGATGGATCGGTTCACATCCAGACTCGAAAACTCCGGGCTGGACCGATACTCCTTGAGCACACGGAGCAGCATCTGTTCAAACAGGCGTTCAAAAGCGGTTTGAAGCGGCATGGTTTCGATTCCTTCCGGGGTCGCTGCCCGACCAATTGCTGAATGCAGGGCATGTTTCACGGCCGTTCGCGTGAAAGTTTTCCCACCCACTTTGATCGTCACCTGCATTTCGTAGGCATCGGTGACCAAGGACCCTGCCAGACCAAAGGTCAAGCCTGTTCCCAAGCCCTTGCCAACAGCGCCACCAATATCGGCGATGTTGTTGAGAACCACGTGAATCGTGCCATCTGCGCCATCGCTGCCCGGAATGGCAAGACCCGATGCACGCAAGATCCGCTCGGTACTGTCAGAGATAGATTGGTCCACCTTTTCCAGATGCTTTCCATTTCGCTGAAATTCCGCCGTTACCTTGAGCTTCTTTGGCTGCAATGGCTTTTGCAGTTCTTCATAGGAGATTTTTGGGAACGAGGGGTCCAGAAAAGATTTTGTGGACATGCAGGCCGTCAGGGCAACGGCCATCATCACCAGAAAAGTGGTCTTAAAATAACGCATGATAGAGGCGTTCATGATTTAATATTAGATATTGTTGATTTGATATTGGATTTCGTCTCTGAGCCTTGCCAAAACGCAACACAAGGCCGAACAATCAAAAACGAACACAGATTAATTAAACACCAAAACCATTCAATGAAGTATTTAGTTAACTACAGGCGCCACGCTTCAGGTTTTGATACGCTGTTCTATATCCAGTAAAATGAGTAATTACCTCGAGAACCGTCTATTTTTTTACTAGTCACCCCTTCCTTTCTTACATTGATTTGCAATGTGCTTTCAGCTTCTTTCCCTTTTGCAAACACCCAGGAATAGCTTACCCAACCACTTCCTTCGAATTTTCGACCATTAAACTCCTCACCAATCATATCTCTTACGGCCTCATGACCCATGCCATACTTGATTTTTTGGTAAACCCCGTATGGATCTACGCTATGGGACTCATCGTTACTGTCACCACCTCCACAGGCAGACAAACCAAACAGCAAAATGGTTAAAATCAAAATGGTTTTTGCGAAACTATCAGACGGCTTTTTTAAGAAGTATTTCATTACATTGATTTCAATTTGATAATACCTACTACCCTCAACATTCACTGCAGAACAGGGACAACTACTGATGGCGGTCAGCGTTTGCGAAACACGTACTCCAAAACCACGTTGCTTGGAAAGCCATCTGCAGCCATTTGGTCGGGGTCTCCAACCGGATAGAACTGGCCATCCTTGATCATCGAAATATTGTTGCGAGGCGCGCTCCCGGATTTCGCAACCTGAAACATGTCGGCTGTGCCTTGGGGAACAGACTTCGAGCCAACGTAGGTGAGTATGGATGTCGATTCTCCCGATGGAATGGCTGTTCCGCTGCAATCTACGCTGGAATAGCGGGGGCCTTGAAATGCGGCAGACAAGCGCGTGTCATCCAGCTGGGTAATGGTAAATATCTGATGTTCGGAAATCGGACCGTCACTACCGCCCCCAGGACTGATCACGGTGCATTTGTCGATCCAAGTGCCGACATATTTACCCAACACGGATTCGTCTTCGGAGCCAGAGCTTCCACCTCCACAGCCGATCAGCAGAACCAGACTTGCGACGCAGACAGAGGTCAATCTCAAGTAAAATGTTTTCATCTTTAAGTATTAATGGGTGAAATTCAAACAAAACGGTTCAAACGATCAGATGCAGCGCAACACGACTTCATTGAAGCCGAATTTCGCATTCCCAGAGGTGGTCTTGCTACCGCTTTGAACCAGCGCGTCATGGGTCCATCCGGTGCCGGTCAAGACATGCAGGGTATTGCTGCCTGAGCAGGCGACGGTTTGGGTGTTCTTGCCAAACTCCGTGAGACAACCGTCTTGGGTGACCGAAACGTCATTGCCATCTCGGGCACAGGTCTTGGAGATGGTGCCGGCGGCAGAATCGCCGCTGTCACTGCCGCCACCGCACGCAGTGAGGGCGGCGCTCAGGGTCAGTGCGGCCGCGCTCAGCAAAAAAATGTTTGCGGGTTTGATATTCATGGGGATTCCTCCTTGAGTTGAATATTTTCTAGATGATTGTTCTTGGGAAGACAAGCTTGTTCAGGCGTATCCATCGCGCTGGGGCATTAAACCAATTTCAGCCCCCGACTGAGAAGATGCTGAAAAATGACAAATGGCTTAATCTTTAACCGCTGTTAGCTCAGGCATCGATCCTTCCGCACCTTGAAACGTATATATGGCTGATTTTCCAACACCCCAAGCCCATTGGAGGAACGAAATGCGTTCATTGGCCTGCCCAGTAACCGTCGAAAAAAGGAGGCGTTCATTCCCTTCGGACCACACCACGCTTCTTTTTGACCACTGATCTGGTGCTCGGCCAATGATGTTCTCCGCGTCACCCAAGGTCATTCCGACCCGCAGAAGCTGAAGCGAGCGATACAGGTGGCTATCAGAGGTGGGGGCGTCTTTGTCGCTGCCACCGCCGCAGGCGCTCAGGGCGGCGACACTCACACTCAGCATGGCGGCGCCAAACCAACGGCGTGTCACGAAATTAGATTTGAGATTCATGGTTTTCTTTATAGGGTTGATAATTTTTTTCGGTGAATTTTTTGCTTGCTGACAGGTATAGCACCTCAGACTTAAACCCGACCTGGTCTTCTCCAGAAGACAGGTGATACTGTGCACAGCAACATGTCAAAAAAATTGAATCAAGATGCCAGTCGGCAGTTCGTCTAAATTTCAGGGAATGCGATCATCCTGTCGGCGTGATTAACCAGATAAAAGAATCAAATACATTTGACGGCGTGGTCTTCTTCAGGTTTCGCATCTTTGTAGCTTTTTTGGCAGTACGCCAGCCGAGTGGAACGCTGGGGAAGGGTGCGGACTTTCCCAGTGTGCTCGCCCAATCACTGAACCCTTCCATAGTCGCAATGCCTATCTCTTTCGAGAGGCCTATCACCTCTAACCATCTGGTCTGCAAAAGCTCTAACGAAAGATAAACAACATTAAAATCCGACAAAAAAGTTCATTCTCTTGACTTCCCTTCGTTCACACCCTAGCTTCGCTCAAACTTGCGCCGAAGCTGGCTGCGGCGTGAGTCATGAATGAGCCATCGGTCTGTTATCAACCGTTTGGGTCATCATCTTTCACCTGAGGTGGCTTGTCGTCTTGGTAGCTTTTTTTGGCTGCGCGCCAGCCTAGAGGGTCACTGGTGAAAGGGGCAGAAAGACCAAATTTCTTGGCCAGCCCCCCGTACGCTCCAACATAGCCAAGTGCTCCGCCCAGAAGCGCCAATGCCCAAAACCAAAATCCCGACCATTCTTCAAAAAAATATGCAGCCCCCCAAATAACTGTGACTCCTACAACCCCCAGGATGTCAGCACCTCGCCTTGTCAGGTGCCCCCTCTCAATAAGGAATTGAATCATCTTCATTGAAGGGCCTCCTTAATCTCATTGATAATTGGCGCAAAAAGAGGATACCTCTGGGTCAGCACGTCCGCAGGTACGCCTAGAAGCAATTGATCTCGAAACACCCGTTTGATATCCGGGTGCATCAGCTGCTCCACAGCATCAGCCCCCAATCCAATCGCCGTTGCACCCACCGCTACCGCTCCCGCAATCGGTTTGACCTGGGGCGAACCTGCCGCAGCAGCGGCAGTGGCACCGGCAGCAACCACCCCCGCCTGCCGACTTGCAGCCGCAGCAGTTGCAGCAATTGCGTCCCTGGCCTGTTGGCTCAGCGGCGCATTCTGCTGCACGCCGACTCCGGAGATACAACTGAAATCACCGTTTGCGCAGGCGGCAGTGGCCATTGGTGCTGGGGTGTTGGTGGTCGCGGGCTTGTTGAGCGAAAAATTGCTCGCGACGTAAGGAGAGACACCAGGAATGTAGCTGGCGGCTTCGGTGGTGTTGCTGATGATGAACTGCTGCAAGGCAGTGTTGGCTTGACCGGGGATCTCAACCGCCGTCTTGCCGTCCGTGGCCTGGGGCATGCCCGGGTCCTGATCATTGAGGGTTGCAATGGCCTCGGCATTCGTCGCGACAGCCGACTGGTTGGGCACTTCATTGAACGCCATGTTGCCCATCAGTCGCATCTGCTCCTCGATCTGCGCCGCCGTGTAGTGCCCGTTGCTGCGACTTGCCAGTTCTTGGGCCAAGGCGCGTTCGCTCGCATGCAAAGCCCGATTGTTCACCGCCGCGTTTTGCGCCGTGCCCATGGCGGTCTGCATGGTTGAGGCGTCACCGCCGATCAAGAGCGCACCGCCCGCACCGGTCAGCTTGGCCAGCTCCGTCATGGTGTTCGTCACCACGGCCAGTTGCTGCTGGAGTTCTGCGCTGGCGCCGGGTTTGTTGGCGTCGATCTTGAGTTGGTCGTAGCCGCTGGCATCGGCATACAGCCCCGCCACGATCTCCCCGATCACCGCACCCGTGGCCCCGGGTGCACAGCCACTGCTGTTGCCGGCCGTGGCCGTGCCCATCGCGCAGCCCAGCAGCGCGTGCGCCAGCGCCTTGCTGGTGGCATCAAGCTTGGCGTCACCAATCTCGTCCGCCCCCTGGGCCGCCACGGTGTTGATCAGCGCGCCTTTGAGGTTGTTCTTGAGCGCGTCCTCCAGATTCGTGCCCATCACGGCGCTCTCGAGCACCGCGCTGGTGATGCCCTGGATCGCGTTCTTGGCGAACAACTGACCCACCGTGCTGTTGGCGTCCACACCGCTGAGCCCCACCTGGCTGAGGATGCCGTTGCTCAGCCCGGCCGTGGCCATGGTCAGCAGCAATCCCTTGGCGTTGTCTTCGCTGCCCAGCTCCCCCAAGGTGGCGCCCAGATCACCCTTGTTGTTGATCAGGCTAACTGCTGCGGTGCTGGCCAGCGAGGTGAGGCCGGCGGTAAAGGCAGAGGCCAGCATGGTGGTGCCCACGCCGGAGGCCGCAGCGCCCGCACCAACGGTCGCGACGCCCGTTGACGCCGCTGCACCGGTGCCGCTGACCGTGCTGGCCGCTGCCGTCCCCCAAGTGCTGGCATAGCCATAGGTCAGGATCGAGACGACGATGATCACCACGATGGTGGCTTCCTGCGTCAGGCCGGACTTGCTGAAGTCCAGGCTCTTGTTCAGCTCCTCCACCCGCTGCCAGTCGATGTCGCTGCGGTTGCCCAATTCCTTGAGGTAGCCCTTGCCCGGCTCCTTGGACAGCATTTCGATGGCCGTGCGCACGCCAGATCCGGCCGGCAACTGAACACTCACCCCACCCGCCCCCTGGTAGGCGCTCATGTTGGCAGGCAGGCCGTGGATCTCGGGCATGTGCAGCGTCTGCTCAATGCTGCCCTTGCTTTTCGTGCTCTGCCAGCGGATGGTGCTGGTGAAGGTGCTGTCTTCCACGTGGCGTGTGTCCACGGCCGCCACGGCCGTGACGGTTCCACCGGCGGTGAGCGGGTTCACTTGCCCGCCCCGGATCACCGAGCCTTCGATGAGCACGTCACCACCGGCGTTGCGGTTGATCGCCCCTGCCCCAGCGTTGATGTCGGTGACGATGGCCGTGCGGGTGCTGTCGATGTGGGTTTCGGTGCGGTCCTTCTCGGTCTTGCCGCCCTGCTCGCCCAGGGTCGCTACCGCCAGGGTGTTGTTGGTGGCGTCGTCCAGGTACACGCCCAATCCGGTGCGCTTGGTCGTCTCGATGTGGACGTTTTCTTTCACGTCGTAGGCGGCGCGCTCCTGGTAGCTGCCGCCGGCGCTGGCGCTGTAGCCCTGGCTGTTGATCTGCGCGCCCACCAGGGCGATGTTGCCTCCGGCCTGCAGGTTCACCGCGCCCCCGCTGCTCCAGTTGTTGCCGCTGTTCTTGAGATCGATGTCGCGGCTGTTGATGCGCTGGCTGATCTTGAGCAGGTCGCCGGCGCTTTTGTACTTGTTGTAGAACTCGAAGGTGTTGACGTGGCCCCTGAGCGCGGTGGTCAGCTGCATGTCTTTTCCCGCCCTGAGGCTGGTGCTGCCGCCCACGTTCGCGTTCACGCCCTGCGCCACGAGGTTCTTGCCCGCGCTGGCGCTGAGGCTGCCGCCGACCTGGATGTCCACACCGGTCTGGTTGTAGGTGCTGTTCTCAAAGGACCAGACTGGGCCTTTGCCCACCGGGTTGCCGTTCTCATCGCGCGGGGACTGGGCGCGCACCTGGCGGCCGGTGTCGTAGGCCAGCAGTTGCAGGTCGCCGCCGGCGCTGAGCCGGGCGTTGCCCCCGGCTTTGATGCCGCCGCCGACGAAGACCATGTCGCCCCCGGCCTTCATGTTGAGGTTCTGGCGCGCGGCGATGTCGCCCAGGATGCTGGTGATGCCGCCGCGGGCGCGCAGGTCGACGTTGTTGCCCTGCATCTGGCCGAGCACGTTGGTGATGCTGCCGGCGTTGATGGCGAGGTTTTCTCGTGCGGCCAGCGTGCCGCTGTTGAACAGGCCGCCCGAGAGGTTGATGGTCGCGCCCTTGGCCGAGATCAGGCCGGGTTGCAGGGTGCCGGTTTTGCGGTCGACCAGGGCGTAGAGCTGGGGCACGAGCACGCGCTGGCTGCGGCCATTGGGCAGTTGCACGGTGCGCTCGACCAGCCAGACGATGTCGCTGGTCAGGAGGGCCATCTGCGCGCCGGTGAGCGCGATGCCGGGCTTGAGCTGGTAGGTCTTCGCAAAGGCCACGCCCGCTTCGAGCAGCGCGCGGTACTGCGCTTCGTCGTTGGTGAAGGTGCCGAGGTAGCGCCGCCCGGTGAGCTGGGCGACCTGCTCGCGCACGAGCTTCTGTTCGTAGAAGCCGTCGCCCAGGCGCTGGGTCTGGGTGGCGGGGTCGTGGCCCAGCTGGGTGAGCATGTAGTCGCTGCCCAGCCAGCGGCGCTGCAGGGTGAACTCGGGGTCGGTCTCGACCAGGTAGCCCGCCGGCGCACCGATGCGAACCTGGAACAGGGCGTTGGACGGCAGGCCGATGGGTGGGGCGTTGACGGACGATGCTGCTGTGGCGCCGGAGCCCGTGACGTGGCCACCGCTGCCCAGGCCCGCAGGCAGGGTGCGCACGACCACGCCCGGGCCGGGCCGCCCGAGCTGGTTGTTGGGGGTGCCGCTCAGGCCAGTGGCCGTGGTGGCCGTGGGCGCGTTGGCGAGGCTGGCCACGGAGACGGCCTGTGCGGCCTGCGGGCGCGCGCTGCCGTGGTTGGGGTTGGTGTGGTAGTCCAGTTCGGCGGAGATGGCTTCGTACTCGGTCTGCTGGGTGGACAGGCGTTCGCCTGCGTCGCTGAAGAAACGGCGCCAGTGCCGCGACCAGTCGTACCAACCCCGCTCCGTGTAAGAGATCTGGGATGTGCCGTTGTCTTCGGTGACCGTGCGCGAGCGGTAGCCGTCGATGTTTTGCAGGCTGCCGCCCGTGAGCAGGAAGTTGCCGCCGATGAGGATGCTGCTCTTGTCGTTGACGGTGCTGCCGGCGTTGACCGTCATGTTGCCGCCCACGCTGATGCGCGCGGGGTCGCGGCCGGAGCTGCCGCTTTCGGTGATGGTGCGGTCGTATTCGTCGATGCGCCACAGGTTGCCCCCGACATGGGGGCTGCCGTCGTCGAAGAGGTAGTGGGCCATGTACTGCTCGTCGTACTCCAGGCGCCAGTCCATCTCGCCCGTGGCCTCGCTCAGGGGCTGCATGTACTGAGCGTGATCCTCGTCGAGCAGCAGGTATTCCTTGATGTGTTCGGTGGTGCTCCTCTCGTAGCTCCTTCCGTGCGCATCGACGTTCTGCACGCTGGCGGCGTTGACCGTGAGGTTGCCGAAGACCTCGACTTCTGCGCTGCTGTTGATGAAGGCGCCGGCGCTGCCGGTGGCCCGGGCGTTGGCGTCCAGGCTGCCGCCCACGCGGGTGTCGCCCAGGCTCAACAGCAGGGCGCCTTCGCTGTTGTTGAACGTGCCCACGCCCAGATCGAGGTCGCCACGGCTGGCGATGACGGGGTTGGTTCCCGCGCCGCCCTGGTTGTTCAACTGGTTGGCTGCGATCGAGAACTGGTCGCCGTAGATGCGGCCACCGCTGGAGTTGGTGGCGGTGCCGGCCTGGATGAGGGTGAAACTGCCGTTGACCAGGCCCTGGTTGCTGAGGCTGCCGGCCTGCAGGTCGATCAGGCCGGCGCGCACGGCGCCAGTCGCCTGGTTGTGGATGCTGCCGGCGGCCAGGTGCAGTTCGTTCGCGGCCTCAAGCGTGCCGGCGTTGCTGGCGCTGGCCGCGGTCGCGCTCAGGCTGTCGGCGGCCTGCACGAAGCCGCCCGCACGGTTGACCAGCGCACCCGACAGCGCGATGCGCAGCGCACCGCTGCCATCGCTGCCGTCGCCCGCGTTGGCGATGACGCCGCTGTTGTCCAGGCTGCGGGCGTCGATTTCGGTGGCGCCGTTGGCGGCGATGACGCCGCCCGCGCCGTTGGTGACGGCCAGGGTTTTGGCGGCCGGGTTGGCCTCGGCTTGTGGGTCGGTGATGGAGAGCGTGCCCGTGCTCGACAACAGGCCGCCCGCGTTGTCCAGCGTGCCGCTGGCGCTGACGGCCAGCTGGTTCTGCGCGAGCAGTGCGCCGTTGCGGTTGTCCAGGCTGTGCACGTTCAGGTCCACGCTCTGGGCCTGGATGCCCTGGCTGGCGCCCGCTGTCTGGCTGTTGTTCAGGGCGCCGCCGCGCAGGTTGAGCGCGCCACTGGCGGCGATGAGACCGCCCTGGCTGTTGTCGACGGCGCCAGCGCCGGCATCGATCTGAAGGGCTGCCGCGCTCTTGATGTCGCTGCCCTGGTTGATCAGCCCCTGACTGGTGATGCTCAGGCCGGTGGTCGCAGCGATGGTGGCGCGCACGCCGCTGGCGGAGCGGCTGTCGACGGTGTCGCTGCTGGTGAGGGTGAGCGTGCCGCCAGCGAGGATCTGGCCGCCCTGGTTGTTGACCGCGCCGCTGGCGGCGATGCTGGCATTGCCGCCGCCTTGCAGCACACCGCGCTGGTTGTCGATGGCGCCGCTGGCGATGTTCAGGTGGCGCGCGGCGAGGATGGCTCCGTCGGCGTTGCCCAGCGCACCACCTTGGGTGTCGATGCTGATGTCCTGCCCGCTGATCAGGCCCTGGGTGCTGTCGAGCGACTGGGCGCTGATGCCGATGTTCGCGCGCGACTGCACACTGCCTTCGCGCAGGCTGGCGACACCGGCGATATTGAGGGTGGCGCCGCCGTCGACGCCGACGAGGTCAGCCCTGTCCGCGCTGAGGCTGCCCGCGCGCAGGTCGAGCGCACCGTTGGCCAGGATGGTGGCTTCGGTGGCGGTCATGGCGCCCTGCACGTTCAGCTGGGCGTCGGTCTGCGCGCTGATCAGGCTGCGGCTGGCTTGCAACGCGGCGGCGTCGAGCTGCAGCGAGCCGCCGGTGATCAGCAATGCGTCGTCGGCCACCACGGTCTGCGGGCCCTGGCTTTGCAGCACGAGCGCGCCGGTGCCGCTGTGGGTCAGCGTGGTGTGGTCCAGCTGCAGTTCCTGGCTGGAGAGCGTGAGCGAGCCGGCGTTGATGGCCAGGGTGGCGCCGCTGGCGTCGATGCGCTGGCCCACCTGGATGCGCGCGTCCTGGTCGGCGGTGCCCACCTGCTGCAACTGACTGCCCTGGAGGTTCCATTCGCTGGCGGTGACGTCGATCTGGGTGGCACCCAGGGTGGCGTTGTCGGTGCGCAGCGCACCGGCTGCGTCCAGCCGCAGCTGCTGCACGGCCTGCAGCGAGCTGCCTTGCGCGAGCAGGTCACCCTGGCTGGCCTGCAGGTCCATGCGCTGTGTCAACAGGTCCTGGCCGTCCAGGTTGAGGCTGCCGGCCTGGGCCTGGATGCGCTGGCCGGCCAGCGTCAGGCCCTTGAGGTCGATGGCGCCCGCGCTGCCGCCGTGCAGGCTCAGGCTGCCTTGGCCCAGCGGCACGGCGCCAGCGGGGTCCATGCCGGCACTGAGCACCGAGCCGGTGGTGCTGTCAATGCGGCCATCGGCCGCCCGGGTTTCGAGCCGGATGTCGCCATGGGCCCCGATGCGGCCTTCGTTGAGCATGGCCTGGCCGGTCTGGGCCTGCAGGTCGCCGCCCGCGTAGATCTGGGCATCGCTGTGGTTGTGGATGCGCTGGCCGCTTTCCAGCCGCATGCTGCCGTCGCCGACGATGAGGCCGTGGTTGTGAATGGACTCGGTGGCGCTCAGCGTGGTCTGCGCGCCGCTGAGGATGTAACCCCGGTTCTCGATGGCCTGCGGGGTCTGGATGCTCACGCCCTGGTCACCCATGAGGCTGCCGGAGTTCGTGACGGTGGTGCCGGCCTGAACGGCGAGTGCGCCGTCGGCCACCACGCTGCCGCTGTTGACCACATCGGCGCCTGTGCTCAGTGTGATGTCTTTCTGGCTCTGGATGCTGCCGGTGTTGGCCATGCCTTGCGGAGCCGCCAGTTGAACCGAGCCTTGCACCGCAATCTCGCCCGCGTTGTCGAAACGCCCCGCCGAGCTCAGGCTCAGCTGCTGGCCGGCGTTCAGGCTGCCGGCGTTGGACAGTTGGGTGCCCTGCAGGCTGAGGTGGGTGCCCGCGCTCATACTGCCGGTGTTGTCCAGCCGTCCGCCGGCGACAAGGGTCGCTTCGGTCCCCGCGCCGATCTGTCCGCTGTTGACCAGGTCGGCAGCGGTTTGCAGGGTCAGCGCCCCGCCGCTGCGGAGCTGGCCGCTGTTGGTGACCGAGCCCGTGCTTTGCACGTTCAGCGCAGCAGCCGCGCTCAGGCTGCCGCTGTTGTCGAAACGGCCGCTGCTGTTCAGGCTGGCGCTGCCTTGCGAAGCGAGGCTGCCCTGGTTGATGAGGTCGCCGTTGGCGGAGAGGCTCAGTCCGCCACTGCCGGCCTGCACGCCGCCTGCGTTGCGCACGCCCACACCCGCTTCGGTAGCCAGCAGCGTGATCTTGCCGGCGTACATGCCGCCGAGTTGCGAGACGTCCAGCGCGAAGCTGGGCGCCGGGCCGCTGCCGGCGGTGGGCGCAGCGCCCGGGCCGTCGGCCTCGATCTGGTTGGCGCCGGTGACGATGTTGAGCTGGTTGGCGCGCACCGGGCCGTTGACGGCGACGGCGCGCGCCAGGATGCCGGTGTAGTCGGTCAGGCTGGCATCAAAGCCCTGGCTGCCGATGGTGATCGTGCCGCCCCGCACGGTGTAGCCGCTGACCCCCGCGTCATGGAGGTTGACTTCGCCGGTGGTGAGCGTGGCGCGGCTGGCGTTGATGAAGCCGCTGCCGTTGACGTTCAGGCCGGCGGGGTTGGCGACGATGATCTCCGAACGCTGGCCGGCGATCTCGATGAAGCCGTTGATGTGGCTGGGGTTCTGGCTGTTGACTTCCAGCAGGATCACGCGCGCCTCGCCGGTGGACAGCCAGGGGTTGCCCTGGACCCAGCCACCGATCTGTGTGGGTGTGTGGGTGCGGCTGTTGTTGACCACGGCGCCGCGGCTGTCCACGTCCATCTGCGAGAGCCGGTTGCGCGAGACACCGGCGGCGCTGGGCGTGGTGATGTTGACCTGGGGCAAGCCGTTGCCGGTGCTCAACACGGTGGGGCGCTGCGCGCCGGGGGCGGTGTTGTCGGCGCGGATCTGCGCCACCGCCTGCAGGGGTTGCAGCAGGCTCTGGGTGAGCATGGCCGACAAGGCCAGGGTGTTGACCAGGCGCACGGTGCCCGAGGCGCCGCCCACCGGTGCGCGGCTGCGCTCGCCGCGTGCGCCGCCACCCTTGCCCTGCCCTTTGGCCGCTTCGGCCACCACCATCAGGCAACCCCGGATCTTGCTGAATACCCAACGTCCACCATGTTTGTTCATTTGCTCACTCCCTCCATCGATATCGTTGTTGGCCGGTCCTTGCCGGTGGCTGGCGCCGGCGGGTCAGAAGCCGCGGTGCAGCATGAAACCCCAGGTGCTGGACGAAGCCTTGAGTTCGGCCGGCTTGCTGATGGGCTTGCCCCAGAAGCAGTCGTACTGGAATCCGCCCAGCAGGCCTCTGACGCCCAGGACGGCACCGACCAGGGTGGTGCCCGGCAGATTGACCGCGGAGGGGCCGGAAACCCGTCCCATGTCCCAGCCCAGGTAGGGCGACTGCCCGAGCGCCCAGCTTGGTGACCAGTTCAGTTCGTTGCGCCAGACCACACCGCTTTCGGCCACCAGCGAGGCCTCGTTGTCGAAGCCGCGAACGGTGTAGCGCCCGCCGATGCTGAAGCGATCCTGCGGCGTCAACCGGGTGTGGTGTTTTTGCAGGCGCACGGTGGCGCTGTAGCGCCAGGCGTCGCCTTGTGCCTTCCACGGCACCTGCGCATTCAGGCTGGCGGTCGTCAGGCTGTAGCGGCTGGTGCCCTCGTCAAAGGCCTCTTCCGGGGCCGGCAGGCTGCCCAGCCCGCTGAGGCCTTGTTTGAACGTGAAATCGCCCGCGAGGATGGCAGGACCCCAGTACATCCGGTGCGACAGTCCCCAGACCAGCGACGCAACGGCCCGCCGCTGCACGAGCACCTCGGTATCGTCGATGAAGTTGTTCGATGTCCGGCGTTGCAGGCTGGCATGGGCGGTCGTCACATGCCGGTTGTTGCGCCAGAGCACGCGGTCGACGTTGAGTTCGATGTGGTCGCTCTCGCCCGAGTAGCGGTAGTTGTCGAAAGCGCCCACCACCGTCTGGTGGTAGTGATGGCGGCTGAAGTTGAGGCTGTAGAGCCAGTAACCCCAGGGCACCGAGTAGTGCGCCGCCAGGGCCTGGCTGCCCTTGGGCGAGGGGCCTTCGCCGCCCCCCAAACCCCGGGTGAAGCTGACGTAGGCCAGGTCGCTCAGGCCCAGGAGGTTGTCGGCCGATGCGGTGGTGGTGCCCTGGAACTGGCCGGTGCTGTCGCTGCCGGCATCGTCGAGCGACACACCCAGGCGCCAGCGCCGGTCCTGCGTCCAGTTCAGTTGCAGGTCGCTCAGACCCGCCTCCTGGCCCGGTGCGATCTGCAGATCCGCCTGGACCGTGGGCACCCGTTGCAGGTTCTCCAGGGCCTGCTCCACATCGCGCAGGTTGAGCAGGTCGCCTGGATCCGCGGGCAGCGCCGTGGCTGCATGGATGTGCTCGCGTGCAGACGCAGGCACCACGACCTGGGCGAGGCGCCCGCCGATGGGGTGAAAGCTGAGCACCCCACTGGCGATGTTCTGGTTCTCCACGACCACCCGCGTGGTGACGTAGCCCCGGGCCATGATGGCGTTTTGCAGGCGCTTCTGGACCAGGTTGATGCCTTGCACGCCGAGGCAACGGCCCTGGGGTGGGTCGTCTCCCTGTGGTCCGGCCAACTCACTCAGCGCCCAGGTGAACCCGGCGGCATCGGGGCCAACCAGGCGCAGATCCTTGATGTCGAAGCAGGGCGACTCGCCTTCCGGCAATCGCTCACCCTCTTCGGCTCGCAGGTCCTTCGGGGCCAGCCGGTCGGTGGGCATGGCCAGCGCGCGCCGGGCGGCCTCGTTGTCTTGCTGACGCCGCAACTCCACACTCGGATCCGGCAAGGCCTGCTGGGCAAAGGCACTGGGCGTGGCCGCCAGCAAGGCGCAGATCAAACAGTCCTGCGCCCTGCGACGCAGACCTCCCTCGTATTCACTTTTCATTCTTTTGAACCACCCACAACAAAGCGCGCGAGTCTAAGGTAGTTCAATGGACCTCTATTTTTGACGCCTGCCGATTTTTTTCAACCGTGACAAATTGCACACCTCACCGCCAGCGGCTCGCGCCGCTCAGACGTGGCGCCGTGGCCCAGCCACCGCGGGCTCGGGCAGCGCCGCATCTGCCCGCTGGTGCAGGGCTTCGATGATGTGGCAGTGGTCGTCCGAGCCGTCGCAGCGCTTGCGCAGCGCAAGCAGGTCTTTCTCCAGCGCGCGCAGCTCGGTCAGGCGCTGGCGCACATGGCCCAGGTGTTCGTCCAGCGCCGCGCTGGCGGTGGCGCAGTCGGCCTTGTTGTTGAGGTCGAGCCCGAGCAGGGTGCGCACCTCGCCGAGCGACATGTCCATCGCCCGGCACTGGCGCACGAAACGCAGCCGGTGGATGTCCGATTCGCTGTAGAGGCGGTAATGATTGTCGCCCCGCGCCTGCGGCTGCAGCAGGCCCTCGCGCTCGTAGTAGCGGATGTTGGCCGCGCTCACGCCAGACCGCCGGGCGGCCTCGCCGATGCGGTGCTGTGGCGTCGTGGACAAAGGTGCTGCCGTCATGCTTGACCTTCAAGTGGCTTCAAGGTTTCCAATCATGACACGCCGCCTCTCCCTCCCACACCGAAAGCCCCTTTCATGGCCTGCACCTCCTGCCATTCCAGTTGCTCCACCGACGCCACCAGCTCTGCCCAGACCATCGACCCGCGCTGGCGCAAGGCGCTGTGGATCGCTCTGGCCGTCAACGCCAGCATGTTCTTCGTCGAACTCATTGCCGGGCTGCAGGCCAACTCGGTCTCGCTGCTGGCCGATGCGGTGGACTTCGCGGGCGACGCCGCCAACTACGCGCTCTCGCTGGCCGTGCTCAGCATGGCGCTGGTCTGGCGCAGCCGCGCCGCACTCGTCAAGGGCGTGACCATGTTCGCCTACGGCGTCTTCGTGCTGGCCCGCGCGGGCTGGATGCTGCACGCCGGCAGCGTGCCCGAGCCGCTCACCATGGGCGTGGTCGGCTTCATCGCGCTGCTGGCCAACGCCGGCGTGGCCGTGCTGCTGTACGCCTTTCGCACCGGCGACGCCAACATGCGCAGCGTCTGGCTGTGCTCGCGCAACGACGCGTTGTCCAACCTGGCGGTCATGCTCGCCGCGCTCGGTGTGTTCGGCACCGGCTCGGCCTGGCCCGACCTGTTCGTGGCCGGCGTGATGGCCGCGCTCGCCCTCACGGCGGGTGTCACGGTGGTGCGGCAGGCACGCGGCGAACTGGGTGGCCTGCAGGCGCACGGTCACGCCCACTGAGCGGCCGGCCACCGGGCGGGCCGGGGCCCGGCAGGGTTTTTGGCGGGAACTTCCCCCCGCCTGCCCGTATCATGACCCTCCATGCGCCATTTCCTCATCGCCCTCATGATCGCCCTGCTGCCTGTGCGCGGCTGGGTCGGCGAGGCCATGGCGTTTTCCATGCCGGGCGGCCCCGCCGCCACCGCGTCACACGCCGGTTGCCCGGACCATGCGGCGCCAGCCCTGGCGGCAGATAGCCAGGAGGCCTTGGTGCCGTTGGCCGGCGCCAGCACCACGGACGACGGCGCCCACCAGCACAGCCTGTGCGATGTCTGCAACGGCCCGGCGCTGGCGGCCTCGCTGCCCGGCCTGGGCACCCAGCCCGTCACCCACATCCATCACACCGCCCGCCTCGAGCGTTTTGCCAGCTCCGAGCCGCGGCAAGGCGTCAAGCCACCCATTTCCTGAAGACCCACGCCACAGGTGCGTCCGCCGCTGCCCTATCTGGGCGTGTTGGCTGGCGCAGTTCCGGGTTTTCAGGAGATCTTCATGCGCGTTTTCCGGCAGCCTCTGCCGCCCCGGCCAACCCCGGCCACCCGAACCCCTTTCGCGGCCCTGGCCTTGGCGCTGGCGGTGGCAGGGCCCGCCCTGGCGCAGCCGTCCCGTCCGTCCGCCCTCGTCGCGGCCGACCCCCAGACACCTTCGGCACCCGTTGCCGCAACCCCTGCACCCGTCCCGGACGCCGGTCCCGCGCCCGAATGGCCCACCGACATCGAGCGAGCGCGCGCCATCTGGCAGCAGGTCAACCAGCGCGTGGCCGCTTTCCCGCGGGGCCACATCGACCTGTTGCGCTGGGAAGCCCGGAACGCCAGCGCCACACCGGCCCCGGCACCTGCCACGGCCAGCCCGCTGGACTTTCCCACCGCACTGCGCGATTCGCTGCGCCTGCGGCCCGGCCTCTTTGCCCACCCCACCCTGAACGAGCTGGAGCGCAACCGCGTGCAGCGCGCCTACGCGGAACACGTGCGCGAGCTGCACCGCGCCTGGGCCGAAGCGGTCACGGCGCGCCAGAGCCTGCGTCTGATGGGTGAGTCGCTGGAGGCCGCCGCCACCGGCGCCGAACTGGGCCGCCGCATGGCGCAGGCCGGCAACTGGAGCCAGGCCCGCCTGCAGCGCGAACAGCTCGTCGAGGCCCAGGCCCGGCAGGACTGGCGCCGCTCGGCACAGGCGCAGACCGCTGCGGTCGAGCGGCTGGCCCGCCTGCTCGGCATCTGGGACGCCACCGCGGTGGCGCAGTTGCTGGCGCGTCTGCCGGACGAGCTGCCCGAGCCACCCGCGCAGCCCAGCCCCGGAACGGGTTTGCTGCCCGCGGACGTCGAATCCGCCGCGATCCGCAGCTTGCCGGCGCTCGCGCAGCAGCGCCTGCGCACACAGCGCGCGCTGGAGGCCGTGAGCGCCGAACGCCGGGCCGCCTGGGACCAGGCCACCGCCGCGGCCCTGCAGGACGCACCGACCTGGACCGCGCCCCAACTGGGCGATCTGCGGCTGGCGCGCGACCACACACTCGAAGCCGCCGTGCAGGCCGAGTCCGCCCTGCTGCTGGCCGCCACCGAACGCCGCTCGATGGCGCGCGAGGCCTGGTCGCAGCTGCAGACGCAGCACGCCAGCGCCCACCACGCGCAGGACGTGGTGCTCAGCCTGCAGACCGCGCAGCAGCAGGAAACCCTGCTGCGCTACAACGGCATGCTGCAAAGCAGCTGGGAACCTGCTGGCCAGCGCACGCGAGCGTCTGGCAGCGCTGCACGACGCGGTGCAGGCCCGGCGCGATTTCTGGCTCGCCCAGGCCGACTGGGACGCCCTGCTGGCGGGTGCCGACTATGTGGCCGCCGGTGCGCCATCGGCCAGCGACAACAACAACCGTGCCGCCGCGGGAGGACACTGAACATGACAAGCCCGCTCAACCGAAGGCACTTCTTTGCCGGCGCCGCCACGGCCGTGGCCGCCGCCAGCGTGAGCCGCGTGGCGCTCGCGGCCCTGCCCGAAGCCGTGCAGCAGAACTCGCCCGACACGGCAGCGCCCTGGACGCCGCCCGGCGTCACCGGCGCGGGTCGGCCGTACAACCCGGTGGTCACGCTCAACGGCTGGACCCTGCCCTGGCGCATGAAAGACGGCGTGAAAGAGTTCCACCTGGTGGCCGAACCCGTGGTGCGCGAAGTGGCGCCCGGCTTCCTGGTCAACATGTGGGGCTACAACGGCCAGAGCCCGGGCCCGACCATCGAGGTCGTGGAGGGTGACAAGGTCCGCCTCTTCGTCACCAACCGGCTGCCCGAACACACCACCATCCACTGGCACGGCCAGCGCCTGCCCAACGGCATGGACGGTGTGGGCGGCCTGAACCAGCCGCAGATCCCGGTGGGCAAGACCTTCGTCTACGAATTCGAAGCCAGGCGACCCGGCACCTTCATGTACCACCCGCACGCCGACGAGATGGTGCAGATGGCCATGGGCATGATGGGCTTCTGGGTCACGCACCCCAAGGCGCGGCACCCGCTGATCGACGACGTGGCGCGCGACTACTGCTTCCTGCTCAGCGCCTACGACGTCGAGCCCGGCAGCCTGACGCCGCAAGTCAACACCATGCTGGAGCAGAACATCTGGACCTTCAACAGCCGCGTCTTCCCGGGCATCAGTCCGCTGGTGGCGCGCCTGGGCGAGCGGGTGCGCGTGCGCGTGGGCAACCTGACCATGACCAACCACCCGATCCACATCCACGGTATCGAGTTCGAGGTGACGGGCACCGACGGCGGCCCGGTCCCGAAGACCGCGCGCTGGCCCGAGGTGACCACCGATGTGGCCGTGGGGCAGATGCGGCAGATCGAGTTCATCGCCGACGAACCCGGCGACTGGGCCATGCACTGCCACAAGAGCCACCACACCATGGGCGCCATGGGCCACGGCGTGCCGACCATGATCGGCGTGGACCACAGCGGCCTGGTCGGCAAGCTGCAGAAAGCGGTGCCCGACTACATGGTCATGGGCGAACGCGGCATGGCCGACATGGGCGAGATGCAGATGGAGCTGCCGCACAACACCTTCCCCATGATGACCGGCACCGGCCCCTACGGTCCGATCGAAATGGGCGGCATGTTCACCACGCTCAAGGTGCGCGCCGACCAGAAGGCCGGTGACTACAGCGACCCGGGCTGGTACACCCTGCCGCCCGGCACGCAGTCGCGCGAAGTCGCCACGCCCGTGGCCAGCCCCGCGAAGCCGGCCGCCAGCGTTGCGCCCAACCCGCCCGCACCCAGCGCCACCGTCCGCAAGCCCCAGGGCAGCGGCGGCCACGCCCATTGACTTCCATGTACACAGCCAAGGACTCCACCCCCATGACACACGCCCCACCCACCCGTCGCCGTTTTCAGCAACTGCTGGCCCTGGCGCCGCTGGCCGCCTGGCTGGGTCACCGCCCGGCCGGCGCCCACGGAGAAAACCACCCGGGCGGCGCTGCTGCGGCGCCGGTCGTGAAAGAACAGAAGCCCTGGGGCATCGCCGCCGATCCGAAGGAAGCGAACCGCACCATTCAGATCCGCATGACCGACAACATGCGCTTCACGCCCAGCCACCTCGACGTGCGCGAAGGCGAGACCCTGCGCCTGCGCGCGGTCAACAGCGGCCAGTTGCTGCACGAGATCGTGATCGGCACGCCCGAAGAACTGCAGGCGCACGCCGAAATGATGAAGAAGCACCCCGGCATGGAGCACGACGAGCCCTACATGGCCCACGTGCCGGCCGGGAAACGCAGCGACATCACCTGGACCTTCAACCGCGCGGGCGACTTCGAGTTCGCCTGCCTCCTCCCTGGCCACTTCGACGCGGGCATGCGCGGCACCATCCGCGTCAAGCCCCAGGCCTGATCCATCCCTTTTTTCTGGAGCAAACCATGCAACGACGTTCCTTTCTCCTCACCGCCCCGGCCCTGCTGGCCGCCGCCACCCTGCCCGCCTGGGCTGCCCAGCCATCGGCCCAGGCGCTGCCCGTGCTGCAGGTCTGGAAAGACCCGAACTGCGGCTGCTGCAAGGACTGGATCAGCTACCTGCAGCGCGACGACTTCCAGGTGCAGGTCTTCGAGACCGGCAACACCGCAGTGCGCAAACGCCTGGGCCTGCCCGAGAAATACGGCTCGTGCCACACGGCGCTGATCGCGGGCTACGTGGTCGAGGGCCATGTGAATGCGCGTGAAATCCGCCGCCTGCTGGCCGAGAAACCCAAGGCCATCGGCATCTCGGTGCCGGGCATGCCGGTCGGCAGCCCGGGCATGGACGGCCCCGAATACGGTGGCCGTCAGGACCCCTACGACGTGGTGCTGGTGCTGCCCGACGGCAGCGCCCGCGTCTACCAGTCGTACTTCCGCAGCTGATGCACCCCACACACCGGAGAACCCCATGTCCCAAAACGCCAAACACCGCCGGCCAGGTCTCGTCACCGGCCTGGCCGCCATCGTCCTGATCGGCAGCACGGCCATCGCACACAGCCAGACCGCCGCGCCGGCCCCCGCACCTCCGGCCGCGTCCACCGCGGCCAGCCCACCCCTGGTCGAGGCCGAGGTGCGCAAGGTGGACCTGCGCGCCGGCAAGGTCACCCTCAAGCACGGCGACATTCCCAACCTCGACATGCCACCGATGACCATGGTGTTCCAGGTGCAGGACCCCGCCCTGCTCGATCAGCTCAAGCCCGGCGACAAGATCCGCTTCCGTGCCGACAAGCTGTCCGGCAGTTACACGGTGATCGAACTCCAACGCGACACCGCCCGAACCCCGTGAGAGGCCATCAACAAAGCCGTTCTCTGGTTTTTGAAACTTGAATACGAGCAAACCCGACAGAAACCCCTGATCCGGCCGTGAGCAGATCTTGCGTCTGAGCGACCAGTCCGGCCACGGCCACCGGTGACCGCCACCGGCGTGCAGCAGCTGCGTGCTAAGGTAGCGCAATGTCCCAAAACATCCGCTACACCCTGCTGTCGCTGCGCGATCTGGCGGTCTCCATCGGCCCGTTCGCGCTGCTCACGCTGGCGCTGCTGGCCTTCACTTACTGGTGGCTCGACCCCAATCCGCCGAAGCGCGTGGTGCTGGCCACAGGCCCGGCGCAAAGCGCCTACGACGAGTTCGGCAAACGTTATGCCACGGCCTTGGCGCGTTATGGCATCACCGTCGAGCTGCTGCCCACGGAGGGCTCTTCGGCCAACCTGGAACTCCTGCGCTCGGGCCAGGCCGACATCGGTTTTGTGCAGGGTGGCAGCGCGGACTTCGGCTACGACGAGGAGGAATCCATCGTCTCGCTGGGCAGCCTCTTCGTCGAGCCACTGTGGCTCTTCTACCGCGAAGACGCCGCGCAGCGCCTGATGCAGAAGCCCACCATCACCAACCTGAGCGAGCTGCAGGGTGGTCGTGTCAACGTGGGCACCCCCGGCAGCGGTGTGCCCCGGTTGTTTGCCACACTGCTCGACGTCAACCGCCTCGACCGCCAGAAAATGCAGCTGAGCGAACTCGAACAGACCCCTGCCACTGTGGCCTTTCTGGACGGAGATCTCGATGCCCTGGTGTTCGCCTCGGCCCCCGAGTCGCTGATGGTGCAGATGCTGCTGCAGTCGCCGGGTGTGCACCTGCTCGACTTTGCGCAGAGTGAGGCCTATTCACGCCGCTTTGCCTACCTCACGCCGGTGGTCATGCCGCAGGGTGTGGTGGACCTGTCAAAGAACGTGCCGGCGCAGGACGTGCGTCTGGTGGCGTCCACCACCAGCCTGCTGGCCGGCGCCAAGACACATCCGGCGATCCTGCAGCTCTTCGCCCAGACCGCGACCGACCTGCACGGCGGCGGCGGCTGGTTCAGCCGGGCGCGCGAATACCCCAGCCTGGAGCACAGCGAGGTGCCGCTCTCACCCGAAGCGGTACGCGCCATCAAGAACGGACCCCCGTTTCTGCAACGCTACCTGCCTTTCTGGCTGGCCAACCTGGTCGAACGCATGTGGCTCGCCATGGGCCTGATCCTGGCGCTGGCCCTGCCGCTGTCGCGCGTCGTGCCACCGCTCTACGCGTTCCGCATCCGCTCGCGCGTGTTCCGCTGGTACGCCCAGCTGCGCAGCATCGAACAGCGCAGCCAGGACAACGATGGCCCGCTGCCGCTGTCGGAACTGCTCGAACAGCTCGACGCGCTGGAGGAGAAGGTGGAACAGGTGGTGGTGCCGCTGTCCTACACCGACGAGCTGTACGCCCTGCGCAACAACATCGCGCTGGTGCGGCAGAAACTGCTTCAGCGCGCCTGAGCAGCGACCCGCGCAGCGGCGGAGCGCGGGGGCCATGGATCCGGCGCCGGGCCGCCCCAGGCCGGATCATCCCCCTCGGGGGGCAGCGACCCGCGCAGCGGCAGAGCGCGGGGGCCATGGATCCGGCGCCGGGCCGCCCCAGGCCGGATCATCCCCTCGGGGGGCAGCGACCCGCGCAGCGGCAGAGCGCGGGGGCCCGTTACCTAGCCTCTGCCGGAGTTGCGCAAAGCCTGGCGCACGACCGCATCCAGCGCTTCGTCAACCACCCCATGGTCGGCCACCACCCGCAGACGGCCCAGCGCCTGCAGCCGTTCCAGTCCGTGCTGGGTGAGTGATATCGAGCGCCCATCGGCCGTGGTGAACAGGAACATGGTGCCGTGCGGACTGGCCCAGCTCAGCTGACAACGCAGCCACTGGTCCTGCTGCATCAGGTCCACCCAGCACCCCACGGTGAGCGTTGCGGCCGGCGGATCGGTGGTCTCGTCGTCATCCAGGTCGTCCAGCCGGGCCATGGGCTGGGTGTCCATGAATGCCGGATGGGTTTCAATTGCCAGGTCCTCCATGAAGCCGGTATCGCGCGCTTCGTTCGGTTGCATCCACGGCTCATACTCGTCCGGGTCCTGCCGGCTTGGCGGGTTGTCCTGCGGGGAATCTGACCCGCTGCGTTCGGTCTTGTAGGCCGCCTCATACAGGCCCATCAGGGTCTGGAAAAAACTCTCGGCCTGCGGGCGCGGATAGTCGATCGCGTCCAGTCCTTCGTGCAGGGTACGCAACAGGCCGGGAATGATCTTGATCAGACGCGGGCGGTTGAGGCTGGTCTGCGCGAGCTGGCTGGACCACAACAGATCGGGCAACACGCTCATGTAGCGGTGGGCCGCGGCGTCCGCCGGCAAGGCTTCGCCGTGTGCGACCGTGTCCAGGCGCGCCTGCGCCACCACCTGTGCCCAGGGCCCCGTCAGGAAACGCCGCACCACGCCGGGGGCGCGGGCAAAATCGTTGCGCGCCTGGACCTCGGTGGCCACCCGCTCGGCCAGCAAACGGCGCTGCTCCACCCGCAGCAGCGTCTTCATCGCCAGACCACGCTTGGGCGCCTGGGTGCTGGCGATGGCGGCGTCCGCCTCGGTGAAGCGCTGCAGCAGCACGGGCATCAGCTCCGGCAGGCTCTGGGTTGGCGCCTGCAGGGCCATCACAATTTCATGCACCCTCTGTGCATAGGCGACAAATCCGGGATCCTGCTCGCTGGTGAAAGCCAGACTCTGCGTGGTGATGGCATCCAGCAGATGGCGGGCGGGATTGTGCCGGTCGGCAAAAAAACGCGGATCGCTGCGGGCCAGCTGCAGCAGGGCGGGCTTGATGCGCTGCACCATGTCGCGTACCGGTTGCAGCAAGCGCTGGTCTTCAACAATGCGCCGCAGCATCAGCGTGACCACCTCGGCCGCGAGCGTGCGCACCATGGCGTTGCCCGACCCCGACACGCCCTGGTCGGATGCCGCTCCATCGCTGTGCTCCAGGTTGCCCACCAGCAACTGGTGCAGGTGGTCCAGCGTGAGCAGCGCATCGTTGCCGAGCATCGCAGTCGCCGACACGCTGTCCGGTCGAGCCGCCGACGGCGCCACCGACGCGGCAGGTCGAGCCTTGGCGGCCTGCACCACCACGTAGCCTGCGGGCTGCACCCCCATGCCGTCGAGCAACATCGTCAGGGATCGGTAAAACTGCTGCAGCTCGTTGCCCAGGGACACCGCGCCGACATGCAACCAAAGCGCGCGAACCGCCTCGTCAACGTGCAGCCCCGACAGTGCTTTCATGAGCGCACCCACCACCGCCTCGGGCCGCAGCGGGTTGGTTTCGTTTCGCACCACCTCATGCCCCTGGGCACGACACAGGCGGGCATTGAAGGCGACCAGTTCCTCCTCGGCGGCCATCTTGATGACCTGCTGCACGCGCGCGCGCTCCACGGTCTCCTGCACCTGCTGGTGGTCCATGAGCTCCAGATCATCAAAGCTCAGCGATTTGAGGTTGCGCGCCGTCGCGGCATTCTTTTGGGTCGCCGAGGAGTCCTGCACCACCTGGGATATCTCGGCAATGAAGCGACCGGCCAGCAGATCTCGATGGCTGGCCAGCACCGTACGCGCCTGGGAAAAAACCTGTTTTTCATTCAGGTTTGAGGCCGAGGTCTCACGCTGGTGCAGCGTCTCCAGCAGTTTGCCCAACCAGCGTGGCACCCACCCACGCGTCAGGACAAGCGCCTCGACCAGACAGGTATCAAAAGGGGAATCAGTTCGAGCGCTCATGGCAGTGGAAAAGGGGTCGCCGGACAAGAAGGCATTCACGTGCCTGGATTATGAGCAAACCCTTCGCCATTCAGGTCCGAAAGGAGCAAAAAAGCCGGTCAGTTCAGGGTTTTGAGAGCAACGCCTGCAGGCCGGCCGCACCCAGCTCACGCAGGGTGGCGATGTTGCGCTCGACGATCGCCTCCGCGTCGCCAGCGTCAGAAGCCACCGCCCGCTCCACGCTCTCCTCGCGCAACAGGTGCAGCGTGGGGTAAGGCGCGCGGTTGGTCGCGTTGCTGATGTCATCGGGCGGGACGCCCTCGAACTGGAACTGGGGGTGGAAGCTCGCCACCTGCACGATGCCTTCGAGCTCGTGCTCGAGCACCACATCGTCCACCACGTTCATGAAATCGTTGAAGACAACAAAGTCCGGGAACAGCGTGGGGTGCACCAGCAAGGTGGTGTCGATCTCTTCGGCCGGCGTGTTCACCAGCAGATCCAGCTCGTGGTCCAGCTCGTCGAGGAAAGCGTCGAGATGCCGCGCGTGGCTCACCACGATGCGCACCTGGTTCTTCACATAGACCGAACGCGCAAACGGACACAGGTTGAGCCCGATCACCGCCTTCTCGATCCAGTGGCGGGTGTCGGCAAGAACTTGTTCGTCGGTCATGAAAGAAAACGCCAATCGAGAGAAGGGAAGTTGACTCAGAATGCCGCGGGTCCGGGTTTCCCGGCCCGCAGGCGTTGCCCCCCAGTGGGGGGTGACGCGCCGCAAGGCGCGGCGCGGGAGGCGTCTTACTTCAAGGCTTTGAAGCGGAAGCGGTGCGGCCGCGCACCCTCTTCGCCCAGACGCTTCTTCTTGTCGGCTTCGTACTCCTGGTAGTTGCCGTTGAAGAACACCCACTGGCTGTCGCCTTCGGCGGCCAGGATGTGGGTCGCAATGCGGTCAAGGAACCAGCGATCGTGGCTGATGACCAGTGCGCAGCCGGCGAATTCCAGCAGCGCGTCTTCGAGTGCACGCAGGGTTTCCACGTCCAGGTCGTTCGAGGGTTCGTCCAGCAGCAGCACGTTGCCGCCTTCGGCCAGGGTCTTGGCCAGGTGCAGACGACCGCGTTCACCACCCGACAGGCTGCCGACGCGTTTCTGCTGGTCGCCGCCGGAGAAGTTGAAACGCCCGCAATACGCGCGGCTGGGCATCTGGAACTTGCCCACGGTGATCATGTCCAGGCCGCCCGAGATGTCTTCCCACACGGTCTTTTCGTTCGACAGGTCGTCGCGGCTCTGGTCCACCACGGCCATCTTCACGGTCTGGCCGATCTTGACCTCGCCGCTGTCGGGCTGCTCCTTGCCCGAGATCAGCTTGAACAGCGTGGACTTGCCCGCGCCGTTGGGGCCGATGATGCCGACGATGGCGCCGGCGGGGATCTGGAAGCTCAGGTTGTCGATCAGCAGGCGGTCGCCAAAGCTCTTGGAAACGTTCTTGAACTCGAACACTTCGTTGCCCAGGCGTTCGGCCACGGGAATGAAGATCTCGTTGGTTTCGTTGCGCTTCTGGTAGTCCACATCGCTCAGCTCTTCAAAGCGCGCCAGGCGCGCCTTGCTCTTGGCCTGGCGGCCCTTGGGGTTCTGGCGCACCCACTCCAGTTCCTTCTTCATGGCCTTGGTGCGCGCGTCTTCGGTGCGCTGCTCCTGCTCCAGGCGGGCTTCTTTCTGCTCCAGCCAGGTGGAATAGTTGCCCTTGTAGGGAATGCCGTGGCCGCGGTCGAGTTCGAGAATCCACTCGGCCGCGTTGTCCAGGAAGTAGCGATCGTGGGTGATGGCGACCACGGTGCCCGGGAAGCGCTTGAGGAACTGCTCCAGCCACTCGACCGACTCGGCGTCCAGGTGGTTGGTGGGTTCGTCGAGCAGCAGCATGTCGGGCTTGGACAGCAGCATGCAGCACAGGGCCACTCGGCGTTTTTCACCGCCGGAGAGCAGGCCGATCCTGGCTTCCCAGGGCGGCAGGCGCAGCGCGTCGGCGGCGATCTCCAGTTGGTGTTCGCTGTCGGTGCCGGCGGTGGAGATGATGGCTTCGAGCTGGGCCTGTTCGGCCGCCAGGGCGTCGAAGTCGGCATCTTCTTCGGCGTAGGCCGCGTACACCTCTTCGAGGCGCTTCTGCGCCGCGCGCACGCCGCTCATGCTGGCCTCGACCGCTTCGCGCACGGTCTGCTCGGGGTCGAGTTTGGGTTCCTGGGGCAGGTAGCCGATGCGGATGCCCGGCATGGGGATGGCTTCGCCCTCGATTTCCTTGTCGATGCCGGCCATGATCTTCAGCAGCGTCGATTTGCCCGAGCCGTTGGTGCCGAGCACGCCGATCTTCGCGCCGGGAAAGAAGGACAGCGAGATGTCCTTGAGAATCTGGCGCTTGGGCGGCACGATTTTGCCGACCTTGTTCATGGAAAAGACGTATTGAGCCATTGCTGTCCTGTCGCTGGAGACGGTCTGAGAAAAGTCTTCGATTATCGCCGGCCCGTCAACTTTCATCCAGATCGTCGGGCAAGGGCCTGTTGACCAGTTCCTGCAGCGATGCGGGCAATACACCCGCACCCAGCCATTCGGGCAGGCGTTCGGGCAAATCCCAGCGGGCCTGCCCGAGCACCATCACCAGCCCCTGAAACCACAGGTGCATGCCTTTGCGGCTCAAACGCAGGACCAGCGGGCCCGTTTCGGTGTCAAACGTCATCACGACCGACTGGCTGTCTGTGCGCGTGGTGATCCGGGTGCAGAGGCGCTCCTGGGCACCGCTCTGCTCGCCGGGCAACACACGACCCGAGCGGATCTGCGCCGGGCGCTGGCCGGGCGCGACCTCGTTCAGTGACAGATCGTGCTCGATGGCGGCCCGGGTTGCCGCCGTCGCCCCACCCTGCTCGCCCGGCGTGGCCGCCTCGAAGGCCTTGAGCACCGGCCCCACGATGTTGGCGACCATGCGACGCGTGAGCCAGACCATGGCGTCCTGCTCGTGCACACGCATCCAGATGCGGTCCTGGGTCGCGCTGAAGCCGAAGGTGGTGGTGGTCAATCTGCTGCCCCGGTGCATGAAACGATCAAGCGGCATCATGCCCCGGCGCCGGCCCGGGCACGTCTTGGGCCGTCGCGCAAGGCATCGGCCGACCCAGTGTGGTCAACGCCAGAGCAGCCCGCCGCACGCCGTGGCCGACTCCATGCGACAATACACGCTGTTGGGCACTTCAGTAGGCCCGGCACCAGCACAATGCTGGGGGTGTGCACCAGCCACTGGCCGCCACCCACCTTGTGAATCCATCAGCCCCAGACTGACCGGTCGCAGCCCTCTCACTCAGAGGACGGCAACCGGAGTGGCCGATGCCCCCAGCGCCCTGGACGGGCGCCTCACCTCTAATGAACTTCGAAGAACTGAACCTGGCCCCGGCCATTGTCCAAGCTGTGCGCGAGCACGGTTACGAAACCCCCACCCCCATCCAGGCCGAGGCGATCCCCGCCGTGCTGGCCGGGCGCGATCTGCTCGGCGGTGCCCAGACCGGCACCGGCAAGACCGCCGCCTTCACCCTGCCCATGCTGCACCGCCTGAGCGTCGGCGAACGTGCCAAGAGCAAATTCGGCGGCGTGGCCATCCGCGCCCTGGTGCTCACGCCCACCCGTGAGCTGGCCGCCCAGGTCGAAGAGTCCGTGCGCGTCTATGGCAAACACACCTCGCTGACCTCCACCGTCGTGTTCGGCGGCGTCGGCATGAACCCGCAGATCAACGCCATGAAGCGTGGCGTGGACATCCTCGTGGCCACGCCCGGCCGCCTGCTCGACCTGCAGCAACAGGGTTTCCTGGACCTCTCCGGTGTGCAGATGCTGGTGCTGGACGAAGCCGACCGCATGCTCGACATGGGCTTCATCCACGACGTGAAGAAGATCCTGGCCCTGGTGCCGAAAGAAAAGCAGAGCCTGCTGTTCTCGGCCACCTTCAGCGACGAAATCCGCGACCTGGCCAACAACCTGCTCAAGGACCCGCTGAGCATCCAGGTGACCCCGCGCAACACCACGGTTCAGCGCATCACCCAGGTGATCCACCCGGTGGGCCGCGGCAAGAAGAAGCAACTGCTGGTCCACATCATCAACGAGCACAACTGGAGCCAGGTGCTGGTGTTCACCCGCACCAAATTCGGCGCCAACAACGTGGCCGAGTTCCTGACCAAAAACGGCATCCAGGCCATGGCGCTGCACGGCAACAAGAGCCAGGGTGCCCGCACCCAGGCGCTGGCCGGCTTCAAGAGCGGCGACATCCGCGCCCTGGTGGCGACCGACATCGCGGCGCGCGGCATCGACATCGACGAGCTGCCGCACGTGGTGAACTACGAGATTCCGAACGTCAGCGAAGACTACGTGCACCGCATCGGCCGCACCGGCCGCGCGGGCAAGAGCGGTGAAGCCATCAACCTCGTGAGCCTGGACGAAGAGGGCTTCATGATGGACATCGAGCGCTTCACCAAGCAGCAGATTCCGGTGCAGATCTTCCCCGAATTCATGCCCGAGCCGGGTGAGAAGGCGGAGCCCATCGCCATGGGCCGCCAGACCATCTGGGGCGGCGCCGGCAAGCCCCCGAGCCGCGACGTGATGGCCGCTGCCGCCAAGGCCGCGCGCACCGAAATGCTGCAGCGCGTGCGTGAGAAAAAAGCAACCGACGCACCGCAAGGCGCCCGCGGCAATGGCGGTGGCCAGCGCCAGCGCCCTGCCGCACAAGGTGAAGGCCAGCCGCGTGGCGAAGGTGCCCGCGACGGTCAACGCGCCGACGGCCGCCGCAATGCCGGCCCAGGCCGCAACGGCCCGGCCAATGGTCCCCGCAACGGCCCGCCGCGCAGCGGTGGCAACGCACCGCGCAATGCCGAGCGCGCCGACCGTGGACCCCGTGAGGACCGTGGCCCGCGCGAAGACCGTGGTGATGGCAGCGAGCGCCAGCCCGGTCCGAACGCCCACCTGGGCAGCCTGCGCATCCGCGAGCCGCGCGCACGCGCCGCGGCGCCGGGTGGTCAGCCCGATCCGCTGCGCACCAGCATCGACTCGATCGGTGGACGCGGTCGCGGCAACGGTGGCGGCAACAGCAATGGCAACCGCGGTGGCCGCGGCGGCCCGGGCCGTGGCGATGGCCCGCGCGGTGGTGGCCCGGCCGATCCGCTGCGCACCAGCTTCGGTCGCATCCGCTGATAGCGAGCTTCTACCCCCGCCCTGAACCTCGCGTTCAGGGCCCCCATCACAGCGGACTTCGGTCCGCTGTTTTGTTTTGGAGATTCAGGTCGCTCAGACGGTCAGCGCAGGCGCTGCTTCGCCACCGCCGTAATCCACACCCGCGTGCAGATCGCCCCCCGCGCTCACCGCGACCGCGCAGTACTTGAACTCCGGAATTTTCCCGAACGGGTCGAGCGCAGGGTTGGTCAGCAGGTTGGCCGCCGCTTCGGCGTAGGCGAAGGGGATGAATACCGTGCCGGGCGGCATGCCGTCGTCGCGGCGCGCATGCAGCGTCACCGTGCCCCGGCGGGAGCGCACGGTCACCACGCCACCGGCCGGTACACCCAGGCGCGCCAGCTCGGTGCCGCTCAGGCTCACGGTGGGATGGGGCTCCACGGCGTCCAGCACCTGGCTGCGCCGCGTCATGCTGCCGGTGTGCCAGTGTTCCAGCTGGCGGCCGGTGATGAGCACAAAGGGGTAGTCGGCATCGGGCAGTTCGGCGGCGGGCTTGAACGCTGCCGGCACCAGTTGCACACGGCCGTCGGGCGTGGCGAAATGTTCGGTGAAAACGATGGGCTGGCCCGGGTCTTCCGCGCTCAGGCAGGGGTAGGTCACGCTGTCTTCGCGCTCCAGGCGCTCCCAGCTCACACCCGCGATCACGCCGTGCATGGCCTGGCGCATTTCCTCAAAGACCGCGGCCACGCCGGCCTCTTCACCTTCGTAGTTCCACGCCAAGCCCATGCGCTGGGCCAGTTGTTGAATGATCCACAAGTCAGGTTTGGCTTCTCCCGGCAAATCCAGCGCGCGCCGGCCCATCTGCACCATGCGGTCGGTGTTGGTCACCGTGCCGGTCTTTTCGGGCCAGGCGCTGGCGGGCAACACCACGTCGGCCAGCCAGGCGGTTTCGGTCATGAACAGGTCCTGCACCACCAGGTGCTGCAGGCTGGCCAGCCCTTCGCGTGCGTGGTTCAAATCCGGGTCGCTCATGGCGGGGTTCTCGCCCATCACGTACATGCCCCAGATCTTCTGCGGATCGCTCGCGGGCGCCTGGGCCTTGTGCAGGATTTCGACCACGGTCAGGCCGGGCTGGTCGTCCAGCTCGGTGTTCCAGAACGCTTCGAACCAGTCATGCACCTCGGGCGTGTTCACGCGCTGGTAGTTGGGGTACATCATCGGGATCAGGCCCGCGTCGCTCGCGCCCTGCACGTTGTTCTGGCCACGCAGCGGATGCAGACCGGTGCCGGGCCGGCCGATCTGGCCGGTGATGCTGGCCAGTGCGATCAGGCAGCGCACGTTGTCGGTGCCATGCGTGTGCTGGCTCACGCCCATGCCCCAGAGGATCATCGACGCCGGGCTGGTGGCGTAGGCCCGCGCCACCTCGCGGATGGTCTCGGGCGCGATGCCGCAGATCGGCGACATGGCTTCCGGCGTCGTGTGCTGCACCTGCGCACGGAGGGCCTCGAAGTTGTCCACGCGGCGGGCGATGAAGTGTGCGTCGGTCAGGCCTTCTTCAATCACCACGTGCAGCATGGCGTTGAGCAGGGCCACGTCGGTGTCGGCCTTGAACTGCAGGCTGCGCCAAGCGTGGCGGTGCAGGTCGGTGCGTCGCGGGTCGGCCAGCACGATCTGCGTGCCGCGCGCGGCGGCGTTTTTCATCCAGGTGGCGGCCACCGGGTGGTTGCTGGTGGGGTTGGAGCCGATCACCAGCACGAACGCGGCGTGTTCCACATCGTTCACGGGGTTGCTCACCGCGCCCGAGCCCACACCTTCGAGCAGCGCGGCCACGCTGGACGCGTGGCACAGGCGCGTGCAGTGGTCCACGTTGTTGCTGCCAAAACCGGTGCGCACCAGCTTCTGGAACAGGTAAGCCTCTTCGTTGCTGCCCTTGGCCGAGCCAAAGCCCGCCAGCGCCTTTTTGCCGTGCGTGTCGCGCAGGTGCTTCAGGCCACCAGCCGCCGCCTCCAGCGCTTCGTCCCAGGTGGCTTCGCGAAACACGGCGCGCCAGTCACCGGGCTGGGCCGTGGAGTTCGGATCCTTGGGCACACCGGCCTTGCGGATCAGCGGCTTCGTCAGGCGCTGCGCGTGGTGCGCGTAGTCAAAACCGAAACGGCCCTTGACGCACAGGCGCCCCTGATTCGCCGGGCCGTCTCGGCCTTCCACGGCCACAATTTTGTTGTCCTTGACCTTGTAGGTCAGCAGGCAGCCGACGCCGCAATACGGGCACACCGAATCCACACTTTTGTCCACGCGCTGATCGCCCAGCAGCGTCTTCGGCATGAGCGCTCCGGTGGGGCAGGCCTGCACACATTCGCCGCAGGCCACGCAGCTGCTCTCGCCCATGGCGTCGCCCAGATCGAACACGATCTGCGCGTGGCCACCGCGGTACGCCACGCCGATCACGTCGTTCATCTGCGTCTCGCGGCAGGCGCGCACGCAGCGCGTGCACTGGATGCAGGCGTCCAGGTTCACCGCCATGGCGGGGTGGCTCAGGTCGGGCGCCGGCGCGGGCGCGCGCAGCGCTTTCAGCTCGGATCGCGCCGTCACGCCCAGCTGACTCGCCCAGTGGCTCAGCTCACCGTGGGGCTGCTCGCCTCGCTCGTCGGCCCACTTGTGGCCCGCGTCGGGCCGGTCGGCCAGCAGCAATTCCAGCACCAGCTTCTGGCTCTTCAGGGCGCGCTCGCTTTTGGCCTTCACCTCCATGCCGTGCGTAACCGTGCGGCAGCACGATGGCGCAAGCGTGCGCTCGCCCGCCACTTCGACCACGCAGGCGCGGCAGTTACCGTCGGCGCGCAGGCCGTCGGAAAAACACAGGTGCGGGATGTGCACGCCGTGGCGCTGCGCGGCCTTGAGCACGGTCTCGCCCGCCTGGGCCTGCAGCTCGACGCCGTCGAGCTTGAAGGAAATGGTGGGTGTGCTCATGTCGAAGCCCTCGAGCCAGATGCTTGCACTTCGTGCGGGAAATACTTCAACACACAACGCATCGGATTCGGCGCGGCCTGCCCCAGGCCGCAGATCGACGCATCGGTCATCACCACGGCCAGGTCTTCCAGCGTGAGCGCATCCCAGTCGCCCGGCTGCGCCATCAAGGTCGCGGCCTTCTCGGTGCCGACGCGGCAGGGCGTGCACTGGCCACAGCTCTCGTGCGCAAAGAAGCGCATGGCGTTGAGCGCGGCATCGCGCGCGCTGTCGGCCTCGCTGAGCACCACCACCGCGGCCGAGCCGATGAAGCTGCCGTGGGGTTGCAGGGTGTCAAAGTCCAGCGGCTCGTCGGCCAGCGAAGCCGGCAGGATACCGCCCGACGCGCCGCCGGGCAGGTAGGCGTAGAGCGTGTGCCCCTCGGCCATGCCGCCGCAGTATTCGTCCACCAGTTCGCGCAGCGTGATGCCCGCCGGCGCGAGCTTGACGCCGGGTTGTCGCACGCGACCGCTCACGCTGAACGAGCGCAGGCCCGTGCGACCGTTGCGCCCAAAACCGCTGAACCAGGCCGGGCCGCGCTGCACGATGTCACGCACCCAGTACAGCGTTTCGAAGTTGTGTTCCAGCGTGGGCCGGCCGAACAGACCGACCTGCGCGATGTAGGGAGGGCGCAGGCGCGGTTCGCCGCGTTTGCCCTCGATGCTTTCGATCATGGCGGACTCTTCGCCGCAGATGTAGGCGCCCGCGCCGCGCCGCAGCTCGATGTGCGGCAGCGGAAACGGCGGCTCGGCCTGAAGCCGCGCCAGCTCGGCGGCCAGGATGGCGCGCGCGCCGTGGTACTCGTCGCGCAGGTAGATGTAAACGGCCGCTGTGCCCACCACCTGCGCCGCCACCAGCAGCCCTTCCAGGAAACGGTGCGGATCGCGCTCCAGGAAGGTGCGGTCCTTGAAGGTGCCGGGTTCGCCTTCGTCGATGTTCACGGCCATCAGGCGCGGTGCGGGTTGCTCGCGCACGATGCGCCACTTGCGCCCGGCCGGGAAACCGGCGCCACCCAGACCGCGCAGGCCCGAGTCTTCCATGGCCTTGAGCACCGTCTCGGTGATGCGCGCGTCAGCCTGCACCGCCTTCGCCAGCGCGTAGCCACCTTGCGCGCTGTAGGCCGCGTAACCCACATACGCGGGTGCCACGTCCTGCGGGCCGGCCGTGATCACGCAGGGCGCCACCGCCGCCGGGTCGAAGGCGCCGTCGTCACGCGCAGCCGGGTGCGTCGTCAAACCCGCTGCACACGCGCTCTGCACAGAGGCCACATCGGCCCGCAACACAGGCGACTGCCCCACCACCGCCACCGGCGCCTGCTCGCAGCGGCCCACGCAGGGCGCGGGGATCACGCGCACATCCTGGCCCAGGATCGCGGGCAATTTCGCCAGCAGCGCCTGCGCACCCGCCATGGCGCAGCTCAGCCCGTCGCACACGCGCACGGTGAGCACGGCCGGCGTGTCGCCCTCGCGCAGCACCTCGAAGTGGTGGTAGAAGCTCGCGACCTCGAACACCTCGGCCATGGACAGGCGCATCTCGTCCGCCAGGACCACCAGGTGGCGCTCCCACAGGCCGCGGTGCGCGTCGTTGAGCGTGTGCAGGTGTTCGATCAGAAGGTCGCGCCGGTGCGGACCGGTGCCGATCAGGGCGCGCACCTCGGCGCGCGAAGCGTCATCGGGCTGGCGGCCCTTGAGCTGGCCGCGGCGCCGGAGCTGGGCACGCAGGGCGTCGGGTGTGGCCAAGGGAACCGCGGTGGTGGTTGGCAATGGACTGGTGGCAATCATGGGCTGGTGGTGGTTCGCGCCCGGTGCCCGGGACGCATGGACAATGGTCACCTGCGCGGAGGCACTTGGCAATATGAGCGGCATCGCCACAGCCATATGAGCCGCGCCGCATAAAGTTGCCCACGATGAAAAAAATCACCATCAAACCGGTCTGGACCATCCAGGGCGCCGACGGCGTGGCCTTGTCGCCGCGCCTGATCGAGCTGCTGAGCGCGGTGCACCAGGAAGGCAGCCTGCTCGCGGCCTGCCAGCGGCTGGGTCTGTCGTACCGCCACGGCTGGGACCTGGTGCGCGCGGGCGAAGCCCATTTCAACACCACGCTGCTGCACATGGAACGCGGCAAGGGCTCCACCCTGTCACCACTGGCCGAAAAGCTGGTCTGGGCCGATCACCGCATCCTGGCGCGCCTGCAGCCCATCCTCGACTCCATCGCCTCCGAGCTGGCCACCGAAATTCACCGCGTGTCGCCCACCGGCGGGCAGGCCTTCCGCATCCACGCCAGCTACGGTTTCTCCATCGAAAAACTGATGGAGTCGCTGATGGCCGAGGGCGTGCCGATCGAGCGCCGCTACGCCACCAGCACCGCCGCGGCCGCGGCCCTGCGCGACGGCGCCTGCGACGCCTGCGGCATCCACATCCCCATCGGCACGCAGCAGCCGCGCGCGCTGGCGCACTACGCGCAGTGGCTCGACGGCGAAGACCTGCGGGTGATCGACATCGCGACGCGGCGCCAGGGCCTGATGGTCGCGCCGGGCAACCCGCGCAAGATCTACGACCTGCAGGACCTGACCCGCGCCGACGTGAAGTTCATCAACCGGCCGGCGGACTCGGGCACGCGCTTCCTGCTCGAAGGCCTGCTGCGCGAACAAGGCCTGGCCGACCGGCCCATCCAGGGCTTCGAGCAGAGCGAAGCCACGCACGCCTCGGTGGCCGCGTATGTGGCCAGCGGCCTGGCCGACGCCGGCTTCGGGCTGGAACGGCCCGCGCGCTATTTCCAGCTCGACTTCATCCCCATGGTCAACGAGCGCTACGTGCTGGTCTGCCGCGCGGCCACCCTGGACCACCCCGCCATGCAGGCGGTGATGCGCACGCTGGCCAACCCCGACTTCAAGCGCACGGTCGACGCCCTGCCCGGCTACGACGCGGCGCACTCGGGGCGGGTCACGCCCTGGCGCGAAGCCTTCGCCAGCGCCTGAGCACGCAGGCGTGCACTCTGGTTACAGTGCACCCATGCAAGCCCCTGTCCCGCCCGTCCCCTCGCGTTTTGCCACCCTCATGGTGGCCACGGCCAACGTGCTCAACCTGGCGCAACCCGGGCGGCATTTCTACGACGGTCAGAACCCCTACAGCCAGCACGAGTTCGACCGCAAGGTGGCCTGGCTCGGCGAGCGCTTCAAGGCACTCAACGCCGACGTGCTCGCCGTGCAGGAAGTGTGGGACGAGCTCGCGCTGCGCGCTGCCGTGGCGCGCAGTGGCTTGCAATACAGTTTCGTGAGCGTGCCCGGTGCGGAAAACGGCCCCGGGCAACAGGGCGCGCAGGGCACACCGCGCGTGGGCATCGTGACGCGGCTCAAGGTCGAATCGGTCACATCGCTGACCGACTTTCCCGCCGCTGCGGTGGTGGACGTGCCGGGCATCGGGCCACACGCCCGCTTCGAACGCCCGCCGCTACTGGCCATCCTTCGTTTGAAGCACGGCCAGGACGTGGGCGTGATCACGGCGCACCTGAAATCCAAACGGCCCAAGTACCTGCAGGACGCCGAAGGCCACCCGCTGGAAGACCCGGACGACCCCTTGGTGCAGGCCGTGGGCTCTCTGCGCTCGCTGGTCATGCGCGCAGGCGAGGCGCTGGCGCTGCGCCTGAAAGTGGTGGAACTGCTGCACCGCACCCGCCTGCCGCTGATCGTGATGGGCGACCTGAACGACGGGCCGCACAGCGTCACCACCCAGCTCATCGCCGCCACTTCGCAGGTGGCCTACGACAAGGGTGCGCGCGACAACGCACTCTTCAGCGCCTGGGACGTGATGGGCGAAGCCGCGCTGCGCCGCGACGTGGCCTTCTCCCACATCCACCAGGGCTACCCCGAGGTGCTGGACCAGGTGCTGGTGAGCGAGGAGTTCGTGGCCACCAGCCGCTCATCGATCGGCGATGTGCGGCGCGTCGAGGTGTTCAACGACCACCTGTTCGAAGGGCGCGACCGCAGCCGCAGCGACCACGGTTTTGTGCGCGCGCTGCTGCGCTTGAAACTGCCCGAGTTGGGCTGAGGACCTGGTTACTTTTCTTTCGTTGCACCTCGCGGGCCAAGGCGTGTGCTGGCAAGCCGCACACACCTTGGCAAACAGAGGCGTTGGCGCTCTACCGGTGGAGAACCAGTTCATCTCTTGCTGCGGCAGGCGCTGTCCGGTGGGGGCGATTTCTGGGGCGGCTGTGACCAGCAGCCTGGGGCCGGGCGCGCAAGTGCGCGCATCGTTGTCTGACTCGCGGCCACTGTCTGAGCGTAGAGAGCGTAGCGAACGCAGCGAGTTGGCCGCGCCGGCTCCAGGCTGGTGGGCGCAGCGGAGTCGGTGCGAAGTGCCGACCGGCCCGGTATGAGCCCCCGCCGGACAGCGCCTGCCGCAGCCGTGAGGTGCTGCGACCGAAGTGAACCCAAGACTCACACAAACCGCAGCATCGCCACCGGCGGCAGGTCGTTCGACACGGCCGTCCAATGCTCGCCAGCGTCGGCGCTGATCCACAGACCACCCGTGGTCGAAGCCATCGCCAGTGTCTGGCCGTCGGCGCTCACGTCCAGGCCGTGGCGGTAGACCAGGTGGTAGGCGTGGCTCTGAGGCAGGCCGCTGGAGAAGGTCTGGAAGCTGGCACCGCCGTCGTCGGTGCGGTTCACCACCATGCGCCCGTCCACCGGGATGCGGCAGGCATCGGCCTGCGCCGGCACGAACCAGGCGCGCTGCGGGTTGCGCGGGTCGCAGGCCACCGCGAAGCCAAAGCCCGAGGGCGCGGGCGGCGCGATGCCGCCCCACTGATGACCGCCATCGACCGAACGGTAGATGCCACAGTGGTGCTGCACCCACAGCACATCCGGGTTGGCCGCGCACTGCACCATGCAGTGCGGGTCCTGCGCGTTGCCGTCTTCGGCGTTGTCGGGCGGCAGGTAGTCGGCCTTCATGCCGCTGGCGGTGAGGGTCCAGCGCTCCCCGCCATCGTGTGTCTGCCAGACACCGCCGCAGGACACGGCCACCGTCACATGGCGCGCATCGCGCGGGTCGACCAGGACGGAGTGGATGCCCGCGTGGTCGTAACCGCCGCCCATCCAGTCGCGACGCCCCGGCTGCTCCCACAGCGGGGTGTTGAGCGACCAGCTGGCGCCGGCGTCATGGGAGCGGAACAGCCCGGCCGGGATGCAGCCCGCCCACAGGGTGCCGGGCTGGTCGGGTCCGCCGGCCGCGAGTGCCCAGATCAGGTCCACGCTCCAGGGGGTGGTGTCATCGGCCCAGGGCCCTTCGGTGGGCTTCTGCGGAAAGGCGGGGGCGGCGATCTCCCGCCAGGTCTGGCCGCGGTCGGCGCTGCGGTGCAGCTTGACGCCGAAATGGCCCAGGCGCAACGCCGCGGTCCAGGCGCCGTCGCGCGCATCGGCGAGCACGGTGGTGACCGGCTCGCCAGGAAAGTGGTGGGCGGCGATGGTCCAGTCCGTGCCCTCACCGTGCAACACGAACAGGCCCTTGCGGGTGGCGAGCAACAGCGTCTGCATCTCGATCTCCTGGCATGGTTGGAGGGGTTCAACCGCCGCTCAGGGCCTGCACCACCAGCACCCGGTCGCCCGCGGCCAGCGGCTGGTTCAAAACGCTGCGGTCCTGCACCATCTGGCGGTTGACGAACACCGCCACGTGTTTGCGCACCGCGCGCTGGTCGTCGAACACGTAGTGCGCCAGCTCGGGCGCGGCGAGCAGCGCGGCTTCCAGCACTTCGCGCAGTGCGCCGGGTGCGACGAGCTGGGGCGCGCAGTCCACATGGCGGCGCAGAGTGGGGGCAAATTCGACCGTGACCATGGCGATGAACGGCCCGCCAGTTTCCGGCAGGAGCGCGGGCTGCGCAAGCGCCACCCCGCCGCGTTCAGGGTTGTCGCCCGGGTGGCCCGGCGGCGCGACGGATCAACCGCGCACGAACAGCGTCACCAGCGGTTGATCGCCCACCTGGCGGCTCCAGTGTCCGTGCACCGCGGGGTCGAAGGTCGCGCCTTCGGGCAGGGTGTCGGCCGAATAGAAATGATCGCCCGGGCCGAAGGTGCGCGAGCTGCCGTCCTGCAGACCGATCTCCATCTGCCCGCGCAGCACGAACAGCCACTGCGGTGCGCCGGTGCAGTGGAACGGGCTGCGAAAGCCCACCGGGCTCTCGCGCAGTTGAAAACCGTCCGAGGGCATCAGCGGCGACAGGCGGGCCGCGGGCGTGCCCTCGCTCAAGGCCACGGATTCTTCGCGGAATCGCGCGCGGCCATCGGTGCCGGTGAACAACACCACTTTGTTGAACGTGCTCATGGGTCTCCTGGGTTGCGCCGTTGGTTGGCTCCGGGTTGTACCAGATGGCCATCGCACACAAAAAAAGCGGCCTGGCGACTTGAGGGTCACCAGGCCGCCACCGCGGGATCCGACGGGGATCAGTTCATCGACGAGGCAGGGTAACGGCCGGGGTTCAGTTCCTTGAGCGTCTGGCCACTCTCCGAGTTGGCCATCACGTCGCCGTTGCGCTGCGCTTCGCGCAGTTCGGCACGCACCTGCTCTCGCGTCTTGCCCTGCGCCACGGCGGTGTGGGCGTAACGGCCGGGGTTCAGGTCCTTGGCGGTCTGGCCGGACTCCGAGTTGACGACCACGTCGCCACGGGCCTGGGCTTCGCTCAGTTCGGTCTTGACCTGATCACGGGTCTTCGCCGCGGCCACGGCGCGGTCCAGGTAGTTCTGGGGCGCCATTTCGGCCGCCGTCTGGCCCGATTCGCTGTTCGCCACGACATCACCGCTGCGCTGAGCCGCCAGCAACTCGGCCTGCACCTGAGCGCGGGTCCTGGTCTGCGCGACGACCGCGGGATAGGCCTGCGGGTTGACCTGGCGCTGGGTCAGACCCGACTCGCCGTCGGCCAGCAGGTCGCCGTTGCGCTGGGCGTTCAGGAAGTCGGCACGGACCTGGTCGCGGGTCTTGGCTTCGGCCGGATCGGCAGCCAGGGCCTGGCCAGCGCTCAGTGCAGCGATGGCGAGGGCGACGGAGGAGAGAACGGTGGAGCGGTTTGCGAATTTCATGGTGCGTTTCCTTTCGGGGGAGTGAAAAAGTGGATGACGGATGGATCGTGCCGGGCTGGCCCTGGGGTGTCTTCTCAGCGAGGTTTCGCTGTTTTTCGGTTGGTTTCGTTGCCGTTGAAAGTTCAGAAACACCGGTCAGGTCGGTCGGGCTTCGTAGCGGTTCAAGGGATTGTTTCGCTGCGATGGGTGAACTTTAAAGTTTCTGTTTCCAAAGAAAAATCGCCATATCAACGTCAATCTATTTCGTTTTCAGCAACAATGAAGCCATTGAATCTCTGGAGCCCCACCTCATGGACCGACTGACTTCGATGCGTGTTTTCCTGCGCGTGATCGACGAGGGCAGCTTCGCCGCCGCGGCCCGGGCACTGGACATGTCGCCTGCGGTGGTGACCCGCCTGGTCGCCGATCTCGAAGACCACCTGGGCACGCGCCTGCTGCACCGGACGACCCGGCGCCAGTCGCTCACCGAAGCCGGTGAGCAGTATCTGCAGCGGGTGCGCCACATCCTGCAGGACCTGGACGAGGCGCACGCCGTGGTCAGCTCGCACACCCAGGCGCTCTCGGGCGTGCTGCGCATCCTGGCGCCACCGGTGCTCGCCACCCACGTGCTCGCGCCGCTGATCACGGGCTTCCGCCAGGCTTACCCGGACATCCGGCTCGACATTGAGGTCGAGTCACACCGCGAACCGCCGATCGAAGACTTCGATATCACTCTGCTTGGCGCCAGCGACAGCTTTGACGGCGACGTGATCGCGCGCAAGGTGATCAGCACCGAGGCCATCCTGGTCGCTTCACCGGCCTACCTGGCACGGCGCGGTGTGCCCCTGACACCGGCCGACCTGCAGCAGCACGACTGCCTGCGCATCAAGCCCGAAGGCCTGCGCAGCCGCTACTGGCGCCTGTTTCGCGCCGACGACGACAACGAGCAGGTCGAGCTGGATGTGACGCCCGTGCTCTGGGCCAACCACTCCGACACCCTGCAGCGCGCGGCCCTCGACGGTGCGGGCATCACCGGCGCCACCGTGGAGATCGCCGCCCCGCACCTGGCCAGCGGCGCCCTGGTGCGCGTGCTCAACCCCTGGATCACCGGCCGTTTCACCCTCTACGCGGCCCTGCCCAGCCGCAAGTTCATGCCACAGCGCACGCGGGTGTTTCTCGACTACCTGACCGAGCAGACCCGCCTCGGCGTGGCCCAGGCGCTGAGCGCCTGCGACGGCTGCCGACCCACCGGTTTACAGCCTGTTGCACAAAAAGCCGCGGCGCTATAACCCCATCGGACACCCGGCCGCGTTTCAGTGAGCTCCATCCACCTTTTCCGGAGCTTGCATGAACCCCCATCTGCCGACCCTGCACCGTCTGGTCCTGCCCGCGCTCGCGGCCCTCACCCTCTTCAGCGCCCTGCCCGCCCACGCCCTGGGGCGGTTGAGCGACATCCAGGTCATCGACCGCGACAGCGGTGAAACCCTGCCGGTCTACCAGCACCGCGGCGAACACTGGGTGGCCGGGCGGCCCGGCGCGCGCTACGCCGTGGCCCTGCGCAACACCACGCACGGCCGCGTGCTCGGTGTCGTGTCGGTGGACGGCGTCAATGTCGTCTCGGGCGAAACCGCCGCCTGGAGCCAGACCGGCTACGTGCTGAGCCCCGGGCAGCGCTACGAGATCACCGGCTGGCGCAAGAGCGACGCCGAGGTCGCCGCCTTCCACTTCACCGCGGCCCCCGCGTCCTACGCCGCGCGCACCGGCCGCCCGGCGCAGGTGGGCGTGATCGGCGTGGCCGTGTTCCGCGAAAAGACGCCGCCTCCGCCAGTCCTCGCACCGCCACCCCTGCCCGAGCCCTACAGCCAGTCATACCCCTCACGCGAACGACTGTCCGACGCCGAATCGGCAACGAACTTCAAAAGCCGCGCCGAGGCGGTCGGAGCCCCTGCAGCTTCAGCGGGCAGCGCCAATCACAGCAGTGCCAGCGCGATGGCCCGTGAAGCGGCACCGGCTTCGCGCCGCATGGCCCCGGCCAGCCCGACACCCCGCCTGGGCACCGGCCACGGCGAACGCGAAGGTTCGTGGGTGGGCCACACCAGCTTCGAGCGCCGCAGCGAGCGGCCCGACGAACTGATCCGCATCCGCTACGACAGCCGCGAAAACCTGATCGCCATGGGCATCCTGCCGACCACGCCCATGCCCCCACGGCCCAACCCGTTTCCCGGTGCACCGCACCCCGGCTACGTGCCCGACCCTTCATGAGAGCGAGGCGCATGGTGAGCCGCACGCTGCCCGCCCGCTCGCCATAATCCACCGCATGTCCGCGGTGAATGCGCCCTCTGACGAGCAACTCATGATGGCCTTTGCCGCGGGGGACGCGCGCGCCTTCGAAATCCTCTACGACCGCCACGCCCTGCCGGTGTGGCGCTTCGTGATGCGCAGCGTGAACGACCGGTCCCTGGCCGACGATCTGGTGCAGGACGTGTGGTTCAGCCTCGCGCGGCAGGCGCCGGCCTACGAAGTCCGCGCCCGCTGGCGCACCTGGCTGTTCACGCTCGCCCACCACCGGCTGGTGGACCATTGGCGCACCCACAAAAACCACGCCAGCCTCGATGCGGCCACCGAAGACGGTGCCAGCCTGGCCGACACGCTGGCGGCCGAATCCGGCTTCGGCCCCGAGCGCCGGCTGACCTCGCGCGAGCAGGCGCAGGCGCTGCTGGACGCGCTCGCTGCGCTGCCCGCCGCGCAGCGCGAAGCCTTTCTGCTGCAGGCCGAAGGTGGCCTGAGCCTGGCGGAGATCGCCCAGACCACCGGCGTGAGCACCGAAACGGCCAAGAGCCGCCTGCGCTACGCCCGCGCCCGCCTGCGCGAAACCCTGGAGGCGCACGCATGAACCGTTTTTCCCCACCGCCCAGCGGACCCGACGACGGCGGCGAAGACCGGCTGCTGCGCCGCTACCACGAAGCCAATGCGCTGGACAACGCACGACCGGGCCCCGCGCTGCGCGAGACCGTGCTGGCCCATGCGCGCAGCGTGGCCACCGCACAGAAAGACGGGGCCTTGGCCAAAGGCCGTGCACCCGCCAGCAACGACACCTCATGGACCCTGCGCGCCCTCGGCAGCCTGGCCGTGCTCGGCCTCGTGGGCCTGCTGATGCTGCAGTTCGACCGCGGAACGCCCGAAGAGCGCGACGCCGCGTTCGGCGGACCTCCAGCGCCGGCTGCCGTACGGCCAGCGCCCGCCGCTGCGACAGACAGCCGGCCCGCGGGTGTACCGGCTGCAGGCCCGACGGACAGCCGCGAGGAGGGCACAGCCCCATCGCTGAAAACCGTGCCCGCGCCACCGCCCGTTCCCGACGCCAACCGGGAAGCCCCGGCAGCAGCCACGCCGGCACCCGCCAAGGCCCGGCCACCGGCACCGCCGCGACCGGCGGCGCCCGCTGCCGGCCCGGCGCCAGCACCCATGGCAGCCGACTCTGCAGGCGCTTCGATGGCCGGTGCACCGTCAGCGCCAGCCGCGGCACCGTCCGCCGAGCGGGCGGCACCCGACGCCCTGACCCAGGCGATCCCGGACTCGTCCAACACCGAGCCAGCCGCGGCACCCGCAGCCCGGGAACCGGCCCGCAACGCAGCGACACTGCGCCGGGAAGCGCCTGCGGCCGACCGCGCTCGATCAGCGGCCGCCCTGCCGCCCCTGCACGCGGCCACCGCGCAGGGGGATCCTGATGCCGTGCGCCGCCTGCTCGCCACGGGCACCGATGTCAACACCCGCGATGCAACTGGACGCACGGCCCTCATGCTCGCGGCGCAGCGCGGCGATGCGGCATTGATCCGCTTGTTGCTGGATGCGGGCGCCGAGCCTGCGCTGCGCGACAAGGAGGGTCTGAGCGCCACCGACCACGCCACGCAGACCAGGCAGACTGCGGTGCTGCCACTGCTGCGTTAGACCCTCGCGGTTTTCAGCGCGGGTTCGGCAAACCGGCGTTGAGCGGGGTGAGTGTTTCGCCGCGGGCCAGGTAGGCGATCAGGTTGTCGGCGGCCAGATCGGCCATGGCGCGGCGCGTCTTGAGCGTGGCGCTGGCGATGTGAGGCGTGAGCACCACGTTGGGCACGTCGAGCAGGCCGGGGTGCACGCTGGGTTCACCTTCGAACACGTCCAGTCCCGCGGCCGCGATGCGCTTCTCGCGCAGCGCCACGGCCAGCGCCGCGTCGTCCACGATGCCGCCGCGCGCGATGTTGACCAGCGTGGCCGTGGTCTTCATCTGCGCAAGTTCAGCCGCGCCGATGGCGTGGTGCGATTCGGCACTGTAGGGCAACACCAGCACCAGGTGGTCGGCCTGCTGCAGCAGCTCGGTCTTGCTGACGTAGCGCGCCCGGCAGGCGGCCTCGCTGTCGGCGTCGAGCCGGGAGCGGTTGTGGTAGATCACGTTCATGCCAAAGCCGTTGGCGCCGCGCCGTGCAATGGCCTGACCGATGCGGCCCATGCCCAGGATGCCCAGCGTGCTGCCGTGCACCTCGGCGCCAGCGAACATGTCCAGCGCCCAGCGGTTCCACTGGCCGGCGCGCAGGAAATGCTCGCTCTCGGTGATGCGCCGCGCCGTGGTCATGAGCAGGGCAAAGCCGAAGTCGGCCGTGGTCTCGGTCAGCACGTCGGGCGTGTTGGTGGCGAGCACCCCGGCCGCCGTCAGGGCCGGCACGTCGAAGTTGTTGTAACCCACCGCGATGTTGCAGACCACCCTGAGCTGCGGGCAGGCCGCCAGCAGCGCCGCGTCAATGCGCTCGCTGCCGGTGGTGAGCACACCCACCTTGCCCTGCAGCCGTTCGATCAGTTGCGTGGGCGTGAACGGCGCGTCTTCGTCGTTGGTTTCAACTTCGAAGTACTCACGCAGGCGCGCCACCACCTCGGGAAACACGGCGCGGGCGATCAGGATGGCAGGGCGTTGGTTCATGGCGTTCTCTTCAGACCGCCAGCAGATCCACCTCGAACAGCAACGTGGCGTTCGGCGGAATCACGCCGCCGGCGCCGCGCGCGCCGTAGCCCAGTGCTGCCGGGATGACCAGGCGGCGCGTGCCGCCCACGGCCATGCCCTGCACGCCTTCGTCCCAGCCCTTGATGACGTGGCCGGCACCGAGCGGGAATTCGAAGGGCTGGCCGCGGTCCTTGCTGGAGTCGAACTTGGCGCCCTGCACGCCGTCGTTGAAGAGCCAGCCGGTGTAGTGCACCTGCACCGGGCGACCGGCCTGGGCGACTTCGCCACTGCCGACCACGGTGTCTTCGTATTGCAGGCCGCTGGGGGTGGTGATCATGGAATGTCCTTGGAAGGGATGAATAATGGAAGTGGCGATTATTCCAGTCCTTGTGCGCACCGCACCGACGTGGGTCCGTTGCACCTTTGGCAACACGGATTTACACCCGCTTTTCAATCGCGATGGCAAGCGTTAACGCGCACCGTTTGTACTGAAGGCTCCCATCCACCCCAGGCCTCAGGAGTGCCTCCATGAACCCCAACAACACCACCCTCACCCGCCGCATGGCCCTCGGTGCCATTGCCGGTACGGCCCTGCTGACGGCGCTTCCGGCCATGGCCCAGAGCCAGCTGGTCGACGTGCGCATCATCAACCGCGACAACGGTGAAATCCTGCCGTTCTACCGCCACCAAGGCGAACTCTGGATCGCGGTCGAACCCGGTGTGCGCTACGCCGTGGAGCTGTACAACCGCACACGCAGACGCCTGCTCAGCGTGGTGTCGGTGGATGGCGTGAACGTCATCACCGGCGAGACCGCCGCCTTTGACCAGGCCGGCTACGTGCTGGCGCCGGGGCAACGCTACGACGTGAGCGGCTGGCGCAAGAGCCGCCGCGAGATCGCTGCCTTCGAGTTCACCCGCCTGTCACGCTCCTACGCTGCACGCACCGGTCGTCCGGACGATGTCGGTGTGATCGGCGTGGCGGTGTTCCGTGAGCGCCCGGGCTACCGGGCACCGGAACCGCAGGCGGAGATCTACGGACGCAGCGCGCCGGTGCCGCAGGGCGAAGAGTCCTTCCAGGGCAAGTCCCACCGCAGCGACGGGCCTTCAGCCGCCGGCCCGCAACTGGGCACCGGTCATGGGGACCGCGAACGCGACCGGGTGGGCGAAACCGAATTCGAGCGGCGCAGCACTCGGCCCGAAGAGATCGTGCGCATCCGCTACAACAGCCGCGCGAACCTGGTGGCCATGGGCATCATCCCGGCGTACCAGCGCCCGCCACGTGAATACAACCCCCGTGCCTTCCCCGGCGCGCGCCCGGGCTACGTGCCCGATCCGGAATGAGTCTCAAAAATCCTGCGCCAGAGGCAGTGCCAACTCAGATCACCGCCGGGCTGGCTTTGCCAGACGGCTGGTGATAACCCCTGGGGGGTGACGCGAAGCGGCGCGGAGGGAGTGTTACTCCAGCCAGTGGGTGAAACTTGCAACCGGTTCGCGCGGTGTGATGAATGTATTGACCTTGTCGGTCGGGTCGGCATAACCCAGCGACATGCCGCAGACCAGCATCTCGTTCTCGCCCGCTCCGATGTGCGGCAGTATGATCTTCGCAAAGCCGTTCCAGGCCGCCTGCGGGCAGGTGTGCAGGCCGTGGCCGCGCGCGGCGACCATGAGGTTCTGCATGAACATGCCGTAGTCCACCAGCGAGCCGCGGCCCATGACACGGTCGAGCGTGAACATCAGGCCCACAGGCGCGTCAAAAAACCTGAAGTTGCGCTGGTGCTGGGCGTGCATCTTGTCCTTGTCGCCCTTGGTGATGCCGAGCAGGCCGTAGAGCCCCCAGCCGTTTTCGCGCCGGCGGTCGATGTAGGGGCTGACCCATTTTTCCGGGTAGTAGTCGTATTCCTCGCGGTACTCGGCGGCCAGCGACGGGTCGGCGCGCAGGGCGTCGTGTGTGGCGCAGCATTTTTCGACCAGCGCATCGCGGCTCGCGCCCTGCAGCACGTACACCTTCCAGGGCTGGGTGTTGGTACCCGAGGGCGCGCGGCTGGCCAGCTGCAGCAGGTGCTCGATGGTCTCACGCGGCACCGGTGTGGGCAGGAAGGCCCGGGCCGACATGCGGCTGGTGATGGCGGCGTCGACACTGTGGGCGTCGATCGGGGTCAGGGCGCCGGTCGATGGGGGGTTGAAGCTCATGCGGGGGTCTCCGTGTTGTATTGACGTTTACGTCAACGTCAATTATGGCAAGAACCCCGTCAGTGCGCTGCCGCCGTCACAGGATCGTCTCAAGCACCGTCTTGAGCGCCGCCGGCAAGGGCACAGGCCGGCGCGTGGCGCGGTCCACATACACATGCACGAAGTGCCCACAGGCCGCGGCCATCTCGCCGTCTTCGGCAAACAGGCCGACCTCGTAACGCACGCTGGAACTGCCCAGGTGCGCGACGCGCAGGCCGGCGTGCACGGTCTGCGGAAAAGCCAGCGGCGCGAAGTAGTTGCACTGCGTCTCGATCACCAGACCGATGACCTCACCGGCGTGGATGTCCAGCGCGCCCTGCTCGATCAGCCAGCCGTTGACCGCGGTGTCGAACCAGCTGTAAAACACCACGTTGTTCACATGGCCATAGACGTCGTTGTCCATCCAGCGCGTGCCGATGGTGCGGAAGACGCGGTAGTGGCTGCGCGGGCGGGCCTGGGGACGGGTGACTGGCGTGCTCATGGCGCGGGATTGTGCCAGCGGGGTGTTGCAGGGCCTGTCGCAGAACAGTCAGCCGACCGGGCAGATGCCATCCCTTGCCAGCGGCGGTGGTAGTCGAGCGCGGTGCGGTAGGTGTTCACCTGGATCTGCACCGTGGCTTCCATGTCGGTGCCATAGCCACCCGCCATGGTGAAGGCCAGCGGCAGTCGGCGCTGCCAGGCCCAGTCCATCACGCGGCGGTCGCGCGCCTCCAGCCCGTCGAATGTGAGCTTGAGACGCCCCAGCCGGTCACCCTCGTGCGGATCGGCGCCGGCCAGGTAGATCACCAGCCCGGGATCGAAGCGCTGCTCCAGCTCTTCCAGTGCGCGCTCCAGCGCTTCCAGATATTCGGTGTCGCCGCAGCCGTCGGGCAGTTCCACGTCGAGATCGCTCGGCTCCTTGCGGAACGGGAAATTCCGGGCACCGTGCAGCGAGAGCGTGAACACCGAGTCGTCGCGAGCGAAGATGCTGGCCGTGCCGTTGCCCTGGTGCACGTCCAGGTCGATGATGGCCACCCGCAGCGGACCCGTGGAGCGGTGGCGGCGCGCATGTTCGGCCTGCATCAGGCGGGCTGCCACCGCAGCGTCGTTGAAGACGCAGAAGCCGCTGCCCTTGTGGGCATAGGCGTGGTGTGTGCCCCCCGCGAGATTGGCCGCCAGCCCCTCGCCCGCCATGGCGTGGCGGCAGGCCTGGATGGTGGCACCCACCGAGCGCCGCGCGCGTTCGGCCATGGCAGGGCTCCAGGGGAAACCGATCTCGCGTTGCGCCGCGGCGTCCAGCGTGCCGCTCTGGATGGCCCGGATGAACGCCGGCAGATGGACCAACGCCAGTTCACCATCGCTGGCCGGCAGCGCCTGACCCAGGCGCACCTGCGGCAGCTCGGCCGTGAGGCGCTCGCGAAGGCGCCCGTACTTGGCCATGGGAAAGCGGTGGCCGCTGGGCAGGGGCAGGATGAAGTGATCGGCGTAGAAAGCGTGCACGGGGGGATCGGCGTTGGAGAGGTGCGGCCATTGTGTTCGTCGCTTGAAACCAGCGCGTGGGTCCGTGTTTTGGTAAGACCCTTCTAGATTGCTGCAATGCAACAAAAACCGCTTGCAACGGCTCGAGTTTTCCCTATAATTCGAGCCATGTTGCAGTGCAGCAAAGCGAACGAAAAGAACAGCGTCGAGACAGCGCGGAGTTCGGGAGCAGCTCTCAACTAGGCCACTACCCCCCTATTTACTTCCTCTTTCGGAGAACCCCACATGCTGACCGCTGAACAAATCGTCGCCGCACAAAAAGCCAACATCGAAACCCTTTTCGGCCTGACCCAGAAAGCCTTCGAAGGCGTGGAAAAGCTGGTTGAACTGAACGTTCAGGCCACCAAGGCTGCCCTGAGCGAGTCTGCCAACAGCACGCAAGCGCTGCTGTCCGTCAAGGACGCCCAGGAACTGCTGACGCTGCAAGCCAGCCTCATGCAACCCCTGGCCGAGAAGACCGTGGCCTACAGCCGTCACCTGTACGACATCGCTTCGGGCACCGGCGCCGAATTCGGCAAGGCTGCTGAAGCCCAGGCTGCTGACGCACAGAAGAAGTTCATGTCCGTCGTGGACAACGCTTCCAAGAACGCCCCTGCCGGTTCCGAAACCGCCGTGGCCGTGATGAAGAGCGCCGTGTCCGCCGCCAACAACGCCATGGAATCGGTTCAGAAGGCTGTCAAGCAAGCCACCGAAATGGCCGAAGCCAACTTCAACACCGTGACCACGCAAGCTGTCAGCGCCACCAAGGCCGCTGCCAAGAAGCGCTGAATTGCAAAGGTTTCATGCCTTTGATGGGGCTTTTGACTTCTGTCAAAGCACTCACACCGAAATCACTGGAAACTGGCGCCAACCTTGAGAAGGCGGCGCTGGTTCACCAAATCCGTTTTTTCTGGTTGTCTCCTCGGGTCCTTTTCGAAATTCGATTTCATCGGACCCCTTAAGCCCTCGCTGCAAAGCGGGGGCTTTTTTTTTGCGCGTCACATGGAGCCCTTCGGGTGTCAGCCAGTCCAGCGCTGCCGGCTGGTTCGCCGAACCACCGCATGTTGACCCAGATCAACTGCTTTTATTGAGAACCATTCGTGTTTGTGTTATCATCTGGCTTGGATGAATCGTGCCCGCAGCGCTGGTAATCTCCAGACGAATGCGGGGTTATTGGCTCCAGAGAAAGTCCCCCACATGCGCAACACCATCAAGCTCAGCATTGTCCTTGCCGCGGCCTCCGCAGCCTTGGGCGCCCAGGCCCAGGACAAGGTGCTCAACCTGTACTCCGCCCGCCACTACCAGACCGACGAGGCGATGTACGACACCTTCACCAGGACCACGGGCATCAAGATCAACCGCGTCGACGCGGACGACGCTGGCATCGTGGCGCGTCTGCGCGCCGAAGGTGCCGCATCGCCCGCCGACGTGATCCTGCTGGTGGACGCGGCCCGCATGGCCAGCGCTGACAGCCAGGGCCTGTTCCAGCCCATCAAGTCGGCCAAACTGGACGCCGCCATTCCCGCCAACCTGCGCGCCGACGCTGGCCCCGATGGCGTGACCTGGACCGGTTTCTCCACCCGCGCCCGCGTGATCATCTACGACCCGCTGCGCGTCAAGGCCGCCGACGTGGCCACCTACGAACAACTGGCCGACCCCAAGCTCAAGGGCCTGGTCTGCACCCGCTCGGGCTCACACCCCTACAACCTCTCGCTGTTCGCCACCGTGGTCGAACGCCTGGGCGATGCCAAGGGCGAAGAATGGCTCAAGGGCGTGGTCGCCAACATGGCGCGCGCACCCAAAGGCGGTGACACCGACCAGATCAAGGCCGTGGCCTCGGGCGAATGCGGTGTGGCACTGACCAACACCTACTACCTGGCCCGCATGATCAAGTCCAGCAAGCCCGAGGACCGTTCGGTGATGGAAAAAGTGCGCGTGGTCTTCCCCAACCAGGGCACCAGCGGCGCGCACGTCAACATCGCCGGCGCAGCCGTTGCCAAGCACGCCAAGAACCGCGACAACGCCGTGGCCTTCATGGAGTTCCTGGCCAGCCCCTTTGCGCAGGACTACTTCGCCAACGGCAACAACGAGTTCCCGGCCGTCAAGGGTCTGAAGGTGAACAACCCCGCCATCAAGGCCATGGGTGGCGACAACTTCAAGGCCGAGCAGATTCCGCTGGGCGTGGTCGCGAAGAACATGACCAAGGTGCAGCAGATGCTGGACCGCGTGGGCTACAAGTAACCCCCCCGCGCCGCAGGCGCGGCGGGAGTGTTAATAAACCTGCGGCACGTAGATCTCGCCGGGCACCTGGTGGCGGCGGTAGTCTTCGTGGCGCATGCGTTCGGGCAGTTCGATGCCGGGGCGCTGAATCTCGTGGTACGGCATCTGTGACAGCAGGTGGTGGATGCAGTTCAGGCGCGCCTTTTTCTTGTCATCGGCCGGCACCACCCACCATGGCGATTCGGGGATGTGGGTGCGTTCAAGCATCACTTCCTTGGCCTTGGTGTAGAGCTCCCAGCGGCGGCGGCTCTCCAGGTCCATCGGGCTGAGCTTCCATTGTTTGAGCGGGTCGTGGATGCGGCCAAGGAAGCGCAGCTCCTGTTCGGCATCGGACACCGAGAACCAGTACTTGATCAGCTGGACGCCGGAGCGCGCGATCATCTTCTCGAACTCGGGCACGTCGCGGAAGAAAGCTTCGTACTGCTCGTCGGTGCAAAAGCCCATCACCTTTTCCACACCGGCGCGGTTGTACCAGCTGCGGTCGAACAGCACGATCTCGCCGGCCGCCGGCAGGTGCGGCACATAACGCTGGAAATACCACTGCGTGCGCTCGCGGTCGCTGGGTGCGGGCAGCGCCACCACCCGGCACACGCGCGGGTTCAGGCGCTGCGTGATGCGCTTGATCACGCCGCCCTTGCCGGCCGCGTCGCGCCCTTCGAACACGATCACCACCTTGTGCCCGGTGGCGTGCACCCAGTCCTGCAGCTTCACCAGCTCGGCCTGCAGGCGGAACAGTTCGCGGAAATACGTGCGCCGGCTTTCCTTCTGCTGCAGCAGCGCCTCGGGGTCCAGCTCACCGCCGAGCGCGTCCACGTGGCGGTCTTCGATCTCCATCTCCAGCTCTTCGTCGTAGCCGTCCATGAGATCGTAGTGAATGCGGGTCAGCAGCTCGTCGTGGCTGTCAAACATGGGGGCTCCGTGCGGGGGTCAATGGTGATGGCAGGCTACGGCCCTTGTGTGACAGGCTCGTGAAAGCACGACGCCAATCCGGTGACATTTCGAGCGCCACCGGCTGAGCCATAATTGACGTTTACGTCAACGTCAATTCACCACCCGAGGAGCACACCCATGGACATTCAAGGCAAGGTATTCATCGTCACCGGCGGCGCATCCGGTCTGGGCGAAGGCACGGCGCGCATGCTGGCGGCCAACGGCGGCACCGTCGTGATCGCCGACATGCAGGCTGAAAAAGGCGAAGCGGTCGCCAAGGACATCGGCGGCGCGTTTGTGAAATGCGACGTGAGCAGCGAAGCCGACGGCCAGGCTGTGGTGGCCAAGGCCCTGTCCCTGGGCAAGCTCATGGGCCTGGTCAACTGCGCCGGCATCGCGCCGGCCGAAAAGACCGTGGGCAAGAACGGCGCGCACTCGCTGGCCGTGTACACCAAGACCATCATGGTCAACCTGGTCGGCAGCTTCAACATGATCCGCCTCGCCTCGGAAGCCATGTGCAAGAACGAACCCGAGGCCACGGGCGAACGCGGCGTGATGATCTCGACCGCCTCAGTCGCGGCCTACGACGGCCAGATCGGCCAAGCCGCCTACGCCGCCTCCAAGGGCGGCGTGGTCGGCATGACGCTGCCCATTGCGCGCGACCTCGCGCGCAACGGCATCCGCAACATGACGATCGCCCCTGGCATCTTCGGCACGCCCATGCTGTTCGGCATGCCGCAGGAAGTGCAGGACGCGCTGGCCGCCAGTGTGCCGTTCCCCAGCCGCCTGGGTACGCCGCAGGACTACGCCAAGCTGGCGAAACACATCTTCGAAAACGACATGCTCAACGGCGAGGTGATCCGTCTGGACGGCGCGATCCGCCTGGCGCCGCGCTGAAGCGATCTGCTCGCACCCGCCCGGCCTGGGCGCCGGGCTTTTTTGTGCTCAGCGGTAGGCCGTGCGGGCCTGCTTCAGGTCGATCAGGCCCTGCACCACCTTCTCGATCGCATCGTGGCGCAGGCTGCGCATGCCTTCGCTCACGGCGGTGTCAAAAATCTCCGATGGCCGGGCGCGGTTCTGGATCAGCAGCTTGATGGCGCGGCTGTTCTGCAGGATCTCGTAGACGCCCAGCCGCCCCTTGTAGCCCTTGCCGCCACAATGATCGCAACCGACTGCGTGCCGGGTGTTGATGCGGGTGTGGAGGTCGGAGGAGGCTTCCACGCCCGCGGCCTTGAGCAGGCGAGCCTGGGCCTCCTGGCGGCTCAGGTTGCTGCCCTCCATGTATTCCTGCCGCAGCGCGTCCCACTCTTCATCGGTGACCGGACGGTCGTGGGCACAGTGGGTGCACAGGGCTCGCACCAGGCGCTGGGCAACGATGCCCAGCAACGAGTCGGCGAAGTTCATCGGGTCCATGCCGAGGTCGAGCAGGCGCACCACGCTCTCGCTGGCATTGTTGGTGTGCAGGGTGGAGAGCACCAGATGGCCGGTCAGGGAGGCCTCGATCGCGATCTTGGCGGTCTCGGCATCGCGGATCTCGCCGATCATGATGATGTCCGGGTCGGCGCGCAGGAAACCACGCATGGCGCTGGCGAAAGTCAGGCCGATCTTGCTGTTCATCTGCACCTGGCGCAGGCCGGGCTGGGTGATCTCGATCGGGTCCTCTGCGGTCCATATCTTGCGCTCGGCGGTGTTCACCTCGGCCAGCATGGAATGCAGTGTGGTGGTCTTGCCCGAACCGGTGGGGCCGGCGGCCAGCACCAGACCAAAGGTGCGCTCTGAAAAACCGGCAATGAGATCCCGATCACGGGGCTGCAAGCCCAACCTGGACAAAGGCAGCGGCTTGGCCGATTCCAGCAAGCGCAGCACCACGTCTTCCAGACCGTCGTGGGTGGGCATGATCGCCACGCGCAGCTCGAGGGCCTTGCCGCCGAACTCAGAGAAATCGATTTTGCCGTCCTGCGGTCGGCGGCGTTCGGCGATGTCGAGCCGCGCCATGATCTTGATGCGCGAAACCAGCGGCGCCCGCAGCTTGGCCGGCAGCCGCAAATAAGGCTCCAGATCGCCGTCGCGCCGGAAGCGGATGACCGTCAGCGCCTCGCCCGGGTTGCTTTCGATGTGGATGTCGGACACACCTGTGCCCTGGGCCTCGGCGATCATCTGGTTGACCAGCCGCACGATGCCGGCCGAATCCGCGGCCGAGACCAGTTGCTCGGCTTCACCGGCTGTGCCCACCTCCACCATCGCCTGCATGACCAGATCCTCCAGCACCGCCTGGTCGTTGTGCTGTGCAAGCTCATGGGGCGGCAACATCTGGCGCCGAACGTCGTCGGCGAGGGCGCTGTGGGCATGCCCGGCGCGTTCGATGCGGTCCTGGAGCGCCAGCCGCCGCTCGATCGCTTCGCTGCTGGCCCACACCAGGCGCACGGTGTGACCGGTCTGCGTGCAAAGCTGATGCTGCAGCTCTTCGTTGGTCGGCGCGCAGGAAGCCACATAAAAGTGCTCGTTGGCCATGCCCAGCGGCACCACATGAAAGGTATGCGCTGCGTGCAAAGGCAGGATGCCGAACGCATCGCGCTCGATGTCGAATCCCAGCACCTCGATTTCCAGCAAGCCGGCCACACAAGCCAGCGCCCGGTGCAGTTCATCCTCGGTCAACAGCAGGCGCTGCACCAGTTCAGAGGAGCGCGAACGCAGCAGGTCCGGGCTTTCCATCGCCAGCTCGTTCAGCCGGGGCTCGTCGAGGAGGCGCAGCCGCAGCAAGGCGTCGCGCAGGCTGACAATGGGCTGGCGGTGTTGCTCCTCCTGCGCCAGGATCAACTGGGCCAGGTTGTGCGCCGCCTGACGCGAGGGCATGCCCAGCGTTTCGGGAGCGGCGGATGGAACAACCTGGGTATGTGTCATAGGGATTTCTTGGCAGACTGCTGGAGTGGATGGCACTTCAGGACTCAAAATAGCACGATCATTCTTATTGTTGCCTGATCTTCGGCAAGCTGCGCACCAGCGCGCCCCCTAAACCCCCCCCAGCATGACAGAACGCACAAAAGGCCTTCTTCGAACGGTCACATGCCCCTTGCCGGCGATGCTGATCACACTGAGCCTGTTGCTGGCGGCCTGCGCCGTGCCCACCGCTCACGACAGCGCCGCGGTGTCTGCGCCCACCAGCCCGGCGGTACAGCCCGAAGGCGCGTCGGGCACGGCGCCCAAGCCGGGCTGGACGCTGCACCAGCACGCCGTGGCGGCCGCCAACCCCCTGGCCACCGAAGCCGGCGTGCACATCCTGCGCGCCGGTGGCAGTGCCGTGGACGCGGCCATCGCCGTGCAGATGGTGTTGACCCTGGTGGAGCCGCAGTCCAGCGGCATCGGCGGTGGCGCCTTCCTGCTGCACCACGATGGTCAACGTGTCCAGGCCTTTGACGGGCGCGAGACGGCGCCGGCCGCAGCCACGGAAGAGCTGTTTCTCGCGGACGATGGCCAACCCCTGCCCTTCATGCAGGCCGTGGTCGGCGGCCGTTCGGTAGGGGTGCCCGGTACCGTGGCCATGCTGGCGCTGGCCCACAAGCAGCACGGCCGGCTGCCCTGGGCCCGGTTGTTCGATCCCGCCATCCGGCTGGCCGATCAGGGTTTCCCGGTCAGCCCGCGGCTGCACACGCTGCTGCAGGCTGAAAGCGCGCTGAAGCAGGATCCAGTGGCCGCGGCCTACTTCTACCAGCGCGATGGCCAGCCGCACCCGGTGGGCCATGTGCTGCGCAATCCCGAGCTGGCTCAGGTGCTGCGCGACATCGCCGCCGTCGGACCGTTGGCTCTGCACGAAGGCCCGGTGGCACGGGCGCTGGTCGCAAAAGTGCAGCAGCACCCGGGCAACCCCGGTCGGCTCAGCCTGGACGACCTCAAGGCGTACCGGCCCAAGGAGCGGGAAGCCCAGTGCTTCGACCACAAGGCCGCACAACGCGCGCTGCGCATCTGCGGCTTCCCGCCGCCGAGTTCGGGGGCCATCGCCATCGGACAGATCCTCGGCCTGCTCGCGCGCACGCCGCAAGCCGATGCGGCGCTGTCGGGTGGCCTGCCCGGCCCCGACTGGCTGCACACCTACGCCGAGGCGTCCCGCCTGGCGTTCGCCGACCGCGCGTTGTACCTGGCCGACCCCGATTTCGTGGCACCACCGGCCGGACGCTGGGGGAGCCTGCTCGACGCCCGCTACCTCGACGAACGAGCCCGCCTGATCACGCCCGCCCGCGCGCCGCAAGCTGCCCCGGGCCAGCCCGGCGGCAGCGCCAGCGCCTGGGCGCCCATGCCGGAACAAGCCGAGTACGGCACCAGCCACATCAGCATCGTCGACCGGTTTGGCAACGCGCTGGCCATGACCTCCACCATCGAAGCCGGCTTCGGCGCCAGGCTGATGGTGAGCACCGACCCCTCGCGCCCTGGGGGTTTTCTGCTCAACAACGAGCTGACCGATTTCAGCTTCGCGCCCGCCGACGCGCAGGGCCGGCCAGTGGCCAACCGCGTCGAGCCCGGCAAGCGGCCGCGTTCGTCCATGTCGCCCACGCTGGTGTTCGACCGCGACAGCGGTCAGTTGCTCATGAGCACCGGCAGCCCGGGTGGCGCGCTCATCATCCACTTCACGGCCAAGACCCTGCTGGGCGCACTGCAGTGGGGCCTGAGCCCGCAGGCCGCGATCGACCTGCCCAACTTCGGCACGCTGGGCGGCCCCTTGATGCTCGAAACCGGCCGCTTCCCTCCCGCCACCGTGCAGTCCCTGCAGCAACGCGGCCACACGGTGAGCGAAACACCCATGCCCAGCGGTCTGCAGGCGATCCAGCGCGGCATGAAAAACGGTCAGGTGGTGTGGCTGGGTGGCGCCGACCCGCGGCGCGAGGGCATCGTCGCAGGCGACTAGACGTCGATGGCTTCGGCAGAGCCGGCGCGCTTGCGCAGCTCGAACTTCTGAATTTTTCCCGTGCTGGTTTTCGGCAGTTCACCGAACACCACGAACCGTGGCACCTTGAACCCCGCCAGGTGTTTCTTGCAGTGGGTCACGATCTCTTCGGGCGTGGTGTGCACACCGAACTTGAGTTCCACGAAGGCACACGGCGTCTCGCCCCACTTCGGATCGGGCCGCGCAACGACCGCGGCAGCCAGCACGTCGGGGTGGCGGTAGAGCACATCTTCCACCTCGATCGACGAGATGTTCTCGCCACCCGAAATGATGATGTCCTTGCTGCGGTCCTTGATCTTGAAATAGCCGTCGGGGTACTGCACCGCCAGGTCACCGCTGTGAAACCAGCCGCCGGCAAAGGCCTCCTGCGTCGTCGTCGGGTTCTTCAGATAACCCTTCATGGTGATGTTGCCCTTGAACATGATCTCGCCCATGGTCTCGCCGTCCTGCGGCACGGGTTTCATGGTTTCCGGGTTCAGCACGCGCACGTCGCGCTGCAGGTGGTATCGCACACCCTGGCGCGCGTTGAGCCGGGCGCGTTCACCGATGTCCAGATCGTCCCAGGCAGCGTGTTTGGCGCAGACCGTGGCCGGGCCGTAGACCTCGGTCAGCCCGTACACATGGGTCAGGTCAAAACCCATCTGCTCCATGCCTTCGATCATCGAAGCCGGTGGCGCTGCGCCCGCCACCATGGCCTTCACGCCGGCCGGCAAGCCAACTTTCATCGCCGCGGGCGCGTTGACCAGCAGGCCGTGCACGATGGGTGCGCCGCAATAGTGCGTCACGCCGTGCTCGCGCATGGCGTCGAAGATGGCCTGCGGGTCCACCCGGCGCAGGCACACGTTGACACCCGCGCGCGCCGCCAGCGTCCAAGGGAAACACCAGCCGTTGCAGTGGAACATGGGCAGCGTCCAGAGGTAGACGGCGTGCTTGGGCATGTCCCACTCCAGCACATTGCTGATCGCGTTCATGGCGGCGCCGCGGTGGTGGTAGACCACGCCCTTGGGGTTGCCGGTGGTGCCGCTGGTGTAGTTGAGCGCGATGGCGTCCCACTCGTCGGCGGGCAGGCTCCAGGCAAAAGCCGGGTCGCCGCCATCCAGGAAGCTTTCATAGGTGGTGCTGCCCACGGGCTGCGTCTCACCGGTGAAGAGGGCATCTTCCACGTTGACCACCAGCAAGGGCGATTTGTGCTGCCGCAGCGCCAGCGCCTTGCGCAGGGTGCCCGCAAACTCCGGGTCCACGATCACGACCTTGGCCTCGCCGTGGTCCAGCATGAAAGCAATCGCTTCCGGGTCAAGCCGGGTGTTGAGCGCGTTGAGCACCGCACCGGCCATGGGCACGCCAAAGTGCGCCTCCACCATCGGCGGGGTGTTGGGCAGCATCGCCGCCACCGTGTCGTTCTTGCCGATGCCGGCGCGCTGCAGGGCGCTGGCCAACTGGCGGCAGCGGGCATAGGTCTGACCCCAGGTCTGGCGCAGCGCACCGTGCACGATGGCCAGCCGGTCCGGGTAGACCTCGGCGGTGCGCTCGATGAACGACAGCGGCGAGATGGGAGCGTAGTTGGCCTCGTTGCGGGGCAGGTCCTGGTCGTAGATACTGGTCATGTGGTGTCTCCTGTCGTTCTTGTCGCGTGGGGGAGAATAGCCAGGTGGCCATACCGCAAACCTTCATCCAGGAACTGCTCAACCGTGTCGACGTGGTCGACGTGGTGGGCCGCTACGTCCAGCTGAAAAAAGGCGGAGCCAACCTGATGGGGCTGTGTCCGTTCCACGGCGAAAAATCGCCGTCGTTCAGCGTCAGCCCGACCAAGCAGTTCTACCACTGCTTCGGCTGCGGCGCCAACGGCAACGCCATCGGCTTCCTGATGGAACACGCCGGCATGAGCTTCATCGAGGCGGTGAAAGACCTGGCCCAGCAGGCGGGTCTGCAGGTACCCGAGGACGACGCCTCACCGCAAGACCGCGAGCGCGCAGCGTTGCAGCGCCAGAAGCAGGTGACGCTCAACGATGTGCTGGAGAAGGCCGCACACGCCTACATGAAGCAGCTCAAGGCCTCGCCGCGCGCCGTGGATTACCTCAAAGGCCGCGGTCTCTCGGGCGAGATCGCCAGGACCTTCGGCCTGGGCTACGCGCCCGAAGGCTGGCGCAGCCTGGCCAGCGTGTTCCCGGACTACACGGATGCGCTGCTGGTCGAGTCCGGCATGGTGATCGTGCACGAGGATGAATTAGGCCAGGACGGCGAAGCCAAGCGCTACGACCGCTTCCGCGACCGCATCATGTTCCCGATCCGCAACGTCAAGGGCGAATTCATCGGCTTTGGCGGGCGCGTGCTCGACAAGGGCGAACCCAAGTACCTGAACTCGCCCGAGACGCCGGTGTTCAGCAAGGGCCGCGAGCTCTACGGCCTGTTCGAGGCGCGCACCGCCATCCGCGTGGCAGGCTACGCGCTGGTCACCGAGGGCTACATGGACGTGGTGGCTCTGGCCCAGCTCGGCTTTGCCAACGCCGTCGCCACGCTCGGCACGGCCTGCACGCCGGACCACGTGCAGAAACTCTTCCGCTTCACCGACAGCGTGGTCTTCAGCTTCGATGGCGACGGCGCCGGCCGGCGCGCGGCCCGCAAGGCGCTGGATGCCGCCCTGCCTCTGGCCACCGACACGCGCAGCGTCAAGTTCCTCTTCCTGCCCGCCGAGCACGACCCGGACAGCTTCATCCGCGCTAACGGCGAAGAAGCGTTTGCACAATGCGTGAAGGACGCCGTACCGCTCTCGCGCTTCCTCATCGACGCCGCGAGCGCCGACTGCGACCTGACCAGCGCCGAAGGCCGCGCCCGCATGGCGAGTCAGGCGCGCCCGCTGTGGAGCGCCCTGCCCGACGGCGCACTCAAGCGCCAGCTGATCACCGAGCTGGCCAACAGCATCGGCATCGGCAGTGCCGACCTGCTGCAGCTCTGGCAACAGACCGGTGGCGGCGCGCGCGCCCAGCGCCCGTCGAACCACGAGTCCTTGGCGTCCCCAGCGCACGCCTATGACGGTGGCAGCCACACCCAGGACCACGGGGACCACACGGGAGGCGGCTACACCCAGTCATTCAGCCCATCAGGCGGAGGCACTTACGGCGGCGGCGCGAGCAGCGGCTACGGCAAAGGCACCTACGGCAACAAGGGCTATGGCAAGTGGCGCAAAGGTCCGCCCCCGCCGCCGCGCATGCTCGGCCAGCGCCGCGCGGGCGGCAGCCGGGCCGACCGGGCCGTGGGCCTGCTGCTGGCCAATGCCCAGGCCTGGGACACGCTGTCCGCGGACGACCACGCCATGCTCGCGCACCTGCCGGCGCCCCATGGGCCGGTGTTCGCCTGGCTCGAAGCGCAGTTGCACGAACACGGTCCCCAGCCCTGGGCGGCCCTGCGCGAGGCCCTGCGGGGTGGTGAACACGAAGCTTTTGCCTGCGGCCAGGTGGAGCAGGCCACCATGGGCGCCGACTCGGCGCTGGAGCTGGCCGAGTTGGCCGACGTGATGGACCGCCTGCGCGGTGACGCACTGGAGGCCTTGGCAGGCCTGCTGGCGGCCCGGGTACAGCAGGGCGATGCCACGGCGTATGAAGACTACAAAAGGGTCAACGAGCGCATCAAGGCCTTGAAAAGCGGCCCACCGGTATAATCTAGGGTTTTGCACCGCAAGCGCGACAGCAGCACCTCCGGCACAGGCCTGACCCCAGCACAGGGGCGACTCGGAACCTTTTCCTGGCCACCACAGCGACCCCACGGTCCTGACGGAAACCCGCAAGGGCTGCACACCAAATGTTCGCCCACACAGCTTGCAGGCCCGCCCTTTCCGGCGAAAGGTGGGCGTAGTGCCCGACAAAAACCACCGGAGTGACCGCCTGCGGCGACCTTTTGGCGATTTTTGTGAGTTCTGCCGGTCCTGTCTCTGCCATTTTTTTTGAGGTCCTCATGCCTGCGAAGAAGTCCAGTACGCCTGTCCAGTCCAGCACAAAAACAGCCACCAAGGCCAAAGCCGGCCCAGCCGCTCCCGAAGCGCCCAAGAAACCCTCAGTGACCGCCAAGATGCCTGTAAAACCCGCTGCCAAACCCCCCGCCCGCAAGACCGCCGACGACGAGCTCGACGTTGTCGACGCGAGCGCCGAGTCGAAGAAAAAGGCGGGCCGACCGGCCAAAGCCGCTCCGGCCGGCAAACCCGCTGCCAAGCGGGGCCGCAAGCCCAAGGCGGGGGCCAAAGAAGGCGCCGATCTGGATGACGCCGACCTGAGCGACATCGAAGACGACCTGACCGGTGAAGTCGAAGCCGAGACCGAAGTGGTCGACGCCACCGCTCAGCCGGTCGAGAAGGTCAAGCCGCTGCGCATGAAGATCAGCAAGGCCAAGGAGCGCGCGCTGATGAAGGAATTCGGTCTGGATGAAACCGTCCTGTCCGAAGAAGAAGCCAAGAACCGCCGCGAGCGCCTGAAGACCCTGATCAAGCTGGGCAAGACCCGCGGCTATCTGACGCACGGCGAAATCAACGACCACCTGCCCGACAAGCTGGTCGAGGCCGAGACGCTGGAAGTCGTGGTCTCGCTGCTCAACGACATGGGTGTGGCCGTCTACGAACAGACGCCCGACGCCGAAACCCTGCTGCTGAACAACACCGGCCCCACCGCCGCGACCGAAGAAGAAGCCGAAGAAGAAGCCGAAGCCGCCCTGTCCACGGTGGACAGCGAGTTCGGCCGCACCACCGACCCGGTGCGCATGTACATGCGTGAAATGGGCACGGTCGAGCTGCTGACGCGCGAAGGCGAAATTGAAATCGCCAAGCGCATCGAGGGTGGCCTGAACGACATGATGGCCGCGATTTCCGAATCGCCCGCCACCATCGCCGACATCCTGGCCATGGCCGAGGACATCCGCGAAGGCAAGGTCGTGATCTCCACCGTGGTCGACGGTTTTGCCGACGCCGATGCGGCCGACGATTACGTGGCCGAAGAGGACTTCGACGACTACGATGAAGCCGATGACGACGACGGCAAGGGCGGCTCCAAGGCCCTCACCCGCAAGCTCGAAGAACTCAAGCGCGAAGCGCTGACCCGCTTCGACACCCTGCGCGGCCAGTTCGAGAAACTGCACAAGACCTACGACAAGGAAGGTTACGGCACGCCGACCTACCTGAAGACGCAGCTCGCCATCACCGAGACGCTGATGTCGATCCGCTTCACCGCCAAGGCGATCGAAAAGCTGTGCAGCACGATGCGCAACCAGGTCGATGAAGTGCGCAAGAAAGAGCGCGAACTGCGCCGCATCATCGTGGACAAGTGCGGCATGCCGCAGGACAAATTCATCGCCGACTTCCCGGCCAACCTGCTGAACCTGAAGTGGGTTGAAAAGCAGGCCGCTGCCGGCAAGCCCTGGAGCGTGATCATGCAGCGCAACATCCCGCCGGTGCAGGAACTGCAGACCGGTTTGATGAACATCCAGAGCAGCGTGGTCGTGCCGCTGGCGCACCTGAAAGACATCCACAAGCGGATGAACTCGGGCGAATCGACCTCGCGCGACGCGAAGAAGGAAATGATCGAGGCCAACCTGCGTCTCGTGATCTCGATCGCGAAGAAGTACACCAACCGTGGCCTGCAATTCCTGGACCTGATCCAGGAAGGCAACATCGGCCTGATGAAGGCGGTGGACAAATTCGAATACCGCCGCGGCTACAAGTTCTCGACGTATGCCACCTGGTGGATCCGCCAGGCGATCACGCGCTCGATCGCCGACCAGGCGCGCACGATCCGCATCCCGGTGCACATGATCGAGACGATCAACAAGATGAACCGCATCAGCCGCCAGCATTTGCAGGAGCACGGTTTTGAACCCGATGCGTCCATCCTGGCCGAGAAGATGGAGATGCCGGAAGACAAGATCCGCAAGATCATGAAGATCGCGAAAGAGCCGATCTCGATGGAAACACCCATCGGTGACGACGACGATTCGCACCTGGGCGATTTCATCGAAGACCAGGCGAACACCGCGCCGATCGAGGCTGCGATGCAGGCCGGTCTGCGCGACGTGGTCAAGGAAATCCTCGACAGCCTGACACCGCGCGAAGCCAAGGTGTTGCGCATGCGTTTCGGCATCGAGATGTCGACCGACCACACGCTGGAAGAAGTGGGCAAGCAGTTCGACGTGACGCGCGAGCGCATCCGTCAGATCGAGTCCAAGGCGGTGCGCAAGCTCAAGCACCCGAGCCGCTCGGACAAGCTGCGCAGCTTCATCGATTCGATGTAATCGGCGGTCTTTCTGACTTGCCTGTAGAGGGAGCCTTTGGCTCCCTTTTTTTTTGCCTGCCTGGTTGGCGGGTGCATGGAGCGCCGGGTACTTAACTCCGCTCATGTCCCCCGGAACGGGCTGCGCCCGTTCCTCCTCCTTTACTTCGCTGCGTCAAGCACCCGACGCTCCATGCACTGATGCCGTGTGGGCGCGCCTGCGGTGGCGAGCCAGCAACGTGTCTGGTTCGAAGCAGTCGGGTGTTCTGCATAGCGAAGTAAAGGAGGAGGCGGCGGAACGCCGCCGGGGGACATGAGCGGCGCAGAGCGCCCGGCTGTTTCGAACCCACCAACCATGCAGGCACGAAAAAAAGGGAGCCAAAGGCTCCCTCCCTCGAATCACGACAAGAACAACTTCAAACCGTCTCCAGCGCCAACACCCCGGTAGCGGTGTTCGAAATCGGGATGTGGTAATTGCTGTGCACCTTGCGCACACCCGAACCACCGGCCGTCAGCGCCGCGCGCATCGCCAGCCACATCAGCAGCTCCACGCCCTGCGTGCCCGCCTTCTCCACCAACTCCAGATCGCTGAACTGCGTTGCCCACTCGGGGTTCGTTTCCATGCTGTCCAGGAACTGCAGGTCGAACTTCTTGTTGATGAAGCCCGCGCGCTCACCGTCCAGCTGGTGCGACAGACCGCCCGTGGCCATCACCGCCACGCGCTTGTCGCTGTCCCAGCTCTGGATCGCCTCACCCACCGCCTTGCCCAGCTTGTAGACCCGCTTGGCCGTCGGCAACGGGAACTGCACCGTGTTGATGTCGATCGGCACGATCTGCACCGGCGCCACCTCGTGCTCGGGCCAGAACAGCTTGAGCGGCAGCGTGCAGGCGTGGTCCACCAGCATCTCCTGGCAGGTCACGATGTCGAACTCTTTCGCGATCAGCTGGTTGATGATGTGCCACGACAGCTCCGGGCAACCTGCCACGGGTTTGCTCGTGGGAATGCCCCAGCCTTCGTCGGCGTTGCTGTAGGTGGCAGCGGCGCCCACCGCGAAGGTCGGCATCTTGTCGAGGAAAAAGTTCAGGCCGTGGTCGTTGTAGAACACCACCACCACATCGGGCTTGACCTTGCCCAGCCAGTCGTGAATCGGCGGGAAGCCGTCGAAGAAAGGTTTCCAGTAGGGCTCGTTCTGCAGGCCCTTGTGGATGGCGCCGCCGATGGCGGGGATGTGCGATGTGGCCAGGCCACCGATGAGTTGTGCCATGTCTGTTCTCCTGTGTTCAACACTGCTCGTTGGCCGCGACGAGCTTGGCCTTGAACTCGTCCTTGCTCATGCCGGTCTGCTGCGCGCCGATGTCCTGCATGTCCAGGCCGAAGATGCCGGCGAACTTGGCCAGGTAGTAGGCGTTGCCGCCGGCCGCGATCAGGGCCAGCACCTGCTTGGAGCGGATGGCCCCGGCCTGTTCCTCGTTCAGGCCGTACTGCTGCATGAAAGCCTCGGGATCGGCCACGAAGGCGTCGCGGTTGGCCTTGTCATTGAACGAGAAGCACATCTTGTTCAGGGCATAGCCCTTCTGTGCCGCACTGCCGTCAAACGGTGTGGTGCCGGGAATCGTTTTGCTCACATTCGTCTCCTGCGTGGGGTGGATTGACTTGGGTCAAGCCGCCAGTATTCCCAACCCATTGCCAAAGATAAACCGATGAATGATCATATGACCGATGAGCAAATTCGATTGGTCGGACCTGGATGCCCGCCTGCTGCAACTGCTGGTGACGGTGGTGGAGGCCGGTAGCGTCACCCGCGCAGCGCAGTCGCTGGGGGTCACGCAGTCGGCCGTCAGCCACCAGCTCGACAAGCTGCGCAGCATCACCGGCGACGCGCTGTTCGTGAAGAGCGGGCGCGGCATCGTGGCCACCGCGCGTGCAGGCGATCTGGCCGTGCAGGCGCGTGAACTGCTGCGCCAGTTGCAGGGCTTTGCCCACACGGGCGCGTTCGACCCCGCGCGCTGGCAGAGCACGGTCACCATCGCCGCCAACGACTTCCAGCGCGACGTGCTGCTGCCCGCACTGGCGCAGGTGCTGCGCGAACAGGCGCCCGGCGTGGTGCTGCGCATCATCCCGTCGGACATCCCCAGCCTGGAGATGCTGCGCGACGGCGTGTGCGACATCGCCATCAGTCCGCGCCCACCCGAAGGCAGCGACATCGTGCAGAAACGCATCTTTGAAGACCGCTACTGCGTCTACTTTGATGCGACGGTGCGCGAGGCGCCGGCCACGCTGGCCGAATACCTCGCCGCCGATCACGTCACCGTGGTCTACGAACCGAAACGCACGATCTACCTGGACCGCACGCTCGCCGCGCAGGGTATCCACCGGCGTTTTGTCGTCATGGTGCCGGGCTTCGGCGGCCTGCCCGCGTTCCTGCGCGGCAGCCCGCTGCTGGCCACGGCGCCGGCCCTGCTGCACGACAGTTTCATGCGCGAATTCGCCCGGGCAGAAGTGCCGACGCCCTGCCCCACGCTGCCGATGTACATGATCTGGCACCGGCGACACCAGGACGACGCCGCCCACCGCTGGCTGCGCGAACGGCTCGACGCGCTGGCGCCAGGCGCGGCGGCCAGGTCACAAAACAATGCGCGCTGATCACGTCACTGGCGGGCGCTGCGCCTCGCGCCAGCGCTGTGGGCTCAGACCGGTGCGGCGCTTGAAAAAACGGGAAAAGTAGGCCGGGTCCTCAAAGCCCAGTTCCAGCGCCAGGCTGGCCGCGGGCGCGGCGATGTACACCAGCCGCCGGCAGGCCTCGCGCGTGAGGCGCTCGTGCACCAGCTCCAGCGCGCTGCGCCCGCTGCCCGCGCGCGCCAGGCGGTTGAGCCGCTGTGTGGACAGCCCCAGGCGCGAGGCGTAGCGCTCCAGCGGCCAGTGCTCCAGAAAATGCTGCTCCACCAGCAGCAGGAAGCGCGTGAACAGCGCCTGGTGCTGGTGGGCGCGCTCGCCGCCCTCGCGCTGGCCCTGCTCGCTCGCGCGGGCCAGGCGCCAGACCACGGCCCGCGCCAGCCACTGCACCACCGGCGCGTCGGCCGAGCCGGGCAAGGCGAACTCGGCAGCCAGCTCCCCGAGCTGCACGCTCAGGCGCTGGACCTCGCCATCGTCGGGCGAAAAATGCAAGACCCCCGGCGCCGAGAAAAGTGCCTGGAACGCCTCCCCCACGGCCTGGAACTCACCCTCCACCAGAAAACGCGCGCTGAGCGTGAGCACGCAGCCATCGGTTTCGGGTGCAAAAACGAAGCCGTGCACCACCCCCGGCGGCACCACGATGGCGGCCGGCCCGGCCACCGAGGCGCGCCATTCATCCAGCACCACCTCGGCCGAACCTCCTTGCAGCCAGAGGATCTGGTACAGGCCCTGGTGCACATGGGGCTCGATCTCCCAGTGGTAGAGCCGGCTGCGCGACGCCACCGACTCGATGTGCAGCATGTCCTGGCCGGGCGCCGCGGCCTCGCCGTAGAGCGCAAAACGCGGGATGGCCACGGGCTGGCCGCGCGAGGGCCGGGTGCGTGGCGGGGTGTCGTTCGTTTGAGGCATGGCGGAACACCTTGATTCAAAAGTACAAGAATTATCCCTGCTAAGTGCAGTGCCAATACGAGCCGGGAGGCCTACAGTCCGTACCGGATTCCACCCACAGGAGACAGCGCCATGAGCTTCCATTTCGACCCTTATTCGCCGGCCGTTGACGCCGACCCCTTCCCTTATTACAAGCAACTGCGCGACGAGGCGCCCTGCTTCTGGAGCGAAGAAGCCCAGATGTGGATCCTCTCGCGCTACGCCGACATCGTCTCCGCCGGCCAGGACTGGCAGACCTACTCCAGCGCCAGCGGCAACCTCATGACCGAGCTGCCCGGCCGCGCCGGCGCCACGCTCGGCAGCTCCGACCCACCCAAGCACGACCGCCTGCGCGGCCTGATCCAGCACGCGTTCATGAAGCGCAACCTGCTCGCGCTGGAAGAGCCCATCCGCGATGTGGCGAAGCAGGTGTTCGGCCAGTTGAAAGGCACGAAGCAGTTCGACTTCAAGGAAGTTTCGTCGCAGTTCACCGTCAAGGTGCTGATGGCAGCGCTTGGCCTGCCCATGGGCGACGAGGCCATCGTGGACGAACAGATCGTGCGCGACAACGCTGTGTTGATGGTGCAGAGCGACGCCCGCACCCGCGCCAAGGGCCCGGAGCACATCGCCGCCTACAACTGGATGCAGGAGTACGCCAGCAAGGTGATCGCGATGCGCCGCGCCGAACCGCGCAACGACCTGATCAGCAACTTCGCGCTGGCCGAGATCGACGGCGACCGGCTGGACGACCGCGAGGTGTTGCTGACCACCACCACGCTGATCATGGCCGGCGTCGAATCGCTCGGCGGCTTCATGATGATGTTCGCCTACAACCTCGCCACCTACGACGAAGCCCGCAAAGCCGTGGTGGCCAACCCCGAGCTGCTGCCCGACGCGATCGAAGAAAGCCTGCGCTTCAACACCTCGGCCCAACGCTTCCGCCGACGCCTGATGAAAGACGTGAACATCCACGGCCAGACCATGAAGGAAGGCGACTTCGTCTGCCTGGCCTACGGCAGCGGCAACCGCGACGAACGCCAGTACCCCAACCCCGACGTGTACGACATCACCCGCAAGCCGCGTGGCCACCTCGGCTTTGGCGGCGGCGTGCACGCCTGCTTGGGCACGGCCATCGCGCGCCTGGCGGTGAAGATCGCCTTCGACGAGTTCCACAAGGTGGTGCCCGACTACAGCCGCGTGGCCGACCAGTTGCCGTGGATGCCCTCCAGCACCTTCCGCAGCCCGCTGGTGCTCGAACTCAGAGCCGCTTAAGGCGTTGCCACTACCATCGCGCTGCCTGCAACCGGGCAGCGCTTTTTACATTCTGGAGACACCATGGCAAACATCACCTTCATCGAGGCCAGCGGCCAGACCACCACCCTCAACCTCGCCGACGGCTGGAGCCTGATGCAGGGCGCGACCGCCAACGGCGTGGACGGCATCGTCGGCGAATGCGGTGGCTCCTGCGCCTGCGCCACCTGCCATTGCTACGTGGACGAGCTGCTGGCCGGCGTGCTGCCCGCGCCTTCGCAGGGCGAGCTGGACATGCTGGAGAACGTGGTGGCCGAGCGCCGCCCCAACAGCCGCCTGGCCTGCCAGATCAAGGCCGGCCCCGCGCTGGAAGGCGCCGTGGTGCACCTGCCGGAGTGCCAGGAATGAGCGCCGAAACCAGCGCGGCCGGCATCGTCATCATCGGCGCGGGCCAGGCCGGCGTGATGACCGCCGAAGCCCTGCGCACCGGTGGCTTCGAAGGCCCCATCACCCTGCTGGGCGACGAACCCCACGGACCCTACCACCGCCCGCCGCTCTCCAAAGCCTGGATGGCCGGCGAGATCGAAGCGGCCCAGTTGGTGATGCGCGCGCCCGAGATGCTGGCGCGCAAGAACATCGCGCTGCGCACCGGCGTCACCGTCAAGGCCATCGACCGCAGCGACCAGACCGTGATCCTCGGCGACGGCAGCGCCCTGCCCTACACCGGCCTCGTGCTCGCCACCGGCAGCACGCCGCGCGCCCTGCCCCTGCCCGGCGGCGACGCGCCCGGTTTGCTGCCCCTGCGCACACGCGACGACGCCAGCGCCATCGCCGACCGCCTGGCCGCGTGCATTACGCAGCAGCGCCCGGTGGTTGTCATCGGCGGCGGTTTCATCGGCCTCGAAGTGGCGGCCACCGCGCGCAAGAAGGGACTGGAAGTCACCGTGCTCGAAGCCGCGCCGCGCCTGCTCGGCCGCGTGCTCGCACCGGTGCTGAGCGACTGGTACGCCGAGCTGCACCGCGGCCACGGCGTGCAGCTGCTGCTGGGCGCGCAGGTCGCAGCCCTCGAGACCGGCGCCGACGGCGCGGTCAGCGGGGTGAAGCTGGCCGACGGCAGCGTCATGCCCGCAGGCCTCGTGGTGGTCGGCATCGGCGTCAGCGCCAACGACCAGCTGGCCCAGGCCGCCGGGCTCGCCTGCGACCGCGGCATCGTGGTCGACGCCTGCGGCCGCACCAGCGACCCGCTCATCGTGGCCGCCGGCGACTGCACCGCGCGCCGTCTGGCCGACGGCAACCTGCTGCGGCTCGAATCGGTGGGTAATCCCCCCAATTTCCACAGTCCGCAGAAGTAGAACGGTTATGCAGCCATGGCCAGATGCTGCTTTGGGGTGAATCCGCCCAGGGCCATGTTCGGGCGGTCGTGATTGTAGGACCACATCCATTGCGTGGCGAAGTCCTGAACCTCTTCAAGGCTTGACCAGTGATACTGGGATAACCATTCGTATCGCACCGTCCGGTTGAACCGCTCAACGTAGGCGTTTTGCTGCGGCTTACCAGGCTGGATGTATTCGATCTGGATGCCCCATTCACTGGCCCAGTTCTGAATGGTGCCGCTGATGTTCTCCGGCCCGTTGTCGCAACGAATCACCAGCGGCTTGCCTCGCCAGGCAATGATCTGCTTCAGCGCCCGGATCACCCGCTCACTGGGCAGCGAGAAGTCCACCTCAATGCCAAGCGCCTCACGGTTGAAGTCGTCGATCACGTTGAACAAGCGCAGATTCCTGCCGTCCTCCAGCCTGTCGTGCATGAAGTCCATGGACCAGACCTGATTGATAGCCTGCGGCACGGCCAATGGTTGCGGCTTCTCCCGCATCAGCCGCTTGCGTGGCTTGATGCGCAGGTTGAGCTCCAGCTCGCGGTAAATGCGGTAGACCCGTTTGTGGTTCCAGCCAAAATTCTTCACGTTGCGCAGGTACAGGTAGCACAGGCCGAATCCCCAGTTGCGGTGGTTGTCCGTCAGGCGCATCAGCCAGTTGGCAATCTCCTCGTTCTCGGCGTTTTGTTTGCACTCGTAGCGGTAGCAGGATTCACTGATCGAGAACACCGCACAGGCGACTCGTATGGCGACGGCACGCTGCTGCACGACTTCCTTGGCCATCTCGCGCCGACGAGATGGCCGTGTTACTTTTTTGCGAGGTACTCGTTGGCGATTTCAGCCTTGAGCTTCTCCTCCAGATACATCTTCCTGAGGCGCCGGTTCTCGTCTTCAAGCTCCTTCATGCGGGCCATCATGGAGGTGTCCATACCGCCGAACTTGGCACGCCACTTGTAAAAAGTAGCGGTACTGATCCCCACCTCCCGGCAGATCTCTGGCACCGCCAGACCGGCCTCAACTCGCTTCAAGGCAGCCATGATCTGGCTGTCGGTAAATCTCGACTTCTTCACGTAGAACTTCCTTCTTGGAAAATTCTACTTCTGGGAACTTTGGTTTTTCGGGGGGATTACCGGTGCAGAACGCCACCGAACAGGGCAAGAGCGCCGCCGCCGCGCTGCTCGGGCAAGAGCGCCCCTTCACCGCCACGCCCTGGTTCTGGAGCGACCAGTACGACAAGAAGCTGCAAATGGCCGGCCTCTCCATGGGCGCCGACGGCTGGGCCGTGCGCGGCGACATGGCCGGCGGCACGTTCACCGTCTACCACTTCAAGGGCGACCAACTCATCGCCGCCGACAGTGTCAACGCCAGCAAAGACCACCTGCTGGTGCGCAAGCTGCTCGACGCCGGCGTCTCACCCACGCGCGAGCAGGCGGGCGATGTGGGATTTGATCTGGCGAGTCTGCTGGTGAAGTGATCCAACGCGCGAGGATCAACCCTCGCGCGCCTTCACCACCAGCTCCGCGTAGCCGGTGGCGACATCCGGCTCGCGCGTGAACGCCCATTCGGGCAGCAGGGCCAGCAACACTTCGACCGTGGTTCGCACCCGGCAACCCGGCGCCACGTGGCCGCCGAACACCTCGCCCGTGGCGGCCGCCACGGCCATGTACAAATGCGAATGCCCTCGCCCGGCATCGCCCGCGGCCCCCACACCCACCGTGCCCGACAGGCTCAGGATTTCCGAGTCCCCGCAGATGCACAGCGGCTCGTCCGCCCCGGCGAAGCGGATGCGCGCATCCACCAGACTGCCGATGCCCGAGAGCACGAACGCAGCTTTGCAGCCTTGTGCGCGCACGGCGGCTTCGAGCGCTTCGCGCAAGTCCTGGCCGGGGGTGAGGCGGAGGGGGAGGGTTTTCATTTGCTCAATGTATATCGGCACGGGCGCAGCCCGGTTGGCATCGGTCATTTGCAAACTGGAACAACCGCAGTACATGAATTTGGTCAAGGCCGGGACACAGGTTCTGCGCTGCATTCACTGTTCGGGAATGCCTTGAATATTGATCGGCTTGTTTTTAGAGGATGGCGATGAGCTCAGCAACGATCCTTACTTCGCCGTTTGTATTCTCATCAATTTCCAAGATTTGATAGCTGGGGTCATCGCTATCCGGCCTTAAGGACACGCGCGTATGTGTCCACCCACCCTCGTCACTCGCTCGCTTCTCGCTTGAATACACCTTGACTGTATAAGCGCCACTCAGATCAGGATCTTCAATGGATCGGTGCTGTGCCACCACCACTTTTCCCACTCTACTGCCTTGTGGATTCAATCGAAACAGACACCAAGCACCATTTGGAATGCGTCGATTCATGGATTCACCAACGACTTGAGCTACAAACAAGCCCGGCTGTGGTCTGAAGATATTCGGCAACTCTACCCATGCAGTCTCATGGGAGTCAAATGACTGCATTTCGCTGAACATGCCTGCTGCCAGTTTTAGATCCACCAGTGGTACTGCGTTCTTGTACTGATTGACCAGCCCGGGCTCCAGTCGTTTGAATGGCAGCACATTGGTCGAGTATCTAGAGTCGGCTGCGGGAACCGATTGCTGAAGTACGACTGCTGAAGTGTGTGCTTCGGCAGAGATGCGAGACCGAAAGTATTCGGTCGTCTCCCGGTCCGTGCAGTAGACGTAACAGCCTTTCATTCCACGTGTCATCAAAGTCCGGTAGGTATTTTTGATGATCAAGTCCAGATGCTTCCGGGTCTTCTGAGCGTCCTCCTTCATCATCCTCCTCCAACCCCGGATCGATCTATCCGAAGTCGATCGTTTCTCGGGCTGGCAACGTACTTGTCCGTCCCGGACCACAAAGTCATCGCCAACAATCACGCCGATATAGTCAACCTCAAGCCCTTGGCAGGTGTGGATGCAACCGATTTCTTCTACCGACTCTGGAGCTACGATCCACAGGCTTCCGTCCTTGGTCAGATTCCAACGTTTGTTGAAGCCATGCTGTGGTATCATCACGTCAAACGCGGATGGGTCCTTCTTGCTAGCCCAATTCCAGCAGTAGCCTGCCACCACCCTAGCCTTGTTGTTTGTCTTGTTTTTTTCAGCAATCCGAGCATGCAATTCAACTGGGGAATCAAAGACTTGGAAATCGAAGGAGTTGGCCTCCAGCAAGGGGTTGGCCGTGACGCGCACTCCAAGCGTATGGTCGAGCCAAGCCAGATACCCGTCCGATCCATTGCATCGAAACTGGGAGGCAATTTCCATTTTGGAAACTTTCGCTCCCGCTTTTATTGACCACTGCTCAATGGCTTGTTTGCCTCCTATGTCCTTGAAGGTGACACGCTGATCTTCGTCCACGAAAAATATTGCACACTTGGTAGCATTGATGATTTCCTTGATCTGATTCTCACCCCGATTCTCATATAGTCCGGACTTCTCATTGAGACGGTGTGCCTCGTCCACGATCAAGGTATCGAAAGCGTTTTCCTCTGCTTCAAGGAAAGCACCGGAACCTGAAAAGAGATTGGAAATGTGAGTCTTACGGAAATGTCCGGTCAATTTGCTTTCGTAGACCGCACGCGGCGCAGCATTCTTCGAAACATAGCGACAGTTTTGACCGGCCTTGGTCAAGGCTGCCAACAAATTGATGGCCAAAACGGACTTCCCGGTACCTGGACCGCCCTCAACGACAAGGACCCTCTTGTCACTCGCGATGGCCTGTCGAGCCTGCGCCATCGCGCTCTCATACACCACCTTCTGGTCGTCAAGCAAAACAAACTCTGCTTGTCCCCTGAGCATCCCAAGCAAGCTGTCAGCTAACATTTTTGAAGGTCGAATACGACCGTTTTCAATCTTGTACAAAAGATTGACGTTGTCACCGTGCTTGACATGGCGCTTGATGAAGTCACGTAGCTTGGTACGCTCAGAAGGTCCCTTCAGGAAGACCGGTGCCCGCTCTATGTATGGGTGATAAAAATCGTGCGCAATGACGTTGTCAGGGATGTAGTTGTGAAGGTATACGCAGGGGTGCAAAGCCACGCTACCTGAGTACACGGTCTCATTGAAACCTTCGAGAAGCGCAGCGTAAGACCATGCCTGATACGACGGGTGACTGACTTCCCTGTTCGAACCTCCAACATAGGTCGACACGATCCCGTCCTTATCGGTTCGCTGCGATTTTTCCCACTGCTTAAGTTCAACGATGATGACCTTAGGGGCCCTGTCCTGATCCAAACCAGTCAGGATGAAATCCACACGCTTGCCTGTCTGCGGAATGTTGTATTCAATGGCCACGCCCGCATCCGCAGGAATATCGTCATCCGTGAGCACAATGGCCATGGATCGCAGAGAAGCTTGCCAAGATCTGACTTCCGCAGCGCCGACCTTGTGCCCTAGCTTCTTGATGAATGCTTCGCGGACGATCTCCTCAATATCTGTGCTGTGGACCTGTTCCAAGAACCTGGATTTCGTTGCCTGATAAACAATCACATGAATCCCTGATGAGTCACGGGAACCGCTTGCCAAGCTTGCGGCGGACTGGCCTAAAACTCCGAGTATTTTTTGCTGTTACCACGTGCCAGCTCAACTGGATACTTTGCTGCGTTTGATGCGATCTTGGTCCTAGCTGCCTCAACCAGATCAATGCCCAAGCCGTCACACAGTTGCAAGATGTACAAAAAAACGTCTGCAACCTCAGCGGATATTTCACCCCTTTTTACTTCCGACAGGTGGCGACTCTGATCCTCAGTCATCCATTGGAAATGCTCCAACAACTCCGCTGCCTCGACCGTCAACGCTGAGGCCAGGTTCTTCGGCGAATGAAACTGCCCCCAATCCCGCGCTTTGGCAAAGTCTCGCAATTGTTGGGTCAATGTATCCAGATCGTGGTTCATCGGGTCATTCTAGGCGAGCGCCCTGCGTGACCAGTGCCCCTAGCGCTCCTACACCCACCGGTGGCTCCGGCAACCAAGGCAGCACAAACGTGCGTTTCGCCAGTCCGCCCGCAATCCGCTCCGTCTGCCGTATTTCGCCCGCCAGCCGCGCCTGCAACAGCGGATCGGTCGTGCCGGTGGCGGCGATGCTTTTGTTGATGACCCAGGCCCAGGGTTCGATCTTCGCGCGGCGCAGGTCGTCTTGCAGCGCAGCGGCCTGGCTGACCGGGGTGACTTCGGGCAGGGTGACGATGATCACGCGCGTCATGCTGCCGTCTTGCAGGCGCATGAGCGGCGTGATGATGTGCAGGCCCTTGCCTTCGGTCTTGCCTTCGTACTGCTGCACCATCTGCCGGTGGTAGGCGCCGGTGGCGTCCATGAGCAGCAGGCTGTGGCCGGTGGGCGCGGTGTCGAGCACCACGAAGGCGCTGCGCGCTTCGTTGACCACGCGGCTGAAGGCGTGGAACACGGCCACTTCTTCGGTGCAGGGCGATTGCAGGTCTTCGAGCAGCAGGGCTTTGCCGGGTTCGTCCAGGTCCTTGCCGCGCGTGGCCATGATCTTGGCGATGTAGGCGGCGGTCTCGGCCTTGGGGTCGATGCGGCCGACCTTGAGACCTTCCAGGCTGCCGTTCAGCGCATCGGCCACGTGGGCGGCCGGGTCGGTGGTGGTGAGGTGCACGCTGTGGCCGCGCTGCACCAGGCCGACGGCGAGTGCGGCGGCGATGGTGGTCTTGCCCACGCCGCCTTTGCCCATGACCATGATGAGGCCGTGGCCCACCGCGGCGAGTTCGTCGACCATGCGGCTGAGCGGTTCGGCGGGCAGCGCGGGCTTTGCCGACGCAGGCGCCGGGGCGGTCACGTCGCCGCCTTGCAGCAGCGCACGCAACGCGGGCAGGCCCACGGTGTCGAAGGCGCGCAGCGGCACCTCGTCGCGCGGCAGGCGGGCGAGCGCGTCGGGCATCTCGCGCAAAGCCTGGTGGCCGAGGGCTTCGATGGCGTTGGCGATCGGGTCGCTGGCGCTGATGGCGTGGAACACGCCGTTGACGGCGAGGCGCTGGTTGGCCAGGCCGAGCTGGCTCAGTTCTTCGGCGGTGCGCGCGGCTTCCTGCATGGGGCGCGGGTCGGGCCGGGTGACGAGCACCACGGTGGTGAGCGCGGGGTCGCTCAGCGCCTGCAGCGCGGCGTTGAAGCGGGCTTCCTGCATCTTCAGGCCGGAGTGCGGGCCCAGGCAGGAGGCGCCGCGGTCGTTGCCGGCGAGGAAGCCGGTCCAGGCCTTGGGCAGGCTCAAGAGGCGCAAGGTGTGGCCGGTGGGCGCGGTGTCGAAGACCACGTGGTCGTAGCCGCCGTCGATGCCCTCGCCCGCCAGCAACGCGGCGAATTCGTCGAAGGCGGCGATCTCGGTGGTGCAGGCGCCCGAGAGCTGTTCGCGCACGGTCTGGCGCTCGTCGTCGCTGGCGCCGGCTTCGAGCTGCGCGAGCACGCGCTGCCGGTAGGCCTCGGCGGCGGTGTCGGGGTCGATGTTGAGCATCTGCAGGCCCGGCACACCGGGCACGGGCACCGGCCGGTTGGACAGCGGCACGCCGAGCATTTCGTCGAGGTTCGACGCCGCGTCGGTGCTGACCAGCAGCACACGCTGGCCCGCGTCGGCCAGCGCGATGGCGGTGGCGGTGGAGAGCGAGGTCTTGCCCACGCCCCCCTTGCCGGTGAAAAACAGGAAGCGCGTGGGCGCGGTGGCGAAGCCGGGGAGGACAGCAGTGTTCATGTCAACAGCATCGCACACCCCCGACCCGCCGGCCATGGCACGCAGCAAAAACGCATGACCTGGCGTGCAGGCCACGGCAGGGGCACCGTGACCCGCTTGCGGGCGGTTGGCGCCGCCCGGTCCTCTTCAGCGGGCGGGCTGCTTGGGCGAGCGCATGAAAGGCGACTCGGTCCACATCTGCCAGTAGAACTGGATGGGCGAGGTGATGCCGCTGATCTTGCTGCTGTAGGCCACGGGCTCGAAGAACTGCCCGAGGATGCCCACGGCCGCGTTGTCGACGATGCGCTGCTGCACTTTCTCGGCCGCGGCCTTGCGGTCGGCGGGCGTCATGGCCCGGCTGAAGGCGGCACGCTGGGCTTCGAGCTCGGCGTCCTTGAGCCAGCCGAACCAGCCGGTCTCGGGATCACCGGAATAGGCGATGGCCGAGGGATCGAGCAGGTCACCGGCGAGCCACCAGGTGTGGAACATGCTCCAGCCACCGTCGCTCACAGGTCCTCGGTTCACGCGGCGCTGGGTGAGTTCGGCCCACGGCATGTCCTGTACCTGCACCGTCATGCCGATGGCACGCAGCTTGTCGGCCGTGACCTGCGTGAGGGCCGAGATCACCGGGCTGTCCACCGGGTTGAGGATCACCACCGGCGTGCCGTCGTACTTGGCGTCCTGCAAGGCCTTGCGGGCCGCGTCCAGGCCCGGGGCCTTCATCGTGGCACTGCCCGCGTCGTTGGACAAAGGGGTGCCGCAGGGGAAGATCGAATAGCAGGTGCGCCAGTATCTGGGGTCCCCCAGCGCCGCGCGCATGTAGTCCTCCTGCTGCATCACCATGAGGGCTGCCCGGCGCACGGCCACGTTGTCAAACGGGGGCTGCAGCATGTTGAAGCGCGCCATGGCGATGTTGCCCAGCGGATCGGTGGTGTTCACCACGATCTTCTTCTTGCCTTCGAACATGGGCAACACCCGGGCCGAGGGCGACTCGATGTAGTCCACATCGCCCCGGATCAGCGAACGGGCCATGTCTTCCTGCGTGTCGTGGTAGATCCACTCGATGCGGTCTGCCTGGCCCGCCTTGCCGCCCGCCGCCATCGACAGCGGTTCCGCACGCGGCACGTAGTGCTTGTTCTTGAGGTAGACCGTCTTGACGAAGGGCGTCGACTGCGCCCAGCTGTAGCGGTAGGGGCCCGACCCGATCTTGCTTTTGATCGGCGTGAAGGGGTCGGTTTCAGCCACCTTCTTGGGCATCATGAACGGCACATTGGCCGACACCTTTGCCAGGGTCTGCAGCACCTGGCCGTTGGGCTCGCGCAGTTTCAACGTGAAGCTGCGGGCGTCCTGGGCGGTGAGGCTTTCGACGTCGCGGAACAGCTGCTGCCCCGCGCCGTCGCGCTTGCTCCAGCGCTGCAACGAGGCCACACAGTCCTCGGCGGTCACGTCGGTGCCGTCGTGCCACTTCAGACCCCCTCGCAGTGTGAAGGTCCAGGTCTTGCCGTCGGGCGACACGGTCCACGTGTCCACCATCTGCGGCTTCGGCTCGAAGTTTTCGTCCATCGCAAACAGGGTGTCGTAGATCAGGTACCCGTGGTTGCGCGTGATGTACGCGGTGGTCCACACCGGATCAAAGACCTTGAGTTCGGCGTGGGGTGCCACACGCAGCACGTTGGCGCAGCCCGTGAGCACCAGGGGCATGGTCAGAGCGGCCAGCGTCAATGCGGTTTTTTTTCCCAGTTTCATCATCATCTTCTCCATCAGGGTTGACACAAAAAGCAGAAATTCCCCGCCCCGCCTACACCCTCAACCGGGGGGCGCAGGCTCAAAGGACAACAAGCGGAACGTGAGAACCCCGGCGGCAAATTCGGCCTGAAGCTTCACAGGCCCCCGCAGGGGCGAAAACTGGCACGTGAGCTTGTGCGGCCCGGACGCACCGAACGTCTGCAACGTGCTCACCCACTCCAGCGTCGGACCGTTCAGACCAGGCTCTGCGATGGCAGTGCAGCTGCAGTGGACGACGGGAAACGGATGAAGCCGGTAAGGCGCCAGCAGCAGCGACCAGGGCCGCCACCAGCCACCACCGGGCACCACCGGTGCGACATCAATCCAGCGGGTGCCCACGCGCGCCGCATACGGCATGGAAATGGCCCCCATCGCCAGCAAGCGCAGCAACGGTGCGCTCGTGTCTTCCAGCGCCACGACGCGCAACGCATCGGGATCGAGCGCCAGCACCAGGCGCCCCTGTTTGCCGGCGTCCAGCACCTGCTCGCCCAGGCTGTCGATGCGTACCTGGAGCTGCTGCACGTGGGCCTGGCCGGGGTTGAATGCGCGCGGTATGTCGCCTTGCACCTCGCTGGTCCACACCGCGGTGCCCGGCGCCATGCCGACCAGGGTGTTGTAGACCACCGGATTGGCCTGTGCCTGCGCCAGAACTTCGCCTTCAAGGGGAACGGCCGAAGCGTGCCAGCGCGCAAAGACGGCGGTGGACTTCTCGGCAGTGAAATAGTTGGCGAGCCGGAACGGGAGTGTGGCCGCACCCGGTTCGGGAGAGCTCTGCAACTGCAGGTGCAGGTGCGGCACCGGTGAGCGACCGGAATTGCCGACGCGGCCGAGGTAACTGCCGGTCTCGACCCGGGCGCCCGGCGCTACCGCCACCGTGCCCTGCTGCAGGTGCGCAAGCATGGCCCAGCCGCCTGCGTCGAGGCGGATCACCACATGGTTGCCCCACTTCTCAGCGTAGTTGCAGACGCCCAGCGGGTTGTCTGCCACGCCGTCGCGAGCCCGCTCGATCATGCCGGGTGCCGGCGCCGTGACAGCGGCCCCCCAGATCGAACCGCCAACAGCCTCGGCCGCGGGGGAACGCTGGAAGTCCAGCGCATGGCGGTAGATGCCGGTGTGGCTGATGCGCCCGTCAAAGCCCTGGGCAATCTGCAGCTCGCCGGTCACGGGCACGGCAAACAGCGGCACCATGCGGCCGTAGCGCGCGCGCCAGTAGGCGTCCAACCACCAGCGCTGCTCGGGCGGCTCGCCCGGCGTGGCGTTGCGCACCACGATCGCCCGATCGCCCGCGAGCGTGAGCGCGCCCATGCCGACCCAGATGACCAGCGCCGAGGACACCGGCAGGTAGCTGGTGGCCGACCAGCCCAGCGCGTATTGCAGCACCAGCCCGAAGAACGCGGTGAGCGCACCGGCCACGGCGGCCACCGGCAGGCTCAGCCGCCCCGGCAGGAAAATCACCGCGCCCAGCGCCATGCCGGCAATGAAATAGTTGTACGACAGCGGCAGCCAGACAAAGCTCAGCCCCATCCGCTGGAACCCCATTGACAGCAGCACGCCCCCCAGCCAGCCCGCCAACCCGGCCAGGAACATGGCGCGCGACCACAGCACCACGGCGATGCACACCAGCACACCGGCCACGGCATGCGGCGAGTACATGAGCGACGCCATGGAACGCAGGAAGCTGCCCAGCCAGCCCATGGCGTCGGTCGGCATTGGCCAGACGGGCATGGTGTAGGCGGCGCGCACGGTGCAATCCGGGCAGACACTGAACAACATCGCCGCAACCAGGCAGTAGCCCCAGAGCAGCACGGGCAGGATGCTGCGGGCCAGCACCCGCATGAGGGCCGCGGTCACCAGCGCTGCGGCGATCGCGGCGGCGACGGCCAGCAGCAGTTGCTGCGCCCAGGGCATGCCCATGGGACCGTTCATCCAGCCGGTGACCACCGCCGTCAATAGCGCATTGGCCTTGATGCCTCCGCCCAGGCCAGGCTCATCCAGGACCCGCAGGACCCCCTGGACCAGCACACCCGACAGCAGCCCGCACAACGCAAACAGCGCCAGCACCGGTCGGCTCAGCAGCGCGCCCCAGAGCAGCAAGCCCAACCAGGGCTGCCCGATGAAAAAGACGCTGCCCAGCGACTGCCCGAAAGCCTCGGCCAGATCCCGCACGGAGACAACCCGGGTCCCAAACGTGGTGCCCAGATACGCGGCAGCTTCGGGGCCGTCGGGGCGTCCGGCAACCGGGGTTGATTGCACTTTGGTCACGGATGAACCAGGTGAGCGGGCATGCGCTCGGGGCCGTCCACATCGTGCAGCACCTCGTGTGCACGGATGAGTTCGGGCTTGCCATCCATGCCGATGAGCACCACCGCCGGGCGGTAGTCGATGAACTGCATGGCCTGCGGCACGTTGTAGGCACCCACCGGGTGCAGGGTGAGGATGTCGCCCACCTTCAACGGCGGCAGATCAATGCTGTAGCGCAGCACATCGATCGCCATGCACAGCGGGCCGTACAGACGCGACGGCGCTGGCGGCGCTTCGATGGTGCGCGAGGGCAGCACATCCATCTGGTACCAGGCAGCGGTGTAGAGCAGGTTGATGCCGGCGTCCATGACGTAGCTGGTGCGAGCGGTCTCGCCCACGAGCAGTTGTTCCTTGTAGTCGCGCAGACCGGCCGGCTCGGTCATGGGGTGCCGGAGGCCCTTGATGGCCACCACGGAGGTGAGCAGGTAGCCAGCTTCATCCACCAGGTGGCGCCCGCTCTCGAAGCGCAACTGCGGCCGCTGCTCGGGGGGCAGGCGGTTGAGCACCTCGGTGATGGCTTCGGCATAAGCATCGATGGGCGGTATCACCAGTTCGGCAGGCCCGGTCATGCCGTGCAACAGGCTGCGCGAGGGAAAGCCCCCACCCAGGTTGACGCAGGGCACCCAGTGCTTTTCTTCGGCATGGAGTTGCTCGCGCAGGGCCTGGAGCTTGGTGACGGCCACGCGGTAGGCATTGGGATCGAGGATGAAGGTGCCAATGTGCGTGTGCAGCGTGTGCAATGAGAGCTTCGGGTTCGCCTGGATGCGATGGGCTGCGCGCGCCGCTTCGCCGTTTTCCAACGCGAACCCGAACTTCGACCAGATCGGGCGGATACCGGCATCGAGCCAGACGCGCATGCCCACCTCCAGCGGTTCATCGAGATCCCGGGTCAGCTCTTCGATGAGGCCGAGTTCGTCCCAGTTGTCGATCTGGATCAGGGCCCCCTCACGAATGGCCTGTTCCAGGATCGGACGCGGCTTGAACGGCCCGTTGAAGACGATGTCCTTGCCCGTCTTGCCGAGCTTGCGGGCCTTCTGGTATTCGAAGTCCGAAACCACCTCGGCCATCCAGCCTTCATCGTGGAACACCTGGCAGATGGCCGAGAGGTAGTTCGTCTTGTACGACCAGGCAAAACGGGTGTTTTCGTAGCGGCTGGTGAAGGCCGCGCGAAAGTGGCGCGCCTTTTCACGCAGGTCGTGCTCGGAGAACACGAACAACGGCGAGCCGAACTGCTGCACCAGCGCCGCCACAGGAATGCCATCGATCTCGAACAGGGTGGGCGCACGCGTGCCACGCGCGTAGATATTGCGATCAGCGGCGGCATCCAGCGCATGGCGGCCCAGCTCGGCGCTGATGGAAGGCGGAAGGTAGTCGTTGCTCATGGGGTGACTTGCTCTGTTTTCTGAAGGGGCCGGAAGATGCGTTCGCCGCTGCTGGCCATGGCCGCAAAGTCGGCGAAATCCCCCGCAAGATCCACGCTGTGGCGCACGAACATCTGGCCCGGCCGGCAGGCCGGTGGTGGCTTGACGGGGTGCCCGAGCAGCCGCTCGAACAGCAGCGCGGGCAGGTTGCACCCGATCTGCGAGGGAAAATCGATCCAGGCCGGAAAGCGCGGGTTGATCTCCATCAGCGCGTGCGGGCGGCCCGGCACCTTGATGAACTCGAGTTCGAAGGGGCCGTTCCAGCGCAGCGCGCGGATGATTTTTTCGGACAGTGCATCCATGTCCGGGTCCTGCACGACGATGCCGGCGAACCCCTTGCCGTGAGAGGTGCGCAGCAGCTTGCGGATGGAACAGCTCTGCACGATGCCGCCCTCGCCATCGCCCACGCCCGTCACGTCGTACTCCTCGCCACTGAGGGTTTCCTGCACCATCACGGGCCAGCCCCAGGTCTGCACGATCTCGTCGTACCCGGCCACCAGCCCCTCACGCGAGTGAACCAGCTCGGCGTGGTAGAGCCGACCCTTCACATAGACCGGGTAACCGACCTCGGCCGCACAACGCTCCACCGCCAGCGCATCGTGGGCGATGAGCGTGACCGGACTCGGGATGTCGTGGCGCAGACAGAAATCGTAGAGCGACGCCTTGTGCCGGTCCTCGAACGACCGCCGGGTGGGCAGGATGCAGCGGATGCCACGCTCCTTCAGCGGCTCTTCGATCTGCAGGTAGTTTTCGATCTCGGAGTCGAGACAGGGAATGATGTAGCCGATGTCTTCGCGCTGGCGGATCATGTCCAGCCGGTCGAGCAAGGCCCGCGCGCCCGCCCCGGGAAAGGGGATCAGATAGGCCGCATCGGGGTGATCGTCGCCCTGCCCGTACAGGCTGCTCTCCAGCGGATCGTAGGAAAGACCGACCGTGCGCAATCCGGGAAACTGGCGGCGCAAACTGGCCACCACGGAGGCCCCTGGCTGGGGGTTCTCACCACGGTGCATGCCGGTGACCGCCACGCTGCGCTGGGTTGCACTCATGGGCTTACCTTCGCTCAGCGGGCTCATTGGCGTACCTTCACCCTGCGGGCTGCGGTGCGAGCTTGCTTGGGAACGGGCCGGCGCTGCGCTCATGCCCTGCCCTTCTGGAGCCGCTCAGGCTGCGGGTCCAGCAACCCCAGTGAGACCATCTGGTTGAGCAGCAACTCGACATCGCGCGCTGCGCTCGCAGGGTCAATGCCGTAGTGCTGCCGCAGAAGCCCGGGAAACTGTTGACTCTGCACACCCTGTTCATGCGCCTGCAGCACGAGATGGGCCGCCGGTGTGAGCCGGTAGAACAGGCCCGACACCGTGTCGAGCACGAATTCTTCGCCGAAGAACTGCAACCGCCGTGAGCCCTTTGACAGGGTTGAACCGGGGTCCGCGGCATCCGTCGCCGGCCCGTTTTTTTTATTCATGAAAGCACCTTCTTGTAAAAGCTCAAAGCGCGTACACGCTCACCCCTGAGTACGAAATACCTCGCCTTTTCCAGCTTCCAGAGCGCCTTTTTATTTGTAATTTATGTTAGCAAATACTTCCTCCGCAATCATTGAGCAGGCGCAATGTTCTGTTGGCTCCAACCTCTAATTTCGCCGCGGCCGGCGGCCGACGAACCGGGCACACCGTTCGCGCTGGAATGAGCGCCTTCTGGCCGGTTGCACCTTGCGCGTGCTGACGGGGGTATCCGAAAATCCGGGTCATGGATCGCCCGATGGCGGCCAACCGGTCACACAACGCCAGAGGGTCGAACGAGTTGAAACAAGAAAGCAGTCTCGCTGAACACGCCCCGCCACGCAAGTTGCCACTGTGGCTGGGCCAGCTGATCCTCGGCGTGCTGCTGTCCCACTCGGTCCACGCCAGCGAACGGGTGACATTCGAGGCCACACTGGGTCACAGTGCAGACAAGGTCAGCCTGCGTGCCGAGCTCTCGCGGCCCGAAGGCGATGGCCCCTTTCCGGCGGTGGTGCTGATGCATGGCTGCGGTGGCTGGCAACCGCCGGTTCGCTACACCATGAACCGCTACGCCGAGCACCTGGTGAGCAAGGGGTTCGTGGTGCTCAACCTTGACAGCTTCGGTCCCCGCAACCAGGGTGGAGGCAAGGTGTGCGAGAGCTTCGACCGGCTGGCGGATGCCCGCGACTACCGCACCTACGACGCCCACGATGCGCTGCGTTACCTGCAGGCCCAACCCTTTGTCGACCGTGGCAGCGTGTTCCTCATGGGCCAGAGCAACGGCGGCAGCGTGGCGATCAAGGTGGCCAAGGGCGATGGTCCGCATGGCCAGGCCGGTGCCACCGATGGTTTTCGCGGAGTGGTGGCTTTCTACCCCTGGTGCGGCGCTTTCGAGCGCCGCTCGGTGCAACTGAAAACACCGCTGCTGGTGTTTGGTGGTGGTCAGGACGACTGGGTGCCCGCCAGCGAATGCAAAGGCGTTCGCTCCACCGGTGCCGACCTGCAGCTGATCGTCTACCCCGAAGCGGCCCATTCCTTTGATCTGGACATCGTGCCCCAGCGCTACCTGGGCAAGCTGGTGGGCCGGAACCCCCAGGCCGCCGACGACAGCCGGGATCGCATGCTCGCGTTCTTCGTGGGGCTCAGCCGCCACCCGGGCAGCGAAGACACCCGGGTGGCGCAGAAGTAGGGCTTCCAGCCGTCAGCGCGGCGGCAGCACCACCCGCACAGCCAGCCCGGGCCGCGCATTGCGCACCTCAAACGTGCCGCCGTGCGCCTGCGCCACCAGCTTGCACAGATACAGCCCCAGGCCCACGCCACCTTGCGCGCGGGTGCGGGCGGTGTCCGGGCGGAAAAAGGGTTCGGCCAGGTGGGGGATCTGCTCTTCGGGCACACCCGGACCGTGGTCGCGCACCTCGATCCGGATGCCCTGCCCTTCGGTGCTCAGGTGCAGTTCGGGAGGCAGCGGCGCCCCCGCGCTGTGGCGCAGGGCGTTGTCGAGCAGGTTGCGCAGCAGCAGGCGCATGCGCGCCGGATCGAGCTGCAAGGTCGGCAGGTCGGGCCCGGCGTGCAGTGCGGTGCGTGCGGCCTCGGGGTGGCGGGCCTGCAGCTCGCCGATGACCTCGCGCGCCAGCGCTTCGAGCGCCACCGGTTCGCGCTGCAGCGCGGCGTGCTTCGTGGCCAGGCGCTCGCTCTCCAGCAGGTCGGTGATGAGGCGGGCCATTTCCTGCAGGTCGCGCAACAGGGCTTCGCGCTGCGGGTTGACCTCGGCCGTTTCGGGCAGCAGTTCGGTGTTGAGCCGCGCGCGGGTGAGCGGGCTGCGCAGTTCGTGGCTGATGGCAAGCAGCAGCGCGCGCTTGGCATCGAGCATCTGCTGGATGTCCTGGCCCATGGTGTTGATGGTGGCTGCGAGTTCACCCAGTTCGTCGGGGCCGTGCAGGCAGCGCTCGGGAATGGGCTGGCTGAAATCACCGGCGCCAAAGCGCCGCGCGCCAGCCTGGATCGCGTCCAGCGGGCGCAGCAGACGGCGCACGTAGAGAAACGCCAGCAGCGTGAGCACCAGCAGCGAGGTGAGCGCGTAGCCCACCATGCGCGGGCGGCGCTCGAAAGCCTCGCCGTTGATGCCGAACTCGATGCTGTGGCCGTCGGCGGTGCTGCGCTTCAGGATGCGCTGCCAGTCCTTGCCGCCACCCCCGTCTTCGCGGTCGCGCCGGTCCGGGTCGTCGGGGTTGTCGCGCAGCCAGTCGGGCGGGCCCTGATCGGGGTGGGAGGCCCAGTTCACCTGTGGGCCGGCGATGCGCACGGTCAGCGGCAGGCGCCCGGTGATGGCGCGGGCGCGCTCCAGGTCCGGTGCACCGCCACCCACGGTGATGTCGGCCACCAGGTGGTCCACATAGTCCATGAGCAGCGGGCGCGCGGCTTCGCGCCAGCCAATGGAAAAAGCCTTCTGCGCACCGGTGATGAAGACAAAGGTCATCGCTGCGGCCAGCAGCAGGAAGACCAGCACCATGCGCAGCTTGATGGAATGCGCCAGCCGGTGCTTGGCGCGCTTCCACGATGAGCGATGGGCCGGGGGCGTGGTGGCGCTCACTGGACGACCCTCCGTGCTGCGCACTGCGGGGCTGAGCGCCTTCGGAGCGGCCGCGCGGCGCTCATGGCTGAACGCGGCGCAGCGCGAGCGAGTAGCCGGCGTTGCGCAGGGTCTTGATGCAGTCCAGCGGCTCCAGCTTCTTGCGCAGGCGGCTGACCACGATGTCCACCGCGCGGGTGTACAGCTCGGCCTCGTGGCCGCGCAGCTGGTTGAGGATGTCGTCGCGGCTGAACACCTTGCCCGGTTCCCGCGCGAGCAACAGCAGCAGTTCGAATTCGGTGCCGGTGAGTTCGATGTCTTGCCCTTCGCGCACGACGCTGCGGCGCGCGGGGTCGAGCGTGAGGCCCTCGAAGCGGAGTTCACCGTTGGTGGGGTCCGGCGCGGTGTGCAGCGGCGCCAGGCTGGCCCGGCGGCGGCGCAGCACGGTCTGCAGGCGCGCCACGAGTTCACGCGGCTCGAAGGGTTTGGGCAGGTAGTCGTCGGCGCCGATTTCCAGGCCGACCACGCGGTCCATCACCTCGCCGCGCGCGGTGAGCATGACGATGGGGATGTCGCTCTCCTTGCGGATGGTGCGGCAGAGTTCGAAGCCGTCCATCTCGGGCAACATCACGTCGAGGATGGCGGCGTCGAAGCTCCCTGCGCGCAAACGGGCCAGTCCATCACTGGGTCGAAAAGCGTGGGTGAGTTGCAGCTCGAAACGCTGGAAGTACGTCGCCAGCGGAGGGCCGAGCTGTTCGTCGTCGTCGATGAGCAGGATGCGGTGCATGAACTCATTCTGACAGGGCACGGTGTCGCACGATCAGGCGGCGCAGCCGGTGCTGCACCGGAACACCCAGGGTGTCGAAGCGGTCGGCCGCCGAGATCAGCGCGGGCAGCAGCGGCAAGGCCTCGGCGGGTTGTTGCTGCGAGAGCCGGGCCCAGAGATCAAGCGCGTGCTGGCGGTCGAAACGCGGGCCCCAGACCATGGCCAGCAGCTCGGCGTGCGGATCGTCGGCCCCGGCCAGCAGAGCCGGGGCATGGGCCCGGCTCTGCTGAGCCAGGTGGTGGATGGGTTCGAAGGCGGGCGACATGGTCTGTGCATTCAGAACGTGTGCTTCGCTCGCCCGATCAGCCCCGGCCCCACCGGCCGTGGCCGCGCTTGTCCAGCTTTTCGCGCACCTGGCGTTGCTGCTCCGGGTTGAGGCTGTCGTAGAAGTCGGCCAGTGCGGTCAGCACCTTGGGCGCGTTGCCTTGCACGGCGGCGGTTTTCTGGTCGAGCAGGCTCTGCGCCTTGGCACGGTCAAACTTCTCGCCTGCGACCAGGGCCTTGAAGTCGGCGCGCGGATCGGCCCCTTCACCCCGGAAGGCCTTGCGCGAGGCGATCATCTGATCGGCCAGAACACCGAGCTTCTGCTTCTGTTCGACGTTGAGTTCGAGCTTGCTGCTGATGCGCTCGATCGCCTTGCCGCGCATTTCGGTGACGCGCTCTTCGCTCCAGCCACGGGCGTGGTCACCGCGCGAGCCGCAGGCGGTGAGGCCGCCCAGCACCACGGTGGCGGTAGTCAGCCCGATGAGGGTGCGTTTGATCCAGGTTTTCATGACGGGGGTCCTTTCAGAACCTTGTTGAACATGTCCGTCATGGTGCCGGGGCCAGGCCATCCCAGGGTGTCAGCGCGGTTTCGGTTCTTTTCGTTTTGTATCGGCGTTGGGGGGAGATCCCTGCCGGCTTGCGTCACCGCATCTCGAACAGTTCCTGGTGGAAGCGTGTCTCGTCCAGCCCCAGGGCCACGAAATCCTTCTTCAGCGTGCGCCCGAACGCGGCCGGTCCGCAGAACCAGAAGTCCGCATCGCGCCATTCGGGAACCTGCTCCGCGATGCGTGCCGCGGTCAGCCAGCCGTCGCGTTCGTCCCACGACACGTGCAGGCGGACACCCGCGGCTTTCGCGTCCGCCTCGATCAGACCGATGGCATGGTCATCGTAGACGGCGGTGGTGTGGAACAGGTCGATGGTCTTGCCATCGGGCGCCTGGGCCAGGGCCTTCATGCGCCCGATGAAGGGCGTGATGCCAATGCCCGCGCCCACCCAGATCTGGCGCGGCTGCTGGCCCGCGAAATTGAAGCGCCCGTAGGGCCCCTCCACCTTGACCACGTCCCCGACCTTGACCGTTTCGGCCAGGGTGCTGGTGTAGGGCGTGTTAACACTAATTGCTTTTGGACATCTCGGCTGCGAAACTATCGGCCATGGAGATCACAAAAGAGCAATTCGCGCGCATTGAACACTGCCTGCCCTTGCAGCGCGGCAACGTCAGCATGAGCAATTTGGAGGTCATCAACGCCATGCTGTATGTGGCCGAGCACGGTTGCAAGTGGCGCGGACTTCCCAAGCGGTTTGGCAACTGGCACACCATCTACACGCGCATGCGTCGCTGGACCAAGGCCGGTGTGCTGGACAAGATGTTTGATGCGCTGCAGCGCGAGCAGATCGTGCGCATCAAGATTGAAGCGGTGTCCCTGGACTCCACCAGCATTAAGGTGCATCCCGACGGCACAGGCGCTCTAAAAAAAACGGACCTCAGTCCATCGGCAAGTCCCGAGGCGGATGGAACACCAAGATTCATATGGTTGCCGCGGATGCTCGAACGGCCGTAACGTTCAGCCTCTCACCGGGCCAGGCGCATGACGCACCCGAAGGTCGGCGGTTGCTTCAGAGCCTGGGCGCAGCGAGTCGGCCGGTACATCTGCTCATGGACCGAGCCTACGAAGGAAACGAGACGCGACAGTTGGCGCTTGACCTGGGATTCATCCCGGTAGTGCCGCCGCTGAGGACGCGAATCGAACCATGGGAGTACGACCGTGAGATGTACAAGCGCCGCAATGAAGTTGAACGCCTGTTCCGCCGACTCAAGGGCTACAGGCGCATCTTCAGCCGCTTCGAGAAACTCGATGCGATGTTCCTGGGGTTTCTTAGCTTTGTGCTGGTGGTCGATGGCCTTCGAAGTTTGTGTTAACAGGCCCTAGTCGCCCAGGGCCTTGATGATGAAGGTCAGGCGGCCATCGTCGGCCCACGCGGACGTGATGGTGTAGGGATGCGCGCCCTCCTTTTCGTGCAAGGTCACAAAGGCGAACTGGCCCGCCTCGTGGCCTGCCCAGCGGCCCTGGAACCCGATATTGACCTCGATGACATTCAGCGCGGGGTGAAGCCGCACGGCCGTCACCTCACCCACCAGTTGCCGATGAACGGCCACGCGGCCGAACAGCACCATCACGGCAGCAACGCTGCCCGCAGCCATCAGCAGCGCCATCACCGGCCCCAGCACGCCGCTCCAGTAGTCGAACTGCAGCAGCACCACCGAGTGCCAAACCAGCACCAGATAGGCCACGGCGAGCAGGCGGTGGGTGCGAAAGAAATACCGGTACGGGAAGCGTTTGATCAGTGCCAGCGCCATCAGCGCCACGGCCGCATAAAACGCCCACTCACCCAGGCCCTCGGCCAGTCCGCGCTGGTTCATGAAAAACTGTCGGACCGGTTCATCCACCAGGGTCGGACGGGGTCCGCGCTCGGGGCGGGTCAGCCAGCCCAGGCCGACCATCCATTTGGCCGCCTCGGACAACAGCCAGTGGCCGATGGACAGCACCAGGCCCGAGATGCCCAGCCACTTGTGCAGCCGGTACATCTTGTCCAGCCCACCCAGCCAGGGCTCGAACACCACGGGCCGCACGGCCAGCACCATCGCCGCACTCATCACCCCGATGGCCAGCACGCCGCTGCCCTGCATCAGGACGCTGCGCCAGGCAAAAAAGTGGGGAAGCTCGGCCCAGACGGTCTGATCGGTGAACCACCAGAGACCCGCCAGAACCAGCAGATAGGCCCAGAAAAACCGCTTGATGTGCTGCATGGCGCTCCCTATCCCGTTGCTCTGGTTGTTGTGTCCGTGCCCAGCTTACACCGTGGCGACCGGGGTTTCCCCGCTGCACCACCGCGCCTCAGAACACCTCGGTGTCCACCTCGCTGTTGCCCTGCGCGTTGTAGCGATCGCCCTTCACGGTGTGCTGGTTGATGTGGTCGCCGAGCCGCGCCATCACGGAAGCGTCGAGCTTGACGTTCACCGCACCCAGGTCGTCCTGCAGGTGCTCCACGCTGGTGGTGCCGGGGATGGGCAGGATGTCATCGCCCTGGTGCAGCAGCCAGGCGATGGCGAGCTGCGCCGGGGTGCACCCCACCTCGGCGGCGATCTGGTTGTAAGCCGGCAGCAGGGCCACATTGGCAGCGTAGTTGTCGGGCAGGAAGCGCGGCATCGTGCGCCGGATGTCTTTCGCATCGAAGGCCTTCACGTCCAGCTCGCCGCACAGGAAGCCACGCGCCACCGGGCTGAAGGCCACAAAGCTGACGCCCAGTTCGCGGCAGGCCTGCAGCACGGCGATCTCGGGGTTTCGCGTCCACAGCGAGTACTCGGTCTGCAGCGCGGCGACGGGGTGTTCGGCGTGGGCCTTGCGCAAGGTGGGGGCCGAAACCTCGGAGAGGCCGATGCTTCGGATCTTTCCGGCGCGCACCAGGTCACCCAGCGCGCCCACGCTCTCTTCGATGGGCACCTGCTTGTCCCAGCGGTGCAGGTAATAGAGGTCGATCACGTCGGTCTGCAGGCGCTTGAGTGCCGCTTCGCAGGTGGCCTTGATGGTCTCGGGCCGTCCGTCGATCACGCGCACCTTCACGCCATCGGCATTGGGCACGCCCTGCATGCCGCATTTGCTGGCAAGCGTGAATTTCGCGCGGTGCTTTGACAACACCTTGCCCACCAGCGTCTCGCTGGCGCCAAAGCCGTAGAGCGCCGCGGTGTCGAAGTGGGTCACGCCCGCGTCCAGCGCGCCGAGCAGCACACGCTCGGCCTGCTGCTCGGAAACGGGGGCGCCGTAGGCGTGGCAGATGTTCATGCAGCCCAGGCCGATGGCTGAGACTTTGAAGGGGCCGAGTTGGCGTTGTTGCATGCTGGGTTCCTCGCATCAAGAAAAAAAGGCCAGACCGTTCAACGCTGTGCGGAGAGTGGTCTGACCCCATTGTGCTTGGGGCGCACAGAGCCCTCACCCCCTCCCTCCCCCGGAGGGAGAGGGAGGAAGGCACTTCAGTTCGCGTTGAGTTGCTGTTCCAGGTTGTGCAGCACCTGGTAGCAGTTGAACACCTGCGCCACGCTGGAGTTCGGCTCGCGGCCTTCCTGGATCGCAGCGAAGAACTCGCGGTCCTGCAGCTCGATGCCGTTCATGGACACCGCCACCTGGCTCACGTCGATCTTTTCTTCCTTGCCGGTGAACAGGTCGTCGTAGCGCGCGATGTAGGTCGCGGTGTCGCCGATGTAGCGGAAGAAGGTTCCGAGCGGGCCGTCGTTGTTGAACGAGAGGCTCAGCGTGCAGATGGCGCCGTTGGCGGCTTTGAGCTGGATGCTCATGTCCATGGCGATGCCCAGCACCGGGTGGATCGGGCCCTGGATGGCGTTGGCCATCACGATAGGGCTGCCGCACTGGTAGGCGAACAGGTCCACGGTGTGGGCGGCGTGGTGCCACAGCAGGTGGTCGGTCCAGCTGCGGGCCTGGCCCAGCGCGTTGGTGTTGGTGCGGCGGAAGAAGTAGGTCTGCACATCCATCTGCTGGATGTTGAACCGGCCCGCCGTGATTTCCTGGTTCACGTACTGGTGGCTGGGGTTGAAGCGGCGGGTGTGGCCGCACATCGCCACCAGGCCGGTCTGCTTCTGCAGCGCCACGACTTCTTCGGCGCCCTTCAGGTTGTCGGCCAGGGGAATCTCCACCTGCACGTGTTTGCCGGCCTTCAGGCAGGCCAGCGTCTGCTCTGCGTGCATCTGCGTCGGAGTGCAGAGGATGACGGCGTCCACTTCCTTCATCGCCAGGCTGTCGGCGAGGTCGGTGGTGACGTGACCGATACCGTACTTGTCGGCGACTTCCTGGGTTTTTCCGAGGTCGCGGCTGATCAGCGAAACCACTTCAACGCCGTCGATGTTCTGGATGCCGTCCAGGTGTTTGATACCGAAGGCGCCGGCGCCGGCGAGGGCTACTTTGATGGTCATGTCAGTTGTTCTCCAGGATGAGGTGGCCCACGGCCGTGTTGGATGCGGGCACATGGTAGAAGCGGTGTTTCACGGTTGGGGCAGGCCCCTGCACCTTGCCATCGACGATGTCGGACATGGCGCCGCGGGCGATCAGCCACATCACGAGTTCAATGCCTTCGCTGCCGGCTTCGCGCACGTAGTCGATGTGCGGCGTGTTGGCGCAGCCCACCGGGTCGGCGATCATCTGGTCGAGCCAGGCGTTGTCCCACTCGCGGTTGATCAGGCCGGCGCGTGCGCCCTGCAGCTGGTGGCTCATGCCGCCCGTGCCCCAGATGTGCACGTTCAAATCTTCGTCGTAACTTTCCACCGCCTTGCGGATGGCCTGGCCGAGCATGAAGCAGCGCTTGCCCGAGGGCACCGGGTACTGCACCACGTTGACTGCGAACGGGATCACCGGGCAGGGCCAGGCGTCCTTCTTCGGGTCCAGCTCGCCGCACATCAGCGACAGCGGCACGGTGAGGCCGTGGTCCACGTCCATCTTGTTGACGATGGTGAGGTCGAAGTCCTGCTGGATCACGCTCTGCGCGATGTGCGAGGCCAGGTCCGGGTGGCCGATGACCTTGGGCACCGGGCGCGGGCCCCAGCCTTCGTCGGCCGGCTGGAACTCGGCCGCGGTGCCGATGGCAAACGTGGGGATCATCTCCAGGCTGAAGGCCGTGGCGTGGTCGTTGAAGACGAGGAAGATGACGTCGGGCTTGTTGTCCTTCATCCATTGTTTGGAGAAGTCGTAGCCCGCGAACACGGGCTTCCAGTAGTCCTCCTGGGTCTTGCCCAAGTCCAGGGCCGCGCCGATGGCGGGCACGTGCGAGGTGAAAACGGATGCGGTGATTTTTGCCATGTTCAGACCTTCTTTCCTGCGGCGCCCTGGGGCTGGCGATGTGCCTGCGCGTCGCCGTCTTCGCCGACGTAGCGGTTGCCTTCGGCGCTGCGGCCGCCCTTGATCATCATGTCGCGGTATTCGGCCTCGGTCATCCCGGTCATGGAGCCCGCCATCTGCTGAAAGCTCTTGCCGTCGGTGGCGCCGATCTTGGCCAGGAAGTAGATGTTGCCGCCGGTGCGCATGCACCAGTTGAGGTCGCGCGCCAGCACGGCCTGCTTCTGCTCTTCGGTCATGGCCCACTGATCGAGGTAGGCGCGCTCGTCGGCCTTGAACTTCTCGCGGTTCTCGGCTTTCATGAGCGACATGCAGAACTGGTTGAGCCAGAAGCCTTTGCGAGACTGCTCGGCGTCGAAGATGATCGTGCCGGGCACGTCTTTGTAGGGCTTGTCGAGTGCCATGTTCAAACCTCCTCGGGCCAATAGAGGCGCATCGGGTTGTCCACCAGCAGCTTCTTCTGCAGCTCGGCGTTCGGCGCGATGTGCGGGATGAAGTCCACCAGCAGGCCGTCGTCGGGCATGTGGTCCTTCAGGTTCGGGTGCGGCCAGTCGGTGCCCCAGAGCACGCGGTCGGGGAACTGCTCGACGATGCGCCTGGCAAAAGGGATCACGTCCTGGTAAGCATTCTGCTCGCCGTTCAGGGCCTTGGGGCCGGTGACGGACAGGCGCTCCGGGCAGCTCACCTTGCTCCACACGTTGGGGTGCTCGCGCATGAACTTCTCGAACAGCTCGAACTGCGGGCCATCGACCGGCAGCGACACATCGGGCCGACCCATGTGGTCCACCACCACGGTGGTGGGCAGCGCGGTGAAGAAGTCCCACAGCTCGGGCAGGTCCACCGCCTCGAAGTAAATCACCACATGCCAGCCCCACTTCGCGATGCGGCCGGCGATCTCCAGCAGCTCGTCCTTGGGCGTGAAGTCCACCAGACGTTTGACGAAGTTGAAGCGCACGCCGCGCACACCGGCGTCGTGCATGGCCTGGATCTCGGCATCGCTCACGCTGCGCTTGACCGTGGCGACGCCACGCGCCTTGCCGCCGCTGTTCACCAGTGCGTCCACCATGGCGCGGTTGTCGGCGCCGTGGCAGGTGGCCTGCACCACCACGTTGCGGGCAAAGCCCAGGTGGTCGCGCAGCGCGTACAGCTCGTGCTTGCTGGCGTCGCAGGGTGTGTACTTGCGCTCGGGCGCGTAGGGGAACTCGGCGCCCGGGCCGAACACGTGGCAGTGCGCGTCCACCGCGCCGGCTGGCAGCTGGAATTTCGGCCTGGACGGACCTGTGTACCAGTCCATCCAGCCAGCGGTTTTGGTGAAGTCACCCGAAGTCGGTTTGCTCATGGGGACTTCCTCAATCGATATATTTCAGACCGGCAGCGGCCAGCGGCTCGCGCATCTTGTACATGTCCAGCCCCAGCACACCCGAGGCCAGCTTGTCGCGCTTCTCGCCTTCGAAGCTCTCGCGCTTGATCGCCGCAGCCAGCGTTTCCGCCGCACGCGCCGCCGGCACGCAGACCACGCCGTCGTCGTCGGCCACGATCACGTCACCGGGCGTCACCAGCATGCCGGCGCAGACGATGGGGATGTTCACCGAACCCAGCGTGGCCTTGATGGTGCCCTTGGAAGAGATGGCCTTGGACCATACCGGGAAGTTCATTTCCTTGAGCGTCTTCACGTCGCGCACGCCGGCGTCGATGATCAGGCCGCGGGCGCCGCGCGCCTGGAAACTGGTCGCCAGCAGGTCACCGAAATAACCGTCGCTGCATTCCGCCGTGACGGCCGCGACCACGATGTCGCCAGGCTGGATCTGCTCGGCGGCCACGTGCATCATCCAGTTGTCACCGGGCTGCAGCAGCACGGTGATCGCCGTGCCCGAGACCTGCACGCCGGTCTGGATCGGGCGCATGTAGGGCTTGAGCAGGCCGACGCGGCCCATGGCTTCGTGCACGGTGGCCGAGCCGAGCGCGGCCAGGCCGTCGGCCGCAGCGCGGTCGGCACGGGTGATGTTGCGGTAAACGACGCCGAGTTGATACATGGTCAGATTCCTTTCTGTTTCAAAGCCGCGTCCAGGCGCGGGAACACGCGCCGCGCATTGCCTTCGTAGACCTTGTAGCGGTCGTCGCCCATGACAATGGTCGAGGCTTCGATGTAGCGCTTGGTGTCGTCGTAGTAATAACCGGTCTCGGGGTCGATGCCGCGCACGGCGCCAATCATTTCCGAGGCAAACAGGATGTTGTCCACCGGGATCACCTTGGTCAGCAGATCGATGCCGGGCTGGTGGTAGACGCAGGTGTCGAAGAACACGTTGTTCAGCAGGTGGTCCTTGAGCAATGGCTTCTTCAGTTCCTGCGCCAGACCCCGGTATCGGCCCCAGTGGTAAGGCGCCGCGCCGCCGCCGTGCGGGATGACGAACTTGAGCGTGGGGAAGTCCTTGAACAAGTCGCCCTGGATCAGCTGCATGAAGGCCGTGGTGTCGGCGTTGATGTAGTGCGCACCGGTGGTGTGGAAGCAGGCGTTGCAGCTGGTGCTGACGTGGATCATCGCGGGGATGTCGTGCTCGACCATCTTTTCGTAGATGGGGTACCAGGCCTTGTCGGTCAGCGGCGGGCTGGTCCAGTGGCCGCCCGACGGATCGGGGTTGAGGTTGATGCCGACGTTGCCGTATTCCTTGACGCACTTCTCCAGCTCGGGGATGCAGGTCGCAGGGTCCACGCCCGGGCTCTGCGGCAGCATGGCGGCGGGAATGAAGTGGTCCGGAAACAACTGGCTCACGCGGTAGCAGAGTTCGTTGCAGATCGCGGCCCAGGTGGCGCTGATGTTGAAATCGCCGATGTGGTGCGCCATGAAACTGGCGCGTGGCGAGAAGATGGTGAGGTCGGAGCCCCGCTCTTTCATCAGGCGCAGCTGGTTGGCCTCGATGGTCTCGATCAGTTCGTCGTCGCTGATCTTCAGGTCACTCACTTTCGGCATCGAAGCCGGGTCCTTGATGCCGGCGATCTGCGCGTTGCGCCAGTTCTCCAGCGCCTTGGGGGCCGTGGTGTAGTGGCCGTGGCAGTCGATGATGAGGGGTTTTTGCTGGCTCATGCGGAAGATCTCCTGGTGCGGTTGCGGCCCTTGCCGAACAGGGGCTGTCGATGGCGGATTGTGAACTTCACCACACCGTCAAACCAGTCCCCCGGCGCGCTAACAGCTAGAACAAAAAACTATACCTATGATGGAGCTATTCCCCAAAATCGCAGGCCATGGACCTCAAACAACTCGAATACTTTGTGCGCGTCGCCGAGCTGGGCAGTTTCACCAAGGCCTCGCTCGCGCTGGACGTGGCCCAGCCCGCGCTGTCGCGCCAGGTGCGGCTGCTCGAGGTGGAGCTGCGCCAGAACCTGCTGGTGCGCAACGGCCGCGGCGCCACACCCACCGAAGCCGGCAAGCTGTTGCTGGAGCACGGCCGCGGCATCCTGCACCAGGTGGAGCGGGCTCGCGAGGAGCTCGGCCGGGTGCGCGGTGCGCTCGCCGGGCGGGTCGCGATCGGTCTGCCGCCCAGCCTGGCGCGCGTGCTCACCGTGCCGCTCACGCGCGCTTTTCGCACCCAGTTGCCGGAGGCCAGCCTGTCCGTCAGCGAAGGCCTGTCGGCCACCATGCAGGAATGGCTGATCACCGGCCGGCTGGACATCGCCGTGCTCTACAACGCCCAGCCCGCGCCGGACATCGACATCTCGCCACTGCAGGACGAAGAGTTGCTGCTGGTGCAGCTGCGCCCGGCCGGACTGGCCGAAGATCCGCCGCCCCCGCCCGTTCCACTGGCCGAGGTGGCACAACTGCCGCTGGTGATCCCGAGCCGGCCCAACGCGTTGCGCATGCATGTGGAAACCGAGATGGCCAACATCGGCTGCAGGCCACGGGTGGCGCTGGAGATCGACGGGGTTTCGGCCATCCTGGACCTCGTGGCCGACGGCGCGGGCGCCGCCCTGCTTTCACGCAACGCGGTGGCCAGCTCGATCCGACCGTCGGCCTACCGCACGCGCTCCATCCAGCCACCGCTGCGCACCCGCCTGTGCCTGGCCACCAGCTCGTTGCGCCCCGCCACGCTCACGCAACAGACCACACTGGCCCTGATCCGCCAGACGCTGGACGCCATCAACGCATCAAGCTAGCCAGCCGGCGCTGTGGCGCATCAACCAGAGGATCGCGCTGAGGGTGAAAAACGATGCCGCCGTGGTCGCCAGCAGCGCCGCCGCCGTGAAGCCCTCAAAGCCGTGGCGCTGAGCGAGGATGGAATAGATGCCCAGCATGGGCATGGCGGCCGAGAGCACGGCCGCGGTGCGCAGATCGCCGTCAACGGCGGGCAGCCCCAGCAGCGGCAACAGCGAGACGGCGGCGAACACCGCCAGCGGGTGCAGCAGCAGCTTGCCCACCGCGATCAGCGACACCTGGCGGCGCATGCCCTTGACCTGCAAGCCCACCAGCGTGCCGCCGATGATGAACAGCGCCATGCCGCTGCTCGCGGCGGAAAACAGGGTCACGGTGCGCGTGATCACCGCGGGCAGCTGCCAGCCCAGCAGGGCCACCACGAAGCCGGCAAAGATGGCCACGATCATCGGGTTGCGCACCAGGCGCTCGCCGGTCTGTTTCAGCGCCTGCAGCAGCGAAGGCCGCTCGCCTTCGTGCGCGCCCGCGTCGGCCAGCGTGAACAGCAGCGGCAGCTTGATGAGGTTTTCCACGATCAGGTTGAGCGCCAGGATCACACCGCCCAGGGGCCCGAACAGCAGCAGCATCACGGGGTAGCCCACATAGCCGCTGTTGGAACAGGTCATGCCCATGGCCACATAGGCGCTCTCGGTCAGGCTCTTGCGTTGCACACTGCGCGCGAACCACAGCGCGCCCCCGATCAGCGCCAGCGACCCGGCGGTGAACGCCAGCAGGTACCCCGTGTGCACCACCTCGCCGAGCGGGCGTGAAGCCAGCGCGTTGAACAGCAGCGCGGGCAGAGCGATCTGGATCACGAACTTGCCAAACACGCGCATGTCGGCCTTGGTGAACAGGTTCCAGCGCACGCTGGCGTAACCGGCCGCGATGCAGAGGTAGATCGGGCCGGTGATGGCCAGGATGTCGAGCATGTGTGAAAGCGGCCTTATGCGTCGTTGGCGGCGGGACGCGCCGCCAGCAGGCGGTCGGCAAAGGCCTGCCACGGTGGGTTCTGGCCCAGGTCGGCGAAGTGCCCGGCGCGCGACTGCGCGGCCATCCAGTCGTGTTTCTCGGCGATGGCCGCGGCCATGAAGGGCTCGAAGCCGGCCTCGCGCACGGTGTTGGCCACCTCTCGCATCTCTTCGGCGCGGCGCTTGCCGTGCTGCGCCACGCGGCTGAAGAAATAGCTGCCCTGCTTCTGCCAGTCGATCGAAGGAAAGGTCTCCTGCAGCGTGGCGATCATGGCGTCTTCGACGCCGTGGTGCCGCGCCGTGGTGTAGCTCTCGATCACCAGCGCCTCCAGGCCCTTGATCATCACGCTGCGGCACATCTTGGTGGCCGATGCGATGCCCAGTTTTTCACTGGCCACCTTGGCGTCCATGCCCAGCGCGGCCAGCACCGGCTGCAGGCGCGCCGCGTGCGGCCCCCCCAGCAACATGGGCACGCGGATACCGTAGGGCGGCACCGAGGTCATGACGCCGGCTTCGACGTAGAACCCACCCGCAGCCTCGATCAGCGCGGCTGCCCGCTGCTTGGTGCCGGGCGAGGCGGAGTTGAGATCGAGGAAAAAACTGCCGGGCCGGATGTGGGCGGCTGCGGCCTGCGCCACGGCCAGCGTGTTCGACGCGGTCACGGCCGAGATCAACAGTGTGGACCGGGCACACAGGCTCGCCACACCGTCGCAGGCCTCCATGTCCTGCGCAACGGCATGGGCCAGCGCCTCGTCGCGCTGTGCAGGATCGGCAAACTTGAGATCCCAGGCTGCGGCAGCGTTGAGGCCGGCGCCGAAGATGCGGCCCACCTCTCCAAAGCCGATCAGACCAATACGCAGCGGATCCACAGGCAGGATGTCCATGATCAATCCTCTCTCATTGTTTCGGGATGTTTGCGCGCTCGATCACCGCGCCCCAGCGTTTGATGTCGGTGGCCAGCAGTTCAGCCGCCTGCTCGGGCGTGCTGCCATCGGGGTCGATGTTCAGGTCGGCCAGCTTTTTTCGGACGTCGGGTTTCGCGAGTGCGGCGTTGATGTCCTTGTTCAGGCGCGCGACCACGTCACGCGGTGTCTTCGAGGGCACGGCCAACGCGTTCCAGGACGAGGCCACAAAACCCTTCACGCCCTGCTCGACGGCGGTCGGCACCTCGGGCAGCACAGTGGAACGCTTCTGGCCGGTGACCGCCAGGGCGCGGAAGGCGCCGGCCTGGATCTGCGTCAGCGCCGGACCGAGGATCTCGACGGCGGCATCCACCTGCTGGCCACGCAAGGCACCAACCAGGTTCGGCGTGCCGTTGAAAGGCACGATCTGGGCGTCCATGTCGGCGCTGGACTTGAACAGCTCGGCCGCCAGGTTCTGCGTGCTGCCGATGTTGATGCTGCCGATGTTGAGCTGGTTGGGGTTGGCCTTGGCGAACGCAACCAGATCGCCCAGGGTCTTGTGAGGCGAGTCGGCCGGCACCAGCACCACCAGATCAAAAGTACCGAGCGTGGAGACGGGTGTGAAGTCCTTGAGCGTGTCGTAGGGCAGGCTCTTGTACAGGCTGGCGGTCACGGCGGTGCCGTTGGACATGAGGAACAGGGTGTGGCCGTCGGACTCGGCACGCGCCACCGTTCTGGCGGCCACCACACCACCGGCGCCGGGGCGGTTTTCAATGGTGACCGGCTGGCCCAGCGACTGGCTCAACGCTGCGCCCACGATGCGGGCCGTGAGGTCACCGGCACCCCCGGCGGCGAACGGCACCACGATGCGCAGCGGCTTGCTGGGAAAGGCCTGTGCCATCGCGGGTGTGGCCAGGCCAAAAGCACCCAGGGCGATGGCGGAAACCACCACGGTGCGCCGTGAAAACAAAGTCTTGAGGTTCATGCAGGTCTCCTGTTCCGGGGTGTCGCTCGCCAAAGCCGCCCCAATGGTGCGCCCAGAAAAAGGGCCTGCAATTGCTTGCAGGCCCTTTCAGCTATGCAGGCTTTCAATAACCGGCCTTCACAGACGCAGCACAAACAGCGTGATGCCAGGGAAGGCCACCAGGATCGCGGTGCGGATGAAGTCGCTGGTGACGAAGGGCATGATGGCGCGGTAGGTTTGCGTGATCGGGGTGTCGCGCGCCATCGAGTTGATGACGAACAGGTTCATGCCCACCGGTGGCGTGATCAGCCCCACCTCCACCACGATCAGCACCAGGATGCCGAACCAGATGGCGAACTCCTCGGGCGGCAGGCCGAAGTCGAGCGCGGTCACGATGGGGAAGAACACGGGGATCGTCAGCAGGATCATGGACAGCGAGTCCATGAAGCAGCCCAGCACCACATACAGCAACAAAATAGCGATCAGCACCAGGGTGGGACTCACGCCCCAGCCCGACACCATGCTCGCGGCTTCCTGCGGCAACTGCGACAGGGCCAGGAAAGTGTTGTACAGGCCGGCGCCCAGCACGATCATGAAGATCATGCCGGTGGCGATGGCCGTGCCCAGCACCGCACCCAGCAAGGTCTTGCGGTTGAGGCCACCGCTGAACCAGGCCGAGAGGCCGGTGCCGAACGCGCCGATGGCCGCACCCTCGGTGGGCGTGAACAGGCCGGTGTAGATACCGCCGACCACGGCGATGAAGATCACCATCACCGGCCAGACCTTGACGGTGGCGATCCAGCGGTCCTTCATGGGCATGGGCGCCATGGAGCCCACTTCATGCGGTTTGAGGCGCGCATAGATCGCGATCACGATCATGTAGCCCACGGCCGCCAGGATGCCGGGCACGAACGCGGCCAGGAACAGCTTGGCGATGTTCTGCTCGGTCAGGATGGCGTAGATCACCAGCACCACCGACGGCGGGATCAGGATGCCCAGCGTGCCGCCCGCGGCCAGGCAGGCGGTGGAGATGCCACCGGCGTAACCCGCGCGTTTGAGTTCGGGCAAGGCTACCTGACCCATCGTCGCGGCGGTCGCCAGCGAGGAGCCGCAGATGGCGCCGAAGCCGGCGCAGGCCCCCACTGCGGCCATGGCCACACCGCCCTTGCGGTGACCGATCCAGGCCTCGGCCGCCTTGAACAGCGCCTGCGACAGGCCGCCCAGCGCAGCGAACTGCCCCATGAGCAGGAACAGCGGAATGACCGACAGGTTGTAGTTCGAGAAGGTGCTGTAAGTCACCTGCTTGAGCTGGTTGAGGATGGGATCCACGGATCCGTAGACCATCCAGGCACCACCCAGTCCACACACCAGCATGGACAGACCGATGGGCACGCGGATGAAGATCATCAGCAGCAGGAGCGGGAACGACCAGAGCGCGAGTTCGACAGTTGACATGTTCAGTGCCCCGCGTTGGATTCAACGGTCCAGCCCTTGGGCTCGGACCCCAGGCCAAAACGGGTCAGGGTTTTGGTGACATAACAGACGCAGCCGATCACGGCACCCACCAGGCACAGGGCATAGGCCCACCACACCGGCATCTGCAGGATGAAGGTCGTCTCCTGGTACTCCCGCTTCTCCAGCATGCCCTCCCAGAGCTTCCAGGTCAGCACCAGCCAGACCAGGGTCATCAGCACGTCGCTGCCGGTGTCCACGGCCTTCTGCGCCCACCTCGGCGTGTGCATGTAGAGCAGGTCCACCGTGGCGTGGCCACCGCGCAGGTAGCACCAGGGCATGAAGAAGAAAATGGCGATGCCGACACCCACTTCCACCAGCTCAAAGTCGCCCGGCACGGGCCCGAGCCCGATGCCGATCAGCGCACGTCCGGCGACGCTGGCCACGACCATGAGGGTCAGTGCCACGAGCATGATGCCGCCAAACAGGGCGGTCCACCGGGCAAGCCGGTAAATCCAGTCAATCATTTCTGGTCCTTGTTTCGGGATTTGGCGATCGCCAATTGTCTCCCATGGTTTTTCTTCCGTCGCCGCCCTTCGCGCAGCGGCGGACTATAGCCGAAAATTTCTTATTGTTGAATCGATTAACCTTATCGAAATTTTTTCGACCACCGGCCCCGGCAGAAAATGCCTCCGGCAGACCCCGTCAGAAGACGGGGCCCCCAAGGGCGGCCACACCAGACACTTACTTCGAGTGCTTGGCAATCAACGCACGGGCCTCCGACGCCAGCTTGGCGCCGTCGATGTTCTTGCCCTTCATCTCCTTGACCCAGTCGGCTTCCACGGCCCCCGCCGTGCGGCGCCAGCGCTGGGTCTCGGCCGCGTCGAGTGCCACGATGTTGTTGCCGGCCTTGACGGCGATGTCGCGGCCCACCTTGTCGGCCTCGTCCATCACGCGGCCGAACATGGCCGCGGTTTCGACGCCCGAGTTGTTGTCGATCACCTGCTTCAGATCGGCCGGCAGCTTGTCGTAGGCGGCACGGTTCATGGTGAAGGCAAAGGTCTGGGTGAACAGGCCTTCCTTGCCCGCGAACGTGGTGTGGTTCTTCACCAGCTCGGTGATCTTGAGCGAAGGCGTCACCTCCCAGGGGATGGTCGTGCCGTCGATCACACCCTTTGACAGGGCCTCGGTCACCGCCGGCACCGGCATGCCCACCGGCGTGGCGCCGAGCTTGCCCAACATGTTGTTGATGATGCGCGAGCCACCACGGATCTTCATGCCGCGCAGGCTCTCCAGCCCCGTCACCGGCTGCTTGGTGTGGAACAGGCCGGGGCCATGGGTGTGCACCGCCAGCAGCTTGACACTGCGGAATTCGTCGGCCGCGAACTTTTCAACGTATTCCTGGAAGGCGCGCGAGGACTGTTCGGACACACCGCCCATGAAGGGCAGCTCGAAAACCTCGGATTTGTTGAAACGGCCCGGGGTGTAACCCAGCACGGTCCAGGTGATGTCGGCCACGCCGTCGCGTGCCTGGTCAAACAGCTGCGGCGGCGTGCCGCCCATGGCCATGGCATGGAACAGCTGCACCTTGATGCGGCCACCCGACTCGGCCTCGACCTTCTTGGCCCAGGGCACCAGTGCTTTCGAAGGGATGGGTGCCTGGGGCGGCAGGAACTGATGCAGGCGCAGTGTCACGGTCTGCTGGGCCAGCGCGCTGCCAGCCATCAGGGTGGTCAGGGCAGCGCCGAGCGCGGCCAGGGTGGTACGGCGTTTCATGAAACTCATGGGGTTCTCCGGAGGATGAAAAAAACGGTCCGCTGATCAGCGGCGCAGGCGGCCGCGTCATGGCACAGCCATCGTATGGCAAGCCTTGGAACTTTGAACCAGATCGGGGTGGTTGACCAGATCGGATCGCTTCTTTCAGTTATTCCGGGTTGGCATGTACCAACTGGTTCAATGTCAGATCGGCATGACATGAAAAGGCCGGGTCTGGACAGCCCGGCCTTTTCTGCATCCCGAACCGGTGCTTATTTCGCGTGTTTCGCGATCAGTGCACGCGCTTCGGAAGCCAGCTTGGCGCCGTCGATGTTTTTGGCCTTCATGTCGTTGACCCAATCGCTTTCGACCACGCCAGCGGTGCGCTTCCAGCGCTGCACTTCGGCCGCATCGAGTTCGGTGATCTTGTTGCCGGCCTTCACAGCCAGGTCGCGACCCACGTTGTCACCCACATCCTGGGTGCGGGCGATCATGGCGCTGAATTCGAGACCCGAGTTGTCGTCGATGACCTTCTTCAGATCGGCCGGCAGCTTGTTGTAGGCGCCCTTGTTCATGGCGACCACAAAGGTCGTCACGTACAGAGCCCGGTCACCGGCAAAGGTGGTGTGGTGCTTGACCAGTTCATGCACTTTCAGGGCTGGCGCCACTTCCCAGGGGATCGTGGTGCCGTCCAGCACACCTTTGGACAAGGCTTCGGTCACGGCCGGCACCGGCATGCCCACCGGCGTGGCGCCCAGCTTGACCAGCATGTCGTTGACCACACGGGTGCCTCCCCGGATCTTCATGCCGCGCAGGCTTTCCAGGCCAACCACCGGCTGCTTGGTGTGAAACAGGCCGGGGCCGTGGGTGTGCACAGCCAGCACGTGGACATCCTTGTACTCATCCAGGGCGTTCTTCTGCACGTACTCCCACAGCGCACGAGAGGTCTTCTCGGCCGACAGTCCCGCGATGAACGGCAGCTCGAACACCTCCGACTTGGGGAAGCGGCCCGGCGTGTAGCCCGGCAGCGTCCAGACGATGTCGACCACGCCGTCACGCGCCTGGTCGTACAGCTGCGGTGGGGTGCCGCCCAGCTGCATCGAGCTGAACATCTGGATCTTGATGCGACCGTTCGAATCGGCCTCGATCTTCTTCGCCCAGGGGGCCAGCGCCTTGGCCGGCACCGTGCCCTGCGGCGGCAGGAACTGGTGCAGGCGCAGGGTCACTTCCTGCGCGAAAGCGGACAGGCTGGTCGAGGCGGCCAGCGCCAACGTGGCGATCTTGAATTTCCATGCAGTCATGCGTTTCTCCGGTGGTGGGACCCAAACAGGGAGCGGCGGCGTGCGTTTCAGTCGACCGATCCCTGTTGGTTATTATTTATAACCATAAACACACCGGATTGCATGGGTGTTTTCCCTAGCCAGGGTGACGCACACCGGGGTTCGGGGCCGGTTCAGGCCAGTCCCAGCAGGCGCACGGCGTTGCCTTTCAGGATGCCGGGCATCACCTCGGGCTTGAAGCCGGCGACTTCAAAATCCTTCATCCAGCGCTCGGGGGTGATCAGCGGGTAGTCGCTGCCGAACAGGATGCGGTCTTTCAGCAGCGTGTTGGCGTACTGCACCAGCTGCTTGGGGAAGTACTTCGGGCTCCAGCCCGAGAGGTCGATCCACACGTTGGGCTTGTGCGTGGCGACCGACAGCGCCTCGTCCTGCCAGGGGAAGCTGGGGTGCGCCATGACGATCTGCATGTCGGGGAAGTCGATCGCCACGTCGTCCAGGTGCATGGGATTGCTGTACTCCAGCCGCAGGCCGCCGCCGCAGCGCATGCCCGAACCGATGCCGCTGTGGCCGGTGTGGAAGATCGCGGGCAGCTTGTGGGCGTTGATCACCTCGTAGATCGGCCAGGCCATCTTGTCGTAGGGGTGGTAGCCCTGCACCGTGGGGTGGAACTTGAAGCCCTTGATGCCCTCTTCCTTGATCAGGCGCTCGGCCTCGCGTGCGCCCATCTTGCCCTTGTGTGGATCGATGCTGGCGAAGGCCACCATCATGTCGCTGTTCTCGCGAGCGGCCTGGGCGATTTCTTCGTTCGGAATGCGGCGGCGGCCCAGTTGGCTCTCGCTGTCCACCGTGAACATCACCAGACCGATTTTCTTCTCGCGGTAATACGCCACCGTCTCGGCGATGGTCGGCCGGCGGTTGCTGCCGAAGTACTTGTCCGCCGCGCGGTCGTACTCCTCGCCGTAGTTGTCAAAAGGGTTGCGACAGCTCACTTCGGCGTGGGTGTGGATGTCGATGGCGATGAGGTTGTGGTGGTCCATGGTGGTTCTTTCCTAAGGGTAAACACGGGGGTGAAACCGACGGGTTTTTCTTGATTTAGTTATTGGTTATAACAATAATCACACCACTCAACAAGCAGGTTAAACCTCCTTCATCATGAACGCCATCACCCACCCCGATCTGACCCTGAACCTGCGTGGCGAACAGTCCGAAGTCGCCGTTGTCACGCTCAACCGCGCGGCCAAGCGCAACGCACTGAACGACGGTCTGATCCTCGCGATCCGCGATCTGTTCCAGAACCTGCCCAGGAGCGTGCGTGCCGCGGTCATCGACGGCAGCGGTGAACACTTCTGCGCCGGCCTGGACCTGTCGGAACTGAGCGAACGCGATGCGGGCGAAGGCGTGATGCACTCGCGCATGTGGCACGCCGCGCTCGACTGCGTCGAAAAAGGCAGCGTGCCCGTGATCGCCGCGCTGCACGGCGCGGTGGTCGGCGGTGGCCTGGAACTGGCCAGCGCCTGCCACATCCGCGTGGCCGACGAAACCACCTTCTACGCCTTGCCCGAAGGCACACGCGGCATCTTCGTGGGCGGTGGTGGCGCGGTGCGTGTCCCCAAGCTGATCGGCGCGGCGCGCATGACCGACATGATGCTCACCGGCCGCGTCTACAACGCCGCCGACGGCGAGCGCATCGGCCTGGCGCAGTACCTCGTGCCCACCGGCACCGCGCTGGACAAAGCCATCGAGCTGGCCACCCGCATCGCCACCAACGCGCCCATGACCAACTACGCGCTCATGCACGCCCTGCCCCGCATTGCCGAACAGCCTGCCGACCACGGCCTGTTCACCGAGGCGCTGATGGCGTCCATTGCCCAGAGTGCGCCCGAAGCCAAAGAACGTGTGCGCGCTTTCCTCGAAGGGAAAGCAGCGAAGGTGACGAAGGGATAACCCCCTGCGCGGGGAACAGACCACCCCTGCGCCGCCTGCGGCGTCACCCCCTCAAGGGGCGCCAGCAAAGGCCCGGCAAAGCCGGTTCCGCGCCGACCTCGGCAACGCAGCCTCTCGTGCGACAGCCAGGCCTCGAAGACGTACAAAGATTTCCTGGAGACAAGACATGACCGCAGCGAAATACCGCCCCCTGAAATTCGGCGTCACCCGCGCCACCCTGCGCGACGGTGACACCGGTGTGCACTACCTGGCCGCTGACCAGGCGTTGTTGCCCATCCCCGATCGCCTGACCGACCGGCTGGTGCACTGGGCGAAAGAACGCCCGGACCAGACCCTGTTTGCGCGCCGCGTGAAGAACACCGACGGCAGCACCGGCGACTGGCAACACATCACGTTCGCGCAGGCGCTGGACGCGGCGCGTCGCATCGGCCAGGGCCTGCTGAACCGCGGCCTGAGCTCCGAGCGACCGGTGCTGATCCTGAGCGAAAACGATCTGGAACACGCGCTGCTGGCGCTGGGCTGCCTGTACGCCGGCGTGGCTTACTGCCCGACCTCGCCGGCCTACTCGCTGATCAGCCAGGACTTCGACAAGCTGCACCACGTGGTGAAGACGCTGACGCCGGGTCTGGTGTTTGCCAGCGACGCGCTGCGCTACAGCCGCGCCATGCTCGCCACGCTGGGTGACGCCGTGGAACTGGTCACCACCAAAGGCACCGTGCCGGGCCGCGACACCACCTCGTTCGCCGCGCTGCTGGCCACCGAGCCCACGCCCGCGGTGGACGCCGCCATGGCCGCCACCGGACCGGACACCATCGCCAAGTTCCTCTTCACCTCGGGCTCGACCAAGATGCCCAAGGCCGTGATCAACACGCAGCGCCTGTGGTGCGCCAACCAGCAGCAGATGACACAGTCCATGCCCGTGCTGGCCGAGAAGCCGCTGGTGCTGGTGGACTGGCTGCCCTGGAACCACACCTTCGGCGGCAACCACAACTTCGGCATGGTGATCTACCACGGCGGCACGCTGTACATCGACGACGGCAAGCCGACGCCCGCGCTGATGAACGAGACCCTGCGCAACCTGCGCGAGATCGCGCCCACGGTGTACTTCAACGTGCCGACCGGCTTCGAGGCCATCGCCAACGCGATGAAGACCGACGACCTGTTGCGCAAGACGCTGCTGTCCAAGGTGAACATGTTCTTCTACGCAGGTGCGGCGCTGGCGCAGCCGATCTGGGACAGCCTGTTCGAAAGCCAGGAGCGCGAGATCGGCGAACGCATCGTCATGACCACGGGCCTGGGCATGACCGAGTCCGGCCCCTTTGGCATCTTCGTGACCAACCCCAACGTGAAGGCCGGCGACCTTGGCTTGCCCACGCCCGGCCTGGAGCTCAAGCTGGTGGACATGCAGGGCAAGACCGAGGTGCGTTACCGCGGCCCCAACATCACGCCAGGCTACTGGCGCCAGCCCGAGGAGACGGCCGAGGCCTTCGACGAAGAAGGTTTCTTCAAGACCGGCGACGCGGTGAAGTGGATCGACGAAACCGACGTGCACATGGGCCTGAAGTTCGACGGCCGCATCGCCGAGGACTTCAAGCTCGCCACCGGCACCTTCGTGAGCGTCGGCCCGCTGCGCGGCAAGATCATCGCGGCTGGCGCACCCTACATCCAGGACGTGGTGCTCACCGGCATCAACCTCAAGGAAGTCGGAGCCATGGTGTTCCCCACCACGGCCGTGCGCAACCTGAGCGACCTGCCCGCCGATGCCTCGATGCACGACGTGCTCGACCACCCCGCCGTGCTGGCGCAGTTCCAGTCGATCGTGAACGAACTGGCCAAGACCGCCACCGGCAGCGCCAACCGCATCGCCCGCATGTGCCTGCTGGCCGACCCGCCCACCATCGACCGCGGCGAAGTCACCGACAAGGGATCGATCAACCAGCGCGCCGTGCTGACGCACCGCGCCGACACCGTGGCCAAACTGCACTCTGACGGCTTGCGCTACATCATCAAACCTCAAGTCTGAGGAGACACCCACCATGGCACAAAAAGGCTTCTTCAACGCGTTTGCCGACGTGTTCATCCTCGACGGCGTGCGCACGCCGATGGTCGACTACTGTGGCGCGCTCGGCCACATCTCGCCCACCGACCTGGGCATCAAGGCCGCCCGCGAAGCGCTGGCGCGAGCGGGCGTGCCGGGCGATCACATCGGCTCGGTGGTCACCGGCAACATGGCGCCCGGCGACTTTGACCAGTTCTTCCTGCCGCGCCACATCGGCCTCTACGCCGGCGTGCCGGTGGAGGTGCCGGCGATCATGGCGCAGCGCATCTGCGGCACCGGCTTCGAGCTGTTCCGCCAGGCGGGCGAACACATCCAGGGCGGTGCCTGCGAGGCCGCGCTGGTGGTGGGCACCGAGAGCATGACGCGCAACCCCATCGCGGCGTTTGACCACCGCACCGGCTTCAAGCTGGGTGCACCGGTGGGCTTCAAGGACTACATGTGGGAAGCGCTGAAAGACCCGGCGGCCGGCATCAACATGATCCAGACCGCCGAGAACCTGGCGAAGAAATACGGCATCACGCGCGAAGAGGTCGATGCCTTCGCTTCGTCCTCGTTCGCCAAGGCGGTGGCCGCGCAGGAAAGCGGCTTCCTGGCCGGTGAAATCGTGGCGGTGATCAGCGAGAAGTTCGAGCTCGACGGCTACAAGCCGCGCGGCATCCGGCTGCAGGGCAAAGTCACCGAAGTGGCGACCGACACCCACCCGCGCATCTCACCGCCCGAGGTGCTGGCCAAACTCAAACCTGTGTACGAGGGTGGCGTGCAGACCGGTGGCAACAGCGCGGCCCTGGTGGACGCGGCGGCCGCCTGTGTGGTCGCTTCGGGTGCCTACGCCAAGGCCCAGGGCAAAACGCCGCTGGCGCGCGTGGTCGCCGCGGCGGCCGTGGGCGTGCCGCCCGAGATCATGGGCATCGGCCCGGCGCCGGCCATCCGCCTGCTGCTGGAGCGCACCGGCCTGAAGCTCGACGACATCGCCCGCTTCGAGATCAACGAAGCCCAGGGTGCGCAGACGCTGGCTGTGGGCCGTGAACTCGGCCTGGACCTCACCAAGCTGAACGTCAACGGCGGCGCCATCGCACTCGGCCATCCGCTGGCCGCCACCGGCGTGCGCCTGACGCTCACGCTGGCGCGCGAACTGCAGCGCAGCGGCAAGAAGTACGGCATCTCCAGCGCCTGTGTGGGCGGTGGCCAGGGCATTGCCCTCCTCATTGAGAACCTGGAAGGAAACTGAAATGAACATTCAAGGACAAGCCGCCCTCGTCACCGGCGGAGGCTCCGGCCTCGGTGAAGCCACCGCCCGCGAACTCGCCCGCCTGGGCGCCAGGGTCGCGGTGCTCGATCTGAATCTGGAGAACGCACAACGCGTCGCGGCCGAGATCGGCGGCGTGGCCTGCCCGTGCGACGTGAGCAACCCGGAGAGCATGCAGGCCGCCATCGAAAGCGCCGCAGCTGCCCACGGCCCGGCGCGCATCCTGATGCAGATCGCCGGCATCGGCAGCGCCAAGCGCGTGGTCGGCAAGGACGGCAACGCCGCCCCGCTGGAAGACTTCGCGCGCGTCATCAACGTCAACCTGATCGGCACCTACAACGCCGCGCGCCTGTTCGCGGCGGCCTGCGCCAAGCTGGACCCGATGGAAGACGGCGAGCGCGGCGTGATGGTGTTCACCGCCAGCGTCGCCGCGTTCGACGGCCAGGTGGGCCAGCAGGCCTACAGCGCCTCCAAGGCCGGCGTGGCCGGCATGACGCTGCCGATGGCACGCGACCTGGCGCAGCACGGCATCCGCGTCTGCACCATCGCCCCCGGCCTGTTCCTCACGCCCCTGATGAAGACCCTGCCCGAGCCGGTGCAGCAATCGCTGGCCGCGAGCATTCCGTTCCCGCAGCGCCTGGGCAGGCCCGAAGAGTTCGCGCAACTCGCCACCCACATCGTGACGAACGGCCACCTGAACGGCGAAACGATCCGCCTCGACGGCGCGCTGAGGATGGCCCCAAGGTAAGTCCCCCCCGCGCCGCCGCTGCGCGGCGTCACCCCCCAGGGGGCGGCGCTGGCGGCCCGGCAAAGCCGGTTCCGCGGCGCCCTCGGTTCAAGCCCCACTTTCCAGAAACTCCTATGTCAAAAACCGTTGTGTACGAAGTCGACGTGATGTTCGGCGACTGCGATCCCGCCGGCATCGTGTTCTTTCCCAACTTCTCGAAGTGGATGGACGCCTCGTCGCTGAACTTTTTCGTGAAGTGCGGCGTGCCGCCGTGGCGCGAACTGGTCAAGACGACCGGCATCATCGGCACCCCGCTGCTGGAGATCAACACCAGGTTCATGCGTCCCGCCACCTACGGCGAGCGCCTGCAGATCCACACCAGCGTCACCGAATGGCGCGACAAAGTGCTGGTCCACAAACATGTCGTGATGCGCGGCGACGAGGTATTGTGCGAGGGTACCGAAACCCGTGCCTTCTGCATCAGGCACCCCGACGACCCGAGCCGCATCAAGGCCATTCCCGTTCCCGCCGACATCCGGGCGCTCTGCTCCTGAGCCCGGCACCCACCGTATCCCGTTTTCCCGTCCCCCCGTTCCTCAACCCCCTGGAGACAAGCCATGACAAACATCAAGACCCTGATTGCGACCGCCGTCGCCCTGCTCGCCACCGGCGCGGCGCAAGCAGACATCAACATCGGTGTGAGCCTGGCGCTCACCGGACCGGGCTCCGGCCTGGGCATCCCGATGCAGAACCAGTTCAAGCTGTTCCCCAAGACCATCGCGGGTGAAAAGATCAACCTGATCGTCCTGGACGACGCCACCGACCCGGGCAAGGGCGCGGCCAACGCGCGCCGCTTCGTCACCGAAGACAAGGTGGACATGATCATCGGTTCGTGCATCACCGCCGTGGCCGCGGCCATGAGCGACATCGCCACCGAAGCCGGCACCGTGCAGCTGACCGGCTCGCCCGTGGGCCTGCCACCTGGCAAGGACAAGTGGGTGTTCCGCCTGCCGCAGTCCAACACCGTGATGGGCCATGCGGTGGTCGAGCACATGAAGAAGCAGGGCGTGAAGACCCTGGGCTTCCTGGGCTACACCGACGCCTACGGCGAACAGTGGCTCAAGGAAACCGCACCGCTGCTGGAGAAAGCCGGCATCAAGCTGGTGGCCACCGAGCGCTTCGCCCGCACCGACACCAGCGTGACCCCGCAAGCCCTCAAGATCAACGCCGCCAACCCCGACGCGGTGCTGATCGTGGCTTCGGGCAGCGGCGCAGCCATGCCCCACATGGCCATGGTGGACCGTGGTTTCAAGGGCAAGATCTATCAGACCCACGCCGCGGCCACGCAAGACCTGATGCGCGTGGGGGGCAAGGCCGTGGAAGGTGCTTTCGTGGTCTCCGGCCCGGCCGTGATTGCCGAGCAGTTGCCCGACAGCCACCCGTCCAAGGCGGTCGCCGTGGATTTCGTGCAGAAGTATGAAAAGGCCGTGGGCGCGGGCCTGCGCAACCAGTTCGCAGGCCACGCCTACGACGCACAGATCACACTGGAGAAAGTGATCCCGATGGCACTCAAGAAGGCCAAACCGGGCACGCCCGAGTTTCGCGCCGCCATCCGCGACAGCATGGAAAACATGGGCCGCACGATCTTTTCGCACGGCGTGATGAACTGGACGCCCACCGACCACTGGGGTTACACGCTTGAAACCGGCGTGATGCTCAAGGTGGTGAACGGCAAGTTCAAAGTCGAATGATTCGGATCACCCCCCTGCGCCGCTGACGCGGCTTCCCCCCTCTCTGGCGCGCCTTCGGCGCTTGGAGGAGGGACGGCATCTCGGGCCTGCAGGTATGGGAGGGCACCCCCCGCGCGCCTTCGGCGCTCCCCCCTCTCTCGCCTGATGGCGGGAGGGGGGCGACACCTGGGGCCGGCGTAGCCGGACCCTCGGTGTCCCTGGTCTCAAGAGCGCTTCTTTTTTCGCTAAGGGCTTTTATGGATTTCTCCATTGCCAGCATTCTTCTGCTGGACGGTTTGACCAACGGTGCGGTGTACGCCCTGCTCGGGCTCGCCACCGTGCTGGTGTTCACCGTCACCCGCGTCATCTTCATTCCCCAGGGCGAGTTCGTGGCCTATGGCGCGCTCACCCTGGCCATCTTCCAGACCGGCCAGGTGCCGGGCACCGTGTGGCTGCTGATCCTGCTCGCCGGCGTGGCCGCGCTCATGGAGCTTTCCAGCCGCTGGCAGCACCACCGCAACGCGCTCACGGCGTTCAAGGCAGCGGGCCGCATGCTCATCGTGCCGCTGGTGGTCTCGGGCATCGCCATCTGGGCCGCGCCGCAGCAGTTTCCGCTGGCCGTGCAGGCCGCGCTGAGCGTGGCCATCGTCACCGTCTATGGCCCGCTGGTCTACCGTGTGGCCTACCAGTCGCTGGAAAGCGCCACCCCGCTGGTGCTGCTGATCGTGTCGGTGGGCGTGCACTTCGCCATGACCGGCCTGGGCCTGTTGTTCTTTGGCGCCGAGGGCTTTCGCAACCCCAGCTTCTGGGACCTGCGCCTGAACATCGGGCCGGTCATGCTGTCGGGCCAGGCCATCATCACCGCGCTGGCCACGATCGCCCTGATCGTGTTGCTGTGGCTGTACTTCGAACGCTCGCTGCGCGGCAAGGCGCTGCGCGCCACCGCGGTCAACCGCACCGGTGCACGCCTCATGGGCATTTCCTCGCACGCCTCGGGCCAGCTCACCTTCACCATGGCGGCCTTCATCGGCGCGCTCTCGGGCCTGCTGATCGGCCCGACCACCACGGTGTTCTACGACTCGGGTTTCCTCATCGGCCTCAAGGGCTTCGTGGCCGCGGTGGCCGCGGGCCTCTCCAGCTACCCCGGCGCGCTGGTCGCGGCGCTCTTCGTGGGCGTGATCGAGGCGTTCGGATCGTTCTGGGCCAGCGCCTTCAAGGAAGTGATCGTGTTCACGCTGATCCTTCCCGTACTGCTGGTGCGCTCCCTGCGCAGCGGCCACTCGGACGAAGACCACTGAGATCATGAAGAACATTCAAAACATGGGCCTGCTGATCCTCGCGGCGGCCGTTCCTCTGATCGCGGTCCTGCCCCTGCCGGACTTCTGGATCACGCAGCTCAACTACATCGGCATGTACAGCATGACGGTGATGGGCCTGGTGCTGCTCACCGGCGTGGGTGGGCTCACCTCGTTCGGCCAGGCGGCGTTCGTCGGCATCGGGGCCTACACCACAGCCTGGCTCACGCTCAACCTCGGCATCTCGCCCTGGCTCACGCTGTTCATCGGCATGAGCCTGACGGCCGCCAGCGCGCTGCTGGTGGGGCTGATCACGCTGCGCATGTCGGGCCACTACCTGCCCCTGGCCACCATTGCCTGGGGCCTCTCGCTCTACTACCTCATGGGCAACCTGGACGCGCTGGGCAAGTACGACGGGTTGCTGGGTATCCAGAGCCTGTCCATCGCGGGCTTCGACATTGGCCAGGGCCGTGCCTTTTTCGTGCTCACCTGGGCCCTGCTGCTGGCGTTCGCCGCGGCCCTGCTCCACCTGCTGGACTCGCGCGCGGGCCGCGCCATCCGCTCGCTCAAGGGCGGCTCGCAGATGGCCGAGGCCATGGGCATCAGCACCTTCCGCTACAAGGTCACGATCTTCGTGCTGGCCGCGCTGTTTGCTTCGGTGGCGGGCTGGCTGCTCGCGCACTTCCAGCGCACGGTCAACCCCTCGGCCTTCGGCCTGAAGATGGGCATCGAGTACCTGTTCATGGCGGTGGTCGGTGGCGTGGGCCATGTGTGGGGCGCGATCGTCGGCGCCGGCCTGATCCGTGTGCTCGAAGACCAGTTGCAGGTGCTGCTGCCCAAGCTGATCGGCACCAGCGGCAGCTACGAGGTGATCGTGTTCGGCATCGCCCTGGTGGTGGTGCTGAAGTACCTGCCCGATGGCCTGTGGTCCATGGTGGGCAAGCGCGTGCCACAGAAGCCGCGCGCGGTGGACTGGCAGGACGCCGCCGCCCTGCCCGAACGCGCCAAGCCCACGGCCGGCGAGCTGGTGCTCGACGTGAAGAAGGCGCGCATGCAGTTCGGGGGTCTGGTGGCGGTCAACGACATCAGCTTCCAGATCCGGGCCGGCCAGATCGTGGGCCTGATCGGTCCCAACGGCGCGGGCAAGTCCACCACCTTCAACCTCATCACCGGCGTGCTGCCAGCCACGCGCGGCGAGGTGGTGTTCCAGGGCGGCAACATCAGTGGCAAGCCCTCGCGCGAGATCGCGCGCCTGGGCATGGCACGCACCTTCCAGCACGTCAAGATGATCCCCGACATGACGGTGCTGGAAAACGTGGCGCTGGGCGCGCACACCCGCGGGCGCAAAGGCGTGCTGCCGGCCATGCTGCGCGCCAACCGCGCGGAAGAAAAGCAGCTGTTCCGGGAAGCGCAGCGCCAGCTCGAACGCATCGGCATGGGCGAGTACCTGCACGAGCAGGCCGGCAACCTCGCCATGGGCCCGCAGCGCCTGATGGAGATCGCGCGCGCCCTCTGCGCCGACCCGACCCTGCTGCTGCTCGACGAGCCCGCGGCCGGTCTGCGCCACCAGGAGAAGCAGGCCCTGGCCGGTGTGCTGCGCCAGCTGAAGGGCGAAGGCATGAGCATCCTGCTGGTGGAGCACGACATGGACCTGGTGATGCAGATCTGCGACCACCTGGTGGTGATGGAGTTCGGCACCCTGCTCACACAGGGTCCGCCCGCGCAGATCCAGCAAGACCCGAAAGTCCGCGCGGCCTATCTCGGCACGGAGCATTGAAATGAGCAACCCCATTCTTCAAGTCAAGGGCCTGCGCGCCGGCTACGGCCGCGCCGAGGTGCTGCACGGCATCGACATCCAGGCCGAGCCGGGCAGCGTCATCACCGTGATCGGCCCCAACGGCGCGGGCAAGTCCACCCTGCTCAACACCCTCATGGGCATCCTGCCCGGCAAGGGCCTGATCGAATTCCGTGGCCAGGACATCGGCGCGCTCACGCTGGAAGAGCGTGTGATGAACGGCATGTCGCTGGTGCCCGAGAAGCGCGAGCTCTTCGGCACCATGCCGGTGGAAGACAACCTGCTGCTCGGCGGCTTTCGCCAGATGCGGCTGGGCAACGCGCAATGGCGCAACCGGCTCGACGACGTGTACAGCCTGTTCCCGCGCCTGCAGGAACGCCGCATCCAGCTGGCCGGCACGCTCTCGGGCGGCGAACGCCAGATGCTGGCCGTGGGCCGCGCGCTCATGTCGCGCCCCGACCTGCTCATGCTCGACGAGCCCAGCCTGGGACTGGCGCCGCTGATCGTGCGCGAGATCTTCACCATCATCGAGACGCTGCGCCAGACCGGCGTGACCATCGTGCTGGTGGAGCAGAACGCGCGCGCCGCCCTGCAGGTGGCCGACCACGGCTACGTGCTGGAGATGGGCGAGCTCAGTGCGCAGGGCCCGGCCAGCGAACTGGCCAGCGACCCGCGCGTGATCGAAACCTACCTGGGCACCGCGCGCCAGGCCGCCTGACCCTCCCGCTCTTTTTCACTCACGCCCGACCGGAACCGCCCCGCCATGAACGCCTACCAGCCCCGCCTGGCCGACCACCACTTCATCCTGCTCGACGTGCTGCGCGCGCCGCAGACCCTGGCCGCGCTGCCCGCACTGGCTGAACACGCCGACCCCGACCTGCTGCGCCAGGTGGAGGAGGAAGCCGGCAAGTTCGTCGGCGAAGTGGTGGCCCCGCTGAATCGCGACGGCGACGAGATCGGCGCCCGGTGGAAGGCCGGCGCGGTCACCATGCCGCCGGGCTTTCGCGACGCCTACCAGGCCTTCTGGCAGGCCGGCTGGCCTTCGCTGGCCTGCGCGGTGGAAGACGGCGGCCAGGGTCTGCCGGCCGCGCTGGAGGCCATGCTCTACGAAATGCTCAGCGCGGCCAACCACGGCTGGACCATGGCGCCCGGCCTGCTGCACGGCGCCTACGAGTGCATCAAGCACCACGCCTCGGACGAACTCAAGACGAAGTACCTGGAGAAAGTGGCCACCGGCGAATGGCTGGCCACCATGTGCCTGACCGAACCCCACGCCGGCTCCGATCTCGGCCTGGCGCGCACGAAGGCCGTGCCGCTGCCCGACGGCCGCTACGCGCTCTCGGGCACCAAGATCTTCATCTCCGGCGGCGAGCACGACCTCACCGACAACATCGTGCACCTGGTGCTCGCGCGCCTGCCCGACAGCCCACCCGGCCCGAAAGGCCTGTCGCTGTTCCTGGTGCCGAAGTTCCACGAGGACGGGTCCAGAAGCGCGGTCGTGTGCGAACGCATCGAAGAAAAGATGGGCCTGCACGGCAGCCCCACCTGCGTGATGCGCTTCGACGAAGCCCCGGGCTGGATCGTGGGCGAGCCCGGCAAGGGCCTGAACGCGATGTTCGTGATGATGAACGCCGCCCGCCTGCACGTGGGTCTGCAGGGCATCGGCCTGCTCGACGCCGCCTGGCAGAAGGCCGACGCCTATTCGAAGGAACGCCGCCAGATGCGCGCACCCGGCGGCAGCGCGAAAGCGGGCGAAGCTGATTTGATCGAGCAGCACCCGGCCATGCGCCGCATCCTCGACGCCCAGCGGGCCTGGATCGATGCCGGACGCGTGATCGCCTACCGCACCGCGCTGGAGCTGGACATCCTGAAACACCACGAAGACGCCGCCCGGCGCGAAAGCGCCAGCCGCTGGTGCAGCCTGGTCACGCCGGTGCTCAAGTCCGCCTGGACCGACCAGGCCTTTCACGGCGCGAGCGCCTGCCTGCAGGTGTTCGGCGGCCACGGTTACGTGCGCGAATGGGGCATCGAGCAGGTGGTGCGCGACGCACGCGTGGCCATGATCTACGAAGGCACGAACGAGATCCAGGCGATCGACCTGCTGCTGCGCAAGACCCTGCCCGACGGCGGCGCGGGCTTGCTGCAACTGCTGGCCGAGCTGTCGGACGATCTGGGCGACGACGACCAGGGCCAGCGTGTGCGGGCACAGCTGGACCGTTTCAGCGCCTTCCTGCGGGAGCGCCTGCTGCCGCGCGCCACCGCCCAGGACACCCCCGCCGACCTCGCCCACTGGCTGGCCGACGACTTCCTGCGCGCCGTCGCCATGCTGCTCATGGCCTGGGCCTGGGCCCGCATCGGTGTCACCGCCGGGGCCGAGGCGTCGCGCTGGCAAGCCGCGCAGACTGGCTTCTGGCGCTGGGTCTGGCCCGAATTCGACATGCGCCTGGCGATGCTCGACGCCAGCCTGGACGGAGCATGACCCCCGTCAAAGGGGCGCCGGCCACCCGCGCTATGCTTGTGTGCCATGCCTGAACCATCCGTTGCCAACACCCTGCGCCGTCCCCGGGCGCCCCGCAAAACCGCCGGGACCGCTCCGGCGAGCCCGTCCGCCGGTGGGCCCGAGGCCTCCTCGGGTCTGGACACCAGCTACCTGGAAACCCTGCTCGGCTACAACGCCCGGCGCGCCGCGCTGGCGGTGATCACCGTGTTCCTGCGGCGCATGGCGCCCTTTGGCCTGCGCCCGGTGGACTTTTCGGTGCTCACGCTCATCGCCCACAACCCGGGCGTGACCTCACGCCAGCTGTGTGCGGAACTCGACATCCTGCCGCCCAACCTGGTGGGCATGATCAAAAACCTCGACAAGCGCGGCCTGATCGAACGCAAGCCCCACCCGTCCGACCGCCGCGCGCAGGGGCTGCATCTCTCAGCCGAAGGCAAGCAACTGCAAAAGCAGGCACAGCTCACCGCCACCCGGCTGGAACACGACGTCTCCGATACCCTGACCCCCGCCGAGCTGGACACACTCAACGCCCTGCTGCGCAAGGTGTATCAGCGGTAGTCCCCACACGCGCAATCCGGGTATATCCGGAGCGTTGGACATTGCGCCACATTGCTGCAGTGCACACAGCTAGCAAACTGCTAGCAGGCGCCGTATAGTGTTTCTCAAGCCCCGACACAGAGGGCTGCACCAGGAGACACAACATGGGCGCCAAAGACCACCATACCGCCGTGATCCAGCTCTTTGATCTGCTGGAATCCCGCTATGCCATGCGTGTGATCTGGGCACTGAGCGATGGCCACCCCCAGACCTTCCGCCTGCTGCAGGACAGCGTGGGCGGCGTCACCCCCAACACCCTCAACACCCGCCTGAAAGAACTGCGCGCCGCCCATCTGGTGGACCACGGTGGCGACGGCTACCGGCTCACCAGCCAGGGCGCCGATCTCGCCCGCCGCATGAACGACGTGCAGCAGTTCGCCAGCAAGTGGTCGCACCAGCAGGCGCGTGCGGCGGCACACGCAGCCTGAACCTTCAGCCGGAGAAGGGGCACCCTTCCAGCACACACCGGGGAACCGGCTTTGCCGGGCCACTGGTGTGGTCCCCCTCGGGGGGAAGTCGCGTCAGCGGCTCAGGGGGCGTCCCTGACCACCTGGCGCTGCTCGCCCAGCCCGCGCCCGCCCAGCGTGATCACGTCACCCGCCTTCAGGTAAACCGGCGGCTTCTGGCCCATGCCCACCCCGGGCGGCGTGCCGGTCGGGATCACGTCACCGGGCATCAGCGCCATGAAGCGGCTCAGGTAGCTCACGATGGTCTTCACGCCGAAGATCATGGTGCGCGTATTGCCGGTCTGGCGGCGCACGCCGTTCACGTCCAGCCACAGGTCCACATCCTGCTCGTCACCCAGTTCGTCGGGTGTCACCAGCCAGGGACCGATGGGGCAGTGGGTCGGGTAGCTCTTGCCCTTGGTCCACTGGCCCTCGTATTCGGTCTGGTAGGCCCGTTCCGACACGTCGTTCACCAGACAGAACCCGGCCACATGGTTCAGCGCATCCGCTTCGCTCACATGGAAGGCGCGCTCGCCGATCACGATGCCCAGCTCCACCTCCCAGTCCAGCTTCTGCGAGCCGGGCGCGAGCCACACACTGTCGTTCGGGCCGCTGATGGCGCCGTTGTGCTTGTTGAACACGATGGGCTGACCGGGCACCTTCAGGCCGGATTCGGCGGCGTGGTCGGCGTAGTTCAGGCCGATGCACACCACGTTGCCCACGGCGCCCACGCAGGCACCCAGGCGGGTGTCGGCGGGCAGCAGGGGCAGCGACGCCGGGTCCAGTGCGGCGAGCCGGGACATAGAATCACGCCCCAGGGTGGCCGGGCCGATGTCCGGCACCACGCCCGAGAGGTCGCGCAGCGCACCGCTGGCATCGATCAGACCGGGTTGTTCCGTGCCCTGCGGGCCGTGGCGAAAAAGTTTCATGGGCTTGTCTCCGTGAAAAAACGTCGATTCTCACCCGCATCGGGCCCTTTTGCCGCCAGCCCCCTTGAATCCGGCCAGACCGCCCCGAATTACCGCGCACGGCCAGCTTTGCCATCGATTTCACGACCATTCTTCATCGACATGATCCAACCACCGAACCCCGCCACCGCCCCCGAGCACACCTCCCCCCTCAACGCGGAAGAAGCCCTCGCCGCGGCGGCCGTGGCCGAAGCCGATGCGCTGGCCGCCCTGACCAACGAAGTCACCGAACTCAAGGCCAAGAACGCTGACCTGGCCGACCAGTTCCTGCGCGCCAAGGCCGAGGCCGAAAACGCGCGCCGCCGGGCCGAGGACGACATCAGCAAGGCCCGCAAGTTCGCGGTGGAAAGTTTTGCCGAGAGCCTGCTGGCCGTGGCCGACAGCCTGGAAGCCGGCCTGGCCATCCAGGAAGCCACCCGCGAACAGCTGCGCGAAGGCTCAGAAGCCACGCTCAAACAGCTCCAGAGCGCGCTGGAGCGGCACAAGGTGGTGCAGATCGCGCCCGCCGGCGGCAGCAAGTTCGACCCGCACCAGCACCAGGCCATCAGCATGGTGCCCGCCGAGCAGGAGGCCAACACCGTGGTCGCCGTGCTCCAAAAGGGCTACCTGATCGCCGACCGCGTGCTGCGCCCGGCCCTGGTCACCGTGGCCGCACCCAAATAACGGCATTTGTGCGGCCCTGCCCTTGAAAAACGGCTGAGTTATCCACACATCTTCCACAAGGGATGCACGCCGCATCCACACCCTTTTCAACATTCACTTTTTAGAACCGGAGCACACAAATGGGAAAAATCATCGGCATCGACCTGGGCACCACCAACTCGTGCGTGTCCATCATGGAAGGCAACACCACCAAGGTGATCGAGAACTCGGAAGGTGCGCGCACCACGCCGTCGATCGTGGCCTACCAGGAAGACGGTGAGGTGCTGGTCGGCGCGTCCGCCAAGCGCCAGGCCGTGACCAACCCCAAGAACACGCTCTACGCGATCAAGCGCCTGATCGGCCGCAAGTTCACCGAGAAAGAAGTCCAGAAGGACATCGACCTCATGCCCTACTCCATCGTGGCCGCCGACAACGGCGACGCCTGGGTGGAAGTGCGCGGCAAGCAGATCTCGGCCCAGCAGGTCAGCGCCGACATCCTGCGCAAGATGAAGAAGACCGCCGAGGACTACCTGGGTGAGCCCGTGACCGAAGCCGTGATCACGGTGCCGGCCTACTTCAACGACGCCCAGCGCCAGGCCACCAAGGACGCCGGTCGCATCGCCGGCCTCGACGTCAAGCGCATCATCAACGAGCCCACCGCTGCGGCCCTGGCCTTCGGCCTGGACAAGCAGGAAAAGGGCGACCGCAAGATCGCTGTGTACGACCTGGGTGGCGGCACCTTCGACGTGTCCATCATCGAAATCGCCGACGTCGATGGCGAGAAGCAGTTCGAAGTGCTGTCCACCAACGGCGACACCTTCCTGGGCGGCGAAGACTTCGACCAGCGCATCATCGATTACATCGTCACCGAGTTCAAGAAAGAACAGGGCGTTGACCTGACCAAAGACGTGCTGGCCCTGCAGCGCCTGAAGGAAGCCGCTGAAAAAGCCAAGATCGAACTGTCCAGCTCGGCCGCGACCGACCTGAACCTGCCCTACATCACGGCCGACGCATCGGGCCCGAAGCACCTCAACATCAAGCTCACGCGCGCCAAGCTCGAAGCCCTGGTGGAAGAGCTGGTCGAGCGCACCATCGCCCCTTGCCGCATGGCGATCAAGGACGCCGGCATCAGCGTGGGTGACATCCACGACGTGATCCTGGTCGGCGGCATGACCCGCATGCCCAAGGTGCAGGAAAAGGTGAAAGAGTTTTTCGGCAAGGAGCCGCGCAAGGACGTGAACCCCGACGAAGCCGTGGCCGTGGGTGCTGCCATCCAGGGCCAGGTGCTCTCGGGTGACCGCAAGGACGTGCTGCTGCTGGACGTGACCCCGCTCTCCCTGGGCATCGAGACCATGGGCGGTGTCATGACCAAGATGATCCAGAAGAACACCACGATCCCGACCAAGTTCAGCCAGGTGTTCTCCACCGCCGAAGACAACCAGCCGGCCGTGACCATCAAGGTGTACCAGGGCGAGCGCGAGATCGCTTCCGGCAACAAGGCGCTGGGCGAGTTCAACCTCGAAGGCATTCCGGCCTCGCCGCGCGGCATGCCGCAGATCGAAGTGTCGTTCGACATCGACGCCAACGGCATCCTGCACGTGGGCGCCAAGGACAAGGGCACCGGCAAGGAAAACAAGATCACCATCAAGGCGAACTCGGGCCTGTCCGAAGCCGAGATCCAGCAGATGGTGAAAGACGCCGAGCTCAACGCCGCCGACGACAAGAAAAAGGTCGAACTCGTGCAGGCCCGCAACCAGGGCGAAGCCATGGTGCACAGCGTGAAGAAGTCGCTGGGCGAACACGGTGACAAGCTCGACAGCGGCGAAAAAGACGCCATCGAAGCCGCGATCAAGGACGTGGAAGAGGCGCTCAAGGGCGAAGACAAGGAAGCCATCGAGTCCAAGACCGAAACGCTCATGAGCGCCAGCCAGAAGCTGGGCGAAAAGGTCTACGCCGCATCGCAGGCTGAGGCCGCCGCAGCGGGCGCCAGCGAAGGCGCCAGCCAGGAGAGCGCCAGCAAGGCCGCGGCCGACGACGACATCGTTGACGCCGAAGTGAAAGAAGTGAAGAAGGGCTGATCGCCATTTCGATGGCTTTCAAGCCGCCGCCGCGTCCGGGCAACCCGACGCGGCGTTTGTGTTCAAACAGATCTGCAAAAGACCATGGCTAAACGCGATTTTTACGAAGTGCTGGGCGTGCCCAAGAACGCCTCGGACGACGAAATCAAGAAGGCGTATCGCAAGCTGGCGATGAAGCACCACCCGGACCGCAACCAGGGTGATGCGGCCAAGGCCGCCGAAGAACGGTTCAAGGAGGCCAAAGAGGCCTACGAAATGCTGTCGGACCCGCAAAAGAAGGCGGCCTACGACCAGCACGGCCACGCCGGCGTGGACCCCAACATGCGCGGCGGCCCGGGCGCCGAGGGCTTCGACGGCTTCTCGGGCGCGTTCGGCGACATCTTTGGTGACATTTTTGGCGGTGCCCGCGGCCAGCGCAACGGCCGCCAGGTCTACCGCGGTTCGGACCTGTCCTACGCCATGGAAATCAGCCTCGAAGAGGCCGCCACCGGCAAGGAGGCCCAGATCAAGATACCTTCGTGGGACGACTGCGAAAGCTGCAAGGGCACCGGCGCCAAGCCCGGCACCAGCGTCAAGACCTGCACCACCTGCCACGGCCAGGGTGTCGTGCAGATGCGCCAGGGCTTCTTCAGCGTGCAGCAGACCTGCCCGCACTGCCACGGCAGCGGCAAGATCATTCCCGAGCCCTGCACCAGCTGCCACGGCCAGGGCAAGATCAAGAAGCAGAAGACGCTGGAGATCAAGATCCCCGCCGGCATCGACGACGGCCAGCGCATCCGCAGCAGCGGCAACGGCGAGCCGGGCCAGAACGGCGGCCCGTCGGGTGACCTCTACATCGAGATCCGCCTGCGCAAGCACGACATCTTCGAGCGCGAGGGCGACGACCTGCACTGCCAGGTGCCCGTCCCCATGACCACCGCCTCCCTCGGCGGCGAGATCGACGTGCCCACGCTGCAAGGCAAAGCCACCATCGACCTGCCCGAAGGCACACAGAGCGGCAAGACCTTCCGCCTGCGCGGCAAGGGCGTCAAGGGCGTGCGCAGCAGCTACCCCGGCGACCTGTACTGCCACGTGGCGGTCGAGACGCCGGTCAAGCTGACCGAGCACCAGCGCAAGCTGCTCAAGGAACTCGACGAGTCGTTCAAGAAGGGCGGCCACAAGCACAGCCCGAACGACAAGGGCTGGTTTGAAAAGGCGAAGAGCTTCTTCGCCTGATTTCGGCTGAGCGGTTCAGAAAAACAAAGGGGCGACGGGTGACCGTCGCCCCTTTTTTTTGTTTTCATCCGATCAACCCGCGGACCTGCTCACCGACTCCTTCTACCCATCAGCCAGCAACCCCAGCGTCTTCGGGCAGCGGGTACCACTGAAGAACTGCCGCAACGCGGCGGAGAACTCGGGTGTTTCCGGTGAGACCGCCTCGAACAGCGTCAGGCAGCTGCGTAACTTGAGAGCGTCAATGGGGCCGAGGATGGACTCGGCGCTCTGCCCAACGTGGTGGCTGATCGCGCGGATGCATTCGATCAGCCGTGGGCCCAGCATCGGATGGGCCAGATAGGCCGCCGCTTCGGCCTTGCCGCTGATGCCGTAGAACTGGGCGTGGTGGCTGTTCCCCAGACCGCGGAGCTGGGGCAGCACGAACCAGATCCAGTGGGTCTGCTTGCGACCCTGGTTCAGCTCGGCGAGCGCGGCTTCATGGACGCCGGACTGGGCGTCGATGAAACGCTGGAGGTTGAACGGATCGTGCATGCCGGTGGTGGTTGACGAAGGCGTTGCAGGATTCAAGGTGACCTGGAGCGGTTTCTCCCGGCGCCGGAGAGGCCAGTGTAGCCAACGACGGGCGCTGCTCGGCAGGGTCCTCTCGGTGGTTCATCCAGACCACCCACCCGCCCATGACAACGAACACCCCAAGCACTTCGCCCGACCGCCTGCGCAGTGGGTCCACACCAGCACCAGGCCAATCCGGCGCGCCGTAACATGCCGGGCATGAGCACCCCAACGCACGACTTCATCATCCTCGGCGCCGGCATCGCGGGCGCCTCCACCGGCCACTTCCTCGCACCGCACGGCCGCTGCGCCATGCTGGAACGCGAGAGCCAGCCGGGCTACCACAGCACCGGGCGTTCGGCGGCACAGTTCATCGCCAGCTACGGGCCGCCCCAGGTGCGTGCGCTCTCCCGGGCGAGCGAACCTTTCTTCCAGCACCCGCCCGATGGCTTTGCCAGCGCGCCGCTGCTCACGCCGCGCGGTCTGCTCACGGTGGCCGGCGAGGCCGAGCTGCCCCATCTGCAAGAAGCCTGGGACGTGCTCAAGGCCATCAGCCCCCGGGGCCGCTGGCTGGGCGCCGACGAAGCGCTGACCATGGTGCCGGCGCTGCGGCCCGGGAAGGTGAGCGCGGCGATCTACGAGCCCGACAGCTTCGACATGGACGTGCACGCCATCCACCAGGGTTACCTGCGCGGCTTCCAGCGCGCGGGTGGCGAGCTGGTAACGGATGCGGAAGTGGTGTTCATTGATCGAACAGGCGATCTCTGGCGCGTGCGCACCGCAGCCGGTGCCGAATACACAGCGCCGGTGCTGATCAACGCCGCCGGCGCGTGGTGCGACGCCATCGCCGGTCTGGCCGGTGTGGCGCCCATCGGCCTGGTGCCCAAACGCCGCACGGCCTTCACCTTCGCGCCCCCGGCCGGCGTGGACACGGCGCACTGGCCGCTGCTGCTCGCCGCCGACGAGAGCTTCTACATGAAGCCCGACGCGGGCGCCCTGCTCGCCTCGCCCGTCAACGCCGACCCGACCGTGCCGCAGGACGTGCAGCCCGAAGAGCTGGACATCGCGCTCGGCCTGCATGCCATCGAGACCTGGACCACGCTCACGCCGCGCCCCACGCACACCTGGGCCGGCCTGCGCTCCTTCGTGGCCGATGGCGAGCTGGTGGGTGGCTTCGATGCGAGCGCGCCCGGCTTCTTCTGGTGTGCGGCGCAAGGCGGCTACGGCATCCAGACCAGTGCGGCGATGGGCGAGGCCTGCGCGGCGCTGGCGCGCGGGTGGCCACTGCCGGCGCACATCAGCGCCTGTGGCTTGACCGCGGCGATGCTCTCACCCGGGCGGCTGCGAGACTGAGCCTGGGAACCTAACCCGCACCCCACGCTCACACCGCCCATGCCCACACCGCCCCCCCTCATCGAAACCCACGACCTCAGCATGTCCTACCCCCTGGCGCACACGCGGGTCGACGTGCTGCGCGGGGTCAATCTCCGCATCGAGGCCGGCACGCGGGTGGCGATCGCCGGGCCTTCGGGTTCGGGCAAGACCTCGCTGCTGTTGCTCTTCTCCGGGCTGGAGCGGCCGAGCGGCGGGCGGGTGGTGATCGACGGGGTGGACCTCGCCACGCTGGACGCCGACGGCCTGGCCGATCTGCGGCGCGACCGCATCGGCATCGTGTTCCAGAGTTTTCACCTGCTCGCCAGCCTGAGCGCGCTCGACAACGTGGCCCTGCCGCTGCAGATGGCCGGGCGGCGCGATGCGCGCGACGCGGCCCGCGCCATGCTCGCCCGCGTGGGCCTGGCCGACCGGCTGACGCACTACCCGAGCCAGCTCTCCGGCGGCGAGCAACAACGCGTGGCGATTGCGCGCGCACTGGTGCACCGCCCGCGCCTGCTGCTGGCCGACGAACCCACCGGCAACCTGGACGACCAGACCGCCGAGTCGGTGCGCGAGCTGCTGTTCGAACTGAACCACGACCTCGGCACGACGCTGGTGCTCGTCACGCACGACCTGGAGTTCGCCGCCCGCTGCGACCGCGTGCTGCGCCTGCACGACGGGAAGCTGCACGAAACGCCGGCACCGGCCACCGGGGAGGCCCGCGATGTCCATGCGCTTCCTGCTTGAACTCGCCTGGCGCGACCTGCGCGCCAGCGGACGCAGCCTGTGGATCTTTGTCGCCTGCCTGGTGCTTGGCGTGTCGCTGGTGGCCGCGGGCGGCGGGCTCTACCGCCAGGTGGCCGACGCGCTGCGCAACGACGCGCGCCTGCTCTTCGGCGGCGACGTGGAAGTGGAACACACGCAACCGCTGCCCGCCGACGCGCTGGCCTGGATGCAGCAGGGTGCCACGGTCTCGCGGCTGGTGGAACTGCGCACCATGCTGCGCACCGCCGACGGCCGCTCGCAACTGATCGAACTGCAGAGCACCGACAGCGCTTACCCGCTCTACGGCACGGTGACGCTCTCACCCGCCGGCACGCTGGCGGATGCGCTGCGCGGCCCCGACTGGGGCGCTGCGATCGACGGCGCGCTGGCGCAGCGCCTGGGCCTGGCGCCCGGCGACCGCATTCACATCGGCGACCTCAACCTCGAAGTGCGCGCCCTCATCACGCGCCAGCCCGACCGCAGCCTGCGCGCCGACTGGGGCGGCGCCCCGGTGCTGGTGGCCGACGGCGCGCTGTTGGCCACCGGCCTGGTGCAGCCGCTCAGCCGCGTCGAATACCACTACCGCGTGCGCAGCGACGAGCCTCCGGCGTTGTGGCGCGACCGTTTCATGGCCGCCTTCCCGGCGCTGGACGCCGAGGTGCAGACCTTCGACGAGCGCAGCGCGCGCATGGCCGAGGTGCTGGGGCAGATCGGCTCGGGCCTGCTGCTGATCGGGTTCTCGGCACTGTTCATCGGCGGCCTGGGCGTGTTCAACAGCGTGCAGGCCTACCTGCAGGGCAAGCTCACATCGCTGGCCACGCTGCGCGCGCTGGGCCTGCGCGACGGCCGGCTGGCGGCGATGGTGCTGCTGCAGATCGTGATGCTGGCGCTGCTGGCCAGTGGCGCGGGTGTGTTGCTGGGCAACGCGCTGGCGCTGGCCGGCGCCTACGCCACGGCCGATCGCCTGCCGATGTCGGTGCTGCTGGCCGGGCTGTGGATGCCCTCGCTGGTGGCGCTGGGCTTTGGTGTGCTGACGGCGGTGGCCTTTGCGCTGCCGGCGCTGGGGCGGGCGCTGTCGGTCACGCCGGCGGCGCTGTTCCGCGGCGTGAGCGGCATCACGCTGCAGACGCCGCGCCGCACCTGGTGGCTCACCGCGGGCGTGGCGCTGCTGCTGGTGGCGGCGCTGGTGCTCACCCTGCCCGATCCGCGCTTCGGGCTCGCCTTCGTGCTCGCCACGGCGGTGCTGCTGGTGCTGCTGGAAGCCATCACGCGCGGGCTCAAGCGCTGGGCCGCGCGGCTGCAGGCCGGTCGGCTGCCGCTGGAACTGCAGCTCGCGCTGGCCGGCCTGCAGCAACCGGCCTCGCCGCTGCGCGCCGCCTTGCTCTCGCTCGGCTCGGCGCTCACCCTGCTGGTGGCCTGCACCCTGGTGGTGGCCACGCTGCTGCGCACCGTGAACGACACCGTGCCGGCGAACGCGCCGGCGCTGGTGTTCTACGACGTGCAGACCGAACAGATCGACACCCTGCGCGCGACGCTGCAGGCCGCGCCCGGTCTGCAGCGCGTGCTGACCGCGCCGCTGGTGCTGGGCCGGCTGGCGGCGGTGAACGGTGAGGCGCTGCGCGAGAGCGGCGACGGCGAACGGATGCGCGAAGCGCGCGACGAACAGAAGCTCAGCAACCGCAGCGGCAACATCGACGACGTCGTGGTCCAGCGCGGTGCCTGGTGGCCCGAGGGCCACACCGGCGAACCGCTGGTGGCGATGGAAGACCGCGAGGCCGACCAGCTGGGCCTGAAGGTCGGCGACCGGCTGCGTTTCGACATCATGGGCACACCGGTGGAGGCCACGGTCGCCGCCATCTACAGCCAGCGGCGCATGCAGTCGCGCCTGTGGCTCGAAGCCATCTTCAGCGACGGCGTGCTCGACCCCTTCATCACGCGCCATGTGGGCGCGGCCTGGCTGCCGGCCGGCGAAGCCCTGGCCGCCCAGGACCGGCTGGCCGCGGCGGCGCCCAACATCGTCAGCGTGCGCACCGAGTCCATGCTGCGCGAAACCCGCGCGCTCATGGGCCGCGCCAGCACCGGGCTGGCGGTGGTGGCCGGGGTCTGCCTGGCGGCCAGCCTGCTGGTGCTCGCCAGCGTGGTCGCGGCCAGCCGCAGCCGCCAAGTGTTCGACGCCACGGTGATGCACGCGCTGGGCGCGCGGCTCTCCAGCCTGCGGCGCGTGCTGGTGTGGGAATACGCGGTGCTCGCCGCGGTCACCGCCGCCTTCGCCCTGCTCGCCGGCAGCGCACTCGCCACCGGCCTGCTGCGCTGGCGCCTGGACCTGGACCCGGCCGGCCTCTACTGGGCCGGCGCGCTCACGGCGCTGGGCGTGAGCGTTGTCAGCCTCGGTCTGGGCGCGCGCTACCTGCTGCGGCAGATGCGGCTGAACCCGGCCATGCTGCTGCGCAGCGGGGGCTGAGCGATAGCTCCACAATGTGTGTTCCCCATCGTCAACGCCCCGCCATGAGCCTCATCGTCCACCACCTGAACAATTCCCGCTCGCAGCGCCTGCTCTGGATGCTCGAAGAGCTGGAACTGCCCTACGAAATCCGCGCCTACCAGCGCGACCCTCGCACCATGCTCGCACCACCCGAGCTCAGGCAGGTGCACCCGCTGGGCAAGTCGCCGGTGCTGGAAGACGGTCGGATCAAGCTGGTGGAAACCGGCGCGATCTGCGAGTACCTGGTCGAGAAGACCGCCCGCCTCGGCCCCGGCGACAGCGGTGAAGGCCTGCGCCGCTACCGCCAGTTCCTGCACTACGCCGAAGGTTCGGTCATGCCCATGCTGCTGCTGATGCTGGCCATGGGCAAGGTGCCGCTGATGGGCAAGATCGCGCTCAAGCGCATCCAGCCCATGGTGGACGTGCACCTGGACTACATCGAACAGGAACTGGCCTCGCGGCCCTGGTTTGCGGGCAAAGCCATCAGCGCGGCCGACATCATGATGAGCTTCCCCCTTGAGGCGGCCGTGTCACGGGCCGGCCTGGGCTCCTCGCGGCCGGCCACCATGGCTTGGCTCAAGAAGATCCATGCCCGCCCCGCTTACCAGCGCGCGCTGGAAAAAGGCGGCGAATACGACTACGCCTGAAACACACCCCAGGGTCAACGCTTGAACGCTCCGCGCCAAGAACCCTGCGCCAGCGTCCATTGGGCCGGCGCACCGCTTCCACACTTCGGTGGCACCCGCGCGTGGGAGCTGCCCCGCATCGACCCAAGCCCATGAACCTGCAGAACACCCACGGCTACCCCAGCACCCGCCTGCCGCTGTTCGCGCGCAACATCGTCAGCACCTCGCACCCGTTGGCCGCGCAGGCCGGGTTGCGCATGCTGCTGCAAGGCGGCAACGCGGTGGACGCGGCCATCGCCGCGGCGGCCGCGCTCACCATCACCGAGCCGGTGAGCAACGGGCTGGGGTCGGACGCGTTCTGCATCCTCTGGGACGGGCAGCAACTGCACGGCCTCAACGCCTCCGGCACCGCGCCGACGGCCTGGACGCCGGGCTACTTCCACCGCAAGCACGGCAGCGACGCACTCACGCCCCCGAAGCGCGGGATCGATTCGGTCACCGTGCCCGGCGCCGTGGCCGGCTGGGCGGCCCTGAGCGAACGCTTCGGAAAACTGCCGTTCGCCGACCTGATGCAACCGGCGATCGAACTGGCCGAGCGAGGCTATGCGGTGCCGGTGGTGGTGCGGCAGAAATGGGCCGCGGCCACGCCCGAGCTGCAGGGCCAGCCCGGCTTTGCCGAGCACTTTTTGCCCTGGGGCCGCGCGCCCCAGGTGGGCGAACTGTTCCGCTTCCCGGCCGCCGCGCGCGGCCTGCGCGCCATCGCCGAATCCAGAGGCGAGGCCTTCTACCGCGGCCCCATCGCGCAGGCGCTGGCGCGCTTTTCGGCACAGCACGGCGGCGCGCTCACCGAGGCCGACCTGGCGGCCTTCCACCCCGAGTGGGTCGCGCCCATCGGCCAGGACTACCGCGGCCACACGCTGCACGAGATCCCGCCCAACGGCCAGGGCATCGCCGCGCTGATCGCGCTGGGCATCCTCTCGAACTTCGACCTCGCGGCGACGAGGGTCGACAGCGTGGCCGCGCAACACCTGCAGATCGATGCCATGAAGCTCGCCTTCGCCGACGTCTACCGCTACGTGGCCGAGCCCGGCGCGATGGCCGTGAGCAGCGAACAGATGCTCGACCCCGCCTACCTGCGCGAACGCGCCAGGCTGATCGACCCGCAGCGCGCGCAGGACTTCGGCGCCGGCAACCCCGCCCAGGGCGGCACGGTGTACCTGAGCGCCGCCGACGAGCGCGGCATGATGGTCAGTTTCATCCAGAGCAATTACATGGGCTTCGGCTCCGGCGCGGTGGAGCCGTTGTATGGCATCAGCCTGCAGAACCGCGGTCACGGCTTCAACCTGCAGGCCAGCCCGGGTCGCAACACGGCCAACCTGGTGGCACCGGGCAAGCGTCCCTTCCACACCATCGTGCCGGCCTTCCTCACGAAAGACGGGCAACCGGTGATGAGCTACGGCGTCATGGGCGCCAACATGCAGCCGCAGGGCCACGTGCAGACGCTCGTGCGTTTGCTCGACCACGGCCAGAGCCTCCAGTCAGCGTGCGATGCGCCGCGCTGGCGCTTCGACGCCGGACTGCACATCAACGTCGAATCCGCCATGGACCCGGCCACGGTGCAGGGCCTGAAAGACCTGGGCCACCAGACGCGCCTGATCGACGACCCCTACCAGGACTTCGGCGCGGGGCAGTTCATCTGGCGCCTTGGCGACCCGGCGAGCGAAGGCTACGTGGCGGCGAGCGACCCGCGGCGCGACGGGCAGGCGGTGGGATTTTGAGGGGCGTATCCCGGCGGCTTCGCCACTCAGCTTGCAGAGGATGGCGGTGCCGTTTTCAGCGCCACATCATTCAGCTTTTTCCAAGCCTGGAAGCCACCGGCCACCGACAAGGCCTTCGGATAGCCCAGTGAGCGAAGCAGCGATGCGGCGGCGAGGCTTCTCCGCCCGCTGTTGCAGACACACAGCAGCAAGTGATCGCGCGCGTGGTGCAACTGATTGATCATTGAAAAGAACGACATGGCATCCATGTCCTTCGGCTTGCCCGCGTCCAGGATGTCCTGCTCGTCCTCGGTCAAGGTGTGGCCGAGCATGCGCTTGACCTCGAACAACGGGATGTGCACGCTGTCCGGGATGGCGCCTTTCATCTCGATCTCGAAGGTCTGACGAATGTCGATCATCGAGGCCAGTCCCAGCCGGCAAAGCTCCAGCGCGGTGGGCAGCGTCACTTCGAGGGCGGCCAGTTCCTCTTCGGAGATAGCGTCATCCATGTTCATCGTGCGGCCCAGCATCAATGCGGATGCAAACGCGCAGCCGCGCTGGATATTCTGCCTGAGCGCGCAACGGGTCTGATACACAAGGCCCCCGCGCTGGCCAGCGGCTGGATCTGGCTGGGGCTGGCTGGACCGCTGCGCCATCTGAAAAGAAAAAGGCCACAACGCCGACGCGGTTGACGCGGGCCCGCGCTCGGATCAGGCTGCGATTGCGACATCGCCGTTGGCTCAAACAGGCAGCGACAGCCGCATGGCCGGTGAACCTTTTCAAGGAGATTGCCATGCAACACATCCACCCACCCCCAGACCAGGCGATGTCCAACCACCCGCTGGAATATTCAGACCCGGAGTTGCGCGCGTACGCCGAAGAGCAGGCGGAAGACATCCTTGAGGGAGTCATCCACTACATGCCGCTCATCCTGCCCGGCATGGCGGCCTTGCTGATCTTCATGCTGGCCTTCGTCGCGGTGACCATGGCGTGAAAGGCTGAGAGTCTTTCGCTCATGCCCGCTCACCACGCGGCGGCTATGGCCTCCATCAAGACAATCGAATGGCTCTCTTTGATAGTTTTTGTCAAACTATCCATCAACCCCGATTGTCCGACCCCAGGAGCCCGCCATGACCGCCCTCATCCGCCAGATCCAGCCCGTGTGGTTCCAGATGCAGCGCCTGGAGCTGCCGGTGCCACCGCATGCGCTGCGCAACGCCCTGTTCGCTCTGTCTGCCGGCCTGCTGCTGATGGCCGGGCTGGCGGCAGGCAGCACCTTCTGGGCACCCACCCGCGTCTGGTGGGACGCCACCGGCGCCAGCAGCGCCATGACGGCGGGCGTGCAGGCGTCGCTGCTCGCTGCGCTGGCCACCGCGGTGGGCGCCTTGCCGGTGTTCCTGGTGCAACGCGTGAGCAAACGCCAGGAGTCGGCACTCATGTCGTTCGTCGCGGGTGTGATGCTGGCCGCCGCCATCTTTGCCCTGCTCCTGCCGTCCATCGATGCGGGGCAGGCCCTGCTCGCCGCCACCGGCTCGGCGCGCACCGGCGCCGCCGGGCTCACCGCCATCGGCCTATCGCTGGGCATGTTGCTGATGATCGGCATCGACCGCGCCCTGCCGCACGAACACGCGGTGTTGCCCCCGGCCGCCACCGGCCACGCCGCGCAATGGACCACGGCCGACGGCCGCGACCCGGGCGCCACCCAGCGCGCCTGGCTCATGGTGCTGGCCATCCTGATCCACAACGTGCCCGAGGGCCTGGCGGTGGGCGCGGCCTACGCAGGCACGGCGCTCGGCGTGGACGGCGGCGATCCGGTGAACGCGGGCGCCTCGGTGGCCTTGGCGATCGGCCTGCAGAACATGCCCGAAGGCCTGATCGTGGCGATGGCCTTGCGCACGCTGGGCCAGAGCGCGGGCAGGTCGTGGGCGGTGGCCGCGCTCTCGGGCCTGGCCGAGCCCTTCGGCGCGATCACGGGCCTGGCCCTGCTCGGCAGCCTGCCGGCCTTCTACCCCATCGGTCTCGCGGTGGCCGCGGGCGCGATGATCTTCGTCGTGAGCCACGAGATCATTCCCGAGACGCACCGCAACGGCTTCGAAGGCATGGCCTCCATCACGTTGATGGCGGGCTTCATCTTCATGCTGATGCTGGACGCCAGCCTGGGCTGACCGTTGGCCGCCGGGTCAAAACCTCAAGGCGCGGGGCCCAGCACGTCCAGCACCGCCGTCAGGTCAGCGCCGGTGTGGTCGGGCCGCCGTCCGATGGTCTCGAAAGGCAGGCCCTGGCGGTTGATCCACAGGGTGGTGAAGCCGAACCAGGTGGCGCCGAGCACGTCCCACGCGTTGCTGGAGACGAACAGCACATCCGCCTTCTCCGCCGCGATGTGGCGGGCCACCTCGGCATACGCCACCGGCATGGTCTTGAACTGGCGCACGCCGTCAACCGAGATCACATGGTCCAGCAGATCGGTCATGCCCGCGCTCTGCACGGCCGAGGCCAGCATCTCGGGGTTGCCGTTGGAGAGGATCGCGGTCGTCATGCCGCGCTCGCGCAGGGTCTGCAGGACACCGTGGTTTTCCGGAAAGGCGGTGAGCTGTGCGTACTGCGCCATCAGCGCATCTTCGTGCGCGTCCGACAGCGGCAGGCCCAGCCGCTGCAGGGCGTAGCGCAAGGCCTGGCGGGTCAGGTCCCAGAACGGCCGGTAGTGGCGGCTGCCGTTTTCGCCGTCGGGGTCCGACAGCGAAATCAGGCGCGTGTATTCGATCTGCTTGTCGCGCCACAGGGTCGAGATCGCCGCACCCTGGCCGGGGTACAGGCGCTCGGCCAGTGCGCCGATCGAATACACGTCGAACAGGGTGCCGTAGGCATCAAAAACAACCGCCTGAATGGGCATGAATCGGGCTCCGGTGTGGGGTGTTTCGAGGTGCGCCGATTCAGCGGAATCGGGCCACGTGATCCCGCATTCTGAGCGGTGCGACCCGGAATGCCAAAGCCCTGTTGGTGCCCTGCGCATGCAGGGGTTCCCCGCACCCGAGGGGTAAGATGGTTCGCATGAATGTACACATCCGATTCCTCGGCGCGGCCGGCACCGTCACCGGCTCCAAGTACCTCGTTGAATTCAACGGTCAGAGCGTGCTCGTGGACTGCGGCCTGTTCCAGGGCTATAAACAGCTGCGCCTGCGCAACCGCGACCCGCTACCGGTGATGCCCAACCACATCGGCGCCGTGATCCTGACGCACGCGCACCTGGACCACAGCGGGTACCTGCCGCTGCTGGCCAAGGAGGGTTTTCGCGGCAAGGTCTGGGCCACACCCGCCACGCGCGACCTCGCGCAGATCCTGCTGCCCGACAGCGGCCACATCCAGGAAGAAGACGCCAATTTCGCCAACCGCAAAGGTTTCAGCAAACACGCGCCCGCGCTGCCGCTCTACACCGAAAGCGATGCTCTGGACAGTCTGAAACTGATCCGCACCGTGCCCATGCACCAGGTCTTTGAACCGCTGCACGGCTGGAAGGCGAGCTTCACCAGCGCGGGCCACATCCTCGGCGCGGCCAGCCTGCTGCTGGAAGTGGGTGGCAAGCGCATCCTGTTCTCGGGCGACCTGGGCCGGCCCGACGATTCGCTCATGAACCCGCCCGACAAGCCGCCCGCGGCGGACGTGGTGGTGGTCGAGTCCACCTACGGCGATCGCGAGCACCCGGAGGAAGATGTGCTCGCCGAACTCGGCCCGGCGCTGGCGCGCGTGGCCGCGCGCGGCGGCACGGCCGTGGTGCCGGTGTTTGCCGTGGGCCGCGCGCAGGAGATCCTGCACGCCATCGTGCTGCTCAAGGCCAACGGCGTTCTGCCGCACAGCCTGCCGGTGTACCTGGACAGCCCCATGGCCATCCACACCACCGACCTGTACGACCGCCACATCGGCGAACACCGGTTGAACGCCGCGCAATGCCGCGACATGGAGCACGTGGCCAAGATGACGCGCAGCGCCGATGAGTCCAAGGCCATTGCGATGCAACACGGCCCCAAGATCGTGCTGGCCGCGGCCGGCATGGCCACGGGCGGGCGCGTGCTGCACCACCTGGTGCAGTACCTCGGCCACCACCGCAACATGGTCGTGCTGACCGGCTACCAGGCTCCCGGCACGCGCGGCGCCAGCCTGTCGGACGGCGCGACCAAGCTGCGCATCCACGGCCAGGACGTCCCCGTGCGCGCCGAGGTGGTGCAGATGCAATCGGCTTCGGCCCACGCCGACGCCAGCCAGCTCATGGACTGGCTGCGCGCCATACCCGCACCTCCACGCCGCGTGTTCGTGACGCACGGCGACATGGGCGCCTCCGACGCGCTGCGCCACCGCATCGAGACCGAGTTGCGCTGGCAGGCCATGGTGCCGGAACACGGTTCGACATGGGCGGCATGAAGAAATGAAACACCTCCTGCGACGGGCCGCACTGGCCACATTGACGTTCTCCCTGCCCGCGTTCGCCCAGACCGCGCCGCCCGAATTCACCCGCTGCATCGACAGCCTGCAGGGCGCTGCCCGCGCCGCCGGGGTCTCCGAATCGACCTACCGCCGCTTCACCCAGGACCTGCAGCCCGACATGAGCGTGATCGAAAAACTGGACTACCAGCCCGAGTTCCGCATGCCGATCTGGGACTACCTCAGCGGCCTGGTCGACGAGGAACGTGTGGCCGAAGGGCGCTCCATGCTCACGGCGCACGCCGAGACGCTGGCGCGCGTACAGCAACGCTACGGCGTCGACCCGGCCACCGTGGTGGCGGTCTGGGGGGTGGAGAGCAACTTCGGCCAGACCTTCGGCAAATACCCGCTGGTGCAGGCGCTGGGCACGCTGTCGTGCAACGGCCGGCGCCAGACCTTCTTCCGCGGCGAGTTCTATGCCGCGCTGCGCATCCTGCAAGGTGGCCACATCGCGCCCGAGCGGCTGGTGGGCTCCTGGGCCGGCGCCTTCGGCCACACGCAGTTCATGCCCACCACCTTCGAGCGCCTCGCCGTCGACTTCGACGGCGACGGCCGCCGCGACCTGATGGACAGCACGGCCGACGCGCTCGCCTCCACCGCGAACTTCCTGGCCAAGGCCGGCTGGCAGACCGGCCAGCCCTGGGGTTTCGAAGTGAGGCTGCCGAGCGGCTTCAACACCACGCAGGAAGGCCGCCGCAGCAAGCGGCCGATCAGCGAGTGGGCCGCGCGCGGTGTGCGCCGCGTGGACGGTTCTCCGCTGCCGGCAGGTCTTGGCTCAGCCGGCCTGATGACGCCCGCGGGCGCACAAGGCCCGGCCTTCCTCGTGTTCAAGAACTTCGATGCGGTCTACAGCTACAACGCCGCCGAAAGCTATGGCCTGGCCATCGCCCACCTCAGCGACCGCCTGCGCGGCGCCGGCCCCTTCACCACCCCCTGGCCCACCGACGACCCGGGCATCTCGCGCGCCGAACGCCGTGAGCTGCAAGGCCTGCTGATCCTGCGCGGGCACGACATCGGCGAAGTGGATGGCATGCTGGGCGAACGCAGCCGCGTGGCGATCCGCGCCGAGCAGGCGCGGCTGGGGCAGGAAGTGAACGGGCGCGGCGGGCTGAAGCTGTTGCGAGCCTTGCGCGGGGGGTGAGTCACGACCAGGGCATGGGTCAGCGCCCCGTCACAGCCACCCAAACTGCGCCCTCACATCGCGCGCCGTCACATTGACCGGCGCGGTGGGCGCCTGCACGTACTGCCGCAGGTTGGGCGCGCGCACGCCACCACCGTCCTGTCCGAGCACCGCCACGCCCTTGATGTGCCACCCACGTTCGCGCAGCGCGGCCACATAGGCCTGGGCATCCGGAAAGGTTTCCAGGTCCGTCCTGTAGGCCGTGGGCGAGAGGCAGAACAACACCGCTTCGCAGCGCGAACGGCTCACTTCCTGGAGGAAGTCTTCGATCGAGGTGCGGGTGTTCTGCAGGGTGCCAACGCGGGCGTAGAAACGCTGCGGGCGCTTGTTGCCCTGCAGCTGGATGTCGCGCACGCTGCGGTTGAAACAACCCGTGAGGCTGCGCACCACCGAGGTCTTGCGGGTGTTGGCGTTGCCGATGAGGACGTAGGCGTCCATGGTCATGCGGTGGTCCTCAGCCCAGCTTGACCGCCGTGCCGCTGACCGCGACCATCATCATGCCGTTGGTCTCGCCCATGACTTCGTAGTCGAAGTCGATGCCGATCACGCCGTTGGCGCCCATCTGTTTCGCGGCATCGATCAGTTCGTCCATCGCCGCGTCGCGTGCACCGGCGAGCGCGCGCTCGTAGCCACCGGCGCGTCCGCCCACGACGTCGCGCACCGAAGAGAACATGTCTCGGAAGATGTTGGCGCCAATGATGGCTTCGCCGTTGACCACGCCCAGGTACTGCTTCAGCTCGATGCCCGGCGGGTTGGTGGTGCTGAGGAAAAAACCGTCGGTGGATTTCGAAAACCAGCCCATGTGAACTCCCGTTGGTTGTTTGAGTGGGATGCACCCGCGGGTGCCTGCGGATTCATTGTGCCAGTGGCCACGGCCCGCCCTCACCCCCCCTTTCCCGCGAGTGGGAGAGGGGGCAAGAATAGTCACCAGAGCGAGACCAGCTTCCCGCCCTGCAGCGCCCACGCACGCTGTGCCATGGCGCGGGCTTCCTGTTCGTCGTGGGTGACGAGGATGGCGGTCATGCCGGCTTCGGTGATGCGCTCGCGGAACTCGGTGCGCAACTGCTCGCGCAGGGTGGCGTCGAGCGCGCTGAAGGGTTCGTCCAGCAGCAGGGCGCGCGGCTGCGTGATGAGCGCACGCGCCAGCGCCACACGCTGCTGCTCGCCGCCCGAGAGCGTCCAGACCTTGCCCAGCGCCTGACCGGCGAGGCCGAAGCGTGCGAGCACGATGCGCGCCCGCTCCCGCGCCTCGCTGCGGCGCACGCCCTGCTCCACCAGACCGAAGGCCACGTTGTCCTGCAGGTTGAGGTGCGGGAACAGCGCGAAGTCCTGGAACATGAGCGCGAAGCCGCGCTGCTCGGGCGGCAGCGTGGTGATGTCTTCGCCGTCGAACCACACGCTGCCCGCCTCCGGCGCGTCCAGCCCGGCCACGATCTTGAGCAGGGTGCTCTTGCCGCTGCCCGAAGCACCGAGCAGGGCCACGGTTTCGCCCGCGGCCACGCTCAGGCTCACGCCGTCAAGCAGCGGGCGGTGGTCCCATTGTTTGCTGATGTCGCGCAGTTCAAGCATGGGCGTCATTGTCCTTCTGCGCAGGGCCTTCGATCAGCGTGAACGCCGCCAGCGCCAGCCCCATCAGCACGCAAGCGAGCACCAGCGCCGCGTCGAGGTTGGCGGCGCCGGGGCGGCCCAGATGCTGGTAGATCAGCGTCGTGAGCGTGGTCCATTCGGGGCGCGAGAGAAACAGCGTGACGGCGAACTCGCCCAGCGCGGTGGCGGCGGCAAAGGCCATGCCGCGGCGCAACGCGGGCGCCACCAGCGGCAGCGTGACCCGCCACAACACGCGCCATGGCCGGGCGCCCAGCGTGGCCGCTGCCTGCGCGTAGCTCGCTGGCAGGCTGTCGAGTGCGGCGGTGAGCGACTTGGCCACGAAGGGATAGGCCAGCAGCGCGTAGGCCGCCACCAGCAGGGCCAGGCTCGCGGTCCAGTCCGGGTAGAGCAGCAGCAGGCCGAACGCCACCGTGACGGGCGAGACCACGAAGGGCAGAAAGGCTGCGGCGCGCCAGGCCAGCGCGAGCACACCGCGCGCTTCGCTGGCGTTGCGCTGCAGGCTCGCCACGTCCAGCGCGCGCACCGCGAGGGCGTGCGTGAGGCCGAGCGCGGTGGTCAGGGTCAGCGCCATGGCGGTGAAGCGCAGCGTGTTCCAGAGGGCCACGCGCGTGTCGGCTTCGAACAGCACGGCCGCGCCCTGCCCGGTCCACAGCGCCTGCGCCGCGCGCCACACGATGGCCAGCAGCGGCGCCGCGCACACGACGAACAACACCATCAACGCGGCGCCCACCGCCGACCACTGCGCCCCGCTGCGGGGACGCTGGCGCAGCACCGGCGACACGCGGCCCGGCGCCGCGAGGCGCTTCTCCAACCAGGCGTAGGCCAGCGCCACGGCGCCGGTCAGCAGCAGCATCCAGACCGCGAGCACACCCGCTTGGCCCAGTTCCAGCTCGTGCGCCACCAGGGTGTAGATCTCGACCTCCACCGTGGCGTAGCGCTGCCCGCCCAGGATCAGCGCGAGGCCGAAGCCGGCGAAGCAGTAAAGGAACACCAGGCACAGTGCCGACGCGAGCCAGGGCGCGATCGCCGGCCACTCCACACGCCAGAAGGCGCGCCAGGGCGTGGCGCCCAGCGTGCGCGCGGCAGCCACGCGCGGCGCGCTCACCTGTTCCAGCGCGTCCACACCCGCACGCACCACCACACAGAGGTTGAAGAACAGGTTGCCGTAGAGCAGCAGCCAGGGCGTGTCCACCAGCTCGATGCCGGCCCCCGCCAGCGGCGCGCCGAGCAGGCCACGCGGACCCCAGAGCGCCAGCACGCCGAGCGCGGCCACCAGCGTGGGCACCACGAAGGGCAGCATCAGCAGGCGCAGCACCAGCGAACGGCCCGGGAACTCCAGCCGAGCCAGCACCCAGGCCACGGGCAGGCCCAGCACCAGGGCCAGTGCGCAGGTGATCGCCGCCTGGGCCAGGGACCACAACACGCGCCAGCGCAGGAAGTCGTCCTGCCAGACATCGAGCCAGCGCAGCGGTTCGCCACCCGACCACGCCCCTGCGCCCAGCCCCTCGGCCAGCAGCCGGACGACCGGCGCCACCAGCAGCAGCGCCAGAAAGGCCAGCGGCAACGCGGGCAGCAGCCAGCGGGCTGGCAGGCGCGGCATGGGGTTTATTTGAGGACGGTCTTGGTCCAGCGCTGCAGCCAGGCCTTGCCTTTGGCAGAGGCCTCTGCGGCGCTGGGGTTGTCAAACGCCGCCGGCTCGCTGGCGTGCTGTTTCAACACGTCCACTTGCGCGGCGCCCGCTTCGGCCGGGAACATCCACATCGTGGTCTGCAGCGCCTGCTGGGCCGGGGCCGAGCGCAGGAACTCGATGAACCTGGCGGCGGCATCGCGCGCGGCCGGGTTGCCGCCCTTGACCAGCGCCACACCCTCGACCTGGCGGAACACGCCGCCCTGAAGGAACAGGTTGGCGGTGGGCGACTCGCTCAGCTTTTCCTTGGCGTAGAACACCTCGGCCGCCGGGCTGCTGGCGTAACTGACCACGATGGGCCGCGTGCCGCCGTTGCGCGTGAACTCGGTGTAGTAGGCCTCGGTCCAGCCCTTGACCACCTTCACGCCGTTGGCGCGCATCTTCGCCCACCACTGGAACGCCGCCTCTTCGCCCAGGCCGGCGATGGTGGCGAACACGAAGGCCTGGCCGGGGCTGGAGGTGGCCGGGTTCTGCACCACCAGCAGCTTGGCGTAGGCGGGCTTGGTGAGGTCTTCCAGCAAAGTCGGCAGCGCCAGGCCCTTGCTGGCGAACCAGGCCTTGTCGACGTTGAGGTTCACGAAGCCGTAGTCCACCGGGACCACGCCCGAGACCACACCGGTCTTGTCGGCGCCCTCGGCCATGGCAGCGGCCGAGGCGCGTTGCGCGGCGGGGCCGGTGTAGGCGTCGAGGACCTTCGCGGCCGTGGCGCGCGGCAGCAAGGTGTTGTCGATGCCGTAGACCACGTCGGCGATGGGCTTGGCCTTGGTGAGAATGAGCTTGTTGACCATCTCGCCAGCGTCACCCGCCTTGACGATCTGCAGCTTGACGCCCGCGTTTTTCTCGAACTGCGCCAGCAGCTCCTTGGGCAGGTCGAACGAACCGTGGGTCAGCACGCGCAGCGGCACCGCCTGTGCCCAGGCCGCGGGCGCTGCGCCCAGGGCCGCGAGGGAAACCGAAACCAGTGCCGCAGAAAAAAACCGCCGTTGCATGTGGAGCCGCCTTGTCGAAAAAAACGCCATGGGGAACGTCTGACAGGGCGGCTCGCATGCATCGGCGGCCGGCTGCTCACGCTCCCTACGCTGGCACGATCCAGATCAGGTGAGAGGGGTATTTCTCAGCCGCTGCCCGCGTGATTGCGGGCCCGGCACCCCCGGTGAAGCTGCGGATTGTAGACCCCACCTCAGCCCGCCACGTGCCCCTGTGTTACCGTGGTCCGCGCCCGCAGCCTCTGCGCGGCCATCCGCGAGATTGCCTCCTCGGCCCCGCATGCCCCTGCCCATGGTCCCCATGGAAGCGCTGTGCCCGTTCGACCAGAACCGTTTCACACCGCACACGCACCATGAAAAGAACCGCACATGCCCGGCTACGAGGTCCGTCAACAGACCGTCAACATCGGTGGACTGGACTACGACGTCCGCTCCCTGCTCGACAACCAGCAATACGCTGACCCGTTTGGCAGCGCCGAAGACGCAGGCATGGGCGCCTCGGGCTGGCCGCTGTTTGGCCAGGTCTGGCCCTCGGCGCGCGTGCTCGCGCTGGCCATGCACAGCCACCCCATCGAAGGCAAACGCATCCTGGAAATCGGCGCCGGCCTGGCGCTGGCCAGCCTGGTGATCCACCGCCGGGCCGGCAATGTGACCGTGACCGACTGGCATCCGCTGACCGAGACCTTCCTGCGGGAAAACCTGCTCGCCAACGGTCTGGGCCCACTGCCCTGCAAGCCCGGCAACTGGGCGCTGGACGACGCCAGCGGCGCCAGCGGCCTGGGCCGCTTCGACCTCATCATCGGCAGCGACTTGCTCTACGAACGCCAGCAGCCCGCCCAGCTCGCGCGCTTCATCGACCAGCACGCGACCCTGCACGCCGAGATCATCATCGTGGACCCGGACCGCAGCAACCGCAGCGCCTTCTGCCGCGAGATGGCGGCGCTGGGCTACCGCCTGACCATGCGCACGGCCGACAAGACACTGGAGGGCGGCGAGGCGTACAAGGGCCGCTTCCTCACGTTCCGGCGCTGAGAGCACGGAGCCCGAAAGCACTTCCGGAAAACAAAAAAGGTCCGCAACGGACCTTTTTCAGGCGCCGGCCCGAAGGCCGGCAGGACAGGCGATCAGCCGCCCTTGCCGGAGCGCTTGCCCGGGTTCTTCTTCGAGCGGGTGGCCACGCCACGCTCCAGGCTCACGCGCTGACCACGGCCCGGGCTGACCAGCGTCATGCCGGGGACGGGAGTGGGGCGGGGGGTGGCTTTGCGGTCGGCTTCGGTGACGATTTTGTTGCCCATGTCGGTTCCAGAGAGAGAAGTTGAAAACCCCTTATTAGGCCACAGGCGCGGCCCGGGCCTGGCGCCGGCGGACGGGCGGATCGGCTTCGCCGGCCCGCCAGCCCCCGGGAACGGTCAGAAGCCGGTGTGCCAGCCGCTGTCGGTGGACAGCGCCTCGGTGCGGTGCACCGGCATCTGCCAGCCGTTCTGCGGGTTCACCTGGGCCGAAATGTCGATGACCGGCGCCTGCGCCTGCACGCCGCCAAAGATGGTGGCGAACGAGGCATCGGCGGCATCGCGGCCGGTGCCGATGCGCACGAAGCCCATGGGAATGGCGGTGCCGGACGGATCGAACAGGTACCAGCGGTGGCCGAGGTAGACCTCGACGTAGGCGTGGAAGTCGGTCGGTCCCAGGGCCGGGTCGGCGCCGAAGTCGATCGCGGTGGTGAAACGCGCCGGGATGTTGAGCGCGCGGCACATCGTGATCATCAGGTGGGCAAAATCGCGGCAGACGCCCTTGTGATCGTTCAGGGTGTCCAGCGCCGAGGTCATGGAGTTGCTGGTGTTGGACTGGAACGTGACCTGGCTCTGCACCCACTCCTGGATCGCCTTCACGCGGCCATAACCGTGCGGCATCTGCCCGAACAGCGAGTTGGCGAGCGCGGTCACGCAGTCCGACTGGCAGTAGCGGCTGGGGTAGATGTAGAGCAGCGCGTCGGTGGGCAACTGGGCCACCGGGGTTTCGAACACGGTTTCGGGCGCCGCTTCGTGGTGCCGGATGTCCAGCGTGGCGCGGTAGCGCACCCGCAGCGGGCCCACGCCGGCGGTCAGGCGCAGGGTGCGGTTGCGTGTGGCGGCGTCGGTGTGCATGACCAGCGGCACCGGCTGGCTGACCTGCAGCTCTTCCCAGACCACGATCTGCTGCGGCGAGAGCGCCGCCTGGATATTGAAAATGAAGTCCGCCGAGGGCGGGTTGACCGTGTAGTTGAGGTCGATGGCGAGGTGGATGCGAACCATGGGGGTCACCGTAAAAAAGGGTTGAGCTGCTGGTGCAGCACGGGCAGCGCCGCTGTGCGCTGGCTGAACGGTGAACTCTCCTGTTGACAGGGAAAAGAATCTTACGCGCACGGCGCGCAGGCTTCGGTGCGTTGGCGCACCTTGGCAGTCTGCGCTTGCCCCTGCGGGTCTGCCCGTCGCACGGATGGGCTTAAGCTCAAACCATGCGTGCGCTGCTGACAACTTTTTCGTTGCAAGAACTGCGCCACCATCCGTGGCGCACCGCCTCGGCCGTGGTGGCGGTGATGCTGGGTGTGGCGCTGGCGTTTGCGGTGCAGCTGATCAACGCCTCGGCGCTGGCCGAGTTCTCCAGCGCGGTGAGCGCTGTCAATGGCCAGCCCGACCTGGAGCTGCGTGCGCGCCAGGGCGCGCTGGACGACGCGCTGCTGGAGCGTGTGGCGGCGCACCCCGATGTGGCGCTGGCCAGCCCGGTGCTGGAGTGGCCCACCGCCGTGCTGCTGCCCGGCGACCGCAAGCTGCCGGTGAAGATCATCGGTGTGGACGCGCTGGTGGTGGCCCGGATTTCGCCCGCGCTCATGCCGGTGCTGGCGCGCCAGGACGACGGCGGTGCGGCCCGGCGGCTGGACATCTTTGCCCCCGACGCGGTGTTCCTCAACCCGGCTGCCCGCGAAGCGCTGGACCGGGAAGGCGCAGCATCCGACCGGCTGCAGGTGCAGACCGGCCTGCGCCTGCAGAGCGTGCGTGTGGCCGGCACGGTGAACGCCCCGGGTGCGGCGCTGCTGGTGATGGACGTCGCCGCCGCGCAGGCGCTGACGGACCGCGTGGGCACGCTCAGCCGCATCGACCTGCGCCTGACCCCGGGCGCCCGGCCGGATGCGGTGCTCGCCGCGCTGGACCTGCCGCCCAGCGTGGTCGCGCAGCGCCCCGACCAGGTGGGTGAACGCGCCAGCAACCTGTCGCGCGCCTACCGCGTGAACCTCACCGTGCTGGCGCTGGTGGCGCTGTTCACCGGTGCCTTTCTGGTGTTCTCCATGCTCTCGTTGTCGGTGGCGCGGCGCCAGCAGCAGTTCGCGCTGCTGGGCGTGCTCGGCCTGTCGGCGCCGGAGCGGCTGCGTCTGGTGCTGGCCGAGTCGGCGCTGCTGGGTCTTGTCGGCAGCGCGCTCGGCATCGCACTGGGCACGGCGCTGGCCGCGCTCGCGCTGCGCGTGCTCGGTGGCGATCTGGGCGGTGGTTATTTTTCGGGCGCCGCGCCGCCGCTGCAATGGAGCGCCGCGGCCGCGCTGCTGTACGGTGCGCTGGGCGTGGCCGCTGCGCTGGCGGGCGGCTGGTGGCCGGCGCGCGCCACGGCCGCCATGGCGCCGGCGCTGGCGCTCAAGGGGTTGGGTAGCGGGCGCAGTGCAACCCGGCACCACGGCTGGGCGCTGGCGCTCATGCTGCTGGCCGCCGCGCTGGCCTGGGCGCCGCCGGTGGGTGGCATCCCGCTGGCGGCCTATGTTTCGGTCGGGCTGCTGCTGGTCGGGGGCATCGCCGCGCTGCCGCTGGCCGTGGGGGCGCTGCTGCACTTCCTGGCGCCGCTGGTGGCGCGCCACGCCCTGCCGCTGCTCGCGGTCGAGCGCTCGCGCCGCCTGCGCGAGACCGCCGCCGTGGCCACCAGCGGTGTGGTCGCCAGCCTGGCGCTCTCGGTCGCGCTCACGGTGATGGTGGCAAGCTTTCGCGACTCGGTCACGCAGTGGCTCGACGGCGTGTTGCCGGCGCAGCTCTATGTGCGCTCCGGTAGCAGCGGTCTGGGCGACGGCAACAGCCTGCCGCCCGACTTCGTGATGGCCGTGACCGCCCTGCCGGGCGTGGCGCGCGTGGACCCGCTGCGCGCCACCTCGCTGCAGCTCAAGCCCACCCTGCCCGCCGTGACCCTGCTCGCGCGACCGCTGGCCCTGGGCGGCGACGCACCCGCCGGCCAGACGCTGCCGCTGGTGGGCCTGCCGCTGCCGCTGCCGCCGGCCGCGGCGGGCGAGCGTGTGGTGGCGGTGTACGTGAGCGAGGCCATGCTGGACCTGCACGGCGCGGTGCCCGGCGGCTGGTTGCCGGCCTTGGCGCAGGCGTTTCCGGCGGGCGGCAACACGCGTTTCTTCGTCGCCGGTGTCTGGCGCGACTACGCGCGCCAGCACGGCAGCGTGGTGATGGACCGCGCCGACTACGTGCGCCTCTCCGGCGACGCCCGCGTGAACGACCTGGCCCTGCACCTCGCGCCCGGCGCCGACGAAGATGCGGTGCGCGAATCCATCCGCGCGCTGGCCGGGCGACAGGGCGCCGCGGGCCTGATCGAGTTTGCGTCGGCCGGGCAGATCCGCGCCACCTCGCTGCGCATTTTTGACCGCAGTTTCGCCGTCACCTACTGGCTGCAGGCGGTGGCCATAGCCATCGGCCTGTTCGGCGTGGCGGCCAGCTTCAGCGCGCAGGTGCTGGCGCGGCGCAAGGAGTTTGGCCTGCTGGCGCACCTGGGCCTGACGCGGCGGCAGATCCTCGGTGTGGTCGCGCTCGAAGGCCTGGCCTGGACGGTGCTCGGCGCGCTCGCCGGGCTGGCGCTCGGCCTGGGCGTGAGCCTGGTGCTGGTGCACGTGGTCAACCCGCAGAGCTTTCACTGGACCATGGACCTCGTGCTGCCCTGGGCGCGGCTGCTGGCGCTGTGTGTGGCCGTGGTGATCGCCGGCACCGCCACCGCCTGGCTGGCCGGGCGCGCCGCCGCCAGCCGCGATGCCGTGCAGGCCGTAAAGGAAGACTGGTGAAACCCGTACCCAACCCGCAACGCCGCTCGCTGCTGCTCGGCACCGCCGCCAGCCTCGCCCTGCCCCGCGTGCAGGCGCAGGCCACCGAGTCGCCTGGCGTGCTCATGCCGCGCGAGCTGGTGTTTCCGCGCGACCACGGCACGCACAACGACGCCCGCACCGAGTGGTGGTACCTCACCGGCCACGCGCAGGATGCGCAGGGCCGGGCCTTCGGTTTCCAGGTCACGTTCTTCCGCAGCCGCGTCGATGGCACGCAGACCCTCAAGAGCCGGCTGGCGGCCAGGCAGCTCGTGTTTGCCCACGCCGCCATCACCGATGTGCAGGGCCAGCAGCTCTGGCACAGCGACCGCATCGCGCGCTGGAACGGCGAGCCGCCCGCCGCCACCGGGCGCGGCGTGTACGCGCTGGAAGCCGACACCCACGTGGCGCTGGGCGACTGGTTCATCCGGCGCCGGCCCGACGGCGGCTACACCACCCGTGTGCACAGCGAAGACCTGCGCATCGAGATCGACGCGGCGCCCACCCAGGCCATCCTGCTGCAGGGCGAGCGGGGCTTTTCGCGCAAGGGGCCCGACCCGGCGCAGTCCAGCTTTTACGTCAGCCATCCCCAGCTGGATGTGCGCGGCACGCTGGCGTTCAAGGGCCAGGCTTTCGCGCTCGCACGGGGCAAGGCGTGGCTCGACCACGAGTGGAGCGAGGCCCTGCTGCACCCTGAGGCCGTGGGCTGGGACTGGATCGGCATGAACCTGTTCGACGGCCACTGCGTCACCGCCTTCCAGCTGCGCCGCAAAGACGGCAGCATGGTCTGGGCCGGCGGCTCGTTCCGCGCAGCGGGCAGCGCGCAAAGCCCCACCGACATCTACCGCTTCCGGCCCGGCGAGGTGGAATGGGTGGCCCAGCGCTACTGGACCAGCCCGCGCACCCGTGCGCGCTATCCCGTCGAATGGATGATCCGCACCCCGGCGGACTTCTACACCGTCAAGGCCGTCATCGACCCACAGGAACTCGACAGCCGCGCCAGCACCGGCACGGTCTACTGGGAAGGCCTGTCCGACCTGTTCGACAGCAACGGCAACCACGTCGGCCGCGGTTATCTGGAAATGACGGGCTACGCGCAGCGGCTGGTGTTGTGAGCCCCTGCCCCGGTCTGCGAGGCTCTGCGCTGGCGTATCCAGAACCGTTCGCCAGCGCACAGACGCTGACCCCTGTCCGACCTAAAAAGGGAGCTGTGGTGGACGTTCCTGTTCACCCGCAAACGGAGGACACCGCATGAACTGGGACACCATTCAAGGCAACTGGAAACAACTCACCGGCAAGGCCCAGCAGCAATGGGGCAAGCTGACCGACGACGACCTGCAGGTCGTGGCCGGTCATCGCGACCAGCTGGCTGGCAAGATCCAGGAGCGTTACGGCATCGCCAAGGACGAAGCCGAAAAGCAGCTCAAGGACTGGGAAGACCGGGCTGACGACAGCTGGTTGAAATAACCCGCTCGACACGCTGCCCGCCTGCGGCAGACCACCGGCCCGGGCAGCAGCCCGGTGCCGTGGTTCACGGCTTTCGTCCCGTCAGCTCCACATGGAACTGTTTGTCGGCGGCGTAGCAGCTGCAGGCCTCGGCCTCCAGCCCTGCCCGGTTGAGCACCTGCAGCTCGCCGCGGTGGTAGGCGATGAAACCACTCTGCTGGAACGACCCGGCCGCCTCCGTCACCCCGACGCGCCGCACACCCAGCATCAGCGCCATGAACTCCTGTGTGACGTGAAAGTTGTCGGACTGCGCGCGGTCCTGGCTCATCAGCAGCCAGCGCGCCAGGCGCGGCCCGATCTCGTGAAAACGCTCGCAGGCCGAGGCCAGGGTCTGCTGGTGCAGCCGCACCATCAGGCTGGACTGCATCACCTCCTGCAGCGGCTGGCTGCTCGCGATCTCCGCGCGCAAGGCCTCGGCGCCGATGCGCCAGCTCTTGCCCTCCCCCTGCACCAGGGCCCGCCAGGGCGTCTTCGCCAGCCCCAGCACCAGCTCCGAACCGAGCATGGACTCACGCCCGACCATGCCCACTTCAAGCGCCGGGTAGTCGTCCACATCGATCACCAGCGAGATGAAGCCCGAGATCGGAAAGTGCGCGTGGCTCAAGGGCTCGCCGCGCACGCTGAGTTCGGCCGACAGCAGCAGGTCAAAAGGTTCGCACTGGTCCAGCAGATGCCGTCGGTCGGCTTTCGGCAGTTGCTGGAGCAGGAGGTTGTCGGCGTGGGCCATGGGCTTGGGGTGTTCCTGGTGGCTCAGCACCACCCGGGAAAGGCGGTGTCATGAAAGGCGCGGTGTGTCCTCGGCGCATTGAAAAACAGTGTGCGAGCCCATGGGGCTGTTGACTGTCTGGCAGCGCACACAAGGGGAAAAGAACCGGCGGTGTGGCGGACCTGCACATGTTCGTCAGCGTACCGACGCTGTTCGTGCAGTCCCCTAAAAACAGGGGGTGCAATCCGCGCAATGCGTCTCTGGCGCAAGAAAGAACCCATGAAAAAACTGACTGTTATCCACCTGCTCGGCGTCGCCGGCATGGCCACCTTCCTGGCGTCTTCTGCGTACGCGCAGAGCACCAGCCACTTCTACGGCGGCGGCTCGGTCGGCCAGTCCCGCACCGAGATGGACCCCGCACACACCACCGGTGTGCTGCTGCCCGGCGTCAACACCACCGGTGTCGCCACCGACAACACAGGCAATGCCTTCAAGATCTTCGGTGGCTACCAGATCAACCGCAACATCGCCCTCGAAGCGGGCTTCTTCGATCTGGGCAAGAACCGCTTCAGCGCCTCCACCGCGCCCTCGGGCACGCTGTCCGGCGAGACCCGGGTCCAGGGCCTCAACTTCGATCTGGTCGGCACCCTGCCGCTGACCGAACGCTTCTCCGCGCTGGCCCGTGTGGGCGCGCAGCACGCCTGGTCCAAGGACCGCTTCAGCGGCACCGGCGCCGGTGCCGGCATCCCGTCGAGCAGCAAGCACAACGATTCGAACTACAAGGTCGGCCTGGGCGTGCAATACGAAATGACGCCCGCGTTCTGGATCCGCGGCGATGTGGAGCGCTACCGCATCAAGGACGCCGTCGGCCGCCGTGCCAACGTGGACGTGGCCTCGGTCAGCCTGGTGTTCCCCTTCGGCCGTGCGCCCGAGCGCGTGGCCGCGGCGCCGGTCTATGTGACACCCGCCCCGATGCCGGCGCCCGTCGCCGTGGCACCGATGCCCGCACCGGTGGTGATGGCGCCCGTGCCCCAGCGCGTGAGCTTCTCCGCCGACACGCTGTTCGGCTTTGACAAGTCCACCGTGCGCCCTGAAGGCCGGGCCGAACTCGACAAGTTCAGCAACCAGCTGAGTGGCACCAGCTACCAGTCGATCCGCGTCGAAGGCCACACCGACCGCCTGGGTTCCACGGCCTACAACCAGGCGCTGTCCGAAGAGCGCGCCGAATCCGTCAAGAACTACCTCGTGACCAACGGCAACATCGACCCGACCCGCATCAGCGCCGTCGGCAAGAGCGAAACCCAGCCCGTGACCGCGGCGGGTGATTGTCCGGACAGCCAGGCGCGCAGCGCGCTGATCAGCTGCCTGCAGCCCGATCGCCGCGTCGAGGTGGAAGTCACCGGCACCCGCTGAGCCCTGTTCCAGGCGAACAAAAGCCCGCCACCGTGGCAACACGGCTGGCGGGCTTTTTGCGTGGGGTTCAGGCCAGCGTCAGATGGCAGTCCGCCGGCCAGCCGGACACCGGCAACTTCCGCGGTGGCGGCAAGCCCACCAGGGTGACATCCTGTTGCTGCGCACGGCGCCAGCGGGCCATCTGTTCGCCCAGCAAGGCGGTGTCCACCCCCACCCCGCGCACCGCCACAAACAGGATCGCCCGCACCTCGTCCATGCGCGGCAGCACACAGTCGCCGATGTCGTTGACCATGGCGTCGTAGCCGGGATCGGCGGGGTCCATTTCGTCGAGCCGCGCGATCAGGCCGCGCAGCGCCGTGCGGTCCCACAAGACCGCCTGGGCGCGGGCGTCGCAGTCCAGCACCGGGCGCACCCCCGGGTAAAAGACTTCTTCCTCGATCTGCGCGTTCAGGCTCAGCGCCTCGCACAGCCGGTCCACGATCTCGGCTTTCTGCTCGGGGCCGCAGCCCTCGACCAGACGCACGCTGTCGTACTCGCGCAGCAGCTTGCGGATCACCTCGTGATCCAGCCGCAACTGTTCCAGTGCATCGCGCGTGCGCAAGCGAGCTTTGTGTTGCATCGGTGCGCTCTCCGGCTGCTGCGTTTCAGCGGTACCGTGTCACAGGCGTGCCCGGGGCGGCCTGCGGCAGGCTCCAGGTGGGTCGCACCGGCGCTGGCGGTTGCGATGGACGCTTCGCCCCCACTGGGGGTGCGCCTTCGCTGGTCGTGGCGTCTTGCTGCGGCTCCAGCGTAAGAGGCTTCGGCGCCGGAGGCTTGGCTTTGTTCGCGAGTTCGATCATGGCAGGTGCCCTGGTGCAGGATCCGCGCAAAACGCGCCCATCCGTCTGGCTTTGTAACGGCAGGTACCCGGCGGCGTCTGTGCGATACCGCACCCAGATCGAGCGCCCTGCTCAGTCCGCGAGGCGCAGGGGCAGCAGCCGGTCGTACTCTTTCTTGACCACGGCATAACACTCGCAGACGCGACCTTCCAGCCCGTCGCGGTCCATCACGGTGATGTGACCCCGCGCGTAGCGGATGAGGCCCATCTTCTGCAGATTGAGCGCGGCCTCGGTGACGCCTTCACGCCGCACGCCGAGCATGTTGGCGATGAGTTCCTGCGTCATCACCAGCTCGTTGCCGTCCAGGCGGTCCAGGCTCAACAGCAGCCAGCGGCAGAGCTGCTGGTCCAGCGAATGGTGGCGGTTGCACACCGCCGTCTGCGCCATCTGGGTGATGAGCGCCTGGGTGTAGCGCAGCAGCAGGTGCAGCACCGGCCCGGAGCGGTTGAACTCGGTCTTGATGTCGGCCGCGCGCAGGCGGTAGCCTTTGCCGGCGCTCTGCACCACGGCGCGGCTCGGAGTGGTCTCGCCACCCATGAAGAGCGCGATGCCCACCAGACCCTCTTTGCCCACCACGGCAATCTCGGCCGAGGCGCCATCTTCCATCACGTACAGCAGCGAGACGATGGCGTTGATCGGGAAGTAGACGTGGCTCATCTTGCTGCCGGACTCGTAGAGCACCTGCCCCAGCGGCAATTCCACCGCCTCCAGCAGCGGACCCATGCGCTGCCATTCGGATGCGGGCAACGAAGCCAGCAGTTGGTTGGCGGACTGGTCCGGCTCAATATCCATCGTTCATCTCCCTCTTGTGGATGCTCTTTCGGCCGCGGTACGGGCCGTTGTGAAAGCTTGCGCGGAACGTCAACCCGGCAACTGGGTGTGTGCGATAGCGTACACCCTGAAAGGGGCTGTGTCCGTTTGCTGACGCACAAAAGCCGGTCCTGTCACGGACAGGACCCGATGACCCGGCTCGCCGGTCAGGCGGCGGGCAGCAGCGGCACGACAAAACAGCTGTTTTGCGGCAGATCGGTCCAGCGCAGGGACTCACCCACGCGCAGCAACTGGGCATGGGGGTCGGCGCAGGCGGACAGTGCCGCCAGCGGTTCGCCACGCACCAGCACGAAACGCATGCTGTGCCCGTTGCGCACCAGTGTCAACTCGGCGCGGGGCCAGTGCGTGGGCAGGCAAGGGGTGAAGCACAGGTCTTCGGCGCCCATCTGCAGACCCAGGATGGAGCCCAGCGCGGCGCGGTGCAGCCAGCCCGCGGCGCCGGTGTACCAGCTCCAGCCGCCGCGGCCTTCAAAGGGCGGCGCGCTGTAGACATCGGCCGCCATCACATAGGGCTCCACGCCATAAGACGCGCCCCACTGCGGGTGCGCCGCGCGGTGCGCCGGGCTCAGGTAGGTGAAGTAGCGGTAGGGTGTGTTGCGGGCGTAGATGTTGCCCGGCTCCCGCAGCGCCAGCTTCGCCGCGGCCATCAGGGCCCAGACGCCGGCATGGGCGTACTGCCCGCCGTTTTCGCGCACCCCGGGCGGGTAAGCCTGGATGTAACCGGCGCTGGGGCTGGCGTGTTGCAGTGGCGGGTCGAGCAGGCGGATCAGGCCATGCACCGGGTCCACCAGATGGGCCTCCACCGCGTCCATCGCCAGGCGCTGGCGCTCGGGCGAGGTCTGGTCCGACAGCACGCTCCAGGCCTGCGCGATCAGGTCGATGCGGGCCTCGGCCTGCGTGGCCGAACCCAGCGCGCTGCCGTCGTCAAAGAAGGCGCGCTTGAACCAGGCGCCGTCCCAGGCTTCGCTGCCCAGCGCAACGCGCCAGCCGGTCAGCGCGGCTTCCCAGGCGCGCGCCCGGTCGCGTTCGCCGCGAGCCCGCGCCAGCGGCAGCCAGTCGCTCACGATGACACAGAGGAACCACGCCAGCCAGACCGACTCGCCGCGCCCTTCGCTGCCGACGCGGTTCATGCCGTCGTTCCAGTCGCCGGTGCCCATCAGCGGCAGGCCGTGGGCGCCCACCGGCAGGCTGCGGTCGATGGCACGCGCGCCGTGTTCGTAGACGCTGGCGGCCTCGTTGCTGATGCCGGGCGTGTCATAGCGGTCTTCCGCGCCCTCGGGCACCGGCGGGCCATCGAGAAAGTGCACAGGCTCTTCCAGCAGGGCCTTGTCGCCGGTCGCGTTCAGGTAGTGCGTGGTGGCGTAGGGCAGCCACAGCAGATCGTCGGAGAAATGCGTGCGCACGCCAGCGCCCCCCGGTGCGTGCCACCAGTGCTGCACGTCGCCGGCCTCGAACTGGCGCGAGGCACAGAGCACGATCTGCGCGCGCAGGATCGCCGGGTCGGCCCCCACCAGCGCCATCGCGTCCTGCAGCTGGTCGCGGTAGCCGGTGGCGCCGCCGGCTTGGTAGAAACCGGCCTTGGCCCACAGGCGCGAGGACACAGTCTGGTAGAGCAGCCAGCGGTTGACGAGCGTGTCAAAGAGCGGGTCGGGCGTCTTCACCTGGGTGCTGCCCAGCAGCGTGTCCCAGCGCGCCAGGGTGCGGCGTTCGCGCTCTCGGGCGTTGCTGGCAGTGGCCTGGCGCATGAGCGCACGCGCCGCCTCCGGGCTGGGCGCGTAGCCGAGCAGGAAGACCTGGTCGAGCGCCGCGCGGGGGCGCAGCGTGACCGGCCGGGAGATCGCGGCACACGGGTCCAGCCCGTGACCGCTGCGCTGCCCCAGGCGCTTCGGCAGCACCAGCTGGCCCTGCCGGTCAAAGAAGGCGCGGCGGTCGCAGGTCCAGTCCAGGCCTTCGGGGTCGTGCACGCCCTCTTGCGACTCGCAGAAGAAGGCGGTGCCCTCGCCAAAACCACCCGCGGCCTCGGTCTGGGTGCAGAGCAGCCCGATCAGGCCGGCGCCGGGCGGGCTCTCGAAATCCGGCTGGCACAGCAGGCTGGCGCGGTCGCTGCGCTTCTCGCCCATCATCCACTCCACCAGGCCGGTGATGCGCAGGTGGGCCTTGCCGCTGCCGTGGTTCACCAGCCGGATGCGCACCTGCTTGACCGCGGTGTCGGCATCGACGCACCAGCTCACCGACACGGCCAGCGAGCCGTGCCGGTGGCTGATGGTGGTAACGCCCTGGCCATGCACCACCTGGTAGCTGATGCCCTGGGCGGCCCAGGCCGACGGGGTCAGGCTCCAGACCTCGCGCGTGCGGCGGTCCTGCAGCAGGAAACATTCGGGCGGCGGATCGCCCACGGGGTCGTTGGCCCAGGCGGTGAGCTGGTTCAGGCGGCTGTTGCCCGCCCAGGTGTTGCCGCCGCCGCTCTCGGACACCAGCGCACCGAAGCCGGGGTTGGCCAGCACGTTGCACCAGGGCCGCTGCGGCGTCTGCGCAGCGCCCGCCTCAAAGGCGAACGCGCCGCTGTCGTCCGAAAACACACCTTCGGCCGGCGCGGCCGCGGTCTCGCCCAGGCGCAGCGGCACCGGGTCGGACAGCGCCCGCGCGCTGCCCCACTGCCCCGCCACCGGCGTTTCGTGGCGGTCGCACCAGCCGCGCACCTGGTGCAGCAGGGCCTGGCCGTCCGCCTGCAGCTGCACGCGCGCCAGCTGTCGCAGCGTGGTGACCTGTCCGGGCGTCAGCTCGTCGGCCCGCAACAGGTGCAGGCCGGTCACGGCGGGCCCGGGGTGGGCCTGCAGGTCGGCCGCGTGCTGCTCGATCAGCAGGGTGAGCTCGCGCTGCAGCGGCATGTGGTACGAGTGCGCCTCGTGGCTGAGCACCACCACATCGCAGGCCACGCCGGCGCGCAACCACTCGCGCAACACCAGCGCCAGCACGCGCAGCAGACCCAGGCCCTGTGACGCCCCGGCGTGCACCAGAAGCAGCGGGCGGTCGCCGGAGATCGCCAGCGGCCAGAGCAGGCGCCGGTCGCTGCGGTGCGATGATGGGTTCGTGGGACCGGCCGGCGGCATGTCCGGCCTGGGCAGCGTCAGCACCAGGGCGGTGGTCAGGGCGTGCAGCGCGGGCAGGTAGTCGGTGCGCGGGCGGTGCGGCACCGCCGAAATGCCGGCCAGCGTGGCCGACATCACCGAGGAACGCGCCACATAGCTGGGCTGGCGGTACTTGTCGATCACGGCGCGCAGCGTGTCCGCATCGTCGCTGGCGGCGGTGGCGAAGGTGACCGTGGCCTGCCCGCCCGGCGCGATCAGCAGGCGCACGCCGAGCGCGGCCACCGGGTCCAGGCCGGTGGCCAGCGCGCAGGGCTCCAGCGGCACCGGGTCCATCTGCGCCAGCGGCTGGGCCGGCGTGTGGTGGCGGCCGAGCCAGCGCAGGCGGTCGGTCTGGCAGCGCAGCCCCAGCACCTCGCCCTCGGTGTCGGCGACAAAATGTGCCGCCTGCATCGATTTTTCGGTCTGCAGGCGCGGCGCGCGCACGCAGCGCAGCGCCTGCTGCTCGGGCAGCCAGTCGGTCTTGACGAACAGGTTGGAGAACGCCGGATGCGCCTCGTCGGCGGCGTGGCTGGCCAGGGTCACATCGAAGGCCGAGATCAGCTCCAGCTCGATGGGCTGATCGCTCAGGTTGAACAGCACCACCTTGCGCAGCTCGACATCGTCTTCCGGGCTGACCCAGACCGTGGTGTTGATCCGCAGTTCGTGCCAGACCGCATCGAAACACACGCGGTCGGTGTGGAAGCGGCAGCTGTAGGTGGCGTGGGGGTCGGGCGCGGGGTGGCGGGTGACCGACACCGGTGGGTCGGACTGATCCAGGCGCAGGTAGACGAAGCTGCCGCAGGCATCACGCAGCGCGTCGTCGCGCCAGCGCGTGATGCCGGTCTGGCCCCAGCGGCTCCAGCCGGCGCCGTTGGCGCGCAGCGTGACGCTGTAGCGCCCGTTGCCCAGCAGGTGTGTGGGCTCCAGCGCCTGCGCGCCGGGGGTGAGCGTGCGGATGTGGTCCGGCGCGCGGCGTTGCCAGGCCTGCAGCGGCAGTCGCAGCGGCGCCTGCAAGGTGGGCAGTTCGCGCGGCGCGCGCTCGTGCAGCAGCGAAGCCACCGCCTCCATGCGCGGATGCGCCATGCCCCAGCGCTGCGCCACGCCACCGCGCAGCACGTTGGCCAGCGCCACCAGGCTCATGCCCTGGTGGTGCGCCATGAAGGTGTGGACCACGGTGCAGCGCCCGCCGTGGGTCTGCCGCGCGGGGGTGTAGTCCAGCGCCTCGAAGAAACCGTAGCGCCCGCGCGCCGACAGCGCGCCGAGGCGCCGCAGGTTGTCGCAGGCCAGCCCCGGGTCCACCTGGGTCGCGAGCACGGTGGCGTAGGGCGCGATCACGCGTTCGTCCAACGGCGTGCGGCGCAGGGCCAGGCGCGGCACGCCCTGGGGCGCGTACTGGTAGGCCAGGGTGTGGTCCTGACCGGCGTAGGCGCTTTCGGAGATGCCCCAGGGCATGGCCGTGCCGTGCACGAAGGCCATCTGCTCCTGCAGGGCCGAGCGCCCGGCTTCGCGCAGGGCACTGCCGCGCGGCTCGGCGGCCACCAGCGAGGGCATCAGGTACTCGAACATCGAGCCCGACCAGGAACGCAGCACGGCGCGCCTTCCGCTGGCGAAAAACGGCCGGCCCAGCGCCGCCCAGTGGCGCACCGGCAGGTCGCCCTTGGCGATGGCGAGCAGGCTGGTGCTGCGCGACTCGGAAGCCAGCAGGTCGTAGAAGCTGGTGTCGAGCTGCTGCTCTTCAAGGCGGTAACCGATGTGCAGCAGGTGGCGTTTGGGGTTGTAGAGAAAGCGGAAGTCCGGTGCCCAGGCCAGCGCCTCCAGCGCAGCGGCGAGGTCCAGCAGGCGCCCCGTGGCGCGCCCGCAACTGCCCGCGCCCACAACGGCAGCGTCCTGGCAGGTGGAGTGCAGCGTGGCGAGGTGGTCGCCCAGCATCCAGACCAGTTCGTCCTGCGGTGTGGTGACATGGCTGACGATGGCCGGGTGGCGCGCCTGGGTCAGGCCACCCAGTTCGCGGCGGGCCTCCTGCAGCAGGGTGTGAAAGGCGGCGCAGGCCACGGGCTCGCAGGGTTCGGGTGCGGCGGTCTCCAGCAGCCGGCCAATGGCGGTCTGCGGCAGGGGCCGGTGCAGCAGGGTCTGCAGCAGGTCCAGGCGCGGCTGCAACCGCTGGCGGGACCGGCGCAGCGCGTCGGCACCGGCCAGCGCGGCGTGTGGATCGCGGGCCAGCTCGGTGCAGGCCTGGGCCACGGCGAGCAGGTGCGCACAGAGGTTGCCGCTGTCCACCGTGGACACGTAACGCGGCAGCAGCGGCTGCAGTGTCCGGGTGTCGTACCAGTTCAGGAAATGGCCGCGGTGGCGCTCCATCTGCTGCAGGGTGGCGAGCGTGGCTTCCAGCCGCGTCAGCAGGTCCTGCGTGCCGATCCAGCCGAACTGGCGCGCGCAGGCGGTGCTCAGCAGATACAGGCCGATGTTGGTGGGCGAGGTGCGGTGCGCCACCATCTCGTAGGGCGTGGTCTGCAGGTTGTCGGGCGGCAGGTAATGGTTGTCGGCATCGACGCAGCGCTCGAAGAGTCGCCAGGTGTCGCGCGCCACACCTTCAAGCAGTTCGCGGTCGGCCGCCACCAGCGCAGCACGGCGGCGCTGCCAGGGGGTGTTGCCCAGCCACACCAGCAGCGGCGCCAGCGCCCACAGCCCGAGCACGGCGAGCGCCAGTGCGCCGGGGGCCGGCGTGAGCAGCCACAGGCCGCCCGCCAGGGCGAACGCGACCAGCGGCTCGGCGCGGTGCCGCCACAGCGTGGCCGGCAGGCCGGTGCCCAGCCCGGCCTGGGCCGCCTCGGCGGTGGTCCATTCGAGCAGATGGCGCCGGCTCACCAGCAGCCGGTGCAGGGTGCGCAGCACGGCATCGAGCGCGAGCAGCGCCTGCTGTGGCAGCAGCGCCAGGTGCCAGAGTCCGCCGCCCAGCGCGCGCAGCAGGTCCAGCGACGCGGCGGCCAGGTAGCGCTGGCCCAGCAACTGCCAGCGGCGCGGCACACAGCCCGCCAGCGCGCCCATGAGCGGACCGGCGGCGTAAGCGGCCAGCGTGAGCGCCAGCGCCGCGGGCAGCGACAGGCCCAGGCCCGCCATGGCCAGGCCGATGAGCAGCAGGCAGGCCGGTGCCACCAGCGAGCGGCGCAGGTTGTCCAGGAGTTTCCAGCGGTTGATGGCGCCCAGTGGCCACAACCGGGGCCGCAGCAGGAAGGGCAGCAGTTGCCAGTCGCCGCGGGTCCAGCGGTGCCCGCGCGAGGCGGCGGCGTCCGCGTGGTCGGGGTCGGGCTCGATCAGGGTCACGTCGGTCACCACGGCGCAGCGCACCAGGGCGCCTTCGAGCAGGTCGTGGCTGAGCACCTGGTCGGTCGGCAGGCGCTCGCCCAGCACGGCGTGCAGCGTGGCCACGTGCAGCAGGCCCTTGCCGGTGAAGCTGCCTTCGGCAAACAGGTCCTGGTACACGTCCGAGCTCATGGCGCTGTAGGGGTCGATGCCGGCCTGGCCGTCGAACAGCCACTGCCAGGCGGTGCGCCTGCCCTCCCCCGCCAGCGGCGGCACCACGCGCGGCTGCAGGATGCCGTAGCCCTGCAGCACGCGCCGCCCGGTCTCGTCCAGCCGGGGCTGGTTGTCCGGATGTTCGGCCACGCCCACCAGGTTGCGCAGGCGCCCGGGTGGCAGCTGGGTGTCGCTGTCGAGCGTGAAGACGTAGCGCGTGTGCGGCGCCATGCGCGAGAGCGGACCCAGTTCCAGAAACGGTCCCGCTGTGCCGGTGGCCAGCGCGGCGACGAGCTGCTCCAGCTTGCCGCGCTTGCGCTCCCAGCCCAGCCACTGGCCCTGCGTGGTGCTCGGGCTGCGCTCGCGGTGCAGCAGCAGGAAACGCGGCGGGCTGCCCGGCGCCACCGGGTAGCGCGCGTTGAGCGCCGTCAGGAGGCTCTGGGCGTGGGACAACAGGGCCTGGTCTTCGGGTCGGTGTTCGGTGTCGGCATCGGACCAGTCGCTGAGCAGGGCGAACTGGGCGTGGGCTTCGGGGTTGGCGAGGTGGTGCAGGTGCAGCCGGTGCACCGTCTGCGCGATACCGGCCGGGTGGTTCAGCAGGGCCGGCACCACCACCATCACCCGCGCCTGCGGCGGAATGCCGTCGGCCAGCAGCAGGCGCGGCAGGTGCGCGGGTTTCACCGACTCGCCGATCAGGCGGTTGACCACCGCCACCACGGCTTCGGACGCGGGCAGCAGCATCACCAGACCCACCAGCACGCTGCCGAGCTGGACCGGCCAGCCCGCGGCCAGCCAGTCGGGCCGGTGCAGCAGCACCGCCACCAGCAGCAGCGTGCCGGCCAGCATGGCGCCGAGGTAAGCGGGCGTGCGCGAGAACCCGGCGAACGAGCGCCACAGACCCGCCACGCGGTGTTTCAGGCCGAGCGCCTGCTCCAGCGTGGCGCGGCCTTCGCCGCGCAGCCAGTGGCCGGCCAGCGCGGCGGGGCCGCTGGCGCCGTCCATCAGCACCAGCAGCACCTGGGCCACGGCGGCCTCACCCTGCCCGCTCTGGGTGGACAGGCGCTCGATGCCGTGCAGCGTGGTGTCGCGCGTGGCGTCGTCTTCGGCTTCGAACACCGGCGAACGCAGCATCACGCGGACCACGCGGCTGGTGCGCGCCACGATGCCGGGCCAGTCGGCCGCGCCAATCAGGCGCAGCGCGGTCACGGCGTTGCCCACGCTCAGGTGATCGGCGGCCTGGGCCGCGTGGTGCTGGGCCTGCAGCACGGCCAGGTCGGGCACCACGTCCAGCAACCACCGGCGCACCTGCGCCACGGGCGAGTCGCCAGCGGTGGTGTGTCCCACCAGGCTTTGCGCCAGGTGCGACAGGAAGACATCGCCCACCCCGCGCTGCTCCATGAGCCCGTGCATCGACGTGACCGCGTCCAGCGACAGTTCTTCGATGCGGCTGGCACACAGGCTGGCGAAGTCGTGCGCGGCCTTGTGGCTGGCGATGCGGTCGGCCAGGCGGCGCAGGTTTTCCACCAGCACCACGCGCAGCGTGGTGGGCAATGCCCACAGTTCGCCCTGGCTGAGTTCACGCGCGTCCTGGTAGGCGTCGAGAAAGTGGACCAGCAGGCTTTCGTCAAAGGCGCTGTCGGTGTGCGCGACATAGGCCCAGGCCACGCCGTAGATGCGCGGCAACCCCACCAGCGGCGGCTCCTGCAGCACCGGCAGCGAACGGTAATAACGCGCCGGCAGACCTTCGCGGATTTCCCGCAGCTGGCTTTCGATCAGGTGGAAGTTGTCAAACAGCCATTCGGCCGCGGGGCTGATGTCGTGGCCATCGTGGGCCTCGACCGCGATGTACTGGTAGGCCGCCCGCAGGCTGCGGATGTTGCTCTGCAGGCGCGGGTAGAACGTGGCCTGGCCAAAGCCCGCACGCCCGGCCCGGTGCGACACGCCCAGGCTGCGACCGTGTTGTTCAAAACGTGCAACACCAAAAAGCTCCGAGCGGATCGGTTCGAGCGCGACGCCGCGGGCGGCGTCCAGCATGCGCTCGATTTTCTGCGGTACCCAGGCCCATTGCGCTTGCAGGCTCGCTGCGGCCACTTACAGCATGAGCCAGGAGCCGCCGAACAGCAGGGTGAGCACCACCGCCGACGTGATCACGCGCCCGGCCAGCAGGCCCTGGAGTTCGTCGGCGCCGTTGCGCAAGGTCTGCAAGGGCCCACGCTGGGCGCCGCAATGGGCCAGGTGATCGCCCAGCGCCGAGCGCTCCCGCAACGAAATGTCCGCCGGGTGGCCAAACGAAGAGGTATCCCAGCTGGGGGACATGGAAGGAATCTTGGACATGGTCTTCTCCGTGAGCGGGTGAGGGGAAGCCTTGCTGCGGCTTCCGGGTCAACCTTTGTAAGCGCAGGCGGCTCGCCGGTCTGTACGGAGCCGAACAGATCGATCCTTTGCACGGTCATCCGGGTGTTCGTCAGCGCACAGACCGGGCGCTTTTCGGGGATTACCGTGAATGGCGATCCGCGACGCTTCCCTTCACACAAAGGACTCCCCATGACACACCCTTCACACCGTTTCTCCCTCCGGCAGACAGCCTTTTCGCTGGCCGCCGTCGCCACACTGGGCCTGGCCGGCTGCGCCGTGCCCTACCCGGTTTACGAACAGCAGCCGATGACCCAGGCCCCGGTGCAGGTTCAGCCCTACCCGAGCCAGCGCGAGATGACCCGTGAAGAGCGCCGCGAGGAACGACGCGACTTCCGCCGCCGCCAGAACGAGCCCCTGTTTGAGGCCGAGGTGCTGTCGGTCCGCGCCGTGATGGGGCAGTCCCAGCAGCGTTGCTGGATCGAACGCGAACAGGTGCAGCAGCGTCAGGCACCGAATGTCGGTGGTGCGCTCGTGGGCGCCGTCATCGGCGGCGTGATCGGTCACCAGATCGGTGGCGGCAGTGGTCGCGACATCGCCACGGCGGGTGGTGTGGTGGCCGGTGCGGCGATCGGGTCCCAGGTCGGTCGCGACCGCTACGGCAACCCGGTGAGCACGCAGGACGTGCAACGCTGCACCAACAACAACGTCAGCAGCGAGCCCGCCTACTATGACGTGACCTACCGCTTCCGCGGCAACACGCACCGCGCCCAGATGCTCTCTCCTCCCGGCCGCAGTATCACTGTGAACCGCGACGGCGAGCCGCGCGAGTAAAGGGTCCCCCCTGCAGCGCTTCGCGCTACCCCCCCTGGGGGGCTGAGGGCCGCGGCTCCGAGCCTGCCTGCGCAGGCTTGGACAGCCCGAAGAAGCCTCGCCTCTGGCGAGGCTGCGGCCGACCTGCAAGGCGCACTGGCCGTCCGGCAAGCCGGCCCGGCGGTGCGCTGGGTTGGGGGCTGCTTCAGGCGTCCGGATCGTGCTCCGGCACCATGAAAAGCCGGTGCGGATTTACTTGGTTGACCCCAGGATCTCGACGCCAAACCCGCGGTAGCCGATCAGCGTGCAACTGGCGTCGAACATCGGCGTGCCACTCACGCGGTACTGCCGGACCACACCGCCGGGCATCACACGGCTCAGCACCATGTCGAGGAACGGGCTGCGCGCCGCGATGCGGGCTCGCAGCGCCTCGCGTTCAACCGGGTTCCATCCACTGTCGATGAGGTCCCCGCTGTTCTCGGCGTTCAGGGCATCCACCTGCAGACCCAGCATCTCCAGCACCGGCCCCGAGACCTTGGTAAAACGGCCCTCGCCGTCCTGCTCCCAGTACCAGTCGGTGGCCAGCTCGGTCAGGGCACGGTAGCGCGCCTCGCTCTCGCGCAGCTCAGCGGTGCGCTCCTGCACCAGCTGTTCCAGGAAGTGGTTGTGCCGTGACAGTTGCCGGTACAGCAGGCGCACCTCGATCAGGTTGTGGATGCGCGCCTTGACCTCGACCAGGTCAAACGGTTTGCTGACAAAGTCCTTCGCGCCGGCCTGCAGCGCGCGCAGCTTGTGGCCTGGCTGGGCGGTGATCACCAGCACCGGCAGGTAGTCGTCTTCGGCGGTGCTGGCCTTGAGCCCTTCCATCACCTGGAAGCCGTCCATGCCCGGCATCTGCAGGTCGAGCAGGATCAGGTCGAACGGCGCGTTGCGGTGCATCGCGCAGACCTGTTCGGGCTCCATGGTGCTGGACACCCGGCTGTAGCCGGCTCCCTGCAGCATTTCCTCGAGCAGGCTCACGTTGGCCGGCTGGTCGTCCACGATCAGGATGCGGGCATTGAGCCGCTCTTGCGGGGTGAGGTTCATGCGGAATCCTGGTGCGCGGCGGGGCCGCTGGTGGTTACAGCAACGTGCAGGGCCGCATCGACCGCATCCATGAGCTGGGCGACCTTGAGGGGTTTGGTGAGGTAGTTGAAGAAACCCGCCTCCAGCCCTTTCTGGATGTCGCGCAGCACGGCGTTGGCGCTCAGCGCGATCACCGGAATGTGGGCGGTGGCCGGGTCGGCGCGCAGGATCTTCAGTGCTTCGATGCCGCTGATGCCGGGCAGGTTGATGTCCATCAGGATCACCTCGGGCTGGTACACGCGGGCGAACTCGATGCCCAGACTGGCATCGGCCGCGCCCAGCAGGCGCATGCCCTCGCGGCGCTCGATGATCTGTTCGACCAGCTCCAGGTTGGCCGGGTTGTCTTCCACATACAGCACGGTGTGTTGTGGCGTCCCTGGCGCCGCTTCGGGACGCGGTGGGCCAATGGGCAGCGCGTCCAGCTCGGCCTGCTGCGGCGCCGCGGTCAGAGCCATCTCGACCCAGAACACGCTGCCCACGCCGGGCGTGCTGTCGACACCGATCTGGCCACCCATCAGGTGCACCAGCCGCTGCGTCACCACCAGACCGATGCCGGTGCCCTCTTCGGTGCCGGACTCCTGACCCAGCCGGTTGAAGGGCTGGAACAGCTGGGCCAGCTGGGCGGGTACCAAGCCAGGACCGGTGTCGCGCACGCTGATGCGGACCGCATCGGGCGGGCTCAGCGTGCAGGCCACCGTCACATGGCCGCCGGGCTGGTTGTATTTGATGGCGTTGAACAGCAGGTTGATCAGCACCTGCTTGAGCCGGGTTCGGTCGGCCTTCACGTAGCGCGGCGACTCCAGCCGCGCAAACACCATGCCGATGCCGCGCTGCTGCGCCTGCTGCTCGACCATGGCGCGGCACTCGGCGAGCACCTCGGTGAGCGAGACCGGCTCACCCGAGAGCGTGAGCTTGCCGGACTCGATCAGCGCGAGGTCGAGGATCTCGTTGATCAGCTCCAGCAGGTACCAGCCGGCCTTCAGGATCTGCCCGATGCTGCGCTGCTGCGTCGGCGTGGGCGCAGGCGTACCCGTTTCGACCAGCTGCGCAAAGCCCAGGATGGCGTTGAGCGGCGTGCGCAGCTCGTGGCTCATGCTGGAGATGAAATCGGTCTTGGCCTGGTTGGCTTTTTCGGCCGCGTCCACAGCCTCGTTGAGCTGCTGCTCCACCCGCTTGCGCACCGAGTTGTCGGTGCCGATCAGCAGGTAGCCGATGATGTCGCCGTAGTCGTCGCGCAGCGCGGTGATCGACACGATGGCCGGGAACCAGCTGCCGTCCTTGCAGATGTAGGTGAGCTCGTAGATGTCTTCGATGCCGCGCGAGGCCTTGAAGGCCAGGGCTTCGAAGCCCGGCGCAATCGGTGTGTCGAGCTCCAGGCTCAAGGCCGTGGCGCGCGCATGCACCTCGTGCGGGTCGTGCATGTCGCTCGGGCGCACGCGGTTGACCACCTCGTCGGCGCGGTAGCCCAGCATGCGCTCGGCACCCACGTTGAAGAGCTGGATGATGCCTTTTTCATCGGTCGCGATGATCGAGAAATTGGCGCTGTTCAGGATGGCGTTCTGCAGCGCACCGGCCTTGAGCAGGGCGCTGCGCCGGCTGGACTCGGTGGGTTCACCCGGCTTGCCCGGAATTTCAGGGACGCCGGGGCGTGGAAGGGTCTCGGACATCAGGATCTCGGGTGGGTGCCGCCCGTGGCGACATGGGCAAACACTAGGGCCTGTTAACACAAACCACGAAGGCCGTCGGCCACCAGAACGAAGCTGAGAAAGCCCAGGAACATCGAATCGAGCTTTTCGAACCGCGAGAAGATGCGACGGTAACCCTTCAAGCGCCGAAACAGTCTCTCGACCTCGTTGCGGCGCTTGTACATCGCCCGGTCGTATTCCCAAGGCTCGATCCGGGTCCTCAGCGGAGGCACGACCGGGATAAATCCCAGATCAAGGGCAAGCTGGCGAGTCTCGTTGCCTTCATAGGCGCGATCCATGAGCAAGTGAATTGGACGGCTCGCAGGCCCCAGGCTTTGCAGCAGGCGTCTGCCCTCGGGCGCATCGTGGGCCTGTCCAGGCGACAGGCAGAACGTCACGGCCGTTCGAGCATCCGCGGCAACCATATGAATCTTGGTGTTCCATCCGCCTCGGGACTTGCCAATGGCCTGTGGGCCGTTTTTTTAGAGCACCTGTTCCATCGGGGTGCACCTTGATGCTCGTGGAGTCCAGCGAAACCGCCTCGATCTTCACGCGCACCAGCTGCTCGCGCTGCAGCTCCTCGAACATTTTGTCCAGCACACCCGCCTTGGTCCAGCGCCGCATGCGCGTGTAGATCGTGTGCCAGTTACCGAACCGCTTGGGCAGTCCGCGCCACTTGCAGCCGTGTTCGGCAACATACAACATGGCGTTGACCACCTGCAGATTGCTCAGGCTGACGTTGCCGCGCTGCACGGGCAAGCAGTGTTCGATGCGTTTGAATTGCTCGGGTGTGATCTCCATGCCTGCAGTTTCACATCCGGTGACTTCCGTCGCAATTAGTGTTAACACGCCCTAGCCGCCTTCGCGGGCGGCGTCTGTGCGCTGACACACGCAGCCAGCACACCGGATGATGCCGATTCAGAGCGGACTGCGCCCGCTGATCACGCGCAGCAGCACCATGACGACGGCGATAACCAGCAGGACGTGGATGAAACCGCCCATCGTGGTGGCGGTGACGAGGCCCAGCAACCAGAGGATGAGCAGGACGACGGCGATGGTGTAAAGCATGGTGGTTCCTTGGGTTCGGGTTGGGGTCGGGATCAGGAAGGGCTGCTGCGGCGTCGACCGCTCCACAGCAGGGCAGCGCCAGCGATGACCACGACCGCCAGGCTGGTCTTGGGATGGCGGCGCACCACGGCCAGTGCCGCACCCAGCGCGTGGGTTTTCAGCGGCGGGCCGGGGAGCGTGGCGGGTGAATCCCGCATCCAGCCCTGGGCCAGCGCGCCGAGCGCCAGCGAAGCCACGGGGTGCGTGCCCAGGCTTTTGAGCACGGGCAGCGCCGCGGCCGCCACCCAGCCATACGAGGCATGGGCACGGCGATCCTGTTCCAGCCAGCCGGACAAGCGCTGGCGGTTGCTTTCCAGCCGGGCGCTGGCCGAGCTGGTGTGTGCGTGCCCGGCCGCTGTGGGTGGGGAGGCCGGTGGCAAAGGTACAGGGGTGTCGTTCATGGGGTGCCCGGGTTGCGCAACAGGGCAGCGTCCTCGGCCAGTTGAAGGCGGAGGCTGGCAAACGGTTCGACAGCCTCACGGTCCTGCGCCTGCCACAGCGCCCACAGGCCGAGCACCGCCGGCAACACCGGCGTGAGCACAAACAGCCAGGGGAAACGCCAGCCGGCCGAGGGCAGCGAAGCCCACAGGAGCAGGGCCACGCCCAGCAGGATGGTGGCCACCACCAGGCAGGCAGCGCCCGCCAGCTGGAACGCCAGGCGCCGCTTCAGGCGCGCGCTGCCGATCACCAGCTCTTCACCGAGCAGGCTCGCATAAGCCGCCGCGTGCTCCGCGAGCAACAGGGGCTGCGAAGCCGCCAGGCGGAACACGGGGTGGATCATGGCAAGCGCTCCGGGTTCAACGACCGTTGTGACCGCTGTGATGGCGGCTGAACAGGGCCACCAGGCCCATGAGCGCTGCGCCCACGGCAGCGGCCATCAGCATCGACTTGACCGGCTCATGCTGGATGTAGCTGGTGGTGGCGTCTTTCACATGCAGCGATTTTTCGCGCAGTTGGCCGGCGCCGTCGCGCACGGCGTCCATGCCGCGGTGCGCCAGCGCTTCGGTGTCGCTCACCAGATGATGGAGCGCGTTGCTGGTCTGGCTGCGCGCGCCGTCCAGGTTGCTGGCGAGCTGGTTGATGCCCTGCTGGGCCGCGCGCTGGGTGTTCCGTATGGCGTGCTCGGTGGAGTTGGCGACCGAGCTGGCCAGGGAAGAGGCGTCATCGCCCAAAGTGCTGATGGGATTGCTCATGGATTTCTTTCGGTGGGTTGAAGTGAAGGGCAACAGGCCATTCATCTGCGGTAGCGGCGGTCACGGCGATAGCGGTCGTCGTCGGTTTCGATCTGGTTGCCGATGACACCGCCGATGGCAGCGCCACCCAGGGTGCCCAGCGCGCTGCCGTCGGTGAGCACGGCGCCGCCCACGGCACCGACGCCCGCTCCGATGGCGGTGTTCTGATCCTGGCGCGACATGCCGGCGCAGGCACTCAGGCCCGCGACCAGGGTCAGCGAAGCGGCCAGCGTCAGCCAGCGGGATTCAAAAGGAATGTGTGTGTTCATGGGGGTGACCTCATCAGATTGGAGAGGCAATGCCGGGCCGAAGCCCGCCGGTCATTTCTTCATGCGCATGTCGTTCTTGATCGACTTGACGCCGGGCACGCCCTGCGTGACCTGAACGGCGCGGTTGATATCGGCCTGGGAATTCACAAAGCCGCTGAGCTGGACGGCGCCCTTGAAGGTCTCGACGTTGATCTCGGCCGACTTCAGGGTTTCTTCCTTGAAGATGGCGGCCTTCACGCGGGTGGTGATGACGGTGTCGTCGACATACTGGCCAGTGCTCTCTTGTTTGCCGGTCGCAGCGCAACCCACCATGGTGGTGAAGGCCGCAGCAGCCAGAAGAAGAACGGAGAAGCGTTGTTTGGTGATCATGGGGTACTTTCTGTGCAGAGGTTGAACGGGCTGCGCAACCGGAGGCTGCACCGCATGGCAGACCGGGTTCATGTCCAGTGCCATTGCTGACACGGTAAAGCCGGGCCCGCGGCACGTCTGTGCGCTGCCGCACCCTTGCTCTGGTGAGCTGAACGGACGTCCGCTGGCCACCTGCCAATGCGCGAACGGACCCAGCCCAGGGCACCCCGCCGGGCCGGCTTGCCGGACGGCCAGTGCCGCCCCCTGGGGGCTGCGGGGGTTACCGCTCCTTCACCGGCTGTCCGTCGGTGACGATGCTGCCCGGATAGAGCAGCACGGTCTCGCCCTCGCGCAGACCGTCCTTGATCCAGGCCATGTCGGCGTTGCGGTCGTTGAACACCACCGCGCGCGCGCGCGCCTTGCCGGCTTCGACAACGTACACGCGCCAATGCTCGCCATCGCGCACCAGCGCCGCGCTGGGCACGAGCACGGCATCGGCCTGCGACGACACGGTGATGCGCGCGTCCACGCGGAAACCGTCGCCCAGGCGCGCGGCGTCCGTGGGCAGCGCCGCCAGCCCCACGACCACGTTCACGCGCTGCTCTTCGATGCCGAGGGCCGAGACCTTGGTGAAGGCCACCGGCTCGACCCGCGTGACCGTGCCGGGCAGCGGGGGTGCGCCGCTGCCGGTGGAGAGTTGCACCGGCGCACCGGGCAACACCTGCCGCACCTCGCCCGAGAGCACATCGATCACCGCTTCCATGGACGCAATGTCGCCGATCTCCAGCAGCGGCAGGCCTGCGGTGACAGGGGCTGCGCTGTCCAGGTGCAGCTTGAGCACCTGGCCGTTCACCGGGCTCCTGATCTCCCACAGGCCGGTGGGCCGTTCGCCCGCAGCGGGATCGGCCTGGCTGAGCGCGGCGCGGGCTTCGGCCACCGCGAAGCTGGCCATGGCCTGCTCGGCCTGGGCCGCGGCCAGGGCCTGCTGCGCCGAACGCCGGGCCAGATCGGCCTGGTCACGGGCCGAGGGGGCGATGAAGCCCTGCTGGGCCAGCTGTTCGGCCCGGCCCGCTTCCAGCGAGGCCTGCGCGAGCGCGGTCTGCGCCCGCTGCACCTGCGCCGCGGCCGCGCGGCGCGCTGCGTCGGCACTGCCCACGCGCTGCTGCAGCACGGTGCGCGTGCGTGCGTCAATCAACTGGGGCGCTGTGGGCGCGAGCCGGGCCACCACGTCGCCCGCGCGCACCGGATCGCCCACCTTGAGCGTGGGCCGCTGCAACTGGGCCAGGGTGGGCGCGGTGATCACGTAGCGGTTTTTCAGGCGCAACTGGCCGTCCTCCTCGATCACCTGTTCGAAGCTGCCGGTGGTCACCGTGGCCACCTCCACGGTGATCGGCCGGGGCCGGTAGACCGCGTAGAGCAGCGCGGCGGCGGCCACCAAGGCCAGTCCGACGATGGCCCAGCGCCGGGGGGTTTTCCAGGGACTCTTTTGTTGATTCATTCGCGTACCTTCAAGACAGAAACCAGGTCCAGCCGGTCGATCTGCCGGCGCACCAGCAGCGCGCTGACAATGCCCGCCGCCAGCACGATCAGCGCGGCCGAAGCGTAGGTGGACGGCTCGATCACCACCGGGAAATCGATGCTGTCCGACGCCATCAGCCGCATCATCAGCGAGGCCAGCCCCCAGCCGGTGAGCGCCCCGATGGGCAGGGCCACCAGCAGCTCGGCGCCGAGCTCGGCCAGCAGCAGCACCGAGACCTCGGCCCGCGTCATGCCCAGCACGCGCAGGCTGGCGAGCTCCCAGGCGCGCTCGGAGAGCGCGATGCGCGCCGCGTTGTAGATGATGCCCACGGCCATGGCGACCGCAAACAGCGTGAGGATGCCGCTGAACACGCCCATGTTGCGCGAGGTGGTCTTGTTGAAGGCGGCCATGGTACCGGCCTTGTCGAACACCGAGCTGATCACCGGCGCGGCCTTCACCGCGCCCCAGAACGCGTCCATCGCCATCGGATCGACCTGCAGCGCCGCGTCGGCCACGCCGTTGCCGTCGCGCGCCAGCGCGTTCATCGCGTCCAGGTTCATGTAGAGCAGCTGGCCGAACATGGTGTGCACGATGTCCACCACCGGCACCTCGACCCGCTGCTGGTTCCAGAGCCGGAACTCCAGCTCGATGCGGTCGCCCACGCGTGCATCGAGCGCGCGCGCCAGCAGCGAGGACAGCACCACGCCGTGCGCCGGCATGGCCACCGCGCCGCGCGTTTCATCCACCACGCGCATCAGCTGCGCGTCGCTGCGGTAGCCGGTAAGCGCCGTGTCTTCGCTGCGCCCGCGCAGGCGCACGCGGACCGGCTCGGTGCGGTAGGGCTCGGCGTCGATCACGCCGGGCAGGCGCTTGAGGTCCTGCACCACGCTCACGGGCACCGGGCGGTGGAAGTTGACCAGCACATCGCCCTGCTGCACCTGGCGGAACTGCACGTCGACGATGTGCGCGATCGCGTCGATCCAGAAGGCACCGGAAATCTGCAACGCCACCGCAAGTGCGATCCCGGTCACGGTGAAGGCCGCGCGCATCGGGCGGCGTTCGAAATTGCGGATCACCATCATCGCGCCGGTGCTGACAAAACGGCGCAGCCCCAGCCGCTCCACCAGCGTGGGCTGGTAGGCCGGCGGCGCGGGCGGCTGCATGGCCTGCGCGGGCTTGAGCCGCACCACGGCGCGGATCGCGTTCCAGGTGCCCGCCGCCGCAGCGGCCGCGGCGAGCAGCGCCGACACCACCACCAGCCAGGCACTGGTCTCGTAGGTGAGTCCGTTGAAGCGGAACACCTCGTCGTACAGCCCGAGCATGCCGCGGCCAATGAGCTGGCTCAGGCCCAGCCCCACCGCCACGCCGAGTCCGGCGATGGCCAGCGCGAGCTGGATGTAGTGCCACGCGATGGCGCCGTCGCTGTAGCCCAGCGCCTTGAGCGCCGCGATCTGGCTGCGCTGCGTGGCCACCTGGCGGCTCAGCACCACGTTGAGGATGAACATCGCCACCGCCAGGAAGATGGCGGGCAGCACCGTGCCCATGACCTGGAGCTGGTCCAGCTCATCGCCCACGATCTTGGCCGAGAGCTGCTTGTCGCGCCCGACCGCGCCGAAAGCGCCGTAGGGCTCCAGCAAGCGGTCCACCTGCGCCAGCACCGGCGCCGTGGCCTGGCCCGCGTCGAGCCGCAGCGACACCTGGTTGAACGCGCCCTGCATGTCGAAGGCCTGGGTCATGCGTGCGCCGTCGATCCACCAGATACCGAAGGACTGGTCGTCGGGCGCGCCGCCCTGCGAGGCGAACACGTACTCGGGCGACGCGGCGGTGCCCACCAGGTGCACGCGCTCGCGCTTGCCGTTCAGGATCGCGTGCACCGTGTCGCCAGGGTTCAGCCCGCGCGCGGCGGCAAAGCGGTCGCTCACCAGCGCTTCCAGCGCGCCCTCGCGCTCGGGCCAGCGCCCGCGCTTGAGCGTGAGTGTGTTGATGCCCTGGCGGCCGGCGTGGGCGCGCGCCAGGTCCAGGCCGATGAAGCGCCCGGTGACCGGCGGCAGCACGCCCGGCAGGTCGATCTGCGCGTCGAACAGCACGTCGAGCTTGACCTCGGCGACACCGGGCAGCGCGGCGAGGCGCTCGCGCAGATGCACCGGCGCGCGCTTCACGTTGGCAAACACATCGGCCAGCCGGTTGTCGCGGTAGAAGTCATCTCGCGAACCCTGCAGCGACTGGTGCACCGAGAACATGCCCACAAACCCGGCCACACCGATGGCCACCACCATGGCGATGGTGGCCACCTGCGCGCGCAGGCGCTTCAGGTCGCGCCAGAGCTTGATGTGGATCGCCTTCATGCGCTGCTCACCAGCTCAGCGTGGACGCCGGCACCTTGTGCGGGTTGACGCGGGTCTCGACGATGCGGCCGTCGGCCAGGCGCAGCACGCGGTCGGCCATCTCGGCGATCGGCGCGTTGTGCGTGATGACGACGGTGGTGGTGCCGAGTTCGCGGTTCACGTGTTCGATCGCCTGCAGCACCATCACGCCGGTGGCGCAATCGAGCGCGCCGGTCGGCTCATCGCACAGCAGCACTTCGGGATTCTTGGCGATGGCGCGCGCAATCGCCACGCGCTGCTGCTCACCGCCCGAGAGCTGCGACACGAAGTGGTCCAGGCGCCCGCCCAGGCCCACCAGCGCGAGTGCGTCCTCGGGCTTCATGGGGTCTTCGGCCAGGTCGGTCACCAGCGCCACGTTTTCGCGCGCGGTCAGGCTGGGGATCAGGTTGTAGAACTGGAACACGAAGCCCACGTGTTCGCGCCGGTAGCGCGTGAGTTCGGCGTCGCCCGCGCCGATGAGTTCGTGCGTTTCGCCCGCGTGCGTCCAGCGCGCCGAGCCGGCGGTGGCCGTGTCCAGCCCGCCCAGGATGTTGAGCAGGGTGGACTTGCCGCTGCCCGAGGCGCCCAGCAGCACCACGAACTCACCACGCACGATGTTCAGGTCCACACCGCGCAAGGCATGGACGGCCGTGTCGCCTTCGCCGTAGACCTTGGTCAGGCCACGGGCGGTGAAAACGGGTTCGGCAGAGGGCTGGGTCAAGGCGTCCATGGGGTGCAGAAAACAAGTTGAGCTCAGCATACGCCCGACGACACACACCCGCTGTGCGGTCACCGCAACAGGCGCTGCGGCCCGGGGGGAAAATCTCAACGCGGGCCGGGCGCCTGCCACTCGCGGAAGAAGCGGATGCGCTCGGCATGGTCCGGATGGCTGGAGATGGCGATGGGCAGTGACACGCCCGCTCCGGTCTCGTCATCGCGCGCATCCACCGGCTGGCCCGAAACCTTGTCCGGGCCATTGGCCTCCATCAGCATGCGCTCGAAGAAGATCGCCATCACCGCCGGATGAATGCCGCTCGCGTGCAGCATCTGCGCCGCGTGGGCGTCGGCTTCGCGCTCGGCATCGCGCGAATACGACTGCGTGGCCAGGGTGGCGGGCACGGTGGCGAGGAAGCCGCTGGCGTCGCCCAGCACCACACCCACCAGTGCGCTGACCAGGCTGGCGCGCACCATCAGGTCCAGCCCGTGGCGGTGCTGCACGTGGCCCAGCTCGTGCGCGAGCACGCCCACGAGCGCATCGGGCTGGTCGTCCAGCAATTCCACCAGCTCGTCGGTCAGGACGATGCTGCCACCGGGCAGGGCAAAGGCGTTGGCGCCCAGGACCCCGCTCTGGTGAAAGGCGAGTTGCCAGGCCGGTGCATCGCCCTCGGGATGGGCGGTTTCAACCACCCGGGCAAAGCGCTGGCGCAGCGCTTCCTGCCGCGCGGCCGGCAGTTGGCTGGGTTCGAGGAACAGGCGGTCGAGCTGCGCCAGGCTCTGCTCGCCGATCTGGTTCTCCAGCGACTGCGGCACCAGTCGGGCCAGCGTGGTGCTGAGCCAGGGCACGCCCCAGACCCAGGCCGCGGCGAGAAACACCACCGTGCCGGCCATGGCGGCGAAGGTGGCGCGCCAGCTCTGCATCCAGCCCACCACGGCGCCCTCGCGCAGACCGCTGGCCTGAAACCAGGCATCCCACTCGGCGGCGCTGGCGTGCTGGATCAGGCCACCATCGGGCAGCCCGGTCTGGCGCTGGCCGTGGCTGCGGCGCTCGGGCCAGCGCACGCCGCTCAGCGGGTAGTGGTGTTCGACGAGGCCATCGTGCGTGCGCAGCAGCAGCTCGTCGCCCTGCACCCGCAGGGTCACCGAGCGCCCACGCGGGCTGCGCCCGTCAAACCACTGGGTCCGGATCACCCCGGATGCGCCCGCCTCCATCACAGCCCCATGTCGACGCCGAAGAAGTCGCCCGCCGCATCGCCCAGCACACCCCTGCCCGCCGGCTGCGCATCGGCCACCCATTCGTCCACATCACCCTGCACCACCAGCGCCATCGCTTCGAGCTTGACGCGCGCCAGGCGCACCTTGGCAAACGGCCAGTAGAGGCCGAGGGTGAGCGCGATCAGCAGCCAGTTGACCAGGCCGACGCGAAACAGCGGGCCCAGGCGCAGGTCGCTCCGGAACTGGATCTTCGGGCTGCGGGTGTGGGACCAGAGCAGGTTTTGCAGGCGCGAGGTCGTGTACGAGCCCACGGTCAGCGGCATCAGCACATAGGCCATCAACACGATGACGCCAAAAACCACCGCGGCCAGCAGGCCGGCGACCGCCCCGCCCCCTCTGCCCAGCTCGGCCCAGTTGGTCATGCCCATGAGCATCATCACCCCGAAGGCCGCACCCATGACGCTGCCCACCACCAGCATCACCACCAGCGCCACGCCCAGGATCTTGAAGAACAGGCCGTAGAACCGGCCCACGCCGACGGTGAGCTCGGTCCGCTCCTGGGCGAAGGTGTAGCCCCCGTGCTGGTAGCGCTTGATGCGTGCCCAGAGCCAGGGCAGCAACAACACAAACACCAGCACCACGGCCCCCACCACGGCAGCGGCGTAGCGCGCGCTCTCTTCTGCGACCGCCTCGCCCTCGACGGGTTCGGGCAGGAGCACGACAAAGGCCAGCGCGGGCAGGAACATCGGCAGCATGCTCAGGTAGGCCGATGGGATGTCGCCCACGAAACTCAGGCGCACACCGCGCCAGCTGGTGTTGCGCAGGCGGAACTGCAGTGAAGACCGCCACAGCAGCGGCCACAGCCCCATGAACACCACCAGCGCAACCCAGGAAAACGTCGGCATGAAGTTCGACACCGCCCAGTAGCCCAGGCCGAGCACGAGCACCAGCAGGTAGCCGCGGAACATCTTCCAGGGATCGGCATGGAAACCCAGCGGGTCGCCACCGACGAGCGTGTTGTTCTGGAAATAGGCCATGCGCCGCGCGCGGGCGAAGGGCAGGTAGAGCGTGAGCGTGACGAGGGTCAGCAGCAGGTTGACGATCCAGATCCGGAAGTATTCGCTGCCCGAGCCGGTGAAACGGATGTCCAGCGTCTGCGGCCGGTGCGCCGGCGCCGGTGGCTGGGCGTCCATCATCACCGTTTCGGCGAAATTGTCCGAATCCCTCATTCCCCGCCCCTTGTAGTGAAAAGTAGCAGGAATGCTACCACCGGGTCCGGGCCACTCCGGGCGTTCGGGAGGCCCCCAGACGGGGCTACTGCCAGAGCGACTTCACGCGCGCGTCACGCCCGCAGCTGTAGCGGTAGTAGTTGTAGCGCACTGCGTTCTTCTTGTAATAGTCTTGGTGGTAGTCCTCGGCCAGGTAGAAGGTGCTGGCGGGCGCGAGCTCGGTGTGGATGGCCTTGAACCGGCCGCTCTTGAGCAGGGCGTCACGGCTGGCTTCCACCACCTGGCGCTCGGCCGGGTTGCCCCAGTAGATGCCGCTGCGGTACTGGCTGCCGATGTCGCAGAACTGGCGGTCTTTCACGGTGGGGTCGATGTGACGCCAGAAATACTCGACCAGCTCGGCGTAGCTCACCTTCGCCGGGTCGTAGATGACGCGCACCGCCTCGGTGTGGCCCGTGTGACCATTGCTCACCTGCTCGTAGGTCGGGTTGGCGGTCTTCCCCGCGGTGTAGCCCGACTCCACCCCGGTCACGCCGGCGAGTTTCTCGAAGTCCGCCTCGATGCACCAGAAGCAGCCGCCGGCGAAGACCGCCGTGGCGGTGGCCGCCTGGGCCGTCGCGGCCAGGGCGCCCAGCCAGGCCGCAAGGGCCAGCGCACGGATAGTTATGTTCATGATGGGGTTCTCCGGAAGGTTCAGCTGCGCAGCGCCGGCAGCGCGGCGCCCTGGGGCACAAAAGCCAGCGCCACGCCGTTGTTGCAGTAGCGTTTGCCAGTGGGTTTGGGGCCGTCGTTGAAGACATGGCCCTGGTGTCCGCCGCAGCGGCTGCAGTGGTATTCGGTGCGCGGGTAGATCAGCTTGAAGTCGGTGGAGGTGCCGAGCGCGCCGGGCAGCGGTTGCCAGAAGCTCGGCCAGCCGGTGCCGCTCTCGTACTTGTGGGCGGCGTCGAACAGCGGCAGGTTGCAGGCGGCGCAGACATAACGACCCGGACGCTTCTCGGCGTTGAGCGGGCTGCTGCCGGCGCGTTCGGTGCCGTGTTCGAACAGCACGTCGTAGGCCGCTGGCGACACGATCGCCTTCCACTCGGGGGCGGTTTTCTTCAACGGAAATGGGGGTTCGGCGGCGTGCGGGGTTGCGGCCGGCAAGCCGACCGCGGCCAGCACGGCGCCCAGTTGCTTCAACAAGGTTCTGCGTTCCTTCTTCATCTCGGTGTCCTCGGGTTGGGTAGGGATGAGTCGGGGGGAAGAACAGAACCTTACAGGAAGGCGCTCAAATGCCGCGGCGGCGCCGCGGAGACCCTGACAGCCGTGGATGTGATGAAGGTCCGTCGTGGCGCAGCGCAGAGCCGGTTCAGATCGCGAACGACATGGCCACGCGCTACGGCATGGTCGAGACGCTGGGCCACGTGGCCCGCGAACCCCAGCGCCCGGCGTTTCTGGACGTTCCCGGCCGGGCGCAGAACGGCTGGCAGCCAGGACCCGAGACCCGGCAGCGCATCGATGAAGCGGTGCGAAGCACCGGGATGCAGGCCTTTGAGCAGGCCACCCACCTGCTGCAGGACCGGCGTGAGGTGCTGGAACGTTGCGCCCGTGTGCTGCTGCAGCAGGAAACACCCGATGCAGACGCACTGCGCACTTTGATCAGCCCACCCGTCGCTAGGTTGCCGACACCCGAAGTTCAGGCATCCCGAATACGGGCCGGCGGTTGGTCGCACCCGCTTCCGGCCCCGGTTCTGAAGAAACGGTGAGGCGCTTGGTGGTGGAGGTGGCCTTCTTGGGCAAGGTCAGTTCGAGCACACCGTTTTCGTGCCTGGCCTGGGACTTGGCCTGGTCCACCGGCTGATCCAGCCAGAGGCTGCGGCTGGCATAACCGTGTTGCCGCTTTGAGCTTGTGGTCACCGTTGCTTTCGACCCGCTCGACCTTGATGTCCGGTGCCGTCTCGCCACCACGGGACACCCAGGGGCGCAGGAAATTGCGGAATTGGGCGCGAGGGACCTTCATGGCATTGAGTGTGATCCACCCAGCCCCGAAGCCGACCCGCACCCTGCCAGCAAGAAGACCCCAGCGCAGGAGGTTGGCCGGTCGGTGGACAGCGTGGAGAACCACTGCCGCCGCTCATCGCCCGAGCGCCCCGCAGGGGCCCGTGCATTGAGTCAACGCAATGGACCGGCATTGACAGCGTCTTATGTTTGCCCGGTGCAGTCATTGCGTGGCAATGCCTGTGCGTTCATCAACCCCCTTCACAGGAGACACGAGATGGCACGACAACCGGCAACCACCAGGACCACTGCACGCGCAGCGAAGTCCACGAACACGACCCCTTCGCCGGAACTGAACGAAGGATCCGAGGCGCCTCTGGCGCAGGGGTCGTTGGATCGTGAGCAGGCCATACGCGAGGCCGCCTATGCGTGCTTCGAAGCACGCGGCTGTGAGCCCGGGCACGAACTCGATGACTGGCTGACGGCCGAGGCCCAGGTGCAGCAGGCGAACGGCGGTGCGGATTCCGGCACCGGCATTGAGCAGGTCAGCCACTGAACGGTGCATGCGGGACCAACCGGGCGCGACTTCAAGCGCCACCCCCATTCGCTGCAACCGGCCCCCTCGCCAGACGGATCCGGCCGCGAACTGCAGCGCCGTTGAGTGCGCTCAATCCCGGGCCGCCACGCGGCGAAACAATGTGCACATTGCTGTCACAGCACGCCACCCGCTGGATTCACAAAACGACTTTCGCATGAGTGCCAAACAGGACGCGCTGTACGCCACCCGCGCGGCCACCGAGGAAGGCATCGTTCCCGGTGGCGGTGTGGCGTTGCTGCGCGCGCGGCGCGTGCTGGCGCACCTGCACGGCACCTCGCTGGACCACGACTCGGGCACCCGCCTGGCGCTGCAGGGCGATCTGGCGGTGCCGCCCCAGGCCCGAGCACTGGTGCTGTTCGCGCACGGCAGCGGCAGCAGCCGCCTGAGCGAGCGCAACCGCTGGGTGGCCCGCGCGCTGCAACGGCAGGGCCTGGCCACCCTGCTGTTCGACCTGCTGACGCCGGACGAAGCGCACGACCGGCGCAAGGTGTTCGACATCGCGCTGCTGGGCCAGCGAGTGCAAGTTGCCTTGCGGTGGGCCAGGCAACGCGCAGACATCTCGGGCTTGCCGGTGTGCCTTTTCGGCGCCAGCACAGGTGCGGCAGCCGCGCTGGTGGCCGCGGCGGATCGGCCCCAGGACATCGCCGCGGTGGTCTCCCGCGGCGGGCGCCCCGATCTCGCCCAGGGGCACCTGCCTCTGGTGCAGGCGCCAACGCTGTTGATCGTGGGCGGCGACGACGTGGACGTGCTGGAGCTCAACCACCGGGCGCTGCGCCAGCTGCGCTGCGCCAAACGGCTGGAAGTGGTGCCGGGGGCCTCCCACCTGTTCGAAGAGCCCGGCGCGCTGGAGAGTGTGGCCGCGCTCGCGGCCGACTGGTTCCTGGCACACCTGCGCGCGCCGGCCAGTTCCTGAACGGCGAAGCCATCCCTTGCCGCGACACCCTGTTTGCCGAGGATCTGGACCTGGACGACCCCGGGCAGTTCGAGAACATCCGAGTCGGCTGAACCCAGAGGTCAGAGCACCTGGATGCTCAGCAGCACCAGATCGGTGTGGCCGCCCTTTTCGCTCACCCGACGCAGGGAAATCTTCAGGTTCTGTTGTCCCAGCGCAGGGAAGTCATGCACCAGTTCGAGGGTCTTGATCGTGCGCTCGGGTGACCCCATCGCATCGAGCCACTGGTGCATGGTGTCGAAATCCCACTGCCCGGCGCCGGTTTGGTAGAGGCTGTGGCCCACATCGCCCGCCGGATCACCACCGAAGCGACTCCAGTAGGCGCGGTTGGCGGTCACGATCTGCAGCTGCTGGTCCAGCACCACCAGCGGTTCGCGCACCGTGTCCACGATGGCTTCCGCCAGATCGCGGGCGCGGCGCGCGGCGATGGCCTGCACCCGCTCGGTCACGTCGTTGAAGGTGATCACCACGCCGTCGATCACGTTGTCCATGGTGCGGTAGGGCTGGATGCGCGCTAGGTACCAGACGCGACCCGCCTGCACCTCGCGCTCAATGGGCGTCAAGGTGTCCAGCACGGTGCGCGCGTCCGCCAGCAGGTCCACGTCCTTGAGTTCGCTGCGGATGTCGGCCAGCGGGCGGCCCAGGTCGGTGGCCACCAGGCGGTACACGCTGGTGGCGTCGTGCGTGAAGCGGCGGATCAGCAGCTCGCGGTCCAGGAAGATGGCGCCGACACTGATGTTGTCCAGCAGGTTCTTCATGTCGTCCTGCATGCTGGTCAGCTGCTCCACCTTGCTGTGCAGCTCGGAGTTGACCGTGACCAGTTCCTCGTTGACCGACTGCAGTTCTTCCTTGGAGGTTTCCAGCTCTTCGTTGGTGGACTGCAGCTCTTCGTTGGTGGATTGCAGCTCTTCGTTGGTGCTCTGCAGTTCCTCATTGGACGCCTGCTGCTCCTCGACCATCGCGCCCATGCTCTGCTTGCTCAGCATCGACTCGCGTTCGAGTTCCTCAATGCGCAAGGCTTCGGCTGAGAGGCCCGATTTGCTTTTGCGCACGCCGCGGCGGGCCACCGGCCTCTGAATTTCGCGAAAGCTCACCAGCAGCAGCTTGTGGCCAGGGCCAGGCCCGTTCAGCACGCGCACGCTCAGACCCACCGGCTGGGTCTCGTCGGGGCTGTGCACGGCGATCTCGCGGTCCACCGTCGGCCGGCCTTCGGCCTGCGCCTGGTGCATGGCCTCGCGAAGCTCCAGCGCCAGGCCTTCGCGCGCCATGTCGAGGATGTTGTTCGACGGCTGGCCCGGCGCCAGGCGCAGGTATTTGCCCGTTTCGCCGTGCACGTAGAGGATGTCGCCGTTGAGCTCGGTGAGCACCGAAGCCGGCGCGAAAGCCTGCAGCAGCGCGCGCCGCGCCAGCTCGGTCACCGAAGTTTCGCGCAGCAGGCGCGGGCCAGCCGCGCCCGGCTCTGACGGGATGCCCTCGGGGGTCCAGGCGATGCGGCTGTTGAGCAGGGTCCGGCGCGAGGCCAGGGTGGTCTTGGCGCGGTAGATGTTGAACTTGCGCTCGACCGTTTCAAACAGGTCCTGGTGGCTGCCGATGCTCTCCGACGGCGACAGGCACAACACGCCACCGGGCTTGAGCGCGTAGTGAAATATCGGCATCAGCCGGTCCTGCAGATCGGGCTCCAGGTAGATCAGCAGGTTGCGGCACGAGAGCACATCGAGCCGGGTGAACGGCGGGTCCTTGATCACGCTTTGCAGCGCAAACACCACCATCTCGCGGATCTCCTTGCGCACGCGGTAGCCCTTGTCTTCCTTCAGGAAGAACCGGCGCAAGCGCTCGGGCGACACATCCTCGGCAATGTTGGGCGGGTAGAGGCCGGCGCGGCCGATGGCGATGGCCTCGGCATCGATGTCGGTGCTGTAGATCTGCACCGGCAGGTCCAGGTGCTGCTCGTCCGCCAGTTCGCGCAGCAGTATCGCCAGGGAATAGGCCTCTTCGCCGGTGGCGCAGCCGGCCACCCAGATGCGCAGTGGGTCGCCCATTGCCCGGTCCGCCAGCAGGCCTGGCAGCACGTTGGCTTTCAAATACCCGAAGATCTCGGGATCGCGGAAGAAGCTGGTGACGTTGATCAGCATCTCTTGAAACAGGGCCTGGACCTCGTCCGGGTGCTCGGCGAGGTAGCGCTCGTAGTCCGGGATGTCCACCAGCCCATGCTGGGCCATGCGCCGTGCGATGCGGCGCCCCAGCGTGCTTCTCTTGTACTGGGAAAAATCGTGGCCAGTGGCCGTGCGCAGACGCATCAGCACACGCGTCAGGCGCTTGTCGGCGGCAGCGGCGCTCTGGTTCTGCAAGATGAGGCGGCGCAACCGCGCGTCGGCGTCCAGTGCCTTGGGCATGTCCTGCACCGCCAGCACCTGGGTGGCGAAACCCGCCTGGATGGCGCTGGCGGGCATGCCGTCGTATTTGGCGCTGGCCGGGTCCTGCACCAGGCACAGGCCGCCGGCGCCGTGGATCGCCCGCATTCCCAGGGTGCCGTCGGTGCCGGTGCCGGACAACACGATGCCCACCGCGGACTCGCCCTGGTCCTCGGCCAGCGAACGGAAGAAGCGGTCAATCGGCATCTGCCCGCCGCGTTGGCGCGACGACACGCTCAGGCTCAGCGCGCCGCGCTCAACGACCATGTCGCGGTTGGGCGGGATCACATACACGTGGTTGCGTTCGATCGGCAACTGGTGGCTCGCCTCGACCACCGGCATGGACGTGCTGCGCTGGAGAATTTCCGACAGGATGCTGGTGTGCGTGGGGTCCAGGTGCTGCACCAGCACAAAACCCATGCCACTGTCGGGAGGCATGGCGCGGAAGAACTGCTCGAAAGCCTCCAGCCCGCCAGCGGAAGCGCCGATCGCCACCACGGGAAAGGCGCTGAAGGCGGGGTGGACGGGCCCGCTGGCATCGCGAGCTGCCCCCGGATCTGTGTCGCCGGATGGGCTCGCGGTCGGTTTATTGTGGGTTGTCATCGCACCTCTCAAAGCCATCGAATGCCCCAAGCCGGCGCCCGGGGTCTCAATTGTCGTCGACAGAGGGGTCGATGAGTTCGTTGCCCAGCCGGTGTTCCAGACCAAAGCGGATCAGGGCAGCCGTGCTGTCCAGCTTGAGCTTTTCCTGGATGCGCTTCTTGTGCGTGCTCACGGTCTTGATCGACAGGTGCAGCGCATCGGCAATGTCCACCGGGCGCTGGCCGCTGACGATGCGCTGCAGGATGTCGAGTTCCCGGTTGGTGAGCATCTGGAGGTCGGGTACCTGGCTCTGGCCATTGAGCTGCAGCACCACCCGCTCGGCCAGCTGTGCCGAGAGGAACACGCCGCCCGACACCACCTTGCGCACGGCGGCCACCAGCTCGGTGGCCGCGCTGTCTTTGGTCACATAGCCATTGGCGCCGGCCTGCAGTGCGCGGATGGCGTATTGCTCCTCGCTGTGCATCGTGAGCACCAGCACCGCCACCGATGGGAACTCGCTCTTGATGCGGCGCGTCAGATCCAGCCCGCTCATGCCGGGCATGGACAGATCGACGATGGCCAGGTCGAAGGGCTGGCGGCGCAGATATTCGATCGCCTGAAAGCCGGTGCCGGCCTCGGTGATGCTCCACTGGTTGGCTTGCGGGTCGATCAGCCGCTTGAGCCCTTCGCGCACCACGGTGTGGTCATCGACCAGCAGCAGGCTGAGCAAGGTCTTCATCGAAGGTTCGTTCATCGGCAATCTCCGAGCAGTGCACCGGTGCCTGGCCGCTCCGCCAGGGGCATGACCAGTTCCAGATGGATCCACCCCTGAGGGTCGCGCGGCAGGTTGATCATCAGGCGACCTCCCAGGATCCGTGCCCGGTGCTCCAGGATGCGGGCGGCATCCGGGTCCAGCGACGGGGTGCTGGACGTCGCCTGGCATGGCCACCGGGAACGCAGCACCAGCACAAAACGGCCAGGCGCACAGTGGGTTCCGATGTGAAGTTCGGTGCTGCCTGCGTCGAACACCAGCAGGGCAATGGCCTGCTGGACGAAGCGGTAGAGCGCCAGCCGGGTCTGCTCGCCCATGTCCGGAGCCACAGTGTCCAGCGACAGCGTGAAAGACAGCTCCACGCGGCGGGCGGTGTCGTGCGCGAGCCATTCAATGGCAGCAGCCAGCCCCAGATCGTTGAGCATGGGCGGCCGGAGGTCCTGCGTGATGCGGCGCACGGTGGACATCGCATCGTCGAGCGATGCCATCAGGGCACCGATCCGTTCGCGGCAGGCGGCGATGTCTTCGCTGTGCGACAGGCTCGCCAGCTCCATCTTCAGCGCGCTCAGCCGCTGCCCCAGGTCTTCGTGCAGCGCCAGCGCCACCCGCTGCCGCTCCAGCTCGCGCGCTTCCGTGTCCAGGGCCGCGACACGTTGGTCAAAGTCGGCGAGGACCCGCGCGGTGACGTCGGTCAGCATGACCCAAAGCGTCGACTCCTGGCCCGGCAGGGCCATCTGCTGGCAGTCGATCTGGCCATGCCAAGCATCTGGACTGTCCGCTCTCTGCAGCGCCAGCTCAATGCGGTGCGGCCCCTCAGCACCCAGCACCTTCCGGGTGAACAGGTGCCAGCGATCGCCGTCGGCGGGCGACACAAAGCGCGAGAAACTGCAGCCCTCCAACGCGGCGCGGCGCTCTCCCAGCAACGTTGCGCCGGCCAGGTTGCACTCCAGGATGACACCACCCCGGTCGAGCGTGAAATAACCCACCGGCGCGAAGTCGAACAGGTCCCGGTAACGGTCACGCGCGACAGACAGGTCGGTCTGTGTGCGCCGCAACTCATCGTTCTGCGATGCCAGCTCGATCTGGTGGACATGCAGTTCGTGGGCCAGTTTGTCGGCGAGCCCGCCCGGGGTCTGGCGTTGGGATGGCATGGCTCAGGTCCTGGTGTCAGAGGGGGTGGCGCCAGCAACCAGCTGGGACAGGCTCGCCGCGCTCTCCAGCGGGTACCCGGTGGCATCCTGACCGGACATGGGCAACCTCACGACCATGCTCGCGCCGCCACCCGGCAGGTTGCCCAGGCTCAGGTCTCCGCCCAGCATGAGCACGCGCTCGCGGATGCCGATCAGGCCAAATGATTTTCCCGGCACCCGCAGCGACGGGTCGGGAAACCCGGTGCCGTTGTCTTCGATGCGCAGCTCGATGAGCGAGTCCGCGTGGACCATGGAAATCGCCACGCGGGTGGCCTTTGCGTGGCGCACGATGTTGGTCAAGGCCTCCTGCACGATGCGGTAGAGCGCCGTCAGGACCTTCTGCGACATCAGGTCCGGCAGCTGGTCGCAGCGCAGCGCCACCTGCAACCCTGACCGTCGTTCATATTCCTGGGCCAGCCATTCGATGGCCGCGTTCAGGCCCAGGTCGTCCAGCATCAACGGGCGCAGACCCAGGGAAATCCGGCGCGTGGCGGCCATCGTGTCGTCAACCATCTGGATCATGAATTGGGTTCGCGCCGAAGGGATGCCTGGCGTTTCGATGCCCTCCAGCGCCGACAACTCCAGCTTCAGGGCCGTGAGCCGCTGACCGAGCTCGTCGTGCAGCTCGCGGGCAATACGCCGCTGGTCCTCTTCGCGCGTGTCCACCAGGCTCGCCGCGAGGTTCCGCAGGGTTCGCCGCGACTCCAGCAGCGCCCGCCGTTCCTGCGACTGCTTCGTGATGTCGGAGAGCACCATCTGAACCAGGGTGCGCGAGTGGTCCGGCAGCGCCGCAACCACCATCTCGACATCCCGGGACGAGCCATCGCGGCGGGCGATCTTCCCGTGCATGGGCAGCACCTCTTCCGCCGAGGCCAGCGCATGGGCCACCATTTCGCGCACCCGCTCGTGGGTCGCGGGGTGCAGCAGCGTATAGATCGACTGCCCGGTCAGGCTTTCGCGCTGCGCCACGCCGAACAGCCGGGCACAGGCGCTGTTGGCATAGACCACCGACTCGCCTTCGGTGATCCAGATCGCCACGGGCAGCAAGTCAAACAGCGTGCGCATCCGGCGATTGAGCTGGTCGACCTGGGCCGCGAGTTTGTGCTCGTTGCTCAGATCGCGCAGCATCGCCGTGAAGTAGCTGTGGCCGCCCAGCTTGCTGGAGGCTTCCACCTGGCAGATCGCGGCCTCCAGCGGGAACTCGGAGCCGTCCGCGCGCAAGCCCATCAGTTGTCCCCGCTCGCTCATCGGACGTTCGACGACCCCAGAGGCCATGAATTCCTGCACATGCGCCGTGTGCCGTTCGCGCAAGGCACCCGGAATCAGGACCGACAGGTCTTGCCCCAGCAACTGCGCGGCCGGCCGGCCAAACATGCGCTGCGCGGCCGGGTTGATCATCACGATGTGCATCGCCTCGTCGATGGTGACGATGCCTTCCAGTGCCGCATGGATCGCACCGGACTGGACAACCGCATCCATCTCCATGGGATCTGCTGACGAACGGGGGTTGTACATGCCTGCGCCTCCTTCGGATCTTTTCATCATAGTGGGGCCTCGCCTTTTCGGGCCCGCCGAACTGCAAACGGGATGATCAAAGTCACGGGAGGCCAGAACCCAAGGCAGGCCCCAGGCCATTGTTCCAGAATACGCCTACCCGGTATCGGAAGAATTCCCCGGCCCATGCATCGGTTTCGGGGTTCACCTGAATGCCGAGTCCGATAGCCAGGATGGGCGGTTTGTCTCATGCTGAACGATGACTGTCCTTGCCGGCAAGACACCTGAAGGGAACCTGATGCACTGCGCAGATCCAACGATGGCCGCCAGGCCAGCGCCGCGGAAACGCCCACGAACGCACCCCAAGCTACCCGAACCGGTCTCCACCACAGCGCCAGCCTGCCACCCCGACTTCAGCATCCCGTTGCTGCAGCCGGCGCCCGCAGGCCGGGCCGATTGAAAGGAACCGCCATGTTCCACGACCGCGAAGACGCCGCCCGCCAGCTGGCGACCCGCCTGGACGCCTACCGGAGCCAGAAGCCGCTGGTGCTCGCCATTCCCCGTGGCGCCGCGCCCATGGGCAAGACCCTGGCCGGTCTGCTCCAGGGCGACTTCGACGTGGTGCTGGTGCGCAAGCTGCACGCGCCATTCCAGCCCGAGCTGGCCATCGGCGCCATCGACGAGAGCGGCTGGAGCACCCTCGCGCCGTATGCGGCCGAGGTCGGCGCCGATCCGGACTACATCGCCGAAGAAAAGCGCCAGCAGCTCCGGGCACTCGATGCGCGCCGCGCGATGTACTCGCCGCTGCGCACCCCCATCGACCCGGCCGGTCGGGTGGTGATCGTGGTGGACGATGGCCTGGCCACCGGCGCGACCATGATCGCCGCGCTGCACAGCGTGCGGCAGCGCCAGCCGAAGCGGCTGGTCTGCGCCGTGCCCGTGTCGTCGCCCGAAGCGCTGGAGAAGGTCCGTTCCCTGGCCGACGAGGTGGTCTGCCTGCACGCCCCCGAAGACTTCCAGGCCGTCGGCCAGTTCTACCTTCACTTTCCCCAGGTGGAGGATGACGAGGTGATCGAACAGCTCAGGGCCTGAAGCACGCGGCCGCTCAGAACGTGTTTGCGTTCGCAGGCGGGCACCGGGCTGATCCAGCACCATGGCGCACAGGGTGTTGCTCATCTCGCTGCCCTTTCGTCGCCATTTGCGGGGGGTCATGGGCATGTTGCAGCAACGGCCCTGGCGCCAGGACAGCGCCGCCCGGTGGTAGCTCGCCAGAATACTCCTACCCCGTATCAGCCAAAAACCACCGACCAGTGGCTCTGTTTCCGGGTTTATCTGAATACCGAGTCTGATAGCCGGGATGTGCGACTTGCAGCATGCTGAAGGTTTGCTGAGCGCACCAAAAAGTCCCCTTCAGGAGTCTCCCGATGAGCCGTACGGACCCGATCCAGATCGCCACCCAGCGAACGTCGCGTGGTCCGATACCCACCAAGCCTGTGGGGGCCACCTTCGCCGATTTGTTGCAGATGTCAGGCGTTCCCGTCGATCCTTCGGGCACTGCTGCACGCACACCATTGACCCTCCGCAAGGTGCACGCCGGCGAGCGCCTGGTGCACGAAGGTGCACCGGCCAATGCCATCTTCTTTGTGTGCGCAGGCACCTTCAAGGTCTTCCGGACTGACGAGGACGGCTACGAGCAGGTGCTGGCCTTTGCCCTGCGCAGCGAGGTACTGGGATTTGACGCGCTTTGCATGACGTCTTACCCGGTGGCCATTACCGCCCTGGAGGAGTCCGCCGTCTATGTGATCCCGAGGTGCGACATACCGCGCCTGTGTGAAGCGCTCCCGGCCTTTGGTCTGATGCTGCAGCGCTCCGGAAGCATCACCCTGGCGCGCAGCCGTGAACTGGTGGACATCATGGCGGCGGTCGCGTCCGAGGTGCGGCTGGCACGCTTTCTGATTCAGCATTCCAGACGCATGGCGGACTGTGGCCAGTCGCCCCACCGTTTTCTCCTGCGGATGGGTCGGCGCGAGCTATCCAGCCTGCTTGGCGTGGCGCACGAGACCGTCAGTCGCAGCTTCACCGCCCTCTCGGCGCTGGATCTGATCCAGGTGAGCGCCCGCGAGGTCGAAATCCTGGACATGGACCGGCTCGGCGCCTTTGCACGCAGCACCCGGCGGCAAATGGATGCACCGATGCTTGTGCGCACCCGCACACCGGCCGACCGCACGCCCACTCAGCGCAGGCACGCACCCTCCCGCGGTCTCGCGGCTTGATGCCACGGGCACCAGGCCATGACCGCGCTGTCAGACTGAATCGGCACCTTGGGCGAGGCCTCTGTGCGCGGAGGCCAGTCACGGCCGCACCGCGCCATCGGCACACAGCTGGCCGGAGATGGATCTCTACGGGGTCATGGCGCAAGGCAGTTTCCGCTACGGCGCGCTTTGCCATCGCCTGGATCTGTTGAAGGCCGAAGACCTGCTCCCGCTGATGGCAGAACAGCTGCGCGACTTGGCCGCCACCATTGAAGCCGAAACCCTTCGTGAACACCGCAACCGCCCCTGATACGCAGCGTTCCCGATGTTGCCGACAACACACCGCTCAGACAGCTGACCCTGCCAGCGCCATCCGTTGATTGAACGCAATTTCACAACCGCCTAAAGGAGCACGATGAAACACTTGATCACTCCGCTCGAAACGGCTCACCAAGGAGGGCCCCATGCAAGTCAGCACCATCTGCAACCGAGACATTGTCACCATCGACGCGCAGTGCTCGCTCATGGAGGCTGCGCGCATGATGCGCGATCACCATGTGGGAATGCTGGTCGTCACCTGCACCGATGCCAGAGGCGAGCAGGTGTGCGGCATCGTGACCGACCGCGATCTGGTCGTTGACGCACTGGCCCGCATGCCGCTGGAGCTGGATGTGGAAGTGGGCGATCTGGCCCACGTGGACCTCACGCTGATTGCCGAGAACGCCAGCCTGGACCAGGCGGTTGCCACCATGCAGGACAGTGGCGTGCGCCGCCTTCTGGTGACCGATGGTGAGCGTCGCCTGAGTGGCATCGTTTCACTGGACGATGTGATCGAAGCCTGCGCGGAGCAGGTGGGTGGACTGGCAGCGATCATCCGCAACGGCATGGACCGGGAATTTGCGATGCACACGCCGAAGGCCGAGCCGGGCAAAGCGCCCAGCCTGCCGGGTGATCAACGCGGTTGCGGTCAACGCTTGTGAAACGGGTGTTGAAGCCGCGTCTGGGGAGCCGGCATTGAGCCTGCTCAACGCCGGGGGCAACAAGCCGCCTGGCGTGGTGCCCTTGGAGCCGACATGACGAAACAATGGATTCTGGTTGCCAACAGCTCCATCGCCCGCATCTTTGTCAGAAACTCGCGCAGCGAACCGCTGGAGGTGCTGGAAACCATCCACCACCCGGAAGGCCGGCTCCAGCGCAGCAAACTGGCGCGTGATCGGCCGGGGCATGAGCGCAGCGACACCAGCACGGCGGCCGCCCGCTTCGACGAAGGTCTGTCGACGGGCCAGTTCGACAGGCTGTGGCTGTGCGTCTCCAGTCCGCTGCTGGGCGAACTGAAGGCAGCGCTCAGCAGCACCGTGGACCGACGGGTCGAGTTGGCTCAGGACATCGATTTCACGGCACTCGACGTGGGTGAGATCGAAAAGCGGATTCAGGGGAATTCGCGACCGGCATCCTGAAGCCGGCCAGAGGGCCAACCCGGGTCCGGGCACGCCGGAGCATCCCGCCGCCAACGGCCCCGCAGGCCCGACCGCGGGTGCTGAATACCCATCAACCGACGAATGGACCAGCAAGCTTGCACAAACAGGGATATGCTGCAGTGCAACATGAACGCTTCCACCGCGCCCATCCAGCACAGTCTTGAGGATCTGCTTGGCGACCTGCAACACGCTCGCCGCAGTGGCGACCTGAGCCGCCTGGCTTTGCTGGCCTATTGTGAAGTGCGGCGCTGGGCCCGTCAGGCCGGGGAGCAGGCGCTGGCCGAACGATCCACCGAACTGATCACCCAGAGCCCGCCTGCCAGCCGAGCAGCCTTCATGGCGCAGGTGGACGTGCTGATCTCCGACCTGGAGCAGGTGCACTCGCGCGTCGTGAGTCAGCAGCCCCCCCTGCACTGAACACCGCTCTCCGGCCGTGCGGCGGACGCATGCCGATGCACCAACGCCCCCGTTGAAAACCCGGCACACTCATCGTCATGAGTGCCCCCTCCCCCACCGAACGCCCCAGATCCACCACCCCCACCGCGCTCGGCGGCCTGCGGCCGTTCATGCGGCCGTACCGGTTGCAGATCGGGCTGGCGGTCCTGTTCCTGATCGGGGCCGCAGCGGCGACGCTGCTGTTCCCGGTGGCACTGCGCCACCTCATTGATGGTGGTCTGGTGTCGGGCGACCGCGGTGCGCAGGCGGTGGCGCTGCGCGGCCATTTCCTGCAACTCTTTGGCGTGGCGGTGGCGCTGGGCCTGTTTTCGGCGGCCCGCTTCTACCTGGTGAGCTGGCTGGGCGAACGCATCACCGCCGACCTGCGCAACGCGGTGTACAGCCACGTGCTGCGCCAGAGTCCGCAGTTTTTTGAAACCACGCAGACCGGCGAGGTGCTGAGCCGCCTGACAACCGACACCACGCTGGTGCAGACCGTGGTGGGCTCGTCACTCTCCATGGGCCTGCGCAACGCCTTCATGGGCGTGGGCGCGGTGGTGATGCTGGTCTGGACCAACCCGTATGTGATGCTGCAGGTGTCGCTGATCATCGTGCTGGTGGTGCTGCCGAGCATGTGGTTCGGCCGGCGCGTGCGCAAACTGTCGCGCGCCAGCCAGGACCGCGTGGCCGACTCCAGCGCGATCGCCGCCGAGGTGCTGAACGCGATCCCCATCGTGCAGAGCTACACCGCCGAAGACCGCGAGGCGCAACGCTTCTCGGACTCGACCGAACAGGCCTTTGGCACCGCGGTCAAGCGCAGCCGGGCGCGCGCCGGGCTGGTGGCGTTCATCATCATCAGCACGGCGGCCCTGCTGCTGTGGGGCCTGTACCAGGGCACGCAGGCCGTCATTGCCGGCGAGATCACGGCCGGCCACCTGGGGCAGACGGTCGTTTACATCATCATCCTCGCCGGTGCGGTGGCGGTGCTGGGCGAGGTCTACGGCGACCTGCTGCGCGCCGCCGGCGCGAGCGAGCGACTCATGGAGTTGCTGAAGCTGGAGTCACCGGTGCAGTCGCCCGCCGTTCCGGTGGCCGCGGTCACCCCGCAGGGTGGCAGTGCGCTTCGGTTTGAAGACATCACCTTCCACTACCCTTCCCGACCCGCGCAAGCCGCTCTCTCCGGTTTCAGCCTGACGGTGAAACCCGGCCAGACGGTGGCGCTGGTCGGGCCGAGCGGTGCGGGCAAGAGCACGGTGTTTGGTCTGCTGCTGCGCTACTACGACCCGGCTTCGGGCTCGATCGCACTGGACGGCGTGCCGATCCACCAGCTGAGCCTGCACGAGTTGCGCAGCCGCATCGGCATCGTGCCGCAGGACCCGGTGATCTTCTCGTCCAGTGCCATGGAAAACATCCGCTACGGCAAGCCCGGCGCCAGCGATGACGCGGTGCGCGCTGCGGCCCAGGCCGCTTTTGCCGACGAGTTCATCACCCAGCTGCCCGAGGGCTACCACACCTTTCTGGGCGAACGCGGTGTGCGCCTCTCCGGCGGACAGCGCCAGCGCATCGCCATCGCGCGCGCCATGCTGAAAAACCCGCCACTCCTGTTGCTGGACGAAGCCACCAGCGCGCTGGACGCGCAGAGCGAGCGCATGGTGCAGGCCGCGCTGGAATCGGCCATGAAAGACCGCACCACGCTGGTCATCGCCCACCGCCTGGCCACCGTGCAGCAGGCCGACCACATCGTGGTGCTGGACCACGGGCACCTGGTGGAGCAAGGCACTCACACGGAGCTGGTGGCGCACGGCGGCGTGTACGCGGGCTTGGCGGCGCTTCAATTCAACGCCTGACGGTAACCGTCAGAGCACCCCGTGGGATCGAATCGATGCCATCAGTCCTGTTATGCGTTTAACGCATAACCACCAGCCAACCTGGCGTTGGACAGGGGCTTGTGCTCTCCGTAAGCTGGCGAACCGTTGACTCCACAAAGGACAACGCCAACCAACAGGAGACTTTCAGCATGTCACAAGCACCGCATTCCACAGGCGCCGCGGCCAACAGCCCGGCCGCCTTCACCAGCGCCCTGCCTTCCTACCTCGACCCCACCAACCTCGGCCCCTGGGGCATCTACCTGCAGCAGGTGGACCGCGTGGCACCCTACCTGGGCAACCTGGCCCGCTGGGTGGACACCCTCAAGCGGCCCAAGCGCTCGCTGATCGTGGACGTGCCGATCCACCTGGACGACGGCACCATCGCCCACTTCGAGGGCTACCGCGTGCAACACAACACCAGCCGTGGGCCGGGCAAGGGCGGCGTGCGCTTCCACCAGAACGTGACGCTGTCCGAAGTGATGGCGCTGTCGGCCTGGATGTCGATCAAGAACGCCGCGGTGAACGTGCCCTACGGCGGTGCCAAAGGCGGCATCCGCGTCGATCCGCGCCAACTGTCGATCGGTGAGCTGGAGCGCATCACACGCCGCTACACCAGCGAGATCGGCATCATCATCGGCCCGACCAAGGACATCCCCGCGCCCGACGTGAACACCAACGAGCAGGTGATGGCCTGGATGATGGACACGTACTCCATGAACGAAGGCTCCACCGCCACCGGTGTGGTCACCGGCAAGCCGGTGGATCTCGGCGGATCACTCGGCCGCCGCGAAGCGACCGGCCGCGGCGTGTTCACCGTGGGTGCTGAAGCGGCCAAACACACGGGCATGGACATCAGCACCGCGCGCGTGGCGGTGCAGGGTTTCGGCAACGTCGGTGGCGTGGCCGGCAAGCTGTTTTCGGAAGCGGGTGCGAAGGTGGTGGCGGTGCAGGACCACGGCGGCACCATCTACCGCGAAGCGGGCCTGGACGTGCCCTCGCTGCTGGCGCATGTGTCGCGCGTGGGCTCGGTGGCGGGCTTCCCGCAGGCCGAAATCATCAGCAACGACGCCTTCTGGGATGTGCCCTGTGACATCCTGATTCCGGCCGCGCTGGAACAACAGATCACCGAAGCCAACGCCGGTCGCATCCAGGCGAAGATGGTCATCGAAGGCGCCAACGGTCCGACCACGCCGCAGGCCGATGACATCCTGCACGACCGCGGTGTGCTCGTGGTGCCCGACGTGATCGCCAACGCCGGCGGCGTGACGGTGAGCTACTTCGAGTGGGTGCAGGACTTCTCCAGCTTCTTCTGGAGCGAGGACGAAATCAACGAGCGGCTGGTGAAAATCATGAAAGGTGCGTTTGCCGCCGTGTGGCAGGTGGCCGAAGAGAACAAAGTCAGCCTGCGCACCGCGACCTTCATCGTCGCCTGCAAGCGCATCCTGCACGCGCGCGACCTGCGCGGTCTGTATCCGTAATCACCCCCGCGCCGACTGCGGCCTGCAAGGCACGCCGCAGGCTGCGCAGGGGGAGCCAACTACTGCAGGGTTTCCTTGAGCGCGGGCAGCGACGGGAGTGGCATCACCTCGATGCCTTCTTCGATCAACTCCAGGGCCACCTCGGGGCTGGTGCGGCCGCGGATGTTGCGCTGGTCCATCTCGCCGTGGTGCATGGCCCGGGCCTGATCGGCAAAACGCTCACCCACGTCTTCGGTATGGGCCAGCACCTGCCGCATGGCCTTGAGCAGCTGGGCATGCAGTGCCGAGCCAGACGCCGGAAGGCCCAGTTCCACACCGCCGCCGGCTTCTGTCGGTGCAGCGGGCGCCTTGTCTTCGCGCCCCGTGCGCAGGTTCAGGCGCGGGGCCGAGAGCATTTTCTGGATCTGCGTATCGCCGCACAGCGGACAGCTCACCAGGCCACGCCCGAGCTGGCTGGTGAAGTCGTCTTCGGAACCGAACCAGCCTTCAAATTCGTGCTGGTGGGCGCATTGCAGGTTGAGGACCTTCATGCAGTGGATTATCTGGCAATGCCCGCGGGCACGCGACCCGACCAGTCAAGCACCCATTCACCGCGCTGGACGTTCTGCAACCAGAGCATGCCGACCAGGGTCTTGGAGTCGAACACCTCGCCACTGCGGCACCAGGCCTGCAACTCGGTGGGCGTGGCCGTGAACACATCCAGAAACTCGCCTTCATCCAGACGGCGCTCGCCCAGGGAGAGCCCGCGCGCAAACCAGATGTCGATGATCTCGTCCGAATAGGCGATGGTCGGCGCCAGCCGGCCGGCAAAGGCCCATTCACGGGCGCTGTAGCCGGTTTCCTCGCGCAGTTCGCGTTGCGCGCAAGTCAGGCTGCCCTCACCCGCATCGAGCTTGCCCGCCGGGAATTCGATCACCACGGCCTGCATCGGATGCCGGAACTGGCGCTCCAGCACCACCCGGCCATCGTCGAGCAGACCAATGACCATGACGGCCCCGGGGTGCAATACATATTCCCGCGTGGCCTCACCGCCGCTGGGCAGCCGAACGGTGTCGCGCACCACGTGCAGGAAATGCCCTTTGAGCAGCTCGGTACGAGAGACCGGCGTCTCGCGCAAATGGCCATCAGCGGTGGGCATCTGAGCCGGCAGATGGGCCACCGTCAGCCTCGACGGTGGAACAGATAGCGGTACACAAAACCTGGAAAGGCCAGCGTGAGGAACAGCGCCGCCGTCGTGGCGTAGAACTCCCAGCCCTGCGGGTAGATCTGCCCGGCCGACTGCTCAAGTGCCAGCCCCAGCGCCCCGACCAGCAGGTAACACACCACCAGCTCTCCGACGCGCATCCCCAGGGTCTTGGGCTGTTTGCGCGGAATGACAGCCAGCCAGCGGTTGTTGAGAAACGGCAGGTTGGCACCCACCAGGGCGGCCAGCAAAACCAGCCAGACAGACATTGAATGGGTCATAAGGTGCAATTGGACCCGATGGGGGGCGGCCGGTTCAACGACCCGCCACCCGCATCAGGCGGTTCAGGCCAGCAAGGCGGTAATGGCCTGGGCACACAGGGTCATGAGGCCACCGGGCACGATGCCCAGGACCAGCACCAGCGCGCCGTTAAGAGAAAGCACCGAACGGGCGTCTGCCCCGGCCTCGATGTCAGCGGTCTGTGTCGGTGCGTCAAAGTACATCACCTTGACCAGGCGCAGGTAGTAGAAGGCACCCACCAGCGACATCATCACCGCAAACACGGCCAGGCCGATGTAGAGCGGATGGGACGAGGCGAGCAAGGCCTGCAGCACCGAGAGCTTGGCATAGAAGCCCACCAGCGGCGGCACGCCGGCCAATGAGAACATGCACACCGCCATGACACCGGCGTACAGCGGGCTGCGCTGGTTCAGGCCGGCCAGGTCGCTGATGTTTTCCGATTCGAAGCCATTGCGCGAGAGCAGCAGGATCACACCGAAGGTGCCCAGCGTGGTCAGCACATAGGTGATGACGTAGAACATCGACGAGCTGTAGGCGTTGGCCATGTTGCCGTTGTCACCCGCGACCACACCCGCGAGCAGGCCCAGCAGCATGAAGCCCATCTGCGAGATGGTGGAAAACGCCAGCATGCGCTTGAGGTTGGTCTGTGCGATGGCGGCGAGGTTGCCGACCAGCAGCGAAACCACCGACAACACCGCCAGCATCTGTTGCCAGTCCACCGCCAGCGGCAGCAGGCCCTCGACCAGCAGACGGATCACGATGGCAAACGCCGCCAGCTTGGGCGCGCCACCGATCATCAGCGTGATGGCCGTCGGAGCGCCGTGGTACACGTCGGGCACCCACATGTGGAACGGCACGACACCCAGCTTGAACGCGAGACCGGCCACCACGAACACCAGACCGAGCACCAGCACCTGGGCCGAGCCCTTGAGCGTGGCTTCTCCACCGGCGATGGCCTTGAGCACTTCGGCCAGGTCGAGAGAACCGGTGGCCCCGTAGACCATGGACATGCCGTAGAGCAGGAAACCGCTGGCCAGCGCGCCGAGCACGAAATACTTCATGGCGGCTTCGATCGCCTGTGCATCATCGCGGCGCAGCGCCACCAGGGCGTAGCTGGAGAGCGTGAGCAGTTCCAGGCCGAGGTAGATGACCAGGAAGTTGTGGCCGGAAATCATGACGAACATGCCCAGCAGCGCAAACAGCGCCAGCGTGAACATCTCGCCACCGCGCAGCATGTCGCGCGCACCGGCATAAGCGCGCCCGTACACCAGGGTGACCATCATCGCCAGGGCAGCAAAACACTTGAGCCAGTTGCCCATGGGGTCGCTCACCACCATGCCGCCAAAGGCCATGATGGTTTCCCCCGAACTGGCGTACACCGCCTGCATCAGGGCCACACCCGCCAGGGTCAGCAGGGTCAGCACATAGGTGAGGCCGCGCAGCGGGGCCTTGACGCCAAGATCCACCAGCGCGATCACGCAGGCCATCACCAGCAACAGCATTTCGGGGTAGGCCGCGACCCAGCTGAGGTTGTCAATCATGTAAACGCTCTCTTGTTTTTTGGCTGACTCAGTTCAGCTTGGAGATGGCCACGTGGCGCAGCAGTTCGGCCACCGAAGCGTCCATCACGTCGGTGAAGGGCTTGGGGTGCACGCCCATGTAAAGCACGGCGATGCCCAGCACGGCCATGACGAGGAATTCACGGGAACCGATATCGGTCAGCGCCTTGACGTGGTGGTTGCCCGGCGCGCCCAGGTAGACACGCTTGAACATCCACAGCGAGTAGGCGGCACCAAAGATCAGGGCAGTGGCCGCGGCGGCGCCGATCCAGAAGTTGGCCTTGACGGCGGCGAGGATCACCATCCACTCACCCACAAAACCCGCGGTGCCCGGCAGGCCGCAGTTGGCCATGGTGAACAACAGCGCGAAGGCGGCGAAGTTGGGCATGGTGTTGACCACGCCGCCATAGGCGGAAATTTCACGCGAGTGCACGCGGTCGTAGAGCACACCGATGGACAGGAACATGGCGGCCGAAACAAAACCGTGGGCGATCATCTGCACGATGCCGCCGGCCACACCCATGTCGCTGAAGAGGAAGAAGCCGAGGGTGACGAAGCCCATGTGGGCCACCGACGAATAGGCCACCAGCTTCTTCATGTCCTGCTGGACCATGGCCACCAGACCGACATAGACCACGGCCACCAGGGACAGCGTGATCATGAGCCAGGCCCATTCGTGCGAAGCGTCGGGCAGGATCGGCAGCGAGAAGCGCAGGAAACCGTAGGCACCCAGTTTCAGCATGATGGCGGCCAGCACGGCCGAGCCACCGGTGGGCGCTTCCACGTGCACGTCGGGCAACCAGGTGTGCACCGGCCACATCGGCACCTTCACCGCGAAGGCGGCAAAGAAGGCGAAGAACAGCAGCGTCTGCGCCGTGCCGCCCAGCGGCAGCTTGTGCCAGGTGGCCAGATCGAAACTGCCACCCGACTGGGTGTACAGGTAGATCAGGGCCACCAGCATGAGCAGCGAGCCCAGGAGCGTGTAGAGGAAGAACTTGAACGCGGCGTAGATCTTGTTCGGGCCGCCCCAGATACCGATGATCAGGTACATCGGGATCAGCGTGGCTTCGAAGAAGACGTAGAACAGCATCGCGTCGAGCGCAGCAAAGACACCGATCATCAGACCCGAGAGGATCAGGAAGGCGCCCATGTACTGGTTGACACGGCTGGTGATGGATTCCCAGCTGGCAATCACCACGACCACGGTGATGAAGGCGGTCAGCAGCACCAGCCAGAGCGAGATGCCGTCCACACCGAGGTGGTAGTTGACGTTGAATCGTTCGATCCAGACGCCCTGTTCCACGAACTGCATCGCAGCCGTGCCGAGTTCGAACCCGGTGTAGAGTGGCACAGTGATCGCGAGGGACACCAGCGCGCCCAGCAGCGCTATCCAGCGCACCGCGTTGGCGTGCTCGTCCCGGCCCAAGGCCAGCAGCACGACGCCAAAAAGAATCGGCGTCCAGATCGCAAGGCTCAGCAAACCCATCTTGTTCTTCCTCTTATTTCGCGAGCCAGACGAAGTACGTCATGAACAGCAGGATGCCCACGATCATCATCAGCGCATAGTGGTACAGGTAACCGGTCTGCAGGCGGCGCACCACGGCAGAGACGCCACCCACCAGCTTCCAGCTGGCGTTGACCACGCCGGTTTCGATGACGCCCTGGTCGCCACCCTTCCAGAGTCCGGTACCCAGCATGCGCGCCCCACGGGCGAGCACGTTTTCGTTGAACCAGTCCATGTAGTACTTGTTCTCCAGGATGGTCACGATCGGCTTGAACGTGCGGCCAATGGCGGCCGGCAGCGCCGGGTTGACCATGTACATGTACCAGGCGGTCACGGCACCGCCGAGCGCCAGGTAGAACGGCGCGGTCGAGAAGGCATGCATCGCCATGGCCAGCGGACCGTGGAAGATTTCGGCGAAACGGGCCATGGCCGGATGGGCCCCGGCGTTGATCGTGATGGCGTCTTTGAGGAAATCGCCAAACAGCATCGGCTGGATCGTCATGAAGCCGATCACAACGGACGGGATCGCCAGCAGCAGCAGCGGCACGGTCACCACCCAGGGGGTTTCGTGGGGCTTGTGGTCGTCGTGGCCGTTCCCATGGTCGTCGTGGTGATCGTCATGGCCGTGGTGGGCGTCCGGGTTCTGGTCGTAGCGCTCCTTGCCGTGGAACACCAGGAAGTAGAGCCGGAACGAGTAGAAGGCCGTGACAAAGACGCCCGCCAGCACCGCGAAATAGGCAAAACCCGAAGCCGGCAGGTTGCTGAAATGCACCGCTTCGATGATGCTGTCCTTGGAGTAGAAGCCGGCAAACAGCGGTGTGCCGATCAGGGCCAGCGTGCCCAGCAGCGAGGTGATCCAGGTGATGGGCATGTACTTGCGCACGCCACCCATCCAGCGGATGTCCTGGTTGTGGTGCATGCCGATGATCACGGAACCGGCCGCGAGGAACAGCAGAGCCTTGAAGAATGCGTGGGTCATGAGGTGGAACACCGCCACGCTGTAGGCCGAGGCACCGAGCGCCACCGTCATGTAGCCCAGCTGCGAGAGCGTGGAATAGGCGACGACGCGCTTGATGTCGTTCTGGATGATGCCCAGGAAGCCCATGAACAGCGCCGTGATGGCACCGATCACCATGATGAAGTTGAGCGCAGTGTCCGACAGCTCGAACAGCGGCGACATGCGCGCGACCATGAAGATGCCGGCCGTCACCATGGTGGCGGCGTGGATCAGCGCAGAGATCGGGGTCGGACCTTCCATGGAGTCGGGCAGCCAGACGTGCAGTGGGAACTGGGCCGACTTGCCCATGGCACCGATGAACAGGCAGATGCAGATCACGGTGATCAGCAGCCAGTCGGTGCCGGGGAAGCCCAGCGTGCCGAGCTCGGGCGCCTTGGCGAACACCTCGGTGTAGTTCAGCGTGCCGGTGTAGGCCACGATCAGGCCGATGCCCAGGATGAAGCCGAAGTCGCCCACGCGGTTGACCAGGAAGGCCTTCATGTTGGCGAAGATCGCCGTGGGCTTGTTGAACCAGAACCCGATCAGCAGGTAGGACACCAGGCCCACCGCTTCCCAGCCGAAGAACAGCTGCAGCAGGTTGTTGCTCATCACCAGCATGAGCATGGAGAACGTGAACAGCGAGATGTAGGCGAAGAAGCGGTTGTAGCCGGCGTCTTCTTCCATGTAGCCGATGGTGTAGATGTGCACCATCAGCGAGACGAAGGTGACCACGCACATCATCATGGCGGTCAGGCCATCGACCATGAAGCCGATTTCCATCTTCATGCCGCCGATCACCATCCATTCGTAGATGGTTTCATTGAAGCGGGCGCCGTCCACGGCCACGCTCTTGAGCGTCATGGCCGAGAGGACGAAGGCGATCAGCACGCCCAGGATGGTCAGTGTGTGCGAGGTGCGGCGCCCGATGACGTTGCCGCCAAAGGTGGTGCCCAGGATGCCGGCCAGCGCCGCGCCCACCAGGGGCGCCAGCGGAACCGCCAGGAGTGTGCTTGCAGAAAGGGTGGTGCTCATTTTTGTGCCTGTTCTTTCCCTGGCTTCAACCCTTGAGGGTGTTGAGTTCTTCGACGCCGATGGACGACTTGGCGCGGAACAGCAGCACCAGGATGGCCAGACCGATGGCCGATTCGGCCGCCGCCACCGTCAGGATGAAGAACACAAACACCTGGCCGTGCATGTCACCCAGGAAATGGGAGAACGCCACAAAGTTCATGTTGACCGCCAGCAGCATCAGCTCGATGGCCATGAGCAGCACGATCAGGTTCTTGCGGTTGAGGAAGATGCCGATGACCGACAGGGCAAACAGGATGGCCCCGACGGAAAGAAAATGTCCCAGTGTGAGGCTCATGCCTTGCCCTCCTCGTGGATCGGTGCCGCTGGAGCGGCCTTCTGTGTGGCGGCCATGGGCAGCACGACCAGGCGATCGGATGCACGCACCTTGACCTGCAGACCGGGGTTGATCGCCTTGCTGTCCTTGCGCTGGCGCAACGTGAGCGCGATCGCGGCGATCATCGCCACCAGCAGGATCACGGCAGCCACTTCAATGGGATAGAGGTACTCGGTGTACAGCAGCTTGCCCAGTTCCTTGGTGTTCGAGTAGTTGTCCGGCACGGCGGCAATGCCCGCGCCCGTGACGGTCGGGAAACCCACCCACAGCACGGCAATGATCTCGGCCGCCACCAGGGTGCCCAGTGCCGCTGCCAGCGGGAAGTTCTGCCAGAAACCCCAGCGGTCATCGTCGAGCTTGATGTCGAGCATCATCACCACGAACAGGAACAGCACCATCACCGCACCGAGGTACACCAGCACCAGGGTCAGACCCAGGAACTCGGCCTTGAGCAGCAACCACAGGGCCGCCGCCTGCGAAAACGAGAGCATCAGGTACAACACCGCGTGCACGGGGTTGTGCGCGGTCACCACGCGGTAGGCTGCAAACAGCAGCACGGCCGCGAACAGGTAGAAAAAGCCGGTCTGGTAATCCATGGTTCTTATCTTTCGCCAGCTTCAGCGGTACTTCGCGTCGGCCGCCTTGGCGGCTGCGATCTCGGGTTCGTAGCGGTCACCCACGGCCAGCAGCATCTCTTTGGTGAAATACAGATCACCGCGCTTCTCGCCGTGGTATTCGAGGATGTGGGTTTCGACAATCGCGTCCACCGGGCAGGCTTCTTCACAGAAGCCGCAGAAGATGCATTTGGTCAGGTCGATGTCGTAACGGGTGGTGCGGCGCGAGCCGTCGTCGGCGCGTTCACCGGCCTCGATGGTGATGGCCAGGGCCGGGCACACCGCCTCGCACAGCTTGCAGGCGATGCAGCGCTCTTCGCCGTTTTCATAACGGCGCTGGGCGTGCAGACCGCGGAAGCGCGGCGACAGCGGCGTCTTCTCTTCCGGGAACTGCACCGTCACCTTGCGGCGGAAGGCGTAGCGACCGGTGAGGGCCATGCCCTTGACCAGCTCGACCAGCAGGAAGCTCTTGAAAAAGTCGCCGATGGAGAACGGCGCGACAACCGAAGGCGATGCGGAAGGGGATACGGTGGTGGACATGGTCGTTCGCCCTGCTTATTTCCAGATGTTCCACGAGGTCTGCATCAGACCGCCCACGAGCAGCAGCCAGATCAGCGTCACGGGAATGAAAATCTTCCAGCCCAGACGCATGATCTGGTCGTAGCGGAAGCGCGGGAAAGTGGCGCGGATCCAGATGAACATGGACACCACGACAAAGGTCTTGATACCGAGCCAGATCCAGCCCGGGATCCAGTTGAAGAGCGCGCTGTCGATGGGAGACAGCCACCCACCCAGGAACATCAGCACCGCCACGATGGACACCAGCCACATGCTGGCGTATTCGGCCAGGAAGAAGATCGCGAAGCCCATGCCCGAGTACTCGACCATGTGACCGGCCACGATCTCGGCCTCGCCTTCCACGACGTCGAACGGGTGGCGGTTGGTCTCGGCCACGCCGGAGATCAGGTAGACCATGAAGATCGGGAACAGGGGCAGCCAGTTCCAGGACAGGAAGCTCAGGCCCATGTCTGCACCCATGCCACGCGACTGTGAAGCCACGATCTCACCCAGGTTCAGGCTGCCGGCGGTCATGACGACCACCAGGAAACAGAAACCGATGGCAATTTCGTAGCTCACCATCTGGGCCGATGCGCGCATCGCACCGAGGAAGGCGTACTTCGAGTTGGAGGCCCAGCCCGCGATGATCACGCCATAGACCTCGATCGAGGTGATCGCCAGGATCACCAGCAAGCCGGCGTTGACATTGGCAATGACCGCTTCCGGACCAAAAGGCACAGCCACCCAGGCCGCCAGGGCCGGCATGATGGCCATGATGGGGCCGAGGCGGAACAGGCCACCGGCCGCCGCACTGGGGCTGATGATTTCCTTGGTCAGCAGCTTGACGGCGTCGGCAATCGGCTGCAGCAGCCCGAACGGGCCCACACGGTTCGGGCCCATGCGCACCTGCATGAAGCCCAGCAGCTTGCGCTCCCACAGCGTGAGGTAGGCCACCGCGCCCATCAGGGGTGCCAGCAAGACCACGATCTTGATCAGACCCCAGATCACCGGCCAGGCGGCCGTGGTCCACCACGGTGCAGCGATCAGGCCCAGGCCACCGTTGTACATCGCGTCGATCATGCGTGTGCTCCTTCTGCTGCACGGGCATCGGCCGTGAGCTGCAGCGAGCTGGCGCGCCGCACCAGCGAATCCAGTTGGTAGATGGACGCCACGCAGGGCTGGCCGACGGCAGGGTTCATGTCAATGAAGGCCTCACCGGTGTTGGACAGGCGCGAAGCATCCACCACGCTGCCGGCCGTCACACCCGGCAAAGCCGCTGCGAGCACGGCCTGCGACGAATCGGCGTCAAAGCCCGGCAGGCCCAGCAGGTTGCCCAGCACGCGCAACACCTTCCAGGCCGGACGGGTATCGCCCAATGGGCGCACCACGGCGTGGAAACTCTGCAGCCGGCCTTCGGCGTTGACGAAGGACCCCGAGGTCTCGGTGAACGGAGCGATGGGCAGCAGCACGTCGCTGATGTCCAGATTGGCCTTGAACGGGCTGAGCGTGACCACCATGCCGGCGTTGGCCAGACCCTGGCTCCCCACCGCACTGTCAAAGGCCGGTTCGTTGTTCAGCAGCAGCGCCGCCTTGAGCCCGCCACCGAGCATCTGACCGGCGTTCAAGCCGCCCTGCCCCGGCATGGCGTTCACCAGCTGGGCGCCCACGGTGTTGGCGGCTTCGCTGAGGTAACCCACCGCGACACCGGTCTGCTGGGCGATCCAGTTGGCCAGCGACAGCAGGCTGGAGGCCTGCGCATGGTGCGCGGCCGCGTTGCCGAGCAGGATGGCCTTGTGTTCACCACCGAGCAGCGACTTGGCGATGGCGCGAGCCGCATCGTTCACCTCTGCGGCCACCGGTGCCAGCACGCCCGTTTCGGCGCCCACGGCGTTGGCGATGCCGGCCAGGGCCGACACCCAGTGGGTGCTGTCGGTCAGCACGGCGTTCTTGACCGGCATGGCCCAGTCCTGCGACTGGGCGTTGAGCACGTTCACCTGCCCACCCTTGCGAGCCGCCTGGCGGATGCGCTGGGCAAACAGCGGATGGTCCTTGCGCAGATTCGATCCGACCACCAGCACGCGCTGCAGACCCGACAGGGCAGCGATCGGCATGCCCAGCCAGCGGGCCGCGTTGGGCGATGCCGCATTGAAGAAGTCGGCATGGCGCAGACGCGTGTCGATGTTCTCGCTGCCGAGGCCGCGCACCAGCGCACCGGCCAGGGCCAGCTCTTCCAGCGTGCTGTGCGGGCTGGCCAGCACACCGATGGCGCCAGCGCCATGATCCGCCTTGACCTGCTTCAGGCCATTGGCCACGTATTCCAGCGCGGTCTGCCAGTCGACCGTTTTCCACTCGCCGCCCTGCTTGAGCATGGGCGCGGTCAGGCGGTCTTCGCTGTTGACGGCTTCGTAGCTGAAGCGGTCGCGGTCGGCAATCCAGCACTCGTTGACGGCATCGTTTTCCAGCGGCACGACGCGCATGACCTTGTGGTTCTTCACCTGAACGATCAGGTTGGCACCGGTCGAGTCGTGCGGGCTCACGCTCTTGCGACGCGAGAGTTCCCAGGTGCGGGCGCTGTAGCGGAACGGCTTGCTCGTGAGCGCGCCCACCGGGCAGATGTCGATCATGTTGCCCGACAGCTCGGAATCCACCGACTGCCCGACAAAGGTTTCGATTTCGGCGTGTTCACCGCGGTGCGACATGCCCAGTTCCATCACGCCGGCCACTTCCTGACCAAAGCGCACGCAGCGGGTGCAATGGATGCAACGGCTCATTTCCTCCATGGAAATCAGCGGACCGACGTCCTTGTGAAACACCACGCGCTTCTCTTCTTCGTAGCGCGAGGCACCGCCGCCGTAGCCCACGGCCAGATCCTGCAACTGGCATTCACCGCCCTGATCACAGATCGGGCAGTCCAGCGGGTGGTTGATGAGCAGGAACTCCATCACCGACTGCTGGGCTTTGATCGCCTTGTCGGACTTGGTGCGCACGATCATGCCCATGGTCACCGGCGTGGCGCAGGCGGGCATGGGCTTGGGGGCCTTTTCCACTTCCACCAGGCACATGCGGCAGCTCGCCGCGATGGACAGTTTCTTGTGGTAGCAGAAATGGGGAATGTAGGTGCCTGCCTTTTCGGCCGCATGCATGATCATGCTGCCCGGTGGCACTTCGACCTTCTGGCCGTCGAGTTCGATTTCAACCATGGTGATGTGTCGGGTCAGACGGTGTGTGTAGCGGCCGCGTCGGCCTTGATCATGGCCGCGAACTCGGGCCGGAAATGCTTGAGCATGGCGCGCACCGGCATGGCGGCTGCATCACCCAGGGCGCAGATGGTGCGGCCCATGATGTTCTCGGCCACGTTGTCCAGCAGTGCCATGTCCGTGGGTTTCGCTTCGCCGCGGTGGATCTTGTCCACCAGGCGCCAGAGCCAGCCCGTGCCTTCACGGCAGGGTGTGCACTGCCCGCAGGACTCGTGCATGTAGAAGTACGACAGCCGCTTGAGCGACTCCACCATGCAGCGCGAATCGTCCATCACGATCACGGCGCCCGAGCCCAGCATGGAGCCGGCCTTGGCGATCGAGTCGTAGTCCATGGTGCAGTCCATGATGATGGACGCGGGCAACACGGGCGAAGACGACCCACCAGGGATCACAGCCTTGAGCTGGCGTCCTGTGCGCACACCGCCGGCGAGCTCCAGCAGCTTGGCGAACGGCGTGCCCATGGGCACTTCGTAGTTGCCGGGCAGGTTGACGTCGCCGCTGACCGAGAAGATCTTGGTGCCGCCGTTGTTGGGCTTGCCGCATTCCAGGTAGGCCGAGCCTCCGTTGCGGATGATCCAGGGCACCGCAGCGAAGGTCTCGGTGTTGTTGATCGTGGTCGGCTTGCCGTACAGGCCGAAGCTGGCCGGGAACGGCGGCTTGAAGCGCGGCTGGCCCTTCTTGCCCTCCAGCGATTCGAGCAGCGCGGTTTCTTCACCGCAGATGTAGGCACCAAATCCGTGGAAAGCGTGCAGCTGGAAGCTGAAGTTGCTGCCCATGATGTTGTTGCCCAGGTAGCCGGCAGCGCGGGCCTCTTCCAGTGCGGCTTCGAAGCGTTCGTAGACTTCGAAGATTTCGCCGTGGATGTAGTTGTAGCCGACGCTGATGCCCATGGCGTACGCCGCGATCGCCATGCCTTCGATGACGATGTGCGGGTTGAACATCAGGATGTCGCGGTCCTTGCAGGTGCCCGGCTCACCTTCGTCCGAGTTGCAGACCAGGTACTTCTGGCCCGGGAACTGGCGGGGCATGAAACTCCACTTCAAGCCGCTCGGAAAACCCGCGCCGCCACGCCCGCGCAGGGCCGATTCCTTGACGGTGGCGATCACCTGATCCTGCGTCATGCCGGCCACGCCAGTTTCGGGGTTCGGTGCCGAACCATCCTGACCCAGGATCTTGCGCAGGGCCTGGTAGCCACCGCGCGCTTCGTAGTCCTTCAGTGACCAGTTGCTGCCGTTCAGATCCTTGTAGATCTGCGGTTCGATGTGACGGCCGTGGAAACAGGTCTGCACGCCGGTGGCGCTGAACTGCGAAATCACCTGTTCTGCGTTCATGCTTTGCCCTCTGCGGCCTTCAGGCCGTCGACCAGCTGATCGAGCTTCTCGTTGCTCATGAAGCTGCACATGTGGCGGTCATTCACCAGCATCACCGGTGAATCGGCACACGCGCCCAGGCATTCGCTCTGTTGCAGGGTGAAGAGGCCATCGGCCGTCGTTCCACCCATTTGCACGCCGAGCTTGTGCTCCAGATGCGCCAGCGCCTTGCCGCCGTCGCGCAACAGGCAGGGCAGGTTGGTGCAGACGTTGAGCTTGAACTTGCCCACCGGCCGCTGGTTGTACATGTTGTAGAAGGTCGTGACCTCGTGCACGGCCATGACCGGCATGCCGAGGTAGTCGGCAATCGCCTTCTCGGCTTCGAGGGCGACATGACCCTGCTCTTGCTGCACGATGGACAGACAGGCCATCACGGCCGACTGCGCCTGCTCGGCCGGGTACTTGGCCACTTCGCGGGCGAAACGCGCCAGCGTGGCTTCGGACAGCTTCATCGCCTGGACGGCGCCGCTGGGGGTCTTGTGCTCAGAGATCATCGGTCAATCTCTCCAAAAACGATGTCCATGGTGCCGATGATGGCGACCGCGTCGGCCAGCATGTGGCCCTTGGCCATCTCGTCCATGGTGGACAGGTGGGCGAAACCCGGGGCACGGATCTTCAGGCGGTAGGGCTTGTTGGCGCCGTCGCTCACGAGGTAGATGCCGAACTCACCCTTGGGGTGCTCTACGGCGGCATAGGCCTCGCCTTCGGGCACATGGAAGCCTTCGGTGAAGAGCTTGAAGTGGTGGATCAGCTCCTCCATGCTCGACTTCATGGCCTCGCGCGAGGGCGGTGCCACCTTGTGGTTGTCGGTGATCACCGGACCCGGGTTGGCACGCAGCCAGTCCACGCACTGCTTGATGATGCGGTTGGACTGCTTCATTTCCTCCATGCGGACGAGGTAGCGGTCGTAGGTGTCGCCCGTCTTACCCACAGGAATGTCGAAGTCCATGCGGTCGTAGACCTCGTACGGCTGCTTCTTGCGCAGGTCCCAGGCGATGCCGGAGCCGCGCAGCATGGGGCCGGTCATGCCCAGGTTGAGCGCCCGCTCGGGCGTCACCACGCCGATGCCGACGGTGCGCTGTTTCCAGATACGGTTATCGGTCAGCAACGTGTGGTACTCGGCCAGGTAAGTCGGGAAACGCTGGGTGAAGTCGTCAATGAAGTCGAGCAAGGAACCCTGGCGGTTCGTGTTCAGCTCGGCCATCGCCTTGGCGTTGCGGATCTTGCTGTGCCGGTACTGCGGCATCGTGTCCGGCAGGTCGCGGTAGACACCGCCCGGACGGAAGTAGGCCGCGTGCATGCGAGCACCCGAAACCGCCTCGTACATGTCGAACAGGTCTTCACGCTCGCGGAACGCGTAGATCAGGATGGTCGAGCTGCCGCAGTCGTTGCCGTGCGAGCCCAGCCACATCAGGTGGTTGAGCAGTCGGGTGATCTCGCTGAACATCACACGGATGTACTGCGCACGGATCGGCACCTCGATGCCCAGCAGCTTCTCGATGGCCAGGCAGTAGGCATGCTCGTTGCACATCATCGACACGTAGTCCAGCCGGTCCATGTAGGGCAGCGACTGGATGAAGGTCTTGTGCTCGGCGAGCTTTTCGGTGGCGCGGTGCAGCAGGCCGATGTGCGGGTCGGCGCGTTGCACGACTTCGCCATCGAGTTCCAGCACCAGGCGCAACACGCCATGCGCAGCGGGGTGCTGCGGCCCGAGGTTCAGGGTGTAGTTCTTGATTTCGGCCATTTCAGTGCAGGCCTCCGTAGTTGTCTTCGCGGATCACGCGCGGCGTGACTTCACGCGGCTCGATCGTGACAGGTTCGTAAACCACCCGCGCGCGCTCGGCGTCGTAGCGCATCTCCACATGACCGGAGAGCGGAAAGTCCTTGCGGAAGGGATGCCCGATGAAGCCGTAATCGGTCAGGATGCGGCGCAGGTCGTTGTGCCCCTCGAACACGATGCCGTACAGGTCAAACGCCTCACGCTCGTACCAGTTGGCCGATGCCCAGAGCGAGGTCACGGAATCAATCACGGGGAAGTCATCTTCCGGACAGAACACCCGCACCCGCACCCGCTGGTTCAGACTGACCGACAGCAAGTGCACCACCGCAGCAAAACGCGGACCTTCCCAGCGACCATCGCCGTAGGTCTGGTAGTCCATGCCGCACAGGTCGATCAACTGCTCAAAACGCGCCTCAGGCGCGTCGCGCAGGGTCTGCATGGCAGCCAGATAGTCCGACGCGGCCACGACCAGGGTGAGCTCATCCCGCTCGACATCAAGGGACTGCACGCGCTCACCCAGCAAGGCGGCGAGGGTGTTCTTCAACACTTCGGGACTGGTGGCGTAAAGGGTGGCGGTTTCGCTCATGGACCGTCTTTCTGACTGAAGCCTGTGGGCCGGTGCGGCGCTCAGGCGCGCGCGATGGTGTTGGTGCGACGGATCTTCTGCTGCAGCTGGATGATCCCGTACAGCAAGGCTTCTGCAGTCGGCGGGCAGCCGGGCACGTACACGTCGACCGGCACGATCCGGTCGCAGCCACGCACCACCGAGTAGCTGTAGTGGTAATAACCACCGCCGTTGGCGCAAGAACCCATGGACAGAACCCAGCGCGGCTCGGCCATCTGGTCGTACACCTTGCGCAGGGCGGGCGCCATCTTGTTGCACAGCGTGCCCGCGACGATCATCAGATCGGACTGGCGCGGACTGGCGCGAAACACCTCGGCGCCGAAGCGCCCGATGTCGTAGCGCGCGGCGGCCGCATGCATCATCTCGACCGCGCAGCAGGCGAGACCAAAGGTCATGGGCCACAACGATCCGGTCTTGGCCCAGTTCACCACCGAGTCGTAGCTGGTGGTGACGAAGCCTTCCTTGAAAACACCTTCAATCATGTGCTGCTCCAATGCACCCGCTCAGGGCGTGACGCGCTATACCGAACCCGCAGACCGCGGTCATTCCCAGTCCAGAGCGCCTTTTTTCCATTCGTAGGCAAAGCCCACGACCAGAATCGCCAGGAACACCACACCCGCCCAGAAGCCGGTGGCACCGATGTCGGCAAAGGCCACCGCCCAAGGGATGAGGAACGCAATCTCGAGGTCAAAAAGAATGAAGAGGATGGCCACCAGGTAGTAGCGCACATCGAACTTCATGCGCGCGTCTTCGAAGGCTTCGAAGCCGCACTCGTAGGGGGAATTTTTTTCCGCGTCCGGGCGGTTGGGGCCGAGGATGTAGCCCAGAACCTGCGGGATGATCCCGACGGCAATACCCACCAGAATGAACAAGAGCACGGGAAGGTATTGTTCGAGACTCATCTTGGGTAAGTTCCACTGACATGGCTCATGGGCCATGTTGTCCAAAGATTGGTGCCGACGGCGAGACTCGAACTCGCACAGCTTTCGCCACTACCCCCTCAAGATAGCGTGTCTACCAATTTCACCACGTCGGCTGGGTCTGCATTGTCTGGCTCACGAGGGACCGTGTGAGCCTTGCTGACAACCCATAGAGTTTACCCTGAAACACCCCCCTTTTCGGGAGGGTGCATCGGATTTTCAAAAGGAAAGGGTTGATTTGCTGCAGCGCAAAAACACAGGCACGGCGCGGGATCCGGGCCTGTTGTACTCCCCCCGGTTATTTTCCGGGGATCTGCGCAGCACCTGTCGCCGGCGCTTCGGCTGGAGCGGCTGTGGCAGGCACATCGGTGCCCGCGGGAATCTGTTGTGCAGCGGGCTGCTGCACTGGAACGGCACCCTCCAGCACGCTGCCCGACGACGGCGCAGCGGTGCGCAGGTTGCCAAAATAGGCCAGCCCCAGGGTGCAGGCCAGGAAGATCGCTGCAAGAACAGCGGTGGTGCGTGACAGGAAGTTCGCACCTCCCGACGCGCCGAACAGACTGGCCGAGCCAGCGCCACCACCGAAGGCCGCACCCGCATCGGCGCCCTTGCCGTGCTGCATCAGGATCAGGCCGATCATGCCGATGGCGGCCAGGATCTGCACCGCCTGAAGAATGGTCAACAAAACGTTCATGTGTTTCTCCGGAAGGGAAAGGTCGTGGACGGCGCTCAGCGAGCCGATGCCACGATTTGAAGGAAATCGGCCGCCTTGAGCGATGCACCACCGATCAGACCGCCGTCAATGTCGGGCTGCGCCAGCAGGCTGGCGGCGTTGGCAGCGTTCATGCTGCCGCCGTAAAGGATGTGCACCCGCTTGGGATGGGTGGTGGCCGCAGCGAGCTGGGAACGCAGAACCGCGTGCACCGCTTGCGCCATCTCGGGCGTGGCGGTCTTGCCCGTGCCGATGGCCCAGACGGGCTCGTAAGCGACAACGATTTCGGTGATGCAGTGCCCCACCGTGTGAATCGCTGCGGCAAGCTGGCGTTTGACCACGGCCTCGGTCTCACCGGCTTCGCGCTGCGCCAGGGTTTCACCCACGCACACGATGGGCGTGACGCCAGCGGCCAATGCACGTTGAGCTTTGGCCGCAACGACCTCGTCCGTCTCACCGTGGTACTGGCGGCGCTCCGAATGGCCAACAATGGCGTAGCGGCAACCGAAATCCTTCAGCATGGCCACACTCACCTCGCCGGTGAAGGCACCCTGCTCGTGGGCCGACACGTCCTGCGCGCCCCAGGCGACGGGACTGCCCTGCAAAAGCGACTGCAATTGGGCCAGATAGGGTGCGGGCACGCACAGCGCCATGTCGGCCGCGGGTTCGCTGCCCTGCAGGCCGTCGAGCATGGCCTTGACCAGCGCTTCGTTGGCGGCCAGCGAGCCGTTCATTTTCCAGTTGCCTGCGATCAGTTTTTTCATCATGGTCTCCTTGAGTCTCAAGCCCAGGTGAGGACGATCTTGCCAATGTGCTGGTTGCTCTCCATCAGGGCATGTGCCTCGGCCGCACGGGCCGCGCCAAACACACTGTGGATGATGGGCTCAATGCGCCCCTGTTCCAGCAACGGCCAGACCTTCTCGCGCAGCGAGGCTGCAATGGCCTCCTTGAACGCCACCGGACGAGGACGCAGCGTCGAGCCGGTGATGACCAGGCGGCGACGCAGCACCAGACCGGCGTTGAACTCGGCCTTGACGCCGCCCTGCACCGCAATGATCACGAGACGACCGTCTTCGGCCAGGCACTCGACCTCGCGCGCCACATAGCTGCCAGCGACCATGTCCAGAATGACGTCGACGCCTTTGCCGTCCGTGAGCTCGCGCGCCACGGCCGAGAAGTCTTGCGTCTTGTAGTTGATGGCGTGGTCGGCACCGAGCGCCAGGCAGGCGGCGCACTTGTCGTCACTGCCCGCTGTGGCGATCACGCGCGCGCCCAGGGCTTTCGCCAGCTGGATCGCGGTCACGCCGATGCCGCTGGTGCCACCCTGGATCAACAGGGTTTCGCCCGGCTGCAACCGCGCCCGGTCGAACACGTTGCTCCAGACGGTGAAGAAAGTCTCGGGCAGCGAAGCCGCCTGAACGTCGTCGAAGCCCGCCGGCACCGGCAAGCACTGACCGACAGGAGCCACACAGTATTCGGCGTACCCGCCACCTGCCACCAGCGCACACACCCTGTCGCCGACCGAGAGGCCGGATGACGCCAGTGCATCGGCATCCCCCGCCTCAATCACGCCGGCCACTTCCAGGCCGGGCAGGTCGGAAGCGCCGGGCGGAGGCGGGTAGGCACCGCTGCGCTGCAGCACATCGGGCCGGTTCACGCCGGAAGCCCGCACGCGGATCAGCACCTCGCCCACACCGGCGACCGGCATCGGACGCTGCGTCAGACGCAAAACCTCGGGTGCGCCAAAGGCGCTGATCTCAACCGCTTGCATGACCTCGGACTCGCGGCGCTTATTGCTGCTGTTGCTGCTGTTGCTGCTGTTGCTGCTGTTGCTGCTGTTGCTGCTGAGCAGATTGCTCGGCAGGTGCTGCATTGCGGTCGATCAGGGCCTTCATGGACAGCTTGACGCGGCCCTTTTCGTCGGTCTCCAGCACCTTGACCTTGACGATCTGGCCTTCGCTCAGGTAGTCGGTCACACGCTCGACGCGCTCGTGGGCGATCTGGCTGATGTGCAGCAGGCCGTCCTTGCCGGGCAGCAGGTTGATCAGGGCACCGAAGTCCAGGATCTTGGTGACCGGGCCTTCGTAGACCTTGCCGATTTCGACTTCGGCGGTGATCTGCTCGATGCGGCGCTTGGCTTCATCGGCCTTGGAAGCTTCGGTCGCGGCGATGGTGATGGTGCCGTCTTCGTCAATGTTGATCTGGCAACCGGTTTCTTCGGTCAGCGCGCGGATCACGGCGCCACCCTTGCCGATCACGTCACGGATCTTCTCGGGGTTGATCTTCATGGTGAACAGCTTGGGCGCGAAATTCGACACTTCGGTCTTGGCTTCGCCCATGGATTCCTGCATCTTGCCCAGGATGTGCATGCGGGCTTCCTTGGCCTGGGCCAGCGCGACCTGCATGATTTCCTTGGTGATGCCCTGGATCTTGATGTCCATCTGCAGCGCAGAGATGCCGTTGGTGGTGCCGGCGACCTTGAAGTCCATGTCGCCCAGGTGGTCTTCGTCACCCAGGATGTCGGTCAGCACGGCGAAGCGGTTGCCATCCTTGATCAGGCCCATGGCGATGCCGGCCACATGGGCTTTCATGGGCACGCCAGCGTCCATCAGCGCCAGGCAGCCGCCGCAGACCGAAGCCATCGACGAGGAACCGTTGGACTCGGTAATTTCCGAGACCAGGCGCATGGTGTAGGGAAAGTCTTCCTTGGTCGGCAGCGCGGCGATCAGCGCGCGCTTGGCCAGGCGGCCGTGGCCGATTTCGCGGCGCTTGGGCGAGCCAAAACGGCCGGCTTCGCCGGTGGCGAAGGGAGGCATGTTGTAGTGCAGCATGAAGCGGTCTTCGTACTCGCCAGCCAGTGCATCGATGCGCTGGGCATCGCGGTCGGTCCCGAGCGTGGCCACCACAAGCGCCTGGGTTTCACCGCGGGTGAACAGCGACGAACCGTGGGTGCGGGGCAGCACGCTGTTGCGGATTTCGATGGCGCGCACGGTGCGCGTGTCGCGACCGTCGATGCGGGGTTCGCCGGCCAGGATCTGGCCACGCACGATCTTGGCTTCGATCTCGAACAGCAGGCTTTCGATGGCCACGCTGTCGAAAGCCACGCCTTCGGCTTTCAGCGCCGCCATCACGTCGGCGTAGGCGCTGCGGCAAGCCTGGGTACGGGCCTGCTTGTTGCGGATCTGGTAGGCGGCTTCGAGTTTGGCCTTGGCCAGCTCGTCGATCTTGGCGATCAGCGGCTCGTCCTTGGCGGGCGGCTGCCAGTCCCAGGCCGGCTTGCCGGCATCGCGCACCAGCTCGTTGATCGCGGCGATGGCGATGTTGCCCTGCTCGTGACCAAACACCACGGCGCCCAACATGATTTCTTCTGACAGCTGATCGGCTTCCGATTCCACCATCAGCACAGCGGCCTGGGTGCCGGCGACCACGAGGTCGAGCTGGCTGTCCTTGAGCTGGGTCTGACCGGGGTTCAGCACGTACTGGCCATTCACGTAGCCCACGCGCGCAGCGCCGATGGGGCCGTTGAACGGGATGCCACTGACCGACAGGGCCGCCGAGGTGGCGATCATGGCCGCGATATCGGCCTGCACTTCGGGGTTCAGGCTCACCACGTGCACGATCACCTGGACTTCGTTGTAGAAGCCTTCAGGGAACAGCGGGCGAATGGGGCGGTCGATCAGGCGGCAGGTCAGGGTTTCCAGTTCGCTGGGGCGGCCTTCGCGCTTGAAGAAGCTGCCGGGGATCTTGCCGGCGGCGTACGATTTTTCGGTGTAGTCCACCGTCAGCGGGAAGAAGTCCTGACCGGCCTTGGCTTCGGTCTTGGCGACCACGGTGGCGAGCACCACGGTGTCATCGATGTTGACCAGCACGGCGCCGGTGGCCTGGCGGGCGATTTCGCCGGTTTCCATGGTGACCGTGTGCGGGCCCCACTGGAAGGTCTTGGTGACTTTGTTGAACATGGTCATGGTTTTCTCCTATGAACCACCCGCGAATCAAGGGGTGGCATGGCGTGCAGACAATCTGCACAAAACCCGGAAAAGCAACCCAGAACACGATGCCATTCCAGAGGGGCTGAGCGCACATGCACGAGACATGTACAACACCTTTGGAATGACACAGCTTCGCTCTGTTGTCGCGGCTCCGGAATCAAAAACGGGAACTGACAAGCAAAAAACGCCCGAGCCAGCGAACCAACTCAGGCGTTTTGCGTGCCATGGCGTGGGCCAAATTACTTGCGCAGACCCAGTTTCGCGATCAGGGCGATGTAGCGCTCAGCATCTTTGGACTTCAGGTAGTCCAGCAGCTTGCGGCGACGGCTCACCATGCGCAGCAGACCGCGGCGACCGTGGTGGTCCTTGGCGTGGGTCTTGAAGTGGGGCATCAGTTCGTTGATGCGGGCGGTCAGGATGGCGACCTGCACTTCGGGGCTGCCGGTGTCGTTGGCGGCGCGTGCGTTGTCGGCGACGACGGCGGCCTTGATGGATTTTTCGATCATGTCGGATTCCTTGGGGTTACATGCGTCCCGCCGCAGCCTGCCGGTCCTCCGAAACAGGTCCGGCACCGGCCGCCGCAACGGGCGTGGTTTGTCATCTGGAAAGATGGCAACCGCAGATTATAGCCCAGCGGTTCTCAACGTTGGGCATCCAGCCAGGCACGCAAACGCTCCACCCCCTGCACCAGGCGCTGCGGGTCGCGGCTGGCAAAACACCAGCGCAGCCAGCCGGCGGCCTCGGGACCGAAGGCGCTGCCGGGCGCCAGGCCCAGCCCAGCTTCGCGCACCAGGCGCTTGGCGGTGTCCAGGCAGTTGTCGTGCCCTTGCAGGTGAAAAAAGGCGTACATGCCACCTTTGGGTTCGGCCAGCGTCACGCCGGGCACGGCTTTGAGCAGCGGCACCAGCGTGTCGCGGCAGGCCTGCAGGTGGTCCACCAGCGCGGGTGTGACTTCTGCGCCGCGCAGCAGCGCCACCGCGGCGGCGCGCTGCACGAACACCGGCGCGCACGAGGTGTTGAACTCGATCAGCTTGCCCACGGCGTGGGTCAGCGACTGGGGCAGCACCAGCCAGCCCAGGCGCCAGCCGGTCATGAGGAAGCTCTTGGAAAAACTGTGCGCGACGATGAGCCGGTCTTCGGGTTCGGACACATCGAGAAAGCTCGGCGCAGCGCCATTGGGCGAATCCGGCGCGAAATACAGGCGTTCGTACACCTCGTCGGCCAGCACCCAGGTGCCGGTGCGGCGGCAGTGCGCGAGGATGGTGGCCTGCTCGTCGCGGCTCAGCGTCCAGCCGGTGGGGTTGTTGGGCGCGTTGACGATCAGCAGGCGGGTGGCCGGGGTGATGGCGGCGAGAAGCGCCGCCATGTCCAGTGCCCAGGCGCCCGCCTGGGCACCCTGCTTCACCACCTGCAGCGGCACGGTCTTGACCCGGGCACCCATGATCTGCGGCTGTGCCACGAGGTTGGGCCAGGCGGGCGTGACCACCACCACCTCGTCACCCGCGTCCAGCAGCGCCTGCGAAGCCAGCATCAGCCCGTTGACGCCGCCGGAGGTGACCGCGATGCGGTCGAACCAGTGGTCGGTGGTTTGCTGCGGATGCAGGCCGTGGGTGTAGACGGCGATTTCCTGGCGCAGCTCGGTCAGGCCGAGGTTGTGGGCGTAGAAGGTTTCACCCGCCTGCAGCGAGGCGATCGCCGCCTCGCGGATGAACGCCGGCGTGACCTCGTCGCTCTCGCCGAACCAGAACCTGAGCACGTCGTTGCGACCCAGCCCCTCATTGGCCAATTCGCGAATGCGCGATTCCTCCAGACCTTCCACCACTGCCCGCATACCGCACTCCCGGATTCAAACCCTCGATCAGGGCCGGGACATGTTACAGGCGTGTGGCAGCTCCGCCTGCTGCGGGCTCAGGCTGCGGATCACGCGAAAGCCGTAGCCCGAGCCTTCGACGTCGAATTTCACGCCCGGCGCTCCCTGGCGGTCCATCACGGCCACGGCCTGCGCTTGCTGGAACTGGTGGTCGGCGGCGCGCATGCGCGCGGTCTGACCGGCGAGCTGGACCTCGGCCCTCTCCAGCTGGACCGCAACGTCCGCGGCCTTGACCGACCCCGCGCGCTCGATGGCCTGCGCCAGCGACTCGATCATCAGCTGCATGCGCATGTGCACATAGTCGTCGGCCGGGTTGGGGAAACGCTGGCGGAACGACTGGTAGAAGGCTTCGGACTCCTTCGTCGGCACGTTGGGGAACCAGTCGGCCACCGCCACCACCTTGCCGATGCCGGCATCGCCGATGGCCGCTGGTGCGCCCAGGGCGTTGCCGTAGAAGGTGTAGAAGCTGCCGTCAAAACCGGCCTCGCGCGCTGCCTTCACCAGCAGCGTCAGATCGTTGCCCCAGTTGCCGGTCAGCACGGCCTGCGCACCGCTGGCCTTGATCTTGGCGGCGTAGGGGGCGAAATCCTTGATGCGGGCCATGGGGTGCAGCTCGTCACCGACGATCTTCACGTCGGGCCGCTTGCTGGCCAGCTGGCTGCGGGCTTCGCGCAGCACGGCCTGGCCAAAGCTGTAGTCCTGGCCAATCAGGTAGACGCTTTTCAGGTCCTTGTCCTCGCGCAGCACACTCATGAGCGCGGTCATGCGCATGTCGGCGTGGGCGTCGAAGCGGAAGTGCCAGTAGCTGCAGTTCTGGTTGGTCAGCACCGGGTCCACCGCGGAATAGTTGAGGAACAGCACCTGGCGCCGGGGGTCACGGTCGTTGTGCTTGTTGATGGCGTCGATCAGGCCCGAGGCCGCCGCAGAAGAATTGCCCTGGGTCACCACCGTGATGTCGCGGTCGATGGCCGAGCGCAGGGCCGACAGGGCCTCTTCGGTCTGGCCCTTGCTGTCAAAGCGTTCGATCACCAGCGGGCGGTTGCCGCCGGGCAGCTTCACACCGCCACGGGCGTTGACGCGCTCGGTGGCCCAGACCAGGTTGCGGTACACCGCCTCACCGGTGTTGGCGAACGGACCCGACAGGCCCTCGATCATGCCGATGCGGATGGGGGCGGCAGCGGAAGCTGCCTGGCCCTGGGCCAGCGCAGCCGTGGCACAGGTGGCCGCCAGCAGGACGGTGGCCAGCGCGCGGCGGCGCAGACGGGTCGTGAAAATCATGGGAAAGGTCTCCGTTGTTCAGTACCTGCCGGCGGGACTGCTCGGCATCCAGTGTCGCCTGGGCGACTGGTTTGGTCAGTGTAATTCATAATTACAACGACTACCCCGCCCGGGTATTTCAACCGGGGCCGGTTCCGTGCGTCGTGTTCAGCCGAGCGCCGACAGCGGCCAGCGGGGCCACACGTCGAAGTGGTAGGTCGGCGCAGCGCCCGGCAGCAGCCCGGCCTGGAACCGCAGGCCGGCGGCGAGCGCGATCATGGCGCCGTTGTCGGTGCACAGGTGCAGCTCGGGGTAGTGCACACGCACGCCGCGGCGGGCGCAGGCGGCGTTGAGCTGTTCGCGCAGCTGCGCGTTGGCCCCTACCCCGCCGGCCACGACCAGGCGCTTCAATCCGGTGGATTCGGTGGCGGCGAGCGACTTTTTCACCAGCACCTCGACAATGGCGGCCTGCACGCTGGCGGCCACGTCGGCGATCTGGAGCGCGGCCAGCGCCTCGGCCAATTGCGGCGTGGCCGGACCTTCGGGCCGCGCGTGGGCGAGGCGCTTCACCTGGGTCAGCACCGCCGTCTTCAGGCCGGCAAAGGAAAAATCGAGGTCGCCGCTGTGCAGCAGCGGGCGCGGGAACTTGTAGGCGGTGGCGCTGCCCTGCTCCGCCCGCTTCGCCAGCGCCGGGCCGCCGGGGTAACCCAGGCCCAGCAGCTTGGCCGATTTGTCGAAGGCCTCGCCGGCCGCGTCGTCGATGGTTTCGCCCAGCAACTCGTAGCGACCCACGCCGTCCACCCGCATCAGCTGGGTGTGACCACCCGACACCAGCAGCGCCACAAACGGAAACTCGGGCGGGTCGGCGCTCAGGAACGGCGACAGCAGGTGCCCTTCGAGGTGGTGCACCGGCACCACCGGCTTGCCCAGCGCCATGGCCATCGCACACGCCACGCCCGAACCGACCAGCAACGCACCGGCCAGGCCCGGTCCGCGGGTGTAGGCAATGGCGTCCACCGCCGACAGCGGCAGGCCCGCCTGCGCCAGCACGGCGTCGGTCAGCGGCAGCACACGGCGGATGTGGTCACGGCTCGCGAGCTCGGGCACCACGCCGCCGTAGGCCTGGTGCATCTCGATCTGGCTGTGCAGCGCATGGCCGAGCAGGCGCGGCACGGCGCTGCCACTGGCGTCCACCAGGGCCACACCGGTTTCGTCGCAAGACGATTCAAATCCAAGAATCAACATGGCGGGGAGTGTACGGGGGTGCTCTGCGCTCGAATGTGAAAGTGCTTCTGTTGCAAGAGGCTTGCCGGCGCGGGGGTCAATCCACCGGATACCGCGTCAACCGCTGCGGGTCCGGAATGTGGATGTCGCGCTTGTCAATCAGGATCAGGCCCTTGGCCTCCAGCTCGTGCAGCACGCGCGAGAAGTACTCGGGCGTCATGGACAGGCGCGAGGCAATCGCTGCCTTGCTCACCGGCAGCGTCACGCGCTGCGCAGACTCTTCCGCACCGCCCTTGCCGGCCTCGGGCAGGTCGCGCATGAGGTAGCCGATGACCCGCTCCACGCCACTGTGCAGCGAGTAGGCCTGCACGTCTTTCACGAGACCATGCAGCCGCCGCGACAGCCCCGCGAGCATGCGCATGCAGAAACGCGGATCGTTTTCGATCTCCTGCAACACGCTTTGCTTGGACACGCTGAGCAACAGGGTGTCCGTGAGCGCCTGCGCGTTGATGAAATAGGGCTTGTCGGTGAACATCAGCGCTTCGGCGAAGCTGTTGCCCGGTCCGACGATCTCGATGATTTTTTCCTGCCCGGCTGGCGAGATGGCGAACAGCTTGATCTGGCCGGTGACGGTGACGTGGAACTCGTTGCACGGATCACCGAGGTTGAACACATCGTCGCCGCGGGCCAGCTGGCGCAGCCGGCTGGCCTGGGCCAGGCGCTGCAGCTCGGGTGGTTTCATTTCCTGAAACAGTGGCAGCATCGAAAGGTAACGGGGCAGGTCGAACTGGGCAATGTCCATGGCCGGGGCGCGCTTCGCGCAAGGTCGTGATGTGGGGAATGGCGGCCCCGCACTGTACCCGCCCGACGTGGTTTTCAGCGCGCCGACTGGCGCATGAAACGCGTGTACACCCCCGTCAACCGGTCCACCAGGTCCTGCGGCCGGTGCACCAGCGCATAGCCCTGCTGGCCAAACAGCATGGGCAGGTAGTCGTGAGCCGCTTCGTCGATGGTGATGCAGAACGGGATGAGACCGGCCCCGCGCGCGGCCTGCACCGCGTGGCGCGTGTCTTCCAGGCCGTAGCGGCCTTCGTACACATCCAGGTCGTTGGGTTTGCCGTCGGTCAGGATCAGCATCAGGCGCTGGCGCTCCGGGCGCTCGCCCAGGCGCAATGTGGCCAGGCGGATCGCGGCACCCATGCGCGTGTAGTAACCCGGCTTGATCGCCCCCACGCGGTCGCGCACCGCGGCATTCCACGGATCGTCAAACCCCTTCAGGTGCTGGATGCGCACGTTCTGCCGCCGCACCGAAGAAAAACCCAGCATCTCGAACGGATCGCCGCCGGCGCTGAGCGCTTCGCCGAACACGTAGAGCGCGTCGCGGATCACGTCGATCACCCGCGCCGTCTGCGTGGCGTACGCGTCCGTTGAAAGGGACAGGTCGGCCAGAAGCAGCGTGGCCAGGCTGCGCTCGGTGCGCACGCGGCGCGTGAACACCGCCGGGCTCTCGCTGCGTGGCGCGCCGGTGGCGTCCACCCGGTGGCGCACCCAGGCGTCGAGGTCGATCTCATCGCCCTCGGGCTGGGCGCGCTGCCGGCCGGTGCCTGCACGCAGGATTTCCAGCCGGCGGCGCACGCGCCGGGCCGTGGTGCGCAAGGCGGTCGGGGGCACATAGGGTTCGGCGGGCGTGGCCACCAGGGTCTGCAGCGCGCAGTGTTCCGGCAGCAGCGCGTTGCGCCTGAAATCCCACTCGGGCAGGCGGATGCCGGGGCCGAGCGGGCGGTCGTCGGCGGCGGCACTGGGCAGGTCGAGGTCGAACTTCACACGCGCGGCCGTGCTCTGCCCGTCGGGCGCGATGGCCAGCACGTCCATGTCGTTGGCAACTCCGGCGGCGTTGTCGTCGGGGTCGTCGTCGCTCGCGCGGTTGACCTTGACAAACTCGCCCCAGGACAGGATGGACTCGGCGCGGAAAAACATCATCAGCGGCGCCTTGTCACGCTCGTCGCTCACAGCCTGGGCACGTCTGCGACGCGCGTCGCTGGCCGAAGGCTTGCGGGCATCACCCGGTGCCTGCTCCCCATCGGACCGCGCCACAGCGCTGACGGGTTCACCGCCCGCGTCCAGCCAGAGCCAGACCGGCGCCACGTTGTCCGGCCGCAGGCCACACGGCGCCGCAGGCCAGGCGCCACGCAGCGCCTGCTGCACGGCGCGCTCGGCCTCGGCGGCCGCGCCCTTGAGGCGCGCCGGATCGGGCCGCAACGCGAGCTGGGCCGCCAGCAGATCCTGGTGGCGCGCGGCCAGGCCGGGAAAGGTGTGCAGCACCTGCGCACTGGCGCGCACGTTGTCGCCGAGCCAGTCGCCCGTGGCCTCGATGCAGGCGCCCTGCGCCGCCAGCCAGAGGTAGAGCGCGCGGTTCAATGCCGCGTCGTCAAACACCGCGACGGTGGGCGGCAGCGACAGCGCCTCGGGCTCCAGCCGGCCGGTGGACGCGTGCGTGCCGCTGCCGGCGATGCGCTGCAGCCAGTCGCGCGGGCCACCGCTGCGGGTGTCGGTGGCGGGCGCCAGGCGCACGCCGTGCGCGCCACCGGCGGCGCGGAACAGCATGCCGATGGCACGCTGCACCTCCGGCAGGTGCACGGCGGCGCTCGCGTGCTGGCGACTCGCCGCCCGGTGGATGAAACGGTGCCATTGCTGGCCGACCCATTCTTCCATCTCAATGCTCCGTTTCCGTCACTGCCAGCGCAGAACCCGCATCCGGCGCACGCCGCAGAACCGTCTTCGCCGGGTTGCTGGTGGGCACCCCACTCCCCGGGGCGACGGCGCGAAGCGGCGCGGGAGCGTGTTCGCGTTCCAGTTCGGCCTTGCGTTGGCGCAGGGTTTCGCGCACCGCGTCGGCGCCGAGCTTCCACTCCAGCAGCGGTTCGCGCGCTTGTGCGGTCTGGGTTTCATCGCAGGCGTCCAGACACTGGCCGCACTGCACACAGGAGAACATCATGCGTTTGATGTTGCGCGGGTGCAGGCGCATCGGGCAGCCGTTGTCGCAGGCCGTGCCGCCGGGGTACGCCGCCGTGCTGCAGGTGCGGCAGTCGCGCGCGTGCTCGCGATCGAACGCGACCACCATGCCTTTGGGATTCGCCATCCAGACCAGACTCTGGAAAAGCCCCACGGCGCAACCGAAGCGGCAGAACAGGTGGCGGGCGAAAGCAAACTCGGCCGTGAACACCACGGTGCCCAAGACGAGAAAACGCGCCTGGTTGGGCGTGAGCGTGCCCGCGAACAGGTTGCTCCAGAGGGTGGCGGGCGGCAGCAGGTAGCTCAGCAGCGTGATCGCCCAGATGAAACCGAAACCCAGGCACAGCGCGCCAAACACCGGCCACCAGCGGGCCGAGGGCTTTACCCCCGCGCGGGCGGTGCGGTGTTTGTCCCAGAAACTGAGCTTGCCGCAGGCGCGGTGCAGCGCGGTGTTGAGCGTCTCGACCAGGGTGAAGTGCGGGCAGAGCCAGCCGCAATACAGACGCCCGTAGCGCCAGGCCACGCCCAGAAAGGCCACAACCACCACGATGGCGGGCAGGAAGGCGCGCAGAAAAATGCGCATCGCGGCCTCGTTGGCGCTGATCTCGCCGGCCCTGAAAGCGTCGATGCCCAGGCTCCAGCGCTGCCCCAGAAACCAGAGCTGGGCTTCGTTGAGGTCGAAGCGCAGCAGGTTCAGCGCGGGCGCCAGCAGGAACAGGGCGAAGAAGCCGATTTGAAAGAAAAGACGGCGGCGTTGCATGGTGTGACAAACAGAGGAGGGAGCGCAACGCCGCCGCCGCAAAACAGGACGGGTTAACCGGTCGAGCCCATGACGGCCAACACCACCTCGTCCAGCGCGGCCGCGGTTTCGGCATCGTCGGTCAAGGCGTCCACGATCGCCGCGCGGCAGGCGGTCTGCAGCGGCAGGCCGCTGGCGACCAGGCGCGCGGCCATCACCAGCAGGCGGGTGCTCGCGGTTTCTTCGAGGTCGTGGTCGGTCAGGCGCCGCAGGGCCGTGGCCAGCCGCACCAGGCGATCGGCCAGCGCGGCATCCACGCCGGTTTCGGCTTCGATGATGGCGCGCTCCACGGCCGGCTCCGGGTAGCCGAAGGTCAGGGCGATGAAGCGCTGGCGCGTGCTCGGCTTCAGGCTCTTGAGCAGGTTCTGGTAACCCGGGTTGTAGCTGATGACCAGCATGAATCCGGGTGGCGCCACCAGCTGTTCGCCGGTACGTTCGATCGGCAGCACGCGCCGGTCGTCGGCCAGCGGGTGCAGCACCACCGTGGTGTCCTTGCGGGCTTCGACCACCTCGTCGAGGTAGCAGATGGCGCCACTGCGCACGGCGCGGGCCAGCGGCCCGTCGGCCCACACCGTGCCCTGCTCGCCGATCAGGTGGCGGCCCACGAGGTCGGCCGCGCTCAGATCGTCGTGGCAGCTCACGGTGATGAGTGGCCGGCCCAGTCGGGCCGCCATGTGCTCCACGAAGCGCGTCTTGCCGCAGCCTGTGGGGCCCTTGATGAGCACCGGCAGGCGCTGGCGGAAGGCGTGCCCGAAGAGCGCCACCTCACCCGCCTGCTCGGCGTAGAACGGCACCTGTGCCAGGCGGTGGATGTCGCTGTGGTCCATGGTGTTCACCCGCTGGGTTTCAGGCGCGCTGGGCCGGGCGGGCGCCGAGCATGCCGCCACCGGAAGAGGTCACGGCCTTGTCGGTCAGCACGTGTTTGCCGCCGACGAAGAAGCTGGCGAAGTAGGTGAACTGGCCGAGCAGGAAGATCACGCCACCGGCCACGCGCACCCAGTAAAAGAGCGCCAGCTGGTCCTGCGTGGCCATGAAGCCCATGGCACCTTCGGTGGGCATGCGCTGCAGCCACACCTGCAGGATGCCGGCGCCGGTGAGGGCCAGCACCATGATGCTCATGCCGATGGTCATGATCCAGAAGCTCCACATCTCGTAGGCCTGGGCCTTCTGGCTGTTGGCAATGCGGCCGCGCAGCGTGGGCATGGCGTAGCTGATCAGCGTGATCACCACCAGCACATAGGCGCCGTAGAAAGCCAGGTGGCCGTGGGCGGCGGTGACTTGCGAGCCGTGGGTGTAGTAGTTGACCGGGCTCAGGGTGTGGGCGAAGCCCCACAGACCCGCACCCAGGAAACCCATGACGGCGGTCCCCAGGGCCCACAACACGGCGGCCTGGTTGGGGTGGTCGCGGCGACGGCGCTGCACCATGTTGAAGGCGAACACCGTCATCATGAAGAAGGGAATGGGCTCCATCGCCGAGAAGATCGAACCGATCCACTGCCAGTAACCCGGCAGACCGATGAAGAAGAAGTGGTGGCCCGTGCCCAGGATGCCGGTCATCAGCGCGAAGGCGATGATCACGTACAGCCACTTGTCGATCACTTCACGGTCCACGCCGGTGACCTTGATCAGCACATAGGCCAGCAACGCCCCCAGGATCAGCTCCCACACGCCTTCCACCCAGAGGTGCACCACGAACCACCAGTACATCTTGTCGCGCACCAGGTTTTCCGGGTTGACGAAGCTGAACAGGAAAAACAGCGCCAGGCCCCACAGCCCCATGAGCAGCACCACCGAGATGCTGGTCTTGCGGCCCTTGAGCACGGTCATGGTGACGTTGAACAGGAAGCCCAGCATCACGATCACGATGCCCACCTTGGTCGGCAGCGGCTGCTCCAGGAACTCGCGCCCCATGGTCTGCAGCAGGTCGTTGCCGGTGAGTTCGGCGAGCTTGGCGTAAGGCACCGTGAGGTAGCCCAGGATGGTCAGCGAGCCAGCCACCAGGAACACCCAGAACAGCAGCCTGGCGAGGAAGGGACTGTAGAGCTCGGTCTCCGACTCCTCGGGCACCATGTAATAGGCGGCACCCATGAAGCCGAACAACAGCCAGACGATCAGCAGGTTGGTGTGCACCATCCGTGCGATGTTGAACGGGATGTAGGGGAAGAACAGATCCCCGATCACGTATTGCAGGCCCAGCCCGATGCCGAACAGGATCTGGCCCGCGAACAGCGCCATGGCGGCGATGAAGTAGGGCTTGGAGACCGACTGGCTCTGGTATTTGAGTGTGGCGATGGTCATGTTGTTTTCTCCTCTCAACCTTCGATGTTCGGCGGCCAGTTTTCGGTGTTGATCTCGCCGGTCCATTTGAGGAACTCGACCAGGTCACCCAGCTGCTGCTCGCTCAGGTTGAACTGCGGCATCTGGCGGCGGTGCGGCGCGCCGGTGGGCTGCGCCTGCATCCAGACCTTGATGAAGTCGCCACCGCGGCGCTGGTAGACGTTGCCCAGCTCGGGGGCGAAGTACGCACCCTCGCCCAGCAGCGTGTGGCAGCCGATGCAGTTGCGCGTTTCCCAGATCTTCTTGCCCGCCACCACCGCGGGCGTGATGGCTTTGGCGTTGGAGCGCTCGGGGATACGGCTTTCCGTGTCGAACACGATCACCGCAAACAGCAGCGCGAAAAACACGCTGCCTCCGTAAAACATGTTGCGGGCCATCTGTTTGGTAAACCCGCTTTGACTCTGGCTCATGGAACCCTCCATCGGTTGGCGATGGCGGTATCCTCCTATTTTGCTCAGGTATCGTCCTTGAACTGGTTCAAGGAATGGCCGCAACAGCGGTGCCTGGGCTCAAAACGGCGTCAGGCCCGTGGCAGCAGACCAACCAGCAGAATCAGCCCGATCACCACCCCCAGCCAGCCCATCACCACGCGCCGCCACAACGCGGGGGCGGTGCGCAGTTCCATGTAATCGAGTGCGATCAGCGCACCCTTGAAGACGGAAAGTGCCAGCACCGCGAGCGTGGCCGCGGTGCCGAGCGACTGGCCGCTGACGACCGCGCCCTCGCCCAGCCACCAGCTCGCGGCTGTGGCCAGCACCAGCCCTGCGAACACGGTGTCTGCCTTGGTGAACCGCATGCCTTTCCCTTTCAACGGATGACGTAGACCAGCGGGAACAGCACCATCCACAGCAGGTCCACCATGTGCCAGAACACCGCGCCGGAAGCCGGCCCCATGTGGTTGACCCGGCCGTAGGCGCCGGCCCGCGCCTTGCGCCAGAGCAGCGTGAACACGATGGCGCCCACGACCACGTGCAGGAAATGGAAACCGGTGAGCAAGGTGTAGAGCAGCGTGAAGGCGTCGGTCGCCCAGTCGAATCCGGACCGCACCTTGTCCGCGAATTCGTGCGACTTGACCACCAGGAAGCCGATGGCGCCGGCGAGCGCGACCAGCAGCCAGTTCGCGCCCGCATTGCCCCGATCAGATGCAAAAGCCCGCACCGCGCGCACGGCCGCCCAGCTGGCCAGGACCAGCAGCAGGGTGTTGATCGCACCGGTGGACAGGTCCAGCGCCGACTGTCCCTGGGCGAACACGTCGGGCTGCCGCCAGCGCGCGAACGCGAACGACACGAACAGCAGGCCGAAAGTCAGCAGCTCGGCCAGCACCAGCAGCCAGACCACGCCGTCGCCGGCCAGGCGGGGTTCAACCGACAACGCGTCCGGAGCGCGGGCCCCATCCAGGGCCGCCGTGGAACCGGCTCCGCAGGGCCACTGGCTGCGTCCCCCTCCCGCAGGAGAGGGGGAAGACGCGAAGCGGCGCAGGGGGTGCTTCTTCATCTTCAATGCGAGGTACCTTCACTGCGGCTGATCTTGTTCCACACGTTGTACTTGCCGACCGGCTTGCTCATGGGCAGGCGCTGGACCTCCTTGAAGGTGGTCGCGTCGTAGACGATGAGCGCGCCGTCCATCTCCCACACGCTGGCCAGGGCGTACCTGCCGTCTTTCGTGAACTCGATGTGCGCGAGCGTCTTGCCCGGTTCGCGCACGCTGGCGACCGGCTGCAGCGTGGTCTTGTCGATGATGGTCAGGGTGTCCCTGGCGGTCGGGCTCATCATCGAATCGGTCCAGGCGTAGCGCGTGTTCTCGTGGCTGCGCATGAAAAAGCCCGGGCCGGGCGTGGGGATGGTGGCGACCGGTTTCCAGGTCTTCATGTCGATCACGTCAATCGCCCCGCCTTTCAGGTTCGGACTCGCCAGCACGGTGCTGCCGTTCCAGGCGAAGGTGATGCCCGAGCCCAGGTGCGGCATGCCGGCGATGGGCAGGTCGGCGATCTTTCGGCGCGCGTCGAGGTTGACGACCTGTGCGGTGGCAGCGCCGTCGGCCGACTTGGGCCGGGTGGCGCCGAGCACATGGCGGTAGCTCTGGTCGAAGAAGAAATCGTCCAGCGGTTCGTCCAGCGGCGTGCGGCGCACGCCGTGGAAGCCCGGCTTGGCGATCGCCTCGCCCATCTGGTAGTCGTGCACCAGGCCGTCGTAGATCGGCTCGGCCTGGGGGTTGTAGGAAATCTCCCAGAGTTCGGGAATGTCCTTCAGCGCGACCACGAAACTCTGGCGTGGCGTGGCGTCGTAGACGGCCGAGACGCGCGAGGTGGCCTTGCCGTCCAGCGTGGCGGCGGCGTAGGTCTTCTGCAGGTTCAGGTCGGCGTCGAACAGCACCACGCTGTGCGGCAGGTAGTTCGCGGCCATGACCCACTTCCCATCACCACTCACGGCCACGTTGCGCATGTTGAGTCCGGCGCGCACCTCGGCCACCACGCGCAGGCGCCAGAGGTCGTACTTGGTGATCCAGCCGTCGCGCGAGCCGAAGAACACGTAGCGGCCATCGGGCGTGAACTTGGGGCCGCCGTGCAGCGCGAAGCGGCTGGGGAAGCGGGTGATGACTTCGAATTTGTCGCCATCCAGCAGGCTGATGTGGTGGTCACCGCCCTCCACCACCACGAACAGGTTCATGGGGTCGGCGCTCCACAACGGCCTGGCGGCTTCGCCCGCGGGTGCAGGGTTGAAGCTGCGCGAGGCGCGGATGTCCGCCTCGGCCCACACGGGCGCGGGTGACACCGGTGTGCGGATGTGCGCGGCGAGCGCGGCGATGTCGGCAGCGCTCAGCTTCTCGGCAAAACCCGGCATCTGCGTGGCGGTGCGACCGTGCGTGATGACCGTCAGCGCCTCGGCCGGGCGCAGGCGCGCCAGGCTTTCCGGCAGCAGCGCCGGGCCCATGGCACCGGTGCGCTGCTCGCCGTGGCAGGCGGCGCAGTGCTGGGTGTAGAGCGCGGCGGCATTCGGCGTGGTGGTCTGTGCGCCGGCCATGTCCACCCCCATCCAGCACAGGCCCAGCACCAGCGTGGCGCGGGCGACATTGGCCAGCGCTGCGGTGGCACGTTGCTTGATCGGATCAGACATGGCTGGCCTCCTGACGCAGGATGTGGACCTTGCGGAACGGTGTGAGCGCGAGCCGGTCGGCATCGCTCCCGGCCACGGCGCCGATCTCTTCGTCGGTGAGGTAACAGCCCGGGTCTTCGGCCCAGGGATTGCCGGTGAGCTGCTGGGCGCGCGTTCGGGTGTTGCCGCCGCAGAGGGCGAAGTGCTGGCAACTGGCGCAGCGGCCTTCGACCGGCCGCGGAAACGCCTTCAGGCCCGCCATCAGCGGTTCGCTGGTGTCGCTCCAGATCTGTGAGAACGGGCGCTGGCGCACATCGCCGATCGTGTGGTGCCACCACATGGTGTCGGGGTGCACATGGCCGAGGTTGTCGATGTTGGCCACGTTGACGCCGCTGCTGTTGCCGCCCCAGGCCACCAGGCGTTCACGCAGCGCGTCGGCCCAGCGCGGAAAGCGGGCCTGCACCCACTGCAGCAGGTAGGGACCGTCGGCGTCGTTGTTGCCGGTCACGTACTCCTCGTCCAGCCCGCGGCGGGCGGCGTCCCAGGCGCGTTCGTACAGCAGGTCGAGCGCCTCGCGCGTGGCCAGGTGCTGCACGTCCTGGCCGCGGTGGATGTTGCCGCGGCCGGCGTAGTTGAGGTGTGAGAAATAGAACTTGTCCACCCGCTCGGTGCGCATCAGGTCCAGCAGCGGCGCGAAGTCGTGCGCGTTGAGCGCGGTCATGGTGTAGCGCAGACCCACCTTGACGCCACGGGCGTGCAGCAGGCGCACCGCCGCGAGGCTGCGGTCAAATGCGCCGTCGAGCCGGCGGAACTTGTCGTGGATTTCGCGCAGGCCGTCCAGGCTGATGCCGACGTAGTCGAAGCCGGTGGCGGCTATTCGGTCGGCCATGGGTGCGTCGATCAGCGTGCCGTTGGTGGACAGGCCGGTGTAGAAGCCCATCGCGCGCGAGCGTTCCGCGATGTCGAAGATGTCGGGCCGCATCAGCGGCTCGCCACCGGAGAGGATGAGCACCGGCACGCGGTAGGTCTTGAGGTCGTCCATGACGGTGAACACCTCGTCGCGCGAGAGCTCACCCGTGTACTCGTGATCGGCGGACAGTGCGTAACAATGCTTGCAGGTCAGATTGCAGCGACGGATCAGGTTCCAGATCACGACCGGACCGGGCCGTTGACCCGCCGCCACGCGGGCGTCCTTGCCGGGCTGCTGGCGCACGCGGGGCGCGGGCGTCGGATACTGGCCGGTGCGCTCGGCTTCGGCGATCTCGCGCATGTACTGGCTGATGCGAAACATGGTGAGGCTTTCGTTTCAGGATTCGGTCAACCGCAGGCCTGTCTTTTTCAGGATCGCGGTCGAATACAGGATGTCGTGGGCGCGGCAGGCACCGCCCAGCAAGACGGCAATCTCTTGCGCCTGCTGTTCGACTTCTTCGCGCGAGCGGCCGTGCAGCATGGCGAAGAGGTTGTAAGACCAGACCGGCAAGCGCCTCGGTCGGCGGTAGCAGTGGCTGACAAAGGGCAGCCGGCCGATGCGTTCACCGAGTTGATCGACCACCTCGTCGGCCACGTCCCACACGCTCATGCCGTTGGCGGTGAAGCCCAGGCGGTAGTGGTTGGGCACGGCGCCGATGCGGCGGATCAGGCCCGCGTCCAGCATGGCCTGCAGGCGCTCGCGCACCTGCTCACCGCTGATGCCCAGCGTGGCGCCCACAGCCTCGTAGGGCCGCGGCACCAGGGGCAAACCGGCCTGGGTGGCGCGGATCAGGCGGCGGTCGAGTTCATCGAGGGCCATGGGCGCCTCCTTCGAACAGAGGCAGTTTCAGTTCCACAAAGAACTCGCGCTCTTTGGGGAAGGCATACACCGGCAAACCGGTCGCGATCTCGATCTGTGCGATCACCCGCTGAATGACATCCGCCGACTCGACCGCCAGCACGAACCACATATTGAGCGGCGTCGCGCCGGGCTGGTCCGGGTGCGCCGATTCGCGGCGGTAGTTGTGGGCCACCTCGTTCATCGCGTCCAGCTGTTGCACCACGGCGTCGAAGCGTTCTTCGGGCACGGCCAGGGCGGCCAGGACGAAACGGCCACCGGCGCGTTCGATCTGGAACAGCGGGCCGAAACGGGTCAGGTCGCCGTGCGACAGCAGGTGCTGCAGGCGTTCGATCACCGCGTCTTCGCTGCAGCCGAGCTGCACGGCCACGTCGGCAAACGGCCGGTCGCTCAGCGGAAAGCCGCCGTGCAAGAAGCTGACCAGGCGGGCGTCATCCGTCGAGAGCATGGGACACCTCCTGGGTGGGCAGCGGCAGCGCACGGAACCGGTGTGCGCCGGTCTGCTTGAAGCGGCGGGTGGAAAACAGCACGGTGCGCCGGTGGCCAGCCAATCCCGCGGCGGCCACCACGCGGTCGATCACGCCCTGCACCAACGTGCGGTCGGTGCCGTGCACCATGCAATACAGGTTGTAGGGCCACGGCCCGGCGCGCTCGCGCCGGTAGGCCAGGGTCACGCCGGGCTGGCGCGCCAGCGCCTCGCCGCACGCATCCACCTGTTCATCGGGCACGTCGAACACGGTCATGGCGTTGGCGGCAAAGCCCAGCTCGTGATGCCGCACCACGACGCCGAAACGTTTGAGCGTGCCGGCGTCCAGCCAGTGCTGCAGCGTGTAGAGCACATCCACCACCGACCGGCCGGTTCTTTCGGCCCAGGTGTCGAAGGGGTGCGCCGTGATGGGCAGCCCCGCTTCAACCTGTTCGGCCAGTGGCCGGTCGGCCGGCGCAATGGGATCGGCCCCGCCGCTGGACGCGCGCATGGGCCGCACGGCGGTGCTGTGGCGCAGGTCGAAACCGAGGTCGATGCGGTAGGCGCGCTGCATGCGCAGGCGCAGCGCAGGCAGACCCGTGGCCTGTTCCAGCGACAACAGGGCCGCTTCCACGGCCGGCGCGTCGCGCCCGGTCATCACGAACCAGAGGTTGAAGGCGTGCTCGCGCTCGTAGTTGTGGTTCACGCCGGGGTGGGCCGACACGGTGGCCGACACCGCGGCCATGCGCTCGGCGGGCACCGCCATGGCGGCGAGCAAGGCCGCGCCACCGGCCCCAGGGGCAAAGACCCCGCCGATGCGGCTGATGGCACCTTCGCGCTGCAGCCGCTCGCAGGCTGCGAGCACGTCCGCCTCGCGCAGGTCCAGCGCCTGGGCGATGTGAGCGAACGGCTCGCGCACCAGCGGGAAGCCGTGTTGCCAGGGATTGAGCAAGGCCATATCGGCTGCGCTCATCGGGAAGGAAGAGGCATCGCGCGCGTTCACTGGACTGCCCTCCGTGCTGCGCACTGCGGGGCTGAACGCCTTCGGGACGGCCGGGCGGCGCTCATGGCTCAGAACCCCACCCGCGCGGCGCGCGCGGTGAAGAAGATGCCACTGGGCGCGGGCACATCGAGCCGCGCACGGGTGGCAAAGCTCTGCGTGTCGACGATGCTCACGCGGTTGTCGTCGCGGCTGCTGATCCACACCGCTTCACCGCGCGGCGTGAACTCCATGTGCAGCACGGCCTTGCCGGGCTCCAGCGTCTGCACGATCTGCTGGCTCTGCGTGTCGATGACCTGCACGCGGTGGTAATCGGGCACGGAGAAGTTCACCCACACCTGCCGGCCATCGGGCCGCGCCATCACGAACACCGGCTGGCCGGCCACGGGGATGCGGCCGACTTCGGCCCAGGTCTCGGTGTCGACCACCAGCACCTCGTGGCGGCCGATGGCGGGCAGGTAGGCGCGGCGCCCGGCCACGGCCCAGCCGCGCAGGTGCGGCATCTTGTAGACCGGCAGCGGATCCTGGCCCTTGCCGTAACCGCCGAGGATGCGCTGGACCTTGGGCTGACAAGGAAACGCCGGGCCGCCCCAAGTTTCCTTGCCCCCCTCGGGGGGCGGGCTGGGCGCAGCCCTGACCTGGGGGCAATCTTCTGCCCAGAGGTCGATCATGGCCAGACCGTCTTCGCCGAACAGGCCGGCGATGTAGTGGCGGCCGTTGGGCGTGACCAGCGCGTCGTAGGGCTGGCGGCCGATGTTCTCGAACTTCTGTGTCTTGGGGTGGCGTGGGTCCGAACAGTCGGTGACCCAGATCGCGTTGGCGTCGAACAGGCTGTAGGCGAAACGCCGGCCGGGCAGATCGACCAGGCCAACCACGCGAGAGAGTTTTCCGGGACCGTACTCGGCGGGGATGTCGGCCAGCAGTTCCAGCGTGCGCGCGTCGAACACCTTCACGCCGCCGGGCGTGTAGTTCTGTGCCGCCACCAGCGAGCCGTCGGCGCTGATCGCGCCGCCGATGGAATTGCCCGCCTGCATCACGCGACGGGTGATGCGGCGCTCCAGCAGGTTGACCTGGGTGAGGCCACCATCGCGCCCGAACACGTAGGCGAACAGGCCGTCGCGCGAGAACACCACCGAGGCGTGCGAGAGGTCGCCCAGGTCGGGCACCTTGCCGATCAGCACCTGGGCCGTGGTGTCCACGAGGTAGAGCGTGCCGTTGGCGCGGCCAATGACCACGCCGAGGTCGCCGGTGCCGCGTTGCACGGGCGCGGCGCAGCCGGCGAGGCCGCCGAGCGCGGCAAAAGAAGACAGGGTGGCCGCAGTGGCCAGCCATGTGCGGCGTTTCATGGTGCTTTCACCATTTCTTCAGGAAAACCCTGTTGCAGGCGTTGTGCGATCCAGCGCGCCTCGGGCTCGCTGAGCATCGCCCGCCAGGGCGGCATGGGGGTGCCGGGCCGCCCGTGAAAGATCACGGCGGACAGGCTGTCAATAGGGAAATCGGCCAGCGCCGCCGGTGTCAGGGCCGGGCCCAGTCCACCGGTCAGGCGCATGCCGTGGCAGGACCCGCAGTCCTGCCGGACCATGCGCACCAGCACCGCCGACCGCGCTGCATCCGGCTCACCTGCAGGCTGCGCAGACGCAGCAAAAGCAGGAGACACCAGCAACAGAGAAAGCAGAAAACGAAGGTTCATGGCCATCAAAAGACTCACAACAACGAAGTGACTTCACCCAGGGCCCCGTGGAACCGGCTTTGCCGGGCCACCAGGGCCGTCCCCCCTCAGGGGGGAAGCCGCGTCAGCGGCGCAGGGGGGAGTCAATACACGTCGTTTTGCGTGTTGTGCACGTTGAAGTGGCCCGTCGGCGTGATCAGGCGCGGGTCCTTGATCACGGCCTTGAGCTTGAGCGTCTTGTCGTCGACGATGACCAGCGCGCTCTCCTTGTTCTTGGCACTCCAGACCGCGAACCAGACCTCGTCGCCCGCCTTGTTGAACTCGGGCTGCACGACGCGCTTGGCGCCGTCGTCCTTGATGCCCGCCCACTCGGCGATCGGCAGCACGACAAAGCCCTTCTCCAGGTTGTTGATGTCGTACACCGCGACCGATTGCGAGATCTTCGGATCGGGGTTCAGCGGCGTGTCCGAATACAGGTGCTTGCTCTTCGGATGGCTCTTGATGAACAGCGCACCGCCGCCTTGACCCGTCAGGGTCTGCACCACTGTCCAGGCTTGCTTGGGGTGTTTCACCGGATCGGTGCCGATCAGGGCGATGGTTTCATCGCCCAGGTGGCCGGTGGACCAGACGGGGCCGAACTTCGGATGGATGAAGTTCGCACCGCGGCCCGGATGGGGAATCTTGCCCACGTCGATCAGCTTGGTGAGCTTGCCTTCCTTGAGGTCGACCGCAGCGATCTTGTTGCTGTTGTTGGCCGCCACCATGAAGTAGCGCTTGGAGGAATCGAGGCCGCCGTCGTGCAGGAAGCGCGCGGTGCCGATGGTGGTGACCTTCAGCGCGTCGATGTTGGAGTAGTCCACCAGCAGGGTCTGGCCGGTTTCCTTCACGTTCACCACGAACTCGGGCTTGTAGTGGCTGCCCACGATGGAGGCCACGCGCGGCTCGGGGTGGTACTCCTGCTTGTCCACCGTCACGCCGCGGGTCGAGACGATCTTCAGCGGCTCCAGCGTGTCGCCGTTCATGATCACGAATTGCGGCGGCCAGTACGAACCAGCAATGGCGTACTTGTCTTCGAAGCCCTTGTACTTGCTGGTTTCCACCGAGCGCGCTTCGAGGCCGGTGCGGATCTCGGCCACGTTGTCGGGGGTCGCCATCCAGAGGTCGATCATGTTGATCTTGGCGTCGCGCCCGATCACGAACAGGTAGCGCCCGGACGCCGAGGTGCGCGAGATGTGCACCGCGTAGCCGGTCTTGACGATGTTGATGATCTTCTTGGTGTCGCCGTCGATCAGCGCCACTTCACCGGTGTCGCGCAGCGTGGTGCTGAAGATGTTGGCGATGTTGTAGTTGTTCATCTTCCTGGTGGGCCGCTTCTCGGGCGGCACGATCACCTTCCATGTCGCCTTCATCTCCTCCATGCCGAACTCGGGTGGGGTCGGTGGCTCGTGCTGGATGTAGCGCGCCATCATGTCCACTTCCTTATCGGTCATCTCGCCGCTGGTCTGCCAGTTCGGCATGCCGGCCGGCGAGCCGTAGGCGATGAAGACCTTCAGGTATTCGGTGCCCTTGCCGACCGTGATGTCGGGTGTGAGTGCCTTGCCGGTGGCGCCCTTGCGCAGCACGCCGTGGCAGCCGGCGCAACGCTCGAAATACACCTTGCGCGCCACATCGAACTCGGCCTGCGTCATGGGCGGCGCCTTCGGGTTCACGCTCTGCACCATGGGCTCGTCGCCGATGGGCGAGCTGCCCGCCTGGTAATTCGATTCCGGCTGACTGAGGTGCTTCTTGTCCTGGGCGTGCAGGCCGCCGGCAACCAGCATGGCCGCCATCGCGAGCGAGCTCAGGATGATCTTGGTGGGTTTCATGGGTTTTCTCTCTCCGTCTTGGATCAGCTGTGGATGTGGCCCTCTGCCCTCCCGGGGTGTCAGACCCGCTCGCCTGGCTGCTGTCCATCGCCGGTCAACGAGCTGCGCCCATCGTCGGGCGGCGCGTGGGCCCTGTCCTTGAACCAGTTCAAGGACGTTGGCTTTCTGCCTGACAACAATGAACGCCAGACAACACCCAGGAGAGAGCCCCATGAGCGTGATGGAACACAGCCACTGGCTGGCGCCCGGCTGGCCCGGGGACGGCACGGCAACGGACGACCGCCCACCCGGCCTGGTGACCCTGGTGGGCGCCGGCCCCGGCGACCCCGAACTGCTCACCCTGAAAGCGGTGAAGGCCCTGCAGGCTGCGAAACTGGTGCTTTACGACCACCTGGTGAGCCCGGCCGTGCTCGACTTCCTGCCGCCCGGTGCCGACCGCGTGTATGTGGGCAAGGAATCGTCGCGCCACACCCTGCCCCAGGCCTCGATCATCGAACTCATGCTGCGGCTCGCACGCAGCGGGCGCGCGGTGCTGCGCCTCAAGGGCGGCGACGGCTACATCTTTGGCCGCGGCGGCGAAGAAGCCCAGGCGCTGGCAGCGGCCGGCATCCCCTTCACCGTCGTGCCCGGGCTCACCGCCGCGCAGGGCGCGGCCGCGTCGGTGGGCATACCGCTGACCCACCGCGACCACGCCTGTGCGCTGGTGTTGGCCACCGGCCACACGCGCGACGAGCGCGGCCTCGACATGGACTGGCCCATGCTCGCGCGCCCGCGCCAGACCGTGGTGCTCTACATGGGCGTGAACAACCTGCCCGAGATCTGCCGCCAGCTCATCGCCCACGGCCTGCGGGGCGACACACCGGCGGCGCTGGTGGAAAAGGCCACCCTGCCCGACGAGCGCTGCATCACCGGCACCCTGGCCGATCTGCCCCAGCTGGCGCTGAGCCACGGCGTGAAGCCCCCGGCCCTGATCATGGTGGGCGGCGTGGTGGGCCTGCGCGCGCAGCTGATGCCGGGTGCCGCGCTGGCCCGGATCCCACGCGAAAGCGAAGCCGCCCAGGCCTGACACCGCAGGCACCCCGGCCTGCGGGACCATCGGATACTGTCCGGGCCTGGCAGCCCGGCTCGCGCTGAAAGCCGCGCCTCTGCGGCGAACGGCACAGTTATTGCTGATCCGATTCCAGCATGACCCCCTCCGCCCTGCCCCTCAAATCGGGCCTGAACTTCCTCATCGCCGCCAAGCGCTGCGAGATCGACGCGCTGCGCCAGCTCGCACTCACCAGCGCGCTGGTGAACGTGACCGGCCGGCTGGTGCATGGCCTGCAGCGCGAGCGCGGCCTGTCCAACCTGTTCCTCGGCTCACAGGGCACCCGCTTTGCCGAACCACGCCAGCAGCAGATCGCCGAATGCCGGGCCACCGAAGCCGAGCTGCGCTGCTGCTTTGACAGCCTCGACACCCAGGCCGCCCACCTCGGCCACGGCGCGCGCCTGTTCAGCCGCATCGCCTACGTGCTGCACGGGCTCGACGCCCTGCCCGCCCTGCGCGAGCGCATCGACACCCAGGCCTGGACGGCGCGCGAAACCACCGAAGCCTACGTGCGCCTGATCGCCGGCCTGATCGCAGTGGTGTTCGAGGCCGCCGACAGCGCCAGCGACCCCGCCATCTCGCGCCATCTGGTGGCGCTGTTCAACTTCATGCAGGGCAAGGAGTTCGCCGGCCAGGAGCGCGCTGCCGGCTCGGCCCTGTATGCCAGCGGCCGTGCCGACAGCGCCGGGCAGCAGCGCCTGCTGCACCTGATCGACTCGCAGGAGCGTTGCCTGCAGGTGTTCAAGGAATTCGCCAGCGACGAACTCGCCACGCTCTGGGCCACCGCCGACCAGGACACCGTGGCCGCCCGGGCCGAACTCGAGCGCATGCGCCGCGTGCTCTGCACCGCCGCCGACGGCAGCCCGATCGACGCCAACCAGAGCCAGCCCTGGTTCGACTGCTGCAGCCTGCGCATGGACCGCATGAAAACGGTCGAGGACCGGCTCGCCGACAGCCTGCAGCGCCTGTGCGAGCACAAGACCCAGGCCGCCCTGGCCGAGCTGAAGGCCTTCGAGGGCATCCACCCGGCCGCCGTGCAACCCGAAGACGCGCTCTCGTTCTTCCACGACCCGGTGCCCGACCACGTGAGCGGCCCCGGCCCGGCGCAGGGCTATGGCGTGCAGCTTGACCGCTCCATCCTCGATCTGGTGCAGGACCAGTCGCGCCGCCTGCAGGCCATCAGCGACGAACTCGACACCGTGCGCGCCAGCCTCAACGAACGCAAGCTGGTCGAACGCGCCAAGGGCCTGCTGATGGCACACCGCAACCTGAGCGAGGCCGAGGCCCACAAGACCCTGCGCCAGATGGCCATGAACCAGAACCGCCGCCTCATCGACGTGGCCGAAGCGGTGCTGTCCATGGCCGAGGTGCTGCCCGATCGGCGGCGCTGAAACCACGCGCTGTGCTGCAGCGCACAAAACCCGTGCCGCACCCCGCCGGTGCACCAAGCTGAGGCCCCCAACGCACCGGAACTTCACCGCGCTGGCGGCCGATCCGACACCAGCCACGTGCCCTGAAATGCCATTTTGTCCTTGAATAACAAGCTTCTTCGGGTTCCGACACGGTAGATGCCTTTCTTCTGGCACGGTCCCTGCTTGATAAAACGCAAAGGGTGAGCGCCAATGGCGGCGCGATCCCGAAGTCTCCCGAGACACACAGGACAACGGCGTCCATTTCAAGCCCGCACCAAGCTGGGCTGGAAATGGGCGCCGTTTTGTTTTTGGCCACCGCTTTTTTCTTCAGCAAGGAGTTGGACATGACCGCAAGCAGCACCACCCCCACCGTGGCGACCGTGCCCGAGACCCCGGCACCGGCCTCGCGCCGCGCCTTCATCAAGAAGGGTGCGGCCACCGCCACCTTCTTCTCCACCCTGGGCCACAGCGGCGTCTGGGCCGCCGGCTCCGACGCACCGGAAAAGACCGAGGTCAAGATCGGTTTCATTCCCCTGACCGACTGCGCCAGCGTGGTGATGGCTTCGGTGCTGGGCTTCGACAAGAAGTACGGCGTGAAGATCATCCCCAGCAAGGAAGCCAGCTGGGCCGGCGTGCGCGACAAGCTGGTCAACGGCGAGCTCGACTTCGCCCACGTGCTCTACGGCCTGGTCTACGGCGTGCACATGGGCACCGCCGGCCCCAAGAAAGACATGGCCGTGCTGATGAGCCTGAACAACAACGGCCAGGCCATCACGCTGAGCAAAGCACTGGCCGACAAGGGCGCCGTGGACGGCCCGTCGCTGGCCAAGTTCATGGCCGCCAACAAGCGCGACTACACCTTTGCCGGCACCTTCCCCACCGGCACGCACGCCATGTGGATGCACTACTGGCTGGCCGCCGCGGGCATCAACCCGATCTCGGGTGCGCGCCTGATCACCGTGCCTCCGCCGCAGATGGTGGCCAACATGCGCATCGGCAACATGGACGGCTTCTGCGTCGGTGAGCCCTGGAACCACCGCGCCATCATGGACGGCGTGGGCGTGACCGCCAACACCACGCAGGACATCTGGCGCGACCACCCCGAGAAGGTGCTGGGCACCACGGCCGAGTTCACCAAAAAGTACCCCAACACCACGCGCGCCGTGATGATGGCCGTGCTCGAAGCCAGCCGCTGGATCGACGCCGGCCTGCAGAACAAGATGAAGATGGCCGAGACCGTGGCGCAGAAGTCCTACATCAACACCGGTGTGGACGCGATCAACCAGCGCATCCTGGGCCGCTACCAGAACGGCATGGGCAAGACCTGGGACGACCCGAACCACATGAAGTTCTTCAACGACGGCAAGGTCAACTTCCCCTACCTGTCCGACGGCATGTGGTTCCTCACGCAGCACAAGCGCTGGGGTCTGATCAAGAGCCACCCCGACTACCTCGGCATCGCCAAACAGATCAACCAGATTGACCTCTACAAGTCGGTCGCCAGCGCCATGGGCATCAGCGTGCCCAAGGACCCGATGCGCAGCAGCAAGCTGATGGACGGCATCGTGTGGGACGGCAAAGACCCCGCGAAGTACGCCGATGGCTTCGCGATCAAAGCGTAACCCCCCGCGCCGGCCTTCGGCCGTCACCCCCCAAGGGGGCAACGCTGGCGGCCCGGCAAAGCCGGTTCCGCGGCGTTCTGGGTTGAAGGCCTCTCGCTCGCTTGAAGGCATCTCTCTCTTCGCTCTGCACTGAAAGGAAACCCACCATGGTCAGCGCCGTTTTTCACTCCCCGCTGGAGGCCATCGCGCCGCCCGCCACGTCCCATGCCAGCCCCATTGGAAAAGCCATGAGCCCACCCAAGACCGAAGCCCCCGCTGCACCCGCCGCGGTCAGCGCCCGGCCATCGGCCGCGAGCCGCGATTTCCGCGGTTTCTGGATGGCGGTGTTGCCGCCCGTGCTGGGTCTGGCCTGCCTGGTGCTGGTCTGGCAACTGATCGCCAGCACCGGCAACACCGGCATCCCCAAACCCCTGGAAACGTGGGCGCAGGCCGTCACGGTGTTTTCTGACCCGTTCTACAGCAACGGCCCCAACGACCAGGGCGTGGGCTGGAACGTGCTGGCCTCGCTGCAGCGCGTGGCCATCGGCTTCGGTCTGGCCGCAGCGGTCGGCATTCCCGCCGGCTTCGCCATCGGGCGCTTCGAGTTTTTGAGCCGCATGTTCAACCCGCTCATCAGCCTGCTGCGCCCGGTCTCGCCGCTGGCCTGGCTGCCGATCGGCCTGCTGGTGTTCAAGGGCGCCGACCCGGCCGCCATCTGGACCATCTTCATCTGCTCCATCTGGCCCATGATCATCAACACCGCGGTGGGCGTGCAGCGCGTGCCGCAGGACTACATGAACGTGGCCCGCGTGCTCAACCTGAGCGAATGGAAGATTTTCACCAAGATCCTGTTCCCCGCCGTGCTGCCCTACCTGCTGACCGGTGTGCGCCTCGCGGTGGGCACGGCCTGGCTGGTGATCGTCGCCGCCGAGATGCTGACCGGCGGCGTGGGCATCGGCTTCTGGGTCTGGGACGAGTGGAACAACCTCAATGTCTCCAGCATCATCATCGCGATCTTCGTCATCGGCATCGTCGGACTGCTGCTCGAATTCGCCCTGATCAAAATCGCCACCCTGTTTACGTTTGAAGAGGTGAAGTCATGAGCAACAGCAACGAAGCGAGGTACATCGACATCCAGGGCGTCGAGCAGACCTTCAAGACCAAGAAGGGCCTGTTCCCCGCACTCAAGGACATCAACCTCACGGTCGCCAAGGGCGAGTTCGTGGCGCTGATCGGCCACTCGGGTTGCGGCAAGTCCACCCTGCTCAACCTGATCGCCGGCCTGACCACACCCACCAGCGGTGTGCTGCTCTGCGCCGACCGCGAGATCGCCGGCCCCGGCCCGGAGCGCGCGGTGGTGTTCCAGAACCACTCGCTGCTGCCCTGGCTCACCTGCTACGAGAACGTCTTCCTGGCGGTCGAGCGCGTGTTCAGCCGCACCGAAACCCGCATCCAGATGAAGGTGCGCACCGACGCCGCGCTGGCCCTGGTGGGCCTGACCGCCGCCGCGCAGAAACGCCCCGGTGAAATCTCCGGCGGCATGAAGCAGCGCGTGGGCATTGCCCGGGCGCTGTCGATGGAACCCAAGGTGCTGCTGATGGACGAACCCTTCGGCGCGCTGGATGCACTGACCCGCGCCAAGCTGCAGGACGAACTGCTCGACATCGTGGCCCGCACGAACAGCACGGTGGTGATGGTCACGCACGACGTGGACGAGGCCGTGCTGCTGTCCGACAAGATCGTGATGTTGACCAACGGCCCCGCCGCCACCATCGGCGAGGTGCTGCACGTGGACCTGCCGCGCCCGCGCAACCGCGTGGCCCTGGCCGACGATCCGCGATACCAGCACCACCGCAAGGCCGTGATCGACTTTCTCTACACGCGCCAGGCGCACGTGGAAAAGGCGGCTTGAACTGGCACGCGGCCCGCGCCGCACCCAACCCAAAAAGGGGCATGCTTTGTGGCATGCCCCTTTTCTTTGCGCCGCCGGCTCCTCGCGACACAAGCTTGGTGCACAGCGGGCCATCCGCACCCCTTGAAACGCCCCGGGATCGGGCATGAAATCTGCTTGATACAAGCAAGGCTAACGAAGGCCTTTTCAGTTGCAGCAGACGGCCGGCTCCGGCCGCCTGGCGCACCCCAAACACCGCACCCGGCCGTCTGGCCCGGACGCTCTGCGGCCTGGGTTTCCATCCCCTCCCACCTCTCTCTCAAAGGTTCACGCCATGGCGGGTTTCCGTACGTTCCTGAAAAGCGGGCACACACCGACGCTGTTTGCAGCGTTCTTCTACCTCACGTTCTCGTTCGTGATCTGGGTCATGAACGGCGCCATGGCGCCCTTCATCAGCGAGGAGTTCAACCTCACGCCGGCCCAGAAAGGCCTGCTGCTGTCCATCCCCATCGTGGCAGGCGCGATCATGCGGTTCCCGCTCGGCCTGCTGGCGCAATACGTCGGCCGCAAGACCGCCACCCTGGTCGAGCTGGCGCTGATCTGCTTCACGATGGCGTACGGCTACTTCTTCGTGCAGAGCTACGACGACATGCTCAAGATGGCCTTGCTGCTGGGCGTGGCCGGCGCCAGCTTCGGCGTGGCCATGTCGCTGGGCTCGGGCTGGTACCCGCCCAAGTACAAAGGCCTGGCCATGGGCCTGGTGGGCGCGGGCAACGCCGGCACCGCCATCGCCGCGCTGCTGGCGCCGCCGCTGGCGCAGGCCTACGGCTGGCAGACGGTGTACGGCTTCGCCGCCATCGCCTCGGTCGTGCCCATGCTGGTGGTGGCCTTCATGGCCAAGGAGCCGCCCGACCGCGATCAACACGCCAAGATCAAAGACCACCTGGCCTGCCTGCTGGAGAAAGACGGCTGGGTCTTCAGCCTGATTTACGTCGTCACCTTCGGCGGCTTCATCGGCATCACCACCTTCCTGCCCACCTACTACTACGACCAGTTCGGCGTGAGCAAGGTGCAGGCCGGTCAGCTCACCATGCTCGCCGCGCTGATGGGCGCCGTGGTGCGCATCTTCGGCGGCTGGATCTCCGACCACTGGGGCGGCGTCAACACGCTGACCGTGGTGCTGGTCGTGGTGTCGGTCGCGCTGGTGGGCGTGGGCCTGTCGTCGCACTCCATCGTGCTGACCACGCTGCTGCTGATCGTCTGCTTCGCCGCGCTGGGCGCAGGCAACGGTGCGCTGTTCCAGCTGGTGCCGCTGCGCTGGCCCATGTCCACCGCCGTGGCCGGCTCCATGATCGGCGAGATCGGCGCGCTGGGCGGCGGCCTCGTGCCGGCCATGATGGGCCAGTCCAAACAGCACACCGACAGCTTCCTCTCCGGCTTCGTGATCATGGCGGTGTTCTCGGTGCTGATGCTGGGCGTGATGCGCACGATGCAGGTGCGCTGGACACGCACGTGGGCAGAAAAGGGAGGCCGCGCGCGCAGCGCGTGATCTGCGCAGAAGACAAGGTGCGCAGCACCTGGCCGCCCTTTCGTCGCAGGCTAACTTCGCGCAGCGAAGTTAAGCCCGCTTCAGCGGGCGGCCGAAGACACAAGGGGGGGCGTGCACGCACGGCCTGAGGAATACCGCTCCGTTGGCTTGCGGTTAAATTGCACGGGTTCGCGCCGCAACACGGCGGCGCGCCCTACAACCCTTGCACACCCGGAGCTGACCGCATGGCTTCCCCCATCCGCATCATTTCTTCCATGGCCACCAAGCAGGTGCTGGCCGACCTGATCGCCCTCTACCGGCAGGCGCACCCGGACACGGTCATCGAACTCGAATCCGTGGGCGGTGTGGACGCCGCCAAACGCGTGCAGGCCGGCGAAGCGTTCGACATCGTGGCCCTCGCGTCCAACGCGGTGGCCCAGCTCACCACCGACGGCAAGGTGATGGCCGGCAGCACCGTGGACGTGGTGCACTCCGGCGTGGCGCTGGCCGTGCGCCGCGGCGCGCCGCACCCCGATATCACCAGCGAAGCCGCCGTGAAACAGGCCGTGCTCGCCGCGCGCACCCTGGGCTATTCCACCGGCCCCAGCGGCGTGCAACTGGCCAAACTCTTCGAGCGCTGGGGCATCGCCGAACAGATCAAGGACCGCATCGTCACCGCCCCGCCCGGCGTGCCCGTGGGCTCGCTGGTGGCCCAAGGCGAGGTCGAGCTGGGCTTCCAGCAGCTGAGCGAACTCATGAGCCTCGAAGGCATCGACGTGCTCGGCCCCCTGCCCGCACAAATCCAGATCATCACCACCTTCTCGGCCGGCCTGGCCACGGCCTCCACGCAGCCCGAAGCGGTGCGTGCGCTGCTCGCGTTCCTGGTGTCGCCCGCCACCGGGCCAACGAAGCAACGCAACGGGATGGAGGCCGCAGGCTGATCCGGTCGGCGTTGACACACGGCCGCTGAAAGCCCGCCCTTGAATCCGCTGCTGAACTGGCTGCGTTCGTTCTACCCGGCCCCGCTGACCATCGGTCGCGGGGAGCTCTGGCTGAGCAGCGTGGGCGTGGGCCTCGGGCTGCTGTGCACCGACTGGCTCAGCCGCCACGCGCTGGGGACGTCCAGCGTCTGGTTCATCGCGCCCATGGGCGCTTCGGCGGTGTTGCTTTTTGCGGTGCCGGCGAGCCCGCTGGCGCAGCCCTGGTCCATCATCGGCGGCAACGTGCTCTCGGCGCTGATCGGCGTGGCCTGCCACCAGTGGCTCGGATCGACGGGCCTGGCCGCCGCGGTGGCGGGCACCGGCGCCGTGGCGGCCATGTTCGCGCTGCGCTGCCTGCACCCGCCCGGCGGCGCGGTGGCGCTCACGGCCGTGCTGGGTGGCCCGGCGATCCACGAGCTGGGTTTTGGTTTTGCGCTCTGGCCCGTGGCCGCCGATTCGGCGGTCATGCTGGCGCTGGCCCTGCTGTTCAACAACGCCATGGGGCGCAGCTACCCGCACCACGGCGTGGCCAAGAGCCGTCCCCACGACACGCGCGACCCGCTGCCCACCCAGCGCGCGGGCTACAACAAGGAAGATCTGGACGCCGCGCTGGCCTCGTTCGGCGAGCTGCTCGACATCGACCGCCACGACCTCGAAGAAATCATGACGCGCGCGCAACTGCACGCGCAGCGCCGCCACTGGGGCGGTGTGCGGTGCGAGGACATCATGTCGCGCGACGTGGTGAGCGTGGGCCCCGGTGATTCGGTGGACGAAGCCTGGGCCCGCCTGGCACACCACAAGATCAAGGCGCTGCCCGTGGTGGATGCCGGGCAGCATCTGGTGGGCATCGTGTCGCTGCACGACTTTTTCATCGGCCAGAGCGCGCCAGCCCCCAGCCGCGTGCCGCGCATGAACACCGCGCGCCGGGTCGAAGACATCATGACCCGCAAGGTGCGCACCGCCCGCCCCGAACAGGCCATCGCCGACCTGGTGCGCGGCTTCTCCGATGGCGGTCTGCACCACATGCCGGTGCTTGACGCGCAGGACCGTCTGGTGGGCATGATCACGCAGTCGGACCTGGTGGCCGCCCTGTTCATGGCCCCCGCCGGCCCGGCCTGAAACCCGCGGTGAATCCCCCGCGCGGCGCGGGGACGAAGGCCTCAAAAATGGCCTTGGGCGCCATACCCGACTACATTAGTCAACTATGAACGCCGCCACCACCACCCCGACCCAAGCCGTCCAGCCCGGCCCCAAGACCTCCATCGACAAGCACAAGATCCGCTTCCTGCTGCTGGAGGGCATCCACCCCTCGGCCATCGAAGTGCTGCGCGCGGCGGGCTACAGCCAGATCGAAAGCCTGCCCGGCGCCCTGCCCGACGATCAGCTCCTGGCCAAGATCGCCGACGCGCATTTCGTGGGCATCCGCTCGCGCACCCAGCTCACCGCCGAGGTGCTGAGCCACGCCCACCGCCTCGCCGCCGTGGGCTGCTTCTGCATCGGCACCAACCAGGTGGACCTGGCCGCGGCGCGCGAGCGCGGCATCGCGGTGTTCAACGCACCGTTTTCCAACACCCGCTCGGTGGCCGAGCTGGTGCTGGCCGAGGCCATCCTGCTGATGCGCGGCATCCCCGAAAAGAACGCCGTGGCGCACCGCGGCGGCTGGCTGAAATCGGCCAGCAACTCGTTCGAGATCCGCGGCAAGACGCTGGGCATCGTGGGCTACGGCGCCATCGGCACGCAGCTCTCGGTGCTGGCCGAAGCGCTGGGCATGAACGTGGTGTTTTTTGACGTGGCGACCAAGCTGCCGCTGGGCAACGCCAGGCCGCTCACCAGCCTGGACGAGCTGATGGCCACCGCCGACGTGGTGAGCCTGCACGTGCCCGAAACACCCGCCACGCAATGGATGATCGGCGCGGCGCAACTCGCGCGCATGAAGCCCAGCGCCGTGCTCATCAACGCCTCGCGCGGCACCGTGGTGCAGGTGGACGCGCTGGCCAGCGCGCTGCAAAACCAGGCCCTGCTCGGCGCCGCCATCGACGTCTTCCCCGAAGAACCGCACAGCAACAAGGACGTGTTCGAGTCGCCGCTGCGCGGCCTGGACAACGTGATCCTCACGCCGCACATCGGCGGCTCCACGCTGGAGGCGCAGGAAAACATCGGCATCGAGGTGGCGGAAAAGCTCGTCAAGTACAGTGACAACGGCACCTCCACCTCGGCCGTCAACTTCCCCGAAGTGGCCCTGCCCGCGCACCCCGGCAAACACCGCCTGCTGCACATTCACCGCAACGTGCCCGGTGTGCTCTCCGGTATCAACCGGGTTTTCTCCGATCACCAGATCAACATTTCGGCGCAGTATCTGCAAACGCGCGAAGACGTGGGCTACGTGGTGATGGACATCGACGCCGCGCACTCCGAGCTGGCGCTGGCCGAACTCGCGCGCGTGCCCGGCACCCTGCGCAGCCGCGTGCTGTTCTGAAGGCCGGCGCAGCGCGCTAGCCAGCCAACAACAGAATGCCCCCGAACGCCAGCGCAAAGACCCGGGTTGCGCTGGAAATCAACGGTTCCACAATGGTGCTGGCGCGGCACCGCGCGCCCCCAAGCATGAGCACAACATGTCCGAGAAATTGCACCCCATTTCCCCCGCATCGAGCGACAGCCCCGCCCTGAGCAACGCCGAGCTGGTGCAACTGCGCGTGCGCGTGGTCGCGCTGGAAAACATGGTCATCGCCCTGCTGGCCAACGCACCGCCCGAGCAACAGGCGCTGGCGCGCGAAATGGCCAGCTACATCTCGCCCCGGCCGGGCTACACGCCCCACACGGTCACCATCCACGCGGCCGAACAGATGCGCAGCCTGGTCGATAGGGCGGACCGGTTCCAGCCCATGCAGCCGAGCTGAAGAGACTCGCGGTCAGACCCCGGCCGCCACTCAAACCTTCACTTCGACCACCTGTTCGAAGCCGCCGAAGATCATGCGTTTGCCGTCGAAAGGCATCGGCGGGTTGCCGGGTGTGGACGGATCCATGCGCGGGTCTTCCATCATCTTCTTCATGCCCGCGTCGCGCGTGGCCTTGTCCGGCCATTCGACCCACGAAAAGGCCACCGTCTCATCGGCCGTGGCCTGGACCGCGCGGCGGAAGTCGGTGACCTTGCCGTCGGGAACGTCATCACCCCACCCCTCGATCACCCGGATGGCGCCCAGCTCGATGAACAACGAGTCGAAATGGCGCGCGTGCTCGATGAACTTCTGCTTGTTGGCGGTGGGCACCGCGATCACGAAACCATCGATGTATGACATGTCTTCACTCCTGTTGGGTTGATCGGTCAGCGTCCGCCTGTTGACGCCCCGTACCCCTTCGACGAACAACGGGGTGCCAAATCGACATGGCCTGCCCCAGCAGGAGAACACTCGCCCTGTGGGGGCGCTGCTAGAGCAGTGCCGCTGCAGCATGTCTGCCAGGTCGCCCGCCGCTGCGCTACCGGCCATGAGCGGCCAATGCTCAAAGCGAAAAGCAGTCGATCAACGTCCGAGCTGACCGACCTGCCTTAGCGGATCCGGTTGAGCGTAGGTTAGGAATCAACGCGCCGGAACTTGAGGCCAGCATGAGGATGACCACTCTCTCGGCTGAGACGGTATGTCCTCTCCCCCGCTCTGCCAAGCCCATCAACAAAACTAAGGACAAGAAGAAAATTGCCTTCTTCTAGCGGCGTTGATGTTCTACACGTGCCGTATGGCTGAGTCCTTGTTCGAATAGGGATGATGTTCAAAACCGGAGCGGTGAAGGGCGTTGAGGGCATGGATCTCGCGACATGAAACCGCCGTGCCCGTTTCGATCAGTTTCCACTGTTAGCGGCGATCTAAACCCGCGTAAATCTGGCGGCGGTAAATGGTGACGGAATCCGGTGGTCATTTGTGGCGGCGGATTCTGGTGGCGGCTTTCGGTGCTGAGTGCGCCACCAACAGCAAGGGCCCCGTCAGGGGCCCTTGCTGTTGGCGTGGGAGATTCGTCGTTGTTCAGAACGGCAACTCCGGGTCAAAGTCGTCCAGCGATTCACTGTGTCACGCGCTGCTCGCGCAGCAGGTTCTGGATGACCCGGCCGTAATGGGTCCAGACGCGATCGCGCAGATCATCAAGCAACTCCATCACCGCCAAGGCCTGCTCTGGTGTCCAGGTGTCGTCCACCGTGAAGGGCAGCCCATGGTGCAGTCCTGAAGGCGGGTGCCACGGCTTCATGCTGTTTCCTTCGACGGTTTGCGCTTTGCGGTGCGCGCCCGGGCGCGTTCTTGTGCCTCCTTGTGCCGGTACGACTGGCCCTTGATACCGACAATTTCGGCGTGGTGGACCAGGCGGTCCACGAGTGCGACCACGCAGGCCGCGTTGGGGAACACTTCACCCCACTCGGCAAACGATTTGTTCGTGGTGATCAGCGTGCTCTTGTGCTCGTGGCGCCGGCTGATCAACTCGAACAGCAGATCGGCATAGCGGCTGGAATACGACAGATACCCGACCTCATCAATGGCCAGGAGCTCTGGCCTGGCGTAGTGGCGCAGCCGGGTGCGCAGTGCCGAATCGCTGTCCAGACTGGCCAGCTCGCCCAGCAGCTTGCCGGCGGTGGTGAACAGGACGGTGTGTCCCTGCAACACCGCCTGGTGCGCAATGTTCTGCGCGATCGTGGTCTTGCCGACCCCGGAGGGCCCCACCAGGATGGCGTTGCTGGCGTTTTGCAGGAACTGCAGCGTCATCAGCTCGCTCACGCTGGCCTGGTCAATCTGCTCGGGCCAGCGCCAGTCGTAATCCACCAAGGGCTTGAAGCGCCCGATGCGCGCACTGTGCAGGCGCCGCTCCATGGATCGGCGGGTTCTCTCCTGCTCTTCCCAGTCCAGCAATGTGCCCACCCAGGGTTCGGTGCAGCAGGTACTCCAGTTGGCCAGCACCCCGTGCAGTTGCAACGCCTGGGCGCGGTGTTTGAGTGTGGCCGAATCAGTTGCTGGCATCGTCACTCTCCTGCGTGAGACGGTCATAGCTGTCCAGGCTGTGGGGGCGCACGGCGATGTCGCGCGCGCGCACCTGCGCGGACAGGGCCACGCCCAGCGGGGGCGGGGTTTGCTGCTGGCGCTGGCGTTGGCGTTGGTGTTGCAGCGCCAGACGAACCGCATGGGGGTGCGGCACACCGCGGCTCATGGCATCGGCGACGGCGGCCGTCATCTGCGTGCGTCCATGCACATCCAGGAGTTCCTGCAACTCACGGGCGATGCGTCCCAGCGGCTCACCCCGCTTGGCCGCCTCTGTCAGCAAATCCTGCACCTGAGGCAGCGCGTGCACCAGGCGGTCCGTGTCGCGATGGGCTCGCGCGGCTCGCTTGTGCTGCACCAGTTCCTGCACATGGGCCTCGATCTCGATCTGCTGAGCCTTGTCCCAGCAACGCGGGTGCGTGGCCAGTGCCTGCTGGCCGTCCAGAATACGCACCTCATGCAGGCTGGCGTGCACGCTCAGGCTGCGCTGTACGTGGGTGTGGGGGATGGAATAGTCGTTCAGGTCAAAGCGAACATAGGGTGTCTTGGCCGCTGTCACGCCGCGGATCTCATCGCAACAAAACGGTGTGACCGGGATGTCCATCAGGTGCGCCTTCTCTTGGTCAAAGGCCTGCTGCACCGACAGCTGGGAGTCCTCGGGGCAGCGCCGAGCGCTGGCTGCCCCGTTCACCCAGGCATCGGCCTGGGCATTGAGATCGTCGAGGCCGTCAAAGGTGCGTCCCTCGAAGAAGGCCGTGCGGATGTAGCGGATGGCCCGCTCCACGCGGCCCTTCTCATTGCCCCGGGCCGGGGCCACGGGCCTGGCCTCGAAGCGGTAGTGCGCCGAGAGTGCCAGCAAGGTGGGATTGAAGCGGATGGCCTGCCCCCTGCGTTCGAGCACCGCGCTCTTGAGGTTGTCGTACAAGACGACCCTGGGAACGGACTCCCAGGATTCAAAGGCCTGGACGTGGCCGCGCAGGAAGTTCTCCATGTGCGCGCCCAGGAAGAAGCGCAGGAAGATGCGTCTGGACCAGGACAGGACCATCACAAAGGCCATCAGGGGTCGCCTGGCTTGCCCGATCTGGATGTGGCCGAAGTGGCCCCAGTCGCATTGCCCCTGTTCACCGGGCAAGGTGCGCAGGCGCAAGTAGGCCTGTGCTGGGGGGCGTGGACGGTGCCTGGCGACGATGTGGCGAAAGTGGTCGGGGCGTCCCTCGTAACCGCGCTCGGCGACCATGGTGTGCAACCGGCTGGCCGTGAGGTTGGGGAACTGCTTCAGGGTCTCTTCAATAAAGGGCAGGTAGGGGCTCACGCCCGAGGTGCGTTGTGCGGGCACTATGGGGGCGGCGCCGGCCTGGGTGAGCACGCGCATGACGGTCTCGCGGTGCACGCCCAGCTGGGACGAGATCGTTCCCACCGGCCAGTGCTCGGCGTGGTGGTAGCGCAGGATCTGCGCCGTGAGTTCAGGTGAAATGGCCATGTGAGTCGGTACTCCATACGGATGGTTTCGATGGGCGACGAAAGCGGCAACGCAAATAGTCCAGGCGTACAAAATTCGAGACCGAACGGCCGCAAAACTGGCACTTGCAGCGTTGACTTGCGTCTGGGATCAGAGCGGTTGTTTCGCCGGGTGGGAGTACATCAGTGCAGGGCGGTGGTGGGCTACCCTGATGCGTCACTGTTTGCTGGCGCGCCCTCCATTGCCCCTGGCGTCTGGCGTGAGCGTGACGGCCCTTGCGGCTGTCCTGGTAGCGTTTGCCGGCTGCGCGCTGGGCGCCACTTCTGGCCTGGTGCGAGCAGGCCGCGCTGCAGTAGCGCTGGCCGCGGTCGCAGTGGCTGCAGATGAGCACAGGGCAGCGGCACAGGGCGCACACAAAGCGTCTGGGCGGTGGTGACGGCGCGGGCTGGGCAGTGGGCATGGGCGCTCCATTCCCATGCGTGAGCCCATGCTATGGACAGCCACGCCCGCTTCGTGAAATACTGACAGCGGCAACGGCGCCCTCCAAAGCGGTGGGTCTCGGGGCGCGACAGTGGGTTTACCGGAAAGTGACTGTCACTGTCGCGCCTGCTTCTTACACGGGTAGGCGATATGTAACGCAAAACACCAGCGCTGCGCCATACCCCTGCGCTGACTCATGCCCGCCATGCCACGGCCAAAGCAGGCACGCCCCCCCCCCGGCACACCTCAGTGCCCTGCAGAACGGGCACCCCCCATTCAACTCAAAGGAAGTTCAAGGCATTCAGCTGACTGAAGCGGGTGAACGCGTCTGGCTTGCTCCCGACACCAGATTTACGCGGAAACTGACAGCCGTTCACATCCACCGTTCAAAGGTCGATTTACCGGCCTTTCGGGGCCTCATCGAGGCCCATGGGCGCGTTGCAGGCGCACTCATCCCTGCGCCTTCTGCAAAAGCCGGTGCCGCGCCATCCACAAGTTGGAAAGTGCGAACAGCGTGTGCAGTTGCGCCGTGTTCTTGGCCAATCCGCGGTAGCGCACCTTCACAAACCCGAACTGGCGCTTGATCACCCGAAACGGGTGCTCCACCTTGGCCCGGATGCTGGCCTTCACATGTTCGAGCTTGTCCATGATCGCGCCCATGGGCGTGCTCTTGTCCAACGCTTTGCGTTTGCCCGGGCGCATGGCCACGTGCCAGTTGGCATTGATCGCCTGCGTCTCCTCGCGCTTGGCCACACCCTGGTAGCCTGCGTCAGCGAACACATCGCTCTCTTCACCATGCACCAGCGCGCTGGCCTGCGTCACGTCGTTGACGTTGGCCGCTGTGCCCACCATCGTGTGCACCAGTCCCGAATCGGCATCCACGCCAATGTGCGCCTTCATGCCGAAGTGCCATTGGTTTCCCTTCTTCGTTTGGTGCATCTCAGGATCACGCTCGCCGCTGCTGTTCTTGGTCGAGCTGGGTGCGGCGATCAGCGTGGCGTCGATGGCTGTGCCGTTCTTGAGCAGCAGCCCTTTGGCGGCCAGCGTGCTGTTGACGGTGGCCAGTATCTGCAGGCTGAGTTGGTGCTCTTCGAGCAGGTGGCGAAAGCGCAGGATGCTCACGCGATCCGGAATGCGCTCGCTGCCCGAGAGACCAGCGAAGTCACGGTACAGCGGCGTCTCGAACAGGGCTTCTTCCATGGCCAGGTCCGACAGGCCGAACCACTGCTACTGAGATGGACCCGACGCCACCCTCCGGCGAAACTGTGTGTCCCTCATCAACCGTTGAAATGCGGAGGTTCATCATGGAAATCGACATCCTGGGGATCGACCTTGCTAAACGTGTGTTTCAACTTCACGGAGCAGACCGCCGAGGTCAGGCGATGCACCGATCCAAAGTATCGCGCCCAGCTCTGATGGAAACGATTCGTCAACTTCGTCCACGAACCATCGCTATGGAAGCCTGCAGCTCCGCACACCACTGGGCCAGGCAGTTCCAAGCACTGGGCATTGAGGTCCAGCTCATCAGCCCCCACTACGTCAAACCGTTCGTCAAAACGAACAAGAACGACAGGAACGATGCCGAGGCCATTGTTGAGGCTGCTTGCCGCCCAAGCATGAACTTCGTACCTGTCAAATCTGTTGAGCAACAAGACATTCAGGCAGTTCATCGTGTTCGTGAGCTGTTGGTGCACCAGCGCACAGCCCTGATCAACCAGGCAAGAGGGCTGCTCGCTGAGCGCGGGATCATCATCGCCAAGTCACCTGCGGCGTTCAAACGCTCCATTCCCGACATCCTCTCGGAGCCGGATGGGGAGCTGACCACGTTCTGCCAGTCCTTGCTGACCATGCTTCTTGAGCAGTTCCGAGTGATCGAAAACCAGATAGGTAGAGCCGAGGACTGGATCACATCCTTCATGAAGAACTCGGCTCTGTGCCAACGACTCGCAACCATTCCTGGTGTGGGAGCCATTACGGCAACGGCAATCGTTGCGGCGGTGGGGGACGCCAAAGCGTTCAAGAATGGACGACATCTCGCTGCGTGGATCGGGTTGGTTCCACGGCAACACTCATCAGGCGGAAAGAACCGTCTGCTGGGCATCAGTAAACGCGGTGACGGCTATCTGCGGACATTGCTTATCCACGGGGCGCGATCGGTACTGATCCGTGTTGCCTGCAAATCTGATGCGCGAAGTCGCTGGCTGCAGGAATTGATTGCCCGGCGTGGGTACAACCGTGCGACGGTTGCGCTGGCAAACAAGAACGCACGGATCATTCAGGCGATGTTGAGTCACGAGACCAACTACTGCCCCGCGATGGTTGCGGCGTAGCTGCGACCGTGTTCAAAAACAAAAAAAGGGAGAGCACCCGCACTGGTTTGCGAAGCCTCTTAAACGTGATGACACAACCGGTTAGACCAGCGTTCCGGGAGCCTGCACTTTCTGTCGGCTGATCACTCAAGCCGAACTGCTGCTAAGGACGGAACGCGCGGATCTCATCAAGGCTGCGGGCATGCATCGACGACTGCCCATCAGCAAGCCGTATACATGTGTGCAGACCGTTGAACATCACCAAAAGGGGCTTGCAAAAGGCGTCGGGTCCATACATGCAAAAAATGAATGCGCAGCATGGTCTCGTGTGCAAATGGCGGGCGCCCCGTGCTGGCAACCGGCGCGGCCGCTGCAATCAGCGCAATGAGTTCGCGCCACGGCACCACCAGTTCCATCTCGTCGAGGAACACAGCCTTGCGCGTGCGCCTCGTGCTCAGGTTCAGTCCCAGCTCCGCTTGTTTCTTCATGACGCCATTGTTCCTCGCCTCGCACCTTCAGACCATCGGGGACTGCACGGGGTTTTGAACACAATCCATAGCGGAAGGAACGCGATGACTCGCCAGCCAATCTCCAAAAAGTTGATCTTCCCCGATTTCGCACCTGCGCTTTCGTCCAGTAACAGACTAGTAGTCCTTTAGATCATCAGGGATCACGGGGATGGATGATTTTTCGACTGTAAGTTTCATTGCAATTTCATCGCATTTCTTTAGTAATGAAAAATCAATTTCCTTTAGGGAAGGTCTGCACAACACCCGCCGCAGCGTGAGTTGAAGCATCCGATTTCAGATGATGGTGATTGCAGGCTCGCAAGGTCGGTTTGAAAGGCGATTTCGCCCCGTTTTGCGGTCCTCTGGCCATCTGCAGGCGCACTCATCCCCGCATCTCCTGAAGCAACGTGCGCCGCACCATCCACAGGTTGGACAGCGCGAACAGCGTGTGCAGTTGCGCCGTGTTCTTGGCCAGTCCCCGGTAGCGCACCTTCACATGCCCGAACTGGCGCTTGATCACCCGAAACGGATGTTCGACCTTGGCCCGGATGCGCGCCTTGGCCTGCTCCAACTGGTCCATGATCGAGCCCATCGGCGTGCTCTTGTCCAGTACCTTGCGCTTGCCCGGTCGCATGGCCACATGCCAGTTGACCGTAATGCCTTGCGTCTCTTCCCGTTTGCCCACGCCTTGGTAGCCCGCGTCGGCAAAGACGTCCGTCTCTTCCCCGTGCACCAGTGCGTGCGCCTGCGTCACGTCATTGACGTTGGCCGCTGTGCCCACCACCGTGTGCACCAAGCCCGATTCCGCATCGACACCAATGTGCGCCTTCATCCCGAAGTGCCACTGATTGCCCTTCTTGGTCTGGTGCATCTCGGGGTCACGTTCACCGCTGCTGTTCTTGGTCGAGCTCGGCGCGGCGATCAGCGTGGCATCGACTACCGTGCCGCTTTTGAGCAGCAACCCCTTGGCTGCCAGCGTGGCGTTGACGGTGGCCAGGATCTGCAAGCTCAGGTTGTGCGCTTCGAGCAGGTGGCGAAATCGAAGAATCGTGCTCTCGTCGGGCAGGTTGTCTTCACCCGCATCCAGGCCCACGAACTCGCGGAACAGTGCCATGTCGTACAGCGCCTCTTCCATAGCCGGGTCTGAGAGGTTGAACCACTGTTGGATGAAGTGGATGCGCAGCATGGTCTCAACGGCGAACGGTGGGCGTCCGCCCTTGGCGCCAGGGGCGGGTGCGAGTGGCGTGATCAGCGAAACCAGTTCGGCCCAAGGCACCACCAGGTTCATCTCGTCGAGGAACTCGCGTTTGCGCGTCCTCTTGGTCTTGCGCTCGAATCCGCTCTCGCCCAGGCTCATTTGCTTCATGACGTCACTGTCTCACATCGGGCAAGGGGCGCCGAGGTTTTGCAGACCTTCCTTAGTCGACGATCTTGTGAGTTTATTTTATTTAGAAGCTTTACTAGCACAACAAGCAGCGATTCCTTGATTTTTTCGCTCATCAAATTCCGTCCGGAATCTAAGACTTCATAAGCAAATGCTGTGGCGCTCGCGGCAAGAGTCAGCTTGTGAGGAAGACCTCCTATTTTGTTCGCTGCCTCAAGATCATTTATGTACTTTTCACAGAAACTTTCAATTATTTGGTTTGCCTCTTTGGCGGGATCTGGGTAGATGCCAGGAATTCCTGAGTTGTAATGCTCAAGCTCAAGCTCTTTCTGCAAACATACAGCAGCTTGAGATTTGACAAGCAAAAGCTTTATTCCGAACAGCATAAAAAAGCACCTCTGTGAAACTAAATAAATTTAAATATACCATACGAAGGTAATGATTTGATTGCGGTGACTGTTTAGGAGACATCGCCTAAACCAAGCACCTCTCTTGCTTTAATTTTTTCTCAATGTACACATCCACAGACTCGGGAAGTAATTGATCATTTATCAGCAACAAGGCACGTAACAAGTGCTCGCGAATTCCTGATCTTGAGCGCTTGTCGTGAGCAGCGTCTATCGCCTGACTTATATCAGTCAGTATCTCTTCCAATCTTTTGCATAGGTCATGATCGGCCATCTCTTCGTAGACGATGTCATCAATGACCCAATGCATTGTTGGCGCATTGTCACTAGAGCAAGGGCAGATTTCGAATCTGTTTCCTTGGTACAGTTGACCTCCACCCCAAAAGTACCCTGCACCTTTGTAAGGAATGGTCAGTCCGTAGGTGTTGCTGGTAGGATAATCTACATGCTTGGAATTTTGGCAATTGGCGTGCCTGGTCACTATGTAGATACCGAATTCTCTGACGCCTTGCAGATGGTTGCGGAGTAGATTTTCCAGCCGCCCTTTAATGATGTAGTTAGGGGTGGAGTCGTCCCACTGAATGCCACCCCCAGAGTTTTTAACCCCAGAAATAATTTCTAAAATCTCCGACCGCAGGTCCAAAAAGTACTTGAATGTCATCATGTTACTGAAAGCTTTCTTTTTTAATTCAATTGCTTAACTAAAAATCAGCCCTAATTAGAGGGCGGTTTCAAGAATTTCTACCCCAACACGAATTCTTCTTCCTCTGGTTCGAACACAAGGTCCTCTCCAGTCCACTTCGCGAACCAATAGCTAGTCCGGACGCGAGCGCCCTGCGGGTAATCCTTTACAAAATCTTCGATGATGTCTTCAACGAAAACCAACGTGTTATTGGGTAGGTCCGGGGGCAAGAGGTAGGCAGCGATTGGAGAGGCAGGTCCCTGAGGACAAAAAGCGAACATAGGCAGCACGAACTCTTCGTGCGCGTTTTCCTGCCTCGTCGGGTTGTCCTTGCTGTTGTTCCAATTGATGAAGCCGGCGATCCTCTGGTCATTGCATACGTGCAGTTCGCCGGTTTCACGGTCGCGGTACACGCCCATGATGTCGCGCAGATCCTTGCCGCTTCCAGCCTGTCGGAATAACAGTCTGAATTTGTTTGCAGCGGCAAAATTCATGTCCTCCAACGTGCGTGCGGTGCGAACAATTGGAATCGGTGATGTTCCTTTGACCTTTTCCCTCAACTCTGGGTTTCGCAGGTAGATGTACTGCTTCGGCTTGCTGATGTGGACCACGTTCCTGGCAACATTGGTGGCAAAGAAGCACACGTCGGGGTTCTGCTGCACTGCCCCCAGTGCTTGCTCATCGCTCATGTAGGCTAGGTTCTTGACCTCGGTCTTGCAGTGCATGCAACGAAAGCTGCGTTCAGGCTCTGCCGCGCTCACGTTTCTTGCCAGTTGTGTGGCCAGCGGACAGTGAACGTCCTTGATGAACTCGCCCTCGTCGGTATAAAGGCGCTGGGTTTCGGTGATGTAGATCATGGTTTAGGTCTCCAGGGGTTTCATGCCAGCTCGGCCAGGTGTTGCTCGAGCCAGGTCTTGACGTCTTCCAACGTCTGCAGATGTGGTTTCTCTCCGTCCCATCCACCGGCAAGGCAGTTACCAGTCGGACTGAATAGATCCCAGCCCGTCAGCCGCACCTGCACGGTAGAGTGGGCTTGCTGCGGGCACTTCAGATGCAAGGTAAAAACCGCTTCGCGAGCCATGTAGCTCACACCGTCGATTTCGATGACGACCTCCCGCGCAAGGGTCGATTCACGCGTACCTGTGTCCACTGGTTTCGGTGAATGCGCTGGACGCTCCCCCATCGCCTTGACTTTCCACTGGTTTAGCAGGGCCAAACGCTTCGGGCATCGGGTTTCTGGGCAGGTCAATGTGGCAAAGGTGGAGCAATCCACCCGGCTTTGACCGAACCAGTACCGCAGCTTGGGGTTGCCGTGGCGATCGGCCAGCAGCGTCACCCGCGCCAGGACACTGGTTTCCGGGTGTGACACCATCCGCTCGCAGGCATTGTTGAGCGGGGAGTTTTCCCACTCTTGCATCAATTGCTGTTCGATCTCATTCATACCTTGCATGACGGTCACTCCTTCGTGTTTCATTTGCCCATGAAAAAACCGCCGTGTTCAGCGCCACAAAAAGCACTGAAGGAACGGTCGGTTCAACGAGTTCAAGAATGCCCTGTCAGCTGAGCTTGGACAATGGAAAGTCCTAGCGATGCGACAGGTATTTCCTTGACAATCATAAAAAAACAATGCTAGAGAATCCACCCGCGCAAGAACGCACCGTTGGTGCGGCCCTAGAACGTGTACAAAACCTTTCACAGGCTGTGATGGAGCTTCTGGGCGAAGTGGAACGGCTACCAGCGCCGAAGCCGAGTAAAGACCAAGATGTATTTCGCCAAGCGCTTGGGCGAACTGGTCATTACATGCACGTTTGTGCGTCTGTTGGTGGAGTTGAATGTGCGTATGGCTCTACCCAACCACTTCGCGCAACAATCTGATGTATCCTATACGTAGAATGATTTAATAATTTTCACCGTCGCTTGAAATGAAAAACAAAGTCTATCAATTCTTGTACTGCCATAAAACGGGAAGTAAATTTCTACTTGAGAACGGCTGGTCAATGCCTGCGTTTTTAGGTGGTGTCGCTTGGGCAGCAGGGAAAGGTGTGTTTGGATACTATTCAGTCGCATCTTTTGTGACTGCAGCTTTGGCTTTGGCTAGCATCCTTCTAGATAACAATTTTCTGATCGCTATTATTTGCGTTCTCGGGCTGCATTGGTATATCGGCGAGTCTGGAAATCGAACTCTCATGAAGGAAGTCATCAAAAAATGGAATCTCGAATTTCCCAATAACAAGCTGACCAACATGGGGGGTATTGAGGCATCTAGCTGGCACGACGCCTGCACCCAAGCAGATAATGACATTGCGCGTGAAAAAAAGTTTGCTGAGATTCTGAGTTTGCAGGACGAGAAGACGATCCAGCAAGCTCTTGGGATACTTGATGAGTTGAATGGTCAGGGTGATCGATTCTGAATCGCTCGCAACTTCAGGTGCAGATAGACATTTGAACTTCGCGACTCACATCTCGACTGCACGCTTTAATCGACGGCTCCAGCTGAAACTCCACTGACCTTTTCGGGTCGACAACCGCCCCCCGCAATGCGCAATCAATCAAATTCCAGCCATGCTGAAAACGCGGACGCACCGCCCGCCCTACTTCGGCAAAAACAGCAACCAATAAACCAACAGCAAATTGAACAGCACGCTGAAGCCCAGCAGCAGTTTCCACAACATCGTCGGGTCGCGTTGTAGCAGCGCCGAAGCGGGCGGCACGGTGAGTGGGCGCGAGGCGCCGCGCTCCAGCGCGAGCAGGAACTCTTCGGCGGTTTCGAAGCGCTGGCTTTTGTCGCGCGCCACGGCTTTGAGCAGCACGTGGTCCAGCCAGATCGGCACTTCGGGGTTGTGGCGGCTGGGGGCGGTGGGGTCGCGGTAGTAGCGGCCGAGCTGATAGGGCAACACCTCGCCGTAGGGCAGCTTGCCGGTGAGCAGCTGGTAGAGCGTGACGCCGAGCGCGAACAGGTCGCTCTGGGCATCGGGCAGTTCGGGTTCGCCTTCGGTGGCGTGGCCGTTGGCGGCCTTGCTGTGGTGGCCCCACTGCTCGGGGTTGATGTAGCTGGGCGTGCCGGCGTGCAGGCGGCGCATGCTCTCGGGCTCGCGCCCGCTGAGGGCGACGCCGAGGTCGAGCACGCGCAGCACGCCGTCGTCGCCCTGGTGCAGGTTGGCGGGTTTGATGTCGCGGTGGATCACGCCCTGGCGGTGCAGCAGGCCGAGCACGCGCAGGGTCTGCATGGCGGCGCTCACAGCCTGCAGGGCGCCGAGTTTGTGTTGCTGGTCCAGCGTCTGCTGCAGGGTTTCGCCGCCGTGCCAGTCGTAGAGCAGGTAGTAGGCCGAGCGCGCCTGGCCGGTGGGCAGGTGTTCGTGCACCTGGACCAGGTTGCCGGCGGCGCGGGACGACTGCATGCGTTTGGCGAGCCAGGCTTCGTGCGCGAGCATGGCGCGTTCATCCTGATCGTGCGCGCGGGCGGGGTTGAGGGTCTTGAGGGCGTAGAGGCTCTGGGTGGCGGGGTCGCGCAGCTGGTAGATGAGGTTGATGCCGTTGTCGGCCACCAGCGCGGTGACGGTGAAGCCGTCGATGGCTTCACCCACGCGCAGGCGCGGCGGTATAGGCAGGCTCTGGGCGGCGCGGTTGGCGTCGTGCAGGTTGGCGTCGAGCAGGCCCAGCACGCGCACGACGACGGCGGTGAGGTTGTCGTCGCTGCCGGCGGCGTGGGCGGTGTCCACCAGCCAGCGGGCAGCTTCCTGCGCGGTGGGCAGGGCGGCGCATTCGCGCCAGCGGCGCTCGGGCAGGCGGCCGTGCACGCCGTCGGTGAGCAGCACGAAGCTGTCGCCGACCTGCAGTTCGCCCTGCAGGTAGTCCACGACGAGGTGGTCTTCGGCACCCACGGAGCGCAGCAGCTGGTGTTTGAAGTCGGGGTGGTTGACGACGTGGTCGTGCGTGAGCTGCAGGGTGTGCCCGTCGCGCAGCAGGTAGCAGCGCGAATCGCCCACATGGGCGAGGGTGTACGACTGGCCGCGCAGCACCAGCGCGGTGAGCGTGGTCAGGCCCATGGCGGGGTGGCGGCGGCGGTTGATGCCGGCGAGCCAGGCGTTCTGGGCGCCGATGATGCGGTCGAGCGCGACGGTGGTGTCCCAGGTTTCGGGGGTGCCGTAGTAGTCGCGCACGAGGCTGGTGACGGTGGTCTGCGCGGCTTCGCGGCCCATGCCACCCGCGCTCACCCCGTCGGCGATGGCGACGATGGAGCCCATGTCTTCCTGCCCTTCGGCGGGCAGCATGGCGGCGCAGAAGTCTTCGTTCACGGCTTTGCGGCCCGTGAGGGAAACAAAGCCGATGTCGAGTTCAAAGGCCATGCGTCAACCCATCAACATCTGCATGCTGCGCTCGTATTGGGCGGACAGGGCTTCGAAGTTTTCGAGCAGGCTTTCGCTGGCGGTGGCCAGGCCCTCGAGCCGCAGCAGGCGGTCGCGGCCGGCCGGGCGGTGCACGTGGTCGGCGCCCGCGAGCAGCGCCTGCCAGCCCTGGGTGGCGTCCTCCAGCGTGCGGCGGATCTCGGGCGTGGACAGGGGCAGGCCATTCAGGTAGGCAAGGCCCTGCTCAAACGCCTGGCGCGCGGCTTCCATGGCGGCCTGGTGTTGCAGCAGGGGCTCGCCACGCTCCAGCAGACCCAGCAGCGCGAGCTTGGCAAAGCGCTGCGACAGCATGCGCTGGCGCCCGGCCATGTTGAGCATGCGCAGCGGGCTGACGGAACCGGCGCTTTCCAGACTGGCGGTCAGGCGTTCGGCGTCCTGCAGCAGCTGTTCGGCGAGCGCGTTGATGGGGCCAACCTGCTCGTGCGCGGGCTCGACCTTGAGCGCTTTCTTCAGGACTTTCCAGGTGACCACCACGCGGTCCAGCAGATCGCCGAAAGTGGGCTGCGAGAGGTTCTTGCCGAGCAGCGCGAGGTTGGCGTCGATGCGCTGGGCCGACTCGGTCTGCAGCGTCAGGTGGCGCGCGGCCTGCACGCCCGCGAGCCTCAGCAGCCAGTGTTTGACCAGGCGCTGCGACAACATGCGCAGCTGCCCGGCGCGGTTCACGCCTTCGGCAAAGTGCGCCGACTGGATGATGTGCTGCGCCACCTGGCCGAGGCGCTGGTTGCTGTGCATCGAAGCGGTGCGCAGGATCTCGAAGGCGGCGTCGTCGCTGACCTGGCGCGCGCTCATCAGGATGCCTTTGGCGCGCTCCACGGCCTTGCGCTCCTCAAAGCGCGTGGTCACGTCCTTCAGTTCGTCGAGCAGGGCCTGCTCGCGGCGAAAGCGGGCCTGGGCCAGCTGCAGCAGCGGGCGCAGGCGCTGCGCGCTGTAGCCGTTGACCACCCAGGCGTGGATGCCCGAGGCCACCGCGCGCTCGATGCGGGCGGCGTCGCCGTCGTGCGTGAACACGATCACCGGGCACGGGGCCACGCTGGCCAGCGTTTTGAGGGTCTCAAACAGCGCGTCGCCGGGCTGCGGCACCTCGCCAATCACCAAGTCTGGTGCATGGCGCACCACGCCCTGCACCAATTTGCTGCCCGCAACCAGCACGGCGAGCACCTGGACCCCGCAGGCTTCCAGGTCGTTCACCAGCGGCTGAGGGCTTGCTGAGCCTTCGAGAAAAACCAGCGCAGAAGTCATATGAATCAAGGACTTGGATAAACCGGAGCGTTGCCCGGACACGGCACACATCATCGCTGCGAGCGCTTCAACGCGCCACCCGCAGAGAGCGCCGGATCATATGGCACAGCTTTTGCATTGTCCGTGGCGAGCGTGACGAAGCGCTCGACCCCGACCGCAGCGTCGTGGGCTCTGCATACAACGACGTGTGCAGCGTGATACCGGTTTTGCAACTAGGCAAGCCCGGCTTTGGCCAACGGCCATCGAATCTGCATTTTCCCCAGACCTTTCCTGGTGCCGCATGGCGCCCGTGCGCCTCTGCGCCGGCCATGGCCTGGACCTCCCTTTTGCGAATCACAACTGGAGTAGCCGCGATGAAAAAATCTAAATTGGTGATGGTGGGCAACGGCATGGCCGGTGTGCGCACGCTTGAAGAGCTGCTGAAGATCGCGCCCGAGTTCTACGACATCACCGTCTTTGGCGCGGAGCCCCACCCGAACTACAACCGCATCCTGCTGTCGCCGGTGCTCGCGGGTGAACAGACGCTGGAAGAGATCGTGCTGAACGACTGGTCCTGGTACACCGACCACGGCATCACCCTGCACGCCGGCTACAAGGTGACCGAAGTGGACCGCATCAAGCGCGTTGTGCACGCGGTCGGCCCCGGCGGCGAGCAGGTGTCGGCCGAATACGACCGCCTGATCATGGCGACCGGCTCCAACCCCTTCATCCTGCCCATCCCCGGCAAAGACCTGGAGGGCGTGCTCGCCTACCGCGACATCGCCGACACCCAGGCCATGATCGACGCGGCCACCACCTACAAACACGCGGTGGTCATCGGCGGCGGCCTGCTGGGTCTGGAAGCGGCCAACGGCCTGATGAAGCGCGGCATGAGCGTGAGCGTGGTGCACGTCGCACCCTGGCTGATGGAGCGCCAGCTTGACGACGTGGCCGGCAAGATGCTGCAGGCTTCGCTGGAAGAGCGCGGCATGAAGTTCCTGATCGGCGCGCAGACACAGGAGCTGGTGGGTGGTGAAGATGGCCGTGTGAAGGCGATCCGTTTCAAGGACGGCACCGAGCTGCCCGCCGACCTGCTGGTGATGGCCGTGGGCATCCGCCCCAACACCGCACTGGCCGAGAGCATGCGCCTGCATGTGAACAAGGGCATCGTGGTGAGCGACACCATGCAGACCGTGACCGACCCGCGCATCTACGCGGTGGGCGAATGCGCGGCCCACCGTGGCATCGCCTACGGCCTGGTGGCGCCGCTGTTCGAGCAGGGCAAGGTGCTGGCCACGCACCTGGCCGAATTCGGCATCGGCCGCTACACCGGCTCGCTCACCTCCACCAAGCTCAAGGTCACAGGCATCGACCTCTTCAGCGCCGGCAACTTCACCGGCGGCGACGACACCGAAGAGATCGTGATGAGCGACCCCTCGGGCGGCGTCTACAAGAAGCTCGTGATCCAGGGCGACAAGCTGATCGGCGCCTGCCTCTACGGCGACACGGTGGACGGCAGCTGGTACTTCAAGCTGCTGCGCGATGGCCGCAGCGTGGCCGACATCCGCGACAAGCTGATGTTTGGCGAGAGCAACATCGGCGACGTGGGCCACCAGGGCCAGAACAAGGCCGCCGCCATGAAGGACAGCGACGAGGTCTGCGGCTGCAACGGCGTGACCAAGGGCACCATCTGCAAGGCGATCCGAGACAAGGGCCTGTTCACCCTGGACGAAGTCAAGAAGCACACCAAAGCCAGCGCGTCGTGTGGCTCGTGCACCGGCCTGGTTGAACAGATCCTGATGTTCACCGCCGGCGGCGACTACTCGGCCACGCCCAAGCTCAAGGCCATGTGCGCCTGCACCGACCACGGCCACGAAGCCGTGCGCGAAGCGATCCGCACGCCGCTGGCCGACGGCAGCAAGCTGCTGACCACCAGCGCCGTGTTCTCGCACCTGGGCTGGAAGACGCCCAACGGCTGCGCCAGCTGCCGCCCGGCCATCAACTACTACCTGATCAGCACCTGGCCCAAGGAGGCGAAGGACGATCCGCAGAGCCGCTACATCAACGAGCGCTCGCACGCCAACATCCAGAAAGACGGCACCTACTCGGTCATCCCGCGCATGTGGGGCGGCGAGACCACGGCCGACGAACTGCGCCGCATCGCCGACGCGGTGGACAAGTACAACATCCCCACCGTCAAGGTCACGGGCGGCCAGCGCATCGACCTGCTGGGCGTGAAGAAGGAAGACCTGGTCAACGTCTGGAAAGACATCGGCATGCCCTCGGGCCACGCCTACGCCAAGGCGCTGCGCACGGTGAAGACCTGCGTGGGCAGCGAGTGGTGCCGCATGGGCACGCAGGACAGCACGCAGATGGGCAAGGACCTGGAGAAAGCCATGTGGCGCATGTACGCGCCGCACAAGGTGAAGTTCGCCGTGTCGGGCTGCCCGCGCAACTGCGCCGAGGCCGGCATCAAGGACGTCGGCATCATCGGCGTGGACTCGGGCTGGGAGATGTACGTGGCCGGCAACGGCGGCATCAAGACCGAGGTGGCGCACTTCTTCGTGAAGCTCAAGACCGCCGAAGAGGTGATGGAGTACACCGGCGCCTTCATGGAGCTGTACCGCACCGAAGGCTGGTACCTCGAACGCACGGTGCACTACATCAACCGCGTGGGGCTGGACTACGTGAAGAAGCGCATCCTCGACGACGCCGCGGGCCGCAAGGCGCTGTGGGAGCGCCTGCAGTTCGCGCTCGACGGTGAACCCGATCCCTGGTTCGACTTCAAGGAAGCGGCCGTGGACACGCGCCAGTTCATCCCGCTCGTGCCCGCCTGAGGACCGTCGCCATGCAACGCCGACACCTGATGATCCTGGCCGCAGCAGCGGCCACCACCCCGGGCGTGCAGGCCCAGGTGGTGGACCTCAACGACGCCATCAACAAGGCCGGCCGCCAGCGCATGCTTTCGCAGCGCATGGGCAAGGCCTGGCTGGCCCTGGTGCACAAGACCCAAAGCGCCAACGCACAGGCGGTGCTCGACAAGTCGATGGCGCTGTTCGACCGCCAGCTGGTCGAGCTCAAGGCCTACGCGCCCTCGAACGACATCCGCGACACCTACATCCAGCTCGAAGGCGCGTGGAGCGACTACAAGACCGCGCTCGTGGGCGCCGCGCCGGGCAAGCCGGGCGCAGCCGCCGTGCTGCAGGCCGATGCCCGCGTGCTGGCGCTGGCCCACCAGGGCACGTTGCAGTACGAAGCCGCCTCGGGCCGCCCGGTGGGCAAGCTGGTCAACGTGGCCGGTCGCCAGCGCATGCTCTCGCAGCGCATGGCCAAGTTCTACTTCGCCGCCACGCTGCCGGTGGAGGCCCAGACCGCCACCACCGAAATCGGCAAGGCCCGCACCGAGTTCCTGAGCGCCATGGACCTGCTGCGCAACGCCCCCGAGGCAACCAGCCGCATCCGCGACGAACTGGCGCTGGCCGATGGCCAGTGGTTCTTTCTCGACCAGGCCCTGCAGCGCATGCAGAGCTCGGGCGCCGCCGCCAAACCTTTGTCCGACGTGTTCGTGACGAGTGAAAACCTGCTGAGCGTGATGGACCGTGTGACCGGTCTGTACGCCGCCATCAAAACCTGAGGACCCCGACATGAACCCATGGAAAGCCATCTGCCGCGTTGAAGACATCCCCGTGCTCGGTTCGCGCCGCGTGGCGCGCGACCAGGGCCTCGATGTCGCCGTGTTCCGCAACGACAAAGACGAGGTGTTCGCCCTGCTCGACCGTTGCCCGCACAAGGGCGGCCCGCTCTCACAGGGCATCGTCTTCGGCACCAGCGTGGCCTGCCCGCTGCACAACTGGACCATCGGCCTGTGCACCGGCCAGGCCGCCGCGCCGGACGAAGGCTGCACGCCGAAGTTCACCGTGAAGGTGGAAAACGGCCAGGTGTTCCTGGACGCGAACGAACTGGCCACACAAGCCACCGATCAAACCCGCCCCATCGCTGGTCCGGCGAGACGCACCACCTGCGCATGACCATGAGCACGTCCATCACCCGATCTACCTGCCCCTACTGTGGTGTGGGCTGTGGTGTGCTCATCGAAACCGAGGGGCAGCAGATCACCGGCGTGCGCGGTGACCCGGACCACCCGGCGAACTTCGGCAAGCTCTGCACCAAGGGCACGACGCTGCACCTCACGGCAACGCCCGAGCTGACGCGCCAGACCCGCCTGCTGCAGCCGCTGCAGCGTCTGTCGCGCAACGCCTCGCCCACACCGCTGAGCTGGGACGCGGCGCTGGACCTGGCCACCGACCGCTTTGCGAAAACCATCGCCACGCACGGCCCCGACGCCGTGGGCTTCTACATCAGCGGCCAGCTGCTGACCGAGGACTACTACGTCTTCAACAAGCTGGCCAAGGGCCTGATCGGCACCAACAACGTGGACACCAACTCGCGCCTGTGCATGAGCAGCGCGGTGGCCGGCTACAAGCTCACCTTGGGCGCCGACGCGCCACCCGCCTGCTACGACGACGTGAACCACGCCGCCTGCCTGTTCATCGTCGGCAGCAACGCGGCGTATGCGCACCCGGTGCTGTTCCGCCGCATCGAGGAAGCGAAGAAAAAGAACCCGGCCATGAAAGTGATCGTGGCCGACCCGCGCCGCACCGACACCGCCGAGCTGGCCGACCTGTTCCTGCCCATCCAGCCCGGCAGCGACGTGATGCTGTTCCACGGCCTGCTGCACATCATGTTGTGGGAAGGCTGGATCAAGGCCGATTACATCGCGGCACACACCAACGGCTTTGACGCACTCAAGGCGCTGGTGCGCGAATGCACGCCCGAGCGCGTGGCCGAGGTGTGCGGCCTGCGCAAAGAAGACATCTACACCGCAGCGCAGTGGTTCGCCACCTCGCACGCCACGCTCAGCCTCTACTGCCAGGGCCTGAACCAGAGCAGCAGCGGCACCGCGAAAAACGCCACCCTGATCAACCTGCACCTGGCCACCGGCCAGATCGGCAAACCCGGCGCCGGCCCCTTCAGCCTGACCGGCCAGCCCAACGCCATGGGCGGACGCGAAGTGGGTGGCCTGGCCAACCTGCTCTCGGCCCACCGCGACATGGCCAACCCCGCGCACCGCGCCGAAGTGGCCGCGCTCTGGGGCGTGGCCGATGTGCCGTCCCAGCCGGGCAAGACCGCGGTCGAAATGTTCCAGGCCGCGGCCGACGGCGAGATCAAGGCGCTGTGGATCGCCTGCACCAACCCGGCGCAGTCCATGCCCGACCAGGCCACCGTGCGCCGCGCGCTGGAGCGAGCCGAGTTCGTCGTGGTGCAGGAGGCCTACACGAGCGCCGCCACCTGCGACTGGGCCGACCTGCTGCTGCCCGCCACCACCTGGGGCGAGAAGGAAGGCACCGTCACCAACAGCGAACGCCGCATCAGCCGCGTGCGCGCCGCCGTGCCCGCACCCGGTGAAGCCCGGCACGACTGGCGCATCGTGGTGGACTTTGCGCAGCGGCTCGAAACCAGGCTGCGCCCCGGCCAGCCCACGCTCTTCCCCTACCCCGACGCCGAATCCATCTGGCTCGAACACCGCGCGTCCACCCGCGGCCGCGACCTCGACATCACCGGCCTCTCCTGGCCGATGCTGGACGCGCAAGGCCCGCAGCAATGGCCACTGCGCGAGGGCGAGACGCAAGGAAAAGTCCGCCTCTACGCCAATGGCATCTTCCCCACCGCCGACGGCAAAGCCCGTTTCGCCGCCCTGCCCTGGCAACCGCTGGCCGAGCCGCGCGATTCGCGCTACCCGTTCTCGCTCACCACCGGCCGCCTGCGCGACCAGTGGCACGGCATGACGCGCACCGGCACGCTGGGCCGCCTGTTCGGCCACGTGGCCGAGCCTGCGGTGGACATGAACCCGCAGGACATGGATCGCCGAGGCCTGAAAGAAGGCGACCTCGTGCACGTCACCAGCAAGCGCGGCTCCATCGTGCTGCCGGTGCAGGCCAGCAAAGAAACCGGTCTGTCGCAGGCCTTCATCGCCATGCACTGGGGCGCGGAATACCTGAGCGGGCGCAGCAGCATGGGCGAGCCGCTGGCGGGCGTGAACGCGCTCACCACATCGGCCCACTGCCCGACGTCGAAACAACCCGAACTCAAGCACGCGGCGGTCAAGATCCTCAAGGCCGAGCTGCCCTGGAACCTGCTGGCCGTGGCCTGGTTGCCGGCCGACCGCGCGCTCGCCGTGCAGACCGAACTGCGCGCGCTCATGCCCTCGTTCGAGTTCGCGTCTTGTGTGCCGTTTGGCCGCGAGCGCACCGGCGTGCTGTTCCGCGCCGCGGCGCACGAGGCACCCGAAGCCGCAGTGATCGAACGCATCGAAGCCCTGCTCGGCCTGGGCGGCACCGACGCGCTGCGCTACGTGGACAAACGCCTGGGGCAGCGCCGCACCGCTCGCCTGCTGCGTACCGAAGGCGCCACCCGGCTCGAAGGTTTCGTGCTCGCGGGCGACGTGCGCGCCGAAGCCTGGATCAAACCCCTGCTGCAGGACGAGCTGCCAGCCGAGGCCTACGGCCGCCTGCTGCTGATGCCCGGCGCCAAGGCGCCGGTGGCGGTGGTGGCCCGGGGCAAACAGGTCTGCACCTGTTTCAACGTGAGCGAAGACGACATCGGCGCGCAGCTGCAGACCAGCCGCGGCAGCGACGACCAGCGCCTGGCCGCGCTGCAGAGCGGGCTCAAGTGCGGCACCAACTGCGGCTCCTGCATCCCCGAGTTGCGGCGCCTGGTGCGCGCCCACCCGGCGACCGGGCATGTGCTGCAGGTGGCCTGAACCCCACGGACAGCCTGCATATAACCCGAAGTCATCAGGCTTGCCGGACAATCGCCCAACATGAGCATCAGCCACTACATCAAGGACATCGGTCGCGGCAAGGACGGCGCGCGCGCGCTCCAGCGCGAGCCGGCCACCGACCTGCTGGGCCAGGTGCTCGACGGCACGGTGACCGACCTCGAAATCGGCGGTTTCTGCCTCGCCATGCGCATCAAGGGCGAGACACCGCAGGAGATGGCCGGCTTCCTCGACGCCACGCACGCGCGCCTGCAGCGCGTGCCGGACAACGGCCTCACCACCGTGGTGCTGCCGAGCTACAACGGTGCGCGCAAGCTGCCGGTGCTCACACCCCTGCTGGCCCTGCTGCTGGCGCGCCGCGGCGCGCCGGTGCTGGTGCACGGCACGGCCACCGAAGACCGCCGCGTCACCAGCGAGGCCGTGTTCGCGGCGCTGGGCATCGCAGCGGCGCGCCGCGTGCCCCCGCTCGGTGCGGGCGAACTGGCTTTTGTGCCCACCGAGGTGCTGTTGCCCGGCCTCAAGCGCCTGCTCGACGTGCGCCGCGCCGTCGGCCTGCGCAACCCGGCGCACAGCCTGGTCAAGCTCATGAACCCGTGCCAAGGCCGGGCGCTGATCGTGGGCAGCTACACCCATCCCGAATACGCGGTCTCCATGGCACAGACCTTTGCCCTGACCGGTGCGCACGCGCTGCTGTTGCGCGGCACCGAGGGCGAGCCGGTGGCCGATGCGCGCCGCACGCCGCAGATGGAAGCCTTCCGAGACTGGCAGCGCCACCTGCTGCAGCCCGCGCAGGAAGGCCCTCTGGCCAGCCTGCCCGATCTGCCGCGCGAAGTGGATGCGGCGAGCACCTCGGCCTACATCCGCTCGGTGCTCGACGGCGAACGCCCTGTGCCCGCTCCCATCGCGCTGCAGGTGGAACACATCTTGCGAGAAGTGCAGCGTCAGCCCACAACACAGACCACCGAGACAACGGCCGTTCCAGCCGTCAGCCCACCATGAACATGCCCGCCACCGTCATCGCCTCCACCACCCGGTTCAACCCCGGCACCGTCACGCTCGTCGGCGCCGGCCCGGGTGACCCGGAACTGCTCACCCTCAAGGCCGCGCGTGCCATCGGCGCCGCCACCGTGTTGCTGGTGGACGATCTGGTCAGCGACGCGGTGCTGGAGCACGCGTCGCCCAAGGCGCGCATCGTGCACGTGGGCAAGCGCGGTGGCTGCAAGAGCACGCCGCAGGCCTTCATCGAAAAGCTCATGATCCTGGCCGCGCGCGAAGGCGAGGTGGTGGTGCGCCTCAAGGGCGGCGACCCGTTTATCTTCGGCCGCGGAGGCGAAGAGGTAGAACACCTGCGCGAGCAAGGCATTGAGGTGCAGGTCATCAACGGCATCACCGCCGGCCTGGCCGGCCTGACCTCGCTCGGCGCCCCGCTCACGCACCGCGATCACGCACACGGCGTGGTCTTCATCACCGGCCACGCCAAGCCCGGCATCTCACACGAATCTCGCGGCACCGACTGGCAGCAGCTCGCCGCGACCGCGCGCGATGCCAAGCTCACGCTGGTGATCTACATGGGCGTGTCCAGCGCCGCGGCCATCCAGGCCGACCTGCTGACCGGCCTGCCCGCCAGCACGCCGCTGGCCATCATCCAGCACGCCAGCCTGCCGCAGCAACGCCACGCGCTCACCACGCTGGGCGGACTGCAAACCACCATCGCGCGCGAACAGCTCGGCAGCCCGGCGGTGATCGTGGTCGGCGATGTGGTGCGCGGCGTAGCGGCCCTGGCGCAACCCGAAGCGGCGCCCGCCACCCGCCACGCCGCCTGACAGCGGCTGGCACCCGCATACACTGCGGGCCATGCAACAGTTCGATGTGGTGGTGGTCGGCGCGGGTGCGGCCGGCCTTTTTTGTGCGGGTGTGGCGGGCCAGCGTGGCCTGCGTGTGCTGGTGCTCGACCACAGCGAGAAGGTGGCGGAAAAGATCCGCATCTCGGGCGGCGGCCGCGCCAACTTCACCAACCGCGACATCGACGTGCGCGCGCCGCACAAACACTTCTTGAGCGAGAACCCGAACTTCTGCCGCTCGGCGCTGTCGCGCTACACGCCGGCCGATTTCATCGCGCTGGTGCAGAAACACGGCATCAGCTTCCACGAAAAGCACAAGGGCCAGCTGTTCTGCGACCGCTCGGCCGAGGACCTGATCGCCCTGCTGCTGGCCGAATGCGAGGCCGGCGGCGTACAACGCTGGCAGCCCTGCGGCGTGAAAGCCCTGCGTGTGGCGGACGACGGCTCCTACGACCTCGACACCGAGCGTGGCCCCGTGTCGAGCCGGGCGGTCGTGATCGCCACCGGCGGTCTGTCCATTCCCAAGATCGGCGCCACCGACTTCGGCTACCGGGTCGCGAAGCAGTTCGGCCTGCGCACCGTCGAGCCACGCCCCGGCCTGGTGCCGCTGACCTTTGACGGCGAAGCCTGGGCACCCTACGCGCTGCTCGCCGGGCTGTCGCTGCCGGTGTTGATCGAGACCGGCGACAAGAAAAACCGGATCAGCTTCGCCGAAGACCTGCTGTTCACCCACCGCGGCCTCTCGGGCCCGGCCGTGCTGCAGATCTCCAGCTACTGGCGCGAAGGCACGCCGATCCGCATCAACCTGGCGCCCGAGGTGGACCTGCCCGCGGCGCTGGCGCGCGCCAAGGCCACGTCACGCAAGCTGATCACCAACGAGCTGGCCACGCTGGTGCCCAGCCGCCTGGCGGATGCCTGGGTGGCGCAGGACAAGGACTGGCAGCGCCCCATCAGCGAAGCCTCGGACAAGGCCCTGGCCCGGCTGGCTGAGCGCCTGGCGCGCTGGGAACTCGTGCCCACCGGCAGCGAGGGGTACAAGAAGGCCGAGGTCACGCTGGGTGGGGTGGACACGCGCGACCTCTCCTCCCAGACCATGGAATCGAAACAACCCGGCTTGTATTTCATCGGCGAGGTCGTGGACGTGACCGGCTGGCTCGGCGGCTACAACTTCCAGTGGGCCTGGGCCAGTGCCCACGCCTGCGCTGTGGCCATTTGTGAACAGAAAACCAGCTGAAGCCGGCCGTTGACGCCCCGGGAAAGCAGCAAAGGGCTGGAAAATCGGCTAGACAAGGCTATAATCCAAGGCTTTGCTGGCAAACCTCCGTCGGCCAATACTAGTTAACAGGCGGGGGAACTTTGCAGAAACGACGTCTGGGCCCGATCTCCTGGTCATCCTCTTTCTGTGCAATCTGGAATTTCTTCTTCAATGACGACCATCCGTGTAAAAGACAACGAGCCCTTTGACGTCGCTCTGCGTCGCTTCAAGCGCACCATCGAAAAACTCGGTCTGCTGACCGACCTGCGTGCCCGCGAGTTCTACGAAAAGCCCACCGCCGAGCGCAAGCGCAAGAAAGCTGCTGCCGTCAAGCGCAACTACAAGCGCATCCGCTCGATGCAGCTGCCCAAGAAGCTGTACTGATCGCTTCCCGGGTTCGCCCCGGACGCAGCAAAAGCCCGCTGGAGGACGCTCAGGCGGGCTTTTTTCGTTTTCTGCCCTCTCTTTCAAAGGATTTCCCATGAGTCTCAAGGACCAGATCACCGAAGACATGAAGAACGCCATGCGCGCCAAGGACAGCGAGCGCCTGGGTACCATCCGCCTGCTGACGGCGGCGATGAAGCAGAAGGAAGTGGACGAACGTGTGGTGCTGGACGACACCATGGTCATCGCCATCGTCGACAAGCTGATCAAGCAGCGCAAGGACAGCATCGAAGCCTTCACCAAGGCCGACCGCATGGACCTGGCCGACAAGGAAAGCGCCGAAATGAAGGTGCTGCAGGCCTACCTGCCGGCGCGCCTGTCGGCCGACGAGGTCGCCGCCGAGGTCAAGGCCATCGTGGCCGAACTGGGCGCCACCGGCCCCGGCGACATGGGCAAGGTCATGGGCGCGGTCAAGACCCGCCTGGCCGGCAAGGCCGACATGGGTCAGGTCTCGGCCGCCGTGAAGGCAGCCCTGGCTGGCTGAGTCTCGCCCGCCCGGCCCCGGGACATCGGCAACCCGGCCGGAGCGAAGGGCCTCCCTCCCAGAGCGCGGCGGAACCGGCTTCGCCGGGCCGCATCGCGCTGCCCCCTTGAGGGGGTCGCGCGCGGCGCGGCGGGGGTGGGCCTAGCTCCCAGCGACTTTCATTCGATTGATGAGGATCGAGCCCACGGTCTTGGCACCGTAGTTGTAGGCGTCGGCGCCCACGGCCTCGATGCCCTGGAACATGTCCTTCAGGTTGCCGGCGATGGTGATCTCGTGCACCGGGTAGGCAATTTCGCCGTTTTCCACCCAGTAGCCGGAGGCGCCACGCGAATAGTCGCCGGTCACGTAGTTCACGCCCTGCCCCATCAGCTCGGTGACGAACAGGCCGCGGCCCAGCTTCTTGATCATGGCCTTGAGGTCGTCGCCGGGCTGGGTCAGGCGGCTGGTGAGCACGAGGTTGTGCGAGCCGCCCGCGTTGCCGGTGGTGCGCATGCCGAGCTTGCGCGCCGAGTAGGTGGAGAGAAAGTAGCCCAGCACCTTGCCGGCGCTGAGCACCTTGCGTTTCTGCGTGCGCACGCCTTCGTCGTCGAACGGTGCGCTGCCCTTGCCGTTGATGACATGCGGGTCTTCGACAATGTCGAGGTGTCTGGCCATCACGCGTTTGCCCAGGCTGTCGGCCAGGAAGGTCGTCTTGCGGTAGAGCGCACCGCCGCTGGTGGCCTGTACATAGCCGCCCAGCAGGCCCGCAGCCAGCGGCGACTCGAACAACACCGGGCATTCGGTGGTGGCGATCTTGCGGCCGTTCAGCCGCGCCAGCGCGCGCTCGGCGGCGTAGCGGCCCACGGCCTGCGGGCTGGCCAGGTCTTCGGGCGCGCGCATCGAGCTGTACCAGTGGTCGCGCTGCATGTTGGCGCCCTTGCCGGCGATGGGCGCCACCGACAGGCTGTGGCGCGAGCTGGCGTAGCCGCCGCTGAAGATGCCGGGCTGGCCGCGCTCGCCACCGCGCATGTGGGCGGTGAAAAAGTGCGACTGCTGGGCCGACACGCCGGCGCCTTCGCTGTTGCTGATTTTCTTGCTGGTGGCGAAGGCCGCGGCCTCGCATTCGAGCGCGATGCGCAGCGCATCTTCGGAGTTGATCGCCCAGGGGTGGAACAGGTCCAGGTCGGGGTAGCTGTCGGCGATGTCTTCAGGGTCGGGCAGGCCGGCCACCGGGTCTTCGGCGGTGAAGCGCGCAATGTCGTAGGCCGCCTGCACCGTCTGGCGGATCGCGTCGGGCGAAAAATCGGAGGTGGACGCATTGCCGCGCTTCTGCCCCAGGTAGACGGTCACGCCGAGCGACTTGTCGCGGTTGCGCTCCACGTTCTCCAGCTCGCCCTTGCGCACGCTCACGCTCAAGCCCGCCCCTTCGGACACCTCGGCGCCCGCGTCAGAGGCACCCAGCTTTTTGGCGTGCCCAAGCGCCATGTCGACCAGTTCCTCGAACTGGCTCCGGGCGTACTGGAAGCCCGCGAGCGGCTGGCTGGCATGGGCGGCGGAAGAAGAAAGGGCTTGGGACGGGGTGTTGGGGGCTTTTTTCATGTCGACGGCTATGATACTTGCCGCCCCCTCTGGCTGCTGCAGGCCCTGCACAAGCCCATTTGAAGAAACCCGATGTCCCGCAAACCCACCAAAGGCTATTTCGTCCGTGGCCAGTTCGTTGCCGAGGGCAGCGAACTCGACCTGGAGCTCAAACGCGAGCTCAAGGGTTCGGTCGACATGAGCAAGACCGACCTGAAGAAAGAAAGCGACCGCCTCCAGTTGCTCGGCGAAAACCTGCTCACGCTCAACGCCGGCCTGATGACGCGCCTGATCGAAAACAACGGTCTGCCCGAGAAGCTGGTGGATGCCGTGGCCGATGCCAAACGCATCACCAACTTCGAAGGCCGGCGCCGCCAGATGCAGTTCATCGGCAAGCTCATGCGCAAGCTCGACGAAGCCACCGTGGCCGCCATCGAAGCCGCCATGGAAGAACAGCGCAAGCCTTCGGCCCAGGCCACGCTCGCGCTGCACCAGGCCGAACAGTGGCGCGACAAACTCGTGGCCGACGACGATGCGCTCACGCGCTGGCTGGAGCAAGACCCGGCGGCCGACGTGCAGCACCTGCGCGCCCTGATCCGCCAGGCCCGCAAGGATGCACAGGCCGTGACCGAGCGGCCGGGCGAAGCCCTGCGCCACGGCAAGGCCTACCGCGATATTTTCCAGATCGTGCGCACCGCCCTCACGCCCGCCGACGAATCGGCGGACGGCGCCGACGACACCCAGGAAGACTGATCCATGAGCCACAACCTCACCCACGATCCGGTGCGCATCGGCATCGTTTCCATCAGCGACCGCGCCAGCAGCGGCGTGTACGAAGACAAGGGCTTGCCCGCGCTGCAGGACTGGCTCACGCGTGCCTTGAAAAACCCGATCACGTTCGAACCGCGCTTGATCCCCGACGAACAGGCCATCATCAGCGCGACGCTGATCGAGCTGGTGGATGCCGGCTGCGCGCTCGTGCTCACCACCGGCGGCACCGGCCCGGCCAAACGCGACGTGACGCCTGAGGCCACGCTGGCTGTGGCGCACAAAGAGATGCCCGGCTTTGGCGAGCAGATGCGCCAGATCAGCCTGGCCTTCGTGCCCACCGCCATCCTGTCGCGCCAGGTGGCCGTGATCCGCGACCAGAGCCTGATCATCAACCTGCCGGGGCAGCCCAAGGCAATTGCTGAAACACTTGAAGGCCTGAAGAACGCCGACGGCACGCCCAAGGTCAACGGCATCTTCACCGCCGTGCCCTATTGCATCGACCTGATCGAAGGGCCTTACCTCGAAACGAACGACGAGGTCATCAAGGCCTGGCGACCGAAACGGTAACCCCCCCTGCGCCGCTTCGCGTCTTCCCCCCCCCCCGGTGGGGGGACGCACCTGGTGGCCCGGCAAAGCCGGTTCCACGGGTGCCCCCGGTAATGCACCTCACTCCGAGACCCCTCATGAAAATCACCAAAGACACCGTCGTCACCATCACCTTCCGCGCCACCGATGCACAAGGCAAGCTGCTGGAAGACGGCAAGGAGCCGCGCGCCTATCTGCACGGCGGCTACAACAACACGCTGCCCGGCATCGAGAAGGCGCTGGAAGGCCAGGACATCGGTTTCTCGGCGCAACTGGTGCTCCCGCCAGAGGACGCCTTTGGTGTGCGTGATGAAAGCCTGGCCACCACGATTCCCAAGAGCGAATTCCCGCCCGGCGTGAAGGTCGGCGGGCAGCTGCAGGGGCATGATGATCAGGGCAACCAGCAGGTGTTCACGGTCATGAAGATCAAGGGCGACACCGTGCACCTGGACGGCAACCACCCGCTGGCCGGGCAGACGCTGCGCTTCGCGGTCAAGGTGGTCGATGTGCAGCCGGCTTCAGCCGAGGAGGTCGCCCACGGCCATGCTCATGGTGCCCACGGGCATCACCACTGACCCACCCTCGCACCAGCCGAAGGACCTTCGCGCGCCCAAGCGCAACCCGTGACCCGGCGCACCGGGTGGCTGACGCAGCGAAGTCAAGGAGGAGGACCGGGCGCAGCCCGGTCCGGGGGACATGAGCGAAGTCGGCCGCCCGGCGCTCCGGGTCACAAGCCAACCAGGCAAAAGCGAGAGGAAGCTTATTTCCCGACCAACTGGTTGAGCTTTTCGGCTTCGAAATGCTCTTCCTTCGCGGCGTCGGGCGGTACGCAGTCGTCACCGCGATGCTCGCAAGCCAGTTGCTCGATGGCCGCCCACAGCAGCGCAATCTGGTGTTCCTGGCTACCGGTCTTGTCGATCAAGCCACGCATCGCCTGCGACAGCGGGTCGTCTTCCTGCGTGATGCCATAGGCCTGAAACTTCGGGTGCGCTTCGGTCACGTCGGCGCTCTCGCCGGTTTTGCTCGGGATGATGCGCGCCGGAATGCCGACCGCCGTGGCGCCCGCAGGCACCGGCTTGATCACGACCGCGTTGCTGCCGATCTTGGCGCCGTCGCCCACTTCGAACCCCCCCAGCACCTTGGCGCCCGCGCTCACCACCACGTCCTTGCCCAGCGTCGGGTGCCGCTTGGCACCCTTGTAGAGCGAGGTGCCGCCGAGCGTCACGCCCTGGTAGATCGTGCAGCCGTCGCCGATCTCGGCCGTCTCGCCCACCACCGTGCCCATGGCGTGGTCAAAGAACACGCGTTCCCCCAGCACGGCGCCCGGGTGGATCTCGATGCCGGTCAGCCAGCGCGCGATGTGCGAGGTGAAACGCCCCAGCCACTTGAAACCGTGCGTCCAGCACCAGTGCGCCGGGCGGTGCAGCCAGACGGCGTGCAGGCCGGGGTAGCAGGTGATGACCTCCCAGGTGCTGCGCGCCGCGGGGTCGCGATCGAGGATGCACTGGATGTCGGAGCGGAGTCGGGAAAACATGGTTCGGAGGCGAATGACAGACGGTCAGTCTAGCCTGTTTCGCCGCCGGGCCGCCCCAAGGCGGAACAAGCCCCCTCGGGGGGCAGCGACTCGCGAAGCGACGGAGCGTGGGGGTCCTTTTTCGCCTGCGCGGCGGTCTGCAGCATGGCCTTGGCCACACCACGCAGGATGTGGATTTCTTCTTCGGTCGGTGCAGCGCGGTTGAAAAGCTGGTTCAGGCGCGGCATGAGCTTCTTCGGCGCCTCGGGGTCCAGAAAGTCCACCGCCACCAGCGCCTGCTCCAGGTGCTGCAGCATGCCGGCCAGGGCCTTGGCGTCTGCCAGCGGGCGTTCGGGTGCGCTGGCGGGCGGCAGAGCATAACCACCCAGCGCCTGGCGCCAGTCGTAGGCGATCAACTGCACCGCGGCGGCCAGGTTGAGCGAGCCAAACTGCGGATCGGTGGGAATGCTCAGGCAGGTGTGGCAGCGGTACACGTCCTCGTTGCGCATGCCGAAGCGTTCGGAGCCGAAGAGGAAGGCCACGCCGCCGGGGCGGGTGGACGCAGGGGCTTCGGGTGTGCCCAGCAGCGCGGCAAAGTGTTCGCGCGGGTGCCGCGTGGGCGGGCCGAAGTCGCGCGGCGTCATGGCCGTGGCGCACAGGTGCTCGATGCCGTCGAGCGCCTCGTCCAGCGTGTCCACGATGCGCGCCCTGGCCAGCACGTCGTTGGCGCCGCTGGCCCGCTGGATGGTCTCTTCGCGCCGCAAGACGTTGGCCCAACGCGGCGCCACCAGCACCAGGTCGTCAAAACCCATCACCTTCATGGCGCGCGCGGTGCCGCCCACATTGCCGGCGTGGCTGGTCTGGATCAGGATGAATCTCGTCTTCATTTGGAATCCCCCCGCGCCGCTTCGCGTCACCCCCCCCCAGGGGGGCCACACCAGCAGCCTGGCAAAGCCAGTTCTGCGGTGTGTGCTGGGTGGGGCACTTGCTCCGGTGAGGTGTTTGGTGTGTTGAAACGGTAAAATCCCCAATTGTCGCCGCCCCGCATCGCCTGGGGTCCAGCCATTCCCCGCTCTTCCACTGTCACGCGAGCCGCCCAGCGGCCGCGCAAAGGTACACAACCCATGTCGTCCACACTCCACCCCATGCTCAACGTGGCCATCAAGGCCGCTCGCCTTGCCGGCACCATCATCAACCGCGCCGCGCTGGACGTGGAGTCGGTCCGGGTCTCGGCCAAGCAGACCAACGATTTCGTGACCGAAGTCGACCACGCTGCCGAAGCCGCGATCATCGACACCCTGCTCACCGCCTACCCCGACCACGCCATCTGGGCCGAAGAGTCGGGCAAGCGCGAAGGCAAACACGGTGGCGCAGACCATGTCTGGATCATCGACCCGCTGGACGGCACCACCAACTTCATCCACGGCTTCCCGGTCTACTGCGTGAGCATCGCGCTCATGGTGGGCAACAAGCTGGAGCAGGCCGTGGTGTACGACCCGAGCCGCAACGACCTCTTCTGCGCCACGCGCGGTCGCGGCGCCTACATGAACGACCGCCGCATCCGCGTGGCCAAACGCATCGCCATGCGCGACTGCCTGATCTCCACCGGTTTCCCCTTCCGTCCGGGCGACGCCTTTCAGACCTACATGCAGATGCTGGGCGACGTGATGCCCAAGTGCGCAGGCGTGCGCCGCCCGGGCTCGGCCGCGCTCGACCTGGCCTATGTGGCTGCGGGCTTCACCGACGGTTTCTTTGAAATGGGCCTGTCGCCCTGGGACGTGGCCGCAGGCGCGCTGCTGGTGACCGAGGCCGGCGGTCTGGTGGGCAACTTCACCGGCGAAGCCAACTTCCTGGAACAAAAGGAATGCCTGGCCGCCAACCCCAAGATCTACGGCCAGCTGGTGGGCATCACCGGCAAGTACAGCAAGTTCGCCAGCGCCGGCGAAAAGGCCTCGCTGCGCCAGTCCTCGGCGGCGGCCCAGCCCGATGCCGCCGGCGACGACAAGCCCGCCGACGACACGCCCCCCCCGGAGTCCACCGCGCCGTTCTGAGCCTTCTACCGAACGTTGTCCCCCAGGGCACCGCCGGGGCGGCTTTGCCGGTCGGCCAGTGCCGCCCCCTTGAGGGGGTCGCGCGAAGCGCGGCGGGGGTGCTTCACTTCAGGCCAGGGGCAGCGTCCACCAGAAAGTGGCGCCCTGCCCCGTGGTGGATTCGGCCCAGATGCGCCCGCCGTGGCGCTCCAGGGAGCGCGCCACGATCGCCAGCCCCACGCCCGTGCCACCGGGCGCGTCCGCGCCCGTGTGCAGGCGCTGGAACAGGCCAAACAACTTGTTGGCATGGGCCATGTTGAAGCCCATGCCGTTGTCGCGCAGGTAAAACGCCGAACGCCCGGCATCGAAGCCCAGCTCCAGACAGGGTTCGGCGCGGTGGCGGGAGTACTTGAGCGCGTTGTCCACCAGGTTGACCAGCACCTGCCGCAGCAGCGCCGCGTCTCCGAGCACCGCGGGCAGGGGCAACGCACGGATCTGTGCGTGCGGAACGGCCGGCGCGAGGGCTTCCGTCACCGAACGGGCCAGGGCGTTCATGTCCACCGGCACCGCATCGATCTCCACGCGCACCACGCGCAGCAGCTCGAGCATGTCTGAAATCATCTGACCCATGTTGCGCGACGAGTGGGTGATGCGCTCGAACATCTGCCGACCCTCGGGGCTCAGGCGGTCACCGTCCATCTCGGCCACCAGCGCGGCAAAGCCGTTCACCGAGCGCAGCGGTGCTCGCAGGTCGTGGGCGATCGAATACGAGATGGCCTCCATGTCCTTCATGGAGCGCTCCAGCTCGGCGGTGCGTTCGACAACGCGCCGCTCCAGGCTGGCATTGAGGGCCCGCACCTGTTCCTGGGCCGCCACGCGTTCGTTGATGTCCAGGTGCGTGCCCGACATGTACAGCACCTCGCCGTTGGTGCCACGCCGGTGCACACGGCCGCGGTCGTTGATCCAGATCCATTGGCCGTTCTTGTGGCGCATGCGGATGTCGCACTCGTAATACGGCTGTTCATCGCCCCAGTGCCGGTGCAGCACGCGCTCGGCCCGCTCCAGATCCTGCGGGTGCACCAGGCGGCGCCAGGTGTCGAAGGTGGTGGGCAGCAACTCGGCCACGGTGTAGCCCAGCATCTCGGCCCAGCGATCGTTGATCTCCATCGCGCCGGTCTGGACATTGGTCTCCCAGATGCCCGGGCGTGTCGCCTCCAGCACCCACTGCAGGCGCTGGCGTTCGTCGCGCAGGGCCTCTTCGGCCTGCACATAGGACGTGACGTCGGTGTAGGTGCGCACCATGCCTCCCCCGGGCAAGGCCCGCGAGAAGATTTCGAGCACCGCCCCCTGGCGCGTGCGACGCAGATAGGTTTCGGGGGGCATCAACCGCGGCTCCAGCCCCACGAAAGGGCGCAGTGCCCGGTCCAGCAGCTGGAAGTCGCTGCCGAAATCGCCCCGCTCGGCCTGAAACGCAGCCAGTTCGCTGATCCGCGGCTGGGAAGCCAGCAGGGCCTCGGGCAGGTCCAGCAGCTCCAGCATGCGGCGGTTGTAGAACCGCACCCGGCCATCGGCGTCCACCATGGTCAGCCCCTGGCTCATGCTGTCAAAGGTCGCCTGCAACGCCGCGCTCTTTTCGGCCAGCAAGGCACTGGTGGCCTGGAACTGCTCGCGCGCACGCTGGCGCTCGGCGTGACCGCGCCAGGCCAGCACCAGCTGCCGCACCGCGCCCAACAGCGGCTGCAGGAATTCGACATCGGCCTCGCTGTAACCGCCGGGCTGGTTGGCCAGGCCGATCATGGCCACGAGCTGGTCGCCCACCGCCAGCGGAATGCCCAGAAAAGCCGTCATGTCGGGATGCCCAGACGGCAGGCCGCCCGAACGCGGATCGTTGCGTGGGTCGTTGGAGATCACCGTCTCGCCGGTGAGCAGGGCATGGCCGAACAGGGTGCGCGTGTTGCGGAACTCCATACCGGTTTCCACCTGCTCGTCATGCATCCGGCGGGAGCTCTCGTCCCAGGCGATGTTGGTGATGGCGTGCGTCTTCAGGTAGGGCTGATCGTGCATGTCGTGATGCACTTCACCCACGAAACCGTATTCGCTGTGGGTCACCGACAGCAAGGCCGCGAGCAGGGCTTCAAACGCCTGCCGTTTGTCGTCGGCCTCAATGAACGCCTGTTGCGCCTTCCGCACGGCGTCGAGCATGCGGTGCTGGCGCTCCAGCGCCTGCGCCGCGAGCCGCGACTCGGTCACATCCGTGGTGAATCCGTGCCAGAGCGTCGAGCCATCGGCCTCCCACTGTGGCAACGCCTCCACGCTGTACCACCTCAACCCCCGGCTCGGCAGGAGCACGCGGTACACGCCCCGCCAGAAGGTGCGCTCACGGCCCGCCTGCTCCAGCGACATCACCAGGGCCTTTTTGTCCCCAGGGTGCACGCGTGCGAAAAACAGGTTGCCGTCGCGCTTCAGATCCTGGGCATCCAGCTCCAGCAGGTCGACCGCAGCCTGGCTCATGTAAAGGAAACTGCTGCTGCCATCGGGCCGCACCCGGGCCAGAAACAGCACCCCAGGCACGCGGGCCGTGATGTTCTGGATGAATTCGAGCTGGCCCGCCAGGGCCTGGCCGGCCTCCTTCTCGGCCGTGATGTCCTGCACCACGCCGAAATCGGTCTGAGGGTTGCCCGCCACGGCGGTCTGGCTGATGCGCGTGCGCATCCAGCGCCGCTCGCCGTTCGGACATTCCCAGCGGAATTCAACCACCCGCCCGTCCCGCGCCTCGCGCGCCGCGTGCCAGGCCGGCAGGTCGTCCGGGTGGATGCCCCCGCGCCCTTCGATGCGCTGGAGCGTGGGCCTCGGCACCACCCCGGTGATGTCGTACAGCCCCTGCGACCAGATCACCTCCTGGTCATTCTGGGCGTTCGTCCAGTGCCCCGCCCGGGCGAGCTTTTCAACGGCGCCGTGCAATTCCACCTGCTGCTGCAGCTCCAGATTGGCCTGCTGCAGAGCCGTTTCAGCTTCGTGTTCGCGCGAGATCTCGCTCAACACCACCAGCAACAGGGGCTCGGGTGCCACGTCCAGCAAGGTGGACTGCAGTCGCACACGGCGCGTCTGGCCTTGATTGAGGCACAGCATCTGGTGACTCGGACCCACGCTCAGGCCCTCCAGGTACCGCTGGCGGGCGGCCTCGCTCGGCCAATGCCCCAGCGCCACCGTGGTGCGGCCAATCACCTGCTCCCGTGTCAGTCCCACCACGACCAGCCAGGCGTCGTTGACCGCGAGCATGCAGCCATCGCTTGCCCGGCTCAGGCTGGTCGGAAGGGGTGATGCACTGAACACCAGCTCCCAAGGCAAGCTGGCGCTGGGGGGTGTCTCGGGATCGGCGTCGGCGGTAACCATGCGCTGCAATACAAGCTTGGGTGGGGGCGTTCGCACGATTGTGGGGCATCAGAGGGGGCGCCGGTCCGTGAAAAACAGCCTGATAAAGTAGCCGGTTGTCTCTTTCACGCCCCCACGAGCCCGCCTTGAACGCCCCGCTGGACAAACACACCCCCATGATGCAGCAGTACCTGGCCATCAAGGCGGGGTATCCACACACGCTGGTGTTCTACCGCATGGGCGACTTCTACGAGCTGTTTTTCGGCGATGCCGAAAAAGCCGCGCGCCTGCTCGACATCACGCTCACGCAGCGCGGCCAGTCGGCCGGCGAGCCGGTGGTGATGGCCGGTGTGCCGTTCCACTCCATCGACAATTACCTCGCGCGCCTCATCAAGCTCGGCGAATCGGCCGCCATCTGCGAGCAGGTGGGCGACGTGGCCACCGCCAAGGGGCCGGTGGAGCGCAAGGTGGTGCGGGTGGTCACGCCCGGCACGCTGACCGACAGCGAGCTGCTCTCCGACAAGACCGAAGCGGTCCTCATGGCCGTGCACCCGGGCGCGCGCACCGGCGTCGGCCTGGCCTGGATGTCGGTCACCCAGGGCATCGTGTTCCTCGCCCAGTGCGCGAGCGACGGGCTGGCCGACTGGATCGCCCGCATCGCACCCGGCGAGCTGCTCTACAGCGCCGAGGTGACGCCTGCGTTCGAGAAAAACGTGCAGGCGCTCGCCGCCCAGCCGCTGGCCAGCGGCCAGCGCACCGTGGCGGTGCTGCGCCCGGCCTGGGCGTTTGACGGCGCCCTGGGCGAACGCAAGCTGCTCGAACAGCTCGGCGCCGCCAGCCTGGCCGCCTGGAACGCGCAGGGACTGACCGACGCCCACGCCGCCGCCGCCGCCCTGCTCGACTACGCCGAACACACGCAGGGTCGCGCGCTCAGCCACGTGAAAAGCCTGCGGGTGGCGCGCAGCGACGAGCTGATCGACCTGCCGATCACCACGCGGCGCAACCTCGAACTAACTCACACCCTGCGCGGCGAAACCAGCCCCACGCTGTTCTCCCTGCTCGACGTCTGCCAGACCGGCATGGGCAGCCGGGCGCTGCGCAGCTGGCTGCTGGAGCCGAAACGCGAGCGCTCGGAAGCGCGAGCCCGGCTCGACGCCATCGACCTGCTGCGCAACGGCCTGGGTCAGACACTGCGCCAGTCGCTCAAGGGCGCCAGCGACGTCGAGCGCATCACGGCGCGCACGGCGCTTCGTCAGGTGCGCCCGCGCGAACTGGTCGGCCTGGGCCAGACGCTGGGCCGCGCCCAACAACTCGCCCAGGCCCTGCAACAAGGCCTGCCTGAGGGCGGACCGGCGCTGTTGTTGCAGATCGCCGCCGACCTCACACCGCCCGCCGGCTGCGCCGACCTGCTGCTCGCGGCGCTGCTGCCCGAGCCGGCCGCGCTGGTGCGCGACGGCGGTGTGATCAATCATGGCTTCGATGCGGACCTCGACGAACTGCGCGGCATCCAGACCAACTGCGACGGCTTCCTGATCGACCTCGAAGCCCGCGAACGCGCGCGCACCGGCATCGCCAACCTGCGCGTGCAGTTCAACAAGGTGCACGGCTTCTACATCGAGGTCACGCAGGGCCAGGTGGACAAGGTGCCCGACGACTACCGCCGCCGCCAGACGCTGAAGAACGCCGAACGTTTCATCACGCCCGAGCTCAAGGCGTTTGAAGACAAGGCACTCAGCGCGCAGGAGCGTGCGCTCGCGCGCGAGAAGTGGCTCTTTGAGCACCTGCTGGACGAGCTGCAGACGCACATCGATACGCTCACGCGGCTCGCCCGCGCCCTCGCCGCGCTCGACGCACTCTGCGCCCTGGCCGAACGTTCGCTCACGCTGAACTGGAGCGCGCCGTTGTTCGTGGCCGAGCCCTGCATCGAGATCCGCGGCGGCCGCCACCCGGTGGTCGAGGCGCGCTTGAATCAAACCACCGGCGGCAGCTTCATCGCCAACGACACGGTGATGGGCCCGAAGCAGCGCATGCAGGTCATCACCGGCCCCAACATGGGCGGCAAGAGCACCTACATGCGCCAGGTGGCGGTGATCGTGCTGCTCGCCAGCATGGGCAGTTACGTGCCGGCGGCGGCCTGCCGCCTCGGCCCCATCGACGCCATCCACACCCGCATCGGCGCCGCCGACGACCTGGCCAATGCGCAATCGACCTTCATGGTCGAGATGACCGAGGCCGCACAGATATTGAACGCCGCGACGCCACAAAGTCTGGTGCTGATGGACGAGATCGGCCGCGGCACCTCCACCTTCGACGGCCTGGCGCTGGCCGGCGGCATCGCCGCCCACCTGCACGACAAGGCCAAAGCCTTCACCCTGTTCGCCACGCACTATTTCGAACTCACCGAGTTCCCGGCCGGCCACCACGCCGCCGTGAACGTGCACGTGAGCGCGGTTGAAGGCGGTGGCAAGAGTGGCATCGTCTTTTTGCACCAGATCGAACCCGGCCCGGCCAGCCGCAGCTACGGCATACAAGTTGCAAGGCTCGCTGGCGTGCCGGCGGCGGTGGTGCAGCACGCGCGCCACGCCCTGGCCGCACTGGAAAGCCAGAGCGAACAGAGCCGCAGCCAGGTGGACCTGTTTGCCCCACCGCCGCCGAGCGCCGAACCCGAAGCCCATCCCTTGCTGGCCGCCCTGCGGGGCATCGACCCCGACGCACTGAGCCCGCGCGAAGCGCTGGACCAGCTCTACCAACTCAAGAAACTCAGCCTGCAACCATGACCTACTGCGTCGCCGTCAAACTCAACGCCGGACTGGTCTTCCTGTCCGACTCGCGCACCAATGCGGGCCTGGACCAGATCAGCACCTTCCGCAAGATGATCGTCTACGAGAAGCCGGGCGAGCGCTTCATGTGCCTGCTCTCGGCCGGCAACCTGAGCATCTCGCAGTCGATCCGCGAGATCCTGCAGGTCGAGCAGGTGGAGGACATCGCCGGCGGTGAGCCCATCACCATCTGGAACGCCAGGAGCATGTTTGACGCCGCGCGCGTGCTCGGCTCGGCGGTGCGCCACGTGTACGAACGCGACGGCGAATCGCTCAAACGTGCCGGTGTGGAGTTCAACGTCTCCATGATCTTCGGCGGCCAGATCCTGGGCGAGGGTATGCGCCTGTTCCAGGTCTATTCGGCGGGCAATTTCATCGAGGCCACGGCCGAAACGCCGTTCTTCCAGGTCGGTGAATCCAAATACGGCAAACCGGTGCTGGACCGCGTGATCACGCCCGACACCCCGCTGGACGAGGCCGCCAAGTGCGTGCTGGTGTCCATGGACAGCACGCTCAAGTCCAACCTCTCGGTGGGTCTGCCGCTGGACCTCGCGGTGTACGAGGTCGACCAGCTGCAGAGCGACAAGATCACCTGCATCGACGAAAACAACCCCTACTTCCGCATGGTGCACAACACCTGGGGCCAGAAACTGCGCGAGGTGTTCGACAGCATCGAACACCCGACCTGGGACGGTGCCCACACCGAAGTGCCCCTGCTGTGTGAAAGCCCGCGCAACCAGCCACTGAAGAAGATCTCGAACTCAAGAGAAAAACTGATCTGATCAGGCCATGTCCCTGATCATCTTCTCCCACGCCAACAGCTTCCCCGCCAGCACCTACGGCGTGCTGTTCAAGTCGCTGCGGGCGCGCGGATTTTCCGTGCGGGCGCCCGAAAAATTCGGTCACGACCCGGCCTACCCGGTCACCAGCAACTGGCCGCATCTCGTGCAGCAGCTGGCCGATTTCGCGGCGCCGGAGATTGAGCGCCACGGCCAGCCGGCCTGGCTGGTCGGTCATTCGCTGGGCGGTTTCCTGAGCCTGATGTGCGCCGCGCGCCACCCGGCACTCGGCGGCCACGGCATCAAGGGGGTGCTGCTGCTGGACTCGCCCGTGCTGGGCGGCTGGCGCGCCCGGGCGCTGGAACTGGCCAAGCGCACACAGCTGGTGGGCTCGATCTCGCCCGGCAAGATCAGCCGCAAGCGCCGCAACGCCTGGCCAGACGCCCAGGCCGCGTTCGACCACTTTGCCCACAAGAAGGCCTTCGCCCGCTGGGAACCGCAGGTGTTGCGCGACTACATCGCCCACGGCACGCACGACGAAACCATCGCACAGGGCACGCGCCGCGTGCTCAGCTTCGAGCGCGATGTCGAAACCGCCATCTACAACACCCTGCCCCACAACCTCGACCGCCTGCTGCGCCGCCACCCGCTGCAGGCGCCGGTGGCCTTCATCGGCGGCACCGAATCGCAGGAGATGAAACAGGTCGGCATGGCCATGACCCACCGGCTGGTGGGCAAGAACCACCCCGGGCGCCTGCTCATGGTGGAAGGCAGCCACCTGTTTCCGATGGAAAGGCCCCAGGAGACGGCCGCAGCCATCGAACGCGCGCTCCAGAGCCTGGCGCGCTGAGCGGCCACGGGCACCCACCCCCGGGTGCCAAGGGGCGGAAACCCGGGTGAAATCCGGCGCTCGTTCGGCCGACCGGCCAGGGACTTCCTCCGGTATAACAGCTGACAGACGTCGCCCGTTCCCACACCGGCTCCCGCCCAAGACCCCATGCCCTACACCGACGAACCGTCGAACCCCCTCCATAGCCTCTGGCGGCAGATCGCGGGTTGGCAGCCCGACCGCCACAGTCTCTGGAGCCGCTATGCGGTCGCCGTGGCCATCACGCTGGCGGCCGCCCTGTTGCGCATGGCCCTGGCGCCGGCCGAATCGGGCGGGCGCTTCATCACCCTGTCCCTGGCGGCGGCCCTCTCGGCACTGTACGGCGGGTTCCGCGCCGGCATGCTCAGCACCGTGCTGGGCATGGTGATGGTCAACTTTTTCCTGGTCAAACCCTATGGGGCGCTGGCGTTTGACGACCCGGGCGAAGCGTTCTGGCTCAACCTGTGGCACTTCATCACCGCGCTGGTGGTGGTGGGCGCCATCGCGCTCATGCAGCGGCAAAACCGCCTGTGGCGCGCAGCCGGTGAAGCGGTGCAGCGCAGCACCCGGCAACTGGCAGACACCTTCGAGCACAGCGCCACCGGCATGGCCCACAGCCAGCTGGACGGGCGCTGGATCCGTGTCAACCAGACCTACTGCGATCTGGTCGGCTACACCCGGCAGGAAATGGAAACCATGAGTTTTCGGGATTTCACCCACCCCGACGATCTGGAACTGGACCTCACCCTGCTGGCGCGCACCCTGGCAGGCGAAACCGACCACTACAGCATCGAGAAGCGTTATATCCACAAACGGGGCCACACCGTCTGGGTGCACCTGACGCTGTCCCTGGTGCGCACGGCCGAGGGGGCACCCGACTACCTGATCGCGGTGGTGCAGGACGTGAGCGACCGCAAGGCCACCGAAGAGGCCTGGCGCACCAGCGAACAGCTGCTGCGCCAGGCCCAGCAGCTCGCCGGTCTGGCCACCTGGCAGGCCGACGTGGCCACAAGGCGCTTCACCACCCTCGCCGGCTCCAAGGACATCCTGGGCCTGCCCAGCACCGAATTCAGCGACGAGGAACTGCTCGCGATCACCCATCCGGACGACCGCCCGGTGGTGCTGCGGCAGTGGGCCCTGGCGGTGCAGGGCAAGGCGGTTTATGACATCGAATACCGGTTGCGCATTGGCGATCACGAGCGCTGGTACTCGGTGCAGGCCGATTTCGAGCGCGACGCGCAGGGCCGGGCCGTGCGCGCGCTGGGCGTGACACTGGACGTGACCGAGCGCAAACAGGCCGAGCTGGAAATCCAGCGCCTCAACGCCTCGCTGGAGAACCGCATCCAGCACCGCACCCAGGCCTTGCGGGACGCCTACGACGAGCTGGAGAGTTATTCCTACGCGGTGGCGCACGACCTGCGCTCACCGCTGCGCATCATCAACGGCTTCGCCCAGGCCCTGCAGGAGGACAACCCGGCGCTGGATACCGCCAGCCTCAGCCACCTGCAACGCATCATGGCCGCCAGCAAAAAGATGGGCCTGCTCATCGATGGCCTGCTGCAGCTCTCGCAGATCGGCCGGGGTGAGGTGCAACGCCAGCCGGTCAACCTCGGCGCCATCGCCACGCGGCTGCTGGAAGAACTGGCCGCGGAATCTCCTCAACGATCCGTCACCTGGTCTATCGAGTCCGACCTGCACGCCTGGGCCGACCCCTCGCTGGTCGACGCCCTGCTGCAGAACCTGCTGCACAACGCCTGGAAATACACCGCAGCCACGCCGCAGGCACACATCCGGGTGTTCACCCGGGAGGTGGATGGTCAGACCCATTTCTGCGTGAGCGACAACGGTGCAGGCTTCGACATGGCCCGTGCTGAAAAGCTCTTTCAGCCTTTCCAGCGCCTGCACCAGCCGCACGAATTCGAGGGACTGGGCATCGGACTGGCCACGGTGCAGCGCATCGTGCAGCGCCATGGCGGCATGCTCCACGCCGAGGCCGCACCCGGCCAGGGGGCCACGTTCTGTTTCACGCTGCCTGGCGAAGCGTCTCCCGAATCGCTGCCCTGAACCGGTTCAAGCCTTCCAGTCGACCCACCCCAGGCTCGCGGTCAGAAGGATCAGGCCGCCAAAAGCGATGCGGTACCAGGCGAACGGCACGAAGGTGTGGTTGCCGACGAAACGCAGCAGCCACTTCACGCACACCCAGGCCGACAGCCACGACACCAGCAGGCCGACGGTGAACAGCGGCAGGTCGGCCATGCTCAGCAGATCGCGGTTCTTGTAGATGTCGTAAACCGCTGCGCCAAACAGCATGGGGATGGCCAGGAAAAAACTGAACTCGGTCGCGGCCTTGCGGTTGAAGCCCAGCAGCATCGCGCCAATGATGGTGGCACCCGAACGGCTCACGCCCGGCACCAGCGCCGTGCACTGCACCAGGCCCACCTTGAGCGCGTCGGTCCAGCGCACGCCATCGACATCCTCCACGTGCACCCGGGCCCCTTTGGTCTGCAGGCGCTCGGCCCACAGGATCACCAGCCCACCCACGATGAAGCCCAACGCCACCACCACCGGGTTGAACAGCACGCCCTTGATCACGTCGATGAACAGCACTCCCGCCACCGCTGCGGGCAGAAACCCGATCAGCACATTCAGCGTGAAGCGCTGCGCCGAGCGCTCACGCGGCAGGCCCAGCAAGGTCTCCCAGAGCTTGCCCGCGTAGAGCGAAACGATGGCCATGATCGCGCCGGTCTGGATCACCACCTCAAACAGCTTGATCTTTTCGCCCGGCATGTCCAGCAGCGCGGCCGTCAGGATCAGGTGACCCGTGGAAGAAATCGGCAGGAACTCGGTCAGGCCCTCCACCACGCCCATGATGGCGGCCTTGATCAACAACACAACATCCATACAGTGTCCGGCGCGCAGCGCGCTTCGCAAAAAAAAGAACAGGCCAACCACTGGCCTGTCTGCAAGCGCCTATCCTACCTGCCCCGGCTGCTGATCTGCAGCGCGCCTCAACGCGGCAACGGGTCGAGCTGCAGTTCCAGCCCACCCGGCACCACCCGCAGCGCGCCGGGCTGGTAGCCCCGGCGCCCGACCGCCTCCAGGTCTTCCGGCTTGAGGCGGTGAACCACCAGATCGGGCAGCAAGCCCTGAACCAGCGCACCACCCAGGCGCTTGAAACGCGCCGCATTCGCCGGCGATGCGTCGGGCAGATCCATGTTTTCCAGCCGCACATCGGTGAGCCGCACCGTGTTGTCGACCGGTTCCAGGCGCAGGCCGTAGCTCAGGCTGAGCGTGCCGCGCTGCGTGCGCGTCTCGACCAGCGGCATGCCCACGGTGAAATCCAGCTGGGTGCCGATGCGGTTCTCAGCCGGCATCAGCCGCAGCCTGGGCGTGTCCAGCGTGACGTCGAACAGCTCCAGGTAACGGTTGCTGCGCGGAAACTGGCGCGCTATCGCCTCCATCAGCTTCCTCTCGGAAACCCTGACGGTGCGCGGGCCGGGTTGCAGTGCCGCGCAGCCGGTCAGAACCCCGGTGGACAGCGCGCCAGCCACCAGCATCCCGGACCAAAGCAGCTGTCGTCGGGCGGTGTCGGGCATTCGGTGTTCCTTGGCAATGGGGGTGGGTCGGCCCATTGTAGGAACACCACGGCCCGCCCCCGATCAACGGGTCTGAAGCACCGGGCCAGCGCGCCACGCCCACCCTTCGCGCCCACGGGCGGCATTTCATACCCGCGCTCCGTCGTTCCGTCGCAACCGGCTCGCACCCGAACGGGTCGCACGGCACAGTCACGCCACGGTCCCTGCAACGACCGGCCAACCCAGGAGCCACCCATGAACGCCAGCACCCCTTTCTCGCTCTCGCCCGACCAGGAGCGCCTCGCGTTACGGCGCGTCAAGGCCCGCCTGGGCTGGTACACCCACGCCTTCATCTACGTCTGCGTCATCAGCGGCCTGACCGTGCTGGGCGGGTGGCAGGGCCACCTGTGGCCGGTGGCGCCGGCCCTGGGCTGGGGCTTCGGCTTGCTGATGCACGGCCTGGGCGTGTTCGGTTTCGGCGCCGGATCGGACCTGCGCCAGCGGCTGGTGGAGCAGGAACGCCAGCGCCTGTACGCCGCCTCCAACGGAAAACAGCCATGACGAACCGCCCCGACCCCTCCTTCGCCTGGTGGACCCTCACCCTGCTCTGTCTCGGCGTGGGCGCCTACGCCTGGGTGCTCTATGGCGTGCTGCCCGAGGTGCCGGCCACCGCGCCCGAGTTCCAGGCCAGCTTCGCGCGCCACCACCCCGCCGTGTTCTACGTGCACGTGATGGCCGCCGCCCTGGCGCTGCTGATCGGCCCCTGGCAGTTCCTGCCCGCGCTGCGCGCGCGGCATCCGCGCCTGCACCGCGGGCTCGGCCGCGTCTACCTCGGCGGCGGCGTGCTGGCCGGTGGCGTCTCCGGCCTGCTGCTGGCGCCCAACACCTTCGGCGGCCCTGTGGCCAACTTCGGCTTCGGTCTGCTCGCCCTGCTCTGGCTTTTCAGCGGCTGGCGCGCCTACCGCGCCATCCGCCAGGGCCGGGTCGACGAACACCGGCACTGGATGCTGCGCAACTTTGCGCTCGCCTGCGCGGCCGTGACGCTGCGGCTCTACCTGCCGTTGTCCATCGTCAGCGGCCTGCCGCTGGCGCCGGCCTACGCCGCCATCGCCTGGCTGTGCTGGGTGCCCAACCTGCTGTGGGCCGAGTGGCACATCCGGCGCACGGCGCCAGCGCCCGCCGCAGCCAAGCGGGGTGCTTTCGCGGGCTGAGGTCTGCGTGCCAGAATCGTCCGCGTCCCACCAACGGCTGCTGCTGCCCATGACCCTGCGCCCCGAATCCGCCCTGCTGCGCTGGCTGCCCCCCGACGCCCGCCGCGGCGTGGCGCAGCGCATGGGCATCGTCTGGGCCGTGGCGCTGCTGATCGCGCTGTTCCAGTGGGGTTCGGGCCACAAGAACCACAGCCTCGACGCGGCCCTGGTCTACAGCTACGCCATCAGCACCGCCATCTGGTTCCTCACCGACCCCGGCCGCATCGCGCTGCACCGCCTGCTCGGCACGCAGGGGCCGCACTACTGGGGGTTGTCGCTGCGCATGATGGCCTACCTGCTGGCGGGCGTCGTGGTCGGCTACACGCTCGGCACCTTCGTCGGCGATGCCTACACCGGCCACTCCACCTGGGAGCTGCTGACCGTGTCGCCCCTGCGCTTCTTCGGTTTCTGGCTCTCCACCCTGGGCATCAGCCTGGGCTTCCTGTTCAGCTTCTACCAGCGCGCGCGCAACCAGGACCTGCAGCGCCAGGCCACCGAAGCGCGGCTCAAGCTGCTGGAGACGCAGCTCGAACCGCACATGCTGTTCAACACCCTGGCCAACCTGCGCGCCCTGATTGCCACCGACCCGCCTCGCGCCATGGCCATGCTCGACCGCCTCAACGACTACCTGCGCGCCACGCTGCGTGCCTCGCGCACCGACGGATCGGCAGGCAGCCACACCCTGGCCGACGAGTTCGCCCGCCTGCGCGACTACCTCGAACTCATGGCCGTGCGCATGGGGCCGCGCCTGTCGTACACGCTGGATTTGCCCGAGGCGCTGCAGCGCCATCCGGTGCCGCCGTTGCTGTTGCAGCCGCTGGTGGAAAACGCCATCCGCCACGGCCTCGAACCCAAGCTCGACGGTGGCCGCATCGACATCCGCGCCAGCACCGATGGCGCCGGGCAGCTGCTGCTGGAGGTGATCGACACCGGTGTCGGCATGGACTCCGCTGGTGCACCACACAGCGGCAGCGGCTTCGGCCTGTCGCAGGTGCGCGAGCGCGTGGCCAGCCTGCCCGGCGGCGGGCGCGTGGACCTGAGCGCGCAGCCCGGCCACGGCGCCACGGTATGCATCCACTTGCCTTTCGTGAACACCCTCCAGCCATGAACGCCACCGCCCTCATCGCCGAAGACGAACCGCTGCTGGCCGCCGCGCTGCAGGCCGAACTCGCACGCGCCTGGCCCGAGCTGCAGTTGCTGGCCACCGTGGGCAACGGTGCCGCGGCGGTGGCGCAGGCGCTGGCGCTGAAACCGCAGGTGCTGTTCCTCGACATCCGCATGCCCGGCCTGAGCGGCCTGGAAGCCGCCGTGCAGCTGGCCGAAGAATGGCCGGAAGGTGGCCCGGGCGCGGCGCCTTTCCCGGCCATCGTCTTCGTCACCGCGTACGACCAGTACGCCGTGCAAGCCTTCGAGGCGCAGGCGGTGGACTACCTGCTCAAGCCGGTGCAGCCCGAGCGCCTGGCGCGCACGGTGCAGCGCGTGCAGCAAGTGCTGGCTCAGCGCAGCCCCGCCGAGGTGACCGCGCCGCTTGAACACACGCTGACCCAGCTGCGCGCCCTGCTCGCGCCTGCGGTGGCGGCCTCGCCCAGCGAGCCGCTGCGCGTGATCCAGGCCAGCGTCGGCCAGCAGATCCGGCTGGTGCCGATCGACGAGGTGCTGGTGTTCGAGGCCGCCGACAAATACGTGCGCGTGCTCACCGCCAGCGAAGAGCTGCTGATCCGCACGCCCCTCAAGGACCTCACGCCGCAGCTCGACGCCAGCCTGTTCTGGCAGATCCACCGCGGCACAGTGGTGCGCGCCACCGCCATCCACAGTGTCAGCCGCGACGAAGCCGGTAAGCTCAGTCTGCGGCTGCGTGGGCGCACGGAGTCGTGGCCCGTGAGCCGGCTTTACGCTGGGCAGTTCAAGGCGATGTGAATGCCTGGCCTGTCGGGGTCTTTTTTGCCCTCTGTCTGGTGTGTGCGGGCAACTGGTTCACGGGTGCAGCACCTCGCGGCTGCGGCAGGCGCTGCCCGGCGGGGGCTCATCCGGAGTGGTCGGCGCGTTGCGCCGACTTCGCTGTGCCCACCCGTCTGGGGCCGGCGCGGCCAAACTCGCTACGTTCGCTGCGCTCTCTCCGCTCAGACAGTGGCCGCGAGCATGAAACGAAGCGCGCACTGGCGCGCCCGACCCCAGACGGGCGGACACAACCACTCCGGAACATCGCCCCCACCGGGCAGCGCCTGCCGCAGCAAGAGACGGAGGGGTATTCCAACGGTGGCGCGCCTACACCCTGTTGGCCAAGGCGTGTGTGGGCAGGCCGCAGCGCGCCATGTGAGGCGCCGAGAAGCGCAGTGGCCGTGGCCGCGCGCGCAGCGCGCTTCGTTGACTGACTCGTCGCACTTGTCTGAGCGGAGAGAGCGCAGCGAACGCAGCGAGTTGTGCGACGGGCCGCGGCCGCGAGCATCGCAGGGGAGTCGGTGCATCGCACCGACCGCCTCACTCAAGCGCTGCGGCCTGCCCGCACACGCCTTGGCACCGCGCGGTGCAACGAACGAGCTCACCACTCGCTCGCAGATCACAGGAATGACCTTGCAAGAAGGCGCTAAAAACTGCCCGTGAACCGGTAACGCGCCGCCGGGTGCCACATCGCCGCCACCGACGCCACCTGGCCCTGCGAATGCGTCTGCCGGCGCAGCACCAGGCACGGGTCTTCGGGCGCCATGTGCAGCATCTCGGCCACGTCGCGCGGCGGCAGGCAGGCCTCGATGACGAAGCGCACGCCCTGCAGCGGCGCCACGCGCATCAGGTAGGCGTTGGGCGTCTGGCTGGCAAAGTCTTGCGCGAGGTAATCGGGCGCCACCGCCGGATTCACGTGGCGGTCTTCGACCTGGATCGGCTCGCCGTCCTCGAAGTGCACCACCACCGAATGGAACAGCGGCTGTTCGGCCTTCAGCCCGAACTGCCGCCCCAGCGCCTCGCCGGCCTTGGTGCGCTCCAGCTTGTGCAGCTCGCTGCGGTGCACGTGGCCGCGTGCGGCGATCTCTTCGGCGATGTTGCGGATCTCGACCAGCGTGGCCTGGTATTTCTGCTGCGCCACGTAGGTGCCCGAGCCCTGCACCCGCTCCACGATCTGCTCGTCGCTCAGCTCGCGGATCGCGCGGTTCACCGTCATGCGCGACACGCCGAACGTGCGCGCCAGCGCCTCTTCGCCCGGGATCGCCTCGCCCTCCTGCCAGGTGCCGTTCTGGATCTGCGCCAGCACATGCTGTTTCACCCGCAGGTAGGCGGGCTTGCGGTCGTCGGCGGCCGCAGCGGGCAAGGGGGTGGAACCGTTCGACATAGGGTTTTTACGGGGGTATCAACCGATGAAGTGGTATTGACAGGTGGGATTATGGCCAGATAAAGTTGTATATACATATCGCAGACAAGTATTTTGATATGTACAGACATACCATCGAAACCGCCCCGAGGAAACCGCCCATGAACACCCGCACCGCCACGGCGTCCAGCCCGCCCGTCCCCGCCGCCGCCTTCCTGCGCCTGCTGGCCTACAGCAGCATCGGCCTGGTGATGTTTTTCCTGCCGCTGGAGATCGCCGGCAAGACCACCATCCTGTTCGACCACGCCGCCACCTACCTCGCGCAACAGCAGCGCAGCCTGTCGGTCGCGCTGGTGCTGGCGCTCATGGCCTGGGGCGCGGCCGCGCCCTTCATCAAAGGCAGCTGGCGCGCCAGCACCACCACCGCCGTGTTCAGCGTGCTCAAGGTCATGGGCCTGGTGCTGGCGCTGATGTATCTGTTGAAACTCGGGCCCGCGCCGCTGTTCGAAAAGGACATGCTGCCCTTCCTGTTCGACAAGCTCGCGCTCACCGTCGGCCTGATCGTGCCGCTGGGCGCGGTGGCACTGGCCTTTCTCGTCGGATTCGGCTTGCTGGAGCTGGTGGGCGTGCTGATGCAGCCGGTCATGCGGCCGATCTGGCGCACGCCCGGTCACTCCGCGATCGACGCCGTCGCCTCCTTCGTCGGCAGCTATTCGGTCGGCCTGCTGATCACCAACCGCGTCTACGTCGAAGGCAAGTACACGGCGCGTGAAGCGGCCATCATCGCCACCGGCTTCTCCACCGTCTCTGCCGCCTTCATGGTCATCGTCGCCAAGACGCTGGGCCTGATGGAAGCCTGGAACTTCTACTTCTGGTCCACCTTCGTGATCGCGTTCGCTGTCACCGCCATCACCACCTGGCTGCCGCCGATCTCGCGCATGGACAACAGCGGCGGCGTGAGCAACGCCCTGCCCGCCGGGCGCAACCGCTGGCAGGCCGCCTGGGACGCCGGCCTGGCCCAGGCCAGCAACGCACCGCCGCTGTGGCGCGTGTTGCGCGACAACCTGCGCGACGGCCTGGCCATGGCCAGCGCCGTGGTGCCCACCATCCTCGCCGTCGGCCTGATCGGCCTGCTGCTGGCGCGCTACACGCCCGTGTTCGACGTGCTGGGCCTGTTGCTGCTGCCCTTTGTGTGGCTCGGCGGCCTGGCCGAACCGGTGGCGACTTCCAAGGCCCTGGCCTCGGGCCTGGCCGAGATGTTCCTGCCCGCGCTCCAGCTCAAGGGCGCCGATCCGGTGGTGCGCTACGTCGCCGCCGTGGTCTCGGTCAGCTCGGTGCTGTTTTTCTCCGGCTCGATCCCCTGCGTGCTGGCCACGCGCATCCCGATCTCGCTGCGCCAGATGGTCGGCGTCTGGTTCGTGCGCACCGCGCTGAGCATCCTGCTGGCCGCCGGCGCCGGCCACATCGCGTTTGCCCAGGGCTGGATAGCCTGATCCCACCCCCTCTTCACCCCACCGATTTCTTCAAGGAGTTCCCATGAACACCAACACCGACCCCCGCCTCGACCCCACCCGCGTCATCCGCGCCCCGCGCGGCAACACGCTGACCTGCAAGAACTGGATCGCCGAGGCCGCCTACCGCATGATCCAGAACAACCTCGACCCCGAGGTCGCCGAGAACCCGCAGCACCTGGTTGTCTACGGCGGCATCGGCCGCGCCGCGCGCGACTGGGCCTGCTTCGACCAGATCCTCGCTTCGCTGAAAGACCTGAACGACGACGAGACCCTGCTGGTGCAGTCGGGCAAGCCGGTCGGCGTGTTCAAGACGCATTCGAACGCCCCGCGCGTGCTGATCGCCAACAGCAACCTGGTGCCCAAGTGGGCCAACTGGGAACACTTCAACGAACTCGACCGCAAGGGCCTGTTCATGTACGGCCAGATGACCGCCGGCAGCTGGATCTACATCGGCAGCCAGGGCATCGTGCAGGGCACGTTCGAGACCTTCGTCGAAGCCGGCAAGCAGCACTATGGCAACGATCTGTCGGGCAAGTGGATCCTCACCGCCGGCCTCGGTGGCATGGGCGGCGCGCAGCCGCTGGCCGCCACGCTGGCCGGCGCCTGCTCGCTCAACATCGAATGCCAGCAGAGCAGCATCGACTTCCGCCTGCGCACGCGCTATGTGGACAAACAGGCGCGCGACATCGACCACGCGCTCGAACTCATCCAAGAGCACACGGCGAAAAAGGAAGCCGTCTCCATCGCCCTGCTGGGCAACGCGGCCGAGGTGCTGCCCGAGCTGGTCAAGCGCGCGAAGGCCGGCGGCATCAGGCCCGACCTGGTGACCGACCAGACCTCGGCGCACGACCTCATCAACGGCTACCTGCCGGTGGGCTGGAGCGTGGCGCAGTGGAAGGCCGCACAGAAGGACCCGGCGCAACACGCCCGCCTCACCGCGGAGGCCGCCCAGGGCTGCGCGGTGCACGTGCAGGCCATGCTGGACTTCCAGGCCATGGGCATCCCCACCGTGGACTACGGCAACAACATCCGCCAGGTCGCGTTCGACCAGGGCGTGAAGAATGCGTTTGACTTCCCCGGCTTCGTGCCGGCCTACATCCGCCCCATGTTCTGTGAGGGCAAGGGCCCGTTCCGCTGGGTCGCGCTCTCGGGCGACCCGGAAGACATCTACAAGACCGACGCCAAGATCAAGGAACTGTTCCCAAACAACCACCACACGCACCGCTGGCTCGACATGGCGCGCGAGCGCATCGCCTTCCAGGGCCTGCCCGCGCGCATCTGCTGGCTCGGCCTGGGCGAGCGCCACATCGCCGGCCTGGCCTTCAACGAAATGGTGAAGAACGGCGAGCTGAAAGCCCCGATCGTGATCGGCCGCGACCACCTCGACACCGGCTCGGTCGCCAGCCCGAACCGCGAGACCGAGGCCATGAAAGACGGCACCGACGCCGTGAGCGACTGGCCGCTGCTCAACGCCCTGCTCAACACCGCCGGCGGCGCGAGCTGGGTCAGCCTGCACCACGGTGGCGGTGTGGGCATGGGTTACTCGCAACACTCGGGCATGGTGATCGTGGCCGACGGCACCGACGCCGCCGCCGAGCGCCTGGCGCGCGTGCTGGTGAACGACTGCGGATCGGGCGTGATGCGCCACGCGGATGCGGGCTACGAACTGGCGATTGCGACTGCAAAAAAACAGGGCCTCAATCTGCCCATGATCGGATGACACTTCACACCATGACCCACACCCTCACCCTGCAACCCGGCCAGATGAGCCTGGCCGATCTGCGCACCGTCTGGCAACAGGCCGTGCGCGTCCAGCTCAGCGACGACGCGCAAGCGGGCATCGCGGCCTCGGCCGCGGCGATCCACGCCATCGTGCACAAAGGCGATGCGGCCTACGGCATCAACACCGGCTTCGGCAAGCTCGCCAAGACGCGCATCCCCGACGACCAGTTGGAGCTGCTGCAGCGCAACCTGATCCTGTCGCACTCGGTCGGCACCGGCGAGCCCATGAGCGACGCCACCGTGCGCCTCGTGGTGCTGATGAAGGCCGCGAGCCTCGCGCGCGGTTATTCGGGTGTGCGCCCCGTCGTCATCGACACCCTGCTCGCCCTGCTCAACGCCGGCATCACGCCGCGCATCCCGGTCAAAGGCTCGGTCGGCGCCTCGGGCGACCTCGCGCCGCTGTCGCACATGACGCTGGCCCTGATGGGCGAAGGCGAGGTGCGCATGAACGGCGAATGGCTGCCCGCCGCCGCGGCGCTCAAAGCCGCCGGCATCAACCCGCTCACGCTCGCGGCCAAGGAAGGTCTGGCGCTGATCAACGGCACCCAGGTCTCCACCGCGCTCGCGCTGCACGGCCTGTTCATGGCCGAGCGCCTGCTCGAAGCCGGCACGGTGACCGGCGCGCTCAGCGTGGACGCGGCCAAGGGCAGCGACGCGCCCTTCGACCCGCGCATCCACGCCGTGCGCGGCCAGCCCGGCCAGATCGCCGTGGCCGCCGCCACGCGCGCCCTGCTCGCGGGCAGCCAGATCCGCCTCTCGCACGTGGTGGACGACGAGCGCGTGCAAGACCCCTACAGCCTGCGCTGCCAGCCGCAGGTCATGGGCGCCTGCCGCGACCTCATCAACAACGCCGCGCGCACCCTGCTCACCGAAGCCAACGCCGTGACCGACAACCCGCTGGTGTTCACCGACACCAACGAGGTGCTCTCGGGCGGCAACTTCCACGCCGAGCCCGTGGCCTTCGCCGCCGACACGCTGGCCCTGGCCATCGCCGAGATCGGCGCGATTTCAGAGCGCCGCATCGCGCTGCTGATCGACAGCACGCTCTCGGGCCTGCCGCCCTTCCTGGTGGACAACCCGGGCCTCAACAGCGGGTTCATGATCGCGCACGTCACCGCCGCCGCACTCGCCTCGGAAAACAAATCGCACGCGCATCCCGCCAGCGTCGACAGCCTGCCCACCAGCGCCAACCAGGAAGACCATGTGAGCATGGCCACCTACGCCGGGCGCCGCCTGGCCGAGATGGCCGACAACACCGCCACCATCCTCGGTATAGAGTGGCTGGCCGCCGCGCAGGGCGTGGACTTCCACCGCCCGCTCGCCACCTCGCCGCGCCTGGCCCAGGCGCACGCCGCGCTGCGCGCCCAGGTGCCGTTCTACGACAAGGACCGCCTGTTTGCGCCCGACATCGAAGCCGCCCGCCGGCTCGTGCTGGAAGGTGCGGCCGGTGCGCCGCACCAGGACCTGTTCGCGTCGGTCTGGTCGCACTGAACACGCCATGACCACCGCGCGCAGCATCACCGTCGACAGCGCCCCGGCCACGCCGTGGCGCAACGGCGGTGGTGTCACGCGCGAGCTGCTGACCTGGCCCGACGCAACAAACTGGCGGCTGCGCATCAGCGTGGCCGACATCGCCGCCGACGGCCCGTTCTCGGTCTTCCCCGGGGTGCAGCGCTGGTTCACGCTGCTCTCGGGCGAAGGCGTGGCGTTGGACTTTCCAGACCACCCGCTGACGCTGCGCCCCGGCGATGCGCCGCTGGCCTTCGACGGTGCTGCGGCGCCCGGTTGCCGCCTGATGGGCGGCCCGGTGCGCGACCTCAACCTCATGGTTCGTGGCGGTGCGGGCGGCATGGCCGCCGTGTCGCCCGGCGCCGCCTGGTCAGCCCCCGCCGGAGCCCGGGCCGGCCTGTTCGCGCGGATGCCCGGCCGCTGGCGCAACGGCGAAGAGCAGCGCACACTGCCCGCTCTCAGCCTGCTCTGGTTCGACGCGCCGCCACCGGGCGACTGGCGCTTTGAACCCGACCCCACCTCATTGATCGAATTGAACCCACCGGCGCCCGCCGGCTGGTGGCTGCACCATATACCCGAAGGCGTGACCCCATGACCACCACCACCCTCTGGCACAACGCCCGCATCGCCACGCTGGACCCCTCCCTCGGCGCTGACGGCTGGGGCCTGATCGAAGATGGCGCCGTGCTCACCGCCGGCGACCAGATCGCCTGGGTCGGCCGCAACCGCGGCCTGCCGTCCCACGCCCGACCCGCGCATGAAGTGGACCTCGGCGGTGCGCTGGTCACCCCCGGCCTGGTGGACTGTCACACCCACCTGGTCTACGGCGGCCAACGCGCGGCCGAGTTCGAGCAGCGCCTGCAGGGTGCGAGCTACGAAGCCATCGCGCGCGCGGGCGGCGGCATCCGCTCCACCGTCGCGGCCACGCGAAACGCCAGCGAAGACGCCCTGCTCGCCAGCGCCACTCAGCGCGCAAAAAGCCTCATGGCCGAAGGCGTGACCACGCTGGAAATCAAGTCGGGCTACGGCCTCTCGCTGGAAGCCGAAGCGCGCTGCCTGCGCGTGGCGCGCCGGCTCGGCGTTGAACAACGCCTGAATGTGCGAACCACCTTCCTCGGCGCCCACGCCCTGCCGCCCGAATTCGAGGGCCGACCCGACGATTACATCGACGCCGTCTGCGCCTGGCTGCCCGAACTGCACGCCCAGGGCCTGGTGGACGCGGTCGATGCCTTCTGCGAAAACATCGGCTTCAGCCCCACACAGACGCGCCGTGTTTTTGAAGCGGCCAAAGCCCTCGGCCTGCCCGTCAAGCTGCACGCCGAACAACTCTCCGACCAGGGCGGCGCCGCGCTCGCGGCGGCGTTCGGCGCGCTCTCGTGCGACCACCTCGAACACCTGAGCGACGCCGGCATCGCGGCCATGAAGACGGCAGGCACCGTGGCCGTGCTGCTGCCCGGCGCCTATTACTTCCTGCGTGAAACGAAGCTGCCGCCCATCGCGGCGCTGCGCGAAGCCGGTGTGCCCATGGCCGTGTCCACCGACCACAACCCCGGCACCTCGCCGGGCCTGTCGCTGCTGCTCATGGCGAGCATGGCCTGCACGCTGTTCCGGCTCACGCCGCTCGAAGCGGTGCAGGGCATCACGCTGCACGCCGCGCGCGCCCTCGGCCTGCGCGACCGCGGCCAGCTCGCCGCCGGCCAGCGCGCCGACTTCGTGGCCTGGGAACTGGACCATCCGAACGAACTGGCCTACTGGTTTGGCCGCAACCCCTGCCGCCGCGTGATCGCGGCAGGACTGGAGCGCACATGAACCCGGATCAAACCTTTGAATGGCGCGGCCGTGACGACGCCGAAGAAACCGGCGTCAGCTCCCGCTGGCACCATCGCGTGCAGCCCGCCACTGCACACAGCACCGGCGGCGTCACGCTGATCGGCTTTGCCGTGGACGAAGGCGTGCGCCGCAACGCCGGGCGCACCGGCGCCGCCGCCGGGCCGCTGGCACTGCGCGGTGCGCTGGCCAACCTGCCGGTGCTGGGTGAACCGACGCTGTGGGACGCGGGCGATGTGAGTTGTGAAGACGGCGGGCTCGAAACCGCGCAGGCGCAACTGGGCGAGCGCGTGGCCGAAGCCATGGCGCGCGGCAGCCTGCCTCTGGTGCTCGGCGGGGGCCACGAAATGGCCTGGGGCACCTTCCAGGGCATCGTGCAGGCCCGGCCCGACGCCAGCCGCCTGCTGGTGGTCAACTTCGACGCACACTTCGATCTGCGCGTGGCCGCCCGGGGCAACTCGGGCACGCCGTTCCGCCAGATGCACGACTGGTGCGCCGAGCGCGGCCAGGCCTTCAACTACCGCGTCTTCGGCATCAGCCGGTTCGCCAACACACAGGCCCTGTTCGACCGCGCCCACGCCATGGGCGTGCGCTACTGGCTCGACGACAGCCTGCAGGACGCCGCCGGTCAAAGCGACGCGCAGCAGGCGCTGGCCACCGACCTCGCGAACTGCGACGCGGTGTACCTCACGGTGTGTCTGGATGTGCTGCCCGGCGGCCAAGCCCCTGGCGTGTCAGCGCCGGCGCCGCTGGGTGTGCCGCTCGCGCAGGTGGAGCGGCTGATCGATCAGGTGCTGGCTTCTGGCCGCGTGGTCGCGGCCGACATCGCCGAACTCAACCCGGCGCTGGACCGTGATGGCCTGACAGCCCGGGTGGCGGCGCGGCTGGCGGCGCGCATCGCGCGCAGCCGCGCCTGAAACCCGCCTCAGCGGCGGTCGTGGCGCCAGTCGCGGCGATCGTCGTGGCGGTCATGACGATCGTGCCGGTCGTGGCGCCAGTCGCGGCGGTCATGGCGGCGGTCACGTCGGTCGTCCCAGCGCGGGCCGTAGCCCCGGCCCGGGTAGTAATACACCGGTGCAGGTGCCACCACGACCGGCCGCACGTAACCGTACGGATACGGCTGGTGCATGATCACCGGCCGGTGCTGGATCACATAGGGCTGGTGGTACACCGGCGCATTCGACACCCCCACGGCCACACCGGGTGCATGCAATCCGATCGAGAAGTGGACGTTGTCGCGTGCCTGCGCAGTACCGGTCGACGCGGCCCAGCCGGCCGCAGCCAGCGCCAACAGCGCCAGGCCCTTCGCCCACCCCGAACTGCGGACCCATGGCGTTTTGAAAGTCATCGTGTTCATCATGGTTGCTCCTGTTGTCGGTGCCTGTCTGGTCACCGTGTTCCTATTACAGGAGAATCTTCGCTGTTTTGTACCGCATGCACGGTCAAAGGCGTTGCCAAAAGTAACGACCGACCGTCCGAAAGGGAGCGATGACCGACACCAACACACAGACGCAGGAAGTGCTCGACTTCTGGTTCGGCGACGGCCTGCTCCGCGACTGGCCCGCCACCGACCGCAATGCCCTCTGGTTTGGCGGCGGCACCGCGCAGGACGCCCTGATCACCCAGCGCTTCGGTCCGCTGGTCGAGAGCGCGCTCGGCGGCGGTCTCTGCGACTGGGAGTCGAAGCTGGAATCCCGGCTCGCCCTCATCGTGGTGCTCGACCAGTTCACGCGCAATGTGTTCCGCGGTCAGGCGCGGGCTTTCGCCGGTGATGGCCGCGCGCAGAAGCTCGTGTTGCAGACCCTTGCGCTCGCGCAAGACGCCGAACTCCCGAGCATGGGCCGCGTGTTTCTCTACATGCCCCTCATGCACGCCGAGAGCCTGGCGCTGCAGGACGAGTGTGTGGCCCGCTTCACCCGCCTGCTCGCCAGCACCACACCCGAGCTGCACGACACGCTGACCAGCAACCTGCGCTTTGCCTACCAGCACCTCGACATCATCAGAAAGTTCGACCGATTCCCGCACCGCAACGCCGCGCTCGGCCGCGTCAGCACGCCTGAAGAAGAAGCCTTTTTGACAGACGGCCCGCGCTTCGGCCAGTGGACGCGCCCGCCCGGCTCGACGAAACGGATCGAAACCGGCTGCGTGCCCCGCGACCGGGGCCTTACAGCGTTCCGAGCGCCAGCAGCGTCAGCGCCGCGCCCACCGCGGCGGCCGCCAGCAAGGCCAGCACGCGCAACACCACCGAGTCCCCTTCTGGAGCCTGGGTCAAATCCCCGGCCTCCGCGCCGCTCCCGGGATTGACATCAACGTCAACGGCCTCCGGGTGCGTTTCACCGGCACCCAGGCGCGTGGCGCTGCCCGGCAAAGCCCAGCTCGCCCACAGTGCATGCGCCTGCGCCGGCACGATCGCCCCTTGGTCGACAGCACTCTCCACATCGGTCCAGGACAACTGGACACGCACCGACGGCAGGAAAACGTCCTCCATCTGGGTCGCTTCCCAATGCGATTGCTCGTCCATCATCACCGTGTCCGGGTTGTCCTGGTTCATTTTGTATGCACCCCTTTTTCATTCGTCCTCTGGCAAGTCACAACGATAGCGGAAAACCTCCGCCACTGGCGCCCTGATGTGTGCCCCTTGTCGGCTGTCGTGGGGCGCACTCGCGGCCTGTGGGCACCGGAACCGTTTGCAATACCCAGATACACACAAGCCGGCTTTCATGTGCCGCCTGCATGGCGCCCACCGCCTGCGGCATAACCTGCACCGCGCGCTTCCTAGAATGCGCCATGAACCTGCCCGCCCTGCTCGACCAGATCCACACCGAAGCCCAGGCCCTCTACGGCAAGGGCCGTGTGGCCGACTACATTCCCGCGCTGGGCGAAGTGGCGCCGCGCCAGTTCGGCATGGCCGTGGCGCTGGTCAACGGCGGAATGCACACCGTGGGCGATGCCCAGGTGCCGTTCTCGCTGCAGAGCATCACCAAGCTCTTCACCTTCGTGATCGCCCTCAAGCTCATGGGCGAAGAGCTGTGGCAGCGCGTGGGCCGCGAACCCTCGGGCGCGGCGTTCAATTCCATCGTGCAGCTCGAAACCGAAAACGGCATCCCGCGCAACCCCTTCATCAACGCTGGCGCGCTCGTCATCACCGACATCCTCACCAGCCGCTACGCCCACCTTGATTACGCCCTGCTCGGCGCCCTGCGCCGCCTGGCCGACGAGCCCAACCTGCACTGGAACCCGCGCGTGGCCAAAAGCGAACGCGACACCGCCCACCGCAACATGGCCATGGCCTACTTCATGAAAAGCCACGGCAACTTTCACAACGAGCCCGAGCTCGTGCTCGACAACTATTGCCGCCAGTGCGCCACCGAGATGAGCTGCGCCCAGCTCGCCCAGGCCACGCTTTTCCTTGCCAACGGCGGGCGCGACCTCGCCCTCGACGGCCAACCCGACGAACTCTTCCTGAGCGCCGAACAAACCCGCCGCGTCAACGCCCTGCTGCTCACCTGCGGCGCCTACGACGCCGCGGGCGACTTCGCCTACCGCATCGGCCTTCCGGTGAAAACCGGCGTGGGCGGCGGCATCGTGGCCGTGGTGCCCGAGGTGGGCACGGTGGCCGTGTGGGCGCCCGAGCTCGATGCCAAAGGCAACTCGGTGCTCGGCGCCTTTGCGCTGGAGCGGCTGGTGCAGCTCACCGGCTGGGGGCACACCACGCTCTGAATGCATTCAGTTGAATGACCTTGAAACCGTGAAGTTTCAAAAAAACGTTGTTGATAAACAGTTTTTCATTGAAAATTTCATTCAATTATTCATTCATAAATTCATTCATGAGCCCGTCCAACCCCAGCGAAACCGAACCGATCCAGGCCCTGGCCAGCCTCGGCGGCCAGGCGGGCGCCGCCCAACTGCAGCAACGCCTGGGCATCAGCCAGCCCACGCTGTCGCGCCTGCTGGCTCCGCTTGTGGCCAGCGGCCTGGTGGTGGCGGTGGGCGCGGCCCGAGCGCGGCGCTACCTGCTGCCGCGCGAGGTGGCCGGCGTGGGCCGCCAGGTGCCCATCCATGAAGTGACGCCGCAAGGCGAGCTGCGCCCGTTCGGCACGCTCCACGCGCTGGCCGGTGGCGGCTTCTGGATGGACGAGGCCGACAAGGCGCACGGCAGCAGCGCCTTCCACGACAGCCTGCCCTGGTTCCTCTACGACATGCGACCCCAGGGTTTTCTCGGTCGGGGCTTCGCCGCCGCACACCCGGCCCTTCAACTGCCCGCCAACCTGCAGCACTGGAGCGACGACCACATCTTGAAAGCGCTGGTCAACGCGGGCGAAGACCTGCCCGGCAACCTCATCGTCGGCGCTGCCGCGTTCGACCGCTACCTCAGCCTGCCCGCACCGCAGCGCACCCGCGCGCCCACGGTACACGCACCCGCCGCGCAATACCCGGCCCTCGCGGCCCAAGCGCTGGGGCAGACCCTGGCTGGCTCCAGCGCGGGCGGCGAACAACCCAAGTTCAGCGCCGTGCGCGATGGCCACCCGGTGCTCGTCAAGTTCTCCCCGGCGGACGACAGCGCCACCGCCCAGCGCTGGCGCGACCTGCTCATCTGCGAAGCCCTCGCCCTGCACACGCTGGCCGGGGCCGGCATCAGCGCCGCCCACACCGGGCTGGTCGAGGCCGGGGGCCGTGTCTTCCTGGAGAGCCGCCGCTTCGACCGCACGCCACAAGGCCGCGTGGGCATGGTCTCGCTCGAGGTCTACGACCGCCAGTACATCGGCCAGGGCACCAACTGGGTCGACACCGCCCGCCGCTCCGACCAGGCCGGCCCCGAGCGCCTGAGCGCGGCCGACGTGAGCACCCTCACCCTGCTCGACGCCTTTGGCGCGCTCATTGCTAACACCGACCGCCACCACGGCAACATTTCCCTGTTGCTGCGCGAACACCGCTGGCAGCTCGCCCCCGCCTACGACATGCTGCCCATGCTCTACGCGCCCGTGGCCGGCGAGCTGGTGCCGCGCGACTTCGCCGCAAACCCACCAAGGCCCAACGTGCACACCCTCGCCGTCTGGCCCCGTGCCCGCGAACTCGCCACGCGGTTCTGGCAGACCGCGGCGTCAGACCCGCGCATCAGCCCCGCCTTCCGGGTCATCGCCCAGGGCAATGAGCAACTGGTTACGAACTTGTGATGTAGAACATCGGTCAAATTGAAGCAAAATGAACTACAAATCTTCAAAACCATCGCCATGCCAAGCCCAAACCAACCGCCCTTTGTCCGCTTTTGCGCGCTGCCTGTCGCCACGCTCCTGGCCCTGACCGTGAGCGCTTGCGCCGCCGGACCCAAGGCAGCCACGACCACCACACCCGTCACCCACAACTGCAAACCCCAGGAGACCGTGGGTTTCTCCTGCGAACTGCAGGACCGGCGGGTGCTGTCGTTGTGCGGATCGCCGGGGTTCAACCAGTTCAAGGGAGAGGCCAAGGACAACCCCGGGTATGCCTATGTCGCCATCGGCACCCGGCAGGGCGAGGTGCAGTTCCAGTACCCGCAGAATCCGCAGGACTACAAGAAGTACATGACCTTTTCGATGTCCCTGGCTGGCGCCTGGCCGCACATGTTTGTAAACACCGACAAAGGCCGCTTTCTTCACTTCAGCCTGGATATCAAGGATCCGGTCGACGCCAACCCCGAGAACGCACCTCAGGACTGGCCTCTGAGAGGCCTCGGGGACCGACCGCTGTGCGCGCGCAATGCCAACCGCGACCACATCGATTCCTTCATGTCCCAAATGATCGACGACCCTGAATGGGTCAAGAACCGCGGGTGGAACCGGTGATCAAGCAGCATTCCAAAAGGTGAGGTGGAGCGATGGCGAACCCACACATCCCACACCTGAACAACGACACGCAGCGCCAGCGTGCCGAGTCGCTTCTGGTTGCAGCGTACCGAAGTGGCATTACAGACCCGAAGGAACTCGCCAACTTCATGGGGCAAGTTCAGCACGAAAGTCAGAACTTTTCGCGTCTCGAAGAGAACCTGAACTACAGCGGAAGCCGTCTCCTCGAAGTGTTCAAGGAGCGCAACGGGCTGACCGCCGCCAAGGCAGACGAAATCGGCAAGATTCCTGACCGTACCGAACGCCAGCGGGCTGTAGCCGAAGTGGCCTACGGGGCGCCAGCGGGCAAAGCCATGCTAGGCAACACCGAGGCCGGCGACGGCTACGCCTTCCGCGGACGCGGCTACATGCAACTCACCGGGCGAAGGAACTACACCGCCTTCGGCAAAGCCACCGGACTTGATCTGGTCAACCACCCCGAGCTGGCCGCTGACCCCAGCAACGCCGAGAAGCTGGCTGTCCAGTACTGGAAAACCGCCGTCCAAGGGAACTCAAAGGCCCGCACCGACGTGACCGTGGCGGGCTCCATCATCAACACTGGGGTGGCTGGCAACAAAAACCCCAACGGCCTCGCCGACCGCCAGGCCAACGCCACCGCCTGGGAAAAGGCGCTCAACAATGGCTACCTGCAGGAAGCCTTGGCCCGCCACCCGCTGCAGCAGGAGCCCAACAACCCCAGCGCCGTCGACAACCAGCCCCTGCAGCTCAAACCCACCCACCAGCTCTCCCCCCAAAGCCTGCAACTGATCCAGCAGAGCGAGCAACAAGTCCGCGCCATCGCCGACCGCCACCAGTTGCCCTGGAACCCCGGCATGGACAACACCGTGCACGCCGTGGCCCAACAGGCCCGCGAACAGGGCTTGACCGGCATCACGCACATGAAGGTCCAGGACGGCCAGATCCGCTTCGCCCAGCACGACGGCTACGCCCTCCGGGAGGGCCAGCTGGACGCCCGCTCGGCTGCCAACACCGACGCGCGCGAGTCCCTCACCCGCCTGGCGCTGGCCGACCAGAGCCCGGCGCACGGCAGTGCCTTCAGCGCCACACCGGCCCGCGCCGCAGAAACGCCCACCATGACTGTGTGACGCCGCCCCTAGAATGGGCGAATGAGCTCCAACACACCTCCATCCCCGTCTAAAAACAACGCTGCCGCCCCCAATGCCCAGGGCGAGCAAAAGGTCAGCAACTTCCTGCGACAGATCATCGAAAACGATCTGGACAAAGGCACCTACGCCAGCCGCCGCTGGGCCGGCACCCCGGGCGACGCCGCCCACCACGCCGCCGGCCAGCCCGACCCGGCCAAGATCCGCACCCGCTTCCCGCCCGAGCCCAACGGCTACCTGCACGTGGGCCACGCCAAAAGCATCTGCCTCAACTTTGGCCTGGCGCGCGACTACGGCGGCGTCTGCCACATGCGCTTTGACGACACCAACCCCGAGAAGGAAGACACCGAATACGTCAACTCCATCCTCGACGCGGTGCAGTGGCTCGGCTTCAACTGGGAAGCCAACGGCCAGAGCCACCTGTTCCAGGCCAGCGACTACTTCGACTTCATGTACCGCGCCGCGGAATACCTGATCGAAGCCGGCCACGCCTACGTGGACGAACAGACCGCCGAGCAGATGCGCGCCGCCCGCGGCGACTTCGGCAAACCCGGCGTGGACAGCCCCTTCCGCAGCCGCACGCCCGCCGAAAACCTGGCCCGCTTCCGCGAAATGCGCGACGGCGCGCACGAAGACGGCTCCATGGTGCTGCGCGCCAAGATCGACATGGCCTCGCCCAACATCAACCTGCGCGACCCGGCCATCTACCGCATCCGCCGCGCCACGCACCACAACACCGGCGACAAATGGTGCATCTACCCCATGTACACCTTTGCGCACCCCATCGAAGACGCGCTGGAGCAGATCACCCACAGCATCTGCACGCTGGAGTTTGAAGACCAGCGCCCGTTTTACGACTGGCTGATGGACCGCCTGTGCGAAGGCGGCCTGCTCGCCCACCCCGCGCCGCACCAGTACGAATTTGCCCGCCTCAACCTCACCTATGTGATCACCAGCAAGCGCAAGCTCGCGCAGCTCGTGTACGACCACAAAGTCAGCGGCTGGGACGACCCGCGCATGCCCACCATCGTCGGCCTGCGCCGCCGCGGCTACACGCCCGAGAGCATCCAGCTCTTTGCAGAACGCATCGGCGTCACCAAGAGCGATTCCTGGATCGACTACAGCACGCTCGAAGGCTGCCTGCGCGAAGACCTGGAGACCAAAGCCCACCGCGGCATGGCCGTGCTCGACCCCGTCAAGTTGGTGCTCACCAACTGGGCAGAGGCCTTTGGCGCTGACGACTACACCGAAGACTGCACCCAGCCCGCCCTACCCCACAGCGCGATTGCCGAAGGCCAGACCCCGCCGCCCGACCGCGTGTTCAAGATCGGTAAGCACGTCTGGATCGAACGCGAAGACTTTGAAGAAGTGCCGCCCAAGGGCTACAAGCGCCTGTTTCCCGGCAACGTGGTGCGCCTCAAAGGCGGCTACGTCATCGAATGCACCGGCTGCGCCAAGGATGCGAACGGCACCGTGCTTGAGGTGCACGCCAAAGTGATCCCCGGCACCAAGAGCGGCACCCCCGGCGCCGACAGCGTGAAAGCCAAAGCCGCCATCACCTGGGTGAGCGTGGCCAGCGGCGTGAGCGCCGAAGTGCGCCTGTACGACCGCCTGTTCAGCGACCCCAACCCCGACGCCGGCGGCAAAGACTTCATCGAAGCCCTGAACCCCAACAGCCTGAAAGTCGTCACCGCCTACGTGGAGCCCTCACTGGCCGCCGCACAGCCGGACCAGAAATTCCAGTTTGAGCGGTTTGGGTACTTTGTGGCGGACCGGGTGGATCACGTGGCTGGAAGCAGGCCGGTGTTCAACCGGGTGACGGGGTTGAAGGATAGTTGGGGGAAATAGACAGCTTATAAATTAGGGAGAGGAAATGGCAAATCAAATACTTCTTGACGCGTGCGCAACTCAATTCGCAAATGACAACGGGTTCTCACACATACCAGAAAGTGAGAGATTCGAGTACTTTTGCGCACTACAGCTCACAAAGCAATCAGAAACCACATTTTCAGAAATCGAAGATGCAATAACTGATGGCGGAAATGACGGAGGCATTGATTGCTTTCTAATACTTGTAAACGATCAGTGCATCACAACAAAAGAAGATCTTCAAGAAATAAAAATAACTTCAAGCTCATCTATGAGAGTTCTTATAGTTCAGTCAAAAACTACACCCTCATTCAAAGAGGCCACCCTGAATACCTGGATAACCAGTTGGCCACTAATTTGCGATCTTTCGAAAGACACACCCACGCTACTGAAGATATTTAACAGCAGCCTAGTTGAAAAAATCGAACTATTCCGAGCCATCTGGATTGAAGCCATAAAAAAACATGCCTTATTATCTGTCGACTTCAGATACTGCACGAGAGCTGAGACAAACGAAGTAAACAGCGTAATCAAGGCAAAGATAGACCAATTCAATGCAGTCGCTGAAGGCACGCTCAAAGGATGCCCTATTTCCGTAGAGCTAATGAGTTCTGCCGAATTGATGCAACTATATCAACTGCAACCGATTCAAAGCTTAGAACTGCTCTTTGAAATGGATCCTGCATCCATAAGCCTGACCAAAGAAAAGTATGGCTACGTCGGCGTCGTCAGATTAAAGAACTATTTAGACTTCATCTCCGACTCGTCAACAGGTAAAGTGAGAGAATCAATTTTTGAAGCAAACATTCGACATTTCCTAGGAGAAGTTGATGTCAACAAGAAGATCTCTGAAACAATAAACGCAGATAAAGAGAATGACTTCTGGTGGTTCAACAACGGCATCACGATAATTGCTGAGAAAGTTTCACAGTTACCCAAAGCACTTCACTTGGAAAATGTGAAAGTAATTAACGGACTCCAGACCTCATTTACAATTTACGAAAATCGAAAATCAATATCTGAAAGTGATCCCCGAACTGTTTTGGTAAAAGTAGTAAAGTCAACAGATAAGGCCGTTGTCGACAAAATAATCAACGCCTCCAACTTTCAGAATCCAGTTCAACCGGTCCTACTTCGTGCCACAGATGCTATTCAACGCGACATTGAAGACTTCTGTTTAACCAAGAACTATTTCTACGATCGAAGGAAAGGCTTCTACAAGAACCAAGGCAAACCTGCCAATCGGGTTTTCACAATTCAGGACATGGCCCAAGCCATAAGATCAATTCTATTCTTTGATCCCGCAACTGCCAGACGAAATCCAACAACAATCATAAAGTCAGACGCCTCATATCAAACCATTTTCGATCCCAAGAAGCCATTTGGCAGTTACCTAACCTCCGTACTAATAGTTCAAAAGGTTAGGGAACACATCTCGACTGCCATTGCCTCAGATTTAAGAGGTCTTGCAAGAAATCTGACTTTTCATGTTGCTCGTGCAGTCGTTTCCATTATGCTGGGGAAAGCCACATACTCGCACCAAGAGGTTGAGGGCCTCGACGTTGAGAAACTAGACTCAGAAATACTTAACAAAGCGTTGGAAACGGTACTTTTTATTCTAGACAAATATCAAAAAGAAACTGGCGATAATGTTATTAATATTGCCAAGGCTCAAAAATTCTCAGAGTTCTTAACGGCAAATTTGTAAATCGCCCCTAGGGTCAGGCAGCGGGCAGCGGAGGTCTTGCCTTTTGCCCCGAAGCGAGACACATGGATTTGGTCGCAGATGCCGCAGCGAAGCACCGGGCTTCGGCGTCAGGCCGCCCTCACCCGCCAAAAGGCCCCGTGCACAACTGCTGCTCGCACGGAATGCCATCACCATCCCCGTCCATTTCCATGCCCGGGCAGTTGTTCAGAAACTGCTTGGCTTCGCTGCATGAACTCATTTGCGAGCAGTGTTTGCGGCGGTAATCCCCCCGAAAAACCAAAGTTCCCAGAAGTAGAATTTTCCAAGAAGGAAGTTCTACGTGAAGAAGTCGAGATTTACCGACAGCCAGATCATGGCTGCCTTGAAGCGAGTTGAGGCCGGTCTGGCGGTGCCAGAGATCTGCCGGGAGGTGGGGATCAGTACCGCTACTTTTTACAAGTGGCGTGCCAAGTTCGGCGGTATGGACACCTCCATGATGGCCCGCATGAAGGAGCTTGAAGACGAGAACCGGCGCCTCAGGAAGATGTATCTGGAGGAGAAGCTCAAGGCTGAAATCGCCAACGAGTACCTCGCAAAAAAGTAACACGGCCATCTCGTCGGCGCGAGATGGCCAAGGAAGTCGTGCAGCAGCGTGCCGTCGCCATACGAGTCGCCTGTGCGGTGTTCTCGATCAGTGAATCCTGCTACCGCTACGAGTGCAAACAAAACGCCGAGAACGAGGAGATTGCCAACTGGCTGATGCGCCTGACGGACAACCACCGCAACTGGGGATTCGGCCTGTGCTACCTGTACCTGCGCAACGTGAAGAATTTTGGCTGGAACCACAAACGGGTCTACCGCATTTACCGCGAGCTGGAGCTCAACCTGCGCATCAAGCCACGCAAGCGGCTGATGCGGGAGAAGCCGCAACCATTGGCCGTGCCGCAGGCTATCAATCAGGTCTGGTCCATGGACTTCATGCACGACAGGCTGGAGGACGGCAGGAATCTGCGCTTGTTCAACGTGATCGACGACTTCAACCGTGAGGCGCTTGGCATTGAGGTGGACTTCTCGCTGCCCAGTGAGCGGGTGATCCGGGCGCTGAAGCAGATCATTGCCTGGCGAGGCAAGCCGCTGGTGATTCGTTGCGACAACGGGCCGGAGAACATCAGCGGCACCATTCAGAACTGGGCCAGTGAATGGGGCATCCAGATCGAATACATCCAGCCTGGTAAGCCGCAGCAAAACGCCTACGTTGAGCGGTTCAACCGGACGGTGCGATACGAATGGTTATCCCAGTATCACTGGTCAAGCCTTGAAGAGGTTCAGGACTTCGCCACGCAATGGATGTGGTCCTACAATCACGACCGCCCGAACATGGCCCTGGGCGGATTCACCCCAAAGCAGCATCTGGCCATGGCTGCATAACCGTTCTACTTCTGCGGACTGTGGAAATTGGGGGGATTACCCGGCCATCGCACTGAAACGCTGGCAATCTGATCTCGGGCGCGGCGGTTTGCACCGGGCTGCTCATCACGCTCTGGGGTTCCGCCGCTGTCACTTCGGCCCGCTCGGTGTATCGGGTGTAGCCATACCAACCCAGGCCAGCGACCAGCAGCAGCGCCACGAAGCGCGTGCCCAACGAGTTCGACTCGGAACGCTCGGGCGCTCGGCGGGCCTGATGCCGAACCTGATCGTGTGTATGACGCCGAGGCGCCCTGGGTTCCGGGTGTTGAATTCCACGCAATCCTGACCCCGGCTTTCCATCCAATATTGACCCCACCTGTTGGGGTGTAGCCGAGCTACGCGTCTGTGGATAAGTCTACCGCTGGTGCATCGGCTTCTCCTTTCTCAGTCGTGCCGTTCTGGGCCGTCCGGGGCTTCTTTCTCGGGCCTGTCTTTGCTGCAGCGCTGGAGTGTTTGAACCGCCAGCTTTCATTGCCTGTCTCCACGATGTGGCAGTGGTGGGTCAGCCGGTCCAGCAGCGCCGTCGTCATCTTCGCGTCGCCGAACACCTGGCTCCATTCCCCGAAGCTCAGGTTGGTCGTGATCAGTATGCTGGTGCGCTCGTAGAGCTTGGAGATCAGGTGGAACAGCAAGGCACCACCGGCCTGGCTGAACGGCAGGTAACCCAGTTCATCGAGGATCACCAGGTCCATGTAAACCAGCCGGTGAGCCAACTGCCCGGCCTTGCCCTGGCTCTTCTCCAGCTCCAGCGCATTGACCAGTTCCACCGTCGAGAAGAACCGCACCCGTTTGCCGTGACGCTGGATCGCTTCGATGCCGATGGCCGTGGCCAGGTGGGTCTTGCCCGTACCCGGTCCGCCGATGAGCACCACGTTGTGGGCCGCGTCAATGAACTGGCCTCCATGCAGCGTGCGCACCAGTGCTTCGTCCACACCGGCCTGGCTGAATTCAAAGCCCGCAAGATCGCGGTGGGCGGGGAAGCGTGCCGCGCCCATCTGGTACGCCATGGAGCGCACTGTGCGTTCGGCCTGTTCGGCGCGCAGCAACTGGCCCAGGAATGCCTCAGGACTGAACTCGGTGTGCCGCGCCTGCGCGGCCACCTCGGGGTAGTTGGCGGCCATGCCGTGCAGCTTCAATGCCTTGAGCGCTGTGATGATGGCCTGGCTCATGGCTGCGCTCCTTGGGCGTCGTCACCATCGAGCGAGCGCAGCCGGTCGTAACGCTGCACGTTGGCCAGCGGCTGCACCGCCAACGTCAAGGGCGTCTTGACCTCCTGGGCATCGCCCGTCTGGCCGCCAGACTTCAAACGCGCCAGCACGTTGAGCACATGCTCACCACTGGGCTTGCCGCTCTCCAGCGCCAGCTCGGCCGCCACCAGCACCGGCTCCAGCCCATGCACCGGAACGGCCGCCAGCACCTGTGCCATCACCCGGTCCCCGCCTTCGTGGCGCAGCAGGATGGCCTGCAACTTCTTCAATGGCTCGGGCAGGGTCTCGAAGGGCGCACCGTTGCGCAGCGCCCCGGGCTTGCGTTCGATCAGGCTCACGTAATGGCGCCAGTCGTAGAAGGTCTGGCTGCGCTCGAAGCTGCGCGCATGGCTGGCGATGCGGGTGTTCTCGGCCACAACGTCCAGGCGATCCGGATACAGGCGCAGGCTGACCACCTCGTGGGCGTGTTCGGTCGGCACGCTGTAGCGGTTGCGCTGCAGGTGCACCAGCGCCGTGCTGGAGACTCGGGCCAGCACCTCCACGTAGCCATCAAACGGTTTGGGGTTGGGCATGAGGCGCAGTTGTTCGTCCTGCAGCACGTCGGCCACCTTCAGCGTGGGCCACTCGGGGTGGTTGAGCTCGGCCCACGCGGCGCGGCACTCCTGGGCCAGCCAGTCGTTGAGCGCTTCCATGCTGGGCCAGCGCTGTTTGAGCGCCTTGTGCCAGATGCTGCTGCGCCGGTCGCGCACGTTCTTCTCCACGATGCCCTTCTCCCAGCCGCTGGCGACGTTGCAGAACTCGGGCTCGAACAGGTAGTGGCCCGTCATGGCTTCAAAGCGCGCATTGATCACGCGCTTCTTGCCCGCGCCGACCTTGTCCACGGCGGTCTTCATGTTGTCGTAGATGCCGCGCTGGGGCACGCCGCCGAAGGCGGCAAACGCCCGGGCATGGGCATCGAACAGCATCTCGTGGCTCTGGGTCGGATATGCCACCAGCCAGAAGGCGCGGCTGCCACACAGCTTGGTGTGCGCCACTTCCAGGCGCCGGCGCAGGCCGCCCACCCAGGCGTACTCGGTGCTCCAGTCGAACTGGAACGCGTCGCCCAGCGCGAACTTCAAGGGCACGAAGGCGGGCTTGCCGACCTTGCCCGACTGCTCTTCTCGCCAGCGCCGGGCAAAGGCGGCCACCCGGCCGTAGCCGCCGGTGTAACCCTGCTCGGCCAGGGCTTCGTACATGGCCTTGATGGTGCGGCGATCGCGTTTGCCGCGGTGCTGGTCGGCCTTGAGCCAGGTCGCCAGCGTCTCGGTAAAGCCGTCGAGCTTGCTCACCACCACCCGCTGGGGGTACTTGGGCTGGACCATCTCGCCCTTGCGCAGCCACACCTTGATGGTGTTTCTGGCCAGGCCCGTGCGCCGCTCGATCTCTTTGATTGGAAGGCCATCGCGCAGGTGCATCCTGCGGATCTTTGCCAGTGTTCCCACGTTGATCACTCCTTGAACCCTCCTGCTCAAAAAACAAGCAGGAGACCTTACTCAAGGGGTCAAAGTTGGATGAAAAAACTCAGTCCAGAGGGGTCAGATTTACGTGGAAATCAACATCGCCAGCATCAACCGCCACCGCGAGCCCCTGTATGCAGCGTGATCCGCGTGCAGTGGCGTAGCAAGAATCGCCACACAAACCCATATTAGGTATGATAGAACCCATTATGGGTATTAGATCCACACCTTCTCCTTCGTCCACAGCCGACGCCCTCTTCCCCAAGGTGCGCCAGCGCGTGCTGGCCGTGCTGTTCGGCGCGCCGGACCGCAGCTTCTACACGAACGAGGTGATCGGGCTGGCGCAGTCGGGCGCGGGCGCGGTGCAGCGCGAGCTGGCCGATCTGGCGGGCGCGGGTTTGCTCACGGTGCGCAAGCAGGGCAACCAGAAGCACTTTCAGGCCAACGCAGCATCGCCGGTGTTTGCCGAGTTGCGCGGGCTGGTGCTCAAGACGATGGGGCTGGCCGATGTGTTGCGCGCCGCGCTGGCGCCATTGGGGCCGCAGATTGAGCGCGCCTTTGTGTTTGGCTCCATCGCCAAGCAGCAGGACACGGCCGAGAGCGACGTGGACCTGCTGGTGGTGAGCGACACGCTGGGCTATGGCGATGTGTTCGCGGCGCTGGAAGGCGCCAGCCAGACGCTGGGGCGCACCATCAACCCGGCGCTGTATTCCGCCACCGATTTCCAAGCCCGCCTGCAGGGCGACAATGCGTTCGTCAGTCGCGTGATGCAACAGCCAAAGATATGGCTGATCGGCCAGGCCGAATCAGCGCCACATGAACCCAACCAACCCACTTGAAAATCTGAGCCGCACTGGCGGCTCGCTCAAACCCGAACCGCCAGATGCGGCCGAGATCGCCGGCTTGCAGCGCACGGGCCGCGCCCGCCTGGCGGACGCGGGCAACACCACGCTGGCACTGGAAAGCCGCTTTGACCTGGCCTACAACGCGGCCCACGCCTTGTGCCTCGCGGCACTGCGCGCCAAGGGCTACCGGGCCGGCAACCGCTACATCGTCTTTCAGGTGCTGCCGCACACGCTGGGACTTGGGCCAGAGGTCTGGCGCGTGCTGGACCTGTGCCACAACAAGCGCAACCTGGGCGAGTACGAAGGCTTCCTGGAGGTGGACGAGCGGCTGGTCAGGGACCTGATCTTGGCGGCGCAGCGCGTGGCTGATGCGCTGGCGGCGGCGTAAAGGACGCGCCAGATCAAGCGGTCAACCACTCCCCAAAACCGCCCTTCCCCACCCATCTCGACAAAGGGTGCGACGCACCCGCTGCCGCACTCAGTGCAGCGTATTCGCCATGATCTGGTGCATTTCATTCTCCAGAAGCTTCGACGGTATGACGACCATCTGCTTGCCGCCGAATTCGGCCGAGTAGCGCGGCGTTTCGCTGGCATGCTGGTAGGCCTCGCCGAGCCGCACAATCATCTTGCCGACTTCAATTTGCGTCAGATGGTGTTCTTCGGCGAACTCCTTGAGGCCGGTGACCTTGCCATCGTGAATCCAGGCAATGCCGAAGTTGCTGGGGGGTCTGCCGAGGAAGACAAAGGCCTCGTGTTCTGCCGGAACCACTTCCAGGTGGTCATGCACCTTGTGCGCCAGCTCCGCCAGCGGCGCTTTGACCTCATCGAGCTGGGCCATCGCCTCGTTGCCAGCCGGCAGCGGCGGATACGCCACCTTGTTGCCAAAAAACTTGTCCAGTAGTCCCATGTTGTTCTCCTTTCAGAAGAATAAAAGAGAGCCTGACAACTGCGCATGAGCGCGTAGCGGGAGGGGGGGGAGATGGGAAAGATGTCGCCAAGCGCTTTCACCATAGACCATCAGGGCGATTTTTTCAAACCGGGTCGACGAAATGGTTTTTCAAAGGCCCGCCGGCCGGCTGGGTATGTTGGCGCTGTAGATCAGCTCCACCGTGGTGCCGTCGGTCATCTGGAGCTGCACCGTCATGCGCCGAAACGCCCACTTGAGGTCGACCGTGCCGGGCGCCGCGTTCTCCCGCGCCTTGGTGCTGATGGGCAGGCCGTAGCGCGCGCGCAGCGAGGCCTGCAGGGCTTGCAGCAGCGCCTGGGTGCGCTCGCGGGTGCCAGGCTGGGCCCGCAGGTGAATGCGCTGCAGGCGCTCGGACTCGAAATGGAAGGTGGCGGCGAAGTCCTCGTCCGCAATCGGCGTGTTCGGGATTTCCAGCAAGGCGCTGCGGTCCGCCAAGCGCTGGCTGGGTGAGGTTTCGCGGGCGTCGGGCATCAGGGCGCGGATCTCGGCCGGACTGGCGTGCATCGGTGCATCGCGCCACAGGGTCTGGGCCGAGGCACTCCATGCGAAGCCAGCCATCACAAGACAGGTAAGGAAGTGCTTCATGGCGCCCAGTGTGCCGCAAGCGCCCGGCTCGGGACCTCAGCGGGGAATTTCCGGGGAAGGCGTTCCCAACGCCTGCAGGCATCTGGCCAAATTGAAAGATACTCCCGGGTGTAGCTTCGGTTGGATTTTTTCCTCCCGCAGCCCCCTACCCCAAGGAGTTGTATGGATTTCGCAGATTTTTTCCAGCAGTACTGGCCGCTCATGCTGGTGGCGCTGTGGTTTGGCTACAAGTGGTGGAGCGCGCGAAAGGTCGTGGCTTTGCTGCCCGGGCTGAAGCAGCAGGGCGCGACGCTGGTGGATGTGCGGTCCGCCGCGGAGTTCGCGGGCGCCAGCGCCCCGGGCTCGATCAACATCCCCCTGCCGGAACTCGGGAGCCGGCTCAGCGAGATTCCCAGGTCGGCGCCCGTGGTGCTCTGCTGTGCCAGCGGAACGCGCAGCGGGATGGCGAGGATGGTGCTGAAGAAGAATGGCTACGGGCAGGTCTTCAATATCGGCAAATGGCGCAATCTGTTGCGGTGACGGATCGGCGCGGGGGCTCAGGTCAGGCCCTCCTCCGCCCAGGCCCGCAGGGCGCGCAGCAAGGGGGTTTTCTTGGTCTGGTGGCCGGCCATGCGGCGCAGGATGTCGTCGAGCATGCGGATGGCGTCTTCGATGTACGGGCCTTTGTTGAGCATCACGCATTCAGCGCGCACGCCCATGCTGGCGTCGGAGATTTCGGCGCGCGAGGGCACGCCGGTCTTGGCCAGGGTTTCAAGCACCTGCGTGGCCCAGATGACGGGCATGTGCGCCGCCTCTGAACACCAGAGGATTTCTTCCTGCACTTCGGCCATGCGCTCGTAACCGCATTCCACGGCCAGGTCGCCGCGCGCGATCATCACGCCGGCCGTGGGCGCGGCCATGGCGGCGAGCATGAGCTCGGGCAGGCTCTCGAAGCCCCGCAAGGTTTCAATCTTGAGCACCACGCCCACCTGGCTGCCCCCCAGCGCCCGCAGCTCGTCGAGCAGGCGGTGCACGTCGTCCGGTGCTTGCACGAACGAGAGGCCCACAAGGTCGGCCACCTTGGCCACGGTGCGCAGGTCCTGCAGGTCCTTGTCGGTGAGCGCGGGCAGGTCGAGCTGGCTGTCGGGCCAGTTGATGCCCTTGTCGGCCATGAGTTTTTCGCCGCCGTCGCGGGCCTGCACGATCTCCAGCTCCAGCCGGCGCCGGGACGCCTTGCGCACCACGGCACCGATGCGGCCGTCGTCGATCCAGACCCGTTCACCCACGCGCGCCTGGCCGATCACCTCGGGCAAGGTGCAGGCGATGCGGGGCGGCTCGGCATCGCCTGCATCGTCACCGTAGGCCGGCTCGGCGGTCAGCTGCAGCACGTCGCCCCGGTGCAGGCGGATCGCCGACGGCAGGGGTTGTATGCCGCTGGGATAGGCGGTGTGGATGCGGCGACCGTGCGTGCCTTTGAGCGAGAGGGCTGTGTCGGGCGTGAGGTAGCAGGTGTCCATGCACTCGACCACCACGCCATGGACATCGCGCTCGACGACGAGCAGGCGGCGCTTCTTGCCGCGCCCGTCGGTGAGGTGGATCTGTTGCCCCAGCCGGGCACGCTCCAGCCAGTCCTGGTCCACCACGATGCGCGGCGGGGTCCCGGACGTTGTCGGCATCTCGGTCGGCGTCAGGCGCAACCGCCAGGGCTGGATGGCGAAGCCCAGCTCGTCGCGAGCGGGGCGGAGCTTGAGCACGGCTGGGCCGACGGGCAGCGTGCCGGTGCGGATCTTGGGGCCGCCCAGGTCCATGAGGACTTTCACCTCGCGCTGCGCCGCCTTGGCGGCACGCCGCACCAGCCTGGCCATGGCCTTCCAGGCATCGGCGTCGTCGTGTGCGCAGTTGATGCGGGCCACGTCCATGCCGGCCCGGACCAGGCCGCGCACCAGCGAGAAGTCGGTCGCCGCCTCGCTGGGCAGGGTCACCATGATGCGCACGTTGCGGTCGCGCGCCACCGGGCCGAGCAAGGCCTTCGTGTGATGCAGCAACAGCGCCGGTCCCGACACGCTGCCCACGGGCTCCTCGGACGAGCGGTCCTGCCAGTCCTGGCCGGTCAGGCGGTGCAGGATGCCCAGCACCTTGTCCACGTTGGCCAACACGTGAGACTCCGAACGCCCCAGCGAAGACACCCCCAGCCAGGCCAGCCGGCCCTGCAGGTCGCGCAGGTCGGTCGCCCGCATGGCCAGGAAATGCACCAGGTTGCGGGCGCTGTCGCGCTGATGGGGGCCGACCCGTTCGATGGTGTCGGCGTAGCGCTGTTCGCTGTCCAGCATGGCCGCGCGCAAGGCCCAGAGCTTCTGGATCAGCTCATGACAGACCTCGGGGTTCCAGGGCTGCGGACCGGGCGGGGTCTCTGCAGGGCGAAGGGGCTTGCTTTTCTTGTGCATGCCTCCTTGTAAGGCAAACAGGTTTCAAGTTTGTGTCAGCGTCGGGTGGCTGTGGCTCCTGTGCCCGGCCTGGGAGCCCGGGAGTCCACCAAGGCCGTGCGCAGCGCCACGCGCAGGCCACGCACCGCATCGTCCAGCGCCCTGCTCGGCGCGCCAGCTGGGGTTGGGCGAGGCGCCGTATTCTGGTGCGATGTGGGCAGAAGGCCTGTTACAACCGGCTGTGCAGATCCGTGTGCCGAACGCTGACCAGACGCCAGAAGGAGTCCCCCATGCCACCCCGCAAAAAAGAGACGATGGAATCCGACACGCCCGAGGGCACCGGATCGCACCTGATCAGCCAGGCCATCCTGTCGCTGGTGGGCCAGGTGCCCAGCTCGAAGGAGCGCAAGAGCCAGTCGCCCGCGGACGATGCACGCAAGAAGGCCAATGCCGCGGCGGCCAAGGCGGCGCTGGCGGCCGGCGCGCTGGCGCTGCCGCCGGGTTTCGTGGGCTGGTTGACCATCCTGCCCGAGATGGTGGGTGTCTGGAAGATCCAGAAGCAGCTGGTGGCCGACCTGGCCGCCCTGTATGGCAAACAGTCCACGCTGACGCCCGAACAGGTGGTGTATTGCCTGTTCCAGCACACGGCGGCGCAGGGCGTGCGCGATCTGGTGGTGCGCGTGGGTCAGCGCACGCTGGTGCGGCGCGCCTCGCCGCTGCTCATCCGCACCCTCACCCGGCGCATTGGCGTGAAGCTCACGCAAAGAGTTCTGGGCAGGGGCGCGGCGCGCTGGCTGCCGATCGTGGGCGCGGTGGGCGTGGGCGCATATGCCTACGTCGACACGGCGCAGGTGGCCGCCACGGCGATCGACCTGTTCGAGGGCGTGATCGAGGTGGATGCGGTGGAGGTCTGATCCCACCGCTTCGCCAACCGGCCCTCGAAGGCGCGGTGCGCGCGCTATTGCCCCGGCGGGCGGTAGACCGGCAACTTCTTGGTGGCTATGTCGACCTCTTCCACCGTGAGCAGCACGGTGGTGCGCAAGGACACCGCGCCACTGGTGTTGATGGCGGTCACGAGGGCGCAGGCGCTCACGTTGTCGGGCATGTCGACGATGGCAAACACATCGGTGTCACCAAAGGCGAAGTACAGGCATTCGAGCGTGCCGCCCATCGATTTGACGAGTTTGTCAACCACGGTCCGGCGCCCGGAGGCACCTTCCTTCACGAGACCGCGCGCGCCTTCGGCGGAGTAGTTGCCTTGCGCAAGGTATTTGGGCATGGTGATGTCTCCAGGGGATTGGGGGATGAATGAAACAGGAGCCGGAACAGGCAGGCACGGCGTCAGACCGTCTTCCAGATGGCGTCATGAAACGAGCCCGGGATGAAGTTGTCTGACGCGCTGTTGACAAGCTCCCAGTACCTGGGGTCTGAGGTGATCTTGTTCATGACGGTCTCCAGCTCGGTCAGATCGTTGTAGCGGGCCGACCAGGCCACGCGCTGCACCTCGCCACCGATGGGGAGCAACACTTCGAGCTCGCGTTTTTGTGTTTCCTTGAAATAGGTGGCCATCTCTTTGGCAAACGCCAGGGCTGCGCCCGTTTTTCCGGGCTTGACGCCGGCCACTCGCACAAATGCAATCATTTTTGTCTCCTTGTTTCGCCGGAACAGCGGCGTCTGTGGCCCGCTTCAGACCCATGAAAACGGCCCTGTCCAATGTGGCCATTCGCATGACCGCCGTCCCTAAACGCATCTGAATTTGGACCAAACTTTCCTAAACCCGGACTTGTGGCTACGATGAAAGGCTCCGGTGAAAGGCAGGCTGACCGTGCTCGATCCCGTGGTTTTCGGTCATTTCGAACTCCGACCCGCGCAGCGCCAGTTGCTGAACAGCGGTGAGCCGGTGGCGTTGGGTGCGCGGGCCTTCGACGTGCTGACGGCGCTGGTGCAAAACCGGGAGCGCGTCGTCACCAAAGAAGAATTGCTGCGCCAGGTGTGGCAGGGCGTGGTGGTGGAGGAGAACAACCTCACCGTGCATGTGTCCAGGCTGCGCAAGTTGCTGGGCGCCGATGCGGTGTCCACCGTCAACGGCACGGGCTACCAGTTCACCTTGCAGGTCTCCTACGCTCAGCGTGCGCCCTCACCGGCGCCATCCACCCACGCCGATGCAGCGGCCACACCGCTGCCCCTGCCGGACAAGCCCTCGATCGCCGTGCTGCCGTTTGCGCGCATGCAGGGCGACGCGGCGCACGAAGACTTCATCGATGGCATCACCGACGAACTCATCACCGCGCTGTCGCGCTTTCATTCGCTGTTCGTGATTTCACGCAACAGCGTCTTCACCTACAAGAACCGGATGGTGGACGTGCGCACGGTGGCGCACGAGCTCGGCGTGCGCTATGTGCTGGAGGGCAGCGCGCACCGGGCTGACGCGTCGGTCCGGGTGGCGGCGCAGCTGATCGATGCGGTCACCGGCCAACAGATCTGGGCCGATCGCTACGACCGCCAGCTGGTGGACGTGTTTGCGCTGCAGGACGAGCTCGCCCGTGCGATCGTGACCGCCATGGCGCCGTACATCGAGACCACGGAGCTGAACCGTGCACGCAGCCGTCCGATCGAAAACGTGACGGCCTATGAGCTCGCGCTGCAGGCCCGTGCACGCGTGCGCGAGGGTTTGTCGCGCTCCCATGCGGCCACCCGCGACGAGGCCATCCGGATCGCCGGGCAAGCGTTGGCGCTCGATCCCCGCTGCGGGATGGCGCTGCACGCCATCGTGGACGCCCACTCGTGGCACCTGTACTTTGGCACCGCCGGGTCGATTCCGGACACCCTGGAGGCCGCGCTGAACGCGACGGCCAGGGCCCTGGCGATCGACAGCGCCGACCACCTGGCTTACCTCGGGCGCGGCTGGCTGATGCTGGTGTCGGGCCGGCTGCCCGAGGCGAGCGCCGATTTTCGGCGCGCTCTCGATCTGAACCCGAACGACCCGGTCGCGCTGGTGCGGCTCGGTATGTGCGAGGCGGTGTCGGGTGCGTGCGCGATGGGCACACGGCGCTGCCTGGAAGCGCTGCGCCTGAGCCCGCGCGACCCAGCGCGCTTCCATCTGCTGGACAACCTGGTCTGGGCGCAGTTCGCATCCCGGGCCTATGCGGAAGCGATTGACACGGCGCGGCAGTCCTTGCGCGAGGCCGATTTCGCCGGCACCCGCCTGTGCCTGGTGCTCTGCCTGGTCGGCGCGGGCGATCTGCCGGGCGCCGCGATGGAGCTGCAACAGCTGCGCCAGCTCGCACCCGCCATGGTGGAGGCCCGGCTCAGCGGGGTCTGGCTGGCCAGTGATCCGGACGTGCGGCAACGAGAGATCGATTTTCTGGATGCGGCCAACGGCTACCGCGCCTGAGTCGCGTCAGCGCTGTGCGAGCACGAAATCGATCGCCGCGCACACGGCCGCCACCTGCGCGGCGTTGCAGTGCTCGGGCGTGACGCGCGGGCTGTCGGGGTAGACCTCGGTCGTCGTGGTGTAGCGGGCGCCCGTGATGCCGGCGCACAGGCCGAGCGACTTCAGCGGGTAGCGGATCACGCCGCGGCCGAACTGGGGCGAGCCGATGAGGCCGCCCTGGGTGTCGGACGGCGCGATGTGCGTGACGCGCTCCACCGCCGCGATGATGGCCTGCTGGAATTCGGGCTGCGGGTTCTCGGTGTCGTCCACGAGGTAGAAGCCGTCCGGGATGTGCACGGGGGTGTACGGCACACCATCACGCGCTGCCTTCGCCGGGCTGAACTCCGACGCGTCGGTGTCGGTGGTTTCGTGCAGGTCAATGTGCACATCAAACTGGCCCAAGGGCGCCACCAGCCGCATCAGCGCGGCGGATTCCTGCGCCGCGCTGGGTTCCTTGAACGAGCGGTTCGGGTCGATGGCGTCGAAGTTCCAGCGGTGGATGCGTTCGTAACCCCAGGGGCTCACGCAGGGCGCCACCAGCAGGTTCACCCGGCCGGTGTAGGCCTCGGCGTGCTGGTCCAGGAAGCGCAGCGCACCATGCACGCCGCTGGTCTCGTAGCCGTGCACGCCACCCGTCACGAGCACGCCTGGCAGGCCGGGTTGCCATTCCAGGCTCTGCAGGGCGAAGAGCGGATACACATCGCTCCCGTACAACACCTCCCCATAGGGCAGGACCTCGAAGCGCGCGCGCAGCCGCTCGAACACGATCAGCACATCCTCGGCGTAGCTGCGCTGGCGCACCAGCTGCGCGCGCCAGGCGGCCACTTCAGCGGGCCCCCAGGCCTGGCCAGGGGTGCCGATGGGATAGAAGGCGGGATGGGTCATGGGCGGTGTTTCCGTCGGTGGCCAGGGCGCTCAGGGCTTGGCCACACGCTGGCGGATGTCTTTGAGCTTGGCCTGCAAACGCCGCTGGTTGTCCGGGCCGGTGCGCAGCAGCATCTTTCGCCCGGCCGACAAGGACTCCAGGGCCGGGTCGGCCAGTTCGTAGCGCACCCAGGGGCGCGTTGACGGGACGGTGCCTTTGACGTCCACGAGGGTGACGCCCAGCGGTTCGGTGGGCACCGGTGTGGCGATCAGGTGGTCGAGCACCTGGACCAGCCGGTCGTTGAAATAGCGGCCCGGAAAGCCCAGCTCTTCGTAGGCCTGCTGAAACAGGGGGTAGAGGCTGCGGTAAAGGTCCACGGCCTTGCCGGTGTCCACCGATTCGATCATCAGCACCAGCGGCACATAACGCTGGCTGTTGCCGGGGTGGATGGTTTCAACGCCGTTCTCACCGCGTTGCGTGGTGAAACGCTGGGGCGTGGGGATGACGGGCCAGACCATCACCGGCGCCTGCGAGCGCGCCAGGTTGTCCACCGTGGCCACCGCCCGCCGCACGAAGCCGTCGAGCTGCAGGAAGGTGAGCAGGTTCTTGCGGCTGAGCAAGCCCGAGAGCAAGCCGCTGACGTGTTCGTCGGAGCCGTCCAGCGCGGGCAGCGCGGTGGGCTCGCTGGCGGCATCGGCCACCGGCGCCTCGACGGGGTGCTCAATGGCGGGGGCTGTGGGCTCGGAGACCACCGGCGCAGGTGGCGCTTCCGGGGCGGCGGCCGAGGGCGCAGCGACCGGGGCCAACGGCGCCTGCACGGGCTTGAACTGCTGCCAGCCGAAATAGCCCGCCACGGCGAGCGCGACCAGGGCAGCGATGAGTACGGGGAGCCGGGAAGTCGGTGGGTTCATGCCTCGTCACCTGGGTGATGGTTGGGAGGCTGCCCATCCTACACCGCGGTTTTCATGAGCCGGCGCTGGCGCACAAGGTTGCACACAGCGGCCGTCTATGAACGGCACAACAAAATTTCGCATGGTTTACATGAATCGGGAAGAATCGGAGCCACTGCGAAAACCCTGAACCAGCATGAACTTCACCGAGCGACTCAAGACCCTGCCCGCCACCCACCACCTCGCCGCGCTGCAACTGCTGGACGCCCACGGTGCGGTGTTGGCCACGATTGAAAACAGGCCGGGCCAGACCGGTTCGCTGGCGGTGTACGCCGCCCTGGCCGCGATGCACGGCGGCCGCATCACGCCCGAAGCCGCGGCGCTGGGGCTGGACTGGTACGCGGAACACACGGCCGATGCGCGCACGCACCCGGGCAAACACCCGAACATCGACCGCCTGCTGGCCTGGACACAAGGCACGGCGAGCTACACCGTGCGGCCGGTGCCAGCGGCGAGTGTTTGAGCGTCGTCAGTCGACCCAGCTGACCACAGGGCCGAGCCTGCGTTCGGCCATGAACACGGCCTCGCGCAGCGAGAGGGCCGCGCCGCCGTCCTGCCAGGGCATGGGTGTGTGGGGCTTGTCGAAGCGGATGTAGTAACACTCCACGGCGTGATCGCCGGCGAGTTCGGGCGGGTCGTCGGCGTTGCCGGTGCCGTACAGGGTGTGGTGGCGCACGATGCGCACATGGCAGGTGGTCACGCCGCCGTAGAACCACAGCCCTTGTTTGACGGGTGAAAGTTGGTCAACGTCTTTCATGTCGCCTGCCCCCTTGAGAGTGAACACCCGGGACGCCGGCCGTGCCGCCCCACGGGGCGGCCATGCCGTGCAGACCATGATAGGCACAGGTGGCCGTTGCGCCAAGCTGGGTAACACGGGTTTGTCGAAACCGGGCACCCTGCTTCGTCGTAGGCTGGTGGATGCGCCAGCTGTCCGCCGCTTCACCCGTCACCCCCAACCGCCACCCAGGAGATTCCCCATGACCACCGGCACCGTCACCCTGCACCGTGTGTTGACCGCACCGCCCGAGCGCGTGTACCGCGCTTTTCTCGACCCGGACGCGATGGCCAAGTGGTTGCCGCCGCACGGCTTCACGGGCCGCGTGCTGGAGATGGACGCGAAGGTCGGCGGCATCTACCGCATGCAGTTCACCAACCTGAGCAGCGGCCACGTGCACGCCTTTGGTGGCAAATACCTGGAGCTGGTGCCCAATGAGCGCATCGTGAACACCGATGTGTTCGACGACCCGAACCTGCCCGGCCAGATGATCACCACGATCACGCTGAAAGCGGTGTCGGTGGGCACGGAGCTGACCGCGGTGCAGCAGGGCATTCCGGCCATGATCCCCACCGAAGCCTGCTACCTGGGCTGGCAGCAGTCGCTGCAGCTGCTGGCGCTGCTGGTGGAGCCGGAGATTCCGGGCTGAGCGCGGTCCCGCCTGCGTTTCAGCGCGCAGGCATCGCCAGCGCCTGCAGGCGCTGGTGCGGCTCGCTGGCCCAGTCCAGCGGCAGCTGCTGCCGGATGCTGAGGTAGTGGTCGGTGAACACGTCGAGCCAGGCGGCGAGCGTGTCGGCGGCACGCTGTTCTCCGGCCAGTTCGAAACACAGCGCGGCCACTTCGGAGGTGCAGAAGTGGTGCTCGTGCGTGGAGCGGCGCAGCCGGTAGTTGGACACCTGTTCGGGATGCAGGCTGAGCACGGGCAGGCGGTCCAGATACGGACTCTTGCGAAACATCTTGCGCGCCTCGGACCAGGTGCCGTCGAGCAGGATGAACAGCGGGCGCTGGTCGCCCTGCCCGGCTTCCTTGTCTTCAACCGGTGGCAGCGCGGTCACCACGCGCCCGGGCTCCACGTAGTCGCCGGGGAACACCACATACGGTTGCCACTGCGGATCGGCCAGCAGCGCCAGCAGCGCCGGGTCCACCGCGGTGCGCGCCCAGCCGAAGGCCCAGGTGTCGGCCACCACGTCGGCGATCAGCCAGCCGGTGTTGCTGGGCTTGAGCGCTTCGATGTCACCCATGATCAGGCACACGCCGGCGCGCGTGGGCACCTGCGGGCGCAGCGAGCAGATGCAGTGGCTGGCAATGAGCCGGCAGCTGGGGCAGCGCCCCAGACCGGAGCCGCGGGCCACGTAAGGCTTGGAGCTGACGGCCAGACGCGCGGTGCGCAGGCGCGAGACGGCGTGGCTCATGGGCGTACCTTCGCCCTGCGGGCTGCGTGCCCGCAGGGCTGGATGGGTGACAGGGGTGGTCATGCGGGGACTGTATGCCAGTGGCGAGCTGCACGCCCTCGGCACGGCACAGCGTGCGCTGAAATCTGCCATCATGCCGCGCATGAACGACGCCACCACCGCCCCGCCCGACACCGCCATCCACGGCTGGCACGCCCACGTGTACTTCAACGCCGACACGCTGGCGCAGGCACGCACGCTGTGCGAAGCGGCGGCCGCAGCGTTCCCCCTGAAGATGGGCCGCGTGCACGAGAAACCGGTGGGCCCGCACCCGGACTGGAGCTGCCAGCTGGCCTTCAAGGCGGCGCTGTTTGCCGACGTGATCCCCTGGCTGACGCTGCACCGCGGCGGTCTGGTGGTGTTCATCCACCCGATCACCGGCAACGACCTGGTGGACCACCGCGACCGCGCCATCTGGATGGGCGCGGTGCGCTCGCTGGACCTGAGCGTGTTGCCCGAGCGCTCGGTGACCTACGACCTGTAAGCCCTGAAGCCATGAACATCACCACCCTTGAAGCGCTGCGCGCGCTGTACGACCCGGTGCGCGAACGCTCGGCCAAGAAGGAACTCCCTCAGCTCGACGTGCACGCCACGCGCTTCATCGGCCTGTCGCCGCTGGTGGTGTTGTCGAGCGCGGGGGCGAACGGCGCGCTGGACGCGTCGCCGCGCGGCGGTGAGCCGGGCTTCGTGAAAGTGCTGGATCCGCAGACGCTGCTGATCCCCGACGCGCCGGGCAACAACCGGCTCGACACGCTGGAAAACATCGTGCAGACCGGCCAGATCGGCCTGCTGTTTCTGGTGCCGGGTATGGACGAGACGCTGCGCGTGAACGGCAGCGCGCTGCTGACCACCGATGAAGCCGACCGCGAGCGCAGCGCCGATGCGAGGCGCGTGCCCAAACTCGTCATCCGCGTGACGGTGCGGGCGTCTTACCTGCATTGCGCCAAGGCGCTGATGCGATCGGCACTCTGGGATACCAGCCGCCAGGTTGAGCGCTCGGTGATGCCGAGCATGGGCGAGATGCTGCGCGACCAGATCGGCGAGCGCATGAGCGCGGAGGCGCCGGTGGAGACACAGGAACAGATGCTGGAGCGCTACCGGCAGACGCTGTAGCGGCGTGCGTTCGTGGGGTGTCGCAGCTCAGACACGCATTCGATAGATTCCCGCGATTCTGGTTGGGCCATGGCAACCATAATCGGGCGCATGCCTGTTTCTGAAATCGCCATCTGGTCGGCCATGCTCGGGGGTCTGTTGACGCTGGCGGCGCTGGCGCTGGGTGACGCGCTGGGCAGCCGCAGCACGGGCGCGATGCGCAACCTGTGGTTTGTGGTGCTCACTGGCGCGAGTTGCGTGGTCATGTCGGGTTTGCCGGAAGCCTTGTTTCCAGCCCTGCCAGAGCGTCCGCTGATGGTGCTCAAAGCCAGTCTGGGGCCGCTGGCGGGCGGCGTGGCCCTGTATTTCCTGGGTGGCTGGCTGGGCGGTGCGCGCGAGGACGCCCTGGCGCACCGCCTCACCGCCTGGGGGGGCGCTGCCGTGTTCCTGACCGCGATGGCGCTGGCGCTGCTGGCCAGCCAGGTGTCGCGTGACCACTTTCGTCCGGTGCTGCTGGCGGCCGCGGTGGTCAACATGGTGCCGGTGTTGCTGGCGCTGATCGCGGTCATCCGGGCCACCCGGCGGGGCGATCCGCTGGCGCGCTGGATGGTGCTGGCGATCGTGTGCCTGGCGGCCATGGTGAGTGGCCTGTACCTGCGCGGCCTGGACGCACCGGGCCTGGGTTCGGGCTTCTGGCTGCTCACGGCGCTGGTCACCATGGTGTATTTCCTCACGGCCACGGTGCTGGGTTTTGTGCGCAACCGGCAAAACCGCAAGCTCGCCCGCCTCTCGCGCGTGCAGCAAGGCGCCGATCCGGTCACTGGGCTCTACACCGGCTCGGCCCTGATCGCCGAGGTGGAACACGTGTTCTGGCGCACCGCCCGCCAGCAGGGCGAATGTTCGGTGATCTGCGTGAACGTGAGCAATCTCTACGAGCTGACCGATTCGGCCGGGCCGGGTGTGGAGCACCAGATCCTGGTGACGCTGGCGGCGCGCGTTCGCCGCGCGGCCGGTTTCCGTTGCGTGGTGGGTCAATACCACCCGCGCTGCTTTGTGGTGGTGATGTTCACCGACAAGCACGCCGCGCCGCTGACCGAAACGCTGGCCCATTTGCGCTTCATGGTCGGCGCGTCGCTGCCGGTGGTGGATGAGTATCAGACGCACCACACCTTCCAGCCGCGCCTGGGCATCGGGGTGGTCACCCACGCCCCCTCACACGCGAAGCCGATGGACATCCTCAACGAGGCCGAGCGCCTGGCGCTGGCGCAAATCGCCAACTGGTCCCGCCCTCAGGGACCCGATGCGACCACCGAGCACGAGATCGTGACCGCGCCACAGCCGCTGCGCTGAGGTCCGCGGAACGCTACTTTTTTTCGACCGGGTTCGCCGTCAGCCAGTTGGCCGGGTAGGCGCGCAGGAATTCGCGCGCCTTCTCGGGGTGGGCGGCGTTGAGCCAGGCGTCGTAGCCCCCTTCGTTCAGCACCGCGGGCATGCGTTTTTCACTGCCGGGCTGCTGGTAGCGGTGCATCAGCGCGTGGCTGTTGGCGTTGACGGTGAGCAGGGTGTAGCTCACGATGACTTCGCCGCCGGCGCCGGTCCAGCTTTCCCACAGGCCCGCCACGCCCATGGGTTGGCCGTCCACGCGGCTGATGCGCGTGGCCACGGCTTTGCCGCTGCGGAAGTCGTCTTCAAAAAACGCCATCATCGGCACGATGCAGCGCTGCCCGGCGAGCCAGGCTTCGCGCAGGTTGTTGGAGGTGGTCACGGTTTCGCTGCGCGCGTTGACCAGCTTGGGCGAACGCAGCTTGGCATCGGACGCCGACTTCACCCAGCGCGGCACCAGGCCAAACTGGCCGGCCACGAGTTCGCGCACCAGCGGGGGCGCCGGTCGGGGTTCCTGCGGTTCCTGAACTTCCGCCGGTTCCACGGGTTCCACGGGTTCGGCCACGGCAGCGGCCGCCTTGCGGATGAACACCCCCGGCTTGCGCGGCCAGAGGTCGGGCCCCACAGGGGATTCGGGGGCCTCGACATGGAAAACATCGGGATAAAGGGAGGCGAGCCGCAGGCTCTCGGTGTGAACGGTCATGCGGCCATGCTAGCCGACCGGACCGCCGGCCCACCCGCGGTTCACCGCCGGCCCGATCGGTGGCATGCTTGGAGCGCCCGCCACGCCCTGCCGATCGTCCAACCAGCGCACCCGCCTCCCATGCTTCAGAACCCCCTTGTGCCACCTGCTCAGTCGACCCGCTCCCGCCGCTCCGTGGTGCGGGGGGCCGCGGGCGCCGTGGGGCTTCTGCTGCTGGGTAACTGGCGCCTGGCCTCAGGGGCCGGGGAAGCGGCGGCCGAGGCGAACGTGCCCCAGGTGGCGCCGGTGCCGGGCGGCATCGTTCGCCTTTCGCTGGGGCCATCGCAGGAGCGTCCCCGGGCCTGGGCGGGCGAGGTGCCGCTGCTGGTGCTGGGCGACCCGATCGAATGGTCCGCACTGGTGGGCATCCCGCTGTCGGCCACGCCGGGCGAGGCGCGCATCGTGGTGCAGATCGACGGCCAAGCGCCGCGCGAACAGGCCTACACGGTGGTGCCCAAACGTTACGCCGAGCAGCGCCTGAAGGTGGCCCCGAAAACGGTGGACCTCTCACCCCAGGACCTGGCGCGCTTCGAGCGCGAACGCGACCACCAGAAGACGGTGATTGCCGTGTTCAGCGAACCGCTGCCGGCGAGCCTGCGCATGCGGGTGCCCACGCCGGGGCGGCGCTCCAGTTCCTTCGGGCTGCGGCGTGTGTTCAACGGCCAGTCGCGCAATCCTCACAGTGGCATGGACATCGCCGCACCCACCGGCACCCCGGTGGTGGCGCCGCTGGCGGGCCGGGTGATCGACACCGGCGACTACTTCTTCAACGGCCAGACGGTCTGGCTCGACCACGGCGGTGGCCTGCTGAGCATGGTGTGCCACCTGAGCGCGATCGATGTGCGGGTGGGCGACACGCTGCTGGCGGGCGAACGCCTGGGCGCCGTGGGCGCCACCGGCCGCGTGACCGGGCCGCACCTGCACTGGGGCGTGATGCTCAACCGAGCCATGGTGGATCCGGCGCTGTTTCTCGCTGAATGATGGAGCGAGCGCCACCATGCTGATCCGCTTCAACAAACCCTACGGCGTGCTCAGCCAGTTCACACCCGAAGGGCGCTGGCGCGGACTCAAGGACTTCATCGACCGGCCCGGCGTGTACGTGGCCGGCCGGCTGGACGCCGACAGCGAAGGCCTGCTGCTGCTCACCGACGACGGCCAGGAGCAGGCGCGCATCGCCGACCCGCGCCACAAGATGGAAAAGACCTACTGGGTGCAGGTGGAGGGTGTGCCCGACGAAGCCGCGCTGGCCGCGCTGCGCCGCGGCGTGAAGCTCAACGACGGCCCCACCCTGCCAGCGCGCGCCCGCGCGATGCCGGAGCCACCCGGGCTGTGGGAGCGGAATCCGCCGATCCGGGTGCGCAAGGCGGTGCCCACGGCCTGGATCGAGCTGGTGATCCGCGAAGGCCGCAACCGCCAGGTGCGCCGCATGACGGCGGCGGTGGGCTTCCCCACGCTGCGCCTGATCCGCGCCGCCATCGGGCCCCACACCCTCGACGGACTGGCACCGGGCACCTGGCGCTGAATCGCCGGCCAGCGACCCGGCGACCCGCCACACAACCCGCGGTGGCCACAAACACCCGCGGTCATGTACCCTGCACCACACCCCCGGTATGTTCGACAGCGGACAGATCGCGCCGGGTTGGCCTCCTACACTGGGGCCCGACGAAGAACCGCAAAGGACTGCCCATGCCCTCCCGCTGGCGACACACCGAACGCCACCGAACCGACCGCATCGGCTGGCTGCGCGCCGCCGTTCTCGGCGCCAACGACGGCATCGTCTCCACCGCCAGCCTGGTGCTGGGGGTGGCGGCGGCGAGCGCCGACCACAGCAGCATCCTGCTGACCGGGGTGGCCGGGCTGGTCGCTGGCGCCATGTCGATGGCCGCGGGCGAGTATGTGTCGGTGCATTCGCAGGCCGACACCGAGGGAGCCGACCTGGCCCGCGAGCAGGTCGAGCTCGATGCCGACCCGGCCGCCGAACACCGTGAACTCAGCGCCATCTATGCCGGGCGCGGTCTGGACGCCGAACTGTCCCGGCAAGTGGCCACCCAGCTCATGGCACACGACGCATTGGGCGCCCATGCGCGCGACGAACTGGGCATTTCAGACACCCTGAGCGCGCGGCCGGTGCAGGCCGCGCTGGCCTCGGCCGCCAGCTTCGCGGCGGGTGCGGCGCTGCCGCTGGCGGTGACGGCACTGGTGCCTGGGCCGGGCCTGATCGGCTGGGTGGCGGGCTCGTCGCTGCTTTTTCTTGCCCTGCTCGGCGCCCTGGCCGCACGCGCCGGCGGTGCCCGCATGGGCCTGGGCGCCTGGCGCGTGGGCTTCTGGGGGGCGCTGGCCATGGCCATAACAGCCGGCGTGGGCGCCCTGTTTGGTGCTGTGGTCTGAACAGACTCTTCATGAATACCGAACCACCCATGAACCCCACCTCGCCACCACCACAAACCCGCAACGCGTCTGCCACGGTGGACCCGCTGTTTCTGGCCGCGCCGCGCGTGTCCACCTTCCTGCGCAGCTACGCGCTCACCAACGCCAGCGGTTTCTTCTTCCAGCGCGACGAGCGCCTCTACCTCGTCACCAGCCGCCATGTGGTGATCGACGAAGCCACCAGCCACCTGCCCGACCGGCTGGAGATCGAGGTGCACCTGGACGCCAGCAACCTCACCCGCTCGACCGGGTTTTCGATGCTGCTCTACAACCAGGGCGCGGCGGTGTGGCGCCAGGGCCGCGACGGCGGCAGCGAGATCGACGTCGCCGTGCTGGAGCTGGACCGCAGCCAGCTGCCGGCCGGCGCGATCATCCGCGCCTTCACCCCGGCCCACCTGCAGACCTCGTTTGCCAGCGTGCCGGTGGACGCCTCGCTGCTGGTGGTGGGTTTTCCGCTCGGCTTTCACGACGCCGTGCACCACCTGCCGGTGGTGCGCCAGGCGGCGATCGCGTCGCCCTATGGCATCCGCTTCCAGGGGCAGGGCTTCTTCCTGACCGACGCGCGCACCCACCGCGGCACCAGCGGCGCGGCGGTGGTGATGCGCGACACCGCGCCCACCCCCGAGACGGCCGAGCTGCCCTGGAAGCTGCTGGGCGTGCATTCGTCGCGCATGGACATGGGCGACCGCGACCGCGTGCTCGACGAGTCGCTGGGCCTGAACTGCGCCTGGTACGCCGACATCCTGCTGACCCTGACCACGCCCCGGACGGCCGGCAGCCCGGTCTGACGCCCGCCCCCCGGTTCCGCCGCGCCACGCCCATGAGTACCCTGCCGTTCAGCCCCGCCGCCGACCGCAACAAGCAACCGATCCTGGAGGCCTTGCGCGAGGTGCTGCCGACCCGGGGCCGCGCACTGGAAATCGCCTCGGGCACCGGGCAACACGCGGCCTGGTTCGGCGCCGGCCTGCCCGGCTGGACCTGGCAACCCACCGAAGCAAACAGCACCGCACTGCCCGCCATTGCGGCCCGGGTGCAGGAGGCCGGGGCCGGCAACGTGCGTGCGCCCTGTCTGCTCGACGTGATGAAGCCGCGGTGGCCGAGCGACGAAGAGACCCTGGCCAGTGCGTTCGCCTTGCCCTTCGATGCCATCTTCTGCGCCAACCTGCTGCACATCTCGCCCTGGGCCACGTGCCGATCACTCATGCAGGGCGCCGGGCGCCACCTGGTCAAGGACGGCGGTCTGCTGCTGATCTATGGGCCGTTTCTGGAGGACGGCGTGCCCACCTCGCCCGGCAACCTGGCCTTTGACGAAAGCCTGCACGCGCAGAACCCGGCTTGGGGCCTGCGCCGCCGGGACGCGGTGGAAGAAGAAGCCCTGCGCTGCGGCCTGGGCCTGGGCCTGCGGCTCGCCATGCCGGCGAACAACCTGCTGCTGGTGTTCGGGTTTCGCTGAACCGGGCTGCACATGGACACACCGCGCACGCATTCGCCGGCCCCGGTCGCACCGGACCGCCGCCGCTGGCTGGCCACATCGGCCCTGCTGGCGGGCCTGCCCGCCTGGGCCACGCGTGCAACGGCCCAGCCTGCACCCAGCCCCCTGACGCGCCCCATCCCTTCCAGCGGCGAAGCGCTGCCGGTGGTGGGGCTGGGCAGCTGGATCACCTTCAACGTGGGCAACGACCCGGTGGCCCGCGATGGGTGTGCCGAGGTGGTGCGCGCCTTTTTTGCCGAGGGCGGCCGCCTGATCGACAGCTCGCCCATGTACGGATCCTCGCAACCGGTGATCGGCCATGCGCTGGCGAAACTGGGCCACCCGGCCACGCTGTTTTCGGCCGAAAAGGTGTGGGTGGGTGACGCGGCACGCGGGGCCGGGCAGATGGCGGCTTCGCGGGCGCACTGGGGTGTGCCGCGCTTCGACCTGATGCAGGTGCACAACCTGCTGGCCTGGGAGGAACACCTGCCGCGGCTGCAGGCGATGAAGGCCGCGGGCCAGTTGCGCTATGTGGGCATCAGCACCTCCGAAGGCCGGCGCCACGCCGAGCTGGAGCGCATCCTGCGCACGCAAGCGATCGACTTCGTGCAGCTCACCTACAACCTGGTGGACCGCGAGGTCGAGCAGCGCCTGTTGCCGCTGGCGCAGGAACGGCGCATCGCCGTGATCGTGAACCGGCCGTTCCGCCAGGGTGACCTGCTGGACCGGTTGCGCGGCCACCCGCTGCCGGGCTGGGCGCGCGAGATCGGTTGCGACGGCTGGGCCCAGGTGGCGCTGAAATTCGTGGTGTCGCACCCGGCCGTCACCTGCGCCATTCCCGCCACCAGCCAGGTGGCGCATCTGCGTCAGAACATGGGCGCGGCGCGCGGACGCCTGCCCGACGCCACCCTGCGCGCGCGCATGGCGCGGGACGTGGCGGCGCTCTGAACACCCACGTGCTGCACGGCACAGCAACCCCGAGCCAGCCATGAGCGAATGGTGGACCTACCGCCCGGCCGATCTGCTGATGTTCGCGCCGCGCACCTATTGGCGCCTGTTCGAGCTGCAGAACCAGGCGCTCTGGCCCATGCCGGTGCTGACCACGCTGGTCTTTCTGGCCGTGGGCCTCGGCCTGCTGCGGCGCAGCGACACCGCCCTGCGGGCGGGCACCGCGGCGCTGGCGTTGTGCTGGGCGCTGGTGGCCTGGAGTTTTCTCCTGCAACGCTACGCGGCCATCAACCCGGCGGCCACGGTCTCGGCTGGCGTCTTCGCCGTGCAGGCCCTCGGCCTGCTCGTGCTGTCGGGCGCCAGCAGCCTGCGCACCACGGCCCACCCCCTGCGCTGCGGGATCGGCCTCGGCTTGCTGGCCTGGGCGCTGCTGCTGTACCCCCTGCACGCAATGGTCGCGGGCCGGTCGCTGGTGCAGGCCGAGGTGTTTGGTTTCGCGCCCGACCCGACGGCGATCGGCAGCCTGGGTCTGCTGCTGAGCGCGGACGCGAGAGGACGCTTCGCGCGCGGACTCCTGGGGGCGCTGCAGGGGGTGGCGGTCGCCTGGTGCGTCGTCAGCGCGGCCACCTTGTGGACCATGGGATCACAGCAAGGCTGGGTGCCCCTGATCGCCGCCGTGATCGCGCTGGCCGTGCGCTGGCACTGGCCCCACCCATCGGACCGGCGGCCAACGGGAATCGCCAGCCGCCGATGAACGGCGCTGTTGCGCCGCGATCCGGTTATCTGGGCGCGGGCATCGGCGCTTGCATGGGGGCCCGCATGGGCGCCGGCGCCGGAACCTCGGTCACCAGTTCACGCAACAAGCCGCCGGCGGCCACGGAGCCCGTTTCGTTGCCGTCGCCCCGCGCCCTGCGCTCGCAGAGCATCTTGTCGTCGGGCGACATATCCTTGCAACGCTGGAGGGCGTTGCGCGCCAGTTCTTCGGGTGACGTTCCGGTCGACCGACGGCCCTTCAGGGCTTCGGCGCGCACCGCACCGGCCTCGCGCAGGCAGGCCGTGCGTTCGTGCATCGACGCACTGTCGAGACAGGCGGCGCGGTCTTGCTGGTAGGTCGCATCGATCGCCGAGCGCGACTGCGCGAAAGCGACAGGCGACAACATGAGCAGGGCAGCGCTGGCCAGCAGACCACGGGTCATGGAATGGGACAAGAGGGACATACGGTCTCCTTTGGAACAGGGAAAAAAGCGTGCGGTGGCGAGCCGCCGCATCACCGGAACAAAGTAACGCCCGCGCGGCGGTCCGTCTGTGCACCAGCGCACAGTGCGCGGCAGGTGCCAAGCTGCCAGCCGCGGTTCAGGAAGGCATTGCATGCGTGATGGGCCGCGCCTGGAACCCGAACACCTGCTGCAGCGATTTGTGTTCCGGCAGCACGTAAATCACGGCATGCCGGCCCGAAAACATCGGACGGATGTGCGCGTCGTAAAAATCGGCCGGCACGTTGATGCAGCCGTACGAAATGCGCTTGTCGGCGACGGAGGGCGATGCGAGCCGCTCCAGCCGGCGCTCGGTGGGTTGGGTGGTGCGAACCCGGTGCATCGACACGGCCGCACCGTGATCGACCCACACCACGTCTTCGCCGGTGTGGTTGCGGCCTGCCATGCCCACGAAGCGGCCCGCGGGCGTGGTGCGCTCCTCGGGCCTGACCTCGGCGATGGGCCGCGAGCCGATGCCCGGCACGGAGTCGTCGCCCGGCGCCGAGCCCAGCAAGACCGGCGTGGCATCGCGCAGGCGCGCCGCCGCGTCAAACACATAGAGCCGGGCCGCCTTCTTGTCGATGACGACGAACGGCTGGCCGCTGTGGTTGCCCGTGCCGGCCACCCAGTCCACCACCTGGCGGGTGGCGACCGAAGCCGGCGTGTGGCCAAAGTCGGGCAGGCGCCCGGCGCTGACCGGAGCAGCCACCTGCACCAGGACCTGTTGAACGGGCGGAATCACCAGCGCCAGGATGGCCAGGCCCGCCAGCAAGCCGCGCCGGACGTCCTCGGCCATGCCCCGGCGCGAGGCGTCCGGCGGTGTGTCGTGCCCGTCCATCGGATCAGTTGCGGTCGGCCCGTTCCATGGGTTCGTTCATCATGGCGCCGGACGTTGCGGCGTCCGGTGCGGGCGTGACCGCGGCGTCCGCGGGTGTGGTCATCGGCGTTTGCGCCTCGGCGGCAGGTTCTGGCGCGGTCTGGGCATAGGCCCAGCCCACCGCGCCCACGACAGCCAGGGCGGTCACCGACGAGGTGAGAAGTCTGGAAGCAATCATGACGGGTTCCTTCAGCGTTGCTGCACACGGCAGGGGAATGGCGAACCCGGCCGGAAAAACCGGCCGGGTTCCGCTTGGAACCGGTGTCCGGGGTCGTGGTTCTCTTTCAACAAAGGTGGTTACTTGTGGTTCATTCCGGACAACGGGAATTACAAAAAAGCACACGACCCCATCGACCACACCGGGCCAGGCCCTCGATACTCCGCATGAATGTCCGGTCTTGTCGGGGCCGCACACCGAAGAACGCCCGGATGGGTCAAAAATGGCCTGCTCTGTCTGGCAACGAACAGACCCTGGTTTCGCCCCGCGGCGAAGCTGATTGCATCACCTTCAGAGGGAAATCCAGATGGCACAAACCGCACGCATTGTTGGCAAGGTCGAATACCGCGAAGGCGACGGTCCGAACATCGCCATCCGCCCCGGACCGGTGGAGGTGACCCAGGGGCTGAACGACGTCACGCTGAGCTGGGTCGACGAAGAGACCCACGGCGTGGCGGCGATGCCCCTGACCGACTTCAAACGCTACGTGGCCGAAGGCCATATCCGTCTGGACGCCTGATCCACCCGGTTCACTGCGTCACCGCGACCCGTCTGGCGGCCCGCTGGGTTGCCGGGACCCCGGTCGCCCGCGCCCGCCGCAGGAAACCGCGGTTGACCGGGCTGTGCGGCCTGAGCGCCAGGCGTTCGTTGGCCAAGGCTTCGGCCATGCCGCGCTGGCCGGCACGCAGGGCGGACTCGGTCAGCGTCCAGTCGATGATGTCGCGCTGCGCATGGCTGCCGCCAAAGCGGTTGGCGAAGTACCGCGCGCGGTAGAGGTGCTGCACCGCGTTGTCGTGTTCACCGCGCCAGTGCGCGGCAAAACCTTCCACCAGGTCGTGCCCGGTGTCGGCGGCCCAGCGAGAGACCTCGCTGGCGCCATCGGCGCTGCGCATGGCATCGCGCAGGCGCTGCACGTCGCTCTGGCGGTCGGCACCCAGGTAGGCCATCACCGCGTGCCAGTCGTTGAACGGGTAGAGGCGGCCATCGGCGTGGGCGTCCCAGGTCTGCGCCAGCTCGGTCCAGCGACCGCCCACATCCACTCCCGTGAGCTGCAGGCGCCACAGCAGGGCCGAGGCGTCCACCAGGTCGAGCACCACGGCGCTCGGCGTCTTGCGCACGGTGCCGTCGTAGAGCGCGAGCACGGCGTCCGTCTGGCCCAGCTCCAGATGGCACAGCGCACCGTGCCAGGCGTTGTGCACCTTGAAGAAATTGTCATCGCCCGACCAGTGCGGTTCGCGCGCTTTCATCCAGCCGATGCCGTCCTGCGCGCGGCCCTGCATCTCCATCACATGCGCCACCGCGTGGTGCGCCCAGCAGTCCAGCGGCTGCAGGTCGAGCGCCTCGCGACCCACCGCTTCGGCGCGCGCGTAGTCGCCACTTTCTTCCAGTCCAAATGCGTACATGCCCAGGACGATGGAATAGCCTGGCATGTCGGCCGACCAGTGCGGCAGCACGCGCGCGATGCGGTCGCGCAGGTTGCGCGCACTGGCGCGGTAGAAGTCGATCAGGTGCCCGGCCTGCAGCGCCACGATGTCGTAGGGGTGCCGCGTGTGGTGCAGGTCCATGGCCAGGGCGGCTTTGGTCCATTCGCCCTGCAGCACGCGCTGGATCACGCCCACATGCGAGGCTTCGCGTTCGTTCATCGGCAGTGGCCGGAGGTTCTGCAGCACCTCTTGCGCCATGGCGACGCAACCGGGCTCGGTGGCCAGCGCCAGCATATGGGCCTGGAGGATGTGCGCCATGGCAAAACGCGGCGCGGCGGCGGTGGCCTGCGCCAGGCTGGCCATGGGGTCGCCGCGGTACAGCTGGAAGGCCGTGACGGCCTGTTCGTAGAAGGGCAAGGCTTCGGTGGTGGCGCCGCTCAAGGCGTGGCCCTGGGTGTCGGTGATCATGGGGAGGCTCCTTGAATATGTGGTTGCGTGCCGGCCGTCCGGGGGTGGCTTGGCCGCTGGCCGGTGTTGCGCCTGCGGGGCCGGTAGGGGTACTCTAGAAGTCTGACGGCGCACCCACAATGCCCAGGGCGCCGGCATTTGTCACCGAAACGCCGCCCATGCTGGAAGACCGCCCCGCCGATCCGCTGACCGAGATCCTGCGCGCCATGCGCCTGACCGGTGGCGTGTTTCTGGAAGCGGCTTTCACCTCACCCTGGTGCGTGGTGTCCAAGGTGTCGCCCGAAGACTGCGCGGGCTACCTGCCGCTGCCGCGCCACATCATTGCCTACCACTTCGTTTGCGAGGGCGAGCTGCTGGTGCAGGTGGTCGGCGGTGTGCCGATGAGCGCGCACCGCGGCGAGATCGTGATCCTGCCGCGCAACGACCACCACCTGCTCGGCAGCGAGCTGGCGTTGGCGCCCATTGATGTGAACGACCTGTTCGAACCCGGCGACGGCAGCCGGCCCGGGCGCCTGGTCCATGGCAACGCCGATGCCGCGGACACGCGTTTTTTCTGCGGCTTCCTGTCGCACAACCAGCCTGACGACCCGTTGCTCAGCGCCCTGCCGCGTGTGCTCAAGGCGCGGATGGAAGATGCGGCAGCAAGCGAGTGGGTCGAGAGCTCGTTGCGCTTCGCCTCACGCCGGCCTGCGCCGGACGAAAAGCTGTCGCCCGCCGTGCTCGGCAAGCTCGCCGAGTTGCTGTTCATCGAGGCGGTGCGCCAGTACCTGCAGGACGACCCCGCCACCACCGGCAGCGGCTGGATCGCCGGGCTGCGCGACCCCCGGGTGGGCCGCGCGCTGGCCCTGCTGCACGGCCAGCGGGAACGTGCCTGGACCACCGAAGGCCTGGCGCGCGAGGTGGGGCTGTCGCGCTCGGCTTTTGCCGAACGCTTCACCGGACTGGTGGGCGATCCGCCCATGCGCTACCTGGGCAAGTGGCGCCTGCAGCATGCAGCGCGGCGCCTGCTGGAAACCACCGAACCCATCGCGCGCATCGCCGGGGAAGCAGGCTACGAGTCCGAGCCGGCCTTCCACCGCGCCTTCAAGCGCGAACACCGGATGACGCCCGCCCGCTGGCGGAAACAACACGCGATGGCCGGCGACGCCTGAACCGGCTGCACGCCAAAACGGCGGGCTTGTTCAGCGGCCCAGGGTGTCGAGGTCGCCGGCGATGCCGGCCATCTCGGGTCGAGCGGCCGGGTCGGTGTGCAGGCAGGCGGTGGCGAGACCGGCCAGACGGCCCAGCGCCGGCGATGCCGTGGCGCCAGCGCTCTGGGCGTGGGCCACCAGTTCCTCCAGCAGGCAGCCGAAGGCGCGCACGTCCAGCGCCAGCAGGGCGCGGCGCAGCGCGGGCTGGTCGTCGGGCAACAGCGTGGCGCCGCCGAGATCGCTGAGCATGGCGTCGCCGCTGGCCGGGTTCCAGAGGATGTTGTGCGCGTAGAAATCGCCGTGCATCACGCCGCGCTGTTGCAGATGGGCCAGCGCGCTGGCCATGGTGCGGGCCACGCGCAGCGCGGCGCTGGCGGGCAGGGTGAAGCCGGGCGCATACACGTCGCGCGTGCAGCTGTCGAAGCTGGGCGGGCCGGCGAGGTTCACCAGTTCGGGCGGCAGCAGCGGCAGCAGCATGCCGTGCACGCCTTCGGGGTGCGCGCTCAGTTCGGCGCTGGGCGTGCACAGCGCGGGGTGTTGCCCGGCGGCCTGGCAAGCGGCGAGTTCGTGTTCGGGCAGGCCGTCGCTGGTGACCGCTCCCTTGAACAGCTTGAGCGCCAGCGCTTCGCGGGCACCGCCGTCCACATGCGCTCGGTGGATGTGGCCGGAAGCACCCTCGCCCAGCCGCTCGGCCACGCGCAGCCGGCCCCAGGCGATGCGGGGCAGCGGCGCGGGCGCCGCTCGGTGCCAGCCCAGCGGGTTGCCCGCCAGGGCCAGCCAGGCCAGGCGCGGCAGTTCGGTGAGCCAAGCGGGCAGCTCGGTGAAGCGGTTGGCCGACAGGCGCAGCAGCTCCAGCCGCTGCGCGTTGGCCAGCCCCGGCGGCAGTGCGTCGAGGCGGTTGCCCGCGAGCATGAGCTTTTGCAACGCCGGGCGCCGGCCCAGTTCGGCGGGCAGTTGTTCGATGGCGTTGTCGGTCAGGATGAGCCAGCGCAGCTTTGGCGGCAGCGCCGCGGCGGGCACGTGCTGGATGCGGTTGGCCTTGAAGCCCACCATCTCCAGCGCCGGGCAGTCGCCCAGCACCTCGGGCAGGTGGGTGAACGCGTTGCTGGAACAGAAAACGATCTTCAGCCGGTGCAGCCGGCCCAGGTCGGGCGGCAGTTCACGCAGGCGGTTGCCGGTGAGGTTGAGCACCTCCAGCGTGTCGGCGAGATCCAGCACCTCGGGGGGCAGTTCGGTCAGGCCGCAGCTCAGGTCGAGCCGGCGCGTGCCGGCGAGCGCGCCGCTGCGCAGTTGTTCAAGGGTGTGCATAAGCGTGGAGACATGGAACCGGATCGGCCACCGTGGTCGCCGATTATCCGGCGCCCAACAGCGCCCATGCCCCTGATGCCGTTGCCACTTTGGCGTCTGCAGCAAGCTCTCATCGGGCGCAGGCCCGACATGGATAATCCGCCGCCATGGAACTCTCCCTCACCAACCTCTTCCCCCTGGGCTGGCAGCACTACCTGCTCGGCGGCCTGCTGATCGGCGCCGGCGTGTCGCTGCTGTTCATGTTCACCGGCCTGGTGGGCGGCATGAGCACGGTGTTCACCAGCTCCTGGTCCTTCGTGTCACGACGGCCGTTCTTCCAGCAGGAGCGCTTCACCGGTTCGCGCGGCTGGCGGCTGGTCTACGCGGCCGGACTCGTGCTGGGGGCGCTGGTCTGGTGGCTCGTTTTTTCGGATGGCACACCGCTGTCCACCGGGGTGCCGGTGTGGATGCTGCTGCTGGGCGGCTTCTTCGTCGGCTACGGTGCGCGCCTGGGCAACGGCTGCACCTCGGGCCATGGCATCTGCGGCCTGGGTTCGCTGCAGCTGCCCTCGCTGCTGGCGGTGCTGACCTTCATGGCCACGGCCTTCATCACGGCCAACCTGGTCGCCTGGGGGTTGGCATGAGTCCGATGAAATTCCTCGCCGTGCTGGCGGGCGGCGCGCTGTTCGGTTTTGGCCTGGCGCTCTCCACCATGGTGCAACCCGAGGTGGTGCTGAGCTTCCTGCGTTTCCAGGACGCTGGCCTGATGCTGGTGATGGGCGGTGCGGTGCTCGTGACCCTGCTCGCCTACAGGCTGCTTCCCCGCCTGCTCGCCAGCCCACTGCTCGGTGGCTATTTCCACCAGCACGTCGCCCACTGGAACCGCGACACGCTGGTGGGGTCGGCCTTGTTTGGCGTGGGCTGGGGCCTGTGCGGCGTGTGCCCCGGTCCGGCCATCGCGGGCCTGGGCACGGGCAACTGGAGCCTGCTGTGGGCACTCGCCGGCATCGCCATCGGCGCGCTGGTGCAGGGTCTGCGGGCGAAGGCCTGAAACCCGGCCACCTGTTCGGGAACCCCGCACACCCCCGCTCGCTCTACCCTGACTGACACACCACCCACACACTGCACCATGCTCAAGACGCTCCAGGACTTTCTCGCCCAGCTCACGGCCCCCGCGGCCAACCAGTCACCCGCCGAACAGGTGCACGACCTGCAACTCGCCACGGCGGTGCTGCTGGTCGAGGTGATGCGGGCCGATCCGGCCATCGCCGAATCGGAGCGCGACGCGGTGCTGAACGCGCTGCGCAGCAAGTTTTCTCTCGACGATGAGGAACTGAAGCGGCTGCTGGAGCTGGCGCACGACACCGCCCACACCGCCTACGACTACCAGCGTTTCACCAGCCAGCTCAACGAGCGGTTCACCCAGGCGCAGAAGGTGCGGGTGGTCGAAGCGATGTGGCAGGTCGCATATGCCGACGACCACATCGATGCCCACGAAAACCACGTCATCAGCAAGGTCGCCGGGCTGCTGCACGTGACACACGGTGAATACATCGCGGCCAAGATGCGCGCCAAGGAAGCGGCCCTGACAGGTCTCTGAGGCGGGGGACCAGAGGAACACCTGGCTACCTGTCTTTGCAGTCCGAGTGCCCGGCCTTTACCCGGGCGACACAAGTTGCTGTCAGTATTCGCTCACCCCAACCCACGGAGTACCTCCATGAAATCCAGAACCCTCGTCAGTGCCCTGCTGGCCGCCACACTCGGACTGAGCTCGCTGTCCGCCTTCGCGCAGTCGAACGACAAGCGCGGTGACAGGCGCAGCGACGTGCGCGTCATCGTGCAACCGGTCCAGCACGTCGAAAGACGCGACGACCGCCGCAATGACCGCGTTGAACGCCGCGACGACCGCCGCGATGACCGCGTTGAACGCCGCGATGACCGTCGCAACGACCGCTTCGACCGGCGCGACGACCGCCGCGATGCGCGCAGCAACAACCGGAACTTCCGGAACAACCACCGCTACTACAACGCGCGCAGCCCCGAGTTTCGCCGCGGCCACTACATTCCCTACGAGTACCGTCATCGCCAGTATTTCGTGGTGGACCACCGCGGACACCGTCTGGCGCCGCCCCCGCGTGGTCACCAGTGGGTGCAGGTGGGCACCGACTACGTGCTGATCGCCATCGCAACCGGGCTGATCGCGAACATCATCCTCAACCATTGACGCACCCCGGGTGCATGGGCATCGGGTGGCCACGCCCCCGGTGCCCGATGTCTGCGATGATGATGGCCCCGCCAGGCAACACGTCGCCCATCCCATGAATTTCAGACACCTCTCCCTCGCCGTTCTGGCGGCCTCCACGCTGCTGCTCGCTGCATGTTCCAAAGAAGAAGCCGCAGCGCCGGCCGTGGCCACCGTGGCGCCGGCCCAGGCCTACGACGCGGTCGCCGCGCGAGCCAAGGGCTTCACCGTGGGCGCGCTGATGGGTGCCAACCCGGTCTATGTGCTCTTTGATCCGCAGTGCCCGCACTGCAGCCAGCTCTGGAAAGCCAGTCAGCCGCTGAACACCAAGGTGAAGTTCATCTGGGTGCCGGTGGCCATCATCGGCCCCAAGAGCCTGCCCCAGGGTGCGGCGCTGATGCAGGCGAGCGACCCGGCGCAGGCCATGAACGAACACGAACAATCGCTGCTCGCCGGACAAGGCGGCATGTCGGCCTCGGCGAATGTGCCCGCCGACGTGGAAGCCGCGATCAAGTCCAACTCCCAGTTGCTCGACAGCCTGGGCGCCGACGCGGTGCCCTTCATCGTGGCCAAGAACGCACGCAACGGTCAGGTGGTGAGCAAGGCCGGCGCAATGGCCACGCCCGCTCTGGCGGAGTTGCTCGGCGTGTCGGCGCCCTGATGCCACCACGCGGTCTGCCGGCAACGGCACCGGTGGCTTAACATCCGCGTCTACCCGCCGCGAAAAGCGGTCACCAACGGAGATCCCCATGGGCAAAGAACAACGCAACGAAAAGATGTCGAAAAAACCGAAGAAGGACACATCGGCACCCAAAGGCCCGGCCACTTCGGACCGCCCGACCCCTCCCGTCACGGCCGTCGTGCCGCGCGGCAAGGAAAAGAGCAAATGACCAGGCCGCTCGCATGAAAGCCACCTGGAACGGTGTCGTCGTGGCCGAAAGCGACGACACGGTGCTGGAAGAAGGCAACCACTACTTCCCCGAAAGCGCCCTCAACCGCGCCTACGTCACCTTCAGCAACCACCGCACCAGCTGCCCCTGGAAGGGCGAGGCGAGCTACTACTCGCTGCTGGTCAATGGCGAAATCAACCCCGACGCCGCCTGGTACTACCCGGACCCGAAACCCGAAGCGGGACACATCCGCGGCCGGGTGGCGTTCTGGAAGGGCGTGAAAGTCGGTGCCTGACGGGCCGAGGCCCTCCGCCTGCACCGGGCAACTGCTCCAGCAGTTCGAGGCCCTGCACGGGCAGCGCGTGGTCGACAGTGCCGACGGCCTCGCGCGCGAGCCGGATCCAGGTGCAACCGGGCGCTGCTGAGCTGTTGCCCGGGCTGGTCGTGCAGTGTCTGGACCATGCGCCGCACCGTGAAACGTTCCTGCGCCATCAGCCGCCGGGACATTGCCCCCCGTCGAGAGCAGTCATTCACGCTCGGCCTGCTTGCGCGCCGTGATGTCGGTGATGCAGACGGAGACATCCTCCCCGGCCGGATACAGACCGAATTCCAGCCACACGCCCCTGGACTCGTACCAGTCTGCAACCTTCAGGGCCTCGCCGCTTTCTCGCGCACGCCAGTAAGCCGTCTCGAACGCCGTGCCCCGGGATGCCGGCAACTCGTCCCAGAAGATGTGACCCAGCAGGTCCTGGGGCGACTGCCATCCCACCAGGCGCGCAGCCTTGTCGTTGGCATACACCAGACGCTGGTCGGGTCCGATCGACACGACGGCATCGGTCACGCGGCTGAACACGTCCTGGAGCAGCCGGTAGCGCTCTTCGCTCTCCTGCAACTGGTGCCGCAAGTTCACCATGTCGGTGATATCGCGGGCCGTGCCAAACACACCGATGGTCGCCGACTCATCGTGCAAGGGACCTTTGGTGGCGTGAAAGGTGCGCCGGCCATCGGGTATCGACCTCGTATACAGAATCCTGGACACGGAACCAGAACAGCGATCCGGTCGTCACCAGCACGAACAGCATGCCTTTCCAGGCTTGCGCTGCGGAGAGCAACTCGATGTTTTCGAACACCAACTCCACCAGCGCGTCGGACCACAGAATCCACAACAAGGCGACCACGCCGTAACCAATGACCACACGGGCAAACGGGGCGGAGGAGGAGGCGCTCATGGACGGTGGGTGGGGTCGGACAAGTCGGGGCCGGCATTTCGACGGCGCCGAAAGCAGCACCATTTTCGCTGCTGACCGGCCGCCGTGGGCGTGTCATCTTCAGAATGGAATCGGCAAGTCACGCCACCAAGCTGAGGCCTTCACCATCAACGCCATGGCGCAGTGACTACACTGCAGCCCTCAAAGCCCCTCGGTTTCCCCATGGATCTCTTCACCCTCAGCCTGCTGGCCTTTGCCGGCGCCTTCATCCTCAAGACCACGGACCAGCGCCAGCGCATCCAGCTGCTGGGGCGCCACCTCGGCCAGTTCCAGATCGAAAAACTGATGGAACGGCTGAGCGAGGGCTACATGCGGGCTTTGAGCGAAAAAGACCCCGAGCGCCGCCAGCAGATCTGGCAACTGCAGCAGGCCACCGAAACCACGCTCGCCAGCCAGTTCCAGCGCTTCGCAGCGGACCTGGCCAAAGAAGCGCCCACGCCGTTTCGCGTCAACCGCATCGCCCTGCCCTACGCCGACCGCTGGCTGCCGGGTGTCAGCTTCGATCTGCGCGAGGCCATGCGTATCCATGCCCGCGGCATCCAGCAAACGGTGGACAACCCGGCGCAGCGCAGCGAACGCGACCGCGCCTACACCCTGCTGGCCGAGCTGTACCTGATGCAGCACACCTGCCACTGGTATTGCCGTTCCCGCACCACCGCCTCGGCGCGGGTGCTCACGCGCCACCAGACGCCGTATGCCCAGCTGGTGGCTTCGGTGTCGCCGGAGACGCGCCAGGCCTACAGCGAGCTGGTGGGGCTCAAACGCTGAGCCCGTCGTCACCGGCCACCGGTGACAGACAGGCCATGGCTTCGTCCAGCAAGGTGTGCAGGGCCGCCACGCGTTCCACGCCGAGTGCCCGGTTGATGCCCTCCTGCGCGACGCGCCAGCGCCGCTGGGCTTCTGCCCGCTTGCTCTGTCCGGCTTCGGTGGCGCTGATCAGGTGGCTGCGCGCGTCGGCGCCGGGCCCCACCGCGAGCCAGCCCGCGGCCACCAGCGGCTGCAGGTTGCGCGACAGGGTCGAGGTGCTGACCTTCATCTCGGCGGCCAGATCCACCGCCCGGATCGGCCCGAGCTTGACCACGTAGGACAGCAGCGAATACTGCGTGCCCTTCAGCCCCGACTTGCCCACCTCGCTGTCGTAATGCTGCGCCACGCGGCGCATCAGCTGGCGCAACTTGAGATTGGTGCAACCCTGCGGCTTGACCGCAGGGGTTGTGGGGCTTGACGCGGTGGTGACAGGGTTCATGCAATTGATTGTATCTACAATCAATGCATATGCAACTGTTATGGAGAACCCCATGAGCGCGTCAGACACCCTGGAAACCTGGCTGGCCCAGGAGCAAGAAATTCTGCAACGCATGGCCGCCGGCCCCGGGCCCGGCGTGGCCCGGCCCGACCAGATCGCCGGCAAGACCGGGCTGGAGGTGATGCAGGCCATGTTGCAAGGCGAGTTGCCTTACGCCGCCATCGCCAAAACGCTGGACTTCCTGATCGTCGAAGTGGGCGACGGCAGCGCCATCTTCCAGGGCACGCCGGGTCCGCAGCATTTCAACCCCATGGGCACGGTGCACGGTGGCTGGTTCGCCACCCTGCTCGACTCCGCGCTCGGCTGCGCGGTGCACACCAGGATGCCGCCCGGCCGCGCCTACACCACCGCCGAACTGAGCGTGAACATCGTGCGCGCGCTCACGCCCAAGGTGCCGCGCGTGCGCGCCATCGGCCGCGTGATCCACTGCGGCCGCCAGCTCGCCACCGCCGACGCCCAGCTGGTCGGCCCGGACGGCACGCTCTACGCCCATGCCACCACGACCTGCCTGGTATTCGACATGCAGCACAAACCCGCGGGCGGCGCGACGACATAATCGCGATCCCCGAACCGACCCGAAAGCACCCGACATGCGATTTCTTCACACCATGCTGCGCGTGGGCAACCTGCAGCGCTCGATCGACTTCTACACCCAGGTGATGGGCATGCAGCTGCTGCGCACATCCGAAAACCCGGAATACAAATACTCACTGGCCTTCCTGGGCTTCGAGGGTGGCAACCCCGGCCAGGCCGAGATCGAACTCACCTGGAACTGGGACACCGACCACTACGACATGGGCACGGCCTATGGCCACATCGCCCTGGGCGTGCCCGACGCCTACGCCGCCTGCGAAAAGATCAAGGCGGCGGGCGGCAACGTGACGCGCGAGGCCGGCCCGGTCAAGGGCGGCAGCACGGTGATCGCCTTCGTGACCGACCCCGACGGCTACAAGATCGAATTGATCCAGCGCGCAGAAACCGAGGGCGGCGCCGGTCTGCGCTGATCTGCAGCCTGCGCTGCATGCGCCCGCAAAAAAGCCCGGATTTGGCCGGGCTTTCTTTCGGATGAGAAACGCCGGGGTCAGTCAACGATCATCACTTCCACGCGGCGGGCTTCGGCGTCGTTGCCGGTGCCAACGGCTTCTTCAGGTTTCCTGAGCTCCAGCGAAGCGGCGGCCACACCCGCACCCACCAGGGCGTCGCGCACCGAGAGGGCGCGTTTTTTCGCCAGCTCGGCGTTCTGGACGGGATTGCCGGTGGCGTCGTGGAAGCCGGAGAGCAACAGGCGTTTGCCGCCCTTGGCTGCGGTGATCGCATCGTCCAGCGCGTCGAGAGCGCCCGATGCCAGCTCGGCTTTTCCGGAGGCGAAATAAAACGTGACCACACCGTTTTCGATCACCACGCTGGCGTCGTCCGCGACCACGGGCACCGCGGCGGCGGGCATTGCGGCGGTGGCGACCGCTTCAACGGCTACCGCTTGAGCGGCGGGCACTGCCACCTCCTCGGTCCCGGTGGCGCCACCCGTGCCGCGGGAATGGTGGATGCCGAAGCCCAGCGCCAGGCCCACGGCCAGCAACACGGCGGCCATCAGCACCACCGCTGCAACGCGGACGTCCTGGTCGTCATCTTGAGAAAACATGGGCAAACACTCCCTGAAGAACAATGGGCAAGAGAAAATCAACACCGCTCGCAACCGGCCGGGGACATGCAGCCAACAGGCCTGTGCGATCAAACCCCGCATTCTAAATGGCCCACCCCGACATGCACCCTGCCCCAGCCACCCCCCGAACCCGCCGACCCGACACCTGGGACCCCACCCGTCGCGACGGCGCCCGGATGATGGCCGACACACTGGCCGAATGGCGCAGCCAGGGGCCCGCACCCGACCTGTGGGTGTTCGGCTACGCCTCCTTGGTCTGGCGGCCCGAATTCGAGGCCACCGAACAACGACCGGCCCGGGTGCATGGCTACCACCGTTGTCTGCAGATGTGGAGCCGGGTCAACCGCGGTACGCCCGAACGGCCGGGGCTGGTGTTCGCGCTGATGGCCGGTGGCAGTTGCAGCGGCCTCGCCCTGCGCCTGCCGCACGACCAGGTGGAGGCCCTGATGCCCCAGCTGTGGGCACGCGAAATGCCCAACCCGGTGTACGACCCGAAATGGCTGCTCTGCCAGACCGCGAAAGGCCCGGTTCAAGCGCTGGCCTTCACCCTCTCCCGGCACAGCCCCAACTACACCGGCCCCCTTGACGCCGAAAGCTACCGCGACATCTTCACCCACTCGCGTGGGCGTTACGGCAGCACGCTGGACTATGCCCGCCAGACCCTGCACGGGCTGCGTTCCCACGGCATCGAAGACCACGCGCTGGAGCGCCTGCTCCGACTCGCCCCGTCAGACGTGGCCGATTGACCGCGCGCAAGCGCTGCGCTCCCCCGGCTGCCTATACTGGCTCCATGAACATCGCCGACCTGCGCAAAAGCTACGAAAAAGCCGAACTCAGCGAATCCGCTTCCCAGGCCGATCCGCTCAAACAGTTCGATCAATGGCTCACCGAAGCCATCCACAGCGAAGTGCCCGAGCCCAACGCCATGACGCTCGCCACCGTGGGCTCCGACCTGCGGCCGAGCACCCGCGTGGTGCTGATCAAAGGCTACGACGAACAGGGCATCGTCTGGTACACCAACTACCAGAGCCAGAAAGGCCGCGAACTGGCCGGTAACCCGTATGCCGCGCTGCAGTTCCACTGGGTTGAGCTGGAACGTGTGGTGCGCATCGAAGGCCTCGTCGAAAAGGTGAGTGACGCCGAGAGCGATGAGTATTTCAAGAGCCGCCCGCTCGACAGCCGGATTGGCGCCTGGGCCAGTCCGCAGAGCGAGGTGATCGAGAGCCGCACCGTGCTGGTGACCAACGCCGCCAGATACGGCGCGCAGTTCCTGCTGCAACCGCCCCGACCGCCACACTGGGGCGGCTACCGCCTCAAACCCGACAACTGGCAGTTCTGGCAAGGGCGCAAGAGCCGGTTGCACGACCGCCTGCGTTACACGCTGCAAGGCGATGGCGGCTGGCTGCGGGAGCGGCTGGCTCCTTGACCCCCCGCGCCGCCTGCGGCGTCACCCCCCAGGGGGCGATGCCAGTGGCCGGGCGGAGCCCGATCCACGGCATCCTGGGCTGGGGCACGCGCTCCGGGCTATCGCCTCACATGCGCTGGATCGATTGCCCTGACACAGCTTTCAACGACTCGTCTGTCACAAGCCTTGGCGCGATCTCGTGCAGCGGCACCAGTACAAACGCCCGTTCCCCCATGCGCGGGTGCGGCACGGTCAGCGTTGCCGAATGGATGCGCGCGCTGCCGTACAGCAGCAGGTCCAGATCCAGCGTGCGTGGCGCGTTGCGGTAGGGACGCTCTCGCCCTGCGCACTGCTCGATCGCTTGCAGGGCGGTCAGCAGATCGGGTGCGGTGAGCGTGGTGGCGATCTCGGCCACCGCGTTGAGGTAGTCCGGCCCGCTGGAGTCGATGGGCGCGGTGCGGTACACGCTGGAGGCCCTCACCAGCCGCACGCCGGGTGCTTCAGACAAGCGCTGCAAGGCTTCTCGCAAGGCCCGCGACGGGTCGCCGAGGTTGGCGCCCAGCGCCACAAAGGCCGTGACTTCAGCGCGCTGTGGCATGCCCAAGGCCTGCACGGATCGAAATCAGTCGCCGGAACCTTCGGTGGCGCCGCCCTGCCCGGCCGCACCACCTGCGCCACCGGGTTTGCGACGACGGCGGCGGCGCTTCTTGGCGGGTGCCGTGCCATCGGCGGAGGCGCCCGCTTCGGCCGGCGCGTTGTCGTCGTCGCCGTCTTCGTCGTTGTCAGCCTCACCCGCCGCCCGGAATCGTGGATCCGGCTCGGTCGCGCTGGCCGGGTGATCGGCATCGCTGCGCTTCACGCGGCGCGCGCCGCCAGCACCGCCTTTGGGCTGGTTGACCTTGCGCTGCGCGTCCACCATGTCTTCGCGGATTTCGTCGCTGGCGTTCTGGAAAGTCTCCCACCAGTGGGCCAGCTCTTCTTCGATCTCGCCCACCTGGGCACGCAGGCGCAGGAAGTCGAAGCCGGCGCGGAAGCGCGCCTGGTCCACCAGGCTGAACGGCGATGTGCCCACGCGCTTGTCAAAGCGCGGCTGCATCATCCAGATCTCGCGCATGTCTGCGCCCAGCTTGCCCCGGCCCGACACGTCACCAATGCGCGACTCGAACACCTCGTCCACGGCGTCCTGCAAGGCGCCAAACGCCGGCGGCGGGCGCTGGTTGCCACGCGGCTGCAGGCGCTGGCTCCAGCCCTTGCGCACATCGGCCCACAACACACAGGCCAGCAGGAAGCTCGGCGCCACCGGCTTGCTTTCGCCGACGCGGCGGTCGGTGTCCTGCAGGGCCAGTTTCACGAACGGATCGTCGGCGCGCTCCACCACCACGTCAAGCAGCGGGTAGATGCCGGTGTTCAGGCCCACGGCCTTGAGCTGAGCCACGCTGTCCAGCGAATGACCGGTCTGCAGCAGCTTGAGCATTTCGTCAAACAGGCGGCTCTGCGGCACGTCGGCCAGCAAGTTGCGCGACGAAGCGAGCGGCGCCAGGGTCTTGGCGTCGAACTTGAAACCCAGGCCGCTGAGCTTGGCGGCAAAACGCACGGCGCGGATGATGCGCACCGGGTCTTCGCGGTAGCGCGTGGCGGCGTCGCCGATCATGCGCAGGGTGAGCTTCTTGGCGTCGCGGATGCCGTTGTGGAAATCGACCACGACCTGGGATTCCGGGTCGTAGTACATCGCGTTGATGGAAAAGTCGCGGCGCGCAGCGTCCTGCTCGATCGGGCCCCAGACGTTGTCGCGCAGCACACGCCCGCTGGCGTCCACCGCGTGCTTCATGCTGGCGAGCTCGCCCTTGCTGGTGCGCTCGTTGCCGCTCACCTGCTCGGCGTCGGCGCTGTCGAGGTAGGCGCGGAAGGTCGAGACTTCGATCATCTCGTGTTCGCGGCCACGGCCGTAGACCACGTGCACGATGCGAAAGCGCCGGCCGATGATGAAGGCGCGGCGGAACAGGCTCTTCACCTGCTCGGGCGTGGCGCTGGTGGCAACGTCAAAGTCCTTGGGGCGCAGACCCAGCAGCAGGTCGCGCACCGCACCGCCCACGATGTAGGCCTCGAAGCCGGCCTGCTTGAGCGTGTGCACCACGTCCAGCGCGCGCTGGTCCACCAGGCTGCGGTCGATGCCGTGCACCGACACCGGCACGTCTTCGCGTTTGCCGAACTTGGAAATCTTGGCGTTTTTGGAGCCACTGGCTTTGCCGAGCAGCTTGTCGATGAATTTTTTGATCATTCGAATAGGTTCAGGATGCGCCAGCCCCGCTCGCTGGCGATGGGCCGGAGCCGGGCGTCCGGGTTGGTCGCGACGGGCTCGTGCACTTTTTCCAGCAGCGGCAGGTCGTTGATGGAGTCGCTGTAGAAGGTGCTGTGCGCCACGCTGGCCCAGGAATGGCCGCGCGCAGCCAGCCATTGTTCCACACGCGCGACCTTGCCCTCGCGAAACGACGGTGTGCCCCGGATCGCGCCGGTGGGTTCACCTTGCGCATCGCGCTCCAGATCGATGGCGATCAGCTCGTCCACCCCGAAGGCTTCGGCGATCGGGCGGGTGACGAATTCGTTGGTGGCGGTGACGATGATCACCGTGTCGCCGGCGTCCTGGTGCTGGCGCACGAGATCGAAAGCAACGGGTTTCATGGCCGGGCGGATCACCTCGTCCATGAAGCGGCGGTGCGCGGCGTCGGATTTCTGGGCGCCGTGTTCGGCCAGGGGCGCCACGGAGAAACGGATGTATTCGTGGATGTCCAGCGTGCCGGCCTTGTACTGCTCGTAAAAGGCGTCGTTCGCCCGGGTGTGGGTTTCGGCATCGCGCCAGCCCAGGGTCACTGTGAACTGACCCCAGGAATAGTCGGAATCGATGGGGATGAGGGTGTGATCGAGATCGAAAAGAGCCAGGTTCATTCGTTTTCCAGCATGGATTTGATCAGCGGGATGGTGATCGCGCGCTGGGTGCGCAGGGCGTAGGCGTCGAGCTGGTCGAGCAGCATCATCAGGCTGGAGAGGTCGCGCGAGAAGCGGGTGAGCATGAAGTCCATGACTTCGTCGCCGAGGAACACGCCGCGCTCGTCGGCCGCGCGGCGCAGCACGGCGCGGCGTTCGGTCTCGCCCAGCGCGTGCAGCTGGAACACATGGCCCCAGCCCAGCCGCGTTCGCAGGTCTTCGCGCAGCTGCAGGTCGGCCGGTGGCCGGTCAGCGGCGGCCAGCACCCAGCGCGCGGGTCCGAGCGCCGGGCTCTGGGCGTTGACAAACCAGTTGAACGCGGTGGCCTGCTGTTCGGCGGTGTAGAGCTGGCAATCGTCAAACAGCACGGCGTCCCAGTGTTCGTCGTACTCGCCGGGGTGCAGCGTGGCGGCGTCGATCCAGCCGACCCGGCTGCCGTGGTCGCGCAGGGCTTCGCGCACCGCGCGCAGCAGGTGCGTCTTGCCACTGCCGCCGTCGCCCCACAGGAACGTCGGCACCGGCGAACGCAGCGGGTTGCCAGCCCACAGGCGCAAATGCTCCAGCGCAGCTTCGTTGCCGGCAGCCACGAAATTGGTGAGCGTGGGCACGGGAGCCAGACCGATGTCCAGCGCCATCTGTTTCATGGGGGGATGACCCCTGCTCATGCCGGTCGGTCCTGCTCGGGCATGGGTGTCGTCGCCTGCGGTTGAACAGCTCTTTCGATGTAAAGCTCACTGGCCATGTACTGCGACTTGGCCCGGCGGATCGCGACCAGCAACACTGCGCTGGCCGGCAAGGCGATCAGCACGCCGACAAAACCAAACAGGTGACCAAAAGCCATCAGGGCGAAGATGACGGCGATCGGGTGCAGGCCAATGCGTTCGCCGAGCAGCCGCGGCGTGATGTACATGCTCTCGACCACCTGGCCCACGGTGTAGACCGCCGCCACCAGCGCCACGCCCAGCAGCGCCTGAAACTGCAGCACGGCCGCCAGCAGGGCCATGACCAGCCCCAGACCAAAACCCAGGTAAGGAATGAACACCGCCAGCCCGGTGAAGACGCCGATGGGCAAGGCGAGTTTCAGACCCACCAGCGCCAGACCCACGGTGTAGAACACCGCCAGCACACCCATCACCAGCAGCTGCCCGCGCAGGTACTGCCCGAGCACCTCGTCGGTTTCATCCAGGAAACGCTGCACCACGGCGCGCCAGCGCGGCGGGATCAGGCCCTTGCTGCGCTCGATCAGATTGGCCCAGTCGAGCAGCAGGTAGTAGGCCACGATGGGCGCGAGGATCAGGTTGCCGAACACCGCGGCGAGCGCGCTGCCCCCGATGCGCAGCGACGACAGCAGGCCCTGGATGAGTTCACTTTCGTGACCGGTGATGAGCGCCTGCATCCAGCCGCGCACCAGCGACACGTCCACCTGCAGGTCAACCCCGAAACGCGCCAGCAGCGGCACCAGCCGGGTGTTGACACTGTCCAGCAACGCCGGCACCTGGTCCTTGAGCAGGGGCACCTGCTTGGTGATCACCGGCACGATCAGCAACACCACCGCCAGCATCACCAGCGACAGCATCGTGATGGCCAGGCCGGCGCCGAGCCAGCGCGGGATGCGCCGCGCGTGCAGCCGCTCGACCAGCGGGTGCAGCGCATAGGCCAGCACGGCGGCCAGCAGAAAAGGCATGAGCACCGGCGCCAGCAGCGACAGCAGCAGCCAGCTCACCAGCGCGATGGCGGCCCACGAAGCGACACGGATCTGGTTGGGCGTGAAAGTCATGAACAGGTGTGTCGGAGGTAAACGATCGGGCTGCAGGGGCAAACCCTTAAAATCTGGGGCAAATTCTAGTCCGCCACCCCGGGTGGACCCGCAACCGACCGCCAAACCCCGCTGCCCCACCTTGGTGGAGGCTGCTCCATCGACGTTTTCCCCGTCCCAACGCCCGGCCCCGCCGCCGGCACACGCACCCCATGACCTCCAGCAACACTCCCCTTTCCTACAAAGACGCCGGCGTTGACATCGTCGCGGGCGACGCGCTCGTCGAACGCATCAAGCCGCTGGCGAAGAAGACCATGCGCGAAGGCGTGCTGGCCGGCATCGGCGGTTTTGGCGCGCTGTTTGAAGTGCCCAAGCGCTACCAGGAACCGGTGCTGGTGTCGGGCACCGACGGCGTGGGCACCAAGCTCAAGCTGGCCTTTGAATGGAACATGCACGACACGGTGGGCATCGACCTGGTGGGCATGAGCGTGAACGACGTGCTGGTGCAGGGCGCCGAGCCGCTGTTCTTCCTCGACTACTTCGCCTGCGGCAAGCTCGATGTGGACACCGCCGCGGCCGTGGTCGGCGGCATCGCCCTGGGTTGTGAACTCTCCGGCTGCGCGCTGATCGGCGGCGAAACCGCCGAGATGCCCGGCATGTACCCGGCCGGCGAATACGACCTCGCCGGTTTCTGCGTCGGCGCCGTCGAAAAATCCAAGATCCTCACCGGCCAAAGCGTCAAGCCCGGCGACGTGGTGCTGGGCCTGGCCTCGCACGGCGTGCATTCCAACGGTTTTTCGCTGGTGCGCAAGTGCATCGAACGCGCCGGCAGCGAACTGCCCGCCACGCTGGACGGCCAGCCGTTCAAGCAGGCCATCATGGCCCCGACCCGCCTCTACGTGAAGAACGTGCTCGCCACGCTGGCCAAGCACCCCGTCAAGGCCCTGGCCCACATCACCGGCGGCGGCCTGCTGGAGAACATCCCGCGCGTGCTGCCCGAGGGCACGGCCGCCCACCTCAAGAAAGGCAGCTGGCCGCAGACCGAGCTGTTCGCCTGGCTGCAGAAGACCGCCGGCATCGACGACATCGAGATGAACCGCACCTTCAACAACGGCATCGGCATGGTGGTGATGATCGATGCCGCCGAAGCCGCCGCCTGCGCCGCCACGCTGCGCGAGCTGGGCGAGACGGTCTATGAGATCGGCGTGATCGCGGCCAAAGGCGGGGAAGCGATCGTCACGGTCAGCTGAACCCGCACCGCTTCGTGCCCAGGAAGGCCCGGCAACGGGCCTTCGCCGTTTCCGGGACACAACACAACCAGGGAGATAAAGTGTCCGAAAATTCCCTGTCCATGGCGACTGTCATGGGTACCTGGTAGACAGTGGCCATGTCCTGAAATGATCGGTTCCTGTCTGGCAGCGAGCAGACACCCGCATCGGTCATCGGCATGATCAAGGCTTCAACAACCCCGATGGAGTCCCCATGAAAACCGCCCTGCTGGTCATCGACGTGCAAGAGTCCTTCCGCCACCGCCCCTTCTTCACCGAACGGGACCTGCCCGCCTACCTGGCCGCGCAGAACGCGCTCATCGCGGGCGCCCAGGCGGCTGGCATGCCCATCGTGCGCATCTTCCACGTGGACGGGCCGCAGGTTCCGCAAAACCCTTTCTCGCTGGAGTCGGGCGCCGTGCGGCCGCTCGACGGCCTCGCGCCTTTTGAAGCCGCCGCGACCTTCCACAAGTCGCGCCACAGCGCGCTCGTGGGCACCGGGCTGGAGGTGTGGCTGAACCGGAATGCCATCCAGCGCCTGATCGTCAGTGGCATCCGCACCGAACAGTGCTGCGAAACCACCACCCGCCACGCGGCCGATCTGGGCTACACGGTGGACTTCGTGACCGATGCCACGCTGACCTTTGACATGGTGCAGCCCGACGGCACGCCGCTGCCGGCCGCCGACATCACGGCCCGCACGGCCACGGTGCTGAAAGACCGCTTCGCGCGCCTGTGCACGCCCGCGCAGGCACTGGAACCGGCATGAGCGCCGCGCCCGGCCGCCTTCACGCTGCGAGTGACATGACGCCCGCGACCGCGCCCATCCAGGTGGCGTTCGTGCTCATGCCGGACAGCCTGATACTCGACTGGGCCGGTCCCGCCGAGGCGCTGCGCATCGCCAACCAGTGCCTGCGCGCGGCCGGCCAGCCCGAGGCGTTCGCGCTGCGGTTCATCGGGCCCGAGCGCCAGACGAGCAGCTCGGTGGGCGCCATCATCAGTCAGATCGAACCCCTGCCGACCGGCCTGTCCGAGCCGGCCTGGGTGGTGCTGGTCGGACAACCGGGGCGGACCCTCGATGTGGGCAGCGACAGCGCGCGCCAGCTCATCCACTGGCTGCGGGCACTCGAGCTGGCGCCGGGCCGACTGGAACTGCTCACCGTGTGCGCGGGCGCCCTGCTGGCCGCGCACGCGGGACTGCTGGATGGACACCGGGCCACCACCCACCACCAGCACCTCGACGAGTTGCGCGCCGTGGCGCCCCGCTGCGAGACGGTGTCGAACCGCGTGTTTGTGGTCGATGGCCCGGTGAGCAGCAGCGCGGGCGTGACCACCGGCATCGACCTGTTCCTGCACCGCATCGCCGACCTGTGCGGGCCGGCCCTGGCGGCCCAGGTGGCGCAGGCCATGGTGGTGGCGCTGCGGCGCGGACCGAACGACCCCGAACTCTCGCCCTTTCTGCGCTTTCGCGCCCACCTGCACCCGGCCATCCACCGGGTGCAGGACGCCATCGGCCAGCAACCGCAGGCCGACTGGTCGCTGCAGCGCATGGCCGACGTGGCCTGCACCTCGCCGCGCCACCTCGCGCGCCTGTTCCTCACCCACGCGGGCATCGCCCCGCTGGCCTACCTGCGCAGCATCCGGCTGGACCTGGCCGACGCCGCGCTGCGATCGGGCCACAGCGTCACGCTGGCCGCCGAGCTGGCCGGCTTCAGCTCCGACACCCAGCTGCGCCGCACCTGGCACCAGCTCGGCAAGGCGGGCTCACCGGCGCACCGCTAAAGCAGCACCTCCGAAGGCAGCACATGCACCCCCGGCGTGGCGGCCAGCGCGGCCTGCAGCAGGTGGTGTGCGATGCGCTGCGCGGGGACCACGCGGTAGCGTCGCGGCAGCAGCGGCTGCACCCACTGCGAGATGCGTACCGCGAGCTGTTCGGCCGGCCGGCTCTCCAGCCGCACGCCCCCGATCAGGCCCGGGCGCACCAGCGTGAGCGAGGGGTAGCCCACGGCCTGCAGATCGCGTTCGATCTCGCCCTTGGTGCGGGCATAAAAAACGCGCGAGGCCGCGTCCGCGCCCAGGGCCGAGTTGAAGGCAAACGCCCGCGCGCCGTGGCGCCGCGCGAGGTAGGCGACCTCCAGCGGGTGGTCGTGATCCACCTTGTAGAAAGCGGCCTGCGAACCGGCCTTGGCGATGGTGGTGCCCAGGGTGCAGACCACGGCGTCAACCGCCCACCACCCGGCGTCTTCGGGCAGGCGTTCGAAGTCCACCAGCGGATTGAGCAGCTTGGGGTGCGGCGCCAGCGCCTTGCGGGTCGGGGCGACCACCCGGGCCACGGCGGGGTTGGCCAGGGCCTGCTGCAGCACAGCCTGCCCCACCAGGCCGGTGGCACCGACCAGCAACACGGTTGTCATCCGCGGCAGCTCAGTTCAACGCGCGGCGCAGTTCCTGCAGCCGGCGGTCCATGGCGTCGCGATCGAGCGCATCGTCGGTGTGGGCGATGTAGATTTCCAGATCGCTCACTGCGAGCCGGGCATCGCCCATTTCGGCCCAGGCCAGGCCGCGGTCGCGGTATTCCGTCCAGGCATCGGGCAGCAGCACCAGCAGGCGGTCCTGCACCGCAATCAGGCGCAGCCAGTCTTCCTGCGTGCGGTGGATCTCTTTCAGGTTGCGCAACATGCGCGAGAGGATCTCGCGCGATGGCGCGGCCTGCAGGTACAGGCCGACCGGCACGTCGAAATCGTCCACCAGCCCGTTGCGCCGCTTGTAGGGCTCCAGCCGCTCGGACAGGTCTTCGCGGCTGAGCGACTGGCCGGTGAACGGGTCGATCACCACCTGGCCATTGGGCAGGTTGACCTTGACCATGAAATGCCCGGGGAAGTTGACGCCCCGCGCCTTCAGGCCCAGCCCTTGCGCCAGCTCCAGCCAGAGCACACCCAGGGTGATGGGGATGCCGCGCCGGGTCCGGAGCACCGCGTTGAGGTAGCTGTTGTCGGGGTCGTAGTAGTTGTTGACGTTGCCGCCAAACCCCATGTCGCGAAAGAAGAACTGGTTGAGCGCCCGCAGCCGCTGCAGCGGATCGGTGGCGTCGTCGCAGCGCCGGCGCACGCGGGCTAGCAACTGGTCCACGTCGCCCAGCACTTCCTGCACATCCATCTCGGGGTATTCATCCTGGGCGATGGCGGTGGCGGCTTCCAGCAACGGCAAGCCGTCATCGTCGGCCACCAGCGCGGCGAAGTAGCCCAGGGGCGTGGGCGTGGGGAATTCAAAGGCTGAAGGCATGGTCAGGGCGGCGGGCAGACCGCTGAACGGCAGGGTGCCGGTGCAACGAGCCTCATTTTCGGACGAATTGGCGAAGTTTCAAACCGGCCACGGTCAGGCTCAGGAAATAGATCAGGGCCGCGCCCACCACGCACAGGGCCAGCAGGCCCACACGCTGCAACGCCTGGCCCTCAAAACCCAGCCAGTTGAAGCGCGCAGCAGTCCACATCAGGAACACGGACATCAGCGCGCTGGCCGCAACCACCTGCAGGGCAAAACGCGCCCAGCCGGGTGTCGGCGTGTAGGCCCCGCGGCGCAGCAGGCCGATCAGCAGCCACAGCGCATTGACCATGGCGCCGATGCCGATGGCCAGCGCCAGCCCGGCGTGGGCCAGGTAAGGCACGAACAACAGGTTCATCAGCTGGGTCAGCACCAGCACCACCACCGCGATCTTCACCGGCGTGCGGATGTCCTGGCGGGCGTAAAAGCCGGGCGCCAGCACCTTGATGGCGATCAGCCCGATCAGGCCGGCCCCGTAGCCCATCAGGGCGCCGGTGGTCTGCTGCACGTCGGCCGCGGTGAAGGCGCCGTAGTGGTAGAGCACGGCCACCAGCGGTTTGGCAAACGTCAGCAGCGCCACCGCGCAGGGCACGGCCAGCAGCACCACCAGGCGCAGGCCCCAGTCGAGCAGGTTGCTGTAGCGCTGGGCATCTTCGGCCGCTTTGGCGGCCGCCAGCTGGGGCAGCAGCACCACACCCAGCGCCACGCCCAGCATGGCGGTGGGAAATTCCATCAGGCGGTCGGCGTAGGTGAGCCAGCTCACGCTGCCAGTGGCCAGGTGCGATGCGATCTGGGTGTTGATCAACAGCGAAATCTGCGCCACGCTCACGCCCAGCAACGCGGGGAGCATCAGCGTGGTCACGCGGCGCGTGCCGGGGTGGTTCCAGGCGGTTTTCAGCGACGACCAGCGCATGCTGATGCGCGGCAACATGCCCAGCCGCAGCAAGGCCGGGATCTGCACACCCAGCTGCAGCGTGCCGCCCAGCAAGACCCCGCCCGCCATGGCGTAGATCGGCGGGATGCCCAGGCTGTTGAACCAGGGTGCGCCCCAGTACGCGGCCGCGATCATGGCCACGTTGAGCAGCACCGGCGTGGCCGCCGGCACGGCAAAGCGCTTCCAGGTGTTCAGGATGCCGGCCGACAGCGCCACGAACGACATGAAGGCGATGTAAGGGAACATCCAGCGCGTCATGAAGACGGCGGCCTCAAAGCCGTCAGGGCTCTGTTTCAGGCCGCTGGCCATGGCCCAGACCAGCACCGGCGCCCCGGCCACGCCCAGCACGCAGGTGGCGGTCAGCGCCCAGGCCAGCACGGTGGCGATCTGGTCCACCATCTGGCGGGTGGCGGCGTCGCCCTCCTTTTCGCGCACACCGGCCAGCACGGGCACGAACGCCTGGCTGAACGCGCCTTCGGCAAACAGCCGGCGCAGCAGATTGGGGATGCGGAAGGCGACGTTGAACGCGTCGGTCAGGGCGCTGGCACCGAAAGTGGATGCCATCAGCAGTTCGCGCACCAGCCCGGTGATGCGTGAGGCCAGCGTCAGCAGGGAGACCAGGGAGGCGGATTTGAACAGGGACACGGCCGCCAGTGTAACCACGCGCTCCCCACGCCCGGCGGAGACGCTACCCAGGCTGGCAGCAGCATGCTAAAATTGCGGGCTTTGCTGGGCATCATCCCCAAACATTTGAAGGAAATTCACCATGGCAACCAAGCCGAAGAAAAAGAACCCCCGTCTGGCATCTGGCCGCAAACGCGTCCGCCAGGACATCAAGATCAACGCTGCGAACACCTCGCTGCGTTCCAAATACCGCACCGCCGTCAAGAACGTTGAAAAAGCGGTTCTGGCCGGCGACAAGACCAAGGCCACCGAACTCTTCGCCAAAATGCAAGGCGTTGTGGACATCATTGCCGACAAGGGCATCTTCCACAAAAACAAGGCCGCTCGCGACAAGAGCCGCCTGTCCGCCAAGGTCAAGGCACTGGCACTCGCCACCGCCTGACCACCCCACCGGCCTGATCCGTCAGGCCACCAGCCCGGACCCCTCGGGGTCTGCCGTTTGAAACGGGTGCGCTGCCAGCAAAGAAAAGCAAAAAACCGCCTTCGGGCGGTTTTTTGTTGCCTGTCCACTGTTCGAGTGACGTGGGCCAGGTGGTTCAGGGTTTTGCGGCCGGCTCCGGCAGCACGCAGCCTTCGGCCACCTGCAGGTCGTTGTCGCGCGCAAAGTGCATGACGAAGTCCCAGGCCATGGGTTCGGCTTCGCGCAGATCGGTGTGCACGATGACGACCTTGACGCCGTTCATGACCGTGGGCACGCACCAGGGCGAATACGCGATGTGGCTGCCCTGCCGGACCACGCCGCCGCCGGGGCGGAACTGGCTCATCACGCCGGCCAGACGTTCGGCCCAGTCGCTGGGGCGAAAGGTGCGGCCACTGCGTGTGACGCCCTGGATGAACACTTGTTTGGCAGTCGGAGAAACCATCGGGGAAGCCTTCGGATGGAGGGCCCTGGAAGGGACGCATGGCCACCGCCAGACCGAGGATCGCTGGCCGGGGTGGATGGCAGGTATTCTATCTTATATAAGACCTGAACTCAGGGATAACCCGGGGCTCCGGTCGGCTGACCACAGGCTGCCGTGGCTTCATGACAGCGATGCGGAACAAGCAATGATGATGCCCGCTGCTGCCCCTAAAATCGCTTTTCAACGGCTCAACCTTCGTTGAGCCGCTTTCTTTTGGCCCTTCCCCACCGGAGTCCCGCATGAATGCCGCCGCCACCGCCGTCCCCTCGTCGCCCCACGTGATGAACACCTACGGCCGCCTGCCGATCGCGATGTCGCATGGCCGAGGCTGCCGCGTCTGGGACGTGAACGGCAAGGAATACCTCGACGCGCTGGCGGGCATCGCCGTCAACACCCTGGGCCACGCCCACCCCAAACTGGTGCCTGCGCTGCAGGACCAGGTGGCCAAGCTGATCCACTCCAGCAACTACTACCACGTGCCCAACCAGGAAGTGCTGGCCCGGATGCTGGTGGAGCGCTCGGGCCTGACCAACGTGTTCTTCTGCAGCTCCGGCCTGGAGGCCAACGAGGCCGCGCTGAAACTGGCGCGCAAGTACGGCCACGACAAGGGCATCGAACGCCCGGAGATCGTGGTCTACGAAAAAGCGTTCCACGGCCGCAGCATCGCCACGCTCTCGGCCACCGGCAACCCCAAGGTGCAGGCCGGTTTCGGACCGCTGGTCGAAGGCTTCATCCGCGTGCCGCTCAACGACATCGAAGCCCTGAAGAAGGCCACCGTGGGCAACCCCAATGTGGTGGCGGTGTTCTTCGAGACCATCCAGGGCGAAGGCGGCGTGAACCCGATGCGCGCGCAGTACCTGCAGGAGGTGCGCGCGCTGTGCGACGCGCAGGACTGGTTGCTGATGATCGACGAGGTGCAGTGCGGCATGGGCCGCACCGGCAAGTGGTTCGCGCACCAGTGGGCCGGCATCCAGCCGGACGTGATGCCGCTGGCCAAGGGCCTGGGCTCGGGTGTGCCGATCGGCGCGGTGGTGGCCGGCCCGAAAGCCGCGAACATCTTCCAGCCGGGCAACCACGGCACCACCTTCGGCGGCAACCCGCTGGCCATGCGCGCCGGGGTGGAAACCATCCGCATCATGGAAGAAGAAGGCCTGCTGGAGAACGCGGCCACCGTGGGAACCCACCTGCGCGGCCAGCTCGAAGCCGCCCTGCTGGGCAAGCCGGGCGTGAAGGACATCCGCGGCCAGGGCCTGATGATCGGCATCGAGCTGGACAAGCCCTGCGGCGTGATCACCCAGCGCGCGGCCGACGCCGGCCTGCTGCTGTCGGTCACGGCCGACAGCGTGATCCGCCTGGTGCCACCGCTGATCATGACCACCGCCGAGGCCGACGAAGTCTGCGCCATCCTGTTGCCGATCATTGCTGCTTTCCTGGCAGAAAACACATGAACCTCCGCCACTACCTCCAGTTCAAGGACCTGAGCGCCGACGAGTACGCCTACCTGCTCACGCGCGCCGCCTTCATCAAGGCCAAGTTCAAGGCCGTCGAAAAGCACCAGCCCTTCGCCGACCCCGACCGAACCCTGGCCATGATCTTCGAGAAGGCCAGCACGCGCACCCGCGTGAGCTTCGAGGCCGGCATGTACCAGCTCGGCGGCTCGGTGGTGCACCTGACCACGGGCGACAGCCAGCTTGGCCGCGCCGAACCGATTGAAGACAGCGCCAAGGTCATCAGCCGCATGGTCGATCTCGTGATGATCCGCACCTACGAGCAGAGCAAGCTGGAGCGCTTCGCCGAGCACTCGCGCGTGCCCGTCATCAACGGCCTGACCAACGAGTTCCACCCCTGCCAGATCCTGGCCGACCTGTTCACGATGGTCGAGTACCGACCGGCCGCCAGCGGCAACCCGCTGGACGCCCTCAAGGGCAAGGTCGTGGCCTGGGTCGGCGACGGCAACAACATGGCCAACACCTGGCTGCAGGCGGCCGAGCTGCTGGGCTTCACCGTGCATGTGAGTACGCCCAGCGGCTACGAGGTCGACCCGAAGCTTGCCGGCGTCTCCAACCCGGCCTGCTACAAGGTGTTCAAGGACCCGAAGGAAGCCTGTAAAGGCGCCGACCTGGTGACCACCGACGTGTGGACCAGCATGGGCTACGAGGCCGAGAACGAGGTGCGCCGCGCCGCCTTCGCGCAGTGGTGCGTGGACGAAGCCATGATGGCCGTGGCCCAACCCGACGCGCTCTTCATGCACTGCCTGCCCGCGCACCGCGGTGAAGAGGTGAGCGCCGAAGTGATCGACGGCCCGCAGAGTGTGGTGTGGGACGAGGCAGAGAACAGGATGCATGCGCAGAAGGCGCTGATGGAGTACCTGCTGCTGGGGCGCCTGGCCTGAAGCGCTGGGCCTGCGCTGCGTGACCATGGGCACCTGTACCTCGTGCGGGGCCTGCTGCGCGAGCTTTCGTGTGGACTTCTCGGTCTGCGAGACGCAGGCCGAAGGGGGCAGCGTGCCCGACGGGCTGTGGGTGCCGGTCACCGACACCATCAGCCGCATGCGCGGCACCGATCATGGGCAACCCCGTTGCGCTGCGCTATCGGGCCGCATCGGCGAAAGAGCCACCTGCGGCATCTACGAGTGGCGACCCAACCCCTGCCGCGAGTTCGAAGAAGGCAGCGACGCCTGCGGCCAGGCGCGCCGCCGCCATGGTCTGCCACCGCTGGGTGAATGGCCAGAACACTGAAAGAACATGCAAGCCCTGCTCGACACCATCGCCACGATGGCCATGCCCACCGATGCCCAGCGCCTCTTCCACGGCCGGGGCGGCCTGCACCCGGGCTGTGAAGCCTGGACGCTGGATGCGTACCCGCCGGTGTGGGTGCTGACCCGATTTGGCGAAACCAGCGACGACGAACTGGCCACGGTGTCGGCCGCCCTCGCCGCGCGCCACGAACAGCTCGCGCCCGGTGAGCCGCTGAACTGGGTGTTCCAGAGCCGGCACGAAGGTCGCAGCGAAACCCGGCTGATGGCCGGCAGCGTGCCCGAACCCCACGTGGTGAGCGAACGCGGCGCGCGCTACCTGGTGCACGTGCTCAAAGGGCAGAACCACGGCCTGTTCCTCGACATGGCCGAAGGGCGCCAGTGGGTGCGCGAACACGCCGCGGGCGCCAAGGTGCTCAACCTGTTTGCCTACACCTGCGCCTTCTCGGTGGCGGCGCTGCAGGGCGGCGCGAAGCAGGTGGTCAACGTGGACATGAGCGCAGGGGCCATCGCCATCGGGCAACAGAACCACGCGCTCAACGGCCTGCAGGCCGGCGCCAGCTTCCTGGCCCACGACATCTTCAAGACCTGGGGCAAGCTCACACGATCCGGGCCCTACCACCTCATCGTCGTGGACCCGCCGAGCTACCAGAAAGGCAGCTTCATCGCCACGAAGGATTACGCCCGCCTCATGCGCCGCCTGCCGGACCTGCTGCGCCCCGACGGCGAGTTGCTGCTCTGTCTCAACGCGCCCGAACTGGACACCGCGTTTCTGCAAGACCAGATGCGCGAAGCCGCGCCCGAACTGGTGTTTGTAGAACGCCTGCCCAACCCGGCCCGCTTCGCCGACGTGTCACCCGAGCGCGCACTCAAGGTGCTGCGTTACCGGGCGCCCGGGCTGGTGCAGCCCGAGCCGCAGCCCCAGCAGCCTACGGTCTGAAGCCGCCCACTCTGGAGGCGCCCCGTTGTCAGACCCGGGGTTTGCCGGACGGGCAACCCGAGCAGGCCGAACAGGCACCACACGCGCCCGGCGGCTGACCGTCCGCGGTGTTCCCGCTGGCCGCGACCGCCCGACCCCGCTGCAGCCAGCGCCGCAGGCTCGGCCGCAGCACATACGCCAGCGCCACCAGCACACACACGCCGGCGATGAAGCCCTGAACGCTCATGCCGCCCCCCAGGCCCCGGCGACCCGGTACGTGATCCAGGCCATCAGATATGCCAGTGCAAACAGGTAGGCCGCCACCCCCAGGGCGTGGCGCCAGTGACCGGTTTCACGCCGCACGGCGGCCAGCGTGGCCACGCACTGCGGCGCATAGACAAACCACACCAGCAAGGCCAGCGCGGTGGGCAGGGTCCATTGTTCGGCGATCAGGGCGCCGAGCGCCTCGTGCACCTGGTCGCCTTGCGCGGACAGGGCGTAGACCGTGCCCAGGGCCGCCACCACGACCTCGCGCGCCGCCATTGCCGGGATCAGCGCCACCACGATGCGCCAGTCAAAACCCAGCGGCGCGAACAGGGGCTCCAGCACGCCACCCAGGCGGCCGGCAAAGCTGTGCGCCACGGCTGACCCGGTGAAGCCTTCGGGGGCCGCCGGATAGCTGGAGAGAAACCACAGCAGCACCATGAGCGCCAGGATGATGCCGCCGACCCGGCGCACAAAAATCAGCCCCCGCTCCCAGAGACCACGCGCGATGTTGCGCGCGCTCGGCCAGCGGTAGGCCGGCAGCTCCATCAGCAGCGGCGTGGGCTGCCCCTTGCCGCTGTGGCGCGACACCACATAAGCCACGAACATCGCGCTGACGATGCCCATGACGTACAGCGCGAACAGCACGAGCCCTTGCAGGTTGAACAGCCCACCCACCGTGCGCTGCGGGATGAAGGCGCCGATCAACAAGGCGTACACCGGCAGCCGCGCCGAGCAGGTCATCAGCGGGGCCACCAGGATGGTCAGCCAGCGGTCGCGCCAATGGGTGATGGTGCGCGTGGCCATGATGCCGGGCACGGCGCAGGCAAAGCTGGACAGCAGTGGAATGAAGGAGCGGCCTGAAAGCCCCACCAGACCCATCCAGCGGTCCATGAGGAAGGCCGCGCGCGGCAGGTAGCCCGAGTCCTCCAGCACGAAGATGAAAAAGAACAGGATCAGGATCTGCGGCAGGAACACGAGCACACCGCCCACGCCCGCGATCACGCCATCGACCAGCAGGCTGCGCAACGGGCCGTCGCTCATGCGCGTGGCCACCTGCTCGCCCACCAAACCGATGCCGGCCTCGATCGCGTCCATCGGCCAGGCCGCCCAGGCGAACACCGCCTGGAACATGAACAGCAGCAACAGCGCCAGCAAGGCCATGCCCCACAGCGGGTGCAGCGCAAAGCGGTCGATGCGGTCGCTCAGGCCCCAGCGCTTGGCGGGGGCCTGCAGGGTCAGCGCCAGCAGTTCGCGCACCCGCTGGTTGAGCGCCACCGGGTCCACCACGCCGGCGTCGGCCGCGGCAGGCAACGGCGTCGGAAGCCCCTGGGTGAACAGGGCATCCAGTTGCTCCAGCAAGGCGCGCGCGCCGTCTTTCTGCACGCTCACCGCGGACACGACCGGCATGCCCAGTTCCGCGGCCAGGGCAGCGGTGTCGATGCGCATGCCTTGCGCCTGCGCCACGTCGGCCATGTTGAGAACCAGCACCATGGGCAGTCCCAGCGCTTGGGCTTCCAGCACCAGCCGCAGGTTGAGCTGCAGGTGCGTGGCATCAACCACGCACACCAGCAGGTCGGGCCGCGCTTCGCCGTCCAGGCGCCCCTGCACCACGTCGCGCGTGACCTGCTCGTCCTGGCTCAGCGGGTCCAGGCTGTAGGTGCCGGGCAGGTCCAGCAGTTGCGCGCGCCGGCCCAACGGCGTGGTCAGCCAGCCCTGTTTGCGTTCGACGGTCACACCCGCGTAGTTGGCCACCTTCTGCCGGTGGCCGGTGAGCAGGTTGAACAGCGCGGTCTTGCCGCAGTTCGGGTTGCCGAGCAGGGCCAGCCGGGGAGCCGCGGCGCTCATTGGGAAGCCTCCGTGCTGCGCACTGCGGCGCGAGCTGGCTTGGGGCGGCCCGGCGCGGCGCTCATACTTTTACGGCCCAGCGCACCTGCAGCAACGCCGCTTCGTGGGCGCGCAAGGCGAAGGTGGACTGCCCCACGCGCACCGCGATCGGCCCGCCGCGCAGCCAGCCCCGCGACACCACCCGCACCGACTCGCCGGGCAGGAACCCGATCTCGGCCATCCGGCGCAGGGTCCTGCGGCTGTCCTCGTCGCGCGCCGGAGCAAAGACCTGCAACACGCCCGGCGTGTGCATCGGACCCTGGTGCAATGCACTCACCCGATCGGCAGGCGCCAGATCATCGTCAACAGGCAAAGGCCAGGAAACCGCTTGGGGTGTGGAGAGGGACACGGTCACATCCATGAATGAAAAGAAGTGAGCAGAGCGTAAACAAACGATATTGATTCTCATTTGCTTTAAATCAAGCTTTCACAAAAACCTGAACCGGCACAGGGCATCCGTCCGGCGGTGTAAATCCATTATTTTGTTTAGGCCTAAAATAATTTCTCTCCGTTGGAAATAACCGACACCATGGTTTTTTCACCGGTGCTACCTTCGCCGGACCATGAAAAAGCTCTGGGACATTTCCCCTCCCGTCAACGCCAGCACGCCGGTTTTCCCGGGCGATACGGCCTACGCCCAGCAGTGGGTGGCCCGCATCGAACCCGGCTGCCCGGTCAACGTGAGCGCCATCACGCTCTCGCCCCACGTGGGCGCACACGCCGACGCCCCGCTGCACTACGACCCTTCTGGCGCCGCCATCGGCGCGGTCGAGCTCGACGCCTTTCTCGGCCCCTGCCGCGTGATCCACGCCATCGGTTGCGGCCCGCTGGTGCGGCCGGAACACCTGGCGCATGCACTCGACCAGTTGCCGCCTCGCGTGCTGGTGCGCGTGTACCGGCTTCAGCCCCAAGACCGCTTTGACAACGCCCTGCCGGCTTTTGCCCCGGAAACGGTTTCACTGCTGGCCGACCGCGGCGTGAAGCTCATCGGCATCGACAGCGCCAGCATCGACCCCGCCGACAGCAAGACGCTGGAGAGCCACCAGGTGATCCGCCGCCGCGGCCTGCGCGTGCTGGAAAACCTGCTGCTCGACGACGTGCCCGAAGGCGACTACGAGCTCATCGCCCTGCCCCTGAAGCTGACCACCGCCGACGCCAGCCCGGTGCGTGCCGTGCTTCGTGAACTGTGATTTCCCCAGGAGACAAAAACCCATGACCACCCAGCAAGACTGCATCGCCCTCGACGCGCAAGACCCGCTGCGCGACCTGCGCAAGCTCTTCACCCTCCCCGAAGCCACCATCTACCTCGACGGCAACTCGCTCGGCGTGATGCCCGCCGCCGCCCCGGCCCGCGTGGCCGACGTCGTGACCCGCGAGTGGGGCACCGACCTGATCCAGAGCTGGAACAAGAACGGCTGGTTCGCCATGCCGCAGAAGGTGGGTGACAAGATCGCACGCCTGATCGGCGCCGCACCGGGCACCGTGGTCGCGACCGACAGCACCTCGGTCAACCTGTTCAAGGTGCTGAGCGCGGCGATGAACATCGTGGCCACTGACGCGCCGCAGCGCAAGCAGATCGTGAGCGAACGCAGCAACTTCCCCACCGACCTCTACATCGCCGAAGCCCTGTGCAAGCAACACGGCATGGAGCTGGTGCTGGTGGAGCCGGAAGACATGGCCGCCTCGCTCACCGCGAACGTGGCCATCCTCATGCTCACGCACGTGAACTACCGCACCGGCGCCATGCACAACATGGCCGCCGTGACCGCCGCGGCGCATGCCGAAGGCATCCTGACCGTGTGGGACCTGGCGCACAGCGCGGGCGCGGTTCCAGTCGACCTGAATCAGGCCGGGGCCGACTTCGCCGTTGGCTGCGGCTACAAATACCTCAACGGCGGCCCCGGCGCCCCCGCCTTCGTGTGGGTGAACACCCAACACGCCGACCGCTTCTGGCAACCGCTGGCCGGTTGGTGGGGCCACGCCACGCCGTTCGATTTCACGCCCGACTACCGACCCGCCCCCGGCATCACGCGCTACCAGTGCGGCACCCAGCCCATGATCAGCCTGGCCGCGCTGGAATGCGGCGTGGACACGCTGCTGGCCGCCGATGCCCAAGGTGGCATGGCCGCGCTGCGCAGCAAGTCGTTGGCGTTGACCGACCTGTTCATCCAGCTCGTCGAAGAACGCTGTGCGGGCCACGGTCTGGGTCTGGCGACGCCGCGCGAACATGCGCAGCGCGGTTCACAGGTGTGCCTCACCCGGGACGAAGGTGCCTACGCCATCGTGCAGGCGCTGATCGCGCGCGGCGTGGTGGGCGACTTCCGCGCCGGCGATGGTGGCCACCACAAGGACATCCTGCGCTTCGGTTTCACGCCGCTCTACATCGGCTTCGAGGACGTGTGGAACGCGGTCGAGCAGTTGAAGCAGGTGCTCGAAACAGCGGAGTGGCAACGCCCCGAGTTCAACCGCAAACACGCCGTCACCTGAACCGGAGCACCCCATGGCCTGCCCATACCACGACACCCCCGCGTCCCCCACCGAAGCCATCGTCGCCGAGGAAAAAGCCCAGCTCGATTTCAGCAACGACATGAGCTATGGCGACTACCTGCAGCTCGACGCCATCCTGGGCGCGCAGAAACCGCTCTCGCCCGCGCACGACGAGTTGCTGTTCATCGTGCAGCACCAGACCAGCGAACTCTGGATGAAGCTCATGCTGCACGAGCTCACGGCCGCGATCCGCAACATCGCGGCCAACGAACTGAACCCTGCGTTCAAGCAGATGGCCCGCGTCTCCAAGATCATGGAGCAGCTGGTGCACGCCTGGGACGTGCTGGCCACCATGACGCCGCCCGAATACAGCGCCATCCGTCCTTACCTCGGCCATTCCAGCGGTTTCCAGAGCTTCCAGTACCGCTGCATCGAGTTCGCGATGGGCAACAAGAACGCCGCCATGCTCAAGCCCCATGCGCACAGCCCCGAGCGGCTGGCGCTGGTGCAGGCGGCCTACGAAGCCCCGTCGCTGTACGACGAGGCCCTGCGCCTGCTGGCGCGCCGCGGCATCGCCGTGCCGGCGAGCCACACCCAGCGCGACTGGACCCAGCCGTACGAGGCCAGCGACACGGTGAAACAGGCCTGGCTGCAGGTCTACCGCAACCCCAAGGAACACTGGGACCTGTACCAGCTCGGCGAAGAACTCACCGACCTCGAAGACGCCTTCCGCCTCTGGCGCTTCCGCCACGTGACCACGGTCGAACGCGTGATCGGCTTCAAGCGCGGCACCGGCGGCACGGGCGGGGTGAGCTACCTGCGCAAGATGCTGGACGTGGTTCTGTTCCCGGAAATCTGGACATTGCGCACGGAGCTGTGATGTGCTTCGTCACCGGCGGTTGGTCGCCCACCGCAGACCACCGCTCGATCAACTGAAAACCGCGCTCGTGCCGCCGCCGTCATCGGCTGCCCGGCGCAGCCTGTTTCAGCAGTTGCCCTTCTTGGCCTGGCCAGGGGGACAGAACTTGCCGCCACTCTTGCCCGGGGGGCCAGGGTCGACAACCACCGAACCGGATGGGGTGTAGACAGCGCAGCCAGCGAGCGAAGCGGCAACAAGCAACAGTGCAATGAACGCTTTCATTCAATTCCTTAAAGTGAAGTCATGCGGTGGAGTCTATGCGCTGGGCGCCCAGCGCAGCATGACCCGTGAAACACTTGGGAATGGCAGGCCATCCGGCCGTGTTCAGTGACGGCGCAATGCATTCGACTCCGGCATGATGAATCCATGGTCACCATCACCCTGCCCGACCTGCGCCGCTACGCCATCGCCCGCAGCCTGTTCACGCCCACCACCCTGCCCAAGGCCATCGAGCGGCTGGGTTTTGTGCAGGCCGACCCGATCCGCTCACCCGCCCGCGCGCAGGACCTGACACTGCGCCACCGGGTCAAGGCGTACCGGGTGGGCGACCTGGAGCGGCACTACCCGCGGCTGGCGGTGGAGGAAGATTTTTTCGTCAACTACGGCTTCGTCACACCCGCGCTGCATGCCCGCATGCACCCACGCACCGCGCCCACCGAATGGACCCCCGAACGTTTGGCGCAGGCCCAGGCGGTCTGGTCCTTCGTACAGGCGCGCGGCGAAGTCCACCCGCGCGAGGTGGACACGCATTTCGCGCACGGCCACACCACCAACGGTTTCGGTGGCCAGTCCAAGGCCAGCACCCAGTTGCTCGACGGCATGCACTACCGCGGCTGGCTGCGCGTGGCCCGGCGCGAGAACGGCACCCGGCTGTACGCGGTGCACACCCCGCAGGAAGCACCTGCCGACGTGCCCGCCACGCTGGACGCGCTGGTAGACACCCTGGTGGCGAAATACGCCCCGCTGCCCTCGCCCGGCCTGCGCCTGCTGGTGGGCCGTCTGCTCTATCACGCCGTGCCGCAATGGAAGGACCAGTTGCGCCCGGCGCTGCTGCGGGCCTGCGCCCGGCTGCCGCACGCCGATGTGGGCGGCACGACCTGGTACTGGCCCGGGGAAGAAGACCCGCGCTCGCGCCGCTGGAGAGCGCCCGATGGTGTGCGCCTGCTGGCGCCGTTCGACCCCGTGGTCTGGGACCGCGACCGCTTCGAACGCCTGTGGGCCTGGGCCTACCGCTTCGAGGCCTACACCCCGCCTGCCAAGCGCGTGCGCGGCTACTACGCCATGCCGCTGCTGTGGCGCGACCAGGTCATCGGCTGGGGCAACCTGTCGGTGGTGAATGGGCGGCTGCGTGCAGACCTGGGCTACGTTGACGGGCGGGTACCCAAGGACACCGCGTTCCGCGAAGCGTTGGACGCCGAGCTGTCGGCCATGACCGCTTGCCTGGGCGTCAATTCGGTTTGATGTTGTTTTTGCGAATGACTTCTGCCATCACAGCCGTATCGGCCTGGATGCGGTTCGCCAGACCTTCGGGCGAGGTGCCCGCCACCTGCCAGCCCTGGGCCAGGATTTTCTGCCGCATCTCGGGCTGGCGCACGATCTCGGCCAGCAGCGTGGCCAGCCGGTTCACATGTGCCTTGGGCAGGCTGTTCGGCGCGGCCACCGCATTCCAGATTTCCAGCTGCAGGTCTTTCACACCGGCCTCGGCCAGGCTCGGCACCTCGGGCACCACGCTGCTGCGCCCGCTGGAGGTGACACCAATGGCCTTGAGCTTGCCCGCGCGCACCTGCGCCATGGCCAGCCCGGGTGGCAGCAGCGACATCTGGATCTGCGCGCCGAGCAGCGCGGTGATGACCTGCGGGTTGCCCGGGTACGGCACATGCAGCGGCGCCATGCCGGCCTTGGCCTTGAGCAGTTCCATGCCCAGATGGGCCACAGTGCCCAGACCCGGGGTGCCGTAGTTCCAGCGGTCACCCGACTGGCGCGCGGCTTCAAAGTACGCGGCGCCGGTGGCCGTGGTGCCCGCGGGCACGGTCAGCACCAGGGGCGAGGTGGCGATCAGCGTGACCGGTGTCAGGTCCTTCAGCGGGTCGTAGTTGATGGCCGGGTTGAGGATCTTGGCAATGGTGAGGTTGCCGTTGATCATGAGTCCGATGGTGTGGTCATCGGTGGCACGGGCCACCAGCGCGGCGGCGATGTTGCCACCCGCACCGACCTTGTTCTCCACCACCACCGGCTGGCCCAGCGCCTGCTGCAGCGGCTCCGCCAGCGCGCGGGCCATCAGGTCGGGCGAGGAGCCGGCAGGGAAACCGACCACGATCTTCAACGGCTTGCTCGGCCATGCGGTCTGGGCGAACACAGTGGGCACACTGCAGGCCATGGCGATGACAGCAGCGATGACATGACGGCGTTGGACGTGGCGCATGCAGCGAATCCTTGAAGTTGAAAACAGGCCCACAGGTTAGCAGCCCGCCCGCCGGCATACCACCAGCACACACCATGGAACCGGCTTCGCCGGGCCACTGGTGTGGTCCCCCTGGGGGGGGAAGCCGCGCAGCGGCGCAGGAGGGTTACACCAACTCGGAGGCTATACCGGTTCCGGCGGCCCGCTGTAGAGCCAGGGGTTGTCCATGAGTCCCTCGCCCATCAGACTCATGGACATGTTGCGCGCCCAGCGCAATGCACCGCTGGCATGGAAGATGGTGCCGTTGCGCTGCGAGCGGTTTTGCACCCGCGCGTTGCGCTGCCAGCGGGTCTGCGCATAACGCGCGAACAGGGCCGGCCAGTCCACGGGCTCGGCCACGGGCTGCGTCTGCAGCAGCCGGCCGAGCGTCCAGGCGTCTTCGATCGCCATGGCCGCTCCCTGCGCGAGGTAGGGTCGCAAGGGGTGTGCGGCATCGCCGAGCAGGGCCACGCGCCCCTGGGCCTGTTCCTGCGCGCTGGCCACGGGTGCGCGGTCGTTCAGTGCCCAGAGTTTCCATTCGGTCACGGCTTCGAGCATGCCCATGAGATCGCTGCACACCGGCCCCAGTGCGCGCTGCAGGTCGGCGCTGCGCGCCGCGTGGCTCCAGCTCTGCGGATCGCTGCCGGGCGGACCGCCATGGCCCTGCCCGAGCACGCCATGCACCACGGCCACAACGTTGAACCACTCCCCACGCTTGACCGGGTAATGCACCACATGCAGCTGAGGCCCCAGCCAGGCGGTCACGCACGAAGCGCGCAAGGCCGCAGGCAGGTCTGCTGCGCGCACCATGCCGCGGTAGGCCAGGTGGCCACTCACGCGCACCGGGTGGGCGCCCAGCATCTGGGTGCGCACCCGGCTCCACAAACCGTCGGCCCCAACCAGTGCCGCGCCCTGGAACACCGAGTCGTCTTCGCAGGTGGCACGCACCGAGACCTGGGTCGGCTCGTACGCCGTCAAGCGCGCGCCCAGGTGCAGACGCACGGCGTCCTGGCGCTGCACGGCCTGCAACAGCAATTCGTGGAGGTCGGCGCGGTGGATGGTGGCGTAGGGTTGGCCGTAGCGGGCGCGGATCATGGCGCCCAGCCGCAGGCGACCCAGGTGCACGCCCCGGTGGGCGTCACGCACCCGGAGTTCGTCGGGGAAAGCGGCGCGGGCGTGCAATTCGTCGATCAGGCCCCAGTCGTCCAGCACGCGCACCGCGTTCGGACCGAGCTGCAAGCCGGCGCCCACTTCACCCAGGGCACCCGATTGCTCCATCACATCGACCGAGGCACCCGTCCGCGCCAGCGCCAATGCACAGGCCAGACCACCGATGCCACCCCCCGCCACCAAGACATGCGTATTCATCGGCGCATTTTGCCGTGCGTCCAGTCCCGGTCTTTTGACACAGCGCAGGAATCGGCTGCGCAGGCGTGCCGCCCGGGCTTGGGCAACCCGGGGCCACCGGCCAGGCCGATCTACAGCACGCGGTTGAACCAGAACAGCGACAGGCCCGAGGCGAGCAGCACCAGCAGTGCGGCCACCAGTGCCAGCAGGCCCGAGATCTCGGTTTCCTTTTTCTCCACCGTGAGCCGGGTGCTCAGGGTCTCGTAGACCTTCTTCAGGTTCTCGGCCGTCCCGGCGTAGAAGTATTCGCCTTGGGTCGTGCGGGCGACTTCCTTGAGGGTGTCTTCGTCCAGCCGCACCCGCATGGACCAGCCTTCAAAACCGATCACCTCGCCGCTCACGGTGCCCACGCCCACGGTGTACACGCGCACACCCCGGTCGGCGGCCATCTTGGTGGCCTCTTCCGTGTCCACGCCGGTGGTGCGCTGACCGTCGGTGAGCAGGATGATGGCGGCCGAGGTGTAGGAGCCGGGGGGCACCGGTTCAAACGCCTTCTTCTCGGTCTGGGGCTGGTCGATGGCGCGACCCTGGGGCGCAAACGGATCGTTGTGGCGCCCGAAGGTCATGCTGCCCAGGTCGATGCCCTGATCCGGGAACAACTCCGAGAGCGCCACCACGATCGCGCTGCCGATGGCGGTGGCGCGCTGCAGCTGGAACTTGTCGATCGCGGTCACCAGGTCTTCTCGGCTGAGCGTGATGGGCTGCACCACCTGCGCCGTGCCGGCAAAGGCCACGATGCCGACGCGCACATGGCGCGGCAGCTCGGCCAGAAACGCCTTGGCGGCGTTCTGCGAAGCGACCAGCCGGTTCGGCTCCACATCGGTGGCGCGCATGCTGCCCGACACATCCATGGCGAGGATGATGGTCTGCTGGGTCGACGGCAGCAGGATGGTCGCCATGGGTCGGGCCGAGGCCAGCAGCATGGCGGCAAAAGCGAACAGCAGCAGCAGCGGCGGCACGTGCCGGCGCCAGCCCGGGCCTTTGCCCATGGCCTCGCGCACGATGGCCAGGCTCGCAAAACGCAGGGCCGTCTGCCGGCGCCGCCGCAGCAGCCACCAGTACAGCAACACCAGCAGCGGCAGGATCAGCAGCAGCCAGAGCAACTGGGGCCACAGGAAGGACACCGGCGACTGGGCCAGCAAGGCGTTGAGGCTGTTCATGCGCGGGCTCCGAGGTGCGCCGGCAACGGGCGGCGCGGTTGGGCGCGGCGCTTGCGCATGTCCACAAAACGCAGCACGGCGTCGGCCAGGTCGTCGTCGGTGGCGAGCTCAAGGGTGTCCACGCCCGCGCGGGTCAGGCTCTCGCGCAGCTGGGCTTCGCGCTGCGCGGCGATGCGGGCGAAGCGCTGGCGGAAACCACTGTCGTGCGTGTCGACCAGCAGTTGCTCGCCGGTTTCGGCGTCGCGCACGGTGACCAGCCCCAGGTCGGGCAGGTTCAGCTCCAGCGGGTCCAGCAGGCGCACGGCCACCACGTCGTGGCGCCGCGCGAGTTCACCCAGCGGCTGCTCCCAGCCGGGTTCGCTGATGAAGTCGGACACCACGAACAGCGTGCAGCGCTGGCGCACGGTGTGGGTGGCGGCGCGCAGCAGGTCGGCCAGGCGGGTCGAGCCATCCTTGCCGGGTGTCTTGCCGCCCGACAGGGCCGGGGGGCGACGGATCATCTGCATGAGTTGCAGCACCTGGTTGCGCCCACCACGCGCAGGCAGCACCGCGTCCACCACCGGCTGGCCGCGCGAGCCGTACAGCACCGCGCCCACGCGGTTGCCGTGGCGGCTGATCAGGCGCGCGAGCACCGCCACGAAGCCCAGCAGCACCTGGCTCTTGCGCTGCTCGCCCGAACCAAAATCCACCGATGGGCTCAAGTCGAGCAGGAACCAGGCCGCCATCTCGCGGTCTTCGGTGAACACGCGCACATGCGGCGTCTGCAGCCGCGCGGTGACGTTCCAGTCGATGTGACGCACGTCGTCGTGGTGCTGGTATTCGCGCAAGTCGGCGAGGTCGAGGCCACTGCCGCGCATGAGCGTGCGGTAGTCGCCCTGCAACAGACCGTCGAGCCGGCGGATCACGGTCCACTCCAGCTCGCGCAGCAGCGCATCGGCCTTCGCCGCCTGAGCGAGCACCGGCGGCTCAGGGGCTTGGGAACGGGATTTGAACAGGCCGAACAGCATGATGGTGCCTCTGTTTCAAGCGGCCTTTTTGTCGTGCTCCAGCGGCTTGGCTGGCGGTGTGACGGCGTCCATGATGCGGGCGATCAGCGCGTCGCTGTCCAGGCCCTCGGAAAGGCCCTCGTAGGACAGCACGATGCGGTGGCGCAGCACGTCGGGCACCAGGTCGCTCATGTCTTCGGGCAACGCGTAATTGCGCCCACGCAGCATGGCCAGCGCGCGCGCGCCCTCCACCAGGCCGATGGTGGCGCGCGGGCTGGCGCCGTAGGTGATGAAGCGCGCCGTGTCCTTGAGCCCGTGTTTTTCGGGCGTGCGCGTGGCCGACACGAGCCGCACCGCGTATTGCACCAGTGCCGGGTCCACAAAGACCTGGCGGCACAGCGCCTGCAGCGCGGCGAGCTGGTCGGTGGTCGCCACGGCCTGCACCTGCACGGCGGGGCCGGTGACACGCTCGACAATGACGTATTCCTCTTCATCGGTCGGGTAGTCCACCAGCACCTTCATCATGAAGCGGTCCACCTGCGCCTCGGGCAGCGGGTAGGTGCCTTCGGTCTCGATCGGGTTCTGTGTTGCCATCACCAGGAACGGACTGGGTACCCTGTGCGACTCACCGGCAATCGTCACCTGCCGCTCCTGCATCACCTCCAGCAGCGCGCTCTGCACCTTGGCCGGCGCGCGGTTGATCTCGTCGGCCAGCAGCAGGTTGGCAAACACCGGGCCCAGCGCGGTGCTGAAGTCGCCGGTCTTCTGGTTGTAGATGCGCGTGCCCACCAGATCGGCCGGCACCAGGTCGGGCGTGAACTGGATGCGCTTGAACCGCCCCTGCACCACGCTGGCCAGGGTCTTGACAGTCAGTGTCTTGGCCAGCCCGGGCACCCCCTCAACCAGCAGGTGGCCCTGCGCCAGCATGGCCACCATGACGCGCTCCAGGAACCGGTCCTGGCCGACCACCACGCGTTTCACTTCGTACAGGATCTGCTCCATGAGCTGGGCGGTGTCGGGGGCGTTGTTGTCGCTCATGAAGCACTCCTGTTCAGAAGGGGGGAAGGCCGACGGCGCCGGCGGCGCTTTCAATCGGCACGGCAAAACCGATACCGACAAAGGTGCGGTGGTTGGTGGGGTTGAGGATGCCGGTGACGATGCCGACCACCTCGCCATCCATGGTGACCAGCGGCCCGCCGGAATTGCCCGGGTTGGCCGCCGCGTCGAACTGGATCAGGTTGTCGATTTCCTGTTCGCCCTCGGGCGACTTGAAGGCGCGCCCCAGCCCGGATATGACGCCCGCCGAAGTGGAGGGGCCGATGCCGAAGGGAAAACCCACGGCCACCACGTGGTCACCCGGCACCAGGTCGCCGGTGCTGCGCAGGGTGGCGGCGTGCAGGTCATCGGGGATCGTGTGGGCCTGCAACACGGCCAGGTCGTTCTCCGCCTGCACACCGGTCACGGTGGCGCCCGATTCGGAGCCGTCGGCAAACACCAGTTTGACGGTCTGCGCGGCCTGCACCACATGCAGATTGGTCAGGATGACGCCCTTGTCGAGGATCACCACGCCGGTGCCCACGCCGTGTTCCACCTCTTCGCCCTTGGTGTTCTTCACAAAGGACATCACGCGGACCACGGCGGGGCGGATCTTCTCGGCCGCACGCGCCGCCGCCGAGGGCAGATTCTGGGTTGTGAGCGTGCGCAGCACCGCGGCGTCGATGTCTTTCTGGGTCAGCGCCCTGGCGCCCACCGGACCTTGCATCCAGACACTCGCCAGCAGCAGCGCACCGAGCAGGGCCAGAGCAGCCCACATCACGCGGGGATTGATCGCTGCGCGGGCCAGGCCGGCACGCCAGCCGCGCCGCACAATCCGGGCGGGCGGGCGCTCGGTCACGGGTTCATCAGCGCTCGGGAGGGTGTCCGAGTCCACCGGGCGCCCGCCCGCTGGCGCAGGGCCGGCGCGGGCCGATCGGCTGTAGAGGGCAGGCTTGCGCACGGCGGCTCCTGAAACGCTGGGGGGGATGTGGCACATCATGCCGCGTTGCGGCGCGTGGCTCAAGCTCCCAGCAGTTGCCTGAGCACGTAGGGGAGGATTCCGCCCGCACGGTAATAGTTCACTTCCACCGGTGTGTCGATGCGCAGTGTGAGCGCGACCTCGCTGCGCTGCCCGTCGGGGCGCGTGATCACCATCGTGGCCTCGCTCTGCGGCAGCAGTTGCGGGTGGGGCAACACGTCGATCTGCTCCTCGCCGGTGAGCCCCAGGCGCTCCCAGCTGTCGCCAGTTTTGAACTGCAGCGGCAGCACGCCCATGCCCACCAGGTTGCTGCGGTGGATGCGCTCGAAGCTGCGCGCCACCACCGCCTTGATGCCCAGCAGCTGCGTGCCTTTGGCCGCCCAGTCGCGGCTGGAGCCGGTGCCGTATTCCTCGCCCGCGAACACCACCGTGGGCAGGCCCGCGGCCTGGTAGCGCATGGCGGCGTCGAAGATGCTCATCTTCTCCGCCACACCGCCGCCCTGGTACAGCGTCCAGCCGCCCTCCTCGCGCGAGCCGTCGGGACCCGGCGGCAGCATCAGGTTCTTGATGCGCACGTTGGCAAAGGTGCCGCGCATCATCACCTCGTGGTGGCCGCGGCGCGCGCCGTAGCTGTTGAAATCGGGCTTCAGAACGCCACGCGCCAGCAGCCATTGCCCGGCGGGCGAACTCTCCTGGATGGAGCCGGCGGGCGAGATGTGGTCGGTGGTGATGGAGTCGCCAAACAGGGCCATGATGCGCGCGCTGCGCACCGCGGGCGCCTGTTTCGCGGGCGGCTGCAAGGCAAAGCCGTCAAAGAACGGCGGCTCGGCGATGTAGGAGCTGGCGGGCCAGGTGTAGGTCTTGCCACCGACGCCCTTGATGCGCTCCCAGAGCTTGCCGGGTTCGGTCTTCACGCGTTCGTAGTTGTCGCGGTAGGCCTTGCCGTGCATGGCGTATTTCATCAGCGCATGGATCTCGTCACTGCTCGGCCAGACATCGCCCAGGTAAACCGGTTTGCCGCCGTGGCCTTTGCCCAGCGGTTCGGTCATCAGGTCGGTCAGCACGGTGCCGGTGATCGCATAGGCCACCACCAGCGGCGGGCTGGCGAGGAAGTTGGCCTTGAGGTTGGGGTGGATGCGGGCTTCGAAGTTGCGGTTGCCCGAGAGCACGGCCGCACACACCAGATCGTTCTGCGTGATCACGGCGTTGAGCTCGGGTGTGAGGTCGCCGGCGTTGCCAATGCAGGTGGTGCAGCCATAGCCCGCGAGCGAGAAACCCAGCTTTTCCAGGTAGGGCAGCAGGCCGGTGGCCGTGAGGTATTCGGTGACGATGCGCGAGCCCGGGGCCAGCGAGGTCTTGATGTGCGGCTTGACCTTGAGTCCGGCTTCCACCGCTTTCTTCGCCAGCAGGCCCGCGGCCAGCAGCACGCCGGGGTTGCTGGTGTTGGTGCAACTGGTGATGGCGGCGATCAGCACGTCGCCGTTGCCGATGGTCAGCTTTTTCTGCACCGCCTGCGACTGCGGCTCGTCGTTGGCGTGGGCCGGCTTGTTGGCCTCCATCTCGGCCACGAAACGCGGCGCGCCGGGGGGCGTGGGTGTCGTCTTCTCGGGCGCCGGCGGATCGGCGGGCTGACCCAGCTCGGGCTGGTAACGCGTGTGCAGCAGCGCGGCGGGCTGGTTGAAGCCGTTCTCCGCGTTGGGTTTGCTGAACAGCGAGGCGAACTGTGCCGCCACCCGGCCGAGTTCGATGCGGTCCTGCGGGCGCTTGGGGCCTGCCAGGCTGGGTGTGACCTGGCCCAGGTCCAGCTGGACCACCTGCGAATAGTCGATGTCACCGGCTTTCGGCACGCCGAACAGCTCCTGCGCGCGAAAGTAGGCCTCGAAGGCCTCGATCTCGCCCTTGCTGCGGCCGGTGCCGCGGAAGTAGTCGAGCGTCTTGTCGTCCACCGGGAAAAAGCCCATGGTGGCACCGTATTCGGGCGCCATGTTGGCGATGGTCGCGCGGTCGGGCAAGGTGAGCGAGGCCGTGCCCTCGCCAAAGAATTCGACGAACTTGCCCACCACCTTGTGGCTGCGCAGGATCTCGGTCACGGTGAGCACCAGGTCGGTCGCGGTGCAGCCTTCGCGCAGGCGACCGGTGAGTTCGAAGCCCACCACGTCGGGCGTGAGGAAGTACACCGGCTGGCCCAGCATGGCGGCCTCGGCCTCGATGCCGCCCACGCCCCAGCCCACCACGCCAATGCCGTTGATCATGGTGGTGTGGCTGTCGGTGCCCACCAGGGTGTCGGGGTAATACAGGCCACCTTTCAGGTGCACGCCACGCGCCAGGTACTCCAGGTTCACCTGGTGCACGATGCCGAAGCCCGGCGGCACGACGCCGAAGGTGTCGAAGGCCTGCATGCCCCATTTCATGAACTCGTAGCGCTCGCGGTTGCGCTGGAATTCCAGCTTCATGTTGAGGTCGAGCGCGTTCTTCGTGCCGTAGTAGTCGACCATCACCGAGTGGTCCACCACCAGGTCCACCGGCACCAGCGGCTCGATGCGTTTGGGGTCCTTGCCCAGGCGCTGCGCGGTGCTGCGCATCGCGGCCAGGTCGGCCAGCAGTGGCACACCGGTGAAGTCCTGCAGCACGACCCGCGCCACCGTGAACGGGATCTCGTCGCTGCGGGGTGCGTTCGGCTGCCACTGGGCGAGCTGCGCCACGTGTTCCGTGGTGACACGCTCACCATCGCAATGCCGCACCACACTCTCCAGCACGATGCGCAAGGACACCGGCAGGCGCTTCACCCCCGGATACTGTTTCGCCAGCACCGGCAGCGAATAGAAACGGCCACTCTTGCCCGAGGCGCTCCTGAAGGTCTTGACCGTGGATGCGAACGGATGGGCGTAAACGGCGCTGAGGGACATGCAAGGCTCCTGACAGAATCGGTGGGATCGCGAACCATTCTGTCAGCAGCGGGTTTCACCGTGCTGCCAGTAATGGCTTGTCGCACGGCTGCCCGCCAGCGATGCCGGCTCTCCGAAGACCCGCGACCGGATCCCGCCCGGGTTCAGCGTGTACCCGTCGGGATCGGAGGATTCAGTTCCGGCCGCGGTTGCGCTCTTCGTCCGCGGGCCCGCGCCCCGGCGCCTTGCGGTCGGGTGGTTCAGCACGGCAGCCCGGTGAGCCGGGTTGGCAAGCTCCCTCAGACCGGGCTTTGTTCGGGGAGGACCTCTGGGACGGCCCGTCGTTGGCGCGCGGCTCGACGCGGCGGACCGGCTCACGCGAATCGCGTGACGGGCTGCGTGGCGGTGGGGCGGGCTCGACGCGCCGCTGCAACACCGGGGCTGGTGCCTTCAGGTACTGACGCGACACCGCCTCGCGGGGCACATACCGGTCGTGCTCAGAGCGGATCGAGCGCTGCCGTTCAGGCGTGTTGGGGTAGCGGTCACCGGGGTATTTCTGCTGGTAGCGAGGCAACGGGGCGGCGGCGGGCACATGGCGGCGATCCCAGCGGTCCCATCCCGGACGGCGCCGTTCCCAGTCACGCCCCCAGTGTTCGGCCCAGCGTGGTGGTGCGTCCGCTCGCCAGCCGCTGAAGTACGCCGGCGGGTGGCGGTAGTAGCGCACGGGAATGCGCAGCACGAACAGGGGAACGTAGTCCCGACTGGTCAGCTCCCAGGGGCCGTTGTACCAGCTGCTCGCGTACCAGTTGTCGCCGCTGTAGACCCAGTAGAGGCCGTCATAGAAAAAGTAGTTGGAGCTGGCCTGTGGGTCGTAGTAGACGGGGTACCCGGGCACCGGGACCAGCATCGGATACGAGGGCATGTTCACCCCGATCTGGACACCCGGCAAGCCGATCTGGATACCCACACTGACCTGGGCGTGCACCGCCGTGGCGGGGAGAATGGACAGCGCCAGTGCGATGCCCAGGGTGCGAAGTGACGTGTTCATGCGATGTCCTTTGAACAGAAGACCAGCTGGCACGACCGCACCCGGTTAGACCAGGGCCTGCTCACACCTTTTTCCGGTTGTGAACAGGCCCCGGAAAGCGGTCAGATGCGTCCCATCAGCAGAAGCACCACCACGATGATCAACACCAACCCCAGCCCACCGCTGGGACCATAGCCCCAGCTTTTGCTGTGCGACCAGTTCGGGAAGGCGCCGATCAGCATCAGGATCAACACGATCAGCAAGATGGTTCCCAAGCTCATAGCATCTCCTTGAATGACGTGGAAGAAACTCAGTTCGTCGGTGCGGGCACGACGATGACGGTGTCGCCAGTCTTGCCGGTATTGCCGGTGTTGCCCTGCGCGCCGGTATCGCCGGTATTGCCGGTGTTGCCCTGCGCGCCGGTGTCACCGGTACTGCCAGTGCTGCCGGTGCTGCCGGTGCTGCCGGTATTACCTGTGAAGCCTTGATCGCCGGTGGCGCCGGTGGCACCCGTGGCACCGGATTCGCCAGCAGGACCGGCGGGGCCGGGCACCGTGACCGTAGCGGGCGGCGTGTTGACCACCACAGGTTCGCGGTCACAGGCGGCCAGACCGAGTGTGGACAAAAGCGCCAGCAGCAAGAGGGAGTTTTTCATGGGGATTCCTTGAGGGTCAACGGGTGTGGTTCGTGCGGTAGCACCGGTCACACGGATCACCGGTTGGACCAAACTGTCCAACCGGCATGAACCGAGCGTAGCGACAGCTCCGCACCGAGTCTGTGCGCTGGCGAACACGGGCCCGAATTCAGGGCCGCAACCGCCGGTTTGCGGGACAATTAGAGAGTGAACCTCAAAGTCCCCGAACTCCTGCTCCCCGCCGGCACGCTGCAACGCATGCGCGCCGCCTACGACTTTGGCGCCGACGCCGTCTACGCCGGCCAGCCGCGCTACAGCCTGCGCGCGCGCAACAACGAGTTCCGCATGGAACAGATCGCGCAGGGCATTGAAGAGGCGCACGCCCGCGGCAAGAAGTTTTTCGTCACCAGCAACCTGATCGCCCACAACGACAAGCTGCGCACCTACCTGCGCGACCTGCAGCCGGTGGTGGAGCTGCGGCCCGACGCGCTCATCATGGCCGACGCCGGCCTGATCATGCTGGTGCGCGAGCAGATGGAGAAAGGCCTCTGGCCCGAGGTGCCGATCCACCTCTCGGTGCAGGCCAACACCACCAACAGCGCCGCAGTGAAGTTCTGGCAGAAGCAGGGGGTGAGCCGCATCATCCTGTCGCGCGAGCTCAGTCTCGATGAAGTGGCCGCGATCCGCAACGACTGCCCGGACATCGAGCTCGAAGTGTTCGTACACGGCGCGCTGTGCATCGCGTATTCGGGCCGCTGCCTGCTCAGCGGCTACTTCAACCGCCGCGACCCCAACCAGGGCACCTGCACCAACGCCTGCCGCTGGGAATACAAGACCCAGGCCGCGACCACCGAAACTGACACGGGCGAAGCCGTGCCGCTGGCGCAGCTCGACGGCTTCAACTTCGCCCAGGAAGACGAAGAAGCGGCGAGCGCCTTCTCCACCGTGGGCAACGGCCAGCGCCATCCCGAAGCCAACAAGGTGTGGCTGATCGAAGAAGCCGGCCGCCCCGGCGAGCTCATGCCCATCATGGAAGACGAGCACGGCACCTACATCATGAACAGCAAGGACCTGCGCGCGGTGGAGCACGTGGGCAAGCTGGCGGCCATGGGCATCGACTCGCTCAAGATCGAGGGCCGAACCAAGAGCCACTACTACGTGGCGCGCACCGCGCAGGTGTACCGCCGCGCCATCGACGACGCCGTGGCCGGCAAACCCTTCAACCCCGAACTGCTGCTGGAGCTTGAAGGCCTGTCCAACCGCGGCTACACCGGTGGCCTGATGGAGCGCCGCCCGGCGCAGGACTACCAGAACTACATCACCGGCCACTCCACCAGCCAGCGCAGCCAGTTCGTGGGCGAGGTGCTGCAGGTGCGCGAAGACGGCTGGGTCGAAGTGGAAGCCAAGAACCGCTTCGCCGTGGGCGACCGGCTGGAAATCATCCACCCCGCGGGCAACCACACCGTCATGCTGGACGCCATGCGCAACCAGGACGGTGAAGCCATCACCGTGGCGCAGGGCAGCCCCATCCGCGTCTGGGTGCCGCTGGCCGCACCCGTCGAAGGCGCGTTGATTGCGCGGCTGAGCTGACATGCAGACCGCTCACATTGCCCGGGCGTTGCTGGCCCAGCTCGCGCAAATCGGGCAGCGTTTTCCGCCGGCGCTCGTGGCACGCCTGCACGTGCCACGGCGCGCAGAAAACCCCGGGGCGCACGACGCCGAGTTCTGCGCCATCGAACTGGGAGACGGCGCCTTCGGCCTGTCTTATGTGCTGCTGGGCGACACGCTGGATGCGTTGCTGAAGTCCCACGGCGGCGCTCGGGGCACGGCACCACTTGCGGGCGCCGACCCGATGGCACTGGCCAGCCGGCTTGAAAATGGCAGCCCTGTGGAACGCGCCATCGCGCTCGCCGCCATCAACGCCCTCACCGATTCGGTGTGGCGGCAAATAGGCTACGAGCCACCGCCGGCCGGCAACTCGCTCGGCGACGTGACACTCACCGCGCAGGACCACCTGGGCATGATCGGTTTCTTCCCGCCGCTGGTGCGCAGAGTTGCCGAGGCCGGAGGCCGCCTGAGCGTGGTGGAGATGGACGCCGCGATGGTCGCGCGCCAGCGCGAGCGTTTCCCGAATGTGCACATCACGCTGAACCGCGCCGACCTCGGCCCCTGCAACGTGGTCGTCGGCACCTCCACCATGCTGCTCAATCACACGCTGGACGACATGCTGGCGGCCGCACCGAACGCTACGCGCTTCGCGGTCATCGGTCCTTCGGCCGGGCTCTGGCCCGATGCCCTGTTCGAGCGCGGTGTGACGCTGCTGGGCGGCACGCGGGTGGTCGATGCGCGGCGCTTTCGCGAAGCCATGGCCGGCGGCGAATCCTGGAGCGAGGCCACACGCAAGTTCGCGATGGCACGCGAGGGCTGGCCCGGCTGGCGCTGCTTGACCGGTCTTTGAACAGCCCAAAAAAGAAGCGGCCCGAAGGCCGCTTCTTTTTTGGGGAGCGAATGGCTTATGCCGTCACGCCCTTGGCAGTCTCTGCGTACTCTTCGATCTGGTCGAAGTTCAGGTACTTGTAGATCGCTGCGCCATCCTGGTTCACGATGCCCATGGCTGCGTGGTACTCGGCCACGGTCGGGATCTTGCCCAGCTTGGACGCAATCGCTGCCAGCTCGGCCGAGGCAAGGTACACGTTGGTGTTCTTGCCCAGGCGGTTCGGGAAGTTGCGGGTGGAGGTGGACACCACGGTCGCGCCTTCACGCACCTGCGCCTGGTTGCCCATGCACAGCGAGCAACCGGGCATTTCGGTGCGGGCACCGGCGGCGCCGAAGCTGGCGTAGTGGCCTTCCTTGATCAGCTCCGTCTCGTCCATCTTGGTCGGCGGGGCCACCCACAGCTTGACCGGGATGTCGCGCTGGCCGCCCAGCAGCTTGGCCGCGGCGCGGAAGTGGCCGATGTTGGTCATGCACGAACCGATGAAGGCTTCATCGATCTTCGTGCCGGCCACTTCGCTCAGGGTCTTGGCGTCGTCCGGATCGTTCGGGCAGCAGAGGATGGGTTCCTTGATGTCGGCCAGGTCGATCTCGATGACGTGCGCGTATTCGGCGTCCTTGTCGGCTTCGAGCAGCTCAGGCTTGGCCAGCCAGGCCTCGACCTTTTCGATGCGGCGCTGCAGGGTGCGCTTGTCTTCGTAGCCGTCGGCGATCATGTTCTTCATCAGCACGATGTTGCTGGTGAGGTACTCCTTGATCGGCTCGGGGTTGAGCTTGATGGTGCAGCCGGCGGCGGAGCGCTCGGCAGACGCATCGGAGAGTTCAAACGCTTGCTCGACCTTGAGGTTGGGCAGACCTTCGATTTCCAGAATGCGACCGGAAAACTCGTTGATCTTGCCGGCCTTGGCCACGGTCAGCAAACCTTGCTTGATGGCGTACAGCGGAATGGCGTGCACCAGATCGCGCAGGGTCACGCCAGGTTGCATTTCGCCCTTGAAGCGCACCAGCACCGACTCGGGCATGTCCAGCGGCATCACGCCGGTGGCGGCACCAAAAGCCACGAGGCCGGAGCCCGCAGGGAAGGAAATGCCGATCGGGAAGCGGGTGTGCGAGTCACCGCCGGTACCCACGGTGTCGGGCAGCAGCAGGCGGTTGAGCCAGCTGTGGATGACGCCGTCGCCCGGGCGCAGGGCCACGCCGCCCCGGCTGCTGATGAACTTGGGCAGTTCGCGGTGCGTCTTCACGTCCACCGGCTTCGGATAAGCCGCGGTGTGGCAGAAGGACTGCATCACCAGGTCGGCGCTGAAGCCCAGGCAGGCCAGGTCTTTCAGCTCGTCGCGGGTCATGGGGCCGGTGGTGTCCTGCGAGCCCACGGTGGTCATCTTCGGCTCGCAGTAGGTGCCCGGGCGCACGCCCTGGCCTTCCGGCAGGCCGACGGCGCGGCCGACCATTTTTTGCGCCAGCGTGAAACCGGCGTTGGTGGCCGTGGGCACGCTGGGCAGGCGGAACAGGGTGGACGCTGGCAGGCCCAGGAACTCGCGCGCTTTGGCGGTCAGGCTGCGGCCAATGATGAGGTTGATGCGGCCGCCGGCGCGCACTTCGTCGAACAGCACGTCGCTCTTGAGCTTGAACTCGGCCACGGTCTGACCGTTTTTCACCAGCTTGCCGTCATAGGGCAGCACGTCGATCACGTCGCCCATTTCCAGCTTGGACACGTCCACTTCGATCGGCAGCGAGCCGGAGTCTTCCTGCGTGTTGAAGAAGATGGGGGCGATCTTGCCGCCCAGCGTGACGCCACCGAAGCGCTTGTTGGGCACGAAGGGGATGTCTTGACCCGTGGCCCACACCACGCTGTTGGTGGCCGACTTGCGGCTGGAGCCGGTGCCGACCACGTCGCCCACGTAGGCGACCAGGTGGCCCTTTTTCTTCAGGTCTTCAATGAACTGCATCGGGCCGCGCTTGCCGTCTTCCTCGGGCTTGAACGCCGCGTCGGGGCGGGTGTTCTTCAGCATCGCGAGGTAGTGCATGGGGATGTCCGGGCGCGTGGTGGCGTCCGGGGCGGGCGACAGGTCGTCGGTGTTGGTTTCTCCGGGCACCTTGAACACGGTGACGGTGATCTTCCTGTCGACTTCAGGGCGGCTGGTGAACCACTCGGCGTCGGCCCAGCTCTGCATCACTTCCTTGGCGACTGCGTTGCCAGCCTTGGCTTTCTCGGCCACGTCGTTGAAGAAGTCGAACATCAGCAGCGTCTTCTTCAGCGCTGCGCCGGCCACGGCCGCCACTTCGGCGTCGTCCAGCAGCTCGATCAGGGGATGCACGTTGTAGCCACCCACCATGGTGCCCAGCAACTCGGTGGCCTTGGCCTTGGAGATCAGGGCGACCTTTTCATCGCCGTGCGCCACGGCGGCCAGGAACGAGGCCTTGACCTTGGCGGCGTCGTCCACGCCCGGGGGCACGCGGTGCGTCAGCAGGTCCATGAGGAAGGCGTCTTCGCCCGCGGGCGGGTTCTTGATCAGTTCGATCAGGGCAGCGACCTGCTTGGCGTCGAGCGCCAGCGGGGGAATGCCCAGGGCGGCGCGCTCGGCGGCGTGGGCGCGGTAGTCGGTCAGGAAGGTCGACATGGTTTTCTCCAGAGAGGTGGGGAAGGATCTGATAAGGGTGAAAGGCAAGGTGCTGCGTGGGGACCAAGCAAGCTCAGTGCCGCACGGCGTGAACCACCGCAGGAGGGATCGAGGCAGCGAGCGCGAACCAGTGGCGCACAGATTCGGGCAAGGCATGCCCGGTCTGGTGTGCCCGTTCGAGCACCTGCCAGTAGAAGCGGTAGCTGGCTCGGTCGTGCAGGCGGCCTTCGAACTGCACCGGCGCCCAGTCGGCGGCGGTGGCGCGTTCGATGATGCCGGCAGCGGTATGGATCTCGCGGTCTTCGGGCGCAAAAGCGGCCAGGATGGGCCGGATCTGGTCCGGGTGGATGCTCCACATGCGGGTGTAGCCAAGCTCGCGGGCGGCCTTGTGCGCGGCGGTCTGCAGCGCGGCCGGGTCCTTGAACTCGGTGACCACATTGTGCGAGGGCACCTTGCCGTGTGCGTGGCAGGCCGAAGCGATCTCGATCTTGGCGCGCAGCACCAGCGGATGGCTGAACTGCCCGGCCACGCCCATGCCATCGGCCGGAATCGCACCGCCATGGGCGGACACGAAATCCATCAGGCCAAAACTGAGCGACTGCACGCGCGGATGCGCGGCAATGTCGAAGGCGCGGTGCACCGCGGCAGGCGACTCGATCAGCACATGCAACGGCAACGAGGTCGCACCGGCGGCATCCATGGCAGCGACAGCACGCTGCACATCGGCCACCGACTCGACCTTGGGCACCATCAGATGCGTGAGACGTGAGGCCGCCTGGCACGCGATGGTCGCCACATCGGCGTCGAACGCCGGATGGTCCACCGGGTGCACGCGCACGGCCACACGCGCGTCGGGCGCCGCACCGAGCGCCAGCGCCGTCACCAGCGCCGCGTGATCGGCCTCGCCGCCCACGGGCGCACCGTCTTCGCAATCCAGCGTGACGTCAAAGACACAGGTGCCGAACTCGGCCGTGAGATCGGCCTGCAGTTGCAGGCTCTTCTTCATCCGCGCTTCCACCCCGCTGTAGTGGTCGCAGACCGGCAGCGCGAACGCGCCGGCCTGGGCCCCGAGGAGGATGTCGCGCGGATGGATCACGCCGTGGTTACCAACGGGTTACAGCAGGTGCTTGACGCCGTCCTGCTCGCCCTGCAGCTCGGCCAGGGTCTTGTTGATGCACTCCTGCGAGAAAGCGTCGATGTCCAGGCCTTCGACCACGGTGTATTCGCCGTTGGCGCAGGTGACCGGGAAGCCGAACATGACTTCCTTGGGGATGCCGTACCAGCCTTGCGACGGGATGCCCATCGTGACCCATTCGCCGTTGGTGCCCAGTGCCCAGTCGCGCATGTGGTCGATGGCGGCGTTGGCGGCCGAGGCGGCGGAAGACAGGCCACGCGCTTCAATGATCGCGGCGCCGCGCTTGCCGACGGTGGGCAGGAACACGTCCTTGTTCCAGACCTGGTCGTTGATCATGTCCTTGACCGAAGCGCCGTCGATGGTGGCGAAGCGGTAGTCGGCGTACATGGTGGGCGAGTGGTTGCCCCACACGGCCAGCTTCTTGATGCTGGAGACGGCCTTGCCGGTCTTGGCGGCCAGCTGGCTGGCGGCGCGGTTGTGGTCCAGGCGCAGCATGGCGGTGAAGTTGCCCGGCTTCAGATCGGGGGCGGCCTTCATGGCGATGTAGGCGTTGGTGTTGGCGGGGTTGCCGACCACCAGCACCTTGACATCGCGCGATGCAACGGCGTTCAGGGCCTTGCCCTGGGTCGTGAAGATGGCGCCGTTGATGGCGAGCAGCTCGGCGCGCTCCATGCCGGGGCCGCGCGGACGCGAACCGACCAGCAGAGCGTAGTCGGTGTCCTTGAAGGCGGTCATCGGGTCGCTGTGGGCTTCCATGCCGGCCAGCAGCGGGAAGGCGCAGTCTTCAATTTCCATCATCACGCCCTTGAGCGCCTTCTGGGCCTTCTCGTCGGGGATTTCCAGCAGTTGCAGGATCACGGGCTGGTCTTTGCCCAGCATTTCGCCCGAGGCGATGCGGAACAGCAGGGCGTAACCGATTTGACCTGCGGCACCAGTGACGGCAACACGAACGGGCTTCTTGCTCATGGTGAAAACTCCAGAAAAGGACGTTGGGTAAATGAAAAGCGGGCGGGACGAACCCCGAGTCCGGGACCTCACAAAACGCGGAAAAACCCGCGAACCGTGAATTTGGCTCAGCCTTGAAGTGTACCCTCGCAAACCCTGATTGGTCAATTTGTCTTATGTCTTATATAAGATATCATTGACCTCGTCGCCGGACACCCACGGCGGCACCATCGAGTTCAAAAATCCATGGCAACCCCACCCGCCTTTCTGCCCGATTCGTCATCACTGGACACCCGATCCACAGGGGATCCGGGTGGGCCGAGCAGCGGCGACGCCATCGGCTCGGCCAGCCAGGGCGCCCCGGCGTTCAGCCCGCTGTACCAGCAGATCAAGACCCTGATCCTGCGCAGCCTGCAAGCCGGCGAGTGGAAACCAGGCGACATGATTCCCAGCGAGTTCGATCTGGCCGCGCGCTACCGGGTGAGCCAGGGCACGGTGCGCAAGGCCATCGACGAGCTCGCCACCGACAACCTGCTCGTGCGCCGCCAGGGCAAGGGCACCTTCGTGGCAACCCACGCGGAACAACACATCCAGTATCGCTTCCTGCGCCTGTTGCCCGACACCGGCACGCTGGAAGCCCAGGGCCCCGCCGAACGGCGCATCATCGAGTGCCGCCGCCTGCGCGCACCAGCGGAAGTCGCGCGCCAGCTCGCCTTGCGCACCGGCGATCCGGTGCTGCAGGTCCGTCGGGTGCTGGCCTTCGGTGGCACGCCTGCCATTCTGGAAGACCTGTGGTTGCCGGGCACGACCTTCAAGGGGCTCACGCAGGAAACGCTGGCCGAAGACAAGGGTCCCATGTATGCGCTGTTCGAAACCCAGTTCGGCGTGCGCATGGTGAGGGCCGTCGAAAAGCTCAAGGCGGTCAACGCCGATGCCGATACCGCGGGCTGGCTCGGCATCGAAGCCGGACATGCCCTGCTCAGCGTCGAACGGCTGGCCTACACCTACAACGATGTGCCCATGGAGCTGCGCCGTGGCCTCTACCGCACGGAAACCCGGCACTACCACAACGAACTGAACTGAGGGCCATGGGCTGCATCGACACCACCGCTCACACGCCTCACCCAGTGTCAGGGTCCGGTATGCTGCGTTGCAATAGAATTTGCGGGCCCGTGGTCTGAGTTACCAACGAGTTACAAGAAATCCTTCCAACCTCCCTGTCTCCTCATCGGAAGAAAGCCCACCATGACCGAGTTGACCAAAAAGCGGCCCGAATTCCGCAACATCAACGCCTTCAAAGACCTGACCACCTACCGCCTGCCGCTGGCGGGATGGGTGTCGATCCTGCACCGCGCCAGCGGCGGCCTGATGTTCATCCTGCTGCCGCTGATCGTGTGGCTGTTCGACACCTCGGTCTCGTCCGAGCTGTCCTTTGAACGCTTCAGTTCGGCCTTCGCCGCCGGGATAGGTTTCGTGCCGGGCTGGTTCTTCAAGCTGGTCGTGCTGGCCATCATCTGGGCCTACCTGCACCATCTGATTGCCGGCCTGCGCCACCTCTACATGGACGTGGCCCACGCCGTCAGCAAAGAGTTCGGCAAATCGTCGGCCATCGTCACGCTGGCCCTGAGCATCGGCCTCACGCTGGTCCTGGGCGCCAAGCTGTTCGGTCTGTACTGAGCACAGTCACCAAGAGGAACAACCCCATGTCTGTCAACTTCGGTTCCAAGCGCGTCGTCACCGGCGCCCACTACGGCCTGCGCGACTGGCTCGCCCAGCGCGTCACCGCCGCCCTCGTCGCCCTGTTCACCTTCATCGTGCTCGCGCAGGTGATTTTTTCCAGCGGCCCCATGGGCTACGACACCTGGGCCGGCATCTTCGCTGCCCAGTGGATGAAGGCCCTGACCTTTGTCGTGTTCGTGGCCCTCGCCTGGCACGTCTGGTTCGGCATGCGCGACATCTGGATGGACTACGTCAAGCCCGCCGGTATCCGCCTCGTGCTGCACATCTTCACCATCGTCTGGCTCGTGGCCTGTCTGGGCTGGGCTGTTCAAGTTCTCTGGAGGCTCTGAAGCCATGACCGTTACTGCAAATCTCCCCAAGCGCCAGTTTGACGTCGTGATTGTCGGCGCCGGCGGCTCCGGCATGCGCGCCTCGCTGCAACTCGCCCGCGCCGGCCTGAAAGTGGCCGTGCTGTCCAAGGTGTTCCCGACCCGTTCGCACACCGTGGCAGCGCAAGGCGGCGTGTCCGCCTCGCTCGGCAACATGAGCGAAGACAACTGGCATTACCACTTCTACGACACCATCAAGGGTTCCGACTGGCTGGGTGACCAGGACGCCATCGAATTCATGTGCCGCGAAGCCCCGAAGGTGGTCTACGAGCTCGAACACTTCGGCATGCCGTTTGACCGCAACCCCGACGGCACCATCTACCAGCGCCCCTTCGGTGGTCACACCGCCAACTACGGCGAGAAGCCGGTGCAGCGCGCCTGCGCCGCGGCCGACCGCACCGGCCACGCCATGCTGCACACCCTGTACCAGCAGAACGTGCAGGCACGCACGACGTTCTTCGTCGAATGGATGGCGCTGGACCTGATCCGCGACGCCGATGGCGACGTGATCGGCGTGACCGCGCTGGAAATGGAAACCGGCGAGACCTACATCCTCGAAGCCAAGCAGACCCTGCTGGCCACGGGTGGCGCAGGGCGCATCTTCGCCGCCTCCACCAACGCCTTCATCAACACCGGCGACGGCCTGGGCATGGCGGCGCGTGCTGGTGTGCCGCTGCAGGACATGGAGTTCTGGCAGTTCCACCCCACCGGCGTGGCTGGCGCGGGCGTGCTGCTGACCGAAGGCTGCCGCGGTGAAGGCGCGATCCTGCTCAACAGCGAAGGCGAGCGCTTCATGGAGCGCTATGCGCCCACCCTGAAGGATCTGGCCCCGCGCGACTTCGTTTCACGCTGCATGGACCAGGAAATCAAGGAAGGCCGCGGCTGTGGTCCCAACAAGGACTACGTGCTGATGAAGCTCGACCACCTGGGCGCCGAAACCATCCGCAAGCGCCTGCCCTCGGTGGAAGAAATCGGCCACAACTTTGCCAACGTGGACATCACGCGCGAGCCAATCCCCGTCGTGCCCACCATCCACTACCAGATGGGCGGCATCCCGACCAACATCAACGGCCAGGTCGTCACGCCCGACGGCCATGGTGCGCAGAAAGTCGTCAACGGCCTTTACGCCGTGGGCGAATGCGCTTGCGTCAGCGTGCACGGCGCCAACCGCCTGGGCACGAACTCGCTGCTCGACCTGCTGGTGTTCGGTCGCGCCGCCGGCAACCACATCGTCGAGAACAACAACAAGTTGCAGGTGCACAAACCCCTGCCCGCCGACGCCGCCGACAGGACCCTGGCCCGCCTCGCTCGTCTGGATGCTTCGAGCGAAGGCGAATACGCCCAGGACGTGGCCAACGACATGCGCGCCATCATGCAGCAGCACGCTGGCGTGTTCCGCACCCAGGCCAGCATGGACGAAGGTGTCACCAAGATCAATGCCCTGCGTTCGCGAGTGGCCAAGATCACCCTGGGTGACAAGTCCAAGGTGTTCAACACGGCGCGCATCGAAGCGCTGGAAGTGGACAACCTGATGGAAGTGGCGCAAGCCACCATGACCTCGGCCGCAGCCCGCAAGGAATGCCGTGGCGCGCACACCGTGAACGACTACGAGCGTCCGGCCGACGACGCCCAGTTCCCTCTGGGCCGCAACGATGTGGAGTGGATGAAACACACGCTGTGGGACAGCGCCACCAACAGCCTGTCCTACAAGCCCGTCAACTTGAAGCCGCTGACCGTGGAATCCGTGCCTCCGAAGGTCCGTACCTTCTAAGCACCCATCCCGAACAGAACAAGCCCGGAGAAAAACACCATGGCCCTTCGCACATTCAAGATCTACCGCTACGACCCGGAAAAGGACGCCAAGCCCTACATGCAGACCATCGAGGTCGAACTCGACGGCCACGAGCGCATGTTGCTCGACGCGCTGATGAAGCTCAAGAAAGTCGATCCCACGATCTCCTTCCGCCGCTCCTGCCGCGAAGGTGTCTGCGGTTCGGACGCGATGAACATCAACGGCAAGAACGGTCTGGCCTGCCTGACCAACATGAACACGCTGCCCGGCGTGATCACCTTGAAGCCCCTTCCCGGCCTGCCGGTGGTGCGCGACCTGATCGTCGACATGACGCTGTTCTTCAAACAGTACAACAGCATCAAGCCCTACCTGATCAACGAGACCCCAGCCCCCGAGCGCGAGCGCCTGCAGAGTCCCGAAGAACGCGAAGAGCTCAACGGTTTGTATGAGTGCATCCTGTGCGCCAGCTGCTCGACCAGCTGCCCGAGCTTCTGGTGGAACCCGGACAAGTTCGTCGGCCCGGCCGGCCTGCTGCAGGCCTACCGCTTCATCGCCGACAGCCGCGACGAAGCCACCAGCGAGCGCCTGGACAACCTGGAAGACCCGTACCGCCTGTTCCGCTGCCACACCATCATGAACTGCGTGGATGTGTGCCCGAAGAACCTGAACCCGACCAAGGCGATCGGCAAGATCAAGGAAATGATGGTGATGCGCTCGATCTGAGCGCCCCACCCGAACCACTATGGATGCCAGTACCTGTGACGCCCTGCTCGATCAACGCGCTCTGAGCAAGCTGCGCTGGCGCTGCCGCCGTGGACTGCTCGAAAACGACCTGTTCATCGACAGCTTCTTTGCCAGGCACGCTTCTGGCTTGACTGTCAGGCAGGCTGAAGCTCTGGGGGTTCTAATGGATTTGTCCGACAACGATCTGCTCGATCTGTTGCTCGGCAGGAAATCACCCCAAGGCGAGCTGGCCCGTGACGACGTCACGCACGTATTGGGCATGCTTCGCGCAGCCCGGCTACCCGTTTAAGCCCCTTAAAAGGAAACCGAATGAAACTCGTAGACAACAAAGCCACCTTGTCGTTCTCCAACGGCAGCCCCAGCGTCGACATGCCGGTGTATGCCGGCAGCATCGGCCCGGACGTGATCGACATCCGCAAGCTGTACGCACAGACCGGCATGTTCACCTACGACCCCGGCTTCCTGTCGACCGCTTCCTGCCAGTCGGCCATCACCTACATCGATGGTGACAAGGGTGAACTGCTGTACCGCGGCTACCCCATCGAGCAGCTCGCCACCCACTGCGACTACCTCGACACCTGCTACCTGCTGCTCAACGGCGATCTGCCCAACGAAAAGCAACGCGGCGACTTCCACAAGCTCGTGATCAACCACACCATGGTCAACGAGCAAATGCAGTTCTTCCTGCGTGGCTTCCGCCGCGATGCCCACCCCATGGCCGTGCTGACCGGTCTGGTGGGAGGTCTGTCGGCCTTCTACCACGACAGCACCGACATCAACAACCCGGAACACCGTCACGTGGCGGCCATCCGCCTGATCGCCAAGATGCCCACCCTGGTGGCCATGGCCTACAAGTACGGCGTGGGCCAGCCCTACATGTACCCGAAGAACGACCTGAGCTACTCGGGCAACTTCCTGCGCATGATGTTCGGCACCCCGTGTGAAGAGTACGTGGTGAACCCAGTGCTCGAACGCGCCCTGGACCGCATCTTCATCCTGCACGCCGACCACGAGCAGAACGCGTCGACCTCCACCGTGCGCCTGTGCGGTTCGTCGGGCACCAACCCGTTTGCCGCCATCGCTGCCGGCGTGGCCTGCCTCTGGGGCCCCGCTCACGGCGGCGCCAACGAGGCCTGCCTGAACATGCTGGAAGACATCCAGCGCCAGGGCGGCGTGGCCAAGGTCGGCGAATTCATGGAGAAGGTCAAGGACAAGAACTCCGGCGTGAAGCTGATGGGCTTCGGTCACCGCGTCTACAAGAACTACGATCCCCGCGCCAAGCTGATGCAGGAAACCTGCGACGAAGTGCTGAAGGAACTGGGTCTGGAAAACGACCCGCTGTTCAAGCTGGCCAAGGAACTGGAGCGCATTGCCCTGGAAGACGAGTATTTCGTTTCGCGCAAGCTCTACCCGAACGTGGACTTCTATTCCGGCATCGTGCAACGCGCCATCGGCATCCCGGTGAATCTGTTCACCGGCATCTTCGCCCTGGCCCGCACCGTCGGCTGGATCGCCCAGCTCAACGAAATGATCAGCGACCCCGAGTACAAGATCGGCCGTCCTCGCCAGTTGTTCACGGGCGCCGAGCGCCGCGACGTCCCCGCTGGTTTCAAGCGATAAACCCCGAGCCGCCTGCGGCGCCACCCACCCAGGGAGCGCCAGCAGCGGCCCGGCAGCCGGTTCCGCGCCGGCCTCGTCCCCATCCACAAAACCCGCCATCGGCGGGTTTTGTTTTGGCGGAGACACCCATCGTGAAATACGATGTCAAAAAACAGAACAAGGTGAGAAAATTGGCAACTCATCGTCATTGACGACGAGTCAGCCATGAACAACCCGGACCGCAGCTTCACCCGCCGCCTCGACCTCACCTCGCTCCAGCTTTTTGTGGCGGTGTGCGAGCGCGGCAGCATCGGCAAGGCGGCCGAGCAGGAATTCATGGCCCCCTCGGCCGTGAGCAAGCGCCTCTCCGATCTTGAAAGCGCCGTGGGCACCACGCTGCTCTACCGCCATGCCCGGGGTGCCAGCCCCACGCCCGCCGGCCAGAGCCTGCTCCACCACGCGCGCTCGGTGCTGTTCAGCCTGGACAAGATGCAGGGCGAACTTTCGGAGTACGCCGACGGTGTGCGCGGGCATGTGCGCATGCACGCCAATATCTCGGCCATTGTCCAGTTCCTGCCCGAAGACCTGGGCAGCTTCACCCGCCTGCACGACCAGGTCAAGATCGACCTGGAAGAACACCTGTCCAGCGAGGTGGTGCGGGCCGTGCAGGAAGGCGCGGCCGATCTGGGCATCTGCCACACGGGAGTGAGTGGCCCCCTGCCCGACCTGCAAACCCGCCCCTACCGGCAAGACCAGCTGGTGCTGATCGTTCCGCAGGCACACCCCCTTGCGGGTGAGAAACAACTGGCTTTCGCCGACAGTCTCGACTGGGATCATGTGGGACTGCACGCCAACAGCTCCATCTACCAGGCCATGCACCAGGCCGCCACCACCGCCGGCCGAGGCATCCGGCTGCGCATCCGCGTGACCGGGCTGGACGCCATGTGCCGCATGATCCACAACGGTCTGGGCGTCGGTCTGATGCCCCGGCGTGCTTTCGAGCTGATGCACGGCGTGGGCGAACTCACCTGCGTGGCGCTCACCGATGACTGGGCCACCCGGCAGATTGATCTGGTGGCCCGCGATTTTTCGACCTTGCCCGTCACGGCCCGGCTGCTCGTTGCCCACCTGGGCGAGCAGTCCGGGTAACACACCGTTTCAGACCCCCACGCATAAAATTTCATCAGCAAAGGAACCCCTCCCCCATGGCACGCACGCTCTACGACAAGATCTGGGACGAACACGTCGTCCACACCGAAGAGGATGGCACGTCCGTCCTCTACATCGACCGCCACCTGGTGCACGAAGTGACCAGCCCGCAGGCGTTTGAGGGCCTGCGCCAGGCGGGCCGCAAGGTCTGGCGAGTGAGCTCGATCGTGGCCACCGCCGACCACAACACGCCCACCACCGGCTGGGAACAGGGTTACGACGGCATCACCGACCCGATCAGCAAGGAACAGATCACCACGCTGAACGACAACATCGCCGAATTCGGCGCAGCGGCCTTCTTTCCCTTCATGTCCCAACGCCAGGGCATCGTTCACGTGATCGGTCCGGAAAACGGCGCCACCCTGCCCGGGATGACGGTGGTCTGCGGCGACAGCCACACCAGCACCCACGGGGCGTTTGGTGCGCTCGCGCATGGCATCGGCACCAGCGAGGTCGAGCATGTCATGGCGACGCAGACCCTGCTGGCCAAGAAGGCCAAGAACATGCTGGTGCGCGTGGACGGGCAACTCGCCAAGGGCGTGACCGCCAAGGACATCGTGCTGGCCATCATCGGCAAGATCGGCACCGCGGGCGGCACCGGCTACACCATCGAATTCGGCGGCAGCGCCATCCGCGCGCTGTCCATGGAAGGCCGCATGACGGTGTGCAACATGGCCATCGAAGGCGGTGCCCGCGCGGGCCTGGTGGCGGTAGATGAAAAGACCATTGAATACGTCAAAGGCCGCCCGCTCTCCCCCACCGGGGTGGAATGGGAACAGGCCGTGGCCTACTGGAAAACTCTGCACTCGGACGCCGACGCGGTGTTCGACACCGTAGTGACACTGGACGCCAGCACGATCGTGCCGCAGGTCACCTGGGGCACCTCGCCCGAGATGGTGCTCGGCGTGGACGCCCGCGTGCCCGATCCCGAGAAGGAAAAAGACCCGAACAAGCGCGGCGCCATTGAGCGTGCGCTCACCTACATGGCGCTGGAGCCGGGCAAGGCCCTGAACGACATCTTCGTGGACAAGGTGTTCATCGGCTCCTGCACCAACAGCCGCATCGAAGACATGCGCGAGGCCGCAGCCGTGGTGAAGAAGCTGGGCCAAAAAGTGGCCAAAAACATCAAGCTGGCGATGGTCGTTCCCGGCTCGGGTCTGGTCAAGGAACAGGCCGAGCGCGAAGGCCTGCACGAGATCTTCAAGGCCGCAGGCTTCGAGTGGCGCGAACCCGGCTGCTCCATGTGCCTGGCCATGAACGCCGACCGCCTGGAACCCGGCGAACGCTGTGCCTCCACCAGCAACCGCAACTTCGAAGGCCGCCAGGGCGCCGGTGGCCGCACCCACCTGGTCTCCCCAGCGATGGCTGCCGCCGCCGCGATCCACGGCCATTTCATTGACGTGCGCACCATCGCCTGACCTTCCATCCCGAGTCCTCATCAAGGAGTCCTCAGATGTCCTCTACCCAACCCCTGTTCACCCTGCTGGCCACCGCAACCCTGGTGTCCCTGGCCGCCTGCAACACCGTGCAAGGCGTCAAACAGGACGCGCACGTGGTCAAAGACAAGGCCGTGGAAGTCAAGGACGCGGTCGTTGACAAGGCCATCGAGATCAAGGACAAGACCGTCGAAGGCGGCAAAGCCGTCGGCCAGTCGGTCGGCTCCGGGCTGGAGAAGGCTGGCGAAGCCGTCAAGGGCGCGACCCACTGAGGCCAGCCACACAATCCCCACACACCATCATGCAGAAATTCACCATTCACCAGGGCCTCGTGGCCCCCATGGACCGCGAAAACGTCGACACCGACGCCATCATCCCCAAGCAGTTCCTCAAGTCGATCCGCAAGACCGGTTTCGGGCCCAACCTGTTTGACGAGTGGCGCTACCTGGACAAGGGCGAGCCCGGCCAGGATCCCGTTACACGCCAACCGAACCCGGACTTCGTGCTCAACCAGCCGCGTTACGCCGGCGCGTCGGTGCTGCTGACCCGCAAGAACTTCGGCTGCGGCTCCAGCCGCGAACACGCGCCCTGGGCCATCGACCAGTACGGCTTTCGCGCCGTCATCGCACCGAGCTACGCCGACATCTTCTTCAACAACTGCTTCAAGAACGGCCTGCTGCCCATCGTGCTGCCCGAGGCCACGGTCGCCCAGCTGTTCGACGAGGTGTATGCCTTCCCGGGCTACCAACTGACCATCGACCTGGAACGCCAGGTGATCGTGAAACCTCAAGGCGAAGAAATCCCGTTCGAGGTGCAGGCCTTCCGCAAGTACTGCCTGCTCAACGGGCTGGACGACATCGGCCTGACTTTGCGCCATAAGGACAAGATCGCCGCGTTCGAAAAAGAGCGTCTGGCGACCAAGCCCTGGCTCGCGCACACGATGTGAACAGACCCACCCCCGCGCCGCCTGCGGCGTCACCCCCTCCAGGGGGCGTTGCCAGTGGCCCGGCGAAGCCGGTTCCACGGCAACCTGACCACAGGCACTTCGCGCCGTAACCTTATCCTTTAACTTCTCCTAAATCATGAAAATCGCAGTTCTCCCTGGTGACGGCATTGGCACCGAAATCGTCACTGAGGCGGTCAAGGTTCTCAACGCGCTCGATCTCCCATTCGAGATGGAATCCGCCCTGGTTGGCGGTGCCGCCTACGAGGCGCATGGCCACCCGCTGCCCGAGTCCACTCTCAACCTCGCCAAATCGGCCGACGCCATCCTGTTCGGCGCCGTGGGCGACTGGAAGTACGACAAGCTCGACCGCCCGCTGCGCCCCGAACAGGCCATCCTCGGCCTGCGCAAGCACCTGGGCCTGTTCGCCAACTTCCGTCCCGCCATCTGCTACGAGCAGCTGGTGGGAGCGTCCAGCCTCAAGCCCGAGCTGATCGCGGGCCTGGACATCCTCATCATCCGCGAGCTCACCGGCGACATCTACTTCGGCCAGCCGCGCGGCCGCCGCATCGCCACCGACGGCCATTTTCCCGGTGCCGAAGAAGCGTTCGACACCATGCGCTACAGCAAGCCCGAGATCGAGCGCATCGCCCACGTCGCCTTCCAGGCCGCACGCAAGCGCAACAAGAAAGTCACCAGCGTGGACAAGGCCAACGTGCTGGAAACCTTCCAGTTCTGGAAGGACGTGGTCACCGAAGTGCACGCCCAGTACCCAGACGTGGAACTGCAGCACATGTATGTGGACAACGCGGCGATGCAGTTGGTCAAGGCGCCCAAGGCCTTCGACGTGGTCGTCACCGGCAACATGTTCGGTGACATCCTGTCCGACGAAGCGTCCATGCTCACTGGCTCCATCGGCATGCTGCCCTCGGCCTCGCTGAACTCGAAGAACCAGGGCCTGTACGAGCCCAGCCACGGCAGCGCGCCCGACATCGCCGGCAAGGGCGTGGCCAACCCGCTGGCCACCATCCTGAGCGCGGCCATGATGCTGCGCTTCAGCCTGAACCAGGAAGCCGCTGCACAACGCATCGAAGCCGCCGTGCAAAAGGTGCTGGTGCAAGGCCTGCGCACGCCCGACATCTACAGCGAGGGTACAACCAAGGTCGGCACTTCGCAGATGGGCGATGCGGTGGTGAAAGCGCTGGGCTGATCGCACTGCGAACCAACGCCCCATTGAAGGCAGCCTACGGGCTGCCTTTTTTGCGCCCGCGTGTCAGTTTCGCCCAAGCCACCATCCGGTACAATCTACACTCATGTTTGCCGCCCGCCCGTTCGACCTGAACAAAGCACCCGCCGCCCTGGCCGGTGTGGCCGCGCACGCAATCACCATCAAAACCACGACCATTAAGGGCTGATCCAGCCTGGTTCGTCGTGCGCCCTCCCGGCCCAGACGAGCCGGGCAAGTCGGTCTGGTCTGGACCTGTTTTTCTACTTGAAAGGGCGTTTGAAATGAGCAAGTTGGTTGGTTTGGTCGGCTGGCGCGGCATGGTCGGCTCGGTGTTGATGGATCGCATGGTCGAGGAAAAAGACTTCGACCTGATCGAGCCGCTGTTTTTCTCTACCTCGAACGCCGGCGGCAAGGCTCCGGCGATGGCGAAGAACGAGACCACCCTGCAGGATGCGCACGACATCGCGGCCCTCCAGCGCTGCGACATCATCATCACCGCCCAGGGTGGTGACTACACCAGCGAGGTGTTTCCCAAGCTGCGCGCCGCAGGCTGGACAGGCCACTGGATCGACGCCGCCTCCACGCTGCGCATGGAAAAGGATGCCGTGATCATCTTGGACCCGGTGAACATGCCGGTGATCAAGGACGCGCTGGCCAACGGTGGCAAGAACTGGGTCGGCGGCAACTGCACCGTGAGCTGCATGCTGATGGGCGTGGGCGCGCTGTACAAAGCCGGTCTGGTCGAGTGGATGAGCACCCAGACTTACCAGGCCGCCTCCGGCGGTGGCGCCCAGCACATGCGCGAGCTGCTGACGCAGTACGGCACGCTCAACGCCGAAGTGAGGGCCTTGCTGGACGACCCCAAAAGCGCCATCCTGGAGATCGACCGCAAGGTCATCGCCAAGCAGCGCAGCCTGACCGGTGCCGAGACGGCCAACTTCGGGGTGCCGCTGGGTGGTTCGCTGATCCCCTGGATCGACAAGGACCTGGGCAACGGCATGTCCAAGGAAGAGTGGAAGGGCATGGCCGAAACCAACAAGATCCTCGGCATGGGCGAAGGCTTCGGTTCGGCCGCCATCCCGGTGGACGGTTTCTGCGTGCGCGTGGGCGCGATGCGCTGCCACAGCCAGGCGCTGACCTTCAAGCTCAAGAAAGACGTGCCAACAGCCGATATCGAAGCCATGATCGCGGCGGACAATCAGTGGGTCAAAGTGGTGCCCAACACCCGCGAAGCCACCATCAAGGACCTGACGCCCGTGGCGGTCACCGGCACCATGATCATCCCGGTCGGACGCATCCGAAAGCTGGCCATGGGCCCGGAATATGTGGGCGCCTTCACCATTGGCGACCAGTTGTTGTGGGGCGCTGCCGAACCGCTGCGCCGCATGCTGCGAATTTTGCTGGCCGCCTGATTGCAGGCATGCATGACGACAAAGTGGGCCATTGTGAACTGCACCCCAAAGGTTGGACATCAATCCAATCGATGGGGTGTTTTTCATGACGAAACACAGTGAGAGCTTCAAGCTCGAAGTTGTTCAAAGGTATCTGGCCGGGCCGCTGGGCCATAAGGCTTTGGCCAAGCAGTACGGGATAGGCCGAAACAGCATCGCGAACTGGGTGGACCGCTATATGGCCCATGGTCTGAAAGGATTGCACAGAAAGCCAGGGGGCTACTACAGCGCAGAGTTCAAGTTGAACGTACTGCGCCAGGCCAAGCTTCGGGAGTTGTCGAACACGCAAGCGGCCACGCTCTTTGATGTGCGTGGCGGTGGAGGCATCGTGGGTTTGTGGCGGCGCCAGTACGATGAGGGCGGCCTGCAAGCGCTCCACCCCAAACCCCGAGGCCGCCCTCCCATGAAGCCCCCCAAGCCCAAATCCGCGCCAGCCGCCCCCGCGCAGACGGACGACAAGCGCTCGCTGCAAGAGTTGCACGAGGAGAACGAGCAACTACGTACGGAGGTGGCCTACCTAAAAAAGTTGGAGGCCTTGGTTCGAGCCAATCGGCAAGCTGCGCTGAAAAAGCGCAAGCCGTCCTCGAACTGAGGCCACAGTTCCTGCTGCGTCGACTACTGCAGTCCGCAGGCCTGTCGCGAAGCACGTTCTACTACCAAGCCAAGGTGCTGCAGGCTGGCGACCGATACGCCGGATTGAAGGACAGCATTCAAGCTGTGTACGAACGCCACAAGGGGCGTTATGGCTACCGGCGCATCACGGCCGAGCTCGGCCGCAGCGGCCAAATAGTGAATCACAAGACGGTGCAGCGTCTGATGCAGAGCCTGGGCCTGAAGTCGCTGGTGCGACCCAAGAGATATCGCTCCTATCGGGGCGAGATGGCCTCGACGCCCAACCTACTCAATCGTCGGTTCGAGGCCGAGCGTCCGAACGAGAAATGGGTGACCGATGTGACCGAGTTCAATGTGCGCGGCGAGAAGCTGTACCTGTCGCCCGTGATGGACCTGTTCAACGGAGAAATCGTGGCTTATGAAATGAACGAGCGTCCGCTCTTCCCGCTGGTGGGAAACATGCTCAAGAAGGCTCTGTCGCGGCTCACTGCGCAGGAGGCTCCGATGATGCACTCAGACCAAGGCTGGCAGTACCAGATGGAGGCCTATCGACAGCGGCTGCTCGAGCGAGGCCTGACGCAAAGCATGTCCCGCAGGGGTAACTGCCTGGACAACGCAGCGATGGAGAGCTTCTTCGGCACGCTGAAATCGGAGTTCTTCCGTCTCAACAAATTCGACAACGTCCAGCAGTTACGACAGGGACTGTGCCGCTACATCCACTACTACAACCACCAGCGTATTAAGCTCAAACTAAAAGGCCTGAGCCCGGTGGAGTACCGAACTCAGGCCTTGGGTGCCTAGCTTCCAACCGTCCAACTTCTTGGGGTCAGTTCAATTTGAGCCCGCTTTCTCGTTGCGAAGTCACAACGCTGGAATGCCGCCAGATATGGTGAAACGGCCCCCGGGAAACTCAAGCGAATTCTCAGCTTGTCACCGTAATGCGTTGATGTTATGGTCAATTCTCGGTTTTTTACGTCGAGGTCCACGTGCCAATTCACACCCGCCACACACCATCCATCCGAACCTGCGCCACGGCCGGCGATACCGGTTCAAGAGGTCTTGCGCGGTTGCACGCGATAGCTGCCGCGGTGGTTTTGTGCACCGGCCTGCTACAGGCCAGTGATGCGCAAGCCCTGGCTCTGGGGCGCATAGTGGTGCAATCGGCCCTGGGAGAACCCCTTCGGGCCGAGGTCGAGGTCCTCGAAATCACGGCCGAAGAATCGACCAGTCTGCGTGTGGGTCTTGCGGCTGCAGGCGCGTTCCGTGCAGCCGGTATGGACTTCAATGCCGCGCTGGCCGACCTCCAGGTCGTTCTGCAGCGCCGCTCCGACGGCCGCGCCTTCCTGCGTCTGACGGGCAGACGCCCAGTCAACGAGCCCTTCATGGACATGATTCTGGAGGCCAACTGGGCATCGGGCCGAATCGTGCGCGACTACACGCTGCTGTTTGACCCCCCCAACCTGCGCCCGCCCCTGCCAGCGCCGATGGCACCCCAAGTGACCGCGCAGTCGACGACAGCACCGGTTGCGCCATCATCCACGCCGGTCCGGCCGCCAGAGGCTGCCTCCACTCCAACTGTCCGTGCACCCGCCTCCTCCGCTGCACCGGGTCGCGCCCCTGCCCCCCGTCCGGCCGCACCGACAGCCACTGCGCCTGATGTGAATGCTGGCGCCGGTACGCGCCTGAGGGTCAAAGCCGGCGACACCGCCGGGCGCATTGCGGCGAACAACCTGCCCGCCAATGTGTCGCTTGATCAGATGCTCGTGGCCATGCTGCGTGCCAACCCCGATGCGTTCATCGGTGGCAACATCAACCGCATCAGAGCGGGTTCCCTGGTGGATCTGCCCAATGAGGCCACCGCGACGGCCACGCCAACCAGCGAGGCTCGCCAGATCATCGCTGCGCAGAGCCGCGACTTCAACGAATTCCGCCGCCGCCTGGCGAGCCGCGTGCCCGCTGCCGCGGTTGCCGCAGCAGACCGGCAAGCCACGGGTCGTGTGCAGGCCGAAGTCGAGGACCAGAAGCCAGCGCCAGCAACCCAGGACAAGCTGACGCTGTCCAAGGGTGCTGCGCCGGGTCAGTCTGCACAGGAAGAAGCCAAGATCGCCGAGGAACGGCGCGCCAGCGACGCCACAACCCGCGTGGCGGAGCTCTCCAGAAACATCGACGAACTGGCCAAAATCGCCCCAGCGCCAGCGGATGCCGCTGCCAGCGCGCCGGTCGTGCCGGACGCTCCGAAACCGGCAGCAACAGCCCCCGAAGTGGCTGTCACGCCAGCAGTTTCACCTGAGCCCGTGCCCGCTGCAGCCGCTGAACCCTCCGCTCCGCCCGTTGTTGCCCAGGCCCAGGCCCCGGCCCCCGCTCCCAACCCCGCTGTACCGGTGCCAGCTCCGGCTGTCGATGAACCTTCCTTCATTGGACAGTTGCTGGGCAATCCCTTCGTGCTGCCCGCTGCGGGTGGACTGCTCGTGCTGCTCGCTGGCTTGGGCCTGTACCGCATGCGCCAACGCAAGAAGACATCCGCCTCGGACAGCTCCTTCCTGGAAAGCCGGTTGCAACCCGACTCGTTCTTCGGCTCCAGCGGTGGTCAGCGCATTGACACCGCCGAAGCCTCGGCATCGGGCTCGTCCATGGTGTATTCCCCCAGCCAGCTGGATGCCGCCGGCGACGTCGATCCGGTGGCCGAGGCCGACGTCTACCTGGCCTACGGCCGCGATCTGCAGGCCGAGGAGATTCTCAAGGAAGCCATGCGCAGCACCCCCGCGCGCGTGGCCATCCACAACAAACTGCTTGAAATCTACGCCAAGCGTCGCGACGCCAAGGCATTTGAAGTTGTGGCCACTGAAGCCTACGGGATCACCCAAGGGCAGGGGGCTGAGTGGGAACACGCCTGCGGTCTGGGCAAAGAACTGGATCCGAACAATCCGCTGTACCAGCCTGGCGGAAGTCCTGTGGGCAAGGCGGGTGCTGCTGTTGCAGGTGGCGCCCGTACGATCCCCTTCGGCAACAGCACACTTGCACAAAACACCACCCCCGGTGCACCAACCGACACAGATACCGACAACAACCTCGGCCTTGATCTTGATCTGGACATTGGGCTGGACACACCTTCGGCCCCGGTTGCGTTGCAAATGCCCGCTCGGGTGGACGCCCAGATGTCCAGCCTGGACGATCTGGACCAAACGGACGCACTCACAAGCGCTCCCGGTGATGTCAACGATCTGGCCTCCCGACCGATGGACTTTGACCTGGACTTCCCCTCCGAGCCGGTGCCCCTGTCTTCGCCCGCGCCAACGGCGACACCCGCGGTCGTTGCGGCGGAACAGCCCGCATTGGACGACAGCGAGGTGCTGCCTGCGTTCGATTTTGATGAATCCTCCACGCCCGCGGTCCAAAGCAGCAACGGGCAAGAACGCACCGCACCCTCTGCTGAATTGTTGTCCTTTGACCTGAGTGACATTGAGCTGGATCTGAGTGACCCTCAGCAAGCCGCAAGTGAAGAGACTGCCGGACTGAGTGCCGAGAATCCGCTGGAAACCAAGCTGTCCCTGGCCGAAGAGTTTCGGGCCATCGGCGACCTTGAAGGTGCACGATCGCTGGCCGAAGAAGTGTTGGCCGAAGCCTCCGGCACCCTGAGAACCAAGGCAGGCACCTTCCTGGCCGACCTCGCCTGACACAACCCCGCGGTCTGCATTCCCCTTTGATCAAGGCCACATCTGTCGGGGCTTCACCCCGTGAAGCCCCGTCATTGCGCATGGCGCTGGGGGTCAGCTACAACGGCCATTGCTACGATGGCTGGCAGAGCCAGTCCAGTGGCCGCACGGTGCAGGACCGGCTGGAACGGGCCCTGACCGAATTCACTGCCCTCGACAAAGTCGGCACGCTGTGCGCCGGACGCACCGATGCTGGCGTGCACGGACTCATGCAGGTGGTGCATTTCGACACCCCGGTCGAACGACCGAACAACGCCTGGGTCCGCGGCACCAACCGTTTTCTGCCAGCCGACATTGCCGTGCAATGGGCGCAACGCGTACCCGCCAGCTTTCACGCCCGCGCCAGCGCCCGCTCACGCCGCTATGCCTATGTGTTGCTTGAATCCCCGGTCAGACCCAGCATCGACCATGGCCAGGTCGGCTGGGTGTTTCGCCCGCTTCAGCTTGAATCCATGCTGCAGGCGGCTCAGACGCTGGTGGGTGAACACGACTTCACCTCGTTCCGAGCCTCGGCCTGCCAGGCTCACAGCCCCGTCAAGCTGATGCAGCGCATCGACATTTCGCAGCGCGGCGCCTACTGGCGCTTCGAGTTCGAAGCATCCGCCTTCCTGCACCACATGATCCGCAACATCATGGGCTGCCTGATCGCCATTGGCAACGGAAAGTACCCGGCCACATGGATGGCCGATGTGTTGGCCGCGAAAAGCCGAGACGCGGCCGCGCCCACGTTTTCGCCCGATGGCCTGTATTTTCTGGGTCCGGTTTACGATGAGGCTTTTGGTCTGCCCACCCGCACACCCGCCTTCGACTGGTTGCCATAGCCCCCTCCCCCCGCGCCGCCTTCAACGTCACCCCCTCAAGGGGGCGACACTGGCGACCCGGCAAAGCCGGTTCCGCGGTGTCCTCGAACAAGCAACGTCCGCCGATGAAACCTTCCAGGACACGAATCAAAATCTGTGGTCTCACCCGGGAATCCGACGTAGACGCTGCCGTGCAGGCCGGTGCGGACGCGATCGGCTTCGTGCTCTACCCCCAGAGCCCTCGGTTTGTCACGCCCGAGCGCACCGCGGAATTGGCACGCCGCCTACCCGCCTTCGTCACGCCGGTGCTGCTGTTCGTGAACGCCAGCCCGGCGTTCATTGCGCAAGGCACCGCGGCCGTGCCGAACGCCTTGCTGCAGTTCCACGGCGACGAAACACCCGCCGACTGTCTGGCCGCTGGCCGCCCGTTCCTGCGCGCGGCGCGCATACCCACCGGCCCCGCCGGGGCGGGCTTTGATCTCCTAAAATACGCGCAAGACTTTTCTGCCGCCCAGGCCATCTTGCTCGACGCCCATGTCGAGGGATTTGGCGGCGGAGGTCAATCATTCGACTGGAACGCTTTCCCTTGGTCACATCCGCTTCTAAACGCCAGCTCTCGCCTCGTTTTGTCTGGTGGACTCACGCCTGCAAACGTGATCGATGGCATCAGCCGCGTACGGCCCTGGGCCGTTGACGTGAGTTCCGGTGTCGAGGTGTCGAAAGGCATCAAGGACGCCGACAAGATCCACGCATTCGTCGCCGCCGTTCGCGCGGCCGACACCCACTTATCCCATCCGAGCTGAACCCGTTTCCGGGTCGCTCGGGCCATTGAACCGAGACACCCATGAACACCTACGAGCAACCCGACGCCCGCGGCCACTTCGGCATCTACGGCGGCAGCTTCGTGAGCGAAACGCTCACGCACGCCATCAACGAGCTCAAAGCCGCCTACGCGAAATACCAGCACGACCCCGAGTTCCTCGCGGAATTCCAGAGCGAGCTTGCGCATTTCGTGGGCCGCCCTTCCCCTGTCTACCACGCCGCACGCATGAGCCGTGAGCAAGGTGGCGCGCAGATCTTCCTGAAGCGCGAAGACCTGAACCACACTGGCGCCCACAAGATCAACAACGTGATCGGCCAGGCCATGCTCGCCAGGCGCATGGGTAAGCCGCGCGTGATCGCCGAAACCGGCGCCGGCCAACACGGCGTGGCCACCGCCACCATCTGCGCCCGCTACGGACTGGAATGTGTGGTCTACATGGGCAGTGAAGACGTGAAGCGCCAGAGCCCCAACGTCTACCGCATGAAGCTGCTGGGCGCCACCGTGGTGCCGGTGGAAAGCGGCAGCAAGACGCTCAAAGACGCGCTCAACGAGGCCATGCGCGACTGGGTCGCCAACGTGGACAACACCTTCTACATCATCGGCACCGTGGCCGGACCGCACCCCTATCCGATGATGGTGCGCGACTTCCAGAGCGTGATCGGTGAAGAGTGCCTGGTGCAGATGCCACAGATGCTCAAGGCCGCTGGCTGCAAGACCGAACAGCCCGACGTGGTGGTCGCCTGTGTGGGCGGTGGCAGCAACGCCATGGGCATTTTTTACCCGTACATCGACCACGCCGCCACACGCCTGATCGGCGTGGAAGCGGCCGGCGAAGGCCTGGACAGCGGCAAACACTCGGCCTCGCTGCAGAAAGGCAGCCCCGGCGTGCTGCACGGCAACCGCACCTATGTGCTGCAGGACGACAACGGCCAGGTTACCGAGACCCACAGCGTGAGCGCCGGACTGGACTACCCCGGCGTCGGCCCGGAGCATGCGTTCCTGAAAGACATCGGCCGCGCCGAATACGTCGGCATCACCGACAAGGAAGCGCTGGAAGCCTTCCACTACCTGTGCCGCACCGAAGGCATCATCCCGGCACTCGAATCGAGCCATGCCGTGGCCTACGCCATGAAACTGGCCAAGACCATGCGGCCCGACCAGTCGATCCTGGTCAACCTCTCCGGCCGCGGCGACAAGGACATCGGCACCGTGGCCGACCTGTCGAATGCCGACTTCTATTGCCGACCGAGCTGCCGTGGGCAGTCGGTCAAAGGCGGCATGGAAACCGCCACCATCAAGGTGACCAAATGAGCCGCATCGAAATAACCTTTGCCGAACTGAAGGCACAGAACCGCAAGGCCCTGGTCCCCTTCGTCACCGCCGGTTTCCCCTATGCCGACATCACGCCCGACCTGATGCACGGCATGGTCGAGGCCGGTGCCGACGTCATCGAACTCGGCGTGCCGTTCTCCGACCCCTCGGCCGACGGCCCGGTGATCCAGAAGGCGGGCGATCGCGCGCTGGCGCTGGGCATTGGCCTGACCCAGGTCATCGCGATGGTGAAGATCTTCCGCGAGCGCAACAGCACCACCCCGGTGGTGCTGATGGGCTATGCCAACCCGATCGAACGCTATGACCAGAAACACGGCGACGGCAGCTTTGTCCGCGACGCCTCGGCCGCAGGAGTGGACGGTGTGCTGGTGGTGGACTACCCGCCGGAAGAGTGCGAGGACTTCGCTGCCACCCTGCGCGCCGCCAACATGGACCTGATCTTCCTGCTCGCACCCACCAGTACCGACGAGCGCATGGCGCAGGTGGCGCGCGTGGCCAGCGGCTACGTGTACTACGTGTCGCTCAAGGGCGTGACGGGCGCGGGCACGCTGGACGTGGGTCAGGTCGAGGCCATGTTGCCGCGCATCCGCGCCCACGTCAGCATTCCGGTGGGCGTGGGTTTTGGCATCCGCGATGCCGAAACGGCCAAAGCCATAGGAAAGAGCGCCGACGCGGTGGTGATCGGCAGCAAGATCATCCAGCTGATCGAGAACGAGCCGCATGAAAAGGTGGTGTCGGTTGCCACCCAATTCCTGCGCACCATACGAAAAGCGCTGGACGCATAATCCCCTGACTTTCCCGGGCCTCATGGGCCCGGCTTCCCCATAGGAGCACACCCATGTCCTGGCTTGAAAAGCTGCTGCCACCGAAGATCACCCACACCGACCCGACCGAGCGCCGCAGCGTGCCCGAAGGGCTGTGGATCAAGTGTCCGAGCTGCGAGGCCGTGCTCTACAAGACCGATCTGGAAAAGAACCAGAACGTCTGCCCACACTGCAGCCACCACCACCGCATCGGTGCCCGGCCCCGTCTGAATGCGTTCCTGGACGCCGAGGGCCGGTATGAAATCGGTCAGGAGGTGCTGCCGGTCGACGCATTGAAGTTCAAGGACAGCCGCAAGTACCCTGAGCGCCTGAAAGAAGCGCTGGAGACCACGGGCGAGACCGATGCGCTCATTGTCATGGGTGGTGCGGTACAAGGCGTCAGCCTGGTGGCCGCCTGCTTCGAGTTTGACTTCATGGGCGGCTCCATGGGCTCGGTGGTGGGTGAGCGTTTTGTGCGCGGTGTGGAAGAAGCCATTGCCCAGAAGGTGCCCTTTGTCTGCTTCACCGCCACCGGCGGTGCGCGCATGCAGGAAGGCCTGCTCTCGCTGATGCAGATGGCCAAGACCAACGCCGCCCTCACCCGGCTGGCCAAGAAGGGCCTGCCCTACATCAGCGTGCTGACCGATCCCACCATGGGTGGCGTCTCGGCCGGTTTCGCCTTCCTGGGCGACGTGGTGATCGCCGAACCCAAGGCACTGATCGGTTTCGCCGGCCCGCGCGTGATCGAGAACACCGTGCGCGTGAAGCTGCCCGAAGGCTTTCAGCGTGCCGAGTTCCTGATCACCAAGGGCGCAGTCGACTTCATCTGCGATCGGCGCGAACTGCGCACCACGGTGGCCAGCGCGCTCGCCATGCTGCAGCGCCAGAGTGCCGACGCGGTGGTTGCCGATTGAGTGAAACACCGGAGACAGCACCGCTGGTCCTGTCGCAACTGCCTCTGTTTCCGCTGCAGACCGTCCTGTTTCCCGGCGGCTGGATGCCCTTGCGCATTTTCGAAGTGCGCTACCTCGACATGATCAGCCGGTGCCACAAGGCCGGCGCGCCGTTCGGCGTCGTCTGCCTGTCCGAGGGCAGCGAGGTACGGCGCATCGATCCAAATGCACCGCCCAGCGGTGGCACCTTTGCGCGTGAGGTGTTTCATCCCGTGGGCACACTGGCGCGCATCGAACAGCTGGAGCGGCCACAGCCCGGACTGCTGGTCATTCACTGCCGCGGCCTGCAGCGCTTTCATGTGACCGCCAGCCATCAACTGCCGCACGGACTGTGGGTGGGCGATGTGCAACTCGACGACGCTGAGCCCGTGATCCCGGTGCCCGAACACCTCTTGCCCACGCGCGACGCGCTGCAACGCTTGCTGCACAACCTGCAGGAGCGCGAGCCAGAGGCCATGAACGAGCTGCCGCTGCAGCCGCCCTACCAGTGGGACGACAGCGGCTGGGTGGCCAACCGCTGGGCCGAACTCCTGCCCGCACCGGCCGAACTCAAACACCGGCTGATGACGCTGGACAATCCCTTGCTGCGGCTGGAGCTGATTTCCGATCTGCTCGACCGGATGGGCGTGGAACGCTGATTCAGGGCAGCAGGGAGAGTGCGTGCATGTAGCGCGCACTCACCATCAGTGTGTCCCAGTCCATCTCCGCAGCGCGCGGCAGCAGCGCCAGGCGCCGGTCTTCACTCGCGGGATTGGGGCTCCACAACCCCTCCACCTGTGCTCGCGACAAGGCTTCAATGGCCTCGTCGATCGGCGACCCACCATCCACCACAGACTGGTTGCACAGCACCACCATGTCGCCACCCGCGGTGAGTGCGGCCAGTGCGGCCTTGGCGAAGCTCACGTCGCGCCCGTCGATGTGGCGCGCCGCTTCCATGCTCAGGTCGTCGCTGAAGATGGCGCCGGTGAAACCGAGCTGGTGGCGCAGCACGTCCTGCAACCAGCGCGACGAAAATCCCGCAGGTCGGCTGTCCACCCTGGGATAGATCACGTGCGCGGGCATCACCGCCTGCAGGCTGCTGGAGAGCCAACCGTAGGGTGCGGCATCTTCGGCCAGGATGGCCTTGAGGCTGCGCTTGTCCACCGGAATCGCCAAGTGCGAGTCGGCCCTGACGAAGCCGTGGCCCGGGAAGTGTTTGCCGCAGTTGCCCATGCCGCTCTGCTGCAGGCCGAACATCAGCGCCTGCGCCAGCAACGACACCACGCGCGGGTCGCGCGCGAAGGCGCGGTCGCCAATGACCGAGCTTTCACCGTAGTCCAGATCGAGCACCGGCGTGAAGCTCAGGTCCACACCACAGGCACGCAACTCGGCGCCGAGCACGTAGCCGGCGGCCGTGGCGGCGTTGGTCGCGCGCATCGCGGGACCGCCCTCACCTTCGCCTTTCTTCGGCGGCGACAGCCACAGCCCGCCGAAGGCGGCCATGGGTGGCAGGTGGGTGAAACCGTCGGTGCGAAAGCGCTGCACACGCCCGCCTTCGTGGTCCACCGCGATCAGCAGGTCGGGCCTCACGGCCTTGATCTGGCGGCACAGTTTGGTCAGTTGGGCACGGTCCAACCAGTTGCGGGCAAACAGGATGACGCCACCCACCAGGGGATGGGCCAAGCGCTGGCGTTCGGCGGTGGTGAGGCTGTGGCCGGCGACATCAATGATGAGAGGAGCGTGTTGATGCATGGTGGATTTTTTTGAGCGGTCAAGTGGTCAGGTTTCGCTGCCTGGTCGGCCCGAGTCGATACGTGCGGCCCCGGAGTGCGCGTGGGCGTCATCCTTTTCGACCACCACAAAGCTCGCCGCGTAGTCGGTCTCGTCGGTCACGGTCACGTGTGCACGCAGACCCTGCGCCTCGAACCAGGTCTTGAGATCGCCATGCAGCACGATCACCGGTTGACCGCTGGGGAGATTGGCAATTTCGCAGCGCCGCCAGCTCATGGGCAAACGCATGCCCAGACCGATGGCCTTGGAAAATGCTTCCTTGGCCGAAAAACGCGTCGCCAGATAGCTCAGGCCGCGGCGTGGCCAGCGCGCGTTGCGCCGCTGCCAGACGGCGAACTCGCCCTCGCTGAGCACCTTGCGCACAAAGCGTTCACCCTGGCGATGCAGCGTGGCCTCCATGCGGCGGATGTCGCAAATGTCGGTGCCGATGCCGAAGATCATGAAAGTTCGCGCCCGCTGGATCGGGCGTTGGGTTGGATGAAAAGCAACGGCCTCAGGTGACCGAAAAAGCCTCTTCGATGCAGAGGTTGTAGTCAGCGATGGTGGCGGCGTAGCCCAGCTCCAGCGCATCGGCGATCAGCGCGTGACCGATCGACACCTCGCTCACACCTGGAACGGTGCGCAGGAAGGTCGTGAGGTTTTCACGGTTGAGGTCGTGCCCTGCGTTGACCCCCAGGCCCGCGTCCAGTGCGGCCTGCGCGGCGGCACGGTAGCGCTCCAGCTGGCTGGCCCGCTGCGGCGTGTGCCAGGCGGCGGCGTAGGGTTCGGTGTAGAGCTCCACCCGATCCGCACCCACGGTCCTGGCCGCGGCCATCGCGGCGGGCTCCGGGTCCATGAACAGGCTCACGCGCGCGCCCAGCGCCTGCGCTTCGGCAATGAGAGGCCGCAGGCGTTCGGCATCCTGTGGAAAACTCCAGCCGTGGTCGCTCGTGAACTGGCCTTCGCTGTCGGGCACGAAGGTCAGCTGGTGCAGCGGCAGGCCCTTGGTTTTCACCTCGCGAGCAACATCCATCAGGTTGTGAAACGGGTTGCCTTCGATGTTGTATTCGCGATCGGGCCAGGCTTTGAGCAGCTCCGCCAGATCGGACACATCGTGGGGCCGGATGTGGCGTTCATCGGGACGGGGATGCACGGTGATGCCGTGTGCCCCGGCCTGCAGGCACAAGCTGGCCGCCCGAGTGACCGACGGGATACCCAGGTGCCGGGTGTTGCGCACCAGGGCGACCTTGTTGAGGTTGACCGACAGCGCGGTGCGTGGAAGTAAAGCCGTGGTCATGGCGTGGTCTGGAGGTTGGTGGAAGCCGCTTCGGGCGATGCGCGAGGTCGGCCCATGGCCTGCACATCCAGCATCAGCTGGCGGGTCTTGAACACCCGCACACCGCTATGGTAGTGCAGCAGGTTGCGCAACTGCGGCTGCAGCGCCTGCTGGCAACCGACACAGGCGCGCAGGGTGGCGATGAGGGGATCGGCCTCGTCCATCGCGATCTGGAGCGAACGCCACTGCTCCCCAGAAAGGGCATGCGCATCGTCGCCATGCGCCGCACGAAGACCGCTCTCCGGGTCCAGCACATAGAACACACCATCGTGCAGAGACGCCAGCGTATTGCCTTCTTGCGCCAGATCGGGCAGCAGGCCGATGTCGCGCAACAGCAGCAACTCGAACGCGCGCAGGATGAGCTGCTGTGCATCGGCCCGCTCGGCCAGCAACTGCACCGCCAGGGTGTAGTGGTCGTACAGGGCCGCGTGCGGATCGTCCCGGGCCAGCAGGCGCATGAGCAGTTCGTTGAGATAACAGCCGGAGAGCAGCGCCTCGCCGGTGGGCATGACATGCCCGCCCTGCCACTGGGCCGACTTGAGCGTGCGCACCTCGGCGTCGCCGCCCCAGCTCAGGTGCAGTGGCTGCAGCGGCAACAGCACCGGACGGAACTGGGACGTGGGCCGCTTGACCCCCTTGGCCACCAGCGCAACGCGGCCATGGTGACGCGTGAACACTTCCAGCACCAGGCTGGACTCGCTCCAGTCGTAGCGGTGCAGGACGAAAGCAGGTTCTTCAGAAAACCGGCGCGTGGCCATGGTTCGCTTGCGGAGACTTCACTCGTAGCCAAACGAGCGCACGCGCGCATCGTCATCGGCCCAGCCCGAACGCACCTTGACCCACAACTCCAGAAACACCTTGCAATCCCAGAGTTTCTCCAGTTCCTGACGCGCCTCGGTACCGATGCGCTTGAGCTTCTCGCCCTTGTCGCCGATCACCATGCCCTTGTGGCCATCGCGCTCCACCACGATGGTCGCTGCGATGCGCCTGAGCCGGCCTTCCTGCTCGAACTTGTCGATGATGACGGTGGATGTGTAGGGCAGCTCGTCGCCGGTCAGGCGGAAGAGCTTTTCACGCACCATCTCGCTGGCCATGAAGCGCTCGCTGCGGTCGGTGAGCTCCTCCGGATCGTGCATCCAGGGTTGCTGCGGCAGGTATTTCTCACAGATCGCAAACAGGCGCTGGATGTCCTTGGTGTTCTTGGCCGACATCGGCACGAACTCGGCAAACGCGTGGCGCTCCTGCATCGAGCGCAGCCAGGGCGCGAGGTCGCCACGCCGGTGCACCAGATCGAACTTGTTGGCCAGCAGCACCACAGGCACGTTCGCCGGCAACAGGTCCAGCACCTTGGCATCGGCCAGGTTGAAATGCCCGGCCTCCACCACGAACAGGATCAGGTCCACATCGTTCACCGCGCCCAGCACAGTTTTGTTGAGTGCCCGGTTCAGCGCATTGCCATGCCGGGTCTGGAAACCCGGCGTGTCCACGAACACGAACTGCGTCGGCCCGACGGTGCGGTAACCCGTGATGCGGTGTCGCGTGGTCTGCGCCTTGCGCGAGGTGATGCTGACCTTCTGGCCGACCAAGGCATTGAGCAGGGTCGATTTGCCCACGTTGGGTTTGCCCACGATGGCCACGAAGCCGCAATGCTGGGCCGCCGGATCGACAGGCTCGGGCTCTTGCAACGCCGCTTCGGGCTGCTCGGCTTCAACCTCACCGGGGTTGCCCAGGGCGCGGGCCAGCATGGCGTCAAGCTCAGGGTTGGCCACAGGTGTGGCAGGCTGTGACGGAGCGGGCATGGGAACGGTTTTTCGGGACATGGATTCGTGCTGACGGGTCAACGCCAAGGGCAAAGAGAGAAATGACGCAAGCGGCGTGTTTCGGGAACGGGAGGCGGGTCACTCCGCCATGAGGTGCTGCAACATGGCCGCCGCTGCGGCCTGCTCACCCGCGCGACGCGAAGCACCGATACCACGTTCGCTGCGACCGGTTTCCGTCACTGTGCATTCCACATCGAACGTCTGTTTATGGGCTTCGCCCAGGGTAGCCACCACGCGGTAAACCGGCAGCTTCATTTTGCGCGCCTGCAGCCACTCCTGCAATTCGGTCTTCGGGTCCTTGCCCATGGCGCTCATCTGGGCGTTCAGTTCAACATCGCCGTAAAGCCTGCGCACCATCGCGGCGGCCACCTCAAAGCCCGCATCCAGGTACACCGCGCCGATGATGGCTTCGAGCGCATCGGCCAGGATCGACGGGCGTTTGTGGCCCCCTGAGCGCTTTTCGCCATCGCCCAAGCGCAGGCAAGCAGAGAGTCCGAGCACGGATGCGATCTGGAACAGCGTGTCCTGCTTGACCAGGTTCGCCCGCACCCGCGAGAGATCACCCTCGGGCAGCTGACTGAGTTTTTCAAACAGCAGACCGGAAATGGCCAGATTGAGCACCGAGTCGCCCAAAAACTCCAGGCGCTCGTTGTGGTCGGACGTGAAACTGCGGTGGGTCAGCGCACGCTCCAGCAGGCGCGGATTGGCAAACGGGTGCTGGAGGCGCTTTTGCAGCGCGAGAAGTTCCGGGGTCAAATCAGGCGGCACCCTTTGCACAAGGCCCACTCACTTGGAGCTGCCCTTGTACTTCATCACCAGATAGGCCGGACCCACCAGCGGGATTTCGCGCTGGTAGTCGAATGAAACCACCACCCGGTCACCCTGCTTGCCCACTTCCAGGTCTTTGCCAGTGATGGTGGTGATGTCATCAATCGTGGCTGCCTTGTCAAAAATGCTGCGCACCTCGGCCACGGTGGTGCCCTCCGATGCCTTTTGAACCGCCTTCTCCACCGCCATGAACTCGATATAGGTGGGCACAAATTGCGCAAAGATCACACCCGCGAAGGCCAGCAGGATGCCGACGATCAACAAGCCAAAAAAAGTCAGACCTTGTTGCCTTTGCTTCAGTTTCATGGTTCTTTTCTCCAAGATGGTCAAACTCACTCAAACGATCCGATGCGCCCGAGATCGCCAAAATTCATCCAGACAAAGAAGGCCTTGCCCACAATGTTGGCCTCGGGCACGAAGCCCCAGTAGCGCGAATCCAGGGAGTTGTCCCGATTGTCGCCCATCATGAAGTAGTGCCCGTCAGGCACCTTGCAGACCACCCCCTCCACCGAGTAGCGGCAGTTGTCCTTGTAGGCGAACTCCGTGGTACCCGAGACGAAAGCCGGCCGGTCCTCGTCATTCAGGGTCTTGTAGCTCCGCCCCCCCAGGCTTTCCCCGAACTGCTTGGCGTAACGCATGACATCGCTGTCAAAGAACTCAGGCTCCTGGCTGCGCGGCACCGGCTGGCCGTTGATGCTCAGTTGCTTGTTGAGGTAAGCCACCTCGTCGCCCGGGACACCCACCACGCGCTTGATGTAGTCCAGACTGGGTTGCGGGGGATAGCGGAACACCATCACATCGCCACGCTGCGGCTCGTTGTTCGCGATCACCTTGGTGTTGAACACGGGCAGCCGGATGCCATAGTGGAATTTGTTCACCAGGATCAGGTCCCCCACGCGCAAGGTGGGGATCATGGATCCGGAGGGAATCTTGAACGGCTCGAACAGGAAGGAGCGCAGCACAAACACCGCCAGGATCACGGGGAACAGGCCTGCCGTCCAGTCCAGCCACCACGGCTGCATCAGCAACCGCTGGCGAGCAGGCTCCACGTCGACGTCGGTCCCGCCAAAGCCCTGCTGATGCAAGGCCGCAGCACGGTCTTCCCGAGCGTTCAGCAGCCGTTGCGCATCGCGCTGGCGCTGAGGCAGGAAAACCAGCTTCTCCGCCACCCAGTACAAACCGGTGATGGCCGTGGCCAGCATCAGCAACAGGGCGAAGTTGCCTTCGACATAGCCAAAGAAAAACGCCCCCGCATAAGCGGCAAAGGCGGCCAGGACCACCGCCGTGATGGCGCTCATCGTGGATTGCATCAGTCCTGCACCTGCAAAATCGCGAGGAAAGCCTCTTGGGGCACTTCAACCGAGCCAATCTGTTTCATGCGCTTCTTGCCTGCTTTCTGTTTCTCAAGGAGTTTGCGTTTGCGGCTGATATCGCCACCGTAACATTTTGCCAGCACGTTCTTGCGCAACGCCTTGATGGTCTCGCGCGCGATCACATTGCCGCCAATGGCAGCCTGAATGGCCACGTCAAACATCTGCCGGCTGATGATTTCGCGCATCTTCGCCACCACGGCCCGGCCACGGTACTGCGACTGGCTGCGGTGCACGATGATGGACAGCGCATCGACCTTCTCTCCGTTGAGCAGGATGTCGACCTTGACCACATCGGCCGCTCTGTACTCCTTGAACTCATAGTCCATGGAGGCGTAGCCACGGCTCACCGATTTGAGCTTGTCGAAAAAGTCCAGCACGATTTCACCCAACGGCATGTCGTAGGTCAGCATGACCTGTTTGCCGTGGTAGGCCATGTTGAGCTGCATGCCGCGCTTCTGGTTGGCCAGCGTCATGACCGCGCCCACGTATTCCTGCGGCATGTAGAGGTGCACGGTCACGATGGGCTCGCGGATCTCTTCCATGCGCCCCTGGTCGGGCATCTTGGACGGGTTCTCGACCATGATGACTTCGCCATCGGGCTTGACCACCTGGTACACCACGCTGGGCGCGGTGGTGATCAGGTCCTGATCGAACTCGCGCTCCAGTCGCTCCTGCACGATCTCCATGTGCAGCAGGCCCAGAAAACCACAACGGAAACCAAAACCCAGCGCCTGCGACACCTCGGGCTCGTACATCAGCGCGGCGTCGTTGAGCTTGAGTTTTTCCAGCGCGTCGCGCAGGCCGTCGTACTGGTTCGCCTCGGTCGGGTACAGACCGGCAAAGACCTGCGGCTGCACTTCCTTGAAACCGGGCAGCGCCTCTTCGGCCGGACCGAGGTTGTTGGGCAGCTTTTTTTCCAGCGTGATGGTGTCGCCCACCTTGGCCGCCTGCAGCTCCTTGATGCCGGCAATGATGTAGCCCACTTCACCGGCCTTGAGCGCGTCTCTCGGTTCGTTGCCAGGCGTGAAAACGCCCAGGTTGTCGGCGTTGTAGACGGTGTTGGTGGCCATCATCTTGAACCGCTCGCCCTTGAGCAGCTGACCGTCGACCACGCGCACGAGCATCACCACGCCCACATAGGCGTCGTACCAGCTGTCCACAATCATGGCGCGCAGCGGTGCGTTGGGATTGCCCTTGGGTGCAGGAATGCGCGCAACGACGGCCTCCAGGATGTCTTCCACACCCATGCCGCTTTTGGCCGAACAGGGAATGGCGTCGGTCGCGTCGATGCCGATCACGTCTTCGATCTCGCTCTTGGCATTTTCGGGATCGGCGTTGGGCAGGTCCATCTTGTTGAGCACCGGCACCACCTCCACACCCAGGTCGAGCGCGGTGTAGCAGTTGGCAACGGTCTGCGCCTCAACGCCCTGGCTGGCATCCACCACCAGCAACGCGCCTTCGCAGGCCGAGAGGGAGCGACTGACTTCATAAGAGAAGTCCACGTGCCCCGGCGTGTCGATCAGGTTGAGGTTGTAGACCTGTCCGTCGCGCGCCTTGTATTTGAGCGCTGCGGTCTGCGCCTTGATGGTGATGCCGCGCTCTTTCTCGATGTCCATCGAGTCCAGCACCTGCTCGCTCATCTCGCGATCGGACAAGCCACCACAGAGGGAAATGATGCGGTCGGCCAGCGTGGACTTGCCGTGGTCGATGTGCGCGATGATCGAAAAATTGCGGATGTGGTTCATCAAGAAAACAGCTCTACCAGGGGAACAAAGTGCCCACGCACGAGGTTGCGGGGGACCATAAAAAAGGGCGCGTCAGCTGTTGACGCGCCCATAACCAACAATCAATGGCAACTGCGATAGTTGGGACTTCATTGTAGGCAAAAAGCCCGGAATGCAAACCCGACAAACGCCAACCGAGGCTTGTTGCAGCGCAGCAACATGGGACTTATCCACAATTCATTCACAGGAAATCCAGTGCTCTTGTGAAGCATCTGTGGATGACCGAGGCCGATCTGGCGCGATTCTCACATCGTGAACCGATGCAGTGCCTCGACGAAGGAATCGATCCGGAACCGGCCCGATTTTATCGAATTCGGTCAGGAGAAACCGGAGCCTTGTGAGCATTCACTCACTGTAGCGGGAGGCAAACCGTGTATCGCGGCAGACAAGCGGTGTGTGGCGTACCCGCCACCCCGCCCCACAAGCCCCAAATACCATAAAGATCAGTGGGTTATTGACCTCAGTTGGGGTGGATTCGAGTTTTGTCCGGTTTCATCGGCTCGGGCGGATCACGGTGTACTGTGCCCAATCGCCGCGACGGAACAGCACATTGACAGGGCGCGACTTGTCGAGCTTGACCAGTGCCGCCTCCAGTTCAGCGACGCTACCGGTGTCGGTGTTGGCGACGGCGACGATCACATCGCCTTCGCGCAAGCCAGCGCGCGCAGCCGCACCCTCGGTGCTCTCCACACGCACGCCGCCCTTGAGGTTGAGCTCCTTCTTCATCGCGGGCGTGAGATCAGAGAGCGTCAAGCCCAGAGCCTTGGCTGCACCCGCCGGCTGTGGCTTGGCAGGCTCGGGAGCGGTCGGGCGCGAGGCTGTGCGCTCGGGCTCCAGCTCGGCCACCGTGATGCTCAACTCCCGCTGCGAGCCGCGCCGGAACACCGTCACACGGCTCTTGCTGCCGGGTCGTGTATTGCCCACCAGCCGCGGCAAGTCCACCGACTTGTCGATCTCCGTGCCATCGAAACGCAGAATGATGTCGCCCGGCTCCAGCCCGGCTTTGGCCGCTGGCGAGTCGTCTTCGACACCCCGCACCAGCGCCCCCCGAGGCCTTCCCAGACCAATCGACTCAGCCACCTCCTTGCTGACCTGATCGATCTGCACACCGATGCGCCCACGCGTGACGCGCCCGGTCGCGCGGAGCTGGTCCGACACGCGCACCGCCTCGTCGATCGGGATGGCAAACGAGATGCCCTGGAAGCCGCCTGAGCGCGAGTAGATCTGGCTGTTGATGCCCACGACCTCGCCGCGCATGTTGATGAGCGGACCACCGGAATTGCCAGGATTGATCGCCACGTCGGTCTGGATAAAGGGCAGGAAGTCTCCGGTGTCGCGCTTCTTGGCACTCACGATCCCGGCCGTCACGGTGTTCTCAAGCCCAAAGGGCGACCCGATGGCCATCACCCATTCGCCCACACGAAGGCGGTTCACGTCACCAATCTTCACCGCACTCAGACCACTCGCCTCGATCTTGACCACCGCCACATCGGTGCGCTTGTCAGCACCCACCACCTTGGCCTTGAATTCACGCTTGTCCGGCAAGGTGACGATCAGTTCGTCGGCACCGTCCACCACATGCGCGTTGGTCATGACCAGGCCGTCGCTGCTGAGAATGAAGCCAGAACCCACACCCCGCGGCTGCGTCTCGTCGGATGGACCACGCTCTTGACGTGGACCGCGAGGCGACAGGCCGGGTGGAATCGGAATACCAAAACGGCGGAAGAACTCCAGCATCTGTTCATCTGTTCCGGAGGCCGCTTCCTCGCTGGCTCTGGCTCGCTCCAGCGTACGGATATTCACCACCGAGGGCCCAACCAGATCGACCAGATCGGTGAAGTCGGGCAAGCCGCGCACGCTGGGCGCAGACAGAACGCCCTGAGCAGCCAATGGCGCAGGCGACAACAGCGCTGCGGAGCCGGCCAGCGCCAGCATCCCTGCGGCGGCCATGTTGAACAGGGAAGCGTGATTCGATTTACTGAATGTCATGTTGATCCTATTCAGACAGGCAATAGTACTGAAGACACAGGGAGAAAAGGCACATTCAGGCACCCGCCCCACAGACCGGCAGTTCAACGCGTGCGCTCAAGTGCCTGGGCAAACCGCTGGAGTGTGGCCGGCGGAACCTCGCCCAACACGGTGAGCCAATGGTTGCCGAGACGCATGCCCAGCGAATGGGTGGCGCCCATCACCGCGCTGGTTTCCGGGCCATGCCGGCGGGCATCCAGCGGCTCGACAAACAACGAGACCGAGGCCAATCCATCCGAAAAAACGCACTGCATGGGCACCGAAGAAACTTCGTTGGCATCACCGGACTCCCGGGAGTGGCAGCTCATGCGCAGGAAGCCTGGAACCGCCTCCTTGAAATGCCAGCCCTCGGCCTCGGGCGTGGTTTTTTTCAGCGACGGTCGAACCACCTCATAGCCACGGGTGTCCTTCATCATCTTGCGCAGCTTGTCCATGCGCACGGGTGCGTCCATCTGGAGCTCGGAGAAGGCAAGTTGCTCCAGCACGGCGCCCCGCTCGCCCAGTGTCTGCAGCTTCACGACCAGACCGGTTTTCTGTTCAGACCAGATACGAAAACCAAACCGGAAAGGATCTCTGGGGAGTATCTCGACCACATCGGCAGCATGCCCAGCCACGCGCTGCACCCCGGTCTCACGCACCTCGTAGTATTTTGGAATGGCGTTGGCTGGCGTGCGCAGCAACTCGGGAAACAAGCCCAGCGACTCGTGTTCTTCGATCCAGGCGGTTCTGGTGTCGGGAACAAAGGTGATCACTTCGTTGTTGCGGCGGATGGTGGTTCGCGGTGCGCCGGTGAGCATCTCGATACGCTCCATCTGCTGCACACCATCGCAGACATGCCAGATACGCGAGGTCGACATGACCGAACCAGCCGACACCACCAACGTGCCCGTATAGGCCCGCTGCCGCGATGCTTCCTGCATTCGGGTAAGCCACTCATTGACACTGCGCGCCGGCACCGCGGTCAGACCCTGTGACTGAGCCTGAGCCTGAGCCAAAGGCTGCCATAGCCCGAAGACCAAAGCGACCAGGACCAGCGCAGACCATGGATGCAGCCCGGTGCACCGGTGAGCGCAGTGACCGGAGCGGGTCATGGGTACGGCCAAGCCACGCGACAGAAACCGACCGAACGACAGATGAGGAGACATGAGCATCAGCGCTGCGGAGCGGTATCGTAGGTGGCATTGCGCAGGAAACCCGCCGGCATCTGCAACGCAGACATGCCGCCATACTGCCGGTGCTCCGCCAGCATCTGCTCAAGCCGCGCATCGCGAATCAAGATGCCCTGCCCGGTACTCACCGCCACGTTGGTTGACCCTGTGTTCGATCCGGCGACTACCGGATTCGCCGGTTCTGTGGGCGCTACCACCTGAGCCAGTTGAGGCGCTGCAACCACCCCACCATCCGCACCCGGCGCGCCCCGCATCACACTCCAGCTCACCGCCACCACGGCAGCCAACGAGGCCAGACCCGCGGCCATCTTCCAGCGCATCACCGGATCGTTCGCCGCATGCCCACGCACTTGGGCCATCACGGCAGGCCTCGCAGGGCTGCTTTGCGGCCCTTCTTCGAGCTGCAGACGCACATGGATACCTGCCAAGAAGGCCTGCGGCGAGTGGTTCGACAAGGCAGGCGCCGTGCCACGCAGCACATCGCCAATCACCTGGTAGGCATGCCAGTCGGCGCACAATGCGGCGCGGTGGTCGTGATCGGCCAGCAGGGCATCCAGCTCGTCCGCACCGATCTCATCATCGGTCAACGCAGACAGTGCACCCGCCAGATCGCTACCCCAGTCGGCATGAAACGGCACACCGGACCCCGCAGGCTGGCGCACGTTCACGTTGTCTTGTTCGGCATTCATGGTTGATATCCAAAAAAACTTTAGGGTTCAAGCCCCGTTCACACCACGCCCCATTCGGCGTCACCAGCGTTTGCCGGACTGGCGCTCCAGCATGGGCTTGATGCGGCCCGATATCGCTTCACGCGCCCGGAAGATGCGGGAACGCACCGTACCAATGGGGCAATCCAGCGCCAGAGCTATCTCTTCGTAGCTCAAACCGTCCATTTCCCGCAGGCTGATCGCCATGCGCAACTCTTCCGGCAACGCATCCATGGCGGCGTTCACCGCTTCGGCAATTTCCTTGCTGGCCAGCACCGCCTCAGGCGTCTCGTGATCGACCGCGTTGGAATTTAGTTCACGTTCGGAGCCGGAAGTTTCATCATCCTCCGCTGATTTCATCTGGGACTGGAAGATCAGCGGGTCGCGCTTGAGTTCCAGCAGCTGCTTTTTTGCCGTATTGACCGCGATGCGGTAAAGCCAGGTGTAGAACTGGGCGTCACCCCGAAACTGCGCCAGCGCCCGGTAAGCCCGGATGAAGGTCTCCTGGGCGATGTCCTGCACCAGGTCGACGTCGCGCACCATGCGCCCGATCAGGCGCTCGACCCTTCGCTGGTACTTGATGACCAGCAACTCGAACGCGCGCTGCTCGCCGGCAAGCGTACGCTGCACCAGCATGACATCGCTGTCGGGCGGCGGGGGGGCGGTGTGGTCTTCGGGTTGTGTCATGCGGCAAGAGGGGGCCGCGGAAATATACCCCAAGCCTGACGATGCCCCGATCCACGGTCACGCCGTGCAGGGACGTCATGCCGCTGGACGGGTCTGAACAACGCTGCGATGGATCAGCTGAACGCAGAGCCTTGACGCTTGTGTGCGACCAGCGCGCGACGCAATTCGTTCCAGCGCGCGGGCTCACGTGTCCGCTCGACCCAGGCCCAACTGCTCGCAGCATCCGGGTAGTGCAATCGCAAAAGCACAAGGCTTTGCAGATCCAGCACTGTATCGACCCGCAGCAAGGTCACACCGTCCTGGTACGCTTCGCTGGACCAGACCCAGGCGCCTGCGAGGGGTTGTCCCGTCGCTGAATCGGCCAGCGCATCCCACTGCAACAAGCCCTCCGGCGTTCGCTGCCAGCTCCAGGTGGCGAACCCGATCCACGACAACCAAAGCACAGCGCCCAACCATGGAACACCCGCAGCCCAGGACGTGTTGCCGCTCACCCACCATCCGCCAGCCAGTGCCAGAAGACCCAGCGCACCGAGCCCCAACAGCCACCGCGCATAGAAAGCACAACGCCCCACCGGATACAGAACCGATGGGGCGTTGCGCATGATCAGGCCGTCAGACCCCTATCGCGGTCAACGGGCTCAGACGCGTTTGAACACCAAGGTGCCGTTGGTGCCACCAAAACCAAAGTTGTTCTTGATGGCGATATCGATCTTCATGTCACGCGCCGTGTTGGCGCAGTAGTCCAGATCGCACTCCGGATCCTGGTTGAAGATGTTGATGGTGGGCGGGCTCTTCTGTTCATTCAAAGCCAGGATGGTGAAAACGCTCTCAATACCACCCGCACCGCCCAGGAGGTGCCCGGTCATGGACTTGGTGGAGTTCACAACGGTCCTTTTGGCATGATCGCCCAGTGCCGCCTTGATGGCGTTGGTCTCGTTCAGATCACCCAGTGGCGTGGAAGTCCCATGCGCATTGAGGTAATCGACCTGATCAGCATTGACACCCGCATTCTTCAACGCCATCAGCATGGAACGGCGTGGGCCGTCCACATTGGGCGCGGTCATGTGGTAGGCATCGGCACTCATGCCAAAACCCAACACCTCGGCATATATCTTGGCGCCCCGAGCCTTGGCATGCTCGTATTCTTCGAGCACCACCACGCCCGCACCTTCGCCCAGCACAAAACCGTCGCGGTCCTTGTCCCAGGGACGCGATGCGGTCGCGGGGTCGTCGTTGCGCGTGGACACCGCGCGGGCGGCGCAAAAACCGCCAACGCCCAGCGGCGACACCGTGGACTCCGAGCCACCGGCCAACATCACGTCGGCATCGCCATATTCGATCATCCGGGCCGACATGCCGATCGCGTGCAGACCCGTGGTGCAGGCCGTCACGATCGAGATGTTGGGGCCCTTGAACCCGAACTTGATCGAGACATGGCCAGAGATCATGTTGATGATCGAGGCGGGCACGAAGAACGGCGAAACGCGGCGCGGACCCCGGTTCATGAGTTCAGTGTGCGTGGCTTCGATCATCGGCAGGCCGCCGATCCCGGAGCCGATGTTGCAACCGATCCGGGTGGCCATTTCTTCACCCAGCGCATCACACGTGGGCAGACCGGAGTCCGCCACGGCCTGTGCGGCAGCTGCGATCCCGTAATGGATGAATGCGTCCATCGTGCGTGCTTCTTTCGAAGACATGTACGACTCGACATTGAAGCCCTTGACCTCGCCTGCGATCTGGCAGGTGAAATTTGACGCGTCAAACTTGGTGATGCGATCAATACCGGATTTGCCGGCAAGAATGTTGGCCCAGGACTCAGACACCGTGTTGCCCACGGGGCTGATGCATCCCAAGCCGGTCACGACGACGCGACGACGACTCATTGAATTCCCCCACGCATCAGGGTGCGTGAAATGCAATGCTTTCCCCGGGGAACCGTGCCCCATGGGAAGGCCCTGCGTTGGACCATGAAGGATCAGGCCTTCTGGTGCGCCATGGCGTAATCGATGGCGTTTTGCACCGTGGTGATCTTCTCGGCGTCTTCGTCCGGGATCTCGATACCGAATTCGTCTTCCAGGGCCATCACGAGTTCCACCGTGTCGAGCGAGTCGGCGCCCAAGTCGGCTACGAAAGATTTTTCATGCGTGACCTGGCCTTCTTCCACACCGAGTTGTTCGGCAATGATTTTCTTAACACGTGCTTCGATATCGCTCATAAGTCCCTCTGAGGGTGGTTGGATGACAGACCGTCATTTTAGCCGGGCTAGAGAGTGGCCTCCAGACGGCCCGCCGGACGGCTTTGTCGGCGTCGAAAATTGAATGGGGCGTCCTGCCTTCAGGACATGAACATGCCACCGTTGACGTGCAGTTCCTGTCCTGTGACATAGGCCGCCTGCGGGCTCGCGAGGTACGCCACAGCGTGCGCAATGTCGGCCGGCTTGCCCAGATGACCCAGCGGAATCTGGCCCAGCAGCGCCTTTTGCTGCTCTTCCGGCAACGTTGCCGTCATGTCGGTTTCGATAAACCCCGGCGCCACGCAGTTGACCGTGATGTTGCGGCTGCCCAGCTCACGGGCCAGCGCGCGCGTCATGCCCGCCACACCGGCCTTGGCCGCCGCGTAGTTGGCTTGTCCGGGGTTGCCCGATGCGCCCACCACACTGGTGATGCTGATGATGCGGCCATAGCGCTGCTTCATCATGGGACGGATCACGGCGCGGCTCATGCGGAACACGGCCTTCAGGTTGGTGTCGAGCACGGCATCCCAGTCCTCGTCCTTGAGGCGCATGGCGAGCATGTCGCGCGTGATGCCGGCGTTGTTCACCAGCACCTGCAGTCCCCCATGCGCCTTGGTGATGTCGTCGATCAGGGCTTCAGCGGCAGCGGCATTGTTCACATCCAGCGTCGCGCCGCGGCTGCCTGCGGCCGCACCGGGCACGCCTGCGAGCGCCTGGGTGATCCGGGCAGCGCCTTCGTCGCTGGTGGCGGTACCGATAACGATCAGACCACGCACCGCCAGTTCGTGCGCAATGGCCGCACCGATGCCACGCGTTGCACCCGTGACCAGGGCCACCTGGCCCGCATATTTGATTTCAGTCATGTGTTGTATCTCCGATCAGCTGACCAGCAGGTTTTTGACTTCGGCCAGTGTGGCCGGATCGAAAAGCGCCGCTCCCGTCAGCCCCGCATCGATGCGCTTGACCATGCCGGCCAGCACCTTGCCAGGGCCGCACTCCACCAGCGTGGTGATGCCGCGCTCCCGAATGGCACTCACGCATTCGACCCAACGGACCGGCCCGAAGGCCTGGCGGTACAGCGCATCGCGGATGCGTTCTGCATCGGTTTCAACGGCCACATCGATGTTGTTGATCAACGGAATCTGAGGCAGCGCAAAGGCGGTTGCCGCCAACTGCTCTTTCAGCTTGTCCGCGGCAGGCTTCATCAGGCTGGAGTGAAACGGAGCCGACACCGGCAGCGACAGCGCCCGCTTGGCGCCATGGGCCTTGAGGACTTCACAGGCCTTTTCGACAGCGGCCTTGCTGCCCGCAATGACGGTCTGCGCCGGATCGTTGAAGTTCACCGCCTCCACCACTTCCAGGCTACCGCCACCGAATGTGGCCTGCGCTTCGGCACAGCCCGCCATCACTTTCGCCGCATCCATGCCCAGAATGGCCGCCATCGCGCCGGTTCCTACAGGCACCGCCGCCTGCATCGCCGCCGCCCGAAAGCGGACCAGCGGAGCCGCCTGAGCCAGCGTCAGCACACCCGAGGCTACGAGCGCCGAATACTCGCCCAACGAATGACCGGCAACAACCGCAGGGACAGCGCCACCCTCGGCGCACCAGACGCGCCAGGCGGCCACACCGGCCACCAGCATCACCGGTTGCGTGTTGGTGGTCAGGGCCAGCGCTTCCTTGGGGCCTTGATTGATCAGGCGCGCCAGATCCTCGCCCAAGGCGTCCGAAGCCTCCTGCAGGGTTTCGCGCACGGCAGGGTGATCACCCCAAGCGTCCAGCATGCCAACGGATTGGGAACCCTGGCCCGGAAAGACAAAAGCAAAAGAAGTCATGGAAGATACAGAACTGTAAATGGGGCGGATGGCAGCCTGGCGACACGCAGACTCAAAGATCGAGCAGCACGGCACCCCATGTGAAGCCGCCACCGACGCCTTCGAGCAGAAGGGTGTCACCCTTTTTCACCTGACCGGCACGCACCGCATGGTCGAGGGCCAGCGGGATCGAAGCCGCCGAGGTGTTGCCGTGCTGATCCACGGTGACCACGACCTTGTCCATGGACAATTTCAGCTTGCGGGCTGTGCTCTGCATGATCCGGATGTTGGCCTGATGAGGGATCAGCCAGTCGATATCGGCATCGCTGCGACCGGCCTTGGCCAACACCGCACGCGCCGTTTCCTCCAGCACACCCACCGCCAGCTTGAACACCGCCTGACCATCCATCTTGAGCAGGGGGTCCCCCAGGATCTCGCCGCCGGACACGTGCCCTGGAACACACAGGATGCCGGCGTGCTTGCCGTCCGCGTGGATGTCGGTGGCAAGAATGCCTGGCGTATCGCTGGCTTCCACCACGACCGCGCCCGCGCCATCACCGAACAGAACACAGGTGGTCCTGTCATTGAAATCGAGCAGACGGGAAAAAACCTCGGCGCCCACCACGAGCGCTTTCTTCGCGGTGCCGGTGCGAATCATCGCGTCAGCGACCGTGAGCCCGTAGATAAATCCGCTGCAAACGGCCTGCAGATCAAACACGGGACACCCCGAAATGCCCAGCTTGTGTTGCAGGATGGCCGCCGTGGACGGGAACACCATGTCCGGCGTAGAGGTAGCCACGATGATCAGATCGATGTCGCTGCCATCCAACCCCGCAGCGTCCATGGCCTTGCGGCAGGCCTCGGCAGCCAGGTCGCTGGCAAAAACGCCGTCGGCGACAAAATGTCGTGCCCGGATACCGGTGCGCTCGACAATCCACTCGTCACTGGTTTCAACCCCGCCAGCGGCCAGTCGGTCGACCATGTCGGCGTTGGTCAGACGCTGAGGCGGCAGGCTGCTGCCGGTGCCGGAAATACGGGCGTAGCGTGTCATGCTGGTTGAAGGTGGCAAATTAAAGGGTGGGAATGCTTCTGATCTCGCTGGGCACCCCGGCTGGCGACAGCAGCGGCGCGGCGTGGGCGATGCGCTCCTGCACACTCTTCAGCAACCCGTTGTGGGCCGCATCATAAGCCCGCACCAGCGCTTGCTCGAAAGCAAAGGCATCGGCCGAACCGTGGCTCTTGAAAACAAGGCCGCGCAGTCCCAACAGTGCGGCACCATTGTACCGACGGTGATCCACCCGTTTTTTAAAAGACGATAAGACCGGATAAGCGACGATAGCCGCCATTTTCGTCAGAATGTTCTTTGAGAACGCTTCACGGATGAGGCCACTGATCATTGTCGCCAGGCCCTCGCTGGCTTTGAGCGCCACATTGCCCACAAAACCATCGCATACCACGATGTCCGCGCTGCCTTTGAAGATGTCATCACCTTCAACGTTACCGAAAAAATTCAAGTCACCGGTGTTCGCCGCATTTCGCAGCAGGACACCCGCTTTTTTGATCACTTCGCTGCCTTTGATCACCTCTTCGCCGACGTTGAGCAATCCCACGGTGGGCTCGGGCTTGCCCGTGATCGCGACCACCAGAGCCGACCCCATGACAGCAAACTGCAACAAATGCTCGGCCGTGCAATCCACGTTGGCGCCCAGATCCAGGACCGTGGTCGCGCCACCGCGTGCGTTGGGCAACTGACTGGCAATCGCTGGCCGGTCAATGCCATCCAGGGTTTTGAGCAGGTAGCGGGAAATGGCCATGAGCGCACCCGTGTTGCCTGCCGACACCGCCGCCTGCGCAGCGCCATCCTTGACCTGCTGGATCGCGACCCGCATGGAAGAATCTTTCTTCTTGCGCAGCGCGATTTCAATCGGATCGTCCATGGCGACCACTTCGCTGGCGGGCACCACGCGACAGCGCACGTTGTTGAGCAGCTGAGGCCGGGACTTCTTCAACATCTCGGGCTGACCCACGAGCAACAGATGGGCCTGCGGATGGCTGGCCAAAAAGGCCTCGCAGGCTGGCAAGGTCACCCCCACGCCAACGTCTCCACCCATGCAATCCACAGCAACGGTGATCATGCAAACATCTCAGTGGTGGCGCCCCAAAGCGCCACAAGAATGAAAAAAGCCCGCATGGCACATGCGGGCCTGTTCAAGTACAGCGGTCTCCACCCCGGACGCGGTATCGCGACGGGATCGGCGACCCGCCGTCACTTTAGGCTTCGGACTTGTTCTTCAGTACCTGGCGGCCACGGTAGAAGCCGTTGGGGCTGATGTGGTGGCGCAGGTGCACTTCACCGGTGGTCGGCTCAACGGCAATGCCGGGCACGTTCAGCGCATTGTGCGAGCGGTGCATGCCGCGCTTGGAAGGGGACTTTTTGTTTTGCTGGACGGCCATGGTGGGCTCCTGAATTCAATAGGGTCAATCGGGGTGCGCCTAGGGTTCGCCTACCACCATATTCGTGTACACCGTACACCTCACAGTGAAATCGATACCAGCGCAAAGCCAAGCATTATAGCTCGAAGATCACCCTGCGTCATTTTTTCAGGCGGGACAACGCCGCAAACGGGTGCGGGCGCTGTTCTTCTGCAGGGCCGTCTGCGGCGGCCACATCGCCGGACTGCATGGACACCGGCACCGGACAGGCGTCGTGCATCGGCACCAGCGGCAACGCCATCAACAGCTCATCTTCCAGCAATTCGTACAAGCTGGGACGCGGCTCCAGCGGCAACAGGTCCTCTTCGCAGTCATTGTCTTCTGCCGCAGCCGTGGTTTCGTCGGCCACAAACCGAAACCAGCGGTCCACCTGGAGCGGGGTTTCCACCGCGCCCAGACAGCGCTGGCAGGTCAAGGGCGCCACCGTTTCCGCCAGCAAATGAAGCCACACCGCAGGCTCGCCGCCCTCGGACGCCGCACGCAAAGCGCCATGAGCCTGCCAACGGACACCCGGCAGATCGGCCGCGCCGCACTCGGGGTGCAACTCGTCTTTCAGGCGCCCAAACAGACCCATCGGGTCGTCCGCGTTCACACCGGCGCCGGCCTGGGCAAAAGCTCGCACGTCCAGCCGGGCCGGGTTCCACGCAGTGTTCGGATTCGGTTTCATGGAGGGCAGTGTAAAAGAATGCGGGGACAATACCAGCATGCCCATGCACATGCCCACCCCTGAAAACCTCTCGAAGAAGCGCCTGATTCTGGGCTCCACGTCGCCCTACCGGCGCGAATTGCTGGCGCGACTGGGCATCGCCTTTGATGTCGAACGTCCCGAAGTCGATGAAACCCCGCAACCGGGCGAAAAGCCCGCTGCACTGGCCATGCGTCTGGCGTTGGCCAAGGCGCGCGAGGTGGCCCGGCGCCACCCCGAAGCGGTGGTGATCGGTAGCGACCAGGTTGCCGACCTGGGCGGCGAACCCCTGGGCAAACCCGGCAACCACGAGCGCGCGGTCGAGCAGCTTCGCCGAATGAGCGGCCAGACGGTGGTTTTCCAGACTGCGGTGGCCGTGGTGTGCCTGTCCAGCGGTTTTGAGCAGAGCGATCTGGCCGCCGTCCAGGTGGCATTCCGCCCACTGACCGAGGGGGAAATCGAGCACTACCTGCGGACCGAGCAGCCCTACGACTGCGCGGGCAGCGCCAAGAGTGAAGGTCTGGGCATCGCCTTGCTCGAACGCATTGAAAACGACGATCCGACCGCGCTGGTCGGTCTGCCGCTGATCCGCACCTGCCGCATGATCCGCGCTGCGGGGGTACCCATTCTGTGAAGCCGGCGCAACCCACGCCCGGTACGCTGTATCTGGTGCCCACACCGCTGGACTTTGGCTGCCTGCCGGAAGGTGCGCATCCCGCACCCATTACCGAATGTCTGCCTGCCGAAACCGTGGCGGTCGCGGCGCGGCTGACCCACTGGATCAGCGAAAACGCGAAGAGCACACGCGCCTTTCTCAAGCGTGTGGAGGCGGTGAACGGGCTCGCCGCACCGCTGCAAGCCCAAGCCATCATCGAACTCCCCCGGCAGGCGCACAAAAAAGGCGACCACACCCCGGCCGCAGAGGGCGACAGCCAGGCCAAGGCCCTTCTCGCACCGGCTTTGCTGGGCCACGACATCGGCCTGGTCAGTGAAGCCGGCATGCCTGCCATTGCCGATCCCGGCAGCTCTGTCGTGCGCGCTGCACACGCACTGTGCATGCCGGTGGTGCCCCTCGTCGGCCCGGTGTCGCTGATGCTGGCCCTGGCGGCCAGCGGACTGAATGGACAGGGGTTCGCTTTCGTGGGCTACGTGCCTCAGGAGTCGACCGAGCGCGCCAAACGCCTGCGCGAGCTGGAGGCGCTGGCCCTGAAAACCGGGCAGACGCAGATCCTGATCGAAACGCCCTACCGTAACACTGCCTTGCTGCAGGCCTTGCTGCAGATCCTGCACCCGCACACGCGTCTGGCCGTCAGTTGCGGCCTCATGCTGCCGCAACAGGTCACCCGCAGTGCCCTGGCGAACGAGTGGAAGACCCGATCACTGCAGCAGGGTTTGCCCTTGGACGCACCGGCGGTCTTCCTGATCGGCCGCTGAGAAGCACTCAAGGCGCTCCCCCAGGATCAGCCCAGCACCTTGACCATGTGGGCTCGAACCGCTTCGCGCAGCGACGGATCGGCCAGCGCCAGGTCAATGGTCGCTTCCAGAAAACCTGCCTTGCTGCCGCAGTCGTAGCGCTGACCTTCGTAGCGGTAGGCATACACCTTCTCGGTGCCGATCAGCGCCGCAATGCCATCGGTGAGCTGGATCTCGCCCCCCGCGCCACGGGGTTGCCGGCGGATGCTCTCGAACACCGCAGGTGTGAGGATGTAACGACCGGCCACAGCCAGGGTGGAGGGTGCCACATCGGGCATGGGTTTTTCGACCATGCCGAACACTTCGGCCAACGCCTCGTTGACGCCATGCACGTCCACCATTCCGTAGCGACGGGTGTGCTCGCGTGGCACGTCCTGCACCGCCAGCACGGTCCCGGGATTTTGTTCGTAAGCCGCCACCATCTGCTGCAACACCGAAGGGCCGCCCGCCAGCCCCACCATCAGGTCGTCGGCGAGCAGCACGGCAAACGGGTCATTGCCCACCACGCGCTCAGCGCACAGCACCGCATGACCCAAGCCCAGCGGGCGCGGCTGGCGGATGAACACACAGTCCATGTCATCGGGCTTGATGTCGTGTACCAGCTTGAGCAGGTCGGCCTTGTTGCCGCGCTCCAGCTCGTGTTCCAGCTCGAAGGCCGCATCGTAGTGGTCACCGATGGCCCGTTTGTGGCGTCCGGTGATGAAGATCATTTCGCGGATGCCCGCCGCGTAAGCCTCGTCCACCGCGTACTGGATCAGCGGCTTGTCCACCACCGGCAGCATTTCCTTGGGGATGGCTTTGGTGGCCGGCAGGAATCGGGTGCCCAGGCCACCGACGGGAAAAACAGCTTTCTCAATTTTCATAATCACCCTGTTCACTGATTGGCGTTGAGTCCATAACTTACTTGAATTGCAATCCGCTGGAGCGGGCCGCCAGGTACATGCCCTCGCCGACGCTGGCACCCAACTGCCGGGCCAGGCGCATCCCCAGATTCTCGCGCTGCGTGTAGTCCACCACCTCTTCGGCCTTGACCACCTCGCGTGCCACGTAATCGAGACTGCCCAGCCCATCGACCAGCCCCAGCGCAATCGCCTTCTGGCCGCTCCAGACCAGGCCGCTGAAGGTGTCCGGCGTTTCCTTGAGCCGGTCGCCGCGCCCGGCCCGCACGACGGTGATGAACTGGCTGTGAATCTCGCCGAGCATGGACTGGATGTAGGCGGTCTGTTCCGCGTCCTGCGGACTGAAGGGATCGAGCATGGCCTTGTTGGCGCCCGCCGTCATCAGGCGGCGCTCGACACCCAGCTTGTCCATCAAGCCGGTGAAGCCGAAACCATCCATCAGCACGCCGATGCTGCCCACCAGACTGGCTTTGTCCACGTAGATATTGTCAGCAACCGCAGCGATGTAATACGCGGCCGAGGCGCAGGTTTCTTCCACCACCGCGTAGACCTTCTTGTTGTGCAAGGCCTTGAGTCGGGTGATCTCGTCGTTGATGATGCCGGCCTGCACCGGACTGCCGCCGGGCGAATCGATGAGCAACACGACGGCTTGTGCGCCTGCGTCTTCAAATGCCGCCTTCAGCGAACTGACCACGTTGTCGGCGCTGGCTTCTGCACCAGCCGCAATTTCACCCCGGATTTCGATCAGCGCCGTATGGGGCTTACGTGGGGAAGAAACGCCTCCGCCCGAGAAGAACATCACCCACACCAACGAACCAGCCAGCAGCAGCCACATCAATCGCCAGACGATGGTCCAGCGTCGGGCAGACCGCTGCTCCACCAAGGCAGAAAATGCCAGTTTTTCCAGCGCCGCGCGCTCCCACCCCACATCCGCACGGTGCCCGGTTGTGCCTGGGGACGGTGTTCCCACTGGATCGTCGTTCATGTTTGGCTGCTCTCAGAGTAGGAAAGGTTTCAACGCGTATTGTGACTGCCAGTGCACCACGCCATCGCGCTCGACCAGCCGGATCTTGATCAGGCTGCCGCGGCAGGGGCCGCTGCGGCAGGCGCCTGTGGCGGGGTCATAGATGGCCCCGTGGCTGGCGCAGATCAGCCAGCGGCCACTGTCGTCAAAAAAACGGTCGGGTTGCCAGTCCATCTCCATCGCCACGTGGGCACACCGGTTGAGGTAAGCGTGTGCTTCGCCCTGGTAGCGGATGGCAAATGCCCGGCAGGTCTGTCCAGCGTAGACCACATCGAACGACACCGCCAACCCCGAATCCACGAGGTCGCGGCTGTTGCACAACGGATAGAGAGGGTCCTGCTCCGACGATGCCATGTGTGACGCCGGCTTCAGGCGTTGGCCGTGAGCCAGTCCCGCAGATCCTGCACCGAATGCGCCACGTGCAGGGGCGAAAGTTCGGCAAAAGCATCCGGTTCGTGGGCCCCGTAGCTGACGCCCACACTGGCGCAGCCGGCGTTGAGCGCCATCTGGAGGTCGTGCGTGGTGTCGCCAATCATCAGCGTGCGTCCGGGATCGATCCCGAACTCGCGCATCAGTTCGTGCAACATGAGCGGGCTGGGCTTGCCCGCAGTTTCGTCCGCTGTGCGTGAGCCGTCAAAGACACCGTGCAACTCGACCGTTCGCAGGGCGGTGTCCAGCCCCTGTCGGCTCTTGCCCGTGGCAACCGTCAACCAGTGATGCCGTTGCTTGAGCTCGGCCAAAAGCGGCAGGACACCATCAAAGAGGCTGATGTCGTCCTGGTGTTGCTGGTAGTGGTACCGGTAGCGCTCGCCCAGCAGGGGGTACCGTGCGGGCGGCACATCGGGTGCCGCGTGAGCGAGCGCCTGCATCAGGCCCATGCCGATCACATAACTGGCCGCCCGATCGGAAGGAATGCGCCCACCCACGTCGTGCACTGCGGCCTGGATGCACCGCACGATGAGGGCCGTGGAGTCAAAGAGGGTGCCATCCCAGTCGAAGGCAATCAGGTCAAATTGGCGCGGGCGCATGCGGCTGAAAAAGGTTTGAGACAAGTTTCCATTATCGATGCCCGACATGACGGTGCGATGGCGCCGCACCACGGCTGCGCCCGCGCAAAGGCGACACCAAGAACAAAGGGCACCCGAAGGTGCCCCGTCAAAGCCGTATCCGGATGATCAGATGCGGAAGTCTTCGATGCTTTTGCCCGATGCCAGCACGGCGCGCACCCACTCGGGCTTGCGACCCGGACCACCCGCCCAGAGCTCGCCCTGAGGGCCACGGTATTTGGCCGCGGCGGTGGATTTGGATTTGGCAGGCTTCTTGCCGCCCGATGCGCCACCCAGATCAGCCACCGTGATACCAAACTCTTTCATTTTGGCTTTGATATCGGCGATCGTCGAGGCGAGCTCGCTTTTGCGAGCTTCCTCGGCCTGCGCCATCAAAGCCTGTGCCTGCGCCATGAGTTCAGCGTAATTTGCCATTGATCGTCCTTTTGAGTTTGCGGATTGTCTTGGTTGGATTCTGCATCCGAACGATGCAAATTCCATTCTATAGGGTTATTGGGTCCGATGCGGTGCATCGGGCAACCAGTTTTTCAATTCCAGTGGCAATTCCGAATGCAACTCGACGCTTTCGCCGCTAATCGGGTGGGCCAGCCGCAACCGCCAAGCGTGCAGAAACATGCGCTTGAGGCCCACCCGGCTCAATTGCCGATTGAGTTCGAAGTCACCGTATTTGTCGTCCCCCGCAATCGGATGGCCTGCGTGCGCCAGATGCACGCGAATCTGATGCGTGCGCCCGGTCTTGATGGTCACCTCCAGCAGGCTGAATCCGTCAGGGTATGCGGTCGCCAGGGCCGCGGGCGCAGGCAGGCGCCCGACCACCTTGACCAGCGAGACGGAACGCATACCGTCCGGATCATCGGGGCCCACCACCTTCACACGCCGTTCGCCATCGGGCAACAAATACTTGTGCAGCGGCTGATCCAGCACCTTGAGGCGCGCCGGCCAGCCCCCTTTGACCAGGGCCAGATAGGTTTTCCCGGTTTCCCGCTCGCGGAATTGATCCTGCAAAGCTTTGAGGGCCGATTTCTTCTTGGCAATCAGCAGCAAGCCACTGGTTTCACGATCCAGCCGGTGCACCAATTCGAGAAAACGTGCGGCGGGACGCGCCTGCCGCATTTGTTCGATCACGCCAAAGCTCACCCCGCTGCCACCATGCACCGCCACTCCGGCGGGTTTGTCAATGGCCATGAAAGCATCATCTTCATACACCACGGGAAATTCGCGCGCAGGCGCCGGATGGGCCGTTTTTTCCTCGGCACGCTCAGACAAGCGGATCGGTGGAATGCGCAACACGTCGCCCGCGGCCACCCGGTCGTCCGCCCCCACGCGGCCCTTGTTCCGCCGCACCTCGCCCGAGCGGATGATGCGGTAGATGTGCGTTTTTGGTACGCCCTTGAGCAGGCGAATGAGAAAATTGTCCAGCCGCTGGCCGGCCGATTCTTCGTCAACCGTGAGGAATTGGACCGCCGCGGCGGTCTGGACAGATGGCTTGGCGTTCAAGGAAAACCCGCTGGAAATACCGGCCCCATGGATCGGGGAGCACACTATAATGTGCTGTGCCAGTCGTGTGCTGTAAGTGATTGATTTCCTTGAGTTTAAGGCAGTCACCGCAGACAGGCTCCTCCGACCTTTGATACCGGGGACCCGATTGGCCACTAGTTGCCACCCGTTGCACCCTGTTCCGACGCCTGCTCCCGAAGCCCTCTCCGAAGAGGCTGGAGCCGCACCGGTCAGGTAGAAGCAGCGGGCGAATCCGTGAGTAAAACTGCGAACCCGAATACGGAATACCCCAATCGGCCAGCCGCGTTCCCGAGAAGGCACACGCTCTCGGTGGACAGGCTGGTTGAGGATGAAGTGAAGCCAGAGACATCACCGGCGAGATCCATGTCACCGACAGCCATCAAGCCTTCTCTGCTCAGCCCAGTCCACGCGCCTACGCCCTGACCCGGCAGTTCAACGCGGCACACACACAGCGTGCCCCGTCCCGAACACTCCCTCGCCCCCTGGCCAACACCGGGTGGGCATCGGGTCGGTGGCTCTCCGGCAATTCCTCCCCCGTTCGCGTTTTTCCACTGGTTCACGGCAGGTCGGCGCCTGGGTTCAACCCGGCGCCATGTCAGTGTCAGACCGAAGGAAACGCATCATGAAACGCATGCTGATCAACGCCACGCAGGCCGAAGAGCGCCGCCTGGCGATCGTGGACGGGCAGAAACTGCTCGACTACGAAATCGAAATCGAAGGGCGCGAACAGCGCAAGGGCAACATCTACAAGGCCGTCGTCACGCGCGTCGAGCCGTCGCTTGAAGCCTGCTTCGTTGACTACGGCGAGGACCGCCACGGTTTCCTGCCGTTCAAGGAAATCTCGCGCCAGTATTTCGCCGCTGGCGTGCCGGTCAACCAGGCCCGCATCAACGACGTGATCAAGGAAGGCCAGGAACTGCTGGTCCAGGTCGAAAAAGAAGAACGCGGCAACAAGGGCGCAGCCCTGACCACCTTCGTGAGCCTGGCTGGCCGCTACGTGGTGCTGATGCCCAACAACCCGCGCGGTGGTGGTGTGAGCCGCCGCATCGAGGGCGAAGACCGCCAGGATCTCAAGGCTGCGCTGGACCAGCTCGAATACCCCAATGGCATGAGCATCATCGCGCGCACTGCCGGCATCGGTCGTGAAGCGCCCGAACTGCAGTGGGACCTGAACTACCTGCTGAAATTGTGGACTGCCATCGACGGCGCAGCCCAGGGCGGCAAAGGCGCCTACCTGATCTACCAGGAATCCAGCCTGGTGATCCGCGCCATCCGCGACTACTTCAACAGCGACATCGGCGAGATCCTGATCGACACCGACGACATCTTTGAGCAGGCCCACCAGTTCATGAGCCACGTGATGCCCGAACACGGGCACCGCGTGAAGCGCTACCGCGACGACGCACCGCTGTTCAGCCGCTTCCAGATCGAGCACCAGATCGAGACCGCCTACAGCCGCACGGTGAACCTGCCTTCGGGTGGCGCCATCGTGATCGACCAGACCGAAGCGCTGGTGGCGGTGGACGTGAACTCGGCGCGCGCCATCAAGGGTGGCGACATCGAAGAAACCGCCACCCGCACCAACCTGGAAGCCGCCGACGAGGTGGCGCGCCAGGCGCGCCTGCGCGACCTGGGCGGCCTGATCGTGATCGACTTCATCGACATGGACGAGTCGAAGAACCGCCGCGAAGTCGAGAACCGCCTGCGCGACGCCCTGCGCCAGGACCGCGCCCGCGTGCAGTTCGGCTCCATCAGCAAGTTCGGCCTGCTTGAAATGAGCCGCCAGCGCCTCAAGCCCATGCTCAGCGAAGGCTCGTCCATTCCCTGCCCGCGCTGCGGTGGCTCCGGCCACATCCGCGACACGGAAAGCTCGGCGCTGCAGATCCTCCGCATCATCCAGGAAGAGTCGCTCAAGGACAGCACGGCCGCCGTGCTGGTGCAGGTGCCGGTCGAAGTGGCCAGCTTCCTGCTGAACGAAAAGCGCACCGAGATCACCAAGATCGAACTCAAGCAGCGCATCAACGTGCTGCTGGTGCCCAACAAGTCGCTCGACACGCCGAACTACAAGCTGGAACGCCTGAAGCACGACGACCCGCGTCTGGACGACCTGGACGCCAGCTACAAGCTGGCCGACGAGCCGGACGAAGCCACCGGCTTCACGCGCCGCAGCCAGGAACGCACCAACAAACAGGAACCGGTGATCAAGGGCGTGCTGCCCGACGGTCCGGCGCCTGTGGCCGCACCCAAGCCGGAAGCACCCGTTGCCGTCCCGGTGGCTGCACCCGTTGCCGTAGCGCCCGTGGCCAAGGTGGCTGCACCGGCTGAAAAGGGTTTCTTCGGCTGGCTCAAGAGCCTGTTTGGCGGTGGCGAAGCCCCCGCCGTCACGGCACCACCCACCGTTGCATCCGTCGCCAAAACCGGTGATCGCAGCGAGCAGCGCCCCGATGGGCGCCGCGAAGGCGGTCGCGACAGCCGGGGCCGGGGTGGTCGCAACGGCAACGAAAGCCGTGCACCGCGTGAAGGTCGCGAGGGTCGCGAAGCCGGCCGCAACACGCGGGGTGGCGAAGGCCGCAACGTGGAAGGCCGCCCGGAAGGCCGCGAAAGCCGTGAGGGCCGTGAAGGGGCCCGTCGCAACGAAGGTCGGGTGGACGGTCGCGGCGAGGCACGTGGCGAACCGCGTGGTGAGTCGCGCAATGGCGGTCGCCGTGACAACCGCCGTGATGCGGCCCCGCTGGACCAGACCCAGGGCACCGAAGCGTTGCTGAATGCCGCACCGGCGGCGACTGGCGAAATGCCCGACATGGCCGAAGGCCAGCGCCGCGAGCGCCGTCCGCGCAACGACAACCGCCGCCGCCCCCAGGGTGTGGAAGGCGTTGAGGTCGCGCAGCAGGACGGTGCTCCAGGCGCTGCGCAGCGCCTGGAGCCGGACGCCCGTGCCAGCGGCGCCGAAGCGCCCGCCACAGAAGGTGATACGGACAACGGTGGTCAGCGTGCGCCCCGCGAACGCCGCAGCCGCGACCGTTATGGCCGTGACCGTCGGGAGCGTGCTCCGCGCGATGCGTCCGAGCAGGGTTCGGAAGCTGACGCCGCGCCAGCGATGTCCGTGGCGCCGGTTGAAGAGGTGGCCACCGAGGCACCCGTTCGCAGCAGCTATTTCAGCCTGCCGGTGGAGAGCAGCCCGGTCGCGGTCGAAGAAACGGTGGTTGAAGCCGCTCCCGTCGTGATCGAGCCGGTGCCGGTTCTGGCCACGCCAGCACCCCGACCCGTGGCAGCACCCGCGGTACGCACGAGTGCACCCGCCGCCGTTGCAGCCGCACCCCGCGGTCTGCCCCAGGTACAGGCCTACACGGTGTCGATCGACGAGTTGAACCAGGTGGCCGCAGCCAGTGGTCTGGTGTGGGTCAATTCCGATACCGACAAGGTGGCCCAGGTGCAGGCAGCGATCGCCGCTGAACCCAAACCCATCCACGTGCCGCGCGAGATCCAACCCGCGGTGATACTGGACGAAGGCCCGCTGGTGCTGGTGGAAACCCGCAAGGACCTGCGCAGCATGCCGCTGCCGTTTGAGACCCAGTGAAGAGGTGAATGGCCGCGGGTAACCGGGGCCTGAATCCAACAGGAACGCCGGCTTCAAGCCGGCGTTCCTGTTTCTGGTTGTGCGTACTGCGGGGCACGCCCATCAACCCCTGTCAACCGGGATAGCACCACCACCGGGCAACCGGCCAGAGACTCAGTCCAGCAGGGCTGCCTTTTTCCAGGCCGACTGGGCGGCCACGGCATCGCCCCGTTCTTCGGCCAGGGCCGCAAGCGAGCGCCAGGTTCGCCGCAGCAGGGAAGGCTCGGTCAGGCTGTGGCTGGCCTGCCCGAGCAACTGTGCAGCCTTGCCCCAGAGCTGGCGCTGCATGAAAGCCTGACCGGTCAGGTACTGGAGGTAAGCGTTGTTGGGTTGCTGGCGCTGTGCCTGCTCCAGTCGTGCGAGCCAGGTGCCATCGAGCTGGGCCAGTCCGGGCTCCATCGTGCGCACCAGCTGGCGCTGCTGCGCGGCATCCAGCTCGGCGAACTTGTTCCACACCGGCTCCAGCCAGCTGAGCACCAGCGCGGTGGTGAACGCCTGGTTCTCGTCCACAGGTTCGCCAGGTTGCATGCCCAAATGGTTGGCGCGCTGGGCGGCCGCCAGAGCCAGCTCGGGCATGGCGCGCTCGTTGGCATCCAGACGGCTCCAGAGCGCTTGCAGCTGCGAGAGATCGTGCGATTCGCCCAAGGCATCGAGCGCCAGCCCGCGCACGATGCTGCGCGAAGCTTCCGGGGAAAACGCGCGGTGCTTGGCCAGCACCCGGGCCGTTTCCAGCGCTTCACTGGTGGCCCCACCAAGGCGGGCAATGCGCAACTTCAGACGCAGCGCCTGGATGCGACGCGCCGCACCTTGCGGCAGTTCAGCCAGGCGGCTTCGTGCGGCGTCGGCGTCACGGTCTTCGACCGCCCAGCGAACCGCGCGCAGCAACGCGCCTTCGTGGGCTTCGGGTGCGCTCCTGGCAAGCCTGGGATGCAGTGCCGCCTGCAGGTGTTCGTCCCTGGACTTGCGGTTTTGCAGCGACTGCGCACTCTCGGCGACCAGCAGGTGGGCCAGCAACAGCAGTTGGTGCCGCCGGGGCCACTGGGCCGACGGCAAGGCATTGAGCTGCTCCAGCGCAGCCAGTCCGGCGGCCTGCGCACGCACAAAACGGCCCGACAGCTGGTAGGACAGAGCGTCCAGCACCGATCCGACGGCCGCACGCTCCACCTGCTGCGCCCGCCAGCGCTGGGCCTGCGCCGGCAATTCGCGCAGCACGACGATGGCCCTGAGCGCGAAGTAGACCAGCGCAAAGCCGGCGATCAGGCAGAACACCACAAAGTTGAACGACACGTCAAAGCGGTACGGCGGCCAGAACAGCGTGACCATGGCCAGGTTGTGCCCCACCAGCAAAGCCAGGGCCACCGCCAGCGCACCGAGTCCCAACAACCAGAACACGCTGCGCATGGCGCCACCCTGTTTGTGATCGACCATCACCGGCCTCCCGCGGCGGCGGCAAGCGCCGCGAGGCTTTCGTCAGGTCGCGGCAAGTCCGCCGTCGACAGCTCGGTCCGCAATTGCCCCAGCGTCTTCTGCGCCGCCATCACCTGGGGCGCCGTGGTGTCGAAGTACCGACCCAGCGCCAGCTCGGTGGATTTCAGATCGGCCTCAACGGCATTGAGCTGACGGCTCAGCAAACCAAGCCGTGCATTGAGCAGCCGGAGCTTGATGTTTTCCCGCAGGAAGAAAGCCTGCTCGGGGGCGAGCAGCGCGGCTTCGGGCCTGTCGATGCGGCTGACGCGCACCAGTTCGCGACCGCTTCGGGTCACATCGGTCCAGACACGCTGCCAGAACGAAGACCAGGCCATGGAAACACGCGACCAGCCGGTTTCCTGCGCAGGCAGAGAGGGTGCCGGTTCCGCCAAATCCGGTGCACCCGCTTTCGCAGCGGGCGGCTGCACAGCAGCTTTGCCAGACGCTGCCACATCCGCCCGACGGGAAATGGTGCTGGCCGTCTTCACACCGACATCGTTCTGCACGGGCCAATCGTCCACCTGACGGGCCAGCTCATCCACCCGCAACACCAGCGTGGGCACATCGGTCAGCGCGGCGCCCTGAATACGTTCGATATCGCGCTGGATGGCCCGTTGCACCGGATTCAGGCGTGGCTGAGCAGCCCTCGCGATGCGCTGATCAGCGGCCTGCAGCGCCGACACCAGGGGCTGCACGCTGCCCGTGAGCTGGGTCTGCTGCAACGCGAGTCGCAGGGCGGATTCAATGTCCTGCACCAGGTTGTCATCGCGCGAACGCGACAGCGCGAGCATGAGTTCTTCGAGCTGGCTGCGCTGCAGGGTCACCTCGGACAATTTGATCTCGGCCACCGCCAGGCGCGCCTGCAGTTCCTGCGTGAGGGCCTCCGCCTGTTTCGCCACGGTGCGCACCTCCACCGCCTGCACCGTGCTGTCCTGACTGCGCCTTGCCAGCTCCTGCTGCGTGAACCCGAGCTTTTGCCAGATCAGGCCGGCCAGCACCAGCGAGAATGCGGCCACCACGAGCGCCAGCATCGACATCCACGACACCGGATGGCGGGCTTTCACCACCGGTGGCGCAACCACGGGCGCAGCCCCCCCCACCGCCGCTGCGGACGCTTCTTTCACTGGGCTTGGGGGAATGTCTGGGGTATCTGGGCTCATGTGGGGCTCCAGTTCGATTCTAGGGCCCGCAACACGTCTGGCAAGGCGGGCCGGGTTTCGATCACGCGGCCAAAACCGGCGGCCCTCGCGCTGGCAGCGATGCGGGGATGGGTGGCGATGGCACAGGCGGACGACCAATCGGTGTGTGGTGTGGCGCTCGTCAGATGGTGCACGGCTTCCGAACTGCTGAACAGCCAGGCGCTGCCGGCCGAGGCCGCGGCACGGGCCACCGCCGCATGCCCGGCCGTCCACCGGGGGGCCGACCGCTCGTAGGCCACGCAACTCTCAACGCTGGCTCCTGCGGCTTCGCATTGCTGGATCAGCCAGTCGCGACCGTTGCCAGCGTGCTGGCGTTGCGGTGGATCCGGCTCCGGCGCAGCGGCCATCCCGGGCGAAGCACCACGCACCACCAGGATGCGCTGGCCCGCTCGCACCTGCGACGCCACCATCGGCCACAGCGCTTCGGAATCGAACTGCCCGGCATCAGGCGGTGGGGCATCGATGCGCGCTGCGTTCAACCCCAGACCGGTCAGCGCCTGGGCCAGTGCCCGCACCGTGCCCGGACCGGGTGCCCAGAACCGTGTGCCCCCATCAGGCCGCGTGGGAGCTCGCACATCCTGCGCAAAAAAATGGCTGACAGCGGCCCCGCTCACAAAAAGCAACGCATCCATGTCCAGCCAGTGGGCGCGCCAGTACCGCAGCGAAGCCAATGTGGCTGTGTCTTGCGGTTCCGAAATGTCGATCAAGGGCAGCGCCTGGGCCGGCCAGCCCTGCGCCTGCAGGGCCTGCACCCAGCTCGCCGCCTCGGCTGCGGGACGGGTGACGATGAGCCGCTCCATCGGTCTCAACACAGGCGCTGGCCCGGGCAGGTCGGTCAAGGCGTCAAGCCCCTGCCGCTGGCGGCTGGGCGCCGGCAGCGCGCAGCGCCTGCGCCACGCGCTGCCCCAGGGCTTCGGCCTGCTGCAGCGTCTGGACTTCGGCCTGGTCACTCACCTGCACCAGAGCCAGAGCACCTTCCGGGTCCCCCCAAGCGGCACGCAGCACCAGGTGACCGGCATCGCCGTTGGTCCAGTCGGCGTAGGCCGCCAGCGGCATGGAGCAGCTGCCGCCCATGGCGCGCGACACCGTGCGCTCGGCCGCCACCCGCAACCAGGTGGGCATGTGCACCAGGGGCTTCAGGGCCTCAACGAGGTCGCCGCGATCGGCTCGGACTTCAATGCCCAGCGCCCCCTGGCCCGCAGCAGGCAAGGATTCAGCGGGTTCAAAGATGTGCCGGATACGCGCACCCAGACCCAGCCGCTTCAGGCCCGCAGACGCCAGCACGATTGCGTGGTACTGGCCCTCGTCCAGTTTGCGCAGTCGCGTGTCCAGATTGCCCCGCAGCGGCTCGATGCGCACGTCGCTGCGGCCCAGCGCATCCAGCGCGGCGCGCAGCAGCACCAGCCGGCGCAGGCTGGAAGTGCCAACGACGGCGCCCACGGGCAGCTCGGCCAGCGTCGCGCAGGCGGGCGACACCCAGGCGTCGCGCGGGTCTTCGCGCTCCATCACGCAGGCCAGTGCAAACCCCGTTGGCAGATCCATGGGCACATCCTTGAGCGAGTGCACGGCGATGTCGGCGCGGCCTTCTTCGAGCGCGACTTCCAGCTCTTTCACGAAAAGACCCTTGCCGCCCACCTTGGAGAGGCTGCGGTCCAGGATCTGGTCGCCCAGGGTCGTCATGCCCAGCAACTCGACACGGTGGCCCAAGTCTTGCAACAGGGCCTTGACGTGTTCGGCCTGCCACAGCGCCAGACGGCTTTCACGCGTCGCGATGGTGATGGACAGCGCGGAGGTTGGGTTTGAAATAGCCACGATGAAGGTTCAAAAAAAGATCAGCCCCCAACCGATGTCGGGAGCGTTTTCGTACCCGCTTGGTAACGGGAAAGGCAACTTTGGATGCTAGCATGACCCCTGCCCAAAAAATCAGCAACCCAAGCCCCAGAGCCACCCTTGCCCACCATGAGCCGAACGCCCGCCCGATCCGCCGCCCCGTCCAACCGTTCTGGTGCCGGACGCACCATATCCGGCTCCGACAAGGACCAGCCACTGATCGACGACATCCGCCTGCTGGGCCGGGTGCTGGGTGACGTGATCCGCGAGCAGGAGGGCCAGGCTGCCTACGACCTGATCGAGCAGATCCGCCAGCTTTCGGTGGCCTTCCGCCGCCACGCCGACCAGGACGCCGACAAGGCGCTGAAGAAACTGCTCAAGGGTCTCTCGGGCCAGCAGACGGTGAGCGTGATCCGCGCCTTCACCTACTTCAGCCACCTGGCCAACCTGGCCGAAGACCGCCACCACATCCGCCGTCGCGCGGTGCACGACCGCGCCGGCGATCTGCAGGAGGGCAGCCTGGCCATGACGCTGCAGCGCCTGAAAAAGGCCGGCATCGCGCCGTCCGAAGTGGTGCGCACGCTCGCTGCGGCCCACATCTCGCCCGTGCTCACCGCGCACCCCACCGAGGTGCAGCGCAAGAGCATTCTGGACGCCGAACGCGCCATCGCCCACCTGCTGGCCGAACGCGAGCAGTTGCTGCCGCGCGACCACGCCGACTTCGAAGCGCAGCTGCGCGCCCGCGTGACCCAGCTATGGCAAACGCGCCTGCTGCGTTTCACCAAGCTCACCGTGGCCGACGAAATCGAGAACGCGCTGAGCTACTACCAGGCCACCTTCCTGTCGGAGATCCCGCGCATCTACCGCGACCTCGAAGAAGGCCTGGAAGACCAGGACGTGGCGCCCTTCCTGCGCATGGGCCAGTGGATCGGCGGCGACCGCGACGGCAACCCCAACGTGACCGCGAAAACCCTGGAGCTGGCCCTGCACAGCCAGGCCGACCTGGTGCTGCGCCACCACCTCACGCAACTGCACCACCTGGGTGCCGAGCTGTCGGTGTCGGCCATGCTGGCGAGCGTGAGCCCGGCCATGCAAGCCCTGGCCGAACGTTCGCCCGACACCAATGCCCACCGCCAGGACGAACCCTACCGCCGAGCCCTGACCGGCATGTACGCGCGCCTGGCCGCCACGCTGACCGCGCTGACCGGCGGAGAAGCCGCGCGTCACGCGGTCGCGCCGCAAGACGCTTACCCCAGCGCCGCCGAACTGCTGGCCGATCTGCGCACCATCGAAGCCTCGCTGGTGGCGAACCACGGCGCCGCGCTCACCCGCTCCCGCCTGCGCCCTTTGATCCGCGCGGTGCAGGTGTTCGGCTTTCACCTGGCGACCATCGACCTGCGCCAGAGCTCCGACAAACACGAGGAAGTGGTGGCCGAGTTGCTGGCCACGGCGCGCATCGAGGCCGACTACAGCGCGCTCGACGAAATGGGCAAACGCGCGGTGCTGCTGCGCCAGCTGAACGACGCGCGGCCCCTGCGCGTGCCCGGCACGCCCTACTCGGCCCACACCAGGGACGAGCTGGCCATATTCGACACCGCGCGCAGCGGCCGCGAACGCTTCGGCGCCCAGGCCATCCGCCACGCCATCATCAGCCACACCGAAACGGTGAGCGACCTGCTCGAAGTGCTGCTGCTGCAGAAGGAAGCGGGCCTGGTGCGCGGCCTGCTCGCCGAAGACGCGGTGGCCGACCTGATCGTGGTGCCGCTGTTCGAGACCATCGAAGACCTGCGCAACGCCGCGCCCATCATGCGCGACTACTACGCCCTGCCCGGCGTGCGCGCCATGGTGCACCGCGGCGCGCACGACGGCTACTGCGAGCAGGACATCATGCTCGGCTACTCGGACAGCAACAAGGACGGCGGCATCTTCACCAGCAACTGGGAGCTGTACCGCGCCGAGATCGCGCTCGTGGAGCTGTTCGATTCGCTCAACAAGGGCCACGAGAAAACGATCCGGCTGCGCATGTTTCATGGCCGCGGTGGCACGGTGGGCCGTGGCGGCGGCCCGAGCTACCAGGCCATCCTCGCCCAGCCACCCGGCACCGTGCGCGGCCAGATCCGCCTGACCGAACAGGGCGAGGTGATCGGCTCCAAATACGCCAACCCCGAGATCGGCCGGCGCAACCTGGAAACCCTGGTCGCCGCCACGCTGGAAGCCACCCTGCTGCAGGCCACCCGCAACGCCCCCAAGGCCTTTCTCGACGCAGCAGCCGAGCTCTCCACGGCGAGCATGGCCGCCTACCGCGCCCTGGTCTACGACACCCCGCGCTTTGCCGAATATTTTTTCGCCGCCACGCCGATCCGCGAGATCGCCGAACTCAACATCGGCTCGCGTCCGGCGTCGCGCAAGGCCACGCAGAAGATCGAAGACCTGCGCGCCATCCCCTGGGGGTTCAGCTGGGGCCAGTGCCGCCTGACGCTGCCGGGCTGGTACGGCTTCGGCTCGGCGGTGCACACCTTCCTGCACAAGGAAGGTCCCAAGGGCGTGGCGAAGCAAAAGGCGCAACTGCAGAAGATGGTGAAACAGTGGCCCTTCTTCAGCACCCTGCTGTCCAACATGGACATGGTCATGGCCAAGAGCGATCTCGCGCTCGCCACGCGCTATGCCGAGCTGGTCGAAGACAAGCGCCTGCGCACCAAGGTGTTCACCGCCATTGAAGCCGAATGGCACCGCACGGCCGATGCGCTGGCGCTGATCACGGGCGAGAAGCAGCGCCTGGTCAACAACGCCGCACTGCAGCGCTCCATGCGCCACCGCTTCCCCTACATCGACCCGCTGCACCACCTGCAGGTCGAGTTGGTGCGCCGCTACCGGGCGGGTGAAAACCACGCTGACCGCGACGAAAAGGTGCGCCGCGGCATCCACATCTCGATCAACGGCATCGCGGCCGGGCTGCGGAACACTGGATAGCCCCCCGCGACAGATCGGCTCCCCCCGCGCCGCCTGCGGCGTCACCCCCCAAGGGGGGCAACACCTGCGGCCTGGCGGAGCCAGTTCCGCGGTGTTCTCGGCGGGAGTCACGCCCGTCGGCAAAGGTTTTGGTCTTGGCGTCAGCGCGTTGAACCCGTCAAACCTAAAATGAAACGGTGACCCACATCCTCAACGCCGATCTCCATTGCCATTCCGTCGTCTCTGACGGCACCCTCACTCCCGAGGAGCTGGCGCCTCGCGCCAAAGCCAACGGCGTGGCCTTGTGGTCGCTCACCGACCACGACGAGATCGGTGGCCAGGAGCGCGCCATCGCTGCGGCCCGCCAGGCCGGTCTGCCCTATCTCACCGGCGTGGAAATCTCCATCACCTTCGCCAGCGCCACGGTGCACATCATCGGCCTGGGTTTCGACCACACCGATCCGGCCCTGGTCGAGGGCCTGCGGCAGACACGCGGCGGGCGCGAGCAACGTGCGCGCGCGATGAGCGATGACCTGGCGCGCGTGGGCATCCCGGGGGTCTACGAAGGCGCACTCAAATACGTCGGCAACCCGGAGCTGATCTCGCGTTCGCACTTCGCGCGCTACATCGTGGAGGCGGGCTACAGCACCGATACCAATGCCGTGTTCCGGAAATACCTGGCTGAGGGCAAACCTGGTTTCGTGCCTCACCGCTGGGCGTCGCTGCGCAACGCCCTGACCTGGATCACCGGCGCCGGTGGTCTGGCGGTGATCGCCCACCCCGGCCGTTACAACCTCACCGCCAACGAAGAGTACGCGCTCTTCACCGAATTCAAGGCCCACGGTGGCCAGGGCGTGGAGGTGGTCACCGGTGCCCACGGCCAGGCCGACTACGTGAAATACGCCGGGTTCTGCAGCGAGTTCGACCTGCTCGCCTCACGCGGCAGCGACTTCCACAGCCCGACCGAAAGCCACACCGATCTGGGCAAGCTGCCCGACCTGCCGGGCAGCGTCACACCGGTGTGGGAGCCGCTCGCAGCGCGTTTCCACTGATGAGCGCCGCCGTTGCCCGACCCGGTGCACAGGCCGCGCTGGGCATCACGTTCCTGGTGATGGCGGTGGCCTGCTTCGCGGTGCTGGACACCGCGGTCAAGTACGTCGGTGCCTTCGTGCCCATCCTGGTGGCGGTGTGGTTCCGCTACGTGTTCCAGGCCGTGGCCGTCAGCACCGTCATGCTCCCCATGCGCGGACGCAGCCTGCTGGCCACCCGGCACCCGCGCTTCCAGGTGCTGCGTGGCTGCCTGCTGCTGATGGTGAGCGTGCTGTCGTTCATCAGCGTGCAATACATGCCCGTAGGCGAATTCACCGCCTTTGTCATGACCACGCCGCTGGTGGTCACCCTGCTGGCGGCGCTGTTCCTGAAAGAGCGCGTCGCTCCGATGCGCTGGGCCCTGGTGGGTGGTGGTTTCGTGGGCGCCCTGCTGGTGGTCCAGCCGGGTGGTGACGTGATCGGCTGGGCCAGCCTGTTGCCTCTGCTGATGGTGGTCACCTACGCCTGGTTCCAGATCCTCACCAGCCAGATGGCACGCACCGAAGACCCGATGACCATGCACTTCTACACCGGCTGGGTGGGCGCGCTGGTGGCCAGCGCGATCCTGCCCCTGGTCTGGCAAACCATCCCGGACTCCCGCACTTTCGCCCTGCTCTGCCTGGTGGGCCTCATGGGCACTGTCGGCCACTTCCTGCTCATCCTCGCGTTCGCGCGCGCGCCAGCGTCCACACTCACGCCTTACCTGTACACCCAGATCGGTTTTGCCATGTTGTGCGGCTGGCTGGTGTTCAACCACATTCCGGGGCAACTGGAACTGACCGGCATCGTGCTCATCGTGGTCTGCGGCGCAACCGCCAGCTGGATCACCGCGCGCGAACACCGCCTGCCCGTGGAACCACCCGAGGCCTGAACCAGCGGCGCCTTGGCTATGCCCACGGGCCGCGCACAATACGCACCATGTCCCAGTACTTCGAAGTCCATCCCGAGAACCCGCAACCCCGGCTGCTCAAGCAGGCGGTGCAGCTGCTCGAACGGGGCGGCGTGCTGGCAGTGCCCACCGACTCCAGCTACGCGCTGGTCTGCCACATTGACGACAAGGCTGCGGCCGACCGGCTGCGCCGCATCCGCCAGGTCGACGACAAACACCACCTCACCCTGCTTTGCCGCGACCTGAGCGAGCTCGCCAGCTACGCCAAGGTGGACAACCGCCAGTACCGCCTGCTCAAGCAGGCCACGCCTGGCCCCTATACCTTCATCCTCGAAGCCAGCAAGGAGGTGCCGCGCCGCCTGAGCCACCCCTCGCGCAAGACGATCGGCCTGCGGGTGCCGGACCACAACGCCCTGCTGGCCTTGCTGGACCTGCACAACGGCCCCCTGCTGGCCACCACGCTGATCCCGCCCGGCGAGGTGCATCCCCTCAACGATGCGCAGGACATCCGCGAACGCTTCGAACACGATCTCGCTGGCGTGATCGATGCCGGCGCCTGTCCGCTCGAAGCCACCACCGTCGTCGACCTCACCCCCATGGGGTCGGGTGGCGAACCCGAGCTGGTTCGAGAGGGCCGAGGCTCGCTGTCCACGCTGGGCTTGTGAGCCCGATGCCGGTACCCGGACGGCAAGCGCCTGCGGGTGCGCCACCCCTTCTGGGACAATAGCCCTTTGCCCGCCCGCCGCCCCTCATGGATTTCGCCCAGATCATTCAAACCGTAGCCCTCTACGCCATTCCGGTGCTGTTCGCCATCACGGTGCACGAAGCCGCTCACGGATACGCAGCACGGCACTTTGGCGACAACACCGCGCACATGCTGGGCCGCATCACGCTCAACCCGCTCAAGCACATCGACCCGGTCGGCACGATCGCCATGCCGCTGCTGCTGTACTTCGCCACCTCCGGCGCCTTCCTGTTCGGTTACGCCAAACCCGTCCCGGTGAATTTCGGGCGCCTGCGCAACCCGAAACGCGACATGGTCTGGGTCGCCCTGGCCGGCCCGGGCGCCAACCTGGTGCAGGCGGTGATGTGGACCGTGGGCCTGTACCTGCTGGTGGCCGCCGGGGTGGAAGAACGCTTCTTCCTGGACATGTGCCGCGCCGGCGTGCTGGTGAACCTGGTGATGTTTGCCTTCAACCTGTTTCCGTTGCCGCCACTGGACGGCGGGCGCATTCTGGTGGGCCTGCTGCCCAACCACCTGGCCTACCCGGTCTCGCGCGTCGAACCCTGGGGTTTCTTCATCGTGATGGCCCTGGTCATTACCGGCGTCGTGGGCAACCTCTGGCTGCGACCGCTGATGATGCTCACCGGTGGCGCGATCGAGTTGCTGCTGACGCCGCTGCGCTTTCTGCTGTTTTAATTTCAGATATCCCTGTTCATGAGCCACCAACGCGTCCTCACCGGCATCACCACTTCGGGCACACCGCATCTGGGCAACTACGTGGGCGCTGTCCGCCCCACGGTGCGCGCCAGCCGCCTGGCCTCGGTCGAGAGCTTCTATTTCCTGGCCGACTACCACGCCCTGATCAAGGTCGGTGACCCGGCGCGCGTGCAACGCTCCACGCTGGAAATCGCCGCCACCTGGCTGGCCTGCGGCCTGGACCCGGAGAAGGTCACCTTCTACCGCCAGTCCGACATCCCCGAAATCCCCGAACTCACCTGGCTGCTCACCTGCGTGACCGGCAAGGGCCTGCTCAACCGGGCCCATGCCTACAAGGCCTCGGTCGACAAGAACACCGCCAGCGGCGACGAACCCGACAACGGCGTGACCGCGGGCCTCTTCATGTACCCGGTGCTGATGGCGGCCGACATCCTGATGTTCAACGCCCACCAGGTGCCGGTGGGGCGTGACCAGATCCAGCACATCGAGATGGCGCGCGACATCGCGTCGAGCTTCAACCACCTCTACGGTGAACACTTCACCCTGCCCGAGGCTGCGATCGAAGACCACGTGGCCACCCTGCCCGGGCTGGACGGCCGCAAGATGAGCAAGAGCTACGACAACACGATTCCGCTGTTCGCGCCCAAGGAACAACTGCGCAAGCTCATCATGGGCATCGTCACCGACTCGCGCGCGCCCGGTGAACCCAAGGACCCCGAAGGTTCGGCCCTGTTCCAGCTCTACCAGGCCTTCGCCAGCGCCGAAGAAACCGCCGGGCTGGCCAGGGCCTACGCCGACGGCATCGCCTGGGGGGATGCCAAGCAGATGCTGTTCGAACGCCTGGACGCCGAGATCGCCCCCATGCGCGCCATCTACGACGAACTGATCCAGGACCCGGCGCAGATCGAGCGCACCCTGCAAGCGGGTGCAAAAAAAGCGCGCGGCCTCGCCACGCCGTTCACCGCGCGGCTGCGCCACGCCGTCGGCCTTCGCCCGCTGGACAGCCAGCCACCCCCCGCCAAGGCGTCCAAGGCCAGCCGGGCGGCCGCGCCCAGCTTCAAGCAATACCGCGAAAAAGACGGCCTGTTCTACTTCAAGCTGCTCGACGCGCAAGGCCACCTGCTGCTGCAAAGCACCGGCTTTGCGTCGCCGCGGGAAGCGGCAGGCACAGTCACCCGTTTGCAGCAACAAGGTACGGATGCCATCGCCGAGCTGCAAAGCCAGCTGATCGTTTCGGCCGATCCGCAGGTACTGGCACAAGCCCTCGGGTGTTTTGCAGCGCCAGCCGACTGATGCAGCGGCGAAGGTTTCGCATTCCCGAACCTGCGACAATCGGTTTCCGGGGTGGACGCCGACGAGACACCGCCTCATCAAGGCAGCACACCGCTGGTGTTTACCGAGTTCCCAACTTCATGGAACACGGGCATCAAAAACTAAAAACAAGGTGTACAAACATGCCCTTATTGCTATCGCCAAAAGCTGCCAATGCCGATATGCTGTCACTCTGAATACATAACTTAACAGCACATCCCCCCATGAGTATCTTTGTCATTGACGATCATCCGCTGATGCGCGAAGCCGTCGTCATGCTTCTGCGTCGTCTTCGGTCCTCCACCCAGGTGATCGAGCTGGAACGCCTGGCGACTGTGAGCAAGGCCATTGCTGAGCACGGGGAACCTGAGCTGGTCTGCCTCGACCTGAAGCTGCCCGACACCCATGGCGTCTCTGGCGTGCGCGAGGTGCGCCAAATGCTCCCCGACACGTCACTGATCGTGCTGTCTGCATCGCCGGCCTCTGACTACGAAGACCTGGCCAGGGAAGCAGGTGCCGACGCCTACGTCGAAAAATCGGCCGGTGCCGCCCAGATCGGCAAGGTGCTGCGCGAATTCCTGGCCGAAGAGCCAGAAGACGAAAACGCACCGACCATCCCTGAAAAGTTGTCCAAGCGACAAAAACAGCTGCTCGTCATGCTGGACCGCGGCCTCTCCAACCGCGACATTGCCGAACAACTGCAGATCAGCGAACACACCGTCAAAGTGCACCTGTGGCGCCTGTTCCGGCGCCTCAATGTCAAGAGCCGATCCCAAGCCAGCCATCTGGCGCGCACCGCCGGCTTGCTCGACCTCTGAGCTTTGCCCGTGTGCTCCCCGGGAGCAGACTGATCAGCCTGCTTCAGCCGCCAGCACTTGCCGCCGAGCGCGGCATCAAGGTATCTGGCGTGGCCTCCACCGCTGCTTTCTGTGTGTACGCGGGCAGCAGCACGCGGAATACGCTGCCCCGATCCGCCTGTGAAGACAGCGCCAACTGATAGCCCATGAGCGTGGCCAGTTTGGAAACGATGGTCAGACCCAGACCCAGACTGTCTTCGGTCCCCTGGTGCTGCGACACCCTGAAGAACTCCTGAAATATCGCCTGCTGGTGTTCGCGCGCAATGCCCACGCCGGTGTCCCAGACTTCAAAAACCAGCATCTCCTCCCGCCGCCTCAGACCCAGCAAGACGCCACCTCGCTGTGTGTGACGAAACGCATTGGACAGCAGGTTGCCCAGAATCCGGCGCAACACCACCGGATCGGCCCATATCGTCGCGGGTTGGGCATACGTCTTGAACTTGAGTGACTTACCGACCGCAACGGGCTCAAACTGCGTGGTCAGCTCGGCGAAGAGTTGCAGCACGTCCACGTTCTGCAAGCGCACCTTGTAATTGCCCGCATCGATGCGCGTCAGGTCAAACAGGGAGTCAAACAGCTCGTTGATGGCCCGGGTCGATTGCAGGATCCGCGGCGATATATCGCGCGCCATCTCTGGCTCGGTGGCCAGCCAGTCGGCATACAGACTCAGGGCATGCACCGGCTGACGGAGATCGTGAGCAGCCGACGCCAGAAACCGGTTTTTGGTCGCCACAGCCCGGATCGAGGCCCGCGTCTGCTGGGTCAGCGAATCGATCAGTTCCTGGTTGGAGAACTGGAGTTCAAAACTGGCGCGGTAGATCTGATGCAGGCGCTTCCCCGCCACCAGCAAAAGCCACCAGAACACCATCAACAGGGCCATCAAAGCGAGGCTTTGTTCCATCACAGACGTTGCGTCTGGTGCGCGCAAGGTGTTGAGGGTGAGGCCCAGCAAGACCGATATCACAAGGGCATGCACATACCGCCGGAAGACCGGCAAATAGGCACTGAAAGCCGTCAAGGTGAGCAACCCCTGCCCAAGCACCACGATGCCGCAGACAAACTGCGTCGCGGTACTGGCTTGCAGGTAGCTCAACAGCACCCCACCACCCCAAAGGAAGCCCACGGCACTCCAGGTCCACTGGTAGCGGTCTGCAAACGCCATGCGCTGCGGGCCCTCGGAACTGTCGTAGCGCAACTGGTAGATCCCGATCAGACGGTAGCGGTAGACCAGCACAGTCACCAAAAGGCACGTCCAGATCAGCAAGGAGGCCACGTCCACCTCACCAGCCATCATGAACACCAGCACCGGCAGCGCCAGTGTCGCAGCCAGCAGCGATGGAACCATGTTGTCCATCAGGACACCGATCAGCTGGGCGTTCACCCACTGGTCTATCACCTCGGGCGAGGCCGGCAGATGCAGGTGGGTTGCGGGCTGGGTATCGACAAGCATGAATAACCACGAACAGACGGTGAGCCATTGTCACACTGGAGGGCCTGTAAAAAGCAGTGCCTGTCTCCTGCTAGAATACAAGGCTTCGACGCGGAGAGGTGGCAGAGTGGTCGAATGCACCGGATTCGAAATCCGGCGTACAGTTTCAACTGTACCGAGGGTTCGAATCCCTCCTTCTCCGCCACAGACAAGGCCCCGATGCTCACTTTTTTGTAGCAGTCGGGGTTTTTTGTTTCTGAGCCCAAGTGCCCATGTAGCCACCATGTAGCCAGCGGTACAGGGTTTTGCACTTCGCGTGCATCACCACCCACCAACGAGCAAAGCCCCACGGCGGGGGCTTGTCGGCTCACTATCTGTCAGCACTTTGCTGATGACGCTAGTTTTTTCAGGTTTCTTTTTTCTGGGCTAAAGAAACTCCGGCGGCGCACGATGGGTACCTACCGGGGCAAGCCGTACTTCATCCGACTGAACCGCGAACAGCTCAAGCCGTAACGGTCCGATAAATACGAGGGACAGTTTTTATAGTGCCAGCAGTAAGTGCGGGGCAGGTGCGGATTGGTGTTTGCATCAGTTCGCACCATTTCGCACCTCCACATGGGCCGTCACAATCCCGATGCACTCCAGCACTTGCCCGGCTGCTACCAACTTTTTGAGTTCACGGTAAACGGCGCTCTTGTCGTACCGCGGTTGGAAGTGCTCCACCACCTCGCGCTTACCCTGGGGCTTGTCTGGCGCATCTAGGCACCACCAAAGCCCCGGCCATACCCACATCATCTCCAGATGCAATGCTAGACTGCAAAAAAGGGGGACGGTATGGCTTTGAAGGTAGCTTTCTTGGTAATTTCGGCGCTTGCCTGTTCGGCTGCCAGCGCACAGGTGTACAGGTGCCCTGACAAAGCAACTGGCCGGGTCATCTACAGTGATGCACCTTGCGCGGACGGCCGGCAGATTGTCAAGCAGCTCTCGGACGAAGAGCGGGCGCTAAGCGCTGAACGAGCCAGTATTGCGCGAGAGCGCGCACAACTCGAAAGGGAACGCGCCGCACTTAGGCAACAACGGGACTCTTCTCGCCAGCAGCCACAGCAGAGTCAGGACTCGTCCAGGCCAGCGATTGACCAGTTTGCGTGCCAGAAGGCGAAGCGGGAGCTGTCCATCGCCTCTAACCTGCAATCCGAGTCGCCGGCTGGCAAACGCAGGCGTATGAATGCGGCCATCATTGAAGTCAATGCATCTTGTGGAACCAGGACTGAATTGATTCAGGAGCCTGTCAAAATTTACGTTGAGCCTAGGCGCTGGTGATTGCTCTCCCAACTGGCGGTGTCAACAGGGAACGTCCCGGCCTTCGCTTTCACTTCCACACCCAGCAAGCGGCCACCCTTCAATTGCCCCAGCACATCAGGGCAGCCCGGCCAGCCGAAACGGACAAAGCGGGTGCCCACCTTTGCAGCCACGGTATTCATGCGCTCCGCCCATGCCACGGCGGGATGCACTCGCAGCGCTTTCAGGACTTCTACCAGGGCGGCAGCTTCGGGACGGCGGTTGGTTCGGGGGGTCCGAAGTTCCAGGCCGAACAAATCAAGCATGGCAATCACCGCCGGAAAACCACCGAACTTTCTCCCCCCTATATGGGGGGAGGAGAACTTCGGTTACGGAATTCACCGAAAACGGTGAAAACGGCGAACTTCGGTTATTCAGTTCAGCCATAGCCAGCCCTCGTTCAAGCCAAGCACACCGCGCGAAACCAGCCCCGTTATCGCCTCTCTGGTGCGGGTAGCTCTACGGTCTGTCGGGCACGTCAGGCGCCCAGCCCCAGCAATCACAGCGGCTTCAAGCTCGATACATGGGCGCAGCGGCGGGGCTCCCGGCTTGCCTGTCGGGCCACCCCTGAACATCGGGCGCAGCGCATCAAGCACCAGCTTCTGATTGCCACCCTGGGGCAGCTTCACGGTTCGCACGTCCTGGGCTGCGGTGTCGCGCACCACCACACACGATGTAACGGCGTCCCCGTGTTCATCCGTGCCCATCGTTTCAATTTTCAGCGTGAAGGGATGCGCGTCCCCGTCTTGCCCATCCTTGGACTTGGCTACCTTCCACTCCCGGCGCTCGCCATCGCGTGAGACTTCCACGGCAGCATCAAGGGCGGCGAACAGCGAACTGTGCCCGCGTAGTCCCTTGGTCGCATCCTTGCCCGTGTGATGCACCAGCACCACCAGCCCACCGATAAGGCTTTGCAGGTACTTTGCGGCGCTCAGAATCTCGCCCATGTCCCTTGAACTGTTTTCGTCGGCAGTCGGGGCGGCGCGGTTCAGCGTGTCGAGAAACACCACAGCACCAGCAGGCACCACGGCGGCCAGGTCTTGCACGTCCTGGGGCTCGGTCAGCTTGAACGGCTGCAACACCATAGACAAGCCAGCAGGCAGGGCGCGGCCCGTGTGCGCTTCCCATGCGGCCACGCGCAGGCGAAACCCGCCTTCACCTTCCAGTGCGGTATACACCACGGGCGCGGCTTCCACCCGGCAGTCAAACCAACGGCGGCCCTCGGCAATGGCGGCGGCCATGTCCAGCGCCAGGAATGATTTACCGGATGCGCTAGGGCCATACAAACCGGCCAGCCCCACGGCAGGCAACACACCACGCACGCGCCACGCCAGCGGCGGCAGGTCGCGCAGTTCATTAGCCCCCAGCAGCTTGTAACGCGGCTCAGGCTTGGGCGGCTCTCGCGCATCCTCCAGCAGCGCGGCCAGCACATCGTGCCCTTCACGCTGTGCAAGGTCGTTTGCGTCGAAGTTCCGTTCCTCGCCCTCGGGCATGTAGGCCACGGCAGCGCCCACGTTCTGGGCAATCTTTGCGGCGTCCGATTCCTTGCCCACATCAGGCACCAGCACCAGCCGGGCGGATGCGTCACGCTGGCGCATGGCTTCGGCCACCTTGCCCACGTTGCCCCAGCCAAAGCACGCCAAGGCGGGATGCCCGGTCGCTTGCCAGCAGGCCCATGCAGTACCGATGCCCTCGCACAGATGCACCGGCGCACCGGCCACCACATCGCCCACCGTGAAGGATGCCCCGGCCATCGGCGCACCGGGCAGGTTCAGCTTGGGCTTTTTCTTTTTCGCCTTCAAACGGGCGGCAGTGTCGCCAGTGGTCACGCATTGCAGGCTTTGCAGCATCCCATCGGGCGCATAAGCAGGCACAACCAAAGCACCGGCCATGCGCTCGCCTTGAATGAGCAGGGCATCCCCAGCAGGCACCACGCGCAGGTAATCCAGCGGCACACCGGCGGCAGCCTTCGCCACGATGTAGGGATGCGCAGCGGTTGCAGCTTCGCAGCGGTTCCACACCTCGGCAGGGCTCATGCCTGGGGCAGTGTTGATTTCCACGTAAATCTGACCCCTCTGGACTGAGTTTTTTCATCCAACTTTGACCCCTTGAGTAAGGTCTCCTGCTTGTTTTTTGAGCAGGAGGGTTCAAGGAGTGATCAACGTGGGAACACTGGCAAAGATCCGCAGGATGCACCTGCGCGATGGCCTTCCAATCAAAGAGATCGAGCGGCGCACGGGCCTGGCCAGAAACACCATCAAGGTGTGGCTGCGCAAGGGCGAGATGGTCCAGCCCAAGTACCCCCAGCGGGTGGTGGTGAGCAAGCTCGACGGCTTTACCGAGACGCTGGCGACCTGGCTCAAGGCCGACCAGCACCGCGGCAAACGCGATCGCCGCACCATCAAGGCCATGTACGAAGCCCTGGCCGAGCAGGGTTACACCGGCGGCTACGGCCGGGTGGCCGCCTTTGCCCGGCGCTGGCGAGAAGAGCAGTCGGGCAAGGTCGGCAAGCCCGCCTTCGTGCCCTTGAAGTTCGCGCTGGGCGACGCGTTCCAGTTCGACTGGAGCACCGAGTACGCCTGGGTGGGCGGCCTGCGCCGGCGCCTGGAAGTGGCGCACACCAAGCTGTGTGGCAGCCGCGCCTTCTGGCTGGTGGCATATCCGACCCAGAGCCACGAGATGCTGTTCGATGCCCATGCCCGGGCGTTTGCCGCCTTCGGCGGCGTGCCCCAGCGCGGCATCTACGACAACATGAAGACCGCCGTGGACAAGGTCGGCGCGGGCAAGAAGCGCGTGATCAATGCGCGCTTTGAAGCCATGACGGGCCACTACCTGTTCGAGCCCGAGTTCTGCAACGTCGCCAGCGGCTGGGAGAAGGGCATCGTGGAGAAGAACGTGCGCGACCGGCGCAGCAGCATCTGGCACAAGGCGCTCAAACAGCGCTGGCCCAGCATGGAAGCGCTCAACGACTGGCTGGCCCAGGAGTGCCGCGCCGCGTGGGCCGAGCTCAACCACCCCGAGTGGCCCACGCTGAAGGTGGCCGACGTGCTGCAGGACGAACAACTGCGCCTCATGCCCAACCCCAAACCGTTTGATGGCTACGTGGAGGTGCTGGCCCGAGTCTCCAGCACGGCGCTGGTGCACCTGCAGCGCAACCGCTACAGCGTGCCGACCGAACACGCCCACGAGGTGGTCAGCCTGCGCCTGTATCCGGATCGCCTGGACGTTGTGGCCGAGAACACCCGCATCGCCAGCCATGCGCGCAGCTTCGAGCGCAGCCAGACCTTCTACGACTGGCGCCATTACGTGAGCCTGATCGAACGCAAGCCCGGGGCGCTGCGCAACGGTGCGCCCTTCGAGACCCTGCCCGAGCCATTGAAGAAGTTGCAGGCCATCCTGCTGCGCCACGAAGGCGGGGACCGGGTGATGGCACAGGTGCTGGCGGCCGTTCCGGTGCATGGGCTGGAGCCGGTGCTGGTGGCGGCCGAGCTGGCGCTGGAGAGCGGCAAGCCCAGTGGTGAGCATGTGCTCAACGTGCTGGCGCGTTTGAAGTCTGGCGGCCAGACGGGCGATGCCCAGGAGGTCAAGACGCCCTTGACGTTGGCGGTGCAGCCGCTGGCCAACGTGCAGCGTTACGACCGGCTGCGCTCGCTCGATGGTGACGACGCCCAAGGAGCGCAGCCATGAGCCAGGCCATCATCACAGCGCTCAAGGCATTGAAGCTGCACGGCATGGCCGCCAACTACCCCGAGGTGGCCGCGCAGGCGCGGCACACCGAGTTCAGTCCTGTGGCATTCCTGGGCCAGTTGCTGCGCGCCGAACAGGCCGAACGCACAGTGCGCTCCATGGCGTACCAGATGGGCGCGGCACGCTTCCCCGCCCACCGCGATCTTGCGGGCTTTGAATTCAGCCAGGCCGGTGTGGACGAAGCACTGGTGCGCACGCTGCATGGAGGCCAGTTCATTGACGCGGCCCACAACGTGGTGCTCATCGGCGGACCGGGTACGGGCAAGACCCACCTGGCCACGGCCATCGGCATCGAAGCGATCCAGCGTCACGGCAAACGGGTGCGGTTCTTCTCGACGGTGGAACTGGTCAATGCGCTGGAGCTGGAGAAGAGCCAGGGCAAGGCCGGGCAGTTGGCTCACCGGCTGGTTTACATGGACCTGGTGATCCTCGATGAACTGGGTTACCTGCCGTTCAGCCAGGCCGGTGGTGCCTTGCTGTTCCACCTGATCTCCAAGCTCTACGAGCGCACCAGCATACTGATCACGACCAACCTGAGCTTCGGGGAATGGAGCCAGGTGTTCGGCGACGCGAAGATGACGACGGCGCTGCTGGACCGGCTGACCCACCACTGCCACATCGTGGAGACAGGCAATGAAAGCTGGCGGTTCAAACACTCCAGCGCTGCAGCAAAGACAGGCCCGAGAAAGAAGCCCCGGACGGCCCAGAACGGCACGACTGAGAAAGGAGAAGCCGATGCACCAGCGGTAGACTTATCCACAGACGCGTAGCTCGGCTACACCCCAACAGGTGGGGTCAATATTGGATGGAAAGCCGGGGTCAGGATTGCGTGGAATTCAACAGTGTTGCTCTATTTTTTTATGCCAGCGTTTTTTAGTACCTTGTCGATAGTAGGTCGGGAAACCATAAACCGGCGTGCCAAGGCGTTGACTGACTCCCCTCTACCTCGGTCGTAAAGACGCAGAATTTCAGTTTTTTCGCCTTCGTTCAGCTTTGGCGGTGTTCCTTTACTGGCTGCCGACTGGCTGGGGCTCACTTCCAACTCGGGCGCGGGCTCTGGCGTTTGATAGTGCTCTATCAGTTGCTCATCTCCGACCATGCGGGCATACACCAGCGCAGCACGGCGGTACACCTCGCGGCGTGCCCACAGATGGCGCACTTGGTCAAAAGTCAGGCCACCATATGGCGCATCCACATCCATATCTAAGGGTGAAGTCGTTTCCTCTGCCGTTGTCGTTTCCTCTACCGTTCGCTTTAACATTGCCTCAAAGCTCGCCAGGGCATCTAGCGCGGTTGCAGCGACACGTTCACGCGGTGACAAGCCGGCGCACTCAGCAGCGACCCGGCCAGTTCGCAGTCTGTCAGGCTGTGCTCTGTCTGCGGGTAAAAACGGCGCATGTCTTGACGCGCATAGTCGCGCAGAATTTTGTCTAGGTTCACTGAAAAGCACTCCCTTCGTGCTCCCTGATAAGGAACCCCAGCAGTCGGGCAGGGAAACCCGATTTTTGGTTCTCGGGCCTAGCTGGAACTGCAATTCTGATTGCCAAATTAGTTACCACAATAGAGACTAACTTTTTGCCGAATTTGAAAATAGTCAAATTCAAATTTGGCGCCTATTGGGTCTTTGCGTTCCATTTGCTCAAGTTGTGCCCTTGCGGCTTGACACTTCGCAAGGTCATAATTTTCATCCCTAATTCTGCGAACCTCTGAGTTTGCTTCACGCGCCCGTTTTGCGAGTTCTTCCTGCTTTGCGGATTCTGCGTTAACTCTCTCCCGGGCTTTGGCTCTCTTTGCTTCATGTGCCTTTGCTTCAGGGCTCAGCCTTGGCAAACTCCCCGCCTTTGGCTCAGTCGGCATCCTTGGTGTTGAGGGTACAGCCAAATTATTGGCGGTTTCCTTTTCGTTGCACGGCAGGTCACTGTATCTAACCGTTCCATCGGGCAAGGTGCATTTTTTTACTTGAGCAACGGCTGCACTACTGAAACTAAAGGCGAACATCACACCCGCGAATGCACTGACAAATTTTGTGCTTTTCATTGCTGTTAACTGCCTTCAAGAATTTCAAACGGATGAATGTGAATTAGGCCACTAGCGTGAGTTTTCCCGGTTCTGCCTTCGGGTCGAACTGCACCCCGGCCTGCTTAAGCATCCATGCCACGATTTTTTCGTGCCATATCCGCAGCAGGTCAAGCGGTCGGGCGCGGTAGTGCTTTTCGGCGGTCGCGCTGGGCTTGTGCCCCATGAGTTGGGCCACCACACCAGCCGGGCACTCCACCCACTCAGCAAGCGAGCCAAACGAGCGCCTGAGCCCATGCAGGGACACATGGGGCAGGCCACCAACGGCAAGGGCTTTGCGGTGGTTGTATGCGGCTGTATCGCCCACGTTCGGCGCTTCACCATCCGGACCAAACACCCACGGTCCACGCCTAGGCAGTTGCGCCAGGATGTGGGTAAGGTAAGCAGGGCAAGGGATGACGCGCAAGCCTTCCACCTTGTCACGGATGGTCAAGCTGCCACCGAATCGGAAATCGGCATCCTCCCAAGCTAGGCCAGACAACTCATTTTTCCGTGCCCCGGTCAACAGCAGCGCCAGCAGGTAGGCGCGTGCGTAGGGGTTGCCATCGGCCAGCACAGCAGCAAACCATGCGGGCAGGTGTTCGCGCTGCAACACGTCATCCTTTGGGGTCTGCTTTCGAACCAAACGGCGGACCTCTTTCGGCTCATGTACCTCGGTTTTTGCAATGGTCGAATACACGGGGTGTTCAGCGCACCAGTTCAGAAAACCACGCAGCAGGCGAAATGCCAGCGCGGCGCGGGCGGGCCGGTGGGTGTTTTGGTCTTTCAGCCATTGGGCCACGGTGGGCGCGTCAATTTTCACCAACGGGAGCAACAACAGCGGATGCAGCGGCCCCGGCTGCGTCACTCCCTTGCTCTTTCGTTTGTAGGCCACGCCACCAGCGGCGGCCATAGTGTCATGGTCTGCGGCATGTCGGGCGCTCCACGGACCACGGACGGTAAACCCCACCTCGCGCCCTTCTTTGACGTATTCGGCCCAAGCCTCTAAGCCGGTCAACCTCTCGCGCACGATGGTGGATTGCACTCGCTGGCGCTCCGCTACAACGTCGGCTGCCTGCTGGCGCTCTATCTCGCGCGGGTCTTGCCCACCGTCCAGCACCACGGCAAGGCGGCGGGCCTCTGTGCGGGCCTGTTCAATCGTCCACACCTTCACATCCCCGATGGTGCGGCGGATGGTCTGCCGGTTCAGCTTGGCTTCGAACACAAACGACTTTGCCCCGGCAGCAGTCACGCGCACGCGCAGGCCCGGCGCTTCGGTGTCGCGCATGAATGCCTGTTGCTTGCCAGCCGGGCAGGTCACGCGCTCGATAGCCCCGGCTGTCAGGTTCACCCGGTCGTCAAGGTTCGGGGCTTCGCTCTTTTTCGGTCGTGCCATGCTGATTGCTCCGGTTGGTTTTGGCTACACGGAACTTCCATGTAGCCACCATGTAGCCAAAAACCCCGAATTTTGGGGAATTTCAATCAACACTTGGGCTGTGTATATTGCCAGTGCATCGGCTCTAAGTTGTTGATTTTTAATGATTCTATCAACACGAAGCAACGCACGCAAATAGGCATTCATCCGGATTCGAAATCCGGCGTACAGTTTCAACTGTACCGAGGGTTCGAATCCCTCCTTCTCCGCCACAGACTGGTTTCCGGACTTCCCAAGGAGTCCACAAGACCAACCACAAGCCCCGTACTCCGGGGCTTTTGTGTTTCTGGGTCTATCCCCCCACGGCGCCCGTTCAGCCAACGCTTTCCTGGGGACATATCGGGGGCACAAAAAAATCCCCTTCACAGCCGCGCCGCGAGGGGATTTTTTGCTGGTGACTCAGCGCCCCACGGGTGCTCAGCTGTCGTTGGCCAGCAGCCGGAAGCCCTTGCCGCGCATGCAGTGCGCCACCATGAGTTCCTGCTCTGATTTGGGAACCTTGTTCAAGCCCACCTGGAAGCGACACTCGGACAACTGGGTGTAGGTGTCATCGGAGGACACGTTGGGCTTGGCCCAGAAGGGTTTTGAAGATGCACAACCCGCGAGCACCAGCACCGCGATCAGCATCCCTGCGTTCTTGATCATCGAAAATTCCTTGGAGAGTAAACAGGCGGAGGAAGCATATCAAACGCGCCATCCACCTGTTCACGCCCGGGGCATACCGCTCAGGCAGCTATGCCGGGATTGCCTTGCATGCCTTCCACTTTGGGGGTGTTGAGCTTGCGCGTGGTGATGGTTTTGTGGCTCTTGAAATAGGTCTCCATCACGTCCCAGATCGGCTCGCCCTTGGCACCTTCGGCCACCGGCGCCCAGCCAGCCACCTTGTAGGTCTTGCCCGCTTCGATGGTCTTTCCCTTGAGCATCATGTTGCTGATGCGCTTGCCCGAACCAGCCTTGGGGTCGCAGGTGTAGGCCAGACCGCCCACACGCACCATGTCGCCGCCCTGCTGGTAGTAGGGGTCGGGGTTGAACAGGTTGTCGCACACGTCTTCCAGCACGGTCTTGATGGTCTCGCCGCTCATTTCGGTGAGCGTGCTGGTCGGGTAGGTGATGGCCACCTGGTCCATCATGAGTTCGCGCGTGATCGCCTGGCCCGGCAGGATGGTGGTGCCCCAGCGGAAGCCGGGCGAGAACGCCAGGTCGGCACCCTTCACCTCCATCAGCGCGTCGACAATGAGCTGGTCCCACGAGCCGTTGAAGTTGCCACGGCGGTAGAGCAGGCCTTCGGACACGGCCAGCTTTTCGTCAAGCTTGGCCTTGTAGGGCGCGCGCACCTTGTCGATGTAGGTCTGCATCTCCTGGTCGGCCGGCAACAGGTTGGCAAACACCGGCAGCAGCTTGTAGCGGAAGTCCTGCACCTTGCCACCGCGCACGTCGAAGTCGAGCACGCCGAGAAACTTGCTGTTGGAGCCGGCGTTGGTCACCAGGGTCTGGCCCTTGGCGTTTTTCACCACGATGGGAGCGGGCATGCCGTCGTGTGTGTGGCCGCCGAGAATGGCGTCGATGCCGGTCACGCGCGAAGCCATCTTGATGTCCACGTCCATGCCGTTGTGCGAGATGACCACCACGGCCTGTGCGCCCTTGGAGCGGGCCTCGTCCACCATCTTCTGCATGTTCTCGTCCTGGATACCGAAGGTCCAGTTCGACACCATGTAGCCCGGGTTGGCGATGGGCGTGTAGGGAAAGGCCTGGCCGATCACGGCCACCGGCACGCCGTTCATTTCCTTGATGACGTAGGGCTTGAACACCGGGTCACCGAAGTCGTTGGTCTTGACGTTCTGCGCCAGGAAGTCGAGCTTGCCGGCAAAGTCCTTCTCCACGATCTCCTGCACGCGCTTTTCGCCCAACGTGAATTCCCAGTGCGGGCACATGGCGTTGACGCCGAGCAGCTTGCAGGCGTCGACCATGTCCTGGCCATTGGTCCAGAGCGCGGTGGCACTGCCCTGCCAGGTGTCGCCACCGTCGAGCAGCATGGCGTAGGGGCGGCTGGCGCGCATCTGCTTGATCAGCGTGGCCAGGTGCGCGAAACCGCCGACCTTGCCGTAGGTCTTGGCAGCGCTTTCGAAGTTGAGGTAAGTGAAGGCATGGGCCTCGGGGGTCCCTGGGCGGATCTTGAAGTACTTGAGCAGGCTCTCGCCCACGATGTGCGGTGGGCGGCCCACGGCTTCGGCCACGCCCAGGTTCACGTTGGGCTCGCGGAAGTAGATGGGCATCAGCTGCGCGTGGCAGTCGGTGAAGTGCAGGAAGCTGACGTTGCCGAACTTGGGCAAGTCGTACATCGCTTGACCCGCACCCGGCTTGCCGGCCAGCACATCCTTGTGGTCCAGAGCCATGCCACCCGCGCTGGCCACGGCCAGCACCTGCATGAATTCACGACGACTGAAGCTCATAAACATTCCTTAACAATTGATTGCTGATATTTGCGCCAAATTTTTTTGCCGACATCCTGCCCCCGGTTCGACACCGGGAGCAGGCCGCACCACAGGTCAGGCGTCCTGTGGGCGTGGTTTCATCACTGGTTCACCGGTGAAGCGGGGTCGAGCAACAGCGCCATCACGTGTTGAAGCTGCTTCTCGTTGAGAATGCCCTTGTGGCCTGCGCGCGGCATCTGGGAACAGGCGTTGTAGGCACGCGAGTTCCACAGCTTGCCCCAGGTGTATTCCACGATCGCCTTGGATGCGGCGGCATTCGGATCCGTCACACCGCGCAGCTTGCCGTAGTTGTACAGGCTGGGACCCAGGTTGCCGAAAGAGATTTCCTTCTTGTCCATCTGGTGGCAGTTGTAGCAGTTGCCCCCATTGGCGGCTTCGGCCTTGTCTGTCCAGGTCAGGCCACGGCCGCTCTGGGCAATTTTTTCGCCCTCTTTCCAGTCACCCAGGAACTTGCCGTCACTGGGCATCTTCACGGTCTTGAGCTCGGCGGCTTCGATGGCTTTGGCGGTCTTCTCATCCAGGGGCTTGCCCGCGACATCGGCAGCGCTGCACAGGCGGTTGGTTTCGTCCTGCTTGAGGTATTCCATCGTGGCAATGCCTTTGGGCTGGAAAGAAGAGGCCACCACATTGGCGTGCATCTTGTCGTAGTCCGCTCCACCGACGCCTGTCGTGCAGGCGCTGAGCGCAACCACGGCCAGAGGAACGAGTGCAAAAGAGATCGATTTTTTCATGGGTTGAGTCTCCTGATCAGCGCTTGATGGCCGGCACAATGGATTCGGCGGTCTTGGCGTTGACGCCCATGTAAACGCCCAGGGCAATGGTGGCATCGCTGCCGAACTTGGGTTCAGGGAAGCGCTGCTGGCGGTAGCAATCGTTCAGGCGCTTCTGCATGGTCCACATCTGCGAGTTGGAGACCCGATAGGCAGGCCATGCGGCGAAACCAATGCCGTCACCCGGATTCTTGGTCAGGTTGGGCAAGTCCTGCAGGCGGATGCGCCCCCCTTCGACGCCGTGGCAGGACGAGCACGCAAAGTCGTGCGGGCCACTGCGCTGGAAGAACAGGCGTTTGCCCACTTCGTACATCGCCTTTTCCTGCTCGGTGTTGTTCGGCAGGTTGAAGCGCAGACCCTTGGACTGGGTCGCTACGTAGGTTGTGATGGCCACCAGATTGGCGCCTTCACCCTTGCCGATCGATGGCGCTGCCTTGTAGAGCTCGGCCGAATCAAACCCCTGCAAGGTGGTCATGCAGTGGATCAGGCGCGTCTCCAGGTCCATCACCTTGCCGGTGTCCTTGAAGTAGCGCGGCAACTCGGTGAACGCCCCCTTCAGCACGCCAGGCCCCTTGCCCAGATCGCACTGTTCCAGCGTGGCAGCCTTCGGACCGCGCTTCTGTTTCCAGAGCTCTTCGCCCTTCATTTCGAACAGCTCGGCCGGATTGCCATCCTGCAGCATCTCACGGTACTTGGCGATGCCATCGAGCGTGGCATTGCCCTGGGCAGACGCCGCAGCAGCACCCAGTGTCAGTGCGGCGGCCACAAAAGCGCTGCGGTAAACCACGGCTTGTTTCATCTGGGGGTCTCCTTCTTGTGCAGTGAAAAATCAAAAACGGCCAGCACCTGGCGTGACTGGCCGTCTCTTGCCCGCGCCCGATCAGGCGATGGCGGCTTCGTCGGTGCGGGAATCGCCTTTGCTGTCGGTCCACTTCACCACGACCTTGTCACCCTTGGCGCCGCCCTTGAACTTGAAGGACAGGAAGGGATTCTGCGACACGGAGCCACTGAACATTGCCTTCAGAACGGTCTTGCCGGCGCTGGTGGCTTCCACATCCTTGATGAAGTGGGCGGGAATGAGGGCGCCGGCCGCGTCCTTGCGGGTACCGGGTTCCATGGGGTGGGACATGAGCACGCGAACGGTGGTTTCGTCGCCAGCGAGGGCGGCACGGATGCGCATCGGATCAGCCATGATGGACTCCTATCAATTCAAAAAATATGGTTTGCGGGGATGTGTGGTGTGAGCTCGGGGCGATCAGCCGCCGCAGCCACCCAGCGTCACTTTGGTTTCTTTGGTGGCCGAGAACAGCTTGCCGTCGGCCTTGACCACGGCCACCACGTTGGTGCTCTGACCCATCTTCAGACGGGTCTGCACGTCGGCAGCGGTACCGGCGGGGATCATGAAAGCGCACGACAGCGGGGTCGGGTTCTTCTCGACGATGAGGTACATCTCGGTCGTGTTGGGCAGCTTGCTGGTGGCGCCCACGGGCACCACGGCGCCGTTTTCAGCGATGTCGGGCGACACCACGGAAACCTGGTCGCTGGAGGCAGCGGTGCCACCGATGGCCTTGAGGGCATCTTCCAGGGTCTTGACCTGGAAGCTGGCGTGATCCACGGCGGCCTGGGCCTGGCTCTGGGTGACGAGGCCCAGGGCGATCAGGGAGGCGAACGCGCCGGTGGACTTGATGGCTGTGCGACGGGAACTGTTCATGGGGAACTCCTGAAAAAAAGTGAGGGTGAGTTTACTTATCGGGGGCACCGGCCAGGACCCAGGCTGCGAGCAGCTTGAGCTCGTCATCCTTCAGGTTCGGCTGGGGAGGCATGGGCACCGGACCGTACATGCCGGAACCGCCAGACTTGATGCGTGCGACCACCTTGGCTTCGGCATCGGCCTGGCCCTTGTGCTTGGCGGCCACGTCCTTGTATGAGGGTCCCACCAGCTTCTTGTCCGCAGCGTGGCAGGCCAGGCATGCGTTCTTGGAAGCGAGTGCCTTGGCAGCGGCAGCGTCCACGGCATAAGCACCTGCGGTGATCAGCAGGGCCGAAGCGGCGAGGACAACCTGTTTGAAATCCATCTTCATAGCTTAGGGTCTCCTTGGTAAAAAACGTATGGGGGTTAACGATTAAATGCGCATATTTGAAGAGACACGTGGATCACGTCACCTCCGCGGCGCATACAAGTTGGGAGAATTCCGGTTTATTTCGCGCCCTCCACAATCCATTTGGCGATGGTCTTGGCGTCAGCGGCCGAGAGTTGGTCCTGGGCCGGCATGGGCACGGCACCCCAGACACCCGAACCACCCGCCTTGATCTTGCCTTCCAGATAGGCTTCGGCGTCGGCCTTGCCCTTGTATTTGGCAGCGATTTCGTTGAAGCCGGGGCCGACGATCTTGCTCTTCAAGCCGTGGCAGGCCGTGCAGGCGTTGGTGTTGAGCATGCCTTTGGTGTCAGCGCCACCGGTGGCCGTGCGGGCGGCCAGCACCACCGGAGCCGGTGCAACCGAACCCACAGGACCTTTGGGCGCGGGCTTGGTGGTGTCGGCACCACGAACCGGACCGATCACCCGGTTCTGCTCCTGGATGTTGCCGTGAGCGTCGCGGGCAAAGTCGGGCAGGAATGAGCGCACGGTGGGATCCACCGAGCAGTCTTTCATGCAGGCCACGTTCTTCACATCGCCCTTGCCGTTCGCCTTCCACAGCGGCTCGTAGAACACCATGCCGTTGCGGTTGGGCATGCGCTTCTGAACCTCGGCGATGTTCTTGTCGGTCAAGGTGAAATCCGCCGGAACGATCTCGGCCAGGCTCAGCAGGTAAGCCGTCACGCCATAGACCTCGTCGGTGGTCAGCGTCTTGGGCGCGTTCCAGGGCATGGCCCGGTTGATGTAATCCCAGATCGTGGAGACCGTGGCCACCTTCATGATGGTGGTCTTCTGGGGCGAGATGCTCTTGCCCTCTTCCAGGCCCTTCACGCGACCGTTCTTGATGTCGTCCTTGGTGGTGCCGCCGATGATGGGCGTGAACACCTCGTTGGACTCACCAAACGAACCGTGGCAGGAAGCGCACTTGACTTCCCAGACCGCTTCACCCTGCGAGACGCTGCCCGCACCAGCGGGGAGGCCTTTGAAGTCGGGGCGCACATCGATGTCCCAGGCTTTCACCTCGGCGGGCGTGGCGTCGCGGCCCATGTTGTGCCACGGCGCGGTCTGCGCAAAGGCAGAACCCAGCGAGAGCGCAGACGCCAGAACAACGGCTTTCGTTGAGAGTTTAAAAATGGATTTCATCAGTACACCTGCACGTTGGAGACTTCACCGTTTTCGGACACCAGCCAGCTCTGGATGGCGTTCTGGTGGTAGACGGACTTGGTGCCGCGCACGGCACGCAGCTGGTTGATCTTGGGCTGCACATAGCCGGTGCTGTCGATGGCACGGGCCTGCAGGATGGCGGGCTTGCCATCCCACACCCAGTCGATGTTGAAGCGCGTCATGGCCTTGGGCAGCACCGGGCCTTCGATGCGGGCGGTGCGCCAGTTGCGGCCACCGTCCACGCTCACGTCCACGCGCTTGATCGAGCCGCGGCCCGACCAGGCCAGACCGGTCACGTTGTAGTAACCCTTGTCCAGCAACGTCTGGCCAGCCGAAGGCGTGGTGATCACGCTCTTGGTTTCCTGGATGCCGGTGTACTGGCGGTGCGTGCCATCGGGCATGTGATCGATGTAGTGCACCGCCTCGTCTTTGGTCGCGTATTTCTGGTCGCCCACTTCGATGCGGCGCAGGTACTTGACCCAGCTCACGCCCTGGATGCCCGGCACCACGAGGCGCAGCGGATAGCCGTTCTCGGGGCGCAGCATTTCGCCGTTCATGGCCCAGGCCACGATGCAATCGTCCATGGCGCGCTCGATGTCGATCGTGCGGGTCATGGAAGAACCGTCGGCCCCTTCGGCCAGCACGTATTTGGCGGCCTTCTTGTCGTAGCCGCACATTTCCAGCAGCGTGGACAGCAGCACGCCGGTGAACTCGGAGCAGCTGACCATGCCGTGCGTGTACTGCACGGTGGGCACCGCCACGTTGCCCCATTCGGTCGCGGTGTTGGCGCCGCACTCGATGAAGTGGATGCGCGACACGCTGGGCAGGCGCATCAGGTCGTCCATGGTGAAGACGCGCTGGCGCTTGACCAGACCGTTGATCATCAGGCGGTGCTTGGACGGGTCGATGTCCCACCAGCCCTGATGGTGGCGCTCGAAGTGCAGGCCGCTGGGCGTGATGATGCCGAACAGGCCCTGCAGCGGCGTGAAGCTCACCGAAGCCTGGTCCACACGGGTCAGGCCCGGGCTCTGGCGGCGGCGCAGGTTGGTTTCCCACTTGCTGGGCTTGCCATAGCCGTCTTCGATAGCCACCGCCTGTCCCAGCCCGGTGGAGTGCTCGGGCATCTTGAGGATGGCTTCCTCGCCATCAGCGGCCATGGCGCGCGTGGCGGCTCCGGCCGTGGCGGCCACACCGGCGCCCATGGCCAATGCCTTGCCCATGAAGCTTCGACGGGCCTTGCGCGCCTGTTCGAGCTTCTCGGGACTCAGAAAATTTTCGGGCGCGGGGATCACGCGTCCAATCACTTCGCTCAGGTCTTTAGACACTTGCTTCTTCCTTCTGGTTGGCGGGGGGATTGCGTTTGGCCCTGGCTTTGGTTTTGACCTTGGGGCTTTGGCGCGGGGTCATGTCTTCAACAAAATGGTTGAAACTTTCTCGGGAAACTGACGTGCTGTCTGCTCGATCGGCCACCTGCATCGACACCGTGCGGCACAGCTCGACGTACATGGGATCGGCCACCTTGTAAAAAATCTGGGTACCCTCACGGCGGCGCGACAACATGCCAGCCTGGTACATGAGACCAAGATGGCGCGACACATTGGCCTGCGCCAGCGCCGTCACCTTGATGATCTCGTTGACGCACTTTTCTTCCTGACACAGCGCGTACAGGATGCGCAGCCGCGTAGGCTCGCCGAGCACGCTGAAGTAGCGCGCCACGGACTCAAAAACCTCGTGCATGTCATCCACCGGTGGTCTCCAGATCTGTTTGACTTCGATCAATCAACTATATGATTGAATGCCTATATACAGATTAGTGTAAACCCGAATTTCCACACTTTTCTGACAGGAGGCGCACCAACAGGCCCCCGAAACATGGACCTCCCTCGTCGACCTGGAAAACCGCAAACCCTTACCCCGCGCTGACTTTTTCGCCCGATTGCGAACGAAATCCGATAGGGTTTTTACGGTTTGGAGGGTCCGATCACGGTGCTAGCATCAATCATCTAAATATGCGGAATTACTGATGCTTGGCGCACCGGAAGACCCTCTGCTACAGTTTTAGATGGTGTTTTTTCCAACCACACTCTGGAGGTGACGATGATCAAAACAATGAAATGGCTGGCAGTGGGAGCGCTGAGCGCAGCCGCTTTTGGTGTGCAGGCCGAGGTGAGCCAGGTGCGCGCGTGGGCGGCGGCTTGTGCCAACTGCCACGGCACCATGGGCAAGGCCGAGGCCGGCATGGAATCCCTGGCCGGCAAGGACAAGGACGAACTGCTCCAGAAGATGATGGACTTCAAGACCGGCAAGAAGCCCGCCACCATCATGCACCAGCTCTCCAAGGGCTATTCCGACGAACAGCTGCAACAGCTGGCCGCCTACTTCTCAGCCCTGAAAAAATAAGGAGAACCCACCATGATGCAACGTCGTCAATTTGTTCAAACGCTGGGCGCCGGTTCGGCGGTTGCGGGTCTGGGCCTGCTGGGTGGCTGTGCGGCTGGAGGCGCCAGTGGTGCCAAGGTGGTGGTGGTCGGGGGTGGCTACGGCGGCGCCACCGCCGCCAAATACGTGCGCCTGTTCTCCGACTACGGTATCAATGTCACGCTGATCGAGCCGAATCCGGCCTTCGTCTCCTGCCCGATTTCCAACCTGGTGATCCAGGGCAGCAAGACCATCGCCGACATCACCACGCCCTACGACAACCTGGAAAAACGCCACGGCGTGAAGATCGTGCGCGACATGGTCGCGAGCATCGACGCCGAGAAACGCATGGTGAAACTCGCCAGCGGCGGCGAGCTGCCCTACGACCGCCTGATCCTCTCGCCCGGCATCGACTTCATGTGGGACACCCTGCCCGGCATGGCCAAGCCCGGTGCGCAGGACAAGGTGCTGCACGCCTGGAAGGCCGGCGCGCAGACCGTCGCCCTGCGCAAGCAGCTCGAAGCCATGCCCGACGGCGGCGTCTACGCCCTGTCGATCCCACTGGCACCTTACCGCTGCCCGCCCGGCCCTTACGAGCGGGCCTGCATGGTGGCCAACTACTTCAAGAAGGCCAAACCCAAGAGCAAGGTCGTGATCTTCGATGCCAACGACGACATCCAGTCGAAGAAGGGCCTGTTCATGAAGGCCTGGAAGGACCACTACGACGGCATGATCGAGTACCGCCCCAAGCACAAGGTGGTCGACGTGGACGCCGCCACCAACACCCTGAAGTTCGAATTCAACGACGACTTCAAGGCCGGTGTCGCCAACGTGGTGCCCAACATGCGCGCTGGCGCCATCGCCGTCTCCACCGGTCTGGCCACCGCCAACAACCGCTGGTGCGAAGTCGACTTCCTGACCTTTGAATCGAAGGCGAGGAAGAACATCCACGTGCTGGGTGACTCGATCCAGATCGCGCCCGGCATGCCCAAGTCGGGCCACATGGCCAACCAGCACGGCAAGACCTGTGCGGCCGCCGTGGTGGCCCTGCTGGCAGGCAAGGAGCCGCTCGCATTGCCCATCTATGCCAACACCTGCTACAGCTTCGTGACCGACGAAGACGTGGTGCACGTGGCCAGCGTGCACCGCTACGACGCCGAGAAGAAGACCATGCTGACCGTGCCCGGCTCCGGAGGTGTGTCGACCGCGGCCAGCGAGCTCGAAGGCCGCTATGCCCACGCCTGGTCGCGCAACATCTGGGCCGACACCCTGGCCTGATACTCCACAACGCCCTGGCGCAGGCCGGGGCGTTTTTTTGGCTTTCAAATATCAGTCAGAGGTTATGCAATGAAAGTTGCCAGACTCACCCTTACCACCCAGGTGGTTGCCGTCGCCGCACTGCTGCTGGGCAGCGCCGGCGCCTGGTCCCAGGCCGACGAAGCACGGGCCAAAAAAATCGCTGGCGGCTCCTGTTTCCTCTGCCACGGTGCCCAAGGCGAGTCCACCAGCGAGGTGTTTCCGCGTCTGGCAGGACAACACGCCGAGTACGTCGCCAAGCAGCTCAACGCCTTCAAGAGCGGCCAGCGCAAGAGCACCGCCATGGCCGAGATGGTGAGCAAGCTCACACCCGACGAGATGCTGGCGCTGGGCAAGTACTACGAGAAGTTCAGCATCCCGCGCGAGGAGGCCAAGGAGCCGCAGCTCGCGGCGATGGGCCGGTACATCTACCACAACGGCAACAAGTTCAGCGGCGTGCCGGCCTGCGTGAGCTGCCACGGACAAAACGCCGAAGGTGCGGCCAACCTGCCCCGCCTGGCGACCCAGTTCTCGGGCTACATCCACACCCAGCTGAAGTCGTTCAACAAGCGCGACCGCACCAACGACAACGCGGTGATGCACGTGGTGGCGGAGAAGATGACGGAGCTGGAGATGGCGGCTGTGGCGGAATACGTCAGCAGCAAGTAGAGGTACCCCCCGCGCCGCCTGCGGCGTCACCCCCCAAGGGGGCGATGCGGTGGCCCGGCTAAGCCGGTTCCACCGCATCCTGGGTTGGGAGAGCCCCTTCTCGCCGGAGGCTCCCCCTGCGCCGCACTTTGATCACGCCACTTTGGCGGCCAGCTCACCCTTGTCGTAGCGCTTCTGCATCGTCTCCAGACTGTGCACCTGGGTGATCTTGCTGGCCATGCCGGCGGCACCAAAAGCCTCGTAGCGGGCTGCGCAGATCGCCTGCATGGCCTTGGTGGCTTCCTTGTAGAACTTGCGCGGGTCGAAGTTCTTGCGGTCTTCGGCCAGGTGCTTGCGGATGGCACCGGTGCTGGCCATGCGCAGATCGGTGTCGATATTGACCTTGCGCACGCCGTTCTTGATGCCTTCGACGATCTCTTCCACCGGCACGCCGTAGGTCACGCCCATGTCACCGCCGTACTGGTTGATGATGGCGAGCCAGTCTTCCGGCACGCTGCTGGAACCATGCATCACCAGGTGCACGTTGGGGATGCGCCGGTGGATTTCTTTCACGCGGTCGATGCGCAGCACCTTGCCGCTGGGTTTGCTGGTGAACTTGTAGGCACCGTGGCTGGTGCCGATGGCAATGGCCAGCGCGTCCACCTGGGTCTTGCTCACGAAGTCGGCCGCTTCATCGGGGTCCGTCAGCAAGGATGAATGGTCCAGAACACCCTCTGCGCCGTGGCCGTCTTCTTCGCCGGCCTTGCCGGTTTCCAGCGAGCCCAGGCAACCGAGCTCACCTTCGACCGACACGCCGCAGGCGTGGGCCAGGTCCACCACCTGGCGGGTGGTTGCCACGTTGTACTCATAGCTTGAAGGTGTCTTGCCGTCGGCCAGCAGGCTGCCGTCCATCATCACCGAGCTGAAGCCCGACTGGATGGAGCGGAAGCAGATGGCGGGCGCGGCGCCGTGGTCCTGGTGCATGCAGACGGGAATGTGCGGGTACATCTCGATGGCGGCAGAGATCAGGTGGCGCAGGAAGGGTTCGCCCGCGTAGGAGCGCGCACCGGCCGAGCCTTGCAGGATGACGGGGCTGTTCACCTTGTCGGCCGCCTGCATGATGGCCTGCACCTGCTCCATGTTGTTGACGTTGAAGGCCGGCAGGCCGTAGTTGTGCTCGGCGGCGTGATCGAGCAGTTGGCGGAGGGAAATGAGGGCCATGGGGAATGTCCTTGGAAAGATGAAATGAAGTCGTGAATCAGGGGGTCTCGGCCCGGCGCGCCAGCACCTCGAACGCCGGCAAGGTCTTGCCTTCCAGCACCTCGAGGAAGGCACCACCGCCGGTGGAGATGTAGCCCACGTCCTTCTCGATGCCGTATTTGGCAATGGCGGCCAGGGTGTCGCCACCGCCGGCGATGCTGAAGGCGCTGCTCTCGGCAATCGCGTGCGCGATCACCTTGGTGCCGTTCCCGAAGGCGGCGAATTCGAACACGCCCACCGGGCCGTTCCAGACGATGGTGCCAGCCTTCTTCAGTTGCTCGGCCAGCAGCAGGGCGGTCTCCGGGCCGATGTCCAGGATCAGGTCGTCGTCGGCCACGTCGGTGGCGGCTTTGACCGTCGCCACGGCGTCGGGGCTGAAGCTCTTGGCGCAGACCACGTCGGTCGGGATCGGCACCGCGGCGCCGCGCGCTTTCATGGCTTCGATCACGGCCTTGGCTTCGCCGATCAGGTCGGGTTCGGCCAGGCTCTTGCCGATCTTCAGACCGGCGGCGAGCATGAAGGTGTTGGCGATGCCGCCGCCGACGATCAGGCCGTCCACGTTCTTGGCCAGCGCCTGCAGGATGGTGAGCTTGGTGCTGACCTTGCTGCCGGCGACGATGGCGATCAGCGGGCGCTTCGGGTTGGCGAGCGCTTTGCCGATCGCGTCCATCTCGGCGGCGAGCAGCGGGCCGGCACAGGCGATGGGCGCGGTCTCGGCGATGCCATAGGTCGTGCCCTCGGCGCGGTGCGCGGTGCCGAAGGCGTCGTGCACGAAGATGTCGCACAGGGTACCGAGCTTCTTGGCGAGTTCGGGGCTGTTCTTCTTTTCGCCTTTGTTCAGGCGGCAGTTCTCCAGCATCACCACCTCACCGGGCGCCACGGAGAAGTCGCCATCCACCCAGTTGGCGACGACGCGGATGTTGCGGCCCATGAGCTGGCCCATGCGGGCAGCGACAGGGGTCAATGAGTCTTCGGGTTTGAACTCGCCTTCGGTGGGGCGGCCCAGGTGCGAGGTCACCATGACGGCGGCACCGGCGTCCAGCGCCATCTGGATGGCGGGCATGCTGGCGCGGATGCGCGTGTCTTCGGTGATCTTGCCTTCGTCGTCTTGGGGCACGTTGAGGTCGGCGCGGATGAAGACGCGTTTGCCGCGGGCGAAACCGCTGGCGCAGACATCGCTGAATCGGAGGAATTTCATGGTGGTCCTCCCGATCAGTGGCGACCGACGTGCTGCACGAAGCGCATCATGTTGCAGGTGTAGCCGTACTCGTTGTCGTACCAGGCCACGACCTTGACGAAGGTGCTGTCGAGTGCAAGACCGGCTTCAGCGTCAAAAATCGAAGGCATGGAACAGCCGCGGAAATCGGTGGAGACCACTTTGTCGCTGGTGTAGCCCAGCACGCCCTTGAGCGCGCCTTCCGAGGCCGCCTTCATGGCCTTGCAGATGTCTTCGTAGCTGGCTTCCTGGTTCAGCTCGACCGTCAGGTCCACCACCGACACGTCGGAGGTGGGCACGCGGAAGGCCATGCCGGTGAGCTTCTTGTTCAGTTCGGGCAGCACCACACCCACGGCCTTGGCGGCACCGGTGGACGAGGGAATGATGTTCTCCAGGATGCCGCGTCCGCCGCGCCAGTCCTTGCTGGAGGGGCCATCCACGGTCTTCTGTGTCGCGGTGGCGGCGTGCACGGTGGTCATGAGGCCGCGCTTGATGCCGAAGTTGTCGTTGAGCACCTTGGCCACGGGGGCCAGGCAGTTGGTGGTGCAGGACGCAGCGGACACGATGGCCTCGCCCGCGTACTTGGCGTGGTTCACGCCGTAGACAAACATCGGTGTTGCATCCTTCGATGGCGCGGACTGCACCACCTTTTTCGCACCGGCATCGATGTGCTTCTGGCAGGTATCGCCGGTCAGGAAGAAGCCGGTGGACTCGACAACGACGTCGGCACCGATGTCGTTCCATTTCAGGTTGGCGGGATCTTTCTCGGCGGTCAGGCGGATTTTCTTGCCGTTGACGACCAGGTGGTTGCCCTCGACGGCCACGGTGCCCTTGAAGCGACCGTGCACGCTGTCGTATTGCAGCATGTAGGCCAGGTACTCGGGCTCCAGCAGGTCGTTGATGCCGACAACCTCGATGTCCTTGAACTCGGCTTCCTGCGTGACGGCGCGGAACACCATGCGCCCGATGCGCCCGAAGCCGTTAATACCGATCCTGATGGTCATGGGGAAGTCTCCTCGATGGATAAAGAAAATAAGAAAAGGCGTTCAGGCACTCGCCGCGGTGTCGCGGGCCGAGAGCGAGGTGGTCAACGCCGAAAAGTCGGGGATCACGCGGTCGGGGTTGCAGGCCTCGATGGGCTCGCCCATGTTGTAGCCATAGGGCAGCGCCCAGACGGCGATGCCCGCGTTGCGTGCGGTGGCCACGTCGATACTGGAGTCGCCCACGAACAGCGCACGATCACTGCTCATGCCGAATTGCTTCAGGCAGTCGGTGATACCAGCCGGGTTGGGCTTCTTCACCGGCAAGGTGTCGCCGCTGATGACGCGGTCGAACAGGGGTGCCATCTGGTGCGCATCGAGCACCGTCTGGGTATAACGCCCTTCCTTGTTGGTCATCACCACCAGCTTCACGCCCGCAGCGCGCAGCGCCTGCAGCGTTTCGCGCACGTGCGGGTAGAGGTGGCTGCGGGTGCCGCAGCGCTGCTGGTAGTGCTTGCCGAACTCGTGCTCGATGAGCTTGAAGCTGTCGGACTGGCGCACCGTGTCGGCCGTGGTGTCGCCGGTGAAGGCGAGCGCCTGGATCAGCAGCTCGCGCGTGCCGTGGCCGATCCAGTCGTTCACCTGTTGCTGGGTCACCGGCGGCAGGTCGAACTGCTTGAGCGTGTCGTTCACTGCGTCGGCGATCTCGGGCGCGGTCTCGATCAGCGTGCCATCGAGGTCGAACAGGATGAGGTCGTAGGGATATTTTTCAGTCACATCAAACACCATCAGATTGAAGAAGCGTTGCGGGCGATGGGCAGCTCACCCAGAGCGCCGCGGAACTGGCTTTGCCAGGCCGCAGGCGCTGCCCCTTGAGGGGCGAAGCGCAGCGACGGGGGTGGTTCAGTGCGATCCGACAACGATGTGCTCGGGCAACGCTTCTTCGCGGCGGTGCGCCGCGCGGTGCACCAGGGTGCGCACGGCATCGCACACGCGGGCGCTGGTGATGCCGAAGTGCTGGTACAGGTCTTTCGCCGGGGCAGATTCGCCGAACGTCGCGATGCCGACCACCACGCCGGTGCGGCCCACGTACTTGCGCCAGAAGTCCGGGTGTGCAGCCTCCACCGCCACCGTGGGCAGCGACAGCGGCAGCACCATGTCCTGGTAGGCCTCGGACTGGCGGTCGAACACGTTGCTGCTGGGCATGGACACCACGCGGGTGCTGATGCCTTCGGCAGCGAGCGCCGCGTGGGCTTCCATCGCCAGCGAGGTTTCGGAACCGGTGGCCAGGATCACGGCCTTCGGGTGTTTGCCTTCGGCCAGCACGTAGCCGCCCTTGCGGATCTTCGCGACCATGGACACGTCGCTCAGGCGCGGCAGGTTCTGGCGCGAGAGACACAGCGCGCTCGGGCCGTCACGGCGTTCGATCGCGCATGCCCAGGCCACGGCGGTCTCCAGGCCATCGGCCGGACGCCACACGTCCAGGCCGGGAATGATGCGCAGGCTGGGCACGTGCTCCACGCTCTGGTGCGTGGGACCGTCTTCGCCGAGGCCGATGGAGTCGTGCGTGAACACGTGGATCACGCGCAGCTTCATCAGCGCGGCCATGCGGATCGCGTTGCGGCTGTAGTCGGAGAACGTGAGGAAGGTGCCACCGTAAGGGATGTAGCCGCCGTGCAGCGCGATGCCGTTCATGATCGCGGCCATGCCGAACTCGCGCACGCCGTAGCTCATGTGGTTGCCCCAGGCGTCGCGCCCGGCCTTCACGCAACCTTTGAAGTTGGTGAGGTTGGAGCCGGTCAGGTCGGCACTGCCGCCGAAGAATTCGGGCACCAGCGGTGCCAGCACGTCGAGCGCGTTCTGGCTGGACTTGCGGGTGGCGAAAGCGTCGGCCTTGGCGGCGATGGCTTCCAGCACTTCGGGCAGCTTGTCGGCGAACGCGGGCAGCAGATCACCGGCCATGCGGCGCTCGAACTCGGCCGCTTCCAGCGGGTACTGCGCGCGGTAAGCCTCGAAGCGTTCGCGCCAGGCGCGCTCGGCCGCAGCGCCGCGCTCGGTAGCGTTCCAAGCGGTGGCGATATCGGCCGGAATCTCGAACGGCGGTGCGGTCCAGCCCAGTTGTTCGCGGGTGGCCTGCACCTCGGCCGCACCGAGTGCGGCGCCGTGCACGTCGTGCGTGCCGGCCTTGTTGGGCGATCCCATGCCGATCACGGTCTTGCAACAGATCAGCGTGGGTTTGCCGTGGGGCAACACACCCTGCTTCTTCGCCTCCAGCAGTGCGGCTTCGATGGCGGCGGGGTTGTGACCGTCCACGTTGGGGATCACGTGCCAGCCGTAGGCGTCGAAGCGCTTGGGCGTGTCGTCGGTGAACCAGCCTTCGACGTGGCCGTCGATGGAGATGCCGTTGTCGTCGTAGAACGCCACCAGCTTCGAGAGGCGCAGCGTGCCGGCCAGCGCGCAGGCTTCGTGGCTGATGCCTTCCATCATGCAGCCGTCACCCAGGAACGCGTAGGTGTGGTGGTCGACGATGTGGTGGCTGACGGTTTCGTCTTCGCGGTTGAACTCCTGCGCGAGCAGCTTCTCGGCCAGCGCCATGCCGACCGCGTTGGTGATGCCCTGACCCAGTGGGCCGGTGGTGGTTTCCACACCGGGGGTGATGCCCACTTCGGGGTGTCCCGCGGTCTTGCTGTGCAGCTGGCGGAAGTTCTTCAGCTCGCTCATCGGCAGGTCGTAGCCGGTGAGGTGCAGCAGCGCGTAGATCAACATCGAGCCGTGGCCGTTGGACAGCACGAAGCGGTCGCGGTCGGGCCAGTGCGGGTTGGCCGGGTTGTGTTTGAGGTGGCGGTTCCACAGCACCTCGGCAATGTCGGCCATGCCCATGGGCGCGCCGGGGTGGCCGGACTTGGCTTTCTCGACGGCATCGACAGCGAGCATGCGGATGGCGTTGGCCATCTGGCGGGCGAGTTCGGGGGAAGGTGTGGTCATGGTCTGTCCTTGGGATGCTTTTGTCTCGAATCTCAATACCGGCGGCGCGAGGTGCCTCCAACCGGGAACGCGATGGACCCGGCTGTGCCGGGCCACTCGCGTTGCCCCCTGGGGGGTGACGCGCCATCAGGCGCGGCGCAGGGGGTCAACCCGCTCTTTTCTTGCGCTCGACCATGCGCCAGATGAACGGCGTGAAGATCAGCTGCATCGCCAGCTCCATCTTGCCGCCCGGCACCACGATGGTGTTGGCACGACTCATCATGGAGCCGTTGATCATGCTGAGCAGGTACTGGAAGTCGATGCCCTTGGGCTGGGCGAAACGGATCACCACCATGCTCTCGTCGGCGGTGGGCACGTCGCGCGCCACGAAAGGGTTGCTCGTGTCCACGATCGGTACGCGCTGGAAGTTCACATGCGTGTGCTGGAACTGGGGGGTGATGTAGTTCACGTAGTCGGGCATGCGGCGCAGGATGGTGTCGGTCACCGCGTCGGCGCTGTAGCCGCGCATGTTCTTGTCGCGGTAGAGCTTCTGGATCCACTCCAGGTTGATCACGGGCACCACGCCGACCAGCAGGTCCGGGTACTGCGCCACGTTGTGCTCGGGCGTGACCACGGCGCCGTGCAGGCCTTCGTAGAACAGCATGTCGGTGCCATCGGGCAGGTCTTCCCAGGCGGTGAAGGTGCCCGGGTCCTGCTTGTAGGGCGCTGCCTCTTCGGCGTTGTGCAGGTACTTGCGGCACTTGCCCTGGCCGGTTTCGCTGTAGGTGCGGAACAGGTTCTCGATCTCGCCGAACAGGTTGGCCTCGGCACCGAAGTGGCTGAAGTTGTTGTTGCCGGCTTTTTCGGCCTCGGCTGCTTTCACCTTCATCTCCTTGCGGTCGAAACGGTGGAAGCTGTCGCCTTCGATGATCCCGGCCGTCACGTTCTCGCGGCGGAAGATGTTCTGGAAGGTGCGTGTGACGGTCGAAGTACCGGCGCCGCTGGAACCGGTGATGGCGATGATGGGATGGCGTTCTGACATGGTGTTGTCCCCGGAGATGAAAGTTGGGTGTGCGATCAGGCGCGGAAAAGGGAGCGTTCTGCGAACAAAGGATTGCTGTCGTCCTTGTAGGCGCCCGGCTCGCTGTGGTAACGCTCGATGCGCTCCACTTCGTTCTTGCTGCCGAACACAAAGCCGATGCGCTGGTGCAGCGCGGTGGGCTTGACGGTCAGCACGGGCTCGCGGCCGGTGCTGGCGCGGCCACCGGCCTGCTCGATGATCATGCCCACCGGGTTGGCTTCGTAGAGCAGGCGCAGGCGCCCGTGTTTGGCGGCGTCCTTGGTGTCGCGCGGATACATGAAGATGCCGCCGCGCATGAGGATGCGGTGCGCCTCGGCCACCATGCTGGCGATCCAGCGCATGTTGAAGTCCTTGCCGCGCGCGCCGGTCTTGCCGGCCAGGCACTCGTCCACATAACGTTTCACCGGGGCTTCCCAGAAGCGGCTGTTGGATGCGTTGATCGCGAACTCGTGGGTGTCTTCCGGAATCTGCAGGTTGGGGTGCGTGAGCATGAACTGGCCAAGGTTCGGGTCCAGCGTGAAGCCGGCCACGCCATTGCCCACCGTGAGCACCAGCATGGTGGTCGGGCCGTAGAGCGCATACCCGGCGGCGAGCTGCTGCGTGCCGGGCTGCAGGAAGTCGGCCTCGACCACATCGCGCCCGCTGTCGATCACGTCCTGCGGTGCGCGCAACACGCTGAAGATGCTGCCCACGGTGACGTTCACATCGATGTTGCTCGAACCATCCAGCGGGTCGAACACCAGCATGTATTTGCCGCGCTGCATGGTGGCCGGGATCTGGTACGGGTGGTCCATCTCTTCGGACGCCATGCCCGCCAGATGACCGCCCCACTCCGTCATCTGCGTGAAGTACTCGTTGCTGATGACGTCAAGCTTCTTCTGTTCTTCACCCTGCACGTTCACGCTGGTGGTGACTTCGGGCGCCGGCTGACCGAGCATGCTGCCCAGGTCGCCAAAAGCCACCGTGCGTGCGATGGCCTTGCAAGCCAGGGCGACGTCGAGCAGCAGCGCGTTGAAGTCGCCGCTGGCGCTGGGAAAACGGCGGCGTTGTTCGATCAGGTATTGCGTGAGGGTGAAGCGGCGGCGCGTGGTCATGGAGGGCTTTCGTGGGAGTTGTTGAATGGATGGCTGTGGGCGGGCTTCAGGCCAGCGCGTTCTTGCGCAACTGCTTCATGACGGTGTGGTAGCCGCCGTTGTTGTCGGGGGCTCCAAACACGGCACTGCCCGCCACCAGGGTGTCGGCCCCGGCGGACACGATTTCGGCGATGTTGTCCACCTTCACGCCACCGTCCACTTCGAGCCAGATGGTCTGGCCCCCTGCCGCCATGTGGGCATCGATGCGCTCGCGGGCCGCCACCAGCTTGGGCAGGGTACCGGCGATGAACTTCTGCCCGCCGAAGCCCGGGTTCACGCTCATGAGCAGCACCACGTCGAGTTTGTCCATCACATGGTCCATCAGCGACAACGGCGTGGCCGGGTTGAACACCAGGCCGGCCTTGCAGCCGTGGTCACGGATCAGCTGCAGCGTGCGGTCGACATGGCGGCTGGCCTCGGGGTGGAAGGTGATGATGTTGGCGCCGGCCTTGGCGAACAGCGGGATCAGCGCGTCCACCGGTTCGACCATCAGGTGCACATCGATCCCGATCTTCACGTGCGGGCGGATCGCCTCGCACACCAGCGGGCCGATGGTGAGGTTGGGCACATAGTGGTTGTCCATCACGTCGAAATGCACCAGATCGGCCCCGGCGGCCTCGATGGCGCGCACTTCTTCGCCCAGACGGGCAAAGTCGGCAGACAGGATGGAAGGTGCGATGCGGATGGTCATGAAAAGCCTGGAAAGTGAAAGGAAAGATCGCGAAGGCGCTTCAGCGGTTGTGCCATTCCCTGAGCCGCGCCACATTGACTTCGCTCAGGTCGGGCACGACCCGCAGCGCGCCGGTGAAATCGTGGTGGGCAGTGAAACCGTTGGGCGTGATGACGGTGTCCAGACCGGCTGCCCGGGCCGCGCGCAGGCCGTTGGACGAGTCCTCAAAAGCCACACAATCGGCCGCGCGCATGCCCATGTCGGCCAGCACCTTCATGTAGACCTGCGGATTCGGCTTCTTGACCGGGGCATTGCTGGCATCGCCGATGGCCAGAAAATGCGAGCGCCAGTCCAGCCCTATGGCCGAGCGCATCAGTGCCGCGATGTTGACTGGTGAGGTGGTGGTGGCGATGGCCAGTTGCAGGCCCTGGCCACGCGCTTCGTTCATGAGCGCCAGCACGCCCGGGCGCAGCGTCACGGCGCCACTGTTGACGGCGTTTTCGTAGTACGCGGTCTTGATTTCATGCAGGCGGTTGATCGTGTCGCTGACCGCGCCCGCCTCCACCTCTTTCAGGTCCGGATCCACCGAGCGCCAATAGGCCAGCATGCGTTCCTTGCCACCCGAGATATCGAGCAGCTGCGTGTACTGTTCGGTACTCCAGTGCCAGTCCAGACCCTCCTGCTGGAAGGCGTGGTTGAACGCTTCCAGGTGCACACTTTCCGTGTCGGCCAGGGTGCCATCGACATCAAAAATCAGGGCGTTCAGCATGGATTCACCTGTTCAGAAACCCCGAAAACACGGGGTGATGAACGGACTATAGGGATGGACTTAAATAAGGTAAATTCATGATTACTTGCATTTTGGTTAAGAGATTACTTAATTAAGAACACCGCCTTCCGCCAACTCAGGGTTTTCACTGAGGTCGCCAAACCCCTGAGTTTTGCCCGGGCCGCCGAGGTTTTGCACCTCACGCCACCGGCCGTGACCATGCAGGTCAATGAACCGGAGGGCCACGTGGGCCTGCCGCTGTTCGAGCGCAACGGGCGCCAGGTGGCCCTGACCACGGCGGGCGAATACATGCTGGTCGACGCGCGCAAGGTGATCGCCACCCTCAAGGACGCCGAAGACGCGGCCGCGCGGCTGCAGCGGCTGGAGGTGGGCACGCTGACCATCGGCATGGTCAGCACGGCGAAATATTGCCTGCCGCGGCTGCTGGCCGAGTTCCAGCACGAACACGAGGGGGCGGAAATCCGGCTCGCCGTGGGCAACCGGGAGCAGCGGGTGAAGATGCTGCACTGCAACGAGGTGGACATCGCCGTCATGGGCCGCCCGCCCAAGGAACTGGCCACGCGGGCCGAGCCCTTTGCCGCGCACCCGCATGTGCTCGCGGCACCCACCGAGCACCCGCTGCTCAAGGTGGGCCACCCCACGGTGGACAGCCTGCGGCCCTGCGGCCCTGCGGCTTCATCCTGCGCGAGCGCGGATCCGGCACGCGCGCCGCGATGGAAAAATTTCTGGAGACGTCGCGCATGGAGCCGCGCGTGGTGATGGAGATGGCCAGCAACGAAACCATCAAGCAGGCCATGATGGCCGGGATGGGCATCAGTTTCCTGTCGCTGCACACCATCGGTCTGGAGCTGGAACACGGCCTGATCGCCACACTGGGCGTGAAAGGCACACCATCATCCGTGCCTGGAACGTGGTGCACACGCTGTCGAAGCTGCTGTCGCCCGCGGCCGGAGCGTTCCGCTATTTCATGCTGGAGCGGGCCGAGAGCCACCTGGCCGAAAAATACGGCCGCCTGCTCAAGCTGCCGCCAGCGCCGTCCGTGGGGTGAACGGCGGGGCACCACCGTTCTGGCGGACCCGCCAGAACGGTGGTGACGCTGCCTTTCGTCAGAACTTGTAGCCGACCCCGACGGTGACGCCCTTGAGGGTGGTGTCGTCCTTGTCGTGGTAGGTCATGTAGTCGGCGTTGAGCGAGAGGGCGGGGGTGAGCTGGTAGCTTGCACCGAGGCCGTAGGCCACGGAGGTGGCGCTGTCGGTCTCATTGCCGACGGAGAGCTTGGTGCGTGCCGCACCCAGGCGACCGAAGAGCTCCAGCCCTTCAACCACTTCGATCTTGGGCTTGACGAAGACACCGACCATGTTGTCGACCTCGGCCTTGACACCGGAATTGATGCCGTTCACTTTCACGGACGAGTCCTGTGCGCTGAGACCGAGCATGCCCTCGACGGCCAGGTTGCTGTTCAGTTCATAGCCGATGATGCCGCGCACGTTGGACGGTTTGGAGGAGAAATCGAGGCCACCGACACGGCTTTCCAGCTTCAGCGGCGTGTAGCCGACTTCGCCGTACAGGCCCTCGGCTTGAACAGAAGCGGAGGCAGCGGCGAGCGTGGCCACGGCGAACAAAGGAATCAGGCGTTTCATGAACACTCCTTGAGAGTCGTTAGGGCAGGCCAGTCTAGGGACAAACCCGCATGAAAACGCCGTGTGTGTGGAAGCGTTACCCGCTTTACACGGGCGATGCAGTCGCAACGGGCGCTCGGTTCACCGTCGCGGGTCGTGGGTGGGCATGTGCGCACCCACGTGCACTTCCCCGCGCGCCTCGGCGAGCTCGACCTGGCGCTGCCGTTCGGCCAGCTGGGCTTTCTGTTCGGGGCTGCGCTGGTCGTGGCAGTGCGCGCAGCTCACGCCTTTGACGTACAGCGGCGAGGCTTTGTCCTGTTCACCCAGCGGCCAGCGGCAGGAGCGACACAGTTCATGGGGGCCGGGCTGCAGGCCGTGACCCACGCTCACCCGTTCGTCAAACACAAAACACGCACCCTCCCAGGTGCTCTGCTCGGGTGGAACTTCTTCCAGGTATTTGAGGATGCCGCCTTCGAGGTGGTAGACCTCATCAAACCCGTGCATCTTCATCAGCGCGGTGGACTTCTCGCAACGGATACCGCCGGTGCAGAACATCGCGATTCTGGGTTTCCTGTCGCCCTGCAAACCGGGCTGGGCATCAAGCCAGGCGGGCAGTTCGGTGAAGGTCCTGATGTTCGGGTTGATGGCGCCCTGGAACGTGCCGATGGCGACCTCGTAATCGTTGCGGGTGTCGATGAGCACCACGTCCGGGTCGGCCACCAGGGCGTTCCAGTCCTGGGGTTTGACGTACTGGCCCACGGTCTTGTTCGGGTCCAGCCCGGGCACGCGCAAGGTGACGATTTCCTTTTTCAGGCGCACCTTCATGCGCAGGAAAGGCGGCTTGTGGGCCCAGGCCTCCTTGTGTTGCAGCGTGGCCAGGCGGGGATCGGCCCGCAGGTGCGCCAGCACCGCACGCACGCCCGGCTCCAGGCCGGCGATGGTGCCGTTGATGCCTTCGCTCGCCAGCAGCAGCGTGCCCTTGACCTGCTGCGCATCGCAACAGGCTTGCAGCGGTTCGCGCAGCGCCTCGACATCGGGCAGGTCCACGAACTTGTAGAGGGCGGCGGTGAGGTAGCGCGGGACAGATTCCATGGGCGGAATTATCCCCTCGCACCCCGGTACGCGCTGGCCCGCCCTACAGCGCCTCGATGCGCGAAAGGTCGGGTCGCTCCAGCCACTGGGCAAATTCGTCGGCGAGTTGCGCGGCGGCGGCGGTGGCACCGCTCCAGACGCGCTGGCGGCTCGTGATGTCCTGGCCGTAGTGCGTGAAGTCGCCGCGGTCGGGCAGTTTGCCGTTGGGCAGTGTCTTGACCCAGGCCGGGTCGGGCGCGATCACCAGCATGTGGTCCAGCGCGGGGCTGGACCGGTGGCGGCGCTTCCAGGATTTGTCGAGCCAGCCGGGCACCACCAACTGCTGGAAATGCGGGTAGAGCACCAGAGGGGCCACCGGGTTGCTCAGGTAACGCAGGTGCAGGTGGTAGTCGGTGATGCCGCCGTCCCAGTAGGGCCCCGATGGCGCACCCGCAATGCCTTGCACGGGCCGGAGCATGAAGGGGATGGAGCAGCTGGCCTGCAGGGCATCCATGAAGTTGTCTTCGCGCAGGGGCGCCTGACGCGTGCGCAGGTCGGTCGTCTCAAACGGGAGCGACGCATCAGGCCGTGCCGCACCATCCGCTGTGGACGTCGAGAACACGACACGCTCCAGCCAGCCCCCCAGCGCCTGGCGATGAACGGCGTTGGCCACAAACGCACCGAGGTAACCCAGCGGCGTCCGCAGTGGCCCGTCGCGCGCGAGCAGGCGACGCCCACGCGAGGCAACGACGTGCAGCCGGTAGCGCGGGTGCAACAACACCTCGCTGACGCGCCCGCTGAAAAAGGTCTGCAGGTTGCTGCGGAACTGGCCGCTGATCTGTGCCGCCGTCGCGCGCTTCTGGCCCGGGGGCAACGCAAAGTGCTGGGCGATGTAATCGCGCTCCAGCCGTTCCAGCGCGCTGGCGGTGCCCTGCAGGCAGGCGGTCGCCATGCGCCAGGCCCCGATCGAGGCCCCGACCAGGTGCACCGGCTGGATGCTGTGGGTCAGCCAGTGACCAAAGATGAAACGGTCCAGCGGACCCAGTATCAGGCCCTTGGGGCCACCGGCGGCGGCCGGCACCGTGCCCACGTCCTGCGGGCGCAGGCCGTGCTGTTCGATGTGCTGACGTGCCTTGGGACCGGCGTAGAGGCGAAGCGCTTGCATAAGGCCACGATTGTCTCGCAGCCTGAGGCCCATGCGCCCAGGCGGCTCAGCGCCACCCGACGTCCGGGGCCGGATTCAGCCTTTTTTCATCCCCTGCAGACGCGCAAATGCCGAGGCCATGGCCGAAGCCGGCTGCGCGGACGATGGCCCCGCACCGGCCGGGCGACCACCACCGGAGCGTGAGCCCGAACGGGCAGGCTCAAACCGGTTGTCACGCGGCGCCCCGTCGTCCCGTCCGGAACGGGTCGGCGCATCGCCCAGTTTCATGGACAGGCCGATGCGCTTGCGCGCCACATCGACCTCCATCACCCTGACCTTGACGATGTCGCCGGTCTTGACGATCTCGCGGGCGTCGTTGACGAACTTGTTCGCCAGCTGGCTCACGTGAACCAGGCCGTCCTGGTGCACGCCCAGGTCGATGAAAGCGCCGAACTGGGCCACGTTGCTCACCGTGCCTTCGAGGATCATGCCTTCGCGCAGGTCGCTGATGTCGTCCACGCCGTCGTTGAAGCGCGCCACCTGGAAGTCCGGGCGCGGGTCGCGGCCGGGCTTCTCCAGCTCGGTCAGGATGTCCTTGACCGTGATGACGCCGAATTTCTCATTGGCGAACAGCTCCGGGCGCAGGGTCTTGAGCATGTCGGCCCGGCCCATGAGCGTGGCCACGGGCTGGCCGGTCTGGGCGATGATCTGCTCGACCACCGGGTAGGTCTCCGGGTGCACGCCGGTCATGTCCAGCGGGTTGTCGCCCCCGCGGATGCGCAGGAAGCCCGCGCTCTGCTCGAAGGTCTTGGCCCCCAGGCCGGTCACGTCGAGCAGCTGCTGGCGGCTCTTGAAGGCGCCATTGGCTTCGCGCCAGCGCACCACCGACTTGGCCACGGTGGCCGAGAGTCCCGAAACGCGCGAGAGCAGCGGCACGCTCGCGGTGTTCAGGTCCACGCCCACGCCGTTCACGCAGTCTTCGACCACCGCTTCCAGCGTGCGCGCGAGTTCGCTCTGGTTCACGTCGTGCTGGTACTGGCCCACGCCGATGCTCTTGGGGTCGATCTTCACCAGCTCGGCCAGCGGGTCCTGCAGACGGCGCGCGATGGAAGCGGCACCGCGCAGGCTCACGTCCACGTCGGGCATTTCCTGCGAGGCGAACTCGCTGGCGGAATACACCGATGCGCCGGCTTCGCTCACCACCACCTTTTGCACGCCTTCAATGCCGGCTTTGGCCAGCAGCTTGATCAGGTCGGCAGCGAGCTTGTCGGTTTCTCGGCTGGCGGTGCCGTTGCCAATGGCGATCAGGTTCACGCCGTGTTTGCGCGCCAGCAGACCCAGGGTGTGCAGCGAGCCGTCCCAGTCGCGCCGGGGCTCGTGCGGGTACACGGTGGACGTGTCCACCAGCTTGCCGGTGGCGTCCACCACCGCCACCTTCACGCCGGTGCGGATGCCCGGGTCCAGCCCCATCACGACACGCGGGCCGGCGGGTGCGGCCAGCAGCAGGTCGCGCAGGTTGTCGGCAAACACCTTGATCGCCACCGCCTCGGCGCTCTCGCGCAGGCGGGCGAACAGGTCTCGTTCGCTGGACAGGCTGAGCTTGACGCGCCAGGTCCAGGCCACACACTTGCGCAGCAGGTCGTCGGCCTTGCGGCCCTGGTGGCTCCAGCCCAGGTGCAGCGCGATGCGGCCCTCGGCCAGCGACACCGTGGGCGCCGGCTTGCCGCTGGCCAGCAGCACGGCTTCGGGCTCGGGCAGCACCAGCTTGGCATCCAGGATCTCCAGCGAGCGGCCACGGAACACGGCCAGCGCACGGTGCGAGGGCACGCGGCTGATCGGTTCGTCGTAGTCGAAGTAATCGCGGAACTTGGCCACGTCGGGGTGGTTCTCGTCTTTGCCCGCCACCAGCTTGCTCTGCAACAGGCCTTCGGCCCAGAGCCATTCGCGCAGGTTCTGCAGCAGCGCTGCGTCTTCGGCCCAGCGTTCACTCAGGATGTCGCGCACACCGTCGAGCACGGCGGGCACGGTGGAAAAATCAGCGCCGGGCTTGCCGTCGTCCAGCACCTCGGGCGGCTTCGTGAAGGCCGCGGCCTCGGCCATCGGGTCCAGTGTCGGGTCGGCAAACAGCTTGTCGGCCAGCGGCTCGATGCCGAACTCGCGCGCGATCTGGCCCTTGGTCCGGCGCTTCTGCTTGAACGGCAGGTACAGGTCTTCCAGTTCCTGCTTGGTCGGCGCGGCGGCGATGGCGGCTCGCAGCGCGGGCGTCAGCTTGCCCTGCTCGTCGATGCTTTTCAGCACGGTCGCGCGCCGGTCTTCGAGCTCACGCAAATAGCCCAGGCGGTATTCGAGTTCGCGCAGCTGGATGTCGTCCAGGCCGCCGGTGGCTTCCTTGCGGTAGCGCGCGATGAAGGGCACGGTGGAGCCACCGTCGAGCAGCTCCACAGCCGCCTTGATCTGGTGAACGCCGACCCGGATTTCCTGCGCGATCTGCGCGATGATGGTGTGCATGTGACCCCTGTCGTCCTGCCCGCACGGTGGGCGGGGCTTCAAGAAGGGGCGCAGTTTGCCACAAGCCGGGCGGCCCTCGCCCCAATGGACACCCCGTGCCAACCACGGGCGGTGCACAAGCCGCAGGCATCGTCGCTACGGGTCCGGATGCCCCGACACGTCCGAAGAAAGGCCCTGCGCCGACGCCGCCGGCTGCGCTCGGAAGGCCGGGTCCGGGCAGGGCAGCGTCAGGTGGACACGCGTGCCATGGCCGGCTGCGCTCTCGATCTGCAGCGTGCCCCCCATGTCCAGGGCCCGGCGCTGCATGCCGGCCAGGCCCTTGCTCCGGGCGGCCTGGTGACGCCGCTGCCCGTCAAAGCCCCGGCCGTTGTCCACGACGGTCAATTCAATGCGCCGGTCCGCTTCGTCGTATTCGCACACCACGCGGATCTCGGTCGCCTGGGCATGGCGCATCACGTTGGCGATGGCCTCCTGTGCAATCTTGAGAAACTGCGTGACGGCGTGCGGCGACAGCTGCTCCATGGACGGACTGTCCTCGATGTCCCACACCATGGCAATGCCCGTGCGCTCCAGGCAGGGCTGAACCCGGTAACGCAGCATGGCCAGCGCTTCGAGCGGATGGGTCACGTCCTCGTACAGGCCGTCCACCATGATCTTGAGGTCCAGCAGGCATTGCTCCAGCGACAACGCGAGCGCCCTCTGCTCCGGGTCCCGCGCATCAAGCGACGACAGGATCGCCACCAGGTGGGCGCCCACGCCATCGTGCACGTCCTGGGCAATGCGCTGCCGCTCCTCATGACCGCCCTCTTCTTCGGCGGCGGCTGAGTGCTGAAACGGGACACCCCGGCCTCCGAACCGCCCGGACAACATCCACCAGGCGCACACCAGAGCGGCCGGATAGGTATACGCACCCGCCGGAGCCAGCCACGGAACCGCTGCCACGGGCCACACGGCAACCAGGGCACACAGCATCAACAATGCCGACAACAGAAATCGCCCCCAGGCCACAGACCTCGGGCGGCGCAGGAGCGGTCGCGCGAGCACGACCAGCAACACACCCACAAAAATGAGGTTGAACAACCGCCAGACGGTCAACCAGGCGGCCAGCGAGGTGGCAGCCCAGAGCCACAGCGACAACACACCGCCCAGCGCCTGCGTCCCAACGAGGCCCCAGAAGCGTTGCGAAGACAGGGGCACAACCATCAGCACCAGCACGGTGGCCGCCGAGAGGCACACCTGGAGTCCGATGCGCTCGACGAACAGGTCGACGGCGTCGGGTGGCTCGTCGGCGAAGCGCCCGATCCACAACATGTACACCACCCAGGCCAGCAGTCCGCAGGCCATGGCCACGTCAGCGCGCTTGCTCTCGCGCCCGCCGCCGTAAACCGTCAGGAACCCAACAGTCAGTGTGACCGAGAAGAGTCCGACCAGGGGGCCGATGTGGTGTGACGACATGCTGGACCTGTAGGCATCATGCGTTCAGGTCAACCGGTCGAGGCCGGATCAGATCAACCTCTGGTGCGCCGCCAGATTGACCGCCTGGGCGCGTGACTTGACGTGCAGCTTGCGGTAGATGTTGCGGATGTGGGTGTTGACCGTCTGCACGCTGAGCGAAAGCTTGGTCGCGATCTCATTGCTGGTGTGTCCTATCGCCACCAGCCGGAGCACTTCGCGCTCCCGATCCGACAGGGCCTGACGGGCCGAACCATCACGCTCCAGCACCGGCAGCTGCGATGCGGGCTGCTCCAGCTTCAGCAACAGCCGGCGCAACAGCCCGGCAAAAAACACCACATTGAGCACCTTCCACGCCAGGTAGCTGACGTCGTTCCCCCTTGGTTCGAGAAAACTCCACACCAACAGCACCAGACTCAAGACGGCATACGCCAGCCAGAGCGCTCTCGCCCGCGCAGACAGCGCCGAAACGCTGACCAGCAGCAGATGGGCGACGGCGGCCACCGCCAACTGGTAGGTGATGTGGATCGGGAGGCCCGAAACAGGGGTATTGCTGGCCACGCCCGACCAGGCGGCGATCAACGCGAGCACGAGCCAGATCAGCGCATTGACCACCATGGCCAGGTCTTGCGGTCGGCGCTCTTCAGGCGCAGCGCTGTAGCGCATCTTCACCGTGGCGACCGCAGCGATCAGGCCCGCCAGCAGGCTCAGCGCCCAGGTGGCATGGTGCAACAGCCGGGCCGGCGCCAGCCCTTCCTCCAGAAAGCGGGGCGCAACGATCTCCACCAGGGCCGACAGCGTCAGCGCGAGCACCGGGACCGCCCAGATTCGGGTCCCCGGACGCAGGACGCCACTCAGCATGGTCCATCGCAGCCGGCGCTGCGCCTCATATCAACCCACGATCGGTGGCAAAGCTCACGGCCTGCGCACGGGTCTTGACCTGCAGCTTGCTGTAGATGTTGCGCACATGTGCATTCACGGTCCGCACGCTGATGCCGAGCCGGCCCCCGATCTCGGCACTGGTGTAGCCCGATGCCACCATCTTCAACACGTCGCGCTCGCGGCTGGAGAGCTTCATTCGGCTGATCTGGCCCGTTTGCCCGGCATCGCGCGGGTCCAGCCGGTGCAACAGGCGTCGCGCGAGACTCGGCGTGATCGAAGCTCCTCCATTGACCACCTGGAGCACCGCCTGCGGGAAATTGCCGAACCAGGAGTTCTTGATCAGGTAGCCCGTGGCACCCAGCTCAAAGGCCTGCAGAACCTGCGGTTCGTCTTCAATGGCGGAGATCACCACCACTTCGGCACCCGGTCGGCTTCGCTTGGCGAGCTCGATCAACTCGAACCCCGTGCCGTCACCCAGATTGAGGTCCACCAGCAGCACATCGAACTCATGCAGGGCGATCTTGCGGCGCGCCTCACGCACACTGCCCGCCTGGGCAACCAGTGTGATCCGGTCATCGGCGAGCAACTCCTGCGCCATCACATGCCGAACGAGTGGGTCGTCGTCCACCAGCAGCACCCTCACCGGTTGTTCCGTCTGCCCCACCATGAAGTCCGGCCAGATGGAGGGCGGGTTGTCACGCATCGCAAAGGCGTTGCCGGATCGGCTCAACACAGCCTTGTGGTTCGGGTTCACGCCCGATGGCGAGGCGGTTTTGATCGGTGTGTCCATACGTTCCATACGTGCATCCCTCAGTGAGTCTTTCAACCATGTATGCCGCAGTTCAAATTACAACGAAATATTTCGTCCAGAGTTGCCTATGCTCAATGCGACACCATTGCGTCTGGATTTTTTCATTGCGCCAAGGCCGTGGACAAGCCCCCGATGAAGTAAGGAGTCTGCTCAACGGATCCATGAAGGCCCCCCTTGGGGCTGCTGGCCTGGCCCGTAATCAGCGGTGTTGCTTGCAACAAAATCATTTCGTTACGACACCAGCGAGCCAAAAACCAAGATTTAGTGTGCTTTTGTGCTCACTGAAAGTGCGAATTTGATACAGAGCGACGTATTTTTACACCTTGTTTTCTAAATGTTTCTTGTGTTTCATTTAGATACTAGTTACTTCTTACGCCCTCTTTCAGACCCGCCCAGAAGGTTGAAAAACCGCGAATTCAGAGGGCTGGCAAGGGGTGATCGCATGCCCCGCCATGTGGACACCGCTGGACAAATGCAGTAGTCATTTGTGACGCTGGTCGCAACTTCGCCCACTGCCCAAACTGGAGCCAGACAACGCCAGACGGGCCGCAAAAACCCTACCGAGGGCAAGCCCTCCCGCCAGGCCGAGTCGATCAGGCTGGTGGCCAGGAATCCTCCGAGCCACTTGGGAAATGTGAATCCACTTTTTTGAGGAACCATCATGAAAAAACTTGCCATCATCGCTTTCGCAGCCCTTGCCACCTCTGCCTTCGCTGGCGGTGGCGGCGGTGGCGGCGGGGGGGACACATGCACGGAATGCCCGGAAATCGTCATCGACGGGAAGTCGTTCCAGGCCGTGGCCGCCACCTCTTCCCTCTTCATGAACCTGGCCAACGGCGAAGACGCCTACGCACAGCAAAACGTGTCCAGCAACTCCGGCAACGTGACGGTCGAAAAAGGCGCCGAGTCGGTGCAGCTGACCGCAGCCCGTGGCTCGGTCGTGGCCAACCTCGCCCTGGGTGACGAGGCCTACGCCAGCCAGAACGTGTCGTCCAACATTGGCAACGTGACCATTGATGGCAAGTCGTGGCAGATCACCGCGCTGAACCGTTCCGGCGTCGTCAACGTGGCGACGGAAGGCACCAAGGCGATCCAGAACATCGCCAGCAACAACGGCTGCGTGGCTTGCAAGCCGACGGCCGCAAGCCACGGCGGTCCTGGTCGCTGAACGTCCCCTGCTCCAGCGCCCCCTGCATCTGTGCGGGGGGCGCTGTCTTCTGATTCCATGACTTCAGGAGGACAACCATGAAAAGCACTCCAGTGCGAGCGGGGAAATGGATCATGACCATCACCATGTTCCACCTGCTCTCTGCCCAGATGGCGCACGCCGCTCCTGGCGAAGATCCGATTCAACTGAACGGTCCCGTCAAGTACGTGGCCATGCCCAGCGGACCTCGGCAGCAGTCAGGCGGCATGGACGGCCCCACCGACATTCCGGCCTGGATGCGTGCGCGCATCAACCGCTATGTGGCCAAAGCCTATTCCGCGACGGCGGAAGACGGATCCATCTACACCGACAGCGATGTGGTGACCACGGTCCAGACAGAAGGTCTGCAAAAGACCTGCGTCCAGGAGGTCGGATCCAGCAGCGTTCCCACTGGTGACAGCCTGGGCACGCGCTACGGACCGCAGACGCGAGATCAGGTTGTGGTTCTGCGCGGCGACCTGGTCAACGTCTGCCGGTAAAAACGAAAACACCCAGAGGGCGAGGACATCATGGACATCCTGCACATCGGCACCCGGACTCTGCGCCAACAGAGGCGCCGCCTGGTCGCAACATTGCTGGCAACCCTGTTGCTGATGAGCGGTTGTTCCACCCCCATGGACGCCCGAAAGGATGCCAGCTTCCAGTCCTATGCGCACGCTTCGGACCGTCCGACCACCCGGCCAGTGCGTTCACTGTCGAGCTTCTCGGACTCGCTGATGTGCATGGACCGGCTTTTCCGTGATGCCCAGATACCCACCACACTGATCACCAGCAAACAGATTCCCGATTTCTCCGGACGCGTCCCGGTCGCAACCAAGGACATGATCATCACCGCCATCTCGCAGATGTCCCGGCTGAGCAACGCCTTCAGGTACGTCGACTTCGAGGTGGACATTGCCCGCCAGGACACGGTGCAGAACCTCACCACCATCCTGCTCAACAACAACCAGATCCGGCTGCAGCGCCCGGCGCTGTATGTCTCGGGCGCGGTGGCCTTCGTCGACCAGAACGTGATCAACAACCGTTTCGACGTGGGCACCTCGGCCTCGCGCCTGGAGACCGGCTACAGCCGGGACAAGAGCGCCACCATCATCGGCATGGAGCTGCACCTGGGTGACTTCCGCTCGCGCACGCTCATTCCAGGGCTCGATTCGGCCAACGAAGTGATCGTGGGTGCCGGAGGACAGGGGCTGGACCTCGCGGGTCGCATCAGCGACTACGGCTGGCAATTCAACGTCGGGCGCGACTACACCCAGGGTTCGGGTGCCGCCGTGCGCACCTTGGTCGAACTGGCCATGATCGAGCTGGCGGGCAAGTGGGCACGCGTGCCCTACTGGCAATGCCTGACGCTGGAGCAAAACCACCCGGACTTCCAGCGCCAGCTGCGTGACTGGCACGACGAAGGCACGACCGCCGTGCAGCAGGCGCTGGTGATGAAGTCGCTGCGCAGCGGCGGCTACCTGAGCGCTGAAACCGCGAAGCTGCCGGTCAACCACCCCACCGTGCGGGCCGCCCTGGCCAAATACCAGGCCGATCAGGGCATGGTGGTCACCGGCGTGGTGGATTTCATGACCTACGAACGGGCCCTCAGAAACTACGTGACCCTGGGTGACCAGGGCCAGTTGCTGCGCGTGGGATGGAACACGGTCAACACCGAGCCCGCGATCCCCAGCGTGGCCGATGGCCAGGTCACCGCGGCCCCCACCGGCCCTGCGCTGGGCGCAGAAGCCGACCCGCTGCACATGAACCTGCAGATAGAGAACCTGGTGGCCGACAAGACGGTGTTCGAGCAAGGCACGCAGATCTTCCTCTCGGCCACGGTGTCACGCGCTTCGCACCTCTACTGCTACATGCAGGCCTCGCAGGGCGGCATGATCCGCCTGCTGCCCAACGCGACCAACCCCTCGTCGCTGGTGTCGGCCAACCAGACCGTGCGCATCCCCGACTGGATGGTGCCCAGCCCCGGCTTTGTGCTGGACGCCGGCCAGCCGGGCGAAGAGGCGGTGATGTGTTTTGCCACGGGCGAAGACGTGCTGCCGCGCCTGCCCGAGGCCATGCAGGCGCCGGGTCTGGCGGTGATCGCCGGCATGAGCGGCATGGACAGCATCGAAGCCGCGTTCAGCCAGGCCACCGAAGGCGGCATGCCGGTCGCGAAGCAGCGCATGCAGTGGCGGGTAACGCCCAAGCGTGCTGTGCCGGTGGCGGCTCCCGCACCAGCGCCAGCTTCAGCCGCGGCGGCAAAGCGCTGAGCCGGCAAGCCGCGCAACGCCACCCCATCGGCTTCGAACGGCATCCCATGGGACCCGAGTCCACCGCCCGCAGTGACGCGCAGCCGGCGCGCCGGCTTCGGTACGCCCTTGCCTCGTTGCTGTTCACAGCGGTGGTCCCGCTCGCCCTGGCCACCGGCCCCGTCCCCGCTGCAGCGCCGATCCGAGCGGAACCCCTGGAGGCCGCGCCGATCGAGGCCGCCCCCCTCCACGCCGACCCCATCGAGGTCACACCACTGCACCAGGCGCCGATCCGCCTGCCGGATGCGCCCGACACGGCAGTGCTCGCCGAACTCGATGCCTTGCGCCGGGTCGCCACCGGCCGCACGCGCGCGGCCGGACAGGCCGCCTGGCAACTGGGCCTCATCCACCTGCACGGTGCCGGTGTGCCACAGGACAGCGGCGAGGCGCAGAAGTGGTTCGAACGGGCACACCAGCAGAACGCCGGCATCGCCCTGGCCGGGCTCGCCTGGTGCGAGATCGACGGTTGTCAGGGTCCGGCCAACCCGGCGGCGGCCCGCCAGTGGCTGGCACCGCTGCGCCGCACCCACCTGCCCCGCGCCCAGTACCTCGAATGGCTGGTGGCCGCCCGTCTGGCGCCCCTGCGCCTGGCCCGACCGGGCGTGGACACCGACGCCATCGACGAACCGCTCCCGGCGAGAGCCCTGCTGCAGCGGGCGGCACGGGCCGGCGACGTGCATGCCCTGATCGAACTCGGCATGGAGAGCGTGGCGGCCGGGCGCGACACCGAAGCGCTGCAGTACTTCCGCGCCGCTGCGCCGAAATCGGCCGTGGCGGGCACCAACGCCGCCATCGTGGCCGACCAGTTGCAGATCCCCCGGAAGCCCCAGCCCGATGCATCGCGCCTGCCGCTGGAACTGCTGAACCAGGCCCGGCGCCACCACCGGGGGGAAGGCACGCCAGTCAACTACACCGAAGCCATCCGCTATTACCGCCTCGCCGAGGCACAGGGCAGCGCCGAAGCCCGGCGCATGCTGGCCCTGATCTTTTCCCGCCCGCTGGTCAACGGGGGTCTGGATGTGGCCTGGATCAAGCAGCTCGGCGAACTGGACCTGTCACAGGAAACGCCCAGCCGGCGCGCAGGCGGCGGCCAGCGCCAGTTGCAGCGCGAAGCCACGCCGCTGATCGACTTCTTGCCCGAAGCCTGGCGCAACCGCATGCCATGAAAAGGCGCGGCGCCGAGCAAACACCGGCCACGCTCCCGCAACGCCACCCCGATCTCGGGCGCTCGGCGAACGGGGCTTCTGGGTTGCGCTGTTCGGCGACACAGCCCCAGCGCGAGTGCACCAGGTGCTGGCTCGGCGGGGCCGACGCTGCAGCGGTAGTCCACCACGCGGATGGCGCCCGACAGCAGCTCGGTCGCGGTGATCACGCACCGTCTCCGTCGAACAGGCCGGGCTCGCCGCCGATCTGCGCGCCTTCGATCTGCAGCATGCGCAGCTTGGTGGCCACGCCGCCGCGGGCCGAGAAGCCGCCCGAGCGGGCGCCCGCCGCCAGCACGCGGTGGCAGGGCACGACCGGGGCAAACGGGTTGTGGCCCAGGGCCTGCCCCACGGCGCGCGCCAGGCCGGCATCGCCCAGGGCCTGGGCCATCTCGCCGTAGGTGCGGGTCTGGCCGGGCGGTATCGCGCGGGCCATCGCATAGACCTCGCGCTGGAACGGCGTGAGGCGCGCCATGTCGAGTTCGATCTCGCGCAGATCGCTGCGCGACCTGCCCTCCAGCAAGGCCTGAACGCCGTCGATGGCGGCCTGCACGGTCGCCGGCGGCGGGGTCAGCCCGGGCAGCGGCGGCAAGCCTTTCAATAGCCGCGCACGCGTGCGCGCCGCGTCGGCCTCGGGCAACTGGACCGCGACCACACCCCCCGGCCCCCAGGCGATGCCGCAGACACCGATGGCGGTGTCGAACAGGGTGTGGCCACCGTCGTCCATGGCCGTCCCGGTCTGTGTCACACGGCGCGCAGCGCTGCGCGCAAACCCACGCCGATCTCGGGCCGTTCAAGGAACGGGTCGGCCGGGTTGGTCTGGTTGACGATGCCCTCCATGCGCGCTCGCACATTGCCCAGCGCCTTGGGGTGGCTGAAGATGTAGAACTGGTCGGCCGCGATGGCGTCGAACACCTTCTGCGCCACCTCGGCCGCCGTGACCTTGCCCGAGCTCACCGCCTTGTCGCTCATGGCCTGGCCGATCAGCTGGCTCTGCGTGGCTTTTTCGTCGGCCAGCTCGGCGGGTTTGTTGCGGTGGCTCTGGCTGATGCCGGTGGGCACAAAGTACGGGCACAACACGCTCGCGCCGATCTGGTCGCTCACCAGCTTCAGGTCCTGGTAGAGCGTTTCGGTGAGGCTCACCACGGCGTGTTTGCTCACGTTGTAGATGCCCATGTTGGGCGGCGTGAGCAGGCCGGCCATGCTGGCGGTGTTGACGATGTGGCCCTGGAACGAAGGGTCGGCTTTCGCGGCGGCGAGCATCAGCGGGGTGAACAGGCGCACGCCGTGGATCACGCCCCAGAGGTTCACGCCCAGCACCCATTCCCAGTCCTTCACCGAGTTTTCCCAGACCAGACCGCCCGAGCCCACGCCCGCGTTGTTGAAGACGAAATGCGGCGCGCCGAAGCGCTGCACCACGTCGGTGGCGAGGGCTTCCATCTGCTCGGCGCTGGACACGTCCACACGTTTGGCGAGCACCTGCGCACCGGCCGCGATCAGCTCGGCCGCGGCCTGGTCCAGCGCGTCGGGCTGCACGTCGACCAGCACGAGGTTCATGCCGAGCTGGGCGCCGATGCGTGCGCACTCCAGGCCGAAGCCCGAACCCGCACCGGTCAGTACCGCTGTCTTGCCTTTGAAGTCTGAAATCATGTGGTTGTCTCCGGGGTATTTTGAGGTTTCAGCGGCGCAGCATTTCCAGATGGGGAATGCCGTCTTCGATGTAGGGCTTGTTGTCCGACACGAAGCCGTGGCGGTTGTAGAAGGCTTCGAGGTGCGCCTGCGCGCCGATGCGGATGGGCTGCTCGCCCCACAGCGCGATCAGTTGGCGCACCGACTCGGCCATGAGCGTGTGGCCGATGCCCCCGCCGCGTGCCGATGGCGCGGTGACCACGCGGCCAATGCTGGCCTCGGCGAACGCAAGGCCGGTCGGTACCAGGCGGGTGGACGCAAGCAGATGGACTTCACCCTGTTCGTCCACGGTCTCGCCCAGCAGGTGCATGCACTGCGCGTCAAGCCCGTCCATGTCCAGGAACACGCAGCGCTGCTCCACCACGAAGACTTCTGAGCGCAGGCGCAGCAAACGGTACAGGGTGTCGGCCGACATGGCGGCGAACGGCAGGCAGCGCCACTGCACGGCGGCGCTGCGGGGGAGCACGGTCTGGCCGCTCAAGCGCGCACTTCCTTCAGCACATAGCCGATGCGCGGGAAGTGCACATGCAGGCGACCGGCGCGGTCGTCGTGGCGCTCCAGCGTGTAGTGCGTGCGGGTGGCGGCGCGCAGCGTGCCTTCGGTGGTCTCGGTGCCGAAGCTCTCGGCGGCCACGGTCACGCGGCTGCCCAGCGCGACGCCGTGGTCGTCCTGGAAGGCTTCGTCGGCCAGCGGCGCGGGATCGGCCGCCGCAGCCACCGCGATGGCCTCGGTAGCCGTGAACTTCGCCGGCTGGCCGTGGCCCAGCGCGGCCATGCGGTCCATCCAGGCCAGCACACCGGGCGTGGTGTCCAGGATGCCTGCCATGGCCGGATTCACCACACGCGTGAACCACAGCGGGTGGTAGGCCGCAAAGTCGGCGATGCAGGGCGCGTCGCCGAACAGGAAGGGCTGCTCGTGCAGCATGTGGGCGATTCGGCGCAGGTAGCTGCGGTAGGCCGAAGCGGCATCGCCCGCGCGCAGGCTGGTCATGCCGTTGCGCATGGCGCTGCGGTCGGCCGCGAAGGCCTGGCCCACTTCGGGCGGCTGGCTGCCGAACATCGCGGCCGCACCTTTGGGGCTGAGGGTGTGGCCCATGGCGGCCCAGAACAGCGTGCTGTCGGCCCACTGGGCCAGCACGCGGGCCATGCCCTTGTGGTGTTCGGGGTAGAGCGTGGGCGCGGGCTGGCGGTGTTCGAGCACGTCGCAGATCAGCGCGGTGTCGCAATAGATGTCGGCACCGATCTGCAGGAAGGGCGTGCGCCGGTACCCCCCGGTGAGCGCCACCACGTCGGGCTTGGGCATCACGCTGGGAATCAGCACGCTCTTCCACGCAAGTTGCTTGTGGCCCAGGATCAGCCGCACCTTTTCCGAGAAGGGCGACATGGGGTAGTGGTGCAGGATCAGGTCCGACATGGGGTCTCCAGAATTCAGCGCGGTTGGGCTCTTTGAATGATGGCATCGAAGTCAACGCCAGAACCCAGCGAGCCGAAGCAGTGGCCCCAGTGGCCGGCCAGACGCGAATCGCAGAAGGCGCCGAACACGGCGCCCGGCGCGGTCTGCGCCAGCAGCGCGGCCTGCACGGCCAGCGCCACGTCCTGCGCCAGGCGGCGGGCCTCCATCTCGGTGGCCATCTGTTCCACGCGGATCGGCAGGCTCTCGGCCAGGTGGTCCAGCGCGGTGTGCATGCCCCGGGCCGGGGCCAGTTCGTGCGCGAGCGCGGCGGCGGCGTCGGCTTTTCTCAGCGCGCGCAGCAGGTCCAGCGCCATGATGTTGCCCGCGCCTTCCCAGATCGAGTTCACCGGCATCTCGCGGTAGATGCGAGCCATGATGCCCTCGCCACCCTCTTCCACGTAACCGTTGCCGCCGAGGCATTCCATGGCTTCTTCAGCGAAATGGCTGCCGCGCTTGCAGATCCAGAACTTGGCCACGGGCGTGAGCAGGCGCTGCATCGCGCGCTCGTGTTCATCCTCCGGACGGTCGAAGCTGCGCGCCAGCCGCAAAGCCAACGCCGTGGACGCCTCGGACTCCAGCGCCAGATCGGCCAGCACGTTCTTCATCAGCGGCTGATCGATCAGCTTCTTGCCAAACGCCATGCGCTGACTCGTGTGGTTCAGTGCGATGGACAGCGCCTGGCGCATGAGCCCGCTGGTGCCCAGCGCGCAGTCCAGCCGCGTCATCGTGCCCATGGCCAGGATCTGCGGCACGCCGCGGCCTTCTTCGCCCACCAGCCAGGCGGTGGCGCCGGCGAACTCCACCTCGGAGCTGGCGTTGGCCTTGTTGCCGAGCTTGTCTTTCAGGCGCTGGATGAAGAGCTGGTTCAGCGTTCCATCGGGCAGCACGCGCGGCAGGAACAGGCAGCTCAAACCGCTGGGCGTCTGCGCGAGGATCAGGAAAGCGTCGCACATGGGCGCCGAGAAGAACCACTTGTGGCCGGTGACGCTGAAGCGCTGGCCCCAGTGATCGCTGCCCGCGGGCACGGCCTGCGTGGTGTTGGCGCGCACGTCCGAGCCGCCCTGCTTCTCCGTCATGCCCATGCCCATGGTCACGCCGGCCTTGTCTTTCCAGAGCTTCAAAGCCGGGTCGTAGCCGCGGCTGGTGAGCTGCGGCGCCCAGTCGGTGTAGATGGCGGGGTTGTCGCGCAGCGCGGGCGTGACCGCGTAGCTCATGGAGATGGGGCACAACGTGGAGGGCTCCAGCTCGGTGAAGAGCATGAAACCGGCGGCGCGGTGGATGTGCGCCCCCACGCTCCCCACTCCGTGTGGTTCGCTGCCCCCCAAGGGGGCTGTCGCGCCTTGGGGCGGCCCGACGTCGCGACGGCTGGCGGTGCCCCAGGGCGTGCCGTGCAAACCCGCCGCCGTGGCAGCCGTCATCAGCGCGTGGTAGCTCGGGTGGAACTCCACCTGGTCGATGCGGTGACCAAAGCGGTCGTGGCTTTTGAGCTGCGGCGTGAACACGTTGGCCAGGCGCGCGTGGGTCTGCATCTCGGCGCTGCCCACCTGCGCGCCGAGCGCCTGCAAAGGCGCGGTGTCGAGCGCGGGCGCATTGAAGCGCAACGCATCCTGCATCGCCCGGTTGGCAGCGAACAGGTTGATATCCACCAGCGGCTCAACCTGGTTGAACACTTCATGGGTAGCGTTCATCACAACTCCTTTTCGAGGGCGATGCCTTGATCAAGGCCGCCGCGGAACCGGCTTTGCCGGGCCGCCAGCGGCGCCCCCTTGAGGGGGTCGCGCGCAGCGCGGCGGGGGTGTTACAGCCTCACCAGCTGCTTGCCAAAATTCTTGCCCTTGAGCAAGCCCAGGAAAGCCTCGGGCGCGTTTTCGATGCCTTGCGCAACCGTCTCGCGCGGCCGCAGCTTGCCGGTGGCCACCAGCGTGCCCAGTTCGGTCAGCGCCTCGGGCCAGACCTCCATGTGTTCGCTGACGATGAAGCCCTCGATCTTCAGGCGGTTCACCAGGATCAGCGCCGGGTTGGTCAGCGGCAGCGGCGCGCCGTCGTAGCCGGCGATCATCCCGCAGATGGCGATGCGGCCGAAGGCGTTCATGCGCAGCAGCACGGCGTCGAGGATCATGCCGCCCACGTTCTCGAAGTACCCATCAATGCCGTTCGGGCAGGCCTCCTTGAGCGCCTTGGCCAGCGAGTACATGTCCTTGTGGAGCTTGTAATCGATGCAGGCGTCAAAGCCCAGCTCTTCGACCGCGTACTTGCATTTGTCGGGTCCGCCCGCGATGCCGACCGCGCGGCAGCCGCGCGCCTTGGCCAGCGCGCCAAACGCACTGCCGACCGCGCCCGTCGCGGCGCTGATGACCACCGTCTCGCCGGCCTTGGGGTTGATGATCTTCACCAGACCGTACCAGGCGGTCACGCCCGGCATGCCGACCGCGCCGAGATAGTGCGAGAGCGGCACGTGCGTCGTGTCCACCTTGCGCAGCGCCCCCGGCTGGTCCGCATTCACCACGCTGTATTGCTGCCAGCCACCCATGCCCACGACCTGGTCGCCGGCATTGAATTTGGGGTGCTTCGATTCCACGACTTCACCGACGGTGCCGCCGATCATGACCTCGCCCAGCGGCTGCGACGCCGCGTAGCTTTTGCTGTCGTTCATGCGGCCACGCATGTAGGGGTCCAGGCTCAGGTAGTGGTGTTTCACGAGCACCTGACCATCGGACAGGGCGGGCGTCTCGGTGGTCACGAGCCTGAAGTTGTCGACGGTGGCTTCGCCTTGCGGGCGGTTGTCGAGCAGGATCTGTTGGTTGCTGGGCATGGGGAATGTCTCCTGGGTGTGTTTCAAACAGAGGGACGGCGCAGCGTGGGCAGGCCGACGCCGGCGGCATCGAAGCCGCCGTCGACCGCCAGCACCTGGCCGTTGATGTAGCTCGCTTCCGGGCTGCACAGGAAGCCGACCGCGTTGGCGATCTCTTCCATGCTGCCGTAGCGCGCGAGCGGGATGGTGTCGTGGTAGTCGGCGCGGATGGCGGGTGTGTGCACCTTCTTTGCCATCTCGGTCTCGACCGGGCCGGGCGCGATCGCGTTGACGCGGATGCCGGCGTTGCCGTACTCCACCGCCTGCTGGCGGGTCAGGTGGATCAGCGCCGCCTTGGAGGTGCCGTAGGCCACGCGCAGCGTGCTGGCCCGCAGCCCCGAGATGGACGCGATGTTGACCACCGCGCCGCCGCCGTTCTTCAGCATCAGTGGCGCGCAGGCCTGGGTGCAGATGAAGGGGCCATCGAGGTTGGTGGCCATGACCCAGCGCCACTCGTCGTATGTGGTGTCACCGATCGGTTTGAAAGTGGCGACGCCCGCGTTGTTGACCAGCGCGTCGAGCCGCCCGAAATCCGAACCGATGCGCTGCACGGCGGCCGCCACCTGCGCGGGGTCGGACACGTCGCCGTGGATCACCAGCAGGTGGTCGGCGCGCGCACCCAGTTCCTGGCGCAGCGTGGCTTCGGTGGCGGTCAGTGTGATCGCGTCGTTGTCGATCACGGCGACGCGGTAGCCCTGGTGGAAGAACCAGCGGGCGATGGCCAGACCAATGCCGCGGGCGGCACCTGTGACGAAGGCGACAGGAGGGTGTGAGGACGTCATCAGTCGGTCTTCAAGGTATTGAGGGCGTTCGTGGACTTGCCCACCGGCAGGCGCGGCACGAACTTGAAGGTGCCGGTGGCGTGGGCGCAGAGCTTGCCCTCGGCATCGAAGATGCTGCCTTCGGTGAAGGCCATGGTGGCGGTGCGGTGCAGCAGCTTGCCTTTGGCGAGCAGCGGCCCCTTGGCCGCGCGCATGAAGCTGGTTTTCATCTCGATGGTGACGCAGCCCATGGCCGGCTCCACCGAGCGCCCGGCGTGCGCCATGACCACGTCCAGCAGCGTCATGCTGGCACCGCCGTGCACCACGTTGAACGAGTTTTCATGCTCGGGCCGGGGCGCAAAAGCGATCTCCGCCTCGCCGCCTTCGAACTTCTGCAGTTCGAAGCCGAGCAGTTCGACAAAAGGAATGTGAACCGAGAACTCCACTCAACCTCCTGTGATCACGCTCACGCCGCCATCGACGGCGAGCCATTGCCCCGTGATGTGCTTGCCGGCATCCGACGCGTACAGCACGGTCAGGCCCTTCAGGTCTTCGTCGTCGCCGAGGCGGCGCAGGGGCGCGTGCGAGGCCAGCTTCTCTTCGCCCATGGCCTTCAAGGTCCCCTGCGTCATCTTGCTCGGGAAGAAGCCCGGGCAGATGGCGTTGACCCGGATGCCATGTTCGCCCCACTCGGCGGCCAGCGCACGGGTGAAGTTGATCACCGCGCCCTTGGAGGTGTTGTAGGCAATCGTCTTCATGCCCGAGGGGTTGCCTCCGAGGCCGGCGATGCTGGCGGTGTTGATGATGCTGCCGGTGCGGCGCGGGATCATGCTCGCCTTGGCGATCAGCTGGCTCAGCAGAAAGTAGCTGCGCACGTTGAGGTTCATCACCTTGTCCCAGGCTTCGAGCGGGTGGTCTTCGGCCGGAGCGCCCCAGGCCGCGCCGGCGTTATTGATGAGAATGTCCACGTCGCCCACGCGCTGCAGGGTTTCGCTGGTGAGGCGGCGGATGTCTTCGTCGAGCGAGCAGTCGGCGGCGATCCAGCGCGCGTCGATGCCGGCGGCCTGCAGCTCGGCCGTGGCCTCTTCCAGGTCGGTGGCCTTGCGCGAGCTGATCACCACGCGCGCACCGGCCTCGCCGAGCGCGTGGGCCATCTGCAGGCCCAGGCCACGCGATCCGCCGGTGACGAGCGCCGTCTTGCCTTTGAGGTCAAAGAGTTGCTGGATGTTTCGGGTCATGGGGTGTCTCCTGTGGATGGGTGTTCAGAAAGCGGCTTCGGGCAACTCGGCACAGGTCAGGTCGCGTTCGCGAACCACCTGCAACCAGGCACCGATCTTGGGCAACTCGTAGTGAAAGAAGAAGCGTGCGGCAGCCAGGCGCCCAGTGCGCGCGCTGCTCTCGCTGGCATCCCGCGAGGCCAGCGCCACGTCCAGCCAGATCCAGGCCAGCACCGTGTGGCCAAAAGCCTGCAGGTAGGGCACGGCGTTGGCGAGTGCATGGCCAGGGTTGCCGGTGGCCCAGGCGGCTTTCGTCGCCGCGCCCACCTGAGCCAGTGCCTGACCCAGCGCGTTGGCGTGCGCCGCGAGTTCGGGCACCTGGATTGCGCGTTGAATGGTGGCGTTGATGCGGCCGGCCAGCAGCTGCAGGCCCTTGCCGTTTTCCATCAGCACCTTGCGGCCCAGCAGGTCCATGCCCTGGATGCCGTGCGTGCCCTCGTGGATCATGTTCAGGCGGTTGTCGCGCCAGTACTGCTCGACCGGGAAATCGCGCGTGTAGCCGTAGCCACCGTGGATCTGGATCGCCAGCGAATTGGCTTCCAGGCACCACTCGCTGGGCCAGCTCTTGGCGATGGGCGTGAGCACTTCCAGCAGCAGGCGCGCTTCGTCGGCCGCGTCCGGCGCGCCGGTGTGCTGTTCGTCCACCAGGCGGGCGCAATAGAGTTCCAGCGCCAACGCGCCTTCGCAGTAGCTCTTCTGCGCCAGCAGCATGCGCTTCACGTCCGCGTGTTCGATGATGCGCACCTGGGGGGCCGCGGCGTCTTTTCCGCCTGTTGTGACCGGTCGCCCTTGCGGCCGGTTCTTCGCATAGTCGAGGCTCGCGTGGTAGCCCGCCATGCCCAGCATGGTGGCCGCCATGCCGACGCCGATGCGGGCCTCGTTCATCATGTGGAACATGCACTGCAGGCCCTTGCCGGGCTGGCCGACGAGGTAGCCCACCGCGCCGGCTTCACCGCGCACCGGGTACTTGCCCTCGCCAAAATTCAGCAAGGTGTTGGTCGTGCCGCGCCAGCCGCATTTGTGGTTCAGGCCCGCGAGCGCCACGTCGTTGCGTTCGCCGGTGGGCTGGCCTTCGGTGTCCACCAGCTTCTTGGGCACGATGAAGAGCGAGATGCCTTTGACGCCGGGGATCAGCTTGCCATCGGCGTCGGGAATCTTGGCCAGCACCAGGTGGATGATGTTCTCGGTCAGCTCGTGTTCGCCGGCCGAGATCCACATCTTGTTGCCTTTGAGGCGGTAGCGCGGGCCGAGTGGATCGGCTTCAAAGCCCTCACCATCGGGCACGGCACGCGTCACCACGTCGCTGAGCGACGAGCCGGCCTGCGGCTCGCTCAGGCACATGGTGCCGGAGAAGCGGCCACTGAATTCGTTGAGCGCAAACACACGCTTCTGCGCCTCTGTGCCGTGTTTCATCAGCAGGTTGGCGTTGCCGGTGGTGAGCATGCCGCTGCCGATGCTCACCGAGGCCATGGCGAAGAAGGCGTTGGCCGAAGCCTCCACCGTGTAGGGCAGCTGCATGCCGCCAATCTCATAGTCCTGCGCTGCGCTGAGCATGCCGCTCTCGGCGTAGGCTTTCTGCGCGTCGTGCGTGGCCTGCGGCAGGATCACGCGCTCGCCGTCGAACTGCGGCTCCTGCGTGTCGACCAGGCGGTTGAAGGGCGCGTACTTCTCGCGTGCGATGCGCTCGCAGGTGTCGAGCACGGCGTCAAAGGTTTCGCGGCTGTGGTCTTTGAAGCGCTCGCGCTGGTTGAGCGATTCAGCGGCCAGCCAGTGATGCAGCAGGAAATCGAGGGTGGGACGGAGGCTCATGGCAGCAGTCGGTGCAGAAGGACGCTGTAGTGTGCCGTCCGCACGCGTGGGAGCAAGGGGAACGGCCCAGCCAAAGGGTGAATTTCGTCCCTCGCGGGACAGTCGGCTGCGGGACAGCGCCAGCGGGCACCGTCCCGCGCAGACCTCACTGCGGTTCGATCTTGGCGTCCTTGATGGCCTTGGCCCACTTGGCGGTTTCGGCCACGCTGCGCTTGGCCAGGTCGGCGGGGGTACCGGGTTCGACCGCGAAGCCGATGCCCGCGAAGCGGTCCTGGATCTCCTTGCTGTTGGCCGCTTCGTTCACCGCCTTGTTGAGCTTGGCCACGATGTCGGGCGGCGTGCCCGCGGGCGCGAACACCGCGAAGTAGGCGATCAGTTCGTAGTCTTTCAAGCCCAGCGCTTCGTTGACCGTGGGCAGCTCGGGCACGGCCGGCGAGCGCTTGGACGACGTCACCGCCAGGCCGCGCACCTTGCCCGCTTTCACCTGCGGCAGCATCACCGCGAAGTCGGCGCTGAACATCTGCACCACGCCGCCGATCAGGTCGGTCATGGCGGCCGGGCCGCTCTTGTAGGGCACGTTGGAGAGCTGGATGCCGGCCATGCCCGCCATCATCTCGGTGGACACGAGTTGCGAGGTGCTGGCGCTGGCGAAGTTGATGCTGCCCGGCTTGGCCTTGGCCATGTCCACCAGCTCCTTCAGCGTCTTGGCCGGCACGTCGTTGTTGACCGCCATGATCAGCGGCACCGAGCCCATGTAGGCCACGGGCGCAAAGGCGGTGTCCTGGTCGTAGGGCAGCTTCTTCATCAGGCTCTTGAGCGCGGCGTTGGTGCTGTTGGTGCCGATCAGGATGGTGTAGCCGTCGGGCGCGGCCTTGGCCACCGCGTCGGCACCCAGCAGGCCGCTGGCGCCGGGCTTGTTGTCGACCACGATGGTCTGCCCCAGCGACTCCTGCATCTTCAGCGCGAAGGCGCGGCCGATGGTGTCGGTGGCGCTGCCGGCGGCAAAGGGCACGACCGCCTTGATTGGCCGGTCGGGCCAGGCCTGGGCCAGGGCGGTGGAGGAACACGCCAGCGCAGTGGCGGTGATGGCCAGCAATCGGAACACAGGACGCATGAAAGTCTCCTCGGGGTGGTTGTGAAAAGGCAAAGTCAGTGTAGGGCTCAGAGCGGCAGATCCAGCACCGCCGCACTCAGGGTTTTACCGTGGGCGTCGAGCGCCAGCGAACGCGTGACGCCGCCGCCCAGGGCGTCGAACATCACGAAATGCACCGCCGCGAGATCAGGCAAGGTGTAGCGCTGCACCGGCCCCTGCACCACGCCGGCAAAGTGGGCCTGCACCCGCTCGGCGCTGAGCAGGCGCTCCAGCTCGGGATAGTCTGCGGGGTTCAGCGCGATCACGCTGAGCGTGGCGCGGTTGCCCTTGTCGCCCGAGCGGGCGAGCGCGATGTCGCGCAGCGTGCGGCGTGGGGATGTTTTTTGGGACGGTGCTGTCATGTCAACCTTCCGCGCTCAGTTCGAGGATGTCGCAGCGGGCATGAACCGCGCTGCGCGGCACCAGGGCCGAAGCCGCGGCGATCACCTCGCGCACGGACTGCGTCACACCGCCGCCAGCCGCCGGTCCGTTGAGGTAGAGCGCTTCCACCTCCTGTCCCACTGCTTCAGCCTGCGCGCGCGTCAAACAGCGCACCGCCAGGCGCACGCGCACCTCATACGGCTCGCGGTCCGCGCCCAGCTGAGGGCCGTGCATCGCGTTCACACCGATCAGCTCGGCGCGGTGTTCCAGACCGGAGAGGCCGTGGTGCAGCGTGGCATCTTGCAGGCGGTGCCGCAGGATGGACAACGCCAACTCACCCCGCGCTCGCGCACCCGGTCCGGCGTAGGAAATCTGACCCTCACCGATGAAACCATCCCGGTAACCCAGCGTGGCTTTCAGCTGCTCGGGGCGCGCCTGGCCGCTGGCGCCCTGCGCCTGCACCCGGTCGGATTCAAGCTGTGTGAAACGGACTTTTGAAAAATCCCCCACCACATCGGCCTGCAGGTAGTGCGCCGGGTCTTCCACTTCGTAGAGCAGTTGCGCGGTGCAGCTCAGCCGGTCCACACGCCCACCGGTGCCCGGCAGCTTGGTGATGACCGCGCTGCCATCGGCACACACCTCGGCCAGAGGGAAACCGACGCGGTGCAGATCGGGCACGTCCACATGGCCCGGGTCGGCCAGGTAACCGCCGCTGACCTGGGCCGCACATTCGAGCAGATGTCCGACCAGCAGGCCCTGACCCAGGTGATGCCAGTCGTCGGCGGCCCAGCCGAAGTGGGCCATGAGCGGCGCCACAAAGAGCGACGGGTCGGCGACACGGCCGGTGATGATCACGTTCACATCGGCCTGCAGCGCGGGCAGCAAGGCGTCGGCGCCGAGGTAGGCGTTGGCCGATATCAGGCGGTCGTCCAGCGAACGCACGGTGTCGGGCGAATCCATCAGCGGCACGTCGTTCACCAGCATCCAGGGCAGCACGTCGTCGCCCGTCACCACCGCCACGCGCAGGCGCGGCAGGCCCAGTTCACGCGCCACGTCCAGCACGGCCTGCCCGGCCGCCATCGGGTTGGCGGCGCCCATGTTGGTGATGATGGTCACGCCGTTGCGCACGCAGGCCGGCAGCACCGCGCGCATGCGCGCCTGGAGCATGGGGTCGTAGCCGGCTTGTGGATCGTGGGCGCGGCCCAGCTGGGCCAGGGCGATGGTGCGCTCGGCCAGGCACTCGAACACCAGGGCGTCGAGCTCGCCGCGTTCGGCCAGGTCCAGCGCGGGGTCGATGCGGTCGCCGGCGTAGCCGGCACCGGAGCCGATGCGGTAGGGATTCATCGTTGCAGTATGGTGCGACAGGCGAGCCGTGGGCATGGGGTGAACCCCGGCACCGGCGCCCGTTCAGGTTGGCGACGATGGCAGCGCGGCGATCGTGCCCTGTGCCACCGCGCAGAGTTTTTCTTCACCGTCTTTCACCACGAACACGTCGCAGCGGCAGACCGCCTGCGACTTGCCGGTGTGCACGGCTTCGGCGCGCGCGATCAGGCGCTCGCCGATGGCCGGGCGCAGGTAGTTGATCTTGAACTCGGCCGTCACCACCGGCACCCGCAGCGCCGTGCCTCCGGCGTAGGTGAGCGCGTTGTCGGCCGCGTAGCTGAGCACGCCACCGTGCACGAAACCGTGCTGCTGCTTGACCACTTCCGTGATCGGGACGTGCAGCTCGCAGCGTCCCGGCGAGAGCGCTGCCAGCTCGGCCCCGATGAGCTGGGAGAAGGGCTGCGAGGCCAGGACCTCGCGACCCATCGCCAGAAATGCCTCGGGGCTGACGGTGACGTCGCTCACCGGAAGTCCTTACAAGACTTCGAAGATGCCGGCCGCGCCCATGCCACCGCCGATGCACATGGTCACGCAGACGCGCTTGGCGCCGCGGCGTTTACCTTCGATCAGCGCGTGGCCGGTCAGGCGCTGGCCCGACACGCCGTAGGGGTGACCCACGGCGATGGCGCCACCGTTGACGTTCAGGCGATCGGCCGGGATGCCCAGCTTGTCGCGGCAGTACAGCACCTGCACAGCGAAGGCTTCGTTGAGTTCCCAGAGGTCGATGTCGCTGACTTTCAGGCCCAGGCGCGCGAGCACCTTGGGAATGGCGAACACCGGGCCAATGCCCATTTCGTCGGGCTCGCAGCCCGCCACCGCAAAACCCAGGAAACGGCCCAACGGCTGCAACCCCTTCTTCTCGGCCAGGGTCTCGTCCATCACCACGCAAGCGCCAGCGCCGTCGCTGAACTGGCTGGCGTTGCCGGCCGAGATCAGGCCGCCCGGCAGCGCCGAGCGCAGGCCGTGGATGCCTTCGAACGTGGTGCCGGCGCGGATGCCTTCGTCGTTCTCGACCGTGACCTGACGGGTCATCAGGCCCATGACCTTGTCGGCCACGCCGGCGGTCACGGTGATGGGCGCGATCTCGGCCTTGAACAGACCGGCTTCCAGCGCGGCCGTGGCCTTCTGCTGACTGGCGGCGCCGTACTCGTCCATGGCATCGCGGCCGATGTTGTAGCGCTTGGCGACCTGTTCGGCGGTCTGCAGCATGTTCCAGTAGATCTCGGGCTTCTGCTTCTGCAGGGCCAGGTCCACCAGCATGTGCTGGTTCATTTCCTGCTGCACGCAGGAAATGCTCTCCACACCACCGGCCACATACACCGAGCCTTCGCCCGCGATGATGCGTTGGGCGGCCAGGGCGATGGTCTGCAGTCCGGACGAGCAGAAGCGGTTGACGGTCATGCCCGATACCGTGATGGGCAGGCCGGCCTTGAGCGCGATCTGGCGCGCGATGTTGGCGCCCGTCGCGCCCTCGGGGTTGGCGCAGCCCATGATCACGTCTTCGACTTCTGCTGCGTCGATGCCGGCGCGCTGCACGGCGTGCTGCACGGCGTGGCCGCCGAGCGTGGCGCCATGGGTCATGTTGAAGGCGCCCTTCCAGCTCTTGGCCAGGGGCGTGCGGGCGGTGGAGACGATGACGGCGTTGGTCATGATGGAATCCTCAATTCGTGGTTCGTGCGGTCATCAAAAGGTTTTGCCTTCGGCGGCGAGGCGGGCCAGCAAGGGAGCAGGCTCCCAGAACTTCGCGTCGTCCAGCGGGTTCTTCGCAAAGCGCTTCATGGCCTGGACCACGTTGAACAGCCCGACTTCGTTGGCGTAGTTCAGCGGGCCGCCGCGGTAGACCGGGAAGCCGTAGCCAAAGATGTAGACCACGTCGATGTCGCTGGCCTTGTTGGCGATGCCTTCTTCGAGGATGTGCGCGGCTTCATTGACCAGCGAGAACACCAGGCGCTGCACGATCTCTTCATCGGAGATCTTGCGCGGCGTGATGCCGGCGGCGGCGCGGTGGTCTTCGATCATCTTCACCACCTCGGCGTTCGGGATCGCGTCGCGCTTGCCCGGCACGTAGTCGTACCAGCCGGCGCCGGTCTTCTGGCCGAAGCGGCCCTTCTCGCACAGCAGGTCGGCGGTCTTGCTGTATTTCATGTCCGGCTTTTCCTGGTAGCGGCGCTTGCGGATCGCCCAGCCGATGTCGTTGCCGGCCAGGTCGCCCATGCGGAACGGGCCCATGGCCATGCCGAACTTCTCCATCGCCTTGTCCACCTGCTCGGGGGTGCAGCCTTCGTCGAGCAGGAAGCCGCCCTGGCGGCCGTACTGTTCGATCATGCGGTTGCCAATGAAGCCGTCGCAGACGCCGGACACCACCGCCGTCTTCTTGATCTTCTTGGCCACCGCCATCACCGTGGCCAGCACGTCCTTGGCGGTCGCGTCACCGCGCACCACTTCGAGCAACTTCATCACGTTGGCCGGGCTGAAGAAGTGCATGCCCACCACGTCCTGTGGACGCTTCGTGAAGTGGGCGATTTTGTTCACGTCCAGCGTGGAGGTGTTGGACGCCAGGATGGCACCGGGCTTCATCACGCGGTCGAGTTCCTTGAACACGGCCTCCTTGACGCCGATCTCTTCGAACACGGCCTCGATCACCAGATCGGCCGCGCTCAGGTCGTCGTAGCTCAGCGTGGTGCTCAGCAAGGCCATGCGCTGCTCGTACTTGTCTTGCTTGAGCTTGCCCTTCTTGACCTGGGCTTCGTAGTTCTTGCGGATGGTGGCCACGCCACGGTCCAGCGCTTCCTGCTTCATCTCCAGCATCTTCACCGGGATGCCGGCGTTGAGGAAGTTCATGGAAATGCCGCCGCCCATGGTGCCCGCACCGATCACGGCGACCGACTCGATGCTGCGCTTGGGCGTGTCTTCCGGCACGTCGGGGATCTTGCTCGCGGCGCGCTCGGCCACGAACAGGTGGCGCAGCGAACGGCACTCGGGCGTCCACATCAGGTTGATGAAGATCTCGCGCTCGAAGGCCATGCCGTCGGCAAACTTCTTCTGGGTTGCGGCTTCCACGGCGTCCACGCACTTGGCGGGCGCCGGGAAATTCTTCGCCATGCCCTTGACCATGTTGCGCGCGAACTGGAAGTAGGCCTCGCCATTGGGGTGCTTGCAGGGCAGGTTGCGCACCAGCGGGAAGGCCGAGCCGTCGGCGTGTTTGGCGGCCATGTCGCGGGCGAAGGCCAGCGCTTCTTCGGCCAGCGACTCGGGCGATGCAGACAGCTTGTCGAACAGCTTCTGGCCAGGCACCTGCGCCAGCATCTCGCTCTTGACGGCCTCGCCGCTGACGATCATGTTCAGCGCCACTTCCACGCCCAGCACGCGCGGCAGGCGCTGCGTGCCACCGGCGCCGGGGATCAGGCCCAGCTTCACTTCGGGCAGCGCCACGTTGCAACCGGGTGCGGCGATGCGGTAGTGCGCGCCCAGCGCGAGTTCCAGGCCGCCGCCCATGGCCACGCTGTGCACGGCCGCGATCACCGGCTTGGTGGTGTTCTCGACCCGGATGATCACGGAGAGCAGGTTGGGTTCCTGGATCGCCTTGGGCGAACCGAACTCGCGGATGTCGGCACCGCCCGAAAACGCCTTGCCGGCGCCGGTCAGCACGACGGCCTTGACCGCCGCATCGTTTTCGGCTTTCTCCAGCCCTTCGACGATGGCCTGGCGGGTGGACAAGCCCAGACCGTTCACCGGCGGGTTGTTCAACGTGATGACGGCCACATCGCCGTGGACCTGGTACTCAGCGGTCATGGAATCTCCTCTGTTGGATACGGGGAAAACGTTTCAAAAACGAACGGTCGTGCGATTTTAGGCAGTTTGTGCAGCGCGGCAAGTGCCACCTGTCGCTATAGAGTCATCGGCGCGCGTGCCTTCGCCCAGGATGCCGTGGAACCGGCTTCGCCGGGCCACTGGCATCGCCCCCCAGTGGGGGGTGACGCCGAAGGCGGCGCGGGGGGCGTTCAAACTTCCAGCCACTCTTTGCGGGTATAGGGGTCTGCTCTGAGGCTCTCCGGCGTGCCATGGAACACGATGCTGCCGTGGCCCATGACCAGCGCGCGGTCGGAGATCGCCATGGCGATGGTGAGCTTCTGTTCGATCAGCAGCACCGACACGCCGCGGGCCTTGAGCTTCTGCAGGTACTCGCCCACCAGCTCCACGATCTTGGGCGCGAGGCCCTCGGTGGGTTCGTCGATGATGATCAGGTCGGGGTCGCCCATGAGCGTGCGGCACAGCGTGAGCATCTGCTGCTCGCCACCCGACAGCACGCCCGCTTCGGTGTGCTCCCGCTCCTTCAGCCGCGGGAACATCGCGTACATGTCGTTGAAGCTCCAGCGCACGTCCTTGCCCTTGCCTTTTTGTCCGAGCAGCAGGTTCTGGTGCACGGTGAGCTTGGGGAAGATGTCTCGGTTTTCCGGCACATAGCCCAAGCCCAGGTGGGCAATCTCAAAGGGCTTCTTGCCCTGGATGGACTGCCCCTTCCAGTCGATGGCGCCTTCGCAATCGACCAGGCCCATGATGGCTTTGGCCGTGGTGGAACGGCCCGAGCCGTTGCGCCCCAGCAGCGCCACGATCTCGCCCTGCCCGACGTTGAACGAGACGCCATGCAGCACGTGGCTCTTGCCGTAATAGGCGTGGAGGTTTTCGATTTTCAGCATGCTGCGGTTTTCCTCAATGGCCGGCGGAGGCCGCCTGTTCATCCGCCAGTACGGAGCCCAGATAGGCCTCCTGCACCTTCGGGTTCGCCCGCACCGCCTCGGGCTCGTCAAAGGCGATCACCTCGCCGTACACCACCACCGCGATCTTGTCGGCCAGGCCGAAGACCACGCCCATGTCGTGCTCCACCGTCAGCAGGGTCTTGCCCACCGTGACTTCCCGGATCAGCTCGATGAAACGGCTGGTTTCGCTCTTGCTCATGCCGGCCGTGGGTTCGTCGAGCAGGATCACGTTGGCGCCGCCGGCGATGGTGATGCCGATCTCCAGCGCGCGCTGCTCGGCGTAGGTCAGGTTCATGGCCAGCGTGTCGTGCTTCTTGTCGAGGCGGATCATGCGCATCAGTTCTTCGGCGCGCTCATTGGCGTCGTCCATGCCGGCGAGGAAGCGGAACAGCGTGTAGCGGTAGCCCAGGCTCCAGAGCACGCCGCAGCGCAGGTTCTCGAACACGCTGAGCTTGGGAAAGATGTTGGTGATCTGGAAGCTGCGCGAAAGGCCCAGGCGGTTGATCTCGAAGGGCTTCTTGCCGTCGATGCGCGTGCCGTTGAGCAGCACCTCGCCGCTGCTGGGTTCAAAGCGGCCCGAGATCAGGTTGAACAGCGTGGACTTGCCGGCGCCGTTGGGGCCGATGATGGCCACGCGCTCGCCGGAACGCACCGCGAGGTCCACCCCGCGGATGATCTCGGTCTTGCCGAAGCGCTTGCGCAGGTCGCGCAGCTCCAGTGCGTAGCCACCGGCGTGCACGTGGCTCATGGTCTGTTCGAAACGGCCGGTGTCGGCTGTGGACGTGGCGCTGCTCATTGCGTCTCCCGGCGCTTGATTTCTTTTTCGATGTCGGTCTGGATCGCGGCCCACTGGGCGCTGAACTGGCGGCGTGTGAGCTCGAAGATGCCCAGGCCGGTCAGCGTCACGAAGGCGGCGCCAAACCAGCTGCCGGCGGTCTTGGAATGCAGCTCCATGCCGAGGTATTTCACCGAGTCGCCCATCGCCGCGTCGAGCTGCAGGTGGTAAATCATTTCGACCATCGCACCGCCGCCGAGCAGGACCACCAGCGCGGTCACGCCCAGTGCCAGATACGCGACCCAGACCTCGCGCAGCTTGCCGAACGAGGCCACACGCAGGTTCATCATGATCAGGCTGGCGATGCCCCCCGGCGCGTACATCACCATGAACAGGAACACCAGCCCGAGGTAGAGCAGCCAGGCCTTGGTCAGCTCCGACAGCAACACAAAGGCCAGCACCATCAGGATGCCGCCGATGATGGGGCCGAAGAAGAAGGTGGCGCCGCCCAGGAAGGTGAACAGCAGGTAGCCGCCCGAACGCGCCGCGCCCACCACCTCGGCGGTCACGATCTCGAAGTTCAGCGCACCCAGGCCGCCCGCGACGCCGGCGAAGAAGCCCGCGATCATGAAGGCCAGATACCGCACCTTCTGCGTGTTGTAGCCAATGAACTCGACGCGCTCCGGGTTGTCGCGCACGGCGTTCAGGATGCGGCCCAGCGGCGTGCGCGTGAACGCAAACATGAGACCCACGCAGACGAAGGTGTAGACCGCGATGAGGTAATACACCTGGATCGGCGGGCCGAAGCTGATGCCCATGAACGGGTCGCCCACCACGCGGTTGCCCGACACGCCCGCCTCGCCCCCGAAGAACTCCGAGAACATCAGCGACATCGCAAACACCAGCTCGGCCATGCCCAGCGTGATCATGGCGAACGGCGTGCCGGCTTTCTTGGTGGTGACGTAGCCAAACAGCACAGCGAAGAACAGCCCCGCCACGCCGCCCACCAGCGGAACCAGGCTCACCGGGATGGGAATCTGGCCATCGGTTGCGGCGTTGAGCGCGTGCATGGCCATGTAGGAGCCCAGGCCGGTGTAGACCGCGTGCCCGAAGCTCAGCATGCCGCCCTGCCCGAGCAGGATGTTGTAGGACAGGCAGGCGATGATGGCGATGCCCATCTGCGAGAGCATGGTCACCGAGAGGTTGCTGCCGAACACCAGCGGCGCGAACACCAGCACCAGTGCAAACAGCGACCAGACGATCCAGCGGCCGACGTTGAGGGGTTTGAATTCGTAATACTGTTTTGACATGGTCGGTCAACCTTCGCGGGTCCCCAGCAAGCCCTTGGGCCGGAAGATCAGGATCAGCACGAGGAACAGGTAGGGCAGGATCGGCGCCACCTGCGACAGCGTGAGCTTGAGCACCGAGTTCTCCCTCATGGCGTCCGAGGCCTGCACACCCAACTGCTCCACCAGGTGGATGAACGAATAGTCCAGCCCCACGGCAAAGGTCTGGATCACGCCGATCAGCAGCGAGGCCAGGAAGGCGCCGGAGAGCGAACCCATGCCGCCCACCACCACCACGACAAAGATCACCGAGCCCACCGTGGCCGCCATGTTGGGCTCGGTCACAAAGGTGCTGCCGCCGATCACACCGGCCAGACCGGCCAGGCCGGTGCCGGCGCCGAACACCAGCATCAGCACCCGCGGCACGTTGTGGCCCAGGCTCTCCACCATTTCGGGATGGGTCAGCGCGGCCTGGATGATCAGGCCGATGCGCGTGCGGGTCAGCAGCAGCCAGAGCGCCACCAGCATCAGGATCGCCACCAGCATCATGAAAGCGCGCGTGGCCGGGAACGGTGAGCAGATCACCCCCGCGCCAGCGCAGACCTCGCTGCTGACAGCGCCCCAGAACATCTCCAGCGTGTCGTTGGCGTGGTGCACCAGGGTGAAGGCCGGGCCGCGCAACACTTCGGGTGGTACGAACTCCACCGCCGTGCGGCCCCAGATCAGCTGTACCAGCTCCAGGATGATGTAGGACAGGCCGAAGGTCACCAGCAGCTCGGGCACATGGCCGAACTTGTGCACCTTGCGCAGGGTCAGCCGCTCAAACAGCGCGCCCAGCGCGCCCACCACCAGCGGGGCCACGAACAGCCCCGGCCAGAAGCCCACCAGCTGGGCGATCGAATAGCCGATGTAGGCGCCCAGCATGTAGAAGCTGGCGTGCGCAAAATTCAGCACCCCCATCATGCTGAAGATGAGGGTGAGTCCCGAGCTCAACAGAAACAGCAGCAAGCCGTAGCTGACGCCATTGAGCATGGAGATGATGAAGAACTCCATGGATCCTGCCTTTCGAGCGCGATACGTGGGGAAGAGGAAAACGGGTGGGAGCGGGGGACGAGTATGACCCGTCAGGAGCACCCACCGACTCAGCAGCAGGTCAGGAAAGCAACCCCGCGCAGAAGCAGTCCAATCCCCTCACCGGAGCGAAATATCCCAACCCAGAACGCGGCGGAACCGGCTCCGCCGGGCCGCTCGCGTTGCCCCCTGGAGGGGGTCGCGCGCAGCGCGGCGGGGGTGGGTCAAGTACTGCGGCGGGGGTGGTTCAATCAGCCTGGTCGCTTCATCTGGCAGCTCGTCGGCGTGCTGGACACGTAAGACGGGAATTCCTTCACCGGGGCCAGCGTCATGCCGGTGTTCTCCGGGCTGTAGGGGTACTTCGTGTCGGCCTTCTGCCAGACCGTTAGGAACAGCGGCTGCTGCAACTGGTGGTCGTTCTTGCGCACCTCCACCTCACCGTTGTAGTTGTTGACCTTGATGCCCTCCATGGCGACGGCTACCTTCACCGGGTCGGTGGACTTGGCCTTGGCCATGGCGGCGCCCAGCACGTTGAACGCCGAGGGAATAGCGCCGGTGAACATGTCGTCCTTGTACTTGGTCTTGAACTCGGCCATCCACTGGCCCATCTGGCCACCCATGTTGTAGTGCGAGTAGGCCACCTGGAACACCCGGCCTTCGCCGCCCGTGCCGAGCGCCGTGGGCGTGCCGGTGACACCGGTGTAGTAGGTGTAGAACTTGCCGGTGTAGCCGCCTTCGTTGGCGGCCTTGATCAGCAGCGCGAGGTCGGAGCCCCAGTTGCCGGTGATCACGGTGTCGGCGCCCGACGCCTTGATCTTGGCGATGTAGGGCGCGAAATCGCGCACCTGGGCCAGCGGGTGCAGGTCTTCACCCACGATCTTCACGTCGGGGCGCTTGCGGGCCAGGTTTTCCTTGGCGAACTTGGCGACCTGCTGGCCGTGCGAGTAGTTCTGGTTGAGCAGATAAACATTCTTGACGTCCTTCTGGTCCTTCATGAAGGTGGTCATCGCCTCCATCTTCATGGAGGTGTCGGCGTCAAAACGGAAGTGCCAGTAGCTGCACTTGCTGTTGGTGAAATCGGGGTCCACGGCGGCGTAGTTCAGGAAGATCACCTCCTTGCCCGGGTTGCGCTCGTTGTGCTTGTTGACCGCATCGATCAGTGCGCCCGCCACCGAAGAACCGTTGCCCTGGGCGATGTAGCGCACGCCCTGGTCCAGCGCGGCCTTGAAGGCATTCAGGCTTTCGGCCGGGCTGAGCTTGTTGTCGAACGCCACCATCTCGAACTTCACACCGGCCGGGTTGGTGGCGCTGAACTTCTCGGCGAAGTACTGCCAGCTGCGCATCTGGTTCATGCCCAGCGGACCCATCAGGCCTGTCTGCGGATCGATCAACGCGATCTTGACCGTCTCGCCCTTCTGGGCATGGGCGCTGAGCAGGGTCAGCGACAGGGCGGCGATGGCAACGGATTTCAAGGCAAACGACATGGCTGGGTCTCCTGAAGGTGGAAAACCTTAGCGTAGCCTGACAGGCCATCAAACCCCTCAGGGATTGCCCCTAGCACCTATCGCGCAGGCGACTGTGCGCTCGCACAAGCCTAGCATCCGCCGGACGGCACAGGCCCGCTGCCGCGGTTCGCACGGACAGGCGATGGGCACCAACCCGGACTCAGGGCCGCTGCATCCGGCAGCTCGTGGGACCGCTGATTTCCGATGCGCTCATGTAGCGCACGGGCGCAAATGTGTAGCCCGTGTCCTCTGCCGCGCGCGGGTGCCGCCCGTCCACCTTCTGCCAGCGCGAAACGTAGAGCCCCTGCTGCAACTGGTGGTCATCGGCGCGCATGTGCACCGGCCCGCTGAACCCCGGAAACACCATGCCGCTCAGGCGGCCGGCCACGCGCGCCGCGTCGGTGGTCTGGGCATGGGTCATCGCCTGCAGCAGCATCGACATGCCGTCGAACGCGGCATACACCACCAGGTCTTCGCCATGGCGGCGGCGAAACGCGGTGGCCAGCCCGGCGATGTCGCCCGCCTGGTTGGTGTGGTTGTTGGCCACCTGGTACACCGGCAGGCGGCCGTCGCCCGAAGCCAGGAGTTCGGGCACACCCTTGAGCATCGGGTAGTAGGCGTAGAGCGGCAGCGTGACGCCCTGCTGCTGCATCGCCTTGACCAGCCCCCGCAGGTCGGCGCCCCAGTTGCCCGTGACCACGGCCTGCGCGCCGGACTCGGCCATGCGGCGCACATGGGGCGTGAAATCCTGGCCCACGAAAGCCGTGTGCAGCTCATCGCCCACGATCTGGATATCGGGGCGCTCCTGCGTCAGCGCCTCGCGGAAGTAGCGCGAAAACTGCTGACCGTGGGCGTAGTTCTGGTTCAGCAGGTAGACGCTTTTCAGCTCGGACTGCGAGGCCATGAAAAGCGCCAGCGCCCGCGTCTTCATGGTCGTGTCGGCGTCCACGCGGAAGTGCCAGAAGCTGCACAGGTCGTTGGTCAGCGCCGGGTCCATCGCCGCGTAGTTGATGAAGAGCACCGCCTGCTCGGGGTGACGTGCGTTGTGCCGCGTCACCGCATCGGAGATCGCCGCCGCCACCCCGGAACCGTTTCCTTGCACCACGTAGCGAAAGCCCTGGTCGATGGCCGCCTTGAGCGCGTCCAGGCTTTCCTTGGGCGATCCCTTGTTGTCAAAGCCCGCCACCACGAAACGCACCCCCGCGGGGTTGCCCGGCCCGGCCAGCCGCTCGGCCATGAACTGCCAGCTGCGCAGGCTGTTGCGGCCGATGTCGGCCGCGGGGCCGGAGAGCGGGTCGATGAAGGCGATGCGCACCACCTTCTGCGGCGCGTCGGCCGCCCAGGCCGGGCCGCCCAGGGCCGCACAGGCGAGCGCGCCCAGCGTCGCCAGCCGCAGCCAGCGCCGCACGCCCGACGAACGCTCGCCAGCCAACATCAGAGGCCCGGCAACACGTAGTCCTTGAGCTGCTGGCGCAGCGTCATCTTCTGCATCTTGCCGGTGGCGCCGAGCGGAATCGCGTCGACGAACACCACATCGTCCGGCACCTGCCACTTGGCGATCTTGCCTTCGTAGAACGCCAGCAGTTCTTCGCGCGTCACCTCGGCGCCGGGCTTCTTCATCACCACCACGATCGGGCGCTCGTCCCACTTGGGGTGCTTCATGCCGACGCAGGCTGCCATGGCCACGGCCGGGTGCGCCATGGCGATGTTTTCGACGTCGATGGAGCTGATCCACTCGCCGCCGGACTTGATCACGTCCTTGCTGCGGTCGGTGATCTGCATGAAGCCTTCGGCGTCGATGGTGGCCACGTCCCCGGTGGGGAACCAGCCCTTGCCCGCGTCGTCGTATTGCAGCGGGTCGCCGCCTTCGCCCTTGAAGTAGCTGGCGATGATCCACGGCCCGCGCACCAGCAGGTCGCCGTAGGCCTTGCCGTCCCAGGGCAGTTCGTTGCCGGATTCGTCCACGATCTTCATGTCCACGCCAAACACGCTGCGACCCTGCTTGAGACGCACCTTGAGCTGCTCATCGGCGGGAAGCGCCAGCTGTGCGTTCTTCAGCGTGCACACCGTGCCCAGCGGCGACATCTCGGTCATGCCCCAGGCGTGCAGCACCTCCACGCCGTAGGTGTCATTGAAGGCGTTGATCATGGCCGGCGGGCAGGCCGAGCCACCGATCACCGTGCGCTTCAGGGTGCTGAACTTCAGGCCGCCGGCCTGCAGGTGGCCCAGCAGCATCTGCCACACCGTGGGCACGCCTGCGGCCATCGTGACCTTCTCGGATTCGATCAGTTCGTAGACCGACTTGCCGTCCATCGCCGGCCCGGGGAACACCAGCTTGCAGCCCACCGCCGCGGCCGAATACGGCAGGCCCCAGGCGTTGACGTGGAACATCGGCACCACCGGCAGGATGCTGTCGCGCGCCGAGCAGCCCAGCGCGTCGGGCAGCGCCGCGCCGTAGGCGTGCAGCAGTGTGGAGCGGTGCGAATACAGCGCGGCCTTGGGGTTGCCCGTGGTACCGCTCGTGTAGCACATGCTCGATGCGCTGTTTTCGTCCAGATCGGGCCAGAGGTATTTTTCCGGCTGCGAGCCCATCCAGGCCTCGTAGCTCACCAGCCCGGGCAGGCCGCTGTCGGCCGGCAGCTTGTCGGCGTCGCACAGCGCGATCCAGTGTTTGACGCCCGGGCACTTGCCTGCCACCGCCTGCACCAGCGGCAGGAAAGTCATGTCGAAGCAGACCGCGCGGTCGTCGGCGTGGTTGACGATCCAGGCCAGCTGTTCGGGGTGCAGGCGCGGGTTCAGCGTGTGCAGCACGCGGCCGGTGCCGCTGACCCCGAAATACAGCTCCAGGTGGCGGTAGCCGTTCCAGGCCAGCGTGGCCACGCGGTCGCCAAAGGCGAGGTGCAGGCTGTCGAGCGCGTTGGCCACCTGGCGCGCACGCCGCGAGACCTGGCCCCAGGTGGTGCGGTGGATGTCGCCTTCGACGCGACGGGAAACGATTTCGGTGCTGCCGTGGTGGCGCTCGGCGTGCGTGATGAGCGACGAAATCAGCAGCGGTTGGCTTTGCATTTGTCCCAGCATGGGGTTCTCCTGGAATGTCCGACAAGAAAAACGAACGATCGTGCGTTTAATTCACCCAGCATCATGCCTCAACAACGCGCGCTGGCCGTAGCGGGTTGCCCCGGATAGCCCGCCCGGGTGTGGGTGCAAGTCGTCCCGGTGACAATGCGCCGCATGACCCTGCCCGATGCCCTGCCGCCCGCGCCCGCCACCGAAACACCGACCGGCTGGACGCACCGCTTCGCCGGCCTCGGTCGCGCGTTCTACACCGAGCTGCGCCCCACGCCCCTGCCCGCCCCTTACTGGGTGGGCCGCAACCCCGCTTTGGCGCGCGAGCTCGGGCTGGACGGCGCCTGGATGGCGAGCGATCAAGCCCTGCAGACCTTCACCGGCAACCAGCCGCTGCCCGGCATGCGCCCGCTCGCCAGTGTCTACAGCGGCCACCAGTTTGGCCAGTGGGCAGGCCAGCTCGGCGACGGGCGGGCGATCCTGCTCGGCGAACTCGCCGGCACCGATGGCCCGCAAGAGATCCAGCTCAAGGGCGCCGGGCGCACGCCGTATTCGCGCGGGGGCGACGGCCGCGCCGTGCTGCGCAGCTCCATCCGCGAATTCCTCTGCAGCGAAGCCATGCACGGCCTGGGCATCCCCACCAGCCGGGCGCTGTGTGTCACCGGGTCCGACCAGCCGGTGCGCCGCGAAGAAATCGAAACCGCCGCCGTCGTCACGCGGGTCGCGCCCAGCTTCATCCGCTTCGGCCACTTCGAACACTTCTCGCACAGCGGCCAGCACGAGCAGCTGCGCACGCTCGCCGATTTCGTCATCGACCACTTCTACCCCGACTGCCGCGCCCTGCCCGGCAACGTCTACGCCAACCTGCTCGAAGCCGTGAGCGCGCGCACCGCCGAGATGGTCGCGCAGTGGCAGGCCGTGGGCTTCTGCCACGGCGTGATGAACACCGACAACATGAGCATCCTGGGCCTGACCATCGACTACGGTCCGTTCCAGTTCCTTGACGCCTACAACCCGCGCCACATCTGCAACCACAGCGACACCGGCGGGCGCTACCGCTACATGCGCCAGCCCGGCATCGCGCACTGGAACCTGTATTGCCTGGGCCAGGCCCTGCTGCCACTGATGGAAGACCCGCAGCAGGCGCTGGACGCGCTCGAACCCTACAAGGCCCTGTTCCCCGCGGCACTGCAGCGGCGCATGGGCGCCAAGCTCGGCCTCGGCACCGTGATGGCCGGCGACGAAGCGCTCACCGAGCAGCTGCTGGCGCTCATGGCGCAGGACGCGGTCGACTTCACCCTCTTCTGGCGCCGCCTCTCGAACGCCGTGGCCGGCTTTGCGGAACCGGGCGCAGGCGCCGCGGCAGCCAGCGCGGCCATCGAGCCGGTGCGCGACCTGTTCCTGCAGCGCGAAGCCTTCGACGCCTGGGCCCTGCAGTGGCGCGGGCGGCTGCAGAGCCAGCCCGGTTTTGACGCCCGCCTCACCCAGGTGCTGATGCTCTCGACCAACCCGCACGTGGTGCTGCGCAACCACCTCGGCGAGATCGCCATCCAGCGCGCCCGCGAGGGCGACTTCTCGGCTCTGCAGCGCCTGCAGACCGCGCTGGAAACCCCGTTCACCGAGCTGCCAGGCCACGACGACCTGGCCGACTTTCCGCCCGACTGGGCGGCCCAGATTGAAATCAGTTGCTCATCTTGAAGGACCCCGCCATGACGTTCCCCATCCAGAAAACCGATGCCGAGTGGCGCGCCCTGCTGGCCGAAAAAGGCGCCGAACCCGCTGCTTTCGAAGTGACCCGCCACGCCCACACCGAGCGCCCGTTCACCGGCAAATACGAAGAAGTCTGGGCCGATGGCAGCTACCACTGCATCTGCTGCGGCAACCACCTGTTTGACGCCGGCACCAAGTTCGACGCCGGCTGCGGCTGGCCCAGCTTCTGGAAGGCCATCCCCGGCGCCATCACCGAGATCACCGACCGAAGCCACGGCATGGCCCGCGTGGAAACCGTGTGCAGCCAGTGCGGCGCGCACCTGGGCCACGTGTTCGAAGACGGCCCGGCGCCCTCGGGCCTGCGCTACTGCATGAACTCCGCTTCGCTGGAACACCAGCCAGAGTAAAGGAAACACCCCCCGCGTCGCCTTCGGCGCCTCCCCCCTCTCTGGCGCCTTCGGCTTGGAGGGGGGCGATACCTTGGGCCGGCAAAGCCGGACCCTCGGTCTCCCTGGGTTGGGGTTGTTTCTTGCGCTGCGGGTCACGCGCCGGCGTGGTGTCCAATAGCCACATGAGCACCGCTTCGACCCCACCCTCAGCACCTGCCGCCGACACCGAGCGCCGCCTCACCGAACTGGAGATCAAGGCCAGCTACGCCGACGACCTGCTCGACACGCTGAACGCCGTGGTGGCGCGCCAGCAGGAGCAGATTCACCTGCTGCTGCGCGAGCTCGGCCACCTGCGCCGCCAGGGCGCTGACGAGGGCTCGGCGCCCGCGCGCAACCTGCGCGACGAGCTGCCGCCCCACTACTGAGCCGAACCATGAACACCCGGGCCTGAACCATGGACATCCTGGCGCATGGGTTGTGGGCGGGAGCCGGCCTGGTGGCGTTGGCGAACGCCCGGCCGGTGGACAAACCCACCCTGGCCTGGGCGGTGGCGCTGGCGGTGGTGCCCGACGTGGTGCACACGCTGCCCGTGGCGGCCTGGGCCCTGGCCAACGGCACGCCCGGCGAATGGCTCAATTACGCCACCGCCGCCCCGGGCGGCGAACCCGATTTCCCGGCCTGGGTGGCATTCTGGTCGCACCAGGTGCACTGCGTGTTTCACAGCGCGCTGGTGGCCGCCGCGGTGACGGCCCTGCTCTGGGTCTGGCTGCGCCGGCTCTGGCTGCCCCTGCTGGGCTGGTGGTCGCACATCATCATCGACGTGTTCACCCACTCGGCCGACTTTTTCCCCTCGCCCGTTTTCTACCCCATCACCTACTGGGGCTTCGACGGCATCGCCTGGAACGAGCCCTGGTTCATGGCGCTGAACTACGCCGCCCTGCTGGGCGTCGGCGTCTGGCTGTGGCGAAGGCGCCGCGGCTGAACCCGCTCAGGCCACCGCAGCCGCCGCTGCGGCCAGCGGGCTTGCGGCGCTGATCACCGGTTCGATCGCCGCGTAATCGCCCAGGCCATCCGGCCAGGGCGTGAGGATCTCGAAGCCCGTCTCCGTCACCGCCACCATGTGTTCCCACTGCGCCGAGAGCGAGCGGTCGCGCGTGACCACCGTCCAGCCGTCGGGCAGCTCCTTGGTCTCGCGCTTGCCCGCGTTGATCATGGGCTCCACCGTGAACACCATGCCCGGCGCCAGCTTCAGGCCCGTGTTGCGCTGGCCGTAGTGCAAGACCTGCGGCTCGTCGTGGTAGACCTGCCCGATGCCGTGGCCGCAGTACTCGCGCACCACGCTGAAACCCGCCGCGTGCGCCACGGTCTGGATCGCGTGGCCCACATCGCCCAGCGTCGCGCCCGGGCGCACCTGCTGGATGCCCGCGCGCATGGCGTCGTAAGTCGTGCGCACCAGGCGCCTGGCCAGAATGCCCGGCTCGCCCACATAAAACATGCGGCTCGTGTCGCCGAACCAGCCGTCCTTGATCAGCGCCACATCGATGTTGACGATGTCGCCGTCCTTCAGCTTCTTGTCCGACGGGATGCCGTGGCAGATCACGTGGTTCACCGAAGCGCAGATCGTCTTCGGGTAGCCGTGGTAACCGATGTTGGCCGGCACCGCCTTCAGCTCGTTCACGATGTGGTCGTGGCAAAGCCGGTCCAGCTCGTCCGTGGTCACACCCGGCTTCACGTGTTCGCCGATCATGCGCAACACGTCGGCGGCCAGGTGCCCGGCGCGCCGGGCCATGTCGATCTCGGCCGCCGTCCTGATGCTCACCTTCTTGCCGCCCGTCATGCCGCCTTCTCCAGGCCGGCGGGCGACACGCTCCTGAGACTGGGCGTCACGGGCGCCTGCCGCTCCGATTCGATCAGCAGCTGGCAGATCTCGCCGTGGCACAGCGTCGGGTTCAGCTCCGACAACATGCCCACGCGCAGCCAGTGTTCGGCCTGCGCGTTCATGGAGCGGCTCAGCGCCCCACTGGTCAGACGCAGGTTTTCGTGCATCTGCTCTGAAATCTTGATGATGCCCATGGCGATCCCTTGTATACGGTTTGTAGCTGGTTCGTATATTACCAAGAGAGAGGACGGCGGGGGAGAGGGACGGGGGAACGGCCCTCGGGTGGGAGGGCTTTTTACCTGGGCTGGCTCGGTGGTTGCAGGCTGTGTGGGGCAGGTACTCGGCCAGAAGCGGCGTTCTCAAGGCAGTGGTGATCCCTCCAGCGGGCCGCCCAGATCGGACCGTCGCCTCGACGTGGAGAGACGAAATGGCCTGGATGGTTGCGCGTACGTTTTGGAACGAATTTAAGGTAGCGTCCTCAAGATGGTGGGTAGAGTGAATGTCGAGGCGGGAAACGAGACAAAACGCACACACGAGGGGGCCCCACTTGGTACATCCATATCACCCACGCAACAACAAGCTGTTGGCATGTTTGCCCCAAGCTGAGTGGCAACGCTGGAAACCGCAGCTTGAACTGGTCGATCTGCCGCTGGGCAAGGTGCTGTACGAGCCGAGCGCGCAGCAGACTTTCGTGTACTTTCCCACCAGCGCGATCGTCTCGCTGCTTTATGTGCTGGAGGATGGATCGTCGGCGGAGATGGCGGCGGTCGGTTTTGAGGGCCTGGTGGGCGTACCCATTCTCATGGGCGGCGGCTCCACGCCGAGCCATGCCGTGGTGCAAAGCGCGGGCATGGGTTACCGGCTTCGTGCCAACGCGTTCAAGGATGAGTTCGAGCTTTCCAGCCCGGTCAAGCACCTGATGCTGCGGTACACGCAAGCCCTGATCACGCAGGTGAGCCAGACGGCTGTGTGCAATCGCCACCACTCGCTGGAAGAGCAGTTCATCCGGTGGCTGTTGCTCAGACTGGACCGTTTGCCCGACAACGAAGTGGTGATGACGCAGGAGCTGATCGCCAACATGCTGGGCGTGCGCCGTGAGAGCGTCACCGAAGCAGCGCACAAATTGCAGGCTGCTGGCCAGATCCACTACGCGCGCGGCCACATCTGGGTGCTGGACCGGGCCAAGCTGGAGGAAGGCACTTGCGAGTGTTATCGGGTGGTGAAAAAGGAACTCGACCGCCTGATTCCTGATTGCGAAACTGGCTGATTCGAAAACATGGCCAGCCCCCGTCATTTCCCCGATTCCGCCTGCTCCAGCTGTTTGGCCCGCTCAGCGGCCAGATCATTGACGTAGCCCTCGACCTGCCGTTCAAACCCGGGCACATCCTGAGGCCTTGTGGGAACAGCTGGCACAGCGGGAACAGCCACATCCGAAATGGCCTCCGGCTTCTGAACCTGGGCTGGCGCGCCGCCGCCCAGTTGACGGGCCACGAGAAGCCCCACCACCAGAAGAGCCAGCAACAAAACCACGAGTCTCATGAGCACCCTCTTCGTTCAAGGTCATCGAGTGTTCGAACCGGGCACATCCCGGTCCGTCTGACCCGGATCATTCTGCCGGTTTCTGGGGCCCGCGGCGCCCCTCTACAATTCGCGCCCCCAAGCCATTTCCCCGAACCCCGACTTCATGAACATCACTGTCAACCCGGAACTCAAAGCCTATATCGACCCCTTGACCCCGGAGGAACACGAGGCGCTGGAGCGCAGCATCCTGGCCGAGGGCTGCCGCGATGCGCTGGTGCTCTGGGGCGATGTGCTGGTGGACGGGCACAACCGCTACGGCATCTGCCAGCAACACGGCCTGCCCTTCGAGACGGTGCAGAACCCGCGCTTCCAGTCCATGGAAGACGTGCACCTGTGGATGATCGACCAGCACCTGGGGCGCCGCAGCGTGTCGGACTTCCAGCGCGGCGTGCTGGCGCTGCGCAAGCGCGAAATCATCGCCGAGCGGCGCGCCCGGTTTCTGGCTGCGCCGCGCGAGGATGCCCAGCCCGAGCCGGCCGAGCAGGACGCACCATTTGCCACCCCGGCGGCCGCAGCGCCCGTGCCGGAGCCCCGGCCGCTGAACAGCCGCGAAGACATCGCCCGGGCGGCGCGGCTCAGCAGCAGCCAGGTGGTGATGATCGAAAAGATCCAGAAGCAGGCCGAGCCCGAGCTGGTGGCAGCGCTGAAGTCCGGGGCGATCTCGCTCAACGCGGCCGCCGCCGTGGCCAGCTTGCCGGCCGAAGAGCAGAAGGCCGCCGCCTTGGCCGGCAAGGACGAACTCAAGCTGGCGGCCAAGCGGGTGCGCGAAGCGAAGCGCAAACCGTCGGAAGCCGCGCCCGATCAGCCGGCCGACGAAGCGGGCGATGAACTGCAGCGCTTGCGCAACCAGGTGAGTGAACTGCAGACCGAAAACGCAGCGCTGCGTCAGCAGCTGGAGGCTTTTCGCTCAGGGCACGAGGTGCCGTTCTGACCCTGATCCGGGTGGTTCAGATTCTCGGGTTCTTCGGTGTGTCCGTGGTGGGCTTGCCGTCGTCATCCAGATCCGTGTTCGGCTTGATGGCCGGCGAACCCGCGCCTGGAGCGTCGTCGACGTTGTCTTCCACCATGTCCAGAAATTCATCGACTTCGTCGGTGGAGTGCCTGGATGGCTCAATGTGGGCCGTTTTCTGGCTGGTCATGGTGTTTCCTTTCGGTTGGGGGGCGGGACCGTTGTCTGCCAATCGCAGAGCCCCCATGGGGGCAGGATTGACGCCATCTGTCTGTTCGCCAGCCAACAATCAGGGGTCCTGCTGCATCCGGAACTGCCTGGCCGCAAAAGCCCAGACCATGCGCGACGCATCCGGCCCCTGGCCGTCGCTGAAGGCCTTGCTCGCAGCGCCACCGCTCCACGCGTGGGCCAGGCCGCTCACGGCGACCAGCGTCGCCACCGTGCTGCCCTGGCGCTTGAAGTCGGTGACCGACATCGGGTAGCGCTGGCCCCGTTGCACGCTGCGCGCCTCGCTCGCCTTCGCCCCCGCCGCGTCGGCCCAGACCTGCGCTGCGGCCTGGCCGTTCTTGGGTGAGACCACGGCGTCGGCGTCACCGTGGATCACCAGCAGGGGTGGCCAGTGGGCCTCCATCGCGTTCGGCGTGGTCATCAACGGGGTCGTGACGCGGTGGCCGTGCATGGCGCCCAGCGCCGACAGGGTGGAGTGCGCGGTGCCGGGTGGAATGCCCGAATGCATGACAACGGCCTTGAAACGCCCCGGGTGCCGGGTGACCAGCAAGGCGGCCATGCTCGCGCCGGCCGACAGGCCGGCGATGGCGATGCGCGCCCGGTCCACGGGATGCAGCAGACAGACCTGGTCGACCGCCTGCATGATCAGGGCGGCTTCGCCATAGGCACGGCCGGTCTTGGTGTCGAACCAGTTCCAGCAACCCTGCCCGTTGGCGAGCCGGTCTTGCTCGGGGTAGAGCACCAGAAAACGTTCGCGCATCGCGATGCGGTTCATGCGCGTGCTGGCCGCGAAGCTGTTGGCGTCCTGACCGCAACCATGCAGCATCACCACCAGCGGCAGCTTCTCGCCGAACCCGACCCCTGGCGGGCGGTAGACCCTGAAGCGCCGGGCGCCGGCCGCGCCCATGACGACGCCGGGCATCCACGCACCGGCACCGGGCGGCGGCGCGCGCTTGGCCACCGCGGGCTTGAGGGACTTCTTGAGCGCCCGGGTACTGGAAGCGGTGGCCAGGCGTGTCATCGCCTTGAGGCTCCGCTCGAAGCTTTTGGCCCAAGCGGACGGGCGTGATCGTTTTTTCATTCGGGTCATTCTGCGCTGACCGGGGTGCGTGCGCGAGCGCACAGACCGACCTGGCCCGTGCCCTTACGGCCGAAACACCGGACCCCCAGATGGTCCAGGCCCAGCGCGACATCGACGCTGGCCTGGTCGACACCGACATGCACGCGACCCCCGGCCTGGATGCGGAGCGCCGCGCCCGCCTGGTGCCCGGCCCCGGCGGCAAGCCGCCACGGTCCTATCGTTGATCGAGAAAGGCGTGAACCGCTCGCAGCTCGATCTCAAAATCGGCCATCAGCGGATCGAGCACCGAGATGTGTGGCGCGGGGCGTGTGACGGCGGTCTTTTCGATGTCGGCGCAGATCTGCCCGAGGCGCGCCGCACCAATGGCCCGTGCGGTCGACTTCAGCTTGTGGGCGAGATCCGACATGGTCTGCACCTCACCGCCGGCGTGTGCCCTGGCCATCGCCAGCGCCGAGCCCGTGGTGCCCGCCCGAAAGGCCGCCAGCACCTCCTGCACCACCTGCGGTTCATCACCGAGCAGATCGGCCAGCACGCCGAGGTCGACCGGTGGCGAGGCGGTGGATGACGCCACTTCGTCAGCCACGGCCCCGCTCGGCCGCGTTGCCGTGGGCTGCAGCCAGGCATTGATGGTCGATTTCAGCTGTGCCAGGCGAACCGGCTTGCTCAGGTAGACGTCCATGCCGGCCTGGTGGCAGCGCAGTTCTTCCTCGCGCAGGGCGTTCGCGGTCAGGGCGATGATGGGCAGGCGCGGACCACCACCCTCCTCGGCACGCACCGCGGCGGCCAGCGTATAGCCGTCCATGATCGGCATGTGCAGGTCGGTCAGCAGCAGGGCATGGCCCCTCTGGCGCCAGCAGGCCAGGGCCTCGGCACCGTTGGCCACCATCTCGGAGCGGTAACCGAGCAGCGAGAGCTGCTGGGCCAGCACCTTCTGGTTGATCTCGTTGTCTTCGGCCACCAGGATCAACGGTTTCGCTTCGTGGCGGTTCGCATCAGGCTGCGGCGCCGGATGCCGCGGGACCGGAGCGGCGTCCACCTCGGCGAGCGGCTCGACCGGTTCTTGCGCCGGCTGGAGCCGGGCCGCCAGGGCCACGCCGTGCAGGAATTTGTCGCGGTGCAGGCATTCACCGTACAACCACATCGGATCCGACATTTGCCGGCGCGGCCGGCGCTGGCTGCCCCGCTCGATGACCACGAAAGTCAGCACCAGCTCGGGGCGCTCCGACCCGACGGCACGGCAGGCCGCGAGCAACGGGGCGCTGCCTTCGATGGCGTCTTTGGCGTCGGCGATGACGACGACGCACCGGCCCGGGTCGACACGCCGCAACCACGCCTGGGCCTGCGCCACGGTCTGCCGGCAGGTCGTGGCGGCGCCCGCGTGGATCAGGTAGTCGGCCAGGTCGGCGGCCGGACCGGCGGCAGCGCCGACCACCAGACAGGGCAGCCCTGCCAGCGGCTGCGGCATCGGGGCGGGCTTCGTGTCGTTGTCGGCCGGCACCCGCACGATGGGCAGGCGCACCGTGAAGGTCGATCCCTCACCCGCCGCACTGCGCACCGTCACTTCGCCCCCCATCAGCGTCAGCAGGCGGTGCGAAATGCTGAGCCCCAGCCCGGTGCCGCCGAAGCGCCGGGTGGTGCTGGCGTCGGCCTGGGTGAACGGCGAGAACAGGCGTGCCTGGGCGTCGGGGTCCATGCCGATGCCGTTGTCGGACACCTCCAGCGCCAGCGTGTCGTCGCCGCCGGGGCCGGCCACGCGCAGGGCGCGCAAGGACACCGAGCCGGGGCGCGACAGCCCGTGGCTGAACTTGATCGCGTTGCCGACCAGGTTCATCAGCACCTGGCGCAGCCGCGCGGCGTCACCCAGCATGCCTGGCGGCAGGCGCGGATCGGTGTACAGGTGGAGGCCCACACCCTGGTTCACGGCCAGCGGGTACAGGGCATCGCTGACCCCCTCGACGACCGCCGTCACGTCCATCGGCTCGTGATCGATGTCGAACTGGCCGGCTTCGATTTTCGAGAAGTCCAGCACGTCGTCGACGATGGCCATCAGCGCGTAGGCCGATTCGCGCGCGGTCTTCAACAGGTCGCGCTGTTCCGGGTCCAGCCGGCTCTCTTCCAGCACGTCAATCATGCCGACAACGCCGTTCATTGGCGTGCGGATCTCGTGACTCATCGTCGCGAGGAAAGCGGACTTGGCGCGGTTGGCCTGCTCGGCCAGCTCACGCGCCTGCTCCAGTTCCAGCGTGCGGTGGCGCACCCGCTCCTCGAGCCCGGCGTTCAGCTCAAGCAGTGCCTGTTCGCTGCGGCGGCGTTCGCTGATGTCGCGTATGACGGAGACAAAGTGCGTGAAGCCCTCGCCGGCCGTGGCCACCGGTGTGATGTCGATCTCGACGGGGTACTCCCGGCCATCCTTCGTGGACCGCATCAGCTCGACGTGCACCGGCGCGAAACGGTCGACCGCGTCGCGGATACGCGCCAGCTCGGCCGCATCCGTCGAGGGGCCGTCGAGCAAGCCGGGCGACCGGCCGATCACCTCCTCCCGCGCGTAGCCGGTCAGGCGCACGAAGGCATCGTTGACGAACACGATGCGCCGGCCGTGCTGCAGTTCGGGCGCCGGCTCGGTGATGATGACGACGTCGTTCAACTGCGCCACGCTGGCTTCGAGCAGCTTCAGCTGCTGACGCGCCGCGCGGCTGGCGGTGACGTCGCGGAAGTACACCGACAGCCCGTCGCCCGACGGGTGGCAGTCGACACCGAACCAGGCCTGCAAAGGCAGGAAAAAGGCCTCGAAGGTGACGCCTGTTTCGCCGTTCATCGCGCGCTGGTAAGAGCGGTCAAAGACCGTGCCCACCGCTTCGGGGAAAATTTCCCAGATCACACGCCCGAGTGTCGTGTCGCGCTTGCGCCCCAACAGCCGCTCGGCCTCGCGGTTGAAGTAGGTGAAGCGCCAGTCGCGGTCGAGGGCGAAGAAGCCGTCGCTGATGCTTTCGAGCGTGTTGCTCAGCCGTTGCGCCAGCTTCTGCGTTTCCAGCGCCGCCAGCTTGCGTTCGGTGATGTCCTGCAGCGCGCCCTGGATGCGCACGATGCGGCCCTCGGCGTCGCGCACCGCTTCGCCGATGGTGCGCACCCAGAAACGGCGCCCGGTGGCCGATATCTTCTCGGCTTCCAGGTCGTAGGGCGTGCCGGACGCAATGCAGCGCTGGACGGCTTCCTGGACAGTGGCGCGGTGCTCGGGGACGAAGGCGGCCAGGCCCAGCTCCATCGAGGGCGAATAGCCGGCCGGTTCGTCGTGCAGGCTGGCAACCATGTCGGACCAGTGCAGGCGCCGCTGCGTCACGTCGAAAGTCCAGCCGCCGACCTTGGCGCTGCGGCCCGCGATGTCGAGCATCGCCTTGCTGTCGCGCAGCGCCTGCTCGGCGAGCCTGTCGTCGGTGATGTCGCGGGCGATGCCGATGACGCCGATCACCTCTCCGCGGGCGTTGCGGTAGGGGGCACGCGTCGAATTGAAGATGCGCCGGCCGCTCACGCCGGTGAGCCACTTCTCGGAGGTGTGCACCTCCCCCGTTGCGAGCAGCGTGCGGTCGTTCTCGACGATCTGCGATGCCTCCGCTGCGTCGTACAGGTCCCGGTCGTCGCAGCCCAGGATCTGTTCGACCGTGCGCCCGGTGAAACGGGCCAGTGCGCTGTTGCACAGCAGATAACGGCCCTGCAGGTCCTTGACGTAGACAACGTCGGGCGTGCCGTCGGCCACCGCTTGCAGCAGTTCCGCACTGCGAAGGGAGGCCTGTTCGGCACGCGCCCGGTCGCTGACGTTCACATGCATGACCACCGCGCCGGCGCGTCGTCCCGGCTCCAGCGGAGCCGCCGTCAGGAGAAAGCGCCGTTGCTCCTGCGGCGAGTCGCAGGGGTACTCGATCGCGAGGGTGCTGCGCCCGCCCGCCAGCACGGCGCGCAGCGCGGCTGCCACGCCCGGGTTCAGGGCGGCGTCCGGGCTGGCGCCCGGGTCGAAGACGTCGAGGTAGTTGCGACCCACGCCGTGGTTGGTATCCCGCAGGCCGTTCGCGTCACCAAAGCGCTTCCACGCCTCGTTCACCGCGACGATCACGCCGTCTGCATCAAGCAACGCGACATTCGACGGCAGCGCGTCGAGCATCGCGGCCCGCTTCCGGGCTTCCTGGCGACGCAGCTGTTCCAGGGCGTTGAGCAGCAGCTTGCTGCCAGCCCGGTTGGCCACGGTGTCGATCTCATCCGCTGTCAGCGCCTGCAGCTGCTGGTCCACATCGTGCAGGGTGTCGATGAGCGCCGCGATGCGCGCCTGGCGGCCCCGGTCGGCGTCGGAAGGCACCACCGGCATCACAGGCCGCTACGCGGCTGGCTCAGGGCGCGCGCCGGGTTCGCGGCATTGCCGGCGGTGGTGGCTGGAGAGAGCGGAGCGGTCATGGGATTGTTTGCAGGGAATCGAACGTGTCGGTCTGGCCGAGCATCATTGTTTCAGCGATCGGCGTTGCAGGCTACACAGAAAACGCCGGAGGAAGGGATACGCCGTCGAAAGCCCCATACGCAGCCGTACCTATTGGCCATGATCACCGCCCGGCGCACCGGATTCGATGCGCATGACGGCCGAGGTCAACAACCGACCGAGCAGGGAGCGCATGAACGCATCGTCATCGACCACAAGGACCATCGGGGACACGGGCACGCCGTCTGGGGGGGTGAAGCCGGTTGGAGGGGCGCACCCCTTGTGTGACGAACTGTTGCATTCAGCATGGCGGGCGCCAGCCAGCGTCTGTGCGACAGCACACCCACCCCGGTCCCTGGGGTGTGCGCAACCGCACAGACCGGGGGCAACGGCGAGTCAATGATGTCTTTTCCAGCCCCGGAACCCGCTTCCAGGCGCCCTCGCCCACCTTGAAAGGCCCGTTCCATGAACCGCCTCGCTGACCTGCCCGTCACATCCCAACCGCCTGTCCTGGCGTCGATCCCGGTCCAGTCGCCGGTGCCCGGACCCTGGCCCGAACCCGAACCGTCCCTGCCACCGGGGCAAGCGCCGTCACCCGACGGCGTGCCGCTGCCCCTGGAGCCGCTGGACATACCGCCTCAGATCCCACCCGAAATCCGCGAGCCGCACCAGCCCGGCGAGCACCTCCCCCTCAGCACCGACCCGGGCCTTTCACCCCCAACGCGTCACTGACGCACAGGAGAGCCATCATGAATCCATCCACTTCTCCCCAGGCAAAGCCGGTACCGCTTGACGGAGACCTCGCTGAGCAAGCCCGTCCCGGCCACGGCATTCCGTCGCAGGATCTGAACCCCGCAGCCCAGTCGTTGCTGGAACCCGAGGAAGCCCGGCGCGAGGCCAACTCGGTGCTGACGGGCGGCGGCGTGGTGGCCGGTGCGGCCGCGGGTGTTGCCGTCGGCAGCGTGGTCGCGGGACCCGTGGGTGCGGTGGTGGGTGGCACGGTGGGGGCCGTTGCGGGCGCACTGGGTGGCGCCGCGGCCGGCAGCCTGGTGGGCCCGGAGGATTCGAGCGCAGTCGGTCAAGCGCCAGCGCAAGCGACTGCAGTCCGCGCGGGCAACCCCGCAAAACCTGTGGCCACACACGCCACCAACCTCAACCCGGAGACAAAGATGCAACTACTCAAAGACGTGATGAGCCACGACGTGCAGGTGATCAGCCCCGAGGCAACGATCCAGGAAGCCGCTGCCCGGATGCGGGACGACGGCTTCGGGATGCTGCCCGTCGGCGAGCACGACCGCATGATCGGCGCCGTGACCGACCGCGACATGGCCGTGCGTGCCGTCGCCGAAGGCAAGGGCAGCGACACGCTGGTTCGCGACGTGATGTCGGAAGACGTGATCTGGTGCTATGAGGACGACACCGTGGAGACGGGTGCCGACAAGATGAGCCAGTATCAGGTCAGGCGCCTGCCTGTGGTGAACCGCGAGAAGCGCCTGGTGGGCATCGTGTCACTCGGCGACTTTGCCGTCGCAGCCGACGACATCCAGCCTACCGCTGATGCACTGGTCGGCATTTCGCAGCCCTAGGCCTGGCCGATGAGAACGGGCGCCTGATGCGGCGGTCCCCTTGCCCTGGCTCGGGGACTTCTCCATCAGCTTGCTGAGCGGGGTGGTGGCCATCGGCATCTCCCGCGCGACGCCGCGCAGCACGATGTCGCGGTCGGTGATCACGCCCGGTCACGCGCGCGCCTTCAACGATCGGCCATGCGCCGACGTTCAGCGCCTCCATGGCCTTGACAGCAAGCAACACCTTGCTCGTCCATTCGGATTCGCGCGGAGGCCGCGAGTGCAGATTGTTGAATGGCGGTCTTGTTGGCGTCGGTGAGATGGCACACAGAACCCGGGCAAGGGGAGCCCTTCAGCCTTGTTGGCTCTGGGTCATGCGCTCGCAGTATTCGCGCATCTGCTCAGGCAGATCCTCCGGGCACAGGCCGCAGTGGCGGTTGCCGGGCACGGCATGGTCGATGAACTTGGGGTACGGCAGGTCGAGCCCGGCCATGAGAGTCCTGAACTCTTCCAGCGTCCGGCCCTGCCCCAGGCGCGGATTGCGGCTCTTCTCCTGGCCGATCGTTGAAACGCGACGTTGCTCGTAGTCGTGCGCCGGATAGACCAGCACGTCATCGGGCAGGGCGAACAGCTTCCCGGTCACGCTCTGGTAGAGGGCTGTGGCGTCGCCGTTCTGGAAGTCGGTTCGACCACAGCCGTCGATCAGCAAGGCGTCGCCGCTGAACAGGCGGTCGTTGCCATGGTCGATGCACCGGTAGGCGAAGTGACTGTCGGTGTGCCCAGGTGTGTGCAGCGGGTCCACGGTGATGCCACCGAGTTGCAGCGGTGTGCCCTCCTCGATGCCCACGTCGACACAGGGCAGACCGTCCATCGCGGGCGCGGCGATCTGGCTGCCGACGCGCTGCTTCAACTGCAGCGCCGCGGTGATGTGATCGGCGTGGATGTGGGTGTCGAGCGTCAGCGCCAGCGTGAGCCGCAGCGACTGCAACACCTGCAAGTCGCGGTCGATGGCGTTGATGACCGGGTCGATCAGCATCGCCTGCCCTGTGGTCTCGCAGGCCAGCAGGTAGGTGTAGGTGCTGGACACGGGTTCAAACAGTTGCCTGAAGATCATGGTCGGCTTTCCTTCAACGGCTTGAATGGCTTCGGCGGGCCGATGGCGCCGAGCACTTGGCCCGCCACCTCACGGCCGTACATCGAATCCTTTGTGGCGTGGAACGCCTGCTGTGTGTCCTGCACGCTGCCGGTGTAACGCGGGTCCTGCGGCCGCTCGTGGCTGTTCATGTACAGCGCCACGTCCCACGCCTGCTGGTCGGTCAGCGTGCCGGGCAGGCCCAGCGGCATGTTGGCTTTGACGAAGGCGGCGGCGTTGCTGATACGCCCCATGCCGGCACCCCAGTTGAACGAGTCCGTCCCCCAGAGCGCCGGGAACACCGCGTAGCCGTCCGGGGTGCGCTGCCCTGCGCCATCGGCGCCGTGGCAGAGCAGGCAGTTCTCGGCGTAGACCTTTTCGCCGCGGACGAAGTCGGCCTTTTGCGCCGGCGGGGCGAGCGGCGGGTAGCCGCGGCCCGCGATCTTCGGGTCGAGCGGTGCGCCGGATGCGAGCCAATACGCGTAGCTCTCCAGCGCCACCAGCTCCGGCGCGCCGAGCGGCGGTGCCCGTCCGTTCATGCTGTACTCGAAACAGCCTTGCAGGCGCTGCTGGAATGTGGTGACGCTCTGGGTCTTGCTGCGGTAGGCGGGGTAACTCACGAACGCGGCCCACATGGGTGAAGAGTCCGCCAGGCGCCCGGCGTCGAGGTGGCAACTGACGCAGCGCAGGCTGTTGCCGACATACGCACGCGCGGCGCGGGGCGTATCGATGAAGATTTCGCGGCCGCGACGGATCACGTCACCGAACTCGCCCGCCGGTATCTCGGACTCCAGCGGCGGCTGGAACACCACGTCCGCGCCGGGCGTGGCTGCCGGCGCCGTGAGTTCGGCTCGCGGTGGATCCCCCACCAGGTCATTCGATGCTCGCGGCGCGGGTGCGGCCACGCCGGGCCGGGCGCTTTCCCGCCTGGTGGCCCACCGTTCGCTGTAGGCCTGCATGCCGAAGTAGTGAAACACCCCGCCCGCATAGAGGCCGACGCCGATCACCAGCACCGCCAGTGCGCCGCCGACGTAGAGCCGTTGACGTGCCGTGATCATCGCGCGGCCCTCGATGGCAGCGAAGCATAGTGATCGGCCACGGCGCGCACCTCGGCCTCCGACAGCTTCCTGGCGACGTCGGCCATCAGGCCCATCGGGCCGGGCGGTCGTGCGCCGGTTTTCCACGCCGTCAACTGGTTGGCGAGATAGGTCGCGCTCTGCCCGGTCAGGGCCGGGAAGTCCGGGCCCACGCCGCGCCCACCCGGGCCGTGACATTGCTCGCACGCGGGCAGCTTGTCGGCCCAGCGGCCGCGCGTGGCCAGGGTGGCGCCGACCGAGGCAGGCGCCGGCGCCGCCGCAGTGGCTTGCGGGGAAGCCGTGGGCGGGGCTCCGGCCGGTGCAGCGGGGGCGGGCAACGCGGCGTAGTACGCAGACACCTCAGCCCCATCGGCAAGCGACAGGGCCTTGGCGATCGGCATCATCACGTCGTTGACCCGCGTGCCGTCCGCGAAGGCGGCGAGCTGGCGTTCCAGGTAGGTCGCACCCAGACCGGCCAGGCGTGGAAAACCGGCCTGCGCGACACCCTCGCCGGCAGCGCCATGGCAGGTCTGGCAGGCCGGTGCGGCCCCCAGGCCCGTTTTGGCGATCGCCGCGCCGTCGGCATGACAGCTGACGCTCAGCATCAGGCCCAGGCCGAGTCCGAGAATCCACCTATCTGCGTTCATGTTCGGACTCCTTGGGCAACTTTCGCCCGCTTGGCGTGATGCATCGACCGTTGCGACAGTGCGGATTTCATGGGTGTGGGTCGGGAAGTGCCATGCCCATTGCATGGGCAGCGCACTGAACGGTAGTGTCCCGAGGAAGGCGAGTCTGTGGGGTGGCGCACACAACCGTGGCCGCCAAGGGCATGGCGAGGCGGCCTGTTCGTCGTGGCGCCGCTGGCGCCCCGAAGGGTCCACCCGGTCAGACCGCCACCACGCTGCCGCGCACCTGGGTGCCGCGCGCGAACTGCCGTGGAGACCGGCGGATGGGTGGGCACGATGTTCCACAGGTGCTGCATCGTCACATGGCCGGGCAGAATGGGCGCGCCGTAGCGCCAGCCGCTGGAGAACGCCAGGAGCGTGCCCGCCGCGGCAGCGATGGCGTCGAGCAGCACGTTGTCCATCGACGCTTTGAGCGAGGTCGAACGGTCGAGGAAGTCGCGGTGCGGGGCGACGGTCTCCGCCACCCGCTGGGCCATCTCGGCGGCGAGCCGGGCGTCCTGTGCGAAGCCAAGGTGCGACACCACCACCAGATCCACCCTGTCGACGCTGCGCAGCCTGTCGATGTGGCCCGGGAGCTCGGTGTTGCCCAGCGTGAAGCGCACCCCTTCGGAGAAACTCGGCGGCATGCCCTTGTCGCCGTTGTCCAGCGCCAGCACTTCCCCAGGGTGCTCAGCGCGCACCCGCTTGAAGATACGGGCGATGCGCCTCTGTGCGGTGGCGAGCCCGGTGAAGTTCGGAGAACCTGCCGATGGCCAGGTGTTCAGCGCGGCCCGAAGATGCCAGGCAGGTCGGACTCCGGCGCGCCCTGGCGCATCTGCACGCTGCCCTTGCTGTCCTTCCACACCAGCGCCGGGGTCGCTTGCAAGCCGTAGGTTGCCATCAGGGCCGCGTTCGCATCCAGCTGGGTGGCCAAAGCGGCAGGAATCACCGCCAGCGGTTTCAGGCTGTCGTCACCGAGGGGCTTGGGTCGCCCGCTGGCCAGCGTCTTCGCATTCGATGCGACGTGCGCACGTTCATGTGCCTCCAGCGCGGCAGCCGGCTGCCTGGCCCCCATCAAAGCGGCCGCCTTGCCGGCGCTGGTCGGCGTCAGGATGCCGACCATGACGTGACGCAACTGCACCTTGCCCGCATCGACCCACGGTCGTGCGTCGGCCCACAGCTTGTTGCAGTAGGGGCAGTTCGGATCGGTGAACACATAGACCGTTCTCGGCGCGTCCTCGCGGCCGTCGGCGATCCAGTGGCTCTTGGCGAGCTGGCCCCAGATCGAATCGGCCATCGGCTGGGCGACGACTTTTTCCAGGGCGGTCGTGGTGAGGTTCCTGCCGGTGGCGTCGAACAACGATCCGGCGATCACGTGTTTGCCGTCGGGCGTCAGGTAGAAGGCGATCGGTTCGGTGCCCGCGTGCGCGGCGTAGGCGGTCATCCCGCCCGGACTCGGGAACGTGCCGATGATGCTCAGCCCCTGTTTCTGCAGGGCCTGAAGCGGCGCGGGAAGCGGCGGGGCTGCGAAGGCCAGCGAGGCAGCAGTCGATGCGAGGGCGATCAGAACGACCACGGTCGAGGTCACGATGACGGACGGCCGGGGTTGCACGGCGGAAGGGGTGTTCAGAGGGTTCATGGAGGTGTGGGTTGTTGTTTCAGGGGTGAGGCGGCGCGAAGACTGGTCAGGCGCTGGGTGAGCGTGGCTTGTGACAGCTCGCCGATGCGGGTGTCGGCCAGCCTTCCCTGCGCATCGAAGAACAGGGTGGTCGGCAAGGCGCGGTGGCCCAGCGCCGCGCCGGTTTGATGCTGCTGATCGACCAGCACATGGCGCAGCGTCAGGCTGTGACGGTCCAGGAAGGCGGCAATCGTGCGGGCCTCTTCGCCCTGGTTGACGAAGACGATGTTCACGTCCGGGTTGGCGGCCTGTGCTTGCTGCATCACCGGCATCTCGCGCTGGCAAGGCGGGCACCAGGTGGCCCAGAGGTTGACCACGGTGGGCTTGCCTGCGAAGCCGGCGAGCGCCACGGGCCGGCCGTCCAGCGAACTCAGGGTCAGCGGCGGCAAGGGCGCTGCCGAGGACGCCATCAGGAACGTCGCGACGCCACCGAGCAGCAGCACCATGCCGGTGGTCAACACAGCGGCGACCACGGGTTTGCGCAGGCCGGTCTGTCGGTATGCGCGTTGCAGGCCGAACAGCAAGGCCACCACAAGGCCCGCTGCCGGCTCCCAGCCACCGTCGCGGATGTCGAGGATGCTCAGCGGGAGCTTCAGGTACTGTTCGCGCCATTGCCAGACGAAGGCGAGTCGCGCCGCGACCAGGCCGACGAGCAGCATGTGCGTCAGCGTCGGTTCGACCTCGGTGCCCGCGGACCGCGCCAGCCGCCGCGCGACGAATCCGCCAAGTGTGATGGCCAGCAAGGTCAGCAGCAGCGAATACGGCAGCGACAGCGGACCGATCTGCAGGGCCTGGTTCATGTCGGCTCCTCCATGCCGGGCGTTCGTGAAGGCGGCTGTCGCTGCAGGAACTGTTCGACGGTGAACTCACCGACCAGGCGGGCGTCGCGGCGCTCGCGCCCGGCGCCATCGAACAGCATCACGGTTGGCGGGCCGATCACCTGGTGCGTGCGCATCAGTTCGCGCTGGCGCGCGTCGTTGGCGGTCACGTCGGCACGCAGCAACAGCACACCGGCCAGCGAGCGCTGCACGCGAGGGTCTCCAAAGACCTCCTTCTCGATGGCCTTGCAGGAAACGCACCAGTCGGCATAGAAGTCCACGAGGGTGGGTTGCCCCGCGGCGCGCGCGGCAGCGAGCTTTGCTTGAAGTTCGGGTTCGCTGGCGATCGCTTCGAACTGCAAGCCCGCCGTTGCTTGCTCAATGCCTTTGGCCGACGCTGTGGCGAACGTCAGTGGCCGCCAGGGATCCCCGGCGCCGCCTGCCGCGCCAAGCACCATCGCGCTGCCCCAGAGGCCGGCCAGAACCGCGAGCGTGCGGGTCGCGAGCCGCAGCGGCGACCCGCTGGCAGCGACGCTCGAGGCGCTGCGCGAAGCCGCATGAACCAGCGTCACCGCGACCGCCAGCAGCAGCGCACCCCACATCAGCAAGGCGGCCGGTTCCGGCACCACGCGTTCGAACATCCACACCGCCGTGCCCAGCAGCAGGAAGCCCAGCGTGCCCTTCACGCGGTCCATCCAGGGCCCCGGCTTGGGCAGGAAACGCGAACCCAGCGTACCGGCGATCACCAGCGGCGCGCCCATGCCCAGGCCCAGCGCCGCCAGCAACAGCGCGCCCTGGACCACGTTGCCGCTCTGGGCGATGTAGAGCAGCGCACCCGCCAGCGGCGCGGTCATGCACGGCCCGACGAGCAGTGCCGACAGCACACCCATGGCCGCCGCACCGGGCAGCGATCCGCCGCGCAGGCCGCGGCTCGCACCATCGAGCCTGTCGCGCAGACGGGCCGGCAGTTGCAAGGTGAAGACGCCGAACATGCCGAGCGCGAGCACGATGTAGACGCCGCCCAGAACGAGCACCGTCCAGCGGTTCTGCAGCATCGCCTGCAGGTTCGCACCCGCGAGCGCAGCCGCCAAGCCCAGGGCCGAATAGGTCGCCGCCATCGGCAGCACGAACGCCATCGACAGCGCGAACGCGCGCCGCGGGGGCGCCTGGCTGCCCACCACGATGCCGGAGACGATGGGCAACATCGGCAGCACACAGGGCGTGAACGCCAGCGCGATGCCGAGCAGGAAGAAGAGCGGCAGGGTCCAGCCGAGCGAGCGTTCGCCGAGCCACTGCGTGATCTGGGTGTCGCTACCGGAAACGCTGTTCCACAGGCTGGTGGCGCCTGGCTCTTGCTGCCGTTCCGACAGATCAGCGGGTGCAGCGGTAGCAACAACCGACGACAGGCTGGCGACCTGGATCGTCTCGGTCTGCGGCGGATAACACAGCCCCGCGTCGGCGCAGCCTTGCCAGGTCACGTCGAGTGCGGGGGCACCGGCATGCGCCACCTTCACCGTGACAGCGTCGTGGTAGACCTCCATCACGCCGAAGTTGGGGTCGTCCTTACGGACGCCGGGCGGGCGTTCGGTCTCCATGGGACTCCCGGACGGGGATGCCGTGACCGCCATGCGGTCGCGGTACAGGTAGTAGCCCGGCGCAATGGACCAGGTCAGCTGCAGCCCGCCGGCATCGGACTTCGTGGCCGACAGGCGAAAGGCCTGCTCGGGCTGCAGGAACTCTTCGGCGGCGTGAGCCGGCCAAGCCACGCCCCACAGCAGCACCAGGGCGGCGAGCGCAGCGCGCAGGCTGCTTCGAAAGCGATCGGGAAGGTCGGGCATGGACTGGTGTCAGAGCGTGACGGGATGTCAACGGAGGGCCATCCTTGAATACCGCGATTAAGGCGGCGTTAACGACCCTCATGGCCTGTCGCCACCCGTGCTTGACGCCCCCAGCCACCATAATCGCGCCATGAATTTCATCGGCCCCTGCGGAGACAGCCGTGCACGTCTTGCTGATTGAAGACGACCGCCTCGTCGCCAGTGGCATCGTCGCCGGGCTGCGCCTGCTCGGCGTGACCGTGGATCACGTCGACACCGCCGCGAAGGCGCGTGCGGCGCTCGGCACGTCGCACTTCGATGTCTGTGTGCTCGACCTGGGCCTGCCCGACGAAGACGGCATGGCGGTGCTCGCGCGCTGGCGCGCCCAGGGGCAGTCGATCCCGGTGCTCGTGCTGACGGCGCGCGATGCGCTAGAACACCGCGTCGCGGGCCTGCGGGCCGGTGCCGACGATTACCTGCTCAAGCCCTTCGAGCTCGACGAACTGGTGGCCCGGCTGCACGCGCTGGTGCGCCGCGCCAGCGGCCGCAGCAGCGACCTCGTCGAACACGGCAATCTCTCTTTCAGCGCTTCCAGCGCCGAGGTTCGGCTGCATGGTGTGCGGGTCGATCTGTCGCGGCGCGAGCTGGCGTTGTTGCGCGCGCTGCTGCAGAACCCTGGCCGCATCCTGAGCCTGGAGCAACTCCAGGCCAGCCTCTACGGCTTCGATACCGATGTGGAAAGCAACGCCGTGAACGTGCACATCCACCACCTGCGCCGCAAGCTCGGCCCCACCATCGTCGAGACGGTGCGCGGCCTGGGCTACCGGCTGGGCGAGGCGGCCGCTGGCGAGGACCCGCGGTGACGCTGCGCCTGCGCCTGGTCGCCATCATCGGCTTGTCGCTGACGCTGCTGTGGAGCGTCGTCGCGGTGTGGATGTTCATGGATGTGCGCGAGCAGCTGCGCAGCGCCCTGGACGAGCGCCTGGCGGCCTCGGCGCGCATGGTGGCCGGCCTGGTCGCGCGCCTCCCGGCGGAGCGCCTGCAGGTCAGCGGCCCCCCGGTGTTGCCGCTCGATGTGATCGCGCGCGACGGCCTGGCGTGCGAGGTCAGCCTGGTTCGCGGCGAGGTGGCGGTCCAGCCGATCGCGCGCACCGCCACCAGCCCCGGCCTGGAAGGTGCGTCGCTGGGCTACAGCACCTCCGTCTACGGCGGCAAACCCTGGCGCACCTACGTGCTGCAAGTCGGCGAGGTGCGCATTGCCACCGCCGACCGAACCGATGCGCGCGCAGACCTGCTGCGCGAGATTGCGCTCTCCGCAGCGGTACCGTTCGCCGTGGCGATGGCGGGCAGCCTGGTGCTGCTGTGGATCGGTGTCGGGCGGGGCCTCGCGCCGATCGAACGGGTGCGCAAGGTGCTGCTGGACCGGCGTGCGGATGCCGAAGCGCCGTTGCCCGCCATCGATGCGCCGCCCGAACTGCAGCCACTGATCGACACCATCGCCCACCTGCTGGTGCGCGTGCAGGACGCGATCGAACGCGAGCGGCGCTTCACCGACAACGCCGCGCACGAGCTGAGAACACCGCTGACCGCCATCAAGACGCATCTGCAGGTGTTGCGCCTGGCGTGCGGCGAATCGGGTTTGCATGGCGCCGCGGGCGAGGCGCTGGCGAATGCGCAGCAGGGCGTCGCGCGGCTGCACCGCACGCTCGAACAGCTGTTGTTGCTGGCCCGGCTCGAAGGCGCGGCAAAGCCCGAGTCGCCACAGCGGGTCGATGCGCTGCATGCAGCGCTGCTGGCGATCGACGATGCCTCGGCCGGCGTCGCACAGGGCGTTGCATCCAGCGGACCGCACGTCGAGTTGCAGGCAGCATCATCGGCCGCATCGCTCGCAGTGCCCGAGACCTTGCTGGTGTCGGCTTTGCGCAACCTGCTCGACAACGCCCTGCGGCATTCACCCAGGCCGGGCTCGGTCGTGCTGCGGATCGAACGGCTGCCAGGTCAGGTGGCGTTCTGCGTGCTCGACGAAGGACCGGGCATGACCGATGCCGAACGGGCACAGGCGGCGCAGCGGTTCTGGCGACGCGGCAGCGGCGGTGCGGATGGCGATACCGGCAGCGGCCTGGGCCTCTCCATCGTCGACGCCATCGCAAGGCGCTATGGCGGCGAGTTGCACCTGGCGCCGCGCCCGGTTGCGGGCATGGAAGCCCGGCTCTGTTTTCCGTCCGAACGGTGTGAGCGTCCCTGAACCTGAGCAACTGCCGACGAAGCGCATTCCGAGGACGGGCTCACACCCTCCAGTGCATACAAGGGCTCAAAACCGGGCCTGGCCCGATTCCTCCAGCCGCACGGCGGGCTCTGTCTGTGCCAGCGTCATCCACACATGAAACGGCAGGCGCTGAATGGCGCGGCGCGGCGCTTCGCGGGCAATGCTGAGCTCGCCGTCGCGCGCGTACATCACGCCGCACTCGGGCGGCACCTCTTCGGGCTGGGCGATGGGCCGGCCCCTGGCGTCGTGGCCGAGCACGTACCAGCAGGCGCTGGCCATGCCCAGGTACGCGGCGCGCTTGGCGGGCTTCTTCAGGTCGCCCAGCAGGTCGGCACGGCTGACCTTGATCTCGTGCACCACCGGCTCCAGGTAGGACTCGACCGAGCTGCGGCGGATGGAAAACACATCGGGGCAGGCCATGCACCAGGCGTGTTGTGGCTCGTTGGGCTGGGTGGTCGCTTCGGATTCAAAAACCGCCAGCTGCGCCGCCCAGCCGGGCGCGGGCTCTGCAGCTACCGGCGCTGCGGCCTCGCCCAGCAGCAGCGCGCGCGGCAGCGGCACGCGCAGCATCAGCCCACGCCAGGCCAGGCGGCCCGCGCGCGTCATGGCCACCGCGACCTGCTCGACCAGGGCCTCGTGCGGCGTGCGCGCGGCCTTGTTGCTGGCGAACACGCGCGCCAGCGTCTGGATGCCGGCGTCGGTCACGCGAAGGGTCTCAAAGCCATCGGCGGACACCCGGCGCTCCAGCAAGCCGGCCGCCAGCAGCTCGACCTCGACCATGTCGGCGCAGGGCCAGCCGGCCGAGCGGTAGATGTCGCGCAGGCGCCGGTGGTGCTGGCGGTTGAGCGGGGGCGGTTCGGGGGAAAAGGCGGACTCCATGAACTGACTATATATCCAGTACCATGCCCCTCACAAGATGAGCCCGACCGAGAACACCGCCACGCCCCGACTGGTTGACGAAGCCGCCGCCGACGCCCCGCTGGGCGCCGTGGCGGTGCGCACGCTGTGCGATTTCGCAGCGCGCCGGGGCGACCTGGATCTGCGCTTCACGCCCTCGCCTTCCGGCAGCGAAGGCGTGGCCGGCCATGGCGAGGTGACGTCGCGGCGCGGCGCGGGCTACCAGCGCGAGGTGCCGCTGGCCAGCCAGTGGCACGGCCTGCGTGTGCAGGGCCGGGCGGACGGCTGGGACGCCAGCGTGATGCACCTGGAAGAGATCAAGACGCACCGCGGCGACGCGGCGCTGATCGCAGACAACGCGCGCGCCCTGCACTGGGCGCAGGCCCGGGTCTACGGCTGGATGCTGTGCGAACAGCTCGGGCTGGAGCGCATCGAGCTGGTGCTGGTGTACTTCAACATCGACACCGGCCAGGAGACTCCGCTGTCGGAAACCCAGAGCGCCAGCGCCCTGCGCGCGCACTTCGAAGACCTGTGCGAACGCTACAGCGGCTGGGCCCGGCAGGAGCGCGCGCACCGCAGCGCGCGCGACGCCGCCTTGCGCGCCCTGGCCTTTCCCTTCCCCAGCTTCCGCGCCGGCCAGCGGGCGCTGGCCGAAGCCGTCTACCGCGCCCACGCGGCGGGCCGCGTGCTCATGGCGCAGGCGCCGACCGGCATCGGCAAGACGGCGGCCACGCTGTTCGCCGCGCTCAAGGCCGCGCCCGCGCAGGGACTGGACAAGCTCTTCTACCTGACCGCGCGCACCACCGGCCGCCAGCTCGCGCTGGACGCGCTGGCACGGCTCGGCGCCGCCGGCCACCCACCCGCGCGCCCGGCGCTGCCGCTGCGCGCGCTCGAACGCGTGGCGCGCGACAAGGCCTGCGAACACCCGGACAAGGCCTGCCACGGCGAGTCGTGCCCGCTCGCGCGCGGCTTCTACGACCGCCTGCCCGCGGCCCGCGCCGCCGCGGCGCAGGCCGGCTGGCTGGACAAGGGCGCGCTGCGCGAACTGGCGCTGGAACACAGCGTGTGCCCCTACTACCTGGGGCAGGAGATGCTGCGCTGGAGCGATGTGGCGGTGGGCGACGTGAACCACTTCTTCGACATCGGCGCCCACTGGCACGGCCTCACGCTCGAACACGGCTGGCAGAGCGCGCTGCTGGTGGACGAGGCGCACAACCTGATCGAACGCGCCCGCGCCATGTACAGCGCCCAGCTCGACCCTGCCCCCTTCCAGGCGCTGCGCCGCAGCGCGCCGGCCGCGCTGAAAACGGGCCTCGACCGGCTGCACCGCCAGTGGAACGCGCTGGCGCGGGAACAGGCGGGGGACTACACGGTGTTGCCCGAACCCCCAGGCGCATTCACCGCCGCGCTGCAGCAGCTCTGCGGCGAGATCGGCGACCACCTGGCCTTGCACCCGCAAGACGCCGCGGGTGGTCCGCTGCAGGCCTGGTTCTTCGATGCGCTGCACTTCCAGCGCGTGGCCGAGCTGTACGGTGACCACACGCTCTGCGACCTCACGCGCACGCCCCACCCCGCCCCGGGCACGCGCGTGGCACAACCGCTGATCAGCCTGCGCAACCTCGTGCCCGGCCCGCTGCTGCAGGACCGCTGGAGCGCCGTGCGCAGCGCCACGCTGTTCTCTGCCACGCTCGCGCCCATGGACTACGTCGCCGACCTGCTGGGCCTGCCGGCCGACACCCTGCGCGTGGACGTGCCCTCGCCGTTTGCCGGTGAACAGCTCGCGGTGCGCGTGGCGCCGCACATCTCCACCCGCTGGACCGACCGGCTGGCATCGCTCACGCCCATGGCCGACACCATGGCGGCGCAGTTCGCGGCCGAGCCCGGCAACTACCTCGCGTTTTTCAGCAGCTTCGACTACCTGGCGCAGGCGCTCGACCGGCTGCAGCAGCGCCACCCTTCCATTCCGGTCTGGGTGCAGTCGCGCGGCATGGGTGAGCCCGAGCGCGAGGCTTTCATCGCCCGCTTCACCGACAGCGGCCAGGGCATCGGCTTTGCCGTGCTCGGCGGTGCGTTCGGCGAGGGCATCGACCTGCCCGGGCGCCGGCTCATCGGCGCCTTCATCGCCACGCTGGGCCTGCCGCAGGTGAACCCGGTGAACGAACAGCTCAAGGCCCGGCTGCAGGCCAGGTTCGGCCGCGGCTACGACTACACCTACCTGTTCCCCGGCGTGCAGAAGGTGGTGCAGGCCGCGGGCCGCGTGATCCGCAGCGAACAGGACCACGGCACGGTCTGGCTGCTCGACGACCGCTACGCGCGCGCCGAGGTGCGGCGGCTGCTGCCGGCGTGGTGGCGGGTGCAATACCCATCCTGATCCTCACACCGCGCTGGTGGCTTCGCGCCTTGTGCTCGCTGCCATGGCAAAGCCGCCTAGCGGTAGCTGGCGAGGTGGATGCTGGTCTCGGTCGAGCGGATGCCGCTGATCAGGCGCACGCGCTCCAGCACGTCGGACAGCTCTTTCATCGAGCCCACCTCCAGTTCGGCCAGCAGGTCCCAGCGGCCATTGGTGTCGTGCAACGCCGCCACGCCCGGCTCACCCAGCAGGCTGGCGATCACCAGCCGGGTCTGGTTGCCCTCGACCTGCACGCTCATCCAGGCGCGGATGCGTTCGGGCTGCGACTCGGGCCGCAGGCGCACGGTGTAGCCCACGATCACCTGCGAGTCTTCCAGCTTGCGCAGCCGGTTGGTGACGGTGCCGCGCGACACCTGGAGCTTGTGCGCGAGGTCGGCCACGGCGAGCCGCGCGTCCTGCCGCAGCAGGGCAATGAGTTGCTGATCGAGCTGGTCCATGATCAAAACGCCAATCAAGGTTGCCGAATGGGTGGATTTTCTGCCATTTCTCTACTTTGTTGCCGATTTTCATTGTCTCGCTCCACCGGCAAACTCTGGGGACCGGTTGGCGGACTTCTGTTCGCACCGTTTTCCGCACAACACGAGACGACCATGAAGAACACCGCACTCACCCAATTCCGCGGCACCGGCACCCTGTACCTGAGCGCGCCCGAAGCCGCCGAGCTGGTCCGCCGCCTCGGCCTGCCGCACTGCCTGCAGCACATGGCACAACACATCCGCGCCGACTTCCTGCGCTGGGCCGATTTCGACAAAACCGCCCGCGTGGCCGCGCACTCGAAAGACGGCGTGATCGAACTCATGCCCGTGGCCGATGACCACCGCTACAGCTTCAAATACGTCAACGGCCACCCGGGCAACACGCGTTTCGGCATGTCCACGGTGATGGCCTTCGGCGTGCTGGCGGACGTGGACACCGGCGCCCCGCTCTTCCTGAGTGAGCTCACACTCACCACCGCGCTGCGCACCGCCGCCATGTCGGCGCTGGCCGCCCAGACACTGGCGCGCCCCGGCAGCCGCGTGATGGCGTTGATCGGCAACGGTGCGCAGAGCGAGTTCCAGGCCCTGGCCTTCCAGCACCTGGTCGGTATCGAAGAACTGCGCGTGTACGACGTGGACCCCGCCGCCAGCGCCAAGCTGGTGGCCAACCTGCAGGGCAGCGGGCTGGAGATCACGGTGTGCCAGAGCACGGCCGAGGCGGTCAAGGGTGCCGACATCGTGACCACCGTCACCGCCGACAAAGCCATGGCTTTGATCCTCACGCCCGACATGATCCAACCCGGCATGCACCTCAACGCCGTGGGCGGCGACTGCCCGGGCAAGACCGAGCTGCACGGCACCATCCTCGACGCGGCCAAGGTCTTCGTGGAATACGAGCCGCAATCGCGCATCGAAGGCGAGATCCAGCACCAGCCCGCGGACTTCGCCGTCACCGAACTCTGGCAGGTGCTGCGCGGCGAACGCGCCGGCCGCGACAACGCAGAGCAGGTCACCGTGTTCGATTCGGTCGGCTTCGCGCTGGAAGACTTCTCCGCCCTGCGTTTCATGATGGACAGTGCGGTCCGGCTGGGCATGGGCGAACGCATCGCGCTGATCCCGCAGCTGGCCGATCCGAAGAATCTGTTTGGCATGCTGGCCGCGCCCGTTTCGGTGTCGGAACGGCTGACGCAGATCGCCACCACCGCACACGCCTGAGCGGCGCGCGCTTCAGCGCGTGAGCGACATGAACAACTGCGGCAGCCGCTCGGGCAGGCGCTGCACGTTCTCGATCACGGTGTGCCGCCCGCCGAAGATGTCGCCCACGTAGGCGTCGGCCTTGGGGTCGAGGCTGATGCAGTGGGTGTAGATACCGTCCTGCCCGAGTTCGCGCACGGCCTCGCGCGCGTCTTCGATCAGCGTGCGCTCGTCGGGTGTGTCGATGTCGCTGGGCTGGCCGTCGGTGAGGATCAGCAGCAGCTTCTTGTCCGTTTTGCGTGCGCCGAGGTAGTGGCCCGCGTGGCGCAGGGCCGCGCCCATGCGGGTGGACCAACCCGCTTCGATGTCCGCCAGGCGCCCCTTCACGTCTTCATCAAAGCCTTCGTCGAAACCCTTGATGTGCTGGTAGCGCACGTCGTGCCGCGTGTTGGAGTGAAAGCCCGCGATGGCGAAGGGATCGCCGAGCTGTTCGATGGCCCAGGCCAGCAGGGTGACGGCTTCGCGGCTGAGTTCGAGCACGGTCTGTTCACTGCCAGCGGCCGGCTCGTTCAATGACTGCGACAGGTCGAGCAGCAGCAGCACCGCGATGTCGCGCCCGTCGGTTCGGTGGCTCATGTTGATGCGCGGGTCGGGCGCGGCGCCGCTCTTGAAATCGATCAGGGAGCGGATCGCCACGTCCAGGTCGAGCTCGCTGCCCTCTTCCTGGAAACGGATGCGCACTTTGTCCTGCGGTTTGAGCAGATCGAGCAGGCGCTTGAGCTGCTTGGCCAGCGCCGCGTGGCGCGCGAGGATGCGGTGGATGTCGGCGGGGTTGCCGCTCGGTTGCAGGCGCTCGTAGAGGCTCACCCAGTCGGGCCGGTAGGTCTGGCTGGCCGGGTCCCACTCGGGGTAGTGGCGCGGCGGCAGGCCGGGCACGTCGGGCGGGGTCTCGCGTTGCCGAGGGTCGTCGAAGCTCTCTTCTTCGTCACCGGCCTCGATGTAGATCCACAGGTGGCGGTTGTCGTCGCGGTAGTCCACCTCGGTGTCGGTGAAATACACATTCGGCTGCTGGTCGCTCTGGCGGCGGATGCGAGCCACGCACAAGAGCGCGAGGCTGGCCATCTCTTGTGTGCTCGACTCGCCCGCGGCCAGCGCCTGGTGGAAGCGCTGACGGAAATGAAGCAGGTCCGGATCGGTGTAGCCGTGCTGCGCATCGAGCATGGCGCGCGAGAGCATGGCCAGGCGGTGGCGCAGGCACGAGTGTGTGGCCGGGTCGCAGGCGCCCTCCAACGGGCGCGGGTGCAGGCGCAGCAGCGTGCTGCGCAAGCCAGGGTATTCGCGCAGCAGCAGGGTGTCGATGCGCGCGTCTTCAAACATCTCCACCGCCAGGCGCTGGAACGGGCTCCAGTTGTCGGCCACCTGCGGCAGGCTCCAGCGGCGGTGGCCGGCCATGTGGGCGAGCGCGGCGCGGTAGCGGTCGATGCCGCGCACGCCCGCGCGGTCTTCGTACACGTCGGGCAGGCGGATGCCCAGGTCGTCGAAATACGGCTGGCTGTGGTGCGGTGCGCTGAGTGAAGCGCTGTCGTCACCCAGATGGGCCGTGGCGTAGGGCACCAGCAAGGCTTCCTCTTGCCACAGGGCCTGGAGGTACAGGTCGAGCACGCGCGTGTGGTCGGCCAGCAGCGTGCCGCGGCGCTCGCGCTGCAGCACGGCCTTGGCGTCGGCCGACCGCAGGCTGAAGTAGTCACGCTGGCGCTCGGGGTGGTGGTGGTAGTTGCGCACGCCGTATTCGACCCAGCGCTTGAGCCCGCCCACGCTGAGCAGGCCCAGCAGCTGCGGCGCACGCTCGAAGAACAGCGGCAGCCCGGGGCTGGCAAAGGTCTTGTGGTGGCCGTGGATGGAGCCGGTGGTGCGCTCCATGAAATCGAGCGAGAGGCTCAGGTAACGCTGGAACGGCTCACGCGAAGGCAGTCTTCTGGCGACGGCCGCCAGGCTCTGCAGAAAGGGCGTGATGGCCTTGCCGTTGGGCGACTTGTAGAGCGTGTGGATGGTGGCCGCGATGGCGGGCAAGGCGTCTTCACCGAGCGAGCGCGCGATCTGCGGCCACTCGGCCAGAAAGATCAACATCGGCTCGACGCCGCGGCCCAGCTTGCCTAGTGTGCGCGCGTAGTCGATGTAGGCGTCCAGCCCCTCGGGACTGAGCACGCGCACCGCATCCACCAGGCACGCCTCAAACACCGGATCCACCTCGGGAAAACGCGTGTCGAGCCGGGCGCGCCAGGCCTGCAGGTGGTCAGCGGGCATGTCGGTGGCGGCGGTGGTCATGCCGGGCTCCGCGGGTTCAAGCGGCGTCAAAAACGGCGTCGATGGCGTGGTCCAGCGTCTCGCGGATGTCGGCGTCGTCGGTGATGGGCCGCACCAGCGCCATGCGGCAGGCGTCGCGCGGCGCCACGCCACCCTTCATGAGCGTGGCGGCGTAGACCATCAGGCGGGTGGAGATGCCTTCGATCAGACCGTGGCCCTTGAGGTTGCGCGCGGTGATGGCGATCTTCACCAGCCGGGCGGCGAGGGCTTCGTCGATGCCGGTTTCGCTGGCCACGATGCGCGCTTCCTGCTCGGGCGGCGGGTAGTCGAAATCGAACGCGACGAAGCGCTGTTTGGTCGAGGGCTTCAGGTCCTTCATGAGGTTCTGGTAGCCGGGGTTGTAGGAGATGACGAGCTGGAAGTCCGGGTGGGCACGCACCTGCTCGCCCTTCTTGTCCAGCGGCAGGGTGCGGCGGTGGTCGGTGAGCGGGTGGATCACGACGGTGGTGTCCTGGCGTGCTTCGACGATTTCGTCGAGGTAGCAGATGGCGCCCAAACGCGCGGCCATGGTGAGCGGGCCGTCGAGCCAGCGCGTGCCGCCGGCTTCGAGCAGGTAGCGGCCCACGAGGTCGGAGGCGGTCATGTCTTCGTTGCAGGCCACGGTGATGAGCGGGCGCTGCAGCTTCCAGGCCATGTATTCGACGAAGCGCGACTTGCCGCAGCCGGTGGGGCCTTTGAGCATGACCGGCAGGCGCGCGACGTAGGCGGCCTCGTACAGCGCAACCTCGTTGCTTTGCGGCTGGTAGTAGGGTTCTTGTTCGATGCGGTAGTCGGTGGTCATCTTGTATCTCCTGCGTGATGCGTTCGTTCGGAGTTGCGTTGCTTCGTTCGCGCTGTGAAGACCCTTCGCACCCGCGGTGAGAGCGCACGGTACTCAACTCCGCTCATGTCCCCCGGGTCGGGCTGCGCCCGCCCCTCCTCCTTTACTTCGCTGCGTCAAGCACCGTGCGCTCTCACCGCAGACCTCTTGGCGCGCAACCGTTGGAACGCCAAAGCTGCTTCGGCCTCGGGGCCGCTGGGTGTACTGCAAAGCGAGGTAAAGGAGGAGGCGGCGGAACGCCGCCGGGGGACACGAGCGTCGCAGTGCGCCCAGTGGCCCCGATCCCGAAGCAGCCCCTCGCAGACAACAGAGGGAGTTACTTGTGCACGCCGAGCTTCTCGCGCCAGCCAGGGTAAAGCTTGTCGGCGTCCCCAGGGAACGAGGCAAACGCGCGGGCGAATTCCTTGTGCTCCTTGGCGTAGGCGATCGGGTCGGCGCCCGACTTCCAGCACTCGTAGGATTGGCGCAACGAGATCGCACCGGCAGCGGGCGAATCGATGTGACCGTAGGCGCCGCCACCCGAGGTGTTGATCACGTTGCCGTGACCCAGGTTTTCAAAGAAGCCCGGCAGACGCAGCGCGTTCATGCCGCCCGAGATGATCGGGGTGGTGGGCTTCATGCCGTACCACTTCTGGTAGTAGACAGGGCCTTGCGCTTCGTCGCGCTCGATCATGTAGGCGATGTTCTTGTCCGAGTTCTCGCCTTCCATCTTGCCGTAGCCCATGGTTCCGACGTGGATGCCCGAGGCACCTTGCAGACGCGAAATCTTGGCCAGCACGAAAGCCGTGTAACCGCGCTTGGCGCTCGGGCTGGTGATCATGCCGTGGCCGGCGCGGTGGTAGTGCAGGTACTGGCCTGGGTACTGGCGGCGGGCGGTGGTGATCATGCCCGGGCCACCCACGAAGCCATCCACCAGGAAGGCCAGTTTGTCGGCATCGGGGCCGAAGGTCTCCAGCGCGAAATCGGCACGGGCCAGCATTTCGTAATGGTCATCGGCGGTGATGTTCATCGAGAACAGCTTGGCCTCGCCGGTTTCGTCCTGGGCGCGCTTCATGGCGTCGTACACCAGCGGCAACACCTTCTTCAGCGGACAGAACACCTGGTTGCCCTGGGGCTCGTCGTTCTTGATGAAGTCGCCACCCAGCCAGAACTGATACGCCGCGGCCGCGAACGGCTCGGGGCGCAGGCCCAGCTTGGGTTTGATGATCGTGCCGGCGATGTAGCCGCCATCCTTGATCGGGCGACCCAGCACGCGCCACATGTCCGAGATGTCCTTGCTCGGACCGTCGAACAGCTGGATGGCGCGCTCGGGGAAGTAGATGTCGTGGATCTTGGCGTGCTCGATGTCGCCCATGCCCTGGTTGTTGCCGATCACCAGCGTCAGGATGGAAACCATCATCATGCGGCCGTCGGTGACGTTGCGGTCGAACAGGTCCATCGGGTACGCGATGCGCATGTCTTCCGTGGCTTCGTCGATGGAGTACACCAGCGCGTCGACGCCCTTGGTGAAGTCGTCGGTGGTGCTCACTTCGACGTTGGTGCCGGTGGACGACTCGGCCGCAAAGTGGGCCGCGGCCTCCAGGTAGCCGTGGCCGGCCTTGGGCTTCATCTTGTAGGCCACGAGGATGTGTCCCCCTTTGGCGATCAGGTCTTCTTCCTTGAGGCTAAGGTCGGCGTAACGTGCGCTTTGGTCCATGCTTGTCTCCGTTGAGGTTCAGGGGGTTCAGGTTTTAGATAAGACTGGACTTTAGAAAACCTTTAGCATCAGGTAAATTCAAATATTGTCGTCATTCGATTCAGCTTTACCTTAATGAAAAACACCACCTTCCGCCAATTGCGCGTCTTCAACGAGGTGGCGCGGCAGTTGAGCTTTGCCCGCGCGGCCGAAGCACTGCACCTGACGCCGCCCGCTGTGACCATGCAGATCAAGGAGTTTGAGGAGCGTGTGGGCATGCCCCTGTTTGAGCGCAGTGGTCGGCAGGTCAGCCTGACCACTGCGGGCGAGTACATCCTCGTTCACGCGCGCAAGATCCTGGCCTCGCTCAAGGACGCCGAAGACGTGGCCGCGCGGCTCAAGCGTGCCGAAGTCGGCGTGCTGACGGTGGGCATGGTGGGCACGGCCAAGTATTTCCTCATGGGCCTGCTCGGCGAATTCCTCGACAAGCACCGCGGTGTCGAATTGAGGCTGGCCATCGGCAACCGCGACCAGCTGGTGGGCATGCTGCAGAACAACGATGTGGACATCGCCGTCATGGGGCGTCCGCCCAAAGAACTGGACACGCGGGCCGAGCCCTTCGCTGCGCATCCGCACGTTTTTGTGAGCGCACCCAAACACCCGCTGGGCCAGCAAGGCGATCTGGAGGTCGAAGACCTGCGCCCCTACGACTTCATCGTGCGTGAGGTCGGCTCCGGCACGCGCGCCGCGATGGAGAAATTCTTTGTCGATGCACGCGTCGAGCCCCGCCTGCAGATGCAGCTCAACAGCAACGAAACCATCAAGCAGGCCGTCATGGCCGGGCTGGGCCTGGGCTTCCTGTCACTGCACACCATAGGGCTTGAGCTGGAAAACGGCCTGATCCAGGTGCTGGACGTGCGCGGCGCGCCGGTGGTGCGGGCGTGGAACATCGTGCACACGCGCGCGAAACTTCTCTCACCCGCGGCTGAAGCCTTCCGCTACTTCATGCTCGAACACGCTGAAGGACACTTGGCCGCCAAGTACGGTCCCCTGCTGAAGTTGCCCCAGGCCAGCTCCGCCATGCCTTGAGACGCATACGGTTCATACCGATTGGCATTCAAGGCGCAAAGCGACAGATCGTGCTGTCACGGCCAGGACTTCAGCAACGAAGTGATCGCGCTGAAGGCAAAACGGCTTCAGTCGTCTTCGCCCAGCTCGGCATCCCAACCCATCCCCTTGGCGCGTTCCACCGCTTCGGCGTGGATGCGCGCGTGGCGCTCGGCCAGCTCGGTCGGCAGGCGACTGGGCAACTGCCCATAGGGCTCCCAGGCCTTGTGCACGGCCTCGAACAGGTTCTGGAGATCGCCCGCGTTCTTGCCGGCAAAACCCTCGCCCTCGGGCAGCAGGCCGAAGACCCAGGCGTCGCGGATGATGCGCCCGGTCATGGTCATGCCGTTGTGTTCTTCGTTGTCGATACCCGCATAGGTTTTCGTACGGCTTTGGATGATGCTCATGGTGGGAGTCCAGGTTATCGGGTCAATCCAGCATACAGGACCGGCAGCTTCTCGGGCAGGCGTTCCACCTTGTCCACCACCAGGTAGTTGCGCTCGCCGAAGATGCGGCGCACGTACTGGTCGGCGCGCGGGTCCAGGCTCATGCAGTAGGTCATGACGCCGTTTCGGCCCGCTTCTTCCACCGCTTTTTTCGTGTCGTGACGCAGGTACTGCGGGTCGCGCACGTCCACGTCGGCGGGTTCACCGTCGGTGATGACCAGCAACAGCTTTTTGCTGCTGCGCTGCGCCTTCAGCGCCGCCGCGGCGTGGCGGACGGCCGCGCCCATGCGGGTGGAGAGCTGCCCTTCCATGCCGGCCAGGCGCGCCTTGGCCACACTGTCGTAGGGTTGGTCAAAGTCCTTGAATCGCCAGTAGTTCACGTCGTGGCGGCCATCGGAGCAGAAGCCGTGGATGGCGAACGGGTCACCCACTTTCTGGATCGCATCCGCCAGCAGCGCGCAGGCCGAACGCGTGAGTTCGAGCACCGTGTGGTCCTGCCCGGCCACCTTGTCGTTGGTGGACTGCGAGAGATCAAGCAGCACCAGCACCGAGATGTCGCGCGTCTTGCGCACACTGCGCATCATGATGCGCGGATCGGGCTGGCGGCCCATGCGCATCTCGATCACCGACGCGAGCGCCGCGTTGAGGTCGATGTCGTCGCCGTCTTCGAGCTTGCGGATGCGCTGCACACCTTGTGGCTGCATCGCGTCCAGGATGTACTTCATGCGGCCGATCAGGCGCCGGTGCTCGGCGAGGATGCCGTCGATCACCGCCACGTCGCCGACCTTGGGTCGGCGTTCCTGCACCGTGGCCCAGGCCGGGCGTTCGAGCTGGATCATGTGGTCCCATTCGCCGTAGTGCACCGGCGGCAGCACCGGCTCGCGGCCTTCGCTTTGGTTGAAGGACACACCCAGATCTTCGTACGGGAAGAGCTCGGTGCCCAGTACCCAGACCTCCTGCGCATCGTCGCCCGCGCCCTCCACTTCCAGCTCGTTGACGAACTCCATCAGACCGACCTGCTTGCGCACCTGCTGCGGTGGCTCGTACCCCGCAGCGATGGAACGTTCAAAGTCAAAACCGTCAAAGGCCCAGAAGTAGCGGTTGTCGTCGCGATAGGTCGCGCTTTGCAGATCGGTGCGCGGCTGGTAGCTGGGCCCCAACGTGAGCTCGCGGTAGCTGTGCGCCAGCTGCACGCCCAGCTCCCACGACACGGCGTTGTCGTGTGGATCGGCCTGCATGCGCGGCAGCGCTTCGGCCAGCAGCACACGGCCCTGGGCGATCCAGGGATGCGCGTCTTCAAAGGCCGGGTCGAGCAGTGCGCGCGCCAGGCGGTTGAGCCAGTCACCCGCTGTCTTGTCCTGTGAGGCCTGCGCGGTGTGCAGGTTGGCCCAGAGCGGGCGCATGCCGGGAAAACGCGCCAGCGTGAGCGCCTCGACCCGCGCGTCTTCCACCAGACCGATCAACGCCATCTGCCACGGGCTCAGCGATTCGGCCGAGATCGGCTGGCGCGTGAACACCACGTGCGCCGCGGCGTGCGCGGCGGCGGCGCGGTAGAGCTGTGTGGCGTCCACCGGGCCGGCGTTGCCCTCCACCGCGTCATACGCGTCGGGCAGGTGGATGAAATAGTCCTCGATGAAGGGACGGTAGCCCTCACGGCTCTCGTAGTCGCCCGCCGTGGGGCGCATGAAGAAGTCGCGCCCCCAGAGCGCGCGCAGGTACATGTTGATGCGCCGCTGCACGTCCACCAGCAGCGTGCCCTTGCGTTCCTTCTGCAACATGGCCAGCGACTCTTTGGACTGCAGGCCGAAGTACGCGACCTGTTCTTCGTAGTTCGTGCGGTGCGCCTGCGCGCCCCAGGTAGCCCAGCGCCGCAGGCCGCCGAGCGTGAGCTGACCGAACAGCGCGTCCAGCTGGCCCAGCATGGGCCGCAGCCCGCGCGGCGCCTGCGCCACCAGGGTGTTGAGGAACTGGAGGTACTGCATGAACAGCGCGCCATCGGCCAGGCGGCGTGCGGCGGTGGGCGCGGTCGCCAGCACCAGTTCGATCACCGCACCCGATGTCTTGGACGCAAGCATGAGCGCGGTGGTGGCCAGTTCACCAACCACGTCCTCGCCGATCTCCTGCGCCACCTGTGGCGCACCGTCGATCCAGGCGTTGACCAGTTCGTGGCCACGGCCCAGACCGCGCAGCGCGGCGGCGCCCTTCACGTAGTTGTCCAGTCCACGCGCCGAAAACACCTTGGTCGCATCGGGCCAGCTGCGCTCCAGCAGCTCGCGCGAAGCCGGCTCCAGCTGGTCGGTCCACTCGGTGTGGTCGTGCAGGTGAACGCTCATGGCGATATCAGAAGAATGTCGAAACCGCTGCATCCAGCGCGTCGCGCATGTCCGGGTCGTCCGTGATCGGGCGCACCAGGGCCACGCGGCAGGCGGCCTGAGCGGCCACGCCTTTGGCGATCAGGCTGCCCGCGTAAATCAGCATGCGGGTGGAGATGCCTTCATCCAGGCCATGGCCCTTGAGGTTGCGTGCACGCTCGGCGATGCCGACCAGCTTGCCCGCCACGTCCAGGCTCTCGCCGGTTTCGTGGGCCACGATCTCCGCTTCGATGTCGTGTTCCGGGTAGTTGAAATCCAGCGCACCGAAGCGCTGCTTGGTGGACTGTTTCAAGTCCTTCATCAGACTCTGGTAGCCCGGGTTGTAGGAGATGACGATCTGGAAGTCCGGGTGGGCCTTGACCAGCTCGCCCTTTTTCTCCAGCGGCAACACGCGGCGGTTGTCGGTCAGCGGATGGATCACCACGGTGGTGTCTTGCCGCGCCTCAACGACTTCGTCAAGGTAGCAGATGGCGCCCAGGCGCGCGGCCATGGCCAGCGGGCCGTCCTGCCAGCGGGTGCCCTGGGCGTCCAGCAAGAAGCGGCCGACGAGGTCACTGGCCGTCATGTCTTCGTTGCAGGCCACGGTGATCAGCGGCTTGTTCAGCTTCCACGCCATGTACTCGACAAAGCGTGTCTTGCCGCAGCCGGTGGGGCCCTTGAGCATCATGGGCATGCGCACCGAGTACGCAGCCTCGTACAGTTCGACCTCATCGGCCACCGGGCGGTAATAGGGTTGCTGTGCGACGCGGTAGGCGTCTAGTGTTTCGCTCATGTTCGTCTCCACAGACCTTGCACTCGTTGTCCATTGGCGTTGGCCTGCACCGCGTGCTGCGGCGCGGCCAACTCCGTTCGTGTCCCCCGCCGGCCTGCGGCCGGCTCCTCCTTTACCTCACTGCGTCGGCCACACCGCACCACGCTCACGGGCGATCAGTTGAGAAGAAATTCCAACCAAACGTCCGGAGCGCGTGCAGTAACCAGAGATGCCGTGGAACCGGCTTCGCCGGGCCACAGGCATCGCCCCCTGGGGGGTGACGCCGCAGGCGGCGCGGGGGGATCAACAGCTACACCGTTTTCCCGCGATAGATCACCATCGAGGTGCCCTGCGACTGCGAGAAGTTGTTGTAGCCGATCAGGCGCACATGGTTGTCCGGGTTGGCCTTGCGGCAGGCTGCGGCTTCGGCCAGCACCTTGTCCACGTCGGTCTCACCGAACATCGGCAACTTCCACATGTACCAGTAGGAGTCCATCAGGTACTGCGGCTCGGTGTGTTCGATCGCGGGGTTCCAGCCCTTTTTCACCAGGTACTCGACCTGTTTGCGGATATCCGCATCGGTCATGGCCGGCAGGTAGGAAAAGGTCTCGAACTTGCGGCTGGCAGGGTCGGAGAGTCGTGAGGTGTAGTCTTGCATGCTCATGATGGGTTCCTTTAAAAAATAGCGCTGCGTCCGAACCTGTCAAGTTCGATTCAGGACGCGAAGCAAAGCCGCAGACAGTGCTGAAGGCACGGCAAGGCTTTGCGACAAAGTCATGGATCGAAATCGACAGGCTCACTTGTGCGCCACGTCGAGCTTGTCCACTGTGTCGAACTCGAACTTGATCTCTTTCCAGGTTTCCATGGCGATCTTGAGTTCGGGCGAGTGCTTGGCGGCATCCATCAGCACGGTCTTGCCCTCTTTTTCCACCGCCACGCCTTCGTTGCGGGCCTTGACGCAGGCCTCGACCGCCACGCGGTTGGCACAGGCGCCCGCCGCATTGCCCCAGGGGTGACCCAGCGTTCCGCCACCGAACTGCAGGCAGGAGTCGTCGCCGAAGATGTTGACCAGCGCGGGCATGTGCCACACGTGGATGCCGCCCGAGGCGACCGGGAACATGCCCGGCATCGAACCGAAGTCCTGGTCGAAAAAGATGCCGCGGCTGCGGTCTTCCTTGATGAACGAGTCGCGCATGATGTCGATCCAGCCCAGCGTGGCTTCGCGGTCGCCTTCGAGCTTGCCCACCACGGTGCCGGAGTGCAGGTGGTCACCACCCGACAGGCGCAGGCACTTGCTGAGCACGCGGAAGTGGATGCCGTGGTGCGGGTTGCGGTCCAGCACGGCGTGCATGGCACGGTGGATGTGCAGCAGCATGCCGTTGTCACGGCACCAGTTGGCCAGGCTCGTGTTGGCGGTGAAGCCGCCGGTGAGGAAGTCGTGCATGATGATCGGAGCGCCCAGTTCCTTGGCGAACTCGGCGCGCTTGAACATCTCTTCCACCGTCGGTGAGGTCACGTTCAGGTAGTGACCCTTGCGCTCGCCGGTTTCGCGCTCGGCCTTCTGGCAGGCTTCGACCACGAATTCGAAACGATCACGCCAACGCATGAACGGCTGGCTGTTGACGTTCTCGTCGTCCTTGGTCAGGTCCAGACCACCGCGCAGGCACTCGTACACCGCACGGCCGTAGTTTTTGGCCGAGAGGCCCAGCTTGGGTTTGATGGTGCAACCCAGCAGCGGGCGACCGTACTTGTTGAAACGGTCGCGTTCGACCTGGATACCGGCCGGAGGACCGCCGCAGGTCTTGACATAGGCAATCGGGAAGCGGATGTCTTCCAGGCGCAGGGCCCGCAGTGCCTTGAAGCCGAACACGTTGCCCACCAGCGAGGTCAGCACGTTGACGATGGAGCCTTCTTCGAACAGGTCGATCGGGTAGGCCACGAAGGCGTAGAAGCAGGTGTCGTCGCCGGGCACGTCTTCGATGCGGTAGGCGCGTCCCTTGTAGTGGTCCAGGTCGGTCAGCAGGTCGGTCCAGACCGTGGTCCAGGTGCCGGTGGACGATTCGGCGGCCACGGCTGCGGCCACTTCTTCGCGGTCCACGCCGGCCTGCGGCGTGATCTTGAAACACGCGAGGATGTCAGTGTCCTTGGGGGTGTAGTGGGGTTCCCAGTACGTGCTGCGGTATTCCTTGACACCGGCGCTGTAGATCTTCGTAGCCATTGCGGGTTGCTCCTTTTCGGGGTGGTCAAACGTCTCACTGTGGTGCTCAAAGCGGCCCCGGTGTGCTGAGATGGGGCGCCGTTGCTCTGAACTGGTGCGGATTGTTGACTGCACAATCAATAAATAAAAGTAAAATGTTTTTAATATTACGGTTTATTAAACTCAAACATTAGAGACAAGCCCATGAACCTGCGCCACGCCACCCTGCACCAGCTGCGCATCTTTCTCGCTGTGGCTCGGCACAGCAGCTTTGCCCGCGCCGCCGAAGACTTGCACCTCTCCCCGCCCACGCTGTCGCTGCAGGTCAAGCAACTGGCGGAAACGGTGGGCCAGCCGCTGTTCGAACAGCTGGGAAAAAAGATCTACCTCACGGCCGCCGGCAAGACATTGGCTGAGGCGTGTGAAGACATTCAAAGTCGCATGGAACGCCTCTCCGAAGATCTCGCGGCTCTGCAAGGTGTGGAACGTGGCAGCCTGAAACTCGCGATCCTCACCACGGTGAAATACACCGTGCCCAAGCTGTTGGGCGGCTTCTGCGCGGCGCACCCGGGCATCGAAGTGGCCATGCTGGTGGGCAACCGCGAAAAGCTGCTGCAACGCCTGGCCAACAACGAGGACGACCTCTACATCATGGGACAACCACCCGAGCAAATGGACGTGGTCAGCGAGGCTTTTGCAGACAACCCGCTGGTGCTGGTGGCGCCGCCCGACCACCCGCTGACGGGCAAGAAAAAGATCGCTCCCAGCCGCCTGAACAGCGAACCTTTCATCCTGCGCGAACCTGGCTCGGGCACACGGCTTACCGCCGAGAAGTTCTTCGCCAGCCATGGCGTGACGCTGAAGAACCGGCTGGAGGTGGGCAGCAACGAAGCGATCAAGCAGACCGTGGCCGGTGGCCTGGGTCTGGCGGTGTTGTCGGCCACCACGGTCACCTCAGAGCTGGCGCTGGGCGAGCTGGTGCTGCTGGACGTGGTGGGCTTTCCGCTGATCCGCCGCTGGCACGTGGTCTACCCGCGTGGCAAGCGGCTGTCGGCCGCGGCGCTGGCGTTCAAGGACTGGCTGTTCGAGCACCGGCCGCAGCCGATCGGCTGAACACCCGGGACGGTCCTCAGGCCATGTCTTCGGCGGGCTCCAGCGGGGTGATGAGGATCTGGTCGATGCGGCGGCCGTCAAGCACCAGCACCTCGAAGCGCCAGCCCGCGCAATCAACGGTGTCGCCCTGCGCAAGCAACTCCCCGGCCACGGTCTGCATCAGCCCGGCCACGGTGTTGTAGCGGCCCTTGTCTTCGTCGGGCAAATCCTCGATGTCCAGCCGGGCCTTGAGTTCAGCCACCGGCATGGCCCCGTCCACCAGCCAGCTACCGTCCTCGCGTTGCGTGGCCCAGGCATCCAGTGCCTCGTGGGGGTAGAGTTCGCCGGTGATGGCTTCGAGCATGTCCAGCGGTGTGAGCAGGCCCTGCACCACCCCGTATTCGTCCACCACCAGCACCATGCGCGTGGAGCGCTCGCGGAACTGCTCCAGCAGCTCCATGCCCGAGAGCGTTTCGGGCACGAACACCGCCGGTTGCACGTGGCGCATGATCGGCTCGTTGTTGCCCTCGGCCTGCAGCGCCAGCATGCGGGGCAGGTGGATCACCCCGACCACATCGGAGAGCCCGCCGCGGCAGACCGGGTACCACGAATGGCCGGTGGTCCAGGCCTTTTGCACCGCTTCGTCGATGGCGCTTTCCGCATCCAGCCATTCGATGTCGGCGTGCGGCACCATGATGGAGGTGAGCTGGCGGTCGTCGAGCAGGAACACGTTGCGCACCATCTGGTGTTCGTGCTCCTCGATGAGGCCCGCGTCGACCCCCTCTTCCAGGCTGGCGTTGATTTCTTCTTCGGTCACGTGCTGTACGGCGTTGGTATCGACGCGCAGCAGCTTGAGCGTGCCCTGCGTGGTCACCGACAGCAGCAGCACGAAGGGGCGCGCGATTTTCGCCACCCAGGCCATGGGCCTCGAAACCCAGCGCGAGACCGTTTCCGGGTAGAGCTGACCGATCCGCTTGGGCACCAGTTCGCCGAACACGATGGTGATGAAGGTGATCACCACCACCACCACCGCGGTGGCGCTCACGCTGGCCGTGGCCTCGGTCAGCCCCAGACCCTGCAGCCTGGCCGCCAGGTCACCGCTGAATGCGGCTTCACCGACGATACCGTTGAGCATGCCGATGGAGGTGATGCCCACCTGCACCGAAGAGAGGAACTGCGTGGGGTCTTCGAGCAGCTTCAGAGCGGTCTCAGCGCCCTTGTCACCAGCTTCCGCCATGGCCGACAGCCGGGCCTTGCGACTGGACGCCAGTGCCAGTTCCGACATGGCAAAGGCGCCATTGAGCAGGGTGAGAAAGATGATTAAGAGGGTATCCATAATGGGCGCATGGCACTTTACATGATTGGCGACGTGCAGGGCTGCGACGAGGCCCTCGGACGTCTGATGGACGAGATCGGTTTTTCACCCAGCCGCGACACGCTGTACCTGCTGGGCGACCTGGTCAATCGCGGTCCGGCGTCGCTGGCGGTGTTGCGCCGCTTGATGGCGCTCGAAGGGGCGGCGCATTGCCTGCTGGGCAACCACGACCTGCACCTGCTCGCCGTGGCGCACGGCGTGCGCAAGCCGCACCGCAGCGATACCGTGGCCGACATCCTGAACGCCCCCGACCGCGACGACCTGCTGGACTGGCTGCGCACGCGCTCCATGGCGCTGCAGGCCCACGGCTGGCTGATGGTGCACGCAGGCGTGCTGCCGCAATGGGACACCGCGCAGACCCTGGCGCTGGCGGGCGAGCTGGAAGCGGCACTGCGCAGCGCGGACTGGGGCGTTTTCCTGCACGGGATGTACGGCAACCAGCCCGACTTCTGGAGCGACGGCCTGCGCGGCGCCGCGCGGCTGCGCGTGATTGTCAATGCGCTCACGCGGCTGCGTTTCTGTTCGCCGCAGGGCGTGATGGAATTCGACACCAAGGACAGCGCGGACAGCGCACCGGCGGGCTTCATGCCGTGGTTCGAGGTACCGGGACGGCGCACCGAAGGCACGCCGGTGGCGTTCGGCCACTGGTCCACGCTGGACGCCGACATGCAGCGCCCGGGTGTGCTGGCACTGGACACGGGTTGTGTGTGGGGGGGCTGCCTGACGGCCGCGCGGCTGGGGGCGCAACCGGGCGAGGTCGAACGCATCGCCGTGCGCTGCCCGCAGACCCGCCAACCGGGCAAGGGCTGATTGATTCAGCTGTTGTCGGTCACAGGGGTCACAGGGGCCACCGGCGCGCTCTTGAACAGCGCCGGCACCTTCTTGCGGGTCTTGATGTTGGGCGACAGGCGGCTGGCCGGCTTCTGCGCGGATTCCCAGGACGGCGTGGCCTCGGCGGCCAGGCTGGGCTCGTAAGGCTTGTCGAACAGGGGATCGGCGGGCGCACGGGGTGCGCGCACCGGGCGGCTGGACGGCGCACGCGCCTCGCGCTCGGGACGCGCGCCACGGCTCTCGCGGATCTCGCGTTGTTCGCGGGCCTCTTCGGGCTGCTGCCAGGCACGCTGGCCGTCGTTGAAGTGGCCGGCCGGTCGTTTGTCGGCCTCCAGCTCCAGCGCTTCGAGTTCGAGCTTCTTGCCCAGCAGTTTTTCCAGATCGCCCATCAGGCGCGTGTCGCGCGCGCTGACAAACGACACCGCCAGACCCGACGCGCCCGCGCGGCCGGTGCGGCCGATGCGGTGCACATAATCTTCGGCGTTGAACGGGATGTCGAAGTTGAAGACCGCCGGCACGTCCTTGATGTCAAGGCCGCGTGCGGCCACATCGGTACACACCAGCAGGTCGACCGCGCCGCTCTTGAAGGCTTCGAGCGCCTTCAGGCGCTCGTCCTGGCTCTTGTCGCCGTGCAGGGCCGTGGTGTTCAGGCCTTCGCGCTCCAGCGAACGCGCCAGGCGGGCACATCCGAGCTTGCTGTTGACGAACACGAAGGCCTGCTTGAGACCTCGCTCGGCCAGGATCTTCTTGAGCACACCGCGCTTGTCGTCGTCGTCGACCCGGTAGAAATGTTGCTCCACCGTGGAAGCTGTCGCGTTGGAGCGGGCGACCTCGATGGTCACCGGATCCTGCAGGTAGCTGTTGGCCAGGCGCTTGATCTCGGTCGAGAACGTGGCCGAGAACAGCAGCGTGGTGCGCTGCTTGGGCAGGAAAGACAGGATGCGCTGCAGGTCGGGCAGGAAGCCGATGTCGAGCATGCGGTCGGCCTCATCGAGCACCACGTATTCGACCTGGTTGAGCACGCAGTTCTTGGCCTCGATGTGGTCCAGCAGACGACCCGGCGTGGCCACCAGCACCTCGACACCCTTTTTCAGCTCGGCGGTCTGCGGCTTCATGTCCATGCCACCGAACACCACGGTGCTGCGCAGGTTGGTGTACTTGGCGTAGAGCTTGACCTGCTCGGCCACCTGGTCGGCGAGCTCGCGCGTGGGCAACAGCACCAAGGCGCGCACCGGGTGGCGCGCGGGCGAGGTAGACGTGTTGTCGTGCTTCATCATGCGCTGCAGCAGGGGCAGCGTGAAGGCGGCGGTCTTGCCGGTACCGGTCTGGGCGGCACCCATCACGTCACGTCCCTGCAGCACCACGGGGATGGCCTGTGCCTGGATCGGCGTCATGTTCTCGTAGCCCATTTCGGCCACGGCGCGCTCCAGCGAAGGAGAGAGAGAGAGTTGGGAGAAGGATAGGGTCATTTCAATGCGCGTTGCGTGTCCATGCGCGCTGGCAGGGCTTTAGCCTGATATTGTCGCACTTTGAGCGCTTTTCACCCAGCGCAGACGGCGAAGTCCCGGGTGGCACCCGCCAGACGCCACCCGCAGGCAGGCGTCAGATCTGCCGCGCGTTGAATGTGTCGCAGGCCTTGACGCTGCCGGTTTCCAGCCCTTTGTGGAACCAGCGCTGGCGCTGTTCGCTGGTGCCGTGGGTGAAGCTGTCGGGCACCACCTGTCCCTGGCTCTTGCGCTGGATGGCGTCGTCACCGATGGCCGCGGCCGCGTTCAGCGCCTCTTCCACGTCGCCCGGCTCCAGGATGGCGTTGGTCTTGTGGTTGTGGTGCGCCCAGATGCCGGCAAAGCAGTCGGCCTGCAATTCCAGGCGCACGGACAGCGCGTTGTATTCACGCTCGCTCACGCGCTGCCGGGACTGTTCCATCTGCTGGGTCAGGCCCATCAGGTTCTGCACATGGTGGCCCACCTCGTGCGCGATCACGTAGGCCTGGGCAAAGTCGCCGGGCGCGCCGAGCTGGCTGCGCAGCGTCTCGTAGAAGCTCAGGTCGATGTAGACTTTCTGGTCACCCGGGCAATAAAACGGGCCCATGGCCGACTGGCCGGTGCCGCAGGCCGTGGGCACGGCGCCACGGAACAGCACCAGGCGCGGTTTCTGGTACTGCGAGCCGCTCTGCTGGAAAACCGTCATCCACACATCTTCGGTGCCGCCCAGCACGGCGGCCACGAACTGGCCCATTTCATCGGTCGGTTTGCCCGCCGGGGCCGATGCCGGCGCATTCTGCGTCTGTGATGGTGCGAGGTCGCCCGCACCGCCCAGGAAGCTCAGGATGGTCATCGGGTTGATGCCGAAGATCCAGCCGCCGATCAGCGCGATCACGATGGTGCCCAGGCCGACGTTGCGTCCGCCGGAGCGCCGACCTCCACCGCCAAACATGCCGCCCCCCGATGAGGAGCGACGGTCTTCAACCTGGTCCGACTGGCGGTTGTTTCCCCATTTCATGGTGCGTTCTCCTCGGGTCTGGCGACACAGCCAGACCCATTATGCAAAGCTCCAAACAAAAAGCGCTGCCGGGGGCAGCGCTTCCGTTGCGATCGGTGTGGCGATTTCAGGTCTTGGGCAGCGTCACACCCACCTGGCCCTGGTATTTGCCGCCGCGGTCCTTGTAGCTGGTCTCGCAGACGTCGTCCTTGTCGCTCTCGAAGAACAGCACCTGGGCACAGCCTTCACCGGCGTAGATCTTGGCGGGCAGCGGCGTGGTGTTGCTGAACTCCAGCGTCACATATCCTTCCCACTCGGGCTCGAACGGCGTCACATTGACGATGATGCCGCAGCGCGCGTAGGTGCTTTTGCCCAGGCAGATGGTCAGCACATTGCGCGGGATGCGGAAATACTCCAGGGTGCGCGCCAGCGCGAAGCTGTTGGGCGGGATGACGCAGACATCCTTGTTGATGTCCACAAAGCTGTTTTCGTCGAAGTTCTTCGGATCCACCACCGTGCTGTGGATGTTGGTGAAGACCTTGAATTCGGGCGCGCAGCGGATGTCGTAGCCGTAGCTGCTGGTGCCGTAGCTCACGATCTTTTCGCCGGCGGCGTTCTGCCGGATCTGGCCCGGTTCGAAGGGCTCGATCATGCCGTGTTGCTCGGCCATGCGGCGGATCCATCTGTCGCTCTTGATGCTCATGTATTTGCTCCGGTTGCCCCGGATTGTAGGCACTCAGGACCACCCAACGATCTGGCGCCGGGCCGCCCCCAGCCAGATCAGCCCCCATAAGCGGCTGCAACCCGCGCAGCGGCGGAGCGTGGGGCGCGCGGTCTTCAGGCCGTGTGCGTTCGCTCCACCACCCGGTCATCGCCCAGCACGATCAGCGCGAACAGCAGTTCGTCCAGGCTGCTGGCCTGCGCGGTCTTGCGCGCCAGCAGCGGCGTGGCCTGCGGGTTGAGCACGACGAAGTCGGCCTCACAGCCGGGTTGCAGGTTGCCCACCACGCCGTCCAGCCCCAGCGCCTGCGCCGCACCCGCCGTGTGTTGCCACCAGAGCTGGCCTGGCGTGAGGCTCAGGCCTGTCTTGCTCTGGCCTTCGCGGCCCACGTAATACGCTGCGAGCATGGTGTGGAAAGGCGAAAAGCTGGTGCCGCCGCCCACGTCGCTGGCCAGGCCGTAGCGCATGCCGGCGGCGTCGGCCGCGGCGAAGTCAAAGAATCCACTGCCCAGGAACAGGTTGCTGGTGGGGCTCACGGCCGCTGCGGCACCGGTTTCGCGCATGAGCGCCCGGTCGTCCGCATCGAGGTGGATGCAGTGGGCGTACACCGCGCGCTCGCGCAGCAGGCCGTGGTCGCCATAAACGCCGAGGTAGCTGCGCGCGTCCGGGAACAGCTCGGCCGCCCACTTCACTTCGTCGAGGTTTTCGGCCACGTGCGACTGGATCCACACGCCGGTGTATTTCGCCGCCAGCTCGCCGGCGCCTCGCAGCTGGGCGGGTGTGCTGGTGGGCGCAAAACGCGGTGTGATGGCGTAACCCAGGCGGTCCACGCCGTGCCAGCGCTGGATCAGGTTCTCGGTGTCGATCAGGCTCTGTTCGGTGTCATCGCGCACACCATCGGGGCTGTGGCGGTCCTGCAGCACCTTGCCGGTGATGAAACGCAGGCCGCGCGCCTGGGCCTCCTTGAACGCCGCGTCCACCGACTGCGGGTGCGAGGTGGCGAAGGTCAAGGCCGTGGTGACGCCATGGCGCTGCAATTCGTCAAAGAAAAAGCCCGCCACCTCGCGTGCATGGTCTTCGTTGCTGAAGCGCGATTCGTGCGGGAAGGTGTAGTTTTCCAGCCAGGGCAGCAGGCCCGCGGCGGGTGCACCGATCACGTCGGTCTGCGGGTAGTGGACGTGCATGTCCACGAAGCCCGGTGCGATCAGGCGGCCGCGCAGGTCTTCCACAGCCACGCCGGGAAAGCGGTCCACCAGCGCGTCATAGGATCCCACCGCCCGCACGACCCGGCGCCCGTTCGCGTCGGGGCCGACCACGAGCAGGCCATCGGATTCGTAGAGGGGGGTGTGGTCGTCGGAGAAACGAAGAAGGGCGGCTCGGTAGGCTTTCATGCAGTCTGAAGCTTACCGGCACCGCCCGCCTGCGGCATACGGCGGGACAGATAACCCCATGACGAACGTCACACAGCCCACCGGTCGCACCCCGCCTTCAGCGCGCCAGTTTGCCCACCACGCCCTCGACCAGCCAGTTCATGTTCAGGATCTCGGCGTCGCTGAGCGACTGGCCGGCGGCCATCACCACCTGGCCTTCGTTGTTCCGCACGTCGGCCTTCGTGGCAAACGGTTGCAGCCGGCCCGCGGCCATGTCGGCCTGGCGCGCCAGCACCTCCGCCTGCACGGCGGCGGGCACCTTGCTGCCAAACCCGTCGACGCGGATCATGCCGTCCTTCACGCCGCCCCAGACGCTGCCACTCTTCCAGCTGCCGTCCAGCACGGCCTTGACGCGGCGGGTGTAGTAGTCGCCCCAGAGGTGGGTCACCGCCACCACCTGCGCGTCGGGCGCGACCTTGCGCATGTCCGAGTGGTAGGCCACGGCGAGCTTGCCGCGCTCCTGCGCCGCCGTCATCACGGCGGTGGAGCCGGTGTGGAAAGCCAGCACCTCGGCGCCCTGGTTCATCAGCGTCATGGCCGCCTCGCGCTCGCGCGGCGGGTTGAACCACTCGCCCAGGAACACCACGCGCACCGTGGCCGCCGGGTTCACCGAACGCATGCCGAGCGTGAAGGCGTTGATGCCCTGCACCACCTCGGGAATCGGGAAACCGGCCACGTAGCCGGCCTGCGTGGCCAAACGCCCGGCCGCCACACCGGCCAGGTAACGGCCTTCGTAATAACGCGCATTGGACGTGGCCACGTTGGGCGCGGTCTTGTAACCCGTGACCGACTCGAACTTCACGTTCGGAAATTCACGCGCCACCTTCAGCGTGGGCTCCATGTAGCCGAAGCTGGGCGTGAAGATGATCTGGTGCCCCTGCTGCGCGAGGTCGCGGATCACGCGCTCGGCGTCCGGGCCTTCGGCCACGTTTTCCACGAACGTGGTCTGCACCTTGCCGGACAGCGCCGCTTCCACGGCCTTGCGGCCCTGGTCGTGCTGGCGCACCCAGCCGGCGTCGGTCAGCGGCGCGACGTAGACGAACGCGGCTTTGACCGGTGGAGCGACGGGCGCCGTCTGGGCTTGTGCGGAGAAGGGAAAAGAAAAGAAAAAGCTGGTGACCGCCAGGGCGCAGGCGCGCCGGGCCACGAGGTTTTTGTACATGGTGTTCCTCTACATGGCTTCCGAAGGACAAAAAAAGCGAGCCGGGGAAGCACCGGCTCGCAGGGGGCAGATTGTACCGTGGGGCGTTGATGCCGCCCGTTCAGGCGAGTGCGGCCAGGCCGACCGAACGGTCCAGCGCGTCAACCATCGCGGCCCGCTGTGCCTCACTGACGAAGCTCGCTTCAAAACTGTTTTTCGCCAGCTTGATCACGTCGGCCTCCGTCAGCGCCAGGGCGCGCACGGTCTGTTCGAAGTTCGCGTTGAGGTAGCCGCCGAAATAGGCCGGATCGTCCGAATTGACGGTGGCGCACAGGCCCGAGTCGAGCAGCTGTTTCATCGGGTGGTCGGCCAGGTCGTCCACCACGCAGAGTTTCAGGTTGGACAGCGGACACACGGTCAGCGGCGTGCGGCGCTTCGCCAGTTCGGCCACCAGCACCGGGTCCTCCAGGCAGCGCACGCCGTGGTCGATGCGTTCGGCCTGCAACAGCTCCAGCGCTTCCCAGATGTACTCGGGTGGTCCTTCTTCGCCCGCGTGCGCGACGATGCGCAAACCCAGTTCCCGGCAACGCGCGAACACGCGCACAAACTTCTCGGGCGGATGGTCCACCTCGCTGGAATCCAGCCCCACGCCGATGAAGTGTTCGCGGTACGGCAGAGCGGCTTCCAGCGTGGCGAAGGCTTCGGCTTCGCTCAGGTGGCGCAGGAAACACAGGATCAGCGCCGAGCTGATGCCCAGCTTGCTCTGCGCGTCGGCGCAGGCGCGTGACAGGCCCTGGACCACCGTCGCCATGGGGACGCCCCGCGCGGTGTGCGTCTGCGGGTCAAAAAAGATCTCGGTGTGAATCACGTGATCGGCCTTGGCGCGCTCGAAATAGGCCCAGGCCATGTCGTAGAAATCGGCCTCCTGCAGCAGCACGCTGGCACCCGCGTAGTAGATGTCCAGGAAGCTCTGCAGGTCGGTGAAGGCGTAGGCCGCGCGCAGGGCTTCGACATCGGCATAGGGCAGCTGCACGCCGTTGCGCTGCGCCAGCGCAAAGATGAGCTCGGGCTCCAGTGAACCCTCGATGTGGATGTGCAGCTCGGCCTTCGGGATCACCCGGGCCAGGGCCACGGCGCGTTCAATGGCGGGGTTCTTCATGACGGTGCTCCTTGCTGTCGAACTGGAATTTACAGGCTGTCGATACCCACAGACCCGGCATGGGGTCGCGCCTCAACACACGCCCAAAGACACACCCACCCGGGCCAGGTAGCGCCGGTAGGCGCTGGACATGCGGTCGGCCGGGCTGTGCACCTCGTTGATCGGTCCGTCCTGGCCGATCGGCAGCGTCTTCGGCACCTGGGATTCGACGATGGGGCGGTCCTGGGCGAACACGGCGTCCTGGAAAGCACGCAGTTCCTCGTCGTCCGACAGGTCGCCCAGCGCGGCCATGGCAAACCAGGCGGTGCAGCCCGTCGCCGAATCGGGCCGGATGAACAGCGCGATCGCGTTGCTCACCGGATCGCCCTCGACCGCGTCCTTGCGCAGCACCGCGGCAAACGGGTGCGGGACCGTGTAGCGGTAGGTGATGAAGCCACCTTCGCTGGCGCCCGCGTAGGCACGCGGCTGCCAGGCCTTGCAGTCGCTGGCCAACAGACCCTCGGCGCCCTCTTCCACCCGGCCCGTTTCCACCTGCGCATGGCTGCGCTCACCGAGCCAGCCCTCGTGCACAAAACCGAAATGGCTCAGGTCCAGGAAGTTCTCGACCAGGCGTGGCGCGCTGGTGGCCACCTCGTAGGGACCGCACAGCACCTGGCGCCAGAGCGGATCGCTCCAGGGCTCGAACGCGGGCGGTTCCGTCAGGGCCGTTGGCACGCGGGTGCGGTCGGGCCGCTCCAGGCGCACCCACACCAGCCCGTGGCGCTCGACCGCCTCAAACACGGTAGCGCAATGGGACGCGGGCGGCTCAAACACCGGTGCCGCCGGCACATGCACACAACGCCCCACGGCCACCGGCACCACCGCCTGATGGGCCGCGGTGTCGCCACCGAACTGCCAGCCGTGGTACGGGCACTCCAGCCGCGCGCCATGCAGGTGGTTCAGCACGCGACCGAGCGACAGGCGTGCACCGCGGTGGGGACAGCGGTCGGACCAGGCGTGCACCACACCGTGTGCGCCCTCGTGTCCCGGCTCGCGCCAGAGCACCAGGGGCTTGCCCAGCAGCTCCACCGCCACCGGCGCATCGCGCACCATGTGCGACGCGGTCACCGGATGCCAGAGTTGTGTCTCGATCATGGGTGTGATCCTTCAAAAAGCAAATCGCCGCTGCAAAAAAGGCAGCGGCGATGGTCTCCGGCGCGCGTGTCTTCGCCCCAGGATGCGGTGGAACCGGCTTCGCCGGGCCACTCGCATCGCCCCCTCGGGGGGTGACGCGAAGCGGCGCGGGGGGTGCATCAATTGGGCACTTTGCCTTCCACACCCTTCACATAGAACTTCACGCCGCCCAGGAACGCGTCGTCAGCGACCACGTCCTTGGCCAGCACTTCCTTGCCCGCCTGGTCCATGAGCGGACCCTTCCAGATCGCGAAACTGCCGTCTTTCAGACCGGCCTTGATTTCGTCGATCCTGGCCTTGGCTTCGGCCGGCACGTCTTCGGCGATGGACACCATGTCGATCGCGCCTTCCTTGTGCCCCCACCACACGCCGCCGGTGCTCCAGGTGCCTTCCAGCGCGTCCTTGGTGGACTTGATGTAGTACGGCGCCCAGTTGATCACGGCCGAACCGAGGTGGGCCTTGGGGCCGTAGGCGGTCATGTCGGAATCCCAGCCGAAGGCACGCTTGCCCATCTTCTCGGCGGTCTGCAGCACGGCCGAGGAGTCGGTGTTCTGCATCAGCACGTCGGCGCCGCCGTTGATCAGCGAGGTGGCCGCTTCGGTTTCCTTTGGTGGATCAAACCAGCTGTTGATCCAGACCACCTTGGTGCTGACCTTGGGGTTGACCGACTGCGCACCCAGCGTGAAGCTGTTGATGTTGCGGATCACCTCGGGAATCGGGATCGAGGCCACCACGCCCAGCGTGTTGGTCTTGGTCATGGAACCGGCGATCACGCCGGCCATGTAGGCGCCTTCGTAGGTGCGGCTGTCGTAGGTGCGCAGGTTGGCGGCCGTCTTGTAGCCGGTGGCGTGCTCGAACTTCACGTCGGCGAAGTCGGGCGCGACCTTGAGCATGGGCTCCATGTAGCCAAAGGTGGTGCCGAAGATCAGCTTGTTGCCCTGGCTGGCCAGGTCGCGGATCACGCGCTCGGCGTCAGCGCTCTCGGGCACGTTCTCCACGAAGCTTGTCACCACCTTGTCGCCGAACTCGGCCTCGACGGCCTTGCGGCCGTTGTCGTGCGCGAAGGTCCAGCCACCGTCACCCACCGGGCCGACGTAGGCAAACGCGATCTTCAGCGGCTCGGCCTTGGGCGCCTCGACCACGGCAGGTGCGGGCGCCGGCGCAGGCGCGGCTTCTTCCTTCTTGCCGCAGCCGATCAGCGCAGCGCTGGCCACCGCGGTCAACGCGGCGAGCTTCATCAGGGAACGTTTGCTCAGGTCAGTCATGGAAACCTCTTTGTTGGGAGAGTTGGTGGTAACGGAAACAGTGACAAAAACCGAAAAAAGATTATGCGCCGGGATAAAAAGGCTTCCCGATCGACGAAGGCATGTTGATGCGGATCCAGGTCGGGTTGCGCGAGATCAGCACCAGCACCACGATGGTGGCCAGGTAGGGCATCATGGTCAGGAACTGGCTGGGCACATTCACACCGACACCCTGCAGGTGGAACTGCAACATGGTCACGCCACCGAACAGGTAGGCACCAAGCAACACCCGTGCCGGGCGCCAGGTGGCGAAGGTGGTGAGCGCCAGCGCGATCCAGCCCTTGCCGGCGATCATGCCCTCGACCCACAGCGGCGTGTAGATGGTCGACACATAGGCGCCCGCCAGCCCGCAGAGCGCACCCCCGGCCATCACCGCCATCAGCCGGATGTGGCGCACCGGGTAGCCCAGCGCGTGGGCCGACTCCGGGCTTTCGCCCACGCTGCGCAGCACCAGTCCGGCGCGTGTGCGGTAGAGGAACCAGATCAGGCCGAACACGATGCCGATGCAGACGTAGACCATGGGGTGGTGGCGGAACAGCGCCGGGCCCAGCAGCGGGATGTCGCTCAACACGGGAATGTTGAACTGCATCTGCTCGGGCAGTTTCTCCTGCACGTAACGGCTACCCGCAAAGGCGGAGAACCCCGCACCGAACAGCGACAGCGCCAGGCCGGTCGCGTACTGGTTGGTGTTGAGCCAGATCACCAGGCCGCCGAAGATCGCCGCCAGCAACGCGCCCGCCGCCATGCCCGCGGCAAAGCCGGCCAGCGTGCTGCCGGTGTGCACCACGGTGGCGAAACCGGCCAGCGCGGCACAGAGCATCATGCCCTCGGCACCGAGGTTGACGATACCGGCCTTTTCGTTGATCAGCAGGCCCAGCGAAGCGATGGCCAGCACGGTGCCCGCGTTGAGCGATGCGCCAATGAGAAGAGCGATGGATTCCATCATTTACTCCACTTGATGCGATAAGCGATCAGCGTGTCACAGGCCAGCAGCGCAAACAGCAGCAAGCCCTGGAACACACCGGTGATCGATTTCGGCAGGCCCAGGCGCGACTGCGCCAGCTCACCGCCGATGTAGAACATGCTCATCAGGATGGCCGAAAAAACGATGCCCACCGGGTGCAGCCGCCCCACGAACGCCACGATGATGGCCGCGAAGCCGTAGCCCGCCGGCACGTAGGGCGTGAGCTGGCCGATCGGGCCCGCCACCTCCAGCGCACCGGCCAGGCCGGCCGCACCGCCCGAGGTGAGCAGCGCGATCCACAGCGCCTTGCGCGAGGAGAAGCCGGCGTAGCGCGCCGCGGCCGGGGCCAGACCGCCCACCAGCTGGCCGTAGCCCGCGTAGGTGCGGAACAGGAAGACCCAGACCGCGGCCACCCCGGCCAGCGCCAGCAGCAGACCGATGTTGACGCGCGAACCCTGCATCAGCTTGGGGATCTGCGTGACCGACTCGAAGGTCTTGGTCTGCGGAAAGTTGTAGCCCAGCGGGTCTTTCCAGGGGCCGTAGACCAGGAAGTTGAGCACCTGGATCGCCACATAGACCAGCATCAGGCTGACCAGGATTTCGTTGGCATTGAAGCGGTCGCGCAGCAACGCCACGATGCCCGCCCAGACCATGCCGCCGACGATGCCTGCGACGATGATGGCCGGGACGATCCAGGGCCCGGTGGTCTTGTCGGCCGTCAGCGCCACACCCGCGGCGAAGATGGCGCCAATCAGGTACTGGCCCTCGGCGCCGATGTTCCACACGTTGGAGCGGAAACACACCGCCAGCCCGAGCGCGATGATCAGCAGGGGTGTGGCCTTGACCATCAGCTCCGACAACGCATAGGTGTTCTTGATGGGCTCCCAGAAGAACACCTGCAGGCCGCGCACCGGGTCTTTGCCGAGCACCGCAAACAGGATCACGCCGATCACCACCGTGATGGCCAGGGCCAGCAAAGGCGAGGCGTAGCCCCAGCGCGCAGAGGGCTGGGGACGGACTTCAAGCCGCAGCATGGGCGGTCTCCTCATTCTTGTTGTTGTCCGGTGCGCCCTGGGCATCCCACAGACCCGACATCCATTCGCCGATGTGCTCGATGGTGGCGTCGGCCCGGTCCAGGCTGGGCGAGAGCCGCCCCTTGGCGATCACGTGCAGGCGGTCGCTGATCTCGAACAGCTCGTCCAGCTCTTCGCTCACCACCAGCACCGCACAACCGGCATCGCGCAGCGCCAGGATCTCGCCGCGGATCTGCGCCGAGGCGCCCACGTCCACGCCCCAGGTGGGCTGGCTGACGATGAGCAACTTCGGTTTGGCCTCGATCTCTCGGCCGACGATGAATTTCTGCAGGTTGCCGCCCGAGAGCGATTTGGCCGCCGCGTCCGGCCCGTTGGCCTTGACGTTGTAGCGCTGGATGATGTCGGTCGCCTGGGTCTTGAGCACACCCAGCTTGAGCCAGCCGCCCGCACCCAGCGCGTCGCTCCGCGTCAACAACAGGTTGTGCGCCAGCGAGAGCGTGGGCACGGCGCCGCGGCCCAGGCGTTCCTCGGGCACAAAATGCAGGCCCAGGGCGCGGCGCTTGCCCGGCCCGTGGTGCGAAGCGTCCTTGCCCGTCACCCGGATGCTGCCCGCCGGCGCGCGGCGGTCTTCGCCCGAGAGCGCAAACAGCAGTTCGCTCTGGCCGTTGCCCGACACGCCCGCGATGCCCACCACCTCGCCGCTGCGCACGGTGAGCGCGATATCGGCCAGATCGGTCCCGAAGGGATCGTCGCTGGCCAGCGTCAGGCCCTGCACCTCCAGCACGGCAGCGCCAGCGTTGAGCGCGCGCACCTCCAGTGCGGGCGGTTCGGCGCCGATCATCAGGCGCGAGAGCGAGGCGTTGCTTTCTTCGCGCGGGTCGCAAACACCCGTGACCTGACCACCGCGCAGCACGGTGCAGGCGGTGCAGAGTTCGCGGATCTCATGCAGCTTGTGGCTGATGTAGAGGATGCTGCAGCCTTCGGCCGCCAGCTTGTTGAGCACGACGAAGAGCTTTTCCACCGCCTGCGGCGTGAGTACCGAGGTCGGTTCGTCCAGGATCAGCAGCTGCGGGTTGGTCAGCAGCGCGCGGATGATTTCCACCCGCTGCATCTCGCCCACGCTGAGCGTGTGCACCGGGCGCTTGGGGTCGATGTCCAGGCCGTACTGGGAAGCGGTGACGTCGATGCTGGCGCTGACCTCGGCGAGCGTGAGCGATTTGTCCAGCCCGAGCCAGACGTTTTCGGCCACGGTCAGCGTGTCGAACAGGCTGAAGTGCTGGAACACCATGCTGATGCCCAGCGCACGCGCTTCCTGCGGGTTGCGCACGTGCACCGGCTGGCCGTTGAACATGACCGCGCCTTCATCGGGCTTGACCGAGCCGTAGATGATCTTCATCAGCGTGGACTTGCCGGCGCCGTTTTCGCCCAGCACGGCGTGGATCTGGCCCGGCGCCACGCTGAGCGAGACGCCGTTGTTGGCCACCACGCCGGGGTAGCGTTTGGTGATGCCGGTGAGTTGCAGTCGTGGCGTGGTCACGGGTTCTCCTCTTGGGGTGTTCGGGCCGCGTCGTCGTCCGGGCGGCGCAGCGAAGCCGCCACGCCCTTGATCTGCTCACGCAGCCAGCGCCCGGCGCTGGAAGCGTGGGTGCGTTCGTGCCAGAGCTGGTAATACATCATGCGGGGGAACTCCACCGGACACGCCAGCACCTGCACCGGCAAGGTGGCGGTGAAACGCTCGCAGTACTGGCGCCCGGTGGTCAGCACCAGCAGGCTGCCCGCCACCATGGCCGGAATGAGCCCGAAATGCGGGCAGCGCGCGGTGATGTTGCGCACCAGGCCCTTGGCGGCCAGGTGGTCGTCGATCACGCCGCGCGCGCCGGGGTGGGTGGGCGTGGGCGCGATGTGTTCGGCGCTGAGCCAGGCTTCCACGTCCCAGCCACGGCGCACCGCCGGGTGCTGGTTGGATACCAGGCACACCACTTCGTCGCCAAACAACCGGCCCAGGTGCAGGTCGCCGGGTGGCAGCGGCCAGTTGCCGATCACCACGTCGAAGTCGCCCTGGGCGAGGTGGTGGCGGTAGTCGGAGTCGGCCGAGAGCGGGTGGATATCGATCGGGCACTGCGGCGCCAGGCTCTTGATCTGGGCCACCAGCTGGGGCAGGAACAGCGGGTCCAGGTAGTCGCTGGCGGCCAGGCTGAAGGTGTGGTGGGCGGTGGCGGGGTCGAAACTGCGGGCGTCGGAAAACAGCACCTCGGCGCTGCGCAGGATGTCGGCCGCTGGCTCGATCATGCGCAACCCGGCCACCGTGGGCACCATGCCGGACCCGGAGCGCACCAAAAGCGGGTCACCGGCGAGTTCGCGCAGGCGCTTGAGCGACGCGCTGACCGCCGGCTGGTACATGCCCAGCCGCAACGCCGCGCGCGACACGCTGCGCTCGGTGAGCACGGTGTAGAGCACGCGGATCAGGTGCAGGTCAATCTTGTCGAACATGGACACGTATTTCATACCCTGAGGCTATGCGTGTGGATGGTGGTTTGGGCATTCTTCCCATATGCCTGAGCATATGTTGTGCCATGGGGTGGGCGCTATGCTGGCGCGCATGAATTCAAAAAACGCTGCACAAACCCTGAGATTCGTGCGCCGCGGCCAGACCGTGGCGCTCGGCAATGTAGCACCCGACCGCACCCTGCTGGAGGTGCTGCGCGAGGACCTGCAACTCACCGCCACCAAGGAGGGCTGCGGCGAAGGCGACTGCGGTGCCTGCACCGTGGTGCTGGCGCAGGCCGTCAACGGGAAGCTGCAATACCAGGCCATCAACAGCTGCATCCGGCTGGCGCATTCGGTGGACGGCATGGCGGTGTTCACGGCCGAGGACCTGTCTGCCCCCACGCTCAAGGCGGGCGCATCCCCCGACCTGCATCCCTGCCAGGAAGCCCTGGTGCAGTGCCACGGCAGCCAGTGCGGCTTCTGCACGCCGGGCTTCGTCATGAGCCTGTTCGGCATGTACCAGAACAACCAGAACGGTCAGGCGATTTCCCGCGAACAAGCCCAGGTCGATCTCTCGGGCAACCTCTGCCGCTGCACCGGCTACCGCCCCATCCTCGACGCTGCTGAAAAAATGGGCAGTTTGCCGCTGCCCGCCGGCTGTGGCGTGGACGAAGCGGCCACCGTCGCCGCCCTCAAGGCGCTGAAGCCGAAACAGAACGGCGATGAAAGCTACCTGCGCCCCACCTCCCTGGCCGCTCTGCTGCAGGCCCGCTCTGCTCACCCCAGGGCGCAGGTCGTGGCCGGGTGCACCGACGTGGGCCTCTGGGTCACCAAGCTGCACCAGCGCTTCGAGCGCGTGCTGGACGTGACCGCGGCGCGCGAATTGCAGCGCGTGGAAACCTACCCGCACCACATCGCCATCGGCGCCGCCGTCTCGCTGACCGACGCCTTTGCAGCCCTGGTGAAGGAGCGCCCGCAATTGAAGACCTTCAGTCAGCGCTTCGCTGGCCTGCCCGTGCGCAACTCGGGCACGCTGGGTGGCAACGTGGCCAACGGCTCGCCCATCGGCGACGCCATGCCGCTGTTGATTGCACTCGGCGCCAGCGTGGTGCTGATGCGCTGGAAGAAGACCGCCGCCGGTGGCGAGATCGCCCATCGCGAGCTGCGGCTGGAAGACCTGTACACCGGCTACCGGACAAATGTGATGCGGTCGGACGAGCTGCTGTGCTGGATCAAGGTGCCGCGGCCCACGGGGCATGGGCTGGAAAAGGTCTACAAGATCAGCAAACGCTTCGACGACGACATCTCCGCCGTCTGCCTGGCGATCCAGATGACCCTGAAAGACAGCACCGTGCAACAGGTCTCCATCGGCGCGGGCGGCGTGGCCGCGACACCGGCCCGCGCGCGCCGGACCGAGGCTGCCCTGCTCGGCCAGCCCTGGAACGCCGACACCGTGATGGCCGCCGCCGCCGCGCTGCGCACCGAGTTCCAGCCCATCAGCGACATGCGCGCCAGCGCCGCCTACCGCCTGACCGTGCTGGGCAACCTGCTGCGGCGCTTCTGGCTGGAAAGCCAGGGCCTGCAACACATCAACCTGGAAAACCTCACCGCATCCGATCTGGAGGCCACGGCATGAACGCCCGCGACAAAAATTCAAGCGATGCACCGGTGGTGGTCTCTTCCCGGGCGGATGCGGCAGCCCCTTCCGTTCGGGCTGAGCCTGTCGAAGCCCCCACCAGCCCTTCGACGGGCTCCGGGCGAACGGCATTGCGCGCCGCCGGCCAATCCCGTTTCCACGAAAGCGCCCGCGCCCAGGTGGCCGGCGCCGCGACCTACATCGACGACATCCCCGAGGTGCGCGGCACGCTGCACGCGGCGCCGGTCTGCTCGCCCGTGGCCCACGGCATCCTGCGCAAGCTCGACGCCTCCGCCGCGCTGGCCCTGCCCGGCGTGCGGGCGGTGATCGACGCCGGCGACATCCCCGGCGACACCACGCTCGCCGCCTTCGCGCACGACGAGCCGGTGTTCGCGCTCGACACGGTGATGTTCACCGGCCAGGTGATCGCGCTGGTGGTGGCCGACGACGTGATGACCGCGCGCCGCGCCGCGCGGCTCGTGAAGCTGGACATCGAACCCCTGCCCGCCGTGCTCAATGTGCACGAAGCCCATGCGCTGGAAAGTTATGTGCTGCCACCGGTGCAGGTGAAACGCGGCGATGCGGGTGCCGCCCTGAAGCGCGCACCGCACCAGCTCGAAGGCCGCTTCGAAGTCGGTGGTCAGGAACACTTCTACCTCGAAGGCCAGATCGCCTACGTGCTGCCGCTGGAGCAGAACCAGTGGTGGGTCTACACCAGCACGCAGCACCCCGGCGAGGTGCAGCACTGGGTCTCACATGCGCTGGGCATCGCCAACAACGCCGTCACGGTCGAATGCCGGCGCATGGGCGGCGGCTTCGGTGGCAAGGAGACGCAGGCTGGCCACCTGGCCGTGTGGGCCGCCATCGCCGCGAACCAGCTGAAGTGCCCAGTCAAGCTGCGGCTGGACCGCGACGACGACTTCATGATCACCGGCAAGCGCCACCCCTTCGCCTACCACTACCGCGTGGGCTTTGATGACAGCGGCCTGCTGTGTGGTCTGGAACTGGAGATGCTGGTCAACTGCGGTTTCAGCGCCGACCTCTCCGGCCCGGTGGCCGACCGCGCCATCTTCCACGCCGACAACGCCTACTTCCTTGAAGACGTCGCCGTGGCCAGCTACCGCTGCAAGACCAACACACAGAGCCACACCGCCTTCCGCGGCTTCGGCGGCCCGCAGGGCGTGATCGTGATCGAGCGCATTCTGGGCGACATCGCGCGAACGCTGGGCCTGGACCCGCTGGACGTGCGGCTGCGCAACCTGTACGGCATCACGGAGCGCAACGTCACGCACTACCAGATGCAGGTGGAAGACAACATCCTCGACCCGCTGATCAACACCCTGGTGCTCACCAGTGGCTACCGCGAACGCCGGGAACAAATTGAAGCCTGGAACGCGCAGAGCCCCGTCATCAAGAAGGGCATCGCGCTCACACCGGTCAAGTTCGGCATCAGCTTCACCGCCACGCTGTTCAACCAGGCCGGCGCGCTGGTGCACGTGTACACCGACGGCAGTGTTCAAGTGAACCACGGCGGCACCGAGATGGGCCAGGGCCTGAACACCAAGGTGGCGCAAATCGTGGCTGACGAACTCGGCGTGCCGTTCGAGCGCGTGCTGGCCACCGCGAGCGACACCAGCAAGGTGCCCAACGCCAGCGCCACCGCGGCCAGCAGCGGCACCGACCTGAACGGCCGCGCCGCGCAGTTCGCCGCCCGCCATGTGCGCGACAACCTCGCCGCTTTCGTGGCCGGTCTCGACGGCTGCGGCGCGGGTGCCGTGCGCTTCGAAGGCGGCCAGGTCATCACCGACAAGAGCACTCGTCGCTGGGAAGACGTGGTGGGCGCGGCCTACGCCAACCGCATCCAGCTCTGGAGCGACGGCTTCTACCGCACGCCCAAGATCCACTACGACAAGACCACGCTCACCGGCCGGCCGTTCTATTACTTCGCCTACGGCGCGGCGGTCAGCGAAGTCGCCATCGACACGCTAACCGGCGAGTACCGCGTGCTGAAGGTGGACATCCTGCACGACGTCGGCCACAGCATCAACCCGGCGATCGACATCGGCCAGATCGAAGGCGGCTTCATCCAGGGCATGGGCTGGCTCACCACCGAACAGCTGGTGTGGAACGGCAAAGGCTATCTGCAGACCCACGCCCCCAGCACCTACAAGATCCCCGCCACCGGCGACGTGCCCGCGCATTTCAAGGTCGAGCTCTGGCCCGAAGCCAACCGCGAGGACAACGTGCACGGCAGCAAGGCGGTGGGCGAACCCCCGTTCATGCTGGCCATCAGCGTGTACGAGGCGCTGCGGGACGCGGTGGCGCAGGCGGGCGGTGACCCCCTGCTGGTGAACGCACCGGCCACGGCCGAAGAGGTGTTGCGCGCGCTGGGCGCCTGAAGGCCTGCGCAGGAAAACTCAGGTTGGCCCGGGCTCTGATCCCAGCAGCCGTTGCGCCCCGTTTTCGGCCTCGATGTCCCGATCAAAGGCCAGCAGGCCGATCTGGTTCATGACCCGTCTGAATGCCCGGGCCACCACAGGCTCGAGCGCGGCCAGTGCGGTCGCGACATGCCTGGAGGCCTCCTCCCGGTCCGGACCGTTCACCACCCGGTAGACGAGCCCCCATTCCAGCGCCGGCTGGGCATCAAACGCCTCGCAGAGAAAAAGCAGCAAACGCGCGCAGAAAGCGCGCCCCTTGCCGCGCAGTGGCACCACCCGGACACCCGGGTCTGCAGCCGCCGACCGCAAGGCATCGAGCAGGCGCAGTGCGAGATCGTTGTTGATCGCATTGAGCTTGCCGGGACGGTTCAGCGTCCGTGTCAGAACGCCATCGCGCAGGTCCGAAGTCAGCGTCGTGCTCGCTCCTCAGCCCCGCAGCACATCGCGACGCGCCCGGACCGCGTCTTCGAACGCGCCCAGCATCTCGTCGCAGGCCGCGTCGTCGAACGGCAGCGACAGGGTCACCAGCCCCCGCTGCGCCATGTAGACCCCGCGCTCCAGCAGGTCGAAGAACAACAGCTCCTTCAACCAGGTGTTGGACGGGGCCAGGTCCGCCGCGCAGCGCACCGGCCCGGTCATGCCGTGCAGGTTCATGACCGAGCCCAGGCCGGTGAACTGCGCCGCCACGCCATGCGTCTGCAGCACGGTGTTCAGGCGCTCGCGCAGCCGGTCGCCACGCTGGTTGAGCGCGGCGAGCGCCTCCGGCGTCAGCACCTGCTGCAGGCCGGCCAGACCGGCGGCCATCGACAGCACGTTGTTGTTGAAGGTGCCCGCATGCGACAGGGCGTTCGCGCGGCGGGGGTCGAACTGCGCCATGCAGTCCACACGCCCGCCAAAGGCGCCGAAGGACAAGCCCCCGCCGAAGTACTTGCCGATCACCGTCAGGTCGGGGGTGATGCCCAGTTGCGCCTGCCGCCCGCCGATGGACAGGCGCGAGGTCTGCACCTCGTCGAACACCAGCAGGGCGCCACAGCCGCTGGCCAGCGCGCGCAGGCCGTGCAGGAACGCGGGTTCACCCGGAATGCAGCCGCCCGCGCCCAGCATGGGCTCGACGATGATCGCCGCCAGCGTCGGGCCGTGCTCGCGCACCAGCGCTTCCGCGGCGGCCAGATCGTTGTAGGGCGCCACCACGTATTCGTGGGGCACGTTGATCGGCGAGCCGCCCCGGCCGAAGCTCAGCAGCCCCCCGTGGTACGCCCCGTCGAACACCATGATCTTGGGCCGGGCGGTGAAAGCCTTGGCTGCGGCCAGCGCCAGCAGGCTGGCCTCTGTGCCCGAGTTGGTGAAACGCATCAGGGCCATCGACGGAAAACGCCGCTGGATCTCGGCCGCCAGCGCCAACTCGCGCCGGTTGTGGGACGACAGGCTCAAGCCATCGGCCAGCGCATCGACGATGGCCTGCCGGATCGCGGCGTTCGAGTGGCCGTACAGCCCCGCGGTGAACTCGCCCAGGGCATCGAGGTAGCGGTGGCCGTCGGCGTCCCACAGGCGGGCGCCCTCTCCCCGCACCATGGTCAGTGGAAAGGGGGCGTGAAACAGCACGCTGCGCGTATTGCCCCCGGGCATGACGGTGGCCGCCTGGGCCAGCTGGCGCTCGCTGGCCGGGTTGCGTTCGCGGTAGCGCGCGCGGGCGGCTTCGAGGGTATCGATGAGGTTCATGGTCGCTCCTTCACACCATTGCTTCCTGTACAGTGTACAAGGCGTTGTGAGGTTTTCAAACGCCGTTATCCTCGCACCCCATGACCACCGTCCCGCCCGCTTCCGCTCCACCGAAACCCGGCGGCGGCCTCACCCGCGACGCCGTGCTGGCCGCCGCTTTGGCGCTGATCGACCGCAAAGGCGTGGCGGCTTTCAGTGTTCGTGATCTGGCGCGTGACCTGGGCGTGTACCCCACGGCCCTGTACTGGCACGTACCGGGTCGCAACGCCCTGATTGCCGGTGCCGTGGCGCTGGCCCTGGGCGACCTCAAGCCCGCGCGCCGGCCGGCCGACTGGGCCACGGGCGTGCGCTGGCTGTTCCGGCGCTACCGCAAGGCGGTGCGCGCGCACCCCGCCATTGCCCCGGTGCTCGGTGCCCAGCTGGTTTCCAACGAAAGCATGCCGTCCGAACTCGTCGAGCACATGCTGGCGCTGCTGGAGCGCGCGGGCTTTTCCGGCGACCGGCTGCGCCACGCCTACAACACGCTGGTCGCGGGCATGGTGGGCTTCGTCACACTGGAACTCGCGCCCCTGCCCGAAGAAGACCCCGAGGGCTGGGCCGCGGCGCACCGGCAGCGCATGCAGGACGTGGACGCCCGGCAATGCCCCACGCTGGCACGCGAAATGCCCCATCTGACGCGCGGCGCTTTCGTGGTGCGCGCATCCAGCGGCGTCGATCAGCCGCTGGAGCAGAGCTTCGAGTTCTGGACCGAGACGGTGATCCTGGGGCTGGCGGCCATGCGGGCCCGTTCGACCCCGGGTCCTGCGCAGACCACCTGAGTGTGGCAGCCGGGGCCGTGGGCTCGCCCCTAGAATGATTCGCATGAACGCGAACACCTCTCACCGACTCCAGATCGCCGTCATGGGCGCAGGCGCCGTCGGCTGTTACTACGGCGGCATGCTGGCACGCGCCGGCCACGCGGTCACGCTGATCGGCCGGCCCGCGCACGTGCAGGCCGTGACCGCGAACGGTCTGCGCATGCAGACGCTGAGCTTCGACGAAACCGTGCCCCTGTCCGCGAGCACCGGACCCTGCGCCGTGGCCGGGGCCGATGTGGTGCTGTTCGCCGTGAAGTCGCCCGACACCGAAAGCGCCGGCGAACAGATCCGGGCATCACTGGCACCGGGCGCACTGGTGGTGTGCCTGCAGAACGGCGTGGACAATGCCGAGCGGCTGCGGCGGGTGTTGCCCGGTCAGGAGGTTGCGGCCGCCGTGGTCTATGTGGCCACCGAGATGGCCGGACCCGGCCACCTGCGGCACCACGGACGCGGCGAACTCGTGATCGAGCCTTCGTCGCGCAGCGCCGAGCTGGCGCAGGCGCTGGCCGCGGCCGGCGTACCCACCGCCATCTCCGACAACGTGCGCGGCGCGCTCTGGGCCAAGCTCATCCTCAACTGCGCCTACAACGCCCTCTCGGCCGTCGCGCGCCTGCCGTATGGCGAACTGGTGCAGCGCCCCGGCGTGCAGGGCGTGATGCGCGACGTGGTGGCCGAATGCCGCGCGGTGGCCGCGGCCGACGGCGTCACCCTGCCCGACGACGTGGACACCGCCGTGCGCCGCATCGCCGAGACCATGCCTTCCCAATACTCCTCGACGGCGCAGGACCTGATGCGCGGCAAGCCGAGCGAGATCGACCACCTCAACGGCTACGTGGTGCGGCGCGGCGAAGCGCTGGACGTGCCCGTGCCCGCGAACCGGGTGCTGTGGACGCTGACGAAGCTGGTCGAAACCCCGGCTGCGGCGCAACCATTCACCCGGTCACTCTGACGAGCCTGTGGCTGTCAGCGACGCGGGGCAGATGGCGTTGCGCCGCCTCCGGAACTTCATGGCTTGATCGCCACCTTCAACACCCCATCGCGCTGGTTCGAAAACAGCTCGTAGGCGGCCACGATGTCCTCCAGCTTGAACTGGTGCGTCACCATCAGGCCCAGATCGATGCGACCCGAGGCCACGACATTCATCAGCCGGCGCATGCGCTCCTTGCCACCCGGGCACAGCGCGGTGACGATGCGGTGGTCGCCCAGTCCGGCGGCGAAGGCGCCCAGAGGAATGGTGAGGTCACTCGAATACACACCCAGGCTGGACAAGGTGCCACCGGGTTTGAGCACGCGCAGGGCCGACTCAAACGTGGACTGGGTACCCAGCGCCTCGATGGACGCATCCACGCCGCGCCCACCGGTGATCTTCATGATTTCGTCAACCACATCGCAATTCTTGAAGTTCAGCGTGAGATCGGCCCCCAGCTTCTTCGCGATGTCCAGGCGGTGATCGTTGCCGTCCACCGCGATGATGGTGGACGCGCCCAGCAGGCGCGCGCCCGCCGTGGCACACAGGCCGATGGGGCCTTGCGCAAACACCACCACGGTGTCGCCGATGCGGATGCGGGCGTTCTCCGCACCCTTGAAGCCGGTGGACATGATGTCGGGGCACATCAGCACCTGTTCATCGGTCAGGCCGTCGGGGATGGGCGCGAGGTTGGCCTGCGCATCGGGCACCAGCACGTACTCGGCCTGGGTGCCGTCGATCAGGTTGCCGAAGCGCCAGCCCGCTGTGGCCTTGAAGCCATGGCAGCCACACAGGCCCTGGGGAATCAGGTAGCTGCCGTCTTGCGACGGCGCGCCATCCTGCGCCGCGTAGGAGTTGAAGTTGGGGCAGATGGCGCTGGCGATGACACGCTGGCCTTCGGTGTAGCCCATCACGGCGCTGCCCAGTTTTTCGATCACGCCCACCGGCTCGTGGCCGATGGTCAGGCCTTTGGCGACCGGGTACTCCCCTTTGAGGATGTGCACGTCGGTGCCACAGATGGTGGTGGTCGTGATGCGGATCAGGGCGTCGTTGGGACCGACATCGGGGATGGGTTTGTCCACCACCTCGATGCGGTTCTTCTCGACAAAGACGGCTGCTTTCATCATGGTGGCCATGGGCACTCCTGTAACGGTTGAAAATCCGGCTCGGTGGTGTCAGTCACCACTGGCCTTCTGGAGCACAGCGTACAGCTCATCCTTGAGCTGCAGCTTTTCGCGTTTGAGCGTGTCGATCTCTGCGGGGGTGGCCATCTGAATGCCGTTTTCCATGTTCTGGATCTTCTGATCGAGTTCATTGTGCTGGTCGAACAGCCGCGTGAAGTGGAGGTCGGTGGTTTTGAGGCTCGTGATGAGGTCTCGGTACTCTGGAAACATCGGAGGGGTCCTTCGTGAAGCGCTGCCGGGAGGCGCAGGATCGCGCCGCGCCCAGGCTGGGCGGGATCGGGTAGCTTGGGCGATATGCGCCCGGTCATCTGTGCGCCAGCGCCCAGAGCACGGTGGGTGCTATCGGGTGAACGCCGTTGAACCGGGCCGCCCCGGCAGGGTCAGATGCGCCATCGCGGGCGCCATGTCCGACAGCAGTTGCCCTTTGCGCCACACCTTCAACCGCGTGGCGCGCAGGCGGATCGCCTCGATCGGGTCGCGTGCCTGCAGCAGCACGAAGCTCGCGTCGTTCCCGGTTTCGATGCCATAACCGGCCAGCCCCATCACCTTGGCGGCGTTCGTGGTCACGGCTTCAAAGCACTGGCGCATGCCGGCCTGGCTGGTCATCTGCGCCACGTGCAGGCCCATGTGGGCCACTTCCAGCATGTCGCCGCTGCCCAGCGAATACCAGGGGTCCATCACGCAGTCGTGGCCAAAGGCCACCGTCACGCCAGCCGCCATGAGCTCGGGCACGCGCGTCATGCCGCGGCGTTTTGGGTAGCTGTCGTGCCGGCCCTGCAGGGTGATGTTGATCAGTGGATTCGCCACCGCGCTCACGCCGGCTTCGGCGATCAGCGGGATCAGTTTGCTCACGTAGTAGTTGTCCATGCTGTGCATGGAGGTGAGGTGCGAGCCGTTGACACGGCCCTGCAGGCCCAGGCGCTGGGTCTCGAACGCCAGCGTTTCGATGTGACGCGAAAGTGGGTCGTCGCTTTCGTCGCAGTGCATGTCCACCGGCAGGCCACGCTCGGCAGCGAGTTCGCACAGCAGCTTCACGCTGGCCGCACCTTCGCTCATGGTGCGCTCGAAGTGCGGGATGCCGCCCACCACGTCCACGCCCAGGTCGAGCGCGCGTTTGAGGTTGTCGAGCCCGCCCGGAGAGCGCAACACGCCGTCCTGCGGAAAGGCCACCAGCTGCACGTCCAGGTAAGGCGCCATGCGCCGCTTCACCTCCAGCATCGCGCGCACCGGCAGCAGGCTGGGGTCGCTGGTGTCCACGTGGCTGCGGATGGCCAGCAGACCTTTGGCCACCGCCCAGTCCCCATAAGTCAGCGCGCGCTCCACCAGGGCTTCTTCGGTGAGCTGTGGCTTGAGCTCGCCCCACAGCGCGATGCCTTCGAGCAACGTGCCGCTCTGGTTGATCCGCGGCAGGCCGTAGCTGAGCGTCGCATCCATGTGGAAGTGCGGATCGCAGAACGGCGGCGAGAGCAGCTGGCCGGCCGCGTCCAGCGTTTGATGCGCCAGCGCCTGCAGTCCCTCGGCCACTTCAACGATGCGGCCGTCCCGCACGGCAACCGACATGTTGGTGCGGCCGTCGGGCAGGTTGGCGTGGGTGATCAGCAGATCGAGCATCGGTGTTCACCTCGGCGGCAGGGTTTCAACAGCGCCCGAGGATACGCTGCAGCGCAGCGCGCCGGTCGGCGGCGCCTTCAGTAAAATCCTCGCCCCTGGTGACCCGCACAATGGCGGGCCGCCCTGACCTGGCCAAACAACCTCGAAGCACTCATGCACTATTCCGTCTCCCACCACAAACTCAAGCTCATCCTCGCGGCCCAAGGCATCAAGACCGGCGACGCCGGCGCCATCGACACGCTGTTCGGCGGCAAGGACGGCTACTACTGGTTTGGCACTTTGCGCGACATGTGCCCGGAAGGCAAGACCCTCTCGTGGGAAAACCAGTACGCCCTGGTCAACGCGATCCAGGCACACGAAAACGCCACCGCCGAGGAAGACGAAATGAAACCGCAAGTGCCCAGCGCGGCCAACATCGCCGCCTTGTCCAAGCTGCTCGCCGACCCGATCTGACCGGCTGGTCCTTCACCGAGCCCGGCACAGCCGCTGACCGCGGTCTATCGCTGGCGCAAGGCTTCGGCCAGCTCCCCGTCATGACCGTAGATATCGGGGTAGAAGTAAGGGCGACCCCGTTTCACCAGCGCCGTCCCATAGGCGATCAGAACCGGCACCGGCGTGCTGAGCCGGACGGCCTGCAACTGCCCCGAGGCCATGGCTTCGCGCACGCGATGCTCGCTCCATTGGGGCATGTCCTTCAACACGAACAGGGCCAGCTCCACCGGATGCTCGACGCGCACACAGCCGTGGCTGAAGTCGCGGCGCCCGCGCCCAAAAAGCTGCGCCGCGGGCGTGTGGTGCAGGTAGATGTGGTCGCGGTTCGGAAAGGAGAACTTGACCGCGCCGAGTGCATTCTTCAGCCCGGGACGCTGGCGGATGCGGGCACGACCCGCCAGCACATCGGCCAACACTTCCGGGGTGACCTCGGTGCCGGTGCTGCCGTCTGCCAGGACAAACTCCATGTCCTCACGCGCCAGGTAAGCGGGGTCGCGCTGGAGCCTGGGGACGGTTTCGGTGCGCGCGATCGACGGGGGAATGTTCCAGAAAGGGCTGAACTCGATGGTGCGCATGTCTTCGGAGAACACAGGCGTGCGCGTGTCCATGGCCTTGCCGACGATGATTTTCATGGACTGCTGGACAACGATGCGACCCTCGCGGACTTCGTAGGCGCGCAGTACGAACTCCGGTATGTTGACCACGATCATGCGCGGGGCTTCGGTCAGCGGCGTCCAGCGCAGACGTTCCAGATTGAGGGCGATCTGCTGCGCCCGCTGGTCCGGTGTCACCTGCAGCGCGGCCCAGGTGTCCTTGCCGACCACACCGTCCACGTCCAGCCCATGGCGTTCCTGGAAGCGCTGGACCGCCTCCACCCAGACGCCCTCGTAGACCGCCGGGAGCGGCTCGTCAGCCGTCAGGTCACCCAGCAGCCGCAGCCGTTCGGCCAGCAGGGCCAGGCCGGCCCAGGACTGGCCTGGCGCCAGCTTGCCGGTCCGGCCCGGCTGGGGGTGGGCCGGGCGCGGCAACGCAGGCAGTTCCTGTTGCCAGGCGGGGTGGTCCACCAGCGCTCGCATCCGGGCCAGGACCTCGCGCAATGCTTCGTATTGCGGCAACTGCGGCGCGGCCTCGCGCACCAGTTCGGCCAGCCGCCCGGCTTGCAGGCCGTCGCGCAGCCGCGCAACCGAATCAAAGTCCGCGCGCACCGACGACTTGAAATGGTGGTCAATGTGCCGCGGGTCCAGCCGGCCCTGGTGCAGGTCGGTCAGGTAGCGCTGCAGGGTCGCGCTGAGGGTTTGTGCCAGCCGCTCCTGGGCAGCGTCATCCGGTGGCGGCCCTCGATGCGCCTCGCCCACCTGCCGGGCCAGCGTGTCGATCTCGTAGTCTTCGGCGATCAGTCCATGGCCGGGCGCTTCGGCCAGCAGGTCCAGAGCCTGCCAGGCCTGGGGGCCGGGCCGGCCCGATGCGAACCACAACGAAACCTCGGACGCCCAGGCGCCACCCGCGGCCAGGCCCAGCGCCAAAACCAGGCCGCGCAAGGCGCGATACACCGTGGGCATGCGGTCAAGCGCCCCGGCAGGCGTCGAGCGTCGGGCAGACACCGCTCAAGAGCATGAGCACGAGGTGCTGCCCTCCATCACTCGGAGACGGTGTGTCCGCCAAGGTTGGTGCAGACCCGGCGCAGGCGCTGCTCGGCCTCGTCGGCCACCGCTTTCACCCCGGCGCCACCGACCAGTCCCACCATGACCTGCGGGTCCAGGAAGCCCACCACGATCTCGTGGCTCGACACTTCGCGCACGATCACATTGCAGGGCAACAGCAGCCCGATGTCGGGCTCCGCCTGCAAGGCCTGGTGCGCCAGCGGCGGGTTGCAGGCGCCGAGGATGCGGTAGCGCGGCATGTCCACGCCGAGCTTGTCTTTCATGGCCGCCTGCACGTCGATGTCGCTCAGCACACCGAAGCCCTCTTCCTTGAGGGCCTGGATGGTGTGGGCGAGCGCTTCATCGAACGAGGTGCCCTGGATGGTGGTGGTGAATCCGTACATGGTGATGTCCTTGCGGTGGTGGGAGGGGCGGGGTGACAGTGTGGCGGTTCGCTGGGCGGCGACCGGTTCAGGGCGACCATTCGTGGTTGAGAGAGGTGACTGTGCCACGCCAGTAGGTCTTGCGGCCTTCGGGCAGCAGCCAAGCCACTTCGCCGGACAGGGGCACGGTCATGCCATCCACGCGCTGGTGGTTGGCCCAGGTGCCCTCCCACGGAGCCGAACTGACCTCATTGCCGACTATACGGCCGCGCGCTTCGGCGCGCATGGACGTCATCAGGCCCGATGCATCGAAGCGGAACAGCAGGGTGATCGAGAGCGCGCCATCCGTCAGCGTGGCCTTGGCGGAGTGCCTGTCCACCGCGGTCCAGCGCACGCCCTGGCTGGGCAACAAGGCGGTGGGGTACCAGGCGGCTTCGGCAAAGAAGCGCATCAGCTCGCCGCGCGCCAGTTCGCCACCGCCCCGCAGGTCGGCCACGCTGAAGAGACCAAAAACGGCAGCGTGCAGCAGGCCTTCGCCGTCCGCATAGCTGTCGTGCACACGCACCGACACGCCGGGCGCCAGGGCGATGCGCGCGTCCCACAGAAAACCCGGGCGTTGCACGACCACCCGCTGGCGCGAGGTGAACGGCTTCCACTGTTCTCCGGTGGCCGACAGGTTGAAGCGGCCGGTGTGCTCCAGCGTGGCCGCGGTGACGATGGCCTGACCCGGCGTGAGCACGGTGCTGAAATAGCGCTGCACGGGCGCGGGCAGGCCTTCGATTTCGCGCGGGTCGTATCGTGCGGGTGCGGCGGGCAGGCGTTTCGCCTCTAGACGCGCCAGGATCGCCTGCGTCGCCCCGGTCCAGCGCATGCCGCCGACGGCGGTGAGGCCCACGAAAATCAGCGCGAGCGCCGCGACGATGAGGAACAGCCAGGTGAGCCAGGTCATGGGCGTGGAGGGTCTCGATGGCTTGGGTTGGCGGCGGAACACGATCAAGCAGCGTAACAAAACGCGGCAGCATGATTGGTGCGGTGGCGGACACGGGGCGCAACGCAATAGGCAAGCGCCCCGTGGGGTCGGTGCTCAGCGCATTCAAAAAACCGGGATACACTCCGCCCTGCTCCGGGGTGCACAGACCGAAAGGTCCAGCGCTGAGATGGTTGAAAAACCGAACCCGTGAACTTGATCTGGCTAGTACCAGCGAAAGAAGAGCGCAGCCCCCAGGGCCTGCATCCCCGACCCGTTCCTCGTGCAACGGGTCCGTCCACACCAGCGGTGGGCCCGGGTGCATGTTTTGACGGGCGGTCTCCGGAGCATTTACAGCCCCAACAGGAGACCGCCGCCATGAACGCCCCCGACAAGATTCCCTTCGCCGACCAGTTCGCACTCAGCCGCGAGCCCTTCCCCGCTTCGCGCAAGATCTACGTGCCCGGCTCGCAGGCCAGCATCCAGGTGCCCATGCGGGAGATCCTGCTGAGCAATGGTGAGCAGGTCACGGTGTACGACACCTCCGGCCCCTACAGCGACCCGACCGCCGCCATCGACGTGCGCACCGGCCTGGCCGACGTGCGCGGCGCCTGGATCGCGGCGCGTGGCGACACCGAAACCTACACCGGCCGCCAGCGCGCCGCGTTGGACGACGGCATCAAGAACGAGGCGCAGAACAACGGCACCACCATCGAACGCATCGAGGCCCTGCGCGCCGAGGCCGCCGGCCTGCAGCGCACGCCGCGCCGTGCAAAGAGCGGGCAGAACGTGACGCAGATGCACTACGCGCGCAAAGGCATCGTCACGCCCGAGATGGAGTACGTGGCCCTGCGCGAAAACGGCAAGCGCGAGTGGATGCGCGAGTACCTGGGCGACCCGGCGCGTGAAGCGCGCCTGCGCGGCAACCCCATGGGCGCGCGCATCCCCGAGCTGTTCACGCCCGAATTCGTGCGCGACGAAGTGGCGCGCGGCCGCGCCATCATCCCGGCCAACATCAACCACCCCGAGGTCGAGCCCATGGCCATCGGGCGCAATTTCGGCGTGAAGATCAACGCCAACATCGGCAACTCGGCCGTCACCTCCAGCATCGAGGAAGAAGTGGACAAGCTGGTGTGGGCGATCCGCTGGGGCGCCGACAACGTGATGGACCTGTCCACCGGCAAGAACATCCACACCACGCGCGACTGGATCGTGCGCAACAGCCCGGTGCCCATCGGCACGGTGCCGATCTACCAGGCACTGGAAAAAGTGGGCGGCGTGGCCGAAGACCTGACCTGGGCGATCTACCGCGACACGCTGATCGAGCAGGCCGAACAGGGCGTGGACTACTTCACCATCCACGCCGGCGTGCGCCTGGCCTACATCCACCTCACGGCACAGCGCCGCACCGGCATCGTCTCGCGCGGCGGCTCGATCCTGGCCAAGTGGTGCATCACCCACCACAAAGAGAACTTCCTCTACACGCACTTCGACGAGATCTGCGAAATCATGAAGGCCTACGACGTGAGCTTCTCGCTCGGCGACGGCCTGCGCCCGGGCAGCGCGTCGGACGCCAACGACGAAGCGCAATTCGCCGAACTCAAGACGCTGGGCGAGCTGACCCAGGTGGCCTGGAAGCACGACGTGCAGACCATGATCGAAGGCCCCGGCCACGTGCCCATGCACCTGATCCAGGCCAACATGGACGAGCAGCTGAAGCACTGCCACGAAGCGCCGTTCTACACCCTCGGTCCGCTGACCATCGACATCGCACCCGGCTACGACCACATCGCCAGCGCCGTGGGCGCTGCCATGATCGGCTGGATGGGCACCTCCATGCTCTGCTACGTGACGCCCAAGGAACACCTGGGCCTGCCCGACCGCGACGACGTGAAGCAAGGGATCATTGCCTACAAGATCGCCGCCCACGCGGCCGACATCGCCAAGGGCCACCCGGGCGCCCGCGCGCGCGACGACGCCATGAGCAAGGCGCGCTTCGAATTCCGCTGGCGCGACCAGTTCGCGCTCGGCCTGGACCCGCAGACCGCCGAGGACTACCACGACGAAACCCTGCCCAAGGACTCGTCGAAGGAGGCGCACTTCTGCTCCATGTGCGGGCCGAAGTTCTGCAGCATGAAGATCACGCAGGACGTGCGCGACTACGCCGCCGCCAAAGGTGTGAGCGAAGAAGCGGCACTGGCCGAAGGCATGGCGCAGAAGAGCGCGGAGTTCAAGGCGGTGGGCGGCGAGTTCTACGTGCCGGTGTCATCCATCTCGACCAAGGTCTGAACCATGGCACGCATCGGCATCGCTGGCGCGGGTGTGCTCGGCCGCCTGCTCGCGTGGCAGCTGTCCCGCGCGGGGCACCATGTCACGGTGTTCGACCCGGCTTCGGGGCCAGAGGCTCCGCCAACCGGTCAGTTGGTGGGCGGCGCACCGTTTGCGGCGGGCTTCACCGCCGCCGGCATGCTCAGCCCCATCGCGGAGCTGGACAACGCCGGCCCCGAGATCGCCCGCCTGGGCTGGCGATCGCTGGCCCTGTGGCGCGAGGTGGCCGAAGCGCTGCGCGCCGACGGCTGCAGGGCACCGCTGTTCGAGCAGCACGGCAGCCTGATGCTGGCGCACGGGTCCGACCTGGGCGCGGCGCGCCGCGTGCTGGCCCGGCTGGACACCGCGCCCACCCTGGCCGCCGAGCTGCCCGCGCCGCAGCCGCTGGACCGTGCGGCGCTGGCCACGCTGGAGCCCGCGCTGGCGCCGGGTCTGCACGCCTGGCTGCTGCCCGGTGAGGCGCAGGTCATGTCGCGCGACATGCTCAGCGCGCTGGCCGTGCACGCTAAGAACGTGCACTGGTGCTGGGGCGAACGCGTGGAACGCGTGGCGCCTGGTGTGCTGCACTTGATGGGTGAAGGGCCGGTGCGGTTTGATCTCGCCATCGATGTGCGAGGAGTGGGAGCGACACCCGACCTGCCGCTCAGAGGCGTGCGTGGCGAAGTCATCTGGCTGCACGCCCCCGGCGTGACGCTGCAGCGCCCGGTGCGCCTGCTGCACCCGCGCCACCGGGTCTACATCGTGCCGCGCCCGGGCGACCTGTTCGTGGTCGGCGCGAGCGAGGTGGAGAGCGAAGACCGCTCGCCGGTGAGCCTGCGCAGCGCCGTGGAGCTGATGGCCGCGGCGCAGAGCGTGCTGCCCGAACTGGCCGAGGCGCGCATCGTGCACATGGAAGCCAACCTGCGCCCCGCCCTGCCCGACAACGAACCCCACACCCACACCGAGCCCGGCCTGCTGCGCATCAACGGTCTGTTCCGCCACGGCTGGTTGCTCGCGCCGGCGCTGGTGCAGGACGCGCTGGCGGCTCTGGCCGACATGGAGAAGGAGCCTGCCCATGCCTGAAACCCTGATCCCGGTCGAGGCCACGCTGCGCTTCAACGAACACACCCTGCCCTGCCCAGACGGTCTGACACTGGCCGCACTGCTGGACGCGCAAGGCATGGACGCCAACCAGATGGCCACGGCGGTGAATGGCGAGTTCGTGGCTCGCGAACTGCGGGCACAACACAGATTGCAGGCCGGCGACACCGTGTTGACCTTTCAAGCCATCGTGGGCGGATGAACACCATGAGCACACCGACAAACACCTGGGCGCCCTACGGCGTCGAACTGAACAGCCGCTTCCTGCTCGGCACAGCCGGCTACCCGTCACCACAGGTGCTGGCCCACAGCATCGCCGCCAGCGGCACGCAGATCGTCACCGTGGGCCTCAAGCGCACGCTGGCCGCGGGTGGCGACAACGGCTTTGTGGAGATCATCCGCAGCGCCATGCGCGAACACAGCGCGCAGCTGCTGCCCAACACCGCCGGCTGCCGCACCGCGCGCGAGGCGATCACGCTGGCGCACATGGCACGCGAGCTCTACGGCACGCGCTGGATCAAGCTCGAGGTGGTGGGCGACGAACACACCCTGCAGCCCGACCCCTGGGGCACGGTGGAAGCCGCCGCGCAGCTCACCAAAGACGGCTTCGCCGTGTTCCCCTATTGCACCGACGACCTTGTCACCTGCCAGCGCCTGCTGGACGCGGGCTGCGAGGTGCTGATGCCCTGGGGCGCGCCCATCGGCTCGGGCCAGGGCCTCATCAACCCGTTTGCGCTGCGCACCCTGCGCGCGCGGCTGCCCGGCGTGCCGCTGATCGTGGACGCCGGCATCGGCGCGCCTTCACACGCCGCCGCCGCCATGGAGCTGGGCTTCGATGCCGTGCTGCTGAACTCCGCCGTGGCCCAGGCCGTGGACCCGGTGCGCATGGCTCGCGGCTTCGGCCTGGCCATTCAAGCCGGTCGCGCGGCGTACGAGGCGGGTGTGATGGCGCCGCAGGACATGGCGGTGGCGAGCACGCCGGTGTCCGGTCATCCTTTTCTGATCAACTGACCATGACCCCTGTGATCTGGAGCATCGCCGGCACCGACAGCGGTGGCGGCGCGGGCCTGGCAGCCGACCAGCGCGCGGCCGATGCCTTCGGCGTGCACCTCTGCCCGGTGGTGGCGGCCGTCACCGCGCAGAGCACCACCGCCGTGACGCAGGTGCAGGCTGTGGCGCCCGAGCTGCTGGACGCTCAGCTCCAAGCCCTGGCCGCCGACCTGCCGCCGCGTGTGATCAAGACCGGGCTGCTCGGCAGCGCCGCCAACGCGCGGGTGGTGGCGCGCTGGGTGGACCGCCTGCGTGAGCGCGGGCCGGTGCAGCTGGTGATCGACCCGGTGCTGCGCGCCAGCACCGGCGCGGCATTCACCAGCGACGAGCTGCTGCAGATCTACCGCGACGAACTGCTGCCACGCGCCAGCATGATCACGCCCAACCAGCGCGAGGCCGCCGCCCTGCTCGGCGCCAGTGCGGCGAACAACGTGCCCGGGCTCGCCGGGGCCCTGCAGCGGCTGGGTGCGCAGGCGGTGGTGGTGACGGGCGGTGACGCCGGCACGCCCGGCCTCTCGCTCGACTGGCTGCACACCCCCCACGCCCAAGGCTGGCTCAGCCTGCCGCGCGTGGACACCTGCAACAACCACGGCACCGGCTGCACCTTCGCCTCCTCGCTGGCCACCGCGCTGGCGCTGGGCTTCGTGGCGGCCGACGCCGCCGTGCTCGCCAAGATGGCCACCACCCACGCGCTGCGCCATGCGCGCGCCGTGGGCCAGGGTGCGGGTCCGGTGATCGCGCTGCCCGGCTTCGGCAACGACCCCACGCTGCTTCCGCGTCTGAGCCTGGACGACAGCGCGCCCGCCGACTGGCCCGAGCGCCTGCGTGGGCTCGAGCCCGGTGTCTACGCCATCGTGGACAGCGCCGAACGCGTGGAAGCCGTGCTGCGCGCGCAACCCACCGTACCCACCATCCAGCTGCGCATGAAGCGCCCGGCCGGCGTGGCCGATGCGACATGGACAGCGCAGCTGAGCGAAGCTATCCAGCGCAGCCAGCGCGCGGCCCATGCGGCGAGCGCCACGCTGGTCATCAACGACCACTGGCAACTCGCCCTGCAAGCGGGCGCCCGCGCGCTGCACCTGGGGCAGGAAGACCTGCTCGCCCTCACGCCGGAAGACCGCGCGCAACTTCAGGCTGCGCGCGCTCAGGGCGTGATGCTCGGCCTGAGTTCACACAGCCTGTGGGAGCTCTGCCGCGCCGCCGCCCTGATGCCCGACCTGATCGCCTGCGGTCCGGTGTGGCCCACCACCACCAAGGACATGCCGTGGCGGCCGCAAGGCATGGACAACCTCGCCTGGTGGGCGCACATGGCGCCCGCGCCGGTGGTGGGCATCGGCGGCATCCTGGAGCCGGCACAGTTGCAGGCCGTGGCCGCGGCGGGCGCAGCCGGTGGCTGCGTGGTGCGCGGCCTGGGCGACGACCCATCGACCACCCTGCCCGTGTGGCTGGCGGCCTGGCAAACGGGTCTGACCGGACGGGGCCGGCACGCGGTGCCCGCGCTGCCACACGCCTCGCTGTCCATCGAAGAACCGGTGTGACACCGGGCCGGCGGGGTTAACCCGCGACTGGGGTATGGTTGAGGGGTTCGTCAACGCCGGGCGATCGGGGCGCCTGCCGCCACGGGGCACCGGCACTTTCTTCCTCAGGAGTACTTTCATGGATCGTCGTTCCCTCATCAAGAACGCTGGCATTGCCGGCGTGTTGTCCGCAGGCATCGCCCCCGCCGTGCATGCCCAGGCCGCCGTGCGCTGGCGCCTGGCATCGAGCTTTCCCAAGTCGCTGCCCACCATCTTTGGCTCGGCCGAGAAGTTTTCGGAAACCGTCAAGGCCCTGTCGGGCGGCAAGTTCGAGGTGTCCGTGCACGCCGCCGGTGACCTGATGCCCCCCTTCGGTGTGGTCGATGCGCTGCAGAACAGCACCGTGGAAATGGCGCAGACCGCGTCGTACTACTTCACCGGCAAGGACCCGATCTTCGCCTTCGGCTGCGCCGTGCCCTTTGGCTTGACCGCGCGCCACATGGACGCCTGGATGGAACACGGCAACGGCCGCAAGTACATGGACGAGTTCTACGCCAAGTACAACATCACCTCGATGAGCGCGGGCAACACCGGCACCCAGATGGGCGGCTGGTACCGCAAGGAAATCAAGACCGTGGCCGACCTCAAGGGCCTGAAGATGCGCCTGGGTGGCGGTCTGTTCGGTGAAACCATGAACAAGCTGGGCGTGGTGGCGCAGAACATGCCCGCGGGCGAGGTGTACCAGGCGCTGGAAAAGGGCACCCTGGACGCCACCGAGTTTGTCGGCCCGTTCGACGACGAGAAGCTGGGTTTCAACAAGGTGGCCCCGTTCTACTACTACCCCGGCTGGTGGGAAGGTGGCGCGGAGCTGGAGTTCTTCATCAACAAGAAAGCCTTCGACGCGCTCTCGGCCGAGAACAAGGCCATCGTGCGCGCGGCCGGTGCCGTGGCGGCGCGTGACATGACGGCCAAGTACGACGCCCAGAACCCGGCTGCGCTCAAGCGTCTGGTGGCCAGCGGCACCCAGCTCAAGCCCTTCAGCAAGGCGGTGATGGACGCCGGTTTCAAGGCGGCCATGGAAGTGTTCGCCGAACACGAGGCCAAGTCGCCCGAGTTCAAGAAGATCCACCAGGACATGCGCGCCTTCCAGCGCGACCAGGTGCTGTGGAGCAAGTTCTCCGAGTGGCGCTACGACAGCTACATCGGCGGCGCCAAGATCTGATGCCCTGGCCGGTCGCCGGCTTCAGCCCATGAAAAAAGCGCCCTTCGAGGGCGCTTTTTTTCTTGGGGCTTCGGTGTGGTCTGCTGCCACGCCCGGGTTTGGCACACTCGGGGCCCTGCCCCCGTTTGCGCCGCGCCCATGACCGCCCCCACCGACCACGACCTGCCCCCGCTGAACGCCACACCGCCCGGCCTGTACCGCCACTACAAGGGCGGCTGGTACGACGTTCTCGAGACCGTGCGCTGCAGCGAAACGCTGCAGGGCATGACGCTGTACCGCGCCCTCTACGGCGAAGGTCTGGCGAAGGGAGGGCTGTGGGTGCGACCGGCGGCGATGTTCAATCAATCGGGCGTGTTCGACGGCCAGGAGCAGCCCCGCTTCGTGCGCCACGAACCGGCCGCCGTGCCGCTGGGCGACCTGCCCACGGCGCACGCGCTGATGGCCCACCTGCGCGGCCTGGCGCAGCGCCGCGGCATCGACCTCGACACCGCCTTGCGCCCGCCACCGCCCGAGCCCACGACCTGCTGCGGGCGCGGCTGCAACGGCTGCGTGTGGGAGGGGTACTACGAAGCGCTGCACCACTGGCGGGTGGACACGCTGGCGCTGCTGGCCGCAGCCGCCTAAAACAGATCGCCCTGCCCGCGGAGGGCCGCGGGCCGGAAGAGGCTCGTGTCCAGCGGCTCGCGGTCGCGGTTGAAGCCGAGCCGGTCGCAGGTCTTGACGAAGCGCTGGCGCAGCAGGTCGGCCCAGAGGCCCTGGCCCTTCATGCGGGTGGCGAAGTCGGCGTCGTAGTCCTTGCCGCCGCGCAGGTCCTGCATGCGCGCCATCACACGCGCGGCGCGGTCCGGATAGTGTTGCGCCAGCCACTGGCGGAACATGTCGCTCAGCTCCCAGGGCAGGCGCAGCACCTGGTAGAACGCACGCCGCGCACCCGCTTCGTAAGCGGCTTCGAGCACACGTTCCATGTCGTCGTTGATGAACGGGATCTGCGGCGACACGCTCACGCCCGTGGGCACACCCGCCTCGGCCAGCGTGCGCAGGGTGCGCAGGCGCCGGTGCGGCGCGGCCGCGCGCGGCTCCAGGATGCGCGCGAGCTGCGCATCCAGCGTGGTGATGGTCACGTACACCGCGGCCAGGCGCTGCTGCCCCATGGGCGCGAGCAGGTCGATGTCGCGCTCCACGCCGCTGCCCTTGGTCACCATCGCCAGCGGGTGGCGCGCGGTGTGCAGCACTTCGAGCACCTCGCGCGTCAGCCGCAGCTCGCGTTCGACGGGCTGGTAGGCGTCGGTCACGGTGCCGATGGCCAGCAGGTCGGGCGCATAGGCCTGTCGCAGCAGTTCGTCGCGCAGCACGGCGGCGATGTTGCGCTTGGCGATGATCCTGGTCTCGAAATCCAGCCCCGGCGAGAGGTTCAGGTAGCTGTGGGTGGGTCGGGCGTAGCAGTAGACGCAGCCATGCTCGCAGCCGCGGTAGGGGTTGAGGCCGAGGGTGAAGCCGATGTCGGGCGAGTCGTTTCGGGTGATGGCGCTGCGGGCGTCTTCGAACGTAACCTGCGTGGCCGGCGCGGCGGCTTCTTCGCCCGCGACGGCCGCATCGTCCAGCGTGCCCCAGCCATCGTCGAACGCCGCCCGCAGATCGCGCTCGAAGCGGTGCGGCTGGCGGTGGGCGATGCCGCGGCCCTTGATGGCGTGCAGGGGAATGAGGATGTCGGGCATGGCGGGACGCTGGAAGAAAACCACTGGATGGATATCCAGACTTTAGCGTCAACGCCCTGAAAAGACCACCCCACCCGATCCACCGCAAGCCAGGCGGGAGCGCGTGGAGCCCGCAGCGGGCGCGGGGCCGGGCCACTCTGCAGGCTCCCGGCTGCGCGGCAGTCCACCGGTGCTGGCGGGGCCTAACGTTCGGCCTGCAGGCTGGCCGCTTCCTCGACGTCGTAGGACCCGAACACTTCACGGGCCGAGCGGGTTTCGGGCAGCACATACACAATGCCGTCCGTTCCGGTAAAGGCCGGACTCAGCACCTTGTCGTAGAACTTGACGGGAAGGTTGATGCAACCATAGGAAATCCGGCGCTCGGCCGGTGACGAACTGGCCAGCCTTTCGACGCGGCGTTCCCTGGCATTGCCTGTGGCCACACGGTGCATGGAGATGGCCGTGTCGTAGTCCACCCAGAGCATTTCATCGCCCTTCATGTTTTTGTCCAGGTTCGCCACAAAACGGCCTGCCGGCGTGGTGCGTTCCTCCGGGCGAATGGTGGACATCTTTTTGGTTCCAATGCCGGGAACCGAGTGATCGCCGATGGCCAGTCCGAGCAGCACGGAAGACGCGCCACTCAGCTTCCCCTGGGCATCGAACACGAAGACCTTGGCCTCCCGCTTGTCCACGATGACAAATGGCTTGTTGCGGTTGTCGCCCGAATCCACCACCCAGTGGGCCACGTGCCGGGCTTCCGTGGAGGCTTTGGCCTGCGCAAAGTGGGCGCGTCTTGGGCTCTTCCCCACCGCTGCGGTTGGCGTTGGCGTGACCGCCGGGACAGCCTGGCCTTCAGCGGACCGCCCCGACAATGCCGACCCCGACCCGGTGCCAGGCCCATGCGCAGCATCGTGCGATGCGTGCGCCTGGGTGCTGATCAGTCCAGCGGCCAGCAAGCCCAGGAAAATTTCGCGGATCATGAGCGCCGTTCTGTCACAGGTTTTCCCACAACCGCCATTTCAGTTGCGTTCCGGCCTGGGCTTGCGCACGGGCGGCTGGTACACCTCGGGCGGCGTTTCGACAGGCACCACAACAGGCACGGAGACCGGTGGGGGTGGGGGAGGAGGTGGTGCGACCACGACCAGCATCGAAGGCGGCAAGGGCGCTGGCGACAGCACCGTGAGAACGTATTCGGGACGGTCGACGGCGGGTGGTGTGGACGGCGTCCACACGGGAGGAAACGGCCCGAGGTCCTGGGTCGGCGCTGTCGGTGATGCCACCACCGGAGGTACCACCGGAGCCACCACGACCGGAGGCGTCACCACGGGTGGCCTCACGGGAGGCCTCACCACCGGCGGAGTCACGGGAGGCGTGTCCGGAGGAATCACAGTCTCCGCGGTGATGTTGGCGGTCGTCCTGGCCACAGTGCCACTGCAGCAGGGAACGGCAAAGGCGTACAGGCCGGCATCAACACCGCTCAGGCTGTAGCCGGTCCAGGTGATGGGCTTGTCCGTTCCCACGTCGGGGTTGTCGAAATTGGCCGTGCTGCCGGAACCTGCCAGCAGCGTCACACCGTCAGGGTTTCCCATCAAAAACGGAGAGAGTGTCGCCGTGGTGGTTCCGTCGAAGACTTTGTCCTCACCCTGGGCGAACACCAGCATTTGCTGGGTGGGTGCGGCACCGATGATGTCGGGAGAAAAATCGGTCGGCGCATCGTACGTGACCGGGTTGTAAATGATGGTCGTCGGCGCAATGGTGACCGTCGCCGGCTGACTGAACGTCACCGTACCGCCGCCAACACCCGGACCGCTCGCACCATACCCGGCACTCAGCACCAGGCCCAGCGGCAGGCCCAGACTCTGACTGGGAACGATGCCGGTGGTGTGGGTCAGTGTGAGCTTGCCCGCAATGTTGATGTCGTTCGAGGCGCACATCATGACGTTGCCGTCGGTTGTCGTCAGAGCGCCATCCAAATTGATGTTGTTCCCGGCACCGAGAAAAACGCTGCCGTTGACCGTCGTGATGTCTGCGCCCGTTTGCACATTCACATCGCGTCCGCAGCACACAAACAGGTTGCCGTTGGTCGCTGAGATGGGGGCGTTGATGTTCACATCGCCCACCGCCTCCAACCTCAGCGTGGTCGCAGTCGTGGTCGCTGCGACCCATGAAACTGCGTCATTGACGTTGATATCACCTTGGCCAGGGTCCGCAAAATATTCCGTCGACGTGCTGGTTCCTGTGACCACCGTGCTGATGGTCACGTTGTTGTTGACGAGCAAGGCATTGAGGTCGGCGGCGGCAATGTCAGCATCTAGGGCCTGTTAACACAAACTTCGAAGGCCATCGACCACCAGCACAAAGCTAAGAAACCCCAGGAACATCGCATCGAGTTTCTCGAAGCGGCTGAAGATGCGCCTGTAGCCCTTGAGTCGGCGGAACAGGCGTTCAACTTCATTGCGGCGCTTGTACATCTCACGGTCGTACTCCCATGGTTCGATTCGCGTCCTCAGCGGCGGCACTACCGGGATGAATCCCAGGTCAAGCGCCAACTGTCGCGTCTCGTTTCCTTCGTAGGCTCGGTCCATGAGCAGATGTACCGGCCGACTCGCTGCGCCCAGGCTCTGAAGCAACCGCCGACCTTCGGGTGCGTCATGCGCCTGGCCCGGTGAGAGGCTGAACGTTACGGCCGTTCGAGCATCCGCGGCAACCATATGAATCTTGGTGTTCCATCCGCCTCGGGACTTGCCGATGGACTGAGGTCCGTTTTTTTTAGAGCGCCTGTGCCGTCGGGATGCACCTTAATGCTGGTGGAGTCCAGGGACACCGCTTCAATCTTGATGCGCACGATCTGCTCGCGCTGCAGCGCATCAAACATCTTGTCCAGCACACCGGCCTTGGTCCAGCGACGCATGCGCGTGTAGATGGTGTGCCAGTTGCCAAACCGCTTGGGAAGTCCGCGCCACTTGCAACCGTGCTCGGCCACATACAGCATGGCGTTGATGACCTCCAAATTGCTCATGCTGACGTTGCCGCGCTGCAAGGGCAGGCAGTGTTCAATGCGCGCGAATTGCTCTTTTGTGATCTCCATGGCCGATAGTTTCGCAGCCGAGATGTCCAAAAGCAATTAGTGTTAACACGCCCTAGTCCGCCAATATTGAAATCAACCGGATCGATCAACCAATCGCCCGTCGTCCCCGCAGGGGCGACCGTGGTGATGTTGGCGTCGCTGGCGATCTTCACATGCGCCGCGGACGTTTCGATGAAGCCGCCGTTGCCACCTGCGGGCGCCGACGCATCCAGGGTTCCACCCACGTTGACGACACCGGTTTCCATGCCGCCCATCAGCATTATGGTGCCCTTGACGTTCTGGATCGTCTGCGCCTGGATGATGCCGGTGTTGTTGACGGCATTTGCCAGCAGGCTGCCCGCCGCCTGCGTGGTCATCAGCACGTGGCCACCGTCGGCCTGGATCATGCCGCCGTTGTCAACCAGCGCGTTCACCGCACCCTGGTTCACCGTGATGTTGAGCAACTTGTCGCCCGCCATGTCCAGCGTGACCGCGTTGCCGGCCGCCAGAGCGACCGTGCCGAGCCGGGCGGCAATCACACCCTGGTTGCTGACATTCGCACCCAGCAGGGCAACATAGCCGCCGTCGGCTGCGTTGATCGAGCCCTGGTTCACCACCGAACCCGCGCCCGCACCGGAGAAGGTGTAGTTGTTGGCCATGAAGTTGGCATCGGAGATGGCCATCGTGGACGCCAGCAGGCCACCCACGTTGACCGATGCACCCGCCCCGAACAGGATGCCGTTGGGGTTGACCAGGAACACCTTGCCGTTGGACGACAGGCTGCCCAGGATGTTCGAGGGATCCGATCCGATGACCCGGTTCAGCGCCACCGAGCTGCTGCCCGGCTGCGCGAACTGAACCGATTGCCCGGACTGGATGCCGAAGCTCTGCCAGTTGATCGCCACGTTGGACGAGGTCTGGGTGATCGTCATGTTGCCGGGTGTGCCACCGATGGTGGCGCTGCCAGCCGTCACCACGCCGCCCGTGGGCTGGGCATAGACACTGGCTCCGCAGACCAGCAGCAGGGAAAAGGCCAGGACCTTTAGCCTGAAGCGGCCGCCAGCGCCCGACACGGCCGTGCAGGACGAGATTTTTTTGCCGGCGCTGCGGGCCATTTCAGAAACGGCCACGAAGGTGCCGGTCCGGTCGTTCCAGATGGAGCGGTGAATGAGGTTCATGGTGATCTTTCGCGTGTTCTTCAAAAAAGCGGCGTCTGTCCGGCATCAGCGCAGGCCCGGCCTGCGCTGGACGGGTTCAGAAATATTTGACGGCCTGGATCCAGAACCGGCCCGACTTGTCGGGCGCCGAGGTGGCCATTTCGTTGCCCAGCTTGCGGGCGTAAAACACCCTCACCAGATAGTTGTTGTACTCAGACCAATTCAGGCCCACGCCGGCGCCGCTCAGCGTTCTGCTGTTCGGCCCGGAACCCGGCCAGGGGTTCTTGTTGATGCTCACGCTGCCGGCATCGACAAAACCGATCAGCTGCAGCTGCCCGGGAAACTGGTCGGGGGTGGGCAGCCGCATCCGGGCTTCGAGCGTCAGCACATAACCCTCGTCCGCATAGGCTTCGCCTTCCGGATAGGCCCGCACGCCGTACATGCCGCCCAGCGCCATCTTTTCAGAGACATCGAGGTTTTTCGAGGCCAGTTGGCCGTTGATGCCGGCGTACAGCGAAACGGTATCGGTCACGCTTTGCAGCCGCATGGCACTGAAACCCAGCTTGTTGAAGTGACCGCTGGTTTGCGCCAGCGCGTCGGCGCGCATCAAGCCGGGCGTTTCCAGGTCGATGTTGCCCGTTGACAAGGTCAGCGAAAAGCCGCTTACCCCGCCGCCGCCCAGGCTGTCGCGGTGTTCGCCACGCAAGCTGGCCATCAGCACCTGGGCCTTCTTGTCTTCCACCGGCATGTCCAGGTTCAGCGGCCGCTTGTCCTGGAACGTCTTGGCGTCAAAGGCCAGACCGGCGTACAGATTGGTGTTGCGCGAACGGATCAACGGGTAGCTTCCGTACACGCTAGCCACCCTGGCCGTCCCGGTGGCCTGCGCGAACTTGAATTCCTTGCCCAGCTCGTAACCCAGCCAGCTGTACGCCACGCCAGCCGTCGCCTTGCCGAACTGCATCTGATAGGACGCCCGTGCATAGTTCAGGCCCGAGCCCGTCGTCAGCACGCGCAGCGAGGCCACGTCGCCGTGCCCCGCCGGGTTGTTCAGGTTCACCGTGGCGCCCAGGCGGTATTCGCCGGTGTAGCGGTTGCCGGCGTTGTCGGCATCGATGCTGCCCGTGATGCGATCACCGGGCACCACGTCAACGATCAGGTCGGAAGCTCCGACGGATGCGCCCGGCGCCAGGGTGGAGCTGACTTTCACGCCCGGAATGTCGGACAGCAGCAGCAGGCGTCTTTCAATCGGCTCGATGACGATCGGATCGCCGCTGTTGAGTCCCTCAAGCTGGCTCTGGATCAGCCCATCGGACAGCGTGCTCTGGTTGCGCACGGTCACCGCGCCATACTGACCCTCGATCACGGCGATGGTGACCGCGCCGTTCTGGATCTCCTGGGCGGGCAGATACGCCTGGGCCACGAAATAGCCATCGCTGCGGTAGCGGTCGGTGATCTTCAGCGCCATGGCGTTCAGGTCGGCCAGGGTCAGTTCGCTGCCGGGCATGAACCCGGTCAGTGCCAGCAGTTCGGCTTCGGGATAGGCGCGCGCGCCCGTCACCTGCAGGCTGTTGACGGTGATCTTGACCGCGTCGGTAGCCGGCGTTGCGGGCGCTGTGCTGGGCTCGATGCGGATGGTGGGCTCGGCTCTTTGCAGCGTGGGGGCCGGCGGAATCTGCTGAATCTGGCTGCCGGCACTCGGCGGTTGCTGGGCATACACGCCCTGGCTCAGGACCAGAATCGCAAAGGGTAGAAGGGGTTTTTTGAACATGGGAGGCCTTTGACGAGAGTTGTTTTTGAATCAGACCACCCGAGTCAGGCAACCAGACAATCGGCTCAGGTTGGCAACACGCTCACCCTCCTCGATGGCGATCGTCGCCGGGTTGCGGTGCGGGGTGCGGCCCTGCCCATCGCAGACCCGGATCACTTCCGGCAAGCGGCAAAGTGCCGTCCGGAGTGCGGCATCGCGCGTTCTCGCAGGCGGGGGTGTGGAAGGGTGGCAGATCATTGAGACATCATGGGGCCCGAAACCGGCGCCGTCCGTGCGCCAACGCACAGACGGGCGACGAGAATTCGATAAGCTCTATAGTTGGACCTCTGCGGGACGGCGAATCCGGACGCAGCACGGACAAGGTCCGGATCGAAGCACCCGGCGTCGCGAGGAAAGCCACCGCCTTGCCGCGCCTCCCTGTTTCCGGTTTTTCGAGCCGGCGCGTGCGCTCACCCCCGGCGCTGCAAGGCCGTTCCCGGACCTGTATAAAGTGCAGGGCCATGACCGCTGCCGTCACCGTCCCGGAAGACCCGGACCCGTGCGGCAGCCGACCACCCACCACCAGCACACCATGACCCCATCCCCTGTCGCGGTCGCCACCGCCGACGCCATCGTCAGCGTGCGCGGCGTCAACAAGACCTACGCCGGCGGCTTCCAGGCCCTGAAAAACGTCAACCTCGACATCCGCCGCGGCGAGATCTTTGCCCTGCTCGGCCCCAACGGCGCCGGCAAGACCACGCTCATCAGCGTCATCTGCGGCATGGTCAACGCCAGCGAGGGCACGATCACCGCCGACGGCTTCGACACCGTGCGCGACTACCGGAAAGCCCGCGCCACCATCGGCCTGGTGCCGCAGGAACTGCACACCGACGCGTTTGAAACCGTGTGGGCCACGGTGAATTTCAGCCGGGGCCTGTTCGGCCAGGCGCCCAACCCGGCCTACATCGAGAAGATCCTGAAAGACCTCTCGCTCTGGGACAAGAAGGACAACAAGATCATGACGCTCTCGGGCGGCATGAAGCGCCGCGTGCTGATCGCCAAGGCGCTGTCGCACGAGCCCAAGATCCTGTTTCTGGACGAGCCGAGCGCGGGTGTGGACGTGGAGCTGCGGCACGACATGTGGCGCATGGTGCGTGCGCTGCGCGAAGCCGGCACCACCATCATCCTCACCACGCACTACATCGAAGAAGCCGAAGACATGGCCGACCGCATCGGCGTCATCCGCAAGGGCGAACTCATCGTGGTGGAAGAAAAGGCCACGCTCATGCGCCAGCTCGGCCAGAAGCAGCTCGCACTCACGCTGCAGCAGCCTCTGGCCACTGTGCCCGAGGCGCTGGCGCGCTGGCCGCTCACGCTGACGGCCGACGGCCTCACGCTCACCTACAGCTTCGACGCGCAGAAAGACGACACCGGCATCGCCGAGCTGCTGGCCGCGCTGGGCGAACACGGCATCCACTTCAAGGACCTGCGCTCCAGCGAAAGCTCCCTCGAAGACATCTTTGTCAGCCTGGTCCACGAACAGAAAGTGGAGGCCTGAACATGATGGGCCTCAACCTCCATGCTGTCCGCGCCATCTACCAGTTCGAGATGAACCGCGCCCTGCGCACCTGGGCGCAAAGCATCATCGCGCCCGTGCTCAGCACCTCGCTCTACTTCATCGTCTTCGGCTCGGCCATCGGCTCGCGCATGGGCGACATCGGCGGCGTGAGCTACGGCGCCTACATCATTCCCGGCCTGCTCATGCTGTCGCTGCTGAGCGAAAGCATCTCCAACGCCGCCTTCGGCATCTACATGCCCAAGTGGTCCGGCACCATCTACGAACTGCTGAGCGCGCCGGTGAACTGGGTCGAGGTGCTGCTGGGTTACGTGGGCGCAGCGGCCACCAAGAGCCTCACGCTGGGCCTGCTGATCCTGCTGACCGCGCGCCTGTTCGTGCCGTATGAGATTGCGCACCCGGTGTGGATGGTGGGATTCCTCATCCTCACCGCCATCACCTTCTGCCTGTTCGGTTTCATCATCGGCCTGTGGGCCGACAGCTTCCAGAAACTGCAGGTGATTCCGCTGCTCATCATCACGCCGCTCACCTTCCTGGGCGGCGCGTTCTACAGCATCAACATGCTGCCACCGCTGTGGCAGACCGTGTCACTGTTCAACCCGGTGGTCTACCTCATCAGCGGCCTGCGCTGGGCCTTCTACGGCGCAGCCGACGTGCACATCGCCGTCAGCACCGGCATGACGCTGGCCTTCATGCTCGCCTGCCTGACCGTCGTGTGGTGGGTGTTCAAGACCGGGCACCGCATCCGGCGCTAATCCCGGTCCGGGCCACCCTTCTGCTTCTTGTAGCTGTGCATGAAGCGGCCGAAGGCCCGGTCCTTGTTGCGCCGCTCGGTGAGCGAGAGCTCGTGAAACTCGGACTCCTTGCGCAGTTTCAGGTAGTTGCGCAGGTGCGCTTCGCTGATTTCGTGCCGCTCAACCGCCGCGCGCACCGCACAGCCGGGCTCGCTGCCATGCGTGCAATCGGGAAACCGGCACTGGCCCGCCAGCGCGGCGATGTCGGCGAAGCTGTCTTCGATGCCTTCGCCCGCACCCAGCAGGCCCAGCTCGCGCATGCCGGGCATGTCGATCAACAGCGCGCCGTGCGCCAGCACGATCAGGTGGCGCCGCGTGGTGGTGTGGCGGCCCTCGCCGGTGTGGCTGACCTCGCGGGTGGCCAGATCGCCGTCGCCCAGCAGGCGGTTGATCAGCGTCGTCTTGCCCACACCCGATGAGCCCAGCAGGCAGTACGTCTGGCCCGGTGTCATGAGCTCGCGCACCTGCTCCACGCCCGCGCCGGTCACGCTGCTGACGCAGACGATCTTTGCGTCCACGCCCACGCGCCGTATCTGCCCGATCAGCGGCTCCAGCGCCTCCGGACTGATCAGGTCCGTCTTGGTCAGCAGCACCACGGGCTCGATGTGTCCGTCGTGCGCCATCACCAGGTAGCGTTCCAGCCGGGGCAGGTTGAAATCGAAGTGGCACGACATCACGATGAACGCCGCGTCGATGTTGGCGGCGATCATCTGAACCTCGATATCGCGGCCCGCGGTCTTGCGCCGCAGGAACGAGCGCCGCGGCAACACCGTGTGGATGCTCGCCTGGGTGCCGCCATCGCGGTAACGCACGCCCACCCAGTCGCCCACGCAGGGCAGATCGGCCGAGCTTTCGGCCAGGTGCAGCAGCTTGCCCGTCAGCTCGGCGGGCACCTCGCCCGCTTCGTTGCGCACCAGGTAGCGGCCCCGGTCCACCGCCGTCACCCGGGCAGGACACAGGTCCAGCGCTGCCAGCTCGCTGATGCTGGGGGCGAGCCATGCATCCATGCCCCATTCACTGAGTTCCATGATGGCAGTTTCCTCCCTGCAGTGGGCGGCTTGTTTGAGCTTGCGCAAGCAACAGGGAAAAGGCGTGGCCGTGGATCGGCACGTCTCGCCGCAGACGCGAAAAGCCGATGCCCAGCCCACCTGCCTTCCCTTACCACCGGTCCCGCCAGGACACCGTCCCTCAAGACCTGCCCGGACCGCCCCCTGCGGCCAGGCGCTCGCAGCGTTCGGCGTCCAGCCGATGACCCGCCTGCCGGAAACGGGCACCGGCCGCCGCGAAGCGCGCCAGGGCCTCGTCGGCTGGCCGGCTCCGCGCCAGGGCCAGGTGGCCCAGGACTTCGTCGTGCGCCGCGTACCAGGCCGGCAATCGCATCACCACATTCGCCAGGTAGGCGCATTGGGCTTCGTGGCGATCCGCCAGCTCGACTTCACCGGCGCGCGCCGCGGCAATGGCCGCCGGCACGGCAAAGGTGATCCGGCAGCCCGGGCAGGTCTCCAGTGGCCCGCGAACCGATTCGCTGGCGTCCTCCATGACATGCAGGGCCGCAGCCGGGTCGTCGGCGTGCAGCTGGATGCGCGCGCCGTAGATGCGATCGAGCAGGTGGAACCCGATGTCGGTCTGCCGCGCCACGTCGAGCGCTTCATCGATGAGCGCGCGCGCGTCATCGCGGCGGCCTTCGTGCAGGGCCAGTTCGGACAAACGCTGCAGCGACAGCGCTTCGCCCACCGGACCGCTGATGGCGCGGTGCAAGCGGGCGCCCTCGGTCAGGTGCTCCCGTGCTGCGGTCAGATCACCCGAGAGCAGCTCGGCTTCGCCGCGCAAGGTCACGCCGAACGCATGGCCGCGCGCGGCACCCAGACGCTGCGCCTGGGTGGCCAAGGCGTCCGCGAAAGCGATCACCTGGGCATAGGGGCGCGCGCCGTAAAGAAACCGCTGCGTGATGCACAGGTGTCCGTCAAAGACCCTGAGCGCAAGATGCGGCACCTGGCTGGTTTCCTGCAGGTCCGCGATCACGCTGGCGTGCAGCTCACCGCGCGCATGGGCGGCGGCGGCCTGCGCCCAGGAGGCCACCACCAGCGCGGCGGTGTCGCCGCTTTCCAGCGCCAGGCGGCGCGCCACGGCCGACTTGGCCGTGCCGATGGCCGGGTCCGCCACCCCCAGCGCCGCCGCCCCGCTGTAGGCCAGGGCTTCGCACAGCCGGCCTTCCACCGTGGTGGGATGCACGCCTTCCAGCGCCAGCAAGGCACCCTTCGGATCGCCGAGCTTCACCTGGGCGAGCGCGGCCTTGGCGCGCAGGTCGTGGCAGCCGGGTTCGCCCGCCGCGTCGGCCGCCAGCCGGTAAGCGGCCAGCGCAGCGGGGTCGCCCATCGCGTCCAGCGACTCGGCCCGCAGGCGAAGCGCTTCGGCCTGAGCAGGCTCGACCTCCAGCACGGGCGCCAGGTGGTGCAGGGCATCGCCAAAGGCCGCCAGCCGCACGGCGTCGCGTGCGGCCTGCAGCCACCACGGCAGGGCCTCGCGCGGCCGCCCACCGGCCAACCAATGCTGCGCCACCAGGCTGGGTGCCGCACCCATCGGCGCCAGCGCCGTGGCCAGGGCCCGGTGCATGGCCACGCGCCGATGTGGCGGCACCTGGGCCAGCAGGGCCTGGCGCACCAGGTCGTGCCGGAACCGGTAGCCGGCACCCGCCAGCACCAGGACCCCGGCGTCCAGGGCTTCGTCGAGCGAGGAGAGCAAGGGCACCTCGGCCTGCAAGGCCAGCACTTCGATCATTCCAACATCGAGCTCCTCGCCGCCAAGCGCCATCCATTTCAACAACTCGAGTGCCCCGGCGGGCACGTCGCACAGGCGCTCGGCAATGGCCTCGGCGGTCCCGCCGGGCAGGTGCCCCGGATCGACCGGCCGTGCACAACGCGCCAGCTCGATCAAGGCAAACGCATTGCCCTCGGCCGCCTGAACAATGCGCGAAACCAGCGCGTCGGGCAGCGGCGCCTGCGCCGCACGGGTCACCAGCCGGCGGCTGTCGTCTTCATCCAGAGGCTCCAGGTCAAAGCACAGCAGGGCCCCACTGCGCTGCAGACGGTGAATCCCTTTGGCCAGTGGGGTGGCCTGGGCCGGCGGCCGCGTGGTCAGGACCAGCCCCACGGGTGCGCCCGCCATGGCCATTTGCAAGAGCACATCCACGTCTGCGTCTTCCAGCAGGTGCGCGTCGTCCACCTGCAGCAGCATGCCACCCTCTGCAGAGGCTGCCAGCAGAAGGCGGCGCACAGCCCCCACCACCTGGTGGCGGCCCAGGGGGCCGGGCAGCACGCCGGCCGGTCCAGCCAACGGCGTCAGCAGGGCCAGCACCGCGCGCGCCGCCGGCCCGATGCGCTCCAGCAAGGCCCGCTCGCCCAGCAGCAAACGCTCGGCGATCAGCGTGGTCACGGCATAGGCCCGGCCCGTCTGAGCCACGTCCACCCGCAACACCTGCCAGCCCCGCTGGCCCGCCAGGGCCGCGATCTCGCAGCACAGGGCGCTCTTGCCCATGCCGGCGGGTGCCCGCAGCACGATGCCGCCCGCCCGCTGGGTAGCCGGTGCCGACAGCCAGGCCGCGGCCTGCGCCAACAAGGCCGAACGGCCCACAAATGTCGGGCCCGCCACCTGCAACCCCTCGACGCAGCGCCGGTACAGCGCCTCCGTCTGCGCATCGGGCAAGACGCCCAGCGTGTGCTGCAAAGCGTCTCTCAGGCGCGCATACCAGTGCACGGCGGCCGCCCGGTTGCCGGCATCGAGTTCGCGCGCCATGAGCGCCCGGTGCGCGGGCTCGTCGGTCGGCTCCAGCGCGGCCAGCCGCTCCCATTGCGCGCTGGCGCGAAGCAGGTCCAGCCAGCGCAACCGCAGGTGCTCGCGGGCAACGTCGGTCCAGGGCTCGTAACGCGCGGCGGGCAGTAGCTCGCCCCCGTATAGCGCAGCGGCGTCGGCACAAGACCCTGCATCGCGCAGGCGCAAGGCGCCTTCTGCCTGGCGCTCGAAGGTCTCGGCATCCACTTCGACCGGCCCGTCTGGCCACAGCGTCAACATGCCGCCTTGCAGCGTCATCGCGTCCGGCCGACCGAGCGCCTGTCGGGCGTAGTGAACCGCCTTGCGCAGGTTGGCGGCGCCGGCCTCGGGCTCCAGCGTGGGCCACAGCGCATCGATCGCCTGCTCGCGGTTCATGCCGTGGCGGGGCTGCAGACTCAGCAGCTGCACCAGATGGGCCGCGCGCAAGGCCGGCCATTGCCCCGCGGGGACCTCGACCCCATCGATCGACACGGCGAATCCGCCCAGCAGCCGCACCCCGAGGCGGGCCGACGAACGGGTTGACGCAGGGGGCAGACCGCTGTTCATGGGCGCCAGTGTGCGGCGACGGGGCGCTGTCGGCAAGCACCGGCTGCGCCAGGAACGCTGCAGGAACGCCGCGCCGTCAGGCTGCGGGTGCGCAGATCAATTCCGGTCTGTGCTCCCAGGAGGACCGCACCATGCAGCAGCAGACAACCCACCCACCCCGTACCCCGCGCACAGCCGCCGACCCGGGCACGCATCCGGGCGCACCACAGCGCTCGGCGCCGGACGAACAAAGCCCGGGCGCCATCGAATACGCGTCATGGATCAGCCGGCTGCGCGCCATGCCACCACAACCGTCGAGCCAACCCGCACCCACCCGAGGAGAAACATCATGAACACACCAGCCGCTACCCTGTACGAACGCCTGGGCAAGCGCCCCGGCATCACGAACATCACCCGCCAGCTCATCAAGAACCACCTGGCCAACCCGCTCATCAGCACGCGCTACGCCGCCAGCGACGATATCGACCGTGTGGAGCTGCGGGCCATCGAGTTCTTCTGCGCCGGCACCGGCGGACCCGAAACCTACAGCGGCAAAGACATGCTGGCCACGCACAAGGGCATGAACATCAGCGAGCAGGAATTCGTCGCCGTGATCGACGATGCGATGGCCGCGCTCGAAACCTGCGGCGTCGACTCGCCCACTCGCAGCGAAGTGCTGGCCATCCTCTGGTCCCTCAAGGGTGAGGTGATCCGGGTCTGACCGGGGCTCACAGTGGCTCGCCGTCCGCCCCGCCCAGCGCCGCCTGCTTGCGGCTCACGTGGTAGGCCGTCATCACCTGCGTGGCGATGAGGTCCAGGCTCGGGCGGGCGATGCCCTGTTTGTCGGTCCACACCTTGGGCGTCAGCGCGCCCGAGAGCGTGAGCGCCTCGCCATCGGCCAGCGCCAGCAGCGCCGCGCAGGGCGCCTCGTCGAACGCGATCACGTTGACGATGAACTCTTCGTCCATCTTGTTGCGCGCCAGCACGCGCGCCACGATGTAGGTGCGGCCCGCCTTGTCCACGCGGCGGGAGGCGTCGCCCATCAGGCGGCCGGCTATGAGTCCGTCGATCATTTCAGTGGCCTTTCATAGCCCGAGACCACCCAGGCCTCGGCGCTGTTCACGTTCAGCTTGAAGCCGGGCGACACCGGCACGCGGGCCAGCTCCTCGTCGAACTCGTTCACCGCGCGCAGCGTGGCGGTGGCGCCCTCTTCGTCGGGCACGATGGCCAGCTCCACGCGGATGCGCTGGCCGCCCACCGTGATGCTCACGTTCTTGTTCAGCTCGGCAAAGCGCTGCTGCTCGGAGCGGCGGATCACTTCCTTGGCCGTCTTCACCAGCGTGTTGAACGCACTGGTGTCCAGCGGCTTGGGGTCCTTCTTGTTGCGCCCCATGGTCCAGGGGCCCACCAGCGCGGGCTCAACCTGGCCGTCCAGGAACATGGCCACCGCCCAGCCATCGTCGTCTTCGTTCTTGATCACGCGCGCGGTCCAGTGCTCGTCGCTCCACACGCGGTCTTCGTGGATCGGGTCTTGGGTGTCTTGGGTCATGGGGGGATGGTAAACGCCGGCCAGGCGACTACCGGATCCCCGCCCGCAGAAAGCTCTGCACGAACTGCCGCTGGAACAGCAGGAACGCCAGCAGCAGCGGCGCGCTGGAGATCAGGGTGGCGGCGTTGATGATGCCCCAGTCGATGCCCTGGTCGGTGCTGGCGAACACCGACAGGCCCACGGTGAGTGGCCGGGTCTCCACCGAGTTGGACATGACCAGCGGCCACAGGAAGTTGTTCCAGTGGTGGCTGATGGACACCAGCGCATAGGCCAGGTACACCGGCCGGGCCAGCGGCACATACACCCGCCAGAGCACACCGAAGGTGCCGCAGCCTTCGATGCGCGCGGCCTCTTCCAGCTCCCGGGGCACGGTCTTGAAGGTCTGGCGCAGCAGGAAGATGCCGAAGGCCGATGCCATGTAGGGCAAGGCCATGGCGCTGAGCGTGTCCACCAGACCGAGCCGGTGCATGCTGCGGTAGTTCTCGACCAGCACCACGTCGGGCATCACCATCAGCTGCACCAGCACCAGCGCAAAGGCGATGTCCTTGCCGGGAAACTCAAACCGGGCAAAGGCGTAGGCGGCCAGGGTGCACAGCACGATCTGCCCGATCAGGATGGCCAGCACCAGCGCCGAGGTGTTGAGGAAGTAACGCGGAAACGGCGCGGCGTTCCAGGCTCTGGTGAAGTTGTCTGTGGTCAGCGGCGCCAGCAGGTCGAAGCGGGCCGAAAACTCGCTGGGGTGAATGGCCGACCACACGGCGTACAGCAGCGGCAGCAGCCACAGCAGCGCGAGCAGCCAGGCGCCCAGCGTGTTCAGGGCGTTGTCGAAGCGGGTGGGGTTCAGCATGCCGGTGGCCTGTGGGTGTTCACTGGTAGTGGGTCCTGCGTTCCAGCACCCCGAACTGGAACAGCGCAACCACCGCCAGCACCAGCAGCAACACCACGGTCAGCGCGGCCGCGTAGGACACGTCCCAGAACTTGAAACCCACCTCGTAGATGTAGAACAGCAGCAGCGAGCTGGCGTTGTCCGGCCCGCCGCGCGTGAGGATGAAGATGTGGTCGATCAGCCGGAAGGCGTTGATGACCGCGTTCACCAGCACGAACAGGGTCGTGGGCATCAGCAGCGGGAAGGTGACGCGCCAGAAGAACTGCCAGCGGTTGCAGCCCTCCAGCGCCGCCGCCTCGCGCAGTTCCGGCGACTGCTGCTGCAGGGCCGCCAGGTAGAAGATCATGAAGAAGCCGGCTTCCTTCCACACCGCCACCGCGACCACCGCGCCCAGGGCGGTTTCATTGGAGCCCAGCCAGTTGTGCGGCGCACCGCCCCACAGGCTGCGGACCTGGTCCAGCAGACCGTAGTCGGGCGTGTAGAAAAACAGCCAGATGTTGGCCACGGCGATCATGGGCAACACCGTCGGCGTGAAGTAGGCCAGCCGCACCCAGCCCCGGCCCACCATCTGCCGGTTCACCCACAGCGCCATCACGATGGCCAGCGCCATGGACGGCAGGATGGTGCCCAGCGCGTACCAGGCGTTGTTGGTGAGCGCGGTCCAGAACACCGGGTCTTCCAGCAGCAGTTCGTAGTTCTCCAGCCCCACGAAACGGGCGGTCCGGTTGGCCCGCGGGGTGGTGAAGAAGCTGTGCCAGAAGGTGGCCAGCGCCGGGTAGTGCGTGAAGGCCGCCAGCAGCACCGCCGCCGGCAGCAACAGCAGCCAGCCGGTGACGGATTGCCGACGGGTGTTCATGTGCACTCGACCTGGAAGCGCCTGCAGCGAATCAGCGGTAGCTGCGCAGGATGCGATCGGCTTCGCGCTGCGCGTCGCGCATCGCGGCCTCGGGCGTCTTGCTGCCGGTGAGCGCGGCCTGCAGGCCATCGTTCAGCGCCTTGGTCACGCGCTGGTTTTCGTGCGTGGACAGCTCGGCCCTGGCGAACTTCAGCTGGTCGCGCGCCACGGTGGGGGCCGGGAACTCGGACAGGTACTTCTTCATGGCGTCGGTTTCCCACGACGCGGGCGTGACCGACACATAACCCGTGGCAATCGCCCACTTCGTTGCGCGCTCCGGCGTGGTGGCCCACTTCATGAACTTCACGGCGGCATCGCGTTCGGCCGGCGTGGTCTTGTTCAGCACGTAGAAGTTGCCGCCGCCGGTGGGCGTGCCGCGCTGCTTGCCTGCGGGCAGCATGGCCACGCCGAAGTCGAACTTGGCGTTGGTCCGGATGTTGGTGAGGTTGCCGGTGGTGGTCCAGATCATGGCGGCCTTGCGCTCGAAGAAGTCCTTCGGCGTGGTGCCCCACTCCACCACGCCAGCCGGGTGGATCTGGTGCTTGCGAGAAAGGTCCACCCAGTACTGCAGCGCCTGCACAACTTCGGGTTTGTCGAAGTAGGTTTGTGTGCCGGCCGGGTTCATCAGCTCGACGCCGTTCTGCGTGGTGAAGGCCTGGAACAGCCAGTACGGAAAGCCCGAAGACGGCACCTGCACGCCATAGGTGCTCACGTTGCCGGCCGCATCGCGCTGGGTGAGCTTCTGGCCGAACTCCACCAGTTCGTTCCAGTTCTGGGGCGGGCGCTGCGGGTCCAGACCGGCCTGCTTGAAGAGGTCCTTGTTCCAGTACATGACGATGGTCGAGCGCTGGAACGGGATGCCCCAGGTCTTGCCGCCGGTCTGGCTGTTCTGCATGAAGCCGGGGTAGAAGCTGTTCAGCCAGGCCTTGTCTTCGGGCGCCTTCAGCAGGTCGTCGATGGCCACCACCACGCCTTCGTCGATCAGGGTGTACATGTCGGTGGACAGCATCACCGCGATGTGCGGTGCATCGCCGCCCTTGGCGGCCGTGAGCACCTTGGTCACGGTGTCCTGGTAGCTGCCGGCGTACACCGGCTTGATCTTGATGCCGGGGTTTTCTTTCTCGAAGTCGGCGGCCATCTCGTCGATGATCCTGGTGACCGGGCCACCCACGGCGACGGGGTAGTAGAAGCTCAGCTCTTGAGCAGCCGCCGGCAATGAAATGGCGGCCGCAGCGATCAAGGCGCCGCTGAGGCGGCAAAGGGCATGTTTCCAGGGTTTCACGGTGACTCTCCTGAGTGCGGTTGGGGGAAAACGGCCGGGTGGCCACAAGGGAAAAATCGAAGGGATGAAGCAAGAGCTACGGCCCGTGTGCCACGGGTGACGGGCCGGTGATGCGCTGGCCATCGCTCGGGCTGAACCAATGGACCGCGTCGGCAGGCCAGGTCAGGCCCATCACCTCGCCGCGCCGCGGCAGCTTGGGCAGGGCGCCGGTGCGCAGCACCAGCCGGTGCGGGCCGCTGGCGCCAGACGGGTCAACCGGCTGACCCGCAGCCAGACTGACCTCCCGGCCCACCTCGCAGATCACCAGGCTCTCGGCGCCCAGGTACTCCACCGCCACCACACGTGCCTGCAACAGCGGCGCATCGGTGGCGATGGCCATGTCTTCCGGGCGCACGCCCAGCAGCATGTCCGGGTGGCCTGGCTGCAGCAACGCAGCGGGCAACAGGTTCATGGCCGGCGAGCCGATGAAGCCGGCCACGAAGCTGGTCTGCGGCTGGCCGTACAGTTCTTGCGGGCTGCCCTGCTGCTCCACCTTGCCCGCCCGCATCAGCACCACCTTGTCGGCCATGGTCATGGCTTCGGTCTGGTCGTGGGTGACGTAGAGCATGGTGATGCCCAGGCGCTGCTGCAGCTCGCGGATCTCGGCGCGCATCTGCTGGCGCAGCTGGGCGTCCAGGTTGGAGAGCGGTTCGTCCATCAGGCACACCGGCGCTTCGGCCACGATGGCGCGACCCAGTGCCACGCGCTGGCGCTGCCCGCCCGAGAGCTGCGAGGGCTTGCGGTCCAGGTAGGGCCCCAGGCCCAGCAGCTCGGCCGCGCGCGCCAGCCGACGCTGGCGCTCAGGCGCAGGCACGCGGCGCACGCTCAGGCCAAACACGATGTTCTCAGCCACCGAGAGGTGCGGAAACAGCGCGTAGTTCTGGAACACCATGGCCACGCCACGCTGGGCCGGTGGCGCCTGCGTGAGGTCCACACCACCGATGTGGATGCTGCCGCCATCACAAGGCTCCAGACCGGCGAGCAGGCGCAGCGTGGTGCTCTTGCCGCAGCCCGATGGCCCCAGCAGCGCCACGAACTCCCCCGGTTCGGCCACCAGGTTCACGCCATCCACAGCGGTGTGCGCGCCAAACCGGCGGCTCACGTTGTGCAGCACCACCCGGCTCACAGCAACCCCTCCGCCAGGTGCAGATGGCGCGGCGCCTGCTCCACCAGCTGGCTGAACGGCTCGGCCGGGCGCCCGTTGGTGACCAGGTGGTCCATCGCGCCCAGCGAGCCACCCCGGGCCACGGCCGCGCGGCCGAATTTGGTGAGGTCGGCCACCAGCACGGCGCTGCGGCAGTTCAGGCGCATGGCCTCGCGGGCAGTCACCTCCGCGGGGTCGAAGTCCAGCAAGGCGCCGTCTTCATCGATGCCCCCGACGCCGAACACCGCGAAGTCGGTCTTGAAGTTGCCGAAGAACTGCGCCGCCGCCTCGCCCACCACGTCCATGTCGGGCAGTCGCAGCGCACCCCCGGCCGCGCGGATTTCAACGCCCGGCGCAGCGGCCAGGGCCAGCACCACGCGCAGGCTGTTGGTCATCACGCGCAAGTCCTGGTGGCCGCGCAAGGCCAGCGCCACCTGATGGGGCGTGGTGCCCAGGCCAATGGACACCGAACTGCCGTCCGGGATCAGCACGGCCACCTTCATGGCGATGGCGCGCTTGGCGTCCAGCTGCTGGACCTGGCGCGTGTCCCATGGCAAATTGGAAACCGACGCGGGCAGCGTGACACCGCCGTGCACGCGGCGCAGCAGCCCCTGTTCGCACAAGCGGTTCACGCTGCGGCGGATGGTCTGCGGCGTCACGCCGAACTGCTCCGCCAGATCGTGAATGTCGACCAGCCCTTTCGCGCTCACCAGATCCACGATGGACTGGTCACGTGAAAAGACATCCCCCTCTTTGGTGTTCATGTGAACGTCTAAAGATTCCATACTTGAAATTCTGTAAGCCGCTCGTGACACACACGTGTCAAACCGCTGTGTTCAGATGAACACGCCAGAACCACACAGGGGAGTGCCCTTCATGACCACCGCCACCACGCCCGAATGCTTCGTTCAACTCTCCGACCCGCACATCGTGGCCAAAGGTCGGCTGCTCATGGGCCAGGTGGACACGGCCGCGTTCCTGGCGCGCGCCGTGGCGCATGTCCGTGCCCTGCCGACCCCGCCCAGCCACGTGCTCATCACGGGCGACCTGGTGGAGCGCGGCGGTCTGGACGAATACGCCCACCTGCGGGAACTGCTGGCGCCTCTGCCCTGCCCGGTGCTGCTGATGCCGGGCAACCACGACGCGGTGCCCCACCTGCGCCAGGCGTTTGCGGACCACGGCTACCTGAGCAGCACAGCGCACGAACCCGCGTTGTCCGGCTTCGCGCTGTATGCCGCGAGCCTGGGCAGCCGCCGCCTGCTCGCGCTCGACACCGTGGTGCCCGGCAAGCCCCATGGCAGCCTGTGCGCCGCCCGCCTCGGCTGGTTGCGAGTGCAACTGGAGGCCGCACCCGACACCCCCACCGTCGTGGCCATGCACCACCCCCCGTTCACCACCGGCATCCGCCACATGGATGGCATGGGCCTGCGCGAAGGGGCTGACGAACTGGAGGCGCTGATGGCCCTGCACCCGCAGGTCGAACGCATCCTCTGCGGCCACCTGCACCGCCCCATCACCCGCCGCTTCGGCGGCACCGTGGCCATGACCGCGCCGTCCACCGCGCACCAGATCACCCTCGGCCTGGCGCCCGACAGCCCGCCCTCGTTCATCTTCGAGCCGCCCGGCTACTACGTCCACACCGTGCAGGACGGGCAGCTGGTGACCCACCTGCAGCCGGTGGGGGACTTTGGTGAAGCGCAGCTGTTTCGTTGAGCGGCAAGGGCGCCAGCGTGGACAATGAGCCGCTGGATGGTATGAGGGGAAACCACTTGCAAGCGCTCGAAGCCGCACCCGCCCCGCTGCTCTACACCTACCGCCGATGCCCCTACGCCATGCGTGCGCGTTTGGCCCTGTTGCAGGCGGGCGTGGCGTTTGATGCGTTCGAGATCGTGTTGCGCGACAAGCCCGCTGAGATGCTGGCCCTCTCCCCCAAAGGCACGGTGCCTGTGCTGCGCCTGCCCGATGGCCAGGTGCTGGAGCAGAGCCTGGACATCATGCGCTGGGCCTTCCTGGAAACCGGCGATGCCGATGGCTGGTGGGCGCGCGCGCAAAGTGCGGCGAACCTGGAGCTGCTGGCGGTCTGCGACGGCGGATTCAAACACCAGCTGGACCGGTACAAATACCCCGAGCGCTTCGACGGCGTTGATTCAAAGGTCCATCACCGCGAACAGGCGGTGGACGTGTTGCTGAGGCCACTGGACGCGCAGCTGCAAAGCACCGGCCAGTTGGGTGGCCAGGCCCCCTGCGCGGCCGACATCGCCATCTTTCCGTTTGTGCGGCAGTTCGCTGCGGTGGAGCCGGCGTGGTTTGGGGAGCTGCCGCTATTGGCGTTGACGAGGTGGCTTGACCGATGGTCAAGTCACCCCCTGTTCGAAGCGGCGATGCCCAAGCTGAACAGCGGGCAGCCGCTGCCGTTTCCTGCGCCACGTTCCTAGATCACGAAGAGTGAGTGCCCGGTTGCGACCCGTTGCAGTCATCTGAAAACGGGGTCTCACAACCGCCTCCCTGTTGCAAAGATCAGGAAGTCCCTCGGCTAGAAGGCTCCCGCCGAGTGGTTTCGCTCTCGCGCGAATTCGATTTTCAAGCCTACTGCTATATTATCATCAAACTTCTTGCGCTTGGTCTAGAATGCGCAAAGTTTCCAATGAGAATTAATAGAATTCAATACATTCTTATTCCCCGAAGTACACAAAATCCTCATTTTATCATGGAACTATTCATACTTTTAGTCTTGCTGCTGGCCATTATCCCCGCAATGATTGCGAGCAACAAAGGAAGAAGTTTTGCACCTTGGTATTTTTATGGTTTAGCATTTTTTCTAATAGCTTTGATTCACTCTTTGTTAATAAAGCCAGACGAGAATACACCAGGCATGAAGAAGTGCCCTCAGTGCTCTTCGATCATTCCTGAAGCTGCAAAAATTTGCCCTGCATGCAGAAGCGAGCTGCCTAATACGCCTCAAAAGGAGAACGATGGGATCAGCCAAAAAATATCATACGCAGGCCCAGTCAATCTTCAATTGATCGGCTATCAAGACTATCTTGTAAAAAAATACAATATTTCCAAAAACGAAATACTAAATAAATACATATTCTCCGACCAAGGATTTAATACAATAGATGATGCGCTAGCTGCTGCGCACGATGTCGAGACACTTTCAAATAAGCCAAAAATGCAATTCGAGCATGAAGTTGAGAAAGGTAAAATCGGTCGTGGCATGGTCCTTGATTTCTCACTTCGAGGCAATGGCAAGGTAGTTGTTTCTCATCCATCCGGATATTACAAAGAGTACGACTCCATGGAGGAAGCAAGAAGTGAAACTGAAAAATAAAGCAGAAATCGTCGCAATTTCCAATTTGAAACGATAGCTTTTGAAGCTCAACTTTAATACAAGGATGGCTAGAATACTTTGCACTCTCCAGTTTACCCTGTAGATGCTACAGAATGCATTCATTATGCTACGATGATGGATTCATGACGATACTTGATGAAATTGAGGTTGAGGCTTGGCACATTCTGACGTCCATTTACACATATCAGCGATTGGTGGAACGCCTTCCGAATAGCGTGACAAGATTTGAACTGGCGAATCAGCTTGTAGCCCTCAATGCATTACTGGAAATGTTAGTGATCCGCATAGCTCGTCTCGCTGATAAACGGAGGGACGTAAGATCTGTGTATATGCTCTTAAAGAGAGGCTCGTTCCCGGTATCGCGCGTCAAAGTAAAAGTTGCTGTCGATAGATTTCTTCTACTTTCTGAGCCAGTCGTGAAGATTCGACACCAGCAGATCGCTCACATGAAGGAAGGCATACTTAGCAGCTATGAGCCTCAAGAAATTCCGGCTGAAGCTCTGAGGGCAACGGAATCTCTAATTGACCTCATCGACATTGCGAGAGGAAAGTCTCTGTCGTACACATACAAAGTTGGATCAAAGGAAGCTGCCATTGACTTGAGGGCCTCGCTCGCAGCGGGCAAGATGGTTGTGGCATAGTTCAGCCCTCTAGCGACACCCTCACGGATTGAGCACTTACCGCTCTTGTCAGACACCGGGTTTCCCGTAGGGCTGCTGGAACCTGTCCTTGGCCTTTGACGGGAGCTTACGAATAATCATAGGTAGGAAAAATGACCTCTCGTATCGCGAAAGCGCTAATTTCTGGTGCACTTGTTCTTCTCACCGCCGCCTGCTCGGAAAAGGCAACCCAGCAACAAGCCGCGCCTTTCGCAGAAGCAAAAACACCTGAAGAAGCCATTAACGCGCTGATCACGGCCTACAAAGCAAATAATCTTGAGGCGATCCGCAGCACACTAGGCTCTGAGCATAGATTCGGCAATAACATCGTTTCTGGCCTTCAATGGCTTGGGAACTGCATGGCAATGGACAACTGCATCAAGACACCCGTTCAGGTTGTAGAGACTAAAACGGTTGATGATCAAGTAGCAGTAGGAGTCTTGGCGAAGAATCTGCTTGGAGCGCCCATGACAGCATGGTTTGTGACCAGAGCAGAGAACGGGGTCCACAAGGTGACCGGGATGGACCCACGATACAAGTGCGCCCTGATGTCGCAAGCCGAGAAGGTGAAGGCCAAGGCTGAACGCCAATCTGGCGACTACGACATTTGCTGGCCTATCGAGGAGTAATTTGCAGGGACTTATCGACGATGTCGGCTTCAAGTTCTAATCCTCACCCGACCGAGAAAAGGCCACCCGGGAGTCATTTTTTTACTGGTGCTGTTGAGTGGCCGCTGTTGGAGGTGCAACGGTCGGTCGCCTGGCAAACACGGAATGGCAGGTTCCGGCGGTGGCAGTGACCGGCCCCTAAAAATCTGGCCGGCTGCAAACAGCCTGAAGCGATCCACGAGTTCCAAATGTGGCTTTGCAGCGACAGCGGCCGGTGGGTTCTGCCAAGCGTACTCACGCTGACTGCCACGAAGCGGCTGTTCGGTATGGCGACCGGCGCTGGCCCGAATGGCGGCAGCATGAGGAACTGCGGTCATAGGGCTTTCGCGACCAGGTTGGCGCCGCACCACCGACCGCTTCCCCTTCACCTGGACTGGCGGTACCGACCCATAAGCAACATTCACGTCGTCAGGTAATCCCCCCGAAAAACCAAAGTTCCCAGAAGTAGAATTTTCCAAGAAGGAAGTTCTACGTGAAGAAGTCGAGATTTACCGACAGCCAGATCATGGCTGCCTTGAAGCGAGTTGAGGCCGGTCTGGCGGTGCCAGAGATCTGCCGGGAGGTGGGGATCAGTACCGCTACTTTTTACAAGTGGCGTGCCAAGTTCGGCGGTATGGACACCTCCATGATGGCCCGCATGAAGGAGCTTGAAGACGAGAACCGGCGCCTCAGGAAGATGTATCTGGAGGAGAAGCTCAAGGCTGAAATCGCCAACGAGTACCTCGCAAAAAAGTAACACGGCCATCTCGTCGGCGCGAGATGGCCAAGGAAGTCGTGCAGCAGCGTGCCGTCGCCATACGAGTCGCCTGTGCGGTGTTCTCGATCAGTGAATCCTGCTACCGCTACGAGTGCAAACAAAACGCCGAGAACGAGGAGATTGCCAACTGGCTGATGCGCCTGACGGACAACCACCGCAACTGGGGATTCGGCCTGTGCTACCTGTACCTGCGCAACGTGAAGAATTTTGGCTGGAACCACAAACGGGTCTACCGCATTTACCGCGAGCTGGAGCTCAACCTGCGCATCAAGCCACGCAAGCGGCTGATGCGGGAGAAGCCGCAACCATTGGCCGTGCCGCAGGCTATCAATCAGGTCTGGTCCATGGACTTCATGCACGACAGGCTGGAGGACGGCAGGAATCTGCGCTTGTTCAACGTGATCGACGACTTCAACCGTGAGGCGCTTGGCATTGAGGTGGACTTCTCGCTGCCCAGTGAGCGGGTGATCCGGGCGCTGAAGCAGATCATTGCCTGGCGAGGCAAGCCGCTGGTGATTCGTTGCGACAACGGGCCGGAGAACATCAGCGGCACCATTCAGAACTGGGCCAGTGAATGGGGCATCCAGATCGAATACATCCAGCCTGGTAAGCCGCAGCAAAACGCCTACGTTGAGCGGTTCAACCGGACGGTGCGATACGAATGGTTATCCCAGTATCACTGGTCAAGCCTTGAAGAGGTTCAGGACTTCGCCACGCAATGGATGTGGTCCTACAATCACGACCGCCCGAACATGGCCCTGGGCGGATTCACCCCAAAGCAGCATCTGGCCATGGCTGCATAACCGTTCTACTTCTGCGGACTGTGGAAATTGGGGGGATTACCTAGTTGACTGGCAGGGCAGCGATCTCATCCGCGAACTGTGCGGCACGATCTTGATCTAGTACTGGATGACCGGCCCACATTGAAAAGCGAACCGATGTCTCAATATGGCTTGATGCCAACTCTTCCGCCCAACGGCGGATTGACCTAAACGCGAAGTCGGCGTGCGAAGACAGGCGACGATCCACCAGAACGTTGAACAAGTAACCGTGAGCAGCGTGGAGTTGAACGTGTCGGAAGCCAGCTTTGATTGCGAGTTCTGTACCGCGAAACAGCTCATCGAATGCTGCTCTCGCACGCGCTTCCGAAATGGAAGCTCCGAGCATCCTGTACTCGTTCAGTGGGTCCTCTCCCGCGCGGGGGACAAATTGCTTCATTCCGATGTAGCCCTGCCACGCTGAGCTGAGCTGAACGCCTGCTAACGCACCTTGTTCTGAAATGGTTTGAGCGAGCTCTCGCCATGACACAGAGTCGGAGATTTCAGCGCAAACGTCGTTGCTTCCGATTCCTTGTGGTGTAACTACGTTTCCCACAATTGCACAGTGAAGGCCGTTGCCGCTGCGGCTACGATAAAAATCACGACATCTTGAGTCTGGCTCCCCTCCAATAGCGAATCCGGTGTTCACCGCAAGGAAGAAGTACTTCCTACTTTCGACGCAACTTCGCATAGCGTGACTCGTTTCGGCGCATCTTGTCCAAGGTTTCGGCCTGGAGGTCAATGCCCAAGATGGCACCAATGCGAATGATGTATATAAAGCTATCGACCAATTCTTCCTTTAAGAGATTCTCGGCCTCCGGCAATTCGAGTGGATATTCGTCAGGTCGATCGAGTTTGATATTAACCTTCTTGACAATGTTCGAGAACTCGCCGATCTCTCCGAACAGTCCGACGAGGTCCTTAGTGAGTTGCTGGTATTTCTCTTGCGTTGTCGGGAACTGCACAGGAAATCCGTGCAACTCATCCATTTTTATTTGCATCTCTGCTATTTTTTTCAAGTCCATCGCCTTACTCCTTGTCACGAAACCAAACAAAGCCTGCGACGAGTGCGGTTGAAATCAGGTTGGTCCATATCGCGACCGCTATTTCTAACCAATTATTAGTCACTGCAGCAAGGACCAGGGCATTTAGGAATACGGCGCCAAGAATCGCCCAGTCGATACGGCGCTGTCTTCGCTGTATCTTTCGCAGTACGCTGACGGTAGCCCTTGGAAGTATCTTGTATGCCTCTACTTCCTCGCTGTCCACCCGCGGATCGTTCTTGAGTTCCTCATAGGTCTTTTGAAGCTGGTGCCGAATTGGCCAGATTTGTGTCTGAAAACCATGCTGCCCGCAGTAAGGCTTTCTAGCACTGCTGGAAAGCATCGAGAAGTCGACTTTCGAGATGGGCTCCCCTACCGGCAATTCGATGAATTTCTCGCTCAAGTTTTGCGTGACTATGCCAATATTTCCTGAAAAACCAGGGTCAGCGTACGTGCTGACCGGACTTAGTCCGATGCTGAAAAGTGACCCCTTGCTGGTTACGCGCGCGATCACATCATTTGGAATAACCAACTCCTCCAAACTAATGAGGACGACACGGTGACCAGGCTTGATAAGGACGGTGCCGTTCGCCGGAACGTCTATTCGCCTGTCCCCCTCCGTCAAGTCGTAGTACACGGTGCCCATGCGAAGCTCGTAGCAAGCGGGCCCCAGTTGTCGAGTGGACCCGTTTCGCACGAGCTCGCCCTTTGCCATGCGGGTCTCTATTTCGACGTCAGATAATGTCGTCATCGGATCTTCTCGTTTTAATGTAGTTTCATTCTGCCCTGTTGGCCGTTCGACGCGTTGGCGGCAGCTTGCTGGTCAAGCGCTCGACGCCGTTTTTCTCGCCCAATGGTCGTTTTATGTACAGCGTTCAGGCCCATGTGTACCACGCTCAAGGAGGTCACTGGTGACTGGCTGCTCATGGCCGACTGTGCTCAGCCTTGTATGCTCCAGTTGCCACGACGGCAACGTTTGCCGGCCGGCTTGCAGGCCGCAGCACCAAGGCACTGCCCTCCGATCGCCGCGCACTTGGTAGACCGATCATCACGCACTCAGGCGGCAGATCGCGTCCACAGGGAAAACCTGTACAGCCGCGAGGCTCAGGCCGTACCACGCCTCCTTGCTCGCAGGCCGAGTCGTCAGCCCTGCATCTGCAAGAGGATGGTGCGCTCGAGGCCCGCGTAGCGATGGACCAGCGCCTCGCGGTACGCGGCGTTGGCCATCATCGCGAGGAAGTGCTGGCGACTGGGGTAGCGGACAAGCAGGCACTTGTCCCAGTCCTGGCTGGCATCGCCGATGAAGGGTCTGTCGATCTTCCCTTCCCACACCACCTCGGCACGGCTCACGTCGCCCACGCTTTCCACGAATGCCGTCTGGTACCTGCGATAGGCCTCGGCACCCGAACAGGGCGCGTGGGGAGACCCTGCGGGGTAGTTCGCTTGCTCGCGGAACTTCAAAAGATTGAGCATCACCACCGGGCCGTCGGGGCCGGCATCACGCAATGCGCGCACCTGATCGGCCGTGGGATCGATGGACGGATCGAAATTGGCGGGACGGAAGGTCATGGGGTTGGCCCTTTTTGATGCCGCGCGGTGCATGCGCAAAACGCATTGTCGGCGCGGGCAGGATTGCTGCGATGTTGTTGGCCTGCCGTTCAGCGGCCGGCCGTGAACGACGGCAGATGGCCGATCTTGAACATTCACGGCAGCGGCACTTCCGATCTGACCAACACATACCCTGTGCTCCGCCCCTCGCCCTCCAGCCTGTGCAGCACCCCACGCGCGCATACTGGTGGAGCCGACCCCTAGCCGTTCACCAAAGCGTCCTGGTGGATGACAGATCTTGGACGGCACGCAGCGCTCAACAATGGCCGCGTGGCAAGGTCCATCAGAAAGCAGGACGGTGCAACCCTTGAACCAGGAGACCCTTATGCCGACCACGATTTTTGAAGCCCTTCGCGAAAGCCACGACATCCAGCGCCAGCTTTGCACCCGACTGGTCCGTTCCAGGTCGGGCACGGCAGCAAAGGAGGCGACATTCATGGAGCTCAAGATTGAACTGGAGGCCCACGCAGCCGCTGAGGAGCGCTACCTTTACTGTCCCATCCTGATGGACGACAACGGTTTGACGCCTTCGCGGCATGCCTTGTCGGAGCATCACGAGATCGAGGAGATTCTGGAAGACATGTCGGTCAACGACAAATCCACGGCCGCATGGCAAAAAAAGGCGGTCGAGCTCAGCCAGACAGTTCGCCACCACCTGAAGGAGGAGGAACGCGGCTTTTTTCAGCAGGCTGGAAAGATCCTGACAGACAAGCAAAAGATCTCACTGGCGGGCAAATACGGGCGAGATCTCAAGCGCATGAAGAAAGTACTGTCGAACCCATGATGAAAAGGCGGGGACGGGGCGATACCGTATGAAGTCGCCCTTGGGGTTGCTCATGTCACTTCTCCAGCGTCACGACCGGGGTGAACCCGGCATAGATCATCCGCTGGGCGTCGAACGGCCAGTCCATGCCCTCGGGCGGCTTCATGCGCTCGTCCTTCACCATCTTGTCGTGCGCGGCGTCGCAGACTTCGCGCGACGGCCATTCCATGAAAGAGAACACGATGTTCTCGCCCGGCTCGGCCTTCACGGCGCGGCGAAAGTCGGTGAGCTTGCCATCGGGCACATCGTCGCCCCAGGCTTCGACCACGCGCAGCGCACCGTATTCCTTGAACAACACCCACGCCTCTTCGGCCACCTGCCGGTAGTCCTCGCGCCGGCCCGTCGGCACCGGGATGACGAAGCCCTGGACGTAGCTGTCGGCGGCCGCCTCGCCTTGTTCGACGATCGGCTCGAAGCCGCCGTAGATCATCCGCTTGCCGTCGAACGGCATCGGGTTCTTCGCCGGGTCGCAGCGCTCGTCGGTCTTGGCCAGTTCGGCCATCCGGCCCATCACACCGTCGCGCGTGGCCTTGTCGGGCCACTCGATCCACGAGAACGCCACCGTCTCGTCGTCCTGCGCCGCCACCGCGCCCTGGAAGTCGGTGGTCTGGCCCTTGGGCACATCGGCCCCCCAGCACTCGACCACCCGCGTCGCGCCGTGATCGATGAAGGCGCTGTCAACCGTGTTGGCGTGGGCAATGAACTGCTGCTGTTTCCCGGTCGGGACCGCGATCACGAAACCGTCGATGTAAGACATGGGGGTTCTCCTGTGGTGTTGCACGGCGGGGCCCATCGGTCGCCCACCGGTCGGGGTCGGAGAACTCGGCGATGAGCGCGCGCGGGGGTTTGTCACGATACGCCCCCACTTTTTCTTGCACCAGCCACATGGGCTTTCCCCGCCGCCATGGCCGACGACTTCACTTCTTCTGTCGAGCCGCCTTCACCGCCTTGCCCTTGCCCGCCGGCGCTTTGAGCTGCCCCTGCGCCTGCTCCAGCCAGAGCAGGGATTCGGTGTGGGAGAGGAAGCGCCGCAGGTAGTGCGGCGAGAGCTCGCGCATGAGGCCGAGCGTGCGCAGCACGAGCATGTGGGAGTTGAGCGGGCCGGCGTTTTCAGGCGCGCGGTGCGTGGCCTTCACCACGGCGTCTTCGGCGCCGAGGCGTTCCCAGGTTTCGCGGAAACGCTGGGCACTGCGCAGTTCGGGCCACTGGTCGCCGTTTGATTTTTGTCCGCCTGCTGCGGCCTGGCTGGCTTGGGCTATGTGGGCGTTGAGGGCCGCCAGGGGAGAGCGCTTGGTGTTCATGGCTTGGCGGTGGCCGCTGGCGCCGCCGTGCTCGGCGTGGGCGCGGCGCGGGGCACGGGGGCCATTTCCACGCGGCGGTTGAGCGCTCTGCCCTTTTCGTCGGCGTTGCTGGCCACGGGCTGTTCGGCGCCGAAGGCGGCGCTGAACACGCGCTGGCGCGGCATGCCTTCCTTGACGAGCGTTCGCGTCACGGTGAGCGCGCGCTGGGCCGAGAGTTCCAGGTTGTCTTCGAAGCGCTGGTGGGGGCCCTGGATGATGGGCTTGTCGTCGGTGAAACCGCTCACCATGAGCATCTCGTCGCGCTCGCCGAGGTACACCTCCAGCGGCGGCACCAGGCTCTTGAGCAGCTGCTGGCCTTCGGGGCGCAGCTGGTCGGAGTTGAAGTCGAACAGCACGCTGCCGCTGATGCCGATGCGACCGTTGTCGAGCGTGACGCGGCCGCTCTGCAGCGGAATGGCGAGCGCTTTTTCCAGCGCCATGCGGCGGGCTTCTTCCTGCTGGCGTTTGGCGATCTCGGACTGCAGGCTGCTCACCAGGTCCATCTGCACCAGCAGCACGCCGATGAGGATGAGCACGAACGCGCCGACCACGCCGGACATGAGGTCGCCAAACACGGCCCAGACGGGCGCGGTTTCGCCGAGGCCGTCGTCGATGGCGGTGTCGTCCATGCTGCTGCTCATCACACGGTTCCCTGAGCGGAAGGTGCAGCGGGCGCGGCGGCTTTGGCGGCGGCAGGCTTGCTGGCGCGCAGCTGGCGCATGTCTTCCACGATGCCTTGCTGTGCGCTGATGCTGAGGTCGATCACCTCGCGCGCCTGCGCCACGTAGTAGGCGAGCTGTTCGTCGCTGCGCGCCATGGACTGGCCGATGGCGCCTTCGACGCGTTGCAGGCCGTCGACGAGTTTTTCATTCGTGCTGCTGAACAGCTCCACGCCTTGCTGGAAGGCCTGGCCCAGCGCGGCGAGTTCGGCGGTGCTGGTGGCGAGTTGTGCGGTCTGCTCGTCGGCCCTGCCCGCCTGCGCGCCCAGGGTCTGCGCGAACTGCGCGCCGGTCTGGTTGAGCACGGTGGTGGCCGAAGCGACCAGCGATTCGATGGCGGCGCGCTGCTCGCCGGTGGTCTGCTGCACGTTCTGCAGCAGGCTGCTGATGTGCGTCACCAGCTCGGTGCGTTCCTGCAAAGCCAGGTTGTCGCGCTCGGTGAGGCGGCTCATCTCCTGCCGCAACTGGCCAATGACTTCGGCCGCGGCCTTGGGCGCCTCGGACGCCGTTTCAAGCAGGCGCGACATGGGCGCTTCGAGCGAGGTGCCGAGCGTGGCGAGGTGTTCGGTGACGGCGGCCTGCAGCTCGCCCAGGCGCTGCACCGCGGCCTGGCCGCGTGCGGCTTCTTCGCTGCGCAGGGTCTGCAGGTGGCTGGCTTCTTCTGCGCGCAGCGCTTGCAGCTGGGTGCCGATGGCGGTGTGCAGCGCAGCGGCTTGCTCGGCGGTGGCTTGCTGGCGCGCGGCTTCTTCTGCGCGCAGGGTTTGCAGTTGCTGGGTCAGCTCGGCGTGCAGCGCGGTGGCGCGTTCGGCGGCGGCCTGGCCGCGCGCGGCTTCTTCGCTGCGCAGGGTCTGCAAGTGCGTGCTTTCTTCGCTGCGCAAGGCGGCGAGTTCGCTGCGCCAGAGGGCGGCCAGTTGATCCATGCGCTGGCCGTGTTGTTGCGTCCATTGCGCTTCCGACTCGGTGCGGGCCAGCACCAGCGCTTCGCTCTGTGCCAGCAGGCGGGCCACGCTTTCCATGCTGCGCGTGGCCTGCTCGCTGGCGCTGTGCTGGATGGCGCTGGCGGTGTGCTCCAGCGTCTGGCACACAGCCTGTTGCTGCGCAAGGTTGGCCGCGCCCACCTGCTGCCATTCAGCTTGCAGGCCGCTGGCCATGCCTTGCAGCGCGGTGGTCCACGCAGCCTGTTTGAGCGCTTCGGCCTGGGCCTGCTCGCTGTGCTGCTGCGCCGTGGCCTGCTGCACGTTGGCCAGCAGCTGGGCAGCGCGGGCTTCGAAGCTGGTGTTGAACTGGTCCAAGGCGTTGCCCAGGCCGCTCACCAGTTGCTCGCTGGTGCGCGCGTGGTTCTGCAGCGCGGTGGCCCAGCCTTCGGCCACGGTGCCGGTGGTGGCGGCGAACTGGGTGGACAAGCCGGTCAGCTGCGTCTGCACCGCCGCGCTCACGCGCTCGTGCAGGCGGGTCGACTCTTGTGCGATGGCGGCCATGGCGTTTTCCACCACGGGCTTGATGCTGTCGCTGGCCACGCGGGCGCTCGACGACAGGCTGTGATTGAGCGTCTGCGCCACCGACTGGCCGAGGCCGGTGTACGCGGCAGCGGCTTCGCGATGGAACTGGTCTTGCCGCGCGCTGAGCTGTTCGTCCAGCTGCTGGTGGCGGCGCTCCACCTGCTCCATCAGCGCCTGCAGCTGCGTGACGACCTGGGGCAGCGCATCGGCCTGGCGCTGCAGGGCGGTGAAAGTGTGGTCGCGGTTTTCTGCCGCGATGAAGGCGGCGGTGAAGGGGCGCAGAGCGCCGGCGGTCTGCTGCTCCAGCGCGCGGGCCACGTCCAAACGCTCGCGGCGGGCGATGGCCGACATGAGGCCCAGCATGGCCGAGCTGGCCACACCGGCGACCGAGGTGCCGAAGGAAATGCCCAGGCCCTTGATGGGCGCGGCGAGCGCGCCACGGATGGCACCCAGATCGGCCGAGCCTTCGAGCGCGAACACGGCGCCCTTGAAGGTGACCACCATGCCGAGGAAGGTGCCGAGCATGCCGAGCATCACCAGCAGACCGATGAGGTAGGGCGTGAGCGACAGGCCGGGCAGTGCGCCGCGCCCGCTCTCGACGCGCTGGCGAACAGCGTTCTGCAGCGGCGCTGGCACGCGGGCGAGCCAGTCAGCAAGGTTGCCCAGCGGCTGCGAGATGTGGGCGAGCGCCTGGGCCAGGCCGTGGCTGGCGCTGCGGAAGCGGCGGATTTCAAATGCGCCCACCAGGTAGGCGACGGCGATGGCCACCGTCATGCCCAGGGCGAGCCAGCTGCTGGTGCCGATGAAGCCGAAGCCCACCCAGGCGATGGCGAAGAGGCCGAGCAGGAAGGCACCGATGAGCAGGGGAGCGTTGGTGGAACGGTTCATGGGGGTGGCTTCAGGGCTCATGGGAAATGGATTCGATCATTCCGGCGACTGGCTGCAGACGGTGGTCGAGTTCGGCAAGCAGGGTCTGCTCCAGCTCGGTGTTGAAGGTGGCCAGCCAGTTGTTTTCGGCGGTCAGCGGCTGGCGGCGCAGTTCGGTGAACCGCAGCTTCAAAAAAGCAGGCACGTTGTTCAACAGGCGCTGCTCGCGCCCGCCCAGCATCTCGCCCAGCACCGCGTCGAGCGCAGCGAGCTGGGCCAGGCGCGGCGGGCCTTTGGCGAGCGTCTGGCGCACGTGTTCTCGCAGCGCGTCCACGCTCATTTCCAGACGGCGTTGCTGGTCCTGGTAGCGCTGCAGGCAGAAGGCGAACTCGGTGTCGAGGTCGTCCGGGTCGGGCTGGTGGCGCGTGTCGCGCGTGGTGATGGACTGGCTGAGCACGGCGCGCACGCGCTCCAGCTCGGCCTGCAGCGTTGCGGCGCTGGTGGCCTGGTGGCCGGGGGTGCGGGCGGCCTGCCGCCCGGCGGCGGCGATGGCCGCGTGCGCCGAACTCAGGCTGATGGCGTCGGCCACGTTGAGCCACTGCCCCAGGCGCTCGGCCACGTCCTGCCGCGCCGCGTCGCCGGGCGCAACCGCCCCCGCGGGCAGAAAGCCCGCCAGCTGACGCACCAGGGCGGTGGGTTGGGTGTGGAAGAAAGAACTGCGCAAAACGGTCCGCAGCGCCTCGCAGGGCGCCTGAGCGTGGAGGAAAACAGGGGATTTGCCGGCCCGAACGGGGGGCTGGCGCCGGACCGGCCGATGGGCCGGGCGGCAGGCCGTAATTAGAAACCATCCCGCCGGCGGGTTTGTAACCGCCGGTCCGGGCCGGGTTCACACCACCAGCACGGCCCGGAAATCGTTCACATTGGTGTGCGTGGGGCCGGTGATGACCAGATCGCCCAGCGGTTCGAAATAGCCGTAGGCGTCGTTGCGGGCCAGGTGATCGGTGACCTTCAGGCCCAGCGCGGCGGCGCGGGCCAGGGTGTCGGGCGTGACCAGCGCGCCGGCGTTGTCTTCCACGCCGTCGATGCCGTCGGTGTCGGCCGCGAGCGCCCACACACCGCCCTGCCCGCCCAGCGCCTGGGCCAGACCCAGGCAGAACTCGCCAGCACGGCCGCCGCGGCCTTTCTTCTGGCCTTCGGCGCGCGGGCGCACCGTGACGGTGGTTTCGCCACCGCTGAGGATGACGCAGGGTTTGGCGAAGCTGCTGCGACCGAGCGCCGTGGAGCGCGCGAGCGCAGCGTGCACCTTGCCGACCTCGCGCGACTCGCCTTCGATCTCGTCGCTGAGCACCACCACGTTCAGGCCCAGCGCGCGGGCGGCCTCGGCGGCAGCGTCCAGGCTTTGCTGGGGGGTGGCGATCAGGTGCGTTGCGATACCGGCGAGCGCGGCGTCGCCGGGCTTGGGCGTTTCCAGTGCGCCGCTCTCCAACTGCTGCCTGACGGCTTCAGGCACCTCGATGGCGTAGCGGCGCAGGATGTCCAGTGCTTCGGCGCAGGTGGACGCGTCGGCCACGGTGGGACCGCTGGCGATCACGCTCACGTCGTCACCGGGCACGTCGCTGATGGTGAGCGTGACCACGCGCGCCGGCGCGCAGGCCGCCGCGAGGCGCCCGCCCTTGATGGCCGAGAGGTGCTTGCGCACGGTGTTCATCTCGCCAATGTGCGCGCCGCTCTCCAGCAGCTGGCGGTTGATGCGCTGCTTGTCTTCGAGCGTGAGGCCTTCGCAGGGCAGTGTGAGCAGGGCCGAGCCGCCGCCCGAGATGAGGCAGAGCACGAGGTCGTCAGCGGTCAGGCCCTCGGTCAGCTGCAGGATGCGCTGCGCGGCTTCCAGGCCGGCGGCGTCGGGAACGGGGTGCGAGGCTTCGACGACCTCAATGCGCTGCGGCAGACCCTCGGGGCGCGGGGGGATGTGGTGGTAGCGCGTGACGACCAGGCCCGACAGCGGGGCGTCGGCCGGCCACAGCGCTTCGACCGCCTGCGCCATCGCGCCACCGGCCTTGCCGGCGCCGAGCACGAGGGTGCGGCCCTGGGGTGGCTGGGGCAGGTGGGCTGCGGTGTTGTGCAGCGGCAGGGCGCGCTGCACCGCCACGTCGTACAGGTGGCGCAGCAGGGCACGGGGGTTGGCCAGGCTGGGGACGGTGGGGGTGGCGTCGGTCATGGGCAGGAAGTGTAAGGAAATGACCGGCGCCTGGCTGCCGTGTTGTTACGTAGGCGCTGACCCTCACCCCAGCCCCTTCCCACACGCGGGAGAGGGGTCATGCCCGCCCTGCTCCGCCAGTGCCGCCGGGATCTTGCTGCGGCGGCTGACGAACAGCGGGTGCCCGGCCTGGCTGAGGTTCAGCGCCATGGGCGTGCCCATGATGCCGAGGACCATGGAGCCGACCCGGAATCCGCTCTGGATCGTGTGCCTGTCTCCTGGTTGTTGTGTTTACAGCTGCTGTCCATGCGCAGCGATCCAGCCAAGACCGCGGTCGGTACCGCCGGGCGTCGCGTCCTTCGGCTTGTATTCGCAGCCGATCCAGCCGCTGTAGCCCAGCGCGTCGATGTGGTCGAACAGGTTGCGGTGGTGGATCTCGCCGGTGCCGGGTTCGTGGCGGCCGGGCGTGTCGGCCAGCTGCATGTGGGCGATGCGCGGCAGCAGGTCGCGGATGGTGTTGCACAGCTCGCCTTCCATGCGCTGCGCGTGGTAGATGTCGTACTGCAGAAAAACGTTGTCGGCGCCGACTTCGTCCATCATCTCGATGGCCTGGCGCGGGCGGTTGACGAAGTAGCCCGGCATGTCGAAGCTGTTGATGGGTTCGATCAGCAGCGGCAGGCCCAGCTTCTTCGCCTCGGCCGCCGCAAAACGCACATTGCCCACCCAGGTGGCGCGGGCCTGCGCCTCGCTCACGCCCACCGGCTTCAGCCCGGCCATGCAATGCCAGCGCTGCACGCCGATCACCGGCGCGTATTCAGCCGCCTTCGCCACACCGGCGCGGAACTCACCCTCACGGCCCGGAATGCAGGCCATGCCGCGCTCGCCCGCGGCCCAGTCGCCGGGCGGCAGGTTGTGCAGCACGAGTTCCAGCCCGTTGGCCTTCAGCAACCGGGCAATGGCTTCGGCCGGGTGGTCGTAGGGGAACAGGAACTCCACCGCCTTGAAGCCAGCCTTGGCGGCGGCTTCAAAGCGGTCGAGGAAGGGCAGCTCGCTCCAGAGCATGGAGAGGTTGGCGGCAAAGCGGGGCATGTTGGTGTTTTTTCAGTTCATCGATGTTGGTCATCTTTTCCAGGATCACCTCCACGACCACCGGCACACTGTAATGGTGCGCCATGAACCGTGCCTGGCGCAGCTGCAGCGTGGCAGCCGGTGACCGTGTTCGACGGGTTCACCCTGCCCGCCTGCGACATCCCGGGCGCCTGCCCTTCGGCGGCGAGCAAGATGTCTAGGCCCTCAATCGGCGCACCAGCGTGGCGTGCAGCTCCCCGACAATGCCTTTGCGGAACGCGAGCACACAGACGACGAAGATCACGCCGATGATCACGGTGACCCAGGAACCCACCTTGTCAGCCAGCAAGTTCTGCAGGGCGATCACGATGCCCGCGCCGAGCACGGGACCGAACAGGGTGCCCACCCCGCCCAGAAGGGTCATGAGGATGACCTCTCCCGACATGCTCCAGTGCGCGTCGGACAGGGTTGCAAAGCCCATCACCAGCGTCTTGAGTGAACCCGCCAGGCCAGCCAGGGCGGCTGACAGCACGAACGCCACCAGCTTGTACCGATCGGTCTGGTAACCGAGGGAGATGGCACGCGGTTCGTTCTCGCGGATCATCTTGAGCACCTGTCCGAAGGGCGAGTGGACGATGCGGGATATGCCCAGGAAGCAGGCGACAAAAATCGCGAGAACCAGGTAGTACATGCTGGTGTCCGAAGCCAGCGAGATCAGACCAAACAGTTCTCCGCGCGGCACGCTTTGCAAGCCATCCTCGCCACCGGTCTGGGGCAACTGCAGACAGAGAAAGTAGACCATCTGCGCGATGGCCAGGGTGATCATGGCGAAGTAGATGCCCTGGCGGCGGATCGCAACCAGGCCCACCACGAGACCAATCAGCCCGGCGCCCACCGTGCCGGCCAGCAAGCCCCACTCGGGTGTCAGCGCATAGGTCTTGATCATGTGACCCGAAATGTAGGCCGCAGAACCGAAGAAAGCCGCGTGTCCGAAGGACAGCAGTCCGGTGAAGCCGAGCAGCAGATTGAACGCACAGGCGAACAGCGCGAAGCACAGCAGCTTCATCAGGAACACGGGGTACAGGCCCACCAGGGGGGCGACCACGGCCAGCGCCAGCAGGACGGCGTAGGTCAGGCGGGTGGAGTTGGACAGTTTTTTCATATGTGTGGCTGGGCGAACAGCGCGGGTGAGCTGCTTGTGACTTCAGGCCTCTTTGCCGAACAGGCCGGCCGGGCGCACCATGAGAACCAGGACCATGATGACGAACACCACGATGTTCGACGCCTCGGGATAAAAAACGCGCGTCATGCCTTCGACCACGCCCAGTGCAAGGCCGGTGAGGATCGAACCCATGATGGACCCCATGCCCCCGATCACAACAACCGCAAACACCACGATGATCAGGTTGGAACCCATCATCGGACTGACCTGGATGATGGGTGCGGCCAGCACACCGGCCAGTGCGGCGAGCGCAGCACCTGCGCCGTAGGTCAACATCACCATCATGGGCACGTTGACGCCGAAGGTCTGGACCAGGGCCGAGTTTTCGGTGCCAGCCCTCAGGTAAGCGCCCAGGCGCGTGCGCTCGATGAGATACCAGGTGCCGAAACAGACCGTCAGCGATGCAAACACCACCCACGCGCGGTAGTTGGGCAGGAACATGAAACCCAGATCGGTCGCACCTTGCAGCAACTCGGGGACCGGGTAGCTCTGACCCGAGGCGCCGTAGATCTCGCGAAACACGCCTTCGAAGATCAGGGTGAGGCCAAAGGTCAGCAGCAGGCCGTACAGCGGGTCGAGCTTGTACAGGTGCCGGAGGAACAGGCGCTCGATCACGACGCCCAAAGCCCCGACGATGAGTGGTGCGACCAGCAACGACACCCAGTAGTTGACGCCGAACTTGTCCAGCAGGATCCAGGCGGCAAACGCGCCCAGCATGTAGAGCGTCCCGTGCGCGAAGTTGACCACGCCGAGAAGACCAAAAATCACCGCCAGACCGAGGCTCAGCATGGCGTAGAAAGCGCCATTGACGAGCCCGAGCAGGATCTGGCCCATGAAGGCCTGATGAGGTATGCCGAAAATTTCCATGGAATCGCGTCCGGTCAGGCCAGACATAAAAACAACCAGACAGCAAAAAAGCGCGCCCCGCCTGGGGCGCGCCTTACTTCAAGCGTTTACTTCTTGATCAGTGCGCACTTGGACTCGGCCACCGTGGTGAACGCCTGCTCGCCAGGGACCGTGGCCACCAGCTTGTAGTAGTCCCACGGCTTGGTCGATTCCTTCGGGGTCTTCACCTGGTACAGGTACATGTCGTGGATCATCCGGCCATCGGCACGGATCTGGCCTTTGCTGTAGAAGTCGTTGACCTTCGTGCTTTTCATGGTCGCCATGACCTTGTCAGCCTCGGTGGTGCCCGCCGCCTGAACAGCCTTGAGGTAGGTGGTGGTCGCCGAGTAGTTGGCAGCCTGGATGGAAGAAGGCATGCGCTTGTACTTGTCAAAGAAGCGCTGGGCAAACTTGCGCGAGGCATCGTCCTGGTTCCAGTACCAGCTGTCTGCCAGCTGCAGGCCTTCGGTATTGGCCAGGCCCAGGCTGTGCACGTCGTTGATGAACACCAGCAAGCCGGCGATCTTCATGCTCTTGTTGATGCCGAACTCCCTGGCTGCCTTCATCGCGTTGGTGAAGTCGCCGCCAGCGTTGGCCAGCGCCAGCACCTGGGCCTTGGAGGTCTGCGCCTGCAGCAGGAAGGAAGAAAAATCGGACGCGTTCAAGGGATGGCGGACTGCACCGGCCACTGCACCGCCATTGGCCTTCACCACTGACGTCGCATCGGCTTCCAGGGAATGGCCAAAGGCGTAGTCGGCGGTCAGGAAGAACCAGTTCTTTGCGCCGCCTTTGACCAGGGCATTGCCGGCCACTTTGGCCAATGCCACGGTGTCGTAGGCGTAGTGCACGGTGTAGGGTGTGCAAGCCTCGTTGGTCAGGCGCGCCGAGCCGGCACCGATGGAGATGAAGGGCAGCTTCTTCTCCTGAGCCACTGTGGCCATGGCGAGCGACGTTCCAGAATTGGTGCCTCCCACCAGCATGGACAGGCCGTCCTTGTCAATCCATTCGCGCGCCTTGGAACTGGCCACGTCGGCCTTGTTCTGGTGGTCAGCGGACAGCACTTCGATCGGGCGACCCAGCACCTTGCCGCCAAAGTCTTCGGCCGCCCACTTGACCATCTCGGCGCCGGCTGGACCGTCGATGTCCGCGTAGAGGCTGGACATGTCGGTGATGAAGCCGATCTTGACGGGGCCGGTGCCCTGTGCGGATGCAGCGGTTGCCAGCGCGATGGACGCGGCGATGACGACAGGCTTGAGTTTCATGGTGTCTCCTTGGGGTTAAAAAAACAAGGGCGCAATGTCCGCTGCGGAAGCCGCGGTCAAACGCCCAGGTACTCCTGCAACATGGCCATGTTCTGGCTCAGTTCCTTCTTTTCGAACTGCTTGACGATGACGCCGTGCTCCATCACATAGAAGTGATCGGCCAGTGGCGCTGCAAAGCGGAAGTTCTGCTCGACCAGCACGATGGTGTAGCCCTTCTGCTTGAGGGCCAGGATCATTTCCGCCAGCTTCTGCACGATGACGGGCGCCAGTCCTTCGGATATCTCGTCCAGCAGCAGCAGCCGTGCGCCGGTGCGCAGGATGCGGGCAACCGCCAGCATCTGTTGTTCACCGCCGGACAGACGCGTGCCCGGGCTGTTGGCGCGCTCTTTCAGGTTGGGGAACATGGCGTAGATTTCGTCCAGCGTCATGCCTCCTGGCCCGAGCACGGGCGGCAGCATGAGGTTCTCTTCTGCACTCAGGCTGGCGAAGATGCCGCGCTCTTCGGGGCAATAGCCGATGCCCAGATGGGCCACCTTGTGCGGTGCCATCCCGATCGATTCGTTTCCCTGGATGCGAATGGAGCCCGTGCGCTTGCCCGTGAGCCCGACGATGGCCCGCATGGTGGTGGACCGGCCGGCACCATTGCGACCCAGCAGCGTGATGACCTCGCCTTCACGGACAGTCAGGTTCACGCCATGCAGGATGTGGGACTCGCCGTACCAGGCGTGCAGGTCTTCGATGCGAAGCATTTCCTTGGCCATGGTCAGTGCGCTCCCTGCAGGCCGGTATCCGCCGAGCCCATGTAGGCCTCGATGACCTGGGGATTGCTGGAGACCTCCGCGTAGGGGCCGTCGGCAATGATCGCGCCCCGCTGCAGCACTGTGATGCGGTCTGCGATCGAGGCAACGACGTTCATGTTGTGTTCCACCATCAGGATGGTGCGGCCCGCCGAAACTTTCTTGATCAGCTGCGTGACGCGGTCCACGTCTTCATGGCCCATGCCCTGCGTGGGCTCATCCAGCAACATGAGTTCCGGCTCCAGGGCCAGCGTGGTGGCAAGTTCCAGCGCACGTTTGCGCCCGTAGGGCAGGTTCACCGTCAATTCGTCGGCAAAGTCCTGCAGATCCACCGCGGCCAGCAGCTCCCGTGCGCGCTCGTGCAACGGATGCAGTGAACGCTCCGCCTTCCAGAAGTGGAACTAGGTACCGAGGTTGCGCTGCAAGGCCGCGCGAACGTTCTCCAGCACCGTCATGTGGGGGAACACCGCAGAGATCTGGAACGAGCGCACGATGCCTCGCCGTGCGGTCTGCGCAGGCTTTTCATGGGTGATATCCACACCGTTGAACCGGATGCTGCCGCTGCTGGGCGGCAGGAACTTGGTCAGCAGGTTGAAGAACGTGGTCTTGCCGGCGCCATTGGGTCCTATCAGGGCGTGGATGTGGCCGCGCTGAACCTTCATGTCCACCTGGTTGACGGCCACGAATCCCTTGAATTCCTTGGTCAAACTCTGTGTTTCGAGAATGCACTCTGCTGACAATTTGCTCTCCGGCGACGGGTTATCTTGGGGTACGTCGGCTTGCGCCAGACAGCGACCGATGGTGATCGATTGGTCGTGATTCCGCGACCGGGTTGGTACTAGCGTAGTTCTACGCATCTGCATGCGTACACGGCTTCGTCGGGCAGCCGTGCAGCACCACCCGGGCGCTGGCGCGTGCCAGTTCCCGGGCCATGGCCAGACCCAGGCCTGTACCGGACCGGTGACCATGCCGCGGCGGTTGTGCAGGGACATGGATGTCAGGCAGGTCTTGCCGCCACAATCCGGATCTATGACCCCAACCGTGATCAACGCTGAATCGCTGCAGTCGATGCAAATGGCTTTCGACCTGGCTCCAGTGGGCCTGTGTGTGTCGCGCCATCGTGTGGTGGTGTTCTGCAACGACGTCTTTGCCCGGCAGTTCGGGTACGAGGTGGCAGAGCTGACCAACGCCCCTTTTGCACTGCTGTACCCCACGCCGGATGAATTCGCCAACATTGGCGAGCAGGGCCAGGCGGTGATGCGCGAGACCGGCGTGTACAGCGACGAACGCATCATGCGGCGGCGCGACGGAACCCTGTTCTGGTGCCACGCGTCGGGTCGTGCCAGTGACCGCGCCGACCCGTTTGCCTGTGCGGTGTGGATGTTCGAAGACATCTCGCAGCGCCGCCCCGTGACCACGCCGCTGACCCCGCGCGAGCGTGAGGTCGCCCAGCATCTGGTGGCAGGGCTCACCAGCAAGCAGATCGCCCGCGTGCTGGACCTGAGCCCGCGCACGGTGGAGGCGCACCGCGCGCGCCTGATGACAAAGCACAAGGCGGCCACGCAGGGTGAGCTGGTGGCCAAGCTGCTGGGACACGTCTGAAGCGGGTTCATCGGCAGCGCGTCGCTGGCGGCGAACGTCACTTCAGCAGCTTGCCATTGCCACCGATCACCGTCACCTCGACGTAGCGCGAGCCGATCCGGTTGTCCGGCGCGTAGCGCACCGAGGTACCGCCCAGGTCAAAGTTGTTCATGCTCTCCAGCGCCTTGATCACCTGGGCGCGCGTGGGCCTGGGGCCGGCGCGTCGCAGGCCTTCGACCAGCACCTTGGCGCCCAGGAACTGCTCGAAGCTGGTGTAGTTCACCAGCTCGCTGGGTGCGTACTGCCTGAGCAGGCGCTGGTATTCGCGCACCACCGGCATGGCGGGCATGAAGGGATAGGGCACCACCTGGCTCACGCCCAGGCCGTGTGCATGCTTGAGTCCGGCCAGCTTGACGATCTCGGCCGGGTCGACCACCGAAATGTTGTAGAGCTGTGCACCGCCACCGGCTTCCCGGTAGCGCCTGATGAAAGCCGAGGTGGACCGGTTCACCGAAATCATGATGACCGCCTGCGCGTCGGACGCGCGGATGGTCTTCACGGCATCGTCCACCTGGTCGGTGTTGCGTTCGTAGGGTGCGGCGACGGCAAGCGTCAACCCGCGCTTGCCCAGGGCGCGCTCAACCCCTTCCAGGCCGGCCTTGCCGAAACCGTCGTCCTGGTACATCACGGCCACGCGCTTCATGCCCAGCGTGGTGACCTGCTGCACCATGTGCTCGGTTTCGTCACCGTAGCCGGCGCGCACGTGGAAGATCCAGGGATTGAACGGCGTGCGCAAGGGTTCGCCACCGGTGTAGGGTGCCACCAGCGCGGCACCGCCCTGAGTCAGCACGCCATCGGTGAGCAGCTTGCCCACGTTGGCCGTGCCGGCGAAGCCGAACAGGGCCACCACCTCGGGCCTGGCCAAGGCCTCCCTGGTGAGGCGCACGGTCTCGTCGACCTTGTACCCGTCGTCGGTCACCCGCAGCCGGATCTTCTGGCCGTTGACGCCGCCGGTGGCGTTGATGTGGTCGAAATAGATCTGACCGCCCACCACCATCTGTTTGCCCGTGCTGGCAAGCACGCCGGTCAGGGGTGCGACCTGGCTGATGACGATGTCGTTGGCCGAGACCATGCCGGGCAGCAGGAACAGGGCCAGCGCGCCCAGGGATTGTTTGAAGGTGGTCATGCAGATCTCCGTCGTTTGGGATAACTCGTTGGGAGCTGCCATGGTGGGCTTTGTCGGGTTGCGCAGCAGCGGGGCAATCCATGAGGTATTTCTACGCTATGGCTGGATCGCTGAAGCCGTCTCTCGGGGTGCGCTCACGGCACCCGGGAAGCTCGAAAAAAGAAGGGGGTTACTGCGCAGTCCAACCGCCATCGACCGGCAGCGCGACGCCCGTGATGCCCGACGCGGCATCGCTGCACAGGAACACCGCCACGTCACCCATGCGCTCTGGCGGAAGCAGGGTCAGATTGGGTTGTTTCTCGCGCAGCAGATCGCGAATGCCCGCTTGCCGGTCACCGGCGAACAGGGCTGCCCGGGCCTCGATCTGCGGCGCGATGATCGGTGTGTCGGTCCAGCCCGGGCAGATGCAGTTGACGGTGATGCCTTGGGCTGCCGTCTCCAGCGCCACCCCTTTGGACAAGCCCACCAGGCCATGCTTGGCAGCGAGGTAGGCGGCCTTGTTCACCGAAGCCACCAGACCGTGTACCGACGCGATATTGACGATGCGGCCCCAGCCACGCGCCCGCATGCCAGGCACCGCAGCGCGCATGGCCAGAAAGGCCGCCGTGAGGTTGACCGCCAGGATCGCGTTCCAGCGGTCGGTGGGAAAGCTCTCGATGGGACAGGTGTGCTGGATGCCAGCGTTGTTGATCAGGATGTCCGGCGAGCGCATGGCCCGCGTTGCCTGGTCCACCAGGTCGGCAGCGGCCTCCTGGCTGGAGAGGTCGGCCTGCACATACGCGGCGTGCACACCCGTGGCCTGGGCCAGGGAGCCAGCCACCCTGGTGCCCAGTTCCTGGGCTTCGATGCCATGCAGGATGACGTCGCAGCCCGAGGCGGCCAGGCGCCCGGCGATGGCGAGGCCTATGCCTTGAGTAGCACCCGTGACAAGGGCACAGCGGCGTGGCGAAGGGGAGATGCTCATGGCGTGGTTCCTTGAAGTTGTCGGGCGTCCAGCTCGCGCAAGGCGGTCTTGAGCACCTTGCCATAGTGGTTCTTCGGGAGTTCCGGAACGAATTGGTAGTGCTTGGGCCGCTTGAAGCGCGCCAGCTGGCTGAGGCAGCAGGCATCCAGGGTTGTCGCATCGGCTTCACCCTGCAGCACCACATAGGCCACGACCACCTCGCCCCATTCGGGATCGGCGCGTCCAATCACCGACACCTCCGCGACCGCCGGATGCGTCAACAGGGCTTCTTCCACCTCGCGCGGATAGATGTTGGTGCCACCACTGATGACCAGGTCCTTGGAACGGTCCAGCAGATACAGGAAGCCATGCCCGTCCAGACAACCCACATCGCCGGTGGCCAGCCAGCCGCCGCGGATGGCTCTTGCCGTTGCCTCGGGGTCGTTCCAGTAGCCCGCCATGACCACGTCACCGCGCACACAGATTTCTCCGCTGGCACCGGCCGGCAGCGGGCATCCATCGTCATCGCACACGGCGACTTCCACCATCGACTGCGCAGTCCCCACCGAACGCAGCCGGTCGCGCCACTGCGGATGGGTGTGATCGGAGATCAGGCAACGCTGCAGCACGCTGATCGACATGGGGCATTCACCCTGGCCGTAGATCTGGGCGAAGTGAGGACCGATGACTTCAACAGCCGCCTCGATGTCGGCCAGGTACATGGGGCCGCCGCCGTAGACGATGGTTTCGATTCCCTTGGCCGGCTGCTCGCGTGTTCGCGCCACCTCCACCAGCCGGCGCACCATGGTGGGCGCCGCAAAGAACGAGGCCCGGTTCCAGTGGGCCGCCAGATCAAGACACTCGACGGCATCAAAACCGTCCGACCGCGGAACGACATTCATGCCGGCTTGCAGCACGTAAGGCAGGTGGTACAGGCCTCCGCCGTGCGACATCGGAGCCGGATGGAGCATGCTGTCGCCCGGACTCACTGGCTGGACCGATGCCAGGTAGGCCAGGCTGCACCAGCGCAGCTGGCGCGGGCACAGCACCACCCCCTTGGGCCGCCCGGTGGTGCCACTGGTGTAAAAAAGCCAGGCGGGATCGTCGTCACCGCGCGGCGAAATCGGCGCCAGCGGCAGGTCGCCGAGCATCAGGCCCCGGTTGCTGCAAACCGTCGAGGACGCACCCGTTTCGGCGAGGACCGCCTGCAATCCGGAAGACCGGTCGGCATCGCAGAAGCTGACCCGGCATCCGCTGTGCTGGATGATCCACGCCGCTTCACGGGTATGCAGCTTGGCGTTGATCGGAACCACCACGGCACCGGCCCACCACACGCCCCAGAACAGCGGCAGATACTCCGGGCAGTTGTACATGAACAGGGCCACACGGTCGCCCGGCTCGACTCCCTGGGCCTGCAGCCAGCTCGCGGTGCGGGCGGCGCGCTCGGCAAAACCAGCGTAGTCGCACCACACCTCGGTGCCATGGGCGATCGCCGGCGTTTCGGGATGTGTGTGGGCGCTGCGTTGCAGCCAGTGAGCGAGGTTCATTCAGCGCACCCGTTCCAGCACCGAACCGTAGTTTGAAACGCCCGCACCGCCCATGTTGAGAATCGCTGCCAGCCGGGCCCTGGGCAAGGGCGCGCTGCGCCACCGGCCCAGCAGCTGCCAGGCCGCCATGACGTGCATCGAGACACCCGTGGCCCCCACCGGATGACCTTTGGCCTTCAGGCCACCGGACAGGTTGACGGGCAGGCGGCCACCGGGCATCACCCAGCCCTCTTCCAGGGCCTGCATGCCGCGACCTGGGGCGCACAGGCCGATGGCTTCGTACTGCATCAACTCGGCGATGGTGAAGCAGTCGTGGGTCTCCAGCAGGTCGAGGTCGTTCAAGCCGATGCCTGCGCGATGCATCAACTGGCTCCAGGCCGCGCGTGCGCCTGCGAGTTCGCTCATGTCGCGCTGCGACAGCGGCATCAGGTCGGTGGTCTGGGCCGTGGCACGCAATCTCACAAAACCGTCGCGGCGGTCGTGCGCATCCGATGCGCTGACCACCAGTGCGGCAGCGCCGTCGGAGATGGGCGAGCAGTCGCTGCGCAGCAGCCGCCCCACCACACGGGGATTGCGCTCGGACTCGTTGGCGCAATAGGCCTCGTCCAGCGCCATGCGCAACTGCGCCAGGGGGTTGTGAACACCATTGGCATGGTTCTTCGACGCAATCTTGGCCATGGCGGGATGCGGATCACCAAAACGTTCGGCATAGGCATCCGCCAGGCGCGAGAACATGCCTGCAAACCCTGCCGGTGTGTCGCCTTCCTCGCGCACATAGCAGGCCTGCAGCAAGGCCTTGCCGACCTCCCGGGTCGGAACGCCTGACATGATCTCCACACCAATCACCAGCACCCGCCTGGCCTCGCCGGCGCGCACCAGGTTGGCGGCATGGTGCACGGCAGCGCTACCGGTGGCACAGGCATTCTCGACGCGAACCGACGGCTTCATCTGCAGCCCCGGCAGCAAACCGGCGGCCAAGCCCGCAGTGAAGCTTTGAGCCACCAGACCCGGATTGAAATGGCCGACCACCACGGCGTCGATGTCAGCACCGCTGAGTCCGGCGTCCGACACGGCGATACCGGCCACATCCCTCATCAGGTTTTCCAGTTCGGCGCCCGGGAATTTTCCAAACTGGCTGTGCGCAAATCCGATCAGATCGACCATGAACCTGTCCTTGAAAGTGTGGCGCTATAGTAGAAAGCGTGCGCCTTCAATGACAGTCGTATAACCACCCCGGGAGAAACCCGTGCGTAAAACTACGCCCACCAGCACGGCCTTCGATCGGGCTTTTTCTCCAGAACTTGCAGAGGCCATCGTTGACCTTTGTCCGCTCGGGTTGATGCTCTCATCCAACAGAAAAATCGTGACCTGCAATCAGCGATTCGCGAGCATGTTTGGCTACTCGATGGAGGCATTGCAGGGTCAGGACCTGCTGGCGCTGTACCCCAGCGAGGACGAATACCAGCGCATTGGCCAGCGCGGACTTCAGGTCATGACGCAGAAGGGTGAGTACCACGATGAGCGATTGATGCGCAGGCGTGATGGCGCGACCCAATGGTTCCGGGTTCACGGCAACACATCCGATCTGTCCAACCCTTTCGGTAACGCATGCTGGGTGTTCGAGCCGCTGAACGCTGGCGCGGATGTTTCACGATTGACCCCGCGTGAGCGCGAGATTCTTGCGGGCATGTCCCGCGGACATACGGCAAAAGAAGCGGCCAGAGAACTTGGGCTGAGCCCCCGTACCGTAGAGAAGCTGCGCGCAGGGCTCCGAGCCAAGTTTGGTGCCCACAACGCGGTGGAGCTGATGAGCCGGGTCAGTGGTTTGCCGGGTTAAGAAGCTGCTTTCCCCTGCGCTCCTGCACCATGCGCACAGCGCGTTCGGCCTGAACCAGTCGAAGGGCTCGCTGGAGTTCGGCAGCGCATGTCCTGAGCCGGTTGAAGGGCTCAGCCCGAACGGCAGCTATCAAGGCACATCGACATGAACACCCTGCTGATCCACAACGCCACCTGCATCGCCACCTTCGACCACGCCGATCCCTCACAAGGCCGCGAGCTGAAGGACGCTTCGCTGTTCGTTCGCGACAACACGATCGAATGGACAGGGCCAACCAGCGAGCTGCCGCGCGCACTGCTCGAATCGGCGGGCGAAACCATTGACGCCCGCGGCCACCTGGTCATGCCCGGCCTGGTGAACACGCACCACCACATGTTCCAGAGCCTTACGCGGGCCATCCCCGGCGTGCAGGATGCCGAGCTGTTCGGCTGGCTGCGCGGTCTGTACCCGATCTGGGCCGGGCTCACACCTGAAATGGTGCAGGTCTCGACCCAGGTGGCGATGGCCGAGCTGCTGCTGAGCGGCTGCACCACCAGCAGCGACCACCTCTACATCTACCCCAACGGCGTGCGGCTCGAAGACAGCATCGAAGCCGCGCAGCAGATCGGCATGCGCTTCCTGGCCACGCGCGGCAGCATGAGCGTGGGCCAGTCTCAAGGGGGCCTGCCGCCGGACCGCGTGGTCGAAGCCGAAGATGCGATCCTGAAAGACAGTCAGCGCCTGATCGAGACCTGGCACAGCGCCGCGCACGGCGCCATGGTGCAGATCGCGCTGGCGCCCTGCTCACCTTTCTCCGTCAGCCCGGCGCTGATGAAGCAGAGCGCCGAACTCGCGCGCAGCTTCAGGGGCCAGGGCGTGCGCCTGCACACCCACCTGGCCGAGAATCACCACGACATCGCCTACAGCCGCGAGAAGTTCAACAAGACGCCTGCGCAGTACGCGCAGGAGCTGGGCTGGCTGGGGGAGGACGTGTGGCACGCACACTGCGTGAAGCTGGACGACGAGGGCATTTCGCTCTTCGCCGCCAGCCGCACCGGCGTGGCGCACTGCCCCTGCAGCAACATGCGCCTCGCCTCCGGCATCGCCCCCATCCGCCGCATGCTCAACGCCGGTGTGCCCGTGGGCCTGGGCGTGGACGGCAGCGCGAGCAACGACGGCGCGCACATGGTGAACGAAGCGCGGCAGGCGCTGCTGCTGGCCCGCGTGGGCCGCGCGCTGATGCCGCCCGAAACCCGCGATGGCCAAACCTTCTTCGGCTGCGACCTCGGCCCGGCCGAGATGACCGCGCGCGACGCGCTGTACATCGCCACCCGCGGCGGTGCGATGGTGCTGGGCCGCCAGGACATCGGCCACCTCGCGGTCGGCATGTGCGCCGACCTCGCGCTGTTCGACCTGCGCACGCTGGGCTTTGCCGGCGGCGCGGTGCACGACCCCGTGGCCAGCCTGCTGCTCTGCGCCAGCCCGCAGGCCGCGTACGCCGTGGTCAACGGCCGGGTGGTGGTGCGTGAAGGCCAGCTCACCACCGTGGACCTCGGGCCGCTGGTGGAGCGGCACAACGGGCTGGCCAGGATATTGGCCGACTCGGCGCGCACAGCCTGAGCCCCTGCGGGACAATGGCCCCGATGACCCCTTCCCACTCCATCTGGAGTCCCCTGCGACAGCCCGCTTTCCGCGGGCTGTGGCTTTGCGGCGCCGTCTTTTTCATCGGTGCGGGTATGCAGACCATGGCGGCGGCCTGGCTCATGATCGAGCTCACCGGCTCGTCCTTCCTCGCCGCGCTGGTGCAGACCGCGGTGTTCCTGCCGATGTTCCTGCTGGCGCTGCCCGCGGGCGTGCTGGCCGACACCACCGACCGCCGGCGCCTGATCTCGGGCGCGCTGATCGCGCAGGTGGTCGCCTGCGTGCTGCTGGCCGGGCTGGTGCTCGGCGGCTGGGGCGGGCCGGCGTCGGTGCTGTTCCTGGTCTTCGTGTGCGGCTGCTGCACGGCCGTGCTCACCCCGGCCTGGAACTCGTCGGTGATCGACCCGGTGCCGCGCGACGAATGGCCGCAGGCGATCACGGCCATCGGCATCGCCTACAACGCGGCGCGCGCGATCGGCCCCACGCTGGCCGGCCTGCTGTTCGCCTGGATGGGCGCGGGCTGGGTGTTTGTGGTCACGGTGTTCACCACGGGCGTGATGTGGGAGTCGATTCGCCGCTGGCCGCCTAAGGCCCACCCGCCCTCGCGCCTGCCGGCCGAACGCCTCTGGGGCGGCACGCTGAGCGGCCTGCGCTTCGCCTGGCACTCGCGCATCATCCTGGCGCAGCTGGTGCGCGTGATGGCGTACAGCGCCGCCGGTTCGGCGCTGTGGGCGTTGCTGCCGGTGATCGCGCAGCGCCAGCTCGGCACCGGCGCGCAGGGCTTCGGCCTGCTGATGGGTTGCATGGGCACCGGCGCGGTGGCCTCGGGCCTGGTAATCGGCCGCCTGCGCACCCGCTTCGGGCTCGACGCCATCATCGCCACCGCCTGCGTGGCGTTTGCCACCGTCATGCTGCTGGCCGCCTGGGTGCGCGTGCCGCTGCTGGTGTACACCGCCATGGCGGTGGGCGGCGCAGCCTGGATGGCGGCCATGTCCACCTTCAACACCGCCACGCAGGCCAGCGCACCGCAGTGGGTGCGCTCGCGCGCGGTGGCGCTGCACATCGTGGCTTCGCTCGGCGCGTTCGCCATCGGCTCGGCGTTCTGGGGCGCGGTGTCCGACATCGCCGGCCTCACCACCGCGCTGGTGGCCGCTGGCGCCCTGATGGCCGCGGGCCTGCTGCTGGCGCGCCCGTTCCCGCTGCGCGTGGGCGAAGCGCACGAGGTGACGCAGGGCACGCCGTGGGACGAGCTCTTTGTGGAAGCCGAACCCAGCCCCGAGGCCGGCCCGGTGGCGGTGGAAGTGGGTTACCGCATCCGCGCGGGCGCGGACAAGGCGTTTCTTGACGCCATCAGCCGCATGAAGGCACCGCGCCGGCGCGACGGCGCCACCTTCTGGCGCATCTACCGGGACCTGGGAGAACCCTCGCGTTATGTCGAGCGCTTCATCGTCACCTCGTGGGCCGACTACCTGCACCAGCGCGCCCGAGCCACCGTGGCCGATCACGCGCTGGAGGCCGAGGTGCGGGAGTTTCTGGCGCCCGGCGAGAGTTCGCACATGTCGCACTACATCGCAGAGCGTTGAAGCCCCCCGCAGCGCTTCGCGCTAACCCCCAAGGGCGGCACGGGCCGTCCGGCAGAGCCGGCCCGGCGGTGCCTGGGGTGGACCGCTTCAGGCCACCGGGGCGTACTCCGGAGCCCTGAAACGGATACCGAACGGCATCAGCTCAGCACGCCGGTCAGCCAAGCCCCCACTTCGGCCAGTTCGGTGTCGCTCACCTCATGCCCCATGGGGTAGCAATGCCAGTCCACCAGGTGCCCCATGACCTGCAAGGCGGTGCGCGCGGCCCGGGCGCGGTCGATGACGACCACCTCGTCCTGCTCGCCATGGGCCAGGAAGATCGGCAGGCGCTGGTTGGCGGCGTTGGACTCGGTCTGGAGCGTGCGGGCGCCCAGCGGCAGGTAACCCGAGAGCGCCACGATCGCGGCCAGGCGCTGGGGTGCGCGCAAACCCGTGTGCAGCGCGAGCACCGCGCCCTGCGAAAAGCCCATGAGCACGATGCGCTCGGACGGCATGCCTTGGGCCTGTTCCTGCTCGATCAGGGCCTGCACCATGGCCTGGGATTCGCGCAGGCCCGTTTCGTCCAGCGGCTGAGGGGCGTGGCGCCGGGTCTCCGGAGGCGCCGCGTCGTACCAGGCGTGCATGTCGGTGCCGTTGAGGCTCATGGTCCGCCAAGGCGCATCGGGGAACACACAGCGCACCGGCCCCACGGCAGCGAGGTCCATGCTGCGCAACAGGGGCACGAAGTCAGCGCCCGTGGTGCCGAGGCCATGCAACACGATGAGGCTGGCCACGGGCGTGGCGGCCGGGTCGCGCCCCGTCACAAATTCCTGCAGCGGGATGGTGTGGTGTTGAAAAAAAAGTCTGGCGCATTCATGCGGCCAGCATAAGCGCAGGTGTGCATCCGATGAAACGAAAACCGGCGTTCAGCGGCGCTGCGGTTGCATCCGGATGCAAACTTAACAAACAAACGCCAACTTGCCGCCGTTCACGGCGGTGGCGCGCTCAGCGTGGTGCCAGAACCTGCAACAGGAAGCTGTTGAGGTCGGCCACTTCTTCCATGCACACCTCGTGCGCCATGGGGTAGCTGTGCCATTCCACCGGGTAACCCAGCGCCTTGAGCGCGTCGCGAGCGGCTTCGCCGCGCGCCATGGTCACGACGTCGTCAATGCGGCCATGGGCCATGAACACCGGCAGGCCGCGGTTGGTATCGCTGATTTCAGCGCCCGTGCGGCTGGCCAACGGCAAATAGCCCGAGAGCGCCACCAGCCCCGCCAGGCGCTGCGGTGCGCGCAGACCGGCGAGCAGCGACATGGCGCTGCCTTGTGAAAAACCCATGAGCACGGTGCGCCCGGCCGGCACGCCGCGCAGCGCTTCACGGTCCAGCAGCTGCTGCACGATGGCCTGCGATGCGCACAGGCCCGGTTCATCCTCGCGGCGGCCACCGGCGGGGTCGGGCGGGTAAATGTCGTACCACGAGCGCATCTCGTAACCACCGTTGATGCTGACCGGCTGCACCGGTGCGCTGGGGAAGACGAAGCGCACCGGCCCGATGGCGGCAAGGTCGAGCTGCTGGGCGATCGGCACGAAGTCGCTGCCATCGGCGCCCAGGCCGTGCAGCACGATGATGCTGGCCGCAGGCTGGGCGGCAGGGTCACCGCCGGTGACGAATTCGATGAGTTCGAGCGGGGGGTTGTGGGTGTTCATGCCGCCAGCATAGCGCCGGCCCGCCACCGCCGTCAGTGGCCGGCACCGGGTTCGATCAGGCCCATGGCTTCGAAGGTGGCGATGGACTGGCGAGCGCCGTCGCCCTGGGCCACCAGCAGTCGCCGGCGGGTGTCCAGCGCGCTGCGCTGGGCATCGAGCACATCCAGAAAACCCGAGAGACCGTTGTCGTACAGCACGCGGGCCTGTGCCACGGCGGCGCTGGCGGCGGCATGGCCTGTTTCCAGGGCCTGCGCGCGCTGACGCGCTCCGCTGGCCGCCACCAGGGCGGCTTCGGTCTGCTGCAAGGCCTGCAGCAGCGTTTGCCGGTAGATCTCCAGCGACTCCCGCACCACCGATTCGGCCACGGCCACCCCGGCACGGCGCTGGCCACCGTCGAACAGCGTGGCGTCGAGCACGGCTGCGATGCTGGCGGTGACGATGTCCAGCACCCCGCCACCGAACGCGCTGGAGGTGAGCGTGATCGAGCCCGGCAGGCGCAGGCGCGGGTACAGGTCGGCGCGCGCCACCCCCAGGTCGGCCGCTGCACCGGTCAGCGCCTGTTCGGCGGCGCGCAGGTCGGGCCGCAGACGCAGCAGGTTCAGCGGGCGCACCACCGTTTGCGCACCCGACAACGCGGGCAGGCGCACGGCTTCACCTCCTTCGAGCGCTGTGGGGCGCTCGCCGGCCAACACCTGCAGGGCAGCGCCTGCCTGGCGCACCCGGACGACCGCATCGGCTGCGTCTGCGGTCAGGGAAGCGGCTTCGGCTTCGGCGCGGTCCAGGTCCAGCTGCGGCGACAGACCGGCCCGCACCCGCACACGCACCACGCGCAACACCTCGGTTTGCAGGTCCAGGGCGCCGGCCAGCAGGCGTTGGTCGAGCAGGGCCTCGCGCCAGGCCACATAGGCGCGCGCCGTCAGCGCAGCGACGGACAGGCGCGCGGCCTGCACCAGGTCCTCGGAGCGCAGCACGGCGGCCGCCGCCGAGCGTTCGGCCTGGCGCAAGCCACCCCAGAGGTCCAGATCCCATTCGACATCGATCGCTGCCGAGGGGTCGAGCGCGTGTGTGCCGGCGTCGCGGCGGCTGCGGCGCTCCAGCGCCAGTTCGCCGCCCACCTGCAGGCCCCGCTGGCCGCCCGCGCTGCGCAACAGGGCACGGGCCTGCACCGCGCGCTCACGCGCAATGGCGATGTCGGGGTTGAGGGCGAGCGCGCGCTCAACCCACAAGGCCAGTTCAGGATCGTCAAAACGCTGCCACCAGCGCAAGTCGGCCATCTGGGCGTCGGGCGCATCCGGCGGCGCGGCTTCGAAGCGGGTGGCCTGGTCCAGGCCGAGCGTCGGCAGGTCTGGCGCAGGTGGGGCGCTGGCGCAGGCCACCAGAGCACCACACAGCGCCAGAGCGGCCAGGTGTCCGCGCGCAGGCAGGGGCACATTCATACGGGTTCGTTCTGTTCGTTCACGGCGGCCTGTTTCATCTCGCGGGCCAGGTTTTCGGCCTGATGGGCACGGGGCTGGGCGAAACGCGCGATGCCGAGGTAGACCACCGGCGTGAGGAAGAGCGTGAACACGGCGGCGAGCGACAGGCCACCGAAAATCACCCAGCCAATGGCCGCACGCGACTCGGCGCCCGGGCCGCTGCCCAGCACCAGGGGCAGCGCGCCCAGCACGGTGGAGGCCATGGTCATCATGATCGGGCGCAGGCGCGTGGCCGCGGCTTCCTGTGCGGCCTCCGGCACGCTGCGACCGGCGTCGCGCAACTGGTCGGCGAACTCCACCATCAGGATGCTGTTCTTCGCCATCACGCCCACCAGCAACAGCAGGCCGATCTGGCTGTAGATGTTGACCGAGGTGCCGCTGAGCGCCATCGCGAAAACCGCCGCGGCCAGGCCGAAGGGCACACTGATCAGCACCACCGCGGCGCTGGTCACGCTTTCGAACTGCGCCACCAGCACCAGGAACACCACCAGCAGCGCAATGGCGAAGGTGATGAGCACGTCGCGCCCGGTCTGCTCCAGCGTGGCGGCATCACCGCGGAACAGCAGGCCCATGCCGGGCGGCAGCTCGGTGGCGGCGAGTGCGCGCAGATCGGTCACCGCCTGGGCCAGCGACACGCCGTCGGCGGCGACGGCACTGAGCTGCACCGCGCGGCGCTGGCCCAGGCGTTCCAGCTCGGAAGGAATGGCGGTTTCTTCAAAGCGCACGAACTGCGACAGCGGTACCAGGCGCGAGCCATCGGGTCCGCCGGCGCGCACGCTGTAGGCCAGCAGGTCCTGCGGGTCGGTGGCGCCGCGCGCGGTGGACTGCAGGATCACGGGCACCGTACGGTCGTCCACATTGAGTTCGGCCACTTCGGTACCGTCCACCAGGGCGCGCAGCACGGTATCCAGCCCTTCGACCGGTACACCCAGGGCGGTGGCGCGTTCGCGGTCCACCTGCAGCGTGAGCTGTGGCTGCGAGGCGGTGTAGCTCACGCGCACGTCGCGCAAGCCGGGCAGCCGGTCTTCGATGGCGGCCGCGAAGGCGTAGGCGGCTTCGGCGATGCGGGGGTAGTCGTCGCCGGTGATGGCCATCTGCACGCTGCCGTCGCCACCACCCACGCCCAGGCTGTTGCCGCCGCGGATGCGCACGCGTGCGCCCGGCAGGTCGTTCAGCAGCGCCTGCACGCGCGCGGTCAGTTCGGCCTGCGATACGGTGCGTTCGCTCCAGTCGGTCAGCGGCGCAACGATCTCGGCGCGGTTGAAATCGAATCGGCCGGTGATGGTGAACAGGTTCTTCACCAGACCTTCGTCCTGCAACGGCCTCACCGCGGCCAGTGCGGCTTCGAGCTGGCGGTCGCTGTAGGCCAGGCCCACGCCGTCCGGGCCATCGAGCCGGATCGACAACACGCCGCGGTCTTCGGTGGGCGCGAGCTCCTGGTTCAACTGGGTGAAGGTGAACCCCGCGCCCACCGCCAGCAACACGCACACGCCGAAGACCCACCAGGCCCGCCCGAGGGCCCTGGCCAGCCAGCGGTCATAGGCGCCGATGCCGCGGTTGCCCCAGGCCGAGAGACGGCGCCACACCGGCCCGGGCGCGCGCGCCTCGGGCAGGCGCGAACTGATCATCGGTCCGAGCGAGAGGGCCACGAAGGACGAGATGGCCACCGCGATCGCCATCACGAAGCCGAACTCGGCAAACAGCCGTCCCGCGGCCGAAGGCAGGAAGGAGATGGGCACGAAGACCGAAACCAGGGTGGCCGTGGTCGCCACGATGGCAAAGAACACCTCGCGCGTGCCCAGCACCGCCGCAGCGCGCGGCAGCAGGCCCTGGCCGCGCCGGCGCTGGATGTTCTCCAGCACCACAATGGCGTCGTCCACCACCAGGCCGGTCGCCAGCAGCAGGGCCAGCAAGGTCAGCAGGTTGACCGAAAAACCCAGCATCCAGATGGCGCCCAGGGTGCCGATGAGCGCGACGGGAATGGCCACCACCGGCACCAGCGTGGCGCGCCACTGGCCCAGAAAAACACCGACCACGGCCACCACGATCAGCACCGCCAGGCCCAGACTGATCACCACCTCACGGATCGCACCGCTGATGAAGACGGCGTCGTCCGACACCACCGACACGGTCAGGTCGCCACTGTTCTGGTTGAGGCGATCGACCACGGCGCGCACGCCCTCGGAAATGGCCACGCTGTTCGATTGCGCCTGCCGCACCACCCCCAGGCTGATCACCGCCTCGCCGTTCAGGCGCACATAGGACGTGGCATCGGCCGGACCGTAGAACACGTCGGCCACATCGCCCAGCGCCAGGGCAGGGTTCAGGCGCAGCGCGCGCAGTTGCGCCGGTGTGGTGACCGAGGCGTTGGCGCGCACCAGCACTTCCTGGTTGCTGGATTCCAGGCTGCCTGCGGGCACGTCCACGCGCGCGCTGCGCAGCAAGGTGGCGATGTCGTCCACCGACACGTTGTAGGCGGCCAGACGCAAGGGGTCGATGCGCACCCGCATGACGCGCTGGCGCGTGCCGAACAGCGTGATGTCGGCCACGCCCTCCACCGAAACCAGCTCGGCTTCGATCTGTTCTTCCACCACGCGCGAGAGCTCGTCCACCGCCAGCGTGCGGCTGGAAACCGCCAGCTGCATCACCGGATCGGCGTCGGCGTCGGCCTTGATCACGGTGAGGTTTTCCACGCCGCTGGGCAGGCTGCGCTGCACCCGCGCGACCGCATCGCGCACGTCGTTGGCGGCGGTCACCAGGTCCACGCCGGGGTTGAATTCGATGATGACGCGCAGATTGCCTTCTTCACTGGACGAACGCACCAGGTACACGCCCGGCACCCTGGAGGCCGCGCCTTCGAGCAGGCGGGTCACCTCGGCATCGAGTGTCTCGGGTGCGGCGCCCGGGTAGTTGGCAACCACCGCGACAATGGGCCGGTCGATGTTGGGCAGCTCGCGCACCTCCACCCCCATCCAGGCGCCCAGGCCGGCAATCACGATCAGCAGGTTGATCACAATCACCAGCCAGGGCCGGCGGATGGAGAGGGCGGGCAGGTCGCTGGCGCGGTCGTCAGTCATGCGGGACTGCTCTCACGATCCGTTGCCGACCACGCGCACCGGCCGGCCCGCGCGCAGGCGCTGCACGCCTTCGACCACCACCGCTTCACCCGCCTTCAGTTCGCTGTCGATCAGTACGCGGCCAGCGGTGCGTCGCACCGGGCGCGCAGCCACCTGTACCGCGTTCCCGTCGCGCACGGCCCAGACAAAGGAACCTTCGCGGCCCCATTGCAAGGCCAGTTCCGGCACGCTCACATAGGCCTGGCCGGGCAACTCGAGCTTCACCTGAAACGACATGCCCGATCGCAGCGCATCGTCCTTGTTGGGCAGCCTGGCGCGCACCCGCACGTTGCGGGTGGTCGGGTCGACACGGCTGTCGATCTCGGTGATCTCGCCATCAAAGCTTCGCTGAGGGTAGGCCGGGTTGACCGCCGTCAGAGACTGCCTGGCGGCCACGCGAGACAGGTAGGCCTCTGGCACTTCAAAGTCGAGCCGCAAGTCGCGCTGATCGTCAAGCGTGACCAATGCCGTGTCGGTGCTGACGCGGTCGCCAACCCCCACGCTGGCCAGGCCCACCACCCCTTCGAAGGGCGCACGCACCACACGATCGGCCACGGCTTCGCCCGCCTGCTTACGTTCGATCTGCGCGGCGCGCAGGGCAGCGCGGGCCTCGTCCACCACGCTCTCGGGCACCGCGCCGGTACCGCGCGTGCCTTCGTAGCGCCGCGCCAGCGCTTGCGCCGCGTCGACGCGTGCCGCCGCCAGGTCAGCCGCCAGCCGCTGGCTGCGGTCCACCAGGCGGAGCAGCACCTGCCCTGCCTTCACGCGCTGGCCGGTTCGAAAGCCGAGCTGGGCCACTTCGCCAGCCACGGCCGGGTACAGCGTGACCGACTGTCGAGCCACACCACTGCCAAGGACGTTGAGGGTGACGTTGTCGCTGGCCTCGGTGCTGGTGGCCACGATCACGGGTGGGGCAACGGGTGCCACGGGAGGGGTCTGAGCGCGGGCAGCAACGGCTCCGTTGAAGAACAGACCCCAGGCCATGGCCAGCGCGATGAAGGGTGGTGAACGGAACAAGGTGGTGCAGACAAAAAAAGAGGCCGCTGCTGCGGCCCGTTGACCCATCACAGGACACCCGGTTGGTGCGCCGGCGCCGTGTGCTGGCAGATGGATGCACGCCCGGCACCAGAGTTCCCGTTGAGCGCCGCAAAGTATCGCACCTCGACCGCAGCGATGCGCTGCCGGTCCCGTCGGCCCCCTCGAACAGGTGAAACCCTCTAAACACCGGCACGCCCACTTGGTAAATTGGAAAGTTCACACACCCTCCAGGAGACAAGAACATGCCCAAAATCGCGCCCGACCTGCTTGCCCTGCAACGCCTCTACCACTGGGAGCAGACCGCCCCGTCCCGCGTCACTCTGACCCAGCCCATGGGCAACGGTGCCACGCAGACCTGGACCTGGGCCCAGGTAGCCGACCAGACGCGGCGCATGGCCGCCCACCTGCAGGCACAGGGCTGGGAGCCGGGTTCGAAGATCGCCATCCTGTCGAAGAACTGCGCCTGGTGGCTCATGAGCGATCTGGCGATCTGGATGGCCGGGTATGTGTCGGTGCCGCTGTACCCCACGCTGGCACACGACACGGTGAACCAGATCCTCACGCACAGCGAGGCCAAGGCCTGCTTCGTGGGCAAGCTCGACGGCTGGGAGGGCATGAAGTCGGGCGTGCCGGCCGGCCTGCCCTGCATCAGCTACCCGCTGTCGCCGGCCGACGCGATCGCGGCCTATGACGGCTGGGACGCCATCGTGGCGCGCACCGCGCCGCTGACCGGCCAGCCGACCCGCGCACCCGACGAGCTGGCGACGCTGATCTACACCTCGGGCACCACCGGGCGACCCAAGGGCGTCATGCACAGCTTCGACAACTTCGCCTGGGCCATCACCAGCGGCCTGAAGCGCGTGCCGATGTCGGGCGAGGACCGCATGCTCTCCTACCTGCCGCTGGCGCACGTGGTCGAGCGCGTGCTGGTCGAACACGGCTGGTTGCAGACAGGCATGAGCCTGTATTTCGCCGAATCGCTCGACACCTTTGCCGCCGACCTGCAGCGCGCACGGCCGACCATCTTCTTCTCGGTGCCGCGCCTGTGGGTGAAGTTCCAGCAGGGCGTGCACCACAAGATGCCACCGGCCAAGCTGCAGCGCCTGCTGGGCATTCCACTGATCGGCGGCCTGGTGCGCAAGAAGGTGAAGAAAGCACTGGGACTGGACCAGTGCCGCTTTGCCGCCGGTGGCGCCGCGCCCATGCCGATGGAGCTGCTGCAGTGGTACAGCCGTCTCGGCCTGCACATCAACGAGGGCTACGGCATGACCGAGAACCTCGCGGTCTCGCACATCACCATTCCCGGCCAGAACCAGCAGGGCTCGGTCGGACCGACCTACGACGGCGTGGAACACCGCATCGACCCGCAGAACGGCGAAATCCAGATGCGCAGCCCGGCACTGATGCTGGGTTACTACAAGGAGCCGGAGCAGACGCGCGACGCCTTCACGCTCGACGGCTGGCTGCACACCGGCGACAAGGGCCGCATCGACGCCCAGGGCAACCTGCACATCACCGGCCGGGTGAAAGACCTGTTCAAGACCAGCAAGGGCAAATACGTCGCGCCCGCGCCGATCGAAGACCGGCTGGTGATGCACGAGGCGGTGGAAGCCTGCGTGGTCACCGGCGCCAACCTGGGGCAGCCGCTGGGCATCGTGATGCTCAACGCCGAGGCGGTTGCACGGACGGGCGACCCCGTCGCGCGCCGCGCGCTGGAGGCCTCGCTGGCGCAACACCTGCAGCACATCAACGCCACGCTCGACCCGCACGAACAGCTGCAGTGCATCGTGATGGTGACCAGCGCCTGGACCGTGGACAACGACGTCATCACGCCGACCTTCAAGGTCAAGCGCAACCGCATCGAAGAGCTGTACGCGAAACACTACGAAGCCTGGGAAACCGCGGGAAAGCCGGTCGTCTGGTCGGACTTCTGAAACCGGCCACCGGACAAAACAGTCGGGCCATCGGGAATAAACGGTCTCGCTGCGGTGTTCACCGCGTGTCAGTCCCTGTTTAACCCCTGTTCAAGGAGCCTGCTCATGCAACGCCGATCCCTCCTGTTTTCCACCTCTGCCACCCTGCTGCTGGGTGCGTCCCTGCTCGTGGGCTGCGCCGGCCCCCGGGGCATGGGCGGTCCCGGCGCCCGGGGCATGGGTGGTCCCGGTCACCCCGGCATGATGAAGCGCCACGGCTACGGCATGGCGGCCCCGGCCACCGCGCCCGCTGGCGCTCCCATGGTGGCCAATGGGCTGTTGACCGGCCCCAACGGCATGACGCTCTACACCTTCGACCGCGACATGGCCGGCAGTGGCAAGAGCGTCTGCAACGGTCCCTGCGCCACCAACTGGCCGCCGCTGATGGCCGGCAACTCCGCACCCGCCGGTGACTACAGCGTGGTCACGCGCGATGACGGTGGCAAACAGCTGGCCTACAAAGGCAAGCCGCTGTACTACTGGGTCAAGGACACCAAGCCCGGCGACATGACAGGCGACGGTTTCAACGGTGTCTGGCACGTTGTCAAGCCCTGAAAGCGGCCAGGTTTGGGCCCGGAAGGCGCGCTGACCCACATCCCTCGGCTGCGGCGTTATGCGCGCCTGCTCACGGGGGATGCCAGCCGTGCCGACGACCTGGTGCAGGACACGCTGGAACGGGCCTGCCACAAGTGGTCGCTGTGGCGCCCGCGCGAAGACGGCAGCGGCCTGCGCGGCTGGCTGCTCGCGCTGATGCACAACCTGTACCTGAACCAGGTGCGTGACACGGTGCACGAGCGCCAGGCGGTGGAACTGGACGAGGGCAACGAGCCCAGCCACGACCCGTTCCTGCACACGCCCGAACGGCTGGACCTGGAACAGGCGCTGCGCCAGCTCAGCCCCGCGCTGCGCGAGGTGGTGTTGCTGGTGTGTGTGGAAGAACTGCCCTACGCAGAAGCCGCCCAGGTGCTGGGCGTGCCGGCGGGCACGGTGATGTCGCGGCTGTCGCGCGGACGCGAACAGCTGCGCCAACTGATGGACGGTGGAGCACCGGTTCAGACCCGGACACACCGGTTGAAGATCGTGAAATGAAAACGCCTTGCGCATGACCCCCGACAACCCCACTCCCGTGACCGACGCCGAGCTGCACGCCTGGGTCGACGGCCAGTTGCTCCCCGGGTTCGTCCCGGTGGTGTCGGACTGGCTGTTGCAACACCCCGACGCCGCCGCCCGGGTCCAGGCCTGGCAGGCCCAGCGCCTGGGCCTGCAGGCGCTGCAGCGCGGTGTGCTCGATGAACCCGTGCCGCTGGCGCTGGCGCGCGCCACCCGGCCGCGCCGCTCGCGGCCCTGGCTGCAGGGCCTGGTGGCCAGCCTGATGCTGGGCCTGGGCTTCGCGGGCGGCTGGTGGCTGCGCCAGGCCGGCTCGCCATTGGCCGGTACGGGCGAGCCGGGTTTCGTGCAGGAAGCGCGCGTGGCGCACGCGGTGTATGTGCCCGAAAAACGCCATGCGGTCGAGGTCGGTGTGCAGGAGCAGACGCACCTGGTGCAGTGGCTGTCGCGCCGCCTGGGCACGCCGCTGAAGGCGCCGCTGCTGGAAGACCAGGGTTTTGGCCTGATGGGCGGGCGCCTGCTGCCCGGCCAGGCGGGAGAACCGCGCGCGCTGTTCATGTATGAGAACCCCGAGGCCGGGCGCATCACGCTGCATGTCTCGGTGCTGCCGGGTGACGCCGCCCCGGCGCCGGAGGCGTTCCGCTTCGCGCGGGTGGGTCAAACCGAAACCTTTTACTGGATCGAGGGCTCGCTCGGCTACGCGCTCAGCGGCAACCTGCCCCGGGAACGGCTGGCGCAGCTGGCCGACGCGGTCTACCGGCAGCTGCAGCAGCCCGGCGCCCTGCCCGGCTGAGACCGCTCAGGCTTGCGCCAGCGCCTGCACGTGGTGGCGCAGGTGGTCTTCCATGAAGGTGCTGATGAAGTAATAGCCGTGGTCGTAACCGGCGTGGCGGCGCAGCGTGAGTGGCTGGCCGGCCTGCGCGCAGGCGGTTTCAAAAGCTTCGGGGTACAGCTGTTCAGCCAGGAATTTGTCGGCCAGGCCCTGGTCGATCAGGATGCCGCCCGGGTACGGCGCGGTCTTCTGCGCGGCCATCAGCAGGCTGGCATCGTGTTCGACCCAGGTGCTCTCGTCCTGTCCCAGGTAACCGGTGAACGCCTTGTGGCCCCAGGGGCATCTGGTGGGCGCGCAGATGGGCGCAAACGCCGAGAGGCTGCGAAACACGCCCGGGTGGCGCAGCGCCAGGGTCAGCGCGCCGTGCCCGCCCATGGAGTGACCGAACAGGCCCAGGCGATCGCCGTCCAGCTGGAACTCGGCCGTCACCGCTGGCAGCAGTTCTTTCAGCAGGTAGCTCTCCATGCACCAGTGGCCGGACCAGGGCGCCTGCGTCGCGTCGAGGTAGAAGCCGGCGCCAACGCCGAAGTCCCAGTGGTGGTCTTCGCTGTCCACGCCGGTGTTGCGCGGGCTGGTGTCGGGCATCAGCAGCGCCAGGCCGAGCTGCGCGGCCAGACGCTGCGCACCCGCTTTCATGGAGAAGGTTTCTTCGGTGCAGGTCAGGCCCGCCAGGAAAGTGAGCAAAGGCACTTTTTGCCCGGCCAGCGCCTGCGGCGGCAGGAACAGCGCAAAACCCATCGGCAAGCCGATCTCGCTCGATGCGTGTTTGTAGAAACGCTGCACGCCGCCGAAGCAGCCGTGTTCGCTGACCAGTTCAAGGCGCTCAAAACCCATGGTGTTTTTCTCCGTGAGGGTGCCCGCCATCAGCGGCGGATCAGTTCCAGTATGGCGTCGGCAAAGACACGCGGCGCTTCCTGCGGCAGGTTGTGGCCCACACCGGGCAGGATGCGGTGCGACCTGGGTCCGGTGAAGCGGTGGGCGTTGGCCGGCGCCGGCTCGGCCGGCCGCACGCCGTCCACCTCACCGTCCAGCGTGATGACCGGCACGCCGATCACCGGCTGCGCGGCCAGGCGCCGCTCCACCTCGGCCACCGCCGGGTCGCCCGGCACCAGGCCGAAGCGGTGGCGGTAGGAGTGGATGACCACGTCGACGAAATCGGGGTTGTCGAAGGCAACCGCGCTGCGTTCGAAGGTGGCTTCGTCGAAGACCCAGGTGGGCGACCACAGTTGCCAGAGCAGCTTGCAGAGCGCGCGCCGGTCCTGCTGCAAGGCGGCGCGGCCGCGCTCGCTGTGGAACAGGTACTGGTACCAGAGCCGGTGTTCGTTGGCCGGCGTGTCCGGCACCATGGCGCGCACGATGTTCTGGATGTTGTAGCTGTTGACCGAGACCAGCCCCGCGATGCGTTCGGGCCACAGGGCCGCCACCACGCAGGCCGCGCGGCCGCCCCAGTCGTAGCCGGCCAGCACGGCGCGATCGATGCGCAGCGCATTCAGCAGCGCCAGCAGATCGGCCCCCAGCACCGCCTGCTCGCCGGAGCGGGGCGTCGAGGCTTCCAGGAACCGCGTGGCGCCGAAACCGCGCAGGTAAGGCACCACCACGCGGCAGCCGGCGTCGGCCAGCATCGGCGCGACGTCGACGTACGCGTGGATGTCGTAGGGGAAGCCGTGCATCAGCAGCACCGGCGGGCCGTCGGCGGGCCCGGCCAGGTGGCAGGCCACCTCCAGCACGCCGGCGCGCACGCGGGTGTCGGCGTTCAGGGTGGGCAGCGCCATGGCGAGCTCAGAGGCTGAGAGTCTCTTAGAACTCGACCACCGAGCGGATCGACTCACCGCTCTTCATCAGGTCGAAGCCCTTGTTGATGTCTTCCAGCTTGAGCTTGTGGGTGATCAGGTCGTCGATGTTGATCTTGCCTTCCATGTACCAGTCCACGATCTTGGGTACGTCGGTGCGGCCGCGCGCGCCGCCGAAGGCCGAGCCTTCCCACTTGCGACCGGTGACGAGCTGGAACGGGCGCGTGCTGATCTCGGCGCCGGCCTCGGCCACGCCAATGATGATGCTGCGGCCCCAGCCCTTGTGCGTGCACTCCAGCGCCTGGCGCATCACCTGGGTGTTGCCGATGCACTCGAAGCTGTAGTCGGCGCCGCCGTCGGTGAGCTGCACGATGGCGTCAACGACGTTGGCGTGGTCCTTGGGGTTGATGAAGTGCGTCATGCCGAACTTGCGCGCCATGGCTTCGCGCGCGGGGTTCAGGTCCACGCCGATGATCTTGTCGGCGCCCACCATCTTGGCGCCCTGGATCACGTTCAGGCCGATGCCGCCGAGGCCGAACACCACCACGTTGGCACCCGCCTCCACCTTGGCGGTGAAGATCACGGCGCCGATGCCGGTGGTGACACCGCAGCCGATGTAGCAGACCTTGTCGAACGGCGCATCTTCGCGGATCTTGGCCAGCGAGATTTCGGCCGCGACCGTGTAGTTGCTGAAGGTGCTGGTGCCCATGTAATGAAAGATGGGCTGGCCGTCGAGGCTGAAGCGGCTGGTGGCGTCGGGCATCAGGCCCTTGCCCTGCGTGCCGCGGATCAGCTGGCAGAGGTTGGTCTTGCGGCTCAGGCAGAACTTGCACTGGCGGCATTCGGGGGTGTAGAGCGGGATGACGTGGTCGCCCTTCTTGAGCGAGGTCACGCCCGGGCCCACGTCCACCACGATGCCCGCGCCTTCATGGCCGAGGATCGCGGGGAAGATGCCTTCGGGGTCGGCGCCCGAGAGCGTGTAGTAGTCGGTGTGGCAGATGCCGGTGGCCTTGATCTCGACCAGCACTTCGCCGAATTTCGGGCCTTCCAGGTCCACGGTTTCGATGCTCAGAGGCTGGCCTGCTTTCCAGGCGACGGCGGCTTTGGTTTTCATGGTCTGCGGCGATGGTGGTTGGACAACCGCACAAGCGTACCGCAGAACGACCACGCCGACCCCTGGCCCACATCGGCAAGCCGGCGCGAAATGCCCAGACCCAGAACACCGCGGAACTGGCTTCACCAGGCCGCAGGGGTTGCCCCCTGGGGGGTAGCGCGAAGCGCTGCGGGGGGGTCAATCAGTCCGTGCGCCGTCCATGAACCACTGCGCAAACAGGGCACGCTCTGCGTCGGTCAGGCCGGTGGCGTTGTTCATGGGCATGGCCTTCATGAGCACCACCTGCTGGTAGATCATCTGCGCGTGCTGCTTGACGGCGGCTGGCTGGTCCAGGCGCACCCCCTTGGACTGCAGGGCTTCGCCGTGGCACATCACGCAGCGCTGCTCGATCACCGGCTTGAGCTGAGCGTAGCCCACCGTTTCAGAAACCGACACCGCAGCCACCGGCGCGGGCCTGAGCCAGACGATGAGCGCGAGCAACGCCACCACGCCCACCGCCGCGTAGGGCCAGGGGTGGGCGTTGCGACCGAGCTTGAAGCCGTGGCGCATGACGAAGAACTGGCGGATGGCAGCGCCCGCGAACATCATGCCGATGAGGATCAGCCAGTTGTGTTCGTTGGCGTAGGTGAAGCTGTAGTGGTTGCTCAGCATGGCGAACAGCACCGGCAGCGTGAAGTAGGTGTTGTGCACGCTGCGCTGCTTGCCGCGTTTGCCGTGGATCGGGTCCACCGGGCGGCCGGCTTTGATGTCGGCCACCACGGTGCGCTGGCCGGGAATGATCCAGAAAAACACGTTGGCGCTCATCGAGGTGGCGAGCATGGCGCCCATCAGCAGGAAGGCCGCACGGCCGGCGAACATCTGTGTGGCGGCATAGGCCGCAATGCACACCAGCACCAGCACCAGCGCGCCAACCTTGGCGTCGCCGTTGTCGGTCTGGCCCAGCGTGCGGCAAATGGCGTCGTAGAGCAGCCAGAACACCACCAGGAACGCCAGTGCGGCGGCGATCGCGCCGGCCGGGCTCCATTGCATGATGTTGGGATCGATCAGGTAGACGCTGGGGCTCCAGAGGTACGAAATGAGGAACAGCGCAAAGCCCGAGAGCCAGGTGGAATAGCTCTCCCAGTAGAACCAGTGCAGGTGCTCGGGCAGCTTGGGCGGCGCGCCTGCAAATTTCACCGGGTGGTAGAAACCGCCGCCGTGCAGCGCCCAGAGTTCGCCACTGACGCCGTCTATTTTCAGCTGCTCGTCTTCGGGCGGCGTGAGGCTGCTGTCGAGGAAGACGAAATAGAAGGAGGAGCCGATCCAGGCGATGGCGACGATGACGTGCAGCCAGCGCAACAGCAGGTTGGCCCAATCGAGCAGATAAGTTTCCATGGCACCTCAACACGACGACGGACACCCGTCAGGGTTTGCGACTCACCACCGCGGGCGCTCTGAGCCGACTGAGGGCCGCGTTTGAGCGTCGATGCTGTTGAACGACGCCCGCTCCGCTGCGACCAGACCGCCAAAGTGTATACACTTTTTGCAAACAGTCGACTGCGTGATAACCCGCAGATCCCGCCTCGTTTCAGCCCTTGGCGGCCCCGGACCGGACTAGCAACAACTGCGCCACAACCGAGGCCGCGATCACGGCGGGCTCCTTGCCGGTGATGCCCGGCAGCCCGATCGGACAATTGACCCGGGCCAGCTCGGCATCGCCGAAGCCACGCTCGGCCAGGCGGTGCCGGAAGGTGGCCCACTTGGTGCGGCTGCCGATCAGGCCCACGAACGGCAGGTCGGCCGTGGTGCGCTGGCGCTGCAGGCAGGCCGCCACGATGTCGAGGTCTTCGGCGTGTGAAAAGCTCATGATCAGCACCAACGAACCCGGGGCGAGGTCGCCCACAGCCGCCTGCACCGGGTCGGAATGTTCCGCGTGCACCTGCGGCGGCAGATCGCCGGGAAACACCTCGTCGCGGCTGTCGATCCAGGTCACCTCAAAGGGCAAGGGCGCCAGCGCCTGCACGATGGCCCGACCCACGTGACCGCCGCCGAACAGGGCCAGCGGCGTCAGCCGGGGGCTCAGGCGCTGGCGCAGGGCGTCACGGTCCGCCGCCTGCACCGGCTCGAACCGCAGGCGCACGCGACCACCACAACACTGCCCCAGGCTGGGCCCCAGGGCCGCCTCGTGCTCCCATGCGCCGCCTCCCGGTCGGTCGCCGGGCAGTGCCAGCCGTTCGCGCGCCTGGCGAACGGCGCTCCATTCGAGCTGGCCGCCACCGATCGTGCCCACCTGGGTGTCGCCAAACACCGCCATCCAGGCACCACGCTCGCGCGGCACCGAGCCGCGCGTCTCCGACACGCTGACCAGCACCGCTGGCGCGAGGGCCAGATACCGCAAGAAACCGTCAAGTTCCGGGGTCATGTGTGGTGCGTTTGCCTACAGAACTGTATGAAGACGTAAAGCCGGAGCGTGCTGCGAAGTATCACCGCGACCAGCAAACACCCCCAGGCGATTCCCACATACACTTCATCAGATTGCCCGTATGAGCCCGACACCGCCACCCCGCTGGCAGCCCGTGCGGACCTCGCATCAGGAGACCTGGCACCATGAACATCACCACCCCCGCCCACCCGGGACCGGTCGGCCCCGCACCAGCCGACTCCAGCCGCCTGCGCAGCGTCTGGGGATCGCTCGCGTTGTGCGCCGCTGCCCTGCTGGCCGCCTGCGCGTCGCCAGTGACAGCCCCCCCCACAACACCACCGGTCGTCGACCCCATTGCCTTGCCAACGCCCTCACCCGAGGTGCCCCCGAGCCTGGTGTCGAAAGCCGACAACCCGCGCGCTTACCGCCAGGACGGCGCCCGCCACATTTATGGGAAAAACGCCCACCGCATCTTCAAAGGCCAGTTGCCGCCGCTGATGCACGCCGTCGGCGTGCTGCAGGTGGATCTGGACAACCGCGGCAACGTGCGGCGCCTGAACTGGATGCGCGCCCCCTCCCATGCCCCCGACGTGGTGCGCGAGATCGAACGCACCGTGCACGAAGCGGCTCCGTTTCCGGCGCCCGTACAGCTGGGCAGCGTGATCTACACCGATGTCTGGCTGTGGGACAAGAGCGGCAACTTCCAGCTCGATACGCTGACCGAAGGGCAAAGGAGTAAGTAACACCCCCGCGCCGCCTGCGGCGTCACCCCCCCCAGGGGGCGGCACCAGAGGCCCGGCAAAGCCGGTTCCTCGGTGCCCTGGGTTGAGACATCGCGCTCGGCGGGCGTGCCTTCAAGCCCAGGATGCGGTGGAACCGGCTTTGCCGGGCCACTCGCATCGCCCCCTGGGGGGGGGACGCGAAGCGGCACGGGGGGGAGATTGGAAATCAGCTGCCTCTGTATGTGGAATAGCTCCACGGACTCACCAGCAGCGGTACGTGGTAGTGCTGGTCGGTGTGGGCCACGCCAAAATCCAGCGCCACGCGGTTGAGGAAATTGGGCTCGGGCAGCGCCACGCCCCGGGCCGCGTAATACCCTTTCACATCGAACACCAGCCGGTAGGTGCCCACCTTGAGGCTGGCGTTGTCGTAGAGCAGGCCGTCGGGGTTTCGGCCGTCGGCGTTGAGCTCAAAGCGCTTGACCAGCGTGGCCAGCTCGCCCTCGGTGGTGTAAAGCTCCACGGCCATGCCGGCGGCCGGGCAGCCATGCATGGTGTCCAGAACGTGTGTACTCAAGCCCATGAGGATTCCTTTCCATTGCAGTCGACTGAAAGTGTATACACTTTTTGTTTTTCTGGATATGATGCCCGCATGGAAACCTCCAGCACCCGCCACATCGTCGAGTCCCTCACCAAGGCCATCGTGGAGCATCGGTTGCATCCAGGCACCAAGCTGGCCGAGCAGAAGCTCGCGGACCACTTTGGCGTCTCGCGCACCTTGGTGCGCCAGGCGCTGTTCCAGCTCTCGCAAAACCGCCTGATCCGGCTGGAGCCCGCGCGCGGTGCCTTCGTGGCGGCACCCTCGGTCGAGGAAGCCAAACAGGTGTTCGCCGTGCGCCGCATGCTGGAGATCGAAATGACGCGCGCCTTCGTGCGGCAGGTCACGCCAAGCAAGATCAAGGCCTTGCGCGAACACGTGGCGCAGGAAAAGCGGGCCGTGGACAACCAGGATGTGCCAGGCCGCACCGAACTGCTGGGCGACTTCCACGTGCGTTTGGCCGAACTCATGGGCAACCAGGTGCTGGCCGAACTCTTGCGAGAGCTGATCTCACGCTGTGCCCTCATCACGCTGATGTACCAGAGCACGAACGCGGCCGAACACTCCAACGAAGAACATGTCGCCATCGTCAAGGCCCTCGCCGCCAAAGACGAAGAAACCGCCGTGCGCCTGATGAATCAACACCTGATGCACGTGGAAGAAGGCCTGACCTTCGACCGCAAGCTGCCGTCCAACGACATCTCGATGGCCTTGTCCTCATGATCTACGACGCCACCGCCCCCTACCCCCGCGACCTGGTCGGCTATGGCCGCGACGTGCCGCACGCGCGCTGGCCGAATGGCGCGCGCATCGCCGTGCAGTTCGTGCTGAACTACGAAGAAGGCGGCGAGAACTGTGTGCTGCACGGTGACGCGGGATCGGAGCAGTTCCTCTCGGAAATGTTCAACCCGGCCTCGTTCCCGGACCGGCACATCAGCATGGAAGGCATCTACGAATACGGTTCGCGTGCCGGGGTCTGGCGCATCCTGCGGGAGTTCGAAAGGCGCGACCTGCCGCTGACCGTGTTCGGCGTCGCCACCGCGCTGGAAAAACACCCCGAGCTGACCGCGGCGTTCAAGGAACTGGGCTACGACATCGCCTGCCACGGCCTGAAGTGGATCCACTACCAAAACGTGGAAGAAGCCACCGAGCGCGCCCACATGGCCGAGGCGATGTCGATCATCGAACGCCTGACCGGTGAAAGACCGCTGGGCTGGTACACCGGCCGCGACAGCCCCAACACGCGCCGCCTCGTGGCCGACTTCGGCGGCTTCGAGTACGACAGCGACTACTACGGCGAAGACCTGCCGTTCTGGATGAAAGTCCGCAAGACCGACGGCAGCGACGCGCACCAGCTCATCATGCCCTACACGCTGGACTGCAACGACATGCGTTTTGCACTGCCCCAGGGTTATTCGCACGCCGAACCGTTCTTCCAGTACATGAAAGACACGTTTGACGCGCTTTACGCCGAAGGCGATCCGGACGGTCTGAACCGACCCAAGATGATGAGCATCGGCATGCACTGCCGACTGCTCGGGCGCCCGGGCCGCATCACCGCACTGCAACGCTTCCTGGACCACATCCAGTCGCACGACAAAGTCTGGGTGGCGCGGCGGCTGGACATCGCGCTGCACTGGAAGGCCACGCACCCCCTCAACGCCGCCTGAACCGCCATGCCCATCACCCTGGACCAACTCAACGCGGCGCCGCTGGCTGAGGCCGCGCAGATGCTCGACGGCCTCTACGAACACTCGCCCTGGATCGCCGAGGCAGCGCTGCAGCAGCGCCCGTTTGCTTCGCTCGCGGCGTTGAAACACGCGATGGTGCGCGTGCTCAACGAGGCTGGTGTTGAACCGCAGCTCGCGCTGATCCGCGCCCACCCCGAGCTCGCGGGCAAGGCCATGGTCAGCAAGGCCCTGACGGCAGAGTCCACCAACGAGCAGACCAAAGCCGGCCTGACGCACTGCACGCCCGAAGAATTCGCGCACATCCAGCGCCTCAACGCCGACTACAACGCAAAACACGGCTTCCCGTTCATCCTCGCGGTGCGCGGGCCGCGCGGCACGGGCCTCACCAAGGCGGAGATCATCGCCACCTTTCAGCGCCGCCTGCACAACCCGGTGGACTTCGAGCGCGCCGAGTGCCTGCGCAACATCCACCGCATCGCCGAGATCCGCCTGAACGACAAGTTCGGCTTTGAGCCGGTGCTGGGCAACGCGGTCTGGGACTGGCACGAAGACCTGGCACGCCACACCGACCCGGGCTGCGCCGAACTCGGCCAGCTCACCGTGACCTACCTGACCGACGCACACCGGGCTTGTGCGGCGCAGTTGCAGCGGCAGATGCTGGCGCTGGGGTTTGACGAGGCGCACATCGACGCGGTGGGCAACGTGGTGGGCCGTTACCACGGCAACTCGCCCGGTGCGCCCAGCTTGCTCACCGGCAGCCACTACGACACCGTGCGCAACGGTGGCCAATACGACGGGCGCCTGGGCATCTTCGTGCCCATGGCCTGCGTGCAGCAGCTGAAGCTGGCTGGCCGGCGACTGCCCTTCGCCATCGAGGTGGTGGGCTTTGCCGAAGAAGAAGGCCAGCGCTACAAGGCCACCTTCCTGGGCTCGGGCGCACTCACCGGCCACTTCAACCCGGCCTGGCTGGACCAGCAGGATGCCGACGGCGTCACCATGCGCGCGGCCATGCAACACGCCGGCCTGCCCGCCACGCTGGAAGCCATAGGCTCGCTGCGACGCGACCCGGCCAAATACCTCGGCTTCGTCGAGGTGCACATCGAGCAGGGTCCGGTGCTCAACGAACTCGACCTGCCGCTGGGCATCGTCACCTCCATCAACGCCAGCGTGCGCTACCTGGGCGAGGTGATCGGCATGGCCAGCCACGCCGGCACCACGCCCATGGACCGGCGCCGCGACGCCGCCTGCGCCGTGGCCGAGCTGGCGCTCTACGCCGAGCAGCGCGCCGCGGCCGACGGCGACTCGGTCGCCACCATCGGCATGCTGCAGGTGCCCAACGGCTCCATCAACGTGGTGCCGGGCCGCTGCAGCTACAGCCTCGACCTGCGCGCGCCGAGCGATGCCCAGCGCGACGCGCTGGCAGAGGACGTGCTGGCGAAACTCGGCGACATCTGCAGCCGCCGCGGTGTGCGCCACACGCTGGAAGAAACCATGCGCGCCGCCGCCGCACCCAGTGCCCCAGCCTGGCAGGCGCGCTGGGAAGCGGCTGCGGCCGCGCTCGGCGTGCCACTGCACCGTTTGCCCAGCGGTGCCGGCCACGACGCCATGAAGCTGCACGAAGTGATGCCGCAAGCCATGCTGTTCGTGCGCGGGCAGAACAGCGGCATCAGCCACAACCCGCTCGAATCCAGCACCAGCGACGACATGGACCTGTGCGTGCGTGCCTTTGCGCACCTGCTCGGCCAACTCGCCGCCGAACACCCCAACTGAACACCCCATGACCACTCCGCAACAACAACTCGACGCCTGGATCGACGCCCACTTCGACGAAGAAGTGCGGTTCCTGCAGGAACTCGTGCGCGTGCCCACCGACACGCCGCCCGGCAACAACGCGCCCCACGCCGAGCGCACGGCCGAGCTGCTGGCCGCGATGGGCCTGAACGCCGAAAAACACGCTGTGCCCGAAGCCGAGGTGAAGGCCGCCGGCCTGGAGACCATCACCAACCTGATCGTGCGCCGCCGCTTCGGCGAGGGTGGCAAGACCATCGCGCTCAACGCGCATGGCGACGTGGTGCCGCCCGGCGAGGGCTGGACGCACGACCCCTACGGCGGCGAGATCGTGGACGGCCGGATCTACGGCCGCGCCACCGCCGTGAGCAAGTGCGACATCGCTAGCTTCAGCTTCGCCATCCGCGCGCTCGAATCGCTCGGCCTGCCACTCAAAGGCGGCGTCGAACTGCACGTGACCTACGACGAGGAATACGGCGGCGAGGTCGGCCCGGACTGGCTGCTCAAGAACGGCCTCACCCAACCCGACCTGATGATCGCCGCCGGCTTCAGTTACCAGGTGGTGGTGGCGCACAACGGCTGCCTGCAGCTGGAGGTGACGGTGCACGGGGACATGGCGCACGCCGCCATCCCCGACAGCGGCACCGACGCGCTGCAGGGCGCGGTGCACATCCTCAACGCGCTCTACGCTCTCAACGCCGACTACCTCAAGGTCACCTCCAGCGTCGAAGGCATCACCCACCCCTACCTCAACGTGGGCCAGATCAGCGGCGGCACCAACACCAACGTGATCCCCGGCAAGGTGGTGCTCAAGGTGGACCGCCGCATGATCCCCGAGGAAGACCCGGCCGAGGTGGAAGCGGCCCTGCGCCGCACCATCGCCGAAGCGGCCGCCAGCTTCAACCCGCCGCGCGGTGGCCGGGCGATCAGCGTGGACGTGAAACGCATCCTCCTGGCGCGTGCGCTCAAGCCCCTGCCCGGCAACCAGCCGCTGGTCGAAGCGATCCAGAAACACGGGCAGGAACTGTTCGGCGAGCCCATTCCGGCCGTCGGCACACCGCTCTACACCGACGTGCGCATCTACGGCGAACACGGCATCCCGGGCGTGATCTACGGCGCCGGCCCGCGCACCGTGCGCGAGTCCAATGCCAAACGCGCCGACGAGAACCTGCTGCTGGAAGACCTGCGGCGCGCCACCAAAGTGGTTGCCCGCACCCTGCTGGATGTGCTGCAGGCCGCCTGAGCCACCTGTGGATTGCCCCAGCAGATGGCCGGCGGGCAGCGTGCCACAATGACCGCCCGCCCACGCCGGGCGGCCCGATTCTGGAGAGACCATGACACCCGCTGAACAAGCCCTGCGCGACGCCGCTTTCGAATACCACCGCTCGCCCGGCAAGGGCAAGATTTCCGTCACCCCGACCAAGCCGCTGTCCAACCAGCGCGACCTGTCGCTGGCGTATTCGCCCGGTGTCGCCTATCCCTGCCTGGCCATCGAGGCCGACCCGTCGCTGGCTTCGGAATACACCGCGCGCGGCAACCTGGTCGGCGTCATCACCAACGGCACCGCCGTGCTCGGGCTGGGCGACATCGGCCCGCTGGCGAGCAAGCCGGTGATGGAGGGCAAGGGTTGCCTGTTCAAGAAGTTCGCCGGCATCGACGTGTTCGACATCGAACTCGCCGAACGCGACCCCGACAAGCTGGTCGACATCATTGCCGCGCTGGAGCCCACGCTGGGGGGCGTGAACCTCGAAGACATCAAGGCGCCCGAGTGCTTCTACATCGAGAAGAAGCTGCGCGAGCGCATGAAGATCCCCGTCTTCCACGACGACCAGCACGGCACCGCCATCATCTCCAGCGCCGCCCTGATCAACGGACTGGAACTGGTCGGCAAACAGATCGGTCAGGTGAAGATGGCGGTGTCGGGCGCGGGCGCCGCGGCCATCGCCTGCCTGGACCTGATGGTCAACCTCGGCGTCAACATCGAGAACATCCTGGTCTGCGACTCCAAGGGCGTGATCCACACCGAACGCGCCGACGTCGCGGGCGGCAAGCTCGACGAATCCAAGCAGCGCTACTGCCGAACCACCGCCGCGCGCACGCTGGCCGATGCGATGCAGGGCGCCGACGTGTTCCTCGGCTGCTCGGCCGCGGGCGTGGTGGATGCCGACATGGTCAAAAGCATGGGCTCGCAACCCATCATCCTGGCGCTGGCCAACCCCGAGCCCGAGATCCGGCCCGAGATCGCCAAGGCCGCTCGGCCCGACTGCATCATCGCCACCGGCCGCTCGGACTACCCGAACCAGGTCAACAACGTGCTGTGTTTCCCCTACATCTTCCGCGGTGCGCTCGACTGTGGTGCCACCAAGATCACGGAAGAGATGAAGCTGGCCTGCGTGCGCCAGATCGCGGACCTGACCAAGAGCGAGATCAGCGACGAAGTGGCCGCCGCCTACGCCGGGCAGGAGCTGGTGTTCGGCCCCGACTACATCATCCCCAAGGCCTTTGACACCCGCCTGATCCTCAAGATCGCGCCCGCCGTGGCGCAAGCCGCTGCCGACTCCGGCGTGGCCACCCGCCCCATCACCGACATGGTGGCCTACAAGGAGAGCCTGGGACGCTTCGTCTACCAGACCGGCATCCTGATGCGGCCCATCTTCAACGCCGCCAAGGCCCTGCCTCCGGAGCGCAAACGGGTCGCCTTCGCCGACGGTGAAGACGAGCGAGCGCTGCGCGCCGCCCAGATGGCGATCGACGACCAGCTCGCCGTGCCCATCCTGATCGGGCGCCCCGCCGTGATCGCCGCACGCATTCAAAAGGCCGGCCTGCGCATGCGCCTGGGTGTGGACGTGCAAAACACCAACCCCGAGGACGATCCGCGCTTCCGCCAGTACTGGGAGCACTACCACAAGCTCATGGCGCGCAACGGCGCCACACCCGAAGTGGCCAAGGCCGCGGTGCGCCGCTCCAACACCATCATCGGCTCGCTCATGCTCTCGCTGGGTGATGCCGATGCGCTGATCTGCGGCCTGGTGGGCAGCTACAGCACCCACCTGGAACGCATCGACGCGATCCTGGGCAAACAGCCTGGCGTGACCAACTACGCCGCCGTCAACGCGCTCATGACCGACCGCGGCCCGATCTTCATCGCCGACACCTACGTCAACGAGGACCCGAACGCCGAACAGCTGGCCGAGATCGCCTTCATGGCCGCGCAGCAGGTGCAGCGTTTCGGCATACCGCCCAAGATCGCCTTCCTTTCGCACTCCAGCTTCGGCTCCAGCAAGCGGGCTTCGGCCAGGAAGATGCGCGCTGCGCGCGACCTCTTTGTGGCGCAGCATCCCGAGATCGAGTGCGACGGTGAGCTGCACGGCGACGCCGCCCTGCAGGAGGAAATCCGCCGCAGCTACGACGCGCAGACCACGCTCACCGGTTCGGCCAACCTGCTGATCTGTCCGAACCTCGATTCGGCCAACATCCTCTACAACGTGCTCAAGACCACCACCAGCGGTGGCGTGACGGTGGGCCCGGTGCTCATGGGTGCAGCGGCCACGGCCTACATCCTCACGCCCGCCGCCACCGTGCGCCGCGTGCTCAACATGACGGCACTGGCCGCCGCGAGCAACGCCTGAGAATCACGGCCACCGCGCATGCGAAAACCGCTCATCGTCAGGCACAGGGGTCGTGCGGGCAATCGGCTTTTCCAGTATTTCTTTTGCGCGGAATTGGCAAGGCGCTCCGGAAATCACTGCGTCACCGATGTCCACATTCCAGACCTTGGCATAGAGACCGACACGGGACCTGCCGAGAGTGACAGCTTCCTCAACATCGAAGGCAAGCACGAGTTCGATGTCGCGGGCATTGTCTCGACCCTGCGTGATGGCGACCATACGGGAGCGACGTTCAGCGGCTTTGCCATGCGTCTCGAATACTATGACCGTGTCTTCTGCAAGCACCTGCTGAACCTGAAGACGGTTGGCGGCACGGGCTTCGGGCCGGAGTTCCTGGCCATCAACATTCGCGCCGGTGACATCTTCAACGGGCCCCATCCGGACCTGATTTCCCAGGGCTATGGCGGCCCATATGGTGCCGACCACCTGTACAAAGGGGTGCACCCGGACTACCGGCCACTGCCTCTCCACCACTATGAAAAGCTGGTCAAGGAAACCGGTCTGAGGCCTGTTTTTATAGGCGAAACCGGCAGCCACAAGGTCTATGAGTGCGCCTTGCGCCGTCGTTTCCCCAACGCGGTGTTCACCGGTGAGAGGCCCCCGAAAGAAGACTTCCTCATGCTCATGGGGTCGTCAAACATCGCGCTGGCCATCAGTTCTTTTTCCTGGCTGGCGGCCTGGCTTTCGGATGCGCGCACCATTCACATTCCGGTTGCCGGACTGCTCGATACCCAGCAGGCGATGATGGGCGAGCCATTCGACGATATAGGGTTTCTCGTTCTTGAAGATGGCGGCAACGCCGACCGTCGGAAGCCTGGTCATGGGTTCAGGAAGGGGCCAGGCGCTGGACTGGCAGCGGCGCCTCCTCAGGCACCAGATGCGGATGGCGGTGCAGCTGGAAATGAACGTGATGGTACAGGGTTGAAAGCCGTGAAAGCAGCGCTTGTTCCTGGATCAGCGCCTGGGGAAAGCAGTTCGAGGCGTCCGCCTGGTCGATTCGAGACCGCATGTGGCAAACCACGTCCCTTCGGAATTCGCTGCTGCAATGCAGCAGCGGGTCTGCGCCCGCTTCGTGAAAGGGGACAGCCCTGAGCTCGGGATGCAAGGACAGATAGGTGGAGAAAAGCCGTTCCGTGATGAAGGGAAGAAAGGGCGCCTCGACCATGTAGGGGGCGGCATCGAACACCGCCCTGGCTTCGGGAGCATCCGGGTTGGCTTCGAGGAAATGCGCGATCGGATCCAGCACCCCTCCCACATACGCCTGCCAGAACGCGGGCGTACCGACCCAAAAATTGCCGAAACACAGGTTGGAACGGTTGTGCCGCGGCACCGCAGACAGATTCCAGTCAATGCCCGAGGCCGCGAGCAGCGCTTGTGCACGTGACAACAAGCCTGGGTGCGCCGACTCACCTTGCATCCATGCGTTGTAGGCATAGTAGGGAATCGTCGGAAAAACGTTGATGAAGCACACATCGGCCCCGGCGTGTGACTGGGCAAAGGCGAGGAACTGTTGGCCCCTGATTTTCGATTTGAGCTGGAACTTGGGCGAGAAAATGCCCGTCATGCCCGCTTTCAAATGAGCGCCGCGGCGGAAGAAGTCCACGAATATGCGGAATTCACGCCAGGATGCGTACCGGTTGTCTGGCAGCGGCAACGGAAGAAAGGCCGCGTCTTTCAGGGTTTGACCGGCACGCCAAAGGGGCTCGTGGATGTCAACCTTGAACCGCAGCATGGGAGATCCATCGTTCTTGGGCAATAGGGGCACGAAACGTGCCGCATGAATTGAAACAAGTGTAATGGGCACCAGTGGGTCAGCGCGCAAACCGCATGTGGAATGCAGCCTCGAATACCGCCCTGGAGTTGACCGGATTGCGTGGACACATCATGCGTTGCATCCCAGGCGTCGTGACGCCGCCTGACAGGGCGCCCGAGGCGCTGCAACATCTGCCCCCGAACGCCAAGGTGCTGATGACCAGCGGCCTGCTTCCCGCCGCGGCGATCTCCGTCATCCAGAACCTGGCACTCCCGCAGGAACTCGACTGAGGCTGAGCCCCACACCCCCAGCGACCGGCCTGGACTGGTCGGGTTTTTCATGCAGGGCCAACGGCGAGCCTGCACCAAGTTGATTCTCTGCACCCCGCAATGCACCAATTTGGGAATCCATCCGCGGCCCGGAAACCTCTCTTCTTCAGGCTCAATGTGTATACACCTTGTGTATTCACCTTGCAGGCACGCGAGACACCGGTGTGCCGGACCAACGCAGGCTGGCACCGTTATTGCTGATGGAGCTGGTGCCCCGGCTGACCACGGACAGCCGCCCGCAACCCTCGCCCCCCACCGGAGAACCCATGAACAAGCGCCACTTCATCCAGATCACCGCCGCCCTCGCTGCCGCCAGCGCCTTCGGCTCGGCCCAGGCCCAGACCGCCGTCAAGTTCCAGCTCGACTGGCGCTTCGAAGGCCCGGCCGCATTGTTCCTGCAGCCCGCCGCCAAAGGCTATTTCAAGGCCGCCGGGCTGGACGTGATCATCGACTCGGGCAACGGCTCGGGTGGCACCGTCACCCGCGTGGCATCGGGCACCTACGACATGGGCTTTGCCGACATGGCCGCCCTCATGGAATTCCACGCCAACAACCCGGACGCCCCCAACAAGCCGGTGGCCGTGATGATGGTCTACAACAACACGCCCGCCGCCGTGCTGGCGCTCAAGAAGAGCGGCATCACCAAGCCCGCCGACCTGAGCGGCAAGAAGCTCGGCGCCCCGGTGTTCGACGCCGGCCGCAAGGGCTTCCCGATCTTCCAGAAAGCCAACGCCGTGAGCAACGTGGCCTGGACCTCGATGGACCCGCCGCTGCGCGAAACCATGCTGGTGCGCGGTGACATCGACGCCATCACCGGCTTCTCGTTCACCTCGCTGCTCAACCTCGAAGCGCGCGGCGTGAAGGCCGAAGACGTGGTGATCCTGCCCTACGCCGACCACGGCGTGAAGCTCTACGGCAACGCCATCATCGCCAGCCCCAAGCTGATCAAGGAAAACCCGGCCGCCATCAAGGCCTTCCTGACCGCGTTCGCCAAGGGCGCCAAGGAAGTCATGGCCAGCCCGGCCGACACCATCGGCACCGTGAAGGCGCGCGACGGCATCATCAACGTGGCGCTGGAAACGCGCCGTCTGCAGCTCGCGGTGGACTCGGTGGTGGCCAGCCCCGACGCGCGCAAGGAAGGCTTCGGCCAGGTCAACCCCGGCCGGCTCTCGCTGATGGCCTCGCAGGTGTCGGATGCCTACGGCACCAAGACCCGCGTCGATCCCAAGGCGGTGTGGAACGGCAGCCTGCTGCCCAGCGCCGCCGAACTCAACGTGCTGCCGCCGGCCAAAAAATAAGCCCTCTCCAGACCAGGACCTGGGCCAGACACTCTGCGGAGCGGCTGGCCTTTTTTTTCGGAAACCCGCATGTCCAACGCCACCACCACCGACAAGCCCTTTGTCGATTTCGACCAGGTCTGGCTCGCCTACAACGACGACCTGCTGGCCAGGAACATCTTCGCGGTTGAAGACATCAACCTCAAGGTGAAGAAGGGCGAGTTCATCGCCATCGTCGGCCCTTCGGGCTGCGGCAAGTCCACCTTCATGAAGCTCACCACCGGGCTGAAGATGCCCAGCATGGGCAAGATCCTGATCGACGGCCAGCCCGTGACCGGTCCGCTGAAGATCTCGGGCATGGCCTTCCAGGCGCCGTCGCTGCTGCCCTGGCGCACCACGCTCGACAACGTGCTGCTGCCGCTGGAGATCGTCGAGCCTTTTCGCAGCCAGTTCAAGGACCGGCGCAAGGAATTCGAGGAGCGCGCGAAAAAGCTGCTGGAATCCGTGGGCCTCGGCGGCATGGAAAAGAAGTTTCCCTGGGAGCTCTCGGGCGGCATGCAGCAGCGCGCCAGCATCTGCCGCGCCCTGATCCACGAGCCCAAGATGCTGCTGCTCGACGAGCCCTTCGGCGCGCTCGACGCTTTCACGCGCGAAGAACTCTGGTGCACGCTGCGCGACCTGTGGGAAGCGCAGCGCTTCAACGTCATCCTGGTCACGCACGACCTGCGCGAGAGCGTGTTCCTGGCCGACACGGTGTACTGCATGAGCAAGAGCCCGGGGCGCTTCGTGGTGCAGCGCGAGATCGACATCCCACGCACGCGCGACCTCGAAGTGACCTACACGCCGCAGTTCACCAACATCGTCCATGAACTCAGGGGCCACATTGGCGCCATGCGCAAGGCCGGTGCAACGATCAACCAGTGAGAAGCACGCCATGAACAAACAACAAGTCGAACGCTGGTCGCCCTTTCTGCTGCTGATCGCCATCATCGTGATCTGGGAAGTGATCACCAGCGGCTTCGGCGTCTCGGAGTTCATCTTCCCCAGCCCCTCGCGGATCTGGGAGCAGACGATGGAGCACAAGGTCACCATCCTGGGCCACGCCTGGCGCACCTACTGGGTGACGATGGCGGGCTTCGGCATCGCCATCGTGGTCGGTGTGCTGCTGGGCTTTCTGATCGGCAGCTCGCGTCTGGCCTACGCCGCGGTGTACCCGCTCATGACGGCCTTCAACGCGCTGCCCAAGGCGGCCTTCGTACCGATCCTGGTGGTGTGGTTCGGCATCGGCGTTGGTCCGGCGATCCTGACCGCCTTCCTCATCAGCTTTTTTCCCATCATGGTGAACATCGCCACCGGCCTCGCCACGCTGGAACCCGAGCTGGAAGACGTGTTGCGCGTGCTCGGCGCCCGGCGCTGGGACGTTCTCACCAAAGTCGGCCTGCCGCGCTCCATGCCTTACTTCTTCGGCTCGCTCAAGGTCGCCATCACGCTGGCCTTCGTGGGCACCACGGTGTCGGAGATGACCGCCTCGAACGAAGGCATCGGCTACCTGCTGATCTCGGCCGGCAGCTCCATGCAGATGGGCCTGGCCTTCAGCGGCCTGCTGGTGGTGGGCGCGATGGCCATGGCCATGTACGAACTGTTCAGCTTCGTGGAAAAACACACCACGGGCTGGGCACACAGAAGAGCTGAATGAACGCCGATCAGGTTCTGCGGCATCTGCGTCGCGCCAACGAGGTGGCGCTGCGCGCCGCCAGCATGGGCCGGCATCCGTTCGGCGCCCTGCTGGTCGCGCCCGATGGCGAGACGGTGCTGGCCGAGCAGGGCAACATCGACACCGTCAACCACGCCGAGTCCACACTCGCGCGCACGGCGGCGGGCAACTGGCCCGGGGAATACCTGGCGCGCTGCACGCTCGTCACCACCTTCGAACCCTGCGCCATGTGCACTGGCACGGTCTACTGGGCCAACATCGGGCGCATCGTCTACGGCGCGAGCGAAGAAGCCCTGCTCGCGCTCACCGGCAGCCACGCAGAAAACCCCACCCTGTCCCTGCCCTGCCGCGAGCTGATTGCGCGCGGTCAGAAATGCATCGAAGTCATCGGCCCGGTGGCCGAACTGGAAGCCGAGATGCTCGCCCCGCACCGCGACTTCTGGCAAACCAGATAGCGACGCGGGGAACCTAAACTCACGCCATGTCCTGGCACGCCCAACTGAATCTCGACTACCGCCTGGAAGCCCAGCGCACCGTGCTCCGCCACGAACACAACGGCCCGCTGCGCATTTTCAAAAGCCTCTACCCCGAGGGCGACGCGATCTGCCACAACGTCATCATCCACCCGCCCGGCGGGCTCGTGGGTGGCGATGTGCTGGATGTGCGGGTGCACGTGGGCCGCGGCGCACACGGCCTCATCAGCACCCCGGGCGCCACACGCTTCTACGCCTCCGATGGCCTGCCCACCACCCAGCAGGTGAACCTCGTGCTCGATACCGGTGCCCGGTTCGAATGGCTGCCGCTGGAGGCCATCGCCTACCCCGGCTGCCGGGCCCACAACCGCCTGAGCGCCACGCTCGCCGAAGGCGCCGAGCTGCTGGCCTGGGACGTGACCGCGCTCGGCCTGCCCATGGCCGGCCAGGCGTTTGACCACGGCTGTTTCAACCAGCGGCTGGAGCTGCCGGGCCTCTGGCTGGAGCAGGCGCGCATCGACGCGGCCGACACCCGGCTGCTCGAATCGCCGCTGGGCCTGGGTGGCCAGCGCTGCATCGGCACACTCTGGCTGGCCTGCGGCACGGCGCTCACGCGAGAGCGCCGCGAGCACCTGCTGGAGGTGGTGCGCGGCGTGCTGGATGCCGAGCCACAGAGCACACAGGCCGGCGCCACCTGTCCCCACCCGCAGCTGCTGGTGCTGCGCGCCGTGGCGCCGCTGGTGGAACCCTTGATGGCGCTGTTCCAGCGCGTCTGGACCGAACTGCGTCCCGCCGCGTGGGGACTGGGCGCCGCGACACCCCGCATCTGGCGGGTGTGAAAGGCGCTGGTGATCGCCCCTGCGCGACCACCCTCAGATCGCCACCAGCTGGCGCACGCCCCTCGCCTGCATCTCGCTGCCCGGGCCGCTGGCGATCACCTCGCCGCGCTCCATCACCACGTAGCGGTCGGCCAGCTCTTCGGCGAAGTCGTAGTACTGCTCCACCAGAACGATGCCCATGTTGCCGCGGTCGGCGAGCATGCGGATCACCTTGCCGATGTCCTTGATGATGTTGGGCTGGATGCCTTCGGTGGGCTCATCCAGGATCAGCAACTTCGGCCCCGCGGCCAGCGCACGGGCGATCGCCAGCTGCTGTTGCTGCCCACCGGAGAGGTCACCGCCACGGCGGCCGAGCATCTGCTTGAGCACCGGGAACAGCTCGAACAGCTCGGCCGGAATCGGCGTGCCGCCTTTCTTGTAGGCCAGCCCCATCTGCAGGTTTTCCTGCACGGTGAGGCGTCCAAAAATTTCGCGCCCCTGCGGCACGAAGCCCACGCCCATGCGGGCGCGTTCGTAGGGTGTGGCCTTGTCGATCGCCACACCATCGAGCGAGATGCTGCCGCTCTTGATGGGCACCAGACCCATGAGCGATTTGAGCAGCGTGGTCTTGCCCACGCCGTTGCGGCCCAGCACCACCGTCACCTGGCCCAGCTCGGCGCTGAGGTTGACGTTGCGAAGGATGTGGCTGCCGCCGTAGTACTGGTTGACTTGTTTGACTTCGAGCAGGCTCATGGCTTTCTCCGTGGTTTCTTCAGCGCCCAAGGTAAACCTCGATCACCCGTTCATCCGCCTGCACCTCATCCAGCGTGCCTTCAGCCAGCACAGAGCCATCACACAACACCGTGACCTTCTCCGAGATGGTCCGGATGAAGCTCATGTCGTGCTCCACCACCATCAGCGAATGTTTGCCCTTCAAGCTCAGGAACAGTTGCGCCGTGCGCTCGGTTTCTTCGTCGGTCATGCCGGCCACGGGTTCGTCCAGCAGCAGCAGCTTCGGGTCTTGCATCAGCAGCATGCCGATCTCCAGCCACTGCTTCTGCCCATGGCTCAGGTTGCCCGCCAGACGCGCCGCGCTGTCGGCCAGGTGGATGGTGGTCAGCACCTCGCCGAGGCGGTCCTTCTCTTCGCCCGTCGGGCGGAACACCATGCTGTGGCGCACGCGCTTGTCGGTCGCCAGCGCGAGCTCCAGGTTCTCGTACACGCTGAGCTGCTCGAACACCGTGGGCTTCTGGAACTTGCGGCCGATGCCCAGCGCGGCGATTTCCGGTTCGCGGTAACGCAACAAATCAATCGTGCTGCCGAAGAACACATGGCCGCTGTCGGGCCGGGTCTTGCCGGTGATGATGTCCATCATCGTGGTCTTGCCCGCGCCATTGGGCCCGATGATGCAGCGCAGCTCGCCGGGCGCGATGTCCAGGCTCAGGCCGTTGATGGCCTTGAAGCCGTCGAAGCTGACATGCACGTCTTCCAGGTACAGGATGCGGCCGTGCGTGGTGTCCACTTCGCCGGGCGTGTGGATGCGGCCGTAACTCGCGGCGCGGCCACCCGACTCGGTCCGGCCCAGCACGCCCGCGGTCTGCAGTTTTTCAAAGCGCTGCGCGCCCTCTTCCATCAGGTCGGGCGTCATGCCTTTACTCCTTTGCCCATGCGCAGCTTCTTCACCAACCCCACCACCCCCTGTGGCATCCACAGCGTGACCGCGATGAACAACGCCCCCAGGAAATAGAGCCAGAACTCGGGGAAGGTCACGGTCAGCCAGCTCTTGGCGCCGTTGACGATGAAGGCGCCGATGATGGGGCCGACCAGCGTGGCGCGGCCGCCGACCGCGGCCCAGACCGCGATCTCGATGCTGGCCGCGGTGCTCATTTCACCGGGGTTGATGATGCCGACCTGCGGCACGTACAGCGCCCCGGCGATGCCGCACATCACGGCCGAAATCGTCCAGATGGTGAGCTTGTAGGGCAGCGGGTTGTAGCCGCAGAACATGACGCGGCTCTCGGCATCGCGCACGGCCTGCAGCACGCGGCCGAACTTGCTGTTCACCAGCCAGCGCGCCCACAGGAAGAAGCCCAGCAGCGTGAGGCCGGTGATGACGAACAGCGTCATGCGCATGTTCTGCGTGGCCAGCGGCATGCCGAGGATGCGCTTGAAGTCGGTGAAGCCGTTGTTGCCGCCCAGCCCGGTCTCGTTGCGGAAGAACAGCAGCAACGCGGCGAAGGTGAGGGCCTGCGTGATGATGGAGAAATACACGCCCTTGATGCGCGAGCGGAAGGCGAAGTAGCCGAACACGAAGGCCACGAGGCCCGGCACCAGCACGATCAGCAGCAGCGTGGCGACGAAGCTGTCGGACAGCGCCCAGTGCCAGGGCAGTTCCTTCCAGTCCAGAAAGACCATGAAGTCGGGCAACTCGCTCTTGTAGTTGCCGTCGGTGCCGATCTGGCGCATGAGGTACATGCCCATCACGTAGCCGCCGAGCGCAAAGAACAGGCCGTGGCCCAGGCTCAGGATGCCGGTGTAGCCCCAGATCAGGTCCATGGCCAGCGCGCAGATGGCGTAACACATGATCTTGCCCAGCAAGCCCACCATGTAGTCACTCAGGTGGAAGGCGCTGCCTTCGGGCACGAACAGGTTGAGCAGCGGCGCCACGGCGCAGACCACCAGCAGCGCCACGACGAAGGCGCTCCAGCCGGTGCGGGTGAGCAGCGGGCCGGCGTGCGGCAGCGTCACGGACGCGGGAACGGGGGGTGTGGACATGTTGGTCATGCTTCGGCACTCCGGCCCTTCATGGCAAAGATCCCTTGCGGCCGCTTCTGGATGAAGACGATGATGAAGACCAGCACCGCGATCTTGGCCAGCACGGCGCCGGCCCAGCCTTCGATGAACTTGTTGAGCAGGCCCAGGCCCAGCGCGGCATAGACCGTGCCGGCGAGCTGGCCCACGCCACCGAGCACCACCACCATGAACGAATCCACGATGTAGTTCTGGCCCAGGTCGGGACCGACGTTGCCGATCTGGCTCAGTGCGCAGCCCGCCAGGCCGGCGATGCCAGAGCCCAATGCAAACGCGTAGGTATCGATGCGCGCGGTGTTCACACCCATGCAGGATGCGATGGGCCGGTTCTGCGTCACGCCGCGCACGAACAGGCCAAGCCGCGTGCGGGTGATCAGCAGCGTCACGCCGATCAGCACGGCCGCCGCAAAGCCGATGATGACGATGCGGTTCCAGGGCAGGTTCAGGTTGCCCAGCAGCGTCACGCCGCCGCTCATCCAGCTCGGGTTTTCAACCCCCACGTTCTGCGCCCCGAACAGGCTGCGCACGCCCTGCATCAGCACCAGCGAAATGCCCCAGGTGGCGAGCAGCGTCTCCAGCGGGCGGCCGTAGAGGAAGCGGATCACGGTGCGCTCCATCGCCGCGCCGACCAGGGCCGATGCCATGAAGGCCACCGGCAGCGCGGCCAGCAGGTACCAGTCGAACGCACCGGGCAGGTAATTGCGGAACAGCGCCTGCACACCCCAGGTGGCGTAGGCGCCGATCATGATCAGCTCGCCGTGCGCCATGTTGATCACGCCCATGAGGCCGTAGGTGATGGCCAGGCCGAGCGCGGCCAGCAGCAGGATGCTGCCCAGGCTGATGCCGGTGAAGGCCTGCGCCAGTGCGCTGCCGATGGCGAGCGTGCGGTCCAGTGCCTCCAGCGACGATTGCAGGGCGCCTTTGACGGCGGCGCTGGTTTCGCTTTCCAGGCGTTGCAGCAACAGGGGGCGCACCTCGGGTTTGAGCGTCTCGCCCAGCTTCTGCGCGGCGGCGAGGCGCTGCGCCTCGTCCTCGCTGGCCAGCAGCACGGCGGCCTGAGCCAGCTCCAGCGTCTGGCGGGCCTGGGGGTCGAGATCGGCGGCCAGCGCGCGTTCGATCAGCGGCAGCTGCGCCACGTCGGGCTCGTCAAAACTGCCGCGCTGCAGGCTCAGCGCCGCTTCGCGCTGGCGCTCGGGGTCGCCGTCCACGAGCTGCATGCCGGCGAGCGCGGTTTCGATCGCCCCGCGCATGCGGTTGTTGATGGTCACGTCCTGCGCTTCGTCGGTGAGCGCCACGGCTTCACCGGTCACGGCGTCAACCGCCGCTTCATCGCGCACGATCAGCACCTGCGTGCCCTGCACGCGCACGGCCTCGTCGGCCATGGCCTGGATCAGGGTCGCTGCGGCCTTGTCGTCGGTGGCCACGGCAAGCCGGTTCAGGGTGGCGATGCGCTCGTCGCTCTCGCCGGTGGCGAGCACCTGGGCATCGGCCGGGGTGAGCGCATGGGCCAGGCCGCTGGCGGCCAGGCAGCCCACCGCCAGCAGGCGAAGGGCGCTGTGCAGCCATCGGCCAGAAAAATAGGGGCAAGGACGCATGGGTCCGTCTTTCTCGGTTGGCTGCACAAGGGGCAGAAAGACTCGGGGAAAACAACAGAAAAACCAGGGGCCGGGTCACAGCAGGCACCACCACACGGCGGCGCCTGCGCACCCCGGCCCCTCCAGGGCCGGAGCCCTGGTTTACTTCATCATGGGCACGTTCTTCTTGCCCTTGTTTTCGACGATGTAGTCGCTCCACGGATCGGCGACCACCGGGCCTGGCGTCTTCCAGACCACGTTGAACTGGCCGTCGGCCTTCACTTCACCGATGAACACCGGCTTGTGCAGGTGGTGGTTTTCCTTGTCCATGGTGGACGTGAAGCCACCCGGGGCCTTGAAGGTCTGACCGGCCATGGCAGCGATCACCTTGTCGGTGTCGGTGGACTTGGCCTTCTCGACCGCCTGCGCCCACATGTTGATGCCGATGTAGGTCGCTTCCATCGGGTCGTTGGTCAGCGGCTTGTCCTTGTGACCGGCGATGTTCTTGGCCTTGGCGTAGGCGGCCCACTTCTTGGTGAACTCGGCGTTGGTCGGGTTCTTGATGCTCATGAAGTAGTTCCAGGCGGCCAGGTGGCCCACCAGCGGCTTGGTGTCCACGCCGCGCAGCTCTTCCTCGCCCACCGAGAAGGCGACAACAGGCACGTCCTTGGCCGACAGGCCGGCGTTGCCCAGCTCCTTGTAGAACGGCACGTTGGAGTCGCCGTTGATGGTGGAGACCACAGCCGTCTTCTTGCCCGCAGCCGCGAACTTCTTGATGTTGGCGATGATGGTCTGGTAGTCGGAGTGACCGAAGGGGGTGTACTCCTCCATGATGTCGGCGTCCGCCACGCCCTTGGCTTTCAGGAAGGCGCGCAGGATCTTGTTGGTCGTGCGGGGGTACACGTAGTCGGTGCCCAGCAGCACCCAGCGCTTGGCCGATCCGCCGTCCTTGCTCATCAGGTATTCCACGGCAGGGATGGCCTGCTGGTTGGGCGCGGCACCGGTGTAGAACACGTTCTTGGACAGCTCTTCGCCTTCGTACTGCACCGGGTAGAACAACAGGTTGTTCTTCTCTTCAAACACCGGCAGCACCGACTTGCGCGAGACCGAGGTCCAGCAGCCGAACACCGCAGCGACCTTGTCCTGGTCGATCAGCTGCTTGGCCTTTTCGGCGAACAGCGGCCAGTTGGAGGCCGGGTCAACCACCACAGGCTCGATCTTCTTGCCCATCACGCCACCCTTGGCGTTGATCTCGTCAATGGCCATCAGGGCCACGTCTTTCAGCACGGTTTCCGAAATGGCCATCGTGCCCGACAGGCTGTGCAGCACACCGACCTTGATGGTGTCGGCAGCGTGGGCGGAAAGACCAAACGCGCCCAGGGCGGTGGCGACGGTCAGGGCTTTGAGGGTGAATCGACGTTGCATCATGAAGACTTCTCCAGGTTCGAAAACTTCCGTTGAGGGGGTGACTCTTGCCGCCGTTGGCTGCCCGGTTCCGGGCGTTTCACAGCGGACAGACGGATGCTAGGGAGAACCCTGATCGGCGTATGTACGCCGGGTGGCGTATGTGCAGGCGCAGGGCGTGGGGCTTTGGTATGGTCAGGCTGGTTTAAATTTATCCTTGCAATTCAGGAATTAAGTTCCATAATTGCAAGGATGTTTAAACGCTCCATAGCCCAGGAACTGACGCTCGAACTGGCCCACAACCCCGCCGTGGCCCTGCTCGGCCCACGCCAGGTCGGCAAAACCACGCTGGCGCTGGCCGTGGCACAAGATCGGCCCTCGGTGTACCTGGACCTGGAGTCCGAACGCGACCGCGCCAAGCTGGACAATGCCGAGCTGTACCTCTCCGACCACCTGGACAAACTTGTCATCCTCGACGAAGTCCACCGCGCGCCCGCCCTGTTTCCGCTGCTGCGCGGCCTGATCGACCAGGCCCGGCGCAGCGGCAAAACCGCAGGTCTTTACCTGCTGCTCGGTTCAGCCTCGTGGGACTTGCTGCAGCAATCGGGCGAGACCCTGGCAGGGCGCATCAGCTACCTCGACATGACCGGCCTGACCGTGGCCGAGACCGGCGTGGACCTGCAAGACAGCCTGTGGCTGCGCGGCGGCTTCCCCGACAGCCTGCAAAGCCCCGGCGAAGCCCGTAGCCTGCGCTGGCGCGAAAACTTCATCCGCACCTACCTGGAGCGCGACATTCCGCAGTTTGGCCCGCGCATCGCGGCCGAAACGCTGCGCCGCCTCTGGACCATGCTCGCCCACCATCAGGGTGGCCAGATCAACGTGGCCCAGCTGGCGCGCAACATCGGCGTGGATGGCAAAACCGCCGCCAGCTATATCGACCTGCTCAGCGACCTGCTGCTGGTGCGCCGCCTGACTCCCTGGCATGACAACCAGGGCAAACGCCTCGTCAAGTCGCCCAAGGTCTATGTGCGCGACAGCGGGCTGGTGCACGCGCTGCTGCACATCGGCACCAAAGACGACCTGCTCTCCCACCCCGTGGTGGGCGCCAGCTGGGAAGGCTTCTGCATCGAGAACCTGATCGCCTGCGCACCGCGTGGCGTGCAGGCCTTCTTCTACCGCAGCAGCGGCGGCGCCGAGGTGGACCTGTTGCTCCAGTGGCCCAACGGCGACCGCTGGGCCATTGAAATCAAGCGCAGCACCAGCCCGAAGCTGGAGCGCGGTTTTCACGCGGCTTGCGAAGACCTGCAGCCTGCCCGTAGGCTGGTGGTGTACCCGGGACAGGAAAGCTACCGGCTGAAAGAGGATGTGATGGCGATGCAGCTGCACTCCCTCTGCATGGAACTGCAGAATGCCGAATGAATGCATCGAACACCGGACGACAGAATGACCAAGAACAAGCAGCCCATAGAAACAGCGCGGGATGCAGATTTGAGACATTCAAAACAGGCCATGATCCGCGCCTCGCAACGAGCGCGAGCGCTGGCAATACAAACGGGCACGTCCTTGGTCGTGAGCATTCAAGGGGTGGTAGTGCATCTCGACCCTGCCGCACCGACGCAGTCGAAAATCCCGAAGGGAGGCGAGGATTGAGAACGTCCCCGCCAATTGCATCTCAAGAAATCAAATAAGTAGGGAGAAATCAAATGGTTTTCAGCGAAGACTCTCGGGTCAAGATTCCTTGCATCCTGCACTTGGTCAGGCTTGGCTATAGCTACCTCTCCCTCAAAGACGCCGTTTGGGATGAGGGCACCAACATCTTCCCGGATCTGTTCCGCGCTTCCGTTGCGCAGATCAACCCAGGTGCAGAGGCCGATGACATCAACCGACTGCTGGCCGACGTCAAGCTCACGCTCGATAACGAAGACCTCGGCAAAGCCTTCTATGAAAAGCTCACAGCCCGCTCAGGCCTTCGGTTGATCGACTTCGAGAACTTCGACAACAACAGCTTCCACGTCGTCACCGAGCTGACATGCAAAAACGGTGACGACGAGTTCCGACCCGACATCACCTTGCTGATCAACGGCTTACCGCTGGCTTTCATCGAAGTCAAGAAACCCAACAACCGTGAAGGTGTGCTGGGCACCAAGGTCAAGGACGGCAAGAACCAGAAGACCGTGCTGTCCGAGGCCGAAGAGGATCGGATCATCGCCACCTTCAACGCCAAAGAGGACGAAGACGGTTTTGCCGTGGTGGCGAGCTACGGCCAGATTGCCGCCAAGAACTACAGCCTGAGTGCCGGGCAGTATTTCGAAGTGAAGATTGAATACAGCGATCTGACGCCAAAACAGTTCGCAGACAAACTTCAAGGATTCACTTCTCGGTTGGACGCGCTGTTCGAGCAATCCGCTGGTTTGGAGATTGATATCAAGAAGCAGCTGGCAGCGTTGCGATATGAATAACTGGCCCAAAATTCCGGCATCAGAGCTGTGCACCTTGATTGTCGACTGCGTGAACAAAACCGCACCAAGCGTCGATCAAGAAACACCCTACAAGATGATCAGGACAACGAACATCAAGAATGGTCGAATCGACTTGGCAGGCTGTCGATCAGTATCAAAAGATACCTATGAGAGATGGACAAAAAGAGCCAAGGTCCTGAGAGGGGATATCCTTCTGACCCGAGAAGCACCCATGGGTGAAGTTGGGCGGATTAACTTTGACAAGAGCGTTTTTCTCGGACAGAGGGTTGTGCAATACAGGGTCAACCCAGAGCGGCTGACATCGGAATTCCTGCTGTATTCCTTCCTCTCACCGGATCTGCAGTTCCAATTCAAAAGGCACGATAGCAGCGGATCGACGGTCAGCCATATCCGTGTCCCCGACTGCCTGAAGTTCGAAATCCCACTTCCATCTCTTGACGAGCAAAAAAGAATCGCCGCTGTTCTTTCTGCCATCGACGCCAAAATTGACTGCAACAACCACATCAACGCCGAGTTGGAGGCGATGGCCAAGACGCTGTACGACTATTGGTTCGTGCAGTTTGATTTCCCCAATGCCAACGGGAAACCCTACAAGTCCTCAGGCGGCAAGTTGGTCTACAACGGTACCCTGAAACGGGAGATCCCGACAGGGTGGGAAGATGGAACGTTGGAAGATTTAGGCCGAATTGTTGGCGGCAGCACCCCAACAACGGAAAATCCAGCCAATTTCACCGCCAATGGAACACCGTGGATTACCCCGTACGACCTCTCAGGCAATCAAGGCAAAAAGTTCATCACCCGAGGATCACAAGATGTCTCCGATGAAGGCATCAAGAGTACATCACTGAAAAAGTATCCAGCTGGGACCGTACTGCTTAGTTCACGCGCACCCATTGGTTACATGGCGATTGCGCGCAACGAACTGACAACCAACCAAGGATTCAAGTCTTTCATCCCTACCAGCGGGTATTCAACTGCGTTCGTTTTCTACACGGTCAAAGATTCTTTGAAGACCATAACTCAGTACGCTTCAGGCTCAACCTTCAAGGAAATTTCAGGCGCAGTACTAAAAACAGTAAAAATCGGCCTACCCAAAACTGGTGTTATCGAAAAATTCACAAATGCGGTCGAACCAATCTTCAAGCGGCAGGATTTACTTGAGCAGGAAAACCAACAGCTCGCACAACTCCGTGACTGGCTACTCCCTCTTCTGATGAACGGCCAGGTTGAGGTGGAAACAACACCATGAGCAAGCGCAAACCGCCCCCATCCGCCAAGGCCGAGGTGTCCATCGTCCGTTCGTCCGCGGCGGAGTACCTGACGTTTGTCGCGGCCACAGGTGGCGGCAGCACGAGCGTGGAAATGCGCTACGAGGATGAAAACCTCTGGCTCACGCAGAAGATGATGGCCACGCTTTACGACGTGTCGGTTCCGGCCATCAACCAGCACCTGAAGCGTGTGTTTGCCGACAACGAGTTGGAGGAAGCGGCAGTTGTTAAGCCGTACTTAACAACTGCCGCCGACGGCAAGAACTATCAGGTCAAGCACTACAGCCTGCAGGCCATCATCGCCGTGGGTTTCAAGATCGAAAACGAACGGGCGGTGCAGTTCCGCAAGTGGGCCAACCGGATCGTCAAGGACTACACGATCCAGGGCTGGGTGATGGACTCGGAACGCCTGAAGAGCGGCGGCGGCGTGCTAACCGAAGACTTCTTTGAACGGCAGCTGGAGAAAATCCGGGAGATCCGGGTTTCAGAGCGCAAGTTCTACCAAAAGATCACCGACATCTACGCTACCGCGCTGGACTACGACGCCTCGGCCACGGCGACCCAGCGCTTCTTTGCCGCCGTGCAGAACAAGCTGCACTACGCCATTCACGGGCAGACTGCGGCCGAGGTGATCGTGGGTCGGGCGAACCACCAGAAGGACCACATGGGCCTGACCCACTGGGAAGGCGCACCCCAGGGCAAGATCCACAAATACGACGTGTCCGTCGCGAAGAACTACCTCTCGGAATTCGAGCTGGCGCAGATGCAGCGCATCGTTTCCGCGTACCTGGACATGGCCGAGCTGCAGGCGATGCGCCGCATGCCCATGACCATGCAGGATTGGGAAGAACGCCTGAGCGGCTTTCTGAAACTCTGGGACCGCGACATCCTGCAGGACGCCGGCAAGGTGTCTGCCGAACTGGCCAAGGCGCATGCGGAAACCGAGTTCGAGAAGTACCGCATCGTGCAGGACCGGCTGTTTGAGAGCGACTTTGACCGGGTGGTGAAGCAGATCGAGGCGGGCGATAAGCCAGCTTGACTTTCAGCTGGCCAGTGCGGTGACGGTCACCCCCCATGCTGCGGCTGCAGCAACGGCACGCGGTTGATCGCCATGGCCGCGGCGGCCGTGCGGGTTTCCACGCCGAGCTTGGCGTAGATGCGCTCCAGGTGTTTCTTCACCGTGGCGGGGCTCGAACCCAGGATGTCGCCGATGTCGCGGTTGATCTTGCCCTTGGCCACCCAGTACAAGACCTCGGCTTCGCGCGCGGTGAGGCCAAAGGCCTGGCCCATGGCTTCGAGCACGCTGGCGTCCGAGGTTTCCTGCATCACGATCAGCCAGTCGCCGCCTTCGCCCGGCGCTTCGACGGTTTCGCTCCCGTCCTGGTCGCCCACGCGCTGGTGCAGCCGGAAGGTGAGGCGGCGCGGGCCGTGGTCGAGCGTGAGGCGCGGCGGCTCGCGCTGGGCCTGTGCTTCACCCAGGTGGCGGCGCAGCCATTGCAGCACCTCGGCCGGGGTCTCGGGTGCGGTGGTGCCGCAGTAGCGCTGCAGCAGGTCGCGCGCCAGCGGGGTCTGCCACATCAGGCGGCCGTCGCGCTCGCGCACGGTGATGGTGGCGTAGCCGAAGGCGTCGAGCGCGTAGCGCGCCTGACTGCGCTCGACCGCGCCCTGGCGCACGTGGCGCGCGGTGCGCAGGTGCACGCCCATGCGCGCCATCACCTCGCGCGGCTTGATGGGTTTGGTCACGTAGTCCGCGCCGCCGGCATCGAGCGCGGCCACCAGGTGCTCGGTCTCGGTGAGGCCGGTCATGAAGATGATGGGAATCTGCGCGGTGGCCGGGTCGGCCTTGAGGCGGCGCGCCACCTCGAAGCCGTCGATGCCGGGCATCACGGCGTCGAGCAGGATCACGTCGGGCAGGGCCTGCGTGGCGCGGCGGATGGCGGCCTCGCCGTCGAGCGCGACCAGCACGGTGTAGCCGGCTTCGTCGAGCGCGTCGTGCAGCGGGGCGACGTTGTCGGGCACGTCGTCCACGATCAGAACGACCAGGGCATCGGGCGACGGCAACTGCGCCGACAGGCGCTCGGGGAAAGGGGTGTCGGTGCTCATGGAAGCGTGGTGCTTTGTTGCAGGCGCTGTTCGATGGCCTCGAAGCGGAACTCGCGCGCCAGGGTGCGCAGACCCTGGGCGAAGTCGGCCTGCTCGGGGCGCTGGCGCACCCAGTCGTCAAGCCAGTTGACGATGCCCTTGTAGTAGCCCAGGCGCACGAGTTCGAGCAGCGGCGCCAGCTCGGCCGCGCTGCTGGCGGCCGAGGCCTGAGGCGCATGCGCCCGCTGCCCGGTCTGCGCCGCCCCCTCTGCGGTGATCCATTGCAGGCCCAGGCGCTGGCCCAGCCAGGCCAGCAGGTCGTCCCGCCGCACCGGCTTGACGAAGAAGTCTTGCGGGCTGTGGCCGAGGTCGTTGTCGAGGCCCTTGTCGAAGGCGTTGGCCGAGACGATGGCCAGCGGCACACCGCCCCAGCCGCGCGCGCGCAGGCGGCGCAGGGTCTCCCAGCCGTCGATGCCGGGCATGGCGAGGTCCATGAAGATGGCGTGGGGCGCGCCCTCGCCCGCCGGGTCGAGCGCGTCCAGGATGGCCAGCGCGTCGTGGCCGCTGGTGGCGAGCGTCACATCAAAACCCAGCGGCTGCAGCCAGCGCGCGATGAGCTCGCGGTCGCTCTCTTCGTTGTCCACCACCAGCACGCGCCGGCGCTCGCCCTCGTAGGCGGTGATCGACGGCGCCACACTCTCGCGCCGCACCACGGCGCCATGCAGCTCGGGCAGGAACAGGCGCACGCTGAACACCGTGCCTTCGCCCAGGGTGCTGCGCACCGTCATCTCGCCACCCATGAGGTCGGTCAGCATCTTGGCGATGGTCAGGCCCAAGCCGGTGCCGGTGCTGCCCGCACCGGTCGCGGCAGCGGCCTCGGCCTGGCCGCGCGCGAAGGGTTCGAACACGCGGTCGAGTTCCTGCGCGGCCATGCCAGGGCCTGTGTCGTGCACCTCGAACACGGCCATCTCGCGCGCGTGCGTCACACGCAGCCGCACCTCGCCCTGGCGCGTGAACTTCACCGCGTTGCCCAGCAGGTTGATGAGAATCTGGCGCAGGCGCTTTTCGTCGGCGCGCACGGCGTCGGGCAGGCGGCTGCCGCTCTCGAACACGAAGCGCAGGCCCTTGGCCGCGGCCTGCAGCTCGAACATGCTCGCCACTTCCTGCATGGCGTCGGCAAAGGCCATGGGTTTCACATCGAGCTTGAGCTTGCCGGACTCGATGCGCGCGATGTCCAGCGTGCCCTCGATCAGCGAGAGCAGGTGTTCACCGCCACGGTGGATGACCTTGATGGCCTGGGCGCGGTGCGGTGCGATGTCGCTGTCTTCCTGCAGCAGCTGGGCGTAACCGAGGATGCTGTTGAGCGGTGTGCGCAGCTCGTGGCTGATGGAGCTGATGTAGCGGCTCTTGGCCTGGTTGGCCAGGTCGGCGGCCTGGCGCGCGCGCTGCAGCTGCTCGTCGGTCTGGCGGTGCGACTCGATCTCGTGCATGAGCAGGCGCGTCTGGCGGTTCGACTCTTCCTGCGCCACCAGGCGGCTCTTGTGCGCCAGCACCAGCCACCAGGCCACCGTGGCCGCGATCAGCAACAGCACGGCGTAGACCCGCAGGAAACCGGTGCGCAGCGCGGCGTCGAGCAGACTGGCGTCGGCCACCGCCTGCAGACTCTGCCCCAGGCCCTGTACCTGCTGCCGGTACAAGAGGCCGAGCACGGCCGCGAGCACCGGCGCCACCACCAGCATCAGCAACAGGTAGTGCGCCAGGCCCGCTTCGAGATAAGGCCACATGCGCTGCGGCAGCACCGTGCGCAAGGCACCCTGCCACTGTTCGGAGAGGCGCGCGTGGGGTTTGCAGAGGTCGCCGCAGCGCGCATCGAGCGTGCAGCAGAGCGAACAGATGTGGCCTTGATACGCTGGGCAGTGCGCCATGTCGGGCGCTTCGTACTCGCGCTCGCAAATCACGCACTTGAGAACACCCCCCGCGCTGGACTTGGATGCACCCCCCGCGCCGCCTGCGGCGTCACCCCCCTCCAGGAGGGCAACACCAGCGGCCGGGCGAAGCCCGTTCCGCGGTGTTTCTGGGTGGTCTCCCCCTTTCACGTCGCATCCTTCGCACGATCGTCCTCCGCAGGTCTCGCTTTGCCGGGCGATGTAATACTGCCCCTGCGTTGCCCATGCGATCAGCGGCGACGCCACCAGCGCCGTCACCATCGCAATCACCGCCGAAAACGCCTGTGCGCCCTCGCCCATCAGGCCCATGTGCGCCGCAATCGACAGCGCCGAGGCCAGACCCATGGCGCCCACGCCCACGGGGTTGATGTCGTACAGGTGCGCGCGTTTGAACTCGATGCCCGGCGGGCTCCAGCCTAGCGGTTTGTTGATCACCAGGTCGGCCACCACGGCCATGATCCAGGCGATGGCCAGGTTGCTGTAGAGCCCCAGCACCTCGCCCAGCGCGCGGAACACGTTCATCTCCATCAGCATGAAAGCGATCAGCGTGTTGAACACCACCCAGACCACGCGACCCGGGTGGCTGTGCGTGAGGCGCGAGAAGAAGTTGCTCCAGGCCAGCGAGCCGGCGTAGGCGTTGGTGACGTTGATCTTGAGCTGCGACACCACCACGAACAGCGCCGTCGCCGCCACCGCCCAGCCGTAGTTCGGGAACACATATTCGTAGGCCGCGAGGTACATCTGGTTCGGGTCTACCGCGCGGTCGGGCGGCACCATGTGGCTGATGGCGAGGTAAGCCAGCAGCGCGCCGCCCAGCATCTTGAGCACGCCCAGGATCACCCAGCCCGGCCCGCCGGCCAGCACACCGGCCCACCAGCGCCAGGCCCTGCCTTTTTCCGGCGCCGGCATGAAACGAAGGTAGTCGGCCTGTTCGCCCATCTGCGTGATGAGCGCGATGCCGACCGTGAGAGCCGCACCAAACAGGTGCCAATCAAAGACCACACCCGCACCAGACTCGCCACCGTAATGCACCACATTGGAGAACGCACCGGGATCGAGCGTCCACACCGCCACGAACGGCACCAGCATCATCACCAGCCACAGCGGCTGGGTCCAGACCTGGAAGCGGCTGATGACCGACACCCCGTAGGTCACGAGCGGGATCACCACCAGCGCGCAGACCAGGTAACCCCAGGCGGGCGGGATGTCCAGCGCCAGCTCCAGCGCGTAGGCCATGACCGCCGCTTCGAGCGCGAAGAAGATGAAGGTGAACGAAGCGTAGATCAGCGAGGTGATGGTCGAGCCGATGTAGCCGAAGCCCGCGCCGCGCGTGAGCAGGTCCATGTCGACGCCGTAGCGCGCGGCGTAGACGCTGATGGGCAGGCCGGCCAGGAAGATGATCAGCCCGGTGACCAGGATGGCCCAGAACGCGTTGACAAAGCCGTACTGCACCAGCAGCGTGGCGCCCACCGCTTCAAGAATAAGGAACGAGGCAGCACCGAACGCCGTGTTGGCCACGCGCCATTCGCTCCACTTGCGAAAGCGCTGCGGCGTGTAGCGCAGCGCGTAATCTTCCATCGTCTCGCTGCCGACCCAGCTGTTGTAGTCGCGGCGCACCTTGATGATGCGCTGCGGCGCCGGGTCATGGCCCCCACTCTCCGCCGCTGCGCGGGTCGCTGCCCCCCGCGGGGGCTGATCCACCTTGGGGCGGCCCGGCGGTGGATCGATGGGGGCAGTGATGGCGGGCTCGGAATTCACCCGGGGCTTTGTGCAGCTTTCATGCCACGGCTGTTTGCATCACAGGCTTCTGCGAAACTGCAACGTCCATCACCGGACGGCCACTTTCAGCATGCGACAACTCTCCCCCCAGGGTCAGCAGACCCTCAATCACATCGCCCAGCGCCACGGCTTCAGTTTCGACGCCACGCTCTCCATGCTCGAATCCGTGATCAACGGCAACGGCAGCATGGCCCAGTTCAACCACCCCGAATTCAGCGGCTCCGGCCAGTGGATGCGCGGCGGCATGACCATGGTGTCGGACATGTTCAACAACCACCTGAAGGGCCGGGTCGACAACCTCTGCAGCGAGCTGTCCAACCTGATCGCCAGCCAGCCCGACCTGCTGCGCAGCGGCAGCTTTCAAAGCCAGAGTCAGGGCGGCAGCGCCTACAACCAGATCCAGGCCAACCGCGCTGGCGACGGCGTGCAGGGCCAGGGCGAAAACGGATCACAGGTGAGCGGCTTCGGCGCCAACAGCCTGTTTGTGCCGCCCGCACCCGGCACCAGCGGCGACTGGTGGCCCGCCGACCTGCGCTGGCCCAACAGCACCGGCGCCCAGAACAACGTGCGCTACGCCTATTTCGCGCAGGCGCGGCGCCTGGCGATCGAAGTCAACGGCTCGGTCACGGTCTACGACACGCTGGACCACCAGATCGGCGGTTTTTCGCAGCAGCAATCGGTGGGCGGCACGCTGTCGTTCTCCAGCCAGTACGGCCTGATCGACGTGGCCAGCCTGCCCGTGGTCTCGCGCGACGGCATGGTCGTGCAAGCCCAGGCGCCGCTGTCAGGCGGCTTCCAGCCCAACAACCCACCCGACACCGGTTCGCCAGACATCTTTGCAGCCATCGAACGCCTGGCCGGCCTGCACGCCAAAGGCCTGCTGACCGACACCGAATTCAGCACCAAGAAGGCCGAGCTGCTGGCCCGACTCTGAGGCCAGGGGCACGGAATTTGCTCACAGGTTCCATCAACCGAACAAAGAGCGCGCCATGGAACTGACCCCTCGAGAGAAAGACAAGCTGCTGATCTTCACCGCCGCCCTGCTGGCCGAGCGGCGCAAGGCGCGTGGCCTGAAGCTCAACTACCCCGAGGCCGTGGCCCTGATCAGCGCCGCTGTGATGGAAGGCGCTCGCGACGGCAAGACCGTGGCCCAGCTCATGAGCGAAGGCCGCAACGTGCTCACGCGCGCCGACGTGATGGAGGGCATTGCCGAAATGATCCCGGACATCCAGGTGGAGGCCACGTTCCCGGATGGCACCAAGCTGGTGACGGTGCACGATCCCATACCGTGACCCCCCGCGCCGCGCTCCGCGCGTCACCCCCCAGGGGGCGATGCGAGTGGCCCGGCGGAGCCGGTTCCACCGCATCCCCAGACTCAGACACTTCGCGCCGACCGCCTGTTTTTATTTGGAGCCCAGACATGAAATCGCTGCTCACCCTTTCCGCTGCCCTTGCGTCTCTGCCCGTCTTCGCCCACGACGGACACGGCCTGTTTGGCAGCCACTGGCACCCCACCGACGCGCTGGGTTTTGTGGCGGTGGCTGGGCTGATCGCGCTGGCGGTCTGGCTCTCGAAGAAGTGAGGGGCGGCCATGATCCCCGGTGAATACTTGGTGGACACGGGCGAACACGCCCTCAACCCGGGTCGCCGCACGCTCACGCTGGTGGTGCAGAACACCGCCAACCGGCCGGTGCAGGTCGGCTCGCACTACCACTTTGCCGAAACCAACGCCGCGCTCGGCTTCGATCGCGACGCGGCCAAAGGCATGCGCCTGAACATCGCGGCGGGCACCGCCGTGCGCTTTGAACCCGGGCAACAACGCACGGTGGAACTGGTGGACTTTGCCGGCGACCGCGTCGTGATCGGTTTCCGGGGTCTGGTTCAAGGCGCCGTCTAAGAAGTCAGGATCAACAACATGGCAAGCATCCCCCGCAGCGCCTACGCCGACATGTTCGGCCCCACCGTCGGCGACCGTGTCCGCCTGGCCGACACCGGCCTGATCGTGGAAGTGGAAAAAGACTTCACCCTGGCCGCGGGCGGCTACGGCGAAGAAGCCAAGTTTGGCGGCGGCAAGACCATCCGCGACGGCATGGCGCAGTCGCAAAGAACCCGTGCCGAAGGCGCGGTGGACACGGTGCTGACCAACGCGCTCATCATCGACCACTGGGGCATCGTCAAGGCCGACATCGGCCTCAAGAGCGGCCGCATCGTGGCCATCGGCAAGTCGGGCAACCCCGACACCATGCCCGGCGTGGACATCGTCATCGGCCCGGGCACCGAGGTCATCAGCTGCGAAGGCAGCATCGTCACCGCGGGCGGCATCGACAGCCACATCCACTTCATCTGCCCGCAACAGATCGACGAGGCCCTGGCCTCGGGCGTGACCACCATGCTCGGCGGCGGCACCGGCCCGGCCACCGGCACCTTCGCCACCACCTGCACACCCGGCCCCTGGCACATCGAACGCATGCTGCAGGCGGCCGACGGCTTTGCCATGAACCTGGGCTTTCTGGGCAAGGGCAACGCCAGCCAGCCCGCGCCGCTGCGCGAGCAGGTCGAGGCCGGTGTGATCGGCCTCAAGCTGCACGAAGACTGGGGCACGACGCCGAGCGCCATCAGCAACTGTCTCGATGTGGCCGAAGAAACCGACACCCAGGTCGCGATCCACAGCGATACGCTGAACGAATCGGGCTTTGTGGAAGACACGATTGCGGCCACCAAGGGCCGCACGCTCTGCGCCTTCCACACCGAAGGCGCGGGCGGTGGCCACGCGCCCGACATCATCCGCGTGGTCGGCGAGGCCAACTTCCTGCCCTCGTCCACCAACCCGACCATGCCCTATACCGTCAACACGCTCGACGAACACGTCGACATGCTGATGGTCTGCCACCATCTGGACGCGTCGATTCCGGAAGACCTGGCCTTCGCCGAAAGCCGCATCCGCCGCGAGACGATTGCGGCCGAGGACATCCTGCACGACATGGGCGCCATCAGCATCATGAGCAGCGACAGCCAGGCCATGGGCCGCGTGGGCGAGGTGGTGATCCGCACCTGGCAGACGGCCGACAAGATGAAGAGCCAGCGCGGCACGCTGCCCGAAGATTCATCGCGCAACGACAACTTTCGCGTCAAGCGCTACATCGCCAAGTACACGATCAACCCGGCCATTGCGCACGGCATGTCGCACATCGTCGGCTCGCTCGAAGTTGGCAAATGGGCCGACCTGGTGGTCTGGAAGCCTGCCTTCTTCGGCGTCAAGCCCGCCCTGGTCCTGAAGGGCGGCAGCATCGCGCTGGCCGCCATGGGCGACCCCAACGCCTCCATCCCGACACCGCAGCCGGTGCACTACCGGCCGCAGTTCGGCGCCTTCGGCGGCGCACTCGCCAAGGGCAGCCTCACCTTTGTTTCGCAGGCCGGCCTGCGCGCGGGCGTGGGCGAGCGCTACGGCCTGCAGAAAGCCACCGTGGCGGTGCAGAACTGCCGCAGCGTCACCAAGGCCAGCATGGTGCACAACAGCTACCTGCCGAAGATGGAGATCGACCCGCAGCGCTACACCGTGCGCGCCGACGGCGTGCTGCTGACCTGCGAGCCCGCCAGCCAACTTCCGATGGCGCAGCGATACTTCCTGTTCTGACCATCCCGACCTCTGCCATTCATGCTTCAAGCTTCCAAGCTCATCCCCCAGGCCCAGGGCCTCGCCCCGGTGTTGGTGCGCCGCGCCGCGCACATCGAACTGGATTGGGATGTGCGCCAGAAGAGCCGTTTTGACGCCACCGCGTCCGACGGCCGCAACGTGGGCGTTTTCCTGCCGCGCGGCACCGTGGTGCGCGGCGGCGATGTGCTGATCACGCAGGACGGATCGCTCATCCGCGTGGTCGCTGCGCCGCAAACCGTGCTGCGCATCACCGCCTGCACCGACCACCACCACGGCCACACGCACGACGGCGCCTTCGACCTCATGCGCGCCGCCTACCACCTGGGCAACCGCCACGTGCCCATCGAATTGCAGCCCGACCACCTCAAGATCGAACCCGATCACGTGCTGGCCGACATGCTGCGCGCCATGCACCTCACGGTGGTGGAAACCCGCGAACCCTTCGAGCCCGAGGGCGGCGCCTACGTACAACACGCCAGCGGGCACGGCCATGCCCATGGCGGTCGGACACACGACCATGGCCACGCCGGCCACGCCGGCCACGCGCACGGGCACGGGCACGGGCACGGGCACCATGCCCACGGACACGACCACGCGGCAGGACATGAGCACGGCTGAGGCCTGCACCGCCTCATCGCCGAGCTCGACCGCCGGCCTGCTGCAGATCCTGTGGCTGGCCTCGCCGGCCCTGCCAGTGGGTGGCTTCTCCTACTCCGAAGGTCTGGAAGCCGCCGTGGACGCCGGGCTGGTGAGCGACGAAGCCAGTGCCGCGCAATGGCTCATCGACCAGTTGCACCTGGGCCTGGCGCGCGCCGATCTGGCTGTTGTCGCGCAGGCCATTCCCGCCTGGCGCACCGGCGATCTGGCCCGCATCCAGGCGCTCAACGCCTGGGTGCTGCAAACCCGGGAAACACACGAGTTCCGCCTGCAGACCGAACAGATGGGCCGCTCGATGCTGGAGTGGGCGCGTTGCCTGGGCGAACTCGGCGCGGGCGTGTTTGAGCGCCTGCAGTCGGCTGGACTCAGCCCCGTCAGCTACCCCGTGGCCATGGCCTGCGCAGCGGCCAGCGCCGACACCAGTGTGCGCGACAGCCTGATCGGCTTTGCCTTCGGCTGGGCCGAGAACATGGTGCAGGCCGCCATCAAGTCCGTGCCGCTGGGCCAGAGCGCGGGCCAGCGCATGCTGGCGCGGCTGGCGCGCGAGATCCCGGTCGCCGTGGGCCACGCCATGGCGCTGGAAGACAGCGAACGCCAAGCCTTCACGCCCCTGCTCGCCATCCATTCGGCGCGCCACGAAACCCAATACTCCCGACTCTTCCGGTCCTGACTTTCCCCGTTCAGGCTGAGCTTGTCGAAGCCCCCACCAAGGTACACCCCATGAGCGCCCTGCACCACATCCCGAACCGCACCAAACACCTGCCCCCGCTGCGCGTGGGCATTGGCGGGCCTGTCGGTTCCGGCAAGACCACCCTGCTGGAGATGCTGTGCAAGGCGATGCGAGAGCGCTACGACCTGATCGCCATCACCAACGACATCTACACCAAGGAAGACCAGCGCCTGCTCACCGTCAGCGGCGCGCTGCCGGCGGACCGCATCATGGGTGTGGAGACCGGCGGCTGTCCGCACACCGCCATCCGCGAAGACTGTTCCATCAACCTCGAAGCGATCGACCGCATGCTGGCGGAACACCCCGACGCCGACATCGTGTTCATCGAGTCCGGCGGCGACAACCTCGCCGCGACCTTCAGCCCCGAGCTGAGCGACCTCACCATCTACGTGATCGACGTCGCCGCGGGCGAAAAAATCCCGCGCAAGGGCGGCCCCGGCATCACCAAGAGCGACCTCTTCGTCATCAACAAGACCGATCTGGCCCCGCACGTGGGCGCCGACCTGGAGGTGATGAAGGCCGACACCGCCCGCATGCGCCCCGACAGCGCGCGCCGCCCCTGGGTCATGACCAACCTGAAAACGCTGGACGGCGTGGACGAGGTGGTGCGTTTCATCGAAACCCGCGGCATGCTGCGCCAGGAAAACCCGGCCATCGAAGCGGCCGCGGCCTGATTCCCGCTCGATGGGCCGCGATCAGGCGGGCCACAGGCTAAAATCCTGCTCGCGACAACCGCATCCGGAGACGTGGGTGAGTGGTTTAAACCAGCAGTCTTGAAAACTGCCGACCCGCAAGGGTCCGTGAGTTCGAATCTCACCGTCTCCGCCAAAAACAAGTTCAAGGCCGTTCGCTAAAGTAAAGCGAACGGCCTTTTTCATAGGGGAAACGCCCCTGCGTTGTTCAGCAAATATCGGCACGGTAAACTTAGAGCAAGTCCAAACCGGGGGAACAGCAGGGGGAACAAATGACCCCCTTTTCGCGAGAATCCCCGGTGTTCCCCCACCACTTGCGAAAGAGTCCCGCCATGCTGACCGATGCACAGTGCAGAAACGCCACATGCCCAGTCGACAAGCCGCGCGCCAGGCTGGCCGATTCAGGCGGTCTGTACCTGGAGGTATCGCCAGCTGGCGCCAAGCGGTGGTTCTGGAAGTACCGCAGGGAAGGCAAAGAGGGCCGGCTCGCGCTGGGCAGCTACCCGGCCACGGCCCTGACCGCAGCCCGAAAGGCGCGCGACGTGGCCCGGCTTCAGAAAGCAGACGGTCATGATCCCGTGGAGGTTCGCCAGGCTCAGCGAGCCAAGCTCAAAGCTTCGAAAGAAGAGAGCTTTGCCGCCGTGGCTCAAGCGCTTTTCGACCTGAAGGCGCCCGGGTGGAGTGAAACCCACCGGGTCCGCTGCGAGCAGATCCTCAAACAAGACCTGATCCCCGGACTTGGGCATCGGCCCATTGGCGAGATCACGACCCCCGAGCTGATAGCCGCGCTGCGCCCCATCGAAGCCCGCAACACCTTGGGCACCCTGGCGAAGGCTCGCAGCGTTTGCGGTCTGATCTGGAGCTACGCCGTATCCAGCGGGGTGACTCAAAACAACATCGCCCAAAATCTCTCGGGCGTGTTCAAGGCCAAGCCCAAGCGCCACTTCCCCGCTATCACCGAGCCCGAGCAATTCGGCAACCTGCTGCGCCACATCAACGCATACCACGGTGGGCCGGTGGTCAAGGCCGCCCTGCAGCTCGCACCACTGCTGTTTCAACGACCTGGCGAACTTCGCGCCGCTGATTGGACTGAGTTCGACCTGGATGCCGCGCTGTGGACTGTCCCGGCCAGCCGCATGAAGCGCAGCAAAGACGGCAAGGAAACCGGAGACCCGCACCTGGTGCCCCTGCCCCGCCAGGCGGTGGCCATCCTGCGCGGCCTGCATCCGTTGACCGGGCACGGCCAGAAAGTGTTCCCCAGCCAGAGGGACCACACCAAACCCATATCCGAGAACGCCTTGCGCGTGGCTTTGATGGCGCTGGTGTCGGCGCCGATCCAAATTTGAGCCACCGTGCCGACTGAATATTGAGCCAGGGGTGGAAGCCGACTTTTGTGGGGTCGGCTGTGGATAAGTGTAGGTGCTGTCCTGGTTCGGCGATCTCCTTGTTGTTGTGTTGAAGGCGCTGTGCAAGCCGCGCAGGGCGTAGCCTGTAGCGGCTTGCACAGCACGGCACTTGCTCAGAATGGGTCGGGCTCAGCCTGCGTCGAGGTATTCTTTCGCGCCTGCTCGCGGGCCTTGATACGCTTCTTGGCTGCAGCTGTGCTGCGACTGAAACGGATCGACTCGTTGCCTGTCTCCACGATGTGGCAGTGGTGAGTGAGACGGTCCAGCAGCGCGGTGGTCATCTTCGCGTCGCCGAACACGCTGGACCATTCTGCGAAGTCCAGGTTGGTCGTGATCATCACGCTGGTGTGTTCGTACAGCTTGCTCAGCAGGTGGAACAGCAACGCCCCGCCGGCCTGGCTGAACGGCAGATAGCCCAGCTCGTCCAGAATGACCAGGTCCATGCGCAGCAGGCTGGCTGCGATGCGCCCGGCCTTGCCTTGGGCCTTCTCCTGCTCCAGTGCGTTGACCAGATCGACCGTGGAGTAGAAGCGCACCCGCTTGCCGTGCCGGGTGATGCCCGAGACGCCCATGGCCGTGGCCAGATGGGTCTTGCCTGTGCCCGGCCCGCCCACCAGCACCACGTTGTGCGCCTCGTCGGTGAAGGCCGTGGTGGCCAGAGTCTCCACCAGCTTGCGGTCCACCGGCGAGACCTCGAAGTCAAAGCCCGCCATGTCGCGGTGCACCGGGAACTTCGCCGCGTGCATCTGGTGGCTGACCGAGCGCATCGCGCGGTCCGTGCCCTCGGCCTGCAACAGGTGCTCGATCAGCCAGCGCGAGGACTCGATGCCCACACCGCCTCCCTTACCACCCCCTTGCTCGACCAGATCGGCCCACGCCCCGGCCATGCCGTGCAGGCGCAGTGCCTTGAGTTCGACCAGCACATCAGTCTTCATGGCCGGCTCCTTCGGTGGTCACTCCCACAATGTTGCCCACGGTGTCCGAACGCAGGCTGTCGTAGCGAGCCGTGTTCGCCAGCGGCGGCGTGCTCACCTTCAACAGTGTGGCCGCCGTGGGCGGTATCGGCTGCGCGTTGAGCCGGTTCAGCACGTTGACCACATGCTCCACGCTGACCTTGCCCGGTGGACCGCTCTCCAGTGCCAGCTCGATGGCCACCAGCACCGCGTCCAGACCGGCGCTGAGCACAATGGCCAGCACCTGCGCCATCACCCGGTCGCCACCCGGGTTGCGCAGCAGCCCTCGGCGCAGCCGCTGCAGGGCCTCGGGCATGTCGGCAAAGGGCGCGCCGTTCCTCAGGGCACCGGGCTTCCTCTGCAGCAGCGGGATGTAGTGCTGCCAGTCGTACCGGGTCTCGCCCGCGTTGCTCAGCCGCTCGTGGCGCGCCACGATGGTGTCGTCGGCCACGATGGCCACGCTGCCCGGGTACAGCCGTGTGCTGACCAACTGGCCGACCCGTTCGCACGGCACGGAATATCGGTTGCGCGCCACCGACACCAGGCAGGTGCTGGAGACCCGCGCGGGTTTCTCGACGTAGCCGTCGAACGGCACCGGCATGGGCATGAGGTGCGCGCGCTCGTGTTCGAGCATCTCGGCCACGCTGAACTGGGTGTGCTCGGGGTGGCGCACCTCGTCCCACAGCGCGCGGCAGCGCTGGCCCAGCCAGGCGTTGAGTTCGGTGAAGCTGCCGAACTTGATCTTGGCCGCGTCGATCCAGATGCGCCGACGGCTGTCCTGCACGTTCTTCTCCACCACCCCTTTCTCCCAGCCGCTGGCCACGTTGCAGAAGTCCGGGTCGTACAGGTAGTGCGCGCACATGGTGGCAAAGCGCTCGTTGACGATGCGACCCTTGCCCTTCTTGACCTTGTCTACAGCGGTCTTCATGTTGTCGTAGATGCCGCGTCGGGCCACACCGCCGAGTGCCGCGAACGACCGGGTGTGGGCATCGAACAGCATCTCGTGGCCCTGGCTGGGGTAGGCCACCAGCCAGAAGGCCCGTGAAGCACACAGCTTCATGTGTGAGACCTGCACCCGGTAGTAGATGCCACCGATCACCATGCCTTCCTCGCTCCAGTCGAACTGGAAGGCCTCGCCCAGCTCGAAGGTCAGCGGCACGAAGGCGTTGCCCGCAGACCCCTGACCCTCGCTCTGGCGCCATGCCCGGATGAAGTCGGTCACTCGCGTGTACCCGCCCTCGTAGCCCGCGCGCCTGATCTCGGCGTACAGCGCCTTGGCCGTGCGCCGCTCGTGCTTGGGCCGACGTGCATCGGCCTTCAAGGCCTGCCTGAGTGCGTCATGGAACGCCGTGAGTTTGCTGGGCTGTTCGCCGCGCCGGTACTTCGGCGGGCCGTCCACCTCGCCGTGCAACCACTTCGCCACCGTGTTGCGCGAGAGCCCTGTCATGCGCGATATCTCGCGCTCCGATTTGTTCTTCCGGGCATGCAAATGCCGGATCCTGCCAATCATGTCCATGGTGATCACTCCTTGTCCTCTGCTGCACATAAAAACAGCAGAGTAGGTTGTTCACCTGGCTCAGTTTTGGGTCGGCACTACCCTCAAAAGTGGCTCAGTTTTCGGTCGGCGCCAACAGCCAGACAACCCTCTTCGAACATGCGCCCGCGGCGTACCTGATCATCGACGAGGCCACCGTGCTGTGCGAAATCAACTTGGCGGGCGCCCGGCTGCTCGGCGCTGCGAGCAATGAATTGTTGGGTCGTCCGCTCGCCAGCTTCCTGTCGGCGGCCAGCGTCGAACAATTGCAGGAGATGCTCGCGCGGGCGCGGAATGGCGCTGTACCCGAGACCTGCGAGTTGCAGTTGTTGCCACAAGCCGGCGTCATTCGCCAGCTGCATGGCACTGCCGGCAGGGAAGACTCGTCAGCAAACTTCCTCCTGTTGCTGCTGGCGCTGCCGTCGCCAGGATAGGGACCACTCGACACCCCCTGCCAAGGGTATCGCCGGTGGCCCCGCCGTTTCAGACTTTCCCGGCAACACTGAAAACGGAAAAAGTCATTTTAAATCAATAACTTATAAACCACTCACAAAAGCAGGTGGCAGATGTTCGAGTTGCCTTCAGCGTCCGAGTGGTTCTTTGCATCAGGGTCATGGAACTATTCAATTAGCACTCCCTCTTAGTGAGTGCTAGTATTTATAAAAGACCAACCTTAGGAGGGTTCTTCTACATGACCACTGCACTACTTGCACCCGCTGCCTTGCCGTCCAGCACACTGGCTGTGTCCAGCCCATGGGCGAGCCGTTCGCTGACGCTGCCTGCGCTGGGCAACCTGGATGCCTACATTTCGGCCGTCAACCGCATGCCACTGCTGACGCTGGACGAGGAACAGGGCGCCGCGCGCCGCCTGCGCGACCACAACGATATCGACGCTGCCGGACAACTGGTGATGTCGCACCTGCGGCTGGTGGTGTCGATCGCCCGCCAGTACCTGGGCTATGGCCTGCCACATGGTGACCTGATCCAGGAAGGCAACGTCGGCCTGATGAAGGCGGTCAAGCGCTTCGATCCCGATCAGGGCGTGCGTCTGGTGAGCTACGCCATGCACTGGATCAAGGCCGAGATCCACGAATACATCCTGAAGAACTGGCGCATGGTCAAGGTGGCCACGACCAAGGCCCAGCGCAAGCTGTTTTTCAACCTGCGCTCGATGAAACAGGGCTTCCGCGCCGAGGCGCTGGACGGCGACACGCACCGCGAGGCGTTTTCTGACGGCGAGGTGGACGTGGTCGCACGCGACCTGAAGGTCAAGCCCGCCGAAGTGCGTGAAATGGAAACACGGCTTTCGGGTGGTGACGTGGTGCTCGACCCGAGCCCGGGCGACGATGGCGAAGACGGCTTCGGCCCCATTGCCTATCTGGCCGACGCCACCCACGAACCCACGGCGATGATCGAGTCGGCACAACGCGACGTGCTGGCCACGGAAGGCATTGCCACCGCCATGAGCGAGCTGGACGAGCGCTCGCGCCGCATCGTGACCGAGCGCTGGCTCAAGGTGAACGATGACGGCTCGGGTGGCATGACGCTGCACGAGCTGGCGGCCGAATACGGTGTGAGCGCCGAGCGCGTGCGCCAGATCGAGGTCGCTGCCATGAAGAAGATGCGCAAGGCGCTGGCCGCCTTCGCCTGAACCGGCCCAGGCCGGCCCCAGGCCCCAGACGGCACCACGCCAGCTGGGGCTTTTTCACGTCTGCGGGTGTCACAAACAGGTCACAACCCGCAGGCAATGGCCCCCGGTGCCAACTATGACCGCTCGTCCCGCAATCCGTGGCGACAGAATTGGAGGATGCTTGACAAGAATCCGGTGGCCCGGGCACCCACCCCGCACGCCCGCACCCCTTTGCCAACACCCGCGCGCCGTTTCATGGCGTGGCTGCTCTGGCTGACGCTGTCGCTGTGCGGCAGCGCATTCGCCGTGCCCGCCACCACCCCCTCCGGCCTGCCCCCGGTGGTCCTCGACGGCTCCATGAAAAGCGTGTCCCTGGCCCAGCGCAGTGCCTGGTGGGTGGACCCTGGAGGCCAGCTCACGGTGCAGGACGTGGAGCAGCGCCAGGCCGATCTGCCTTTCGGCTTGCGGGCGTGGCAACACCGCCTGCGGCTGGAAGGCAAGGCCGCGCTCTGGATCGGCTTCACCGCCTGGGCCCAGGACAACCGCTCGCACTGGGAGCTGGAGCTGGCGCGCTCGGGCACCGACCGCGTCAGCCTGTTCCACCGCAACGCCGACGGCAGCTGGCTTGAGCAGCACGCAGGCGACCGTTTGCCGGTGAGCGCCTGGGCGTCTCCCGACCGCTATCCCGTGTTCAAGCTGGCCCCGCGCAGCGATGCGCCAGTGGCCTACTGGGTGCGCATCGAACACGCGCGCGTGCCGTTCTCTGGCGAGCTGTTCATCCACAGCCACGACCAGTTGCGCGAGCAGCGCATCCTGCAGCAGTTCACGCTGGGCGCCTATTTCGGCATGACCTTGCTGCTCGTCGTCGTGGCGGTGGCCAACGCGCTGGTGTTCCGCGACAGCAGCTTCGCCGCCTACGCGATCTACATCACGCTGCTGGGGCTCTCGCTGGCCGCCTCGCTGGGGGTGGGGGGGCAGTTCCTGTGGCCCGATTTCGCGCGCTGGAACGGCGCGGCCGAGTTTGTGCTGATGCCGCTGGCGGCGGTGGCCGGGCTGCTGTTCGTGCGCCACCTGGTGCAACCGCGGCGCATCGGGCGCTGGCTGAACCGCCTATCGCTCACCCTGGCCGCGGCGATGCTGGGCCTGGTGGCCTGGGACCAGGCGGCCCCGTCCCAGTGGAGTCTCGAGGCCATCACCACCACCGGCGCGCTGACCATGCTGCTGGTTTTCGTCATGCTCTGGACCGCCTGGCGCAGCCGGGAGGGCTGGGCGCGCTGGATCGCGCTGGGCATCCTGCCGGTGCTGCTGGCCGGCGCGCTGCCGGTGATGCGCAACTTCGGGCTCATCTCCTCGGGCTTTCTCCCGCAGTACGGCCTGGTGATCGCCGCAGCCTTTGAAGCGCCCTTGCTGATCTATGGCCTGCTGCAGCGCTCGTCCATGCAACACGAGTCGCAGGCCCGTGCCAAGGCGCTGGCGCTGACCGAGCCGCTCACCGGCCTGACCAACCGCCACAACTTCATGCTGCGCCTGCACGAGAGCCTGATCCGCGCCCAGCGCTACCGCCACCGCAGTGCGCTGTTGCTGATCGATCTGGACAACCACACCTGGTTCGATCAGGAACACGGCAGGGAGGTCGCCGACAGTGCCCTGGTGCTCACGGGCTCGCTGCTGCGCTCGGTCGCGCGGGATGTGGACACCGCCGCCCGGGTTGATGACCACAGCTTTGCCTTGTTGATGGAAGGGCCGGTCCGCTCGGCGCAGGCGGTGGCCGCGGCCACGAGCATCGTTGCGGGTGGCCTGCGCCCGTCTCCGCAACTGCCCGTGGGGACCACGCTGCGCTGCAAGGTGGTGGTGGCCCTGCTGCCCGAGGAGACGCTGGGTCTTCAGGAGAATGCCCAGGCGCACCTGGACTGGCTGCGCATCGCGCTGGACGAGTTGAAGAAAGCCCCGCACAAGAGCATCCAGACGCTCAACTGCTGAAGCCTCTCAGGGAGTGAGTTCGACCAGTTCGATGGTCGGCATCACCGCCAGACGCGCCGGCAAACCGATGGTCCCGATCCCGGGCGTGACCAGAAGTGTCCCCGCCGCCGTGTCGTAGAGGCCGTTCCACCAGGGCTGCCGCGTGTTCGTGTTGCGCAGCACCCAGGGGGTGAGACCGGGAATCCAGATCTGTCCGCCGTGCGTGTGTCCGGCCACCGAAAGGTGGGCGGCACCCGGCGGCAGCAGCGCCACCGTGTCGGGCTGGTGGGTCACCACCAGGCGGTTGCCCGGACCCGTGGCGGGTCCGGAGGCCTCGGGCCAGAGCGCGCGAATCTGCGCCTCGGGCCGGCCACCCCAGCCATCGTCCAGCCCAACCAGCTCCCAGCCTTTCCAGGCAAGGCGCCTTCCTTCCAGCAATTGCACGCCATGGGTTTGCAGCGCCTCGCGCAGCGGCTGGGTCAGGTCCGGACCGGGCGCTTCGACATCGTGGTTGCCGAGCACGCCAAACACCGGATGCCGGATGGCCGCCAGCGGGGCCAGACCGGTCTTCAGGTCCCGCCGGGGTTCATGGGTCCAGTCGCCGGCCACCAGCACCGCATCCACCTCCAGCGCGTTGAGCTGGCGCACCAGGCGTTCGAGCTGGTGATCGCGGAAGAACAGGCCCCAGTGAATGTCGGCGATGACGGCCAAGCGCACCGGCTCGGCGCCTGGGGGCAAGCCGATGATCGTCGTCTGTCGCACCCGAGAAAGACCGGGCTCCACCAGCGAGGACCACAGCCCCACCACAACCAGCAAGGCCGCCACCCCGGCCTTCCAGCGCAGGAACCCGCGCCCGGTCACCGCGACCCCCACCAGGCCGATCAGCAGGAAAGGCCCGGCCAGCCGGGGCGCCCAGTAGAGCCAGAGCATCACCAGGTTGCGCAACCAGTAACCGGGCGTGTGCCAGCGGTCCTGGTAGTCCCAGAGGCTGACGGCCAGCGCCAGCGCCAGGCCCAGGGCGAACAGCCGCCAGACCCAGCGCAGCGCCCGGCTCATGGGCGGCATGTCGGGACTCGTGTCAAGCCTCGCGGCGCAGTGCAGGGAAGAGGATCACGTCGCGGATGCTGGGGCTGTCGGTCAGCAGCATCATCAGGCGGTCGATGCCGATGCCGCAGCCGCCGGCCGGCGGCATGCCGTACTCCAGTGCGCGGATGAAGTCGGCGTCGTAGTACATGGCTTCTTCGTCACCACCGTCCTTGGCCGACACCTGCGCGTGGAAACGTGCGGCCTGGTCTTCGGCGTCGTTCAGTTCCGAGAAGGCGTTGCCGAATTCGCGGCCGGTGATGTAGAGCTCGAAGCGTTCGGTCACCTCGGGGCGGTCGTCGTTGGCGCGCGCCAGCGGTGAAATTTCCGTCGGGTGCTCCATGATGAAGGTCGGGTTCCAGAGCTGCTCTTCCACCGTCTCTTCGAAATACAGCACCTGCAGGCTGGCCAGGCTGCGCGTGCTGAGCTGGTGTTTGGCTTCGGTCATGCCCAGCTGCTTCAGCGCGGGAATCAGCCACTCGGCACTGTCCACGCCCTCGCCGGCTTCGGTGTATTTCAGGATCGCTTCGCGGATGGTCAGGCGTTCAAACGGCGAAGTCACGTCCACCGGTTTGCCGTTGTAGGTGAGCGGCGTGTCGCCGTGCACCTGCTTGACCACATGGCGGATCAGCTGCTCGTTGAAGTCCATCAGGTCCTGGTAGTTCCAGTAGGCCGCGTAGAACTCCATCATGGTGAACTCGGGGTTGTGGCGGACGCTGATGCCTTCGTTGCGGAAGTTGCGGTTGATCTCGAACACACGCTCGAAACCACCGACCAGCAGGCGCTTCAGGTACAGCTCGGGCGCGATGCGCAGGAACATCTCCTGATCGAGCGCGTTGTGGTGCGTCTTGAACGGCTTGGCGTTGGCGCCGCCGGGAATGGGGTGCAGCATCGGCGTTTCCACTTCCAGAAATCCGTGGCTCACCATGAAGTCGCGGATGCTGGAAAGCGCGTGGCTGCGCGTGACGAAGCGCTTGCGGGCGCTCTCGTCGGTCATCAGGTCCACATAGCGTTGGCGGTACTTGATTTCCTGGTCGTGGATGCCGTGGAACTTGTCGGGCAGCGGGCGCAGGCTCTTGGTGAGCAGGCGGATCTGGTCAGCGTGGATGGTCAGCTCGCCGGTGCGCGTGCGCATGAGCACGCCTTCGGCGGCGATGATGTCGCCCAGGTCCCAATGCTTGAAGGTCTCCAGCATCGGTGCGCCCACGCTGTCGGTGTTCAGGTAGATCTGGATGCGGCCGCCGCTCGGACCAAAAGACGCATCCTGCAAGGTGGCGAAGCTGGCCTTGCCCATCACGCGCTTGAGCATCATGCGGCCCGACACGCAGGCGCGCACCGGCGTGGCCTCCAGCGATTCCTTGGTGGCTTCAGCGTGTGTGGCAAACAGCGCCTCGGCCTTGTCCACCGGCTTGAAGTCGTTCGGGAACGCCACACCCTCGCCGCGCTGCTGCGCATCGCGCAAGGCTTTGAGCTTCTCGCGCCGCTCCGCAATCAGCTGGTTGTCGTCGGTGGCGGGGGTGGCGTGGGCGTGTTCGGTGGTCATGGTGTGGGGCAAGAAAAAACGGGCTGCGCCTGAAGAAGCGCAACCCGCTATTGTAAGTTCCGGTGCGAAGGTCCCCAAACCCAGAACGCGGTGGAACCGGCTTTGCCGGGCCGCTCGCGTTGCCCCCTGGGGGGGGTGACGCCGCAGGCGGCGCGGGGGGGTGTCAATGTCCCAGATAGGCTTCGCGCACCTTGGGATCCACCAGCAGGTCCTGGCCGGTGCCGGTCATGGTGATTTCACCGGAATCCATCACGTAGCCCCGGTTGGCGATCTGCAGCGCGCGCTGGGCGTTCTGCTCCACCAGCAGGATGGTGACCCCCTGGGCCGAGACGTCGCGCACCACCTCGAAGATCTTGTCCACCATGATGGGCGACAGGCCCATGGAAGGCTCGTCCAGCAGCAGCACCTTGGGCTGGCTCATGAGCGCACGCGCCATGGCCAGCATCTGCTGCTCGCCGCCGCTCATCGTTCCGGCCAGTTGGTCCTTGCGCTCTTTCAGGCGCGGGAAGATGCCGAACATGCGCTCGATGTCGTTGGCGATGCCCGCCTTGTCCTTGCGGATGTAGGCGCCCATCTGGAGGTTCTCGGTGATGCTCATCCGGGTGAACACGCCCCGGCCTTCCGGCACCATGGCCAGCCCCAGCCGGACCAGGTCCCAGGCACCGCGGCCCTTGATGCTCTGGCCCAGGTATTCGATGTCGCCGCCTTCAAAGGCCAACGAACCGGTCACCGCCTTCATGGTGGTGGTCTTGCCCGCGCCGTTGGAGCCGATGAGCGAGATCAGCTCGCCCTCGCGCACTTCCAGGTCGACGCCCTTGACGGCCTTGATGCCGCCGTAAGAAACCTTCAGGCCGCTGATTTTGAGTAGTGTGTTTGCCATGTTCTTGTGTCCTCAGCTTCCGCCCGTGCCCAGATAGGCCTCGATCACTTTCGGGTCCTTCTGCACATCGGCCGGTGTCCCGGAAGACAACTGCTTGCCGTAATCGAGCACCGTCACCCGGTCGCAAAGGCCCATCACCAGCTTCACGTCGTGTTCGATCAGCAGGATGGTGCGGTTGTCCTTGCGGATGCGGTCGATCAGTTCGCGCAGCAGCACCTTTTCGGTGGCGTTCATGCCGGCGGCAGGCTCGTCCAGCGCGATCAGCTGCGGATCGGTGGCCAGGGCGCGCGCGATCTCCAGTCGGCGCTGGTCGCCGTAGCTCAGCGTGCGCGACTTGTAGTCAGCGAACTTGGCGATACCCACGTAGTCGAGCAGCTCGCGGGCCCGCTCCCTGATTTGCGCCTCTTCGCGCTTGAAGCCGGGCGTGCGGAACACCGCACCGACCAGGCCAGAATGGGTGCGCACATGGCGCCCCACCATCACGTTTTCCAGCGCCGTCATTTCAGCGAACAGGCGGATGTTCTGGAAGGTGCGCGCGATACCGGCCTTGGCCACTTCGTGCACAGCCGAGGGCGTGTAGGGTTTGCCCGCCAGTTCAAACGTGCCGCTGTCGGGCGTGTACAGCCCGGTCAGCACGTTGAAAAACGTGGTCTTGCCAGCGCCGTTGGGTCCGATCAGGCCGTAGACCTGACCGCGCAGGATTTCAATGCCCACATCGCTCAGGGCCTGCAGGCCCCCGAAGCGTTTGGAGACGTTGGCGACTTTGAGAATGGTTTCAGACATGCAACTTGACTCCGCTCATTTCGCCAGCGATTTGCCGTGTTCCGGCGAGGGCCACAAGCCCTTGGGACGGATCAGCATCACCACCACCATGGCCAGCGCAATCAGCAGCTGGCGCAGAATTTCAGGGCCCAGGCGACCACCGGTCCATTCGGTCAGAGGACCGGCCACGTGGCGCAGAACCTCCGGCAAACCGGCCAGCAACAGGGCCCCCAGAATCACGCCAGGGATGTGGCCAATACCACCCACCACCACCATCGCCACGACCATCACCGACTCCATCAGCGAGAAGGATTCGGGCGACACGAAGCGCTGGAACGAAGCGAACAACACGCCCGAGACGCCACCAAACGTGGCGCCCATGCCGAAAGCCAGCAGCTTGAGGTTGCGCGTGTTCAGGCCCATGGCCTTGGCGGCGATTTCGTCTTCACGGATGGCCATCCAGGCGCGGCCGATGCGCGAGTCCTGCAGGCGGTAGGAGAGGATCACCGCCCCCACCACGAAAAACAGGAACAGGTAGTAATACAGCGTGACGGGCTGGAAGGTGTAGTCACCGATGGTCAGGCGCTTGCCCAGGTCCAGGCCAAAGACCGAGATGGTGTCGATCTGGCTGATGCCCTTGGGGCCGTTGGTGATGTTCACCGGGCGGTCCATGTTGAGCAGGAAGATGCGGATGATCTCGCCAAAACCCAGTGTGATGATGGCCAGGTAATCACCACGCAACTTGAGCGTGGGCGCACCCAGGATGACCCCCACAATGCCCGCGACCCCCGCCGCCAGGATCATCACCAGCCAGATGCTGATGTGGATACCGTTGGGGAACATGGCCGCGATGGCCGGGAAGGTGTCGGTGAGGTGGGGCGAGCCCACCAGAGCGAAGATGTAACCCCCCACCGCGAAGAAGGCGATGTACCCCAGGTCCAACAGGCCGGCGTAACCAACCACGATGTTCAGGCCCAGCGCCAGCAGCACGTAGAGCAGCGCGATGTCGACAATGCGCACCCAGGAGTTGCTCCCGGTCGATTGCAGGATGATGGGCAACAACAGCAGCGCGACAGCGCCCAGCAGGTAGGCGATGAGTTTTCCGGATTTGGTGTTCATCATGATGTGTTCCTTGACCCTCAGGCCCGGTCGGCCACACGCTCGCCCAGCAGCCCGGACGGCCGCAACGTCAGCACCAGGGCCAGCACGATGAAGGCGAAGATGTCGGTGTACTGGCTGCCCAGCACGCCGCCGGTCAGCTGGCCCAGGTAGCCCGCACCCAGCGACTCGATCAGACCCAGGGCGACGCCGCCCACCACGGCTCCGGCGAGGTTGCCGATGCCGCCCATGACTGCCGCCACGAAGGCCTTCAGGCCGGGCATGAAGCCCATGGCATGCTGCACCGTGCCATAGTTCGATGCCCACATCACGCCTGCGATGGCCGCGAGCATGGCGCCGATGATGAACGTGGCGGAAATCACCATGTCGGGCTTGATGCCCATGAGCGCCGCCACGCGCGGGTTCTCGGCCGTGGCCCGCATGGCGCGGCCCAGGTTGGTCCGGTTGACCAGCCACATGAGGAAAGCCAGCGTGATGACCGTGGTGGCCAGGATGGTGATCTGTGTCACCGAGATCACGGCACCGGCGAACTCGATCGGCTCACGCGAAAGGGTCGACGGGTAGGACTTCGGGTTCGGCGCCCAGATGATCATGGCAAAGGTCTGCAACAGCAGCGACATGCCGATGGCGGTGATCAGCGGCGCGAGCCGCGGGGAATTGCGCAGTGGCCGATAGGCCAGCTTCTCGATCGTGAAGTTCAGCACGCCACAGACCACCATGGCGATCAGCGTGGCCACCAGCAGCAACAGCCAGCCAGGCATGCCGGCCCAGGCACTCGACATCCAGCCGATCAGCGTCCAGCTGGTGAGCGCACCCACCATGAGCACGTCACCGTGCGCAAAGTTGATCAAGCCGATGATGCCGTACACCATGGTGTACCCCAGCGCCACCAACGCATACATACTGCCCAGAACCAGGCCGTTGATGATCTGCTGCAGCAAAACGTCCATACAAACTTCTCCGTGTTTTTCCAGCCAAGCGGGTGCCTGGTCTGTCTGCCTTGAGTTAGCAAAAAACCCGCCAGGCTCGACCTTGAAACAGGACAGACTGCGGGTTGGTGGGCGGATTGTAGCTAGGCGTTTCAGAGGGTCCGATGCGTGTAAGCCCTTATGCGGCGCGGGTTTACCCTGATTTTTGATTTTCCCGCGCGGCTGCATCAGCGCGAATCGCGCTGCATTAGTTATTCTGATTATTCAGTTTTTTGAGTTCGCGCAGCTTATCGGCGATGCGGATTTCCAGGCCACGCTCGACCGGACGGTAAAAATCAGGCCCGGCCATGCCATCGGGCAGGTAGCGTTCACCCGCCGCGAAGCCGCCCGCCTCATCGTGGGCATATCGGTAGCCTTTTCCGTAGTCCAGCTCCTTCATGAGCTTGGTGGGTGCATTGCGCAGGTGCATGGGCACCGGGCGCGTGCCGTCCTTCTTCACGAACGCCTTGGCTTCGTTGAAGGCCTTGTAGACCGCGTTGGACTTGGGCGCAACGGCCAGGTACACCACACATTCGGCCAGCGCCAGCTCGCCTTCCGGCGTGCCCAGGCGCTCGTACACCTCGGCCGCGTCCAGCGCCAGACGCAACGCGCGCGGATCGGCCAGGCCAATGTCTTCACTGGCCATGCGGATGAAGCGGCGCGCCATGTAGCGCGGGTCGGCACCGCCGTCGAGCATGCGCACGAACCAGTACAGTGCGGCGTCCGGGTCGGAACCGCGCACGCTTTTGTGCAGGGCGCTGATGGTGTCGTAGAACTGCTCGCCACCTTTGTCGTAGCGACGCATGCGCTCACCCAGCACACGCATCAGCCAGGCGTCCGTCACCTCGGCGAGTTTCTCGCGCGTGGCCGCCACCGCCAGCGTCTCCAGCGTGTTGAGCAGGCGGCGGGCATCGCCATCGGCGTAGGCGATCAGGCGGTCGGCGGCGGCGGTTTCAACCGGAGGCACTGCACCGATGCCTTGCGCCCGGGCGATCAGCTGGCGCAGATCGTCTTCGCCCAACGGCTGCAGTACATAGACCGCCGCGCGTGACAGCAGCGCCGAGTTGACTTCGAACGAGGGGTTTTCGGTGGTCGCGCCAATGAAGGTGAACAGTCCGCTTTCCACATGTGGCAGAAAGGCGTCCTGCTGGCTCTTGTTGAAGCGGTGCACCTCGTCGACGAAAACGATGGTGTGTTGCGCCTGAAGCCCATCGCGTGCGGCCTGAGCCTGCTCCACCGCCTCCCGGATATCTTTCACGCCGCCCAGCACCGCGCTGATGGTGATGAACTGGGCATCAAAGGCATCGGCCATGAGCCTCGCGATGGTGGTCTTGCCCACACCCGGCGGACCCCAGAGGATGCAGCTGTGTGGCTGGCCCGATTCGAACGCGAGCCGCAATGCCATGCCCTCACCCAGCAGGTGGTGCTGCCCGATCACCTCGGCCAGCGTGCGCGGGCGCAGGCGCTCGGCCAGCGGCGTGTGCGGCGCGGCGTGTGAACTCAAAGACCTGCTTTCAAGGCGGTGTGCACGCTCAGGGCCGGATCACATCGGCGCCGACAGGCGGCTGAAAGCGAAACCGCTCCGCCTTCATCGGCGCGTTGTCCTGCCACTGGTTGAAGGTCAGCACCGAGCGCTGGCCCAGGCTGTCGGCGATCTCCAGCGCGGCGAGCTGGCCCTGCCGGAAGCCGACGCGCACGCTCTGCAACTGTCCGTCCTTGTTGCGCGGGCGGGCCTCCAGCCATTCCAGGCCCTCCGCGGCGGGCGCCGCCTTGAGCTCAAACACTTCGGACAGGGCACGCAGATCGGTGCCCGCCGCGATCAGGGCCGCGGGGGTGCTGCCGAGCACCTCCTGCTGCTTGCGCGCCGTCACCTGGTTCAGGTCCACGTCGTACAGCCACAGCGTCTGGCCATCGGCCACGATGGTCTGTTCGAAAGGCTTTGTGTACTCGAAGCGGAAACGGTCGGGCCGCAGGAATTCAAAGCGCCCGCTCGACGTCTTGCGGCGCGCCACGGTTTCACCGTTGCGCACCGGCGAGGTCACCACCTGGGTGAAGCCGGCCTGCGCACTGCCCACCTCGCTCAGGAAGGTTTCGAGGTCTTTCAGGCCGTCGGCCTGTGCGGGCAAGGTTGTGAATGTCAGGGCAGTGACCGTGGTCACCGTGGTAAACAATTTTTTGATCATGTGGATTGGGACCCGGCCGCGGCCACAAGGTTCAGGCCCGAACATCATTCACCGCGCGAAGGCACCAGAATATCGCGTTGACCGCTGGAGGTCAGTGCACTGACCATGCCCGCTTTTTCCATGTCTTCCAGCAGACGCGCGGCGCGGTTGTAGCCGATCTTCAGCTTGCGCTGCACATAGGAGATGCTGGCCTTGCGGTCCTTGAGCACGATCTCCACCGCCTGGTCGTACAGCGCGTCTTTTTCGTTGCCGTCGCCACCGCCCTCACCGAACATGTCACCCCCCTCACCATCGCTCGCCGGACTCTCCAGCACGCCGTCGATGTAGTTGGGTTCACCACCCTGCTGCTTCAGATAGGCCACCACGCGGTGCACCTCTTCGTCGCTCACAAACGCGCCGTGCACCCGAACAGGGAAGCCGGTACCGGACGGCATGTACAGCATGTCGCCCATGCCCAGCAGGCTCTCGGCGCCCATCTGGTCGAGGATGGTTCGGCTGTCGATCTTGCTGCTGACCTGAAACGACAGCCGGGTGGGGATATTGGCCTTGATCAGGCCGGTGATCACGTCCACGCTGGGGCGCTGCGTGGCCAGGATCAGGTGGATGCCGGCGGCGCGCGCCTTTTGCGCCAGGCGGGCGATCAGTTCTTCGATCTTCTTGCCCACCACCATCATCAGGTCGGCCAGCTCGTCGATCACCACCACGATGTAGGGCAGGCGTTCGAGCGGTTCCGGCTGTTCGGGGGTGAGGCTGAACGGGTTGCCGATGATTTCACCACGCGCCTTGGCCTCGTCGATCTTCACGTTGTAGCCCGCAAGGTTGCGCACGCCGAGCTTGCTCATGAGCTTGTAGCGCTTCTCCATCTCGGCCACGCACCAGTTCAGCCCGTTGGCGGCGTGCTTCATGTCGGTGACCACGGGGGCGAGCAAATGCGGAATGCCTTCGTAGACACTCATCTCCAGCATCTTGGGGTCGATCAGCAAGAGGCGCACGTCCTTGGCATCGGCCTTGTAAAGCAGCGACAGGATCATGGCGTTGATGCCGACCGACTTGCCCGAACCGGTGGTGCCGGCGACCAGGCAGTGCGGCATCTTGGCCAGGTCGGCCACGATGGGCTGGCCACCGATGTCCTTGCCCAGGCCCATGGTGAGCAGCGACTTGGCGTCGTTGTAGACCGGCGAGCCCAGGATCTCGCTCAGCTTGATCATCTGCCGCTTGGCGTTGGGCAGTTCCAGCGCCATCAGGTTCTTGCCCGGAATGGTCTCGATCACACGGATCGACACCAAGGACAAGGAGCGCGCCAGATCGCGCCCCAGGTTCACGATCTGCGAGCCCTTGACCCCCGTGGCCGGCTCGATTTCGTAACGGGTGATCACCGGACCGGGTGCTGCGGCCACCACGCGCACGTCGACGCCAAAGTCCTTGAGCTTCTTCTCGATCAGGCGGCTGGTCATCTCCAGCGTCTGGCTGTCCACTCCCGCCTGGTGCAATGGCGCACTGTCCAGCAGATCCACCTGCGGCAGCTTGCTGTCGGGCATCTCGACGAACAAGGGCTTCTGGCGTTCCTTGGCCACACGCTCGCTCTTGGGCACATCCACCAGTGTGGGCTCGATCAGGACCGGGGTGGGGTGGTGCTCTTCGCTCTCGACGCGCTCGACCTTGACCACTTCTTCGCGCGCTCGCGCAGCCATCTCCCCGATGCGCTGGTCTTCGACCGCCTCGCGTTTTTCGCGGCGCGATTCGAACCAGTTGTCCAGCCAGGCGCCCAGGTGCTCGGCCCATTGCCCCCAAGAAAACCGGAACACCCTGGGCAGGCAGATCACGAGCAAAGCCAGCATGGCCAGCGCCGAGCCGGTGAAACCCAGCCAGCGCACCGCAACGGGTCCGAGCGCATGACCCAGCACGCCCCCCACGGTTCCCGGCAGATGCGGCTCCAGCCGATACAGGCGACTCCATTCCAGCACCCCACTGGCGCTCAGCAACACCAGCAACGCCAGCACATAGGCCAGACGACGCGCCCAAGGGGTTTGCCACCAGTGCACAGCCCCATGCGCATCCCCATGCGCATCCCGCGAGACGGCCTGGGGTTGCTGGCCACGCAACCGCCCGGCCAACGCCGACAGCCAGGCCCGCAAACCGGCGAAAAAACACCACCAGACCGACCAGCCCAACAGGTAGTAGCTCGCATCGGCCAGCAGCGCGCCCAGATGGCCGCCCCAGTTGCCCACTTCGGCCCGAGACCCGGTCGTGCTCCAGGCCGGATCAGCCAGCGAATGACTGAGCAACGCGAGGAGCCAGAAGGCCAGGACTGCAGCACCTACCACCAGCCCAATCTCCTGGGTGAAACGGGCCATACCTCCAGGCGTGGCTTGAGCCCGGTCGGCATTCAGTGTATTGAGTGAATAAGTCATGGTCCTTGCTGCGGTTCGGCAACAAGCTTACCCCAAGCCCACCCGGGCCAGGAGCCGGTAAACCGGTAACAGGTGCAGCGATTGGCCGGGAGAATCCGGGTCGCGACCAGCGCAGCCCACGCAGGGGCTTCAGCCCAGCGTGTTGAGCCGTTCCTTGACCACGGTGGTGCCGTCTTCGCCCACCTCGATGAACCCCCGGTCTTCCAGGTCTTTCATGACCCGGCTGACCATTTCTCGCGATGCACCGATCATCTTGGCCACATCCTGGCGGGACACCCGTTCCCGAATCACCAGTTGCCCGTCCTTGTCGGGTCGCGCGAACTCCAGCAAGGCCCGGGCCACGCGGCCGTAAACATCCATCAACGCCAGGGACTCGATCTTGCGGTCGGCATAACGCAGGCGCTGCACCAATCCCTTCATCACCGCATAGGCCATGGAGGTGTTTTCGGGCAGGCAACGGGCGAACTCCGGCCGCCCCAGAATCAACACATCGGTCTGCACCTCGGCACGGACCGTGGCCGAATGCGGCTGGTTGTCGATCAGGCTCATCTCGCCCACATAGTCGCCCGGGTTCATGGTGGCCAGGATGACTTCCCGGCCACGCACATCGGTGGTGACCACACGAGCGCGCCCCGTCAGCACGATGGCCAGAAAATTGGACTTCTTGCCCTGTTCAACGATGCACTCGCCGCGCTTGAAACGCCGTTTGATGACCGCATCTGCAACAGACTCGGCCTGCGCCTGCGTCAGCGTGGAAAACAGCGGGACCCGGCGAATCAAATCCAGATTGGACAGGATGGACATGCGTATATACCTCTGGTCAGACTGCGGATGCAGCGCTCTTCCCTACAATGCTTCGAAAGACCGGACGCCCGCATGGCGAAAGATGCCAAGGCCCCAAACGCGTCGCAATGAATCTCAACTCTAAACCACACACCCCCACTCTTTGATGGGGATTTGCACCATGAAGCACACCAAAGTTCTTATTCTAGGTTCCGGCCCCGCGGGCTACACGGCTGCAGTGTATGCGGCACGTGCGAACCTGAACCCGGTGCTGATCACTGGCATCGCCCAGGGTGGCCAGCTCATGACCACCACCGACGTGGACAACTGGCCGGCCGACGTGGATGGCGTGCAGGGCCCGGAACTGATGCAGCGCTTCCAGGCACACGCTGAACGCTTCAAGACCGAGATCGTTTTCGACCACATCAACGCAGTCGACTTTTCCAAACGTCCTTTTGTGCTCAAGGGTGACAGTGGTGAATACAGTTGTGATGCCCTGATCATCGCCACCGGTGCCTCGGCCAAGTACCTGGGCTTGCCTTCTGAAGAAGCCTTCATGGGCAAGGGCGTGAGCGGTTGCGCCACCTGCGACGGCTTTTTCTACCGCGAGCAGGACGTGGCGGTGGTGGGCGGCGGCAACACGGCCGTCGAAGAAGCCCTGTATCTGTCCAATATCGCCCGCAAAGTCAGTCTGGTGCACCGTCGCGATACGTTCAAGGCCGAACCCATCCTGGTCGACAAGCTGATGGAGAAAGTCGCCGCGGGCAAGATCGAGCTCAAGACCCATTTCACGCTCGACGAGGTGTTGGGCGACCAGAGCGGCGTGACCGGCGTGCGGCTGAAAAGCGTGAAAACCGGCGAGACCGAAGACCTCAAGCTCACCGGCTGCTTCATCGCCATCGGCCACAGCCCCAACACCGACATCTTCAAAGGCCAACTGGAGATGAAAGACGGCTACATCGTCACGCAATCCGGGCTCAAGGGCATGGCCACCATGACCAGCGTGCCTGGCGTGTTTGCTGCCGGCGACGTACAGGACCATGTGTACCGCCAGGCCATCACCAGCGCCGGCACCGGCTGCATGGCGGCACTCGACGCCCAGCGTTTTCTGGAGCAGAACGAGGCCTGAGGGCACCCCGCCGGGCGGCGCTGGCCAGACCAACCTGCCCGCGCTATAATTCAAGGCTTTGCTGCGAATGGCCGATTTTGGTCGTGCGCTACAAACTTGGGTTACCGCCACCCTTTTCTGGCGAGGTGAGGCTGGGTTGCCAGATGCGGAACGGGAATACCGTCTCCAGCGTCCTGCGTGACCGGCTGTATAAAAGTATCGGAGTGTCCTCATGGCACGCGTCTGCGACGTCACGGGCAAGAAGCCCATGGTCGGGAACAATGTTTCCCACGCCAACAACAAAACCAAGCGCCGGTTCCTGCCGAACCTGCAATACCGCCGTTTCTGGGTCGAAAGCGAAAACCGCTGGATTCGCCTGCGCGTGTCGGGTGCTGCCCTGCGCCTGATCGACAAGAACGGTATCGACGCCGTGCTCGCAGACCTGCGCGCACGCGGCCAAGCTTAAGGAGCACCAACATGGCAACCAAAGGCGGACGCGAAAAGATCAAGCTGGAATCCACTGCGGGTACCGGCCACTTCTACACCACGACCAAGAACAAGAAGACCACGCCCGAGAAGATGCTGATCAAGAAATTTGATCCCAAAGCTCGCAAGCACGTGGACTACAAGGAAATCAAGCTGAAGTAATTCAGCCGGATACCCCCAACAAAAAAGCCGCTGTGAAAACAGCGGCTTTTTTGTTGCCCAGACGAAGAGAAAACCATCTATCCGGAGCGAGTGCCTTAACCCGGAACGCCGCGGAACCGGCTCCGCCGGGCCGCCAGCGTTGGCACCTTGAGGGGGTCGCGGCAGCGCCGCGGCGGGGGAGGGACAAGCTCAAGCGTGCGCGGAGCGCAGGCGAATCGAGAAGTCGCGCAGCGCAGCAATGCCGCTTTCTTCGGCGCGCCGGCACCAGGCCTGCAGGTCGCTGGCCAGTTGCTCACGGGTCGCGTTCGTGCTGGACCACAGGGCGCGCAGTTCTTCGCGCATCGTGACCATCTTGTCGAGCACCGGGTGTTCCGCCCGGACCAGGGCCAGTTGCGGCTTCACATCCGCAGGCACCTTGTCGTCGTCGCGGTGCAGCCAACGGCGGGCCGCATCCAGCACCGAAGCGTCGGCGCTGCGGGCCTTCAGGCCTTCAACTTCACGCTGGCAGGCGGCACGCATCTCGCGCGCGTAACCCGCCATCACTTCATAGCGGTTGGCGATGATCGCCTCCAGCGTTTTTTCGTCGGCCACCGGCTTCACGTCGCCAAACGCCATCTTGGGTGGCAGCTTCTTCACGGTGGCCAGACCCACCGACCTCAGCATGGTGATGTACATCCAGCCGATGTCGAACTCGTAGGGTTTGACCGACAGCTTGGCCGACGTCGGGTAGGTGTGGTGGTTGTTGTGCAACTCTTCGCCACCGATGAGGATGCCCCACGGGGACACGTTGGTGCTGGCGTCGGCCGCCTCGAAGTTGCGGTAACCCCACCAGTGGCCGATGCCGTTGATGATGCCGGCTGCCGTGATCGGGATCCACATCATCTGCAGCGCCCAGACCGACACCCCCAGCACACCAAACAGTGCGACGTTGATGATCAGCATGAGGCCCACACCCAGGCGTGAGCGACCGGTGTAGAAGTGCCGTTCCACCCAGTCGCCGGGCGTGTTGTGACCATAGCGGTCCAGCGTTTCCTGGTTCTTGGCTTCGGCGCGGTAGAGCTCACTGCCCTCAAAGAACACTTTCTTGATGCCAAAAACCACCGGACTGTGCGGGTCACCTTCGCGCTCGCACTTGGCGTGGTGCTTGCGGTGGATCGCCGTCCACTCCTTGGTCACCATGCCTGTGGTCATCCAGAGCCAGAAGCGGAAAAAGTGCGACGGAATGGGGTGCAGGTCCAACGAACGGTGCGCCGAGTGGCGGTGCAGGTAGATCGTGACGCTGGCGATGGTGATGTGGGTGAACACCAGAGCGACCAGCAGCACCTGCCACCAGGCCGCACCGGTCAGACCATGGGCCAGGAACTGGATCAGGCCATCCCACAAACTGGCAAAAAACTCGAAATCAGAAGCAATCATCAAGGTCCTATTCAACCGCCCACGAAGGCGTCAGGCTGCCAAACGCTCCCGTTAAGGACAGGGGCGAAGCAACCTGCCATTTTAAAGCCGGGGGTGTCAATCAACAATCGCCGGACAGCTCCCCGTGGGGAAACTGTTCAGGCGAAATAGCTCATTTGCCGGTCTTTCAGGACTTTTTCCGCCAGACGGCAGCAAAAAAGCCATCCGTTGCATGCCGATGTGGCCACAAACGGAGCCATTGACCATCCTCGCCCTGGCACAGGCTGTCTGCCTGCGGCACCTGAGCCAGGGCCAGCAGGCCTGCCACCGGCACGGGCTCAAAGTCCTGGTGGGCCTCTGAAAAGGCCGCGGCAACCGCTTCGTTCTCTGCCGGCAGCAGGCTGCAGGTGGCGTACACCAGCCGCCCGCCCGGCTTGAGCAATCGGGCCGCGCTGTTCAGAATGGCCTGCTGGAGCTCAGCCTGTGCCGCCACGGTCTGCGGCGTCTGGCGCCACTTCAGGTCGGGGCTGCGGCGCAGCGTGCCCAGCCCGGAACAGGGCGCATCCACCAGCACGCGATCGATCTTGCCAGCCAGGCGCTTAATGCGGTCGTCGCGCTCGTGCGCAATCGCCACCGGGTGCACATTGGACAAGCCGCTGCGCGCCAGCCGCGGCTTGAGCGCATCAAGGCGGTGCCCGGAGGTGTCGAAAGCGTAGAGCCGCCCGCTGTTGCGCATGGCAGCGCCGATGGCCAGTGTCTTGCCGCCGGCACCGGCACAGAAATCCACCACCATCTCGCCCCGTTTGGCATCCAGCAGCAAGGCCAGCAGTTGCGAACCTTCGTCCTGCACCTCCACGTCGCCCTGCACAAAGGCCGGCAGTTTGGCGAGCGAAGGCTTGCCCTGCAGTCGGATGCCCAACGGGGAATATGGGGTGGACTCACATGCCAACCCCGCCTGGCGCAACTCGACCAAGACCGCTTCGCGCTTTTTCTTCAGCACATTGACGCGCAGGTCCAGCGGCGCGGGCTGATTCAGACTCGCCACCAGCGCGTCGAACTCGTCGCCCACCTGTTCACCCAGCGCTGTGGCCAGCCAGTCGGGCAGGTTGTGGCGGTGCTGCGCCATGAGGTCGGCATCTTTCACCGCCAGACAGTGGTCCCACCAGGTCTTTTCAACCTCGGTCAACGCACTCTTGAGGAAGTCGCGATCACCCGGGAAGCCCAGAATCGCCAGGCGCCGCCACTTGGAACCTGTGCCCGAGCGGGCCAGCCATTCGAACTTCAGGCGCTCGCGCAGGATGGCGTAAACCGTGTCCGACAACGTGGCGCGCTCGCGCGGCCCGAGCGACCGGTTCTCGCGAAAATGGCGCGCGACCACGGCGTCGGTGGGGTGGTCAAATTTGAAAACCTGTTCGATCAGGGCGGAACATTCGTCCAGGAGGGCTTTGGGGTGCATCGCCCTATTGTCCCACCCGCGATAATCATGGGCTATGTCCGAAATTGCCCAACAGGTGAAGCGTCGCCGTACGTTCGCCATCATCTCCCACCCCGACGCGGGTAAAACGACCCTGACCGAGAAGCTGCTGCTGTTCTCGGGCGCCATCAACATCGCCGGCAGCGTGAAGGCGCGCAAGGCTGCGCGCCACGCCACCAGCGACTGGATGGAGATCGAGAAGCAGCGCGGCATTTCGGTGGCCTCCTCCGTGATGCAGATGGAATACCGCGACTGCGTGATCAACCTGCTCGACACGCCCGGTCACCAGGACTTCAGCGAAGACACCTACCGTGTGCTGACCGCCGTGGATGCCGCGCTGATGGTGATCGACGCGGGCAACGGCGTGGAACCGCAGACGCGGCGCCTGCTGCAGGTCTGCCGCGCGCGCAACACGCCCATCCTCACCTTCGTCAACAAGATGGACCGCGAGGTGCAGGCCCCGCTGGACCTGATGGACGAAATCGAGCGCGAGCTGGGCATGACGGTCGTGCCGTTCACCTGGCCCGTGGGCATGGGCAAAACCTTCCGCGGCGTGTACGACCGCCGCACCGACCAGATGCGCGTGTTCGCTGCGGGCGAGGACCGCCGCGGCGGCGATGAAGACGTGCTCGCTGGCCTCGACAACCCCGAGAGCCTGAAGCGCTTTGGCGCGGAGTTCGAACAGGCCAAAGGCGAGCTGGAACTGGTCGAAGGCGCTTCGCCCGCGTTCGACGAAGCGCAATTCCTCGCCGGCAAACAGACGCCCATGTTGTTCGGCTCCGCCGTCAACAACTTCGGCGTGCGCGAAGTGCTGGACGCGCTGGTGGACCTGGCACCGCCCCCGGGCGACCGCCCCGCCATCCAGCGCGTGGTGCACCCCGAAGAAGCCAAATTCACCGGCGTGGTGTTCAAGATCCAGGCCAACATGGACCCGGCGCACCGCGACCGCATCGCCTTTGTGCGTGTGGCCAGCGGTCATTTCGAGCGCGGCATGAAGCTCAGGGTGGTGCGCAGCGGCAAGGACCTGCGGCCCAACACCGTGGTGAGCTTTTTGTCGCAGCGGCGCGAGCTGCTGGACGAGGCGTTTGCCGGCGACATCATCGGCATCCCCAACCACGGTGTGCTGCAGCTCGGCGACACCTTGACGGAGGGTGAAAGCCTGCAGTTCACTGGCCTGCCCTTCTTCGCGCCGGAAATCATCCGCAGCGTGGAAGTGGCCGATCCGCTGCGCAGCAAGCAGCTGCGCGCCGGCCTCACCCAGCTCGGTGAAGAAGGTGCGATCCAGGTGTTCCGCCCGGTGGCGGGCAGCGTGCTGTTGCTCGGCGCCGTGGGCCAGCTGCAGTTTGAAGTGGTGGCGCACCGGCTGGAACACGAATACGGCGTCAAGGCCCGCATCATGGGCAGCCCTTACCAGGTGGCACGCTGGGTCACCTGTGCGCCAGAGGACGGTGGCGAAATCGAGCTCAAGAAGTTCATCGACGCCAACAGCCACCGCGTGGCGCTGGACGCCGTGGACGCGCCCACGCTGCTGGTGGACCACGCGGCCACGCTGCGGGCAGTCGAGGCCAACTGGCCGAAGATCAAGTTCCACGCCATGCGGGAACACGCGGGCCTGGTATTCGCAAAAGGCGTCTGATCAGCCGGCGGCGAGCAGCTGCTCCACTGCGCGCGGGTACATGATGTGTTCCTGCGTCAGCACCCGCGCGGCGAGCGCTTGCGCGGTGTCGCCCGGCAGCACGGGCACCACGGCCTGGTCGAGAATCTCGCCGTGGTCAAGTTCGGTCGTCACGCGGTGCACGGTGGCGCCGGCGAACTTGCAGCCCATGGCGATGGCACGCTGGTGGGTGTTCAGCCCTGTGAACGCGGGCAGCAGGCTGGGGTGGATGTTCACCAGCCCGCCTTCATAGTGCGCCACAAAGCCGGGCGTAAGGATGCGCATGAAGCCGGCCAGCACCACCAGCGCTGGATCGTGGTGGTCGATTTCGGTCATGAGCGCAGCATCGAAGGCTTCGCGCGACGCGAAGGCCTTGTGATCGAACACGGCGGTGGCTATCTGGTGTTTGCGTGCGAATTCAAGACCTGCGGCGTCGGCCTTATTGCTGATGACGGCCGCCACACGGGCGCCGTACCGAGTACCCCAATGACGCCGCTCGGCGGCCTTGACGATGGCGGCCATGTTCGAGCCGCTGCCTGAGATCAGAATAACGATGTTTTTATGAACGGCTGACATGGCCACGAAGTGTAATGACCCTGGAACACCCAACCTCTCCCGCCGGTCCCCGCGTGCACCGCTTTGACCAGCGCCCCCTGTCCATCACCGAGGCCCGTGTCCTGGGAACCTTGATGGAAAAGGCGCGCACCGTGCCCGACAGCTACCCGCTGACACTCAACAGCTTGCAGAGCGGCTGCAACCAGAAGTCGAGCCGGGAACCGGTGCTCTCACTGACCGAGGGCGAAATCGCTGAAGCCATCGACGGCTTGCGCCAGCTGCACATGGTGGTGGAGACCAGTGGTGGTCGCGTCACGCGCTACGAACACAACTTCCAGCGCGCCGTGGGCGTGCCCGAGCAGTCCGCCGTGCTGCTGGGCATGTTGGTGCTGCGCGGCCCGCAGACCGCGGGCGAGCTGCGCCTGAACACCGAGCGCTGGTACAAGTTCCTCGACATCGCCTCGGTGGACGCGTTCCTTGAAGAGCTGCAGGACCGTTCGCCTGAAAAGGGCGGCCCGCTGGTGGTGAAGCTGCCGCGCGCGCCGGGTGCCCGGGAACAGCGCTGGGCCCACCTGCTCTGCGGCCCGGTGGACCCGCAAGCGCTGAGTGCGCCCGCCAGCCACAGCGGCAGCGGTGCCACCGAAGACGAAGTGATCGCACTCACCCGTCGACTGGCCAGCCTGGAGGAGACAGTGGAATCTCTGCGGGCCCAGCTGCAAAACCTGCACGAGCAACTGGGCTTGTCGCAGCCCGGACAGGGATAAAACGAACGGTCGTGCCAAACTGTGCGCCGTTGAGCGAGAACCCGCCACCTGGGCCGCGCCGCACACAAGGAGACAAGCATGGATTTGGCATTCACGCCGCAAGAGCAGGCGTTCCGCGAAGAAGTTCGCGCCTGGGTCAAGGACAACCTGCCCGCCGACATCGCCCACAAGGTCCACAACGCGCTGCGCCTGAGCCGCGACGACATGCAGCGCTGGGCGAAGATACTCGGCAAAAAGGGCTGGCTGGGCTACGGCTGGCCCCAGCAGTTCGGCGGCCCGGGCTGGACCGCGGTGCAGAAACACCTGTTTGAAGAAGAATGCGCGCTGGCCGGTGCGCCGCGCATCGTGCCCTTCGGCCCGGTGATGGTGGCCCCGGTCATCATGGCCTTTGGCAACAAGGAGCAGCAGGAACGTTTCCTGCCCGGCATCGCCAGCGGCGAGGTCTGGTGGAGCCAGGGTTACAGCGAACCGGGCTCGGGCTCCGACCTGGCCTCGGTCAAATGCCGCGCCGAGCGCCAGGGTGACCACTTCCTCGTCAACGGCCAGAAGACCTGGACCACGCTGGGCCAGTACGGCGAATGGATCTTCTGCCTGGTGCGCACCAGCACCGAGGGCAAGCCGCAGACCGGCATCAGCTTCCTGCTGATCGACATGAAGTCGCCGGGGGTGAGCGTGCGCCCGATCAAGCTGCTCGACGGCGAGTGCGAAGTCAACGAGGTCTTCTTCGACAACGTGAAGGTGCCGGCCGAGAACCTGATCGGCGAAGAGAACAAGGGCTGGACCTACGCCAAGCACCTGCTTTCGCACGAGCGCACCAACATCGCCGACGTGAACCGCGCCAAGCGCGAGCTGGAGCGCCTGAAGCGCATCGCCAAGGCCGAAGGGGTCTGGGATGACAGCCGTTTCCGCGACCAGATCGCGCTGCTGGAGGTGGACGTGGTGGCGCTGGAGATGCTGGTGTTGCGCGTGCTGAGCGCCGAGAAATCGGGCAAGAACTCGCTGGACATCGCCGGCCTGCTCAAGATCAAGGGCAGCGAGATCCAGCAACGTTACGCCGAACTCATGATGCTGGCCGCCGGCCCGTTTTCTACGCCCTTCATCGAAGAGGCGATGGAAGCCGGCTGGCAGGGCGACTTCCCGGGTGGCGCCGTGGGCAACGCGCCGCTCGCTTCCACCTACTTCAACCTGCGCAAGACCACCATTTACGGTGGCAGCAACGAAGTGCAACGCAACATCGTCGCCCAGACGGTCCTCGGCTAAGGAGTTACACCATGGATTTCGACTTTTCAGACGATCAGGAACAGCTGCGCGACGCAGTGCGCAAATGGGTGGACAAAGGCTACGACTTCGAACGCCGCCGCGCCATCGTGAAAGCCGGCGGTTTTGACCGCGGTGCCTACAACGAGCTGGCCGAACTCGGCCTGGCGGGTCTCTACATCAGCGAAGCCGATGGCGGCCTGGGCATGGGCCCGGTAGAGGGCATGGTGGTGATGGAGGAGCTGGGCAGCGGCATCGTGCTGGAGCCGCTGGCGCAGACGCTGATCGCGGGCGGTGTGCTCGGGGGTTATGCGGGTGCGGACGTCAAGGCCGCCTGGCTGCCGAAGATCGCCTCGGGCGAGGCGCTGGTGGTGCTGGCGCAGCAGGAACGCGGTGCGCGCTACCGGCTGGATGACTGCAAGACCACCGCCGCACAGGCCGGCAGTGGCTGGACGGTGAGCGGCGCCAAGAGCGTGGTGCCCGCCGGTGACCAGGCCGACGCCTTCATCGTGCCCGCGGTGACCAACGGACAGATCGCCTTGTTCCTGGTGGACCGCCGTGCTGCCGGCGTGAGCACCCAGGGCTACGGCACGCAGGATGGCGGTCGTGCAGCCGAAGTGAGCCTGAAAAACGCACCCGCCAGCCTGATCACCACCGACGGCCTGGCCGCGCTGGAACACGCGGTGGACATCGGCATCGCGGCTGTTTGCGCCGAGGCCGTGGGCGTGATGGACAAGACCGTGGCCCTCACCGTGGACTACATGAACACGCGCAAGCAGTTCGGCGTGGCGATCGCGAGCTTCCAGGCCCTGCGCCACCGCGTGGCCGACATGAAGATGCAGCTGGAACTGGCACGCTCCATGAGCTTCTACGCCTGCCTGAAGCTGAACGCCCCGGCGACCGAGCGCCGCCGCGCGATGGCTCGCGCCAAGGTGCAGTTGGGCAACTCGATGCGTTTCGTGGGCCAGCAGTCGGTGCAGTTGCACGGCGGCATTGGCGTGACCGACGAGTACATCGGCAGCCACTACTTCAAGAAGCTGACCCAGCTGGAGTTGACCTTCGGCGACACGCTGCACCACCTGGGGGAGGTGTCGGCGCGGATGGAGGAGACGGCGGGGGTGTTTGCCTGAGTCTTCTGTTTGGGTTGGTACGGAGGCCCCGCTTTGCGGGGCTTTTCTTTGGGCGTTCATCGGTTTCGCGGGATCGCCGAGGCGGTGCGCCCTACTCCGCTCATGTCCCCCGGGCTGGCTTCGCCAGCCCTCCTCCTTTACTTCGCTGCGCAGGGCACACCGCCTCAGCGATCTGACGAAATATCGCTGGCGCACTCGGGTGTTCGCGGCCTGAGAGCGCTGGGTGACCGGCGCAGCGAAGTAAAGGAGGAGACGGCCGCAGGCCGTCGGGGGACATGAGCGGAGTCGGTCGCCCAGTGCTCTCAGGCCATCGAAGAAACGCCAGCACTAAAAAAAGAACTACGCGTGAAGCCTCGAAGTCTTGGGCAAATGAGACATCAAAAACTCCATCTGGTCCGCCAGTATGCGGCGGTTGCGCAAGATGAAGTCTTCCCACAGGCTGGGCACGTAAGGCGTGTAGATCAGGGGCATGTGGGCCTGCTCGGGCGTCCGGTTGCCCTTGCGGTGGTTGCACGAGCGGCAGGCCGTCACCACGTTCATCCAGGTGTCACGGCCATTCTGCCCCAGCGGCATGATGTGCTCGCGCGTCAGCTCTTCTTCGTGGAAATGCCCGCCGCAATAGCCGCACAGGCAACGGTCGCGGGCAAAGAGTTTGCTGTTGGTGAGCGTGGGCCGCAGGTCGAAAGGGTTGATGCGCGGCACGCCCTGGGTGCCGATGATGGAGTTGATGGTGATGATTGACTGCCGTCCGGTGATGGCGTTGTGACCGCCATGGAACACCGCAACTTCGGCGCCCATTTCCCAGCGCACCTCATCCGCAGCGTAATGCAGCACGGCTTCTTCCAGGCTGATCCAGGACTGTGGCAGCCCCTGCGCAGACAGCTTCAGAACCTTCAAGACCCACCTCCATGTTGACAAACAACCGGACAATCTGTCTTCAGCACGGCCCCTCACGCTCCAGATGGACCGCCTGTCATGTGTCAATATACAGCGCTTCTGTGACAAACATCCTGAACCGCGCCCAACACCCCGGATGGGGCGGGCATTGCCCATGAAAATCATCCGAGGACTCTGGAACCTGCAGCACGGCGCCACCAGCGCGTCGCCATCCGGCTGCGCGCTCACCATCGGTAACTTCGATGGCGTGCACCGGGGCCACCAGGCCATGCTGGCACTGCTGAACAACGAAGCCCGGCACCGCGATGTGCCCAGCTGCGTGATGACCTTCGAACCCCACCCGCGCGACTACTTTGCCGCCCTGCACCACAAGCCCGACCTGGCCCCGGCCCGTATCGCCACGCTGCGCGACAAGCTCGAAGAACTGGAACGCTGCGGTGTGGACCAGTGCGTGGTCCTGCCCTTCAACGCGCGCCTGGCCGGGCAGCCGCCCCATGCCTTCATCAAGGACATGCTGGTCGCTGGCCTGGGCGTGCGTTATGTGCTGGTCGGTGACGACTTCCGCTTCGGCGCCCAGCGCGCGGGGGACTACGCCATGCTGGACGCCGCGGGTGCCCAGCTGGGTTTTGACGTCGCGCGCATGCAGAGTTACGAAGTTCACGGCATCCGGGTGTCCAGCTCCGCCGTGCGCGATGCGCTGGCCGCGGGCGACATGGACCGCGTGGCCACCCTGCTGGGCCGCCCCTACGCGGTGAGCGGGCACGTGGTGCACGGCCGCAAGCTCGGGCGCCAGCTGGCCGAAAGCCGCCCCGGGGCTGGCGACGGCTTTCGCACGCTCAACCTGCGCTTTGCCCACTGGAAGCCGGCTGCGAGCGGTATTTTTGCGGTGCATGTGCACGGACTCACGCCCCAAGGCCAGCCCCTGGCGGGCGTGGCCAACCTCGGCGTTCGCCCTTCGCTGGACCCCGATGACGTGAACGGCGGACGCGTGCTGCTGGAAACCCATTGCCTGGACTGGCCGGCCAACATGGCCGCCAGCCTGCCCGGCGGAGAGGCCTACGGTAAAATCATCCGCGTGGAACTGCTGCACAAACTGCACGACGAGCTGAAGTACGACGGTCTGGACGCCCTCACCCGGGGCATTGCCAAGGACCGCGACGATGCGCGTGCGTTTTTTGCGTCGCTGCACACCCAGACGCACCGCCAGACCACCCGCGACCGAATTTAACGCCGCTGCCGGGGCGCCGAGCCCCGGGCCGCGCGCCCTCTGACAGGCTCAGGGCGACCCGCCCCACCCCCGTGCGCCACGCCGCACCTCCGAGCCCGCCTTTGCCGATCCCGAATTCGAAAGCCGACCACCATGTCTGAAAAACCTGCTGCCCCGAAGAACGAGGCCAAGCCCGAAGCCAGCGCCTACCGCGCCACGCTGAACATGCCCGACACGCCGTTCCCCATGCGCGGCGACCTGCCCAAGCGTGAGCCGGCCTGGGTCAACGACTGGAACGGCGGCGGCCTCTACAAGCGCCTGCGCGACGCCCGCCAGGGCGCTCCGCTGTTCGTGCTGCACGACGGCCCGCCCTACGCCAACGGCAAGCTGCACATCGGCCACGCGCTGAACAAGGTACTGAAAGACATGATCGTCAAGTCGCGCCAGCTGGCCGGCTTCGATGCCCAGTACATCCCCGGCTGGGACTGCCACGGCCTGCCGATCGAAAACGCGATCGAGAAACTGCACGGCCGCAACCTGAGCCGTGACGACATGCAGGCCAAGAGCCGCGCCTTCGCCACCGAGCAGATCGATCAGCAGCGCGAAGATTTCAAGCGCCTGGGCGTGCTCGGCGACTGGGAGCGCCCCTACCGCACCATGGACCCGGCCAACGAGGCCGGCGAAATCCGCGCCTTCAAGCGTGTGATCGAGCGCGGTTTTGTCTATCGGGGGCTGAAACCCGTGTACTGGTGTTTCGACTGCGGCAGCTCGCTGGCCGAGTTCGAGATCGAATACGCCGACAAGCAGAGCGACACGCTGGACGTGGCCTTTGAGACCGACGATGCCGCCCAGCTGGCCGGCGCCTTCGGCCTGACCGGTCTGCCCGCGGGCAAGACCGCCTTCGCCGTCATCTGGACCACCACCGCCTGGACCATCCCCGCCAACCAGGCACTCAACGCCCACCCCGAACTGACCTACGCGCTGGTCGATACGCCCATGGGCTGTCTGGTGCTGGCCGAAACGCTGGTTGAAAAGTGCCTGGAGCGCTTCGGCTTGCAAGGCAACGTGCTCGCCACCACCCAGGGTGACCAGCTCGGCGGCCTCAACTTCCGCCACCCGCTGTACGACGTGGACGCAGGCTACCGCCGCCTGTCGCCGGTCTATGTGGCCGACTACGTGAGCGACAGCGACGGCACCGGCATCGTGCACTCGGCGCCGGCCTACGGCGTGGACGACTTCAACTCCTGCGTCGCCAACGGTCTGGCGTACGACGACATCCTCAACCCCGTGCAGGGCAACGGCGCCTACGCGCCCGACTTCCCGCTGTTCGGCGGACAACACATCTGGAAGGCCGTGCCGGTCATCCTCGAAGCCTTGAAGGGCGCCGGCCGCCTGATGGCGACGCAGAAGATCACCCACAGCTACCCGCACTGCTGGCGCCACAAGACGCCGGTGATCTACCGCGCCGCCGCGCAATGGTTCGTGCGCATGGACGAGGGCGATGGCGTGTTCACGAAGGACAAGGCGCCCAAGACCCTGCGCCAGCTGGCACTGGACGCCATCGACCACACCAGCTTCTACCCCGAGAATGGCAAGACCCGCCTGCGCGACATGATCGCCAACCGGCCCGACTGGTGCATCTCGCGCCAGCGCTCGTGGGGCGTGCCCGTACCCTTCTTCCTGCACAAGGATTCGGGCGAGCTGCACCCGCGCACCATGGACATCCTGGACCAGGCCGCCGACATCGTCGAAAAGGGCGGCATCGAGGCCTGGAGCCGCGTGACGGCCGAAGAGATCCTCGGTGCCGACGCCCCGCACTACACCAAGAGCACCGACATCCTGGAGGTCTGGTTCGACTCCGGCTCGACCTTCTGGCACGTGCTGCGCGGCAGCCACGCCCACGCCTACCCCAATGGCGCCAGCCACGCGCAAGGCCCCGAGGCCGACCTCTACCTCGAAGGCCACGACCAGCACCGCGGCTGGTTCCACAGCTCGCTGCTGCTGGGCTGCGCGCTGTACGACCGCGCGCCCTACAAGGGCCTGCTGACGCACGGCTTCGCCACCGACGGCCAGGGCCGCAAGATGAGCAAGAGCCTGGGCAACACGGTGGAGCCGCAGTCGGTGACGAGCAAGCTCGGCGCCGAGATCGTGCGCCTGTGGGTGGCCAGCACCGACTACTCGGGCGACCTCAACATCGACGACAAGATCCTCGCCCGCGTGGTCGACGCCTACCGCCGCATCCGCAACACGCTGCGCTTCCTGATGGCCAACGTGTCGGACTTCGACCCCGCCACCGACGCCGTGCCGCTGGACCAGATGCTGGAGATCGACCGCTACGCGCTGGCCCGCGCCAGCGAGCTGCAGGCCCAGATCCTGGCGCACTTCGACGTCTACGAGTTCCACCCGGTGGTGAGCAAGCTGCAGGTCTACTGCTCGGAAGACCTGGGCGCGTTCTACCTCGACGTGCTGAAGGACCGGCTGTACACGACCGCGCCCAAGAGCCTGGCGCGGCGCAGCGCCCAGACCGCGCTGCACCAGATCACCAGTGCCATGCTGCGCTGGATGGCGCCTTTCCTCAGTTTCACCGCCGAGGAGGCCTGGGGCCATTTCGTGGGTGACAAGAACCAGGGCTCGATCTTCTTCGAAACCTTCTCGCCGCTGCCATCAGCCAACGAGGCGCTGCTGGCGAAGTGGAACCGCATCCGCGCCATCCGCGACGTGGCCAACAAGGCCATCGAAGACCTGCGCACCGCGGGTGCCGTGGGCGCTTCGCTGCAGGCCACGCTGGTGATCACCGCCGGTGCCGACGACGCGGCCCTGCTGCGCTCGCTGGGTGACGACCTGAAATTCGTCACCATCACGTCCGCCGCCACGGTGGTGGACGGCGCCGAACTGCAGGTGGCGGTGGCGCCCAGTGCGGCGCAGAAATGCGAACGCTGCTGGCACTACCGCGACGACGTGGGCGCCGACGCGGCCCACCCCACGCTCTGCGGCCGCTGCGTGAGCAACCTGCACGGCAGCGGTGAACAGCGGGTGATCGCCTGATGGCCAGGATCAAAGGCTCCCTCTGGCCCTGGCTCGGTCTGGCGGTCGCCATCGTGCTGCTGGACCAGTTCACCAAGGTGCTGATCCTCGGAAACTACCGCCTCGGCGACAGCACCACCGTCACCAGCTTCTTCAACGTGGTCCGCGTGCACAACACCGGCGCGGCGTTCTCCTTCCTGGCTTCGGCCGGGGGCTGGCAGCGCTGGTTCTTCACCGGTGTGGGCATCGTGGCGGCCATCTTCATCGTCTGGATGCTGCGCTCGCATCCGGGGCAAAAGCTGTTCGCGTTTGCGCTCGCCTGCATCCTGGGTGGCGCCATCGGCAACGTGATCGACCGCGTGCTGCACGGCTACGTGGTCGACTTCCTGGATTTCCACTGGTCGTTCCTCTCCGGCCTCTTCCCGGGCGGGCATTTCCCGGCGTTCAACGTGGCGGATGCGGGCATCACCATCGGCGCCATCGCCCTGATCCTGGACGAAATCCTGCGCGTGCGCCGGAGCAAATAGACCCTTACACACCTCCTTCGGAGGATCGCGTCGACCGGCTTTTTTTTGGGGGTGCAGTCTTCACAGCCCTGTGCTAATCTGGCAGACCCTCTTTCAGAGCGACCTGCCAGGAGACACCCCATGCCCGGATTGCTGCCCCACGTCGACCCCGACGGCCTGCTCGAATTTTCGGTGGTCTACACCGACCGCGCACTCAACCACATGTCCAGGCGCTTCCAGGGCGTGATGACCGACATCTCGGCCATGCTCAAGCGCGTCTACGGCGCGCATTCGGCGGTGCTGGTGCCGGGCAGCGGCACTTTCGGCATGGAATCGGTGGCGCGCCAGTTTGCGCACGGCCAACACGTCATGGTCATCCGCAACGGCTGGTTCAGCTACCGCTGGACGCAGATCTTCGACATGGGTTCGATCCCCGCCAGCCACACGGTGTTGAAGGCGCACCGCACCGCCGAGGGCGCGCAAGCCGCCTGGTCGCCGGCACCGATTGAAGAGGTAAAAGCCACCATCGCCCAAGAAAAACCGGCACTGGTCTTCGCGCCGCACGTGGAAACCGCGGCCGGCATGATGCTGCCCGACGACTACCTGCGCGCCGTGGCCGATGCGGTGCATGCCGTGGGCGGCCTGTTCGTGCTGGACTGCATCGCCTCGGGCGCGATGTGGGTGGACATGAAAGCCACTGGTGTCGACATCCTGATTTCTGCGCCCCAGAAGGGCTGGAGCAGCTCACCCTGCTGCGCCATGGTGATGCTGAGCGAGCGCGCCCGCAAAGCCATCGACGCCACGCAGAGCACCACCTTCGCCATGGACCTCAAGAAGTGGCTGCAGATCATGGAAACCTACGAAGGCGGTGGCCACGCCTACCACTCCACGCTGCCGACCGACGCCCTGCTGCACCTGCGCGACACCATGAAGGAAACCGAGGCTTACGGCTACGCCAGGGTGCGCGATGAACAGGTCGCGCTGGGTCGCGCCGTGCGCGCGCTGCTGGAAGAACACGGTTTCCCCAGCGTGGCGGCACCGGGCTTCCAGGCGCCGGGCGTGGTGGTCAGTTACACCACCGATCCCGACATCCAGTCAAGCAAGAAATTTCTCGCCGCCGGCCTGCAGACCGCCGCGGGCGTGCCGCTGCAATGCGACGAAGGCACGGACTTCAAGACCTTCCGCATCGGCCTCTTTGGTCTCGACAAGTGGCACGACGTGGACAGCACCCTGGACCACCTGCGCACAGCCTTGCGGACCGTGGCACCGCAACCGGCGGCGGCGCTGGCCTGATGGGAGCACACGGTGCGCTGGCGGCAGAGCTTGCTGACGCTGGCCACACTGGCCGGCGCGGTGCCGGCGGTGGGCGCTGACACCGGCATCGTCGTTTCCTTGCGCACCCTGGGCGACCACCCCCCCGAGGCTGCAGCCGACGGCGGGCCCGACCTGCCTCAGTTGCTGGAGCAAGGCCAGACGGCCATGCGCGCACTGGACTTTCATCTGGCAGCGCAACACTATTGCAGCGCGGCGCGACGGGGCAGTGCGGATGGCCAGTACCGGCTCGGCCACCTGCTGCTGCAGCAGCGCAGCGTGCCGAAAGCGCAGGCCCAGGGGCGCTTCATGCTGGCACTGGCGGCCCAGAACGGCCACGCCGAGGCCATCCGGTTTTTCACCGAGGCCGGTCCGGTCCCAGGGGACGGGCAGCGCCCGCCATGCATGCCCGAGCCAACGGCCGGGTCGCTGGAAAACCATACCGAGCCGGTGAGCCACGAAGTGGTGAAACGTTACCTGGACCAGCTGAACCGGGAGCGCCGCCGCTGGGCCCAGCGGGTACAGGAGCGCGCGCCCTACTACGGCGTGGACCCGCGCCTCGCGGTATCCATCGTGCGCGCGGAGTCGAACTTCAACCCGCTCGCGGTGTCGCCCAAAAACGCGCAGGGCCTGATGCAGCTCATCCCCGCCACAGCCCGCCGATTTGGCGTTCGCAATCCGCTGGACCCCCAGCAGAACATCGAAGGTGGCCTGGCCTATCTGGGCTGGCTGCTGCAGCGTTTCGATCACGATGTGGTCAAGGCCTCGGCCGCCTACAACGCCGGCGAAGGCGCGGTCGATCGCCACCAGGGCGTGCCGCCCTTTCCGGAAACACGAGCCTATGTGGCGCGCATCCTGGGCTTCTACCTGGCCACACGGCACCAGCCGCCACCACCGCCAGAAAAACCCGCCAAGGCACCACCCCGCGGTTGAGCCTCGCGGCGAAGGCGCGTGCGGGTGCTCCCTGCTCAGGGCAACAGGATGGTGCAGCCCGTGGTCTGTCGGGCTTCCAGGCTGCGGTGGGCAGCCTGCACATCGGTGAGCGCAAAGCGCTGGTCGATGCGGATCTTCACGTCGCCGCTGCCCACCACCGCGAACAGCTCGTCGGCCATGGCCTGCGTGCGCTCGCGGCTGGTGATGTGGGTGAACAGCGTCTGGCGCGTCACATACAGCGAACCCTTGGGGCCGAGGATGCCGGGCGCGAACGGCGCCACCGGGCCGCTGGCGTTGCCGAAACTCACCATCAGGCCGAACGGCATCAGGCAGTCGAGCGACTTGTCGAACGTGTCCTTGCCCACCGAGTCGTAGACCACTTTCACACCCTGGCCACCGGTGATCTCCTTCACACGGGCGGTGAAATCTTCGCTGCGGTAGTTGATGGTGAACTCGGCACCGTGCTCTCGGGCGAGCGCACATTTTTCGTCCGAACCCGCGGTGCCGATCAGGCGCAGACCGAGCGCCCGGGCCCACTGGCAGGCGATCAGTCCGACACCGCCAGCCGCCGCGTGGAACAGCACGAAGTCACCCCGCTCCAGCCCCTCGACCGGTTTGCAGCGCTTGAGCAGGTACATCGCGGTCAGGCCCTTGAGCATCATGGCCGCGCCGGTCTCAAAGCTGATCGAATCGGGCAGCTGGCACACGTTCATGGCCGGCATCACACGCACATCGCAGTAGCTGCCGGGCGGGTTGGCGGCGTAGGCGGCTCGGTCGCCCGCCTTCAGGTGCGTCACGCCCTCGCCCACGGCTTCGATCACGCCCGCGCCTTCCATGCCCAGCGCGAGCGGCATGGTGTTGGGGTACAGGCCGCTGCGCTGGTACACGTCGATGAAGTTCAGGCCGATGGCTTTGTGGCGGATGCGCACCTGGCCGGGGCCGGGTTCGCCCACGTCCACGGTATCGATCACCAGTTGTTCGGGGCCGCCGTTGGCGTGGATGCGCACGGCGCGGCTGGTCTGGGTCATGGGAATCTCCTGCTTTTTTTGAAACGACCCACATGCTGCCACGAAACGGCCGTGTCGCCTGCGGGCCAGATGCACAGGCCCCGCTCCAGCGCGGGACATGACCGTGTGGGTACAGTCGCCGCATGTCCACACCCGCCCGCCTCACGCCGTCCACCATCGCCCTGCTGCTGATCCCGCCGCTCATGTGGGCCGGCAACGCCGTGGTCGGGCGGATGATGCAGGGCTCCATTCCACCGATCACCTTCAACCTCTTGCGCTGGGTGCTCGCCGGCGTGCTGCTGCTGCCGCTCGCCGCCTGGGTGCTGCGCCCGGGCAGCGGCCTGTGGCCACAGCGGCGGCGTTTCGCACTGCTGGGCCTGCTCGGCGTGGGCCTGTACAACGCCCTGCAGTACATGGCGCTCAAGACCTCGACACCGATCAACGTGACGCTGGTGGCCTCCAGCATCCCGATCTGGATGCTGCTGTTCGGCCGCGTGCTCTACGGTGTGCCGGTCTCGCGCCGCGCAGCCGTGGGCGCTGCGCTCTCACTGGCCGGTGTGGCGGTCGTACTTTCACGTGGTGAGCTGGCGCAACTGGGCGAGCTGCGGCTGGTCGCGGGTGACGGCTGGATGCTGCTGGCCGCGCTCACCTGGGCCTGGTACAGCTGGTTGCTGGTGCGCCCGCCCGAAGGCGGCTACGCGCCCGACATCAAGGCCGACTGGGCCGCCTTTCTGCTGGCGCAGATTGTGTTCGGCCTGGGCTGGTCGGGCATGATGACCGGCGCCGAATGGCTGACCCTGCCGCCCGCACCCACCGGCCACATGCAATGGGGCTGGCCGTTGATCATGGCACTGGTCTACGTGGCGGTTGGCCCGTCGCTGCTGGCCTACCGCAGCTGGGGCATCGGCGTGGCACGCGTGGGGCCCACGGTCGCAGGTTTCTTCAACAACCTCACACCGCTGTTCGCCGCGCTGATGTCGGCCACACTGCTGGGCGAGCTGCCGCAGCTGTACCACGGGGCAGGGTTCGTGCTGATCGTCGGCGGGATTCTGGTGTCGTCGCGGCGCTGATCAATATGTTCCTGGGTACAGCCCGCCATCAGGCAGGATGTTCTGGCCGTTGAGGTAGCCCGCTTGCCGGCTGCAGAGGAAGGCGCAGATGGCGCCGAACTCATCCGGTGTGCCGAATCGCTTGGCCGGCACCTGGGCGATCTGCACCGCGCGCACCTCGTCCACGCTTTTGCCGCTCTTGCTGGCGGCACCCGCCAACGTGCCTTTGAGGCGGTCGGTGTCGAACTTGCCGGGCAGCAGGTTGTTGATGGTCACACCCTGCGCCGCGAGGCCGCTGCGCGCCACGCCGGCCACGAAACCCGTCAGGCCGCTGCGTGCGCCATTGGACAGGCCCAGGATGTCGATCGGCGCCTTCACCGCGCTGCTGGTGATGTTGACGATGCGGCCGAAACCGCGCGCGGCCATGCCGTCCACCGTGGCCTTGATGAGTTCGATGGGCGTGAGCATGTTGGCGTCCACGGCCTTGATCCAGGTTTCGCGGTCCCAGTTGCGGAAGTCGCCCGGCGGCGGGCCGCCCGCGTTGGTGACCACGATGTCGAATGCCGTACCCGGCCCGCCGGCCACACCCAGCGCCGCTGCCCGGCCTTCTGTGGTGGTGATGTCGGCGGCCACGGCGATCACCTGCACGCCGGGCGACGCGGTGCGGATGCCGACGGCCGAAGCTTCCAGCGCTTCACGCCCGCGCGCCACCACGACCACGTTCACGCCCTCACCCGCCAGCGCCTGCGCGCAGCCCAGCCCCAGCCCCTTGCTCGCGCCACACACGAGCGCCCATTTGCCTTTGATGCCGAAGTCCATGTCCGTGTCTCCTTGTCAATAAAAAACAATCACTGGCCCGCAGCGGGCTTGCCGAAACGCGTCACCAGAAACACACCCGCGAGCACCAGCACCGTGCCCGCCACGATCCAGCCGTTGAACGGCTCGCCCAGGATCAGCACGCCCATGACGATGGTGGACATGGGGCCGATCATGCCGGTCTGCGCGGTCAGGCCGGCGCCCAGGCGTTCGATCGCCATCATGACCATGAGCACCGGTGCAAAGGTGCACAAGGTGGCGTTGAGCAGCGAGAGCCAGATCACCTCGGGCGCCACATCGGCCGCGCTCAAAGGGCGCAAGATCACGAACTGCAGCAGGCACAGGCCACAGGCCACGCTGGTGGCCAGCCCCACCAGTCGCAGCGAGCCCAGGCGCTTGACCAGCTCACCGCTGTAGACCAGGTAGATCGCGTAGCTGATGGCGCTGCCAAACACCAGCAGCGCGCCCAGCACCGCGTTCGGGCCCTGGAAGCCGGCCTCGTGGCCGAACACCAGCAGCACGCCCGCGTAGCTCACCGCCATGGCCAGCGCCTGCAGGCCGCTGATGCGCCGCTTGTAGATGACCCAGCCCAGCACCAGTACCAGCGTGGGATTGAGGTACAGGATCAGCCGCTCCAGGCTGGCGCTGATGTATTGCAGGCCCCAGAAATCGAGAAAGCTGGCGAGGTAGTAGCCGGTGAACCCCAGGCCGACGATGCCGAGCCAGTCTTTGCCGGTGAGGGCTGCCTTGCCCCGGCTGGCCCACCAGGCCAGCGCCAGGAACAGCGGCAGCGCGAACAGCATGCGGTACATGATCAGCGTCACCGCGTCCACGCCGTGGCGGTAGGCGAGTTTGACGATGATGGCCTTGCCGCTGAAGGCGATGGAGCCGGCGCTGGCGAGCAGCAGACCGGTGGCGAGGTGGGGTACGGGTGGCGCGGAAGGGGAAGGCATCGTTCCGATTATCGGCAGACCCCGCGCGACCTGCTGTCACGCCAGGCCAAGACCGCTCGGGACAGCCTCTCAGGCCTTGGGGGCCGAGAGCCGGTCCGCGTCGACCACGCGGTAGGTGCGGCCCTGCTTGTCGAGAGGTTCGATCAGGCCCTCGCGTTCGAAGGCCGAGATCGTGCGGCTCACCGTCTCCAGCTTGAGATCGAGCATCGCGCCCATGTCTTCGCGCGAGAACAGGTTGGCCACCGTGACGTCGTGCTCGGCGCGCATCTTGAGAATGAGTCCGGCCACCCGCTGGCGCGCGTTGCCGAAATTGAGCTCGGCCAGCCAGTCGTCGGCTTCTTTCAGGCTGTGGTGCCACTGCTCCATCAGGCGCTGGTGCAGGCGCGGCGTTTCGCGGTTCAGTCGCTGGATCACCTGCAGCGGCAGGCGGCACACCTTGATGTTGGTCAGCGCAATGGCATCGGAGTCGTACACCGGGCCCATCAGGGCTTCGAGCCCGATCACGTCGCCCGAGCGCAGCACGCGCACGATGCGCTGACGCCCGTCCACCGTGTTGCGCACCAGCTTGATCACCCCCGAACGCAGGGTGTAGAGCGACGTGGCCGTCTCGCCCATGCGCACCAGCGGCTGACCCGCACTGAATTCGAGGTCGTCGATGGGCGCGTGGATCAGGTTGAAGTCCTCTTCACGCAGGTCGGCAAACAGCACCATATCGCGGATACCGCAGTTGCGGCAATCGGCGGTGCCGCGCCAGGCGGATTCGGTCTTGATCGGGATCATCTCGGGCTTTTCATGCGGTCGTGCGGACACTGGAATATAAGCCCTTGCTGAAAATCATGGACAACGGTCCGGTCAAACGTTTGGCACATCGCGCAGCGGCGGAGTGTGGGGCACCGTTTCGCCGCAGGGCCGCCCCACGGCGAAACAGCCCCCTCGGGGGGCAGCGACCCGCGCAGCGGTGGAGCCCCGGACTGGCACCATCGGTGACAGTCCGCAAGGGGGCGATTGCCTTCAGCCGCTCACGGGCGGCGTGCAGGCCAGCACCTCGTCCAGCGTCGTCAGGCCTTCAGCCACGCGCGCCGCCCCGGCCAGGCGCAGCGGCCGCATGCCGTCCTTCACCGCCTGGCTGCGCAATGCTTCGAGCACCGGCTCGCGGCTCACCTTGCTCTTGAAGGTCTCGGTGACCACGAGCAGTTCGTACAGGCCCATGCGACCGTGGTAGCCAGTCATGCGGCAATCGACACAGCCCACCGGTCGATAGGGCCGGTACTTGCCGCTGATCTGCCAGGGCTTGACCAGCTCGGCCAGGGCTTCGCGCGACGCCGTGGTGCCTGCATCGTCCTCGCGCACGCGGCAGGCCTGACACAGGGTGCGCACCAGGCGCTGCGCCAGCACACCAAGCACGGTGGCGTTGATCAGGTAAGGCGGGATGCCCAGCTCCATCAGCCGCATGATGGCGCTGGGTGCGTCGTTGGTGTGCAGCGTGGTGAACACCAGGTGGCCGGTCAGCGCGGCCTGCACCGCCATCTCGGCGGTGGGCAGGTCGCGCACTTCGCCGACCATGATGATGTCCGGGTCCTGCCGCATCAGGGCGCGCAGGCCCTGGGCAAAGTCCAGGTCCAGGTGCGGCTGCACCTGGGTCTGGTTGAAGGCGGGCTCGATCATCTCGATCGGATCTTCCACCGTGCTCACGTTCACCTCTTCGGTCGCCAGGCGCTTGAGCGTGGCGTAGAGCGTGGTGGTCTTGCCCGAGCCGGTCGGTCCGGTCACCAGCACGATGCCGTAGGGCTTGCTGGTGAGCGACTGCCAGCGCTGGGCGTCGTGCGGCGCAAAACCCAACGCGCTCAGGTCCTTCACTGTGGCTTCGGGATCAAAAATGCGCATCACCAGCTTCTCGCCAAAGGCGGTGGGCAGGGTGGACAAGCGCATCTCGACCTCGTCACCGCGCACCGCGCTCGCGCCCGTGCCCGTACCGGGGCGCAGGGTCTTGATGCGGCCATCCTGCGGACGGCGCTTTTCCACCACGTCCATGCGGCCCAGCAGCTTGATGCGCGCGATCATCGCGTTCATCACGCCCATGGGCATCTGGTAGACCGGGTGCAGCACGCCGTCGATGCGAAAACGGATCACGCCCTGCTCGCGCCGCGGCTCCAGATGGATATCGCTCGCACGCTGGTCGAAGGCGTATTGCCAGAGCCAGTCCACCACCTGCACCACGTGCTGGTCGTTGGCATCGAGCTGCTTGTTGGCCTTGCCGAGTTCAACCAGTTGCTCAAAGCTGCCAAACCCTCCCTGGCCACCCAGCTTGCTCGCCGCACGAACCGATCGGGCGAGAGCGAAAAACTCGGCCGTGTAGCGCGCCACGTCCTGCGGACTCGCCAGCACCAGGCGCACGCTCTTGCGCGTCTGCCTCTCCACCTCGGGCACCCAGTCGCGGATGAAGGGCTCGGCCGTGGCCACCACCACCTCGGCCACACCCACCTGCACCGGCAGCACCTTGTGGCGCTCGGCGTAAGCCGCGCTCATCACGTCAGCCACCTTGCCCACGTCGACCTTCAGCGGATCGATGCGGAAATAATCCATGCCACTGTGTCCGGCCAGCCACTGCGTGAGCTGCTCGATGTCAAGCACATGTCCGTCGGCCTCGCGCGCCACGCCCACCACCGCAAGCCGCTGCAGCGGGTGCTGGGCGCTGTGCGCCGACGCACAACGCGCCACCGTGCGGGCCGCCTCGTCCGCCGAGATCACGCCATCTTCGCGCAGCCAGCCCACCAGCGTGCGCCAGTCGAGCGGCCCGGGTTCGTGAGCGGGCCTGGGCGCAGGGGCCTTGGTGGTGGTGGTTTTCATGACACGTTCAGTCAACCGGTTTGAAAATGCGCAGCCATTTGACCGCTGGCAGGCGCCAGCGCGACTGGATTTCTTCGGCCCGCGCCAGCAGCGCCATGCGCGTGGGACGGTCGGCGGTGCGTTGCGCGAGCACGATGGTGTTGCCCTCGCGCGTGGGCTTGAAAGCCCAGACCGCGCCTTCACCAAACGCCGCGCAGATACTCTGCAGCGAGCGCTCGTAGCTTGCGTCGCGGCCAAAGAGGTTCACCGTCATGACGCCCTCGTCGGTCAGCACCGAGCGGCAGTCGGCGTAGAAATCGGGGCTGTCGAGCACGGGTGCGGCGGCCTCGTGGTCGTACAGATCGACCTGCAGCGCGTCGATCTGGCCGGTGTGCGCCGGGTTGCGGATTTCCTGCTCCGCATCGGCCAGCAGCACGCGCAGGCGCGGGCCGTCGGGCGGCAGCTTGAACCAGCCACGGCAGGCCGCGAGCACCTGCGGGTTGATCTCGATCGCCGTGGTGTCCATGCGCAACTGCTTGAAGTGGAACTTGGTCAACGCGGCCGAGCCCAGCCCGAGCTGCATGGCGCGGCGCTTGCCCACCGAATCGGGCTCCACGAACAGCAGCCAGGCCATCATGCGCTGCACATAGTCGAGCTCGATGTCGAACGGCGCGTCGATGATCATCGAGCCCTGGATCCACTCGGTCCCCAGGTGCAGGAAACGCACCTCGCCGTCTTCGGACATGGTCACGTCGGGCAGGGTCTGCGGCCCGGTGCGGCGGCGGGCCGTGGCATTGGCTCCGCTCTTCATGCGCGCGCTCCCTTTCGGTCACCACACCACAGGCGGGGGAACCGTGCCACGGGGTGGCGGGCGGGCGAACCCCCTGAATCCGTCGCTGCGCGGACGGGCAACCAATACGGCATCTTTGTCACTTCTGGAACTGCAAAGCGATCATTATGAACAGGGAAGCCGTCTGGGCTTTTCTCGCGCCGGTTGGCTTTTCTTCTGGGCTCGTGTTTCTGGCCAACATCGCGCCAGGACGCCGCCGCCGCGCGGCCGACTCCGCGAATGTCCCCCGGGCCGTTCCGGCCCTCCTCCTTTACTTCGCTGCGTCAGCCACCCGACGTCGACGTCCCAACCACCATTTCTCAGTTCGACGCTGGATCACCCCCACGTCTCCAGCTTGCTGTGGCGGTGCGTTCTGCATAGCGAAGTAAAGGAGGAGGCACGGCGAAGCCGGGCCGGGGGACATGAGCGGCGCAGAGCGCACCGTCGCAGCAAGCCCGCGAGGTCCAGGAGCGAAAGGCTTTATGCAGCAACCCCATGCCGCCGCAACACCTCGGCCCACGCAGCGAGCTTGCGATCAAACGACCAGCTCGCGTTGGCCGGGCTGGTGGACGGCAGTTTGTACACCGGCAACCCGAAGGCCGACGTGTGCTTGGCGTGCCGGAAGCTCTCACCCCCGTTGTGCGCAATCGCCTCCAGCATCGGGCACTGCCGCTGCACCGCAGCGAAGTCGTTGAGTTCGGCGGCGCGGATGTCGGCGTCCAGACTGCCCTCGCGCTCACAGGCGCCGTACACGTCCCACAGCCCCAGGCCATGCTCGTGCAGCGCGGCGATGCGCTCGGCATACGGCAACGCGATCAGCGGCTGCTGCCAGAGCGCCCCCAGGATCTTCCAGAACTGGTTCTGCGGATGGCCGTAATACTGCTGCGCGCGCAGCGATGCCACACCCGGGAAACTGCCCAGCACCAGCAGGCGCGTGCGCACGTCCAGCACCGGCGGCAAACCCTGCAGGCGGCTCAAGCCACGGCCCCTCCCGCTGCCAAAGCCGCCAGTTTCGGCAGCGCAACCAGGGCGTTGGCGCTGGTCGCCCGCGCCAGCTCATCGGTTGGCACACCCCGCAGATCCGCCACCACCTGCCCAATGCGCGGCAGCTCGGCCGGCGTGTTGACCCCCTGCGAGCGCCCGTCTGCGCGCTCCGCCGCCGTTGCATACAGCCAGTGCGGCGGGATGTCGGGCGCGTCGGTCTCCATCACCAGCGCCGACAGCGGCAACTCGGCGGCCAGCCGGCGCAGTTTCAGCGCCGGATCGAACGTGACCGCGCCGCCGAAGCCGAGCTTGAAGCCAAGATCGAGAAAAGCCTGTGCCTGCTGTGCGCTGCCGTTAAAAGCGTGGGCAATGCCGCCCGCCACCGGCAGCTCGCGCAACGCGCCCAGCAAGGCGTCGGCGCTGCGCCGCACGTGCAGGATCACCGGCAGGCCGTGCTTGCGCGCCAGCCGCAGCTGCGCGCGGTAGAAGCGGGCCTGGCGCTCGCGCATGGCGGGCTCGCACAGCGCGGGCACGAAGAAGTCCAGCCCGATCTCGCCCACCGCCACCAGCCGCGGATCGTCGCGGTGTTCGGTCAGCACCGCGTCCAGCGCATCCAGGTCTTCGTCCCGCGCCTGTGGCACGCACATCGGATGGATGCCCAGCGCGTAGGCGTCGCCCAGCCGGTGTGCCAGCCGGCGCACGGTGTCGAAGTTGCTGCGCTCCACCGCCGGGATCACGCACAAGCCCACGCCCAGCCCACGCGCCCTCTCGCGCGCCTCCACCGCCAGCGCGTGTTCAGCGCCGAATTCGGGAGCGTCGAGGTGGCAATGGGTGTCGATCCACATGGCGGTATAACCTTGATTGTGCCGCCTGAAGCGTGCCCGATGTGGGGCACACCGTGCGGCCCCGGAGCCCCCGATGTCCCATTCGACCTCTTGTTTCGTCCGCCCCTTCGCCTGCTTGGCCATCTCCCTCTCGCTGGCCGCCTGCGCCGGACAGCCCGCCGCGCCCTCGCTCACGGGCACCGAGTGGCGGCTGGAAGCCCTGGGCGACAGCGCCGTGATGGAGCGCTCGCAGGCGACGCTGATCTTCCCCGAGGCGGGTCGCGTCGCCGGCAACGGTTCGTGCAACCGCTTCTTCGGTTCGGTCCGCATCACGCAGGGCCACATCGGCTTTGGTCAGATGGGTTCGACCAAGATGGCCTGCATGGGGCCGGCGAACGAGCAGGAGGCGCGCTATCTCGCTGCCCTGCAGAAGGCCGAGCGCTACGAGCTGCAGGGCCGCACGCTGCTGATCCACGTGAACGGCATGGCGCAGCCGCTGCGCTTCGCCCAGACCGCACCCTGAACCCTCAGGTCAGCACGCCGGTAGTCAACCGCAGCACGCGCCCGCAGCGCGCCGCCAGCGTCTCGTCGTGGGTAACGACGATGAAGGCCGTGCCCTGATCGCGGGCGAGCTGCATCATGAGTTCGAACACACCGTCGGCGGTGGCGCGATCGAGGTTGCCGGTGGGTTCGTCGGCCAGCACACAGGCCGGCTGCGTCACCAGCGCGCGCGCGATGGCCACGCGCTGGCGTTCTCCACCCGACAGTTCGGACGGTCGGTGGTGCAGGCGCCCGGCCAGCCCGACGCGCGTCAGGGTCCGGGTGGCGATTTCGGCCGCTTCAGCACGCGGCAGGCGGCGGATCCACAGCGGCATCGCCACGTTGTCGCGCGCGCTGAATTCGGGCAGCAGGTGGTGGAACTGGTAGACGAAGCCCAGGTGCCGGTTGCGCAGCGCCCCCTGCTGCGTCGCGCTCAGGCCCGACATCGTCTGCCCCATGAGTTGCACGCTGCCGCTGGTGGGCGCGTCCAGGCCGCCGAGCAGGTGCAGCAGCGTGCTCTTGCCCGAGCCGGAAGCGCCGACGATGGCCACGGTTTCGCCCTGGCGCACCGTCAGGTCCACGCCCTGCAGCACGGTCACATCGAGCCGGCCTTCGGAGAAACGTTTGGTCAGGCCGGTGGCCTGGAGAACAACGGGAGACATGGGCTGGTCACTCATAACGCAGCGCCTCCGCGGGGTTCACGCGGCTCGCACGCCAGCTCGGGTAGATGGTCGCCACAAACGACAGCACCAGCGAAATCAGGCCCACCGGCAGGATGTCGCCCTGTTGCGGATCGCTGGGCATGCTGCTGATGAGGTACACGTCCTGGGGCAGGAAGCTCGCGCCCAGCAGGCGCTCCAGCGCGGGCACAAGGGTATCGATGTTGAAGGCCACGCCCAGCCCCAGCAGCAGGCCGGCGCCGGTGCCGATGATGCCCACCATCGCGCCCTGCACCATGAAGATGCCCATGATGCTCTGCGGGCTGGCGCCCAGCGTGCGCAGGATGGCGATGTCGGCGCGCTTGTCGGTCACCGTCATCACCAGCGTGGACACGAGGTTGAACGCCGCCACCGCCACGATCAGCGTGAGGATGATGAACATCATGCGTTTTTCCAGCTGAACCGCCGCGAACCAGCTGCGGTTCTGGCGCGTCCAGTCGCGCACCAGCAGGCCCGGATCGAGGTCGGCGGCGATGGCAATCGCCACCTCGCGCGCGGCGTGCAGGTCCTTGATCTTCACGCGCACACCGGTGGGCCCTTCGACGCGGAAGATGCGCGCGGCGTCTTCCTGGTGCAGCAGGGCCAGCGCCGAGTCGTATTCGAAGTGGCCCGAATCGAAGGTGCCGACCACCGTCATCTGGCGGATGCGCGGCACCACGCCGGCGGGCGTCACCTGACCGCTGGGTGCGATCAGGGTCACCGTGTCGCCGGTGCCCACCCCCAGGCTGCGTGCCAGCTCGCCGCCCAGAATGACGCCGAACGCACCCGGCACCAGCCGCGGCAACACGGTGTCGGCCAGATCGGCTGCGAGGTCCGTCACCTTGGGCTCCAGCGCCGGATCGATGCCCCGGACCAGCGCGCCCTTCATGTCCTCACCCCGCGCCATCAGCGCCTGAGCGCCCACGAAAGGCGCCGCGCCCAGCACCTCGGGATGCCGCTCGATGGTGGCCAGCGTGGCCGCCAGGTCGGGGATCGCCTGGCCACCCGGCTCGAAAATTTCTATGTGCGAAAGCACGCCCAGCATGCGGTCGCGCACCTCCTTCTGGAAGCCGTTCATCACCGACAGCACGATGATGAGCGCCGCCACGCCCAGCGCAATGCCCAGCATGGACACGCCCGAGATGAAGGAGATGAAGCCGTTGCGCCGGGTGGCGCGGCCGGCGCGGGTGTAGCGCCAGCCGAGTATGAGTTCGTAGGGGGTTTGCATCATGAAGTCCAGGGCGGATTGTGGCATCCCCGACAATCGCACCCATGTCCGTTGCCTCCATGGCCCCAGAAGCCCTGTCCTCTCTGCCCAAGCACTTGCTGATCCCGTTTGCCAGCGCCAGTGCGCTGGAGTGCCAGACCGTGCTGAACAGCCTGAACCTGCCGAACCTGGGGGCCTTGCTGGCTGAGCTGGCACCTGCGACCACCGACAGCGGTGACGAGCACTCGCTGAGCCTGCCGCACGAGCGCGCGCTGGCGCAGATCCGGGGCCTGGTGAAGGCCGATGGTTCAGCCTGTGACGACGGCCAGATCCCCTGGGCCGCCGCCGGGAGTGCCGAACCCGCCACGCCACAGGCCTGGTTCAGCCCCTGCCATTTCCAGATCGGCACGGATCACGTGAGCCTGCTGCCGGGCGAGCAGATCGGCTTGACCAATGAAGACGCCCGTGGCCTGTTCGACGCATTCAAGCCCTATTGCGCCGAAGACGGCATCACCCTGCGCTTTGAGTCGGCCACACTCTGGCACGCCAGCGGCGAGCCGCTGCGCGGCATCGCCTGCGCCAGCCTGGACCGCGTGAGCGGCCGCCCGGTGGACAGATGGATGCCCCAGAGCCCCGCCAACCCGGCCGGCAGCCAGCTGCTCAAGCGCCTGCAGAGCGAAGCACAGATGCTGTTCTACACGCACCCGGTGCACGATGCGCGCACCGCGCGGGGCCTGTTGCCGGTCAACGGTTTCTGGATCAGCGGTGCGGGGGCCCTGGAAGCACCCGCACCGCTGCGACCCGCACCCACCGTCCCCAATACCCTGCGCCAGGCCGCGCTGCGCGCCGACTGGACGGCCTGGCAACAGGCCTGGGCGCAGCTCGACGCCACCGAGATCAAAACCCTGCTGGACGCCGCCCGTCGTGCTGAGCCGGTCACGCTCACGCTCTGCGGCGAACGTGGCGCGCAGACCTGGGTCAACGCCCCACACGGCGCCGGCGCGCGCCTGGGACGCCTGTTCAAAAAACTGCTGGGCAGTGAACCTGCCTGGAAAGCCCTCGAAACCCTATGAAGATCATCACCCGCGATGTCCCCCCCCGCGCCGCCTGGGCACTGGAGCAAGGCGGCGTGCACCCGCTGCTGGCGCGCCTGTTTGCCGCGCGCGGCATCACCGCCAAGGAGCAGCTCGACGACGCGCTCTCGCTGCTGCTGCCGCCGTCTTCCATGAAGGGCGCACAGGAAGCCGCCCGCGCGCTGGCCGACGCCATGGCGACCAACAAAGCCATCTGCATCGTCGCCGACTATGACTGCGACGGCGCCACCGCCTGCGCCGTGGGCCTGCGCGGCCTGCGCCTGCTGGGCGCGCCCATGGGTTTTGACCGCGTGAACTACCTGGTGCCCGACCGCGTGACCGACGGCTACGGCCTCACGCCCGCCATCGCGAAGCGTGTGAAGGCGCAAGGTGCCGACCTGCTGGTGACGGTGGACAACGGCATCGCCAGCCTCGACGGCGTGGGCGCCGCGCGCGAGTTGGGCCTGCAGGTCATCGTGACCGACCACCACCTGCCCGCGCTGAAAGGCGGCGAGGTCGTGGTGCCCGCCGATTGCGTGATCGTCAACCCCAACCAGCCGGGTTGCGATTTCGAGAGCAAATCGATTGCTGGCGTCGGCGTGATGTTCTATGTGTTGCTGGCGCTGCGCGCCGAATTGCGTGAGCGCGGCGTGTTTGATGCGAAGTCACAACCGAAGATCGACACGCTGCTGCCCCTGGTCGCCTTGGGCACGGTCGCCGACGTGGTGAAGCTTGACGCCAACAACCGCCGCCTCGTGGCCCAGGGCCTGAAGCGCGTGCGAGCCGGCGCCATGCCGCCGGGCATGACGGCGCTGTTCAACGTGGTCGCGCGCCAGCCTCAAAAAGCCACCAGCTTCGACTTCGGCTTTGCGCTGGGCCCGCGTCTGAACGCCGCCGGCCGCCTGGCCGACATGACGCTGGGCATCGAGTGCCTGACCACCGACGATGGCCTGCGCGCCGACGAACTGGCGCGCACGCTCGATGGCATCAACCGCGAGCGCAAAGCGATTGAAGGCGAGATGCGCGACCAGGCGCTGATGCTGGCCGAAGAGATGTTCGACGAATCCGAAGAGCCGCCACCGGCGCTGATCGTCTTCGACCCGGACTTCCACGAAGGCGTGGTCGGCATCGTCGCTTCGCGCCTGAAGGACAAGATGCACCGGCCCACCTTCGTGTTCGCCGCCAGCGGCGCCGAGGGCAAGGAAAACGAGCTCAAGGGCTCGGGCCGCTCCATTCCCGGCTTCCACCTGCGCGACGCGCTCGACCTCGTGGCCAAGCGCCACCCGGGCGTGTTGCTGCGCTTCGGCGGCCACGCCATGGCGGCGGGTTGCACCATCGACGAAGAACACCTGGACATTTTTGAAGCCGCGCTGCAGCAGGTGGCGCACGAATGGCTCGACGCCGCCACGCTGCAGCGCCGCATGGAAGCCGACGGCGCGCTCGACAAGCAGTACCGCCGCACCGACCTGGTGGACACGCTGCACCACGAGGTGTGGGGCCAGGGTTTTGCGCCGCCGGTGTTCTGCGAAGAGCTGCAGATCGTGTCGCAGCGTCTCGTGGGCGAGAAGCACCTTGCTCTCAAGATGAAGCACCAGGGTGACCCGGTGGACGGCATCTGGTTTGGGCATACCGAGCCATTGCCTGAACGGGTGAAGCTGGCGTTCCGGCTGGATGCGGATGAGTGGCAGGGTCAGCGACGCGTGCGCTTCCTCATTGAGGCGGCTGAGGTCTGAGCCTCTTGCGTTGCACCTCGCACGCTGGCGAGACCATGGCGCTCTGCGCCGCTCATGTCCCCCGACTGCCTGCGGCCGTCTCCTCCTTTACTTCGCTATGCAGAACGCCATGTCCTCGCCAGCCAGAGCCGCGTGGGCGTTCCAGCATTGAGCAGTCCGTTCGCCATGGAGGTCATCGGCAAACGGGGTGACTGATGCAGCGAAGTAAAGGAGGAGGCGGCTTCAGCCGCCGGGGGACATGAGCGAAATCGGTCGCCCCGCTTGCCGATGACCGGTGCTACCGGAGACCGAAGCAGCTCAAGAACCGGAGCAACGCAAGCAAAAACTCAGCTCATCAACGCTTCACGAACAGCCGCCAGCTGACGACGCGAAACCGACAGACGCTCGTCCACCCCATCGAGCCGCACCGTCCAGCCCTCGCCGTCCACAGGATCGTTGTGCTTCTCCACCGCCCGCACTGCGCGGCGCGCCACCAGCGCATTGCGGTGCACCCGCACGAACAGGTGCGCGTATTTCTGCTCCAGATCGCTCAAGGCGCCGTCGTAGATGTGCTCCTTCTCCGCCGTGCGCACCGTGATGTATTTCAGCTCGGCCTTGAGGTAGATCACGTCCGACAGCGCCACGCGCTCGCTGCGCCCGCGCTCCTGGATCAGCAGGCAATCCGCTGCACCGTGCGCATCTGCCGCGGCGCCCTCGCCGCCCACACTGCGCAGGCGCTGCGCTTTCTGCAGCGCTTGCTGCAGGCGCTCCAGTCGCACCGGCTTGGTCAGGTAGTCGATGGCTTCCAGGTCAAACGCCTGCACCGCATGTTCAGCATAGGCCGTGACGAAAATGATCTGCGGCGGCGATACCATCTGACGCAGGCTGGCGGCCAGCGCCATGCCGTCGACACCGGGCATGTGAACATCCAGCAGCACCAGATCGCAGGCACTGCGCTGGATCTGCTCCATGGCCTGCACCGCGTTGGCCGCTTCGCCCACGATCTCGGTGCGCGGATCGGGGCAATCGCCCAGCAGCGTGCGCAGCCGCGAACGGGCCAATGTTTCGTCGTCAACGATCAAAACCTTCAATGCCATGCCACGCTCCCTTGCTGTCAGGCTCGAAACAACAGCTTATACCGGTATTTCAAGGCGAACCTGAAACACGCCATCGACCAGTGCGCTCTGAAACCGGCCCTGCACGTCGTGCAACAGGGCCAGGCGCTGGCGCACGTTGTCCAGCGCCAGCCCGTTGCCTCTGGTGCCGCTGCCCGCCGGCACGGTGTTGGTCACCTTGATCACCACCACGCTGCCACGCCGCTGCGTGCTGATGCGCACCACGGCACCGGTGGGGCTGGGCTCCACGCCGTGCTTGACCGCGTTTTCCACCAGCGGCTGAAGGATCAGCGGTGGCAGCCGGGCCTCGGAGGCCGACTCGTCGATGCTCCACTCCAGCCGCAGGCGAGCGCCAAAACGCACCTGCTCGATCGCCAGGTAGTGCCGGGCCAGCTCCAGTTCCTGGCTCAGCGGCACCGCTTCCTTGGAGTCAGCGAGTGCGTGACGGAACAGTTCGCTCAGGTCTTCGAGCAGGCGCTCGGCCTTGGCAGGCTCGGCCCGCACGAGCGCGATCGCGCTGTTGAGCGTGTTGAACAGAAAGTGCGGCCGGATGCGGGCCTGCAGCTCGGCCAGCCGCGCGGCGGTGCTCGCCGGTGTGCGGGCGCGGGCGCGCCAGACCAGCGCCGCCACCAGCACCGCGGCAAACAACGCACCCGAGGCCGCGCTGGCCAGCCAGGGCGCCGGATCCACCAGCCCCATCCAGTGCAGCAGCGCACAGCCATACAACGCCGCCAAGGCCCCCAACGAGGTGCCCGCGGTCCACTGCGCCGGCATCGGCAGGCGACCCAGAGGCCGCTTGAGGGCACACACGCCCAGCAACCAGACCAGTGTCGCGGGCAGGGCAGCGCCTGTCAGCATGGCCATCTGGCCGGCCCAGGCCCACCAGCCCTGGGCGTCAAACATTGCCGCCACCCACACGACGGCCTGCACGAACAGCACCGCCCGCAGCACCACGCCGACCTTGCAGGTGTCGAACACCAGTTCGCTGGCGCGCACCGGCTCGGGCATGCGCCGCAGGGGCCGCGTGCCGGACGCTGGTGCGAGGTCCTGGAAGCTCGATAAAATTCGGGAGTCTTGCATGGCTCGCACTATAGGCCGCGACCGCCCGATATGGGCAGCACAGATCCGTTTGTAAAACCCGGCCAGCCCGGCCCGGCGCACCCGCCGCCCTCCAATTCCCTACCCAGCCGCTGGCACCACCATGTCCACCAACCAACTCGACAAGAAATCCGAAGCCTGGTCCGCCCTATTCTCGGAGCCCATGAGCGAACTGGTCAAGCGCTACACCGCCAGCGTGTTTTTTGACAAACGCCTCTGGCTGGCCGACATCACCGGCAGCCTGGCACACGCGGAAATGCTGGCCGCACAGGGCATCATCGGCGCCGACGACCGCACGTCCATCGAACGCGGCATGGCGCAGATCCGCGCTGAAATCGAAAACGGCTCGTTCGAGTGGAAGCTCGACCTGGAAGACGTGCACCTGAACATCGAAGCCCGCCTGACCCAGCTGGTGGGCGACGCCGGCAAGCGCCTGCACACCGGCCGCAGCCGCAACGACCAGGTCGCCACCGACGTGCGCCTGTGGCTGCGCAGCGAGATCGACCTGATTTCTGACCTGCTGGTTGAACTGCAGACCGCGCTGGTGGACGTGGCCGAGCAGAACGTCGAGGTCATCCTGCCCGGCTTCACCCACCTGCAGGTGGCGCAGCCGGTGAGCTTTGCGCACCACCTGCTGGCCTATGTGGAAATGTTCGCCCGCGACGCCGAGCGTTTGGCCGACGTGCGCCGCCGCACCAACCGCCTGCCGCTGGGCAGCGCGGCGCTGGCTGGCACCACCTACCCGCTGGACCGTGAGCGCGTGGCCGTGAGCCTGGGCATGGTCGATGAACAAGGCAACCCGCAGGTCTGCCAGAACAGCCTGGACGGCGTGAGCGACCGCGACTTCGCCATCGAGTTCACCGCCGCCGCCAGCCTGTGCATGGTGCACATCAGCCGCTACAGCGAAGAGCTGATTTTGTGGATGAGCCAGAACTTCGGTTTCGTGAAGATCGCCGACCGCTTCACCACCGGCAGTTCGATCATGCCGCAGAAGAAAAACCCCGACGTGCCTGAACTCGCGCGCGGCAAGACCGGCCGCGTGTTCGGCCACCTCATGGGTTTGCTCACGCTCATGAAGGGCCAGCCGCTGGCCTACAACAAGGACAACCAGGAAGACAAGGAGCCGCTGTTCGACACCGTGGACACGCTCAAGGACACGCTGCGCATCTTTGCCGAGATGGTGGGCGGCCAGCTGAACCCCGCCACGGGCCAGAAGGAAGGCGGCATCACCGTCAACGCCATCGCCATGGAAGAAGCCGCCAAGAAAGGCTACGCCACCGCCACCGACCTGGCCGACTACCTGGTGAAAAAAGGCCTGCCCTTCCGCGATGCCCACGAGACCGTGGCCCACGCCGTGAAAGCCGCCACGAGTCACCAGTGCGATCTGTCCGAACTGCCGCTGGCGGTGCTGCAAAGCTTCAACGCCAGCATTGAAAAAGACGTCTACGAGTGCCTGAGCCTGCGCGGCAGCCTCAACGCCCGCAACACCCTGGGTGGCACCGCGCCGGCCCAGGTGCTGAGCCAGATCGCGCGCCACCGCGCCCGCCTGGCCTGATCGGGCGCCTGGTTCAGATTCCGGCGGTCAGCGGCCCGGCCGAACCGTATTCGTTGTCGCCCTGGCTGGGCTGCACGGTCCAGTAAATCATCAGGATCAGTCCCAGCAGGGGAATGAACCCCACCAGCTGCCACCAGCCACTCTTGCCGATGTCGTGCAGGCGGCGAGCCGCCGCGGCGATGGACGGCACCAGGATGGCGAGGCCGAAAACAGCGTTCAGACCATCGTTCACGGCCCCCGTGACCACCCCGCCCAGCACCACAAACAACACCCACCACCAGTATTCAGCGCGCGTCGCGCGGCCGCTGAAACTGGCGTACTTGGAAAAACAGGTCTTGATCGCGTCAACGAATCCCATGGGTTCCTCCTGGCTGTGGTGGCTGGAAAGCGCGGCCCGGCGGGTGCGCCGTCGCCATCATAGACGGCGCCCGCTGGCACAATCGGTGTCTTGCGGCGCTTGACCTTCATCAAGCCTTCCGGCCCACCCACCCCGTACAGTTGCGCCCCATGAACACCACCGCCACGCCCGAAGCCCCCGTCACCACCGGCCTGGAATGGGCCCCCGGCCTGCAGACCGGCGACGCCCGCATGGACGAGACGCACGAAGAGTTCGTCACCCTGCTCAACCAGCTGCTCGCCACCCCGCAAGACCAGCAGTTGCCGCTCTACCGCGCGTTTGTGGAGCACACCGCCGCCCACTTTGCGCAGGAAGAACGCTGGATGCTCGCCACCGGCTTCACCGCCGACAACTGCCACGCCTCGCACCACGCGACCATCATGGAAACGCTGCACGCGGTGATTCCCCACTATCAGAACGACGACCCGGAAATCATCACCCGCCTGGCCGAGGCGCTGGTCGAATGGTTCCCGCAACACGCCGCCAGCATGGACGCCGGCCTCGCCCTGCACCTGAAAGACGTGGGTTTCGACAGCCGCACCGAAACCCTGGCCGACCCGGACCGGGTGCGGCCGGCGACGATGAGCGGCTGCGGCAGCGTCAGCTGCAGCTGAAGACGCCCGCGCCGACCCGTCCAGCGGCCTGAGCGCGCAGTCGCGGGTAGCGCTTCACGTTGCTGAAGACGCGCACGACCTGGTGATGCCCCGTTCTTACAAGGTCTCTGTGCAGCCCGCAGACCCCGCACGCGCTGTGCGTGTATGCTCCACGCAATTTTGAGCGGGTGTCATACAAGCTCCAGCTTCCCAGAGCATCGAGATGTCCACCAAAACCAAAATCCAGCCTCATCCTCGGCAGAACCATCTGCTGGCCGCCTTGTCACCGGAAGTTCAGGACCGGCTGTTCCCCTATCTGGAACTGGTTGCGCTGCCGCTGCGCGGGCTCATGTACGAATCAGGGCGTCCCATGCGCCACGTCTACTTCCCCACCGACGCCATCGTCTCGCTGCAGTACGTGATGGAAAACGGCGCCTCCACCGCGATCCTTGTGGTGGGCAACGAAGGCCTGCTGGGCATCACCTTGTTCATGGGCGGCGAGAGCACGCCCAGCCGCTCGCTGGTGCAAAGCGCCGGTCATGCCTACCGCCTGCCCCGGTCGCGGGTGAAGGATGAGTTCAAGCGCCATGGCGAGTTGCTGGTGTTGATGCTGCGCTACACGCAGGCCCTGATCACACAAGTCGCCCAGACCGCCGTGTGCAACCGGCACCACGCCATCGACCAGCAACTCTGCCGCTGGCTGCTGCTGTCCATGGACCGGCTCTCCGGCAACCAGCTGACCATGACGCAGGAATTCATCGCCAACATGCTCGGTGTCCGCCGCGAGGGCGTCACCCAGGCGGCGCTGAAGCTGCAGCAACTGGGTGTGATTTCGTACGGACGCGGATTGATCAAGGTGCTGGACCGCCCCAAACTCGAAGCCCTGAGCTGCGAGTGTTATGCCGTGGTCAAGAAGGAAACCGACGTGCTGCTGCACTACGTGCCGCAACGCCAGGTGATCAAGGACGCCAGCAGCATTCCGACGGTGACCCTGCCCACGGGCAACGCTGTTCTATCGGCCTGAACGGAACCGCCCCTTCGCAGAGCCCGGATGTCGAAATCCGGACGGGGTGATCGTCGTGGTGTGAGGGGGCACTTCGTCCCTATCATTCGCCCTGGCCCCGCCTTCGTACCGGGCGGAACAGGTCTGTGCCCGATGCTGCCGATACCATGAATCCTGCCCCGTCCACCTTGCCGGACATCCCGCCCGCCCGGGCCGCCCGCCGCGAATGGTTCGGGCTGGCCGTGATCGCCCTGCCCTGCCTGGTCTACGCCCTGGACCTCACGGTGCTCAACCTGGCCGTGCCCGCGCTCAGCCGGGCGCTGGTGCCCAGCGCCTCGCAGCTGCTCTGGATCATCGACATCTACGGCTTCTTCGTCGCCGGCTTCCTGATCACCATGGGCACGCTGGGCGACCGCATCGGGCGCCGCCGCCTGCTGCTGATCGGCGCGGCCTTCTTCGCCGTGGCCTCGGTGCTGGCCGCGTTCGCGCGCACCCCCAACGAGCTGATCGTGCTGCGCGCGCTGCTGGGCATCGCCGGCGCCACGCTCGCGCCGTCCACGCTCTCGCTGATCCGCAACATGTTCCACGACGAGACGCAGCGCCAGTTCGCCATCGGCGTGTGGATCACCGCGTTCTCGGTCGGCAGCGCCATCGGCCCGCTGGTCGGCGGCTGGCTGCTGGAGCACTTCTGGTGGGGCTCGGTGTTCCTGCCCGCCGTGCCGGTGATGGCCCTGCTGCTGGTACTCGGGCCGCGCCTGCTGCCCGAGTACCGCGACGAGAACGCCGGCCGCATCGACGGGCCGAGCGTGCTGCTCTCGCTGGGCGCCGTGCTCAGCCTGATCTACGCCGTCAAGGCCATGGCCGAACACGGGCCGAGCTGGGGGCGGCTGGCCTTGCTGCTCGCCGGGCTGGCCCTCGGCGTGGCGTTCGTGCGGCGCCAGAAGCGCATCGACTACCCGCTGCTCGAACTGCGCCTGTTCGCCATCCCCAGCTTCCGCACCGCCATCATGGCCTACGGGCTGTCGTGCCTGGCCATGTTCGGCATCTACATCTTCATTGCCCAGCACCTGCAGATGGTGCTGGCGCTCTCGCCGCTGCAGGCCGGCTGGGCCACGGTGCCGTGGGCGGGCGGATTCGTGTTCGGCTCCCTGGTGCTGGCGCCCTGGCTGGCGCGGCGCTTCGGGCCCGGGCCGGTGATGGTGTGGTGCCTCGCGGCGGCGGCGGTCGGCATGCTGATGATGGTGGGGGCCGACTGAACTGACCCCAAGAAGTTGGACGGTTGGAAGCTAGGCACCCAAGGCCTGAGTTCGGTACTCCACCGGGCTCAGGCCTTTTAGTTTGAGCTTAATACGCTGGTGGTTGTAGTAGTGGATGTAGCGGCACAGTCCCTGTCGTAACTGCTGGACGTTGTCGAATTTGTTGAGACGGAAGAACTCCGATTTCAGCGTGCCGAAGAAGCTCTCCATCGCTGCGTTGTCCAGGCAGTTACCCCTGCGGGACATGCTTTGCGTCAGGCCTCGCTCGAGCAGCCGCTGTCGATAGGCCTCCATCTGGTACTGCCAGCCTTGGTCTGAGTGCATCATCGGAGCCTCCTGCGCAGTGAGCCGCGACAGAGCCTTCTTGAGCATGTTTCCCACCAGCGGGAAGAGCGGACGCTCGTTCATTTCATAAGCCACGATTTCTCCGTTGAACAGGTCCATCACGGGCGACAGGTACAGCTTCTCGCCGCGCACATTGAACTCGGTCACATCGGTCACCCATTTCTCGTTCGGACGCTCGGCCTCGAACCGACGATTGAGTAGGTTGGGCGTCGAGGCCATCTCGCCCCGATAGGAGCGATATCTCTTGGGTCGCACTAGCGACTTCAGGCCCAGGCTCTGCATCAGACGCTGCACCGTCTTGTGATTCACTATTTGGCCGCTGCGGCCGAGCTCGGCCGTGATGCGCCGGTAGCCATAACGCCCCTTGTGGCGTTCGTACACAGCTTGAATGCTGTCCTTCAATCCGGCGTATCGGTCGCCAGCCTGCAGCACCTTGGCTTGGTAGTAGAACGTGCTTCGCGACAGGCCTGCGGACTGCAGTAGTCGACGCAGCAGGAACTGTGGCCTCAGTTCGAGGACGGCTTGCGCTTTTTCAGCGCAGCTTGCCGATTGGCTCGAACCAAGGCCTCCAACTTTTTTAGGTAGGCCACCTCCGTACGTAGTTGCTCGTTCTCCTCGTGCAACTCTTGCAGCGAGCGCTTGTCGTCCGTCTGCGCGGGGGCGGCTGGCGCGGATTTGGGCTTGGGGGGCTTCATGGGAGGGCGGCCTCGGGGTTTGGGGTGGAGCGCTTGCAGGCCGCCCTCATCGTACTGGCGCCGCCACAAACCCACGATGCCTCCACCGCCACGCACATCAAAGAGCGTGGCCGCTTGCGTGTTCGACAACTCCCGAAGCTTGGCCTGGCGCAGTACGTTCAACTTGAACTCTGCGCTGTAGTAGCCCCCTGGCTTTCTGTGCAATCCTTTCAGACCATGGGCCATATAGCGGTCCACCCAGTTCGCGATGCTGTTTCGGCCTATCCCGTACTGCTTGGCCAAAGCCTTATGGCCCAGCGGCCCGGCCAGATACCTTTGAACAACTTCGAGCTTGAAGCTCTCACTGTGTTTCGTCATGAAAAACACCCCATCGATTGGATTGATGTCCAACCTTTGGGGTGCAGTTCAGACGGCCCCTGGGCGCTGTGGGTGCTGGTGGCCGGCATGGTCGTGGTCAGCCTGGGCATGGCGCCCGTGTTCGCCATCGGCACCGAACAGATCATCACCTCCGCGCCGCCCGAACGCGCGGGCGCCGCCTCGGCCATCGCCGAAACCAGCTCGGAATTCTGTGGCGCTTTGGGCATTGCGCTGTTCGGCAGCGCGGGCACCCTCATCTACCGCCAGCAACTCGCGCAGGCCGGCGGCAACAGCCTGCCCCCGGAAGCGCTCGCCACCCTGGGCGGCGCCCTCTCGGTGGCCGAACGCCTGCCCGCCGAAGCGGCGCAGACGCTGACCCTCATGGCCCGCGCCGCCTTCACCGACGCGCTGCAGTTCACCGCCCTCACCGGCAGCGCACTCATGCTGCTGGCCAGCGTGCTGGCGGCACGCATGTTGAGGCGACCGTAACGGCGGCGCTACCAGACCGCGAAACTCACCCCGGCACCCTCTTCTGCACATGTGCACGAGCCTGAGTCAGCATCCGACTCAGCTCGGCATGCACCTCATCCGCAGCAAAGTAAGCCCCCGTGGCCAGCGCCTTATCGCGCGACGCCAGCCCACGCACCACGAACTCGGCGCGGGTGCGTCGTCGCTTGATGGTTTCCCGAACCGAGGCCTCAATGAAACCCTACAAGGTCTCGCCCTCCTGCAGCACGCTTTGCGCGGCATCACGCAATTGGGGATCGACGCGCAGCGAAGGCAAGGTGGCAGCTTTCATGAGATGGGCTTGGTGCGTTGCAGATGCGCCGCATCTTAGGACCGCAGTGCATCAGGCACCAGCTCTGAGCGAGTACCGAGGCGGCCTCAAGCCAGCGCATTGACCTGCGTCCCCACCGCTCCACCGCTCGCCAGCGGCAGATCGCCCGCCACCGCGTTCAGCAGCGCCGCGGACGCCGACTCCTGCATGTCCATGGCTTTTTTCATGACGAGGATTTGCGCTTCCTGCGCGATCTGCCCCTGGCGCGTCTGAAGCACGCGGTCCATGAGCAAAGCGGGAGAAACGTCCATGTCCATGCTGAATCCTCGATAGGTGTTCGGTGTTTATCGGCCCCCTGCACAGACAACTTGACACGCACCGTCGCCCGCCCGTTCGTGTTGCTTGCCTCTCTGGTAACAAACCGTACACAATGGCCGCCGAGGCATCAGCCCACAACAACGCCGCCCAGGGAGGGGCGCCCATGAACGACGCCCAGCCGCGCCCGTTCCACGTCCGCATCGACCGCGAACTCACGCACCCGCAGGTGATCGCCCTGCTGGAAGAGCACCTCGCCGGCATGCGCGCCGAGTCGCCGCCCGAGTGCGTGTTTGCGCTGGACCTCGACGGCCTGCGCCGGCCGGAGATCACGTTCCTGACCGCCTGGCGCCGCGCGCCTTCTGATCCACCCGGCGCCGACAAAGGTGAACTGCTCGCCATGGGCGCCATCAAGGAACTGGCGCCCACCACCGCGTTCGGCGGCGGACACGGCGAACTCAAGTCCATGCGCACCAGCGCCCGCCACCTGCGCCAGGGCGTCGCCCAAGCCATCCTGACCGAACTGCTCAACCTCGCGCACCAGCGCGGCTATGTGCGGGTGAGCCTGGAAACCGGCAGCACGCCGGCGTTTGAACCGGCTATTGGCATGTACCGACGGTTCGGATTTGTGGAATGCGGGCCGTTTTCGGATTACCGGGAGGATCCGTTCAGTCGGTTTATGACGATGACTCTGGCGCGAAAATGAAAGAGTCCCCACATCTCTATCGCTTCCGCGAGGCAAAAGACAAGACCTGACCCCAACTCCCCCACAACCCAAAAATTGGAGATATGTACAACATGGAGCCGATACCTTCAATTGCAGACTCGATGCATGGCATCAACACCAGTCTGGCTTTGATCGCTGACGGAATGAGTCGACATGGCTTTTTGGACTCTCAATGGTTTTCGGCTTTAATAGGCGCAGCGGCTGCCATATTTATATTTTTGGTTGAGAAGATTTTCTCTTGGAAAAAACGTGAAGCAGAAAAGTTGTTAGATTATTGCAAATGGCTGAATGAACAGTGGACATTCCGTTCGCCTGACATCCTTCTGGATGATGCTCGATCGACAGTTTATGGGCACGTTGTAGAGAACAGTTTGACCGGTGAGAGAGCAGTTGTACCAGAGAAGCCGATGGGCGACAAAATGATAATCGCACTCCGCCGTAATTTAAAGTGGTGGCGACAACCCAATCGTAGATTGCATAAATACTTCAATGAATATGAAAACTCACTTCGAAAATTTAATGAACTTCAGGGAAACCAACCTGAGGTGGAGCGAGAGTTAATTAAAAATTCGCTAGATTCTTATGAAAAAATAGATCGCTATGCTTTTGCAGTCACGGGCGAGAACGAACATACCGTGGACTAGTTAGTCAGTCGAAGGAAGCAACGAGGTCAGGTCTTCCCTATTGCCCCGTGTCCTGCAAAGCGATCCGTCAAACCTCGTCCACAGCCAGCTCACCCCTCCACAGGCGCCAACCAAGCCCGCAAGTAAGGCTGCAGCCGAGCCTTCATGGTCTTGTCCTTGTGCAGGGCGCAGAAGTTCAGCGCCAGGGTCTGCATCAGAAAGGCCTCGACGCCCTCGACCAGGATCTCGATCGGCACGTCTTTGCGGAACGCGCCCTGCACCAGCCACTGACCCACGAGCTCGCCGAGCCGGCCGAAGCTGAGGGCAATGGGGCCGATCTCTTCCACCGCCATGGCGCCCGAGCGCCGCATGATGAGGTCGAACACATAGCGCTCGGACGACATCAGCTCCACCAGCGGCATCAGGCGCTGGGCCAGCTGGTCCGCGTCGCGCGGCGCCGGTTCGGCCGCCATGCGGTCGAGCAGGGTCTCGATGCGCTGGCCGATGAGCAGGTCCATCAGCTCGTCCTTGTCCTTGAAATGGGCAAAGAACGTGCCCTTGGCCACGCCCGCGGCTTGTACGGTTTCTTCGATGCGCAGGGCCTCGAAGCCTTTTTCGGCGACGAGTTGGTCCGCCACCGAGGTCAGTCGGGAGCGGGTTTCAAGGGTTCGCTGCTGGACGGCTTTTTTCATGGGGCATGGGCGGCCATAAAGTGACCTCAGTCAATTTATATTGACCTTGGTCATTTTTTGATCTATAAATTTGACTCCGGTCAATTTTATAGGAGCACGCCCGTGAAACGCATCTTCATTCTCAACGGCCACCCGGCCGAACGTTCGCTGTCCCGCACCCTGGTGGAGGCCTATGCCAACGCCGCGCGCCAGGCCGGGCACGAGGTTCGACTCACCCACCTGCACGACCTGGCGTTCGACGCCGACTTCGGCTGGGTCGACTACCAGCAACCCAAGGCGCTGGAGCCCGCGCTGGAGCAACTGCTGCAAGACCTGTCGTGGAGCGAGCACTTCATGATGTCCACGCCCATGTGGTGGGGCGGGCTGCCCGCCAAGCTCAAAGGCCTGTTTGACCGGGCACTGCTGCCCGGCCGGGCCTTCGACACCCGCAAGAAGAGCCTGCTCGGCCTGCCGCTGCCGATGCTGACGGGCCGCAGTGCGCGCGTGGTGATCACCTCCGACACGCCGGGCTGGTTCATGCGGCTGGCCTACAGGAACGCCCTGATCTGGCAGCTGCGCGGGCAGATCCTGGAGTTCGTCGGCCTCAAGCCCACCCGGCTGACGCACCTCGGGCCGGCCAGCGAGGCCAAGCCCGAGCAGGTGCAGCGCTGGGTGAAGCAGATCCAGGACCTGGGCGCGCAGGCGGCTTGATGGGAACGGATCACGAGGCAGAAGGCGTCGAGCGCCTGGCGAACAACGGGGTCTTGCCTTTTGCCCCGCCCCCCGCAAGCCGATCCGTCAGACCTCGGCAACACCCACCACGTAGTTCTTCCCATAGGCCTTCGCGCATTTCGGGCAGGTGGTGTAGAAAAACCAGATCGATTTCGGCTCGCTGCCGCGGGCGCGAGCCAGCTCTGCCATGGCCTCGTGCCAGTGGCGGGCCTCTTGGTAGGGGCCTTCAAAGACCTTGGTGACGAAGTCGCCCGAGAGCGTGGTCATCTCTTCTTCCGGTACCGCCTTTGGCACCGCGAACAAATGCTCTCCGGCGAAAGATGATGTGTCGCGCGAGAGCACGATGGTGTCCGACCCGTCAATGGCGCCGGCGTCTTCCATGTGTTTCTGCACGCGCGAGAAAACCCTGCCCATGTCAATGGGCACGTGCATCAGGCTGTGCGTCTTGGCACGCACGAACGGTTTGTCACGAAAGTGGAGCTCCTGCGCATCCCAACCGTCGGGGTTGAACTTGAAGCAGCAGCCGGTTGTGTTGACCGACATGTCGTAGTGAGGGAGTGCGTTGGTCTGCATGATTGATCCTCCTGTTTGAAAAGCCTGATGTCTTTCAATCAAGGCAAGCGGGTCGGTGGCACCGGCCCGGCGCGTGGCGCACGCACCGCCCTCCTTATATGCCGCAAGAAGCCAGCACGATTGAGCTTCATCAATGGACCCGCGCTCGCTTGCCGATCTACAGCCGCTCCCGCAACACCGTCTTCAACACCTTCCCGTAGCTGTTCTTCGGCAGCGCGTCCACGATCTCATAGCGTTTGGGCCGCTTGAAGCGGGCGATCTGTTCCAGGCAGAAGGCGTCGAGCGCTTTTGAACTCAGCGCCGCCCCCGGCTGCGGCACCACGAAGGCCACCACGATTTCGCCCCACTCGGGGTCGGGGGCGCCGACCACGGCCACTTCGGCCACGCCGGGCGCGGTGAGCAGCACCTCCTCCACCTCGCGCGGGTAGATATTGCTGCCGCCGCTGATGATGAGGTCCTTGCTGCGGTCCTTGAGGGTGAGGAAGCCGTCGATATCGAGCGCGCCCATGTCGCCGGTCCAGAGCCAGCCGTCGCGCACGGCAGCGGCGGTGGCTTCGGGGTTGCGCCAGTAGCCGGCCATGACGCTGTCGCCCTGGATCAGCACTTCGCCCACTTCGCCCGGCGGCAGCGGCTCGCCGTCTGGCCCGGCCACTCGGATGCGCACGGGCGTCTGCGCCACGCCCACGGAAGCGATGCGCTCGGCGTAGCGCGGGTGCGCCGTGTCGGCCAGGTGCGCGCGGCTGAGGGCGGTGCCGACCATGGGGCTTTCGCCCTGGCCGTAGATCTGCACGAAGCGCGGGCCCATGACGCGCAGGGCGCGCTGGATGTGTGCCGCGTACATGGGCGCGCCGCCGTAGACGATGGTCTTGAAGCTTTCACCGCACTTCTGGGGCGTGAAGCCCTGCGCCTCGGCCTCGTCGACGATGCGTTTGACGATGGTCGGCGCAGCGAACAGCGAGAGCGGCCCGAGCTGGCGGCCGAGCGCGAACAGCTCGGCCGCGTCGAAGCCGCCCGAGGCGGGCACCACGTGGCGCGCGCCGGCCATGAGGTGCGGGATGGCGTAGAGGCCGGCGCCGTGCGACATGGGCGCGGCGTAGGCGATGGCGTCGCCGGCCGCGATGGCGTCCACGTCGTTGAAGTAGGTCAGCCCCATGGTGAGCAGGTTACGGTGCGTGAGCATCACGCCCTTGGGGCGGCCGGTGGTGCCGCTGGTGTAGAACAGCCAGGCGGTGTCTTCGGCGGCGCGTTCTTCGATGGCGGGCAGGGCTTCGCCCTCTTCCAGCCACGCGGTGCAGGCGGCGGATTCGGCGTCCATCACGCCGTCCAGCCCGGTGAGCGCCGCAGGGTCGGGCGCCACGTCGCTGGTCACGAAGGCCCAGCGCGCGGCCGAGTTCTCCACGATCCACTGCACTTCTTTCAGGTGCAGCTTGGCGTTGACCGGCACCACCACCAGCCCGGCCCACCAGGCGCCGAACATCAGCTCCAGGTAGCGCGGGTGGTTGCGCATGAAGAGCACAACGCGGTCGCCGGGCGCCAGACCGGCAGATAGAAGGTGAGCGCCCACTCGCGTGGCGTGATCTTCCCACTGGCCGTGGGTAGCCACGCACCGGGCGCCGCTGAAGATGGCGGGGCGCGCAGGTTCTTGAAGCGCCACGCGTTCGAGCAGGTGGGCGAGGTTCATGGTTGCTGTCTCCGGGCGTCGTTATGGGGGTCGCTGGGAAATCATTTTCACCTCTGAAGCAGCCAGGAAAGAAGGGTGTCAGGCAGCGTCAGGGGGAGCTGGCTTACAGTGGCTCGCATGAACGATGCGCTGCCGCCCTTGATCACCGCCCTGCTGGAGCCGGCGCGGTACGCCGCCGTGCAGCCGCAGCCGGTGGAGCGCGTGGAGCTGATGGAAACGCACGGCGCCTGGGTGTTGCTGGCGGGGGATTTCGCCTACAAGATCAAGAAGCCGGTGCGTTTTCCCTTCATGGATTTCAGCACCCTGGCCCTGCGCCGCCAGGCCAGCGAGACCGAGATCCGGGTGAACCGGCGCTTCCAGAATCTCGACCGCCCCGCGACGCAGCTCTACCTGGGCGTGTTGCCCATCGTGGGCACGCCCGCGGCGCCGCGCTGGGGCGAGCCCGGCAAGGCCGACGCCGGGCAGGCGATCGAGTTCGCGGTGCAGATGCGCCGCTTCGACGAGGCGGCCCGGCTGGACCACCTGTGCGAGCGCGGCGCGCTGACGCCCGAACACATGAGCGGGCTGGCGCGGCGCATGGCGGCGTTTCAGGCCCGGGCCGCGGTGGCCGGCAACGGTGACCCCTGGGGCCACCCGACCGCGGCCATGCGCTGGCCGCGCGACAACTTCAGCACCCTGCGCACGGCCCTGACCGACCCCGCCGACGCCGCCCTGGTGCGCGAGCTGAGCGACTGGACCGAGCAGCGCTTCAACGCCATCGAACCGCTGCTGTCCCGGCGCCGGCAGAAGGGCCGCGTGCGCGAGGGGCATGGCGATCTGCACCTGGCCAACCTGGTGCTGATCGAGGACGAGGTCTTGCCCTTCGACGCCATCGAGTTCAACGACGGCTTGCGCTGGATCGACGTGGCCAACGACATGGCCTTTGTCTGGATGGACCTGCTGGCCCACGGCCGCCCCGGCCTGGCCAACGTGCTGCTGAGCGCCTGGCTCGATGCGAGCGGCGATGTGTCTTCGCACACCGTGTGGACCTTCTTCGCCAGCTACCGCGCCGGGGTGCGCGCCAAGGTGGCGGCGATACGACTGGGGCAGCTGGGTGGCGCAGGCGCCTCGCCCGAAGCCGACGCGTGTCTGGCCGAAGCCCGGCGCTACCTCGCGCTGGCGCGCGACATCGCCCACCCACCCGCACCGCAACTGCTCATCACCCACGGCCTCTCTGGCAGCGGCAAGACCTGGGCCTCCAGCCGCTGGCTCGCCGCCGAGACCAGCGGACGCGCGATCCGCCTGCGCTCCGACGTGGAGCGCAAGCGCCTGCACGGCATGAGTGCGCTGGCGGCCAGCGGCTCGGGTCTGAACGCCGGGCTCTACAGCCCGCAGGCCCACGTCGACACCTACGCCTCGCTGCTGTCGCGAGCGCGCATGCTGCTCGCCGACGGCTGGACGGTGCTGGTGGATGCGGCTTTTCTGCGCGCGGCCGAGCGCGCCGATTTCGCGGCGCTGGCGCAGGGCGCGGGCGTGCCGTTTCACATCCTCGCCTGCGAGGCGCCGGTGGACGTGCTGCGCGCGCGCATCACCGAGCGGCAGGCGCGCGGCGCCGATGCGTCGGAAGCCACCGTGGCGGTGCTGGAACAGCAGCTGGGCTGGCTGGAACCGCTGTCGGACGCCGAGCGGGCGCAGGCCCTGCCCGCCGCCAGCTGAAGCGCGCCGCCGGTTCAGCGGCCGAAGATGCCGCGCAGGATGCTGCCGGCCGCGCCGGGCAGACCCGAGGGCTTTTCTGCCTGCTCCTCGGCGGGAGCGCTGTCGCTGCTGCTCTCGCTGCCGCCGGCCATGCCCCCCATATCCATGCCCAGCATCGCCATGGTCTGGCTCTTGGTGCGCACACGCACCGTCCACTCCGGCTGCCAGGACTTGGGCGCGGTGGCCGGGCGCGCCGGGTGGCTCAGGGTGCTCTCGGGGCCGTAGGCGATCATGCGCAACATGGCGCCGCCCGCCTCGCCCCCCGGGCTCGCAAAGATGCCCTGCGGCACGGCGCACTCGGTGGTGCCCGGCGACAGCAGCACCTTGTCTTTCACCCACTTGGCGCTGGTGCTTTCGGTGAGGTAGTCGAACAGGCCGAGCCCGGCGTCGCCGTTGTCTGCGCTGGACCAGAGCACCATGTCCTGCCCCACCGCGCCCATGGCGTGCAGGTGGTAGGCGTGGGCGCGCGGCACGGTCAGCCAGCTCAGCTGGATGCTCTCCGTGAGTTGCCCCTGGCTCTGCAGGCGGATGGCGGACATGAGGTCCTGCCGCTCGGCCAGCTGGAAGCGCATGGACTCGGGCACGCCTTCGCCGCGCACCTGATGTTCACCCACGAGCGAGGTGTCGGCCTTCGGGTTCACGGTGTTCTTCTCGTTGGGGTAGAGCGCGTGCTGCGCGCCCACCTTGGCGGCACGCTCGGGCGCGTGCCGCCCGGCCAGCACCGGCGCCCACTGCGCCGGGTTGCTGGCGAGGTTGATCACCTTGGGCTGGCCGGGGCGCACCTTGTCGCCGCAACCCCAGTACACCAGCAGGCGGCCCTTGACCTCGGGCACCTCGCCGGGAGCGCTGTCACCCGGCTCCTTGAAACCCGGGCTGGGCGGCACCAGCGGCAGCTGCTCGCCCATGCCCATGGTTGGCGGGATCGCGAGCGCCGCCTCAACGCCGGGTTGGCGCGGGTTGTAGAGCGCGAGGTCGATCACGCGGTTGGGTGGGAAGGCGCCGGTCAGGCTGGGTCCGCTGCCCTGCTGGATGAAACGGCCGCTGGCGTGGCCGTAGGTCTGCGACCCGCCACCGCCACGACCGCCACCGAAGAGCCCGCCGATCATGCCGCCAACACCGCCCTGCAACATGTCGGGCATGCCGGGCATGGTGGACGTGGACAGATCAACCCACAATTGCGTGGGCGCCGTCTGAGCCTGCGCCACCATCGGCGCCAGCGCCAGCGCGGCAGCCGCCGCCAGGGGTTGAAGGACTTGAACAGCGTGCTTCGAAAAACGGTGCGTCATGGTGTTCCTCCGGTGCGTGGGCTCCCAGCCAGATCATGATACGCCGGGCGCCTGACGCCTCCAAGGCGCTTCGGCGCGGCGACATCCCCCGGTTGGGGCATCAGAAATTTCAACCCCCACTGTCCCGCTTTCACAAGCCATTTCCGGCCCGCCTCGCTAACATCGCGTGCAGCTCACCCAACGACACCCCGGAGACAAACCCATGACCGTGATCACCACCATCGAAGACCTGCGCGTGCTGGCCAAAAAACGCGTGCCGCGCATGTTCTACGACTACGCCGATTCCGGCTCCTGGACCGAGAGCACCTACCGCGCCAACAGCGACGATTTCCAGAAGATCAAGCTGCGCCAGCGCGTGGCGGTGAACATGGAGAACCGCACGACCGCCACGACGATGGTGGGCCAGGCCGTGAAGATGCCGGTGTGCATCGCGCCCGTGGGGCTGACGGGCATGCAGAGTGCCGACGGCGAAATCAAGGCGGCCAAGGCCTGCGAAAGGTTCGGCATCCCGTTCACGCTGTCGACCATGAGCATCTGCTCGATCGAAGACGTGGCCGAGCACACCACCGCGCCGTTCTGGTTCCAGCTCTACATGATGCGCGACCGCGAGGCCATGGCCCGCATGATCGAACGCTGCAAGGTGGCCCAATGCAGCGCGCTGGTGCTCACGCTCGACCTGCAGGTGATCGGCCAGCGCCACAAGGATTTGAAGAACAAGATGCGCGCGTCGGTGATCCCGTCGCTGGGCAACGTGCTCAACATCGCGACCAAGCCGCGCTGGGTGCTGGGCATGATGGGCACGCGCCGCCACACCTTCCGCAACCTGGTGGGCCACGTGAAGGGTGTGAGCGACATGAGTTCACTCGCGTCCTGGACCAACGAGCAGTTCGACCCGACGCTGAACTGGCAAGACGTGGCCTGGGTGAAGCAGCAATGGGGCGGCAAGCTGATCCTCAAAGGCATCATGGACGTGGAAGATGCGAAGCTGGCCGTCGCCAGCGGGGCCGATGCCATCGTGGTGAGCAACCACGGCGGGCGCCAGCTCGACGGTGCACCGAGCAGCATCGAAGCGCTGCCCGCCATCGTGGCCGCGGTGGGTGATCAGATCGAGGTCTGGATGGACGGCGGCATCCGCAGCGGGCAGGACGTGCTCAAGGCCTGGGCGCTGGGCGCACGCGGCACCATGATCGGCCGCGCCATGGTCTACGGCCTGGGTGCCATGGGTGAAGAAGGCGTGTTGAAAGCGCTGGAGATCATCCACAAGGAACTCGACATCACGATGGCCTTCTGCGGCCACACCAACATCCAGAACGTGGACCAGAGCATCCTGCTGCCCGGCACCTACCCCAAGGCCGCTTGAGGGTTTAGCCGGAGCGAGGTGCCCAACCCAGAACGCGGTGGAACCGGCTCCGCCGGGCCAGGAGCAAAGCCCCTTGAGGGGGTCGCGCAAAGCGCGGCGGGGGTGGGTCAATCACTCCAGCGCGTTCAGCGCTGGCAGCAAGGCCACCCAGTAGTCCCCCAGATCGGGCTTGCCCGTGCGGGTGCGGGCTGCGAGCCAGGCCAGTCCCTGGCGCTCGACCTGTTCCATCAAATCGGTGGTCAGTTCGGCTTGCGTTCCCAGCCCCACGATGGTCGGCAAATGGTGCACCTGGCGGCAGGCCGCGAGCACCCGATCAACGATGCGCTGGTTGGCGGACGGATCCTGGTCGAGCAGCACCACCACGGCCGTGTAATCGGGCAGGAACGCGTGTGTCATGCCCATGGCCAGCCCCTTGCGGGCATTCGCGATCAGCCGCAGGCCCTGCCGACCGTGTGCCGGCAGGTCGAGGTAGTCGCTCTCCACATCGGGGGCATCGTCGGCAGCGCCAGCGAAGCGGCGCCGCACCAGGGGCTGCCGCTGCACGCTCGCCAGCCAGGTGATCAGGTCGAACGTCCGGGCGCCTCGCGCCGAGAGCAGCATGATCCGGGGGTACTGGCCCAAGGGTGTCGGCATGGCGGCCACGGCCGGCGAGCAAAGCGCCAGCCACACGCTGGCCGGGTCCACCACCTGGCCAGCCTCGAACCGGTCCAACTGCTCGAACACACGCAGGCCAAAGGCATCGGGCCGTTCGGGCGTCTGCACGATGGAGCCGATCCAGGGGCGGAACAGCCGGGGCCGTCCCACGCTGCGGTGAATCACCTTGATCCCCTGGTGCCGAGGATCCTGCGCCACGCGTTGCAACAGCGCCTGGATCGCGCCCTCGGGCCCCTCCATCCATTCGACGAACCAGCCGCTCATGTACAGCAGCGCCACACGAATGCCCTCCGGCCCGTTGTGTGCCAAGGCGTGGTCGCGGATGCGGCGCATCTCGTCCAGCACCGCCTCCTGCACCAGACACACACTGGCATACACCAGGCGGCCAACGGGCAGCGTGGGCACCTCTGACCCGCTGTCGGGCCAGTCGGTGATGGTTTGGTCGGATTCGTTGATGGACATCGCAGCGAAGTCGTCTGACGTGGGGGTGCGTGGGAGAATGCGCCGTGCCTGAAACTCCCGAAAAGGGGCCGATGGTAATCCCACTTCACCTGAATGGGAAAAAGAAAACCGCTACCGCCATGACATCCATCAACTCCACCGAAATTTCCGACCGCCGCGTCAGCCCTTGGTGGCGCGCACTGGCCATTTTTTTGCTGCTCGTGCTGCTGATCGGCTGGGCTGCCCACAGCAGCTTGATGACGCAGCTGCAGGCGCAGATCCAGCACGCCCAGGCCCGGCTGGTTGAGGTGCCACAGATCCGCCAGGTGGCCTTGTTGCAGGACAACCAGCAGAAACCCGCCATGCTCGCCACCTACAACCCCAAAGACGGCGCGCTGCTGCTGCAGCGGCTCAACGATGTGAAAGAAGGCCGCGAAGACAGCATGCAGGTCTGGGCCATCGCGGGCGATGCCGCGCCGCGCTCGCTGGGTGTGATCGAAAGCAAATACAAGACGCTGCAGATGCCGGTGAAAGAGACCGATCTGCAAGGTGTGACCGAGCTGGCCGTCAGCGCCGAGAGCAAAGGCGGCGTACCCGCCGGCGCCAGCCCCAGCCTGCCCTGGCTGTTCAAGGGCTGGCTGGTGCAGAAGTCGATCTGAGGTTCCGGGTGCGCCAACCGCCTTCGGTCATGGCCAAACGCTTCCCGGTCAACCCACCCCACCCCGAGCGCAACTGCTGGGGTTGTGACCGCTATTGCGCCGCCGACGACCTGCTCTGCGGCAACGGCTCGGAGCGCACGCAGCACCCCATCGAAACCTTTGGCCCGGGCTGGGAAAGCTGGTCAGGCATTCCCGGGGACACGGAAGGCGACACGCCCGCAGCAGAGGCGTCCGAAGCGCGACCCGACGCTTGAAGCGCTGCGGGGGGTGCTCTACCTCAACTCATACTCGAACGTGCTCACCACGCGCAGCCGCTTGCTGCGCGAGCTGCCGTCATCGAAGTCGTTGCCGTCGGTGCCGGTGATGCGGATCGCGCCCTGGTTGGCGTTTTTCAACGGGCCGAGGCTGGCCCCCGCTTCGGCCGCGAACTTGTCGGCCTGCTCGCGCGCGTTGCGTGTGGCTTCGGCGAGCAGCGGCGCCTTGATGTCGTTGAAGCCGCGCAGCTGGTAGCGCGGGCCGCTGGCGCCTTCGCCGTCACCGCCAAGCTGGATGCCACCCTGGATCAGCGGGTCCACCGCCAGCGCGGCGCTGGCCACATCGGCCACGCGGCTCGTCTTCACCAGCACCTGGCCACTGCCGTTGAAGCGGAAAGGCACGTTGCCCTGCGCGTAGTCGCGCGCCATCAGGTCCTGCACCTGGAGCGGCCGGGCTTCGAGTTCGGTGTCGGTGAATCCGCGCTCCTTCAAAAAGGCCAGCACCTTTTCGCGGTCGGCGGCCAGCGCCTGCTGCACGGTGCCGAACTCGTTGCCAGCGCGGCGGAAGCTCAGCGTCCAGATGGCGAAGTCGCTCTCCACATCTTTCTCGGCCAGGCCCTTGATGGTGACCGAGCGGTCCGACATGCGGAAGCGCTCCAGACCCTGGCTCACCGAAAAACCGGCGACGGCGATGCCCGCGCCCACGAGCAGGGCGGCGATCAGGCGGGACAGTGCGTTCATGTTGGCGCTCCCAGAAAAACGGCAGCGCGACGGCGCTGCGCAGATGGACCATCTTAGCCCGCCGCACCGCGCATCCACAGCGCTATGCTTGGCGCCGTGACTGCTGCTGCCAACCCAAACGCCCCCCTGCCCCGGCGCATCGCGCACCTGGACATGGACGCTTTTTTTGCGTCGGTGGAGCTGCTGCGTTACCCGCAGCTCAAGGGCCTGCCGGTGGTGATCGGCGGCGGGCGGCGGCGCGAGGACGACGTGCTGGCCCGACTGCGCGAGGCCTACCCGGAACGCGACTGGTCCGATGGCGACCTCAGCCGCATCCCGGTTGACTTTTTCCCCCGCCTGGCGAGCTACACCGGGCGCGGCGTCATCACCACCGCCACCTACCCCGCGCGCCAGTTCGGTGTCGGCTCGGCCATGGGGCTCATGAAGGCGGCCAGGCTCTGCCCGCAAGCCATCCTGCTGCCCGTGGACTTTGACGAAGTGCGCCGCATCTCGCGCCTGTTCAAGAGCACCATCCTGGAGATCGCGCCGGTGATGGAGGACCGTGGCGTGGACGAGGTCTACATCGACTTCACCCACGTGCCCGGCGGCCAGCGCGAGGGCGGGCGCGTGCTGGCGCGATTGATCCAGAAGAGCATCTTCCAGGCCACCGGCATCACCTGCTCCATCGGCGTGGCGCCCAACAAGCTGATCGCCAAGATGGCGAGCGAATTCAACAAGCCCAACGGCATCAGCATCGTCTGGCCCGACGATCTGGAGGCGAAGATCTGGCCGCTGCCCTGCCGCAAGGTCAACGGTGTCGGCCCCAAGGCCGATGAGAAGCTGCAGGGGTATGGCATCCACACCATCGGCGAACTGGCGGCGCGCGAGCCCGGCTGGCTGATCGAACATTTCGGCAAGAGCTACGGCCACTGGCTGCACGAAGTGAGCTGGGGCCGCGATGAGCGCCCGGTGGTGACCGAGAGCGAGCCGGTGAGCATGAGCCGCGAGACCACCTTCGAGCGCGACCTGCACGCGGTGCGTGACCGCGCCGAGCTGGGCACGGTGTTCACCACGCTGTGCGAGCAGGTCGCCGACGACCTGCAACGCAAGGGTTATGCGGGCAAAACCATCGGCATCAAGCTGCGCTACGACAATTTCCAGAGCGTGACGCGCGACGTGACGATCGATCACTTCACCGACGACGCTGCCACCATCCGCCGCCAGGCGGGCCAGTGTCTCAAGCGTGTGGACCTGAGCCGGCGCATCCGCCTGCTGGGCGTGCGCGTGGGCAAGCTGGTCAAGCCCGGGACAGAAGGCGAAGAGGCCTCGGGCTACAGTGCTTCGCTTCCTTCCAAACCCCACAAAGACAAGGCCTCCGATGACCACACCGACCTGCTTTTCCCTGAGCTTGACGGATAACGTCGCCCACCTGGTGCTCAACCGGCCCGAGGCGATGAACACCATGCACCCCACCTTCTGGCGCGAGCTGGACGAGGTGCTGACCGCCCTCCACACCGAAGGCACGGCGCGCGCGCTGGTGATCAGCAGCACCGGCAAACACTTCAGCGCCGGCATGGCGCTGGAAACCTTCAGTGGCGTCATCACCATGGACGACCAGAGCCCCGAAGGCCGCGCCGCCATCTTCGATCTGCTGACCGACATGCAGGCCACTTTCACGAAGATCGAGAACCTGCGTTTCCCGGTGATCTGCGCCATCCAGGGCGGCTGCATCGGCGGCGCGGTGGACATGGTCACCGCCGCCTGCATCCGCTACGCCACGGCAGACGCGTTTTTCTGCATCCAGGAAATCAACATCGGCATGGTGGCCGACGTGGGCACGCTGCAGCGCCTGCCCAAGCTGATCCCGTTCGCCGTGGTGAAAGAGATGGCCTACACCGGCCGCCGCCTGCCCGCCGCCAAAGCGCTGGCCTACGGGCTGGTGAACGAAGTGTTCGACACGGCCGAGGCCATGCTCGCCGCGGCGCTGTTGTGCGCGAAAGAGATTGCCAGCAAGCCGCCGATCGCTATCTGGGGCACCAAGCAGGCCGTGAACTACGCACGCGACCATTCCGTGGAAGACAGCCTGCGCCAGATGGGCTGGCTGCAGGGCGCGATCTGGAGCAACGCGCATGTGCGCGAGTCCATCGCCGCCATGAAAGAAAAACGCCCGGGCGGCTTCACGCCGCTCTCGCCGCTGCAGCCGTTCAAGGCGCTGGGCTGAGCCGGCAACTGTCTGCCAGCGCGCTTCAGGCCGCCAGCGACACCCGGATCTCGGCGAAGTTGCCCGCGAGTTCGATCACATCGATGGGCTTGCCCAGCTGGCGCTCGATCTGCGTTTGAGAAATGACGCCGCGCACCCGCGGTCCCTGGCTGTCGTCCCCCTTCTGCACCACCAGCATGTGGCGTCTGCCCACGTGCTTGAGGGTGGCCACGACTTTGCCGACCGTGGTGTGCGCGAGATCGTCGAGGTCGATCGCATCCAGCTGGCCCAGGGGCGACATCACGTCGGCCACCGTCAGGTCTTCGTAGCGGAGACCGCGCTGGTTGATCACCTGCATCGGGCGTTCACCCTCCAGATCCGTCGAGGTGATGAGTCCGTCCATCCAGGGGATCTCGCTGACCACGAACAGCAGGCGCACCCCCTGGTGGATCATGGTCTGACGCGCCTCGTTCAGCCCCATGTCGGGTGCGATGGTGGCGGCGCGCACATGGGTGAGGTCGGTCATGACCGCTCGACCGGGGGAATTCAGCGTCACGGGCACCCCCATGTGGGGCTGAGCCTGGGCGATGCAGGTGCCTTCGGGGAAACGGAAGGTGGGCAGGATGGCAGGGTTCACGGATCGCTCGCTTTCTGACAAAGGTCACAGAGGGCAGGACGTGCACCGTGCACCGGCAGCGCCGGAAGTGCGACGGCGAAGCTGCAGGCTATCAGCCCCCGCAGCGGATCACAAGAGATCAATCCCCAATCGGCGCGACAGCGGGACCCCGACCCCCTGCCCCGCTCAGCCCCTGTGCAGCACCTTGGCCACCGGGTTGTTGCGCAGGCGGTAGGCGTCGGGCATGTCGGAGCCCAGCAGCGGGCGCAGGTACAGGCGGAAAGCGTCGGTCACGTCGGTGCCGCTGGCGGTGATGAACTCGTCTTCCATCGTGCGCGTCTTGCCGGCCACCGCGTCCAGCGGCAGCAGCTCGTAGTCGGCCGAATAGAAGCCGGTGCGCTTGATCGCCACCGAACCGTCCACGCTGCCCCACATCGCGAACTGCACCGCCTTCTCGCCCACCTCGCGCGCCTCGCGCTGGTCCACGTCGGAAACACAACCGATGAAGCTGCGCTGCAGGTAGCCAAAGGTGTCGCCGCGCACGCGCTTGATGCCCAGCTTGTTCTTGATCTCCTCGCACAGCAGATCGGCCAGCGCGCCGGTGCCCGAGAGCTGCACGTTGCCGTGCGCGTCCTTCTCGATGTCTTTCGCCAGCTGGGTGATGATGGGCTGGCCCGACGCGTCGTGAATACCTTCACTCACCGCGATCACGCAGCGGCCGTGGCGCTGATACATGGCCTTCACGTCGGCCAGGAACTTCGGAATCTCGAACACGCGCTCGGGAACGTAGATCAGGTGCGGGCCGTCGTCCGGAAACTTCTTGCCCAGCGCCGATGCGGCGGTGAGAAAGCCCGCGTGCCGGCCCATCACCACGCCCACATACACGCCGGGCAGTGAAGCGTTGTCGAGGTTGGCGCCGGCAAAAGCCTGCGCCACGAAACGCGCCGCCGACGGGAAGCCGGGCGTGTGATCGTTGCCCACCAGGTCGTTGTCGATCGTCTTCGGGATGTGGATGGACCGCAGCGGGTAGTTGGCCTTGCGCGCCTCTTCGCTCACGATGCGCACCGTGTCCGACGAGTCGTTGCCGCCGATGTAGAAAAAGTGCTCGATTTCGTGTGCCTTGAGAACCTTGAAGATTTCCTGGCAGTACTTCAGGTCGGGCTTGTCGCGCGTGGAGCCCAGCGCCGAAGCCGGCGTGCGCGCCACGGCTTCGAGGTTGTGGCTGGTCTCCTGCGTGAGGTCCACGAAGTTTTCGTCCACGATGCCGCGCACGCCGTGTCGCGCGCCGTAGACCAGTTTCACGTTCTGGAAGCGCCGCGCCTCCAGCGCCACGCCCACGAGGGACTGATTGATGACGGCAGTCGGGCCGCCGCCCTGGGCGACGAGGATTTTTCCGGATGACATGGGTGCTCCTTGGAGTTGGAAAAGGAATCGGGGTCGCTGAAGACAGAGCAGCAGCAGGGTTTCAACCCAGGATCGCCGGATTCGCCTGCCACAGCACCCAGTTGAGGTACGAGGCAAACGCTACCCAGACAAGATAAGGCAGCAACAGGGCGCCGGCCAGCGGCCGGATGCGCCAGAACGCGGCGCAGGTGAGCGCGATCAGCACCCAGAACACCAGCACTTCTGCGAACGCCCAGCCACCCTTTTGCCAGGCGAAGAAGAGCCAGCTCCACAAGGCGTTGGCCGCGAGTTGCACGACGAAAAGACCGAGCGCCGCGCGCCGTGCGGCTGGCTGTGCCGGCGCGCGCCAGACCAGCCAGGCGGCGACGGTCATCATGGTGAACAGGGTTGTCCACACCGGGCCGAACAGCCAGCCGGGCGGTGCCCACGCCGGTTGCACCAGCCCGCTGTAGAACGATTTGGCATTGGCCGACGCGACCGCGCCCGCAGCGGCGGTGGCAAAACACAGGGCCATCCAGCCAGCCAAACCGATCAGTTGCCGGGTGCGGGTGCGCGAAGGGTGCTGGATCGTTGTCATGTGCAGGGGCTCGGTTCAAGGCGCGGGCCGTAAATCGCATCGTAGCGGGCTTCGCTGCGCACAACTGTTCGGTACCGTTCATGCCCCGGCGAAGTGGTGCCCGGCAACGACGAGCCCCATGCGACACTGCGCCGCATGAAAACCTTTCACAACCCCCACCACGCCCTGCACCAGGGACGCGAAGAGATGTTCCGCGGCCGGATGGTGCCGTGCCACGAGGTGCCGGCGCGGCTGGACTTCGTGTTGACGGAGCTGCAGCGCCGGTCGCTGGGGGCGCTGGAAACCCCCGAGGTGGCTGAAGTCGATCTGGACGCTGCCATCGCCCGCGTGCACGACGCGTGCTACACGCAGTTTCTGACCGGCGCCTGGGATGAGTGGGTGGCCATGGACCCGGCGAACGGATTGCGCGATGCCCTGCCCTCGGTCTGGCCGCTGGGGAACCAACACGCCTTCCGCACCGACGTGCTGCCGCAGAACTTCGCGGCGCGGCTGGGCCTGTTTTGTTTTGACTCGGGCTCACCGCTGATGGCGGGCACCTGGGCCGCGGCGCGCGGTGGCGCGGCCTGTGCGCTGGCGGCGGCGCGCGAGGTGCTGGGCGGTGCGCGCTCGGTGTTTGCGCTCACCCGCCCGCCGGGCCACCACGCAGGGCCGGACTTTCTGGGTGGCTACTGTTTCCTGAACAACGCGGCGATTGCGGCGCAGGCTTTGCGCGACGGCGGCAGGCAGCGTGTGGCGGTGCTGGACGTGGACTACCACCACGGCAACGGCACGCAGACCATCTTCTACGAGCGGGCCGACGTGTTCACCGCCTCCATCCACGGCGACCCGGTGACCGAGTACCCCTTTTTCCTGGGCCATGCGGACGAGCGCGGTGCGGGTGCGGGCGAGGGCTTCAACCTCAACCTGCCGCTGCCGCGCGGCACGAACTTCGCCACCTGGCGCGCGGCGCTCGGCCAAGCGCTGGAGGCGGTGAAGGCGTTCAAGACCGACGCGCTGGTGGTGCCGATGGGGCTGGACACCTTCGAGGGCGACCCGATCTCGGGCTTCACGCTGCGAAGCGCCGACTACTTCGCCGTGGGCGAGGCGCTGGCCAGTGCCGGCCTGCCCACGGTGTTCACCTTCGAGGGCGGCTACGCGGTGGACGCGGTGGGCACCAACGCGGTGAACCTGCTGGAAGGTTTCAACCGCGCGGTGTGAACCTGGCTCACGCGGCCTTCCAGAAGATGTAGTCGGCCTGGTAATTGACGATCTGCTGGCTGCCCATGGTGGCCGCATCGCAGGCCATGGCAGGAGCCACGCCGCCCTGCGTCTTCACGCGCTGGATGTAGGTCACGCCCTGCATGGCGCCCATGCCCATCGCCGGGTTGGCCTTCACCAGCTGCAGCGGGATGCTGCCGGCCGCAGCGGGCGCCACCGCCAGCTGGGTGGCGGTGAGTTGGGAGCCGTCCATGCTGGCCCAGGTGGCGGGCGGGCCGTGGTACTTGCCGACCTGTTGGCCGTTGCGGCTCATCAGTTTGGCATCGGGGCCAACAAAGACCCACTCGAACTGGCCGGCCATGTCTTTCCTGGCGCGGCACTCGTACGTGATCTGGCCCACGCCCACGGTTTCCAGGGCGACCTTGTGACCGGCGGGCACCTGCACGGTGGCGGGCAGGCCGGCCTGCGAATACGCCATGGCCGGTGCGCTCATCTTGGAGGCGCAAGCTGTGAGGGCAAGGGCTGCTGCGGCAGCCAGGGTGGTTTTGATGAACATGGAAAAACTCCTCGTTGCGGTTGAAAGAAGAACGGGTGTGACAGCGAAATAGCCGGGGCGGCCAACCGTCCCCGGCCCGAAAAACACGCGGATCAGGCGCCGAACGAGAACGCGCCCGGCGGCAACGAACGGCCGAGGGCGTTGTTCAGCACCGTGAAGTGCATGGTCTCGTCGGCGGCCAGGCGGGCGGCCACCTTGGCGAGTTCGCGATCACCCAGCGCGGGAATGACGCTCAGGTAGGCGTTGGTCGCGCCCAGCTCCAGGCGGGCCGCGAGGTCGAGCACGTCGCCCTGGCTCTTCAGCGAAGCCGCGTTGAGCGCCTTGGCGTATTCCTCCAGCTTCATCTCGGCCACCGGCTTGCCGCCGAGCTTCTGGATGGTGGCGATGAGCGCGTCGCGGTGGGTCTTGTGGTGGCCCTGGAACTGCACCGCCACATCAAGCACCGGCTTCTGCAGCAGGCCGCTGCCGGCGCCGAGCTGGTAGGCGTTGATGGCTTCGTGCTCCAGGCCCAGCGCCACATTGAGGATGGACACGTCTTTGGACATGTCGCCCTTCATGCCGACGGCCATGACGTCTTTGCCGGCGAGCAGGGCCACGGCGACGGCAGAGAGCGCGCCGCCAGTGCCCATGAAGGAGCGGCGTGACGGGGTGGCGGCGATCAGCGGGGTGGATGCGGTGAAAGCGGAAGAGGTGGAGCGTGACATGGTGGTGTTTCCTTGAGGTGGGGTGGGTTCGGTTGTCGTGGGGCCGGCGGCGTTGATCGGGTGGGACCAGCGCTGCCGACACCCCGGATACGCAGACGCCCCAACGGGTGGATTCAGAAACCCACAAATTTTTGAGGTGATTCAAATCGCTGAATCCACACGGCGCCGGGTGGCGTAGTGGGTGGGCCAGCTGTGCAGACGCTGCACTGGCAACGGCGCCCCTCAGCAACCACCTCACCCCAACCAAGCGATGAACCACCCCATGAATCACCTCACCGAGACCCGTCGCCCCCAGGCCCTATCGACCACCCTGCTGGCACTGGCGGCCTCGGCCGCCCTGCTTGCCGCCACACCCGCCCAGGCCGACACCGGCAAGCTGCTGCTCACCGGCGGCGTGAGCACGGTGGAAGGCGCGGCCGGCGGCGGCATCAGCCCCTGGGCCGTGATCGGCAGCCAGGCCACCGAGGGCGAAAAAGGCGTGTCGGCCTACCTGAGCCGAGCCGAAACGAGGGACCACGGCCTGACCGCGGCGGGCGTGGCCGTGGGCTTCAACGACCGGTTGGAACTCTCCTTCGGCCATCAGGATTTCGACACCGGCATCACCGGCACGCTGCTCGGTCTGCCCGGCCTGCACCTGAAGCAGGACATCCTGGGCGCCAAGCTGCGCGTGGCCGGCGATGCGGTGCTCGACAGCGACTCGCTGATGCCGCAGATCGCCGTGGGCGTTCAGGCCAAGCGCCTGCGCTCCAGCGGGCTCGACGGCACGCTCGACGCGCTGGGCGCGAAACGCGATGGCGTGGACTTCTACGTGAGCGCGACCAAGCTCTTCCTCGCACAAGGCGTGGTGGTCAACGGCACGCTGCGCGCCACCCAGGCCAACCAGAACGGCCTGCTCGGTTTTGGCGCCCGGCTGGGCGGCGCGGACAACGGCTATCAACTCATGCCCGAGCTCTCGGTGGCCTACCTGCTGAGCAAGAACGTGGCCGTGGGCTTCGAGTACCGCGCCATGCCCAACAAGCTGCAGCGCGCGGGAGCCGCCGCGGGCCTGGGCGACGGCCTGCGTGCCGACGACTGGAAGGACATTTTCATCGCCTGGGCGCCGAGCAAAAACGTCTCGCTCACCGCCGCCTACGTGGACCTGGGACGCATCGTGCCCGCCACCACCGGCAACAGGAAGCAGACCGGCGTCTACCTCTCGGCACAGATCGCCTTCTGAGCATTCCCCATCCCATCACCCCATGAAGACCGACATGAAACACCTCATCACCGCCACCGCCCTCACCCTGCTCGCCATGGGCAGCGGGCACGTCCTGGCCCAGAGCATGCCCGCTCCCCTGCAAGCCACGCCCGCCTCCGCCTACCCGGTGGCGCCCGCGCCCGGGCTGTACCAGGCTTTCGGCGAACAGGCCGGCATCCGCGCCCTGATGGACGACTTCGTGATCCGCCTGAAGGCCGACGCCCGCATCGGCGAGCAGTTCAAGGAAACCCAGCTCGACAACCTGGCCAAGCAGCTGACCGACCAGGTCTGCCAGCTCGCCGGCGGTCCCTGCGTCTACAAGGGCCCCGACATGAAAGAGGCCCACGCCGAGATGGACGTGACGCGCAGCCACTTCAATGCGCTGGTGGAGGTGCTGCAAGCGAGCATGGACGCGCGCGGCATCCCGTTCACGCGCCAGAACCAGTTGCTCGCGCTGCTCGCGCCGATGCACCGCGACGTGGTGAACACGCGATGAAAGCCCGGATCCTGTCAGGCGTTGCGGCTGCCGCGCTCGCGCTGCTCGCGGGCGCCGCCCAGGCGGCCACGGTGCAGATCACCCTGCTCGCGCGCGATGGCCAGCCGCTGGCCGACGCCGTGGTGCTGGTCGAGCCGGTCAACGGCACCAAGCCGCCGGCACCCGCGCCGGTGCAGGCGACGATCACCCAGCAGAAGATGCGGTTCGACCCGGCGCTGACCCTGGTGCCGGTGGGTTCGCGCGTGCGCTTCACCAACCTCGACGGCTGGGAACACCATGTGCGCGGCCTGCCCGCCGGCCTCGCCGGGCTCAGCGCCGGACCGGGCGCCGGGTTTGAACTGCGCCTGGGTGGCAAGGTCGACGGCCAGCCGTCCGAAAGCGCCGAAGTGACGCTCGGCAAGGCCGGACCTTTGCAGCTGGGTTGCCACATCCACGGCTCCATGCGCGGCTTCCTGTTCGTCACCGACTCGCCCTGGGCCGTCAAGACCGACGCCGCGGGCGTGGCCACGCTGCAGGGTGTGCCCGAAGGCGCGGCGCGACTGCGCGTGTGGCACACCGACCAGCTGGTCGAAGCCGCGCCCACCGCGCTCAACGTGACGCCGCTCACCGCCCTGAGCGTGCCCACCCAGGTGCAGCCCCGCCGGCGGCGGCCATGATGATCGGCCTGGCCCCGTTCAAGACCCTGTGGTCCACGGCGGGTCGGGCGCTCCCGCACAATGCGCGCATGCGAGACCAACCCGACGACGAGCTCATGGCCCTGATCGACCGCGTGGCCCGGCGCGACGAGCCCGCCCTGAAAGCGCTGTACGACCAGACCTCGGGCAAGCTCTACGGTCTCGCGCTGCGGGTGGTGCGCAACAACGGGTGGGCCGAAGACGCGCTGCAAGAGACCTTTCTGCAGATCTGGCGCACCGCGCCCGACTACCGCGCGTCGTTGAGCCCGCCCATGGCCTGGCTCGGCCTGATCGTGCGCAGCCGATCGCTGGACCTGCTGCGCCGCCGCAAGGCCGAGCGCGAACACCTGACCGATGAAATCGACGAGGCGATGGCCGACACGCTCGAAGGCGATTCGCCCAACCCCATGGACACCAGCCTCGCGAGCCAGCAGGCCTGGGCGCTGCACCAGTGCCTGGGGCGCCTGGAGAACCGGCAACGCGAGGTGGTGAGCCTGGCCTACCTGCGCGACCTGAGCCACGGCGAGCTGGCGCAACAGCTCAAGCTGCCGCTGGGCACGGTGAAAACCTGGATACGCCGCGGGCTGGACCACCTGCGCCAATGCATGGCGAGGTTTGCATGAACTTGCCCCAACACCCCGAACTGCTGGACCGTCTGGCCAGCGCCTACGCGCTGGGCACCTTGCGCGGTGGTGCGCGCCGCCGTTTTGAAGCGCTGGCGCGCGAACAGGCGCCGGTGCGCGCGGCCGCGCTCATCTGGCAAAGCCGCGTGGCCAGCATGAACGAGCTGCAGGCCCCCGTCGAACCTTCGCCCGCGGTGTGGACGCGCATTGACAACCTCGTGCGAGCCGAGCGCGAACAGGCCGCCATGGCCGCCGCGCACGAAGCGAAAGCGCCACCCAAACCGGGTGGCTGGCTGCGCAGCCTGGCGTTGTGGCGCGGCACCACCGCGGCCGGCGCGCTGGCCACGGTGCTGGCGGTCGTCACGGCCGTGGGCCTGCGCGACGAGATGGGTGCGCAGATCGGTGAACTGCAGGCTCAGCTGTCAGCGCAACCGCAGATCGAATACGTGGCCGTGCTCAATGACGAGCAGGCCAGCGCGTCCATGCTGGTGACCTTCGACCCGAAGAACGGCCGTCTCACGCTGCAGCGCGTGGGTGGCTACCAGGAAGCGGCCGACAAGTCCCTGCAACTCTGGGCGCTGCCGCCCGGCGCGGCACCGCGTTCACTGGGCGTGCTGAGTCAGGAGAAGCTGCTGCAGCTGGCGGCCGACCAGCGCGACGTGCGCGAAGTGCCGGCGCTGGCAATCAGCCTGGAGCCCAAGGGCGGCGTGCCGAGCGAAACCGGTCCGACCGGGCCGGTGTTGTTCAAAGGCGCGCTGATCCAGAAGATGTTGTGAGCGCCGGCGGCCTCACTGCCGCGCGGTGCGCACGTTCGCTGGCGGCAGCTGTGGGTGGCTGCTGCGCCAGGGGTTGATGTCGAGTCCGCCACGGCGCGTGTAGCGGGCGTAGACCATGAGCTTGGTGGGCTTGCAACGCGCCATGATGTCCGTGTAGATGCGCTCGACGCACTGCTCGTGGAACTCGTTGTGGTTGCGGAAACTCACGATGTACTGCAGCAGGCCGGCCTGGTGAATCTGCGGGCCGCTGTAGCGGATCTGCACGCTGCCCCAGTCGGGCTGACCGGTGACGAGGCAGTTGCTCTTCAGAAGATGGCTCACCAGGGTTTCTTCCACCGGCTTTTCATCCAGGGCGGCGCTCAGCAACTCGGGCGCAGGCTGGTAGTGGTCACATTCCACGTCGAGCCGGTCAATCGACAAACCTTCCAGCTCCTTGACCGGTTCACAGTCGAACAGCTCGGGCAGCAACAGGCGCACTCCGGCGCCGGCCTTGACGGGGCCGCCGCTCCAGATGGCCGCGCTCACGTCGCCGCGGATGCGTTCGCGCACCGCGTCGGCGCTCTCCATCCGGGTGTTGTTGAAGCTGTTGAGGTAGAGCTTGAACGACTTGCTCTCGACGATGTGCGTGCTCTCGCAAGGCACGGTGATGTGCGCCAGCGCCACCTGCGGCTTGCCCCTGGGGTTGAGCCAGCTCAGTTCGAACGCGGTCCAGAGATCGGCGCCCAGAAAGGGCACGCTACCGGTGATGCCGATCTCGCGCCGCTTGGGCTCGCGCGGCAAGGGGAACAGCAGCGACGCGTCGTACTGGTCGATATAGGCCGAGGCCTTGCCGAGCTGGGAATGTTCAGGGAGGTTCATGAAGGACCGGTTCAGATGAATTCGCGTTCGCGCAGCCACTTGGTCGCGACCCATTTTTCACCCTGCACCACGGGCGCGCCGCCGTGCAGCGTGCGGGTGATCGGGCTGGGCCTGTCGTAGCTGAAGAACACGGCGTTGCCGCGTTGCGGCGCCACCTCCAGCCCCACGTCCGGGAAGGTGGTGCCGCCGCCTTCCGCAGGCTCGTTGAGGTACATCACCAGCGTGGCGAGGCGCTGCCCGCCGCGCTGCAGGATGTTGGGCGTGCCCGGCTCGGCCGGGTCGAAGTAGTCGTAGTGCGGTTTGTATTCGGCACCCACCGGGTAGTTGAGCACCTGCATGCCCTCGCCGTTTTCCACCGGCCAGTTCACCAGGCGGGCGATGCGCGCCTCGATGCGGCGGAGCAGCTCGCTTTCGCCGCGGGTGAAAAACATGCCGTTGCTGGTGCGGTCGGGGTTGAGCTCTTCGCCGCCGGTCTGGGTCTGCACCGTGAGGGAGCGCGCCAGGCGCGGACGGGCCAAATCGATGAGCGCTCCGCACTCCTCGTCGCTCAACAGCCCGCCCAGCACCACCACCCGCGGCAGCGCCAGCGTCGCGAGCACACGGACCTGGCGGTCGCCGGCGTCCAGGCACAGCAGTGAGGGCGACAGGCTGATCTCGGGCAGGCGCGCGGCGCCCGCCATGGATCGCGCGGTCACGACCGCCGGCGCCACACCGGCGCCTCGGCCATCCCCGCGTTGCCCCAGGTGTTCACGCAAGCTGTCTTCCAGCGCCGAGGCCGCCAGCTCCTTCTGCCAGCCCGCCTTCACCATGGCATCGAGCACCGATTCGGGCGAAAAACCGGCGACGGTCTGCTCCACGATCCAGCGGCGCAGCTCGGGGGTGATGGTTTGCACCATGGTGTCGCCCGTCATGGGTCAGGGCTTCTGTTCGCGGCGGAACACCAGGCGGTCGGTGTCGGATGCGGCCGCCACAAACCGGTAGCCGTCCAGATCAAAGCCCTTGAGCTGCTCGGGCGTGGTCACGCGGTGCTTCACCGCGTAGCGCACCATCAGGCCACGCGCGCGCTTGGCGAAGAAACTGATGATCTGGTAGCCGTCGCCCTTGCGCTCTTCGAACACGCAGCTGACCACGCGCGGCTGCAGCACACGGCGGTCCACCGCCTTGAAATACTCTTCGCTGGCAAGGTTGATCACGACCGGGCTCTTGTCGGCGCGGGCGCGCTGGTTGAGGTAGTCGGCGATCTGGCTGCCCCAGAACTGGTACAGGTTCTTGCCCTTCGGCGTGACGAGGCGCGTGCCCATCTCCAGCCGGTAGGGTTGCATCCAGTCGAGCGGACGCAGCACGCCGTAGAGGCCACTGAGAATGCACAGGTGCTGCTGCAGCCAGTCGAGTTCGGCTTCGCCCAGGCTCTTTGCGTCGAGCCCGCCGTAGACATCGCCGTCAAACGCCAGCACCGCCTGCTTGGAATTCTTCGCGGTGAACCTCGGCACCCAGGCCTGGTAACGCGCGAAGTTCAGGCCCGAGAGCGGGTCCGACAGGCCCATGAGATCGGCGATCTGCTGCGGCGACTTGTCGCGCATCACGTCGATGAGCTCGGCCGCCTGTTTCACGAACAGCGGCTGGGTGTGGGTCGCAAGGTGGGCCGGCGTCTCGAAGTCGAGGGCCTTGGCGGGGGAGATGAGGAACAGCATGTTGTCGTGGACGCAGCGGGAGGAAACACAAAAAGGGCTTCCCGCAGGAAGCCCGATTATGACCAACGGGACCGGTTACTTCAGGTCGCCGGCCAGGCTGGCCAGCGTTTCCATGGGGATCTGGGTGTGGGCCGGGTAGTGGGTGTGGTCGCAGCCCAGTTTGACGGCGCCACCGGCCTTGACTGTGGCACACATGGCGGGCGTGAACTCGAAGCGCACGAAGTGCACGGCGCTGGTCTTTTCATCGTTCTCGCGGTCCAGGTCTTCGTCGGCGATGGCGTAGACACGGGCCTGACCGTCGACCTCGACAAACAGGCGGTCTTCCACGCCGATCAGGCGCGCCAGCTCGCGTTTGCGCTCGTTGGCGTCGGTGTATTCGATCATCACCGTGGCCTTCCAGTTGCTGCCATCCGGCACCAGCGGTGCGTAGGCCTCGATCTCCTGCTGGATGCCGTCTTCCTCGAAGATTTTTTCGATGCGCAGCATCTCCTGGATCTGGTAGCGGATGGTCATCTCGCTCTCGAACTGCAGGTTGATGTGTTCACCCAGCTGCACGCTGCGTTGCTTGCGGTGCGCGATGACCTCGGGCTTGTGCGCCTTGCGCCACTTGCTGTAGGCCTCCAGGCTCATGAGGCTGTCGGGGGTGATGTGTCCGGTGAGTTGCATCGGGTGTTCCTTATTTCAATCCGTAGGCTTTGGCCACCAGACTCAGCGGGTGCTGCAGCTCGGGCGCGCCCAGGCCATTGACTTCAAAACCCTGCGCGATGTGGTGGCCACCGAGCGGACAGTCGGAGCTGATGTAGTCGGGTTTGGCTCCGTCCTTCATGGTCGCCATGGCCTTGAACACCGGTTTGCCGATTTTCATGGCCTGCTGGTGGTAGGCCTTCTTCACGCCGAAGGTGCCCGCGTGGCCCGAGCAGCGTTCGATGGTGTTGAGCGTGGTGCCGGGGATCATCTTGAACATTTCTTCGGTCTTGCGGCCGATGTTCTGCACCCGGCCGTGGCAGGGGATCTGGTAGCTCACGTTGCCCAGCGGCTGCGGGAATTCGGTCTTCAGCAGGCCGTCGCGCTTGCGCGCCATGAGGTACTCGAACGGGTCCCACATGTGCTCCTTCACGAGCTGGGTGTCGGCGTCGTCCGGAAACATGAGCGGGATTTCCTGCTTGAACATCAGCGCACAGCTCGGCACCGCGGCGAGGATGGCGAAGCCGTCTTTCGCGTACTTCGCCAGCACCGGGATGTTGGCTTCCTTGCTGGCCTGCACCGAGTCCAGATCGCCCAACTCCAGCTTGGGCATGCCGCAGCACTTTTCTTTCTCCACGATCACGTACGGGATGGCGTTGTGGTTCAGGATCTTCAGCAGATCAAGCCCGATCCCGGGCTCGTTGTAGTTGATGTAGCAGGTCGAAAAGATGACCACCTTGCCCGGCGTCTTCTCGCCATTCACCACGTTGGACGACGTGGCCTCTGGTGTGCCGGAGCGGAATTTTTTCGTCGCCAGTTCGGGCAGCCAGGCGTCCTTGTCCACCCCGGCCACGCTTTCCATGACACTGCGCATGGCCTTGGTCTTGTTGACCGCGTTGGCCACCTGCACCACGACGGGAATGCCCGCGAACTGGCCGTGCACGTCGGTGGAGGCGAGAAAACGTTCGGCCAGCTTGACCTCGCCCTTCTTGAACTTGATGGCCTTGGCGCGCAGCATGGTGTGCGGGAAGTCCAGATTCCATTCGTGCGGCGGCGTGTACGGGCACTTGGTCATGTAGCAGAGGTCGCACATGTAGCACTGGTCGACCACCTTCCAGTAGTCGGGCTTGGCGACGCCGTCGACCTCCATGGTCGAACTCTCGTCGACCAGATCGAACAGCGTAGGAAACGCCCCGCAGAGGCTCACGCAGCGCCGGCAGCCATGGCAGATGTCGAAGATGCGTTCGAGCTCGACAAAACACTTTTCCTCGTCGTGGAAGTCGGGGCCCTTCCAGTCGAGTGCGTGCCGCGTCGGAGCCTGCAGGTTGCCTTCGGTCGCCATGTCTCTTCTCCTCGTCTGTGCGGGTTGTTATCGTGGGTTTTTGAAAGCGCTCGATTGCAACGCTTTCAAAAACACCCCCGTAGTGAGGGGGAGTTCACCCAAGGACACCGCGGAACCGGCTTTGCCGGGCCGCTGGTGTCGTCCCCCTCAGGGGGAAGCCGCGTCAGCGGCGCAGGGGGTCAGTCCACAAGCTCGTTCAGCGCCTTGGTGTAGCGGTTGGCGTGCGAGCGCTCGGCCTTGGCCAGGGTCTCGAACCAGTCGGCGATTTCGTCGAAACCTTCCTCGCGCGCGGTCTTGGCCATGCCCGGGTACATGTCGGTGTACTCGTGGGTTTCGCCAGCGACAGCCGATTCCAGGTTCTGGCGCGTGGGGCCGATGGGCAGGCCGGTGGCCGGATCGCCCGACTGCTCCAGGAACTCCAGGTGGCCGTGTGCGTGGCCGGTTTCCCCCTCCGCGGTCGAGCGGAACAGCGCGGCCACGTCGTTCTGGCCTTCCACGTCGGCCTTGTTTGCGAAGTACAGGTAACGGCGGTTGGCCTGCGATTCGCCAGCGAAGGCGTCTTTCAGGCACTGCTCGGTTTTCGAGCCTTTCAATGCGGCCATGGGGTATCTCCTTGTCGTGGTTGAAGAAACGCCCAACCAGGTGCCCACGCCGGAACACCCCGTTGAGACAGATGGCACCTTACGCCCGTTGGCAGACCTCGTCTAATTGTTCTGGCCTATGTGGCAAATTGTTTATGACTATCTCGTCGATAGTATTGATAACAACTCTCAACACCATCGACAGCCCAGCGGGAAACCCTCAAACTGGCATCGCGATTGCGCTGAGGGCTGTCAGCCGCGCCACTCAGGTCGCAGCCAGACGACTGTCCGCAGTGACAGCCCGCGAGCACCGATCCCGTGAGGAGACCATGAACAGCCACGTCGACACGTACCGGGAAACCGGACCCACAAACGGATACGAATTCAGCGGTGGCTCGGGCTACGACCTGCCCGAATACCCGTTTGAAGCGCCCCCCGAGTTGCAGGGCGACCCACTGGTGCGCCACACCGTGGTCATCGTCGGCGGCGGCCTCACCGGGCTGACGCTGGCCTGCTCGCTGGCGCGCTACGGCGTGGCCTCGGTGTTGATCGACGAAGACAACACCGTGGGCGTCAAGGGCGCCTCTTCGCGCGGCATCTGCTACACGCAGAAATCGCTGGAAATCTTCGAACGCCTGGGCATTTACGAGCGGGTGGCTGCCAAGGGCGTGCAGTGGAGTGTGGGGCGAACCTTCGCGGGCGGGGATGAGGTCTTCAGCTTCGATCTGAAGCAGCAAGGCAATTTCCATCTCTCGCGCCAGCCACCGTTCATCAACATCCAGCAGTTCTATGTCGAAGGCTATCTGGTCGAGCGCATCCACGGGCTCGGCCATGTGGAGCTGCGCTGGCAGAACCGGCTGGTGGCCTTCGAGCAAAACGACACATGCGCCACGCTCACCGTGGACACCCCGGCGGGCCGCTACCGCATGGAGGCCGAACACGTGATCGACGCCACGGGCGCGAACAGCCCGTTGCGTCAGTGGCTACAAGTGCCGTTTGACACCCGACGGGGCGATGACCGCTGGTGCATCGCCGACGTGCGCTTTTCCAGACATCCGCCGGTGGAGCGCCACACCTGGATCGAGGCGCCATTCAACGAAAACCGCGCGGTCTGGCAGCACCTGATGGCCGACGAGGTCTGGCGCATCGACTACCAGATGGCACCCGACAGCGACCCAGAAGCCGTGAGCCGTGAACCAGCGGTGCGCGAACGGCTGGCGCGCCATTTCGGTGCCGATGTGGAGGTGGACATCGTCTGGATCGGCCCCTACACCTACCGCAGCGAGTGCGTGCACGCCATGCGCCATGGGCGGGTGTTCCTGATCGGCGATGCGGCCAAGGTCATGAGCCCGTTTGGTGCACGCGGGGGCAACTCCGGCGTGGCGGACGCCGACAACCTGGCCTGGAAACTCGCGGCCGTGCTCAAGGGCCAGGCAGACGCTTCCCTGCTGGCGAGCTACAACGAGGAACGCATCGAGGCCGCGCAGCAAAACGTGTGCGTGACCAACCGCACCGCACGGTTTCTGCGCCCGGCCGCCGGCATCGAGCGGCTGTTCCGCCAGGCCACCATCGGGCTGGCCAGGCAGTACCCGTTTGCGCGCAGCCTGATCAACACCGGGCGCATGGCGGTGGCCAACCCCTACAGCCGCTCCAGCGCGTGCACCTACCGGGCTGGCGGCGGCGCGGGGCTGTCGGTGCAGAACGTGCGTTTCGCCTGGGCCGACGGTACCCGAGGCTGCGTCAACGAGCTGCTTGACTGGGCCGCGGGCGGCCTGCTGGTGCTGGTGTTTGGCGATCTGTCGGCCGCGGCCCTGCAGCGTTTGCGGCGGCTGTGTCTGGATGCGCCGGTGCGCAGCGTGCAGGTGCTCGGGCCCGACGCCACGCCGCAGGCGCTGGAGCATGTCCGCGACCACCAGGGCCACCTGCAGGGCGCCTGCCATGTCTTTGGCCACGCCTGGGCGCTGCTGCGTCCCGACGGCTACCTGGCCGCCACCGGCGAGTCGGTCGACGCCCAGCTGGTTTCGGCCATCGAACGTTGCCTCGGACTGCGCGGAGATCAACCATGAAACTCGCCCTCCACTTCCAGGACGCTGACGCCTTTTACGAACAGCTGCTCGATGCCCATGCAGGCCTGAGCCGCGAAGACAGCGAACTGCTCAATGCCCGGCTGATCCTGCTGCTGGCCAACCAGGTGGGCGACTCTCGGGTGCTGCAAGAATGCATCGAAGCGGCCCGCGAGATACCCACCCCCGCCGCGGAATAAAATCAGGCCATTCCCGAGTTCACCCTGTCGGCGCCCTGCGGGGCGCCGATCCACTTCTGCGCCCACCCATGTCCGACACCCTGCACCAACCTGGCCTGCAATCGCTCTCCAAATCGTTCGAGCCCGCCGCGCTCGAAGCCCACTGGGGACCCGAGTGGGAGCAGCGTGGCTACGGCGTGGCGGGCTTCCGCGGCACGGGCATGCCGAGGGAAGACGCACCGTCCTTCGCCATCCAGCTGCCGCCCCCCAACGTGACCGGCACGCTGCACATGGGCCACGCGTTCAACCAGACCATCATGGACAGCCTCACGCGCTACCACCGCATGAGCGGCGCCAACACGGTCTGGGTGCCGGGCACCGACCACGCGGGCATCGCCACGCAGATCGTGGTGGAGCGCCAGTTGCAGGAAAAGGGTATCAGCCGCCACGACATGGGCCCCACGCCCGCCGAGGCGCGCAAGAACTTTGTCGCCAAGGTCTGGGAATGGAAGGAAGAAAGCGGCAACACCATCACCACGCAGATGCGCCGCATGGGCGATTCCGTGGACTGGAGCCGCGAGTACTTCACCATGGACGAGAAGCTGAGCAAGGTCGTGACCGAGACCTTCGTGAAGCTCTACCAGCAGGGCCTGATCTACCGCGGCAAGCGCCTGGTGAACTGGGACCCGGTGCTGATGTCGGCCGTGTCCGACCTGGAGGTGGAAAGCGAAGAGGAAGACGGTTTCCTCTGGCACATCGCCTACCCGCTGGTGAATGGCTCGGGTCACCTCACGGTGGCGACCACCCGCCCTGAAACCCTGCTGGGTGACGTGGCCGTGATGGTGCACCCGGAAGACGAGCGCTACAGCGCGCTCATCGGCCAGTACGTGAAGCTGCCGCTGTGCGACCGGGAAATCCCCGTGATCGCCGACGCCTACGTGGACCGCGAATTCGGCACCGGTGTGGTCAAGGTCACGCCCGCGCACGACGCCAACGACTACGCCGTCGGCCAGCGCCACCAGCTGCCGATCATTGGCGTGCTGGCGCTCAACGCCACCATCAACGACAACGCGCCCGAAAAATACCGCGGCCTGGACCGTTTCGTCGCCCGCAAACAGGTCGTGGCCGACCTCGAAGCCGCCGGCCTGCTGGTCGAGACCAAGAAGCACAAGCTCATGGTGCCGCGCTGCGCGCGTACCGGCCAGGTGATCGAGCCCATGCTGACGGACCAGTGGTTCGTCGCCATGACCAGCAAGGGCAATGAACACAACACCAGCGGCACCTCGATCGCCGACAAAGCCATCGCTGCCGTGCAGTCGGGCGAGGTGAAGTTCGTGCCCGAGAACTGGGTCAACACCTACAACCAGTGGATGAACAACATCCAGGACTGGTGCATCAGCCGCCAGCTCTGGTGGGGCCACCAGATCCCGGCCTGGTACGACGAGCAGGGCCAGGTCTACGTGGCGCGCAGCCTGGAAGAAGCTACCGCTCAATGGCAACAGCGACAGATAGAAGAAGGTCGCCCCCTTGAAGCCATTGCTCAACGCCTAACCAACAGCAGTCCCCTCACGCGCGACGAAGACGTGCTCGACACCTGGTACTCGTCGGCGCTCGTTCCTTTTTCGACGATGGGCTGGCCAGAACAAGGTGAAAAGCCCACCGACGACTACAACCTTTACCTGCCGAGCACTGTGCTGGTGACGGGCTACGACATCATCTTCTTCTGGGTGGCCCGGATGATCATGATGACGACGCACTTCACCGACCGCGTGCCGTTCAAGCACGTCTACATCCACGGCCTGGTGCGCGACGCGCAGGGCCAGAAGATGAGCAAGTCCGAAGGCAACGTGCTCGACCCGGTGGACCTGATCGACGGCATCTCGCTCGCTCCCCTGCTGGACAAACGCACGACCGGCCTGCGCAAGCCCGAGACCGCGCCCAAGGTGCGCAAGCAGACCGAGAAGGAATTCCCCGAAGGCATCCCGGCCTACGGCGCCGACGCGCTGCGCTTCACCTTCGCCGCGCTGGCCTCGCTGGGCCGCAGCATCAACTTCGACAGCAAGCGCTGCGAGGGCTACCGCAACTTCTGCAACAAGCTCTGGAACGCCACGCGCTTCACACTGATGAACTGCGAAGGCCAGGACTGCGGCCTCAAGGACCACGGTGCGGCCGAGTGCCTGCCCGGCGGTTACCTGGAGTTCAGCCCCGCTGACCGCTGGATCGTCTCCAAGCTGCAGCGTGTGGAAGCCGAGGTGGCCCAGGGCTTCGCCGAGTACCGCCTGGACAACGTGGCCAACACGGTCTACGACTTCGTCTGGAACGAGTTCTGCGACTGGTACCTGGAGATCGCCAAGGTGCAGATCAACACCGGCAACGAAGCGCAGCAGCGCGCCACCCGCCGCACGCTGATCCGCACGCTGGAGACCATCCTGCGTCTGGCCCACCCGGTCATCCCCTTCATCACCGAAGAACTCTGGCAGAAGGTTGCGCCCGTGGCCGGCCGTGCCGGTGAATCGGTGAGCGTGGCGGCTTACCCGGTCAGCCAGCCCGAGCGCATCGATCAAACCGCCGAAGCGGCTGTGGCCAAGCTCAAGGGTCTGGTGGACGCCTGCCGCACACTGCGCGGCGAGATGAACGTCTCACCCGCCACCCGCTTGCCGCTGTACGTGCTGGGCGACACGGCCTTCATGCAGGCCAACGCCGCCGTGCTGCAGGGCCTGGCCAAGCTGAGCGAAGTGAAGGTGTTCACCGACGAGGCCGCCTGGGCCGCCGCCGCGCAGGCCGCTCCCGTGGCCGTGGCGGGTGAAGCCCGCCTGTGCCTGTTCATGGAGATCGACGTGGCCGCCGAAAAGGTGCGCCTGTCCAAGGAAGCCACACGCCTCGAAAACGAGGTCACGAAGGCCAACAGCAAGCTGGGCAACGAGGCCTTCGTGGCCAAGGCACCGCCGGCGGTGATCGATCAGGAAAAGAAGCGTGTCGCCGACTTCACGGCCACGCTGGCCAAGGTGCGCGAGCAACTGGCGCGACTGGGCAACTGACCCGCCACCGCGCGGACCTGAACCGCGTTCAGGGCCGGTGGTGGACCGCCAGCGACTCCCACTGCGACGGCGAAACCGCCTGCGGGTCTTCCATGTCGGACGGGTGGTTCAGGCTGTCGAGTTCGGAGAATTCGCTCTGTTTTGTCGCGGCTGTCGCAGGCGACAGCGTCTCGTGGATGCGGTGAGCGACGTACCAGCTGGCACGCAGCTTGGCTTCGCGGGTATGAGAACCCAGGCGCGGCGTCAGGTGCAGGTTGGGCACGTTGTACAGCGGCGTGCCTTCGGCCGCAAAAGCCGGATTGGCGCCGTCGAGCAGACAGGCGTCGATGCGGCCATCGGTCAGGGCCAGGGCCAGGGCCTCCGGGTCGAACAGCGAGCTGCGGCTCACACCGACCCACAGCTGGCCAGGCTTGCAGTGGTTGAGCAGCCGCTCGTTGATCCAGCCCCGGAAGCGGGAGGCATAAACCACCTGGAGCGATACCGCGTCGGAACGCGCCAGCAGATCGTTGAGCGGAACCGGCTCCACACCGAGCTTGGCCCAGATGGGCGCGGCATGGTGCACGGCCGGGTCGTAGCCCAGCAGGCGCACGCCCAGGCCCTTGAGCATGGGCGCGAGCGTGTGAGCCACCGGGGCCAGCCCGAGCACACCCACGGTGCTGCCCGCCAGCTCCCGCCCCATGCGCACCTGCGCGATCTGGCGACCGAGCAACGCACTGATCATGCCCCGGCGGTACAGCATGAGCAGGCCATACAGCAGGTACTCGGCGTTGGAGCGCACCGTGGCGCTGCGCGCCTGCACCACGCGCACGTGGCGCCGGGCGCAGGCCTCCAGATCGGTGTTGTCGCTGGATATCTGCATGCGAGCCACCAGCTGCAACTTGGGTGAAAAGTCCAGGAATTCCTGCGACACCACCACATGGGGTGGCAGGACGATGGCGCGCGTCTTGTAGGCGGTGTTGCGCAGCGCGACCGGGTCGTCGGCCAGATCCGGACGGAAGGCCACCTCGTAGCGCTCGCGCAACCAGCTCAGGGCCTCGGGGACCAGTGGGTCGATCAGCAGGACTTCCATGGAAACAACGTATCGGGTTGTTGCGGCTCAGGGCAACAACCGTTCACGCCCTCAACGGCGTTTGAGCAGCGTGAAATGCTCGGTGCCCACCGTCTGCTGTTCCACGAGTTCGTTGCCCGTCTGCTTGGCAAAGGCCTGGAAATCACGCACCGACCCGGCATCGGTAGACACCACGCGAAGGATCTGTCCGCTGGTCATGTCAGCCAGGGCTTTCTTGGCTTTCAGGATGGGCAGGGGGCAGTTCAAGCCGCGGGCATCAAGTTCTTTGTCGGCGTTCATGGAGGGATTCCTGTGGTTGAACGATTCTATGTCAAGCGGATGTCCAGCCAATCCGCGGCCAGGTGGCCGTGGACCCCAGCGGGCAACGGGTGTCAGAGCGACTTGGCAGCGTTCGCCTGATGGGGGTCTGAGGGCAGCGTTTCCATGAACACCGGTTCGATGCCCTTGCCTCGCAACCAGTCGGCCAGGGCCAGCCCGGTACCCGCGCGCCAGCACTTCAGCTGTGCCGGCGCCAGCAGCTTGTATTCGACCAGTTCGGGCGAAAGCCGGATCTCGCCGGTGGCTTGCGCGTGGTAGGTGATGATGATCTGGTTCATGCGCTGGAAGTCGTGCACACCCACCAGCTGCAGCGCCGTCACCTCCAGCGCGGTTTCTTCGGCAATCTCCCGCCGGATACCTTCTTCGGGCGTCTCACCCGCTTCCATGAATCCGGTGATCAGACCGAACATGCGGTTCTGCCAGGCCGCGTTGCGCGCGAGCAGAACCCGCTCACCGACCTGAACGATGGCCGCGAGCACGGGCGTGGGGTTGTTCCAGTGCGTGAAGTCGCAGGCCTGGCAACGCAGCCGCTCCTTGAAACCGCCGTCCTCCTCGGCGCCCGTGAGCGTCAGCGGCGTGGCGCAGCAGGGGCAGAAACGGTACTCGGCGCTCACCTGTTCAGGCCGGGAACACGCCGGTGGACAGGTAGCGGTCGCCGCGGTCACAAACGACGAAGACGATGGTGGCGTTTTCCACCTGCTGCGCAATCTGCAGGGCGACCCAGCAGGCTCCTGCCGCCGAGATGCCTCCAAAAATGCCCTCTTCGCGCGCCAGGCGGCGGCACATGTCTTCGGCATCACCCTGGCTCACGTACACCAGCTCGTCCACCTGGCTGGGGTCGTAAATTTTCGGCAGGTATTCGGTGGGCCATTTGCGGATGCCGGGGATGCGCGAGCCTTCGCTGGGCTGGGCACCCACGATGCGGATGGCCGGGTTCTTTTCCTTGAGAAAGCGCGACACGCCAGTGATGGTGCCGGTGGTGCCCATGGCGCTCACGAAATGGGTGATGCGTCCGCCGGTCTGCTCCCAGAGCTCGGGGCCGGTGGTCTCGTAGTGGATGCGTGGGTTGTCGGCGTTCGCGAACTGGTCCAGCATGCGGCCCTTGCCTTCGCCTTGCATCTTTTCGGCCAGATCGCGGGCGTACTCCATGCCGCCGCTCTTGGGCGTGAGGATGAGCTCGGCGCCAAAGGCCTTCATGGTCTGCGCACGTTCAATCGAGAGGTCCTCCGGCATGATCAGCACCATGCGGTAACCCTTGATGGCCGCGGCCATGGCCAGCGCAATGCCGGTGTTGCCCGAGGTGGCTTCGATCAGCGTGTCGCCGGGCTTGATCTCGCCGCGCTCCTCGGCGCGCCGGATCATGGACACCGCCGGCCGGTCCTTGACGGAGCCCGCCGGGTTGTTGCCCTCCAGCTTGCCCAGAATGACGTTGCCCCGAGCCTGGTTGTCCGCCGCACCGATGCGCTGCAGCGCCACCAGCGGCGTGTTACCGATGGCGTCTTCAATGGTTGGGTAGTTCATGGGCCCCACTGTGCCATAATTTCTGTCTCCCAGATTCCAGCCCGGGTGGTGAAATTGGTAGACGCAGGGGACTCAAAATCCCCCGCCGCAAGGCGTGCCGGTTCGATTCCGGCCCCGGGCACCACACTCAAGGCCGCACAGTTTTCACTGTGCGGCCTTTTTGTTTTTCGGCGGCCGGTTCCGCCGCATCCGACCCTGCGCGGGCCAGCTCTTCCTTCAGCACCTGCTGGAAGATACGCGGCAGCTGGCGGCTCATGCTGTTGGTTTCGATGCCATAGCCCAGGCTGGTCCAGGTGCCGGAGAGCCGCCGCAACACCGGCTGCACCCGCCCCTGCCGCAACTGGGCCGACAGGTTGCCCCAGCGTGCTTCGGACAGCCAGGCGTGCACCACCATGTCCTGATGCACGGGCGCAAAACTCAGCCCGGTGGCATCCAGGGGATCGTCGGTGCGTTGCGGGTGGTGGCGTGCGGCCAGTTCGAGCCAGGTGCTGTAGAGCAGCTGGTACCGCCCGGCGGCGGTGGAGCAGTTGCCCCGGTTGGGCCCCTGCCCGATGGGTTCGCAACGGTTGGGGTGCATATCCAGCGTCCACACATAGCCGTGCCCGTACAACACGTGGTAAGGCCGCAGCACGTTGGACTCACTGGCCGAAATGGTGCGCATCAAGGCACGCAGGTAGGGATCACCCCCCGACATGACCAACGGCTGCGTGCCGGGAATGAGCAGCAGCGGCCGCCACCACCACAGCAGCAGCAGCATGAGCACCACGGCGCCCGCCGTGAGCGCCAGGCGTGACCGCAGGGGCGAGCCCCAGAAACCCGACGGCTGGACGGCAGCAGCGGGGACGTCTGGCCGATCGGGTGGCAATGAACTCATGGTGCGGGCGCAACGCGGCGGCGCTGGAGGAGCCCGCCGGACGTCATGTCCGACAGGAAGGGGGGACGAGGATCAGCTGACACAATCCACTTCATTGTCCAACAACCCGGGCCCGACTTCCCATGCTGCTGCCTTCCCTTGCCATCCTCGCCGGATTGATACTGCTGGTCTGGAGCGCCGACCGTTTTGTGGCCGGGGCTTCGGCGACGGCCCAGCACTTTGCCGTGCCCCCACTGCTGGTCGGCATGCTGATCGTGGGCTTCGGCACCTCGGCGCCCGAGATGGTGGTGTCGGTCCTGGCGGCTTCGCAGGGCAATCCCGGGCTCGCACTGGGCAACGCCTGGGGCTCCAACATCGTCAACATGGCGCTGATCCTCGGCATCACGGCGCTGATCGCGCCGATCCTGGTGCGGTCGGTGATCCTGCGCAAGGAGCTCCCGATCCTGATGGCGGTGACCGCGCTGTCGGCGCTGCTGGTCTGGGACGGCGTGCTCTCGAGGCTCGACGCCGCGGTGCTGCTGCTGGTGTTCGGCACGCTGGTGACCTGGTCCATCGTCGAGGCCCGCAGCGGCGGCGGCGATGCCCTGGCCACCGAAACAGCCACCGAGCTGGAGGCACATCCGATGCCGATACGGCGTGCGCTCATGTGGCTGGGTCTGGGCCTGCTGTTGCTGGTGGGCAGCTCGCGCCTGCTGGTCTGGGGCGCGGTGTCGATCGCGCAGTCACTGGGCGTGAGTGACCTCATCATCGGCTTGACCGTGGTGGCCTTGGGCACCTCGTTGCCCGAACTGGCTTCCTGCGTGGCGGCGGCGCGCAAGGGGGAACACGACATCGCCCTGGGCAATGTGCTGGGGTCCGGCCTGTTCAACACGCTGGCTGTAGTCGGTCTTGCGGGTGTGATTGCCCCGATGGACATCGGCGGGGATGTGCTCACGCGCGACCTGCCGATGATGGCCGGCCTGACCGTGCTGCTCTTCGCGATGGGCTGGGGCTTCCGCGGCCCCGGGCGCATCAACCGGCTGGAGGCGCTGGTGCTGCTGGCCCTGTATGTGGGGTACACAGCCTGGCTGCTGGCCTCCATGACGCCCGGCGCCTGATCAGCTCCCCAGGCCTTCGGCCACTGTGGGATAGCGCAGGCGCAGGCCCAGTTCAGCCTTCATGCGCTGGTTGTGCAGCCGGCGCGATTCGCTCATGAAGCTCAGCAGCATCAGCGGCAACTGATCGCCTGCGGCGTTGCGCGCGATGCGCGGCGGACGGGGCAGTCCATACAGGTCGGCCGCGAGATCAAAGTAGTCACCCATCTTCAGATCGGTGTCGTCACTCACGTTGACGTTGCGCTGCGGCTGCCCGCGCCACAGCGCCAGCACGCAGGCCCGCGCCAGGTCGTCGGCGTGGATGTGGTTCGTGAAAACGTCGTCTTCAGCACACAGCACCGGCGTGCCGCGCAGCAGGCGCTCACGCGGCGTTCCGCCCTCGCGGTCGGGCGCGTAGATGCCGGGGATGCGCAGCACGCTGGTGCGCACGCCCGTGGCGCGGCCCAGCCAGTGCACCCTGGCCTCGGCATCGACACGCCGCCAGGCGCGCGGCGTGCGCGGCTGAGCCGGTGTGGCCTCGCTCACCCATTGCCCCTGCCGGTCCCCGTAGACACCACTGGTGGAGCCGTACACCAGCGCCACAGGCAACGAGCGCTGCGCCAGCGCCCGCACCAGCGCCCGGGTGCGGGTATCCAGCCGCCAGTCGGACGATTCACCCGTCGGGGGCGGTGCGAGGTGCAGCACACGGGTGGCCAACCCGGCGAGGCGCCCCAGGCTGCGGGCATCGTCCAGGTTGCCCTGCAAGGGGGTGATGCCCTGCGCGCGCAGCGCAGCCGCGCTCCCGGGTGTCGATGTGAGGGCGAGCAGCCGCACACGCCGGCCGCCACCCAGCACGCGAGCCGCTCGTTGGCCCACGTCACCACAGCCAATGATCAACACCCGCTCACGCCGGAAGCGTGCGGGCAAAGCGCCCAGAAGGCTCATGCGATTCCCAGATTTGCGACAATGATCGTTTGCTTTTGTGTCGCGACGCAACACAGCGCCCCAACCACAACACCATGCCAGTATGACATTCACCATCACCATCGAACCCAGCGGGCGCAGCTTCACTGCCGAACCCGACGAGGCCATCCTGGCCGCGGGGATCCGCCAGGGCATCGGTCTGCCGTATGGCTGCAAGGACGGCGCCTGCGGCTCGTGCAAATGCAAAGTGGTCAGCGGCCAGATCACCCATGGTCCGCACCAGGCCAAGGCCCTGAGCGCCGATGAAGAAGCCGCCGGCTATGCGCTGACCTGCTGCGGCGTGGCCCACAGCGACGTGGTGCTGGAGTCGCGCCAGGTCACCGAAGCAGGCGCCTTCCCGATCAAGAAGATGCCGGTGCGCGTGAACCGGCTGGAGCGTGCCTCGCACGACGTGATCGTGATGCACCTGCAGTTGCCCGCGTCCGACACCTTCCAGTACCACGCGGGTCAGTACATCGAATTCCTGCTGCGCGACGGCGACCGCCGCAGCTACTCCATGGCCAACGCGCCGCACACGCAGGCCGGCCAGCCGGCCATGGAGCTGCACCTGCGCCACATGCCGGGCGGCAAGTTCACCGACCACGTGTTCGGCGCCATGAAGGAGAAAGACATTCTGCGCATCGAAGGGCCCTATGGCAGCTTCTACCTGCGCGAAGACAGCGAAAAACCCGTGATCCTGCTGGCCTCGGGCACCGGCTTTGCGCCGGTCAAGGCCATCATCCAGCACATGCATTTCAAGGGCATCCACCGGCCGACCACCGTGTACTGGGGCGGGCGCCGACCGGCCGACCTCTACCACCACGACTGGCTGCTTGCACAGGCCGCCGCGATGCCCAACCTGCACTATGTGCCGGTGATCTCCGACGCACTGCCCGAAGACGGCTGGAGCGGTCGCACGGGCTTTGTACACCTCGCGGTGCTGCAGGATTTCCCCGACCTGTCGGGCCACCAGGTCTATGCCTGCGGCGCGCCCATCGTGGTGGAGTCGGCGCGCACGCAGTACAGTGCCCAGGCGGGCCTGCCACCCGAAGAGTTCTACGCCGATTCGTTCACCAGCGCAGCCGACAAGCTGTGATCACCGCCTTCTTCCCGTTCCAACAACAACTCCCGGAGACCGCCTCATGTTGAACCGCCGCCATCTCGTCACCGCCATTTCCCTGGCCGCTTCCGCGCTGATGCTGCCTGCGCTGGGGCAAGCCCAGACCACCACGCGCATCATCGTGCCGTTCGGTGCCGGAGGCCCGATCGACCAGACCGCGCGCGTGCTGGCCGAAGCCGTGAAAGGCTCGCTGGGCACCGTGATCGTGGAGAACCGGCCGGGCGCGGGCGGCAACATCGGCGTGAGCGCCGTGGCCAAGGCGGCGCCCGACGGCCTGACCATCGGCATCTCCACGACGGCGTCGCACGGCATCAACCCCTGGCTGTTCAGCAAGCTGCCCTATGACCCGGTGAAAGATTTCGCCCCGGTGACGCAAATGCTGCGCGTGCCCAACGTGCTGGTGATGAACGCCGATGCGGCACAGCGGCTGAACATCAACACCCTGGCCGACCTGATCCGCTACGCGAAGGCCAACCCCGCCAAGCTGAACTACGGCTCGGGGGGCAACGGCAGCGCCGGCCACCTGGCGGGCGAGATGTTCAAGAACCAGGCGGGCGTGTTCGCGGTGCACATCCCCTACAACGGCGGCAACCCGGCCCAGCTCGGCCTGCTCTCGGGCCAGGTGGATTTCAACTTCGACAACCTCGCCACGGCATCCGCCAACATCCGCGCCGGCAAGCTGAAGGCGCTGGCCGTCACCACGGCACAGCGCACGGCCAGCATGCCCGACGTGCCCACGGTGGCCGAAACCCTGCCCGGCTTCAGCATCGACACCTGGTGGGGTCTGGTGGTGCCGGCGGCCACGCCCGCCGACACGGTGCGCAAGCTCAACGCCGCCTTCACCCAGGCCCTGCAGAGCCCGGAAGTCAAGTCCCGGTTTGCGTTGCTGATGGCCGAGCCGGCACCGAGCAGCCCGGAGCAGTTCGGTCAGTTCATGAACGCCGAGCGCACCAAATACGAGCGGGTCGTCAAGCTCAGCGGCGCCAAGGTGGACTGAGTCTGATCCGGCACAGTCCGCGCCGCATGGCGCCGGCTGTGCCGCGATCAGACGGCGCCAGCAGACAGCTGCGTGCCGGTGGAGGGCTGTGACTGGAACTCGGTCAGGGCCTCGCCCAAGTCGGATGCCATGTCACCGACAAAATCTTCTGCATCGTCGTAGAAGTTGCCACCGAAGCCGCCCCCGCGCGTCGTATCGTTGTCCTTGCGGCTCACCAGTAACGATCCCGAGACCGCGTCGACGGCATCCAGTTGCACCTCCAAGGTTCCTTTCCCGATTCCGGAAAAAGCCAGTACACCCCATCGCAGAGCGCGGTTTCCGGGGTCGTATGTCACCTTGACGTTCACCAACGCCACACCTTGGGACTTGCCCGGGTCAGTCGTGAGCACCCGGTAGCCCTGATCCTCCAGCTCTTCCCTGATGATCTCCGGGAACTTGGCTTCGAGTTCCTTTTTGTGCGTCAGCCGGTTGTCATCGGGATCGGCATCTTGCAAGGTCACCGAGATGCTGGAGATATAGGTTTGTGGGTACTTCCTGCCGGCTTTCATGGCGGCTTCACGGAGCTCATCCGGATCAACACGGTGAGAGCCACACGCGGCGACGACAGACAACAGCACAACGGCACAAACGCTTTTGGCGACGGACTTGAACACGAGACGTACCTCCCCAGGCAATTTCACATTAGTTGGATCGGGCCCCATGCCTTTGCATTGGCGCCAAGGCAGTCGGACCCACGTATCCCTTTTTAGGACCGGTGGAGTATAGGGGCCATGCCCGAGCAGCTCGGCGGTGAACCGGCCGATTGGCCTATTTCAGCAGCTTCTTCACGTCATCCGCCAGCGCTTGGGCACCGCTGCCGTAGCGGTGGTAGAGACGGATACGCCCCTGCGGGTCGTACACGTAGCTGCCCGCCGAATGGTCCATGGTGTAGCTGGTCGGGGTCTTGCCGTCGACCTTCTTGTAATAGACCTTGTAGCTCTTGGCCAGCTCGGGCAGCGCCTCGGGTGCGGCGTAGAGCGCGAGGAAGCTGGGGTCGAAGCTGGCCATGTAGGCCTTCATCACTTCGGGCGTGTCGCGCTCGGGGTCGACGCTGATGAACAGGCCCTGCAGCCGTTCGCCATCGGTGCCCAGCAGCTGCCGGGCTTGCGCCAGTTCGCCCAGCGATGTGGGACACACGTCGGGGCACTGCGTGAAACCGAAGAAGACCACCACCGCCTTGCCCTTGAAGTCGGCCAGCGTGCGGGCCTGCCCGTTGTGGTCGGTGAGCGAAAAACCGGTGGCGTAGTCGGCACCGGTGATGTCGATGCCCGAGAAACCGGTGGCGGTGGCGTCGGCGGGTTTGTCGGAGCAAGCGCCCAGGGCCAGGGTGCTGGCGCCCAGCAGCAGCATGAGACGGCGCGTGAAGGAGGCTGGGTTCATGGCAGCGGTGCGTTTCATGAAATGTAGTGATCCACCAGCAGCGCCGCAAACAGCAGCGACAGGTGGATCAGCGAAAAGCGGAAGGTCTTGCGAGCCAGGGCGTCCGAATAGTCCCGCCAGAGCACAAAGGCGTAGCCGCAGAACCCGATGCTCAAGCCCACGGCCACCACCAGGTAAAACCAGCCGCTCATGCGCATCACGAAGGGCATGAGGCAGGCGGCGAAGAGCACGAAGGTGTAGAGCAGGATCTGCAACCGGGTGAAGTCCGAACCGTGGGTCACCGGCAGCATGGGCAGGCCGGACTTGCGGTAGTCCTCGACGCGGTAGAGCGCCAGCGCCCAGAAGTGCGGCGGTGTCCAGAGGAAGATGATGAGGAAGAGGATGAGGGCCTCGGGCGCAACCACGCCGGTCATGGCGGCCCAGCCCAGCACCGGCGGCATGGCGCCCGAGGCGCCGCCGATCACGATGTTCTGCGGCGTCAGCGGCTTGAGGATCACGGTGTAGATCACCGCGTAGCCCACAAAGGTGGCGAAGGTCAGCCACATGGTGAGCGGGTTCACGAGGAAATACAGGATGGCCGAGCCCAGTGCGCACAGCACCGCCGAGAACGTGAGCGTCTGCACGTTGGAGAGCTCGCCCTTGGCGGTGGGTCGCCAGGCGGTGCGCCGCATCTTGGCGTCGATCTGCTGTTCGACCACGCAGTTGAATGCCGCGGCCGCGCCGGCCACGAGCCAGATACCCAGCGAGGCGATGGCGGCGAGCTGCACCTGCTGCCAGGACGGCACACCGGGCACGGCCAGCACCATGCCGATCAGGGCGCAGAAGACGATGAGCTGGATCACGCGCGGCTTGGTCAGCGCGTGGAACTGGCGCCAGACCGGGGTCGGCAGGGCGGAGGCGGGGGTGGTGGGCGCGGTGCTCATCAGGTCGGTCGGGAAACGTTGAATGGGGAAGCGCTCACGGTGTGCACCGCGTTGCGGGTACCGAAGAGGGCACCGGTCATGACGATCACGAGGGCTGCGGCTCCGCCGGTGTGGCCGACAGCCGCCAGCAGCGGCCAGTCGAGCACCACATTGGCCAGACCGCTGAGCAACTGCAGGCCCGCCAGCGCCAGCAGGGATCGCGCCGTGCCGCGCAGGGCCGGCACCGCCCAGAGCCGCCACGCGAGCCAGCCCAGGGCCGCCAGCACCGCGTAGGCGGTGAGGCGGTGCACGTAGTGGATGGCGGTCAGCGCAGCGAACGGAATGGCTTCGCCCGAGCGGCTCAGCCCCAGCTCGCGCCAGATCGAAAAACCTTCGCGCAGATCCATGCTGGGCCACCAGCTGCCCTGGCAGGTGGGGAACTCGCTGCAGGCCAGCACGGCGTAATTGGTACTGACCCAGCCGCCGAGCGCGATCTGCAGCCACAACAGCGCGAACACCCCACCGAGCGCGAGGCGCGTGCCGTTGGGCGAAGTCACCGGACCGGGATGGACGGGATCGGCCTGCGTGTAGCCCACCGCCTGCGCCCGCAACAAGGCCAGCAACACCAGCCCGCCCAGCAGGTGCAGCGTGACGATGGCCGGGAACAGCTTCATGGTGACGGTGAGCGCGCCGAACGCGCCTTGCAGGCAGACCCAGACCAGCGTGAGCAGCGGCCACCAGAACGACACCGTCAGCCGCCGGCGTTCGACCCAGCTCACGCTGGCCAGCACCAGGATCAGCACGCCGACGGCGGTGGCGAGGTAACGGTGGATCATCTCGATCCAGGCCTTGGACAAGGTGACCGGCCCCGTCGGCATGGCGTCCTGGGCCGCAGCGATGGACGCATTCGCGCCCACCGGACTCACGCTGCCGTAACAGCCGGGCCAGTCGGGGCAGCCCAGGCCCGAATCGGTCAGGCGCGTGAAGGCACCAAACAGCACCAGATCGAAGGTGAGGAACAGCGTGACAAGGGTCAGCATCCGCAGGCGCTGAGCGGGCGCGGCGTGGCGGTTGCGCAGCCACACCCAGGCCAGCGGTCCGAGTGCGAGCACCACGCCCAGCAACATGATGCGGGCGATGGGGGCGAAGTCGTACAACGGCTGGGTGTCCATGTCACTGGTTCCTGAACGGCACGGATACAAGAGACACGCCAGCGCAGGGAAGCCACCCAGAAACACCGCGCAACCGGCTTTGCCGGGGCGCAGGTGTTGCTCCCCTCCCGCCGAAGGCGAGAGAGGGGGGTGACGCGAAGCGGCGCGGGGGGTGCTTCACGGTCTTCCGGCCTTGTCCCAGAACGCGGAGGCGCGCAGCAGGCGGTCCAGATCGCTCTTGGCTTTTTTGGGATCCAGCGGGGCGGGGAACCGCATCATCCAGTTGCCCAGCGGATCCACCAGATACAGGTGGTCTTCCAGGCGCTGGCCAGGCGCTGGCTGCAGCCATTCGGCCAGCTGCTGCGCGTCCACCTGCAGCACCTGGGCCGCGGCCGTGGCCTGGCGCAGGGGTTCGCCCAGATCGGCACCGCCCGTGCGCAGCCAGACCCAGTCCAGCCGGTCTTTCTCCTTGCCCAGGGTCTCGCGCAGCTGGCGCTGCAGGTAGAGATGTTGCTGACAGGCTTCGTCACAGGCGCTGTCGGCCACGCTGATGAGCAGCCACTGGTCCTTGAGTGTCGTCAGCGGCACGGTCTGCCCCTGGGCGTTGACGCCGGAGAACGTCGGCAGCGGCCGCTGCGGGTTGATCAGCTCGCCGTAGTTGCGGCGCCCTTCGGGACGGACCACGTAGTAGGCGACATACGAAGCGATCACGGGCGCTGCGCTCACGAGCAGCAGGAACAGCATCTTCCAGCGGCCGGCGCGCGTGCTGGCGGCCGCCTGGGCGCTCGCCTGGTCCAGCTGGGGCAGGCTGTGCACGGTCAGCATCAACGGTTCATCGGGCTTCTGGGCCATGGGGGGTGCGCTTTCGGCGGGGGGAAATGAATTGGAACCAGACATAGAGAACACCGGCGAGGGTGCACAGGCCAAACCACTGGAAGGCGTAACCGTGGTGTTTTTCGACACCGGCTGCGATACGCGGCCAGTCGCGCTGCAGGCCGTCATCTGCGTCACCGGTCTGCAAGACAGAGACGTCCAGCAGAGGCACGCCGAACTCCAGGGCCAGACCGGGGATGTCGACATTTTGCCGGATCGGCCCCGAGCCCGACTCACCGAGCTGGAAAAGCCTGCCCGGCGGTGGTGCCAGACGGCCTTCCAGGCGGACCTCGCCCTCAGGAGCCTCAATGGTCGGCACGCGGCTGCGGTCGTTGAAGTCGCGCGCCACCCAGCCTCGCTGAACCAGCACCGCCCGGTCGCTGCCCTGGAGTCGCAGCGGCGTGATCACGAAAAAGCCCGCGCGTGCGTTCATCTGCCGGTTGTCGAGAAACAGGCTGGCGCCCTGCACCCAGTGCCCCCTCAACATCACGGGACGGTGCAGGCCGGCCTGGAGATCGGTAGCTTGCACCAGGTCGCTGGTCGACCAGGGTGCCAGCTGGCCCCTTTGATCAAGCTGTTCCTGCAGCGCGCGTTTCTGCCCGGCGCGGTCGAGCTGCCAGAAGCCCAGCGCGGCGGTCACCGCCATCGTGGCGACAGTGGCCAGCGTCACGATCCAGAAACGCGTGGACTGGGCACTCATGTCCGAGCGCCCTCGGGAATCAGAAAGAAACCGATAATTGGTTGCATGAAATACCTTGTCATCGCGGCCTTCGTCGCCATCATCGGCAGCCTGGCGGCTGCGCTGGTCTTCATGATGCGCGGCGGCGCCAGCGAAACCGGAGAAGAGGGCGAAACAGCTGCCCCACGCAAGAACCACATGGCGCGTGCACTGGCTTTCCGGGTGGGATTCTCCATCCTGCTGTTTGTCGCGGTGCTCGTCAGCTACCTGATGGGCTGGATACAGCCCACCGGCCTGCCCTTGCAGCGCTGAGCCGGAGCAACGACACCGGACAAGAAAAAAGCGCCTGCGGGCGCTTTTTTCTGGCCTCTGCGGAGCGTGATCACACCCCGCGCCCGGACTCACATCCAGTAAACGAGGATGTACAGACCCAGCCAGACCACGTCCACAAAGTGCCAGTACCAGGCAGCGCCTTCGAAACCGAAGTGGCGCTCGGCGGTGAAATGGCCCTTCTGCAGGCGCAGCGTGATGAACAGCAGCATCAGCATGCCCACGAACACGTGGAACCCGTGGAAGCCGGTGAGCAGGAAGAAGGTCGAACCGAAGATGCCGGAAGACAGCTTCAGGTTCAGGTCGCTGTAGGCGTGCGCGTATTCGTATCCCTGAACAAACAGGAAAACGATGCCGAGCAGGACCGTCATCCACATGAAGGCGATGGTCTTGCCCCGGTTCCCGACCTGCAGCGCGTGGTGGGCGATGGTCAGCGTCACGCCCGAGCTCAACAGCAGCGCGGTGTTGATGGTCGGCAGCCAGAACGGGCCCATGGTCTGGAACGGCTCGACGATGCCGGCTGGCGATGCCGTGGCACCGGCTTGCAGGCTCGGCCACACCGACGTGAAGTCGGGCCAGATCAGTGCGTTCTCGATGTTGCCCAGCGCCGGCACCGAATGGGTGCGCGCCCACCACAGGGCGGTGAAGAAGGCGCCGAAGAACATCACTTCCGAGAAGATGAACCAGCTCATGCTCCAGCGGAAGGACAGGTCGATCTTGCGCCCGTACATGCCGCTCTCGCTCTCACCGATGGCCTCCCCAAACCACTGGAACAGCACCACGAACCAGAACGCCAGGCCAAAGGCCAGCGAATACATGCCCCACTCGGCGCCGTTGATCCACTGACCCGCGCCCAGAATGACGAAAAACAGGCCAATGGCCGCCATCACCGGGTGGCGGGATGGCCCGGGGACGAAGTAATAAGGCGTTGTGCCGTGTGCTGCTGCTGACATGCTCTCTCCTAATTGCTGAACGCTTGTATGAATAGCTGGAAGAATGAAAAGTGTGTTCGGGAACCGGGGCTCAGGGCACCACCCAGTTCACCAACAGAATCAGGCCGGCGACAAAAAGCAGCGCCATCACCACGCCCACCACCAGGATGTGGATGGGGTTGAGCTTGGCAATGTCGCTCTGGTAGTCGGCATTGCGGCGCACACCCAGAAAACCCCAGAGCACAGCTTTCACCGTGGCGCCGATCGAGCCCTTGCGCCGGTGCACGGGAACCTGGGTCATACCGGATCCGCCGGCTGGGTGATGGGCAGCGTGTGCACCGCCACGTCCAGAGGCGCCGCCGGCACCTTGCCGCCCACCTCGAAGAAGGTGTAGGACAGCGTGATGGTGGTGACGTCCCTGGGCAGGCGCGGATCGATCACGAAGGCCACCGGCCATTCCTTCTTTTCACCCGCTTTCAACGTGTACTGGGTGAAACAGAAACACTCCAGCTTGTTGAAATGGGCGGCCGACTGCTTGGGCGCGTAACTCGGAATGGCCTGCGCGGCCATGGTGCGGTCCTGGATGTTCTGGAACTCGTAGACCACGGTGGTGAGTTCGCCCGGATGCACCTGCAGCGAACGCACCGCCGGCTTGAAATGCCAGGGCCCGCGGGTGTTGACGTCGAACTCGACCGTGATGCTGCGCGAGCGGTCCACCTGGGTGTTGGCCGGCAGCACGGCGCGCTGGCCGGGCACGTCGCGCTCGGCCAGTGCCAGCACATTGATGCCGGTCATTTCACAGATGGCGTTGTAGATCGGCACCAGCGCGTAGCCGAAGCCGAACATGCCCAGCGTGATCACGGCGAGCTTGCCCACCATCTTGAAGTTTTCGCGACGCAGTCCCATGGGGTGTTCCGAAGTGACGGGTGTCGGGCGGCGATCAGCCGCCGAACAACACCAGTTTGCCCACGAAGCCGAGGAAAAAAACCAGCGCCACGGATCCCAGGATCAGGCCCAGGCGCAGGTTGTTCTTTTTTTGGTCAGGCGTCATTTTTTCCAACGTTGGCAAAGGCTTCAGCCAACGATGCGGGTGGCGCTGGCGTCCAGCTTGGGGGGATTCTCGAAGGTGTGGAACGGAGCCGGCGACGGCACTTCCCACTCCAGACCCTCGGCTCCCTCCCAGGGCTTCTGCGGGGCCTTGGCGCCCTTGCCACGCATGGCGGGCAGCGCAACGGCGAGGAAGAAATAGACCTGGGCGATGCCGAAGGCGAAACCACCCACCGAGGCGATGGCGTTGAAGTCGGCGAACTGCATCGGGTAGTCGGCGTAGCGGCGCGGCATGCCGGCCAGGCCCAGGAAGTGCATCGGGAAGAAGGTGATATTGAAGGAAATCATCGACCACCAGAAGTGGATCTGGCCGCGGGTTTCGCTGTACATCACGCCGGTCCACTTGGGTAGCCAGTAGTAGATACCGGCGAACATGGCGAACAGCGAACCGGCCACCAGCACGTAGTGGAAGTGGGCCACCACGTAATAGGTGTCCTGCATCTGGATGTCGATCGGGGCGACCGACAGGATCAGACCGGTGAAACCACCGATGGTGAACACGAAGATGAAGCCGACAGCCCACATCATCGGGGTCTCGAAGGTCATCGAGCCCTTCCACATGGTCGCGATCCAGTTGAAGATCTTCACGCCCGTGGGCACGGCGATCAGCATGGTCGAGTACATGAAGAACAGCTGGCCCGTCACCGGCATGCCGGTGGTGAACATGTGGTGTGCCCACACGACGAAGGACAGGATGGCGATGGAGCCGGTGGCGTACACCATGGAGGCGTAGCCGAACAGCTTCTTGCGCGCGAACGCGGGCACCACCTGGCTCACGATGCCGAAGGCCGGCAGGATCATGATGTAGACCTCCGGGTGGCCGAAGAACCAGAAGATGTGCTGGTACATCACCGGGTCACCGCCGCCAGCGGGGTTGAAGAAGCTGGTGCCGAAGTGGCGGTCGGTCAGCGTCATGGTGATGGCGCCGGCCAGCACAGGCATCACGGCGATCAGCAGGTAGGCGGTGATGAGCCAGGTCCAGCAGAACATGGGCATCTTCATCAGCGTCATGCCGGGTGCGCGCATGTTCAGGATGGTGACGATGATGTTGATCGAGCCCATGATCGACGAAGCGCCCAGGATGTGCATGGCAAAAATGCCGGCGTCCATCGAGGGGCCCATCTGCAGGGTCAGCGGTGCGTAGAGCGTCCAGCCGGCGGCGGGGGCCCCGCCGGGCATGAAGAACGAGGCCACCAGCATGATGGCGGCCGGAATCATCAGCCAGAAGCTGAAGTTGTTCATGCGCGCAAAGGCCATGTCACCGGCACCGATCTGCAGCGGGATCATCCAGTTCGCGAAGCCCACGAAGGCCGGCATGATGGCGCCGAACACCATGATCAGGCCGTGCATGGTGGTGAGCTGGTTGAACAGGCCGGGGTTGACCAGCTGCAGGCCGGGCTGGAACAGCTCGGCGCGGATCAGCAGCGCGAGCACGCCACCCACCATGAGCATGGTGAAGGCGAACAGCAGGTACAGCGTGCCGATGTCCTTGTGGTTGGTGGCGTACACCCAGCGACGCCAGCCCGTGGGAGCGTGGTGATCGTGGTCGTGGTCGTGGCCATGCGCGTCGTGATGGTCGAGAACTGCACTCATCGTTGATTCCTTGGATACTTTGAATTCTTCAGCTCACGGTTCACTTCGCAGCGACCAGGGCCTTCTGTTGCTCGGTGACCCAGGCGGTGTACGCCTCGGTGCTCAGCACCTTGACGTGGATCGGCATGTAGGCATGTTCCTTGCCGCACAGCTCGGCGCACTGGCCATAAAAGTCACCGGTCTTTTCAGCGCGGAACCAGGTGTCGCGCACGAAGCCGGGGATCGCATCCTGCTTGATGCCGAAGGCCGGCACCATGAAAGAATGGATCACATCGTTGGCGGTGGTGATGATGCGGATCTTCTTGCCCACGGGCACCACAAGCGGGTTGTCCACCTTGAGCAGGTAGTCGTCCGTCGGGGGCGGGTTGCCGGAGTTGGACATTTCGCGGTGGGTGCTGTCCAGCGTGGACAGGAAAGCGATGCCTTCGCCTTCACCCTTGATGTAGTCGTAGCCCCACTTCCACTGCATGCCCGTGGCCTTGATGGTCAGGTCGCTGTTGGTGGTGTCTTTCTGGGCGACCAGCACCTTGGTCGCGGGCAGCGCCATGCCGATCACGATCAGCAGCGGAACGATGGTCCAGCCCAGTTCCACCCAGATCGGTTCGGCCAGTTCCTGCGATTTGTGGCCCACCGACTTGCGGTGCTTGATGATCGAATAGAACATCACGCCGAACACGACCACGAAGATGACGGCACAGATGGCCATCATGAACCAGTGCAGCCAGTGCTGCTCTTCGGCGATCCTGGTGACCGGCGGTGCAAAGTTGAGCTGGTTGACCGCCGGGCCACCCGGCAGGTCATTGACCGCATGAGCCGCTTCCGTCACCCAGACGGCCGAGCCCAAGGCCATGGTCGTGGCCACCGATCGGAACCGGGACAGTCCGTTGCCGGGGAGATTTCCTGCTTGATTGGTCGTTCTCACTTTTTCCGCCTCAAATATAAGTATTGATTTATATCAATGCCAATTAGAACAAATTCCGTGCACCGCCCCACTCAGGGAATACCCAAACGCGCGACCCACACCCGTCAACCTTTTCTCAACGCTCAACGCCCGGGCGATTTCCCGGGTCAGTGTGTGCCGTCGGCAGACACGGTTGCCCAGCGGGAGGGTGGTGGAAGGGCTCATCCCTGCCTCGTCGGACCGTGCCTTGCTCGGTCCGCAGACCGGATCAGCCATGCGGGGGAAACGTCGCGAGAGGTTTGATTTATGTCAATTGTAGCGGCGAGACAGCCCGGTTTTTCTGACGCTGCGGCCAAATTCGGGCCAACCGGACCTGGCTTTCCGACCCTTGCAACGCCCCGGCAGGTGATCCGGGAAAACCACTCAGCCCCTGCCGGCACGCAGCATGGCGCGCATGTCCTCGACCGAAACCGACTGGGCGGGACCCAGCGGCACACGGGGAGCGGGCTTGAAGGCGTGGCCGTAAATCACCTCGAAGGTGAGCAAGAGCCGCCCATCGTCGGATCGTGGCAGACCGTCTTCGATGGCCCGGCACAGATGGGCGTGCCAGGCGCGGGAACGCAAACCCGGAAAACGCCCGGCGCTGAGATTGCGCCCGAGTTCGCGCAGGTCGCGCAGCAGGGGCGCTGCGCCGCTGTACGACAGGTTGATGCGCTCCATGTCCATGACCGGCTCGGCAAACCCGCTGTGCACCAGCATGTCGCCCCAGTCGTGCATGTCGGTGAACGCATGCGCCGGATCGGGCCAGCCCGCTCGCGCGTACACCGCCCGCAGCTCGCGCAGCGTGTCCGGGCCGAGACAGGAAAACATCAGAAAACCATCGGTCTGGATGCGGCTGTGCCAGCGTTTCAGGATGTCCAGCGGCTGGGGTTCGTGGTGCAGGGCCATGTTGGCCCAGAGCATCGCCACGCGCGTGTCGTCGGTCGCGGCCTGCGGGTTGAAGGCACGGCGCCAGTGAGCCGGATTCCAGGCGTGTCGGGCCGGCTCCTGCGTGGCCTGCAAGGCCCGCTGAAGATGTCGCGATTCGACATGACACACCGCCTGCGGCAACTGTTCGCGCAAGCGCCGATGCGCCATCAGGCCGCCGTCCACCGGTTCCCAGTGCAGCCAGCTCGCTGGCGGGTCGCGAAACCATTTCAGACGCTCCGCCATGCGCGTGGCCACCTCTTCGTGCAGCCACGGGCTCTGGGTCCGCGACTGGCCGAGCCAGCGCAAAGCCGCGCGCGGATCAAGTCCAGGCACGGCAGAAACGGTTTCAGATGCGGTTTTCAAGGGTCGTCGGGTTTGCTCTGGCACGCGGTTGCGGCGTCGGCGCCAGTATATTGGCCCCATGTCCGGCACACACACTCTGCACCAGCTCATGCAGCGCCTGCCCGGCACGTGTCAGGTCTGCGGGCGCTGGCCTTCGATGCCGGTGTGCACGACCTGTGAAACACGCCACGCACCACCGGTAGCCCGCTGCCCGACCTGTGCCCGGCGCCTGCCGCCAGGGTCCGCCCACTGCGGCGCGTGCCTGACGCAAAGCGAGGGTGGCGGCCCGACATGTCTCCACGCCCTCGTGGCCGCGGTGGACTACGCCTACCCGTGGGACGGGTTGATCGCCCGTTTCAAGTTCCGGGGCGAGCCCGGCTGGGCCGGTCCGCTGGCCGCCCTCATGTTGCGTCAGCCGGGGGGGCGCGAGTTGCTGGACACGTGCGATGTGATGGTGCCTGTCCCGGTCACGGCTTCCCGGCTGGCCGAGCGGGGCTACAACCAGTCGTGGGAACTGATCAAGGCCTTGCGCCGGCAGGCGGTCGATATCCGGGCGTTCGCGCTGGCCGATGCGCTGGTGCGCATCGGCAACGCGCCCGACCAGCACCCGCTGCCCCGTGAACAGCGGCTGCGCAACCTGCAGGGCAGCTTTGTCACCCATCCTCAACATGTCGCGCGCCTGCGGAAGACCCATGTGCTCCTGGTGGACGATGTCAGCACCACCGGGACCACGCTCAACGCCGCCGCGCAGGCCCTGCTGCAGGCGGGCGCGGGGCGGGTCAGCGCCCTGGTTCTGGCCCGCACGAGCGCCCACTGAATTTCACTCGCTTCTGATCAAAAGCAAAGCCGGTTGCGATGAAAAACAAGGAGCGAAGCGATGCCCCGAGAGCACACAGAATTGCGCTTATCATCGCTGGAAAGCAGGGAGCACACTAGGTCAGGCCAACGGCCCGACTCGTTGCGCGCGCCACAGCACCTTGACCTGCATCCATGTTCCACATCGTTCTTGTTGCGCCCGAAATTCCACCCAACACGGGGAATGTCATCCGGCTCAGCGCCAACACGGGTTGCACACTGCACCTGATCGAGCCCCTGGGCTTTTCGATGGACGACAAGCAGATGCGGCGAGCGGGCCTGGACTACCACGAGTACGCCCAGGTCCGTCGCCACGCCGACTGGACCCGATTTCTCGAATCCGAACAACCCGATCCGCAGCGCCTGTTTGCCTGCACCACCCGCAGCAGCCGCAGCGTGTACGACAACCGCTTCCAGCCCGGCGACTGGCTGGTGTTCGGCTCGGAAACGCAGGGCCTGCCCGAAGCTGTGCGATCGCTGTTCCCCGACAGCCAGCGCCTGCGCCTGCCCATGGTCGAGGGCCAGCGCAGCCTGAACCTGTCCAACGCGGTGGCGGTGGTTGTTTACGAAGCCTGGCGCCAGCAGGACTTCGGGACCACACATCTGTGAAAACAGTCACTGTTGCACTGGGGAGCTACCCCCACACATCGGCTCAGGTCGCCGACACAATGTTGAACTTTCTTTGCCCGCGTCGAGCGAGACCCGCCGCCGCACAACTTACCCCTGCGCCCCATCAGGTCGCCCGGAGGCCCGCGTGATTCCAACCATTGCCAAGATCATCAAGGGGACGCTCAGTCCGCGCTCGAACGCGCGCAAGACGCCCACCCTGAAGGATCTTCAAGTCATTCGCAACGCCCTGCTTCATTGCGTGGAGGACTGCGACAGCGCGCCTGCGCAACGGCTGCGCCACAAAATTGCCCACACCCAGACAGCGAAAGAGCTGTGGATGCTGCGCAACGATGCCTACCAGCTGATTTCCCAACAACACAACCAGACCGCAGCGGCCAATCGCATCAACGACCTGATGTCGGCCTTCGAAGGCTGGCTCGAACCCAGCCAGCTGGTGCGCATCAAATAACGGGACCGGGTGCGCGGCTCACGGATAGCGGCGCACCAGCGACTCGGCCACACACACCGGTTTGTCGGCGCCCTCGCGCTCGACCGCCACCGACCACAGCATCTGCAGCCCGTCGCGCTCGATCGGTTCGGCACTGAGCAGGGTCAGCCGCCCGCGCAACCGGCTGCCCACCGGCACCGGGGCCGTGAAACGCACCTTGTTGAGCCCGTAGTTCACGCCCACGCCGGCGCGCCGGATTTCGAACGACGAATCGAAAAACACCGGCAGCAGCGACAGTGTGAGAAAACCGTGCGCAATGGGTGCGCCAAACGGTCCGGCGCGCGCGCGCTCCACATCGACATGGATCCACTGGTGGTCCCCGGTGGCTTCGGCGAACCGGTTGACCTGCTCCTGGGTGATGGTGACCCAGTCGCTCACGGCCACTTCCTGCCCCACGCACGCGGCCAGATCGGCCAGGGTTTCAAAGGTTTTCATGGGGTCCGACTCTAGCCGGCAAGCAACACCCGAGGTGTCGGACCCGCGACAAGCTGCGCCTCCGCTGGTATCAGCGGTCCAGCCAGTCGCAGATGCCCTGCCATTGCTGCAGGTCCTTCTCGACCCGGCTCGGCGCAACATCAAACACGGTGAGACCCCGTGCGGCGAGGTGGATGTAGTTCTGCGTGTCGCGCAGATAACCCAGCACCGGCAGGCCGAGGCTGTCCACGAACTCGTGCAGCTTGTCGGCGGCGATGGTGCGCGCATCGACGCGCATGCCGACGATACCGATGTCGAGCTGGTCGGCGTGGCGCGTCTCGGCCAGCTCGTCGAGAAACGCACGGGTCGCGTAGATGTCAAAAATGCTGGGCTGCAAGGGCACCAGCACCTTGTCGGCCAGCTTGAGCACGTCCTTGAAACGCCAGCCGTGCAGGCCGGCCGGGGTGTCGAGCACCACGTGCGAGGTGTCGCGAGGCGGGCGGGCGATCAGGTCGTGCGAGATGTTCCAGGTGGTGATGGGGCGGGCCGTCTCCGGCCGCAGCCGCAGCCAGAGTGCAGAAGACTGCTGCCGGTCCGCATCGCCCAGCATGACGCCGTGCCCCTGGCTGGCGAAATAACCGGCCACGTTGGTGGACAGCGTGGACTTGCCCACGCCGCCCTTGGGATTCGCAACCACCACGACCGGCATATCCAGCTCCTCGTTGTCTGAAACTGGGCCTATGTTATCGCCACCCTTCAGCGCCAGGCGTCCCACACCAGCTTGATGCCGGTGAGAAACATGCCGGTGTAGACCAGCCGGTAGAACAGCAGCGGCTTGATGCGGTGCGCGATGCGCACCCCCACCCAGACCCCGATCGGCGCAAACGGCAGCAGCGCCAGCGAGGTCAGCATGTTGCGCACGTCGAGCAGGCCGAGCCAGGCGTAGGGAATCCACTTCGAGAGGTTGATGAAGAAAAAGAAAAACGCCATGGTGCCCGTGAACAGCACCGGCGAGAGCCGCAGCGGGATCACATAGGCGTTGATCGGCGGGCCGCCGGCGTGGGCGATGAAGCTGGTGAAGCCCGATGTCGCCGTCAGGATGGCGCCCACCCATTTCGGCGGCGGCGGGCTGTCGGCCCTGGGCGGAAACAGCAGGCGCTGGGCCAGAAACAGCAGGGTGAATCCGCCCACGATACCGGCCACCACTTTGGCGTCCAGTGCCTTGAACAGCAGCGCGCCGATCACGATGCCGATCAGGCCAAAGGGCAGCAGGAAACGCAGCAACTGCCGGTCCACGTTCTTTCGAAACGCCGCCATGCCCAGCAGGTCCATCACCAGCAGCACCGGCATCAGGATCGCGGCGGCCTGCGGCACCGTGACCGCCAGCGCCATCATGGGCACGGCGAGTGAACCGAAGCCGGCACCAAAACCGCTCTTGCTCACCCCCAGCAGCAGCACAGCGGGAATCGACACAGCGTAGAAGTACGGGTCGGTGATCAGGGGCATGGGGCGACAATCGGGCGATGCAAAACGTTCAATTCTGGGGTGAGACCCTGCGTCTGCTGGTGGAGCTGGCGGGCACGGCGGCTTTCGCGCTCGCCGGGATCATGGAGGGCGCGCGCAAGCGGCTCGATGCGGTGGGCGTGTGCGTGGTCGGTTTCCTCACCGCCTTCGGCGGCGGCACGCTGCGCGACCTGCTGCTGGACCAGCGGCCGTTCTTCTGGGTGCGCCATGTGGAGATCTTGTGGGGGGTGTTGGCCCTGTGCGTGCTGGCCATGCTGTTCTTGCGGGTGCGCCATTTTGCCCTGACCGAAAAGGCCATCCAGTGGCCCGACGCGCTGGGCCTGGGCCTGTTCGCCGCCACTGGCGTTCACCAGGCGCTGCTGCTGGAACTGCCCGCGCTGGTGGCCGTGCTCATGGGCCTGATCACCGGCGTGTTCGGCGGCGTGCTGCGCGACGTGGTGTGCAATGAAATCCCGACCGCTTTCCACGACCACCGCCCCTACGCGGTGTGTGCCTTCGTGGGCGGCTGGGTGTATGTGGGCCTGTGGCAACTGGACGCGCCCGGCTGGCTGGCGCTGGTCGCCTGCGTGGCCGTCACGGCCGGGCTGCGGGCGCTGGCGCTGTGGCGCAACTGGCAGCTGCCCGCCTGGCGCACCTGAGCGGACCGCCGATCAGGGTTTCAGTGCGACGCCCGCCTTGTCGGGCGAACCTTCCAGCCCGGCCAGCAAGGCCCGGCTGTTGCCCGGGATCACCATCTGGAACTTGTTGTCCACGAAGGTGTAGTCGAAGTAGCCCATGCGCGCCAGCGGCTGGATCTTCAGCACATCCACCAGCCCCTCGGGCGTGATCACCTCATCGGCGATGTGCACCGCCACGACGCGCCCGAACACCACGTCGGCCGTGCCCATGGGCGGCACGCCGGGAAAGCGCAAGGTGTTGAGGTACACGCACTCGAACTGGATCGGCGAGCCCGCCACGCGCGCCGGCCTGACCTTGCGCGAGGGCAGCTTGGTGAGCCCCGCGCGTTCGAATTCGTCCACACCGTGCGGCAGTTCCTCGGCGCTGATGTTGACCGCATCGCGCAACGCGTAGGTGGCCATGTTCCAGACAAACTCACCGGTTTCTTCCGCGTTGCGCACCGAGTCCTTGCGTTGCCCACCGGTGTCCTGGTTGGCCGAGAACATCACGATTGGCGGGTTGAAGGTCCCGTTCTGGAACTGGCTGTAGGGCGCCAGGTTGTGGCGCCCCTGACCGTCCATGGTGGAAATCCAGCCGATCGGCCGGGGCACCACGCAGGACTTGAAGGGATCGTGCGGCAGGCCGTGGGCGGTGACACCGGGCTCGTAGTACATGTCGGCTCCCTGTGGTCAGACGCGCTCGATGATCAAGGCAATGCCCTGCCCGACACCAATGCACATGGTGCACAGCGCGTAGCGTCCGCCGGTGGCGTGCAGGCGGTTCACCGCCGTGGTGGCCAGGCGCGCACCGCTGGCGCCCAGCGGATGGCCCAGCGCGATCGCGCCGCCCCAGGCGTTGACGCGCGCGTCGTCATCGTTCAGGCCCAGGGTGCGCAGCACGGCCAGGCCTTGCGCGGCAAAGGCTTCGTTGAGTTCGATCACGTCGAGCTGGTCCAGCGCCAGGCCGGTGAGCGCCAGCACCTTCTGCGTGGCCGGTGCCGGGCCGATGCCCATGATGCGCGGGGCCACGCCCGCCGTCGCCATGCCCACGATGCGGGCCTTGGGCGTCAGGCCATTCTTGGCAGCGGTGGCTTCGTCGGCCAGCAGCAGCGCGCAGGCGCCGTCGTTCACGCCGCTGGCGTTGCCGGCCGTCACGGTGCCGTCGGGTCGCACCACGCCCTTGAGCCTGGCCAGCGTTTCCAGGCTGGTTTCGCGCGGGTGTTCGTCGGTGTCCACGACGATGGCGTCGCCCTTCTTCTGCGGGATGCTCACCGGACAGATTTCGCGCGCCAGGTGACCGGCCTGGATGGCGGCGACAGCCTTCATCTGGCTTGAGAGCGCCATGCGGTCCTGCGCTTCGCGCTCGATCTTGAATTCCGTGGCCACGTTTTCGGCCGTCTCGGGCATGGAGTCCACACCGTACTGTGCTTTCATCAGCTTGTTGACGAAGCGCCAGCCGATGGTGGTGTCGTACACGGCGTTGGCGCGACTGAAGGCACTCTCGGCTTTGGGCATGACGAAGGGGGCGCGACTCATGCTTTCCACGCCGCCGGCGATCATCAGGCCGGCTTCACCGGCCTTGATGGCCCGGGCTGCAGTGCCCACCGCGTCCAGGCCCGAGCCGCACAGGCGGTTGATGGTGGCGCCAGGCACTTCCAGCGGCAGGCCGGCGAGCAGGCTGCTCATGTGGGCGACGTTGCGGTTGTCTTCCCCGGCCTGGTTGGCGCAGCCAAAGAGCACGTCGGTGATCGCGGCCCAGTCCACGTTCGGGTTGCGCGCCATCAGGGCTCTGAGGGGAATGGCGCCGAGGTCGTCGGTGCGCACCGAGCTGAGGGCGCCGCCGTAGCGGCCGAAGGGGGTGCGGATCGCATCGCAGATGAAGGCTTGGTTCATGGCTTGTCTCCTGTTTTCAAAACATGCAGGATAATGCATCCATGTTCATTCCGTCACAAGCCGATGTGCGGCGATTTTTCTGTTCGGTCCATGCCAAGCGCCTGGGCGAACAACCCATGGAAGCCATCGAGACCCTGGCCGGCCAGTGGATCGCCGAACACCCCGAATACCACGCCGAGCTTTCCGACGTGGACGCGGCGCTCGCCCGCCTTGGCGAAGCGGGCAGCGGCGCCAGCGAGAACCCTTTCCTGCACCTGTCGATGCACCTGTCGATCAGCGAACAGTGCAGCATCGACCAGCCACCTGGCATCCGCCAGGCGGTGGAACTGCTGGCCGCGCGACGCGGCGATCTGCACGCCGCACACCACGAGGTGATGGAATGCCTGGGCACCATGCTCTGGGAAAGCCAGCGCGCCGGCCGACCGCCCGACGGCCAGGCCTACATCGACCAGGTGCGCCGCCGGGCGACGCAGGACTGACACAAAAAAGCCGCTCAACGAGCGGCTTTTTCATGAACGGTGCAACGATCAGCGGAAGCGCGACTGCGGCACCACCGACAGCTCGCCGTCGAGCGAAGCCAGGTACTTGGCAATCTGGCGCATTTCGGCCGGGGTGTACTGCTTGGCCATGCCGGCCATGATGGGGTTGGCGCGACCGACCACGCTGTTGCCCTCGACCGTGTAGGCCTTGAGGGCCACGAACAGGTAGTCGGCGTGCTGGCCACCAATCTTGGGGTAGCTCGGATCGATCGGCTTGCTGAAGTTGGCGCCGTGGCAGGAAGCGCAGGCACCCTTTTCGATCAGCGCCAGCGTGACTTCGTTGGCCGCCTTCGGGGTTTCGGTGGCGGTTTTTGACGCATGCGATGCGTAGAAAGCGCCCAGATCGGCCATGTCCTGCTCGCTCAGCGAAGCGGCGATGCCGCGCATGGACGGGTGCTTGCGTTCACCACTCTTGTAAGCGGTCAGGGCCGCCACGATGTATTTGTCCGACTGGCCCGAAATCTTGGGGACTTTGTGGATTTCGGGAAAACTGTTCTGGTAGCCCGGGATGCCATGGCAACCGATGCACATGTCGGCCTTCTTCTGACCGGCGTCCGCGTTGCCGGTGAGGCCCTGCGCCTGGGCGGTCAGCGCGACCGCGGAGAACGTCGCAGCGGCGACAAGTGAACGGGCGATCATGGGCAACAGTTGGTTCATTTTGCAAGCACAATGAGATGGATGATTGATAAAAATCAATGCTCGATTATATAGACTCGATCATCACCAGCCACTTATTGATTACCCTGATCCCCTGCGCTGCGGTCAGTGGACCGCGGCCCGCCCACCCAGCGTTTTCCCTTCCCAAACCCCCGTCCACGTCATGAAATTCCAAGGCTCCCAGAATTACGTCGCCACCCAGGACCTGATGCTGGCCGTCAACGCCGCCATCACCCTGAAGCGCCCGCTGCTCGTCAAGGGCGAACCCGGCACCGGCAAGACCATGCTGGCCGAGGAGGTGGCCGAAGCGCTGAAGCTGCCGCTGCTGCAGTGGCACATCAAGAGCACCACCAAGGCGCAGCAGGGGCTGTACGAATACGACGCGGTGAGCCGCCTGCGCGATTCGCAGCTGGGCGACGAGAAGGTCAAGGACATCCACAACTACATCGTCAAGGGCGTGCTCTGGCAGGCCTTCACGGCCGACCAGCCGGTGGCGCTGCTGATCGACGAAATCGACAAGGCCGACATCGAGTTCCCCAACGACCTGCTGCGCGAACTCGACCGCATGGAGTTCTACTGCTACGAGACGCGCGAACTGGTCAAGGCCAAACACCGCCCGCTGGTGTTCATCACCTCCAACAACGAAAAGGAACTGCCCGACGCCTTCCTGCGCCGCTGCTTCTTCCACTACATCAAATTCCCCGACGCCGAAACCATGAAGCGCATCGTGGACGTGCACTTCCCCGACCTCAAGCAAGACCTGCTGACCGCGGCGATGAAAACGTTCTACGACGTGCGCAACCTGCCCGGCCTGAAAAAGAAGCCCAGCACCAGCGAGCTGCTGGACTGGCTCAAGCTGCTGCTGGCCGAAGACATCCCGCTCGAAGCGCTGCAAAGCGCCGACAGCAAGGTCAGCATCCCGCCGCTGGTGGGCGCCTTGCTCAAGAACGAACAGGACACCACGCTGTTCGAAAAGCTGGTGTTCATGAACCAGCGGAATCGATGAGCCCCCACGCTCCGCCGTTTCACGGGTCGCTGCCCCCCGAGGGGGCTGCCCCGCCTTGGGGCGGCCCGGCGGCGGGGCGCTGGTGGCGCGTTCACTCGACGTCTGGAGATCTGCCATGCTGATCGACTTCTTCTACACCCTGCGTGCAGCCAAGCTGCCGGTCTCGGTCAAGGAATTCCTCACCCTGCTCGAAGCGCTGCAGGCCGACGTGGTGGGGCCGACGAATCCGGACGCCTGCACCATGGACGATTTCTACTTCCTCAGCCGCACGGCGCTGGTGAAGGACGAGAAGCACTTCGACAAGTTCGACCGCGCCTTCGCCGCCTACTTCAAGGGCGTGGAGATGATCGCCGATTTCACCAAGCCGATCCCGGCCGACTGGCTGCGCCAGGAGCTGGAGCGCATCCTCTCGGCCGAGCAGATCGCCAACGCGCCCAAGATGGACTGGGACGAGCTGATGGAGACGCTGAAGAAGCGGCTCGAAGAGCAGAAGGAACGCCACGAAGGCGGCAGCAAGTGGATCGGTACCGGCGGCACCTCGCCGTTTGGCCACGGTGGCAAGAACCCGCAGGGCATCCGCATCGGTGGCAAGGGCGGCAACAAGACGGCCGTCAAGGTGTGGGAACAGCGCGCCTACCGCGACTACGACGACACGCAGGAGCTCGGCACGCGCAACATCAAGGTCGCGCTGCGCCGCCTGCGCAAGTTCGCGCGCGAAGGCAACGACCTCGAACTCGACCTGCCCGACACCATCCGCGCCACCGCCGCCAACGCCGGCTGGCTGGATATCAAGATGATCCCGGAGCGGCACAACAACGTGAAGGTACTGCTGCTGATGGACGTGGGCGGCACCATGGACGAACACATCCAGCGCGTCGAGGAACTGTTCTCGGCGGTCAAGAGCGAGTTCAAGCACCTGGAGTTCTATTACTTCCACAACTGCGTCTACGACTTCGTCTGGAAGAACAACCGCCGCCGCTACGCCGAGAAGTTCCCGACCTGGGACATCATGCGCAAGTACAACAAGGACTACAAACTCATCTTCGTGGGCGACGCGACCATGAGTCCTTACGAAATACTGCAACCCGGCGGCAGCGTGGAATACAACAACGAGGAAGCGGGCGCCGAGTGGCTGCAGCGCCTGACGCACACGTTTCCCAAATTCGCCTGGATCAACCCGGAACCTCAAGGGGTGTGGCAGTATCGACAGAGCATCAGCGTGATCCAGCAACTGATGGGCCAGCGCATGTACCCGCTGACCCTCAAGGGGCTGGAGGACACGATGAGGATGCTCTCGAAATAGCCCCGCATGAACCTCCCCCTGCTGCGCCGTGTGGCTTCCACACGGCTTTTTTGTCTGCTTTTGCTGCTGCCGCTCGGGGCCGCGGCGCAGACGCTGGCCACGCCCGGACCTGACACCGCTGGCACAGCCGTCACTCCGCAGGATGATGCCGACGGCGCCGCAACAGGCCCGGCGCGCTTCGGCATCGAGCTGGAAGCCCCGGCAAACCTTCAACCCTTCCTGTTGCGCCACGTCGACCTCCAGCGTTTTCGCAGCCTGCAGGACCTGGACGGCAACGAACTCGACCGCCTGCTGATTGCCGCCCCTGAGAACCTGCGCAACCTGCTGGGCACGCAGGGCCACTTTTCGCCGGTGATCAGCGTCCGCCGCGAGCCCGCCACGCCTGGCGACGCGCAAGCGCCCGCGCTGGGCACAGTGCGCATCCGCGTCGAACCGGGCCCGATGACGTCGGTCGCGTCGTCCAGCGTCTATTTCCGGGGGGACATCGCGACCGCCGAAGCGGCGGCGGCCCAGCGCGAAACCATCCAGCGCAGCGGCCAGCAGGCGGTGGGCCGCAGTTTCACGCAATCCGGCTGGGGCCAGGTGAAGGCCGACACCCTGCGCCAGCTCACCAGCGAGCGCTACCCGCGCGGCCGCATCGTCAACAGCCTGAGCGACATCGACACCACGGCGAACGCCGCCCACTGGCACATCGAGCTCGACTCCGGGCCGTCGGTGCAGGTGGGTGCTGTGCGGGTGGAAGGCGCCGAGCGCTACGGCACGGCCACCGTGGAGCGGCTGGTGGGTCTGGCCGGCCTGCGGCCCGGTGCCGACTACAGCCTCTCCCGGCTGCAGGACGCCCAGCAGAAAATCACCGACAGCGGCTTTTACACGTCGGTCTTCGCCTACGTCGAACTGGAGCCCGAGGGCGCTGATCGGGACAGTGCGGCGCCGGTGGTGGTGCAGGTGAAAGAAGCCCAGCTGCAGAGCATCGTGCTCGGCGTGGGCGGCAGCACCAACAACGGCCCTCGCCTCTCGGCGGAACACAAGCACCTGCGCGTGCCCGGCATTGGCTGGCAGGCGCTGAGCAAGCTGCAGCTCGAACGCAACGACCAGCAGCTCTCGTCCGACTGGAGCGCGCCGATCGAAGACGACGGCTGGCACTGGCTCGCCGGTGGGCGCCTGGCGCGCCAGATCGACGATGAAACCACCCTCTCCAGCCTGCGGCTCAGCGCGGGCAAGGCGCAGGCCAGCGCCCTGCTCGACCGCCGCTATTTCCTGCAGTTCGACCGCGCGCGCACCGTCAACACCGCGTCGGCGCAGGCCTCATCCGATGGCAATGAGGCCGCCATCTCGGCCAACTACGGCTGGACCTGGCGCCGCTTCGACACCCTGCCCTACCCCAACCGGGGCTACGGTCTGGGCCTCACGCTCGGTGTCGGCATGACGCTGGGCAGCGTGCGCCGGCCCTTCGTCAGCACCCAGGCGCGCTGGCTCGGCTACTGGCCGCTGGATCCCGTGACCGAGGTCCTCGACGAATGGCTCACGACCGGCAACACGCCGGGCAACGCTGCGTCCAGCAGCCGCCTCGGCCGGCTGGCCTTGCGCCTGCAGGGCGGCGCGGTGCAGGCGAACCGCGACGCGCCCATCCCCGACACCCTGCTCTTCCTCACCGGCGGCGACACCACGGTGCGTGGCTACGGCCTGCGCGACATCGGCGTGGTGCAACCCGACGGCAGCGTCACGGCCGGACGCTACCTGGGCGTGGCCAGCCTGGAGTGGCAGCGCCCGATCTGGCGCAACGGCCTGCGCACGGCGTGGGAAAGCGTGCTGTTCGTGGACGCGGGCACGGTGACCAACCAGACCTCGCAAGTGGACACCCGGGTGGGCGTGGGCGCGGGCCTGCGCTACAACAGCCCGGTGGGGCCGCTGCAGCTGGACCTGGCCTACGGCGTGGACGCGAAACGCTTGCGCGTTCACCTCAACGTCGGCTTCAGCTTCTGACACCCATGAACGAAGCACACAACCCGCCCCCACCGCCCGACACCCCGGCGCGCGGGCCGCGTCCGCCGGGGCGGCGCCTGGGTTGGCTGGCCCTGTGGCTGCCCGGCGCGCTGATCGCCCTGCTGCTTGCTGGCGGTGTGGCGTTATGGCTCTGGGCCGCCACGCCGGGCTCGCTGGCGCAGGCGCTGGGCTGGGCCGACCGCTGGATGCAGGGGCGCACCGACACCCTGGGCCAGCTGCACACCGAGGGCGTCGAAGGCAGCCTGCGCGGCGGCGGGCGCATCGCCGCGCTGCGCTGGACACGGGGCGCGCTCAGCGTGCAGGCCGAGGGCGTGCAGCTGGACTGGAACGAAGCGCTGTGGACTGGCGCCCTGCTCGGCCGCGGTGCGCACCCGAAGGCGCTGACCATCCGCACGCTGCGTGTGGACGATCAACGAGCACCCACGCCGACCGAACCGCTGCAGGCGCTCACGCTGCCCTTGCCGCTGAGCCTGGCGTTCAGCGTGGACCACTTTGAACTCATGGGCAAGACAACGCTCAAGCTCGACGGCATTCGCGGGCACTACCGTTACGGCGCCCTGAGCGATGCGGGGGACGCGCCCGCGCTGCCCGACACCCCGGGCCTGAGCACCGCCCACCGCCTGCGCCTGGACACGCTGCAGCTCGCCGACGGCCACTACCGCGCGCAGCTCAGCCTCGGCGGCGAAGCCCCGATGCCGCTGGCGCTGGACCTGCAGGGCGACATCCGCACCACCGTGCCCGACGGTGCCGGCCTGAGCCTGGCCGCCGAAGCCCGGGCACGCGGCACGCTCGCCGGCGCACAAGCCGCGCTGGACCTGAGCGCCAACGCCCAGGGCGCGCCCGGCACCACCGGCCCTGAAACCACGCTCGCGCTCACCGCCCGCGTCATGCCCTGGGCCGCCCAGCCGCTGGTGAGCGCCGACCTGAACACCCAGGCCCTGAACCTCGCCGCGCTCTGGCCCACCGCGCCCGCCACAGCCCTGAGCGGCCGGCTGCAGGCCCGGCCCGAGGGCGACGGCTGGCGCGCGCAGCTCGCCCTCGACAACACGCTCATCGGCCCCGCCGATCAGAAAGGCCTGCCGCTGCAAAGCCTGAAGGCACACATCCAGCAGCTCGGCAAGCGCTGGACCGTCTCCGGCCTGGAAGCGCGCCTGGGCGGTGGTGAACTGAAAGGCCAGGGCGCGTTCAACCTCGACACGGCGGGCGCCACCACCACCGTGAGCCAGTGGCAGGGCGAACTGTCGGCCCTGGGCATCCGCCCCGCCCTGCTCTGGAGCCCGCTGGCCCCGGGTGCGCTGGACGGCCAGTTCAGCGCCCAGGCCGCCCCCGACGCCAAGGCATCCAACGCGCTGGATCTGAGTGCCCGCGTCCTGCCTTCGGCCCGCCAGCCGGCCGGCGCCCAGCTCGGCGGCCTGCGCCTGAGCGAGGTGCGCGTTAAAGGGCAATGGCGACCGGACGCCGCCTCGCCCGTGCACGGGGTGCTCGAACTCATTGATGCGCGCGTGCGCATGGCCGACGCCCAGCTGGATGCCAGCGGCCAACTCGATACCACGCGCTGGGCCTACGACGGCCAACTGAGCCTGCAGCTGCCCGGTGCCCGGCTTGAAGCGAAGGGCCAGGCCGCCTACGCGCAGGGCCAGGGCGAAACCCGCCTGCAGCTGGACAGCGCAGCCCGCGTGCTGGCCTGGATGCGCAGCCTGCAGAACCTGCCTTTTGTGGGCGAATCCGTGCGCGCGGCGCTGGACGGCCAGGACGCGCTGCGTGCCGAGGGCAGCGGCAGCGCCCGTCTGGGCTGGGTGGGGGGTCTGGGTGCGCTGGGCTGGCCGGTGCCGCCGGGTGAGACCCGACCGGAAGGTGGCGTTGCAGCGCCCCGGCTGCAAGCCTCGGTGACCGTGCCACGCCTGAGCTTGCAGACCGGCCAAGCCGCGGCCACCGTGTTCAGCGGTGTGTCGCTCCGGGCCGAAGGTCCGATGAACGCCCTGCAACTCAGCGCCCAGGGCAGCGCCAGTGCCGCACCCTGGCAAGCCACGCTGGCCGCCGCCGGCAACAGCACCCTGACACCCGGCGCTGGCCGGCTGGACTTGAGCCGCCTGTCGCTGAGCCTGGCGGAAAACCAGCCAGGCGACACCACCGCCCCCACCAGCTGGACGCTGCAAAACGCCCAGCCGCTCCAGCTGCGCTGGCAAAACACACCGGCGACCGGTCTGGCCGTGGACGCCGGCACGGGCGAGCTGCAGCTGCGGCCCCAGCCCGGCACGGCACCGGCCCTGGACACGCCGATCACCCTCAGCTGGCAGCGCCTGGTCTGGCGAGCGCAGGCACTGGAGACCCAGGGTCGCCTGCAAGGCCTGTCCCTGGCCTGGGTCGATGCGCTGACGGCGCTGGGCCAGCCGCCCGGCCGCGGGCCGATCGCGGCGAACAACCTGAGCGGCGACCTGGTGTTCGACGGCGACTGGGACCTGCGCGTGCCCGCCGACACGGCCTCGCCGTTGACGCTGTCGGCCACGCTCCAGCGCCGCGGTGGCGACCTGCGCTGGCAGGACAACGGCAGCGTGGCGTCCGCCACGTCAGGCGCCACTGCGCCCGGCAGCCCGGTGACGGCCGGCGTGAAAGACGCACGCATCAGCCTGCGGGTGCAAGACCGCGAGGTGCAGGCGCTCGTGCGCTGGGACACCGAACGCCTGGGCCAGGCCCGCGCCGACGCGTCGTCCCGGCTCAACCCGGGCGGCGCCAACACCAACGCCAGCCTGCTCGACCGCTGGTGGCCCTCCAGCACGCCGATCAGCGGCACGGCGCAGGTGCGGCTGCCGCAGGTGGGCGTGTGGTCCTTGCTGGCGCCGCCGGGCTGGCGCATGAGCGGCACGCTCACGGCCGACGCCACCCTGGGCGGCACGCGCGGCGCGCCCGCGTGGCGCGGCAACCTGCAGGGCGATCAACTGGCGCTGCGCTCGCTGGTGGACGGCTTCGCCTTCAGCAACGGGCAGCTGCGCGCCACCCTCGTGGGCGACCGCATCAGCGTGGACCGCTTCAGCCTGCAAGGTCCGGGCGGCGCCGCCGTCGGCGGCACGCTCGAAGCCAGTGGCCAGGCCGAATGGCGCGCCGTGCCCGGCAGCCTGCTGCGTCAGCCGTTCATCGAGCTGCAGGCCACGGCGCAGCGCTTGCGCGTGTCCAACCGGGCCGACCGCCGCCTCACGCTCTCGGGCAACGTCAGCGCGAAACTCGCCGGCCGGGAGCTGCAGTTGCGCGGGCAGCTCAAGGCCGATTCGGCGCTGTTCATCCTGCCCGATGAAAGGGCCCCCAGCCTGGACGCCGACGTGGTCGTGCGCACCACACGCACCCTGCCCACCGAGGCCAGCGACGCGCAGCGCGTGTTGCCCGACGTCTCCATCAGCCTCGACCTGGGCCCGCAGTTCGAGGTGCGCGGCCAGGGCATCCAGACCCGGCTTGAAGGCCAGCTCACCGTGCTGGCCACGCCCACCCTGCCCACACCGCGCGTGTTCGGCGAGGTGCGCACCGCCAGCGGTACCTACCGCGCCTACGGCCAGCAACTGAACATCGAATCCGGCGTGATGCGCTTCAACGGCCCCTACGACGACCCGGCACTGGACATCCGCGCCATGCGCAAGCTGCCGGAAAACACGGAACAGCGCGTGGGCGTGCTGATCACCGGCAACGCGCAGGGGCCGCGCGTGGGCCTGTTCGCTGCGCCCGACCTGCCCGATGGCGACAAGCTGGCCTGGCTGGTGCTCGGCCGCCCGGCTTCATCGGCCGGCGCGCAGGCCTTCGTGCTGCAGCAGGCTGCGCGCCAGCTGCTCACCCGTGGCGGCGAACCCCTCGACAGCGCGCTGGCCAAGACCCTGGGACTGGACGAGATCGGCTTCTCCAGCACCGGCACCCGCACCAACGCCGACGGCACCACCACCACCGACGCCGCCCTCACCCTGGGCAAGCGCCTCTCCAGCGACCTCTATCTGAGCTACGAACAGAGCGTGACCGGTGCGATGAGCACCGTGTCCATCCTGTACGACCTCTCGAAACGCCTGACCTTGCGCGCCCGCGCCGGCACCGAGAACGCCATCGACCTGATCTTCACGCACAGGTACGACTGAGCCCACCCCCATCGCTGGCTCGCTGCGGCCCGGCAAGCCGGTTCCGCCGTGTTCCGGGTTCAGGCACGGCGCTCCGGAACCGTGTTGACTCAGGCTGCTTCGGCCACCACGGCCTGGTTGGCCGCCACCGCGGTGTGGCTCTGGATCTCGCTTTCGGCCGTGGCCAGCGCCTGGGCCTTGGCGTCCGGGCCCATGGCCACGCCTTCGGCACGCACGAAGCGCACGTCGGTGATGCCGAAGAAGCCGAACACGGTCTGCAGGTAGCTTTCCTGGTGCTCCATGGCGCGACCGGCTTCGCTGGTCGAATACACGCCGCCGCGCGTGATGGCCACGATCACCGTCTTGCCGCCGGCCAGACCCACCGGTCCCGTCTCGGTGTACTTGAAGGTGCGGCCGGCCTGGGCCAGGCGGTCGATCCAGGCCTTGAGCTGGCTCGGCACCGAGAAGTTGTAGAGCGGCGCGCCGATCACGATCACGTCGGCGGCCAGGAACTGGCTCACCAGCGCTTCGGACAGCGCGTTTTCTTCCCGCTGGATCGCGGTTTCGGCGGCTTGACCGGTGCGGAAACCCAGCGCGTCGGCGCCCAGGTGGGGCACCACGGCGGCGGCCAGGTCCAGGTGCTGCACCTGGGTGCCGGGGTGGGTGGCCACCCAGGCGGCCACGGTTTGGGCGGTGAGCTGGCGGGAAACGGACTGTTCGCCGGTGATGGCGGAATCGATGTGCAGCAGTTGCATGGTGATCTCCTGAAAGGGGTGAGCCACGTGGCGTGGCGGTGAATTGATTGTGCTTTCGTGGCGATTCACTGATAAGTCCCCAGATTTGATATTGATCGTTCCATAATCAGGACAATCAACGGAGAGGTGCACCATGCAGGACCTGAACGACATGCTCTTGTTCGCCGAAGTCGTGGAACGCGGCGGCTTCGCCGCGGCCGGCCGGGCGCTGGGCCTGCCCAAGTCGCGGCTGTCGCGCCGCGTGGCCGGGCTGGAAGCGCAACTCGGTGTGCGCCTGCTGCAGCGCACCACGCGCAAGCTCTCGCTCACCGAGGTCGGCGAGGCCTACCTGCGCCACTGCCAGGCGTTGCGGGAATCGGCCCAGGCCGCGGCCGACACCGTGGCCCAGGTGCAGACCGAGCCGCGCGGCACCCTGCGCGTGGCCTGCCCGGTCACGCTGGCGCAGACCGTGCTGGCCGAACTGATGCCGGCATTCCTGGCGCGCAACCCGCTGGTGCGCGTGGAGATGCTGGTGAGCAACCGCGTGGTCGACCTGGTGGAAGAAGGCGTGGACGTGGCGCTGCGCGTGCGCACCACGCTCGACGACAGCGGCAGCCTGGTGATCAAGCGCCTGGGCGACGACGCGCCCGTGCTGGTGGCCAGCCCCGCGCTGCTGGCCCGGCAGGGCACACCCGCCACGCTGGAAGAGCTGGGCCGGCTCGACAGCATGGCCATGTCGACCACCGACGGCCGCGCCAGCGTGCGCCTGACCGGCCCGGACGGGCGGGAAACCACTGTGCAGCACACGCCGCGCTACGTGGCCGACGACCTGCTCACGCTGCGCCTGGCCGCGCTCGCCGGCACGGGCATGTGCTGGCTGCCCAGCTACATGTGCGAAGACGACCTGCGCCAGGGCCGGCTGGTCCGGCTGCTGCCCGACTGGCAACCGCCGCGGGGTATCGTGCACGCGGTCTTTCCCTCGCGCCGCGGCCTCACCCCCGCCGTGCGACGTTTCCTCGACTTCCTGGGCGAACAGGTGCCCACCCACAGCAGCCTGCTGGGCCGCGAAGCGGCAGACCAGGCGGTCTGACCCAGGCCCTCCCGGGCCTACCGCCTTTACAATGCGCCCTGCTGCCGCCATAGTTCAATGGATAGAACGAGTGCCTCCTAAGCGCTAGATACAGGTTCGATTCCTGTTGGTGGTACCAGATTGAAGTCCCAGAAAGTCCCGGAAAGCTCTTGAAACCCGCATGCCCACTGGCATTGCGGGTTTTTTCTTGTTCCAAATGCTCCCAAGAGATACCATTAAATCTCAGAGAAATGTTGGTATCTGAGTTGGCACTTGCAAATACCAGCATCAGAAGTACCAACAGAAGGGGTACGCGATGGCACTGACCGACACTTTCGTGAGGACCACCAAGCCCAGTGGAAAACCACCGGGCGACAAGTATGCCGATGGCCAGGGGCTGTACCTGCATGTGAAGAATGCGGGCAAATACTGGCGCCTCAGCTACCGCTACTTGGGCAAGCAGAAAACGCTTGCACTGGGCGTCTACCCCGCCGTCACACTGGCCCAGGCCAGACAGCGGCGCGACAAGGCCAGAGCCTTGCTGGCCGACGGCGTCGATCCGAGCACCGCGAAGCGCCAGGAAAAACAGGCCAAGATCGCCGAGGCAGCGAACACGTTCGAAGCCGTGGCTCGGGACTGGCTGGCGCGCACATCGGCCAAGCGCGCGGAAATCACCCAGCTGAAGGTCAAGACCTGGCTGGAGAAGGACGCATTCCCCTTCATCGGCAACATGCCCATCGCCACCATCGGCCCGCGCGACGTGCTGGAGCGGGTGGTACGCAAGCTCGAAGCCCGCGGCGCGATCGACACCGCCCACCGTCTGAAACAGCTGTGTGGGCAGGTGTTCCGCTACGCCGTGGTCACCGGGCTTGCAGAGCGCGACGTCACAGCCGACTTGCGCGACGCGCTGACCGCCAAGACCACGGCCAACCACGCCGCCATCACCGACCCCAGGCTGGTGGGCGAGCTCTTGCGCTCCATCCAGGACTTCAAGGGTCACCCGTGCACCCTGGCCGCCTTGAAGCTGTCCCCGCTGGTGTTCGTACGGCCCGGAGAACTGCGCACGGCGGCGTGGGCCGAGATCGACCTCGATGCCGCCGAGTGGCGCATACCCGGTGCCAAAATGAAGATGAAACACGATCACATCGTGCCGCTGTCCCGGCAGGCCGTTGAAATTCTGCGCGGCGTGCAACCTGTCTCCGGGCATGGTCGCTACGTGTTCCCAAGTCTGCGCACTGGCGAGCGCCCAATGAGCGAGAACACGGTGAACGCCGCCTTGCGCGCCATGGGCTACAGCGCCGATACCCACACGGGCCACGGCTTTCGCGCGACCGCCCGCACGATCATGGACGAGGTGTTGAACGAACGTGTGGACCTCATTGAGCATCAGTTGGCCCATGCTGTGAAAGATGTCAACGGTCGGGCCTACAACCGCACTGCGCACCTGCCCGCGAGGCGGCTGATGATGCAGCGGTGGGCGGACTATCTGGACGGGCTGCGTTTGGGGACGGAGTGTGCGGAGCCGTCTGGCTCGGCCTAGGTGTTTGATCCCAGGTTTTGATGGTGCAATCTTTTCCCTTGAATGGAAGGTGACGGTGCGCCCGCCACGGCGCCCATGCATGCTGCGCATGCTGCAGCTGTGCCAACACCAGCCCGGCATCACCCAGCAGGGCCTGGCCCTGCTCACGGGTCGCGACAAGGGCCAGGTGGCCCAGCTGGTGAAGGAGCTACTGGATGAGGGGCTGCTGCTCCGCGAGGACCACCCCGACGACCGGCGCAGCCACCGCTTGCTGCCCACGGTCGCCGGACTTGCGGCGGTTGAGCGCTTCGAGACGGCCGACGCGGGTGTGGCCGAACTGATCTTTGGCGATTTGAGCGCAGCCGAACTGACCGCCCTGACCGAACAGCTCACCCGGCTGAAAGACCGGCTGGACGAGCGCCTGACGCGGATTGATTGACGGTGCTTTGCAGGCTGGACGGGCCCACGAGAATAAGCGACCCGAATGTCGCTCGACCCTGAAGACTCATTTGCCCGGGACGGTGAACCCAGCGAGCCTCACCAGGCGGTAGCGCCAGCGTCGATGTTGAAGTCGGCAGCAGTCACCCAGGACGCCTCGTCCGAGGCGAGGTAGATCGCCAGCCAGCCGATGTCTTCGGGTTGGCCCAGACGCCTGATCATGAACTTCTCCAGCGCCTGCTCTTTGAAGCCCGGTACGTTGTCCAGCGGATGGCGTGTGGCCGCCGATTCGACCAGCGCGGGCGAGATGGTGTTGACGCGGATGCCGTGTGGCCCGCCTTCCATCGCCAGCTGGCGGCTCATGGCCAGCACCGCCCCTTTGCCGGCACAGTGCGCCAGCGCCGGTGACAGCGGCAGCGCCATGCGGGCGTTGGCCGACGCGAAGTTGATGACCGAGCCACCACCGCGTTGTTTGAGAAGGGGCCATGCCGCCTGGCACGCCAGGAACACGATGTCCACTTCACCGGTGAGGGTCTTGCGCCACTGGCTTTCGTAGTCCATCTGCTCCAGCCACTCGAACGCACCAAACGCTGCGGCATTGACCAGAATGTCCAGGCCACCGTGCAGCGCCATCACACGGTCGAAGAGCTGGCGAATGAGCGCGGGCTGCGTGAGATCCAGCGGGTGCAGGCTGTGGATGGTCAGCCCCTCGGCCGCCGCCGCGGCCACGGTGGCCTCGGCGCTGGCCACGTCGATGTCGCAGCCGATCACACAGGCGCCCTGCTGGGCAAACATCAGCGCGATGCCTCGGCCGATGCCCGCGCCGATGCCGGTGACCACCGCCACTTTGCCGTTGAGTCGGTCGCCCCGTTTGCTGGGCTTGGCAGGTTTGACCCTGTGACCCACATCAACTTGGCCTTGCATGGCGTTCTCCGTGTTGGCAGACAGTCAGATCAGCGGCCTTTCTTCAAGATACCAACCACCAGCGCGACCAACCCCAGCCCCATGAGAACCTGACCCTCCAGGCCGATGGCCAGGGCGCGGGCACCACCCAGGTGCTTTTCCAGCCAGACGATCAGGATGGGATTGACAAACATGCCAAAGAACAAGCACGACTGAAAGGCCCCAGTGCCCATGCCGCGGCGCGAAACCGGCAGATCGCGCATGTTCCAGGTCACCATGGTTGGCAGCAGTACACCGGCGCCCAGACCGTTGAAAAATCCGGCCATGGTCAGGCTGCCGTAGCTCGTGGCCGACTGCATCATGAAGAAGCCCAGGCCTCCCAGCAGACAACCGAACGCCAACTGGAATGGCACCTTGAATCTCTGCGCGAGCACCCAGCCGAACAGCAAGGTGCCGCTGATCACCCCCAGGCTGTTGATGCCATAGGCCATTCCGATCTGCGACGGTGACTGCACGCCGATGTCACCGTGGAGATAACCGAAGTGCACCGGCACCGTCAGGAAAACAATGCCCAGCATGACCGCGAGCAGACAGACAAATGCCAACTGGCCCGGCCGAAAGGAATCAGTGTCCAGCCGGAGCTGCTCTGTCGTCATGCTGGCCCGGTTTTTGGGCTCCCACAGATAGATGACCATCAAGGGTGCGAGGAGCAGGCTGATGGTGAATACGGCATAGGGTGCCCGCCAGCCGTGTTCGGCGATCATGCCGCCCACGTTGTTCAGCAAGAAGGCCGATGTCGCCGCCACGGTGGTTTGCAGCGACATCATGCGTTCGCGTTTGGCACCCTCGTAGTAGTCGCCGATCATCGTGGTGCTGACGGTCATCAGCACCGCCTCCAGGATGCCCAGCGCGAAGCGGCTGGCGATGATGGCCGGCAGCGAGTCCAGCAACATGGGTGCAGCACCGACCACCGCGTAGAACGCTGTGGAGCTCACCAGCAGGCGCTTGCGGCCGAAACGGTCAGCCAATTCACCAACAAAGACGCTCAGCGCCGCCATCATCAGCATCGGTGCGGTCATGGTGAGCGGGACCAGGTAGTCCGCGCCGGGCACATCTTTGAAGTGAGCCTGCATTTCCGGCAGACTGGGCCCCAGAATGGCCGTCACCAGCACGGTCAGGCTGGCCGTCACGAGCAGAATGAAAGCCTGAATCAGGCGAGGCTGTGCAGGGATTTCCGCCGACAGCGACCTCTGAGAGGCCAACGAATGTTGAATGGTCATGGATGTCTCCTGGTTGTAGGTCTGGATACGCGTTCTGATGAACGCTGGTTCGGTGAAAGGGCGCTAGCGGACGGCATGGAAGTGCTGGATCAGCGGAGTCTCCACCAGGAAGCTTTGCAACAGCGCCATCCACCGTTCGTACTCGTTCGACTTGCGAAACCCCAGGGTGGCGTCTTCAATCGCTCGCCACTCGATCAACAGCACGTAACTCTGGTCGCTGTCCACCGAGCGTTGCAGGTCGTGGGAGAGATAGCCCTTCATGCCCACCAGCAAGCGCTGTGCCTTGGCAAACGCAGCTTCAAAGCCGGGCTGTTGCCCCGGACGGATTGCAAATGCAGCGATCTCCAGCGTCACGTTGATCAATCCGTTAACGCGTATGCCAGTGCGACAGCGGCAACCCCGCCACCGGTGACCGGAAGTACGGCAGGCTGGTCCCCAGCAGGCTGCCCAGGTACACCGTGCGCAAGTCGGGACCGCCGAAGGTCAGGCTGGCCATCCACGGCGCCAGGCTACCTTTGCAGCTGGCCATGACCTCGGGCGTCATGGTCCCGTCGTAGAAGTGGCGATCAAACTCGGCAACGACCTCGGGCTTGCCGTCGTCCAGCAGCGTGAGCAACTCGCCCTCGGGTGTCAGCGCCACCAGCCGCTCGGCCATGATCAGGGTGATCCAGAGGTTGCCGAACGCGTCGAACGCAAAGCCGTCGGGAATGCCACCCAGGTTGGACGGACCGAACACCTCGCGGTCGCTGCAAGAGCCGTCCGCCGCCACCCGCAGGCGAGAGATGCGCCGGGCATTCGACTCGACCACATAGAGCCACTCCTCCTTGGCGTCGAGGCGGATTTCGTTGGTCCCGACGAAACCGTCGGCAACGATCCGGATGCCCTTCTCGTCGATCAGGCCGACGTAGCCGTCCGGCGCCTTCTCGTTGATCGACCGGGTCCAGGGTTGCAGGCGCGTGGTCACGGTGAACCAGATGCGCCCCCGGGAATCGGTGAGCACGAAGTTGGTCTTGCCCAAAGGCTCGCCGTCGATGCGGTCGTGCAGGGTTCTGGACTGCCCGTCGCGGGTCATCAGCTCGATCGCATCGGTGCCGAAGTTGGCGATGAGGATGTGGCCGTCCCGGTCAAACGCGATGCCGTTGGGCAGGCTGCCGCCCATGAGCATCGCGGCGGCGTTCAGGTCGCGGTCGGCCACGCCCTGCTGACGAATCAGCGCCTGGCTGCCGTCGTTGTTCAGCTTCATGACGCCACGCGCGTCGGCGGTCCAGAGCGTGCCATCGCGCTCGGCCAGGATGCACTCGGGGCGCTGAAGATCGACACCCCTTGTGCGGATGTCGGATCGATCAACCTGCCAGCCCTTCAGAGGATTCTTTGTCATGCTCATGCGATTGCCTTGGTGAAAGTGCACGCATGGTATGCATCCGTTCTCGGGCGCGGAAATCGTATCTCGCGATGCAGCGCATCAGGAACCCACATATCAGTGCAAACCCTTGATGGCCCCGAAATCGCGCGAGACATTTCTATACTGCCGCCACACCACCACCGCGACACCATGCGCTACCAACGCCTCGATCTGAATCTGCTGACCGCGTTGCGCGCATTGCTCACCGAACGCAATGTGACGCGCGCAGGCGAACAGCTGCACGTCACACAGTCCGCCATGAGCGGCATGCTGGCCCGCCTGCGGGAGTACTTCGATGACCCGCTGATCACGCCGGTCGGACGGCGCATGGAACTCACGCCATTGGCCGAGACGCTGGTGGAAAAGGTGAACGACCTGATGCTGCGACTGGACGCCACGCTGTCCATCCGGCCCGAGTTCGACCCGGCCAGCTCACGCCGGCACTTCTCCATCGTCGCGTCCGACTACCTGACCCAGGTGCTGCTGCTGGACGTGCTGCGCGACGTGCACCAGGAGGCGCCCGGGGTGACCGTGGAATTCCATCAGCCCAGCAACATGGCCGCCACCGAACTGGAAAACGGCGAGGTCGATTTCGTCATCAACCCGGCGCGCTTCACGACCCCCAACCAGGCGTCCATCGATCTGTTTGAAGACAGCTACCACGCGGTGGTGGACCGCGACAACACGGCGGTCGGTGACCGTGTCACGCTGGCGCAGTTCAAGGCCCTGCGCCACATCACGATGCAGAACAACGGCAGGCCCCACTTCGAGTCCTGGTTCGTCAGCGAACACGGCGCACCCCCGCATGTGGAGGTGGTGGTCAACAACTTCGGCTTGCTGCCGCTGCTGCTCAAGGGGACGATCCGCGTGGCCACGCTGCACACGCGGATGGCGATCCAGGTCGCCCAGCAGTTTCCGGTGCGCCTGGTTCGGCTGGATTTCGAGGCGCCCCGGCTGATCGAGACGCTGCAATGGCACCGTTACCGCGACCTCGATCCCGGCAGCCATTGGCTGCGCGAGAAGATCATCGCCCAGGCCCAGTCCCTGCCGGCGCTCGACCAGATCGGCGTCTGATCAGAAGCCGAAACCGCCCCCGTCCACGTTCATCACCTGGCCGGTGTAGAACGCAGCGTCGTCGGACACCAGGAACGCCAGCGCCCCAGTGAGATCGCCAGGCACCTCCGTCCGCGGGATGAACTGCCGGGACCTCACGGCCTCGAAAGCCTGCTCCGGCAGGTTGGCCGCGCTGCCGGGGTGGCGGGTCAGCCCGGGCGAGATCGCGTTGACGGTGATGCCCTGCCCGCCCAGTTCACTGGCCAGCGCTCGGGTCAAGCCGATCACCCCCATCTTGCTGCAGGCATAGGCGCTCATGCCGGGTGGCGGCCCCCACACCGTGCTGCTGGCCAGGTTGACGATGCGGCCCCATCCACGCTCGGCCATGCCGACACTGAAGGCCTGCGCGAGCAGGAAGGGCGCGTCCACATTGACCGTCATGATCTGTCGCCACAACGCGGCAGTGATTGTCTGTATCAGTGCCATGGGCATGAAGGCGGCGTTGTTGACCAGCACATCGACCCGGCCTGTCAGCGCCAGCGCCGAGGCGGCAAAGCGCTGCACGTCGGCCGCGTCCGACAGATCGCAGTTCATCGCCGTGGCCTGCCCGCCCATCGCATCGATCTCCCGCGCCAGCGCGTCGCAGGGTTCGCGGTCGGTCAGGACGAGGCGATGCCCCATGCCAGCCAGTCTCAGCGCAAAGGCGCGACCCAGGCCGCCCGCAGCGCCCGTGACCACCGCCGTGCGGCCGTTGAAATGGATGTCCATGTGTGTCTTCTCCAAGTTCCCAAAAAACAGTTTCAGAGCGGCGCACGCAGACGGGTCTGGGTGTCGCGCATGATGGCCGTGTGCTCCTCCAGCGAACCACCGGCCTGCTCGATCTGACCCATGCGGCCCGAGGCGGTGACGACCAGGCGCGAGCGGTCGTAGTGTCGCCCGGCGTAGGCCAGCAGCGCCCCTTCCAGATAGTGTCGGCGGCCCAGTTCTTCGGCCAGCACCAGGGCACCTTCGACGGCGATGCCGGCCCCCGAAGCCAGGTGAGGCGTGGTGGCGTGCACCGTGTCGCCGAGCAGCACGATGCGGCCCTTGTGCCAGGGGCCCGGGATCATGTGCCCGGCCAGCGGACGGTAGAGCACCCTGGCATCCTTCAGGCGGCCGTTGCGCAGGCCATCGCGGATCTCGCCCACCTGGCCGCCGAATTCCTCCAGCAGCTCGGCCAGCTTCTCGGGCCATTCGGCGGGATCGATAAAGTCCATGCCCGCGCGTTTGTCGAGCACGAACAGGTAACACTCGGTGGCGCTGATCGGGTTCATGCCCGCCTTGGTGGTCGCGCCCATGTAGATGGTGCTGTTCTCGCGCTGGCGCGGCACCACCGCGCGCCACGAGCCCTGGCCGCTGAACCGCGGTCCTGGGAACTCGGGCATGACCAGTTTGCGCACGGCGGAGTTGACGCCGTCCGCGCCGATCACCAGGTCATAGCGCCCGGTCGAACCGTCGGTGAACACGACATCCACCCCCTCGTCGTCCTGCACCATGGTCTGGAAGCTGAGCCCCAGCCGCACCCGGGCGCCGGCTCGCAGGGTGGCATTCCCCAGGATGTCGGCCAGCACCGGCCGCATGATGCCGCCGGCACCGGGCAGCTCTTCGGCGCCGGTGGCGGGAGCCACCGGCACGGTCATCCGCAGGTCCCCTTGAGGACCACAGATGTCCACCGCGTTCCAGTGTCCGCCCTCGCGCAGCACCTCGTCGATGACGCCGACCTCGCGCAGCGCGCGCAGCGTGGGGCCGCTGATGGTGATGCCGGCGCCGTCGGGCGCCCAGTTGGGGTTGATCTCGACCAGGTCGACCGCAACGCCCTGTTTGCGCAGCTGGATGGCGGCGCACATGCCGCCCACGCCTCCGCCGACGATGAGTGCGTTCTGAATGAGTGCCATGTTCTGTCCTCCTGAAATGATCGATAGATGGGTCACACCGTGCGGCCGCCGAGTTGCTCGGCCAGCCAGTCGGCGATCTGGTTGCCGGCGTTGTGGGGGTTGTCCAGCGAGCTGTGCTCCACGCCGCCGGTGGTCTGGTCGAAGATGAACAGGTCCTTCCTGGGACAGTTCACCAGTTGTTCGTAGCTCTGGTGTGCATACTTCAGCGGGATCTGGCGGTCGTTCTCGCCGTGCGTGATCAGGAAGGGCACGGTGATGCGGTCCATCACGCCGTTCAGGTGCATGTGTTCTGCCTTGACCAGGAAGTCGTCCATGTCCTTGGCGCCGAACACCCATTGCACGTGCTTCCAGTAGTGCGGCACCGGGTTCTCGCCCTCGCGGCGCAGGCGCGCCTGCTGCACCTCGCGCCAGTCGTGGTTGGCGCCCCAGACGGCACCGCAGGCAAAGCGCGGCTCGAAGGCCACGGCGCGCGGGCAGTAGTAGCCGCCCAGCGACACGCCCAGGGCGCCGATGCGCTGCGGGGCCACCTCGGGGTGCTGCACCAGCCAATCGACCACCTTCGAGGCCCAGACTTCCGTGTTGTGCACCGCCGGCAGCTTGTGCAGGCGCAGCGCTTCGCCGGTGCCGGGCTGGTCGATGAACAGGGCCGACAGGCCGCGGCGGGCGAACATCGTGCCCATCACGCTCTTGGCCAGCATCTCCTTGGTGGAGTCCAGGCCGTTCATCACGACCACGGTGGGCGCCGGGCCGCTCACGCCCTCGGCGCGCACCAGCAGGCCGGCGAGGTGGGTGCCCTCATAAGGAATCTCCACGCGCTCGCAGTTCTCGCGGCCATGCTCACGCGCCAGCGCAAACAGCGCCAGCGAGCGCTGGTACATCGCCAGCCGGGCCTCAAAGCCATGCGCCTGCATGCGCTCGGCGATGCCGTGGTACAGCGCGGCACGGCCGAACTTTTCACCGGCCGAGAGCTTGTGCCCGCGCAGCAGGTCGGCTTCGGCCAGTGCGATCAACTGGTCGCCGCCGCGCTTCCAGGCTTCATAGAACGCCAGGGTGCCGGGGTCGTCGCCGGCGCGGGCCGCTTCCAGGATGGGCGCGCACATCGCGTCCACCTCGCCGATGTTGCCGCCGTGGGTCAGCGCAATCATCGTGGACAGGCTCCACACATAGTTGCTGGGGAAATACTGGAACATGGGAATTCAGGCTTTCAGTCAAAAAGGGTGGGCAACTCGGCGGGCACCCACACCGCGCCGTCGCGCAGGCGTGCCGGCACCTTCACCAGGTGTTCGCCGAGGCAGGGACCCGCAAAGCAGCGGCCGCTGCGAATGTCGAAGTGCGCCGAGTGCGCGTAGCAGACGATGTGGCCGCCGTCGCCCGAGAGGAACTGGTCCTGCCGGTACTCCATGGGCCGGTGCTCGTGGGGGCAGTCGTTGAGCCAGACGAAGACCTCGTCGCCCTGGCGCACCACACACAGCCGGTCGTCAAGCCCCTCACGCAACAGGCCGCGTGAACCGCCGTCCGGGATGTCGGCCAGCGCGCAGAGGCGTTGTTCGGCCATCGGGGGCATCACTCTCCCGGCGCCCACTTGGGCTGGGCGCCGAACAGGAAGATCTGGGAGTTGTCCTTGCCCGGGTCGCAGCTGCGCGGCACCCAGTGCTCGTCGTGCAGGTCCATGTCGGCGTCGATCTCCATCACGGCGCCGAAGGGGCTGTTGAAGTACCAGAAGTGGTTGCTGCCCAGGATGTGGCGGCCCGGGCCCCAGAAGCTCTTGTAGCCCTTGTTGACGAAGTTCCAGCCGTGCTGCAGCACCTCGGCACACGACCCCAGGTGGAAGGTGAAGTGGTTGCAGCCGACCATGTGCTCGTTCTGGCGCTCGATCATGAACAGGGTGTGGTGGTCCTGCGTGCCGGCCGGGCGCATGAAGGGACCGAGCTGGTTGAAGCGGTCGGTCACCACGAAACCCAGACGGGCGTAGAAGGCCTCGGCCTTGGCCACGTCGGGCACGAAGTAGACGACATGGCTCAGGGAGCGTGGCTTGATGACCTCGTCCGGGTTGGCGGCGCAGTCGTTGGGCGCGCGGCCGGGCGGCTGGCCGGGCACGTTGAAGCCCAGGAAGCGCGCCCTGTAGGGGCGGCGCACGGTGGTCTGGAAGCCAATGGCAAAGCCGCCGTCGTCCATGGTGCGCAGCACGCCGTCGGCGCCCTGCGCCACCGGCCGGTCCTGGCTCAGATCGGCCTTCAGCGCAGCCAGCGTGTCGGCGTTGTCCACACCGTAAATGGTCTCGCGCAGGCAGGGCGAATGGGCGCCCGGCGGCAGGGGCGGCAGGCTGGGGTCGTTCGAGTGGCGGATGGTGATGGACGTGCCGTCCAGCGCCGCGAACACGCCGCCCACGGCGGGGTCGAAGCTGACTTCGTCCAGGCCGTAGTCGAGCAGGAATTGGCGCGAACCCGCCATGTCGTCAACGCCAAAGACCAGGGTGTCGAGTCCGAGGATGTTCATGTTATTTCTCCTTGTGTGCGCGGCGGCTCAATCGGCCATGGCGCGGGTGATCAGGGTCTGGATGTCGCCGTCGTTCGCCAGGCCCAGGGCCTCGGCCTGCGGTGTGGCCAGCGGCGGGTAGGCGGCGAACAGCTTTTCGATGAAGGGATCGGGCTGGTACGTGACCAGGGCCTCACGGTCGGCGCCGAAGCGCTGGGCCAGCGCGCTCACCAGCTCGCCCACGGTCAGGCGCAGCACCGGCATCTGGTAGCTGCGGCGGGGGTTGAGCCGTGCGGGGTCCACGGTGGCCGCGTGCAGCAGGTTGTCCACACAGGCGCCGACCGAGATCCACCAGGCCACGCCCTCGGCACTGACAGGCACGGTGAGGGGCTCGCCCTCCGCCAGCTTCCAGAACAACTGGCTCATGAAGGCGCTCATCATCCCGGCACCGTCGCCCGGCCGCGCCACCACGCCGGGCAGGCGCAGCGAGCAGCCCTGCACCCAGCCCTTGCGCGTGGCGTCGGCCACCAGGTACTCGCCGGCCAGCTTGTGGGCGCCGTAACTCAGGCCCGGGTTGGGCAGGGTCTGCTCGTTGACTTCGGCCGGCAGGTGTTCGCCGTAGACGGCGATGGTGCTGGCGAAGACGAAACGGGGCGGCTGGGCCTGCGTCCTCAAGTCCTCCAGCAGGCCCAGCGTGGCGTCGAGGTTGATCGACCGGCCCAGCTCGTAGTTCTTCTCGGCCGCACCACCGGGCACGCTGGCCAGGTGGAACACGGCGTGCACCGCGCCGTCATAGGCTCGGGCGCGCACCGCCGGGTCGGCGATGCTGCCTTCGATCTGGCGCACGCGGTCATCGGTGGGGGGGGTCGCGAAACCCACGTCCATGAGGCTCAGGCGGGTGACGGGGCGCCCGCCGATGCCGTCGCTCAGCAGCCGCTGGACCAGCACCTGCCCGACAAACCCTTCGGAGCCGGTGACCACGACATGCGTCATTCGCCACCCCCCTTGCGGAACGGCAGGGACGCCAGGAAGGCCAGCTTGGACAGGCCGAGCATCTTCAGACCGGCGCGGGCCGACGACGCGTCCAGCCGCGCTTCCATCGGCATGGTGCCGAAGCTCTTGCCCTTGATGACCAGTTCATCGCCGACGCGGTCCATCGACTCGACGTGCATCAGCTCTTCGTCGGCCGCGCCGCGCAGGACCATGCCCTGTTTCTTCGCCGCAGCGAGCGTGGCCGGCACGCCCGTGTCTTGACGGCTGCCGCCAGTCACGGCGCCGAAGTCCATGCCCAGTTGCTCGAACATCCTGATGGCCGTCGCGCGGCCGGCGCCGTAGACGCCGCCGCCCGGATGCTGGAACGGCCCAGCCAGGTACAGGCGCTCCACACCGGGCACGGTGAACTGCCCCAGGTCGGGCGTGGGCCGGTGCCCGGCGCTCTGGTAGAAGTACGGCGCCACGCCGTGCAGGTCGCCGCGCATCATGCTGTTGGGGCTGGAGCGCTCCAGGTCCACCGGGCTGACGATGCTGCGGGCGATGATGTTGTCGCTGGTGAGGTTGCTGACGAACCGGCGGTAGTGCGCAAGCGACAGGTCACCGATCTCTTCCTTGAACTCGTCCCAGTGCTTTCCCGACCATCGCTTGTCCTTCACGCTGTAGGGCGCGAAGGTGATGCCGTGGAACATGCCGGCGCCGGCCGGCACGCGGGTCTTGTCGCCAATGCTCTCGTCGCCACCCGCGCACAGGCGGCGCTCGGTGATCTGGCCCCGCTTCAGACCGTCGAAGTCTTCCAGCATCTCGTCGAGCTTGTCGGTGGCCATGAACTCCAGCATGGTGGCCAGGCCCACGTCTTCGCCCGCGTGAAACTGGCAGTTTTCCTTCAGGTCGTAGTGGCTGACCATGATGGAGAACGGCGCCAGCGTGGCGCGCTCGGCGCGTTGCATCACCGGCTCGGGCACGCCTTCAACGAACTTGCGGATCACGTGCGGGTGGATGGCGCCGATCACGGCGTCGCGGGCCATGATCTGCTCGCCGTCGCTCAGGCGAACACCGGTCGCGCGGCCGCCCGAGGTGAGGATCTGTGCCACCTCGGCGTTGCAGCGCACCTCGCCCCCGTGCGATTCGATGCAGCGCACCAGCGACTCGGTGAGCTTGCCGCTGCCGCCAATGGGTTGGCTCACGCCGTAGGTGTGGATGATGCCGGGCATCAGCAGCACGCCCATGCCGGTGCCCAGTTCGTTGGGGGCCTGCAGGTTCTCGCTCACCAGCCGCAGCAGGTGGATCTTGATCTTGTCGCTCTCGTAGAGCTGGTTGACCAGGTCCAGGCAGTCGCGGTTCATGTAGTCCAGCATCAGCCGGCCTTCATCGCTGCGGTCCAGCATGGCCACCAGCTCGCCCAGCGGCGGCGGTGGCGCGTAGAGGCCGGGCATGAACATCTGCAGCACGCCCTGGCTCATCTTCACGAAATTGCGGTAGGTCTCGGCGTCTTTCGGCGAGACCTGGGCGAAACACGCGCAGGTCTTGTCGATGTCTTTGTAGGTGTAGAGCACCGACTGGTCGGGGAAGATGGTCGCGTGCGGCACCGGCGAGTAGTGGTACTTCAGGCCGTGCTGGCTCAGCAGACCGAGCTCGTCCTGGCGCAGCATGGGGTTGCCCTGGATCATGATGTGCACGCTGCTGTGCTCGTCGTGCCAGTAGCCGGGGGTGTTGAGCTGCTGGGTGGAGACGCCGCCACCCGGATAGGGCTTGCGCTCGAGCACCAGCACCTTCTTGCCGGCCTTGGCCAGGTAGGCCGCGGCCACCAGGCCGTTGTGGCCTGCGCCCATCGCCACGATGTCGTGTGTCATTTATTGCTCTGCCTTGAAAGGAACGAAGCGGTGGTCCACCGCGCCGAAGATGGATTGCCCTTGCGCGTCTTTCGCTTCGAAGCGCAAGCGGTCGCCCCACCGCAGGAACGGCGTGGTGGAGTCGCCGGTGCTGATTTTCTCCAGCGCGCGCTTCTCGGCCAGGCAGGCCGAGCCCACGGTGCGCGCGGCCCGGTTGCTGACCGTGCCGGTGCCCAGGATGGTGCCGGCGCGCAGGTTGCGGTTCAGGCCCAGGCGGGCCAGCAGCTCGCCAAAGCTCCAGTCCATCTCGCGGCCGTTGGGGTGGCCGAACCACTCGCCGTTGCGGCTGACGTGCATGTCCAGGTGGATGCGGCCATCGGCGCCCCAGGCCTCGCCCAGCTCGTCGGGCGTGACCGCCACCGGGCCGAACACGGCGGCCGGCTTGGCGTTGATGAAGCCGAAGCCCATCTGCAGCTCGCGGAACAGGTGCGCGCGCATGCTGACGTCGTTGAGGATCATCACCAGGCGGATCTTGCTGGCGCAGACCTCGGGGCTGCTGGCCATCGGTGTGTCGTCGACGATCACCGCGAACTCACCCTCGAAGTCGCCGTTGTCGGCCTCGCTGTGCAGCGGGTAGTCGTCGCACGGGCCCCAGAACTCGTCGCTCTGGCGCTGCACCAGCACCGGGATGCCCGGCGTCTTCTTCACCGACAGCTGGTACGCCTCTTCCATGATGTTGCCGTGGTTCAGAAAAGCCGAGGCATCGACGAACTGGTGGGTGCGCGGCAGCGGGGACATGGCCTGGGTCGGATCGAAGTCGAAGGCGCCCGCGGCCTGACCCGCGTTGAGCTGCGCGTACAAGGCCTGCAGACCGGGCTCGACCTGGCTCCAGTGCTCGATGGCGTGTTGCAGGGTGGGCGCCACGGCGGCGGCATCCACGGCGCGCTGCAGGTCGCGCGAAACGATCACGAGGCGGCCGTCGCGGCGGCCGTTTTTGAGGGTGGCGAGTTTCATGGTGTCTTTCTGGTGGTGTTCATGCCAATGGCCGGCCGCCATCGACCGGGATCACGGCGCCGGTGGTGAAGGTGAGGTGGGTGGCGGCGGCCACCACGGCGGCGGCGACCTCTTCGGGCTGCGCGAGGCGCTGCAGCGGGGTCCGGCTGGCCTGCTCGTCGCGCCAGCCCGGGTCCATCGACTTGACGAACTCGGTGTCCGCCAGACCCGGCGAGACCGACAACACCCGGACCTGCGGCGCGAGCGCGCGCGCCAGCGATTTCGTCATGTTGTCCACCGCCGCCTTGGACGCGCAGTACATGACGTTGCTGCCCATGGCGGTGACCGCCGCGATGGACGAGATGTTGACCACCAGGCCGGTGCTGCCGTCGGCGCGGGGCGCGGCCAGCAAGGGACGCAGCGCCCGTATGGCGGCGAACGGCCCACGCACGTTGGTGCTGAGAATCTGGTCGATCAGCGCGTCGTCCAGGGCATCGAGATCGGCGTGCGGCACGAAACGCGTCGTGCCGGCACAGTTGACCAGGATGTCGCAACGGCCATAGCGGCGCTGCACCTGATCGGCCAGCTCGGCCAGGGCGGCGCTGTCGGTCACCGGCGCCTTCAGCGCCTGGTGCGGCAGCGTGGCGACGGGCAGCTGCGCCGCCAGGGCCTGCGCCGGGCCTTCGGAGCTGTTGTAGCCCAGCACCACGGCGCAACCGGCGCGGGCCAGCCCCAGGCAGATGGCCTCACCAATGCCGCCAGCACCGCCCGTCACCACCGCCACGCGGCCGTCAAGCATCGTCATGCTGCTGTCTCCGCTCAGGCCGCCGCGGCCGTCTTGAAACGGCGCACACGGATGTCGGCCTGCTCCTTGTGGCCGCTCATGTGTTCGTAGCCGCACAGGCGCGAGCAGTACTCGCCCACCATCACCGAGGCCTCGTCGCTCAGCACGCGCTGGTAGGTGTGGGTCTTGATGAACTTGCCCACCCACAGCCCGCCGGTGTAGCGGCCGGCGCCCTGCGTCGGCAGCGTGTGGTTGGTGCCGATGACCTTGTCGCCATAGCTAACGTTGGTGCGGTGGCCCAGGAACAGCGCGCCGTAGCGCGTCATGCGCTGCAGGTACCAGTCGGGGTCCCGGGTCATCACCTGCACGTGTTCGGAGCACAGGCGCTCGGCCTCGGCCAGCGCCTCCTCGTCGGTGTCACACAGGATGATCTCGCCGTAGTCGCGCCACGACACGCTGGCGATGGGCGCGGTGTCCAGGCGGGCCAGCACGGTCTCGATGGCGCCCGGCAGTTCGGCGGCGATCTTCTGGCTGGTCGTGATGCAGTAGGCCGGGCTGGTGGGGCCGTGCTCGGCCTGGCCCAGCAGGTCCACCGCCACCAGCTCGGCGTCCACCGTGTCGTCACAGATCACCATGGTTTCGGTGGGACCGGCGAACAGGTCGATGCCGACGCGGCCAAACAGCTGGCGCTTGGCTTCGGCCACGTAAGCGTTGCCCGGCCCGACGATCATGTCCACCGCCGCGATGCTTTCGGTGCCGATGGCCATCGCCGCCACCGCCTGCACACCGCCCAGGCAATAGATCTCATCGGCCCCGGCCAGGTGCATGGCGGCCACGATCTCGGGGCAGGGCTGGCCTTCGAACGGCGGCGCGCAGGCGATCACGCGCTTCACCCCGGCCACCTTCGCCGTCAGCACGCTCATGTGGGCGCTGGCGATCAACGGGTACTTGCCGCCGGGGATGTAGCAACCGACCGAGTTCATCGGGATGTTGCGGTGACCGAGCACCACGCCGGGCAGGGTCTCCACCTCCACGTCTTTCATCGACTCGCGCTGGATGGTGGCGAAGCGGCGGATCTGTGCCTGCGCGAACCGGATGTCGTCCAGCGCCTTGGCCGGCACGCGGGCGATGCAGCTGTCGATCTGCGCCTGGGTCAGGCGGAAGGTGGCGGGCGACCACTTGTCGAACTGGGCGCTGTACTCGCGCACGGCCGCGTCGCCACGGGCTTCGATGTCGGTCAGGATGCCTTCGACGGTGGCTCGCACCTGCGCATTCATATCGGCCTTGATGGCGGCCGGTTTGCCTTGTTTGATGATCTGGATGGACATGATTCTTCAGGGCTACAAAGTGGGTGGAAGGATTCGAGGGCGCCAGCGGCAAACCCTCGGCTGGGTGGATTCGGGTGCGATGCTAGGTAGGCGGCGCTGTCTGCGGAAATCGATTCTCTGGATGGACGGCATCGCAGTGGCTCATACCAGGGTCAACCCTGATGCGTGCGACGCGACTCGAAAGGCTGCAGGAACTCCAGCAGGTTGCCCGCGCAGTCGCGCACGAAGGCCGTGGGGTTGCCGTCGATGGTCACCTCGAAGGCAATGTCGGCTCCCGCCGCACGCAAGGCGGCCATGGCGGCCGGCACATCGGGCACCTCAAAACACATGTGCTTGTTGCCGTGGGTCTTGAGGTCGAGGTTGGGCACGCGGCGGTCCGGTGGCAGCGCCGCAGCGCCCTCCACCTGGAAGATCTCGATCCGGAAATCGCCCCGTTTCACGAAGGCGATGTGGGCCGGGATCTTGTCGATGAACAAGCGTTGTTCGACGGAGAAGCCCAACATGCGCTCGTACCAGGACAAGGCGGCGTCCAGGTCGGGGACGCTGATGCCGAAGTGGTGGGGTCGAAGGCGGCCGATGGCGCAGGTCAGTGATTCGGTCATGGCAATGGCGATGACAATGGGATCGATCAGGCTGGGATCGCAGTGGAGTGGGCGGTGGCGGTGACCACGGCCTGCGACGGGGTGCCGGGCGCGCGGGCGCTGGCGTGCACCAGCGGCCGGAGCAGCCAGTGCGACAAGGCCGGCAGCAGCACCAGCGCACCCAGCATGTTCCACAGGAACATGAACGCCAGCAACAGTCCCATGTCGGCCTGGAACTTGATCGGCGAAAACACCCAGGTGACCACACCCACGGACAGGGTCAGGCCGGTCAGCATCACCACGCGCCCCGTGAAATGCAAGGCCACCCGGTACGACTCGGACAGGGTCGCGCCCTTGCGCAGCTCACCCATCATGACGCTCAGGATGTACAGCGCGTAGTCCACACCAATGCCCACGCCCAGCGCAATGACCGGCAGCGTGGCGACCTTGACGCCCATGCCCAGGGCCACCATCAAGGCTTCGGCCAGCACCGAGGTCAGCATCAGGGGCAAGACCGCGACGACCACGGCGCGCCAGGAGCGGAAGGTGATGAAGGCCAGCGCCACCACTGCGGCATAGACCAGCAGCAGCATGGTGTGCCAGGCCTCCCGGACCACGGTGTTGGTGGCGGCCTCGATGCCCGCGCTGCCCGCCGCGAGCAGGAAGCGGGCCTTGGGGCTGTCGTTGTGGGCGGCAAAGTCTTCGACGCTGGCGATCAGCCCGTTGAGCGTGGCGGCCTTGTGGTCCTTCAGGAACGCACTGACCGTGAGCAGGCTGCAGGTTTCGTTGTAGAGGCCCCGGGGTGCGGTGCCGGTGACCATGTTCAGCATCGCCTGGTTGGAGATCAACTCCAGCCACTTGGGCTGCCCCTCGTTGAGCCCGGTCAGCACCAGGCGGTTGAGCCGCGCCAGGGACTGGGTGGACTCCACGCCGGGCAGTTGCTGGAGCTGCCACTCCAGGGCATCGACACGCATCAGGGTGTCGTAGTCGGCGCACGCGCCTTCGGGCGTCTTCACCATCACGGCAAACACATCGCTGCTGGCGCCGTAGTGGGCGTTGACGAAGGCCACGTCGCGGTTGTAGCGGGAATCGGCCCGCAGCTCCGGCGCCCCCGGATCCAGGTCGCCGATGGCGAGGTGGCGGCTGGTGGCGTAACCCACACCGGCCAGCAGCAGGCTGATCAGCACGGTCGGCAGCGCCCAGCGCCGCTCGGTGAAGCGCTCCAGCGTGGCCCACAGCCCGCTGCGCTCGTGCCCGTCGGCCTGCGCAAAGGCCTGCTCGCTGCGAACGCTGCGCGCGGCCGCCGCCGGACTCACGCCGGTGTAGCTCAACAGGATGGGCAGCACGATGAGGTTGGTGAAGATCAGCACGCCCACGCCGATGCTGGCCGCCACCGCCAGCTCCCGGATCACCTGGATGTCGATGGTCAGCAGCACGGCAAACCCCACGGCGTCGGCCACCAGCGCGGTCAAGCCCGCCAGGAACAGGCGCCGGAAGGTGTAGCGGGCGGCGATCCACTTCGGCACGCCACGACCGATGTCCTGCATGATGCCGTTCATCTTTTGCGCACCGTGGCTCATGCCGATGGCGAACACCAGGAAGGGCACCAGCATCGAGTACGGGTCCAGCGAATAGCCGAGCGTGGGCAACAGGCCCATCTGCCAGACCACGGCGATCAGCGAGCTCAGCACCACCAGCGCGGTGGAGCGCACGCAGCGCGTGTACCCATAGACCATGGCGGCGGCAATGGCCACGGCCAGGGCAAAAAACACCAGCACCTGTTGCAGGCCCGCGATCAGGTCGCCCACGATCTTGGCGAAACCGGTGATGTGCAGGCGCACACCCCGGGCCTCGAATTCGGTGCGCAACGTCTCCAGCCGCTCCGACAGGGCCACGTAGTCGAGCGCCTGTCCGTCTGCGGTGCGGGCGAGCAGCGGCATGTGGATCACGCTGGACTGTCCGTCCAGCGCCACGATCTGACCGATCTCGCCCGAGCGCTGCACGTTGGTGCGCAGCGCCTGCAGGCTGTCGGGGGATCCGTCGTAACCATCGGGGATCACGGGGCCGCCCTCCAGCCCCTCCTCCGTCACGCCGGTCCAGCGCATGCTGGGTGTCCAGAGCGATTTCATCGCGGCACGGTCCACCCCCGGGATGAGAAACACCTGGTCGCTCAGGGCGCGCAGCGTCTCCAGGTGGGCCGCGTCGTAGATGTCTCCCCGGGGGTTGACGACGGCGATGCGCACCGCGTTGCCCAGGCCCTTCAGGTCCGACTGGTGGGCCAGCCAGTTCAGGATGTAGGGCTGGCTTTGGGGAATGGTCTTTTCGTAGTTCGCATTGAGCGTCAGGCGGGTGGCCTGGAAGCCCAGCAAGGCCGTGATCAGCGCGCAGATCAGCAACACCACGATCCGGTGGTTGAACAGCGCGCGCTCCACGAGCGAGCCGGAAAGCCGGTCAAAGCTGCTGACCTGCTCGCTGGAAAGGATTGGGGTCGAGGGGGTCATGGTCTCAGCGGGCCGTCGTGGCCGGATCGTGGGGGACGCGGGTGATGCCATTCCAGCCAGCCATCAGCAGGCTGCCGTCGGCCAGCCGCAGGAGGCTGGCCGGCTGCTGCGCCGCGGTGGTGCCGACCAGGCCCAGCGCGTCAGCGCCGGGACGGGGCTGCAGCAACTGCCCGGCCTGGTTGGCCAGCCAGACCTGGCCTTGGGGGTCCCGCAACACACCGGTGATGCTCACGGGCGCCTGACCGGTCAACGCGGTCCAGGTCTTGCCCTGGTCGGCACTGCGCCAGACATTCCCGCGCAGGCCGGCGACCAGCCAGGCGCCATCGGCCTCGCGCGTGACGCCAAAGAAGCTGCCGGCATAGGGGGTGGCGACGGGCTGGAAGTTCAGGCCGCCATCGCTCGAATGCATGAGCAGGCCCTGCTCACCCGCGATCAGCACATCGTCTTGCGCCTGGTCGAACCCGTACAGGTGGGCGGCCTTGGGATTGGGCAAGCGGGTGCTGACCGATTGCCAGGACTGGCCGCCGTCGCGGGTGGTCAGCGCGAGGTTGAACGCGCCCACCACCCAGCCTTCGCGCTCGTTGCGGAAGTGCAGCGCCAGCAGCGGCTTGTCCGCGCCTTCCTGCACCGCCCGCTGCGCTTCGACCAAGGCCTTGGCGTCGCCGCTGGCCTGGGCCTCCTGCAGCATCAGCGCTGCGGCACCGTGGCCGTCGAGCTGGCGGGTCCAGTGTTCACCACCGTCATCGCTGCGCAGCACCACACCGTAGTGGCCCACGGCCCAGCCCGTGCGCGGGGTGACGAACTGCACCGCCACCAGCGTGGCGCTCACCGGCACACTCTGCGCCTGCCGCCAGGTGGCCCCGGCGTCGTCGGACAGCAAGACCGTGCCGCGCTCGCCCACGGCCACAACCCTCGAACCGGCCGACGCCAGGCCCAACAAGGCGGCGCGAGCGGGCGCGGTCAGTGCGATGGCGGGCCGGTCCAGCGGCGCGGGCAGCGGCGCCCGCGCGGTGCTGGCCACCGCGCCACCGAGGCAGGCCACCACCAGCGCAGCACCGGCCACACCCACACGCTTCCCTCGCCTTAGCGCGGCGGACCACAACGTTGACGTGTGCATGTTCAACACTCAGCGGATCGAGTCACCGGCGAGCGCTTCGGGGGTGAAGGTCGTGTCGGGGTAGCGCGGCATGATCTTGTACTGCTCGGCGGCGTCGTTGAGGGCGCTGTCGTGGTACCAGGCACCCGAGATCAGGTCGTAGAAACCAAACTGCTGCGGCGACGTGGTGCCAGGCAGGTCGGGCATCACCACCGGGTTGGAGAAACCCATCTGCCAGAGCTGGCCGTTGGCGTCCCAGTGGTCGGCGAGGGTCGCGATCCAGGTGTCTTCGTCGAGGTAGTAGCGGCGCTTGGGCGACACGTGGCGCTTGCCGGCGGCCACGGTGGCCTCGATCACCCACACCCGGTGCAGTTCCCAGCGCGTCGCGTCGGGGTTCAGGTGGTGCGCCAGCAAGGCCTTGTCCTCGGGCACGGTCAGCAACTTGTTGCCGTTGTACGGGATCAGCATTTCCTTCTTGCCAACGATCTTCCAGTCGAAGCGGTCGAGACGACCGTCGAACACGTCAGTCTGGTCGAACGTGGCCACGCCAGAGCTGTTGGGGGTGGGGGTGTCGCAGCAGGCATTCGGCACCTTGCGCACGCGGCGCTGGCCTGTGACGTACACCCAGACCTGGGTCTTGTCGCCGTTGAAATGCTGGCGACCCACGACGCCTTCGCCGGCACGCAGCGCCGGGCCGGTGGTCTGGATGCGGATCGACCAGTGCTGGCCATCAAACTTGTCCGCACTGCCGTCCTTGAAGTAGTAGGGCATCTGGAAGTCGCCCGAGGAGATACCGGTGGTCACGTGCTTGCCGTCCGAGGTGGTCTGCACGCCCTTGATGGCCACATGCCAGGCCTCGCCGCGCCAGCGCAGGACGTGGTTCCACATCGCTTCGGCGCCGCTCTTGGGAATGGGGAACGGAATGCCACCGTAGGCGTTCGCCGGCACCATGTCCTTGAGCTCTGCCTTCACCGCGTTCCTGGCCGTGTTGTCGTAGACCCACTGCGGCGCGGCGGCGGTGCGGCGGGTCGGGTACACGTCGACGCGGAAGCTGTCGGGGTACTTTTTGAGCATGGCCTTGACGCCATCGCTCAGCTTGTCGGCGTGCTGATCCAGGTTCTTGGCGGTCACCTGGTACAGCGGCTTGTCGGCGGCAAACGGGTCGGCGCGTTTGCCGCCGTTCTTGAAGCCCGGGATCGGCGTGGTGTAGCCACCGCTCCACGCGGGAATGCTGCCGTCCTTGTTGCCGGCCTTCTCGGCGCCCAGTGGCGTCAGCTCGGTTTTCAGCTTGGCGGCCTCCTCGGCGGTGACGGCGGCCCAAGCGGCAGGCGCTGCGGCCACGGCCACGGCCAGCGCGGCCAGGGGAATGAGTTTTTTCTTGAACATGATGGTGGGTCTCCGAAAGATCAGAAGGTGCGGCGGACGTTGAACGACAGATAGGTTCGATCGGCGTAGTTCTGCTTGAACGAGCGGTGCCCGGCCTCGATGAAGGCGCCGGCCTTGCCAAAGTAGTGGGTCAGGTTCAGGCCAAAGCGCCAGACATCCAGGTACGAGCCGTTCAGGCCGACACTGACGTCACCGATGCCCTCGCCCAGAAAGGCGCCCACCACCGACGAGTTGCCCGACAGGCCGTAGCCCACACCCACCGGCACGCTCAGATCCACGCCGGGCATCACCTGCCGGTACTTGGGCTCAAAGATGACGCGGATGTTGGTGGCATCGCGGGTGGCATTGGGGTTCATCGCGGAGCGGTTCTTGGTCACAGACAGCAGCCGGTTCCAGCCGAGTTCGCCCACGAAATCGGCCTCGCGTGCCAGGAAGCTGGGGCCGAGGCTGGCGATCCAGTTCACCTGGGCGTGAGCCGATTTGCCCACCGCGTACAGGGGATTGCTGTTGTTGTTCGCGCCGGCCAGGTCCACCTGCGCGTCGCTGTCCAGCGGCGTGTTGCTGCGGAAGGAGGCCTCACCGGCGACGTTGACATTGCCCACCGTGGTGCTGAAGCTCCCGCCCAGCGCACGGATGCCTTCGTGGAACACCCATTGGTAGGTCCCGACCTGAACACCACTGGCGCTCACCGACGGTGCACCCGCTGAAGGATGCAGGTACAGCCCCGATGGCCCATGGTCGTTCCACTGGACCGCGTACAGCCCGTAGTCCACGTCTGCGTGACTGAAGCGCAGCTGGGTACCGAACTGGCCGCTCTTCTTGGCCTTGAGGTCGGCCTCGCGGTGAAAGCTGACGTTGCCAGCCGGCGATGAGCCCACGATCAGACGTTCACCGCCCGTGGCCAGCGCATCCATGAACGAGTAGTAGCTGCCCGATCCGGGCAAGCGGTCGCTCATGGAGTCGAGCATGTAGTAGCCCCCCAGCATCACACCGGGCGTGACCTGCACCTGGCCCGACAGCTGGTTGATCGGCATCATGAATTCCTTGAACTGGGCGTTCGGCACCGTGGCCGCCTTCACGACATCGATTGAGGCCTGAGCCGCAGCGATGCCGTTGGCGCCCAACATCAGACTCTCGCCGTACACCAGGGTGTGTTTGCCCAGGCGACCCAGAACCGGCATGTTGCCCAGCTTGAATTTGCCGAAGACAAAGGCATCCAGCACTTCGGCATCTCCGCCATGCAGCTGGCGCGTCGCGTCGGTGAACTGGTTGCTGCCCACCGAGATCTGGTTGGCGGTGGCGGGCGAGTTGTTGTCGTTGCGGGACTGATAGACCGAGTCGTACCAACCCGCCGCGGAGACCCGAAAGCCCACGTTCTGGTAGGCGACGTCCAGCTCGCTCAGCAGGTCCAGCCGGCTGGACACCAGGCCTCGCTTGAAGTTGCGGCTGCCATCGTCGGTGTTGGGGAAGTAGCCTGCGGAGGCGGGGTCGTAGTTCGCCCCCTCCACGATCGCCGGCGACGGGTTCTTCAACCGGAAGCCGGTGCTGTACTTCACCGAGGTGTCCCACAGGACCTTGAGGTCCGGGTTGCCGGTGTCGACTTCAAAGGCCTGCGCCGTGGAAGCGCCCAGGCTGAGCAGCGCGGCCAGGGCCACGCGGCTCAGAACCGGGCGGGGCCGGGTGCGTGTGGTGCGGACGGTGCCGCGAGCGGTGGGGATCGTGTTCACGTGGTTGTCTCCAGTGGGCTGATGAAAATGGGCGCTCGGGGGGCGCCCTCTGCGAAAACGGGCAAAGCTCCGCCTGAACAGGCACGGGCCTGAACGGTCGAAATGGCGAATGGGTGCTGAGCGGCGCCGACTCCAAGTCGGCGCGGTCACGTCAACGGCGCGGGGACGTGGCGTCTGGGAACGTGTGTTTGTGCATGTCTCTTCTGGCCTTGTTTTTTGATCTGGCGCAAATGTAGGAGGCTTCATGCCTCCTGCAAATCAAATGTTTTCGAACCAATCTGTTGATGCCATCAACAGGTCAAACGCCCGATGCCATAATCTTTCGATGCGTCTGGGCCACTTCGACCTCAACCTTTTTGTCACGCTGGATGCGTTGCTCGAAACCCGCAGCATCACGCGCGCGAGCGAGCGACTGCACATCGGCGCCTCGGCCACCAGCAGCGCACTGGGGCGTTTGAGGGAGCACTTCGGTGACGAGTTGCTGGTGCAGGTCGGGCGCCGGATGAACCTGACCCCGCTGGCGCTCAGCCTGCGCGAGCCGGTGCGGGACCTCATCCTTCGCTCACAGGCCACGCTGGCCGCCAAAATCGAGTTCGATCCGAAAAGCGCGCAACGGCGTTTCGTCTTCAACGCGTCGGACTACGCCACCACGGTGCTGTTGACGCCCCTGGCTCAGCGCCTGGAAGAAGAGGCCCCGGGCATTTCCATCGACGTCGTGGAGCTGGGCGACAAGAACCTGCAGCGCCTGGAGCGCGGAGAAGTCGATCTGGCGATCTACCCCGAACGCAACGCCAGCGACATCTACCCGAAGGACGATCTGATGACCGAGACCTACAGCTGCGTCGTCTGGACCGGAAGCGCCCTGCAATCAGACACCTTCACCTTCGACGACTACATGGCCGCCCGGCATGTGGCCGCGCAATTCGGCGACCAGCGCGTCGCGAGTTTCGAGAGCTGGTTCCTGTCCACTCATGGCGTTTCGCGCCATGTGGTGGTCATGGCCAGCACCTTCAACGCCCTGCCACTGCTGGTGGTGGGCACGCAACGCATCGCCACCATGCATGCGCGCCTGGCACGCATGTATGCCCGCATGCTGCCGCTGCGGCTGTTGCCACCGCCCTTTGAGATCCCGCCCCTGCATCTGGTTATGCAATGGAACCATCACAACGACAGGGACCCGGCCCATACTTGGCTGCGCGGGTTGCTCAAAGTCGTGGCGGATGAGGTGCTTTGAGCATTGGCGCGCCTGCGGCCCAAGGGGTACCCGAAGCAAAGCTTCGATGATCTACACGGCGTGAGCGGTCATTCCTGGGACTTGTAAAAGCCGCCCCCGGTCGAGCGACCGGTCCCGGTCGGCAAGCGGTCGCTTGAGATCCAGCCCGGTGAACGACCGGTTGCGGTGCGTTGAAAAACACAGCCCTCAAATTTGAGTGGCCGCGCGCCGCCTGGAACGGGCATATATCTTGGTGCCGGTGACCCCTCGTTTCAGGCCAACTTCAAAGTGGAACCCCCTTCATCTCCTGACCTCATGATCAACAACCGCCCCCATTCGCGTCGGTTGTGTACGGTCTGGCGGCATCCTGGACAGCCCGACCGGAAGGGATGATCCCTGCAGGAACAATGCGATCGATCCGGCCAGCTTCACGTCTCTGGCATCCGGCGACTTGGCCAGGGCCTGGCCAATGTGCAACCAGGCACGCAGCGCCTCAGTCCGGGTGGTTCGCGATCTCGTACTGCTCTTGTCCTCTGGTCTGGCTTTCCTCAACCGCCCGTCCTCCCTGGCCTTCAGCCGCCAAAGATGTTCCGAGTTCCTGGTCTGGAACCGTGTGGCCTGCCGGGTGGCCTCGGCCTCCACCCCATAACCGCGCAGTTTCTCGGCAAAGCTCTCGCGCCACCGTTGCAGGTCGGCCTTGCGCGGGTTGAGTCGTTTGCCGTAGATCGACTCTGCCCTCACGCTGAGATGCACGTGCGGGTTCGCCTGGTGGTCGTGCAGCACCATCACATACTTGTGGTTGGCCAGCTCGGTCTTTGCAAACTCGCTCGCCGCCCGTTGGACGATCAGCGGGTCCGTGCCCCTGGGCATGGACAGCATGATGTTGAAGGCCTCGCGCCGGTGTCCTTCGTCTCCGATCAGGCTGCCGCCATAGCGCCACTCTTCGCTCAGCTCGTAGACAGCGGATCGACCTTGCAGGACCTCGCCCTGTTCATTCTCCATGCCGAGGAGGCCGTTCTTGCTGATGTACCGGAAGTGCGCCGCAATGGCCAGCATGCCCCGCCCTCCCCCGGTGACCTTGACCATGACCTGGGGTGCTCTCTTCACCACGGTGGATTCAATGCGCTTTCGGATGGCGTCCGCGCGCTGATGCATGCCTCCATCACCCAGCTTGGGCTGCGGCCTGACCTTGACCACCCGGTTGCCCGGGTGGAACAGGCGATCACCCCACTGGACGATCACCCCATCGATGTTCGGCGCTTGGCTCATGGTGTTCTCCTTGACGTCACCGGTTGGACCGGTGGATGGTCTCTGTGGATGACCCACGCGGGCGCAGATCGGCCATCAGGGCCGCCGCCTGGGCGAGGTGGCGCCGGACGTCTCCGTCCAGCGTGTCGAGCATCTCGCGGTAGGCCACTGCTTTTTGCACGTTGCTCTGGGCCAGCAGACGCGAGAGGGTGTGGATGTTCCGGCAGAGGCTGGAGAGCTTCGCGTTGGACTTGATGAGTTCAACGATTTCCGCGGTGCGGCTTGCGCCTGTGGTCAAGGCAGGCACACCCGTGATCAAACCCGCCAGGTAGGCATCGCGGGACATCTGCGCGATGTGCGCACCGACGGCCAGCCGCCTGGCCTCGGGGGCTGTCAATCTGATTGACAACTTGACCCGAGGCACTTGCAACGCGCCAAGGCACCCGGTATCGACGACCACCTGAGGAGCGGACTCGGACTGTCCGAGTTCACGGGCCACAGCCCGACGAACCAGCACCGACACGCTCTCCCTGCGGGTCTGAGCGCAGCTCACCAGCGCGGCCTTGAGGCCGCGCATGTCGACCGTGATGAAGTCAGGGTTGCGGGTGTTCATGGGTCCCCCAAAGGTCAAACGTGAGCGAAGCGAGTCGTTTGTGAAAACGGCGGCGGGCCGCCTATCTCTGCACTAACCTTCTCTCTATGGTGCTTCAGGAATCGGTCCGTCAAGCTGCTGGATTTGGCCTCGAATCCAGCAGCCGAACAGGGCTGTTTTGGGCTGAAGATGGCCTTCATTTCCCACATCCCCCGACCTGAGCGAACCGTGGTCGATACAGGACCAGGACAACCGGTCTGAGAGCGGATCACCAGCGATACAGCGGCGGGTCGGAAACGGATCGGGAATGAATCACCACCGAACCAGAGGACCGTCATGAAGCTGGCACCGAAGGATCCACCGGGTCGCAGCACACGCCGCGCACGAGGTTTCGCGTTCGAGATCGGGCTGTTACGTGCGCAGGGCTACACCCTCGAGGCGATTCGCGAGGCCCTGGGCGATGCGGGTGTGAACGTCAGCAAGAGCACGGTGCAGCGCGAGGTGACCCGACTGGCTTCGAGATCGCCTTCGGGGGTGGCCACTGCGTCTGAGCCCTTGCACCCCGCAGCGCAGGTCGCATCCGTGTCCGCCTTTGTGCCTCCATCGCCCGTCTCCGACTTGCGCAGCGGCAAGGAGATCGCCGAAGCCTTCACCGCCACCCAGAACACCAACCCCCTCTTCCGTCAAAGGAGCACGCCATGAAAATCGCCGTCATCAACTTCTCCGGCAACGTGGGCAAGTCCACGGTGGCCCGGCATCTGCTGCTGCCCCGCATCCAGGGTGCCGAACTCATCGCCATCGAGAGCCTGAACGCTGACGAGGCACAGGGCCAGGCCTTGCGGGGCCGCCAGTACGGTGAACTGCAGGAATACCTGCAGACCGTCGCCAGCGTGGTGGTGGACATCGGCGCGAGCAATGTGGAGGAGCTGCTGGGACAGATGCAGCGCTACCGGGGCAGCCACGAAGACTTCGACGGTTTCGTGGTGCCCACGGTGTCGGCGCTCAAGCAGCAGCAGGACACCATCGCCACACTGATCGAACTGGGTCGCATCGGCGTGCCGGCTTCACGCCTGAAGCTGGTGTTCAACATGGTCGAGGACGGGGTGACGGTGGCCCAGGCCTTTGCGCCCCTGCTGGCGTTCGTCCAACAACAGCCTGTCGCGCAGGCGAATCTGAGCTGCCGGCTGGGGGTCAATGAGATCTATGGGCGCATCAAGGGAAGCAAGGCGGACCTGCAAACGCTGGTGAACGATGCGACGGACTACAAGGCCCTGATTGCCCAGGCCAAGGGCACCACAGAGAAAGTGGCATGGGCCCAGAAGCTGGCCACGCGGCGTCTGGCCAGCGGCGTGGTACCGGAGCTCGATGCCTGCTTTGCGGCACTGGAATTGAACAAATGAACAGCGCGAGCACGGCACGCGAAGCGCTGATCGCCGAAGCACTCGGCGAGGTGGGCGCCCTGATCGACCGCCTGGAGGCCTTGGTTCCTGCCGCGGATGAATTGGGTCAGACGGCCTGGCGAGCCTATGAAAACCTCATCGACCGGATCAACCGTTTCGACAACCAGGTCCAGAACACGATCAATGAAGCGGAGTCTGAAGCGCTCAAGCGCATCCTTCGACACGCCGAGGACATCACCCGGCAATCGCTGGAAACGCAGGCAATGGCGATGAAAACGACGGCACGCGAGCTGGTCCGCACCGAATTCGATCCGGCCACCGCCAGGGTGCTGCCCCAGATGCAGGAGCTCGCTCAAAAACGCGTGAGCACACGCGTGGTGTGGATCTACTGCCTGACGGCCTTTTGCACGGGGGCGGATCTCATGGCACTTCTTGTCCACTGCTTGCCGAGCCATTGAAGGACGCCGTGGTCAGCCCATGCCCCTGGTCAGGCGGACCAGGCGTTCGGCTTGTTGCAATATAAAGTCATATATTGACTATATACTAGCTTTAGCAACAACCTCCACGGATGACCGAAGGCTTCAACACCACGCACGAACAAGCAGTGCTCGCACTCGCCGCGCACCAGCCCCTGCTGCGCGCACGCGACCTGACCGAGCACGCCCTGCCGACCGTGGTACTCAGCCGGCTGGTCGCGGCGGGCAAGCTTGACCGTGTGGCCCGTGGTGTCTACAGCCTGCCCGGGCGTGCGCTCAGCGAACACCGGTCGCTGGCCGAGGTGGCCCTGCGCGTGCCGCGTGGCGTCGTGTGTCTGCTGTCGGCGCTGCGCGTCCATGGCATCGGCACCCAGGCGCCGTTCGAGGTCTGGCTGGCCATGCCCCATCACTCACCCACACCCCGGCTGGATCAGCCGGCATTGCGTGTGGTGCGCATGTCGGGTGCGGCCCTGAGCGAGGGCATTGAACCGGTCCTCATCGATGGTGTGAACGTTCCCGTGTTCAACGCGGCCAAGACGGTGGCCGATTGCTTCAAGTACCGCAACAAGATCGGCCTGGATGTGGCGCTGGAGGCGCTGCGCGATGGATGGGCACAGCGCAAGCTGTCGATGGACGGGTTGTGGCACTACGCCGAGATCGACCGTGTGGCCAATGTGATGCGGCCCTATCTGGAAAGCGTCTCGGCATGAGTCGCAATCTGGCCGCATCCATCCGCGCGCGGTTGAAGCAGCGCGCCGATGCCATCCAGCAGGATTTCAACCTGACGCTCACCCACTATGGGCTGGAGCGGCTGTTGTATCGCTTGTCGATCTCGACCCACGCCACCAACTACCTGCTCAAGGGCGCGCTGCTGTTTTCACTGTGGTACGACCAGCCACATCGGCCGACGCGCGATGTGGACCTGCTGGGATATGGAGCGGACGACATCGACACCGCCGTGTCGGCATTCCGCGAGATCTGCCAGATCGTGGTGGGGGACGGCATCGCGTTCGACGCCGCCTCGGTCAAGGGCGCAGCGATCCGCAAGGACGCGGGCTATGGCGGCGTGCGCATCGACCTACAGGCCACACTGGACGGTGCGCGCATCGTGCTGCAGGTGGACATAGGGTTTGGCGACGCGGTCACGCCCGCGCCGGAATCGGTGCGCTACCCCGTGCTGTTGGAAGACTTGCCCGCGCCGCAGTTGCGCTCGTACCCGAAGTACACCGTGGTGGCCGAGAAGTTTCATGCCGTGTGCCTGCTCGGCATGGCCAATACCCGAATGAAGGACTACTTCGACCTCTGGGTGCTGCTCAGCGATGACGCCCTGGACACCGCACTGCTGCGTCAGGCGGTCGAGGCCACCTTCGCGCGCCGGCAACTGACCTTGCCCAACCTCACGCCTGCGGGCCTGAGCGAGGCCTTCGTTCAGGACGCCGAGAAGCAAAAGCAATGGGCTGCGTTCTTGAAAAAGAACCGACTGCAAACCCTGGATCTGGCCGTCGTCATCGAACGGCTGCGCGATGTTTTTCAGGATCTGGGCCGCACATGAAGGACCGAATCACTGGTCCGACGGCACCTGAAATCTTGATGGTACTTTTGACGGTACTTTCAAAATCACATTGCTACAAATACAGCCCCAATGAGTGCTGCGGGTTGATTTTCGATTCCTGTTGGTGTACCACCCCCGGACCGCACGCAAAAAAGTCGCACGCCCGAGCAGCAGGCACGCGAGAATCGTGCGCATGTCCCGCCTCCCCCGCGCTCCGACCCCGACCTGGCTCCGCTGGCAGGCCGCAGCGCTGGGCGCGCTGACTGTGGCCTGTGTGCTCACCACCACCGGTTGCACCAGCCTGTCGCCCGAGGCCCTGGAGCCGATCGATCAGCCCGTGACCGCGGTGGCGTTCGAGAACGCCCGCGGCGAGGTGTCGGCCGGCAAGAGCGCGGCCATCGTGCAGTCGCTGGAACGCAGCGCAGGCGACAGCGACATCCTCGACAAACACCTGGCCGTGGAACAGGCGATCAACGCCGACAGCCCGCTGGTGCTGGGCAACAAGCTCACGCTGCTGCAGGACGGTCCCGCCACCTACGCGGCCATGTTTGCCGTCATGCGCGAGGCCCGGGACCACATCCACCTGGAAACCTACATCATTGCCGACGACGAGGTGGGCCAGCAGTTCGCCGAGCTGCTGCTGGCCAAGCAGGCGGCCGGCGTCCCGGTGCGCCTGATCTACGACAGCGTGGGCTGCCTGAACACGCCCCGCGCGTTTTTCGATCGCCTGCGCGCGGGCGGCATCCAGGTGCTGGAATTCAACCCCGTCAATCCGCTGGCCAGCAACCAGAAGGCCTGGCGGCTAAACAACCGCGACCACCGCAAGTTGCTGGTGGTCGATGGCCGCATCGCCTTCATCGGCGGCATCAACATCAGCGAAGCCTATTCCAGCGGCTCGTCCATCCACCTGACCAGGCCCAAAGCCACCGGCGATGCGGGCTGGCGTGACACCCATCTGCAAATCGAGGGGCCGGTGGTGGCGGAGTTCCAGAAACTGTTCCTGGACACCTGGCACAAACAAAAGGGTCCGGCACTGGCCACCGGCCAACCCTTCCCGCGGCTGGAACCGCAGGGCATCAACATCGTGCGTGCGATCGGCAGCGCCGCCGGCGATCCGCGCAGCCTGATCTACCTCACCTTGCTGTCGGCGATCGAGCATGCCGAGCAGCGCATCTACCTCACGATTGCGTATTTCGTGCCCGATCCGCAGCTGATCGCGGCGCTGACCGCTGCGGCGCAGCGCGGTGTCGATGTGAAGCTGATCCTGCCCAGCCACACCGACTCGTGGGCGGTGTTCCACGCCGGTCGCTCGCACTATGCCGCGCTGCTGCGCGCCGGTGTGCACATCTACGAACGGCGGGGCGCCGTCATGCACGCGAAGACCGCCTCCATCGACGGTGTGTGGTCCACCGTCGGTTCCACCAACCTGGACTGGCGCAGCTTCCTGCACAACGACGAGATCAATGCCTCGGTGCTGGGCCGCGATTTCTCGGCGCAGCTGGACGCCATGTTTGCCCGCGACCTGGCCGAATCCAACGCCATCGATCTGAAACAGTGGGAGCACCGCTCGATCCTGCTGCGGCTGCAGGAATGGGCCGCGCGGCTCGCCGAATACTGGCTGTAGCGCAAGACTGTGTGTTCAACACTCCAGGAGACCACCCCATGTACACCGCCCCCATCACCCGCCTCTGGCCCCACGCCGTGCTGACCGCCTGCCTGGGCGCGGTGCCGCTGCTGGCCCCGTGGCCCGCGCAGGCCCAGGCGACCTTCGTGCAGACGCCTTACAAAAACCCGAAAGTGCTGTTCGACTTCTACCTCGACAACCCGGCCAAGATGGGCGCGGCGCTGTACTGGCTGCGCTCGTTCGTGAACCCGCTGACCGAGGCGCCCTACAGCTTCTTCAACGACGACATGAGCGTGATCGTGCTGCTGCACGGCACCGAGCTGGTGACGGTGGCGAAGAAGAACGAGGCGAAATACGAAGAGGTGGTGCAGCGCATGCGCTACTACGCCGGGCAGGGCGTGAAGTTCAAGGTCTGCGGCCTGGCGTTGAAGGACTTCGGGTACACGCTGGCCGACATGCAGCCTTTCATCGAGGTCACGCCCTCGGCCATGACCGAACTCGTGCACTGGCAGAACCAGGGCTACGGCCTGATCACGCCGTTGGTGACCGACAAGCGCTTTTCGATCGAAGAGATCCGCTGAGAGGCTGAGAGACCGGCGGCGCCGCTGCCGCGAACCGTTCGTCGGCCCGGTGACGGGGCCTGTCGAAACCCGGGTGGCCCGTCCGTCGTGACCTTGAACGCACCCGGACCCCGGCCCGGGGTTCCTCCACCCCTGATCAGGAGATCAACATGACGCAACTGTGCGCCTACCTGTCCTACAACGGCAACTGCGCCGAGGCCATGGCCTTCTATGCGCGCGTGCTCGACGCCAAGGTCGAAGCCCTCATCACCTACGCGCAGATGCCCGATGGCGACCCGGTGCCGCCCGAACACGCCGACCGGATCATGCACGCCCACCTGGTGCACCCCGACTTCGCCCTCATGGCCGGCGACACGCCGCCGGGCGTGCCGTTCGAAGGCATCAAGGGCGCGATGCTGGCGCTGACCTACCCCAGCGCCGACGAAGCACGGCGCATCTTCGGCGCACTCGCCGAGGGCGGCAGCGTGCAGATGCCGCTGGGCGAAACCTTCTGGGCCGAGGCCTTCGGCATGGTGACCGACCGTTTCGGTACGCCCTGGGGGATCAACGGGGGACCGAAGGCGATGTCGTAGGCCCTGAAGGTCTGGCTGCGGACCCTCAGCGCTGGCGCAGCGTGCGGCTGAGCATGATCACCGGCACCAGCCCCACCAGCACCAGCGTGAGCGCGGGCAGCGCCGCCTCGCCCAGGCGCTCGTCGCGCGCCAGCTGGTAGGTCACCACCGCGAGGGTGTCGCTGTTGAAGGGCCGCAGCACCAGGGTGGCGGGCAGCTCCTTCATGACATCGACGAACACCAGCAGCGCGGCCGCGGCGGTGGAGCGCCTGAGCAGCGGCCAGTGCACCCGGGCGGCCAGGCCGGCGCCGGTGGTGCCGAGCATGCGCGCCGAATCGTCCAGGCTGGCGGGCACGCGCGCGTAGCCGCTTTGCACCGACTGCAGGGCCACCGCGGTGAAGCGCACCATGTAGGCCCAGACGATGCCCAGCGCCGTGGCCGTGATCCAGTAGCCAACGCTCGACTCGGGCCGCACCGCCTGCACCCAGCCCACCGGCAGCAACAGGCCCACCACGATCACCGCCCCCGGCACCGCGTAACCCAGGCTGGCGAGCTGCACCACGCCGCGCGTCACCGCGCTGGGCCGGGTGCGCAGCGCAAACGCCAGCACCAGCGCCAGCGCGGTGGCCAGCAGCGCGCTCAGGCCCGCGAGCCACACGCTGTTGCGCGACCACTGCACGAACATGGCCCAGGGCAGGTCTTCCCAGCCGCCAATCAGCGGCCGCAGCATGAACAGCACCGGCAGCACAAAACCGAACAGGACCGGCAGGCCACACACCAGCACCGCCAGCACAGAGCGTGCACCCACCAGCCGCACCGGCTGCGCCTCGGCACTGCCCGCGCGCTGGCCGCGCTGGGAGGAAAACCGCATGCGCCGCTGGGCCCGGTGTTCCAGCCAGAGCAGCAGCGCCACGATGGCCAGCAACATGGTCGCCAGCTGCGCGGCCGCCAGCGGCATGTCCATGGACAGCCAGGCCTTGTAGATGCCGGCGGTGAAGGTCTGGATACCGAAGTAGCTGGCGACGCCGAAGTCGGCCAGCGTCTCCATGAGCGCCAGCGCCACACCCGCAGCCACCGCCGGGCGCGCCAGCGGCAGCGCCACCTCGCGGATGCGGCGCGACAGCGGCGCGCCCAGCAGGCGCGCGGCCTCCATCAGCTGCGAGGCGCGCTCGGAGAGCGCGGTGCGCGCCAGCAGGTACACATAGGGATAGAGCGAGAAGGTGAAGACCCAGACCGCGCCCGGCGTGTTGCGGATCTCCGGGAACACCCGCCCCCGCAGACCGAAGGCCTCGCGCAAGCCCACCTGCAGCGGCCCGCTGAACTGCAGGAAATCGGTGTAGGCGTAGGCCACCACGTAGGCCGGCATGGCCAGCGGCAACAGCAGCGCCCACTCGAACACGCGGCGACCGGGGAAATCGAACAGCGTCACCGCGCTGGCCGTGCCCATGCCCACCAGCGCCACGCCCAGGGCCACGCAGAGACACAGCAGCACGGTGGTGAGCGCGTAGTCCGGCAGCACCGTCTGCGCCATCTGGTGCAGCACGTCGCGCGCCGCGGCGTCGAACTGCAGCCACGAAGCCCCCAGCGACAGCACCGGCAGCGTCAGCAGCAGGGCCAGCAGGAGCAAGAGGGCAAAGGCCATCCAACGCGGCATGGGCAGTCAGGTCAGGAAGGGGACGGGGAGTAAGGGGTGTGAACGGTGCCCATCATGGCACGGGCGTTGCAGACCCCGCCGGACAGGTCATTTGACCCGCATCAACACAAATGAGAATTGTAGTCATCTACAATTTAAACCTGTCCGCAGGCTGTTTGAGGCCGCGGCCCCGAACAGCCCACCGCCAGGATCAGCCATGTTCCTCAACGTCTCCCAGCTCAGTGTGCGCTACACCGGTCAACAGCCGGCCGCGGTGGACGGCGTGTCGTTCGGCCTTCGCGCCGGCGACATCGGCGTGCTGATCGGCCCTTCGGGCTGTGGCAAGACCACGCTGCTGCGCGCCGTGGCGGGGCTGGAGCGGGCCAGCAGCGGCAGCATCACCCTGCAGGGCGAGACGGTGAGCGACGGGCAACACCACATGCCGGCCGAACAGCGGCGCATCGGCATGGTGTTCCAGGACTACGCACTCTTCCCCCACCTGGACATCGCGCGCAACGTCGGCTTTGGCATCGCCAAGCTTTCCCGCAACGAACGCGAAAAGCGCGTGACCGAGGTGCTCAAGCTCGTCGGCCTCGACGGCATGCAGGACCGCCATCCGCACGAACTCTCGGGCGGCCAGCAGCAGCGCGTGGCTCTGGCGCGTGCGCTGGCGCCGCGCCCGCGCTTGCTGCTGCTCGACGAGCCGTTTTCCAACCTCGACGTGGACCTGCGCGAGCGCCTGGCGCACGAGGTGCGCGCCATCCTCAAGGCCGCGGGCGCCACGGCGCTCTTCGTCACCCACGACCAGCTCGAAGCCTTTGCCATCGGCGACGTGATCGGTGTCATGCACCAGGGCCATCTGCACCAGTGGGACGACGCCTACGCGCTCTACCACCGGCCGGCCACGCGTTTCGTGGCCGAATTCATCGGCCACGGCGTGTTCGCGCCGGCGCAGATCCGGCTGGTGGGCAACGAGGTTTCGGTGCAGACCCCGCTGGGCGCGCTGCACGACGTGGAAGAGTGCCCGCTGCCCAGCGCCTACGAGTCGGGCCTGTGCGACGTGCTGCTGCGTGCGGACGACATCGTGCACGACGACCTGGCGCCCGCCAAGGCGCAGATCGTCCGCAAGGCTTTTCGCGGCTCCGAGTTCCTCTACACGCTGCGACTGGCCAGCGGCGAGACGCTGATGACGCACGTGCCCTCGCACCACAACCACGCGGTGGGCGAGTGGATCGGCATCCGCGCCGAGGTGGACCACGTGGTCACGTTCGCGCGCGGTGCCTCGGCGACTTCGCCGCCCGCGCCAGGCGCCCGGAAGCCACCCGTCGACGCCCCGCTGTGAACAGGTCTTAAAGAACCACCCAGGCTTCCATGCCACCGCCGGCCCGCTCGCCGAGCGACACGCGCCAGCCGTTCGCCTGCGCCAGTTCGCGCACGATGGCCAGGCCCAGTCCGCTGCCACCGGTCTTGGGGCTGCGCGAGGGCTCCAGGCGCTGGAACGGCTGGAACATGGCTTCCACCTGATCGGCCGGAATGCCGGGGCCACGGTCGAGCACGCCGACGCGGCAATGCGCACCGTCCTGCTCGCACACCAGTTCCACCGGGCCGGCGGGCGCGTAACGCAAGGCGTTCTGCAGCAGATTGCCCAGCGCCCGGCGCAGGGCAATGGCAGGCACCGGGCGCACACAGGGTTCGCAACGCACCTGCACCGGGCTGGCCGCGGTCGCGTGTTCGGCGGCCAGCTCGTGCAGCAGGGCCGCCATGTCCACCGGTGTGGCGGGTTCGTGTTCCAGCCCGCGCGCCAGGTCCAGCACGTTGCCGATCAGCTGGTTCATCAGCTCCATGTCGCGCTCCAGCCGGTCCAGCAGCGTGGGGCTGGGCTGCGTCCTGAGCATCTCCAGCGCCAGCCGCATGCGCGCCAGCGGTGTGCGCAGATCGTGCGACACGCCGGCCAGCAGCGTGGTGCGGGCCGACAGCAGCTCGCGCACCTGCGTCGCCATGGTGTTGAAGCGCCGGCTCAGCGCGACGATCTCGCGCGGACCGGTCTCGGGCAGCAGGTCGGGCGCCACGCCCTGCCCCAGCTGGGCGCTGGCCTGCTCCAGGCGCGCGAGCGGCGCGACCACACGGCGGGCCAGCAGCAGCGCCAGCCCCACCGCCACCGCCAGCCCGGCGGCCAGACCGATGAGCAACACGGCCAGTGGCCGGCTGTTGATGCGCGCGCTGGACAGCCCCACCGCCAGCGTGCCGCCACCCGCGGGCACACGCGCCCAGTACCAGTCGAGACCGGCGTCGTCGGTGGCGCGAATCAGGTGCCGGTCCAGCCCGACGCGCCCGGCCAGGGCCGCCTCCAGCAGGTAGAAAAAGGGCGGGTGCCATTCGTCCACGCTGGCGCCGTCCACCGCGGGCCGGATCAGCAGCGACTGCCGCAAACGCAGTTCGGTTTCAAACGCCGGGCGCGTGGCCGGGGGCAGCTCGGCCCAGGTCTGGGCCGACAGCACCATCAGGCCCGCCAGGTCGTCGGCCGAGCGGCGCGCCATGGGCAGCATCACCAGCCAGACAAAGGCCAGCACCACCAGCAGCTCGACGCCGATGAAGGCCAGGGCCAGCAACACCGTGTTCTGACGCACCAGACCCGCGGGCCGTTTCACGCCAGATCTCCTTGCGGGTTGAACAGATAACCTTCGCCGCGCACCGTGCGGATGAACTGCGGTGCCGCCGGGTCGGCTTCGATCTTGCGGCGCAGACGGGTCACGCGGCTGTCCACGCTGCGGTCGAAGGGGTCGCGGTCGTAGCCCTTGAGCATGTCCACCAGCACATCGCGCGACAGCACGCGGCCGGGGTGGCTGACAAAGGCGGCGAGCAGCGCGTATTCCGCACTGGTCAGGGGCACCTCGTGGCCGTCGCGCAGCAGGCGGTGGCCCGCCGTGTCGAGCTGGTAGGGGCCAAAAGCCGGCCGCTGCGCCCCGGCGGGTGCGCCCGTCTGCGCGTCGGGCGGACGCTCGGCCACCACCGGGGACGGTGCGTGCGCGCGCCGCAGCACGGCGCGCAGACGCGCCAGCAACTCGCGCGGACCAAACGGCTTGGGCAGGTAGTCGTCGGCGCCCACCTCCAGGCCGATCACGCGGTCCATCTCTTCGCCGCGCGCCGAGAGCATGAGCACCGGCATGTCCCACTGCGCCTTGATGCCGCGCGTGAGCGACAGGCCGTCTTCACCCGGCAGCATCAGGTCCATCACGATGGCATCGGGCAGCTCCCTGGCCAGGGCTTCGCGCATCGCCGCGCCATCGCCCACGGTCTGCACCACAAAGCCGTTGGCCGACAGGTAGTCCGACAAGAGGCAACACAGATCGGGGTCGTCGTCCACCACGAGCACGCGCAGCGCAGAAGGAATAGGCGCATTCATGCGCTGGAGTGTAGGCCGGCCACCGCGCGCCAGGGCCCGCGATGCCGCCTCCTGACACCGGCTGACACACACCGGCACCACACGCCACACGCCGGGCCCGAACCGGCATGTGCTGGCGACAGAGCGGGCCCAGGATTCAGCCATCGGCTCCGGCATTCGATGCCGGGCGTCGTCGGCCCAGCCGCTGTCCAGGTTGCAGCGGCCCGGTCCCACACCCCCCAACCTGGTTGCAAAGGAACATCATGACCCCCGCCTCCAAGCTCCTCACCGCCCTGCTGGCCACCCTCACGCTGACCGCCGGCTCCGCCATGGCCGCCGACCCGGTGCCTGTCGCTGGCCGCCAGCTCATGACCGAGCAGGAACAGGCACAGATGCGCACCCGCATGCGCAACGCCACCACCGAGGAAGAACGCGCGCGCATCCGGGCCGAGGAACATGCGCTGATCCGCGAACGCGCTGCGGCACAGGGCATCACCTTGCCTGAAACCCCGCCAGCACAAGGTCAGGGCTTGGGACTGGGTCAAGGCACCGGCCAAGGTATGGGTCAAGGTCAAGGCCCCGGCCCCGGCCCTGGCGCCAGCGGCGCAGGTGCCGGAACAGGGCCTGGCGCCGCGGGGGGCATGGGCCAGGGCCAAGGCCGGATGAACAAGCGCTGATCCACCTCATCCACCACCGACCATGACGCTCTCCCGATGGACATCCGGTCTGGGTATCTGCGCGCTGCTGTGCCTGCAGGCGCAGTCCGCCCTGGCCGCGGAACCTGAACGCCCGCCGGTTCAGCCGAATGAAACCCCGGTGCCTGCGTTGCTCGGCAGCGACGAAGTCTCACCGGGCAGGGTCCTGCCCTACGGGGCGGGCTACGAACAACGCCTGCGCGCCGCGGGATCGCAGAACGGCGCGACCAACCACGCGGCCGGCGGCGCTTCACAGGGCTCGGGTGCTTCGCGCGGTGGTTCGGGTAGTGGATCGGGTAACGGATCCGGCAGCGGCTCGGGTGGCTCGGGTGGTCGCGGCAACGGCGGCGCGGGGCGCGGCCGGTGACGTGTCCGCGGTCACCCGGCTCGCTCCGCCACAAGACATCCATCTCCACCTTCTTCTTTAATGGAAAGACACCATGAACCACCCCACGATCACCCGTTTCTCCGCCATCTTCCTGGCCTCCCTGGCGCTGGTCGCGTGCGGCGGTGGAACCGACGATGACCTGGACAAACGCGGCACCCCCAACTCCAACTCGGTCAATGCCACGCTCGCCACACTGCCCATCGCAGCGCTGAGCCAGGCGGAGATCGACTCCCTGCTCTACATGCGCGAAGAAGAGAAACTGGCGGGTGACGTGTACATACGGATGGACGCACTGTGGGGCCGCAGCGTGCCGGTGTTCAGCAACATCACCGCCAGCGAAGCCACCCACACCGAAGCGGTGCGCCAGCTGTTGCAGCGCTACAGCCTGCCCGACCCGGCCGCCGGCAACGCGGTGGGCGTGTTCCAGAACCCGGACCTGCAAGCGCTGCACAACCAGCTGGTTGCCGATGGCTCGGTCTCGCTGATCGAGGCCTTGAAGGTCGGCGTCCACATCGAAGAACTGGACATGGTCGACATCAACACCCACCTGGCCAGTGTGGACAACCAGGACATCCGACGGGTCTACGAATCGTTGTTGCAAGGTTCCCGCAACCACCTGCGGGCGTATTACCAGACCTTGCTGAAACAAGGTGGCAGCTACACGCCGCAGTACCTGAGCCAGGCCGAGTTCGATGCCATCGTGAACTCGGCGATGGAGCGGGGGTGATCGCCGGCGCGTGGCCACATGCCAGGCGCGCCCCGCGATGCTGTCAACGCGAACCGAGCCGCGCGGCGGTGTCAGTCGGCGGCGTGGTTTCCGGCACGTACACCATGCTGCCGTCCTTCATGCGGTAAGCCACCCCCGCCTTCATGCCCTGGCCTTCGCCGATCTGCCCGGACGACTGGTATTGCTTGAGTTCGTTGCCCTGCTTGACCAGCATTTCCATGTTGGGCTTGCCGGCGTTCTTGATGACCACCACGTCCTGGGTGGCGAACGGATTCAGCGGGTTCTCGACCACAGCCATCAGCAGCACGGCGATCACCACCAGAAACACGTCGATGATGTTGACCACCGACAGGATGGGATCGTCCTCGTCCGAGTCACCCAGGATGTCGAGCTTCATGCGTCGGGCATCAGACATGGGCCACGTCCCCCGCAACGGCGGCGCCGCTGTCGGGCAGGGCCAGCAGCAAGGCGTTGAGCTCTTCCATCAGCCAGCGCCTGCGCACGGTTTGCACCACGAAGGTGATGGCCGCCGCCAGCAGCGCCACGATCACCGCGGCAAAGGCCACCACCAGGTTCTCGGCCATGCCCTTCGTGTTGCCCGCGGCCACCGCCACCAGCGCCGGCCCCATGGGAATCATGGTGGCCACCAGCCCCAGCATGGGGGCCACGCGGCTGACGATGCGCTGCACCTCCAGTTGTTTCAACACATGCAGTTCCAGCCCATCCTCACCCAGGTGGGCGTGGCGCTGCCAGTAACGGTGCAGAGGCCGCAGTCCGTGGGGCCGGCGCGTGCGCGCCAGCAGGTCGATGCTCACCTGTCCCAGGCTGAACAGCGCATACACGAACATCAGACACAACAGCACCAGCACGGGCGTCAGGAAAAACTTCGAAATCTCGTACAGGAAACTCTCAATGGCATTCATGGCTGGGCTTTCAGTGAAACAGGGGGGGTGAAGCGGGCGGTGCGGCGGGCGCGCCAGGTCTGGAACAGCATCCCGGCGAGCACGATGGCCGCGGCCATCCAGCCATAGATCCAGATGAGCTGTTGCACCGGGGTGTCGTGCCGCACTTCGCGCAGCTCCTGCCCGCGCACGGTGGGTGGCTCGGGCACCAGCGGGGGTTTCTGGGGCACATCGGGCGGCCGGGCGGCGGCGGGCCTGGGCGCGGCGGGCTTGCCGGGTGCGCGCGATCCCGCCTGGCTGGCCAGCCCAAAGCCCTGCGCCAGCGCCTTCACGTAGGCCTTGAACGCGTCGTTGGCGGTGAACACGTCGTGCCGGGCCGCCACCTCCTGGTAGACCTGCACCAGCTCGCGCCGGGTCTGTTCGTCGGCCTTCCAGTAGTCCTTGCGGATGGCCTCCAGCATGCGTTCGGCCACCTGGGCCAGCGCCGTCGGGTTGGATTTTTCGAACCACTCGCGCATGCCCAGCTGGTAGCGGTCCTTGACATAGGTCTCATGGAACTCCTGCCACTGGTCATCGCGCACCACATTGCGGTCCATCACCTGCCAGCCCCAGAAATTGTTCACCGTGTTGAGCATCTGCAGCGTGCCCGCATAGCCCTCTTTCTGCATCTCCTTCATCCAGTTGGGGTGCTGGTAGATCGAACGCAGCTCGGTGGCCATGAAGCGCTCCGCCGTCTCCAGCTTGGCCTTGTTCGGGTCGCGCATGTTGGAGATGTAGAGCTGCGGGTTCTGGCCGTCCAGGAACTTCACCGCCTTGGAGATGCCGCCCAGGTACTCGAACGGATGGTCGGTGTCCAGCAGGCCGCGCAGGTTGCTGGAACGCGAGAACACGGCCGCGTTGGTGCCGCGCAGGTGTTCGGCGTAGGCGTTGATCTCCTGGCCCTTGCCGTCGGTGAGCTTGCGGCTCCAGTTCGCGGTGTTGGGGCCGTAGGCCCAGGACATGCGCGACAGGTAGAGCCGTTCCAGCTTGCCATCGCCCTCGTCCCAGGTGTCGGACGCCAGCGAGGCGTCGGTGAGCTTGGTGCTGTAGTCGCCGCTTTCGTTGCCGAAGACCCGCGTCAGCGCGAACTCGCGGGCTTCCTCGGGCTTCACCCCCTGGGCCAGCAGCGCGGCCTGGATGCGCTCGGTGTTGGCCTTGATGAAGTTCTGCTGACCGTCTTCCTTCAAGGCCGCCAGCATGACCACGGCTTCGTTGAAGCGCTCCATCACGTTCGGGAACTGGTCGCGGTACAGGCCGGTGAGCGAGATCACCGCGTCGATGCGGGGGCGCCCGAGTTCCGCCAACGCAATCACCTCCATGCCCACCACACGCCCGCCTTCGTCCCACTGGGGTTTGACGCCCATGGCGTAGAGAATCTGCGCTTCCAGCATGCCCAGATGGCGCATGGTCTCGGTGCTCCACATGGAGAAGGCCAGCTTCTCCGGGAACTTGCCGTGTGTGGCCTGGTAGCTGGTGATGAGCTGCTGCACCGCCTGGCGCCCCGCCTCGTAGGCGGCACGCGTGGGCACACGCCCGGGGTCGAAGCCGTACAGGTTGCGCCCGGTGTGCAGCGCGTCCGGGTTGCGGATCGGGTCACCCCCGTAGGACGGGTCGATCCAGCGCGCCGACAGTCCCTGACTCACGCCCTCGATCTCCCAGGCCGCCCGCAGGTCCACCAGGAACTTGCGCCCGCGCAGCGCCAGCGCGCGCAGCCGCGTGTCGGTGAGCTCGTCCACCGGTCGGTCGGAGAACACGTGGTCCTCCACAAAGCGGTAGGGCCGGGTCTGCTGCAGCGCCTGGTAGTCCCCCTTGAACGCGGCTTTCGCGTTCTTCACGCCGGTCTGTTCGTACAAGGGCTGGCCCAGCATCTGCATCACGTTGCTGATGAGGTGGGCACGCTCGGCGTCCTGGCCCAGGGTGTGCAGCCCCAGTGGCTGCATGGTCGAACCCAGGTCTTCCAGATAGTCCTCGATGTCGCGCAGGAACTTGTCGAAGTTCCGCTCCAGGTCGGCCACCTGCCAGGCCATGTCCTTGTGCATGTTCATCTTCACCGCCTGCTCGATGATGAGCTTGCGGTTGTTGTCCTTCACCAGCCCGCTGTCCAGCGACTGGTACTCGCGGATCAGGTCGTTGATCTTCACGAAGTCGTCGGACAGACCGGCCGGCGCGAACGCGGGCGTCTGGTAGCTCACGATCACGCCGCGCCCCCGGCGCTTGACGTGGATGGCCTCGGCGATGTTGTCCACGATGTACGGGTACACAATGGGCGTGTTGCCCACCAGGATGTTCGGGTCGTCAAACGCCCACAGGCCGCGCTCCTTGCCGGGCGTCCACTCCTGCGTGCCGTGCGTGCCGAAGTGCACGATGGCGCTGACCTTGAACTGCTCGCGCGCCCACAGGTAGGTCGCCATGTAGAAGTGGTTCAGCGGCACCTTGGTGTCGTGAAACAGTTTCTTCTCGTCGTGCGGCCCGGCGGCGCTCTCGCTGCGCATGGGCTGCGGCAGCACCACGAGTTTGCCCAGCTTCATGCGCGGGATCACGAAGCCTGTCACACCGTTCTTCCTGGCGATCCAGACGCTCTGGTCGGCCGGACCCCAGAACTGGTTCACGGCCTGGCGCACCTCGGGCGGCAGCATGGCAAACCAGCGCTGGTAGTCGGCCAGCGGCAGGAAGTCCCAGTGCGCCGTCTTCATGAGTTCCGGCAGCGTGCCGGGGCGGTAGCCCGGGCGCAGCATCTGGCCCACGGCGGCAATGATGTCCTTCTCGGTGGTGCTGTCGAAGGCATAACCCTCGGCCTTGAGCTGCGCCACCAGGTGCTCGATGGAGCGCGGCACGTTCAGGTTGGAGGCGCCCTGGTTTTTTTCCCCCGGCGGGTGGTTCCAGAAAAACAGCGCCACCTGCTTGTCGGCGTTGACCGTGGTCTGCAGGCGCGCCAGGTTCACGGCTTTGCCCACCAGCATGTGCATCTGCTCGGGCATGGGCACCAGTTCACCGCCTTCGTTGGCGGTCAGCACCACCGGGTCCTGCAGGCCGATGTACTCGGCGTTCGTCAGCGTGAACGGCAGGTAGAAGCTGTTCACGCCCACCGTATCTTTGCGGTACTCGGCACGCGTGCCGCTGCGGTAGGCGAGCACGTTGATGACCGGCACCCCCATGGCCTTGTGCCAGGCCTTGCGCGCCTCGGGGTCCACGCCCAGGAAGGTGTTGACCAGCAGCACCTGCGGCAAGACCTTGCCCTCGTGGGTGATGAGTGGCTCGTTCACGGCCACGGCGGCGAGTTCCCTGGGATTGGGAAAGCCAGCGCCCTGCACGGCCACCGCGGGCACCCCGCTGGCCCCTGCCGCGGCCGGGCGCCCGCCGCCACCGCCACGCGGCGGTCGACCGGCAGCCTCGGCTTGGCCCGTGGCCGCTGCCTCACGCCCTGCGCGGGCCACGCGCGAGCTGCGGTAGAACATCAGTGGCAGGGCACCGGCCTGCTCGATGGCCTGCACGGTTTCGTCCAGCATGCGCTGCTGGCCGTCGGAGATGTGGCTGGACGACATCTCGATGCCGATCACCGGCAGGCCCTGCCATGAGCGCCCCGCCTTGGTCGCCCACCACGCCAGGTACTGCGGCAGTTGCTCGAACACCAGCCTGTCGTGGCCGGGGTGGTAGATGCCGCCATCGGGCAGCGCCAGTGGTGGCGCGATGGCGCTCGGGTCGCCGCCCTGGAGGATGGCCTGCAGGTACTGAAACAGCCGCTGGTGGTTGATGCGCGTGCCGCCCACGTAGTAGTCGAACACGCGCTGCGCCTGTTCCTTGTCCATGTGGATGGCACGCAGGCGCACCGGCGGACTCATGACGTTGATGCTGGCGGTGGGCAGGCTCAGCTCGCGCAGCCGCTGGCCGGCCACGCGCTCGATCTGTGCCTGATCGTCGCTGCGCGGCGCGTCGATCAGCACGAGGCGCGCGCCGTCGAGCACACGCCGCGCGCCGGCCTCGCCCTCGGCGTCCACCTGCGTCCACGCGAGCTCGATGCCTTGCTCCCTGGCCACCGCTTCCATGAGCTTGAACTTGCGTTCCAGCACGAACTGGGTGGAGAGGATGGCCACCTTGTCCGCGGCCTGCGCCCAGGGCCCCACCAGCGCCAGCAGCGCCAGCAGGGCGCACAAGAAGAGACGTTTCATCTCAGGATTCCTTGAATTCGTAAGCAATGGGAATGCGCAGTTGCGCCACGCGGCCGGGCTGGTGCGTGGCGCGGACCACATCCGCGGCCTGGCGCACCAGTTGCAACGCGGCCTCGTCCAGCGCCTTGAAGCCCGAGCCGCTGGCCACGAAACAATCCAGCAACTCGCCCTGAGCGGAAAAATGCGCCTCTACCGTCACCAGGCCCTCCTGACCCATGCGCCGCGCCACCAGGGGGTATTGCTTGTGCTGGAGCAGGGCGGCCTCCAGCAGGCCTTCCCAGCGCGCCTGCTGCCCCGCCAACTGATTGGCGCTGGGCGGTGCTGGCGCCACCAGCGCCGGTGTGGCGGCGCGAGGAGCCTCGGTGTTCACCGTCGCCACGGGCGCGGCCGGGATCACCGTGTCGGCGGCCGTTGCCACGGCATCGGGGTAGGGCTGGATGGCGGGCGCGACCCGCGGCGCCGGCGGCTGGGGCGCCGGCTGGACACGGGCGGGGGGTCGTGGTTTGACCTCGGGCGGCGCGGGGGCAGGCGGTGACGGTTGCACTGCCGGCTCGGGCGGTTGCTCCGCCGCCCACTGGATGGCCATGTCCAACTGCGTGGACGGCGGGATCGGCGCCGGGCTGTGGGCCATCCCCCAGGCGAGGGCCGCGACCAGCGCGGCATGCAACACGACCGAGCGGCCCCAGTCGTGCCAATGCAAGCGGTGCGATGCGGTGGCATTCATGAGCGCTTGACCTCCAGGCTGACCTGCTTGAAACCCAGCGACTTGACCCTGTCCACCAGGTCCACAAAGCTGCTCAGCGCCAGGCGCCCGTCGGCGCGCACCACCACCGGCGTGCTGCGCGGCTGCGGGTCGAGTGCCGCCGCCAGGTCGCTCACCGGCTGGTCGTTCAGGTACAGGGTCTGGTGTTGTGTGTAGGTCAGCACCAGTGGTGCGGTGGGGGAAGCCGCAGCGGACCTGGCGACCGCCAGGTCCACGGGGATGCGCCCGTTCACCACGAAGGTGGCCGTGGTGAGCACGATGGTGAGCAGCACCAGCATCACGTCCACGAGGGGCACGACGTTGATTTCGTCGATCTCGTCCATGGCGCCGTCAGCCCCCGTGGGCCTCGTCGAAGTCCGTCAGGCGCTCCCGCACGCGGCGGCGCAAGGCGTTGTTCAGCGCCACGCAGGGGATCGCGACCACGATGCCCGCGGCTGTGGCCTTGAGCGCCAGTGCCAGCCCGGTCATGATGGATTTCACGTCCATCTCGCCCGTGGCGCCCAGGGTCTGAAAGGTGAGCATGATGCCCAGCACCGTGCCCAGCAGCCCGAGGTAGGGCGCGTTCGAAGCCACGGTCCCGATGACGTTCAGGCGCCGCGTGAGGTCGCTCTCCAGCCGGGCGCGACTGGTGTAGCCACGCGCATCGATCCGGCGGAAGAAGCGCTGCCGCTCCAGCGCGATGGCCACCACCGCCACGCTGAGCAGCAGCAGGATGCCGAACACGGCGTATTCCACGAGGGGGCGAAGTCCTTGCATGGAACCTCCTCAGAAACGCAGGGCCATCCCGACGCGCCGGACGCGTCCCGGGTCGACGGTGATGGACATGTCCTCCGCGTTGTACCGGCCGTCGTACCGGAAGTTGGTGGCATAGCTCTGCGAGTCGTTGGTGCCGCGGGCGATGGTGTAGTGGCGCTTGTCGAACACGTTGTCGATGCGCATGAAGGCGCTCAGCGTGGCCCCGCTGAGCCAGCTGGTCTTGCGCACGTAGTCGGCCATCAGGTTGAACACCGTGCGGCCCGGCCATTTTTCCTGGTTGATTTCGTCGGCCCAGGCGGTGGCGCGGTGGTCGAGTTCGGCCGACAGCTTCCAGGCCGGGTCCGGCTTCCACGACGTGCGCAGGTTGACGGCATGGGGCGGCACGCGGGGCACCTTGTTGCCAGTGTTGTTGTAGGGCACGAGCTGGTAGCAGTTGTTCCAGTTGGGGTTGGGACCCGCGCACGCGCCGGTGCCGACCAGCGTGCCGCGCGGATTGCCCTGTGCCAGCAGGAACTGGTCGTACCGGGTGAAGGTCGAGTCCAGGTAGGTGTAAGCCAGGTCCCAGCTCCAGGCCGGCGAGATCGAAGACTGCAGCGCCAGTTCCAGGCCACGCGAGCGCGCGCCGCCGATGTTTTCGTAGCGCGCGATGTTGGCGGCGTTGCCGTTCGAATACTGGCCGTTGGTGTCCAGGATGAAGTCCTTGCGGTCGATCTGGAACACCGCGGCCTGCAGGCTGGCCTCGCGCTCCAGCAGCGTGAAGGTCTTGCGCATGCCGACCTCGAAGTTGGTGGCCTGCTCCGTCTTCAGGTCGGGGTTGTTGGCCACGCTGCCCGAGGGGTTCTGGCTGCCGCGGTAGAGCTGGTCCACCGTGGGGGCGCGAAAGCCGGTGGAGATGTTGCCGAACAGCACGGTGTTGGCCAGGCCGCTCCAGCTCAGGCCCAGGCGCGCGCTGTCGGCGTCGAAGGTCTTGCGTTCGGCGATGGCCGAGTTGCGGTTGCCGGACACCGGCTTGGCGTCGTAGTCGAGCTCGATGCGGTCGTGGCGCAGGTTGCCGGTCAGTGTCCAGTCCGTGGCCAGACGCCACTGGCCTTCGCCGTAGAGCGCCTGCACGTTTTCGCCGGTGCGGTCGTCGGAGAACACGGTGCCCGCCGCCGTGGGCCTTTCCATGGGGCTCGGGCTGTTCCTGTAGCCGACCATGGCATGGGTCTTGTTCAGGTATTCGTTGCGTTTGAACTCCACGCCGCCCATCCAGGCCATCGGGCCCGTGGTGGTGCGCAGCTCGCTTTTCACGCCGCGCTGGGTCTGGTGGTAGTCGTTGAACGTGGTGTAGGCGTCGGGGCTGGAGACGGGGGCACCGGTGGAGCTGAAGCGTTGCGGTGCCGACCAGAACTGGGTGTGATCCCGGTACTGGTAGGCCAGCGCCAGCAGGTTGGTGCGGTCGGACAGGTCGTTGGAATAGGTGAGGTTCACACGCTCCAGGTCCACGTCGAAGTGGCGCGCGTAGTCGCGGCCCAGCGTGCCCTTGGGGTCGAGCGCGGCCTGCGTCACGCCGGTCACGGTGCCGTGCTTGTCGCGAAAGCGGTCTTCCTTTTCCAGGCCCAGGGTCAGGTCGGAGTGGCCATTCAGCAACCAGCGCAGGTTGCCCGCGATCGCCTGGGACTTGTAGTTCGACTGGAAGTGGTAGTCATCGGCCTTGCGCTGGGACAACTGCAGGTGGCCCGACCAGTCGTCGCTCGCGCGGCCGATGCGCGCGAGCTCGCGCTGGTAGCCATAGGCCCCCACATCGGTCTCGACGGACACGCCTTTGTTGGTGGCGCCACGCTTGGTGGTGATGATGACCGCGCCAGCGAGCGCGTCCTCGCCGAACAGGTAGGACGCGCCGCCTTTGATGACCTTGATGCTCTCGATGTTGTCCAGGTTGATGTTGACCTTGCCGGTGCGCTCGAACACCGGCACGCCGTCGATGACGATGGCCACGCCCGGCTTCTCGCCCATGTACCGCTGGTTCTCCACACCGCGGAACTTGATCTTCAGGTCGTCCCCACCCTGCGTGTCGATGGTCACGCCCGGAATGGCCTTGAGCACCTGCACCAGGTTGTCGGCATGCTGTGCCTCGATCTCGCGCCCGGACAGACTCACCGTGCTGGTCGGTTCGCGTGTGCTGTCGCCAAAGCGGTCGTCGATGGTGGAGCCGGTCACGGTGGTCTGGCGCAGGGTCTGCGTCGGGGTCGGGCCGGTCTGCGCCCAGGTGCCCGGGGCGGCCAAGGCCGCGACGGCGGCGGCCAGGAGGGTTATTTGGGTGGTCTTCATCTGGAAACCTGTCTGGTTTTTGGGGGAAGGGTTTGGGTTTTGAGGCTCAGAACTTCAGGTTCACGCCCGCGTACAGCGTGCGGCCCATGCCCGGCACCGCCGTGCCCCACTGCGGGTAGTTGGGCAGCATGGGGTTGCTCATCGTGGTGCCCTGGCCGACGTAGGCGCCGCCCGTGGGCAGGCCGTAGAACTTGTCAAACAGGTTCTCGATGCCGAAGTCCAGCCGCACCGTTTTCCACGAATAGCTGCCGCGCAGGTGGACCAGCCCGTAGCCCGGCGTCCGGATTTCGTTGCGCACCGATGACACGGTGGTCTTGGCCTTCACCGCCACCAGTTCCAGGCTGTTGTCCCAGCCGCCGGTCTTGTGGGTCAGCGCCAGCTTGCCGTTGAGCGGCATCACGTTGTAGAGCCCATCGCCGGTGTCGAGGTTTTTCCCGTTGGTGACGTTCACCAGGCCCTTGACGCCCCAGTCACCCAGCGCGTTGTTGGCCAGCGGCGCGTGTCCGGCCAGGTCCACGCCAAACAGGCGCGCGGTCTGGTTGGTGTAGCGCAGCACGCTGAACTTGTTTTTCACCGGGGTCGCTACGGCCTTGTTAGAAACAGCGTCCCACTGCACCGCGTCGATGTAGTCGCTGACGCGCGTGTAGTACGGCGTGGCCTGGAAGCCCCAAGTCTTGTCGGCAGCGTGCCAGTCGAACGTGGCAGACAGCGTGTTGGCCTTCTCGGGTTTCAGGTCGAGGTTGCCGACGTAGCCGTTGCCGTCGCCCACGAAGTTGTTCATCAGTGCCGCCATCTGCCAGGTGGACCAGGGGAAACGTTCGTAGACGTTGGGCGAGCGCTCCTTGTGGGCGAAACCGAACTCGATCTCGACCTGCTCGCTGGCGGTGTAGCGCGCCAGGGCTGTGCCGTCGACGTTGGTGTCGGTCGAGCGGTGATCTCGGGCGTTGAAGGCGTTGGCGTCGCGCGCCTGGAAGCCCATGCCGGCCGGGTTGTAGCCGACCGCGCTCCCAGCGTCCATCTTCACCTGCTCCACACGCGCACCGACCAGCGTCATCCACTGCGCGCTCGGTCGCGACTCCCATTCGCTCCAGAGCCCGGTGCGGTCGCGCTTGCCGTCGCGGATGTTCCAGAAGGTGCCGGGGTACATGCCGCCGCCCGAGGGCGTCCACCAGTCGTTGATGCGGTAGCGCTGCAGATCGGCGCCCGCGCGCAGGCGGTCGGTTTCGCCCAGGGGCAGCTCGCCCTTGACGCTGAAGCCGGTGGTCTTGCCCTCGGTGAACATGGGCATGCCGGCGGCGCATGAGGCGCTGATGGGGCTGCAGGGGGCGCCGTTGACCACCATCGGTCCGCCCGAAGCGGTGCCGTACCAGTAGCGCTTGTCGGCGCCGAAGTCCATGAAGTGGTCCACGGTCTCGTGGTAGACGCGCGCTTCCAGCGTGCCCCAGTCGAGCTGGCCGGTGTAGCTCAGGTTGATGCTCTTCTGGTCGTTGTCGAGCAGGTCCATGCGCTGGTTCGGGTAGAGCTGGTAGGGCATGTCCTGCACCCCCAGCTTCGCCTCGAACAGGTGCGCGTCCTGCTTGAAGGCCAGGCCCAGGGTGTGGTTGCGCGTCTCGTAGGCGGTGGAGCCCACTTCGTCGCGCGCCAGCGTGTGGCCCGGCCGGCCGGTGAAGTCGTAGGTCTTGAAGTCACCGCCCGCCGTGTAGTTGTCGGCCTGGCTGGTGGCGCCGCTGTAGCTGACGTTGAGCTGCTCGGTGGCCAGCGTGGCTGAGAGGTTCAGGCCCCGCGCGCTGTTGTTGCTGCGGTAGAAGGCGCCCACCTCGCCTTCACGGAGGGGCGCCTGCCCGGGCTGCGCAAATTTTGGCGCGCGCGTCTCGGCCAGGATGCTGCCGCCGATGCTGTCGCCGCCAGCACTCACCGGCGAGATGCCAGCGTACACCTTGAGCGAACCGAGCTGCGAGGGGTCGATGTAGGAGAGCGCGGGATTCATGTGGTTCGGGCAGGAAGCGATCAGGTCCATGCCATCGACCTGGATGCGCAACCGGTCGTCGGCCAGACCGTGCATCGAAGGCAGGCTCGACACACCACCCGCCCCATTGAGGCTCACGCCGGGGGTGTCCTGCAGCAGGCGGGCGGTGTCGCTGGTGGCCGCGCGCTGCGACTGCAGGCTGGCCGGGTCCACGGGGGTGGCGCCGGGCAGCGCGTCCTGGTCGGCACGGACGGTCACGGTTGGCAAGGTGCTGACGGCGGCGTCCTGCGCCAGCGCCTGGCTGCACAGCAGGCTCAGTGCGGGCATGGCCAGCGCCATGGCGCGGTGGAAGTGGGACGGGCGGAGATCGGTCATGGAGAGTCCTGGTTGTTGAAGTCAAAAAAAGGAAAGCGAATGGATGCAGCGACGTGGTCAGCGGCGAACATGCCTGGGCGCGGTGCGGGCGCAGTGGTACCTCGCTCCGGGCGGGCAGCTCCCGCGCAGGGACGGTGCACAGGCACCCGGCGTCACCGTCCATCCGCATCCGGTGGATCGCCCCGCGTGCTGCGCGCACGATCCGTACAGCGGAGCGTCAGTGGCCGAGGTGTGTGGTCAGAGGGGCGTCACGCGGCCACGCCGAGCGGTGCCGCGTTGGCCGCCCAGGCCGTGGCCAAGCGCGCGGGCGCTGTGCTCGACCAGTCGCGAACGGCGCGCACCGGTCCGCGCTTGCGGCTGCGCGGGGGCAGCAGTTGCGCCAGGGCGCGGCAGACGGTTTCGGTCTTGGCGTCCACCAGCAGGGCCACCTCGCGCAACGTGGGCAGGGCCTCGCGCACCGCATCAGCCTGGCCCATCCGGCCGGCTTCATGAACCGCGCGGTCCAGCCCCATCAGGCCCAGCAGATGGGTCAGACGCTGCTGCACGTTGCCGCTGCGCAGTTGGGCCATGTCCTGGCTGCGGTCCAGTTGCTGCAGCAGGGCCTGCTGCAGCAAGGGTTCGGGCGCGGCATCCGGGCGCACCGGCTCCAGGCGGCAACGCGTGAACGCGCTGGCGCTGAGCTGGTAGGGCTGGCCACACAGGGACTCGGCGCCGATCAGGTCGCCCGGCAGGGCCAGTTGCACCGGCTGGCGGATCGGGCCACTGTCGCGGTCCAGGTGCACGACACCTTCGACCACGCGCCACACAGGACCGGATTCACCGGCGAGAAAAATCGACTGGTTGCTGGCGCAGTCCAGCGCCACGGAAGAGACGGTTGAAGTCATGAAAAGCTCCTGAGACATGCCGGTGGAACCCACCGGCCTCTGAACCAGCGACCCCACTCCTTGGGGTCGCGCGACGGGTTCAGCTCAGCAGCGGGGGCCCGCGTGCGCCGGGGCTGGGCGCGGCCAGGTCGTGTTGGATGGCGGCCAGGTGCCGCGGGGTAGCCCAGGCGCCTTCTGCCGTTGGCAGCACCGGCAGCGTGGGCAACAGGGGCGCAAAACGTTCGGCCGCCAGAGCGCAATGGCCGCAATCGTCCAGGGCGTGCAGCAGGTCGTCGGCACTGAGCGGATCGGCCCCAACCTCCTCGGCCGTCAACTGGACCCATTGCATGCCCTGCGAGGTGCAAAGCTCCACCCAGTCGCCCGCCACCCCAGTGCTGGCCAGCGCGCGCGAGACGGCGGGCGCGAGCACGGCCAGCAGCATCGCGGCCAGCAGGCCGCGCGCCAGGGCACGCATCAGACGGGTGGACATGGGTGGCGTTTCAGTCAGCGCAGATGCCGGTCAGCGCAGGCCGTCGAGGTAGAGCTGGCTGATCTGGGTGAACTGCTCGGCGCTCATGATCTTGCGCAGGGCCTCCACACAACGCTCACGGCCCTTGAAGTGCTCGACCTCGGCTTCGGCGATCTGCTTCATCAGCGCTTCACGATTCGCGGGGGGCTGGTTGTCCAGGATCGCCATGCGCAGTTCGCCGCGCAGCGTCAGGATCTTTTTCTGCAGCGCCACGCGGCCGGGCATGGCCTGCTTGCGGTAGTCGTCCAGCGCCTGGATCTGCTCGGCTGTGAGCTTGAGGTCGGCCTCGTGCTTCAGGGTCAGCGGCATCAGCTCGACCACGGGTATGGCGCCGTCGCCGGGCACGGATTTGGCCACGGCCAGCCCGCTGCCCAGCACCAGGGCCAGAGCAAGGGCGGCATGACGAAGGGTGGAAGATGAAAAGTTCATGGAGTCGCTCCCGGAGTGGTCGTAGGACATGCTCAGTGTTTGTGTTCCATGCCGGGCTTCATGTCGGCGCCCGGCTTCATGGGCATGGGTGCATTGCCGCCTCCCAGCGCGGTCACCGGCGCCTTGACTTCCTGTTTGAAGCGCTGCTTGCTGGCGTCTTCGAACACCAGGGTGAGGGGCACGCTCTCGCCGCCCTTGAGCGGCTGTTTCAGGTCCATCAGCATCACGTGAAAGCCGCCGGGCTTGAGCTCCGTGGTGCGGCCAGCGGCCAGGTCCAGACCCGGTATCTGCCGCATCTTCATGACGTCGTTTTCCATCGCCATTTCGTGGATTTCCACCACGCCGGCCACGGGCGACTCGACCGCCACCAGACGGGCGTTGGCCGAGGGCGTGAGGCGCATGAAGGCGCCCGATGCCTTTTGCGTGGCCACGGTGCCGCGCACCCAGGCGTCTTCGACCTTGACCGTGGTTTGCGCCCAGGCACCGGCGGTGACGGCGAGCAGCGAAGCGATGAGCAGTTTTTTCATGATGACTCCAGTTGAATTGGCGTTGAGAAAAAGGAAAACGTCAGACCGGCTTGTCGGCCAGCAGTTGCCGGATGTCGGCGGTGTAGTCGTCGGCGGTCTGTTCGTGGCGCAGCACCACGCGGATGTGGCCTTCACGGTCGAACAGGTAGCTCAGCGCGGTGTGGTCCATGGTGTAGGTGCTGCCGGTGGGCACCTTCTTGTAATAGACCCGGAATTCGTCGGCCACCGCCTTGATCTGCGCGGGGCTGCCGGTGAGCGCCATGAACGAGGGGTCGAACGCGGCCATGTAGTCGCGCAGCAGCTCGGGCGTGTCGCGCTCCGGGTCCACGGTGACAAAGATCACCTGCAGCTGTGCGGCGTCGGCGCCGAGCTGCTGCTTGACGGCAGCGGCCCGCGTGAGTGCGGTGGGGCACACGTCCGGGCACTGCACGAAGCCGAAGTACAGCATCACCACCCGACCGCTGTAGTCGGCCAGGGTGCGCGACTGGCCGTTGAAATCGGTCAGTGTGAATCCCCGGCCATAGGGCGCGCCGCTGATGTCGATGCCTTTGAAGGCGGCGGCAGGCGGTTTGCTCAGCGGCTGGTCACAGCCGGCCAGCAGGCCACCGAGCGCGGCCGCAGCCAGCCAGGCGTTGACGCGGCGGCGGGACGGCGCCTGGAGCGCCTGAGAAGCAAAACGGGAGCGTTGAGGCATGGGGCCTCCTGAACGTCATGGAACACACGCAGCACCGGTCAAGGTGCGCAGCCGTGGTGAAGTCAGGAAGCGAGCGGGGGGCCGCGGGCCTGGGGCGCGGCCCAGACGACGGAAGGCTCTGAGGAGCGAGAAAAAGCCGGCACCGGATCGGCCGGGGCATCCAAAAAGCCCGCAACGTGGGCCACGGGTGGCAGGCCGGCAGCCCCGCCGTGCAGGTTGCACCAGGGGCAATGCTGGGACGCGTCGGACATGGGTTCGTCCATGCCCGCATCGACCGCCCCGGACCCGTCGGCCTTGACCCAGAGCATGCCGCTGGCGCTGCAGACCTCGACCCAATCGGCGCGGTCCGAAGAGGCCACCATGGCCTGGGCCACGGCCGGCGCCAGCGCACCAAACACCATGACCAGCATGGCAAGCCATGAGGTCAGTCGGCGGTGGGCGCGTACGAAATGCATGCCGAGAGTCTATCAGCGACGGGTCAAATGCGCGACCCTGCGGTGTCCGGGTCGCCGATACGATGGGCGCTCGACAAGACCACAACGGAGACTTTCATGCTCACACTCTGCGGCTTCGCGGCCAGCAACTACTACAACAAAGTCAAGCTCGCCCTGCTCGAAAAAGGCGTGCCTTTTGAGGAAGAACTGGCCTGGGTGGGCGAGACCGACCAGGCCGCCAGCCCGCTGGGCAAGGTGCCCTATCTGAAGACCGACGAGGGCACGCTCTGCGAGTCCACCGTGATGCTCGAATACATCGAGGCCAAGTACCCGCAGCAACCGCTGCTGCCCGCCGATCCGTTTGCCGCGGCCAAGGTCCGCGAACTGCTGCGCTACCTGGAACTGCACCTGGAGCTGGTCGCGCGCAACCTCTACCCCGAGGCCTTCTTCGGCGGCAAGATCAGCGACGCGGCCAAGGAAAAAACCGGTCAGCAGCTGGAGAAGAACATCGCGGCCTTCGCCAAGCTGGCGAAGTTTTCACCGTTCATCGCAGGCGACAGCTTCACCCTGGCCGATGTGGCTGCTGCCGTGCACCTGCCCCTGGTGAGTGGCGCGACCCGGATCATCTATGGCCGCGACTACCTGGCCGACCTGCCCGTGCGCGACTACCTCAAGCGCCTGGGCGAACGGCCCGCCGTGCAGAAGGTCAACGCCGACCGCAAGACCAACACCGAACTGATGATGCAGCGCGTGAAGGGCTGAACTGAAACACCCCCGCAGCGCTTCGCGCTACCCCCTCAAGGGGGCGGCACTGGCCGTCCGGCAAAGCCGGCCCGGCGGTGCCCTGAGCTGCACCCTTTCATGCGTCGGGGTGGATCTCCGGTGCCATGGAAAACGGGTCGGTTCACATTTCTAGTGGCGCCAGCCCCAGCATCTGCTCCACCTCGGTGCGCACGTCCTGCGCCCAGGCCCGCCGGTCGCGCCCCTGAAAGAACTGGGGTTCGCCGTAGTGCACCACGGCCTGCAGATCCTGGGCGCGCAGCGTGCTCCAGATCGAGGCGACCAGCGTGGTGTCACCAATGAACAGCGGGGCGTCGCTGCGCTCGCCGCTGGCGCCATCCGCATAGGCCATGGCGACCGGCAGCACCGGCGCATTGGCCGAGATCGCCGCCTGGAACAGGTTGGCGTGAAAGGGCAACAGCGAACGGCCGTCGCCCGTGGTGCCTTCGGGAAACACGGCGATGGTGTCGTGGGCGCGCAGGCGTTCGGCCATCTGGTGCACCACCCGCATGGCGTCACGCCGGTTCTCGCGCTCGATGTAGAGCGTGCCCGCGCCGGTGATGAGTGCACCCAGAACCGGCCAGTGTTTCACGTCGGCCTTGGACACGAAGCGCGCCGGCTGCGCGGCGTTCATGACCACGATGTCGAGCCAGGAAATGTGGTTGGCCACCAGCAGCACCGGCCCGTTCGCGGGCGGCGTGCCACGCACCACCAGCTCCACGCCCATGATGCGCAACATCTGGCGCGACCATTCGCGCACCATCAGCGCACACTGGTCGGGCGTGAGCTGCCCGAACTCGCTGCGGATGATCCACAGGCCGCGCAGCACATGGCCGAGGGCGCGAACGGCCCGCCACAGCGCTGCCAGGCGCGACCCGCGTTCGCTCACACCGGTGCCGCGGCCGGGCTCCGCTCGTGCGCGACATAGCCGGCCACCAGCGTGGCGCGCACACGCACCGGCATTTGATGGCCGCCAAACGGCGTGTGTTTGCCCTGGCTGCGCAACGCCTCCGGCTCCACACGCCAGCTGGCGTTGGGATCGAAGATGCACAGATCGGCCTGCCCCCCCACGGTCAGCTGGCCCACGCTGTGCTGCAGCGTGCCCAGGCTGTTGCCCAGCACCGCCTGCGGACCGGTGGTCAGCACGGTGAGGGCCTGCATCAGGCCCAGGCCATCCTGTTGCGCCCATTTGCAGGCCAGGCCGAGCAGCAATTCGACGGCGGTGGCGCCGGGTTCGGCTTCGGCGAAGGGCAACACCTTGGCGTCGGCGTCCACCGGGTTGTGGTCGGACACCAGCGCATCGATGCTGCCATCGGCCAGGCCCGCTCGCATCGCATCGCGGTCGCGCTGCTGGCGGATCGGCGGCTGCAGGCGCAGGCGGCTGTCGTAATAACCGATGTCCACATCGGTCAGGTGCAGGTTGTGCACGCTCACGTCGCAGCTCACGGGCAGGCCTTCGGCCTTGGCCTGGCGCACCAGCGCCAGCCCGGCGGCGCTGCTGATGCGGCACAGATGCACACGCGCTTCGCTGCCCTTGCCGTGCACCGAGCGCAGCAGTTCGAACAGCGTGTGCAGCGCGATGGTCTCGGCCATCACCGGAATGCCGGCCAGGCCCATGCGTGTGGCCAGCGGGCCGCTGGCGGCCACGCCCTTGCCGAGCCAGAAGTCCTGCGGACGCAGCCAGACGGTGTAGCCAAAGGTGGCGGCGTACTGCAGCGCGCGCTGCAACACTTGCACGTTGACGATCGGCACCTCGGCCTGGCCGAAGCCGATGCAGCCGGACTCGGTGAGTTCGGCCATCTCGGTGAGCTCTTCGCCCTTCAGCCCCCGGGTGAGCGCACCCAGCGGAAACACGCGCGCCTGGTGCAGTTTTTCGGCACGGAACTTGAGCATGTCCACCAGGCCGGGTTCGTCCAGCACCGGATCGGTGTCGGGCGGGCAGACCAGCGAGGTCACGCCCCCGGCCACGGCCGCGGCCATTTCGCTTTCCAGCATGGCGGCGTGCTCCTGGCCAGGCTCGCGCAAGCGCACCGCCAGGTCCACCAGGCCAGGGGCGACCACACAGCCGCTGGCGTCGATAGTGCGGTTGGCATGGAAATCGGGCGCCACGTTGCCGATGGCGATGATGCGACCGGCTGCGATGGCGATGTCGGCCAGTTCGTCGCGGCCGGTGGCCGGGTCCATGACACGGCCGTTTTGAATCAGGATTTTCATGTTATGCCTCGTTCCCGGCGACGATGCCCATCACCGCCATGCGCACCGCAATACCAAAAGTGACCTGCGGCAGGATCACGCTCTGCGGTCCATCGACCACCGCCGAATCGATCTCCACGCCGCGGTTGATCGGCCCCGGGTGCATGACGATGGCGTCCGACTTGGCCCAGCGCAGGCGCTCGGGCGTGAGGCCAAAGCTCTTGAAATACTCCTGGCTCGACGGCAGCAGCGCGCCGCTCATGCGTTCGTTCTGCAGGCGCAGCGTGATCACCACGTCGCAGTCCTTGATGCCTTCTTCCAAGGTGTGGCAGACGCGCACACCCATCTGCGACAGATCACCCGGCACCAGGGTGCGCGGGCCGACCACACGCACGTCCGGGCAGCCCAGCGTGGTCAGCGCATGGATGTCGGAGCGCGCCACGCGCGAGTGCAGCACGTCGCCCACGATGGCCACCGAGAGCTGGGTGAAGTCTTTTTTGTAGTGCCGGATGGTGTACATGTCCAGCAGGCCCTGCGTGGGGTGGGCATGGCGGCCGTCACCGGCATTGATCACGTGCACGTGCGGCGCCACGTGCTGCGAGATCAGGTAGGGAGCACCCGACTCGCTGTGCCGCACGACGAAGATGTCGGCCGCCATCGCAGAGAGGTTGGCGATGGTGTCGAGCAGCGACTCGCCCTTGGCGGTGGAGCTGCGCGCGATGTCCAGCGTGTACACGTCGGCCGACAGGCGCGTGGCCGCGATGTCGAAAGTGGTGCGCGTGCGGGTGCTGTTCTCGAAGAACAGGTTGAACACGCTCTTGCCACGCAGCAGCGGCACCTTTTTGACCTCGCGGTTGCTCACGCTCACGAAGTTGGCCGCGGTGTCGAGAATTTTGGTGAGGATGTCGCGCGACAGGCCTTCGGTGGACAGCAGGTGAATGAGTTCACCGTTCTTGTTGAGTTGGGGGTTCTTGGCCACGTTTCAGGCTTCCTTCTTGTTTTCCAGCACGAAGCTCAGGCGCCCCTCGTCGTCGCGCGCGAGTTCAAGCGTTTGCGTCGGTGCCAACACCACCGTGGCCGCGCAGACCCGGGCCTCGATCGGCAGTTCGCGTCCGCCGCGGTCCACCAGCACCGCCAGCTGCACGCTGGCCGGGCGACCGTAGTCGAACAGTTCGTTGATCACCGCGCGCAGGGTGCGGCCGGTGTAGAGCACGTCGTCGATCAGGATCACATGCGCGCCGTTCACGTCGAACGGCAGCACGGTCTGGGCACTGAGCGCCAGACCGCGCTGGGCGAAGTCGTCGCGGTGCATGCTGGACGAGATCACGCCGGCATCGCCGTCGCGCCCGAGATCGCGCTGCAGGCGCTCGGCCAGCCAGGCGCCACCCGATGTGATGCCGGCCAGGTACGCCGGCTCCGGGGTGGAGGCGATCAGGTTTTTCACCCCCCTCAGCAACGCCAGGTAGAGCTGTTCGGCGTCCAGTTGCAATGCACTCAAGGCAGGCTCCTCAAAAACTGTTCCAGGATGATGCAGGCCGATGCGGCGTCGGCATCTTTCGCGCCCAGCGCATGGGCTTCGGTGGTGCTGTAGCGCTCGTCCACCTCATAGACCGGCAGGCCGTGACGGCCCCGCAACTGGCGCGCGAACTTCAGCGCGCGGGCGGTGTTTTCGTGCGCGGCGCCGTCGGGGTGGTAGGGCACACCGACCACCAGGGCGTCGGGCTGCCACTCTCGGATGCGTTCGGCGACTTTGGCCAACCGCGCATCCCCTTCGGCAGCGATCGTGGCCTGCGGGGTGGCGGTGCGCGTGATGCGGTTGCCGCTGGCCACGCCCGTGCGTTTCAGGCCGTAATCAAAGGCTAAAAAACTCTGACCGTTGACCGGAACTTCCACCGCCATCATGCATGGCCCGCATCTGGCGACAGCATCCACGGCTGCAAGCCCAGCAGCGCCATGGCCCGCTCGTAGCGCTCGGCCACGGGCGCGTCAAAAATCAGGCTCGGATCGGCTTCCACGGTGAGCCAGCTGTTTTCGGTGATCTCGGATTCAAGCTGCCCTTGCCCCCACGAGGCATAGCCCAGCGTGACAAACACCTTGCGCGGGCCTGCACCCGAGGACATGGCTTCGAGCACGTCCTTGGAGGTGGTCATTTCCAGCCCGCCCGGAATGGACAGCGTGGAGGCGTAGACCGATTCGCCCTCGCCGCCCTCGATCGCTTCGTGCAGCACAAAGCCGCGCTCGGTCTGCACCGGGCCGCCCTGGAACACCGGCAACAGCGCCAGGTCTTCGCGGCCCATGGGCAGGTCGACCTTTTCAAACAGGCGCGGCAACAGGATGTCGCTGGGCTTGTTGATCACCAGACCGAGGGCACCGCGCTCGCTGTGCTCGCACATGAACACCACACTGCGACCGAAAAGCTCGTCGCTGAGACCGGGCATCGCAATCAGGAAATGATTGGTCAGGTTGATGGGGGCAAAATCGTCGGTCATGGCTGGATTTTAAGCCGCCGCCCCGTTCGCAGCGCCCCGCCTTGCAACCCGACCGTCCAGCGCATGAACACCTACGACAAAGGCCTGATGTGGTTTCGCCGCGACCTGCGCGCCGAAGACAACGCCGCGCTCTACCACGCCCTCAAAAGCTGTCGTCAGGTGTGGTGTGTGTTCGTCCTGGACACCGAGATCCTGGAGCCGCTGCTGGCACGTGGTCTGACCGCCGACCGGCGGGTGGCGTTCATCCGGGAATCGCTGGTGCAGCTGGATGCCCGGCTGCGTGCGATGGGTCGCGAGCACGGCACCGAAGCCACCGGACTGATCGTGCGCCACGCGCGCGCGCGGGATGCAATCCCCGCCCTGGCCCGGCAGCTGCAGGTGCAGGCGGTGTTCGCCAACCACGACGACGAACCCGCCGCCCACGCGCGCGATGCGCACGTGCTGGGTCAACTGGCCCATGAAGGCATCATGTTCCATGGTCACAAGGACCACGTGGTCTTCGAGCGCCGCGAGGTGCTGACGCAGGCGGGCCACGCATTCGGCGTCTTCACGCCCTACAAAAACGCCTGGCTCAAGCAAGTCGACAGCTTCCAGCTCAAGCCTTACCCGGTGGCCCGGTACGCGGCGTCGCTGGGCGCCCTGCCCGGCCCGGTGGGTGGTGAATGGAATGCGCCCGTTCCACGTTTGTCCGACATCGACTTCGAACCCATCGACCCCGCCCAGCTCAAGATGGCGCCCGGCGAAAAAGGCGCGCACCAGCTCTTCGAGGATTTCGTGCAGCGCATTCACCGCTACCACGAGACCCGCGATTACCCCGCCATCAAAGGGCCCAGCTACCTCAGCGTGCACCTGCGCTTTGGCACCATCTCGATCCGCCAGGTGGCGGCGGTTGCGTACCAGATGCACCTGCAGGGCATGACCGGCGCCAGCACCTGGCTGAGCGAGCTGATCTGGCGCGACTTCTACCACCAGATCCTCGCCAACTTCCCGCACGTGGTGGACAAGGCCTTCAAGCCCGAATACGACCACATCCGGTTCGAACAAGGCAAACACGCGAAAGAGCTGTTCGCCGCCTGGTGTGATGGCCGCACCGGCTACCCGCTGGTGGACGCGGCCATGGCGCAGATCAACCAGACCGGCTACATGCACAACCGCCTGCGCATGGTGGTGGCGAGTTTCCTGGTGAAGGATCTGGGAATCGACTGGCGCTGGGGCGAGGCCTATTTCGCAGACCACCTGATCGACTTCGACCTCGCGGCCAACAACGGCGGCTGGCAGTGGGCCAGTTCCAGCGGCTGCGACGCCCAGCCTTACTTTCGCATCTTCAACCCGGTCACCCAGAGCGAGCGCTTTGACCCGCAAGGCAAGTTCATCCGCCGCTACCTGCCCCAGCTGGCCAGCTTGCCCGATGCCTGCATCCATGCGCCCTGGCAGGCGCGCGAACTGGAGCTGGCCGCCGCGGGCGTGGAACTCGGCAAGACCTATCCGCACCCGGTGGTGGACCACGCCGAAGCGCGCGAGCGCACGCTGCTGCGCTACGCGGTGGTGAAAAAACCGGGCGCGACCCCGAAATGAAAAACCCCGGCACGGGAGCCGGGGTTGTCTCAAATGGTGCAAGCCGATCCGCCGTCGGGTCGCCCCTAGGCCGATCAGCCCCCTGATTCAAGCTTCGGCAGCGATCTTGGTGTAGTGCGCCACCAGCGCCAGCAGCTCATCTTCCGCATACGGCTTGCCGAGGTAGTGGTCCACACCGAGTTCACGCGCGTGTTCGCGGTGTTTCTCGGCGATACGCGAAGTGATCATGATCACCGGCAGGGCCGCGAGGCGCGGATCGCTGCGGATGTTGCGCACCAGATCGAAACCGTCCATGCGCGGCATCTCGATGTCGGACAGCACCACCGTCGGGCGTTCCTGCTGCAGGCGCTCCAGCGCCTGCAGGCCATCGGCGGCGAGCGACACGCGGTAGCCCTCGCGCTGCAGCAGGCGCTGCGTCACACGGCGCACGGTGATGGAATCGTCAACCACCAGCACCAGCGGCACGGCGCTGGTCGCCATGTCCATCGACAGCGGCACCTCCGCACCGGTCTGCACCGACTGCTGTGTCTGGGTGGACACCCACTCACGCACCTGTGGCCCGTACACCGTGGCCAGCGCCACCGGGTTGTAGATCAGCGCCACCGCGCCCGAAGCCAGCACCGACATGCCCGCCAGACCGGGCAAACGCGAAAGCTGCGGCCCCAGGTTCTTGACCACGACTTCCTGGTTGCCCAGCACCTCGTCCACATGCATGGCCACGCGCTGCGCCGCACTGCGGAAGATCACCACCGGCAGCGTCCGCCCCTTGGCCTCCTGCGACCGGGCGGACGATTGCAGCAGGGCGCCTGCCCAATAGAAAGGCACCTCTTCCCCGACCACCGTCAGCGTGCCCTTGGCATAGGCCTGGGCCAGCTCGTCGGCACTCACGCGGCGGACCAACTCCACCAGGTTCGACGGCACGCCCAGCGTGAGCGAACCCGCGCGCACCATCACCACCTGGGTGACCGCGGTGGTCAGCGGCAGCACGAGCTTGAAATCCGTGCCATGGCCCGGGCGGGTACGGGTTTCGACACGGCCACCCAGTGCCACCACATCGGTGCGCACCACGTCCATGCCCACGCCGCGCCCGGCCAGTGAAGACACCTCGCTGGCGGTCGTGAGTCCCGGCATGAAGACCAGCTGGGCCGCTTCCTCGTCACTGAGCTCGGTGCCCGCGACCACATGGCCCATCGCCAGCGCCCTCTCACGCAAACGCGCCAGGTCCAGCCCGGCACCATCGTCCTGGAACACCAACGACACATCGTTGAGTTCATGGGCCAGCCGGACCTCGATGTGCCCTTCGGCCGCCTTGCCAGCGGCCAGACGGACCTCGGGCGGTTCGATGCCGTGCACCACACAGTTGCGCAGCAGGTGTTCAAAGGCCGCGGTCATCCGGTCGAGCACACCACGGTCCATTTCAATGTGACCACCCACGATGTCCAGGCGCACCTGTTTGCCGGTTTCCTTGGAGGCTTGGCGCACCACGCGGTAGAGCCGCTCGGAAATGCCTTCGAACTCCACCATGCGGGTGCGCAGCAGGTCGCGCTGCAGCTCGCGCGTCTGGCGACCCTGGGCGACCAACCCGTCTTCGGTCGCTTCCACCGCGCGTTGAAGGTTGCGTTGCACGGTGGCCACGTCGTTCACCGACTCGGCCATCATGCGGGTGAGTTCCTGCACGCGGGTGAAGCGGTCGAACTCCAGCGGGTCAAACGACTGGTCGGCATCGCGGGCTTGCGCCAGGCGCGATTGCATCTGGGTCTCGGCCTGCAACTCGATATCTCGCAGCTGCAGGCGCAAGCGGTCAAGGTTGCCCGTCAGGTCCTTGAGCGATCCGCGCAGGGCGACCAGTTCGGACTCCATGCGTGAACGGGTGATCATCACCTCGCCGGTCTGGTTGACCAAGCGGTCGAGCAGTTCCGGGCGCACCCGCACCGCAGCGCCAGCACGGGCTATCACGGCCTTGGGTGCGCTGGGCAAATCCAGCCCGGTCAGGCCAGTCATTTCTGCCGTGTCGACCGATTCGACCACCGGGGGGGCGACTGTCTCGGGTGCTGGCGTCGCCGGCAGCTCATCGGTGACCGCCTGTTCGGGCGCGTGCCGGACCACATCGGGCACCTCGGGGTCGGTCCGGCGCAACAACTCGAAGCGGGCATTGATGGCATCAAAAGAAGCCATCAGGGGCTCGACCTCGACCGAGTTCTGCACCTCGGATCCCAGACGCTCGGCATCGGTTTCCATGCGGTGCGCCATCTCGCCCAGACGCAGCGCGCCGGCCAGTCGGGCACTGCCCTTGAGGGTGTGCAGGTTGCGCAGCACCTCGGCCCGGGCACTCGTGTTTTCCGGCCGTGCCACCCATTGGCGCAGGGCTGCGCCCAGCCGGGGCAGCAGTTCAAGCGCCTCATCGGCAAAGATGGGGAACAGGTCCACGTCAATGGTGTCGAGCACATCGATGTCGTCGTCGATGTCCTGCACCGGTCCCTGGCTCTCCGCCTCGACCAGGGGTGCGATCACGGTCGCTGGATCACCCAGACCCGTGGCCTCGAAATCTGGCGGGGCGAAAGCCGATGCCACATCGTCTGGGGCTACCGTGCTCTCGATACCCGCCGCTGCGTCCGATGGAAGTTCGGCGTCCCAACCCGAGAGTGGTTCGATGTCCAGCCCTTCCGTGCTGGGCACGGGTGCGTGCAGCAGCCGGTCCAGCGCGGCCAGCAGGTCGGGACTGGGCTCCTTGAAGAAGCCCGCGGCAAACTGGTGCAGCAGGCGGCGGATGTCTTCGGCGGCATCGACAAACAGCTGCGACTGTTCGGCGGTGGCGACCACCCCGCCCTGCTGGTGCAGGGCGACAGCGCCCAACGCATGCTCCAGCGCCCGGGCAATGTCCGAGAGCGGCTGGAAACCCACCGTGGCGGAAGCGCCCGCCAGCGAGTGTGCGAGGGCCTCGGCCTGGTCGGGTACGGGCTCGTGAAGCTCCAGCGACCACTCGGCGAGGCTGGTGCACAGGCGGCGCGACCACTCGTCGGCTTCGTTCAGGTACACGTTGTAGAGCTTGATGCCGATGCGCAGCGGTCCGATCAACCGGGTCTGGTCATCGGGCATGTCGTCCGTCGTGGCATCAACCACCGGTTCTTCTTCCGGCGTGGCTTCCGGCAACGCCGGTTCCTGGTCCGTCACCGGTGTATCGGGCGTTGCCTCTTCCGGTGTCACCTCGGCCAGCGCCAGGTCTGCCAGGTCCTCTGCAAGATCCGGCTCCGGCTGTTCGAGCTGATCGTCCTCGAAGTCGACGGCCTCGATCGTCACATCGGCCGCTTCGGCCTTTTCGGGCGTGGCAAAGATGTCCACGTCGATCTGCCCGGGCGCCTCTTGCTCTCCGGTTGCGACTGCCCCGGTTCCCTCGGACCCGGCTGCCGTTTCAACAGTCTGTGGCGCGGCATTGTCCAACGCCGACAGATCGTCCAGATCGAGCGAAATGTCGTCGAACATCGACGGCACGCCCATGGCGGTTTGCTCTGCGAGGTCTTCCGGCTCCATCGCCTCTTCGGCAGCATCCGGCACCTGGGCCTTGGATGACACCAGGGCGAGGCTGTCGAAATCGATGTCGGACAACATGGGCGACGACACCTCGGCGCCCTTCATCGATGGTTCGGGCTCCAGACTGAAGTCGATATCCACAGAGGACGTTTCGGCAAAATCGGGTGGCGGTTCATCGAACGCGTCGGGTTCATCCCAGTCCACCACGGTCACGGTCTGCGCAGCCTCCTGCTCGGGCTCGGCTGGCACGGTCAACGACTCGGCATCGGCACCGGCCACGTCCAGCGGCAGGTACAGAGCCTGGTCGCGCCAGGCCTGCGCACTGCGGACGAAAGCTTGGGCATTCCACTCGTGGTTGGCGCGGGCCTCAATCGCGTCCACCCAGCGGTTGAACGCGCCCATCGCATCGTGCGCCAGGGTCAGCAGGCCGGTGGCGGCAGGGCGTTGCTCTGCCAGCACCGCGTTGAACAACTGCTCCATCGCCCAGGCAGCCTCGCCAAACTCGGCCAAGCCAACCATGCGCGAACTGCCCTTGAGGGTGTGGAAGGCACGGCGCAGGGTTGTGAGCTGCTCCAGTTCGCCCGGATGCGCCTGCAACTGGTGCACCGCGTCCAGTCCATTGACCACCACCTCTCGGGCCTCCTCCAGGAAGATGTCGAGCAGGTCTTCGTCGTCGTTGTCCTGGGCCTGCTGTATCACCTCGGGAGCGGACGAGGGCATCACCACCTGCGACAGCCCGACCAGGGCCTGCGCGCCCGCCTGGGCGTCGTGGTTGACCACGGCTTGCGCGGCCTCGCGCGCAGCGCGCGCCACGCCGGGCTGCTCGGCCAGCTGAGCCTGATCGGCCAGGGTATCGAGCTGCTGGCTCAGATCGGCCAGATTGACATCGCCCTGCGCACCCTCCACCACCCGCTGCACGCCAACGCTGATGGCCTGGACTTCGTCGGTCATCGCTGACGACGCGGGATTCACCGTGCGTCCCATGACCGGACGCAACTCACCCGTCTCTTCGTCAAAGACAAACAGCTTCTTCGCCAGCGCGGGCTGGTAGTTGAGCATGTCGACCAGGAAACTCAAGGCGCTGAGGTTGTCCCCCAGTTGCTGGAACGTGCCCGCCTCGCGGGCCATGACTTCGTCCACCTCGGTGTCCAGAATCTGTTCGACGACCGTGCGCATGCGGCTCACCGCCTGAACCGCCTGATCCAGACCGAGAACCGAGAGCACGCCACGCATCTGTGCGAGCTGCGAGACCGCAACATGAAGACAGGCTTTTTCGCGCGGCATGCGGAAAAATTGATCCAGCGACTTTTCGGCCTCACCCAGCGATACCTTGAGCTCACCGACCACGCTGCCCATGGTCTGCCTGTCGCTCACCCGGCGGTAGAGCTGCTCCATCCAGGCTTCCAGGGGTTCCGCAGGTGCACCACCCAGAACGTTTTCAAGCCGGACCGCGAGCGCCTGGGTGCGCTCGGTGAACTCCTCATCGCTGGGATCGAAATCATCAAGCGCCGCCTCAAGGTACAACGTGGTGGTGGCCACTTCCATCGAGAGTTCGGGACGCATCACGCCGGCTTGTCCACGCGCCGCCTGATCCACAGCCTTGACCATCACCTGGGCCAGCGCGGTGCTGGCGGGGTGCAGCTTGAGCAGCGAATCGCCGATCAGGCCGTATTGATCCACCACCTGTCGTGCCCGGTTGGCATCACCACCGGAGAACAGCGCCCAGGACTCCTTGGCGGCACCAATGCGCTTGCGCGCCTGCGCCAGCACCGAAGGATCAAACCGCCCCAGGGACGCGAACGCGTAGTCAACCGGTAACGCATCGGTCAAGACAAACGCCTGTCGCACAGCGCTCAGGTGAGGCGTCTTGTCATCGTCCAACGGCAGCGCCTGGGCGCAGAAAAAAAGCAGGTCACGCAGCAGGGTCTCGGACACTTCCGCCGGCTTAACCGCCTGCGCAAACCCGGCGAACTGCAACAGGATGCGCGAGGCGGCCCTTTTGACATACACATCCGCGGGCAGCAGGTCGTGTGCCACCGCTTCAAAATAGGCCGCCGCCACCCGCCAGAAGGTGCTCACCCGGGGCACGGCGGCACCCGCCGACAGGCCAGCACTCAGGCGCGCGAGCTGTTGCGCGGCTGCGTGACTGTGCGTCTTGACCATCAGCAGGACCAGCCGGTCAAACATCGAGCGCAACTGGGGATCCGGCAACAGGGCCTTGGCACCCTCTGGCGGGGCCATGTTGTTCGCCTGCCGTTCAAACGGCCAGAGGTCCGCCGGATGCACCCGCTCGGCCGCAGCCAGTTCCTGAACATCCCGGTACTGGGGGAACAGGGCCATCGGCTGGACCGGCTTGTTGTTCAACACCGCCTGGAGGTATTCGATCAGCGCAAAACCCGCACGCTCCACCTTGGCAGCAGCGGCTTCGGTGCAGGTCTGGGGGCGCTGCACAAAACGCTGCACGGCGGCCTCCATGCCCCTGAGCACCTGAGCGGGTGCCACCAGCCCCACCATCTCCAGGGCGCCCACGGCCTGGTGCAACTGCTGGCGGGCCAAACGCAGCGACCCCGGATCGACCGCTTCCAGATCGTTGTGGCGCGATTGTTCTGACTCACGGACGAACCGCTTGACAGCCTTGTTGGCACCGTCGAGCGACTTGCGCAGTTCGTCGAACACCCAGGCGAGCGGACCGAGGTCGGCGAGTGGTGGGTCCATCGGCAAACTGTCGGTGGTGGTGTCGAGCATGGCGATGTAGGGAAATGAAGACCCGACCTGTCTGTCAGGCGATCTTGAAACGGGACACCGACTGGCGCAGTTCTTCGGCCATGGCCGAGAGTTCGCGCACCTGTTGCGCGGTCGAACGCGTGCCTTCACCGGTCTGCTCGGTCACGGCAAAAATGTGCTGAATGTTGCCGGCCACTTCGTTGGCCGATTCGGCTTCGCGGGATGCTGCATCCGAAATCTGTTCGATCAGCTCGGCCAGGCGTCGCGACACACGGTCGATCTCGGACAGCGCGGTACCCGCGTTATCGGACAGCTTGGCTCCCTCGACCACACCTTGCGTGGAGCGCTCCATGGCGGCCACCGCATCCTGTGTGTCCGTCTGAATGGCCTTCACCAGCGCCGCGATCTGGCGCGTGGCGTCTGCGGAACGTTCGGCCAGGCGCTGCACTTCTTCGGCCACCACCGAGAAACCGCGACCGGCTTCACCGGCGGATGCGGCCTGGATGGCGGCGTTCAGGGCCAGCACGTTGGTCTGTTCGGTAATGTCCGAGATCAGTTCGGTGATTTCACCGATCTCCTGCGACGATTCGCCAAGGCGCTTGATGCGCTTGGAAGTTTCCTGGATCTGGTCGCGGATGGCATTCATACCGCCGATGGCGTCCTGCACCGCCTGCAGACCCTGTTCGGCGGCCTGCAGCGAGACGCGGGCCACCGAGGCCGACTCCTGTGCCTGGCCCGACACCTGGTTGATGCGCTGCGCCATGTCCACCACCGACTGGCCAGTTTCGCGAATCTCGCGCAGCTGCTCGTTGGACGCGGCCAGCAGTTCGGTGGAGGTGCTTTCCACCGCCGAGGTGGTTTGCGCCACACGGGTCGCCGTGGCTTGCACGTTGCCCACCAGCGAGCGCAGTTCTTCCACTGTGTAGTTCACCGAGTCGGCGATGGCGCCGGTGATGTCCTCCGTCACCGTGGCTTCCTGCGTGAGGTCGCCTTCGGCCACCGTCTGCAGCTCGTTCATCAGCCGAAGAATGGCGGCCTGGTTGGCGTCGTTCACCCGCTTGGCATCCTGTTCCTGCGACTCGGCCGTGAGCCGCTGGTTTTCGGCCATCAGCTGACGCTGGCGGCTTTCCTGCAGTTGCACAAAAGCCAGTCCGGCACCACAAAGCAAGGCGAACAAGGCACTCGCCAGCAACGCTGCCAGCTCGCGGCCACCCAGTCCGGCACGGGCCGAGAGATCGCTCTGGAGTTTTTGCAGTCCGATGCGCAGCGGTTCGCTGTCGGCAACGATGCTGGCCTGGGCCTCGCGCGCCGACGCCAGACCCTGCAGGTTGCCCAGAATGGCCGCCGCTTCGGTGCGTGTCTGGTCGTACAGCTTGAGCAGCGCTTCCAGACGCTCGCGAATCTGTGGATCGTTCGTGGCTTTCAGCCGCAACTCGTCGCTGCCGTTGAGCAAGGCCTCGGCGATTTCCTTGAAGGTGTTCAGGTCCTTGCCCAGCAGGAACACCGCCTCGGGACTCACCCCCTCCAGTGTCAGGAACTCGTTGGCGGATTTGCCGATGCGCTGGGTCAGCATCACGAGCTGACCAGCCGCAGAAATGTCGGCGGCGGGCGCGTTGCGCTCCAGCTTGAGCGCCGAAATCGTTTCGGCAATTTCCAGCAGGTCCGAAGACTGGCGGTTGATCGAACGCAGCGAATCACCCACCTGCGTCAGGATGCTCTGCTGGGCCAGCACGGTCGTGGCGTTGCTCATGGCGGCATCGATCCCGGGCGTCAGCTCGGTCAGCTGGTCGGTGTACGCGGCACCCAGTGCATCGATCGACAGTTCCGAGTCGCCCTCCTTGAACCCGCGCATGTTGCGCGAGAGCACCTCGGAACTTTCACGCACTTCAGGGAACGCGGCCGGACTCCCGACCAGGGCCTGTGACACGCTCTTGGCCAGCCGCTGCGACTGCATCAGAGCCTGTCCGCTCGCGGCCACCTGCTGGCTGATCTTCTCGGTCTGGCTCAGCACAAAAAAGATCACCGCCACCAGCAACACGAGCGCAAAAACCAGCAAGGTCCCCAGGTTGCGCCGATGCTGCTCGGCCGTCTTGCGCCCCAGCAGCGGCAGCGACACCAGTCCGGCACCCGAAGACACGTCGACGTCTTCCGGCGCCAGGCGGTTTTCGGCAAGGTCATCTGACCGGTCCGGCGCCAGGCGGGCTGCAGCGAGTTCTGCCATTTCCTGGTCTGTGACGTGGCTCAAATCGGGCTCGTCCGCGCCTTGCTTCCTGAACAGTCCCTGGAATCGATCAAGCATGGCCATGAAAAACCTTCCAACAAAATAACAAAGCCGCAACCGGCGGCAACAACAAGCTCGGACAGCGCGTTCGCAGCCAGCTGCACGCCATCGTCAGGCCGCAATGGTCAAAAATTCGGGTTCCGCTGCCAGCGCCTGCAGGTCCAGTTCCTGCCAGGTATGCCCGTCGCGGTCGATCAGGCAACGTGCCAGGTACAACGGTGCACCGGGCGGACGGACGCCCAGCGCGGTGAATGTGGACGGGTTGCGCAAGCCCAGCAAGCGATCCACCCAAAGCACGGCATTGACCCCCAGCGCGCTGTGCAGACTCACCAGACGGGATTCGGAAGACACCCGATCAGTGCCCGTCGCGCTGCCAGCACCACCCATTCCGGGCAACTGCAGCAGGTCGACAACACCGTGCAAACCCCCGCGCAGACTGGCCACGCCCACATACCAGGGCTTGGTATACGGCACGGTTTGCACGACCGTCCAGGGAAATATCTCGCCCGATTGAACGAGCGGAAACAGGCACTTCTGACCGCCCACTTCCACCGCCAGCCACGAGGCGGTGATGGCCTGGGTCTTGGCGGCGCTCAGGCGCTTGGCCAGACGTTCCTGAAGATCTTTGAGTGACTGTCGGTTGGCCATGTGCTCGGTGTGGGTCGGTCGCTGGCGGTGTGCGGCGGCCTCAGCCGAGGGCCCGGATCTTGGAAAGCAACTCCTCAACATTCACCGGCTTGGTCACGTAGTCGCGTGCGCCCTGCCGCATGCCCCAGACCCGATCGGTTTCCTGATTCTTGCTGGTGCACATGATGATGGGAATGCTGGAGTACTGGGGATCGCGTGCGATCGCCCGCGTCAACTGAAACCCATTCTGACCGGGCATCACCACGTCCATCAAAATGAGTTCCGGCTTTTCTTCGCTCAACCGACGAAAGGCTTCTTCAGCGTTCTCGGCGGTGCGTACGGTGTAGCCATTTTCCCCCAACAGGTCCGACAAAACCATCAGTTCGGTCTTGGAATCATCAACAACGAGAATTTTCTTAATGGACATCACGCCGCTCCGGTGAGGTGGTTACCGAACTGCTGCACCGCTTGCAGCAGTTGGTCTTTGGTGAAAGGTTTGGTGAGGTATTCCTGCGATCCGACCATCCGGCCGCGTGCTTTGTCGAACACGCCGTCCTTGGACGACAGCATGACCACGGGAATGCTGGCAAAGCGTGCATTGCGCTTGATGATGGCACAGGTCTGATAGCCGTCCAGACGGGGCATGAGGATGTCGCAGAACACCAGGTCGGGCTGGTAATCGTTGATCTTGGCCAAGGCGTCAAAACCATCTTCGGCCAGCAGCACCTCGTGGCCACCCTGCTTGAGGAAGATTTCCGCGCTGCGGCGGATGGTGTTGCTGTCGTCAACCACCAGAACTTTCAGCACAGACGTCGTACTCACGGTAGATGGGCTCCAGAAAACGTGTCAGGGGGAAGCAACAACCTTGAAGCCCGACCAGCCAGAGGGGGCCGGACGCAATCCTCAGATTTGCACCATTTCGAAATCTTCCTTGCGGGCACCACATTCGGGGCAGGTCCAGTTCATCGGAACCTGTGCCCAAGCCGTGCCCGGCTCGATGCCATGTTCGGGAGACCCCGCCGCCTCGTCATAGATCCAGCCGCAAATCAGGCACATCCAAGTCTTGGTTTCGGTCATGGTTATAGGGGGCATTGTCTTAGAATGCAATCATTGTATCGAGCCACATGAAGCCGCCGTCGGGCCTTGGCCACCCGCTTCCCTGATGGGCGCAGCCGTCTGCCGGCCCTTGCGCAACCCGCCCAGAACACCCTGACCACCTCCATGCCCGACACCCCCGAGTCCCTGACCGACGCCGCCATCGCGGCTGGCGAAGCGTCCTTGCCCTGCGTGATGGTGTTCAACGCCAACGACCCCAGCGGCGCGGGCGGTCTGAGTGCGGACCTGACCGCCATGTCCAGTGCATCGGCCCACGTCATGCCCGTGGTCACCGGCACCTACGTGCGCGACACCTCCGAGATCCACGACCACATCGCTTTCGACGAAGAAGCCGTGACCGACCAGGCGCGTTGCGCGCTCGAAGACATGCCGGTGCTCGCTTTCAAGGTCGGCTTCGTGGGCAGCCCGGAGAACCTGAGCGCGATCGCTGCCATCACCACCGACTACGCCGAAGTGCCGGTGATCACCTACATGCCCGACCTGTCCTGGTGGGACGACATGGCCATCGACACCTACCTGGATGCCTGCGCCGAGTTGCTGCTGCCCCAGACCACCGTATTGGTCGGCAACCACAGCACCCTCTGCCGCTGGCTGCTGCCGGAATGGGAGGGTGATCGTGCACCCAACGCACGCGAAGTGGCGCGGGCGGCCGCGGTGCACGGCGTGCCCTACACGCTGGTGACGGGCTTCAATGCCGCCGATCAATACCTGGAAAGCCACCTGGCCAGCCCGGAGACGGTGCTGGCCACGGCGCGCTACGAGCGCTTTGAAGCCACGTTCAGCGGCGCCGGCGATACCTTGTCAGCGGCGCTGTGTGCCCTGATCGCGGGTGGTTCGGACCTGCAATCGGCCTGCGCCGAGGCGCTCACCTACCTGGACCAGTGCCTGGATGCCGGTTTTCAGCCGGGCATGGGCCATGCCGTGCCGGACCGCCTGTTCTGGGCCCACGACGACGACGGTGAAGAAGAGGCGGGTTCAGCCGACACCTCGTCCGACAGCACCCTGGACGCCAATGATTTCCCCCTCGACACCACAAGACATTGAACGAGCACCATGACCGACCGCAACCAAGAGCTGTTTGACCGCGCCAAAGCCCTGATCCCCGGTGGCGTGAACTCGCCCGTGCGAGCCTTCAAGGCGGTGGGCGGCACGCCGCGTTTCGTGCAGCGCGCCCAGGGCGCGTATTTCTGGGACGCCAACGGCCAGAAGTACATCGACTACATCGGCTCCTGGGGTCCGATGATCCTGGGTCATGGCCACCCCGCCGTGGTGGAAGCGGTGCAGAAGGCCGTGCTGGAAGGTTTCTCCTACGGCGCACCGACCGAGCGCGAAGTCGATCTCGCCGAGGAGATCATCAAGCTGGTGCCCAGCATCGACATGGTGCGCCTGGTGAGTTCGGGCACCGAAGCCGGCATGAGCACGATCCGCCTGGCGCGCGGCGCCACCGGCCGCAAGAAGATCATCAAGTTCGAAGGCTGCTACCACGGCCATGCCGACGCGCTGCTGGTGAAAGCCGGTTCGGGCCTGGCCACCTTCGGCAACCCGACCAGTGCTGGCGTCCCCCCTGAGGTGGTGCAGCACACCATCGTGCTGGAATACAACAACCTCGAGCAGCTGGAGGCCGCGTTCACCGAACACGGACCTGAAGTGGCCTGCCTGATCATCGAGCCGATCGCGGGCAACATGAACTTCGTGCGCGCCAGCGTGCCGTTCATGAAGCGCTGCCGCGAGCTGTGCACGCAGCACGGTGCGCTGCTGGCCTTCGACGAGGTGATGACGGGCTTCCGCGTCGCGCTCGGTGGCGCCCAGAGCGTCTACGCCCAGCTCATCCCCGGTTTCGAGCCCGATATGACGGTGATGGGCAAGGTGATCGGTGGCGGCATGCCGCTGGCGGCCTTTGGCGCCAAGCGCGCGGTGATGGAGCAGCTCGCTCCACTGGGCGGTGTCTACCAGGCCGGCACGCTGAGCGGCAACCCGGTGGCCACGGCCTGCGGCCTGGCCACACTGAAAGAAGTCCAGAAGCCCGGTTTCTATGAGGCGTTGTCGGCAACCACGCAGTCGCTGGTGAGTGGATTGACAGCCGCTGCGGCGGCCGAAGGCGTGACGCTGTGCGGCGACAGCCAGGGCGGCATGTTCGGCTTCTTCCTGTTCGATGAACTGCCGCAGAACTACGCCAAGGTCATGACCACCGACGGCCCGCGCTTCAACACCCTGTTCCACGGCCTGCTGGACCGGGGCGTGTACATCGCCCCCGCCCTTTACGAAGCCGGGTTTGTGAGCGCGGCGCACACGGCGCAGGATATTGCCGACACCGTTTCGGCTGCGCGGGACGTGTTCAAGCTGCTGGGCAAGTAAGCGGGGTTTTCTCACGCTCCCAGAGGGAGAGTGAGTAAGGCCTTTCTCGCAAAGAGTCCGTGGACTCAGTGACGGAAGTGGCGCACGCCGCTGTACACCATCACCACACCACGCTCATCCGCCGCGTCGATCACTTCCTGATCGCGCATTGAGCCACCGGGTTGAATCACGCACGAAGCACCCGCGTCCACCACCACATCCAGACCGTCGCGGAACGGGAAGAAGGCGTCACTCGCCACCGCGGTGCCCTGCAGCGTCAGGTTCGCGTGGCCGGCCTTGATGCTGGCGATGCGGGCCGAGTCGAGGCGGCTCATCTGGCCGGCGCCCACACCCATGGTCATGCCGTCCTTGCAGAACACGATGGCGTTGGACTTCACGAACTTCGCAACCTTCCAGGCGAACAGCAGGTCTTCCAGTTGCTGCTCGGTTGGCTGCAGCTTGGTCACGACCTTCAGGTCGGCGCGCTGCAGCACGTGGTTGTCGGCGCTCTGCATCAACAGGCCCGAGCCCACGCGCTTGATGTCGGTGAGGTTCAGCCCCTGGTCCCAGGCGGTCGGACCACCGGGCGGCAATGCAATTTCCAGCACGCGCACATTGGCCTTGGCCTTGAAGACTTCCAGCGCCTCGGGCGTGTAGCCCGGTGCCATCAGCACCTCGACGAATTGTTTGCTGATGGCCTGGGCACCGGCACCGTCGAGCACACGGTTCAGCGCGATGATGCCGCCGAAGGCGCTGGTCGGGTCGGTCTGGAAGGCCTTGCTGTAGGCCTCCAGCGCATCCTTGCCCACGGCCACACCGCAGGGGTTGGCGTGTTTCACGATGACGCAGGCGGGCACGTCAAAGCTCTTGACGCATTCCCAGGCCGCGTCGGCGTCGGCGATGTTGTTGTAGCTCAGCTCCTTGCCCTGCAGTTGCTTCGCTGTCACCAGCGAGCCCGGGGCCGGGTAGAGGTCGCGGTAGAAGGCGGCGGTCTGGTGCGGGTTCTCGCCGTAGCGCAGGTCCTGCAGCTTGACGAAGCGGCCGTTGGCCTGGCCGGGGTACTCGGCGCGCTTGGGCACACTGGCGCCCTCTTCGAACTCGATGGACGAGAGGTAGTCGCTGATGGCACCGTCGTACTGGCTGATGCGGTTGAACGCGGCGACCGACAGGGCGAAGCGGGTCTTGTCGCTGAGTTTGCCGCTGGCCTTGAGTTCATCGATCACGGCCGGGTACTGGGCCGCGTCGGTCAGCACCGCCACGTCTTTCCAGTTCTTGGCCGCGCTGCGCACCATGGCCGGGCCGCCGATGTCGATGTTCTCGATCGCGTCTTCCAGCGTGCAGCCGGGCTTGGCCACGGTAGCTTCAAACGGGTAGAGGTTGACGATCAGCAGGTCGATGGTGTCGATGCCGTGCGTCTTCAAAGCCGCCATGTGCTCGGGCACATCGCGGCGCGCCAGCAGGCCACCGTGCACCTTGGGGTGCAGGGTCTTGACGCGGCCGTCGAGCATCTCGGGGAAGGCTGTGACCTCGGCCACTTCGGTCACGGGCAGGCCCTGCTCGGCCAGCAGCCTGGCGGTGCCGCCGGTGGAGATGAGTGACACGCCGAGGCCGTGCAGGGTCTGGGCCAGTTCGACGATGCCGGTCTTGTCGGAGACGGAGATGAGTGCGCGCATGGGAAGGGGTCTCGGGAGGTTTTGAATTCGGTTCGTACAAAAGCGCAGATGCTCAATCGATGAGCTTGTGCTCCAGCAGCTTCTTGCGCAGCGTGTTGCGGTTCAGGCCCAGCCATTGCGCGGCGCGCGACTGGTTGTTCTGCGATTGCTGCATCACGACCTCAAGCAGCGGTCTCTCGACCGCCTTGACCAGCATGTCGTGCAGGCCGGCGGGGTCGGTGCCGTTGAGGTCTCGGAAATACTCTTCCAGGCTGGCACGCACACAGTCGTGCAGGTTGTTGTGGGAGCTCATGCGGCCAGTTTCCAGTTTTCTTCTTGATAATTCATCTTGTCGTAACCCGTGGCATCCCATGCGTCGAAGCTTTCGCTCACACACTGCAACTGAGCCTCGACCGTCGTCAACACGTTGATGCGCTGCCGGAAAGCCTGCGCCTCGACCGCCGGGATGGGTAGCGACTGCGCGTACCAGCCCAGGTGCTTGCGCGCACTGCGCACGCCGGTGAAATCGCCGTAGAGGTTGTAGTGGTCTTCCAGGTGGTGAAGCAGCCAGAATTTCACGTCCATCAGCTCGGGTGGTGGCAGCGCTTCGCCAGTGGCCAGGAAGTGCGCGATCTCGCGGAAGATCCAGGGTCGGCCCTGCGCAGCGCGGCCGATCATGAGGGCGTCGGCGCCGGTGTGCCGCAGCACCTCACGCGCCTGCTGCGGGCTGGTGATGTCGCCATTGGCCACCACCGGAATCTTCACGCGGCTCTTGATGTGGGCCACGGTGTCGTGTTCGGCAAAGCCCTTGTAGCCCTGCTCGCGGGTGCGGCCGTGCACGGTCAGCATCTGCACACCAGCGGCTTCGGCGGCGAGCGCGATCGTCGGTGCGTTCTTGACGTCGGCGCACCATCCGGTGCGCATCTTGAGTGTGACGGGCACGCCGTGCGGCGCAGCGGCGGCCACCACGGCTTCAACAATGTCGATAGCCAGCGCTTCGTCCTGCATCAGGGCCGAGCCGGCCCATTTGTTGCAGACCTTCTTGGCCGGGCAGCCCATGTTGATGTCGATGATTTGCGCACCGCGGTCGATGTTGTAGCGCGCGGCGTCGGCCATCATGGCCGCGTCGGTGCCGGCGATCTGCACCGCAATCGGACCGGGCTCACCGCTGTGGTCGGCACGGCGCGAGGTCTTCAGACTGTCCTGCAGGTCCGGGCGCGAGGTCACCATTTCGCTCACCGCATAACCCGCCCCCAGCCGTTTGCAGAGCTTGCGAAACGGCCGGTCCGTCACGCCGGCCATGGGCGCGACGAAAAGGGCATTGGACAGGGTGAACGGACCCAGTTGCATGGCGGGAGCGATTCGGATGGTGGGTTTGGTGGGACCCCCGCGGAGCGGACATTTCGCAGGCGGGGATGGGCATTGTATCTGCCTGTTTTTTCAGCAGGCGATATGCTCTCGCATTCCACAGATTCTTCTTCTGCCCATGCCCGCCTGGATCGTTTCTCTGCTGCACACACTGGCCTTGCCCGAGGTCGGCCTGAGCACGGTCTTCCTGGTCGCGTTCATTTCGGCCACCTTGCTGCCGATGGGCTCGGAGCCTGCCGTGTTTGCGTTGATCAAGCTCAACCCCGAGCTGTTCTGGCCCACCATCCTGGTCGCCACTGCGGGCAACACACTGGGTGGCGCCGTCAGCTGGTGGATGGGCTATGGCGCGCACCGAGTGGTCGATAAAGCACGGCACGGGCATGCCACCCACGTGCGCGCCCTGGACTGGTTGCAGCGCTTCGGCCCCAAGACCTGCCTGCTGTCCTGGCTGCCCGGCGTCGGCGATCCGATCTGCGCGGTGGCCGGCTGGCTGCGGTTTCCCTTCTGGCCATGCCTGGGCTACATGGCGATCGGCAAGTTCGCGCGCTACCTCACGCTCACCGCCGGCCTGCTGTGGGTGTTCCCTGGGGGACTGCCGTTCTGACACGGCCGGGGTGTCGCCGCCGATACTCGGGCGCTGCACCTCACATCCCCTGGCATGACCCCACCCGCTCCACCGCCCGACAATCCCCTGCCCCGCTCGCTGTGGGCACTGATGATGGGCAACTTCGTCATCGGCACCGGGGTCATGGTGGTACCCGGCACGCTCAACGACATCAGCGCCTCGCTGAATGTGTCGATTCCCCAGGCCGGCCAACTCATCACCGCGGCCGCCATCCTGATGGGCCTGGGCGCTCCCGCTTTCGCCACGCTCGTGGCGGGCTGGGACCGGCGGCGCCTGCTCACGCTCTCGTTGGTGTGGTACGCCCTGCTCACAGCCATCTGCGCACTGGCGCCGAGCTACGCCACGCTGTTGCCGCTGCGGGTTCTCGCCGTCATCGCGCCCGCCGTCTTCACGCCCCAGGCCGCCGCCAGCGTGGGCCTGCTGGTGTCCCCGGCCCAGCGCGGTCGCGCCATCACCTTCGTGTTCCTGGGCTGGTCGGTGGCGTCGGTCATGGGCATGCCGTTGTCGGCCTGGATTGGTGGCACGCTGGGCTGGCGCTGGGCCTTTGGTCTGGTGGCCTTGATGTCGCTGGTCAGCGCCGCCTGGGTGTGGCGCGAAATGCCGAACGGCATCCGCCCGGCGGCGCTGTCGCGCCAGGCCTGGGGGCAGACCCTGGGCTCGGCGCCCCTCATGCTCGCCGTGGGCGTCACGCTGCTCTCGGCCTTCGGCCAGTTCACGCTGTTTTCGTACTTCGCACCCTACTTCTTCCAGACCCTCGGCCTGGGCGGCGCTGCGCTCTCGCTGATGTTCCTGTGGTTCGGCGCCTTTGGCCTGGCCGGCAACGTGGGGCTTTCACGCTGGATCGACCGCATCGGCGCGCCGCGCGCCGTGCTGCTCACGCTCGGCGCCATGGTGCTGACGCTGCTGCTCTGGCCGCTGGGTCAGGCCGGCATCTGGCAACAGGCGCTGGTCCTGGTGCCCTGGGCGCTGGGCTGTTTCGCCTGCAACTCGGCGCAGCAGGCCCGGCTGGTCCACCTGTCACCGGCTCTGGCCCCGGCCACGGTCGCACTCAACACATCGGCCATGTACGGCGGACAGGCGCTGGGCGCCGCGCTGGGGGGCATCCTGATCGCGCAAGGGCACATGCTGCGTCTGCACCAGGTGGGTCTGGTGGTGCTGATCCTCGCGATGGCCCTGAGCGTGTGGGCCGCTCGGGCTCAGAAGCGTTCGTAACCCAGCAGGTAACGCCATTCCCCGACGGGTAGCCCCGTGAGCGCAACCCGGCCCATGCGCAGGCGCCGGACCGCCACCAGCTGCAGGCCCGCCCGTTCACACAGGTGTTCGACCTGGCCCGGTCGTGTGCCCTTGATGGCCAGGCGCAGGCGGTGTTCACTCTGCCAGCTGGCGCGCGCCGAGGGCAGGCTCCAGCCGTCAAAAAACAGGGCCTTGCCGATCGACTTCAGCACCGCTTCGCGCCGGGCTTCGTCGTCCAGTTCAGGATCGGCGGCCACCTCGACCAGCCACTCGTGTTCCAGCTGGGCGGACTCGTCGCTGATCTTGCGCGCCACACCGGGGTTCTGGGTAAACACCATCAGGCCGCTCATGGGCGTGGACAACGGCGCCACGGGCAGCAGCTTGTGGCGGTGTGCCTTGAGCGGGCGCACGCCCGAACGGTCGCCCTTGAACCGGTTGGCGTTGGTGAAGAGTTCGACCGCCAGCGCATCGGGCAGCGGAGAGCCTTCCGGCAGCGCCCGGCCCGCGGGCTTGTGCCAGATCAGCGTCACGGAGTCCAGCGACTCCAGCTTGGCCTTGGGGTCCAGCGCCACGGTCTGGCCGTCGTGCACCCGCGCCATGGGCTCTTCGACCACCGCGCCGTCCACGCGCACCCAGCCCCCCGCGATGTAGCGTTCGGCATCGCTGCGCGAACAGGGCAGCTGAGCGGCCAGGCGTTTGGCCAGGCGTTGGGGTTCGGACCGACCGGTATCGGACATGGGCGCGTTCAGGACGAGAACAGGAAGTTCATCACGTCGCCATCCTTGACGACGTATTCCTTGCCTTCGGCGCGCATCTTGCCGGCGTCTTTGGCCCCCTGTTCGCCCTTGTAGGTGATGAAGTCGTCAAAGGCGATGGTCTGGGCGCGGATGTAGCCCTTCTCGAAGTCGGTGTGGATCACGCCGGCCGCCTGCGGGCCGGTATCGCCCACGTGGATGGTCCAGGCGCGCACTTCCTTCACACCGGCGGTAAAGTAGGTCTGCAGGCCCAGCAGCTTGTAGGCTGCGCGGATCAGACGGTTCAGGCCGGGCTCGTCCTGACCCAGTTCCTTCAGGAATTCGAGCCGGTCGGCGTCGTCCATCTCGGCCAGCTCGGCCTCGATCTTGGCGCAGATGGCCACCACGGGCGCGTTCTGTTTCTCGGCGAAGGCGCGCAGGCGGTCCAGGAACGGGTTGTTCTCGAAGCCGTCTTCCGACACGTTGGCCACGAACATCGCCGGCTTGGCCGTGATCAGGAAAAACTGCTTGAGCAGCGGCAACTCTTCCTTGCTGAAATCGATGCTGCGCACGGGCCTGGTGTCGTTGAGCGCCGCCTGGCACTTCTCCAGGATCGCCACCAGCTTGATGGACTCCTTGTCGCCCGAACGCGCGGTCTTCTGCACGCGGTGCAAGGCCTTCTCGACAGCGGCCAGGTCGGCCAGGCAGAGCTCGGTGAGGATGACCTCGATGTCGGCGATCGGGTCGATCTTGTTGGCGACGTGGATCACGTTGTCGTCTTCGAAGCAGCGCACCACGTTGACGATGGCGTCCGTCTCGCGAATGTGGGCGAGGAACTTGTTGCCCAGGCCTTCGCCGGTGCTGGCACCGGCCACCAGACCGGCGATGTCCACAAACTCGACGATGGCCGGTACCACGCGCTCGGGCTGGACGATCTCGGACAGCTGGGCCAGCCGCGGATCGGGCACCTCCACCACACCGGTGTTGGGCTCGATGGTGCAGAAGGGGTAATTTTCGGCGGCGATGCCGGCCTTGGTCAGCGCGTTGAAAAGGGTGGACTTGCCCACATTGGGCAGGCCCACGATGCCGCATTGGAGGCTCATGGGGGACTTTCGGGTCGATCGGGGAAACCGGTGATTTTAGCGGGGCGGCCGGTTTCGGCGCCGCCGATGACCTCGCGCGGGCAGCGGGGTCAATCGAAGCGCCAGTCGGCCGACACGCTCTGACCCACACGCAACACCTGGCCGTCGCCCGCCAGCACGATCGCGTTCATGCCGAAGGTGACGGCGCCGTCCAGGCGCGGGTCGGCGCGGTAGGTCTGCAGGGTGTCGCCCACCACCGGCGAAGCGGTGGCAGTGACCGGGTCGATGTTGGGGATCGGACAACGCGCACAGGGTTTCACGGGTTCCAGCACGGCGCTGCCGTCATCTGTGGCGATGTGCATTGGCCCGAGGCGGTCTTCGTCGTGCGCCTCCACACCGCCAATCACGATGTTGGGCCGAAAGCGCCGCCCCTCCACCGCCGCGTGCCCGGCCTGCGCCAGCCGCGCATTGAGTTCGTCCAGCGAAGCGGTGCTCGTCACCAGCACACCAAAACCGTCGGCGAACTGGGTGGTGGACTCGCGCCCACCGGTCCACTTCAGGCTGCACAGGCGGCGCACCGCGGGGTCGAAGCGCGCCAGGCGCAGGCGCTTCAGATCGATGGGCGCGTCCGGCCCCAGGAAATCGCTGAACCACTGCGCCGCCACGTCGCCCATGTCGTAGGCCTCGACTTCGTCGTCCCAGACCCGCACGCGCAAGGGTGCTTCGGCGGCGTCCAGGGCCAGGTGCAGCGCCAGCATGCCGGGTGCGCGCAGCACCAGTTGGCCCAGCTTGAACGCCGGCTGGATCAGCGCCAAACGCGGCAGCTCGCGCTGGGTGACAAATTCACCCTGGGCGTCCACCACCATCCAGCTGCGGTCGTAGGCCAGGCCCGTCTCGGTGAGCTCGGCCTCGGTGAGCGAGATGCCCGCGCAGGACTTCACCGGGTAGATCCAGAGCTGGTCGATGCGGGCGGTCACGTCGGTGGGTGTGGTCATGGCGGGAGCGGCGGTCGGTACAGGCCGGTGCGGACGGGGGTTTTGACGGAGCGAATCGGGCGCATTGTGCCCTGCTCCTAAAATCCCGCCATGTCGCCCACTTCCCACCGTTCTTCTGCCCACCGGCGTTTTGACGTCACCATCCGGGGCGGCGGCGTGGTCGGGCACACCCTGGCGCTCTTGCTCGCCCGCGATCGGCTGCGCGTGGCCCTGGTCAGCGCCCCGCGACCGGCGGCCGGCCTGCCCGACGTGCGCGCCTACGCGCTCAACACCGCGGCGCGCGACCTGTTGCGCTCGGTGCGCGCCTGGCCCGAAGACAGCGCCGCGCCCACCAGCAGTCCCGCACCCGACACCGGCCCGACCGTGACGCCGGTGACCGGCATGCAGGTCTTTGGCGACAACGGCGGTGCGGTGCAGTTTTCAGCGATCGACCAGGGCAGCGAGGCGCTGACCTGGATCGTGGACGTGCCGGCGCTGGAACAACGGCTGGCCCATGCCGTGCATTTCCAAAGCGGCATCGAGTGCCTGACGGAAGCACCGCCCGCGGCGCTCACAGTGATCTGCGAAGGCAAGCGCAGCGCCACCCGCGATGAACTCGGGCTGACCTACGAGGTCCGCCCGTACCCGCACAAGGCCGTGGCCGCCCGCCTGCGCTGCGCCCAGCCACACGGCGGCGTGGCCCGCCAGTGGTTCCAGAACGGCGAGATCATGGCCCTGCTGCCGCTGGGGGGGGCGCAAGGGAACTCTGTGGCGCTGGTGTGGTCACTGGAAGTACAGCAGGCCGATCACTGGCTGGCGGCCGCGCCCGAAGCGCTGGCGCAGGCGGTGCAGACGCGGTGTGCGCAGGTGCTCGGCGAGATGCAACTGGAAAGCCCGGCCCAGGCCTGGCCTCTGGAGCTCTCGAAAGCCCAGCGCTGGATCGCCCGCACGCCGCAAGGCGGTGTGGTGCTCGCGGGCGATGCGGCGCACGCCATGCACCCGCTGGCCGGTCAGGGACTCAATGTGGGCCTGGCCGATGCCGCCGAACTGGCCCGCGTGCTGCACGGGCGCGAGTACTGGCGCGAGCTGGGCGACCTGAAGCTGCTGCGGCGTTACGAGCGCGCGCGGCAGGCCGATGTGAACGCCATGGGCTGGGTGACCGACGGCCTGTTTGGCCTGTTTGCCCAGACCGACAGCCGCGTACAGGCCCTGCGCAACTGGGGCATGACGGGCGTGGATCGCCTCGGCCCGCTGAAACACTGGCTGGCCCGCCAGGCCATGGGGCAGGCGGGCTGATGCCAGCCCTGCCGACTTTTTAACCTTGAATGCCCTCGGGCCACTTTATGAAACTCGCCAAGATCCCCCTGCTCGCGCTGCTCGCTGCGCTGTCGCTGAGCGCGTTCGCGCAGGAAGCCACCATCCGCAAGAACCTGGCCGAACGCCTGCCCAAGCTGCCCGCCATCGACGAAATCACCAAAACGCCGATGCCCGGCCTGTACGAGGTGCGCATCAACCACAGCGACATCTTCTACACCGACGAAAAAGGCGACTTCCTGATCCAGGGCTCGCTGATCGACACCAAGGCCCAGCGGGACCTGACCGAACAGCGCGTTGAAAAGCTCACCGCCATCGCCTTCAAGGACCTGCCGCTCAAGGACGCCTTCACCATCGTGCGCGGCAACGGCAAACGCAAGATGGCCGTCTTTGAAGATCCGAACTGCGGCTACTGCAAGCGCTTCGAACGCGACCTGACCAAGATCGACAACGTCACGGTCCACGTGTTCCTCTACCCCATCCTGAGCGCCGACTCGGGCGAAAAATCACGCAACATCTGGTGCGCCAAGGACAAGGGCAAGGCCTTCCTCGACTGGATGGTCAAGGACGTGACACCGCCCGACGCGAAATGCGATGCCGCTGCCGTGGCCCGCAACTTCGAGTTCGGTAAAAAGGCCCGCATCACCGGAACCCCCACCATCATCTTTGCCGACGGATCGCGCGTGCCGGGCGCCATCGGCGCCGACCGCGTCGAGAAGCTGCTCGCCGAAGCCAAGCCCTGATCCGCGCGCTGGATGACCCCGCCGGTGCTGCACGACCCGAACGACACCACCCTGGTGCGGACCCTGGGCCACGCCGGCCTGATCCCCTTTGTGCTGCTGGCCGCCCTGCTCTGGCTGGTGGACGCCGCGCTGCAGGCCTGGGTGGCGGTCGCGATGGCGGGCTACGCCGCGCTGATCGCGTCATTCTTGGGCGGGGTGCACTGGGGCATTGGCTGGCTGGCCAGCCGGCATGCGGCGGCGCTCGCCGAGCGCCCGCACCACGCCCAGCGCAACCACTTTCTCTGGGGCATCGTGCCCTCGCTGCTGGCCTGGCCCGGCGTGCTCATGCCGCCGTTCGCCGGTCTGCCCTGGCTGGGCTTCGTGCTGGTGCTGAGCTACCTGGCCGACCGCACGCTTTACGCCCACGCCGGCCTGCAGGCCTGGCTGACCCTGCGCTTCCGTCTCTCGGCGGTGGCGGTGCTCAGTTGTTTTGTGGGCGCTGGTGCCCTGTGAACGGACTTCCATGAACCTCCCCCGTCGGACCTCCCCGCGCGCCAAAGCGGTCTCAACAGCCGCAGAGAAGCCCGCCGTCCGCTACCGCGTCGAGGTGCTGAGCCCGCAAGCCCATCTGTTCGCCATCACGCTGGAGATCGATCACCCGGCGCCGCGCCAACGCCTGAGCCTGCCGGTGTGGATACCGGGCAGCTACCTGGTGCGGGAGTTCTCGCAACACCTGCAGCACCTGCAGGCCACCCAGGGCGGTGAACCGGTACCGCTGCGCCAGCTCGACAAGAACAGCTGGCAGGTGACGGCCGAAGCCGGTCAAGCGCTCGTGCTGCGCTACGAGGTCTACGCGTTCGATGCCTCGGTGCGCACCGCCTTCCTCGACAGCACGCGCGGTTTCTTCAACGCCACCAGCCTGTGCCTGCGGGTGATCGGACAGGAAGACCAGGCGCAAGGCCTGGAACTTGTTCCCGGACAGGCACCCGCGGGCTGGCGGGTCGCCACCGGTCTGACCGCCAGCGACGTGGACGGCAACGGCTTCGGCCACTACACCGCGCAGGACTACGACGAACTCGCCGACTGCCCGGTGGAGCTGGGCACGTTCTGGAGCGGCGAGTTCGTGGCCCACGGCGTGCCGCACCGATTCGTGGTCAGCGGCGCAGGCGGCTGGTTTGACGGGGAACGCCTGCTGGCCGACACGCGCCGCATCTGCGAGGCCCAGATCGGCTTCTGGCACGGTACCGGCGGCGAAGCACCGTTCAAAAACTACCTCTTCATGATGCACGCCAGCGGCGAAGGCTATGGCGGGCTGGAACACCGCAACAGCACCGCGCTGATCTGCCAGCGCACCGACCTGCCCAAGCTGTTGGTCAAGGATGAAAAAGCACCGGCGCTCAAGGCCACCGACGGCTACACCACCCTGCTCGGCCTGATCAGCCACGAGTATTTCCACACCTGGAACGTCAAGCGCCTGCGCCCGGCCGAGTTCAAGCGCTACGACTACAACCAGGAAAACTACACCGAGCTGCTCTGGTTCTTCGAAGGTTTCACCAGCTACTACGACGACCTGATCCTGCGACGCGCCGGCCTGATCGACGACGCCACCTACCTCCAGCTGGTGATGAAGACCGTCAACCAGGTGCAACAGACGCCCGGCCAGCAGGTGCAGACCGCCGCCCAGGCCAGCTTCGACGCCTGGATGAAGTACTACCGCATCCACGAGAACACGCCCAACGCCACGGTGAGCTACTACACCAAGGGTGCGCTGGTGGCGATGTGTTTCGACCTCACGCTGCGCGCCGAGGGCCACAGCAACCTCGACGAAGTGATGCGCGAGCTCTGGCTCAGCTGTCAGGGCGGCCCGATGCGCGAGGCCGACTTTGCCCGCGCCCTCAAGCGCCTGGGCGGGCGTGCCTTCGACCGCGAACTGCGCGACTGGGTGCACGGCACGTCCGATCTGCCCGTGCGGGCGCTGCTGCAGCAGCACGGTGCCAAGGTCATCAACGACAAGGCCCCGCTGGCCCAGCAGCTGGGGCTGCGCGTGAGCGAATCGGGCGGCCTCACGCTCAAGACCGTTTTGCGCGGCGGCGCGGCCGAGGCCGCCGGCATGGCCGCTGGCGACGAATGGCTGGGCGTGGAACTGCCCCCTGCAAAACGCGGCCAGCCGGCTGAAGCCTGGCGCATCCGGAAACTCGACGAGGTGGCCCTGCTGCGCGGCCAGCGCCAGCGCCTGACCGCGCTGATCGCGCGCGACAAACGCTTGCTGCGCTGCCCGCTGGTCTGGCCGGAACCCACACAGGCGATGCGGCTGGCAGTGGGCGATGCCAGCCTGCTCAAATCCTGGCTGGCTTCGGCAGTCTGACCGCAAGTCAACCCGCCGCCGGCCAGCGGCGGAGCCCCGGTGCAGCGACGCAGTCGATGTGACGCTTGGGGGGGGCAGCGACCCGCGCAGCGGCGGAGCGCGGGGGGCCGCTACTTCGGCCGCAAATCCACCACCCGCTTGGCCTTGCCCTGGCTGCGTTCCACGCCGCCCTCGGGCTTGAGCACCACCTCGACGCTGCTGCCCACGAACACCTTGACCTCGTGGCGCAGCCGTTCGGCCGCGGAGCGCGCCTCGATGCTCTCGGGCGCGAGGCCCGGGCGCGTCTCGACCACCACCGACAGGGTGTCCAGATGGCCTTCGCGCGTGAGCACACACTGGTAGTGCGCGCTGAGCTCGGGTCGTTTCAGGATCAATTCCTCGATCTGCGTCGGGAACACGTTGACCCCGCGCACGATCATCATGTCGTCGCTGCGGCCGGTGATCTTTTCCATGCGGCGCATGGTGCGCGCCGTGCCCGGCAGCAGGCGCGTGAGGTCGCGCGTGCGGTAGCGGATGATGGGCAGCGCCTCCTTGGTCAGGCTGGTGAACACCAGCTCGCCCATCTCGCCGTCGGCCACCGGCTCGCCGGTCTCGGGGTGGATGATCTCGGGGTAGAAGTGGTCTTCCCAGATCGTCGGTCCGTCCTTGGTCTCGACGCACTCGTTGGCCACACCCGGGCCCATCACTTCCGACAGGCCATAGATGTCCACCGCATCGATGTTCATGCGCGCTTCGATGGCCACGCGCATGTCGTTGGTCCAGGGTTCGGCGCCGAAGATCCCGATGCGCAGACTGCTCTCGCGCGGGTCCAGGCCCAGGCGCTCGAATTCGTCGGCGATGGCCAGCATGTAGCTCGGTGTGACCATGATGATGTCGGGCCGGAAGTCCTGCATCAGCTGCACCTGGCGCTCGGTCTGGCCGCCGCCGAAGGGCACCACCGTCAGGCCCAGCTTCTCGGCGCCGTAATGCGCGCCCAGGCCACCGGTGAACAGGCCGTAGCCGTAGCTCACGTGCACCATGTCGCCCGGCCGCGCGCCGCTGGCGCGGATGCTGCGCGCCACCACGTTGGACCAGGTGTCGATGTCCTTCAGCGTGTAGCCCACCACGGTCGGTTTGCCGGTCGTGCCGCTGCTGGCGTGGATGCGCGCGCAGCGCTCGCGCGGCACGGCGAACATGCCGAAGGGGTAGCTGTCGCGCAGGTCTTTCTTGGTGGTGAAAGGGAATTTGGCCAGGTCGGCGAGTGAACGGCAGTCGTCCGGGTGTACGCCGGCTTCGTCGAACTTGGCCTTGTAGACCGGCGAGTTCGCGTAGGCGTGGCGCAGCGTGCCCTGCAGGCGCTTGAGCTGCAAGCCCCGCAGCTCGTCGATGCTGGCTTTTTCGATCGGTTCCAGCGGGAAGTGGTTCATGCCTGCACCTCTTCGGGAAAGACCTGCCCGGGAATCACCGCACTCTTGCCTCTGAACATCGCGATCACCTCACCCTTCTGGTTGGTCACCCGCATGTCATAGATGCCGTGCCGGCCCTGCAGCGTCTGCTCCACGCCTTCGCAGGTCAGCACGTCGCCGTCCTGGCCGGGCTTGAGGAACTCGATGCTGCAGCCCGCCGCCACCGCGTTCCGGTTGTAGCTGTTGCAGGCGTAAGCAAAGGTGGTGTCGGCCAGCGTGAAGATGAAGCCACCGTGGCAGATCTGGTGGCCGTTGAGGTGCAGCGGCTTGACGGCCATGCGCAGCACGGCGCGCCCGGGCCCGACGCTGACCAGTTCGATGCCCATGGTCTCGCGGGCCGCCACGTCCACGGCGAACATGGATTCACCGACCTTGGCGGCGCGTTCTTGCGGCGTCATGCTCATTCATTCCCCCTTGAACTGCGCCGGGCGCTTCTGGCGGAACGCCATCACGCCTTCGATGTAATCGTGCGTGGCGCCCAGCGCCGACTGCGTGTCGCGCTCCACGTCGAGCTGCTGGTTCAGTGTGCGGGTGCCGGCGTCGCGCAGCAGCGCGCGCGTGGCGACCAGAGCCCTGGTCGGCATCACGGCCAGCTTCTCGGCAACAGCCAGCGCGGAGGCCAGCGGATCGTCCTGCACGTCCCAGATCATTCCCCACTCTTTCGCCTGCGCGGCGGGCAGCTTGTCGCCCGTCATGGCCAGCGCCATGGCGCGCGCCAAACCCAGACGCTCCACCAGGAACCAGCTACCGCCAGCGTCCGGGATCAGCCCGATCTTGCTGAACGCCTGGATGAAACTCGCGCCGGGTGCGGCGATCGCGATGTCGCAGGTCATGGCCAGCGAGGCGCCCGCGCCCGCGGCCACGCCGTTGACGGCGGCGAGGACCGGAAAACGCAGCGACTGGATGCGCCGCGCCGTCGGATTGAAGGCCTGGTCGATCACCGGACCGGGGTCGGCGCGTTTGACCAGATCGGGGCCGGGCTCGAAGTCGAACTCGGCCAGGTCGGCACCGGCACAGAAGCCACGGCCCGCACCGGTGATGACCATGGCGCGGATCACCGGGTTGGCCTCGGCGCGGTCCAGCGCGGCCCACAACTCGCGGTGCATCTGGCGTGTGAAACTGTTGAGGGCGTCCGGGCGGTTGAGCGTGACAAGGGCGACGGCGCCACGCTCTTCGTAGAGAACGGTGCTGCCCGCGGCGGGTGCGTTCATGGGTGTCTGTCTCCTGGCGCCGTCGTTCCGCAGCGCTGGTGGTGGGATGGAACGGCAATCTACCATTAACCGACCCATCGGTCGGTTAATGTTTTCCCTTGGGTGGCCCGGTATCGGACGGCCCGCTATAGTTGACGTTTACGTCAATCATCACACACCACCCGAGGAAACACCATGAGCGAAACCGCCACCCCCGAACTGATCACCGTGCGCACCGAAGGCCGCGTGGGCGTCATCACCCTGAACCGCCCCAAGCAGCTCAACGCGCTGAACGACCAGCTGATGACCGAACTGGGCGCCGCGCTCCAGGCGTTTGATGGCGACGAAGCCATCGGCTGCATGATCGTCACCGGCAGTGAAAAGGCCTTTGCTGCCGGCGCCGACATCGGCGCCATGGCGACCTACTCCTTCGCCGACGTCTACAAGGGCGACTACATCACCCGCAACTGGGAAACTATCCGCAGCGTGCGCAAGCCGGTGATCGCCGCGGTCAGCGGTTTCGCCCTGGGTGGCGGCTGTGAGCTGGCCATGATGTGCGACTTCATCATCGCCGCCGACAACGCCAGGTTCGGTCAGCCCGAGATCAAGCTCGGCATCATCCCCGGCGCTGGTGGCACACAGCGCCTGCCGCGTGCGGTGGGCAAGGCCAAGGCCATGGACATGGCCCTGACCGGCCGCATGATGGACGCCACCGAAGCCGAGCGCGCCGGGCTGGTGAGCCGCGTGGTGCCGCTGGACAAGCTGATGGACGAGGCGCTGGGCGCCGCGCTCATGATCTGCGAGTTCTCGCAGCCATCTGTGATGGCCGCCAAGGAATGCGTCAACCGCGCTTTCGAAGGCACATTGGCCGACGGCGTGATGTTCGAGCGCCGCCTGTTCCACGCGCTGTTCGCCACCGCCGACCAGAAGGAAGGCATGGACGCGTTCGTGAACAAACGCAAGGCGGTGTTCCAGCACCAGTGAGCGCCAATGTTGGGACGCACACAGTCTGTAACAGGGCGCCCGGGGGCGCCGGCGTATAAATGGCTTCGGCTCCACGCCTCTGGCAAGCGATGACCGTTGGGGTCTGAGCCCGGCGGGCGTGGATCGCGCCGATCCACTCCAGGAGACACCCCCATGACCACACGCCGCCGTTTCATTTTCATGATTCCCGCCTCCGGGGCCGTGCTGGCCGCGGCCTGCTCGGACCAGGCCACACCCCCCGCTGCTGCACCCGAGATGGCTCCTGCCGCGGCCCCGATGGCCGCCCCACCGCCCCCCGCACCCGAGGCTGCCGCTCCAGCGATGGCCCCGGAGGCCAGTGGCGGTCCCATGCTCGACGAGGCGGACGCCGCTGCCGTGGCGCTCGGCTATGTTGCGGACACGGCACGGGCCGACAAAACCAAATACCCCAACCATGCCGACAGCCAGACCTGTGCCAACTGCGGGCTGTACCAGGGCACGGCCGGCGCGGACGCCGGGCCTTGCCCGTTGTTCGCGGGCAGGCAGGTGGCGGCCCAGGGCTGGTGCGCGTCTTACGTGAAAAAGCCGGCCTGACCGCCCGCCGCGCTGACCCCGCCCTTATTCGGGGTTCGAATTGGGCTACAATGCCGACCGCGTTGGCGATATAGCTCAGTTGGTTAGAGCGCAGCATTCATAATGCTGATGTCGGTGGTTCAAGTCCACCTATCGCCACCAGAATTACGAAAAGCGGACCCCGGCGACGGTGTCCGCTTTTTTCTTGCCCGCCCGATTCATGGCCATCAAATCCACCATCTTCAAGGCGAACCTGCAGATCGCAGACATCGACCACGGCTACTACGCCGACCACGCGCTCACCCTTGCCCGCCACCCGAGCGAGACCGACGAACGCATGATGGTGCGCCTGACGGCCATGGCCATCCACGCCCACGAGCTGCAGGACACCTGCAAGGGCGACGGCACGCTGACCTTTGGAGCCGGCCTGTCGGACCCGGACGATCCCGATGTTTCGCTGACCGATTACACCGGCCGCAAGCGCATCTGGATCGAGGTCGGCCAGCCCGAGGACAAACCGGTGTCCAAAGCCTGCAGCAAGGCCGATGCGGTGATCCTGTACGCCTTCGGCTCGGCGGCCGACGTCTGGTGGCGCGGCATCGAGACCAAGCTCGCGCGACTGGAGAAACTGCAGGTCTGGCGCCTGCCCACCGAGGTGGCGCCCGCGCTGGCGGCCATGGCCGAACGCAGCATGCAGCTGCAGGCCACCGTGCAGGAAGGCGCGCTCACGCTCAGCAGCACGCGGGGCAGCGTGCACATCGAACCGATCCGCTGGAAATAAGCCCGCGCTTCAGGCCCGGTGTTTGCCGGGCGTCCAGCCCTGGCTGCCCAGCACCTGCTTGGTCACCTGTTGTGGCACCGCCTCCAGCGGCGTGGCCAACATGCGAGAATGCAAGGCCTCGCGCCTGCCTTGCGCGAGCGGTCATCCCCGCCCACCCACAGCCTCTGGATCGATACCATGAACCGCTGCTTTTCTGCCCGCTTCCGCGCCGCCCGGCGCACCACCACGCTCGCGATCGGCCTGCTGGCCTTCGGCCTGACGCCCGCGGCCCTGGCCCAGAACCAACCGCGCACCTTTCCGGACAAGGCTCTGCGCGGCACGCTGGTCGTGGTGCAGCCCCCCGTGATCCAGCTGGACGGGAAAACCGCCCAGCTCTCGCCCGGCTCCCGCATCCGGGGCACCAACAACATGCTGTTGATGTCGGGCGGACTGGTGAACCAGAAACTGCTCGTCAACTACACCGTGGAGCCCAACGGCCTGGTGCACGACGTCTGGATCCTGACCGAGGCTGAAGCCGCCCTGAAACGGCCCACGGCCGCACAAGCCGCCGGCAACTGACGGCACCACGAGTCCGGTCCCAAGACCCCTCTGGCCGCGGCGACCGCCGCTGCTTTTCCTGCTACCCCATCCGGCGCGCGCCCTGCAGCGCGCACCTTCGTTTCCCCACGATCATGAGCAAAAAAGTCTTTATCAAAACCTTTGGCTGCCAGATGAACGAGTACGACTCGGACAAGATGGCCGACGTGATGAACGCCGCCGAAGGCTACGAGCCCACCACCAACGTGGAAGAGGCCGACCTGATCCTCTTCAACACCTGCTCGGTGCGCGAGAAGGCGCAGGAAAAGGTGTTTTCCGACCTCGGGCGCGTGCAGCACCTGAAGAAAAAGGGTGTGCTGATCGGCGTCGGCGGCTGCGTGGCCAGCCAGGAGGGCGCCGAAATCATCAAGCGCGCGCCCTATGTGGATGTGGTGTTCGGTCCGCAGACCCTGCACCGCCTGCCCGAACTGCTGGCCCGGCGCGAAAGACAAGCCCGCCCGCAGGTGGACATCAGCTTCCCCGAGATCGAGAAGTTCGACCACCTGCCGCCCGCGAGGGTCGACGGCGTTTCGGCCTTCGTGTCGATCATGGAAGGCTGCTCCAAATACTGCAGCTACTGCGTGGTGCCGTACACGCGCGGCGACGAGGTGAGCCGGCCGTTCGAGGACGTGCTGGTGGAGATCGCCGGCCTGGCCGACCAGGGCGTGCGCGAGGTCAACCTGTTGGGACAGAACGTCAACGCCTACCGCGGCAAGATGGGCGACACGGCCGAGATCGCCGACTTCGCGCTGCTGCTCGAATATGTGGCCGACATCCCGGGCATCGAGCGCATCCGCTACACCACCAGCCACCCCAACGAGTTCACGCCGCGCCTGATCGAGGCCTACGCGAAGATCCCGAAACTGGTGAACCACCTGCACCTGCCGGTGCAGCACGGCTCGGACCGCATCCTCATGGCCATGAAGCGCGGCTACACCGCAATGGAATACAAGAGCACGGTGCGCAAGCTGCGCGCGATCCGGCCCGATCTGGCCATGAGCAGCGACTTCATCGTCGGCTTCCCCGGCGAGACCGAAGAAGACTTCGGCAAGCTGATGAAGCTGATCGATGACATCGGCTTCGACATCAGCTTCAGCTTCATCTTCAGCCCGCGCCCGGGCACGCCCGCGGCCAACCTGCCCGACGACACGCCGCACAACGTGAAGCTCAAGCGCCTGCAACACCTGCAGGCCACCGTGGAAGCCAACGTGGCGCGCATCAGCGCCAGCCGGATGGACACAGTGCAGCGCATCCTGGTCGAAGGGCCGTCACGCAAATCGACCCCGCAGGCGCCCGAACTCATGGGCCGCACCGAATGCAACCGGGTGGTGAACTTCGACGCCGGCCCCAACGCCACCCGCCTGGTGGGCCAGATGATCGACGTGCGCATCACCGAGACCTTTGCGCATTCGCTGCGCGGTGAAGTGATGGTGCGCGAAACCGCATGAGCGCCGCGCCGGGCCGTTCCGAAGGTGCTCCCATGAGCGCTCCCTCGACCCGGGGCGCCCTGTGTTGAAGGCCACGCTGCGGTTTTCCTTTCCCCAGCTGCTGCTGGTGGCCTTCGTGCTCATCGGCGCGCTGCTGGGCGCGGCCGCCCTGCGAGCGCTGTTTTCGCTCGACGCGAGCATGGCGCAGAGCCGGGAAAGCACCGCCCAGGCGATTGCACTGAGCACCGCGGCCCAGTCGCTCAGCGAGCGCAGCCTGACCATGGAGCGCGCCGCGCGGCAGGCGCTGGTGCTGGGTGACCGCCAGCTGCGGCAACGTTTTGAAGAAGCGGCCGGCCACGCCCGCGACATCCTGCGCCGGCTCGAAAGCAACGAACTGCCGCCCGAGTTCTCGCGCCAGTGGCTGCAACAGCTGAGCGACGTCGAGGCGCTGCTGGACGGTACGCCGGAAACCGCGCTCGACCGCGAGCGCGCCGTGGCCCGCGCCTTCCGCGAGCTGGACGGCCACAGCGCGGCGATTGCCCAGCAGGTCCAGGCCATCATCGGCAACCGCAACGATGCGCTGCAGGACCGCGTCGAGAAAAGCCGCCGGCAGTTGACGCAACAGGTGCTGGGCTCCATCGCCCTGGCCGCCGTGATGGCGCTGGGGTTTGGCGTCTGGCTGGCCCGGCCGTTCCAGCGGCTGGAGAAAGCCATCGTGGGCCTGGGCGAGAACCGGCTCGACCTGCCGATCGACATCCCCGGCCCGCCCGATGTGCGCCGTGTCAGCCAGCAGCTGGAGTGGCTGCGTCTTCGACTCACCGAACTCGATGCCGACAAGGCCCGTTTCCTGCGCCATGTCTCGCACGAACTCAAGACGCCTCTGGCCTCGCTGCACGAGGGCGTGGCGGTGCTGGGCGACGGCGTGGCCGGGCCGCTCAACCCCAGCCAGGCCGAGGTGGTGAGCATCCTGCAGCACAACACCCAGTTGCTGCAACACCAGATCGAGGCGCTGCTGCGCTTCAACGCCGCGGCTTTTGAAGCCCGCCAGCTCCAGCGCGAACCCACCGACCTGCTGGCCCTGGTGGAAGAACAGATCGAAACCCAGCGCCTGCGCTGGCAGTCGCACCAGCTCAGCGTGCGCGCCGAAGGTCCGTCGATGGTGTTGCCGGTGGATCGCGAGAAGATGGCCTCGGCCATCGGCAACCTGCTGTCGAATGCGATCCGTTTTTCTCCCCATGGCGGACTGGTCCGCCTGGTGCTGCAGGACGACGCGGGCCGGGCCTGTCTCGACGTGATCGACCAGGGTCCCGGGGTGGCCGAGGCCGACCGCGACCGTGTTTTTGAACCTTTTTACCGGGGCGAACGCCAGCCCACGGACACGGTGAGGGGCACCGGCATCGGCCTGTCCATCGTGCACGAGTACATTGGAGCGCACGGCGGCCGGGTCCAGTTGCTGCCCGCGCGCCACGGCGCCCATTTCCGCATCGAATTGCCCCATGCCAGTTGATACCTTCCAGCGAGCGTTCCGCCGCGTCCACCTGAAGAACCGGTCCCGTCGCGTCGCCCTGTGCCTGAGCGCTGCCGTGTGCCTGAGCGCCTGCGCCACACCGGAGCCCGCTCCCGCACCACCGCCGGTACCCGCCATCGAACCATCCCCCACGACCGCCACCACGGCAGTGGCCACCCCACCGGCACCGATGCCCCCCGCGCTGGCCTCCGGGGATCGGGACAGCCCGCCGGCCGGGGACGCCCTCACACCGCCAGCCCTGGAGTCGGTGCTCGCCTACGCCGACCGTCTGCGGGGTCTGCCAGCGAACGGCCTGACACAGGAACAGGCTGCGCTCGGTGAACCCGGCAACCTGCCGGTGCGCCAGATCCAGCTCGCGCTGGTCCTGATGCACAGCCACCAGCCCGCCGACACGGCCCGCGCGCTGGGCCTGCTGCAGCGCGTCATGGCCCACCCGGCCCCGGACAGTGCGCCCCTCAAGCCGCTGGCCCGGCTGCTGGCAGCCCGCCTGCTCGATCAGCGTCGCCTGGAAGACAGCGTGGAGCGGCTGTCGCAGCAGCTGCGCGACAGCCAGCGCCGCATCGAGGTGCTGAGCGACCGGCTCGAAGCCATGCGCGCCATCGAACGCAGCCTGACACCGCGTGGTGCCGGGCGAGCACCGAAGCCATGAGCACGCCAGTCAGCCCACCGTCCCCGGCGCCTGGCGCGGCGCGCGCGCGCCTGCTGGTGGTGGACGACGATGCCGATATGCTGCGCCTGCTGTCGATGCGGCTCGGGGCGGCGGGCTACCAGGTCACGGCGGTCGGTTCGGCCGAAGCCGCGCTGAGCCAGCTCGACATCGAGCGCCCGCAGCTGGTGTTGTCGGACGTGCGCCTGCCCGGGCGCGATGGCCTGGCGCTGTTCGACGAGATCCGGGCCCGCCACCCCTCGCTGCCGGTGATCCTGCTCACCGCGCACGGCACCATCCCCGATGCGGTGGAGGCCACGGCGCGGGGTGTCTATGGCTACCTCACCAAACCCTACGAAGCCCGGGAACTGCTGGAAAAAATCGCCCAGGCCCTGGCCTTGGGCGCACCGGCCAGCCCGAGCCACCCTGCCGACGAACAATGGCGTGCCGAGATCGTCAGCCGCTCCAACCGCATGGCCGATCTGCTGGCCGAGGCCCGCATGGTCGCCCAGTCCGACGCCAGCGTGCTGCTGCGGGGCGACAGCGGCACCGGCAAGGAATTGCTCGCCCGCGCGATCCACCGGGCCAGCCCGCGCGCCAAGCGCCCGTTTATCGCCGTCAACTGCGGCGCCATTCCCGAGGCCCTGCTCGAATCCGAGCTGTTCGGCCACATGAAGGGCGCCTTCACCGACGCCGTGGCCAACCACAAGGGCCTGTTCCAGGCCGCCGACGGCGGCACCCTGTTGCTCGACGAGATCGGTGACATGCCGCCGGCCCTGCAGGTCAAGCTGCTGCGCGTGCTGCAGGAGCGCGCGGTGCGCCCGCTGGGGTCCAGCCAGTCGGTGCCGGTGGACGTGCGCATCATTTCGGCCACGCACCGCGACCTCGAAGCCGCCATGGCCATGGGCCAGTTCCGTGAAGACCTCTACTACCGGCTCAACGTCGTCACGCTGACCCTGCCCACCCTGGCCGAGCGGCGCGAAGACATCGCCCTGCTGGCCAACCACTTCCTGGCCAAACTGGCCGCCAAATACGGCAAGCGCAGCTCCGGCTTTGCGCCCGAGGCGCTCAAGGCGCTGACGATGTCCGCCTGGCCGGGCAATGTGCGCCAGCTCTACAACGTGGTCGAACAGGTCTGCGCCCTGTCCACCACGCCCCTGGTATCGCTGGCGCTGGTGCAGCGCGCCCTGCGCACGCCCTCGGCCGAGGTGCTCAGCTTCGCCGACGCGCGGCAGCGCTTCGAGCGCGAATACCTGGTCGGGCTGCTCAAAATGACCGACGGCAACGTGGCCGATGCGGCCCGGCTGGCCCAGCGCAACCGCACCGAGTTCTACCGCCTGCTGCAAAAACACGCGCTCACGCCGGGCCTGTTCAAGAGCGATGCCGGCGCCGGTGCGGGCACCGAGCCCAGCGACCCTGTCGCCGATGTGTGACAACCAGAAACCGTTGATCTGTCACGGTTTTTTTTCCAGCACCCGCCTGCCTGTCGCCGATCGACGACAAAAACCGGTATCCGGGACCTTCCCGAAAACGCCCAACCGGTCGATCACATCAAAATCGATTCATAACCAGTTGATTTAAAAGGTTTTTTCAGACCTGGCACAGGGTTTGCCCTTATCCAGGCATGCCCATTGATTTCAGACCGCTTCCAGCGCCCCGCATCCAGCGCAGCCGATCCCTGCTGATCGCGCTGCTCACCATGCTGGCCGCGGCTTCCGCGCAGGCACAGGGCTTTGACTGGAACACCCTCAGCCAGCTGGCCCGGACCCGCGCGCAGGCACCCTACAGCGCAAACAGCGACAAACTGCCTGCGGACCTCGCCGCCCTGGATTACGACCAGATGCGGTTCATCCGCTTCCGGGAAGACCAGTCCACCTGGCGCACGCAAAGCCTGCCTTTCGAAGCCCAGTACTTCCACCTCGGCCTGTACCAGACACAACCCGTTCGCATTCACGAAATCACACCTGAAGGCGTGAAGGATCTGCCTTTCCGGCGCGAACTGTTTGAATACGGGCGCAACGTGGTGGATCCCAGTCAGTGGGGCGACCTCGGCTTTGCCGGGTTCCGGCTGCTGCACCCACTGAACGAACCGGCCAAGAAAGACGAACTCGTCGCCTTTCTCGGTGCGAGCTACTTCCGGGCGCTCGGCGCCGGCCAGCAGTACGGCCTGTCGGCCCGTGGCCTCGCCATCGACACCGTGGGCGGCAGCGGCGAAGAGTTCCCGCGCTTCACCGAGTTCTGGCTGGAGCGCCCGGCGGCGGACGCGAAGCAGATCACGGTCTACGCCCTGCTGGAATCGCCGCGCAGCACCGGCGCCTACCGCTTCGTGCTGCGTCCGGGCGCCCAGACCACCGTGACCGTGCACGCCCGGGTTTACCTGCGCCCAGGCTCGGCGCCGGTGAACACGCTCGGCCTGGCCCCGCTGACCAGCATGTTCCTGTTTGGCGAGAACCAGCCCAGCGCCACCGACTTTCGTCCGGAAGTCCACGACTCGGACGGCCTGATGATGGTCACCGGGGACGGCGAGTGGCTGTGGCGCCCGCTGCAGAACCCGCGCCAGCTGGTGGTGAGTTCGTTCGCCATGCAACAGCCGCGCGGCTTCGGCCTGATGCAGCGCGACCGCAGCTTCGCCAGCTACGAAGACGTGGAAGCCCGCTACGAGCGCCGCCCCAGCGCCTGGATCCAGCCGCTGGGCGACTGGGGTGCCGGCCGCGTGGAACTGGTGCAGTTGCCCACGCCCGACGAAACACACGACAACATCGTCGCCTACTGGGTGCCCGCCACCCTGCCCACGCCCGGCGAACCCTTTGAGTACGCCTACGAGCTGGCCTGGCAGGGCGACACGCCACAGCGCCCCCCTTCCGCCTGGGTCACCCAGAGCCGCCGCGGCTACGGCTACACCAAGCTGAGCGTCAGCGAACAGGCGCGCCAGCCCCAGTACGTGCTCGACTTCACCGGTCCGGCGCTGGACAACCTGCCCGCAGACGCCCCGGTGCGCGCGGTGGTGAGCGCCGACGCCAACGGCCGGGTCCTCGAAGCCCTGGCCTACCCCAATCCGGCCACGCGCACCTGGCGCGTGACCCTGCGCGTGGAACGCATCGACCCGGCTCGCCCGGTCGAGCTGCGCGCCTTTCTCCAACACCAGAACGACACCCTGAGCGAAACATGGACACAACTACTCCTGCCCGAGTGAGCGCCCCCCTGAGCGGCCGCAGCCTGCTGCGTGAGGAACGCCACCCGAACGCGGTGACGGCCCCGCCGGTCAACCGCGGGTCCATGGCGCCACGCCCCTGGCGGGGCTTCTGGAACAGCATCGGCACCGCCGTGCTGGCCAGCGCCAGCCAGTGGTTGCCACCGCGCACGCCCAAGGTGCGCCCCAGCGAGCAACCAACACCACAGGCCTGGGAAATCGCGGCCAACCGGCGCCGCACGGTGTTCGTGTTGCTGACGCTGCTGAGCACGGCGCTGGCCGCCAGCCTGTACATCAGCGCCCAGCCGGAAGACGAAAACACCTGGCTGCAAACAGCCCAGCTGGTGCTGTTCGCCGTGTTGTCCGCCTGGGTCGTCACCGGCTTCGTGACCGCGCTCATGGGCTTCTGGGTGCTGCTGCGCGGCGACCGCCACACGCTCACCGCTGCCTCGGTGCGCGATCACGCGCTGAACCCCGACGCACGCACCGCCATCATCATGCCCATCTGCAACGAAGATGTGGCCACCGTGTTCGCCGGCCTGCGCGCCACCTGCGAATCGCTCATCGGCACCGGCCACGCCAGGCAATTCGACGTCTTCGTGCTGTCCGACAGTTACGACCCAGCCATCGCCGCCGCCGAGCGCAGCGCCTGGGAAGCCTTGCGCGCGGCCCTGGCCGAGCAGCCCGGCCATCCACCGATCGAGGTGTACTACCGCCTGCGCGAGCGCCGCACCCACCGCAAGGCGGGCAACGTGGCCGATTTCTGCCGCCGCTGGGGCAAGGACTACGACCACATGGTGGTGCTCGACGCCGACAGCGTCATGAGCGGCAGCTGCCTGGTGTCCATGGTCAAGCTGATGGACGCGAATCCGAGCGCCGGCATCATCCAGACCGCCACCCAGGCCATCGGTCACGCCACGCTGCACGCGCGCGCACAGCAGTTCGGTTCGCGCGTCACGGGCCGTCTGTTCACCTTGGGCATGCAGTTCTGGCAGCTGGGCGAGTCCCACTACTGGGGCCACAACGCCATCATCCGTGTCGAACCCTTCATGCAGCACTGCGCGCTGGCCCCGATCAAGGGCACGGGCGGCATGTCCGGCGGCATCATGTCGCACGATTTCGTTGAAGCGGCCCTGATGCGCCGCGCCGGCTACCACGTGTGGCTGGTGTCCGACCTCACCGGCAGCTACGAGCAGCAGCCGCCCGATCTGCTGAGCGAGCTGCAGCGCGACCGCCGCTGGTGCCAGGGCAACCTGCAGAACTCGCGCCTGATGGCCGAACCCGGCATCCACCGCGTGCACCGTTCCATGTTCGCCATCGGTGCCATGTCCTACCTGTCGGCCCCGATGTGGCTGGCCTTCCTGGCCTTCGGCACCGCCCTGTGTGTGGCCGACCCGAGCCAGCTGCCGGGCTGGTACGACACGTCCAGCGAACGCCTGGGTCTCTGGATCTGGACCCTGTGCCTGCTGTTCCTGCCCCGCGTGCTCGGCTTGCTGGCGGTGTTCCTCAAGGGCGAACAAAAAGGCTTCGGCGGCGCCGGCATCCTGCTGTCCAGCGCCTTGCTGGAGAGCGCCCTGGCCTTGCTTCAGGCGCCCATCCGCATGGTGGCGCACTCGCTGTTCGTGCTGGTCGCCGTCACCGGCATCCAGCTCGACTGGAAGTCCCCGCCCCGGGAAGCGGTCGGCGTGGCCTGGCGCGGCGCGTTCGCCCAGCTGGCTCCGATCGCAGCCGTCATCGGCGTGCTGGTGTTCGGTGTGGCCTCGTTGAACATCGAAGCCCTGGTCTGGATGCTGCCGGTGACCCTGCCGCTGCTCCTGGCGGTGCCGTTCACCGTGGCCACCGGTCACGTCGCGCTCGGGTCCTGGATGCGCGCCCGAGGCGCCTTGCTGATCCCGGAAGAGTCGTGGTCACCGGCCGTGCTGCGCCGGGCCTGGCGCCACGCCTCGCGCCTGTCGCTGCTCAAAGCCGCCTGATCGCGGGTGGCGAGCCGGGCGGCTTGCCCGGCCAGCGTTCAGGGCTTCGGTGATTGGAGATAACGCTCGTCGGACCAGGTCGCCAGCCATTGCGGCGCGAAGGCCACGAAGATGGCGCTGAACATGCCCGTCAGAAAGGCATCGCCCCAGGCCATGAGCCAGCGCGCCACCAGCGCCTGCTCGTGCGGGGCACCGCCAGCCCACTGCTGGGCGGCTTCCAGCAACACACCCGAAAGAAACACCGCCGCGGCGGTGCCGATAAAGCCCCGCCCCAGGGTGTAGACAAAAGGATTGGGCGGCAGCCAGCGGCGCAACAGCGCCCCGATACCCAGCGCCAGCGTGGCCGGCACCAGACCGATCCAGACCCATTGGGACAGCGCGGCAGCCGGATCCGAGTGGCCCAGCAGCCACACCGCCAGCACCACGCCCGAGAGCACCAGCACCGCCAGCGGCCAGCCCAGCATCAGAACCAGCAGGCAGGCGCCCGAGAGCTGCACCTGAAGGCCTTGCGGCATCTTCTGAGGCAACAGCCAGAGCCAGGGCAACAGGGCGAGCGCAGCCAGCGCGGGCGTGAGCAAGGGACCCGCCAGCATGCGCCAGGGGCGGAACCACAAAGCCATCACCATGCAGGCCAAGGCCAGCGCCATTTCGATACCAGTCAGCATGGGCAGGGAGTATGGGCCGCTGACCATTCCCCTCACTTGACTTCGGTCAACCCATGCCGGGCAGCTTGGGCATGCCCTTCATGCCACCCATGCGCTTCATCATCTTCATGAGGCCGCCGCCCTTCATCTTTTTCATCATGCCCTGCATCTGCTCGAATTCCTTGAGCAGCCGGTTGACCTCCTGCACGTGCACGCCGGCACCAGCAGCGATGCGGCGCTTGCGCGTGGCCTTGATGAGCTCGGGCCTGCTGCGCTCCCTGAGCGTCATGCTGCAGATGATGCCTTCCTTGCGTTTGATGTCTTTTTCCGCGCGGTCCATGTCCACCTGACCGGCCTTGGCGGTCATGGCGCTGGGCAACTTGTCCATCAGGCTGGAGAGCCCCCCCATCTGTTTCATCTGGCGGATCTGGTCGAGAAAGTCGTTGAGGTCAAAACCTTCACCGCTCTTGACCTTGGCGGCCAGCTTCTGCGCCGATGCCATGTCCACGCCGGCCGTGACCTGCTCAACCAGGGCCAGGATGTCGCCCATGCCCAGAATCCGGCCGGCGTGGCGCTCGGCGTCGAACACCTCCAGGCCATCGATCTTTTCGGACACACCGGCGAACTTGATCGGCACGCCGGTGACGCTGCGCACCGAGAGCGCCGCGCCGCCGCGCGAATCGCCGTCGAGCTTGGTGAGGATGATGCCGGTCAGCGGCAGCGCGTCCTTGAAGGCCTTGGCGGTGTTGATCGCGTCCTGGCCCTGCATGGCGTCCACCACGAACAGGGTCTCCACCGGGTTGAGCACCGCGTGCAGTTCCTGAATCTCGCGCATCAGCGCTTCGTCGATCGCCAGGCGGCCGGCGGTGTCGACCAGCAGCACATCGAAGTAGTGCCTGCGTGCGTAATCGATCGCGGCGCGGGCGATGTCCACCGGTTTCTGGTCGGGCGTGCTCGGAAACCACTCGGCGCCGGCCTGCGCGGTCACGGTCTTGAGCTGTTCGATGGCCGCCGGGCGGTACACGTCACCCGAGACCGTGAGCACCTTCTTCTTGCGCTTCTCGATCAGGTGTTTGGCCAGCTTGGCGGTGGTGGTCGTTTTACCGGCACCCTGCAGGCCGGCCATCAGGATCACCGCCGGCGGCTGGGCCGCGAGGTTGATGTCCGACACGCCTTCGCCCATGGTGGCGGCCAGTTCGCGGTTGACAATGCTCACCAGCGCCTGCCCCGGCGACAGCGAACCGATCACCTCCTGGCCCAGCGCCTTTTCTTTCACTCGGGCGATGAAGTCGCGCACCACCGGCAGCGCCACGTCGGCTTCCAGCAAGGCCATGCGCACCTCGCGCAACATGTCGGCGACGTTGTCTTCGGTGATGCGGGCCTGGCCGCGCATTTCCTTGACGATGCGTGAGAGGCGGTCTGAGAGGGCTGATGCCATGGTGTGCTCGGGTGTGCTGGTGGGCGCCGGGAAGGGTGGCGACGGGTCGGACGGGAGGCCCGCGCGTCCCGGATGGACTGGCCGGTACCCGGCGAACTCGTTCGGGGCAAGACCGTTAAACTGTGCAGATGATTTTAGCCGTGCCCTGTGGCGCCTGCTGAGTACCGCGCTGAACCAATGAACCTCCTGCCCGCCCTGTCGACGAACCCGCCCGCCGCCCTGCTGTCCGCGGTGGCGGCGCTGTCGTACGCCGTGCTGGCCTGGGCCCACCCGCGCCTGACGGCAGCGCAGACACGCGGCGTGCTGGCCATCGCCTGGCTGCTGCACCTGCTCGTGCTCGCCTCGGGCCTGCTCGAACACCCTCCCCGCTTTGGCTTCGCACCCGCGCTCTCGGTCACCGCCTGGCTGGTCCTGACGGTGTATCTGGTGGAGACACGGCTCTATCCCCAGATGCGCGCACGCTGGACGCTGGCCGTGCTGGGCACTGTGGCGGTGCTGCTGGCGCTGGTATTCCCCGGCTCGCCCTACCCGGCCCTGCGGTCGAGCTGGTTGCCGCTGCACTGGGCGCTGGGCATCGCCTCCTACGGGCTCATTGCCGTGGCCGTGGTGCACGCCTGGATGATGCAGCGGGCGGAAAGGTCCATGCGCCTGGGCGCCGCGGCCGACACCACCCTGCCACTGCTGACCCTGGAGCGGCTGACTTTCCGCTTCGTGGCGGCCGGTTTTGCGCTGCTGAGCGCCACGCTGCTGGCCGGCTGGTGGTTTTCGGGCTCGCTCGACCACGGCTGGGTCTGGGACCACAAGACGGCTTTCTCGGTGCTGGCCTGGCTGACCATGGGCGTCTTGATGGTCGGTCGCTGGCGGCTGGGCTGGCGGGGCCGCACCGCAGTGCGCACACTCTACGTCGGCGCAGGCTTTCTGCTGCTCGGGTATGCTGGCTCCCGCTTCGTTCTCGAAGTCGTTCTGCAGCGTGCCTAGGATGAAACACCCCCCGCGCCGCTTCGCGTCACCCCCCTCAAGGGGGGCGGCACTGGCCGTCCGGCAAAGCCGGCCCGGCGGTGCCTCTGGGTTGAACCAATTCATGCGATGCGGATGGCGCTTCGGCGCCGTGAAAAACTGACATGAAATTTCTGCTCGTACTGGCCGTGGTCCTGGTGGCGTTCTGGGTCTGGCGCAACAACCGCTCGCAGGACGCTGACCGTGCGCAAGCCCCTGCACCCCGAAAGCCCCTCCCGCCAGTGACCATGGTGGCCTGCCTGCAATGTGGCGCACACCTGCCTGAGAACGAGGCCATCAAAGGCCCCCGAGGCGCCTACTGCTGCGCCGAACACCGCGCGTCGCACGAGCGTCAGGGCAGCTGATACGGGCCTGTGCGCCAGGCAAGAACGAACATGGCCCAGGACCTTCACCCCAGTTTCGCGCCCTCCTGGTTCTCCCCCTATGAGGAGCACGGATCGCTGGGGCGCGAACAGCGGCGCCACGCTTTCGAGCGTTTGTGGCGCGCCTTCATGCGGGCCCGTGCCTTCATCGCCGCTGTCTTGCTGGCGCTGCAGGTCTTCGAGCTGCTCAACCACAGCGGTGGCCCGGACTGGCTGGTGCTGATCAGCGCGCTGCACCTCACCGCTGCGCTGGCCATGATGGTCTGGTGGCGTGTCGACAACCCCGGGAAAGCGGTCAGCCTGCAATGGCCACTGACCATTGGCGTCGACCTGCTGGTGTTCGGCCTGCTGCAGTTCTTCCAGCAAGGGGGCCTCAACTACACGCCCCTGTTTGCCTTGCCAGTCCTGCTGGCGGCGGTCATGGGTTCGATGACGCTGGCGCTCGCCACAGCCGCGAGCGTCACACTGTTCCTGCTCGGTGAAGCAGCCGCGAGTGCGCCGCTGCTCAGCGAGGTGTCCACCTCGCGCTTCCTGCAGTCGGGTCTGACGGGCACGGGCTTCTTCATCGTGGCCCTGCTGGCCAACCAGCTCGCCGTGAGACTCGCCCGGGAAGAGGTGCTGGCCCAGAGCAGCCAGGCCGCTGCCCGCACGCAGGCCCAGGTCAACGAACTGGTGATCGAGAGCCTGAGCGAAGGCGTGCTGGTGGTGGACCCGCACGGCGTGGTGCGCAACGCCAATCCGGCGGCCAAGGCCATGCTCATGGGCGAGCACTACCCCCATGCGGCCAAACTGCTGCTGTCGGCACGCCACGGGTGGGAAGGGCTGTCCCAGTTGGTGAACGAGAGCTTCGCGCTCGGGCACCCCATGGAGTCCGAGGTGCGCATCGACATCGACGAATTCACCTCGCACCGGTTTTTCGCCCGCACCCGGCTCACGCGCACCCCGGGCCAGACGCAGGCCGCGCTGTGCGTGCTGTTCCTGGAGGACCTGCGCGAAGTCGAGGCCCGCGTGCGCACCGAGAAGCTGGCCGCCATGGGTCGCATGTCGGCGGCCGTGGCGCACGAAATCCGCAACCCGCTGTCGGCCATCACCCAGGCCAACGCGCTGCTCGACGAAGAGGTGAACGAACCCGGGCAGAAGCGGCTCACGCGCATGATCGAGCAGAACGCCCAGCGGCTCGCGCGCATCGTGGACGACATCCTCAACGTGGCGCGCGCCCAACCGCTTCAGGACGGGGCTTACGCGTCGGCTCTGCCACTGGATCCGACCGTGCGCCAGATCACGCACGAATGGAACCGCCAGAACCAGATTCAGGGCATCCTGGGCGTGCACCTGCACGCGCCGCAAGCCCATGTGAGCTTCGATCCCGAGCACCTGCGGCGCCTGCTGATCAACCTGCTGGACAACGCCCTGCGCCATGCCAGCGGTCAGCGCTCTTCCATCCGCGTCATCACGCAGCCCGGCGGCACAGACCGCGTGCGCCTGTCGGTCTGGAGCGATGGCGCACCGCTGGAGGCCAGCGTGTTGCGCCACCTGTTCGAGCCCTTCTTTTCTTCGGAGAGCCGCTCCAGCGGCCTGGGCCTGTACATCTGCCGGGAACTGTGCGAGCGCTACGGGGCGCAGATCGCCTACCAGCGCAGCCGGCTCGACCAGCGCGAAGGCAACGAATTCTTTGTGCTCCTGCCCAGCGCGACAGCGAGCGGGCAGCCCGCACAACAAAGCCCAGCCTACCCCGTGGCTGACTCGGTGCCCGGCATGACCCGCCCCGGCGTCTCCCAGGCGGACCCGCCGTCCCTGTCCACGCGGTGACCCTTCCCCCTGCCGATAGATGACCACACCCACACCCACGTCCATCCTGGTCGTCGACGACGAGCCGGACCTGCGCACCCTCTACGAACTGACGTTGCTGCGCGAAGGTCATGAAGTGGTGTCCGCCCCCGACCTCACCCAGGCCCGGGAGTGGCTGGCGCAACGCCACTTTGACGTGCTGATCACCGACATGCGACTGCCCGACGGTCTGGGCCTGGAGTTGCTGCGTGAACTCAACACCGGTCTGCGCACTGAAAAGAGCATCGTCATCACCGCCTACGGCTCGGCCGAGAACGCAGTCGAAGCGCTCAAATCCGGCGCTTTCGACTACCTCACCAAACCAGTGGACCTCAAGCAGCTGCGTGCCGCGGTGACGGCCGCTCTGCAGAGCCAGCGGTACCCGTCCGCGATGCGGCCGCCCTCGGGCGAACCCATGCCGCGCAGCGCCCCGCCGCCGCCCGCCGGCGTGCAGGCCCTCGAACGCATCGTCGGCGCCTCGGGCTGCATGGTGCAGATCCGCAACCGCATTGAAAAAGTGGCGACCAGCATGGCGCCCGTGCTGATCCTGGGCGAATCGGGCACCGGCAAGGAACTGGTGGCGCGCGCGGTGCACGAATGCAGCCACCGGGCCACCGGCCCCTTCGTCGCAGTCAACTGCGGCGCGATTCCCGAAAACCTGATCGAGGCCGAGTTTTTCGGTGCCCGCAAGGGCGCCTTCACCGGCGCCACCCACGACCGCGAAGGTTACTTCCAGGCGGCCAAGGGCGGCACCCTGTTCCTCGACGAAATCGGCGACCTGCCGCTCCAGATGCAGGCCAAGCTGCTGCGCGTGATCCAGGAGCGGCGCGTGCGCCCACTCGGCGGCGTGCAGGAAGAAGCGGTGGACGTGCGCCTGGTCAGCGCCACCCACCGCGATCTGGCCGCTCTCGTCAAGAGCGGTGAGTTCCGGCAAGACCTGTTTTACCGTCTGAACGTGATCGGTCTGCGCACACCCGCCCTGCGCGAGCGGCGCGAGGACCTGTCCGAGCTGGCCCACGCCTTGTTGAAACGCATCTGCAGCGAGTCGGGCCAGCCGGTACCCGCGTTGTCCAGCACGGCGATGGCGTGGCTGCAGACCTGCGAGTTGCCGGGCAATGTGCGTGAACTGGAAAACCTGCTGCAACGTGCGTTGGCACTCAGCAGCGGTGCGGTGTTGCAGGCAGAAGATTTCGGCGATACGAGCGACATGGCGTTGCGCCCGGAGAGCCCGACAACAGTCGAAGCGTTCGCAGCATCGACACCAGTTTCGGCACCGACCGCAGGCATTCCGGCCGATCTGCAGACCTACCTGGACGAGCAGGAGCGCCAGGTTCTGCTCAAGGCGCTGAAGGAAACCGATTTCAACCGCACAGCCGCCGCGGCACGTCTGGGTCTGAACCTGCGCCAGATGCGCTACCGCATCCAGCGGCTCGGCATCACCACCCCCGCAGACGGTGACGATGAAACCTGAAGCCGGCGATCTGTCCGTGTCGCCCACCGTCTGGAATGGCGGCTGGCTGGGTGCCGCCCGCCGCTGCGCATCGCCCAATTTCGGCCCGCGTCCCGAAGGCGCACGGATCGACCTGATCGTCATCCACTCCATCAGCCTGCCGCCCGGCGTCTACGGGGGCCCGGAAGTGGAACAACTCTTCACCAACCAGCTCGACTGGGACACCCATCCCTACTTCCAGCAGATCCGTGGCATGGAAGTCTCGGCGCATTTTTTCATCCGCCGCGATGGCGAACTCGTGCAGTTTGTCGACGCCGATGCACGCGCCTGGCACGCCGGAACGTCCTGCTGGCGTGGCCGCGGCAACTGCAACGACGACTCCATCGGGATCGAGCTGGAGGGTCAGGAAGGCGAACCCTTCACCAGTGCGCAATACGACTGCCTGACCCGCTTGTGCGCCAGCCTCGGCGGGCGTTACCCGATCGCCCACGTGGCGGGCCACGAGCACATTGCCCCCGGCCGCAAGCAGGACCCAGGCAGCGGTTTCGACTGGACACGGTTACAACAAGATCTGGGTTGGGCCGATGCGTGTTTTCCCCAAGACACGCGTCCGTCTACCCGCATGACCCCCTGAGGTCCCAAGTTTCCCAAACGCTGGTGGTTTGCACAGCGCAACATGGGCGCCGCTTTCAACGACAAAACTCCCGGCAGCCCGCATCCCTGCTGCAGAAAAAATCCGACAGCAAGGCTCATTGAGCCGTCACCAGACGTTCGCTGACGTTGCAGCGGTTCGGGAGACCCCAGGCATTTTTGTCTGACGAAAGGGGTCCACCGCGTCGGTCGCAGTTTTTTCACAAACACTACCGGTAGTGGCTTGAACACCCACCACACACCAGATATAGTGTGCTCTGCGCGTTGCGGTCGCCCGATCAACTGGCTCTTGACCCTCTTGATTTTTCTGCTCAAACCCGATCAAGCCAACGGATTTGTCGCGGAACCGGCCTCCCCACCACGCTGCCATCCGACACCGCGCGCCTTGGCCGCCGCCACAAAACAAACGAAAGAGGAACCATGCTGACTGCCCAATCCCCCACATCCGCCACCGCGTCCGCGATGCCTTCCGCTGGTGCCACCAGCGCTGCCATGCCCGACAGCGCCAGCTCGGTTTTTGCCCAGTACCAGATCATCCGCCGCAACGGCGCGGTCGTGCCTTTTGAGCCAAGCAAGATCGCGGTGGCGCTGATGAAAGCCTTCCTGGCCGTGCACGGCACCCAGGGCGCGGCCTCGGCCAGCGTGCGCGAAACGGTGGACGCCCTGACGCAGAACGTGGTGCGCGCGCTGATGCGCTCGCGCCCCGCCGGCGGCACCTTCCATATTGAGGACGTGCAGGACCAGGTCGAACTCGGCCTGATGCGCAGCGGTCACCACGAAGTGGCGCGCGCCTACGTGCTGTACCGCGAACGCCGCACGCAGGAACGAGCCCATCAGGCAGAAGCGCAGAAGCCCGCCGAAGCCCTGCTGCACGTGATGGACGGCGGCCAGCGCGTGCCGCTGGACCTGAACCGCCTGCAGCACCTGATCGAAGACGCCTGCAAAGGCCTGGGCAAAGACGTCAAGGCCGACCCGATCGTCGCCGAGACCAAGCGCAACCTGTACGACGGCGTGCCGATCGAAGAGGTCTACAAGGCCTCCATCCTGGCCGCGCGCACCCTGATCGAAAAAGACCCGGACTACACCTACGCCACCGCGCGCCTGCTGCTTCACACCATCGTCAAGGAGGTGATCGGTGAAGAAGTGCCCTCCACCGAGATGGGCGCGCGCTACGCCGACTACTTCCCGCAGTTCATCAAGAAGGGTGTGCAGAACGAGCTGCTCGATGAGAAGCTGCAGCAGTTCGACCTCGCCCGTCTGGGCGCGGCGCTCAAGCCCGAGCGCGACCTGCAGTTCGACTACCTTGGCCTGCAGACCCTGTACGACCGCTACTTCCTGCACGTGCGCAAGTCCCGCATCGAGCTGCCGCAGGCTTTCTTCATGCGCGTGGCCATGGGCCTGGCGCTCAACGAGATCGACCGCGAAGCGCGCGCCATCGAGTTCTACGAGGTCCTGTCCTCGTTCGATTTCATGTCGTCCACGCCCACGCTGTTCAACAGCGGCACCCGCCGCTCGCAACTCTCCAGCTGCTACCTGACCACCGTGCCCGACGACCTCGACGGCATCTACGAGTCGATCAAGGAAAACGCGCTGCTGTCCAAGTTCGCTGGCGGCCTGGGCAACGACTGGACGCGCGTGCGGGCCATGGGCGCACACATCAAGGGCACCAACGGCGAATCGCAAGGCGTGGTGCCTTTCCTCAAGGTGGTCAACGACACCGCCGTGGCGGTGAACCAGGGCGGCAAGCGCAAAGGCGCGGTCTGCACCTACCTGGAAACCTGGCACCTGGACATCGAAGAATTCCTGGAACTGCGCAAGAACACCGGCGACGACCGCCGCCGCACCCACGACATGAACACGGCGAACTGGATTCCCGACCTGTTCATGAAGCGCGTGATGGAAAAAGGCGAGTGGAGCCTGTTCTCGCCCAACGACGTGCCCGACCTGCACGACCTGTTCGGCGCCGATTTCGAAAAGGCCTACGTCGCCTATGAAGAGAAGGCCGCCCGCGGCGAGATCAAGCCCTACCGCAAGCTGCCCGCCACCGACATGTGGCGCAAGATGCTGTCGATGCTGTTCGAGACCGGCCACCCCTGGATCACCTTCAAGGACGCCTGCAATGTGCGCAGCCCGCAGCAACATGCCGGCGTGGTGCACAGCTCCAACCTCTGCACCGAGATCACACTCAACACCAGCGACACCGAAACTGCGGTCTGCAACCTCGGATCGATCAACCTGCTCATGCACCTGAAAGATGGTGGGGTTGATCATCAGAAGCTGCAGAAGACGATCAAGACCGCGATGCGCATGCTCGACAACGTGATCGACATCAACTACTACGCCGTCAAGAAAGCACGCGACTCCAACATGCGCCACCGCCCGGTCGGTCTCGGCATCATGGGCTTCCAGGACGCGCTGTACGAACTGCGCATCCCCTATGCCTCCAACGACGCGGTCGAGTTTGCCGACCGCTCGATGGAAGCGGTCTGCTACCACGCCTACTGGGCCTCCACCGAACTCGCCAGGGAGCGCGGCCGATACGCCAGCTACAAGGGTTCGTTGTGGGACCAGGGCATCCTGCCGCCCGACACACTGGACCTGCTGGCGCACGAGCGAGGTGGTTATGTGGACGTGGACCGCAGCAGCAGCCTGGACTGGGATGCGCTGCGCCAGAAGATCGCCACCGACGGCATGCGCAACTCCAACTGCGTGGCGATCGCGCCGACCGCGACCATCTCCAACATCATCGGCGTGGACGCGTCCATCGAGCCCTGCTTCGGCAACCTCTCGGTCAAGTCCAACCTGTCGGGCGAGTTCACCGTCATCAACGGCTACCTGGTGAAAGACCTGAAGCGGCTGGGCCTGTGGGACGACGTGATGGTCATGGACCTCAAACACTTCGACGGTTCGCTGCGCTCCATCGACCGCGTGCCGCAAGAAGTGAAAGCGCTGTACGCCACCGCTTTCGAAGTGGAACCGCTGTGGCTGGTGGAAGCCGCGGCGCGGCGCCAGAAGTGGATCGACCAGGCGCAGAGCCTGAACATCTACATGGCCGGCGCCTCGGGCAAGAAGCTCGACGACACCTACAAGCTCGCGTGGCTGCGCGGCCTCAAGACCACCTACTACCTGCGCACAACCTCTGCCACGCAGGCTGAAAAATCAACGGGGCGCACCGGTCAGCTCAACGCCGTAGCGATACACGGCAACGATGCTTCGATGGTCGCACCCGTTGCGACTTCGATGTCGGCAGAGCCCGCCACCGACATCAAGTTTTGTGCGATCGACGACCCCGGTTGTGAAGCCTGCCAGTGAGCGCTGCCGGTGATGCGTGTGTGTGCTGTGGTGTTGAAGGTCGCGCATTCGATGCGACACCGCAACACAAAACATTCACCACGCGCATGAGTCCTTTGCATTTCATGCCGACACTTCGATAATCCGTTGAATTGGACACCACTATGTTGACCTGGGACGATCAAGTTACTCCCTCCTCGAAGCCCGCATCGATTCCCCTGCCACCTCACATGCCGGGTGTGCAAGCGTCACTGTCCTCTGCGGCAAATTCGGCCCCCGCTTTCGCTGCACCCAAAGCAGCCACGCCGAGCACACACCGCGTCAACGCAGCCGACAAGCGCATCATCAACGGCAAGACCGACGTCAACCAGTTGGTCCCGTTCAAGTACAAGTGGGCCTGGGAAAAATACCTCGCCACCTGCGCCAACCACTGGATGCCGCAGGAAGTGAACATGAGCCGAGACATCGCGCTCTGGAAAGATCCCAACGGGCTGACCGACGACGAACGCCGCATCGTCAAGCGCAACCTCGGCTTCTTCACCACCGCCGACTCACTCGCTGCCAACAACATCGTGCTCGGCACCTACCGCCACATCACGGCGCCCGAGTGCCGCCAGTTCCTGCTGCGCCAGGCCTTCGAGGAAGCGATCCACACGCACGCCTATCAGTACATCGTGGAGTCGCTGGGCCTGGACGAGTCCGAGATCTTCAACGCCTACAACGAAGTGCAGTCGATCCGCGACAAGGATGAGTTCCTGATCCCCTTCATCGAAGCGATCATGGACCCGGCCTTCGCCACCGGCACACCCGAGAACGATCAGACCCTGCTCAAGAGCCTGATCGTGTTTGCCTGTCTCATGGAAGGCCTGTTCTTCTACGTCGGGTTCACGCAGATTCTCGCGCTGGGTCGCCAGAACAAGATGACCGGCGCCGCCGAGCAGTACCAGTACATCCTGCGCGACGAGTCCATGCATTGCAACTTCGGCATCGATCTGATCAACGCGATCAAGATGGAGAACCCGATGCTGTGGACAGCCGAGTTCAAGGCCGAGATCAAGGCGCTCTTCATGCAGGCGGTCGAACTGGAGTACCGCTACGCCGAAGACACCATGCCGCGCGGCGTGCTCGGCATGAACGCCTCCATGTTCAAAGGCTATCTGCGCTACATCGCCAACCGTCGCGCCACGCAGATTGGCCTGGAGCCCATGTTTCCGAACGAAGAAAATCCGTTCCCCTGGATGAGCGAAATGATCGATCTCAAAAAGGAACGCAATTTCTTTGAAACCCGCGTGATCGAATACCAGTCTGGTGGAGCGCTTTCCTGGGACTGACACCGTCACCACCCGGGGCCGCAACCATCCATCACATGTTTTTTGAACATTCAGAACCCTGCTTCCTGCGCCTTAGCGTTGGGGTCAGGGTTTTGTCACAGGATTCAACGCTTTGGGGTCATCCGTGGATGCATCCGCACGACCCCAGGGCCTTGAATCACTTCTTCGGCACAACGACCGACTGAAGTGCTCTTTGCAACTTGATCAAGGAGAAAACAATGGCAACTGCGAAAAAGGCCCCGGCCAAAAAGGCCGCTCCGGCAACGAAAGCCGCTCCAGCTAAAAAGGCCGCTCCGGCCAAGAAAGCTGCACCGGCCAAAAAAGCCGTCGTGAAAAAGGCAGCCCCAGCGAAGAAGGCCGCCCCGGCCAAGAAAGCTGCACCGGCCAAAAAAGCCGTCGTGAAAAAGGCAGCCCCAGCGAAGAAGGCCGCTCCGGCCAAGAAAGCTGCACCGGCCAAAAAAGCCGTCGTGAAAAAGGCAGCCCCAGCGAAGAAGGCCGCCCCGGCCAAGAAAGCTGCACCGGCCAAAAAAGCCGTCGTGAAAAAGGCAGCCCCAGCGAAGAAGGCCGCTCCGGCCAAGAAAGCTGCACCGGCCAAAAAAGCCGTCGTGAAAAAGGCAGCCCCAGCGAAGAAGGCCGCTCCGGCCAAGAAAGCTGCACCGGCCAAAAAAGCCGTCGTGAAAAAGGCAGCCCCCGCAAAAAAAGCTGAGCCGGCCAAGAAGCCGGCAGCCCCTGCGGCACCTGCAGCTCAAACCAAGCTGAACCCTCAGGCTGCCTGGCCGTTCCCGACGTCCAGCAAACCCTGAAGTCATCCCTGCGATGACTTGTCGAGCCCGGCGCGAAAGCGCCGGGCTTTTTCATCTCTGGTTCGTGGCGATCAGTCCGCCAGCGCGTAGTTCTGTCCGCCACGGCTGGCGATCTTGGCCGCACCGATGCGGTTGCCCAGTTCGACACAGCGTTGCAGCGGCCAGCCTTGTGCCAGACCGTGCAGCAAGGCCGCCCTGAAGGCATCACCGCACCCCGTGGGGTCCAGCACCTCGGCCGCTTTCACACCGGGCACCAGGGTCCTGCCACCCTGCTCCCAGACCTCACACCCGTGCTCACCCAGGGTGACGATCAGCCCCTGGACCCGGGCCGCAATGGCCTCAAAGCTCAGACCGGTGCGGTCGCTGAGCATCTTGCCCTCGTAATCATTCACGGTGACCCAGGTCGCGAGCTCGATGAACTGCGTCAGCTCTTCGCCGTTGAACATGGGCAGACCCTGCCCCGGATCGAACACGAACGGGATACCCGCGGCGTGCAGTTGCTGCGCGTGCTGCAACATGGCATCGCGGCCATCGGGCGAGATGATGGCCAGACGGATGCCAGCGTCGGCTGGCACCGCGTTCGCATGGGCCTCGGACATCGCGCCCGGGTGAAAGGCCGTGATCTGGTTGTTGTCACGGTCGGTCATGATCATGGCCTGGGCGGTGTAGTTGTCCGAGGTCGTGCCGATGCAGCGGATGTCCACCCCCAGCCCCTGCAGGCGATCCAGGTAGTCCTGTGCGTCGTTGCCCACCATGGCCAGTGGCACGGCCGGCGAGCCCAGCTGGCGCAGACCGTAGGCGATGTTGCCGGCACAGCCGCCGTATTCGCGGCGCAGGCCCGGCACCAGAAAAGACACGTTGAGGATGTGCAGCTGGCTGGGCAATATCTGCTCGGCGAAGCGGCCCTCAAACGTCATGATGGTGTCGAAAGCGAGCGAGCCGCAGATGAGGATGGACATGGATGGAGTGGAAGGGTTCAGGGATAAAAAACGAGTGCACGGTAACCCGCCATCGCGCTCGCCCCGCCTTCGGCGAGCGAGAGGCGCAGACTCACAGCCTGCGTACCCTGGGCGGGCAAGACCACTGGCGCACCAGGCAATTCCTCTGCCAGAAAGACGCGACGCGCGATGACGGCGTCGGCGGCATCGGTGAGGCTGAGTTCCAGCGCCGGCATGGCCACGGGCGTGAGGGCGCTGTTCTTGAGCACCAGGTCGAAAGAGTAAAAATTGCCCAGACGACGGACCAGGGTCGAGCTGTCGATCACCACCGCGTCAATGTCTCGTGGCGCCTGCAGCACACACCCCGAGGGTTTGCACAACAGGTTCAGCAGGGGTATCAACGAAGCGTGCCGCGCGGCGAGTTGATCGCGCTCCTGCACAGCCCATTGCGCCGTGAGCAGCGCCGCCAAAGCCACAGCCAGCAACAGCAGCGCAGCGCGCACACCCGGGGAATGCCAGAATGCCTGCCGTCGGGCCTGCAGCACAAAGCCGGGCTCTGCCTCCTGCTCCTGCTCCTGCTCCTGCTCCTGCTCCTGCTCCTGCTCCTGCTCCTGCTCCTGCTCCTGCTCCTGCAGATCGTCGTCCAGCGGTACCCGCTCGGGTTTGGGCAATGGCACAGGCGGTGGTGCCTTGACTTCCGCCTCAACGGCCCGTGAAGCTCCGGCCGCCGCGGCGGCGAACCGCGCCAGTTCTGCCTGAAAGTCCGCTTCGTCATCCCTGCCCGCCACCGCCGGCGACTCCGGTGTGTTGGCCTGCTCCAGCCGGCCTTCGAAGTCCAGCGGCCCCGGCTCAGCCAGCGCACGCACCGCTTCCAGCGGTGCAAAGGGCGAGTCAAACGGCGGATCGACAGGGGCCTGCAGTGCTGTCCAGGCCAACGCGTCCTCTGCCTCTTGCTGCGGCGACCATTCCTCGGCTGGCGGCGCGAGCGGCCAGTCGCCGTCCTCGTTTTCGGGCGACACAGGCCACCCTGCTGGTGACGTTTGACCGGAAAGGCCGATGGCGCATTCGATGACCGCGTCTGACGAATCCCAGACCACCGAAGCTTCCGGGATGGCCTCGTCGACGACCGTGTTCTGCGGTTCGTGAATCGGGTGCTCATTCACCGCCTCCGATGGCACAGAGGCAGGCCCCCTGTCGAACGGGTGCACGGGGGTTGTTCCGGGTGGTACTTCTGCCGGCGCGGGCTCGGGTGCCGGCGGCCTGGGTTCGGGCGCCTCCCAGGTCTGCAGATACAGCGTGGCGTCGAACACATCGGCGCAGTGGCCACAACGCACCCAGCCGTCGGAGATCTTCAACTGGTCGGGAACGACCTTGAACATCGTTCCGCAGGCCGGGCAACGGGTGGTGAAACTCATGCCAAGATTATTGCAGGCAGGCCATGCCCAACTGGCCTGCCGATCATGACGCAGACGTCAGGCATCACGACGCACAAGGCCTCAGGCCTTGACCGCGGTCATCAGGATCCAGCCATCCTCTTCGTCGCTGACGGACAGAGTCACCCAGGGGGCATAGGCCTCCCTCAGTTCATCGGCCTGCCGCGCCAGAATGCCGGCCAGCACCAGGTGCCCACCCTCGCGCACATGGCTGCAAAGCAGCGGCGCCAGCACCTTCAGCGGCGTGGCCAGGATGTTGGCCAGCACCAGGTCGTATTCGCCCAGTGCCCGGTCGGGCAGACCCGCATTCAGCTGGGCATGATTGGCCGCGGCGTTGAGCTGCGTGGCTTCGACCGCAGCGGGGTCGATGTCGACCGCGTCGATCTCGCGTGCACCGTGCTTGGCCGCACCGATGGCCAGGATGCCCGAGCCACAACCGTAGTCGAGCACGCGCTGTCCCTGCGCACCCTGTCGCGCCGTCCAGCGCAGACACATGCGCGTGGTCGGGTGGGTGCCGGTACCGAACGCCAGGCCCGGATCGAGCCGGATCACCTGTTGCGCCTCGGCGGGCGGCTCGTGCCAGCTCGGCACGATCCAGAACGTGGGCGTGATCTCCACCGGATCGAACTGCGACTGGGTCAGCCGCACCCAGTCCTGCTCGATCACAGCCTGCACACCCAGCACCTCACAGCCTTCAAAGAAGTCCTGAACGACCAGCAACGCAGCCGCTTCGCGCGCCTCGGTTTCGGTCTGGAACAGCGCCACCACCCGCGAGCTGTTCCAGCCCGCCTTGGGCGCGGGCATGCCCGGCTCACCAAACAGCGCCTGCTCGGACGGCGTCAGGGCATCGGCGTCTTCCACCGAGACGCTCAAGGCGTCCAGCGCCACCAACGCGTCGCTGACCATCTCTACCGCGGCTTCAGGGGCCAGCAAGACCAACTCATACAGGGAGGACATGGGGTGAATTTCGAACAGTCAACGAAACCTCAACAAATGAGGAGAGACTTACCGAGCACACCGCGGAACCGGCTTTGCCGGGCCGCAGGTGTTTCCCCCTGAGGGGAAGGCGCCGAAGGCCCTTCGGGGGAGAGGCTTACCTCTCACGCTGGGACAACCACTCTTCAAGGTAGTGGATGTTGGTTCCACCGGTCACAAAACTGGCGTCGACCATCAGCTCGCGGTGCAGCGGGATGTTGGTCTTGATGCCTTCGATCACGGTTTCAGCCAGGGCTGTGCGCATGCGCGCCAAGGCCTGCTCACGCGTGTCGCCGTGCACAATGATCTTGCCGATCATGGAGTCGTAGTTCGGCGGCACGAAGTAGTTGGCGTAGGCGTGCGAATCGACGCGCACCCCCGGACCGCCCGGCATGTGCCAGGTGGTGATGCGGCCGGGCGAGGGCGTGAACTTGTAAGCGTCCTCGGCGTTGATCCGGACCTCGATGGCGTGGCCGCGCAACTGGATCTGGCGCTGCGTGAACGGCAGCTTCTCGCCAGCCGCCACCGCGATCTGGGTGCGCACGATGTCCACACCGGAAATCCACTCGGTCACCGGGTGTTCCACCTGCACGCGGGTGTTCATCTCGATGAAATAGAACTCGCCGTTTTCAAACAGGAACTCGAACGTGCCCGCCCCCCGGTAGCCAATCTTCTTGCAGGCGGCCGCGCAGCGCTCACCAATTTTTTCGATCAGACGGCGGGGGATGCCGGGTGCCGGCGCTTCTTCGATCACCTTCTGGTGGCGCCGCTGCATGGAGCAGTCGCGCTCGCCGAGGTACACCGCGTTGCGGTGCGTGTCGGCCATCACCTGGATCTCGATGTGCCGCGGGTTCTGGAGAAACTTCTCCATGTACACCTCGGGGTTGCCGAAGGCGGCCCCGGCCTCGGCCTTGGTCGTCTGCACCGCGTGCAGCAGTGCCGCTTCGGTGTGCACGACACGCATGCCACGACCGCCACCGCCACCAGCCGCCTTGATGATGACCGGGTAGCCCACCGCCTTCGCGGTGCGCTTTATCACCACCGGATCGTCGGGCAAAGCCCCTTCCGAACCCGGAACGCAGGGCACCCCCGCGCGGATCATGGCCTGTTTGGCCGAGACTTTGTCGCCCATCAGGCGAATCGACTCGGGCGACGGACCGATGAAGGTGAAACCGCTCTGCTCGACCCGTTCAGCGAAATCGGCGTTTTCGGACAGGAAGCCGTAGCCCGGGTGAATCGCTTCGGCATCGGTCACCTCGGCTGCGGAGATGATGGCGGGCATGTTGAGATAGCTCTGCCCCGAAGCCGCCGGGCCGATGCAGACCGACTCATCTGCCAGTCGCACATACTTGGCATCGCGATCGGCTTCGGAATAGACCATCACCGCCTTGATACCCATCTCACGACAAGCGCGCTGGACCCGCAGGGCAATCTCACCCCGGTTGGCGATCAGGATTTTCTTGAACATGGGCCGGCCGCTTATTCGATGACAAACAGGGGCTGGCCGTATTCGACCGCCTGACCGTTGTCCACCAGGATCTGCTTGACGGTGCCACTCTTGTCGGCTTCGATCTCGTTGAGGATCTTCATCGCCTCGACGATGCAGATGGTTTCGCCTTCCTTGATCGTGTCTCCGACTTCAACAAAGGCCTTGGCGCCAGGGCTGGACGAGCGGTAGAAGGTGCCGACCATGGGCGATTTGACGGTGTGCCCGGCAGGTTCGGCCGCCACGACGGCGGGGGCTGCCGCCACCTCGACCGCCGGCGTTGCTGCCACGGTGGGCGCCGGAACCGCCGGGGCCATGGTGTAGGTCACCGGGGCGTGCATGCCAACCGGCGCGCTCTTGACGATGCGAACCTTGCCTTCGGCCTCCGTGATTTCCAGCTCGGACACGTTCGACTCGGACACCAGGTCAATCAGTGTCTTCAGTTTTCTCAGATCCATGATTACTCCAACGAAAATCTGTCAAATCCGACCAATTGCATTCAAATCCCTTGAACATGCATGCAGCTGGCCAAATGGGGTGTCGCAGTGTACACGAAGCGCTCCATTCCAGATCTCATGGAACGCAGGCGCATGACACCATGAACAAACTGAAGAAAAGAACGTTTGGCTGCAATTTATGGGACTTTATCCCTTTTTCCACCAGATTTGAGTCGTCATGACAAACGGCATGTGTGCCCGTTTTTTGGAGCGGAAGTATCCCCCTCCCGCGCCATCTGTCAAGCCAGTTGCGCCCACAAATCCAGATCGGCCTGGCTGACTTTGCCCACCTTTTGATGCAGCACCACGCCCGACGAATCGAACACGACGGTGTAGGGCAGGCCACCACCGGGATTGCCCAGGATCCGGCTGAGCTCGGTGCCGGCAAAGCCGACCATGCCCACCGGAAACACCAGCGGCAACTTCTGAAGGAAGCTGCGCACCGCAGGCACCTGGTCAACGGCCAGTCCCACCACCTGCCAGCCCCGTGCCTGGTGCTCACGGTAGAACGCATTGAGCAATGGCAACTCCTCGACACAGGGTGGGCACCAGGTGGCCCAGAAATTCACCAGCAAGGGCTGGCCGCGAAAGCGCTCCATCACCAGCGGCTGGCCATCGGGGTCTTCAAAACGCGAAGCCCAGAACTCGGCCTCGGCGTCGGACAACACCGGCTGCGGCCGATGACGCCACAGCGCAAACCCGGCCCCGGCCGCGCCTGCGGCCGCTGCCACGCCCAACATCCACGCGGTCCGTCGATTCATGCTCATGCGGAATTTTCCTCAGTTCCTTGTGCCATCAAATCGCGCAAGGCCTGCGCGTCTCCGCGCGGCTTGCGGCCCTGCCCGTCCGGTTTGAGCGCCCCACGCAAATCGTCAAGGTCGTACACGAGCAGGTGGATCAGCACCCATTGCCCCAGTTCCTCACAGCGCACGCGCAGGGACAACACATCCACCGGCTCGCCGCGCCAGCCCATGACCGTGCCCGTGTGGTAATCCACCCGGCGATCGAGCAAGGCCCATTCGGCCGCTTTGGGGTCGTCGCAGAACAGCTGGATATGGATATCGCTGTGCCGGGTGGCGGTGCCGTGCCAGACAGCGCCGCCCAGGTGCGGCCTGAAACCCGCCAACCGGTCCAGCCAGACCAGTGCCAACCGCCGCAACACCTGCAGCTCGATCGCCTGGGTGTCGGCACAAAAAATGGCGATGTGCTCGCGCACCGCCGCATCCAGCATCTCGTTGTCGGGCCAGAGCCCCCGCGAGGGCAAGCCGAGCTGCTTGCCGGCCTGGCGCTTGGCCGCGGCGTATTCGAGCCCTTCTTCCACCACGAGGCGCGCGGCCACGGCGGCCATTTCAGCGGTGGGACCAGATCGATCAGCTTGCATCGGGGCATTTTGCCTGCTGACCTGCACCCATGCAGCCTTGGGCGGCTTTGGTCTGGCAGTCGCCAGGGTTGGCCCCCCTAAAATCGCTCGATGCATATTCATATTCTGGGCATTTGTGGCACGTTCATGGGCGGTCTGGCGGCGCTCGCACGCGAGGCCGGCCACCGCGTCACCGGTTGTGACGCCGGCGTCTACCCCCCCATGAGCGACCAGCTCCAGGCGCTGGGCATCGACCTGATCGAAGGGTTCGGTGCCGACCAGATGGCGCTGGCACCCGACATGTTCGTGGTCGGCAACGTGGTGAGCCGGGGACGCCTGCCCGATGGAAGTCCGAAGTTCCCGTTGATGGAGGCCATCCTGGACGCTGGCGCCCCGTACACCAGCGGTCCGCAATGGCTGGCGGAACATGTATTGCAGGGTCGCCATGTGCTGGCGGTGGCCGGTACCCACGGAAAAACCACCACCACGGCCATGCTGACCTGGATCCTGGAGGCCAACGGCCTGAACCCGGGCTTTCTGGTGGGTGGTGTGCCGATGAACTTTGGTGTATCTGCAAGACTGGGTGGCGGGGCGGCTGTGCGCTCTGCGCAGATCAAGGAGGAGCCCGCGCCGCGGGCGGGGGACACGGAGCAGAGCGCGCAGCCGCCCCGCAACCCCCTCTTCGTCATTGAAGCCGACGAATACGACACTGCGTTCTTCGACAAGCGCAGCAAGTTCGTGCACTACCGCCCGCGCACGGCCATCCTGAACAACCTTGAATTCGACCACGCGGACATCTTCGACGACCTCAAGGCCATCGAGCGCCAGTTCCACCACCTCGTGCGCACGGTGCCGGGCTCGGGCCGGGTGGTGGTCAATGGACTCGAAGAAAGCCTGGACCGGGTGCTGCACCAGGGCCTGTGGAGCGAGGTGCGCAGCTTTGGCGCCGCGGTCAGCGACTTCACTGCGGTTGGCGAACCCCATGCCTTTGATGTGCTGGAAAGGGGTCAAACCGTGGCCCGGGTGGAGTGGGCACTCACCGGCGTGCACAACCAGCTCAACGCACTCGCCGCCATCGCTGCGGCACAGCATGTCGGCGTTGCGCCGGACGCAGCGGCCCATGCGCTGGGCCGGTTCGAGAATGTGCGCCGCCGCATGGAAGTGCGTGGCACCGTCGCCCGACCGGGCGGCGCCATCACGGTCTACGACGATTTTGCCCACCACCCGACCGCCATTCGCACTACGCTGGACGGTCTGAGGCGCCGCCTGGATCAGAAGCTCACGTCGGGCGGTCGCATCCTCGCGGTGTTCGAGCCGCGCAGCAACACCATGAAGCTGGGCACCATGAAATCCCAACTGCCCTGGAGCCTGCATTCGGCCGATCTGGCGTTTTGCCACACCGGTGGTCTCGACTGGGATGCCGCGGAAGCCCTTCAACCCATGGGCGAACGTGCCCAAGTGGCCCGCTCCATCGATGAACTGCTGGCTCAAGTGGTGGCCACCGCACGCGACGGAGACCACGTGGTCTGCATGAGCAACGGCGGCTTTGGCGGCATCCACGCCCGCCTGCTGTCAGCCCTCGGGACGGCCTGAAACGGCGCGGTGCTTCAGTAGCCGAGCGACTGCGTCACCAGATCCACAGACACCACCGGCTTGGCCAGCGCGGCGCTGGTGGCACGGGCGAACGTCATGGCCCATTCGCGGTGGGCCGCTTCGCGAAAGTGCTCTTCACCCGCGGCCTGCGCCACACACAACACCTTGTCGGCCGTCAGCACCTTGCCGGTCAGGCGGATCGGCTCACACCCCAGCGTGGTGAACTGTTCGTCGAGCCAGGATCGGGCCTGGTCGTGCGGCATGGGCTGCACCTCCTCCAGGTCAAAGCGGTAGGTGGATGTTTCACCCCAGGTCACGGTGACTTGGCTGCGCATACGGACAACTCCTCGGTGTGGATCTTGGGTCATGGTCAGACCTGATTGTGCCTTGGCGCGTCGAGGCTGCCCAGCATCCACCCCTCAGGACCGCTCCGGTGTTGGTGGTGACCCATCCCCGTAAGGTGCGGACGCGGTCGAGACGCGCAAAGGCGAGTGCGGCGCCTCGCGCAGAATGCTGGAGGGCGGCATCTGTTCGGTCAGTCCCACACGCGAACGCAGATCGTTCTCTTGATCGTTCTGATCGAACTGCAAAGCTGTCATCGCGCGCCGCGCAGCGGGCTCGGCCCGGCGCGCGCTGTCGGCGTCCGTGGTCAGACCACCCGCGTGGTAGAGCACCGCCAGATGGTGCGCCAACTCGTACGCTTCGATGCCGGTGCGCTCCCTCAGCACGTCAAAGCAGGCAGGGATCGCCAGCAGCTCTCGCATGATGAGCAGGTGCACTTGGTCAAACCAGCGCGCCGGCACGTGCGGCACCCGCCGCAAATAGATCATCTTCTCGCGGTAGCGCTCCGGCAACACATCCAGGCGCGTGCGCACGGCGTAGGTCCACATGACCCGGTGCAACGGCAGCCGGATGAAGGATGACGGGATGTCGCGCGACAACCCGGGGCGCTGCACCCACTCGGCCATGGCCAGATCCACCGGACGGGCCGGGATCAGCAAACCGGTCACCCAGCGCTCAAAGTCGATCACCGCGAGCAGTTTGCCGTCGTGCACGATGTGCACCCCGTTTTTGTAGAGACCGTTGCGCTTCACCACTTCGGCCCCGAGTGCAAACTGGCTGCGCAGAGGCCGCAGCCAGGCTTCAAAACGCTGCAGGCGCTGGCGCACGCTCTGTTCGTCGTCCGCCTCGAAAAACTCGGCCGAGGCAAAACCCTCGGGCAAGGGCGTGGCAAAGGCGAGCGGTCGATCCACCTCGGCACGGTTGAGCGTCAGGCGCTCGCTACTGCCGAACGGGTGGTGGATGACCACCTCGTCCCGACCCAGCACGTCGACCGACGCACCATTGATCATCCAGGCGTCGGCCAGATGGGGGTCGCAACTGCGCCACTGCGGCCAGCCTTCATGCACCTGGGCGGCCCAGGCTTGCAGCCGCAGGCCCACCGGTTCGGCAAATCCCAACAGACCCAGACGCAAAACCGGTTGCTCCACGCCAACTCCCCATGACCTCTGGCCTGGCCTCCCGGTCCGCTGTGCGCGCGGACGCAAGAAGGTGCTACAGCTTTCCTCACCGACACGGAGACCAGAATACCAAGGGCCTTGAACGGCGACAACGGTCCGTGGCGTGCAAACTGCACAAGTCTGTCCAGTTCGACACAGGACTTGACCAACGCCGGGATGCGCCAGGGCACCCCAACCCGGCATCAAGACTTCAGCTGGCGTGCGCCCTGCACGGCTTCAGAGAGCACCTCCAGCGCCTCCAGCGAATCGGACCAGCCCAGGCAGGCGTCGGTGATGCTCTGACCGTAGGCCAGCTTGCTGACATCGTCTTTGCCGGGGGTGAATTTCTGTGAGCCGGCTTCAATATGGCTTTCGATCATCACGCCGAAGACGCTGCGCGAGCCGCCTGCGATTTGCGCTGCGATGTCGCGCGCCACATCGAGCTGCTTTTCGTGCTGTTTGCTGCTGTTGGCGTGGCTGCAGTCCACCATCAGGCGCGGGGCGAGCTTGGCGGCTTCGAGCTCCTTGACCGCCGCGGCCACGTGGCCGGCGTCGTAGTTGGGCGCCTTGCCGCCACGCAGGATCACGTGGCAGTCCTTGTTGCCGTTGGTCTGCACGATCGCGACCTGGCCGTTCTTGTGCACCGAGAGGAAGTGGTGGCCACGCGCCGCCGCCTGGATCGCGTCGGTCGCGATGCGGATGTTGCCGTCGGTGCCGTTCTTGAAGCCGATCGGTGCCGACAGGCCCGAGGCCAGTTCGCGGTGCACCTGGCTCTCGGTGGTGCGCGCGCCGATGGCGCCCCAGCTGATGAGGTCACCGATGTACTGCGGTGAGATCACGTCGAGGAACTCGCTGCCGGCCGGCAGGCCCAGGCGGTTGATCTCGATCAGCAACTGGCGCGCGATGCGCAGGCCTTCGTCGATACGGAAGCTCTGATCCAGGTAGGGGTCGTTGATCAGCCCCTTCCAGCCCACCGTGGTGCGTGGCTTTTCGAAATACACGCGCATCACGATCTCCAGCGTGTCGGCGTACTTCTCACGCAAGGGCTTGAGGCGGCGCGCGTAGTCCAGCGCTGCGGCCGGGTCATGGATCGAGCAGGGACCAATCACCACCAGCAGGCGGTCGTCGTGTCCGTGCAGCATGTTGTGGATCGATTTGCGCGTCTGGCTGATGAGGGTCTCCACCGGCGTGCCGCCGATGGGGAAAAAGCGGATCAGGTGTTCGGGAGGCGGGAGCACGGTGATGTCCTTGATGCGTTCGTCGTCGGTCTGACTGGTCTTGTCGGCGGGACGCGAATGCCAGGCATCGGCTCTGGCGGGGGTGGCTTTGGCGGTCATCGGGGAGCTCCTCGGTGGGGGTTGCGAAGAAAACGGAAGAAGAAAAACAGGGACAAAAAAAACCGCCGGGCTTGTGGCTCCGGCGGTTTTTTCGAGATTCGGTGATGCGCTTACAGCTTCGCCTCTCGTCCGCCGGGGACTGAGAACCAAAAATAAAAGCCGAAAGCGAAGCGCTGTTGCATAAGTTTGGAATGTAGCACAGGCGGCTTGACACGCGTCTTACACCCCGCCGACAACTTCAGGCCCAGACGACGCCACGCAGCGCCCAACCCATCAACGCACAGGCCACGATGACGCGGATCACACCCTGCTGGAACCGGATCAGCGCCAACGCAGCCACCGCCACCAGAACCAGCGCCACCCAGTCCGGTCGCATCCAGCCGTTCGCAGCGGTGCCCGCCGGATAGGCCACATGGGCCAGGAAGAACAGCGCCAGGCTGGCGATCACACCCACCACGGCCGCGGTGATCGCGGTCAGCGGCGCGGTGAAATGCAGCCTGCCGTGCGTGCGCTCCACCAGCGGGCCACCCGCCATAATGAAGACGAACGAAGGCAGAAAGGTGAACCAGGTGACCACCACCGCAGCCAGGGCTGCGCCGAGGAACAGCGCGTCCGGCCCCAGCACCTGCTGGCCCCAGCCGCCCAGAAAGCCCACGAAGGCCACCACCATGATGAGCGGCCCCGGCGTGGTTTCGCCCAGCGCCAGACCGTCGATCATCTGCGGCCCGAGCAACCAGCCGTGCTCCACCACCGCGCCCTGGTACACATAAGGCAACACCGCATAGGCGCCGCCGAAGGTCAGCAACGCCGCCTTGGTGAAAAACCAGCCCATGGCAGGCAACGTGCCGCTCCAGCCTTGCCAGGCCACCAGTGCGCCCATGGGCAGCGTCCACAAAGCCGCCCCCGTCAGCAGCACGCGAACCAGCCGCGCGCGGCTGAAGCGCGCATGGGCGGGAGTGGGCGTGTGGTCGTCGATGACCGCCAGCACGTGGACGCCATCGGTCACCGCGGCGGTGTGCCCGCTGGCGGCGCGCGCAAACTGCGCCGGCGCCCAGCGCCCGCCCAGCCAGCCCAGCGCCAGCGCCGCCAGCACCACGGCCGGAAAGGGCACCGAAAAAACCGCGATGGCCACAAAGCTGCCCACCGCAACGGCCCACAGCAGCGGCGCGCGCCGGGGATGCCGCAGCGTCTTGCCGCCCATGCGGTGCACCGCCTGCAGCACCAGCGCCGCCACCGCCGGCTTGATGCCGTAGAGCAGGCCCGCCACCCAGGCCACCTGGCCGTACACCACATAGACCCAGCTCAGGCCGATCAGGATCAGCAGCGAGGGCAACACGAACAGCACGCCGGCCACCACACCACCCCAGCTGCGGTGCAGCAACCAGCCGATGTAGGTGGCGAGCTGCTGCGCCTCCGGCCCGGGCAGCAGCATGCAGTAGTTGAGCGCGTGCAGGAACCGCTGCTCGCTGATCCAGCGCTTTTCCTCCACCAGCTCGCGGTGCATGACGGCGATCTGCCCCGCCGGCCCGCCAAAACTGATGAAACCCAGCTTGAACCAGAAACGCAAGGCCTCCCGGAAATTCACGGTGCGCGCGGTGTTCATGCCGGTCTCCAGTTGTGGGTTTCTGCGTTGCCGCCCAGTTGATCGCAGCACCAGGCGTAGAGCGCGTCGTACACCGGCATCATGGCCTCCAGCATGGCTTGATCGTTGTCGGCGTGGCGGCGCGACATGCCCAGCGATACCGCCAGCAAGCCCGCTGCGGGAGCGGCCAGGTCCAGGCGGTCGATGTCGGCCCCGCGCACGATGTGGGCCAACGATTGAAGCGCGGGCAGCTCCAGGCCAAACGCGCCCAGCAAACTGTCGAAGCTGCAACGTTCGCCCTCGTGCGAAATGGGCGCACCGGGCAGGTCGAAGGCGATGGCGTCCAGGCGCCCGGCCTGCTCCAGCACCTCGCCCGTGGGCACAAACAAGAACTCGGCCTCGCGGTCAATGAAGCGGCGCACCAGCCAGGGGCAGGCGATGCGGTCGAACTTGGGGCGCTCGCGCGTGATCCAGCGCGAACGGCCCACGCCGGTAGCGCCCAGATCCGGGCGCTGGCGCAGCCGCGGTGCTGGCGTGACTTGCCAGCTGGCCAGCAGGTCGGGGGCATCCACCCCGGGCTCACCGCCTTCGATGCCCCCCAGCAGGTAGCGCGCGTCCCAGCCCGCAGCACGCAACTGCGCTGCGGCGTTCTGGCTGACTTCGTGGCCGTACACGCAATACAGCACCACCGCCTCTGGCGGTCTGTGCTGCATCCAGCCGACCAGCGCATCCGGTGCCACATGCTGGGACAGCGGCAGCCGGTGCAGGCTCTGTGCGAAGCGTTCTGGGCGCCGCACGTCGAGAATCAAGGGGGTGTCGGGTTGCCCGAGCAGCGCCGCCAACGCGGCAGGACTGACAGCGTGTGAGGGATTTGTGTCGACGGTTTCCATGGTTGGCACTCCACATCAGGTGGTGGCCAGCACTTGGACGAAAACCGTCTATTCCGCAAGGAACTCGGGAGGCTGTTTTTCCCGATGAACAAATGATATCAAACCGGCCGCAGCGGGGCCAGCGAGGCAGGCTGGGAACCCGCCCAGCCTCCGCAGCTTCAGGCAGTGCCGCCGACCGTCAACCCGTCGATGCGCAAGGTGGGCTGACCCACGCCCACTGGCACGCTCTGGCCTTCCTTGCCGCAGGTGCCCACACCGCTGTCCAGGCGCATGTCGTTGCCGATCATGCTGATCTTCTTGAGCGATTCCGGGCCGCTGCCCACCAGCGTGGCCCCTTTGACCGGATACAGGATCTTCCCGTTTTCCACCCAGTAGGCCTGGCTGGCGGAGAACACGAACTTGCCGCTGGTGATGTCGACCTGACCGCCGCCGAAGTTGGTGGCGTACAGGCCCTTCTTGATGCTGGCCACGATTTCTTCGGGGCTCTTGTCGCCACCCAGCATGTAGGTGTTGGTCATGCGCGGCATGGGCACATGGGCGTAGCTCTCGCGCCGACCATTGCCGGTGGGCTTCAGGCCCATCAGACGTGCGTTCATCGCGTCCTGGATGTAGCCGCGCAGGATGCCGTCTTCGATCAGCACGTTTTTCTGCGTCGGGCAGCCTTCGTCGTCCACGTTGAGCGAGCCGCGGCGGTCGGCCATGGTGCCGTCGTCGAGCACGGTCACGCCCTTGGCCGCCACGCGCTGGCCGACGCGGCCGGCAAACGCGCTGGAGCCCTTGCGGTTGAAGTCGCCTTCGAGCCCGTGGCCCACCGCCTCGTGCAGCAGCACGCCCGGCCAGCCCGAACCCAGCACCACGGTCATTTCACCCGCGGGCGCGGGCCGCGCGTCGAGGTTGGTGAGCGCTGCGTCCACAGCTTCGTCCACGTAAGACTGGACCATGGCGTCGTCAAAATACGCCAGACCGAAGCGGCCACCCCCACCCGAGGAGCCGACTTCGCGCCGGCCCTTCTGTTCGGCGATCACCGTGACCGACAGGCGGATCAGCGGGCGCACGTCGGCGGCCATGGTGCCGTCGGCACGCGCCACCAGCACCACATCGTGTTCGGCCGCCAGGCCCGCCATGACCTGCACCACGCGCGGGTCCTTGGCCTTGGCGAGTTTTTCAACCTTCTCCAACAGCGCGATCTTGGCGGTGCTGTCGAGTGTGCCGATCGGGTCCAGACCGGGGTAGAGTGAACGCGATTTCGCCACCTTGGTGGCCGGCGTGCGCACCTTGCGGTCCTGGCCCTGGGCCGTGATCGTGCGCACGGTGTGCGCCGCATCCAGCAACGAAGCCCAGGAGAGGTCGTCCGAATACGCGAAAGCGGTCTTTTCGCCACTCACGGCACGTACGCCCACGCCTTGGTCGATGCTGAAGCTGCCGGTCTTGACGATGCCCTCTTCCAGACTCCAGCCCTCGCTGCGCGTGGTCTGGAAATAGAGGTCGGCATCGTCCGCGCCACGCGACATGATTTCGCCCAGCGCGCGCTGCAAATGGGAGGGTGTCAAACCAAAAGGATCGAGCAGGAGGCTCTGGGCGCTGGACAAACGGGCCAAGGTGGGTTCGCGTGCAATCATGGGCCCATTGTAAGAAGGACAGCGTTCGCGCGCTGGTGGCGGGGTCTTGGAGCGCACCAAGCGCGCCAGGATCGGCGCGCACGCATCAACTCCCGGTCTTCCGCAGCAGCTGCAGCAAGGCGCTGTCGTCCAGACCGGCCATGCCGGCCGAGTGGGCCTGGGCGAAAACACTGGCCGCCGTGTCACCCAGCGGGCCACTGAATCCTGCCGCCCGAGCCGCATCCACCGCCAGCCGGGTGTCTTTTTCCAGCAGGGTCACATGCGCACGCGGCGCCAGGTCACCCGCAATGGCGCGGCGCATGCGGTCCGAGCCGATCCAGCTCTGGCCGCTGGATTGTTCGATCACGTCCAGCGTCGTCGACAAGTCCAGCCCCAGGCGTTCGGCCAGCGCGAGCACCTCGGCGGCACCCACCAGGTTGATGCCCGCGAGCAGGTTGTTGACCAGCTTGGTGCGGGCGCCATCGCCCATGCGCTCGCTGATGCGAAACACCCTGGACGACAGGGCGGCGAGCAGCGCCGCACGGCACTCCAGCACCCCATCCGGTGCAGCCACCATGAGACTCATGCTGCCCTCGCGTGCCCGCGCCGGTCCGCCGGACATGGGCGCGTCGATGCAGTCCAGCCCCTGCGAGGACAAGGCCGCTGCCAGCGCTTCGGTGTCCTGGGGTGCGATGGTCGGGCACAGCATCACGGCCTGGCCGCTGTGCAGGGAAGCAGCGGCGCCGCCAGCACCGAAGAGCACGTCATGCGACTGCGCTGCGTCCACCACGCAGACGATCAACACGCCGTCGGCCACCAGCGCACGGGCTGCCGTCTCAGGGGTGTCGGCGAGGCAGGCGCCGGCTTCCAGCGCCTGTTGCTGGCGCACGGGGTCGATGTCACACACCACCACGGGCCAGCCCAGTTCACACAGGCGCGCGGCCATGGCGCCGCCCATGTTCCCGGCGCCCACGATCGCCACCCGGCAAGCAGGCAGGTGCATGGCAACGCCTTCGCCCACTGGCGACGGGGTGCGAACCCCTCGCATGGGGCTCATGACTGCATCAGGCGTTTGGACTTGGCCACCGACATCAGAATGCCCAGGCAGACGCCCAGCGTCACCATCGCCGTGCCGCCGTAACTGATGAACGGCAAGGGCACACCCACCACCGGCAGGATGCCGCTCACCATGCCCATGTTGACGAAGGCGTAGACGAAGAAATTGGCGGTCATGGCAGCGGCCACCAGACGCGAGAACAGGGTTGGCGCTTCCACCGCGATGATCAGCCCGCGGATCAGCAGGAAGAGGAACGCCGCCATCAGTCCCAGCGTGCCCACCAGGCCGAACTCCTCGGAAAACGCCGCGAAGATGAAGTCGGTGGTGCGTTCGGGAATGAACTCCAGATGGGTCTGTGTGCCCTGCATGAAGCCCTTGCCCCAGACACCGCCGGAGCCGATGGCGATCATGCCCTGGATGATGTGGAACCCCTTGCCCAGCGGATCCTTGAACGGATCGAGCAGCGTGCACACGCGCTGGCGCTGGTATTCGTGCAGGACGCGCCAGTCCACATCGGGCGCGCACCACTGGGGTTCCATCGCGATCAGGATGACCACCCCCACCAGTCCCAGCAGCACCGGCGGAACGATCAGCTTCCAGCTCAGCCCGGCAAAGAAGATGACCGCCAGGCCGGAGGCCATCACCAGCAAGGTGGTGCCCAGGTCGGGCTGCTTGAGGATGAGCGCCGCCGGTATCGCCAGCAACAAGCCCGCCACCACAAAATCCAGTGGCTTGAGCTGGCCCTCGCGGCGCTGGAACCACCACGCAAGCATCAGGGGCATGGCCACCTTCATGAGCTCGCTGGGCTGGATCACCACACCCACGTTGAGCCAGCGCTGGGCCCCTTTTTTCTGGATGCCAAACAGGAACACCGCCAGCAGCAAGGCCACCCCGAGCACGTACATCGGGACCGCCAGCGCCAACAGGCGCTGCGGCGGCACCTGCGACACGACAAAAAGCACACCGGCCGCGAGCATCATGTTGCGGCTGTGGCTGGCGAAGCGCGAGCCGTGATCGAAACCCACCGAATACATGGTCATCAGCCCCGCGCCCGCGAGCAGCAGGATGGCAAAGACCAGCGGACCGTCAAAGCCCTGAAAGATCGGGGCGACGCGCTGCAGCAGGGTGGGTTTGTCAAAGACGACGGCCATGGGCACCGATTATCCTTCGGCGATGACCCCCGCCACCCCCCCTTCACCAGAAACCACCCACCTGCTCTACCTGCACGGCTTCCGCTCGTCGCCCCAATCGATGAAAGCGCAGAAGGTGGCCAAGCGGGTGCACACGCAACATCCGGGCGTCACCTGGTGGTGCCCGCAACTGCCGCCCTCGCCTGCGGCTGCCACCCGCCTGATCCGGGAAGGCACCGCCGCCTGGCCGCGCGGGCAGATGGCCGTGGTGGGCTCGTCACTCGGTGGCTTCTACGCCCGCTGGCTGGCACTGCAGACCGGCTGCCGCGCGGTGCTGCTCAACCCCGCCGTGCACCCGTCGCGCGATCTGGCGCAATACATCGGTGAACAGACGGCCTGGCACGATCCGCAGGAGCGCTTCTTTTTCCAGCCCGCCTTCGTGGACGAGTTGCGTGTGCTGGAGACCGACATTCAGCACCTGGGACCGCAGCACCCGGCCACACCGCAGCGGCAGCTCGCCATCGTGGCGCAGGGCGACGAGGTGCTGGACTGGCGGGAGATGCAAGCCTTCTGTGCCGGTGGCGCGCTGCGCCTGTTGCCCGGCAGCGACCACGCCATCAGCGACTTTGACGACCACATTGAGGCCGTGTTCAAGTTTCTCCGGCTGGTGGGCTGAGTCGCCGGGGAAGTGTCCATCGCCCGCATGGGACAATCCCGCCCATGCACATTCTGTTCGACGACGCCGGCAAACTGATGACCGGCCGCCTCCTGTCCGAAGCCGAAAGTTCCCTGCAGGTGGAGCTGGATTCGGGCAAACGGGTCAAGGTCAAGTCCGCCAATGCCTTGCTGCGCTTTGACAAACCCGCCCCCGCCCAACTGATGCCCGCGGCCACCGCACTGGCCGAGACCATGGAGCTGGAGCTGGCCTACGAATTCGCACCCGAAGGCGAGTTCGGGTTTGCCGAACTGGCGCAGGAGTATTTCAGCGCCAGCGCCAGCACCGAACAACAGGTGGCGGCCCTGCTCTGCCTGCAAGGCGCACCGCACTACTTCCGGCGCGCCGGCAAGGGCCGCTACAAGAAGGCGCCGCCCGAGATCCTGGCGCAGGCGCTGGCCGGCATCGAGAAGAAGAAACAGGTGCAGGCGCAGATCGAAGCCTGGGCCGCCGAGCTGGCCAGCGGGCAATGCCCCGAGCCGGTGCGCCAGCAGCTCTACAAGATCCTGTTCAAGCCGGACAAGAACGCGCCCGAATACAAGGCCGTGGTGGAAGCGGCGCGCAACAGCCACACGGCGCCGCTCACCCTGCTGCAAAACGCCGGCGCCATCGCCAGCGCCTACCAGTTCCACTGGCAGCGCTTCCTGTTCGACCAGTTCCCCAAGGGCACGGCTTTCCCGGCGCTGCAGGCACCCGCCATTGCCGACGAGCTGCCGCTGGCCGCCGTGCAGGCTTTTTCCATTGACGATTCGCACACCACCGAAATCGACGACGCGCTTTCGCTGCAGGGGCTGGGCAGTGGCACGGTCACGCTGGGCATCCACATCGCGGCACCCGGTCTCGCGGTGCTGCCCGACAGCCCCATCGACCAGGTGGCGCGCAACCGCCTGTCCACGGTCTACATGCCGGGCCACAAGATCACCATGCTGCCCGACGAGGTGGTGCAGACCTACACGCTGATGGCCGGGCGGAACTGTCCCGCCGTGTCGCTCTACGTCAGCTTCGACGAGGCCACGCTGGAGCCCAAGGACAGCCACACCGTGCTGGAGCGGGTGCCGATCGTGCACAACCTGCGCCACGACCAGCTCGACACCGTGATCACCGAAGACTGGTTGGCCGGCCAGGCGCCGGCCAGTACAGCGATCACCGAGGCCCATATTGAAGAGCTGCAGCCGCAACTGGCCTTCATCTTCCGCCTGGCGTGCCACCTCAAGGCGCAACGCGAAGTGGTGCGCGGCAAACCGGAAAACTTCAACCGGCCCGACTACACCTTCAAACTCGAAGGCGTGACGGGCAGCGAGCCCGCAGGCGACGAAACCGTGGTGATCGGCACACGACAGCGCGGCGCGCCACTCGACCTGATGGTGGCCGAGGCCATGATCCTGGCCAACAGCACCTGGGGCAACTGGCTCGCCGACTGCGGCGTGCCCGGCATCTACCGCAGCCAGGCCAGCCTGGCGCCTGGCGTGAAGGTGCGCATGGGCACCAAGGCGCAGCCGCACGCGGGCATTGGTGTGAAGAGTTACGCCTGGAGCACCTCGCCCCTGCGCCGTTACGTGGACATGGTCAACCAGTGGCAGATCATCGCCTGCGCGCGCCACGGCAAGACCGCTGCGCTCGCCGCGCCGTTCAAGCCCAAAGACGCCAACCTGTTTGCCATCATCAGCAGCTTCGACGCCGCCTACACCGCCTACAACGGTTTCCAGAACGGCATGGAACGTTACTGGACGCTCAAGCACCTGGGCCAGGCTGGCATCAGCGAGCTCACCGCCACGCTGATCAAGGACAACCTGGTGCGCGCCGACACCCTGCCCCTGGTGCTGCCGGTGCTGGGTGCCGAGGGTCTGCCGCGCGGTGCGCATGTGCGCGTGCGGCTGGGCGACATCGATCACATCACGCTGGACGTGTCCGGCACGGTGGTCGAACGACTCGACTTGCCGGTCGACAATGTGGATGACAGCAGCGAATCCGAGGACGGCGAAGACGACGAACTGGCCGCGCCGCTGGCGCTGGCCATCGACGTCGACGAAACGCAGGTCGATGGTCCGGAAACTGGCACCGAAACCCCTGCCGAGGCGCCCGGGGTATGAGCCACCAGCACGGATAATGCTCGCGTGAAACCGGTCCTGGCCTTTCTCAAACAACTGAGCACCCTGCAACTCGCTCTGGGAATCTCGGTCGCCGTGCACGCCGCGCTGCTGACGGTCCGCTTTGTCGACCCAGAGGGTTTCAACCGGGTGTTTCAGGACACGCCGTTGGAAGTCATTCTGGTCAACGCCAAGAGCGACGAGAAGCCCGAAAAGGCCAAGGCCATTGCGCAAGCCTCGCTGGCCGGTGGCGGCGAGAGGGAAAAAGGGCGGGCCACCTCGCCCCTGCCGCCCAACCCCACGGCCCGCATCGGCGACTCGCCCGAAGAAGACGAGCGCATGATCGAAGCGCTCAAAGAGCGGCAAAAACAGATCCTGACCCAGGTGCGCAAGCAACTGGCCAACATGCCACCGCCAGACCTGCAGGCCGTCAACACCAGCCAGGAAACCATTGAGCACGAGCGCAAGCGCCGGGCGCTGGTGAAGGTGCTGGCCGAGATCGAAAAGCGCATCAACCAAGAAAACGAGCGCCCGCGCAAGCGCTACGTCAGCCCGGCCACGCGCGAAGAGGTCTACGCGATCTACTACGACGAACTGCGCCGCAAGATCGAAGACCGGGGGACCACCAACTTCCCCGAAGCCGCGGGTCGCAAGCTCTATGGCGAGCTCACCATGGTCATCACGGTGAACCACACCGGTACCGTGCTGGGCACCGAGGTGGTGCAGACCTCCGGCAACACCACGCTGGACCGACGTGCCCAGGCGATCGTGCGCGGCCTCGGCTTTGGTCGCTTCAACGAAGCCATGCGCCAGCGGGCCGACCAGATCGTGGTGGTGTCGCGTTTCCGTTTCACGCGCGACGCCACTTTGCAAACCCAGATGTCCAGCCAGTGATGAAATCGATCGGTCGCTGGCTGTTGTGGGTGGTGCTGGCCGGATTGGCGCTGCAGCTGTTTTTTGTCTTGCGTGTCGCGCTGATGGTGGTGATCGATCCGCAAAGCACTGCCTTCATGCGCTCGGAGGCCTGGCGTGTCGCTGGCCAGAGCCTCAGGTCCGACAAGGACTGGCGCTGGTCGGCCCAATGGGTGGACTATGACCAGATCAGCCCGCACCTCAAACGGGCCGTGATGGCGTCCGAGGACGCGGGCTTTGCGGAACATGATGGCGTGGACTGGAGCGCGATCGAAGCGGCCTGGGTCAAGAACGAAAAACGCCTGGAGCAGGTCGAGAAACGGACCGCGCAGCTCGAACGCAAGCTCGCCAAAAAGCCCGAAGCGGCCGAAGCCGCCATCAAGGCCATCAAGCCGCCCAAGGTCATCGGTGGCTCCACCATCACCCAGCAACTGGCCAAGAACCTGCTGCTCTCGGGTGAACGCAACCTGCTGCGCAAGGGCCAGGAGCTGGTGCTCGCGCTCACGCTGGACGCGCTGCTCAGCAAGCAGCGCATTCTTGAGATCTACCTCAACAGCGTGGAGTGGGGAGAAGGCGTCTTCGGCGCCGAAGCCGCGGCCCAGCGCTATTTCAAGAAGCCCGCCGCCAAATTGAGCGCCTACGAGGCGGCACGTCTGGCCGTGATGCTGCCCAGCCCCAAGTTCTTCGAAACCCGGCAGGGTTCGGCCTACCTCGCCCGCCGCACGAGCACCATCGTGGCGCGCATGGGCGCAGTTCAGGCGCCGTGATGTGCCCCCCTGCGCCGCTGCGCGGCTTCCCCCCAGGGGGACGACACCAGCGGCCTGGCAAAGCCAGTTCCGCGGTGTCCCTGGGTTCGGACATCGCAGTCGCTTTGCTCTGGCCCTGTGCCGGGATGTGTTCATGAACTGGCGTGCCCAGGCCGTGAGCACCTTCCTGCTCGGCCTGGTGCGCCTGCTCACCGGCGCCCAGGCCCGCTGGTACGGTTGCCCGCCCAAGGCGGAGCAGCGCATCTATTTCGCCAACCACCAGAGCCACGCCGACCTGGTGCTGATCTGGGCGGCTCTGCCCCAGGAACTTCGCAGCATCACCCGCCCCATCGCCGCGCGCGACTACTGGACGGCATCGAACTTCAAGCGCTGGATCACCACCGAGGTGTTCAACGCGGTCTATGTCGAGCGCGAAAAGAAGGGTGACGAGGACCCGTTGCAACCCCTCGTCGATGCCCTGGAGAGCGGTGACTCGCTGATCCTCTTTCCCGAAGGCACGCGCGGCCATGCGGAAGATCCGCAAGCCTTCAAGTCCGGGATCTACAACCTGGCCCGGCGCTTTCCCCAGGTGGTGCTGGTGCCCGCGTGGATCCACAACGTGCAGCGGGTGATGCCCAAGGGCGAGGTGATCCCGGTGCCGGTGCTGTGCTCGGTGACGTTCGGTGAGCCGATGGCCCTGGGGGCGGATGAAGCCCGTGCCGATTTCCTGAACCGCGCACGCGCTGCCGTCATGGCCCTGCGGGAGGTCTGATGGGTTCCTTCCTGCGCAGCCTTACCCCCGAACAGCAGGTCAGCCTGATGTTTGTGCTGCTGTTCGGCCTGCTGCTGATCGCCAGCGGCTTGGGCGTGCTGCTCTCGCTGCGCGAACGCCAGCACGCCGACGACCACACCGGCGATCGCGCCCGACGACTGCACGACTACCAGGCCCTGCTGCGCAACTCGTGGCTGATGACGCTGGTGTTCTGGGTCGGCTGGGCGGCCGGCGAGAGCGTGGCCATCGTGCTGTTCGGTCTGGTCTCGTTTTTCATCCTGCGCGAATTCATCAGCCTCTCGCCCACCCGGCGCGGTGACCACCGCAGCCTCGTGCTGGCGTTTTTCATCGTGCTGCCGCTGCAATACGCCCTGGTCTGGAACCAGCACTTCAACCTCTTCACGGTGTTCATCCCGGTCTATGTGTTCCTCGCCATCCCCGTGGTGAGTGCGCTGGGCAACGACCCGCAACGCTTTCTGGAGCGCAACGCCAAGCTGCAATGGGGCATCATGGTCTGCGTCTACGGCATGAGCCATGTGCCGGCGCTGCTGTGGCTCAACTTCCCGCGCTTTGCCGGCAAGACCGCATTCCTCGTGGTGTTCCTGGTGCTGGTGGTGCAGACCTGCATGCTGGTCCAGCACCTGATGGCGCGGCGGCTGCGCGACCCTGTGGCACCGGCGATCAGCGCCAGTTTCCACTGGCGCAGCTGGATAGCGGGCCTGGCCGCCGGTGGCCTGCTGGGCGTCGCCCTGGCCGGATTCACACCCTTCAAGCCTCTGCAGGCCCTGGCCATGGCGCTGGTGGCCTGCATGGCCGGTTCGTTGGGGCACCTGGTCATGAAAGCCATCAAACGCGACCGCGGCGTGACCCACTGGGGTTCGGCCGGCCGCTCGGTCACCGGCGCCAGTGGCCTGCTCGACCGCGTGGACGCCCTGTGTTTTGCCGCTCCGGTGTTTTTCCACTCCGTGCGCTGGACCTTCAACCTCTGAACGCTGAAACGGCACACCACCCATGCGCATCCTCGGCATCGACCCCGGCCTGCAGTGCACCGGTTTTGGCGTCATCGACGCCGAGGGTGCCACGCTGCACTACGTGGCCAGCGGCACCATCCAGACCAGCCCGAAAGACGGCGCCTTGCTGCCCGAGCGGCTGAAGATCCTGTTTGACGGCATCAGCGAGGTGGTCAAGCGCTACCAGCCCGAAACCTCGGTCTGCGAGATCGTGTTTGTCAACGTCAACCCGCAGGCCACGTTGCTGCTGGGCCAGGCCCGCGGCTGCTGTCTCACGGCATTGGTGGCCAACGGCCTGCCGGTGGCCGAGTACACCGCCCTGCAGCTGAAGAAAGCGGTGGTCGGCTACGGCCGCGCCGACAAGGCGCAGATGCAGGAAATGGTCAAACGCCTGCTGCAGTTGCCCGGCCTGCCCGGCAAGGACGCGGCCGACGCCCTGGGCCTGGCCATCACCCATGCGCAGGTCAGCCGCACGATGCAGGCCATCAACAAGGTGTCCCCCCTGCAGGCACGTACCCATGCGGCTTACAAAGGCGGCCGGAACTACTGAAAACAGGGGACAGGCCGTCAGCGGCCAGATGGTGCGCGGTTGTTACGAACCGTACATGGACGTAACAACAGTATCTGCGCTCCCCAGAGCATCCCCCATCTGAGGGATGAAAACAACAGCTTCATGGGGGTTTTCCCCCTGAGGGCCCCTTTTGTACAAATTGATAAATATCAATGACAACGGGACCAACCGTTGCAACTGCGCACAGATGACCACGGCCTGGATAGGCACATTAGCGGCCAAGGCTTCGATGCAAACTTCCGTCGGGCCCCGGAGCCCGTTTCTGTCGGGACAGCCCTTGACCCTTCACCCGGATACCTCAAATGGAACTTGAATTTTCACGAATGGCCCTCGTCTACGCCCACCTGATCGCCTGTTGCGCGGCCATCGGGTTGATCCTCATGAGCGACATTGCCATGGTCAAACAGCTCATCTCTGGCGATCCCCACGAACGCATGGACCCGAAACACCTGCAGGTGTGAACGGCTGTCAGTTTCCGCGTAAATCTGGTGTCGGGAGCAAGCCAGACGCGTTCACCCGCTTCAGTCAGCTGAATGCCTTGAACTTCCTTTGAGTTGAATGGGGGGTGCCCGTTCTGCAGGGCACTGAGGTGTGCCGGGGGGGGGGCGTGCCTGCTTTGGCCGTGGCATGGCGGGCATGAGTCAGCGCAGGGGTATGGCGCAGCGCTGGTGTTTTGCGTTACATATCGCCTACCCGTGTAAGAAGCAGGCGCGACAGTGACAGTCACTTTCCGGTAAACCCACTGTCGCGCCCCGAGACCCACCGCTTTGGAGGGCGCCGTTGCCGCTGTCAGTATTTCACGAAGCGGGCGTGGCTGTCCATAGCATGGGCTCACGCATGGGAATGGAGCGCCCATGCCCACTGCCCAGCCCGCGCCGTCACCACCGCCCAGACGCTTTGTGTGCGCCCTGTGCCGCTGCCCTGTGCTCATCTGCAGCCACTGCGACCGCGGCCAGCGCTACTGCAGCGCGGCCTGCTCGCACCAGGCCAGAAGTGGCGCCCAGCGCGCAGCCGGCAAACGCTACCAGGACAGCCGCAAGGGCCGTCACGCTCACGCCAGACGCCAGGGGCAATGGAGGGCGCGCCAGCAAACAGTGACGCATCAGGGTAGCCCACCACCGCCCTGCACTGATGTACTCCCACCCGGCGAAACAACCGCTCTGATCCCAGACGCAAGTCAACGCTGCAAGTGCCAGTTTTGCGGCCGTTCGGTCTCGAATTTTGTACGCCTGGACTATTTGCGTTGCCGCTTTCGTCGCCCATCGAAACCATCCGTATGGAGTACCGACTCACATGGCCATTTCACCTGAACTCACGGCGCAGATCCTGCGCTACCACCACGCCGAGCACTGGCCGGTGGGAACGATCTCGTCCCAGCTGGGCGTGCACCGCGAGACCGTCATGCGCGTGCTCACCCAGGCCGGCGCCGCCCCCATAGTGCCCGCACAACGCACCTCGGGCGTGAGCCCCTACCTGCCCTTTATTGAAGAGACCCTGAAGCAGTTCCCCAACCTCACGGCCAGCCGGTTGCACACCATGGTCGCCGAGCGCGGTTACGAGGGACGCCCCGACCACTTTCGCCACATCGTCGCCAGGCACCGTCCACGCCCCCCAGCACAGGCCTACTTGCGCCTGCGCACCTTGCCCGGTGAACAGGGGCAATGCGACTGGGGCCACTTCGGCCACATCCAGATCGGGCAAGCCAGGCGACCCCTGATGGCCTTTGTGATGGTCCTGTCCTGGTCCAGACGCATCTTCCTGCGCTTCTTCCTGGGCGCGCACATGGAGAACTTCCTGCGCGGCCACGTCCAGGCCTTTGAATCCTGGGAGTCCGTTCCCAGGGTCGTCTTGTACGACAACCTCAAGAGCGCGGTGCTCGAACGCAGGGGGCAGGCCATCCGCTTCAATCCCACCTTGCTGGCACTCTCGGCGCACTACCGCTTCGAGGCCAGGCCCGTGGCCCCGGCCCGGGGCAATGAGAAGGGCCGCGTGGAGCGGGCCATCCGCTACATCCGCACGGCCTTCTTCGAGGGACGCACCTTTGACGGCCTCGACGATCTCAATGCCCAGGCCGATGCCTGGGTGAACGGGGCAGCCAGCGCTCGGCGCTGCCCCGAGGACTCCCAGCTGTCGGTGCAGCAGGCCTTTGACCAAGAGAAGGCGCACCTGATGGACATCCCGGTCACACCGTTTTGTTGCGATGAGATCCGCGGCGTGACAGCGGCCAAGACACCCTATGTTCGCTTTGACCTGAACGACTATTCCATCCCCCACACCCACGTACAGCGCAGCCTGAGCGTGCACGCCAGCCTGCATGAGGTGCGTATTCTGGACGGCCAGCAGGCACTGGCCACGCACCCGCGTTGCTGGGACAAGGCTCAGCAGATCGAGATCGAGGCCCATGTGCAGGAACTGGTGCAGCACAAGCGAGCCGCGCGAGCCCATCGCGACACGGACCGCCTGGTGCACGCGCTGCCTCAGGTGCAGGATTTGCTGACAGAGGCGGCCAAGCGGGGTGAGCCGCTGGGACGCATCGCCCGTGAGTTGCAGGAACTCCTGGATGTGCATGGACGCACGCAGATGACGGCCGCCGTCGCCGATGCCATGAGCCGCGGTGTGCCGCACCCCCATGCGGTTCGTCTGGCGCTGCAACACCAACGCCAACGCCAGCGCCAGCAGCAAACCCCGCCCCCGCTGGGCGTGGCCCTGTCCGCGCAGGTGCGCGCGCGCGACATCGCCGTGCGCCCCCACAGCCTGGACAGCTATGACCGTCTCACGCAGGAGAGTGACGATGCCAGCAACTGATTCGGCCACACTCAAACACCGCGCCCAGGCGTTGCAACTGCACGGGGTGCTGGCCAACTGGAGTACCTGCTGCACCGAACCCTGGGTGGGCACATTGCTGGACTGGGAAGAGCAGGAGAGAACCCGCCGATCCATGGAGCGGCGCCTGCACAGTGCGCGCATCGGGCGCTTCAAGCCCTTGGTGGATTACGACTGGCGCTGGCCCGAGCAGATTGACCAGGCCAGCGTGAGCGAGCTGATGACGCTGCAGTTCCTGCAAAACGCCAGCAACGCCATCCTGGTGGGGCCCTCCGGGGTCGGCAAGACCACGATCGCGCAGAACATTGCGCACCAGGCGGTGTTGCAGGGACACACCGTCCTGTTCACCACCGCCGGCAAGCTGCTGGGCGAGCTGGCCAGTCTGGACAGCGATTCGGCACTGCGCACCCGGCTGCGCCACTACGCCAGGCCAGAGCTCCTGGCCATTGATGAGGTCGGGTATCTGTCGTATTCCAGCCGCTATGCCGATCTGCTGTTCGAGTTGATCAGCCGGCGCCACGAGCACAAGAGCACGCTGATCACCACGAACAAATCGTTTGCCGAGTGGGGTGAAGTGTTCCCCAACGCGGCCTGCGTGGTCGCACTCGTGGACCGCCTGGTCCACCACGCCGAAATTGTCGGTATCAAGGGCCAGTCGTACCGGCACAAGGAGGCACAAGAACGCGCCCGGGCGCGCACCGCAAAGCGCAAACCGTCGAAGGAAACAGCATGAAGCCGTGGCACCCGCCTTCAGGACTGCACCATGGGCTGCCCTTCACGGTGGACGACACCTGGACACCAGAGCAGGCCTTGGCGGTGATGGAGTTGCTTGATGATCTGCGCGATCGCGTCTGGACCCATTACGGCCGGGTCATCCAGAACCTGCTGCGCGAGCAGCGCGTGACACAGTGAATCGCTGGACGACTTTGACCCGGAGTTGCCGTTCTGAACAACGACGAATCTCCCACGCCAACAGCAAGGGCCCCTGACGGGGCCCTTGCTGTTGGTGGCGCACTCAGCACCGAAAGCCGCCACCAGAATCCGCCGCCACAAATGACCACCGGATTCCGTCACCATTTACCGCCGCCAGATTTACGCGGGTTTAGATCGCCGCTAACAGCAGGATCTGCAGAACACCGTGGCCCTGGCCCTGGTCGCACTCTGGGCCACCGGCGCGGGCATCATCGCGCTGGACACATCGGTCAAAGGCTGGGAGTACTTCGCCAACCCCAAGCTGCAAGCCAAGATCACCGTCGTCTGCTTGCTGACGCTCAATGGCTTCTTGCTGCACCACCGCGTCCTGCCGCTGATGAAGAAGGCCGGCACCCTGCTGAACATGTCGTTCTCGCAGCGCAGCTTTGCCGTGTTCGCGGGTTCGGTGTCGGCGGTGTCGTGGTTCTACGCCGCGTTGCTGGGCGTTGGCCGTCCGCTGAACTGGAAGTTCCCGCTGACCGACATCCTCGCCGCTTACCCGGTGCTGATCGCCGGTGGTTTTGCCACGCTGATGCTGATGGTGGCCTGGGCGCAGTACCGCACCAGCGGTGAGTCCCGTTCGTTCGAAGGCACCCGCTTCGTCGGCGCCCACTGAATCCGGCTCAAAACCTGAAAGCCAAAGGCCATCCGTCGGGATGGCCTTTGACTTTTCAGCACATCAGAGAAGGCGCTCCAGCACCAGCACACCAAAAAAGCCCAGCGCTGCGATGACCGTCCATTTCAGGATCACGATCCCGTACTGGCGAAACCTCGCCTGCCCCGTGCCGATGTAGAAGGCGAACGACACGCCGGCCGCCAGCAGGAGCATGAAGATGGTCCAGCGAAACAGCAGCATGGCTTGTTTTTCGGTGAAGCCTTGGGCGCCGGCTGGCGCTTACCAGGCGGGAGCGAGTTGCGCGAAGCCGGTGGGCGCTTCACGCTCCTGCTCGAAGCTCACGATCTCGTAAGCATCGGGTCGGGCCAGCAGCGCACGCAGCAGCTGGTTGTTCATGGCGTGACCCGAGCGGAAGGCGCTGTAGGCGGCCAGCAGCGGCTTGCCAATGATGTAGAGATCGCCGATGGCGTCGAGGATCTTGTGCTTGACGAACTCGTCCTGGTAGCGCAGACCGTCGGCGTTGAGCACCTTCACATCGTCCATGACGATGGCGTTGTCCAGGCCGCCGCCCAGCGCCAGGCCATGGGAACGCATCATCTCCACATCGCGCGTGAAGCCGAAGGTGCGGGCCCGGGCGATCTCCCTCGCGTAGCGGCCGCTGCCCATGTCGAACTCGACCCGCTGGCCGCTGGAATTCACCGCCGGGTGGTTGAACTCGATCTCGAAACTCAGCTTGTAGCCGTGGTACGGGTCCAGCCGCGCCCACTTGAGGTTGCTGCCCTCCCCTTCGCGCACCTCCACGGGTTTGGTCACCCGGATGAAGCGCTTGGGCGCCTTCTGCGTCACGATGCCCGCGCTCTGCAGCAGGTAAACGAACGAGGCCGAAGAACCGTCCAGGATCGGCACTTCTTCGGCTGTGATGTCCACATACAGGTTGTCCAGCCCCAGGCCCGCAGCGGCACTCATCAGGTGCTCGATGGTGTGCACCTTGGCGCCGCCCTTGGCGATGGTTGACGCCAGACGCGTGTCGGACACGGCATCGGCGTTCACCGGAATCTCCACCGGCTCGGGCAGGTCCACGCGGCGGAACACGATGCCGGTGTCCGGCGCGGCCGGGCGCAGCGTCAGCTCGACCCGTTGGCCACTGTGCAGGCCGACGCCCACCGCCTTGGTGAGAGATTTCAGGGTTCGTTGAGCAAGCATCCGGTGATTCTAATTTTTCCGAGCGGTTTCGCGTTGACAGAGAAAGCTATCCCAGCGATTGAACCGGGCACACCACCAAAGAGATTGGTCGAACGGAAAGCGTAGCGAGCGCTCCGAGGTGACGCTGAAGCGCGGAGCCGTACACCCGTACGGCGAGCACTGCAGGCGTCAGATCGGAGGGCGCAGTAGCTTTACGTCGATCAATCCGCTTGTTTGCGAAGGAAAGCAGGGATCTCGAAATCGTCCATGCCACCCGAAGCCAGCGCATCCACCTTGGCCGCCGCCTGGGTGCGGTTGGTGCGCCAGACACTGGGCACAGCCATGGAGTTGTAGTCGGGCTGTCCGGCACCCTGGCCACCCACCGCCGTGTTCACTGTCGGGATGTTGAACGCCACGTTGTCGGTACCGGTGCGCAGCACCTGCAGCGGCGGCGCGGTGCGGCGGGCGCCCTGGCGGGACAGGCCCGTGGCCACCACGGTGACACGCATCTCGTCGCCCAGGCTGTCGTCGTAGGCCGCGCCGTAGATGACGTGTGCATCGGGAGAAGCGTAGGCGCGGATGGTGTTCATCGCCAGCTTGGACTCGGACAGCTTGAGCGAACCCTTGGCCGCCGTGACCAGCACCAGCACGCCCTTGGCGCCCGACAGGTCGATGCCTTCGAGCAGCGGGCAGGCCACGGCCTCTTCGGCGGCGATGCGTGCACGGTCCGGGCCAGCGGCCACCGCGGTGCCCATCATGGCCTTGCCGGGTTCACCCATCACGGTGCGCACGTCTTCAAAGTCGACGTTCACGTTGCCGTACTCATTGATGATCTCGGCGATGCCGCCCACAGCGTTTTTCAGCACGTCGTTGGCGTGGGCAAAGGCTTCGTCCTGCGTCACGTCGTCGCCCAGCACTTCGAGCAGCTTCTCGTTCAGGATCACGATCAGCGAGTCCACGTTGGCTTCGAGCTCGGCCAGGCCGCTGTCGGCGTTGGTCATGCGGCGGCCGCCTTCCCAGTCGAAGGGCTTGGTGACCACGCCGACGGTGAGGATGCCCATTTCCTTGGCCACGCGGGCGATCACGGGCGCCGCGCCGGTGCCGGTGCCACCACCCATGCCGGCGGTGATGAACAGCATGTGGGCGCCGTCGATGGCGGTACGGATTTCGTCGATCGCCAGTTCGGCCGCATCACGGCCTTTTTCCGGCTTGCTGCCAGCGCCCAAACCGCTGGTGCCGAGCTGGATGGTGCGGCTGGTGGCGCTGCGCGCCAGGGCCTGCGCGTCGGTGTTGGCACAGATGAACTCAACCCCTTGCACGCCGCGGGAGATCATGTGTTCCACGGCGTTGCCGCCGCCACCACCCACGCCGATGACCTTGATCTGGGTGCCCAGGTTGAACTCTTCCACTTCAATCATTTCGATGCTCATTTTTCTCTCCTGTTGTTGCCCTTGAACCTGAGGTGCCGGGCGTTGTTTCAATAAAAATTCGTTGCATGGATCAGAGGGGTGGCCGCGGCGCGGCCCCGGCATCACCCAGGCGGCCCGGTGCATTCCGTACATCGGTGCACCGGGTAGTGGCCCGCGGCGCCATGGCGCGCGGGGCGGGCAGGGGATCCGAACAAACCGCTCATCGTGTGTGTGTGATTCATGATCAGAAAGTCCCCACAAACCAGTTTTTCATGCGTTCCAGCGCGCTCTGCATGGAGCCCGCCTTCTGCGCGACCTTGTGGCCCCGGACGCGCGCCAGGCGCGCTTCTTCCAGCAGGCCCATCACCGTGGCCGCCCGGGGTTGGGCGACCATGTCGGAGAGGGCGCTCGCGTAGTGCGGCATGCCGCGGCGCACCGGCTTCAGAAAGATGTCTTCGCCCAGCTCGACCATGCCGTGCATGACGGCACTGCCGCCCGTGAGCACGATGCCCGAAGACAGGACCTCCTCGAAGCCGGAGTCGCGCACCACCTGCTGCACCAGTGCAAAAATCTCTTCCACCCGCGGCTCGATCACCCCGGCCAGCGCCTGGCGACCGAGCAGACGAGGACCGCGGTCGCCCAGACCGGGCACCTCGACCTGGGTGTCGGGGTCGGCCAGCAACTGCTTGGCGCAGCCGTATTCGACCTTGATGTCTTCGGCGTCCTTGGTGGGCGTGCGCAGCGCCATGGCGATGTCGCTGGTAATCAGGTCGCCCGCGATCGGGATCACCGCGGTGTGGCGGATCGCACCGCCGGCAAAGATGGCCACGTCGGTGGTGCCGGCGCCGATGTCGACCAAGGCCACGCCCAACTCCTTCTCGTCGTCGGTCAGCACCGCCTGGCTGGACGCCAGCGGGTTGAGCATGAGCTGATCCACCTCCAGCCCGCAGCGGCGCACGCACTTGATGATGTTTTCAGCCGCGCTCTGCGCACCGGTGACGATGTGCACCTTGGCTTCGAGCCGGATGCCGCTCATGCCGATGGGCTCTTTCACTTCCTGGCCGTCGATCACGAACTCCTGCGGCTCCACCAGCAGCAGGCGCTGGTCGGTCGAGATGTTGATCGCCTTGGCGGTCTCGATGACGCGCGCCACGTCGGCCGGCGTGACCTCGCGGTCCTTGATCGCCACCATGCCGCTGGAGTTGATGCCGCGGATGTGGCTGCCGGTGATGCCGGTGTAGACCCGGGCGATGCGGCAGTCGGCCATCAGCTCGGCCTCTTTCAGGGCCGCCTGGATGCTCTGCACCGTGGCGTCGATGTTGACCACCACGCCGCGTTTCAGGCCGTGGCTGGCCGACACCCCCAGGCCCGCGAGCTTGAGTTCGCCGTTGGCCTGCACTTCGGCCACCACCACCATGATTTTGGCGGTGCCGATGTCGAGTCCAACCACCAGATCTTTGTATTCCTTGGCCATGATGCTTTCTTGATTACCGGGTGTTGTTCGCAGGTTTCGCGTCTGCTTCGTTCACGGTGGTGACGCCGCGCATGCGCAGGGCGTAACCGTTGGGGTAGCGCAGATCGACGGACTGCACCGCGCCGGGGTAGCGTTCGGCGAGCTGGCTCACGGTGGCGGTGAAGCGTCGCGCACGCGCCAGCAGTTCTTCGGTTGTGCCACGCCCCAGCTCCATGCGGGCGCCGTTGTCCAGCGTCGCGCGCCAGCTGCCGCGTTCGCTGAGCTCCAGCCGCTCGATGCCGAGGTCCAGTCGATTGAGCTCGGCACTGAGCAACTGGTACAGGGCCCAGACTTCGGCCACCCGCTCAGAGGGGCCGGCCAGCTCGGGCAGGCCGTCGCCGTCGTCCGGGCTGGCATCAAAGATCTCGCCCAGGTGGTTGACCAGTTGCCCTGCACCGGCCTGCCCCCACCAGGCCACCGCCCGGTGCTCTTCCAGCGTGACGCGCAACCGGTTCGGAAACTCGCGCTGCACCAGCGCATGGCGCACCCAGGGCACGACCTCGAACATCTGCCGCACCGGTTGCAGGTCCATCGCCAGCAGGCCACCGGACAGCCGGCTCCTCATCTGGGACGCGAGCTGGGCGCGCAGGCTCACCGCATTCTGGTGGTCCACCTCGCCGTGCACCGCGATCGCCCGCACCGCCCAGACCGGGTGGCGCAGCACCCAGTTGGCCAACGCGCCCAGGCACAGCACGACAAACACCATCACCAGGGCGTGGGTCACCATGGTCATGAGCTTGACGTCCAGGGGCAGGTCGGGCTGGGTCATGGCGTTTCTTTCAGCCTGGTCCTTGTGCCGGGTTGTCCAGCGAGGCGCCGGCCAGCACGCTCAGGCAAAGGTCTTCGTAGGACAGCCCGGTGGCGCGCGCCGACATCGGCACCAGCGAATGCCCGGTCATGCCCGGCGAGGTGTTGATCTCCAGCAGGTACGGCTTGCGGGTGGCGGCGTCGATCATCACGTCGGCGCGTGCCCAGCCACGGCAGTCCAGCGTGAGATAAGCCTTGAGCACCAGCGCCTGGATGGCAGCCTCTTCGCCTTCGGGCAGACCGGCGGGCACGAGGTATTTCGTGTCGTCGGTGAAGTACTTGTGCTGGTAGTCGTAGTTACCGTCGGGCGCCACGATGCGGATCACCGGCAGCGCGCGGGCTGTCGAGCCCGTGCCCAGCACCGGGCAGGTGACCTCGTCGCCGGCGATGAACTGTTCGCACATCACCATCGGGTCCTGGCCCGAAGCCAGCGCGTAGGCGGTCTCGCATGCTTCGAGCGTCAGGACCTTGCTCAGGCCGATGGTGGACCCCTCACGCACCGGCTTCACGATCATCGGCGAGCCCAGGGCCGCAAAGGCGGCGCGGGCTTCTTCGGCGCTGTGCACCTGGCGCCAGGCCGGGGTGGACAGGCCTTCGGCCAGCCAGATGCGCTTGGTCATGAGCTTGTCCATGGCCACCGCCGACGCCATCACGCCGGGGCCGGTGTAGGGAATGCCCAGCAGCTCCAGCGCGCCCTGCACGGTGCCGTCTTCGCCGAAGCGGCCATGCAGCGCGATGAAGCAGCGCGCAAAACCTTCACGCTTCAAGTCACCCAGATCGCGCTCGGCCGGATCAAAAGCATGGGCGTCCACCCCTTTGGAGCGCAACGCGGCCAGCACGCCCGTGCCCGACATGAGCGACACCTCGCGCTCGGCCGATCGCCCCCCCATGAGCACGGCCACCTGGCCCAGTGCCTTGACGTCGATGTTCACGGTCTTCACCCCTGCGTTCATGTCCTGTCCTTCTGCGCCAACTCAACCACCTGCCCGGCCACCGCTCCAATGGAACCCGCGCCCATGCAGAGCACCACGTCGCCATCGCGCGCGTTGTCCAGGATGGCCTGCGGCATGGCGCCGATGTCGTCCACAAACACCGGCTCCAGCTTGCCTGCCACGCGCAGCGCGCGCGCCAGCGAACGGCCATCGGCCGCGACAATGGGGGCCTCGCCGGCGGCGTACACCTCCGCCAGCAACACGGCGTCGGCGTTGCCGATCACCTTCACGAAATCTTCAAAACAGTCGCGTGTGCGGCTGAAACGGTGCGGCTGGAAGGCCAGCACCAGACGGCGGTCCGGAAAAGCGCCGCGCGCAGCCGACAACGTGGCCGCCATTTCCACCGGGTGGTGGCCGTAGTCGTCGACGATGGTTGCCTGGCCACCCGATGGCAGGGCCGCTTCGCCGTAGCGCTGGAAACGCCGGCCCACGCCCTTGAATTCGGCCAGCGCCTGCTGCACGGCAGCATCGGGCACGCCCAGCTCCAACGCGATACCGATGGCGGCCAGCGCGTTGAGCACGTTGTGCTCCCCTGGCAGGTTGAGCACCACGTCCAGGTCGGGCATCTGGGTGCCGTTCTTGCGCTGTACCGTGAAGTGCATCTGGCCGCCAGCGGCACGCACGTTCACCGCACGCAGTTGGGCGTCTTCCGAGAAACCGTACCCCGTGATGGGGCGTGCGATCTGCGGCAGGATCTCGCGGATCGACGGATCGTCCACGCACACCACGGCGGTACCGTAGAACGGCATCTTGTGCAGGAACTCCACAAAGGCAGCCTTGAGGCGCCCGAAGTCGTGGCCGTAGGTGTCCATGTGGTCGGCGTCGATGTTGGTGACGACCGACAACACCGGCAGCAGGTTCAGGAACGAAGCATCCGACTCGTCGGCTTCGACCACGATGTACTCGCCGGAGCCGAGCTGGGCGTTGGCACCCGCGCTGTTGAGGCGGCCTCCGATCACGAAGGTCGGGTCCAGGTTCGCCGCGGCCAGCACGCTGGCGACCAGGCTGGTCGTGGTGGTCTTGCCGTGTGTGCCGGCAATCGCCACGCCTTTTTTCATGCGCATCAGCTCGGCCAGCATCACGGCGCGCGGCACCACCGGCACCAGCTTGGCGTGCGCGGCGACCACCTCGGGGTTGTCCTCCTTCACCGCAGTGGAGGTGACGATGGCGTCGGCGCCTTCGATGTACTTCGCATCGTGACCGGCAAACACCTCGGCCCCCATGGACACGAGGCGCCGCGTGGCGGCGTTCTCGCTCAGGTCGCTGCCGGAGATGCGGTAGCCCTGGTTGAGCAGCACTTCGGCGATGCCGCTCATGCCGCTGCCGCCGATACCGACAAAGTGGATGTGGCGAATCGCGTGTTTCATGCCGGTTTCACCTTCGCGAGTTGCTCGCAGGCGGACACCACGGCCGCCACGGCGTTTGTCTTTTCCATCTGCTTGGCCTTGCCGGCCATCTCCATCAATTGTTCGCGCTGCAGGGTCTGCAGCTTCTGCGCCAGCGAGGCGGGCGTGAGTTCGGTCTGTGGCACCAGCCAGGCGCCGCCGCTGTCGCACAGGAAGCGTGCGTTACTGGTCTGGTGGTCGTCCACCGCATGGGGGAAGGGCACGAACAGTGCCGCCGCGCCCACGGCAGCGATCTCGGTGACGGTGCTCGCACCGGCCCGGCAGACGATCAGGTCGGCATCGGCAAAGGCCTGCGCCGTGTCGTCGATGAAGGGCGTGAGTTCGGCCAGCACACCGGCGGCCGTGTAGTTGGCGCGCAAGGCTTCGATCTGTTTCTCGCCGCTCTGGTGAGTCACCTGCGGGCGCTGCGCCGAGGGGATCAATGCCAGCGCGAGCGGCACGGTGTCGTTGAGCGCCTTGGCACCCAGGCTGCCGCCCACCACCAGCAGGCGCAAGGGGCCGCTGCGACCGGCGAAGCGCACTTCGGGCGCCGGCTGGCGCAGGAACCCGGCGCGCAGCGGGTTGCCCACCCACTCGGCCTTCTTGAACACGCCGGGGAAGGCGGTGAACACACGGTCGGCGATGCCGGCCAGCACCTTGTTGGCCATGCCGGCCACCGAGTTCTGCTCGTGCAGCACCAGCGGCTTGCCGAGCAAGGTGCCCATCATGCCGCCGGGGAAGGTGATGTAGCCGCCCAGGCCAACCAGCACGTCGGGCTTGACGCGGCGCACCACCTGCAACGCCTGCCAGAAGGCGCGCAACAGGCGCAGCGGCAGCAGGAACAGCGTTTTCAGGCCCTTGCCGCGCACACCGCCGAAGTCGATCAGCTCCAGCGGGAAACCGCGCGGCGGCACCAGGCGGCTCTCCATGCTGCCGGGCGCGCCCAGCCAGTGCACACGCCAGCCGCGCTCTCGCAGGGCCTCGGCCACCGCCAGACCCGGGAAGATGTGGCCACCGGTGCCGCCGGCCATGATCAGGGCGCAAGGCGTCTTGCTCATGACCGCCCACCTTTCATGAGCTGGCGGTTTTCATAATCCACCCGCAGCACGATCGCGAGTGCAACCAGCTCCAGCAGGATGGCCGACCCCCCGTAGCTCATCAGTGGCAAGGTCAGGCCCTTGGTGGGCAAGGCACCCAGGTTCACGCCAATGTTGATGAAGGCCTGAAAGCCCATCCACACACCCACACCCTGCGCCACCAGACCGGCAAACACCTGGTCGAGCGCAATGGCCTGGCGGCCGATGTGCATGATGCGGCGCGTGAGCCAGAGGAACAGGGCGATCACGATCAACACCCCCACCAGCCCGAATTCCTCGCCGATCACCGCGAGCAGGAAGTCGGTATGGGCCTCGGGCAGCCAGTGCAGTTTTTCGACACTGCCTCCCAGGCCGACGCCAAAGATCTCGCCGCGTCCAAAGGCGATCAGCGAGTGCGAGAGCTGGTAACCCTTGCCCAGCGCGTGTTCGGCGCTCCAGGGATCGAGGTAGGCAAAAATGCGCGCCCGCCGCCATTCGCTGGCCATGACCATGAGCGCAAAGGCACCCACCACCACCAGGGCGATCAGGAAAAACATGCGGGCGTTGACACCACCCAGGAACAGGATGCCCATGGCGATGACCACGATCACCATGAAGGCGCCCATGTCGGGTTCAGCCAGCAACAACATGCCCACCACAGCGAGGGCCACGGCCATCGGCGCCACGGCGCGGAAGAAGCGCTCCTTCACTTCCATCTTGCGCACCATGTAGTCGGCCGCGTAGAGCAGCACAGCGAGCTTGCCCAGCTCCGAGGGCTGGAAGTTCATGATGCCCAGCGAGATCCAGCGCCGGGCGCCGTTCACACCTTTGCCAATGCCGGGAATCAACACCAGCACCAGCAACAGCAACGCCCCCGCAAACAGCCAGGGCGCGAGCTTTTCCCAGGTGCGCAACGGAAACTGGAAGGCCATCAGCGCGGCCACGAGGCCGATGATGATGGAGATGCCGTGGCGCACCACAAAATGCGTGTGCGCGTAGTTGGCGAAGCGCGGGTTGTCGGGCAAGGCGATCGAGGCCGAGTACACCATCACCAGACCCCAGGCCATCAGCGCCACGACGACCCAGAGCAGCGGCTGATCGAACCCGAGTTCACGAACCTGGCCCTGGCGCATGCCCGCGTAGGTGCGGTTGGACAGTCGCACCGGCAAGCCGTCACCGCCGGCCGGGCCGAGGCCCACCAGGCGCGGCAGCAGCCCGCCCAGCGCGGCGCGCAGGCTGTTCAGGGTGGCGCTCAGGCGGTTGCTCACAGCCCACCCTCCAGTTCCACGCCCTGTTCATGCGCCAACGCCGCGACCGCCTCGACGAACACCGCGGCGCGGTGCTTGTAGTCCTTGAACATGTCCAGGCTGGCGCAGGCGGGTGACAGCAGCACGGCATCGCCCGACTGCGCCTGCTGCGCCGCCAGTGCGACGGCCTCGGGCAGGCTGCTGGCGTCCAGCAGGGGGATGCCGGCTTCCTCGGCGGCGTGCGCCACCTGGGCGCGGATGGCGGCCGCGTCGCGGCCGATCAGCAGCACGGCGCGTGCGTGGCGGGCCAGGGGCTGGTCCAGGGGCGTGAAATCCTGGCCCTTGCCGTCACCCCCCAGGATCACGACCAGGCGCCGGTCAGCGCCCAGGCCGTTGATGGCGGCCAGCGTCGCGCCCACGTTGGTGCCCTTGCTGTCGTCGAAGTACTCGACCCCGTTGATGATGGCCACCGGCTCCACACGGTGGGGTTCACCGCGGTACTCGCGCAGACCGTGCAGCATCGGACCCAACGGCGCACCGGTGGAGGTGGCCAGCGCGAGCGCGGCCAGCGCGTTGGCCGCGTTGTGGCGGCCGCGGATGCGCAGGGCGTCCACCGGCATCAGGCGCTGGAAGTAGATCTCCTCCTCTTCGTCCGCCGCACGACCGCGTTTGCGGGTTTCGTCCAGCGCGAGCGCGCGCACCAGCCAGGTCATGCCGTTGACCGACTCGATGCCCCAGTCGCCCGGGCGCGTGGGCGTCTCCAGGCCGAAGGAGGCGTAAGGCCGGGCCGGCTGCTGGCGGTTGCGGCCGCCGACCTTCACGGTCACGTTGCCCGGCTTCATGGCCATGACCTGGGCGTCGTCGCGGTTGAGCAGCATCAGCGCCTGCGCGCCGTACACCGCGGCCTTGGCCCGCGCATAGGCGGCCAGCGACCCGTGCCAGTCCAGGTGGTCTTCGGTGATGTTGAGCACGGTGGCTGCCGTGGGCACGCTGTCCCAGGCGCCCCCGGCGGTGCCGTCGAGCTGGAAGCTGGAGAGTTCAAGCACCCAGACCACGGGCAGGTGCGGGGGCGCCGGCGGCTCGATGGGCGGAGGCACCAGCATCAACGGCGCGTCGTCGTCTTCGCCCGGAACCGGCAAGGGATCTTCTGCGTCAGCGGGCAGCAATTCGTCCTGGTTTTCCAGAACGGGCCGGGTGCCATCTTCGACGGACGCTGGCTCAGAAACGTCCCCGGCAGGCGACGACTCCAACGGTTCGGCGGCGGGCTGGGCGTCCAGCCTGTCCTGCTCGGCCTGCTGTGCCGCTTCGGCTTCCGCCCGTTCGGCGGCCTCGGCCTGCGCTTCGGTGTCCAGCGCCGCGCCCAGCACGTCCAGCAGCGCCGGGCCGATGTTGCCGGCCACAGCGACGTTCAGGCCACAGCGCTGCAGCAGCAGGCCGGTGAGCGAGGTCACGGTGGTCTTGCCGTTGGTGCCGGTGATCGCGAGCACCTGGGGTTTGTAGGGCAGGCGCTCGCGCGCCGACAGGTCTTGCAGCGCCTGCGCAAACAGGTCGAGCTCGCCGACGAAGGCGGCACCGTGTTGCTGCGCCCAGGCGCGTGCCGGTGCCAGCTGTTCGGGCGGCAGGCCGGGGCTGCGCGCGATCACGGCCCAGGGCTGGCGCACCAGCAGGCTGTCATCGAACGGGCCGGCCACGAACGCGGCCTGCGGGCACTCGGCGCGCAGCGCGGCCAGCGAAGGCGGGTTCTCGCGCGTGTCCGCCACCGTCACCACCGCCCCGTGGCGCACGCACCAGCGCGCCATCGCCAGGCCGGAGATGCCCAGGCCCAGGATGAGAACGTGTTGGTCTTTGAGCGCGTTCATCGGAGTTTCAAAGTCGACAAACCGACCAGGCACAGCAGCATGGTGATGATCCAGAAACGGACCACGACCTGCGTCTCCTTCCAGCCCTTCTTCTCGAAGTGGTGGTGCAGCGGCGCCATCTGGAACAGGCGGCGGCCCTGGCCGAAGCGGCGCTTGGTGTATTTGAAGTAGCTCACCTGCAGCATCACCGACAGCGCCTCCACCACGAAGATGCCACCCATGATCGCGAGCACGATTTCCTGGCGCACGATGACGGCGATGGTGCCCAGCGCGCCACCCAGCGCGAGCGCGCCCACGTCGCCCATGAAGACCTGCGCGGGGTGGGTGTTGAACCACAGGAAGGCCAGACCGGCACCGGCCATGGCGGCGCAGAAAATCAGCAGTTCGCCAGCCCCGGGAATGTGCGGCAACAGCAGGTAGCGCGAGAACACGGCGCTGCCGGTCACGTAGGCGAACACGCCGAGCGCCGATCCCACCATCACCACCGGCATGATCGCCAGGCCGTCCAGCCCGTCGGTGAGGTTCACCGCGTTGCTCGACCCCACGATCACCAGGTAGGTCATGACCACGAAGCCAAACACACCCAGCGGGTAGGCCACTTCCTTGAAGAAGGGCACCATCAGGCCGGCACGCGGCGGCAGTTCGAGCGTGAAGCCCGAGGCCACCCAGTTGAAGAACAGCTGCAGCACGCGCAGGTTGCTGGTCTCGGCCACGCTGAAGGCCAGGTAGAACGCGGCCACCAGACCGATCACCGACTGCCAGAAATACTTCTCGCGCGAGCGCATGCCCTCGGGGTCCTTGTTGACCACCTTGCGCCAGTCGTCCACCCAGCCGATGGCGCCGAAACCCAGCGTCACCAGCAGCACGATCCAGGTGAAGCGGTTGGACCAGTCGAACCACAGCAGCGTGGACAGGGCGATCGCAAACAGGATCAGCACACCACCCATGGTGGGCGTGCCGCCCTTGCTGATGTGGCTCTGCATCGCGTATTCGCGGATTGGCTGCCCGATCTTGAGTGCAGCGAGACGGCGGATGAAAAACGGACCCGCCACCAGACCGACGATGAGCGCGGTGAGCGCGGCCATCACGGCGCGGAAGGTCAGGTACTGAAAGACCCGCAGGAACCCGAATTCGGGTCCGAGACTCTGCAGCCATTGGGTCAGGCTAAGCAGCATGGGTGGAATCCTTTTGTTCTTGTGGCGCGGGCGCGGTCAGGGCCAACAGGCCCTGCACCACGCGCTCCATGCGCATGAATCGAGAGCCCTTCACCAGCACGCTGCGCACCGCGGGCGCTGGCGTGGCCGCGACCAGGGCGCACGCATGCACGGCCAGTGCGGGCACGTCGCTCCAGTGGGTGGGGGCGTTTTCGCCGGCGGCGTTCAGGGCGGTGACAGCCTGCTGCATCCAGTCGCCCGCGCAATGCACGGCCTCGATGCCACTGGCCTGCGCCAGGCGCAACACCTCCAGATGAAAGGCGAGACCCTGCTCACCCACCTCGCCCATGTCGCCCAGCACCAGCAGGCGCGGGCCGGGCAGTTCGGCCAGCACCTGGATGGCCGCGACCACGGAATCGGGGTTGGCGTTGTAGGTGTCGTCGATCAGGGTGACATGGCGGTCCGGCAGCGCCAGCGAGAGCGCGCGCGAGCGGCCTCCCACGGGTTCGAACGCATCCAGCCCGCGCCCGATGTCGGCGAGCGACACACCCGCTGCCAGCGCACAGGCCGCCGCCGCCAGCGCATTGCGCACGTTGTGCCGGCCGGCGATGCGCAGGCGGCAAGCCTGCGCGCCCGACGGCGTGGTGAAGCGCAAGGCCCAGGCACCGTCCAACCAGTCGGCGCTGAGCGCTCGCACATCGGCGGCCGCATCGCTGTCGCTGAAGGTCAGCACGCGCTGCCCCGCGGCCAGTTCGCGCCAGACCCAGGTGTATTCGTCGTCGCTGGGGAAGACGGCCACACCGCCACTGCGCAGGGCCGTGATCACCTGCCCGTTTTCGCGCGCCACGGCTTCGACCGTGCCCATGAATTCCTGGTGTTCGCGCTGGGCGTTGTTCACCAGCGCCACCCTGGGCTGGGTCAACGCGGCCAGGTAGGCAATTTCGCCCGGGTGGTTCATGCCCAGTTCGATCACCGCCAGCCGGTGCGTCTCGCGCAGGCGCAGCAACGTGAGCGGCACGCCAATGTCGTTGTTCAGGTTGCCCTGCGTGGCGTGGGCAGCGTCGCCGGCCGCGGCGCGCAGGATGGCCGCGACCATCTGCGTCACGGTGGTCTTGCCGTTGCTGCCGGTCACGGCGATCAACGGCAGGCTGAACTGCTCGCGCCACAGGCGGGCCAGCTCGCCCAGCGCCAGGCGCGTGTCGGGCACTTCCACGCCGGGCAGGCCGGCAGTCGCCAGACCGCTGTGCGCGATGGCGGCCACGGCACCGGCCGCGCGCGCCTGCGGCAGGAAGTGATGCGCATCGAAGCGTTCGCCTTTGAGGGCCACAAACAGGTCGCCCGGCTGCAGGCTGCGGGTGTCGGTGTGAACGCGCTGGATGGCCGCATCGGGCGCTCCCACGGCACGGGCGCCACCGAGTTGCAGCATCAGCTGGTTCAAGTTCTTCATGCGGAAGCTCCCGGCGCTGCGGCGCGCTGCGGCGCGCTGCGCGAGCGCCTCGCGCGCCTGCACCAGATCGGAGAACGGCTTCTTCACACCCATCACGTCCTGGTAGTCCTCGTGGCCCTTGCCCGCGATCAGCACCACATCGCCGGCAGCGGCGCGCCGCACAGCCTGCGTGATGGCCGCGGCCCGGTCGGCTTCGAGCAGCGCTTTGGCGGGTTCGGACAGCCCGGCCACCATCTGTTTCAGGATGACCAGCGGGTCTTCGGTGCGGGGGTTGTCGCTGGTCAACACCACGTGCTGCGCCTCGCGCTCGGCCACGGCGGCCATGAGCGGGCGCTTGCCGGCATCGCGGTCGCCGCCGCAACCCGCCACCACCCAGAGGGCACCGCCGCGCTGCTGCGCCAGCGGCTGCAACGCCTGCAAGGCTTTTTCCAGCGCATCCGGCGTGTGGGCGTAGTCCACCAGCACCAGCGGCTGGCCCGCTGCGGCCGCCACCTGCTCCATGCGGCCTGGCACCGGCGTGAGCGCATCGCAGGCACGCACCGCATCGGCCAGCGACACACCGAGCGCGCGGGCCGAGGCCAGCACACCCAGCAGGTTGGACACGTTGTACCGGCCGACCAGCGGCAGACTCAACCCGTGGGACTCGATCTCACCACCCGCCGCGTTGCGCTCCCCCACGGTCAAGCGCATGCCGTGGTCGGTGAAGCCGATGTCACGTGCGAAAACCCGCGGAGTGCTTGACACGCCCACGGCCTCGATGCCCACCGTCCAGAGGTCCAGGCCCCTGCCCCGCAGCAAGGACGCCAGCGAGGCACCCTGTGGATCGTCCATGTTCAGCACCGCATGGGCCAGGCCCGGCCAGTCGAACAGGGCGGCCTTGGCGGCCCAGTAGTCGGCCATGCTGCCGTGGAAGTCCAGGTGGTCCTGCGTGAAATTGGTGAAGACCGCGACGCGGATCTGGGTGGCGTTGAGACGGCCCTCGATCAGGCCGATGGACGAGGCTTCAATGGCGCAGGCTTTCAGCCCCGCGTCCACCATGCCCCGCAGGCGCGCCTGCAGCAGCACCGGATCGGGCGTGGTCAGACCGGTGGGCACCAGGGCATGGCCCTCGTCGCCCGCCAGCGGCGGCTGGCCAACGCCCAGGGTGCCCACCACCGCACAGGGCCGGCCCACGGCCGACAGCAACTGGGCCATCCACCAGGCGCTGGAGGTCTTGCCGTTGGTGCCGGTGAATGCCACCACGTCGAGCCCTGCGCTGGGCTCGGCATAAAACGCACTCGCGATCGGACCGGCCTGGGACTTGAGCCCGGGCACGGCAGCCACACGTTCATCGTCGAAATCGAAGACTTCCACGCCGTCGCGCTCGACCAGCACCGCGGCCGCGCCCGCCTGCAGCGCACCCGCCACGTAGCGGCGCCCGTCCGTGGCGGCTCCGGGCCAGGCCACAAAACCATCGCCCGGCTGCACAACGCGGCTGTCGCATTGCAGATGACCACGCACGCGCTCGCGCAACCAACCGGCCACGGCCTGGGGATGCTGGATCGTCTGCATCAGAACGACTCCTCCACGATCTCGGTCACGATCTGTGGCATCACGTTCATGTCGGGCTGCACACCAAGAATCCGCAGCGTCTGCTGTACGGTTTCGCTGAAAACCGGCGCAGCCACCAGACCGCCGAAGTACTGCCCATTGCTCGGCTCGTCCACCATCACCGCCACCACGATGCGCGGGGCTTCCACCGGCGCCAGGCCGACAAAGAAGCTGCGGTACTTCCTGGCCGCATAGCCCTTGCCTTCCTGCTTGTGGGCGGTGCCGGTCTTGCCTCCCACCGAATAGCCCATGGTCTGCGCCTTCGTGGCCGTGCCGCCGGGACTGGTGGCCATGCCCAGCATCTTGCGCACCGCGATCGCGTTCTTCTCGCTGAAGACGCGCACCCCGGTTGCCGGCATCTCGGCCCTGAGCAGCGTGACCGGGATCAACTCACCGTCGCGCGCGAAGATGGTGTAGGCCTGCGCCAGCTGGAACAGCGAGGTGGAGAGCCCGTAGCCGTAGCTCATGGTCGCCTGCTCGATCGGACGCCAGGTCTTGTAAGGGCGCAGGCGCCCACTCACTGCGCCAGGGAATGGCACCTGCGGCTTCTGGCCAAAACCTGCCTGGGCAAAGATTTCCCACATCTCGCGTGGATGCATCTGCATGGCCATCTTGACCGTGCCCACGTTGCTCGATTTCTGGATGATTTCATTGACCGTCAGGATGCCATGCGGGTGGGAATCGCCAATGCTGGAGCCACCGATCATGATGCGGCCCGGTGCGGTCTGTATCTGCGTCTCCGGCCTGACCAGCCCCTTGTCGAGCGCCAACGCCGCGATGAAAGGCTTCATCGTGGAGCCGGGCTCGAAACTGTCGGTCAGCACACGGTTTCGCAGCTGTTCGCCGCTGAGCTTGCCCCGTCGGTTGGGGTCGTAGCTCGGGTAGTTGGCCAGCGCCAGCACCTCGCCCGTCTGGGTGTCCAGCACCACCACGCTGCCGGCCTTGGCCTTGTGCGAGAGCACCGCGTCACGCAGCTTCTGGTAAGCGAAATACTGCACCTTGCTGTCAATGGAGAGCTGCAGGTCCGGGCCGTCCACCGGCGGCACGACATCGCGCACGTCCTCGACCACGCGGCCCAGGCGGTCCTTGATCACCCGGCGCGAACCGTTGCGGCCCGACAGCTGCTTGTTGAAGGCCAGCTCCACGCCCTCCTGCCCCCGATCTTCCACGTTGGTGAAGCCCACCACGTGCGCCGCGGCCTCGCCTTCGGGGTACTGGCGCTTGTATTCGCGGGTCTGGTAGATGCCCTTGATGCCCAGCGCGGCGATTTCCTTGGCAACCGGCTCGTCCACCTGGCGCTGAACCCAGACAAAGGTCTTGTCCTCGTTGGCCAGCTTTTTCTTCAGCTCGGACAGGGGCTGGCCCAGCAACCGGGCCAGCGTCCGGAGCTTCGGATCGGCCTTGTCCACGTCTTCGGGAATGGCCCAGAGGCTTTGCGCCACGACGCTGGTCGCCAGGATCAGGCCGTTGCGATCCAGCACGCGACCGCGGTTGGCCGGCAGTTCCAGGGTGCGAGCAAACCGCACCTCGCCCTGGCGCTGGAAAAAGTCGTTGCCAAACACCTGCACATACGCCGCGCGAGCACCCAGGCCGGCAAACGCCAGCGCCAGCGCAGCGACGATGAACTTGCTGCGCCAGACCGGCGTCTTGCTCGCCAGCAAAGGGCTGGCGCTGTAGTTGATGCTGCGGCTGCCGCGCGGGCTCATGGCCGGCCCTCCCCGGCGACCGCTACCGCTGGTGCAGCGTGCACCGTCACATACTCCGTGATGCCGGGATTGACCGGCCGCATCTTCAGCTGCCGTGTGGCGATCTGCTGCACACGCGCCGACGTGGCCTGCGCCTGCTTCTGCACACGCAGCTGTTCGTGGTCGGCTTCGAGCCGGCGCGACTGCGACTGGGCCCGGTCCACCGCGGTGTAGAGCCGGCGAAACTCATACTGGGTGTGCACGAGATAGAAGGCGCTCACCATCACCGCGGCCAGCAGCATCAGGTTCAGGCGGATCATGCCGGTGCCTCCGTGCGTTCGGCCACGCGCATCACGGCGCTGCGCGAACGCGGGTTGCCCTGCACTTCGGCGGCCGAGGGCATCACGCGGCGCACCTGGACCAGCTGCATCTCGGCCGGTTCGGCGAAGGGCACGCGGCGGTCCACCACGGCGCGCGAATGCCGCGCCATGAACTGCTTGACCATGCGGTCTTCCAGCGAATGGAAGCTGATCACCACCAGTTGACCTCCGGGACGCAGGACATGCAGGCTGGCCTCTAGCGCTTGTTGCAGCTCTTCAAGCTCGGCGTTGATGAAAATCCGAAAAGCCTGAAATGTGCGCGTTGCAGGGTCCTTGCCCGGCTCGCGGGTTTTGACCGCGCCAGCCACGACTTCGGCCAGCTCGCGGGTGGTTCGAATAGGGCCCCGTTCCTGTCGGCGACGATCAATCGCCTTTGCAACCTGTTGAGCAAACCGTTCTTCGCCATATTCACGTATCACCTCCGCGAGGGTGGAGACTTCGGCCGTTTCCAGCCACTGCGCCACGCTCTGGCCGCGCGTGGTGTCCATGCGCATGTCCAGAGGTCCATCGTGACGAAAAGAAAAACCCCTTTCGGGGTCGTCGATCTGGGGCGAACTCACGCCCAGATCCATCAGTACCCCATCCGCCGTGCTGGCCCCCAGTTCGCCCAGATGGCAGAAACCCTGGTGCCGGATGGAAAAGCGGCCATCGCTGGCCGCCAGTTCCTGCGCAGCCGCCACGGCCTGCGGGTCCTTGTCGAACGCCGTGAGGCGTCCGCTCGCTGACAGCTTCTCCAGGATCAGGCGCGAGTGCCCACCGCGTCCGAAGGTGGCGTCGACATAATGCCCGTCCGGCTGGATGCCCAAGGCGTCGACAGCCTCGTGCAGCAGAACCGTCTGGTGTTGCCATGCGTCTTGAACCATGGGGCCTCAGAACGAGAAATCCTTGAGAACATCGGGCATCTCGGCCTGCATCGCTTCGGCTTCCTTGGCGGCGTAGGTCGGGGCATCCCACAGTTCCAGGTAGGAACCCATGCCCAGCAACACGGCGTCCTTGGCAATGCCGGCGGCGGCACGCAGTTCGGGCGACACCAGCACACGGCCCGACGCATCCATCTCCACATCCATGGCATTACCGAGGAAAATGCGCCGCCACCATTGCGCATCCATGGGCAGGGCGGCGATGCGGGAACGGAACTTTTCCCACTCGTCGCGAGGGAATACCATCAGGCAGCCGTGCGGATGCTTGGTGATCGTGAGTTGACCGGCGGCCGTGCTCAGGGCGTCACGGTGCCGGGTCGGCATGGAGAGCCGACCCTTGGCATCGAGACTGAGAGAGGAAGCACCCTGGAACACCGTGATCAGCCCTTGGAAAACACTTTTCACCACTTAATTGCACTTTTTTCCACTTTATCAGGAAATCCGTCGCATGCAAGCCGGTGGCCAGATATTTTTTCCAATGAAATCAACCACTTAGGACACATTTTGAAGCAACTTCTTGCTTAAAAATGCAGCAAAAGCAAGCACTTACAGCGGCCTATGAATGTGATGCTTGAAAGCCCTGTTACACATGGGGATTCCCGACGGACGGGACGGGTGGCGTGTGGCACGCCCCGGCGCCGCTCATCGGGCACGTTCCGCCAACCAGAAAAAAACCGCGGTCGCCGGGACGGCGAGCGCGGTTTCGCGAAGTCCGTGGACCTCAGAGGATGTAGCGGGACAAGTCCTCATTGCGGCTGAGCTCGCCCAGGCGGCCGTCCACATAGGCCGCATCCACCTGGACCGTCTGCCCCTGCAGCCCGGTGGCACCGAAACTCACTTCGTCCAGCAGGTGCTCCATCACCGTGGCCAGGCGGCGAGCGCCGATGTTCTCGGTGCGCTCGTTCACGTCGCAGGCGATCTGCGCCAGGCGGCGGATGCCTTCAGGCGTGAATTCCAGCGTCACACCTTCGGTGGCCAGCAACGCCTGGTACTGGCGCACCAGCGAGGCATGGGTCTGGGTCAGGATGGCTTCAAAATCGTCCACCGACAGCGACTGCAGTTCGACCCGGATCGGGAAACGCCCCTGCAGCTCGGGAATCAGGTCACTCGGCTTGGACAGGTGGAACGCGCCGCTGGCGATGAACAGGATGTGATCGGTCTTGACCATGCCGTATTTGGTGGACACGGTCGTGCCCTCCACCAGCGGCAACAGGTCGCGCTGCACGCCCTGGCGCGACACCTCGGCGCCACCCGTATCGCTGCGCGAGGTCACCTTGTCGATCTCGTCGATGAAGACGATGCCGTTCTGCTCGGCGTTGTGCAGGGCGCGCACCTTGATCTCTTCCTCGTTGACCAGCTTGCCCGCTTCTTCGTCAACCAGGAGTTTCATCGCTTCGGCGATCTTGAGTTTGCGCGAGCGGCGCTTGTCCTGTCCCATCTGACTGAACATGCCGCGCAACTGCTCGGCCATGTCTTCCATGCCGGCAGGGCCCATGATTTCCATTGAGGGCCGAGGCTCCGCCAGCTCGATCTCGATCTCCCGGTCATCGAGCTGACCTTCGCGCAGCTTCTTGCGAAAGGACTGCCGTGCGGTGCTTTCGGGAATGGCCACTGGCTCGGCGCCGGTGCTGCGCGGTGGTGGCAACAGCGCATCAAGGATGCGCTCCTCGGCCGCGTCTTCGGCACGCACGCGCTGGCTGCGCATCTCGACCTCACGCGTCTGCTTGACGGCGATCTCGGCCAGGTCGCGGATGATGGCGTCCACGTCCTTGCCCACATAGCCCACTTCGGTGAACTTGGTGGCTTCGACCTTGATGAAGGGCGCATCGGCGAGTCGGGCCAGCCGACGCGCGATCTCGGTCTTGCCGACACCGGTGGGTCCGATCATCAGGATGTTCTTGGGCGTGATCTCGGGACGCAGCTTCTCGTCCACCTGCTGGCGGCGCCAGCGGTTGCGCAATGCAATGGCCACCGCGCGCTTGGCGCCTTTCTGACCAATGATGAAGCGATCGAGTTCGGAGACGATCTCCTGGGGGGTCATGGAAGACATGGTGCCCCCACGCTTGTCACTTCGTGTACTTCGCTGCCCCCCGAGGGGGCGCGAGCTTGCTTGGGGCGGCCCTGCGCTGCGCTCATGGCTTCAATCCAGTGTTTCAATGGTGTGGTTCATGTTGGTGTAGATGCAGATCTCGCCCGCGATCGCGAGCGACTGCCGCACCACCTCTTCGGCACTCAGCGCCGTGTGCTGCGTCAGGGCGCGGGCAGCGGCCTGGGCATAGGCGCCGCCCGAACCGATGGCAACGACCCCGTGCTCGGGCTCCAGCACATCACCGTTGCCGGTGATGATCAACGCAGCACTGTGGTCGGCCACCGCCAGCATGGCTTCGAGCCGGCGCAAAACGCGATCGGTGCGCCAGTCGCGGGTCAATTCGATGGCGGCGCGCACCAGATGACCCTGGTGTTTTTCGAGCTTGGCCTCAAAGCGTTCAAACAGGGTGAATGCGTCCGCCGTGGCACCGGCAAATCCGGCCAGGACCTTGTCGTGGTAGAGCTTGCGCACCTTGCGCGCCGTGCCCTTGACGACGATGTTGCCCAGAGTGACCTGGCCGTCACCGCCAATGGCCACCTGCACACCTTCAGGCGTCTCGCGCCGCACGCAGACGATGGTGGTTCCGTGAAATGATTCCATATGAGCAAGAGATGGGGATGACCAGAAGGTTCACAAGCCCGGTGGCAGATCGAGGGGGTGTCTTTCCAAGGGCACCGCGGAACCGGCTCCGCCGGGCCGCCAGTGCCGCCCCCTGGGGGGTGACGCCGCAGGCGGCGCGGGGGGGGGTCCTGCTCAATCGTTCCGCACCACCACTTTGGCGTATTCGGTGATGCCGATGACGTGGAAAAAAGCGGACACCAGGCGGTGCGCATCCACGAACTGGATCATGCGGCCTTCGGCATGGTGGCCCGAGACCCAGTTGAGCAGGGTGCCGGCTGCGGAAAAATCGACTCGAATCAGGTTGCGACAGGAAATGATGAGCACATCGGCGCCCTGCAACCGCTTTTCCAGGTTCTCCAGTGTGGCCTGGGGATCGCCCCTGATTTCACCCGACAGCTCCACCAGACCAAGCTGATTGAGCCCTGAGCTGAGACTCTCCATCACAGAGTCTCCCGGAAAAACCGAAGGCATCTGTTCCAGGACCACTTCGCCCAGCACGGACGAGCCGCTCTCCGAAGATTCGCCCGACAAGGCACGGAAATGGCAACGTGACTTCTCCCACCCCGGCGGTGACACCTCGTAGGTGACGCAGAAGTCCAGCGCGGTCAACTCGAATTCGTCCGGGCGGTCCATGACCCGCAGCACGGCCATGCGCAGCTCCCACCACAGCTGCTCCACGTCGCGCCGGCCGGAGGGCGTCAGGGACTTGAGCAGATCGAGCAGCTTGCTCGATCCGATGAAACACAGCTCCACGTCCTGATCACCCCAAAGGGTAAAGATGCCCAGCAGTGCACGGGCGGCCTTGACATCAACGGCCTCCAGCGGTTCCCAATCCAGCACCCAGGGCTGGTTGGCCCGCAACAGCACTTTCTGCAAGGTTCCCACGGCGTGCGCATCGAGTTCGGGCTCGCACGCCCAGACCGCGCGACCATTGGTCACCGATGGTTTGTAGGCCTTGCCGGTCATGGCCGAAACCGCCCCAAGCATGTCCTCCCACTGCGGTGCCGAACGGCCAAAACGGTTCACAAAATCCAGCGCCTGGCTCTCAAACGGAGCGAGTTGGCCCGTCGCCCGGTACAGGTCGAACAGGGCCAGCCAGTTGTCGAGACGGTCCTCGCCACCCTGCGCCTCACCCAGGGTATCCAGCAAGCCTTGTTCGGCCCCGGCATCGTCGCCGTTGGCAAAGCGGATGGCGGCTTCTTCCACCTCCGGGTCCTGGGCAATTTCATGAACGTCCAGCGCGAAGAAGTGCGACGCGGAAAAAGCCGGACCCGATCCGCTCGGCTCGCCACGCAGTGTGGGCGCCATCAGGCCGATGCGCGCGGCCGCAGGGGCAGGCGCTGGCGCTGGCGCGTTCGCCGCTGGCACGCTGTCTGCTCGGCTTCCGGAGCGCGTGGCGGCCATCCCGGAGTCCGCACCGGGTGCGGATGGTGATGGGGCCGGCAAAGTCGAGGCCGGATCGATCAGAGGCGATGCCTCCGTTTCGTTGTACTGCACAGCGCGACGACGGGCCAGTGGATCGACCAATGCGTCGGTCTTGGTGGAAACACCCTTGCGATCCAGCGGTGTGCCCCCGGTGCTGTGGGCACCCGAATTCAGGGTGGAGCCGGTGGTATGGGAGTCAGATCCCTTGGTCTTCCACCATTGCATCGACATCTGTGCCTCGATCTCGTCGATCTTCTTGAGCGTCATAGCCCTGTCGTCCGGCTTGGACGGCAGGCTGCTCTGGAAGAACGAGGGCCGAACTCCCTGCCAGCCTTCACTGGGTCCTTCGCGGCTCCGGATCTTGCGCAGCATGTCGAACTCGCGCTTGCGCACGAAGTCGTTGCGCCGTTTGCGCTCGATCATTTCCTTCAGGGCCGCTTTGCTGTACTCGCTCTCGCGATCCACGCTGCGGGTGTCCAGATCCCACCAGCTCGTGGTCGGGTGGCGAACAAACTTCACCACCTTGGACAGGAAGCCGCCGTTGGAGTCGTCCTTGGACATGAGAGCTCAGCGCCGAGGGGTTGAGGGTGGAAAGTGTTCCAGACCGGGGGGTCAATCCCCGAACATCTTCTGCTTGAGTTCGCGCCGCTGCTGCGCTTCAAGCGACAGACTAGCGGTCGGGCGGGCCATCAGGCGCGCCACGCCAATGGCTTCACCCGTTTCTTCGCAGTAACCATAGTCGCCCGAGTCGATGCGGGCAATCGCCTGTTCGATCTTCTTGAGCAGCTTGCGTTCGCGATCGCGGGTCCGGAGTTCCAGCGCATGTTCTTCTTCAATCGTAGCGCGGTCGGCGGGATCGGGAACGACCACGGTGTCTTCACGCAGGTGCTCGGTGGTTTCACCGGCATTGGCCAGCATGTCGGCCTTGAGCAAGGACAGCTTGCGGCGGAAGAAAGCCAGCTGTACCTCGTTCATGTACTCGTCGTCGGGCATGGCCTGCACGTCCGGGTCGGTCAGCTGCTCAACCGGCAGGTTCTTCCAGTTGTTGACCCGCTTGGGATCTTTCTGGATGGAGGATGGCACGGGAGGGGTCATTACGCGTTCGTTCATGGTGGAGAAGGTCGCCTTGACGGCATCGGGTGCATGGGTGGGGACCACCGCGGCCTGCGTCATCTGCTCCATCATCACCTTCTTGGCCGCGCGCTTGCCCAGAGGGCGTGGCGTCGATTCGACCACAACGGGTGCGGGAGCGGGAGGGTGCCGCTTGGCAACAGGCGCCGACGCCACCGTGGCGACGGGCCGGGTGGGCTTGCTGGATGGGACGGTTGCCGCGGGAGGCGCGACCGCCTTGGTTTCTGACCGGACTTTCACAGCCGGCGCCACCTTGGCCAGGGCTTTCGCCGACGCCGGTATTTTGGCTGCAGGCTTCGCTGCGCCCGCCCGGGTGTCCACGGCCTTGGTGCCAGATTTTGTCTGGGTCGCCGAGCGGCTGGTGGATACCACGGTCACAGCTTTGGCGACAGAAGTCTTCTTGACCAGCGCAGCCTTTTTCGCGACCGGCTTGCTGACCGCCGAAGGCGCACTCCCTGGCTTCGCAGCGGGTTTGGTGGTGGTTTTTGTCACGGCCTTGGCAGGCGCTTTGGGCACGGATTTTGAGGGCACGGCTGGCTTTTTCTGGGTCGACACCGGCGATACCCGCCCCTTGGCCGCCTTGGTCGCGGTTGGGGTGGTTTTCGCTGTCCTGGTAGCCGGGGCTTTCACAAGGTGTCTCCTCTCAGTGCCTGTCAATGCCTGGTCTTGGGGTTGTGCGCTGCCGCGAACCGGTGTCCGTGGCGCAGCACCATCCACCGGCGGTGCCGGCTGCTTTGTTGTTATACCCCGTTTGCGGTCCGCCGCCGGACTGCGCGCAGCCCGCAGACTTGAAGCAGGCCTGGCCGGGCGCTGGGCGCCCGACTTGGGGGGCGATTGTATCGATGACGGCGGAGTGGGCACTGACACAGCATCCGATCGAAAGCCCAGGCGTTGGAGAAGCGCGACAAACAGCACGTTCGGTCGGGTTCGGTGTGTGGAAACTGGCGGCCACCGGCTCACACCAGCGACTGGTCCAGGCCCTGGACCAGGATGTCCTGGGGCAACTCCAGCCCGATGAACACCATCTTGCTCACACGCGGCTCACCCTCGGCCCAGGCCGGACCCAGGTCGCTGCCCATGAGCTGGTGCACGCCCTGGAAGATCACCTTGCGATCGGTGCCCTGCATGTCCAGCACGCCTTTGTAGCGCAGCATGCGCGGACCGTACACCTGCACGATGGCGCCCAGGAAGTCTTCCAGCTTGGCCGGGTTGAAGGGTCGGGTGGCGCGGTAGACGAAGCTCTTCACGTCGTCGTCGTGATGGTGGTGGTGGCCATGCCCTTCGTGGCCGTGCTGGTGCGAGGGGTGGTTGCATTGCTCGCCATGCTCATGATCGTGGTGGTCGTGATCGTGGTCGTCATCGGCCTTGAGGAAGTCCGGGTCGATGTCGAGCTTGGCGTTGAGGTTGAAACCGCGCAGGTCAAACACCTCGCTGAGCGCCACTTCGCCGAAATGCACCGGTCGCATCGGCGCGCGCGGGTTCATGTGCTTCAGGCGGTGGACCAGCGCATCCAGCTCGTCTTTGTCCACCAGGTCTGCCTTGCTGATGAAGATCTGGTCGGCAAAGCCCACCTGGCGGCGCGCTTCCTGGCGGTCGTTGAGCTGGTCGGCTGCGTGTTTGGCGTCCACCAGGGTCAGGATGGAGTCCAGCAGGTACTGCTCGGCGACTTCGTCGTCCATGAAGAAAGTTTGCGCCACCGGACCGGGATCGGCCAGGCCGGTGGTTTCGATCACCACGCGGTCGAACTGCAGTTCGCCCTTGCGCTTCTTTTCGGCCAGGTCGTGCAGCGTGGCACGCAGGTCGTCGCGGATGGTGCAGCAGATGCAGCCGTTGCTCATCTGGATGATGTTTTCCTGCGTGTCGGCGACCAGGATTTCGTTGTCGATGTTCTCTTCGCCGAACTCGTTCTCGATCACCGCGATCTTCTGGCCGTGGGCTTCCGTCAGCACGCGCTTGAGCAGCGTGGTTTTTCCTGAGCCGAGGAAGCCGGTGAGGATGGTGGCGGGGATCAGGGACATGGCGGGAAAAACTCCTGCAACGGGGGAACGGGAACGCGACAGCGGGGGAGTGTATGCGACCTGCTGGTTCTACGCCTTTTTCATCACCACCAGACCCTTGAGGTATTCGCCTTCGGGGAAGTTGATCGTCATCGGGTGGTCGCAGGCGCCGCCCAGGCGCTGCAGGATGGCGCCGTCCACGCCGGCGTCCAGCCCGGCCGAGGCCACGATCTTGTGGAACAGTTCCACCCCGATGCCACCCGAGCAGGAGAAGGTGAACAGCACGCCACCGGGCGTGAGCAGCTTGAAGGCCTGGCGGTTCAGGTCTTTGTAGGCCCGGGCGGCGCGCTCGGCATGTGCCGCCGTGGGGGCGAACTTGGGCGGATCGAGCACGATGGCGTCGAAGCATCGGCCCTCGGCCACGAACTGGCGCAGCGAGGTGTTGACGTCGGCGTCCATGAAGCTGGCCTGCGCCGGGTCCAGCCCGTTGAGCAGCAGGTTCGCGCGCGCCTGCTCCAGCGCCGGGCCCGACGAGTCGATGCTGGTCACGTGCCCCGCCCCGCCCGCCAGCGCGGCCACGCTGAAGCCGCCGGTGTAGCTGAAGCAGTTGAGCACCTGCGCGAACACCAGGCGCTTCGTGTACTGGTACAGCGCCAGGCGGCTGTCGCGCTGGTCGAGGTAATAACCGGTCTTGTGGCCGTGAGCGATGTCCAGCCCCAGGCGCCAGCCGTGTTCCTGCAATTCCAGCGCGGTGTCGCCGCTGCCGCGCAGCCAGCCGGTGGCGTCGGGCAAGCCTTCGAGCTTGCGGCTGCTGGTGTCGGAGCGTTCGTACAGGCGCGGGCAGCCTGTGAGTTCGATCAGCGCGTCGGCAATCACCGCCTTCCAGCGCTCCACGCCGCAGGCCGTGAACTGCGCCACCAGCGTGTCGCCGTAGCGGTCCACGATCAGGCCCGGCAGGCCGTCGGACTCGCCGTGAACCAGGCGGATGCCGTTGCTCTCGATGCCCAGACGCGTGCGCAGGTCGATGGCACGCGCCAGCGTGTCGCGAAAAAAGGCGGCATCGATGCGTTGCGCCTCGTCAAAACTCCAGGCCCGCACGCGGATGCGCGAGTTCGGCGAGAACGCACCCCAGGCCAGGAACTGGCCCTCGTGGCTTTCGACGCGCACGGTCTCCCCGGCATCGCCGCCACCGCGGGCGACAGCGCCGTCAAACACCCAGGGGTGACGGCGCTGCAGCGAGCGTTCTTTGCCGGGCTTGAGTCGAATGGTTTTCATGTGGGGATTGTGGCTCCCCCCGCGCCGCCTGCGGCGTCACCCCCCCAGGAGGCGGCACTGGCCGTCCGGCAAAGCCGGCCCGGCGGTGCCCTGGGTGGACTACCCCTCTGTTCTGCGAAGTGATAGGTACCTACCGAGGCAGGCAGCTCGGGGATTTAACACATCTCCGAAGCGAAGTGCCAGAACCCAGAACGCGGCGGAACCGGCTTTGCCGGGCCGCACCGCGTTGCCCCCTTGAGGGGGTCGCGCGCAGCGCGGCGGGGGAGGGCCAGGTCAAGGACGCAGGTACACAAAACCTTCGCGCGCCTGCAACCTGGCGACTTCGGCCACACCCGACGGCACGATCTTGGCTTCCATGGCCACCTTGGCGGCGTCGATCTTGCGCGAGACCAGGGTGTTGTTGCAGACGCGGAACTCCACCCCTTTGGCCGCCAGTTCGCCAATGGAACCCGCAAAAGGCTGCTCCATCTGGTTGGTGGCGCCGTCGAGCAGGAAGTCGATGCCCAGGCCATGGGTCACGACCACGATCTTGGCTTTGGGATCGGCCGCCAGGTGGTTGCGGATGTTGTTGATCGCACGCGAGGCCTGGGGAATGCCCTCACTCATGTGATAGACGGTCTTGATGACATCATCAGCCGCCTGCGCCGACAGCGAGGTGGCCATGACCGCCGCGAGCAGCAACGACTTGAAGGCAATGAGGAACTTGAACATGGTGGTCTCCTGAAATCAAAAATAAAGCAATTGCTTATGGAGCAATTGTCAAGGCTGGGGCGGCAAATCCTACAGGGATAACCCGCCCTACCGCTCACCCATCCGGGTCCGGCGTTCCGGGCCGGTCAGCGCCCGGGCTTGCGCACCGGTGGTGCCCCCACGGCGGGCGGGCTGGCAGGGCCATCGCCGCCAGCATCCCCGGCACGCGCCTGTGCCCGCGGGTGGGCTGCGTCGTACACCTGCGCCAGGTGCTGGAAATCGAGCCGGGTGTAAACCTGTGTGGTGCTGATGCTGGCGTGGCCGAGCAGTTCCTGCACCGCGCGCAGGTCGCCGCTGGACTGCAGCACGTGGCTGGCAAACGAATGGCGCAGCATGTGCGGGTGAACCGGTGTGGCCAGCCCGGCCAGCAAGGAACGCCGCTTCAGGCGCACACGTATGTGTTGCGGCGTCAGGCGCTGGCCTCGGCTGCCGATGAACAGCGCCGGATCGTCCTTCGCCCAGACGCCGCGCACAGCCATCCACTGCTCCAGCGCGGTGAGCGCGGCGCGGCCCACTGGCACGCTGCGGCGTTTCGAGCCTTTGCCCAGCACGTGGGCCTCGCCGGCCTCAGCGTCGATCCAGCCGCGCGCGCTGCCACTCGCTACCGCGTCCAGCCCCACCAGTTCGCCGATGCGCAGGCCGCAACCGTAAAGCAGTTCGGTGATGCAGCGGTCACGCGCTTCGAGCCGCGGGTCGTCGGCCTCTTCGACATGTGAAGCCAGCTGCACCGATTCGTCCACGCCCAGCGCCTTGGGCAGCGGCTTGCCGGCCTTGGGCGCACGCACGTCCTGCACCGGGTTGTGATCCATCAGCCCCTGGCGGCCGAGCCAGACGTAAAGGCCGCGCCAGCCCGAGAGAATGAGTGCGATGCCGCGTGCACTGCGCCCGCCGCTGTGCATCTGCGCCACCCAGCGGCGGATGTGGGCGTTCTGCACGCGGCGCAGCGCCACACCGGTGGCCTGCGCCTGCTGCACCAGTTTTTCAAGGTCGAGGGTGTAGAGCGCCACCGTGCGATCGGCGAGGCGTTTCTCCACCCGCACATGGGTCAGGTAGGCCCGCACCAGAGCGGCGTCGTCGTCGCTGGTGGTGGCGTTCATGTGTGGGATCTGACTGCCGCCGGGCCGCCCCAAGGCAGGCCAGTCCCCCCGGTGGGCAGCGCACGCCACGAAGTGACCAGCGTGGGGGTCATGTCCTCAGACCGTGGTGGCCGGGATCACCGGTCGCAGGCGCGAGAGCGCTGCGCTGGTGAGTTCGCCAATGCGCTCCAGGAAGTCGGTGCCCATGTCCGCCGAAAAACGCTGGGCATCGGGCGATGCCAGTACCAGCAGGCCAAAAGCCTGGGGCGCGATCCCGGCGCGCAGGGGAATCAAGGCCAGCGAGGCCGCAGCAGCCGGGTCGGCCAGCCACTGCGCGGCCTCCAGCCCCGGGTTGGCGCCGCAGTACGGCAGCGTGAGCGACGAGGCGAACGCCATCACGTCCTCGCTGGCTCCCTGTGCATAGGGCTCGGCCGCGAACTCGGGCGCAACGCCCCAGACCTTGATGGCCACCTGCGGCACCAGGAACTGGTCGGCAATGCCGCGCGCCGCAACGGCGGGCAGGTCGCTGGCCAGGCGCGTGAGCAAGAGCTCTCGCGTCCAGCGCTGCAGCTTGTCGGCAATGGTCGTGTTGTCCTGGCCGTGGCGGATCATTTCAGCGGCCTTGAGTTCAAGCCCCTTGATCTTCTCGCGCAGCATCTCGGCCTGCCGCTCCTGCAGGCTGACGGCGCGCTTGCCGTGCGGACTGGTGAGCTGCACCGTTCCCAGCACATCGGCGTGGCGCTCGAAGAAGTCCGGCGTGTTGGCCAGGTAGTTGGCGATGTCGTCTTCGGTGATCGGGGGGATGGACTGATGGGTCATGGTGGTTCGGTTCGGTGGGGGTTCAGGCGAGGTCGGGTACGTCGATCTCGCCTTCGAAGACGGTGGTGGCGGGGCCGGTCATGAACACCGGGGCGTCGTGCGCCGGGGTGTCCTGCCATTGAATGGTGAGCACGCCGCCGTGCGTGTGCACATCGACTGTCGAATCCAGCAGGCCCAGTCGGATACCGGCCACGACAGCAGCGCAGGCCCCGGTGCCGCAGGCCAGCGTCTCGCCCGCGCCGCGCTCAAACACGCGCAGGCGCACCCGGCCGCGGTTGACGATCTGCAGGAAACCCGCGTTCACGCGGGCCGGGAAGCGGGCATGCAGCTCGATCAGCGGCCCCTGGCTCAGCACTGGCGTGGTGTCCACGTTGTCCACCAGCTGCACCGCGTGCGGGTTGCCCATGGACAGCACACACACCAGCGCCTCGCCGCCACCGGGCAAGGCCAGCGGCCAGCGCTCGATATTGCCCATCGTCGTTGAAACGAGGCCGCTGGCGTCGAACGGCACGCGCTCCAGCGCAAACACCGGCGCGCCCATGTCGACCGTGACGCGGCCGTCATCGTTCAGTGCCAGGCTGATCTCGCCCTGCTTCACCTTCACCCGCACCGGGTTGGCGGTGGTCAGGCCCTTGTCGTGCACGTAGCGCACGAAGCAGCGCGCCCCGTTGCCGCAATGTTCGACCTCGCCGCCGTCGGCGTTGTGGATCACGTATTCAAAGTCCAGCCCGGGTCCGGGGGAAGGCCGCACGCTGAGGATCTGGTCGGCGCCGACGCCGAAATGCCGGTCGGCCAGCCAGCGGTATTGCGCGTGGGTCAGGCCCAGACGACCACGCGTCTCGTCGAGCACGACAAAATCGTTGCCCGCGCCCTGCATTTTGGTGAACCGGATGTGCATGGGCGGATTATCCGTCCAGAGCGGTGCGCACCGGCAGGCCGCATCGCCGCAGCGTGGTGCGCTTCACACCGGTGCACACGCACCGCGACGGCCCTCCGCCCCACCCCCAGACCACTTTGCGCACAAAGTCTGTGCTGTTTTGTATGCAATCCGGTGCACATTGCATACAAAACAACTGGCACGGTTGATGCACTACGGCAGTCATGGATGACCACACACCCCAGCCTGCCGCCGTCGAACTCATTGCACTCACCAAGCGCTACGCCCAGGGCAGCGTGGCCGTGGACAGCATCGATCTGCGCATCGCGCCCAACAGCTACTGCTGCCTGCTCGGCCCCTCGGGCTGCGGCAAGAGCACCACACTGCGCATGATCGCCGGCCACGAGAGCACCACCAGCGGCGACATCCTGCTGGAGAACCGCAACATCACCAGCCTGCCCGCCGCCGCGCGCGGCACGGCCATGATGTTCCAGAGCTTCGCGCTGTTCCCGCACCTCTCGGCGCTGGACAACGTGGCCTTCAGTCTGAAGATGAAGGGCGTGGACAAAACCACGCGGCTGAAACAGGCGCAGGACCTGCTGGAACGCGTGGCCATGGGCCACCTGGCGCAACGCAAACCGGGCGAACTCTCCGGTGGCCAGCAGCAACGCGTGGCGCTCGCCCGCGCGCTGATCACCCAGCCGCGCGTGTTGCTGCTCGACGAGCCCCTCTCCGCGCTCGACCCCTTCCTGCGCATCCAGATGCGCGCCGAGCTGCGCCACTGGCAAAAGGAGCTGGGCCTGACTTTCATCCATGTGACCCATTCGCAGGAAGAGGCGATGGCCCTGGCCGACACCATGGTGGTGATGAACCACGGCCGCATCGAACAGGTGGGTCCGCCCCACACCGTCTACAACCGGCCCGCCAGCGAGTTCGTGGCGCGCTTCATGGGTGGCCACAACGTGCTCAACACCACCGACGGCAAGGTGGCTGTTCGCAACGACCACATCCAGCTTGCACCCGCCCACAGCGGCAGCGGTTGGCTGGCGACGATCAGTGACGTGGAGTACCAGGGCACCTATGTGCTGCTGGGCCTGAAGCTGAACGGCACCGACGACAGCGTCTCGGTGATGCTGCCCGAAGCCGCATTCGTGCAACAGCCCTACGCCCCCGGCGACAGCGTGAACCTGACCTGGGCTCCCTGGCAGGCCCACACCTTTCCGCCAGTGCTCGACGCGCCGGTCGCCACGGCGGCCTGAACCCGCGCGGCCCTCCTTTTTTCCTCTCGTTTTCCTCCCCCGCAACCCAACCCACTGGAGCTCGACCCATGTCCAATTCGATCAAAGACAACACCGACACCCTCACCGGCCTGTCGCGCCGCCGCCTGCTGCAAGGCACCGCCGGCATGGCCGGCATCCTGGCCAGCGGCATCTCGCCGGCCATCGGCCAGGAAAAGATCACCCTGCGCTACCTGGGCACCGCGGTGAACCAGGACAAGGCCATCGGCGACAAGTTCGAAAAAGACACCGGTATCAAGATCCAGTACGTGGCCGTGACCACGGACGACGTGACCAAGCGCGCCGTCACCGCGCCCAACAGCTTCGACCTGATCGACACCGAGTACTTCTCGCTGAAGAAGATCGTGCCCACCGGCAACCTCAAGGGCATCGACGTCAAGAAGATCAAAAACGCCGACAAGATCACCCCGCTGTTCACCACTGGCAGCGTTGCCGGCAAGGCCGTGGGCGACCAGGGCACCGCGCCCAAGAAGGTGATCTTCCTCGAAGGCGAAAAGAGCAAGGTCTTCGCCAAATCGCCGACGCAGTTCATGTCGCTGATCCCCACCGTCTACAACGCCGACACGCTGGGCATCCGCCCCGACCTGATCAAGCGCCCCATCAACTCCTGGGCCGAGCTGCTGAACCCCGAATTCAAGGGCAAGACCGCGATCCTGAACATCCCGTCGATCGGCATCATGGACGCCGCCATGGTGGTCGAAGCCATGGGCCTCTACAAGTACCCCGACAAGGGCAACATGACCAAGGCCGAGATCGACCTCACGATCAAGACCCTGATCGAAGCCAAGAAGGCCGGCCAGTTCCGCGCGCTGTGGAAGGACTTCAACGAATCCGTCAACCTGATGGCCTCGGGCGAAGTGGTGATCCAGTCGATGTGGAGCCCGGCCGTGACCGCCGTGCGCACCAAGGGCATCGCCTGCAACTTCCAGCCGCTGAAAGAAGGGTATCGCGCCTGGGCCGCCGGCTTCGGCCTGCCCGCCACGCTGAGTGGTCGCAAGCTCGACGGCGCCTACGAGTTCATCAACTGGTTCCTCGACGGCTGGGCCGGCGCCTACCTGAACCGCCAGGGCTACTACAGCGCCGTGCTCGACACCGCCAAGGCCAAGATGGAAGCCTACGAGTGGGCCTACTGGATGGAAGGCAAGCCCGCCGCGCAGGACATCAAGAGCCCGAACGGCGACGTGCTGGCCAAAGCCGGCGCGGTGCGCGACGGCGGCAGCTACGAAGCGCGCATGGGCGGCATTGCGTGCTGGAACGCTGTGATGGATGAGAACGAGTACATGGTGAGGAAGTGGAATGAATTCGTCGCTGCGTGACGAATTCCCCCCCGCGCCGCCTGCGGCGTCTCCCCCCAAAGGGGGGCACCACTGGCGGCCCGGCAAAGCCGGTTCCGCGGTGGCCTGGAGGGGGCTTCGCTGCGCTCGCCGCGCGAGTTCCCCTCCCCCATCCATCTTTGTTTGATTGCGTGAACCCATGAGCAGTCCCTCCACCTCCACTGCGGCGCTGGTCGCCGACAGCCCGAACCGCACGCTGCACGCCTGGTGGCAGGCCGCGCCGTTCACGCTGGTGTTTGTGCTGTTCTTCCTCATTCCGCTGGGGCTGATCGTGATGGTCAGCTTCTGGGACTTCAACGAGTACGAGCTGCTCCCAGCGTTCACGCTGCGCAACTACTTCGCCATCTTCGAAGGCTGCTCCGTGCTCACCGAACACGGTGATTTCTGCGTTTCGCTCTCCACCTATTTGTCCACGCTGAAGTTCAGCCTGCTGGTCTGGGGCATCACCCTGGTGCTGGGTTTTGCGGTGGCGTATTTCCTGGCCTTTCACGTTCGCTCCTCGGGCATGCAGACGGCGCTGTTCATTCTGTGCACCGTGCCGTTCTGGACGTCCAACGTGATCCGCATGATTTCCTGGGTGCCGCTGCTCGGGCGCAACGGCCTGGTCAACCAGTCGCTGCAAGGCGTCGGGCTGATCGACGAGCCCATCGAGTGGCTGCTGTTCTCCGACTTCTCGGTCGTGCTGGCCTTCGTGCACCTCTACACCATGTTCATGATCGTGCCCATCTTCAACAGCATGATGCGCATCGACCGCAGCCTGCTCGAAGCAGCCAGCGACGCCGGTGCCAGCGGCTGGCAGACGCTGTGGAACGTGATCGTGCCGCTGAGCAAGACCGGCATCATCATCGGCTCCATCTTCGTCATCACCATCGTCATGGGCGACTTCGTCACCATCGGTGTCATGGGCGGCCAGCAGATCGCCTCGGTCGGCAAGATCATCCAGGTGCAGACCAGCTACCTGCAGTTCCCGCTGGCCGCGGCCAACGCGGTGATCCTGCTCTCGGTGGTGCTGATGATCATCTGGGGCCTCACGCGCCTCGTCGACATCCGGAAGGAACTCTGACCATGGCCCATTCCTCCGAATCGCGCGCGCCGGGCTACTGGCCCTTGGCCGCCGTCTTCGCGCTCTTCGTGCTGTTCATGTACGGCCCGATGTTCGTCATCTTCGTGCTCTCGTTCCAGGGCCCGGAGGGTGGCCTCACATTCCCGCTGCGGGGTCTGTCGCTGCACTGGTTCCGCCAGCTCGCCGAGGGCCTGGGCACGGTGGACATCGGCGCGGCGTTCCTGCGCTCGCTCATGCTCGGCGGCGTGGTGATGCTGTTCACCGTGTTGCTCTCGGTGCTGGCGGGTCTGGCGTTCCGCAAGAAGCTGAGCGGCGGCAACGCGTTGTTTTACGTGACGGTGGCCAGCCTGATCATCCCGTCCATCATCGTGTCGCTGGGCATCGGCCTGCAGTTCCGCCTGCTCGACGGCGGCCTCAAGTGGCTGCTTGAAGCGGTGGGCGCCACCACCACGCTGGAGGAGTACGGCACCGCGCTCGGCCTGTTCACCTCGGCGCTCGGCGCGCACCTCACCTGGACCCTGCCCTTCGGCCTGCTGATCATGTTCGCGGTGTTCAACCGCTTCAACCCGGCGTACGAAGAAGCGGCGCGCGACCTGGGTGCCACGCCCTGGCAAACCTTCCGCCACGTGGTGCTGCCGCTGATCGGGCCGTCGGTGGTGGGCATCGGCATGTTCGGCTTCACGCTGAGCTGGGACGAGATCGCCCGCACCTCGCAGGCCATCGGCGACGTCAACACGCTGCCGCTGGAACTGCAAGGCCTCACGTCCACCGTCACCACCCCGGCCATCTATGCGCTGGGCACCGTGACCACCGTGGTGTCGTTCGCGGTGATCGGCGTCACCGTGGGTCTGGCCATGCTGCTGGGCCGGCACAAGAAGGGTCGCGCCGGATGAGCGCCACCCGCGCCCGCAAGACCGCCGACGTGGCCCTCGCGCCGCTGTCGGACAACGACATCTACGAGCGCATGGTCTCGGCCATCCTCGACCACCAGCTCCCGCCCGGCACCAAGCTGGTCGAAGACCGGCTGGCCGAGGCCTTCGGTGTCTCGCGCACGCGCATCCGGCCGGTGCTGGTGCGCCTGGCCAACGAGCAGGTGGTCACGCTCACGCCCAACCGCGGCGCGTCCATCGCCCAGCCCAGCGAGCAGGAGGCGCGCGAGGTGTTCGAGGTGCGGCGTTTGATCGAGCCGACGCTGGTCGAGCGCTTCGTGGCGGTGGCCACAGCGGCCGACATGCAGACCCTCACGCGCTGCATCCGCGACGAAGAAGCCGCGCGCGCTGCGGGCGACATGCGCCGTGCGATCCGCCTCTCGGGCGACTTCCACCTGCACATCGCCGACCACGCCGGCCACGGTACGCTGGGCCGCATCCTGCGCGAGCTGGTCTCGCGCACCTCGCTGATCCTCATGACCTACAGCGCGCCGCACAGCCAGGCACGTGAAGACGCCACCGCCTGCGGCTGCCAGGAGCACCGCGCCCTGCTCGCGGCGCTCAAGCTGCGCGATGCGCGCGAGGCGGCACGCCTGATGCGCGAGCACCTGGAGCGACTGGAGTCGCAACTGAGCTTTGCACCGGCGCGCGAAGCCACGCCCGATCTGCTGCAACTGTTCGGCTGAACATGAAACAGCTGCTGGTCATCAACCCCAACACCTCGGAGCGCGTGAGCGCGCTGCTGCAGACCCATGTGCAAACCGCAGCCGGCCTGCACGTACAGGTCCGCACCGTGACCGCGCGCTTCGGCGCGCCCTACATCGCCGACGAAGCGAGCTACGCCGTGGCCGCCCACGCCGCGCTCGACGCCTGGGCCGCCGCGCTGACCAGCCCCGAACCCGCACCCGACGCCGTGCTGATCGGCTGCTTCGGCGACCCGGGGCTGATGGCGCTGCGCGAGTCCAGCACGGCGCCGGTCACCGGCCTGGCCGAAGCCGCCTTCATCGAGGCCGCTCGCCACGGCCGCTACGCCATCGTCACCGGTGGCGAGCGCTGGGGCCCGATGCTGCAGCGCCTCGCGCAAGCACTCGGCCAGGCGCAACAGCTCGCCGGCATCCACACCGTGGTGCCCACCGGAGCACAGCTCGCCGCCGACCCGGCCGCCGCCCACCGCCTGCTGGCCCAGGCCTGCCGCGACGCGGCCCACCAGCTCGGCGTGCAGGCCGTCATCCTCGGCGGCGCCGGTCTGGCCGGCATGGCGACCGCCATCCAGGGCGATGTGCCCGTGCCGGTGATCGACAGCGTCACCGCCGGCACCCACTGGGCGCTGCGCACGCCACCACTGCCGCCGGCGCGCAGCACCCCGGGTTTCGACATCGCCTGGCAGGGGCTGTCACCCGAGATGCTCGCGCTCGCGCCGACCCAGGCGGCCTGAACCTGCCCGGGAGGTGACAGCCGGTTCACGCCCGCTGACGCACAATGCCCGGATGGCCCGCCCCACCCAACTGCTTCACCCCGCCCGCACGCCCGCCTCCGTGCGCCCTGCCGCCACCGTGCTGCTGCTGCGCGACGGCCCCCAGGGCGTCGAAGTGCTCATGACGCGCCGCTCGATGACGGCCTCGTTCGCGCCCGGCGCCTACGTGTTCCCGGGCGGCGGCATCGACGCCACCGACGTGCTGGCGCACAACCAGTCCACCCGCCGCGCCACGCAAAGCGACTTGCACCTGACCCAGGCCATCGCCGCCATCCGCGAGAGCTTCGAGGAACTGGGCGTGCTGCTGGCCCGTCGGACCGACGGTTCTCACCTCGGAACCGACGAGATTGCTGCGCTGGACCGCCAGGCACCGTTTGCCGGCCAGTGCACGGCACAAGGCCTCACGCTGTCGGGTGGCGAAGTGTTCGTGCTTGCCCACTGGATCACCGACCGCGACCTGCCGCGCCGCTTCGACGTGCCCTTTCTGGTGGCGCGCATGCCCGCAGGCCAGCAACCCGTGGCCGACGAGGCCGAGCAGTTCGAACCCGTGTGGGTGCGTCCGACCGACGCGCTGGCGCGCCATGCCACGGGCGACTTCTTCATCATCTTCCCGACCATCCGCACGCTGGAGCGGCTGCAGGCCTATCCGACGGTGCAAGCGGTGCTCGACGCCTGTGCCATCAACGACGAACCGCTGTTCACCAGTTGCCCGCGCGCCGGCCTGATGAACGGCCACGAATCGCGCCACATGGAGCACGAGCCGCCGTTCGGCGAACTGACCCTGGTCTGCCCGGACGGCCAGATCGTGCACGAACTGGGCTGGCAGACCGAGCGCCCGGTGCCGCTGCTCAAGAACGTGCAACGGCTCACCGCACCCAACCCCGGCTTCATGACCGGCCCGGGCACCAACAGCTACCTGGTGGGCGACCCGGCAGGCGGCCACATCGCCATCGATCCCGGTCCGGACATTCCGGAGCACATCGAGCGCCTCTGGCGCGCCGCGGGCGGCGACATCCGCGCCATCGTCTGCACCCATTCCCACCCCGACCATTCGCCGGGAGCGGCGCGGCTGCAAGGGTTGTGCACGGCGGCAGGCCGCGAGGCGCCCGCCATCCTGGGCCGGCCCAGCGCGCCCACGGCGCGCGAAAACAGCCGCTTCACGCCCGAGCGCGCATTAACCGACGGTGAACGTATCGTGCTGCAGGGCCAGGATGGCGCCACGCACACGCTGCAGGTGGTGCACACCCCCGGCCACGCCGCCAACCACCTCTGTCTGTTGCTCGAAGAAGACGGCTTGCTGTTCAGCGGCGACCACATCCTCAACGGCAGCACCACCGTGATCGACCCGCCCGACGGCAACATGGGCGCGTATCTCGAATCACTGGACAAGCTGGATCGACTCTGCGAGCAACATGGGGTCGATTTCATCCTGCCCGCACACGGTTACGTGCTCGGCGACCTGCGCCGAACGACCGACAACCCGAGCGCACCGGAACACGGCGGCGCCCGCGCGGCCATCGCGCACCTGAAAGCCCACCGCCTGGCGCGCGAAGCCAAGGTGGCGCGCGCCATGCAGGCGAAGCCCGAAGGCACGATGGACGACTGGGTGAAGATCGCCTACGACGACGTGCCCGAGCGCCTGTGGCCCGTGGCCAAGCGCTCCCTGCTCGCGCACGTCGAGCGCATCCAGAGCCTGGGCGGCTTCAACCTGTAGCCACTGGCGAGCATCACCCATGCAGGGAGCACGCATGAAAAACGCCACAGGCCGCCTCGCGACGGGGATCGCACTGGCCCTGGCCCTGACAACCCTGCCTGCGCTGGCCAGCATGAACCTGGCCCTCGACAAAGGTTGCCTTTCCTGCCACGGCTCACCGCCACGCGGCAAGGCGCCGACCATCGCCCAGCTGGCTGAACGGTACGCGTCCCTCAAAGGGCAGGAAACCCAGATCGAGGGAAAGATCGAGCATCTGCGCGAACACCACCTGTTTGGCGGTGTGCCGGCCCATGAGCGCCTGAGCGCCGAGGAGGCCGAGCGCTTTGTGCGCTGGCTGGTGGACGGCGGCCGTTGAACCGCCGGATCTGAAAATAGTGTGAAGCGCGCCGATACGCCGGATTTTGTGCGCCCAGGTTGCCCTGAACGTGACCGTCATTCATCTGGGCCGGGGGTCACCCACCCGGCTCGGTGCTACCTACCCGCCAGCTCCGCGGAACCACGTCAACGCTGGCCTATTTGGTATTGCTGCGCGTAGAGATTGCCCGTTTCACCCGCACTGAAGCGGCTCGTCTCTGTTGCTCTGATCCTCACCTTAGGGCCTTGCGGCTTGTCGGTGGAGAGGTGTTACCTCCTACGCTGTCCTGTGCAGTCCGGACGTTCCTCCAGCACTCCCTTTCGGGCTCCCTTGCGGGCTGTGCCAGCGACGGCCTGGCGCGCTTCACCCAGCGATTATCCAATGGAAAGGCCCCCACGCTCCACCGCTGCGCGGGTCGCTGCCCCCCGAGGGGGCTGATCCGCCTTGGGGCGGCCCGGCGGCGGATCGTCCTGCCGACCCTTCAAACCAGGCGTTCGATCTTCTTGTAGCGCCACACCAGCTGGTGGTAGCCGGTCTGCAGCGCCAGCATGGCCGCGTAGGTCACGGGGAAGGCCATCCACACGCCCTCCAGCCCGAAGCGCTGGTTCAGCCCGTAGGCCACCGGCAGCTGCACCAGCAGGATGCAGGCGATGGAAATCGCCACCGGCATCAGCACCACGCCGCTGGCGCGCATGATGCCGCCCACCACCGACTGGAAGCCGAACAGCAGCATGCTCCACAACATGATGTGCAGCAGGTGCTCGGCCTGCGCCAGCACCTCGGGCTGCGTGATGAACAGACCCAGCAACCAGTTTGAAAGCGCGTAGCCCAGCAGCACCAGCGAGCCGGTCACGCACACGTTCATCCACAGCCCCGTGCGCAGGATGGCCCCCAGGCGCTCCACCCGGCCCGCGCCGATGGCCTGCGCGCCGAGGATGGACGCGGTGATGGCGATGGACAGCGCGGGGAACTGCACGTAGTTGACGATCTGCGTCACCGCGCCATAGGCCGCCGTGGCCTGCGAGCCATGGCCGTTGACCAGCGACAGGATCACCAGCTCGGAGATCGAGATCACCACCATCTGCAGCCCGGTGGGCAGACCGATGCGCATCACCTGGGCCAGGATCTTGCCGTCCAGCCGCAGGGACTGGAGCAGCATCCGGTCCGGCGCGAGCACGCTGCGCTTGCCCCGCAGGCGCCAGACCAGGAAGCCCAGCGATGCAGCCTGGGACACAAAGCCCGCCAGCGCTGCGCTCTGGATGCCCATGGGCGGCAGCCCCAGCCAGCCTTTGATCAGGGCCGGCGTCAGCAGCAGACCGACGCCGGTGGACAGCAGCAGGGCCTGCAGCGGCGTCACCGTGTCGCTCACGCCGCGCAGCAGCTGCGTGTAGAGGATGACCACCAGCAGCAGCGGCATCAGCAACATCATCACCCGCGCGTAGGCGGTGGCATCGTCGAGCACGTCGGCCGGCGTGCCCAGCAGTTGCATGCCCTCTCGCGCAAACACACTGCCCAGCAGCGCCGCCACGATGCCGATCAAGGCGCCCAGTGCCAGCGCGGAGCCAGCGATGGCCTTGACCTTCTCGGGCTCGCGCGCGCCCCAGGCCTGGCCGATCAGCACCGACGCGCCCGCACCCAGGCCGATCACCAGCGAGATGAAGAAAAAGAAGATCGGGAACATGCCCGACACCGCCGCCAGCGCGTGGGTGCCGAGCATCTGGCCGATGAAGATGCCGTTGAGGGTGCCCGAGAAGCTCTGCAGGAAGTTGGACAGCACCATGGGCGCGAGAAACACCAGGTAGATGCGCCAGAGGGGTCGTTGCGCCGCCGAAGGTTGGTTTTGCATGTGTGGGAACTGCGGGACATCAGGAAAGCATCAGGACGAATGCACGAACGAGGCGGCGAGCTCTTCCATCGACGGCACCTCGAAATGCGGGTCCATCGCGTCAAACATGGCGGGCGTGACCTCGAATGCAAATGTGGCGCCACGAACCTGGTTGCGTTCCAGCACGCGCGCTCGGCGCACACCAGCGTCGGCAGAGACAAAGTGGCGCTGCACCGGCAGACCGTCCTGCGCGGCCAGGCTGGCAAAGCGCGTACGGTCACTGGCCCTCATGAAGCCCAGGTCCAGCACCACCGGAACACCTCTTTGCGCCACCTCGCGGGCCGTCTGCCAGATGCGCGATTCGCAGCGTGCCACGCGGGTCATGATCCAGCCCATCGTGCCTTGCTGCGGCACGTCAGGGCCGAAGAGCTCGGCCATCCAGACGTCGATGGACAGCCGCATGGCTCGCTCGCGTTCGCACAACGCCATGGCATAGGTGGACTTTCCAGCGCCTTGCGGGCCGTAAACAATGTGCACAGTCGACATGCAAAACTCCTTCAAAGTCCAGAAACTGGTGGCGGGGAACGATCGGCAAATGCATCGCGGGCCAGCCAGGCGAGATAGGCTTTCACGTCGGCGGGCCAGTGGGCCGTGCGGCGGGCAAACACCTCGCTGTCCTGCGCAAACAGCGCACGCGAAGCCTCCTCGAAGCCGGGCAGGCCACCGCCAATGGCGCTCATGAATCGGTACACCCGTTCCTTGGCCTGGCGCTGCACGTCCTGATTGCCCTGGCATCGCCGGGCTTCTTCCACCAGACGGCGCAGAGCGGCCGAAGCGCCGCCACGTTGCTGTGCGAGCCACTCCCAGTGGCGCGGCAGCAGCGTGACCTCGCGCGCCACCACGCCGAGACGCGGCCGGCCCACGCCCTGCGCGACGGTCACCACTTCGGACTCGTCCGGGGGACCGCCGGCGGGCTGCGCGGGGGCATAGCCGGCTGGCCAGGGGTGGTCCACCAGGGCGCCGCTGGCGTCGTCAAACACCAGCAGGCCTCCAGCGCTCAGGTCCAGCGCGCGCAGCGCCTGGTCCACCTCGGCGTAGGAGCCGTTGGCGACGCGGCGGTGACCCAGAAAAGCGGTGCAGGTGGCGGTGGTGACGGTGTTCATGGCGCGTATTTTATACGGGTTTTATTATTTTACCCGGATTTATTTACAACAGTCCACCGGAGGCCTCGCGCACCACAAAACCGGTCGCGGCTTTGACGACAATAGGGACCCTTTGCTTGATAAACACAAGCCCTCTTCATCATGATCCGACTCTCCGAACTCAAGCTCCCGCTGGCCGACGTGCCGGCCGAACACCGCCGCGCCTCCGACGCACCGTCCGAAACCGACGAAGACCGCATCCCGCCGCCGCACCCGGTCGAGGCCCTCGCCCGGCTCGCCGCCCAGGCGGTGGGCATCGAGGCCGACGGCATCGCCCACCTGCACGTGTTCAAACGCAGCTTCGACGCCCGCAAGGCCGAACTGCTGGCCGTGTATATCGTGGACGTGACGCTGGCCGACCCGGCGCTGGAACCCAGCCTGCTGGCGCAACACGAGAAGAACCCGCACATCCAGCCCACGCCCGACATGGCCTGGCACGCGCCCGGTCACGCGCCCACCGGCTGGCCCGCCGACGAGGCGGATCGCCCGGTGGTGGTTGGCCTCGGTCCTTGCGGCCTGTTCACCGCGCTGGCGCTGGCGCAGATGGGCCTGCGCCCCATCGTGCTGGAGCGTGGCAAGCCGGTGCGCGAGCGCACCAAGGACACCTGGGGCCTGTGGCGCAAGAAGGTGCTGAACCCGCAGAGCAATGTGCAGTACGGCGAAGGCGGCGCCGGCCTGTTTTCCGACGGCAAGCTCTACAGCCAGATCAAGGACCCACGCTTCCTCGGCCGCAAGGTGATGCAGGAGTTTGTGGACGCTGGCGGGCCACCCGAAATCCTGTACCAGGCGCACCCGCACATCGGCACCTTCAAGCTGGTCAAGGTGGTCGAGGCGATGCGCGAAAAGATCATCGCGCTGGGTGGCGAAATCCGCTTCCAGCAGCAGGTGGTGGGCCTCACGCTGGCACCCTCCAATGGCGGTCAGCAGCAACTGACTGGCCTGCGCGTGCTGCAGCTGGACAGCGGGGCGATCACCGAACTGCCCGCGCGGCGCGCCGTTCTGGCGCTCGGCCACAGCTCGCGCGACACCTTCGCCTTGCTGCACGATGCGGGCGTGTTCCTCGAAGCCAAACCGTTCTCGGTGGGCTTTCGCATCGAGCACCCGCAAAGCGTGATCGACCGCGCGCGCTGGGGCCGCCACGCCGGCCACCCGCTGCTCGGTGCCGCGGACTACAAGCTGGTGCACCACGCGAAAAATGGCCGCGCGGTCTACAGCTTCTGCATGTGCCCGGGCGGCACCGTGGTGGCGGCCACCTCCGAGCCGGGTCGCGTGGTCACCAACGGCATGAGTCAGTACTCGCGCAACGAGCGCAACGCCAACGCCGGCCTGGTGGTGGGCATCGACGTGGCTGACTTCCCGCAGTCCTTTCCGCAAGACGCGCCGCTATGGACCGCCGCCTTCGGTGAGGCCGATGGCGCGCGCTACGCCACACAGGCCCAGGCCATGGCCGCACAAGGCCAGACGCACCCGCTGGCTGGCATCGTGCTGCAGCGCCAGCTGGAAGCCCGGGCCTACGAGCTCGGCGGCGGCACCTACGAAGCCCCCGGTCAGCTGGTGGGCGACTTCGTGGCCCAGACACCGTCCACAGCGCTCGGCACGGTGGATCCGTCGTACAAGCCAGGCGTGAAGCTCGGCAACCTCGCACCCGCTCTGCCGGATTTCGCCATCGAGGCCATGCGCGAAGCCATTCCCGTCTTCGGCCGCAAGATCAAGGGTTACGACATGGCCGATGCCGTGCTCACCGGCGTGGAAACGCGCACCTCGTCGCCGCTGCGCATCACGCGCGGGACGGACTGCCAGAGCCTGAACACCCGGGGCCTGTACCCGGCGGGCGAGGGCGCGGGCTACGCTGGCGGCATCCTCTCCGCGGGCGTGGACGGCATCAAAGTCGCCGAAGCGCTGGCCCGCGATCTGCTCGGGATTCCTGCGCAAGCTTGAAGCCGACACCAGACGTTACATGTCTGGCGGCAGCTTTACACAGGCTGTGCAACGGCTTGACACGAGCCCCGCACGATGGAGGCTCCTCAACCAAGGAGCTTTCCATGAAATCCCCTGACCGTTCCATCCTCCTCCCCGTCCTCACCGGTGTGATCGCCCTCGCAGGCGCCGGTGCCGTCCAGGCCCAGGATGAACGCGCCCGCGTGCTCAGCAGCAAACCCATCATCCAGCAAGTGGCGACGCCGCGCGAGGTGTGCCAGAACCAGACCGTGACCGTACCCGGCCACAAGTCGGGCGCCGGTGCGCTGATCGGCGGCATCGCCGGTGGCGCCATGGGCAACGCCATCGGCGGTGGCAGCGGCCGCGCAGTGGCCACAGCCATCGGCCTGTTCGGTGGTGCCGTGCTCGGCAACCACATCGAAGGCCGCGGACAGCCCCGCACGCAGACCGTGCAGCAGTGCAGCACCCAGACCTTCTACGAAAACCAGACCGTGGCCTACGACGTGGAGTATGAGTACGCTGGCCGGCGCTACAACGTGCAGATGCCCGAAGAACCGGGCCGTTACGTCCATGTGAACGTGCAACCCGTCATCGCCGCGCCCGCACCGCGGCAGCAGATGCAATACCGCCCGGCGCCCCCGGCGGAACCCGAAGTGGTCTACATCGGTGGAACACGCCAGTATCCGGAGGTGTACCGCGGCCATCGCCGGGATCGCGAGAACGAACAATGGGATCGCAACTGGCGCTGAAGTCCGGGTCGCACCCATAAAAAAGCCCCGTCAATCTGACGGGGCTTTTTGTTGGCCGGGAAGCGCCGGGCGCTTCGACTGCGCCCGATCAGACGCTGAAGCTGGAGCCACAACCACAGGTGGTCGAGGCATTGGGGTTCTTGATGACGAACTGGGCACCCTCCAAGTCTTCCTTGTAGTCGATCTCGGCGCCGACCAGGTACTGGTAGCTCATGGCATCGATCAACAGCGAAACACCGTTCTTCGTCATGGTGGTGTCGTCTTCGTTGACCACCTCGTCAAAGGTGAAACCGTACTGGAAACCCGAGCAGCCACCGCCCTGCACAAACACGCGCAGCTTGAGGTCCGGGTTGCCCTCTTCGGCCACCAGCTCGGCCACTTTGGCCGCGGCGCTGTCGGTGAAGACCAGCGGTGCTGGCATGTCGGTCTGGATGTTTTCTGCAACTGCGCTCATGGGGTGTCCTGACATAGGTCTTGGGCCGCTTCCGGGGGGCTTCCTGAACGCGGCTGGTGGACGCCATTCGTCCACATCTGAAGCAATGCTATAGCAAATCGCTCGGGTTTGCGCTCAGCCGTTGTTTGCCGCCAGTTTCAATGTGGGTTTGTCTTCCAGGCCTGCGGCCATGGGTTTGAGCTGACCCGATATCGTGGCGCCCTGGTGCATCTCCAGAGCCTTGTAGGACACGTCGCCCTCAATCCGGGCTTTGGGCTGCAGTTCCAGCAGGTCAAACGCAAACACGGGGCCCTTGACGCTGCCGTTGATGATGACGTGGTCTGCATGGATCTGGCCGGTCACGCTGGCCGATTCGCTGATCACCAGGATGCTGGACTGTTCATCGCTGGCACGGATGTCGCCCACCACTTCGCCATCCACCCGCAGTCCGTCGTGGAACAACACATGGCCTTCGATGCGCGTTCCATGGGCGATCAGGCTTTTGATGGGGGGTTGCTTCTTCTTGCCAAACATGGAGTTCTCCGAAACGACAGTTGATTACAGCTTGATGGTGTGCAGGGCCAACACCGCGCCGTCCTGCAGGATTTTTGCGGTCACGGTTTTTACCACGGCCTGTTCGGGAACGTTCACCAGCCCCTCCTGGCGCAGATAGCCCTTGATCAGCACCGGTTGCGGCGACGGCTCCTGAATGGCTGACCAGGGTTTGCCTTCCAGCGTGCCGGTAAAAGTCACCTCCAGAACGCCCCTGACTTCGGGAGCGTTCTTGGTGGCCTGGATCAACAGCACCTGCCACTTGAGCTGGTTCTGCGCCAGACGATCGACCTGCAGGCCGCGAATGTTCAGTGCGCCACTCCCCGACCCCGGGATCAGGCGCTCAAAAAATCCCAGGTCGCTGCGCAGCACCTGGTTGTCCGCCTCCAGCTGGCGAATCTGCTGCACCAGTTGCTCCTGGGCCGCTTTCTCCGCCGTTAGCAGGCTTTCAGAGGTGTTGGCGATGGACTGCGCCCGGCCCAGTTCGGCACGCAGGTCCTGCGCCTCGTTGCGCAGGCGCTCCAGTTCCTGTTTGGCATTGCGGTCCAGGCCGGCGATGTCTTTGCCCACCTCAAAAGCCCAGAGCGCCAGGGCGCCCGAAAAGCCGAGCACCACGGCACCCAGCAGCCAGCGGAAGGGCCAGGGCATGGCGCTGCGCACCGACACCCGGGGCGCGCTGACCGTGAGTCTTCGTCGCAGGAGACGCAACCTCATTCAGACACCTTTCGATTGGGAATTGAGAACCCGGATCACACGACCCCAAAATGCAAAAACCGCCCCAAGACAAGCTTGCAGGCGGTTTTTGCGGCAGAAGCCAGGCGCTTTAGCGCTTGCTGAACTGCTTGGCGCGGCGTGCGGAACGCAGACCGACCTTCTTACGCTCGACTTCACGCGCATCGCGCGTGACGAAGCCGGCTTGCGACAGGCTCGGCTTGAGCGTCGCGTCGTAGTCGATCAGGGCGCGGGTGATGCCGTGACGCACAGCGCCGGCCTGGCCGGACTCGCCGCCACCGTGCACATTGACCATCACGTCGAAGGTGTCGGCGTGGTTGGTCAGCATCAGCGGCTGCTTGGCGATCATGATCGAGGTTTCACGGCCGAAGTAGGACTGGATGTCCTTGCCGTTGACCACGATCTGGCCGGAGCCTTTTTTCAGAAACACGCGGGCGACGCTGGATTTGCGACGGCCGGTGCCATTGTTCCATTCACCAATCATCTCAAGGCTCCTTTAGAGTTCCAGCACTTGCGGCTGTTGGGCGGTGTGGGGATGCTCAGCACCGCCGTACACCTTGAGCTTCTTGATCATAGCGTAGCCAAGCGGACCCTTGGGCAGCATGCCCTTGACGGCCTTCTCGATCGCGCGGCCAGGGTGCTTGGCCTGCATGTCGCGGAAGTTGGTGGCGTAGATACCGCCCGGGTAACCCGAGTGACGGTAGTAAATCTTGTCGAGGGCCTTGGTGCCCGTCACGCGGATTTTGGACGCGTTGATGATGACGATGTAGTCACCGGTATCGACGTGAGGCGTGTAAATGGCCTTGTGTTTGCCGCGCAAACGGAGAGCCACTTCACTGGCAACTCGTCCGAGGACCTTGTCGGTCGCGTCAATCACAAACCACTCGTGCGTCACGTCAGCTGCTTTTGCGCTGAACGTTTTGGTCATGAGTTTTCTCTTTGAAGGAGGGTTTGGCGGCTCTTTTCCACGGTCGGTTGTTCTCTGTCGGAACACTCTTAGGTGGGGTTTTGCACCCCGGTTGCCCGGTGTGCGGTCTTCGTCGCGGAGCCTTGCGTTTCGCTGCGAAGCTTTCCATTGTACGAAATATCGGCACCGATTGGCAAGCTGCGGATGAACGGCGTGTGACCGGGTCGCCCGGGGACGCTACCATCGGACCCTATGTTTAGTTACCGACACGCCTTCCACGCCGGCAACCACGCCGACGTGCTCAAACACATCACCCTGATCGCCACGCTGCGCCATCTGATGCAGAAAGAGGCCGGCATCACCCTGATCGACACACACGCGGGCGCCGGGCTGTACCGTCTGGACGGTGACTACACGGAGACCGGGGGCGAAGCCAAGGACGGCGTGGTCAAACTGATGGCCGCCCTGCGTCCGGCGGGTGCCGCGCCCGTGGCCGCCGCGCCGGTGATCGACGATTACCTGGACCTGATCGCCAGCTACAACCCCTCGGGTCTGCTGCGTGTCTACCCGGGTTCGCCCTTTGTGCTGCATTCGCTGCTGCGCACCGAATCGCGCGACAAGCTCAAATTGTTCGAGCTGCACCCGACCGACAGCCGCACCCTCAACGCCAACATCGCCCAGCTCGAAGCGGGGCGCCAGATCGCCGTGGCGCTGCAGGACGGCTTTGAAGGCGTCAAGCCCTTGCTCCCGCCGCCACCGTCGGCCACCGGCTCCAAGCGCGCCGCGGTGCTGATCGACCCCAGTTACGAGATCAAGAGCGATTACGGCAAAGTGAGCGCCTGCATACAGGAACTCATCCGCCGCTTTCCGACCGGCACCTACCTGGTGTGGTACCCGATCATTCCGCGCCCGGAGGCGCACGATTTGCCGCGCCGGCTGAAGACCCTGAGCAACCAGGCGCAACGGCCCTGGCTGAACGCGACGCTGGCCATCGGGCAGGACCCCACCCACGGCCCGGACGACCGGCCCGGCCTCACGGCCAGCGGCATGTTCGTCATCAACCCGCCCCACACGCTGAAAGCGGCGCTGCAGGTGGCCTTGCCCCAGTTGCTGACCCACCTCGGTCGGGGCCGCGGCAAAGGCCAGACCCTCGACACCGGCGGCTGAAGCCGACGCACGGCGGCGCCAAGGCCCTGGCACCGGGATTCAGGGCCGGGCCAGCACCATGACCCAGTAGTGGCCAAACCGGCTGCGCGCTTGCCGCACACAGCTCACGCCCACCGCCTCGAACTGGCGGCTCATGAGGTTGCTGCAATGCCCGGGGCTGGAGAGCCAGCCGGCGATGACGCCGTCCACCGTGGCTTGCCCGCCCGCCAGGTTCTCGCCCACCGATGTCCAGAGGTAGCCCTCGGCCGCGACCCGCTGGGCCAGGGAACGCCCGTCCCGGCTGGTGTGGGAGAAATAGTTCCAGGTGGCCATGTCACGGGCATGGTGGGCCGCGGCTGCAAACAGGCGTTGATTCCACACCAGCGGGCCAGCAGCCGGCATGACCGAGTTCCCGCAGGAGCGGGCCACGGCCCGCGCGGCGTTGAGGCGCTGAACCAGCGTTGTCTGAAAGCCCGGCAGCCCGCAAGCGGTGCTGGCATCCAGAGGCACATCTTCGGAAGCACGGTCCGCGACAAACACCCACTGGGCCGTTGTCCCGCTGACCGCCGCCGGGCCGCTGTGACCCACACCCGCCGTCAGCCCCGCCAGCAACGCGACCGTGAACCTGGCGCAGCGTTGCGACCAGGAGCCTGCGCAAAAAGGGAAAAGCCTGTCAGTGGGGGACATGGATCCGACTGTACGGAAAGGAACGCCTTGTGCACCCTGCCCCTCGCGCAAAGTCCCTCCCCGGATAAACCCTGAGTCCACACCGGGCAATTAACCAACCGATCGGTCGGTTAATTGCATATACTGCCGTCTCACCCCCACTCGACACCCGGTTTCGGGGTCAGGAGACGCGCATGTACACCCAATCTTTTTCGGTCGCCGACGGCGAGGCCAAGCCCGGCCTGAAGGCCGTGGCGGCACCGGCCAGCGCCGAAGACGCCGCATTGCAAACCCATTTCGATGCCGTGATCGACGCCGACGGCAAGATCGAACCGCGCGACTGGATGCCCGACGGCTACCGCAAGACCCTCGTGCGCCAGATCAGCCAGCACGCCCACAGCGAGATCGTGGGCATGCTGCCCGAGGGCAACTGGATCAGCCGCGCGCCCAGCCTGAAACGCAAGGCCATCCTGATCGCCAAGGTGCAGGACGAAGGCGGCCACGGCCTCTACCTCTACAGCGCCGCCGAGACGCTCGGCACCAGCCGCGAACAGATGCTCGACGGCCTGCACAGCGGCAAAGCCAAGTACAGCTCCATCTTCAACTACCCGACGATCAACTGGGCCGACGTGGGTGTGATTGGCTGGCTGGTGGACGGCGCGGCGATCATGAACCAGATCCCGCTGTGCCGCTGCAGCTACGGCCCTTACGCCCGCGCCATGATCCGCGTCTGCAAGGAAGAGAGCTTCCACCAGCGCCAGGGCTACGAGGCCCTGCTGGTGATGATGCAGGGCACGGCCGAGCAGAAGGCCATGGTGCAGGACGCCGTCAACCGCTACTGGTGGAAGTGCCTCGCCATGTTCGGCCCACCCGACGCCGACAGCCCCAACAGCGTGCAAGGCATGCGCTGGGGCATCAAGCGCATCTCGAACGACGACCTGCGCCAGAAGTTCGTGGACGCCACCGTGCCGCAGGCCGAGGTGCTGGGCGTGACCCTGCCCGACCCCGACCTGAAGTGGAACGAGGCGCGCGGCCACTGGGACTACGGCCAGATCGACTGGGACGAGTTCTGGGCCGTGGTCAACGGCAACGGCCCCTGCAACATGGAGCGCCTGGCCACCCGCGTGAAAGCCCACGAACAAGGCGCCTGGGTGCGGGAAGCCGCCATGGCCCACGCCGCCAAACAGCAAGCCCGCAACCTGAAGGAGGCCGCATGAACGCGCCCGCATCGACACCCGCACTGAAAGAATGGCCGCTCTGGGAAGTGTTCGTCCGCAGCAAGCAGGGCCTGGAACACAAACACTGCGGCAGCCTGCACGCCAGTGACGCACAACACGCGCTGCAGATGGCGCGCGACGTCTACACGCGCCGCCAGGAAGGCGTGAGCATCTGGGTGCTGCCATCCAACGCCATCACCGCCAGCGAACCCGACAGCAAGGACAGCTTCTTCGATCCGGCGGCCGACAAGATCTACCGCCACCCGACCTTCTACGAAATCCCCGAAAAAGTGGGGCACATGTGATGGCGGCAACCGAACCGAGCGCCGCGCAGGGCCGCCCCAAGCAAGCGAGCGCCCCCACGGGGGGCAGCGAACCAAGCGCCTCGCCGCTCGAAGCGGCAAGCCGGGGCGAAGCGGGGAGCGTGGGGGCTCCAGTGGACTATGTATTGCACCTGGCCGACAACGCCCTGGTGCTGGGCCAGCGCAACGCCGAATGGTGCGGCCACGGCCCCGTCCTCGAAGAAGACCTGGCGCTGGCCAACAACAGCCTGGACCTGATCGGCCAGGCGCGGCTGCTCTACCAGCACGCGGCCAGCCTCATCAACGCCAACCCGGCCGAGGCACAGCGCTTCGCGCACCTGCAGGGCGCGCGCCAGAACGGCCAGATCGCCGAAGACACGCTGGCCTACTTCCGCGACACGGCCGAGTTCCGTTGCCACACGCTGATGGAGCTGCCGCACCACGGCCCGCTGGTGGGCTATGCGGTGAGCGAGCGCGACTACGCCGTGACCATCGCGCGCAACTTCCTCGTCAGCGCGCTCATGGTGCTGGTGTGGGACCGGTTGCAGGCATCAAAAGACCCGCAGCTCGCCGCCATCGCCGCCAAGTCGCTCAAGGAGGTGAGCTACCACCTGCGCCACGCGGGCGACTGGCTGGTGCGTTTGGGCGACGGCACCGACGAATCGAAACGCCGCGCGCAGGCCGCGCTGGATCACCTGCTGCCGTATTGCGAAGCCTTCTGGCAGCCTTCCCCCGCCGAACAGGCCGCCGCAGCCGACGGCAGTGGCGTGGACGTGCGAACGCTGCGCGATCACTGGAACGCACTGGTGAACGACACCCTGGCCGAAGCCACGCTCACGCGTCACGACCAGCCGCACGCGGGCTATGTGGCCCAAGGCCATGTGGGCGTGCACTCAGAGCACCTGGGCTTCCTGCTGGCCGAGATGCAGAGCCTGGCGCGGGCGCACCCGACCGCGGTCTGGTGAACACCATGGATGTGGTCACCCACGCTTCGCTGCAGGCCATCACCGAGGCGCTGGCGCACCTGGCCGACCCGGAGATTCCGGTCATCAGCCTGCGCGAGCTGGGCATCCTGCGCGACGTGCGCGAGGGGGCCGACGGCGTGCCGGAAGTGGTCATCACGCCCACCTACAGCGGCTGCCCGGCCATGGGCCAGATCGAGGACGACATCCACGCGGCCCTGAGCGCCGCCGGGCTGCCCGGTCGCGTCATCACGCAGCTCTCGCCGGCCTGGACGACCGACTGGATGAGCGAGGTCGCGCGCGAGAAGCTGCGCGCCTACGGCATCGCGCCACCGCAGTGTGGCAGCCATGCCGACACGCCCGCCGGCGTGGTGAAGTTCAGCCGGCACGCAGTCCGGCACACCGCAGTGCCCTGCCCCCAGTGCGGCTCGCACAACACCACAGAAACCTCGCCCTTCGGTTCGACCGCCTGCAAAGCCTTGTACCGCTGCCTGGACTGCCTGGAACCCTTCGACTACTTCAAGCCGTACTGACACCATGAGCCACGCCGTCCCCCGCTTCCACGACCTCACCGTCTCGCGCATCCACCCCGAGGCCGCCGGATCGGTGGCGGTTTCACTGCGCATTCCGCCGGAGCTGCGCGACACATTTGCCTTCGAGCCGGGCCAGTTCCTCACCTTGCGCACCACCATCGGCGGGCAGGATGTGCGGCGCAGCTACTCCATCAGCAGCCCGCGCAGCCTGCTCACGCAGCAGGGCGAACTCACGCTGGGCATCCGCCCGGTCGAAGGCGGTGTGTTCTCGAACTGGGCCGCCACCGAGTTGAAGGCCGGAGACGCGCTGCGCGTGATGCCACCCGACGGCCGCTTCACCATCCACAAGCCGCGCGCCCTGCACCGTGTGGGCTTCGCGGCCGGTTCGGGCATCACGCCCATCCTGTCCATCATGGCCAGCACGCTGGAGGAATCGGCCGACAGCAAATTCACCCTGGTCTTCGGTAACCGACGCATGGCCAGCGTGATGTTCAACGAAGCTTTGCAGGACCTGAAGGACCGCTACCCCAGCCGCCTCACGCTGATACACGTGCTCTCGCGCCAGGCGCAGGAAGTGCCGCTGCTCGAAGGTCGCATCGACGGCGACAAGGTGCGCGCCATCATCGCCGCGCTGCTGCCGGTGGGCAGCATGGACGAGGTGTTCATCTGCGGTCCTGACGCCATGATCGAAGCTACGCAGCAGGCGCTGCTGGAAGCCGGCGTGCGGCCCGACCGCGTGCACACCGAACGTTTCACCTCACCGACGCTGGAAGCCCTGCCCGCCGATCAGCGCCAGGCCGCGGTGCTCGGCCACCCGGCGGTCCGCACCGATGGCGAAGTGGCGCTGACCGTGGTGCTCGACGGCAAGCCGCACCAGTTGCGCATGGGCAAGGACGAACACGTGCTGGACGTGGCGCTCAACGCCGGGCTGGACCTGCCCTGGTCGTGCCGCGGTGGGGTGTGCTGCACCTGCCGCGCCAAGGTGGTGGAAGGCGCTGTCACCATGGACAAGAACTTCACGCTCGAACCCTGGGAAACCGACAAAGGCTTTGTGCTGAGCTGCCAGGCGCGGCCGACAACAGACCGGCTGGTGGTGAGCTACGACGAACGCTGAAATTCGCCGGGCAAAAAAAGCCCGGTCGATGGACGCGCCGGGCCCGGACCCAGGTGAACCGGGCAGAGATCAGAACTTCCAGCCCACACCGACACCCAGCAACAGCGGGTCCACCTTCAGCTTGCCGATCTCGGTGCCGCCCGCGCTCACCTTGGTGGCGATCTGGACCTTCTTCACATCGACGTTCAGGTACATCGTGTCCGTCAGGCGAAAGTCCATGCCCGCCTGCAGCGCCAGACCGAAGCTGTTGCGCTTGATGTCCACGCCAGCGGGCAGGTTCACCGAGCTGAAGCGGGTGTAGTTCAGACCCGCGCCCACATACGGCTTGAAGGCCCCGAAGTCCGTGAAGTGGTACTGCACCGTCAAGGTGGGTGGCAGGTGCTTCAGGCTGCCGATGGGGACGCCGCCGGCGGTCAGCGTGTGTTTCTGGGGCACGGTGAGAATCAGTTCGGCAGCCAGGTTCGGGCTCAGGAAATAGGTGAAATCCACTTCGGGCAGCCACTTGTCGTTGACCGCGAGATCCAGGCCCGTGCTGTCCTTGTTGGCGCTGTCCAGGTGGACGGCGCGGGCACGGACCAGCAGGTCACCCGCCTTGAAATCCTGCGCCAGTGCGGCGCCCGAGCCCAGCAAACAGAGTGCGGCAACGGCAACGATGTGCTTCTTCATGGTCTTCCTTCAGTCCTTGACACGGGAACATTCCCGGCAGGCATTACAGAAGACCCCGCAGGGCACCCACTTGCGGAAGATCAAGCGGCACCGTGCACAGAAGCGGTGCGAGCCCGGAAATGCATACGAATTGATTCAGATCAATCCGCAGCAAGCGCCTCCACCAGCGCCCGCTCGTAGACCGGTTGGGCGCCGATGCCGTTGTGGTCGGCGCCCGGCACCATGACCGAACGCGCCACACCCGGCTTGAAATGCATGGCGAGTTGCGCCGTGCGCTCGGGCCGTATCAACGTGTCGTGTTCGGCGGCGATGAGCGTGGTGGGTGCGTTGATGCGCCCGGCCACGGCCGCCGAGTCAAAACGGTCCCGGATCAGCCAGCGCACGGGCCACCACGGGTAGTGTTCGACCGCCACGTTCTCGATGCTGTCGTAGGGCGTGACCAGAGCCAGGCGGGCCACGGGCTGTTCACTGGCCAGGCGCACGGCCACGCCGCTGCCCAGGCTGCGCCCGATCAGCTTGATCTCGGCGTGTTCCCGCCGCACGTGCTGGTAGAGCGCGCGGGCATCGGCGTGCAAAACGGTCTCGCTGGGATTTCCCGTGCTCTGCCCGTAGCCCCGGTAGTGCATCAAATACAGCGCATGGTCCGGGAACAGGCGCGCGAGATGCGGCAGAGTGCCCGACACATCTTCGGCATTGCCGCCGAAGTACAGGACCGCCGGCGCACCCGGCCGGGCCTGCACGCTGACCTGCAACGCTGCGCCGTCCACCAGCAGCGTGAGCGATGCCACCGCCAGCCGAGCCGGCTGCGGGTGGTACAGCAGCGCACGTTGCCAGGTGAACATGGCGGCGCAGCCCGCCAGGTACAACAAGGCCAGCCCCCAGAGCGGCCAGAGCAAGGTCTTGCGCAGCGTGTTCATCACGCCTGGACCTTCACACCTTTTCTAGCGCCTGCTCCAGATCGGCGATCAGGTCGTCGATGTGCTCGATGCCGATCGACAGGCGAACCATCTCGGGGCTCACGCCGGCTTTCTTCATTTCGTCGGGGTTGAGCTGGCGGTGCGTGGTGGTGGCCGGGTGGCAGGCGAGCGACTTGGCGTCGCCGATGTTCACCAGGCGCGTGAACAGCATCAGTGCGTCCTGGAAACGCGCGCCGGCTGCGATCGCATCGCTGGACTTCAGGCCGAAGCTGATGATGCCGGACGCCTTGCCGTCCATGTATTTCTGCACCAGCGCGTGGTCCTTGTGGTCGGGCAGGCCAGCGTAGTTCACCCAGTCCACCTTGGGGTGGTTCTGCAGGTGCGTCGCCACCTTGACCGCGTTGTCGCAGATGCGGTCCATGCGCAACGCCAGGGTCTCGATGCCCTGCAGGATCTGGAACGCGTTCATGGGCGAGAGCGCCGCACCCATGTTGCGCAGCGGCACCACGCGGGCGCGGCCGATGTAGGCGGCAGCGCCCAGCGCTTCGGTGTAGACCACGCCGTGGTAACTCACGTCGGGCTCGTTCAGGCGCTTGAAGCGGGCTTTGTGTTGGGCCCAGGGGAACTTGCCGCTGTCGACGATGGCGCCGCCGATGGTGGTGCCGTGGCCGCCGAGGTATTTGGTCAGCGAATGCACCACGATGTCGGCACCGTGTTCAAACGGGCGGCACAGGTAGGGGCTGGAGACCGTGTTGTCCACGATCAGTGGCACACCCGCCGCATGTGCTACGGCGGCGAGCGCGCCGATGTCGGTCACGTTGCCCAGCGGGTTGCCCACCGATTCGCAGTAGACCGCCTTGGTGCGCTCGTCGATCAGCGCGGCGAACGCGGTCGGGTCGCGCGGGTCGGCGAAACGCACGGTGATGCCCTGCTGCGGGAAGGTGTGGGCGAACAGGTTGTAGGTGCCACCGTAGAGCGTGGAGGCCGAGACGATGTTGTCGCCGGTTTCGGCAATGGTCTGGATCGCGGCCGTGATGGCCGCCATGCCCGAGGCCATGGCCAGCGCACCGATGCCGCCTTCGAGCGCCGCCAGGCGCGCTTCGAGCACGCCATTGGTCGGGTTCATGATGCGGCTGTAGATGTTGCCGGCGACCTTGAGGTCGAACAGATCGGCGCCGTGCTGCGTGTCGTCGAACGCGTAGGCCACGGTCTGGTAGATCGGCACCGCCACCGCCTTGGTGGTGGGGTCGGGGGTGTAACCGCCGTGCACGGCGATGGTTTCGATTTTCATGTGGCGGGTCTCCTGGATGGGTTGTTGCGATCGCTCGCGCTCATTCTCTCAGCAGCTCCACCACGCTCACCCCGCGGTGGCGCACACCCAGGGCGGTGATCGCGGCCTGGCTGAGATCGATGATGCGCTTGTGTGTGTAGGGCCCCCGGTCGTTGATGCGCACCACCACTTCCTTGCCGGTGTGCATGCTGCGCACCCGCACCTTGGTGCCGAACGGCAGGGTCTTGTGCGCCGCCGTGAAAGTGTGCATGTCGTAGCGTTCACCGCTGGCCGTGCGCCGGCCGTGGAAACGTTTCCCGTACCAGGACGCCATCCCTTTGTCGATCAGCTTGTCCGGAACCGATGGTGCCGCGAGCGGACCGTCCGACGAAGGGCTCTCACTGACGTCAGGCGGGGGCATTTCAAGTGCCGCCGAGGGCGTCAGTGGGATTCCCGCCCGACCCACCGCTTGCGCGGGTTCGGCGCTGAATGCGGTATCCGCCTGCTGACCAACTGGAGCATCCCGCTGCACGGGCGCAGGCACGGCGCAAGCGGTCAGCAGCGCGGCCAGCAGGACAGGCGCCAGATGCCGGCGAACTGCGGGGTGTTTCCAGGTGTGGGGCATGGTGTTTCCTCTCTGCATTCCGGGCCAGCCTCCGACCTTAACCCAGCTCAAGACGCTTCACGATCTCCAGCGTCGCCACGCTCTGGTTCATGGTGTAGAAGTGCAAAGCTGGCACACCGGCGTTGCGCAGCTGGTCACACAGGTCGGTGACCACGTCCAGGCCAAAGGCCTTGATGGAAGCGGTGTCGTCACCGTAAGCCTGCAGGCGCAGACGGATCCAGCGCGGGATCTCGGCGCCGCAGGCGTCGGAAAAGCGCATCAGCTGGGTGGAGCTGGTGATCGGCATGATGCCCGGCACCACCGGCACGTCGACCCCGAGCTTGTGCGCCTCGTCCACGAAGCGGAAGTAGGCGTCGCTGTTGTAGAAGTATTGCGTGATGGCCGAGTCGGCGCCGGCGCGCACCTTGGTGACGAAGGCCTGCAGGTCGGACTCGGGCGACTTCGCCTGCGGGTGCACTTCGGGGTAGGCAGCCACCTCGATGTGAAAGTCGCGCCCGGTCTCGGCGCGGATGAACGCCACGAGGTCGCTCGCATAGTGGAACTCGCCGCCGATGCCATAACCGCTGGGCAGGTCGCCGCGCAGCGCCACCAGGCGCCTGACACCCATGGCCTTGAGCGTAACCAGCTGCTCGCGCACGCTGGCCTGGGTGGCACCGATGCAGGAGAAGTGCGAGGCGGCGGCCACCCCCTCGGCCAGGATGGCGCCCACGGTGTCGAAGGTGCCCTGCTGCGTGGAGCCGCCGGCGCCGTAGGTGACCGAGCAGAATTCGGGCTTCTGCCCATACAGCTGCTGGCGCACGGCGCGCAGTTTCTCGGCGCCTTCGGGCGTCTTGGGCGGGAAGAATTCAAAACTCACTGGCAACGCCATGGTGATTCCTTGTCGAGCGTCGGGTCCACGGGACGGCTTCAGGCCGCCCGCTTCGCCCAGACGAAAAATTCGCGGTTGCCGTCACCACCGGTGATGGCACTTTCAAAATAGTCCAACAGCGTCAAGCCGTTGTCCACGCAGGCCAGCGCGATGCGCTCGCGCACGACCGCATAGCTCGCAACGTCCTTCACCAGGCCGCCCTTGCCGATCTGGCCCGGCTGCAGTTCGAACTGCGGCTTGACCAGCATCAGCAAGTCGCCGCCGTCTTTCAACAGCGGCACGATGGCCGGCCAGACCAGGGTCTGCGAGATGAACGACAGGTCGCCCACGATCAGGTCGAACGGCGCTGAAGCGGCCTCACCACCGGCTTGCGCCAGTTGCTGCGCCGTGAGTTCACGGGCGTTGCACTTTTCGATGCAGACCACCCGCGCATCGCTGCGCAGCTTCGGGTGCAACTGACCCTGCCCCACGTCCAGGCCCACCACCTGGGTGGCGCCGCGTTGCAGCAGGCAGTCGGTGAAACCACCGCTGCTCTGCCCCACGTCGAGGCAGCGTTGGCCGGTCACGTCCATCCCGCAGTGCGCCAGCGCGCCGTCGAGCTTGAGCCCGCCGCGCGACACGAAACGCGACTCCGCCGTGTCCAGCAGCTCCAGCTCCACCGCCTCACGCAGCTCGTCGCCGTTTTTGCTCACGGCCTTCCAGTCGCCACCGGGCACCCGCCAGCGCACCCCGGCAGCGATCAGCCGCTGGGCCTGCGAGCGCGAAGCAGCCAACCCTCGCTCGACGAGCAACTGGTCAGCGCGCATCGGCGATCAATAGCGGTAAGAGTCCGGCTTGTACGGACCTTGCTTCGGCACACCGATGTACGCCGCCTGCTCGTCGCTCAGCTCGCTCAGCATCGCGCCGACCTTCTTCAGGTGCAGACGGGCGACCTTCTCGTCCAGGTGCTTGGGCAGCACGTAGACCTTGCCGTTTTCGTAGAAGTCGCTGTGCGTGAACAGCTCGATCTGCGCAATCGTCTGGTTGGCAAACGAAGACGACATCACGAAGCTCGGGTGGCCGGTGCCGCAGCCCAGGTTCACCAGGCGGCCCTTGGCCAGCAGGATGATCTTCTTGCCGTCCGGGAAGATCACATGGTCCACCTGGGGCTTGATCTCTTCCCACTGGCACTTCTCTTCCAGCTGGGCGACCTGGATCTCGTTGTCGAAGTGGCCGATGTTGCAGACGATGGCCTGGTCCTTCATGGCGGCCATATGGTCGAAGGTGATCACGTCGCGGTTGCCGGTGGTGGTCACGAAGATGTCGGCCTTGTCGGCGGCGTACTCCATGGTCACGACCTTGTAGCCTTCCATCGCAGCCTGCAGGGCGTTGATGGGGTCGATCTCGGTCACCCACACCTGGGCGCTCAGGGCGCGCAGGGCCTGTGCCGAGCCCTTGCCCACGTCGCCGTAACCGGCCACGCAGGCGACCTTGCCGGCGATCATCACGTCGGTGGCGCGCTTGATGCCGTCCACCAGGCTCTCGCGGCAGCCATAGAGGTTGTCGAACTTGCTCTTGGTCACCGAGTCGTTCACGTTGATGGCGCGGAACATCAGACTGCCCTTGACCGACATTTCCTTCAGGCGGTGCACACCCGTGGTGGTTTCTTCGGTCACACCGATGATCTGGGCGCTCTTGCGGCTGTACCAGGTGCTGTCTTCGGCCAGCTTGGCCTTGATGGCGGCGAACAGGATGCGCTCTTCTTCGCTGCCGGGGTTGGCCAGCACGCTCTGGTCCTTCTCGGCCTGCTTGCCCAGGTGCATCAGCAGCGTGGCGTCGCCGCCGTCGTCCAGGATCATGTTCGGGCCTTCGCCTTCGCTGCCCTTGGGGCCGAAGTCGAAGATGCGGTGGGTGTAGTCCCAGTAGTCGGTCAGGGTCTCGCCCTTGACGGCGAACACCGGCGTGCCGGCGGCGGCGATCGCGGCGGCGGCGTGGTCCTGCGTGGAGAAGATGTTGCACGACGCCCAGCGCACTTCGGCGCCCAGCGCTTGCAGGGTCTCGATCAGCACGGCCGTCTGGATGGTCATGTGCAGCGAGCCGGTGATGCGCGCGCCCTTGAGCGCCTGCTTGGGTGCGAACTCTTCGCGGATGGCCATCAGGCCGGGCATCTCGGTCTCGGCGATGCGGATTTCCTTGCGGCCCCAGTCGGCCAGGCCGATGTCGGTGATGACGCAGTCGGCGTTGACGGCGTTGGGAATGCGTGCGTTCATGGTTCGCTCCAGATGAGGTTGGCAATAACCACTGGACGCGGGGGCAAAAAAAAGCCCATCGCACGTTCAGTGGATGAGCGTCGTTGCATGGATTTCCGAGCCTCACGCCCCGCGCTGACCGGTGGTCAGGGGTGCGCTGCAACGCTCCTCGGATCACATGATTCTACCGCAGACGGGCTTTTTGCGCATCTGCGAAACTCTTCAGCCTTTATGCCTCATCTCACCCTTTCCGACTGGCCGGCGGCCGCGCGCAGCCACATCCACGGTGTGCTCACCGACATCGACGACACCCTCACCACCGGGGGGGCGATCACGCCGGACGCGCTGGCCGCCCTGCAAGCCCTGCGCGCAGCGGGCCTGCCGGTGTTCGCCATCACCGGCAGGCCCGCAGGCTGGAGCGAAGCCTTTGCGCTGGACTGGCCGGTGAACGCCATCGTGGCGGAAAACGGCGCTGTCGCGCTGTCACGCGACCCGGGCGGCACGCTGCACAAGACCTACCTGCAGGACACAGCAACACGGCAAACCAACTTCGAACGCCTGCAGGCGGTGGCGCAGCGCATCCTGAGCGAGCTGCCGCAGACCCGCCTGTCGCAGGACAGCCCTGGGCGCGAGACCGACATCGCCATCGACCACAGCGAGTTCGCGCAGCTGGACGGTGCGACCATCGCGCAGGTGGTGCGCCTGATGCAGGCGGGCGGCCTGCATGCCACGGTGAGTTCCATCCACGTCAATGGCTGGATCGGCGAACACGACAAACTGGCGGGCGCGCGCTGGGTGGTGCGCGAACAGCTCGGCCGGAATCTGGACGCCGAGCCCGAGCACTGGGTCTACGTCGGCGACTCGACCAACGACGCGGTCATGTTCGGCCACTTCCCGCACAGCGTGGGCGTGGCCAACGTGGCGCGGTTCTGGGACCGGCTCGACCACCGCCCGCGCTATGTGACCCGGAGCGAGCGTGGTGCCGGCTTTGCCGAGGTGGTGCAGGCCCTGCTGGCTGGCCGCAAGGGAAGGACCGCATGAGCCCCCGTCCGGCCGTTCCGAAAGGGACTCGCAGCGCAGCCCGAAGGGCGGAGCCTGCCCGATGAGCGGACACCCGCTGCCGCCCGGCCACGGCGGCCTGGCCCTGCCCGCATCACCCCCCTCGCAGGCCCGCCTCGGCCTGGTGGCCATCTTTGGCTCCACCTTCTTTGAGCTGGTGGGCTACTTCATGCTCATGCCGCTGCTGCTGTTGCGCCTCAAGGGCGACGGTGTGTCCAACGCGCTGGCGGGCCTGCTGGCGGCCACGGGCTGGGTGGGCGTGTTCGCCATCACGCCGTTTGCCTCGGCGATCACGCAGCGGCTGGGGCGGCGCCCCACGCTGTGGCTGGCGGCGCTGGTGCCGGTGCTCAGCACGACCGGGTTCCTGTTCACCCGCTGGCTGCCCGCCTGGTTTGTGTTCGAGTTCGTCGCCGGCGCGGCGTCGGGCCTGCGCTGGGTGCTGGCCGAGGCGGTGGTGGCCGAGTTCGCGCCACCGCAGCGGCGCGGGCGCCTGGTGGGCCTGTTTGAAACCATGGTGGGCACCACCTTCGTCATCGGACCCGCGCTGCTCGCCACCGTGGGCGCGCAGAGCCCGGTGGCGCTGTGGATCGTGCTTGCCAGCATGACCCTCGGCCTGCTGTGGAGCCTGTTGATCCCGAGGCTGCCGGGCGCCACGGATGCCCACAGCGCCCGTGTGGGCCTGCAAGGCGTGTGGCACGCGCTGCGCGCGCACCCGCTGATCATGACGGTGGGTTTCGTCGGTGGTTTCTTCGAAAGTGGGCTCACATCCATCCTGCCGCTGTACGGCCTGAGTCTGGGGCTGGGCGTGACGGCGGCGGCCTTGCTGGTCTCGGCCAGTGGCCTGGGCAGCGCGCTCATGATGCTGCCCGCCGGGCTGCTGGCCGACCGCTTGGGCGCCCTCCCCCGCTGGGGTGACCCGCGCAGCGCCCGCCTCGCGCTCATGCGTTGGTGCGCGCTCGTCACGCTGGCTGCCACGGCGCTGATCCCTTTTGTCGCGGGCACGCCCTGGCTGGCGGCGGCGGTGGCGTTTTCATGGGGCGGCGCCGGCGGCAGCCTCTACACGCTGGCGATGATCGACATCGGCTCGCGCGAAGAAGGCATCACCCTGGTCAACAGCACCGCCGTGCTGGTGCTGTCGTACACCCTGGGCGGCGTGCTGGCGCCCGCGCTGGGTGCGGCCATGCTGGACTGGGCACCGGCGCTGGGCTTTCCGGCGCTGCTGCTGGCGGTGGCCGGGCCGGGCTGGTGGCTGCTGCACCGCACCGGCCGCGGTTAGGCTCTGTTCAGGGCGCTGCCGTCGGAGCGCTGGCCGCCAAGGGAGCCGGCTCGGGCGAAGGTGCCGGTGCGGGTGCCGGCTTGTGCGCCCCGTCGAACACACGGTCGGCCACACCGCCGCCCACCCACATGCCCACGAGCGTCACCCAGGCCGTGACGGCGAAGATCGCGCCGCCCGTCATGCCCGCGCCCACGGCGCAACCACCGGCCAGCATGGAGCCAAAACCCATCAGGACGGCACCGATGATGTAGCGCGGCATGGTGTAACCGCCGCCGAAACCTTCGAGCTTCCAGTCGCGCCCCACCAGCGCACCGATCAGCGAGCCCAGGAACACGCCCGGCATCAGGCCGAGGTCGAAGTTCCAGGGGTCGTTCGGGTTGCTCAGCACGCGCATCAGCCATTCGGCCGAGGGGCCACTGAAGGTCATGCCCTGGACCTGCACCGGCTCGAACGAATGCGCGAGCACCTGGTAGGTGGCCAGCCAGGCCAGCGCCACGGCCAGACCAGTGCCGATGCCGCCAGCCCACTTCCAGAAACCCCAGCCGCTGTAGTAGGCAAAAAACAGCGCCGTCACCAGCCACACCGCGGCGAAAGCCAGCCCGTCCATCGGGCCGACGCCCACCACCGCCAGCAGGCTGCGCGCGGGGCCACCGTCCACCGTCCACCAGCCGGCGATGGTTTCGCGCCAGGGCGACAACACGCCACTGAGCGAAGCCTGCGCCGTCACGGCAAAGATCAGTCCCGAGAGCAGCGCCCGCAGGTTGCCGTTGGCCGAGAGCACCAGCAGGCGGCTGGCGCAGCCGCGCGTCATGACCATGCCGACACCAAAGATCAGTCCACCGATGAGCGCACCGGACAGGCTGCCGCGGGACGACAGCTGGCGCGCGGTGCTCACGTCGAGCAGCCCCGAGACCACGAACAACTGCACGGCCACCACGGCGGTGGAAAAGGCCAGCAACCAGACCGCGAGCTTGTCGCCGAACTTGCCGTGCCAGAACTCGATCACGGCCGCGCGCAGGCAGAACCTGGAGCGTTGCGCAAAGAAGCCGAAGGCCAGCCCGGTGAGCAGGCCACAGACCGCCAGCACACCCGGTTCACCAAAACGCTCGATCCAGCCCGTCCAGTCCATGACGACTCCATTCATGAAAATATGCGCAAGCGACCATGTTACGCCCGCCCGCGGTGCGGGACTTGATGCGGCGCAACATCCGGTGAACCGGTCAACACGGGTAAGCTCAAACCAGCCGACTGCTTCCTGAAATCGTCCCTGAAAGGAAATCCATGGCCATCCCCTGGCTGGTTGCCCTGAAAGTCATCCCCTGGGGCGACGTGATCGAACATGCGCCCAAGGTGCTCAGCGCCGCGCGCAAGTTGCTCGAACGACAGCGCGCTCAGACCCCGGCGACGCCACCGGCCGTCGAGGTCATCGAGATGCCGGCGGGTGAAACACCGAGCCTGGGGGAGCTGACCAACCGCCTGATCGTGGCGCAGCAGCAGATTCATCATCAGGCCCAGGCGCAGGAACAGCTGACCCAGACCGTGGCCGAACTGGCCGAACAGAACGCGCGCCTGGTCACCGCCGTGGAGGCGCTGCGCGTGCGCACGCGCCTGCTGCTCTGGGGTTTTTCGGTGCTGGCACTGGCGCTGGCCTGGATGGCCTGGGCCTGAACCGGGAAGCCGCCGCTCTGGTGGTGTCCGTCGGACGGCTCCAGCGCTGGCAAAACGGCAACCCGTCGGCGGCACCAATGTCGGCCCGAGGCACCGGGCGGCAAAGGCATCTTGCCCGCCAGGTCCTTGAGCGCTGAAACCAGCGTGGGAAACAGCGGCGCGTCGCGCCAGGTGTTGAGCGGGTAAAGCGCCAGCAGCGCGAGCACGAAGGCTGGCACCGCGCCCAACCCGGCCGCGCGCAGACCCAGGAAAACATCCCGGGTGAGTGCTCAGGTCAGCAAGGTGGGGAGCGGCCAGACCCACACCCGGAACAGGGCAAGCTGCCCCTGGAAGATGATTTGCGACCTGTGCGGGTGGCACCCGCTCAGGGGGGAAACGTTGGCGAAGCTCTTGGGCAAAGAGCTGAAACACCTGCGCAATCAGCACTTGTCCGTCCTGATCCCGTCGGGTACCTTGGTGTTTTTGTACCCGGAGTCGCCGAACCACAATTTGCAGGCTTACAAGCTGCCAGGGACGGTGGCGTCGGGTGGGGGGTGATCGCTGGTCAAAGAAACGCGCGTTTCTTTAACTGGCGTATCGGCCAAGGAAAGATTCACGCCCGCGCCAACACTGGCCCCAGCACCCTGCCCGTGTGCGTGCCCAGCCGCACCACCTCGTCGGGTGGGGCTTCGGCCACCACGCGGCCACCGCCGCCGCCGCCTTCGGGCCCGAGGTCGATGATCCAGTCGGCTTCGGCCATCACGTCCAGGTCGTGTTCGATCACGATCACGCTGTGGCCACCGTCCACCAGCCGGTGCAGCACGCGGATGAGCTTTTCTACGTCGGCCATGTGCAGGCCGACCGTGGGTTCGTCGAGCACGTAGAGCGTGTGCGGCGCCTTCTGGCCACGGCGGCCGATGTCGTCGCGCACCTTGCTGAGTTCGGTCACGAGCTTGATGCGCTGGGCTTCGCCACCGCTCAGCGTGGGGCTGGGCTGGCCCAGCGTGAGATAACCCAGGCCCACGTCTTTCAGCAGCTGCAGCGGGTGGCTGATGCTGGGCATGGCGGCGAAGAATTCGACCGCTTCGTCCACCTCCATCTGCAGCACGTCACCGATGCTCTTGCCCTTCCAGGTGACGGCCAGGGTCTCGGGGTTGAAGCGCGCGCCGTGGCAGACCTCGCAGGGCACTTTCACGTCGGGCAGGAAGCTCATCTCGATGGTGCGCAGGCCCTGCCCTTCACAGCCCGGGCAGCGGCCTTCGCCGGTGTTGAAGCTGAAGCGACCCGGGCCGTAACCACGGGCCTTGGCTTCGAGCGTGTCGGCAAAGAGCTTGCGCACCGTGTCCCAGAAACCGATGTAGGTGGCCGGGCAGCTGCGGGGCGTTTTGCCGATGGGGGTCTGGTCGACTTCGAGCACGCGGTCCACCACCTCGGAGCCGAGCAGCTTGTCGCAGCCGGTCCAGGTGGGGCGCTCGCCCGCGTCCCAGCTGGTGCGGCCGGCGAAGGTGCTGCGCTGGGACACGGCAGTCGCCGCGTTGGTGAGCAGCACGTCGCGCGCGAAGGTGGACTTGCCGGAGCCGCTGACGCCGGTGACCACGACCAGGCGTTGCAGGGGGACGGCGACGGTGAGGTTCTGCAGGTTGTGCAGCTTGGCGCCACGGACTTCGAGTGCGGGAGCCGCCGAATCCACGGCTCGCCGCAGCTGCAGCGGATGTTTCATCGCGTGCAGCAGGTAGCGCCCGGTCACAGATTCGGCGTTGGCCGACAGGTCGGCCACCGACCCTTGCGCCACCACACGACCTCCGCGTTTGCCCGCACTCGGGCCGATGTCGATGATGTGGTCGGCGCGGCGGATGGTGTCTTCGTCGTGTTCCACCACCACCAGCGTGTTGCCCATCTCGCCGAGCTTGTGCAGCGCGTTGAGCAGGATGGCGTTGTCGCGAGCGTGCAGGCCGATGGTCGGCTCGTCGAGCACGTAACACACGCCCTGCAGGTTGCTGCCGAGCTGCGCTGCGAGGCGGATGCGCTGCGCTTCGCCGCCGCTGAGCGTGGGGGCGCCGCGGTCGAGCGTGAGGTAATTCAGCCCCACCTCTTCGAGGAAGGCGAGGCGGCTTTCAATCTCCGGCAGCAGGTCGCGCGCGATGTCGGCCTCGCGGCTCGTCAGCACGGCCACTTTCAGCAAGCCCTGCACCCAAGAGCGGACTTCATTCACCGACAGACGGGCCACGTCGGTGATGCCCACACCGCCAAACTTCACCGCGCGGGCCTGCGCATTGAGACGGGTGCCTTCGCAACCCGGGCAAGGCCGGTCGGCCAGGTCTTCCACCTCGGGCTCGGCAAAGCTCTGCTCGCGACCGCGCTCGTTGTCGTCGCGCACCGAATCGTCCAGCGCCTTGCGCTGCTCGCGCGAAAGCGCCAGGCCCGTGCCCACGCAGTCGGGGCACCAGCCGTGTTTGCTGTTGTACGAAAACAGGCGCGGGTCCAGCTCGGGGTAGCTGGTGGCGCAGACCGGGCAGGCGCGGTTGGTTGAAAAGACTTCCAGTTTGCCGAGGCCCACGGTGGTGATGCCTTCGGCCATGGCCTCTGCCAGGCCCTCCATCTGGTGCAGCACATGCACCTGGCCCTTGCCGATCTCCAGCGCCTTGCCGAGCTGGCTGCGCAGCCAGGCCTCGTTGGCCGGGTCCACCACACCGTCGGCCACCGGCAGTTCGATGGTGTGTTCCTTGAAGCGGTCGATGCGCGGGAAACCGCTCGTGGGCAGGAACTCGCCGTCCACGCGCAGGTGCGTGTGGCCACGCGGGCGCGCCCAGTCGGCCAGCTCGGTGTAGACACCCTTGCGGTTGACCACCAGCGGCGCGAGCAGGCCGATGTGTTGGCCGGCGTAGCGCGTGAGGATGGCGGCGGCGATGCTCTCGGGGCTCTGCGGCATCACGGCCGCGCCATCGTGCACGCAGTGCTGCGTGCCGAGCTTCACGTAGAGCAGGCGCAGGAAGTGCCAGACCTCGGTGGTGGTGCCCACCGTGCTTTTGCGGCCGCCGCGGCTGAGGCGCTGTTCGATCGCCACCGTGGGCGGGATGCCGTAGACCGCGTCCACCTCGGGCCGGCCCGCGGGCTGCACGATGCTGCGCGCATAGGCGTTGAGCGATTCGAGGTAGCGCCGCTGGCCTTCGTTGAAAAGGATGTCAAAGGCCAGCGTGGACTTGCCCGAACCGCTCACGCCGGAGATCACGTTGAACTGGCCGCGCGGAATGTCCACGCTCAGGTTCTTGAGGTTGTGTTCCTTGGCGTTGACGATGCGGATGGCGTTGCTGTGACCCTCGGCGCGCGCGGCCGAGGCGCGTTGGCGCTGCGGCTGCTTCAGGTAGTCGACCAGCCGGCCTTCGTGCACCGCGTGCACCTCGCCCATGGACTCGGCGTAGTCGCGCAGGGCTTTGGCGGTGTGGCTGGTGGGGTGTTGTCGCAGGTCTTCGGGCGGCCCCTCGGCCACCACCAGACCACCGCCCGCGCCGCCTTCGGGGCCAAGATCGATCAGCCAGTCGGCGGCGCGGATCACGTCGAGGTTGTGTTCGATCACGACCAGCGAATGCCCGGCTTCGAGCAGCTTGCGCAGGCTGCGCATGAGCTTGGCGATGTCGTCGAAGTGCAGGCCGGTGGTGGGCTCGTCGAACAGGAACAGCGTGCCCTTGCGCGAGATCGGCTGGCGGCTGGCGCTCGCGCTCTTGGCGGCTTCGGCCAGGAAACCCGCGAGCTTCAGGCGCTGCGCCTCGCCACCCGACAGGGTCGGCACCGGCTGGCCCAGTTTCACGTACTCCAGCCCCACGTCCACGATGGGCTGCAGCGCACGGATGACTTCGCGATCGCCGACGAACAAGGCGGCGGCTTCGCTCACGGTGAGGTTCAGCACGTCGGCCACGCTGAACCAGCGGGCACCGCGTTCAATCTTCACCTCCAGAATCTCGGGCCGGTAGCGTTTGCCATCGCAATCCGGGCAGCGCAAATACACGTCGCTCAGGAACTGCATCTCCACGTGCTCGAAGCCGGAGCCGCCACAGGTGGGGCAGCGCCCGTCGCCGCTGTTGAAGCTGAACTTGCTCGCGGTGTAGCTGCGCTGGCGCGAGAGCGGCGCGTCGGCGAACAGCGCGCGCACCGCGTCCCAGGCACCGACGTAACTCACCGGGTTGGAGCGCGCGGTCTTGCCGATGGGCGATTGATCCACGAACACCACTTCACTCAGGAAGTCGGCACCGAGCAGGCGGTCGTGTGCGCCCGGGCTGTCGGTGGACTTGCCGAAGTGGCGCAGCAGCGCGGGCGCGAGCACGTCCTGGATCAGGCTGGACTTGCCCGAGCCCGAGACGCCGGTGACCACCACCAGGCGTTGCAGCGGGAACTCGACCGAGACGTTCTGCAGGTTGTGCTCGCGCGCGCCTTCGAGGATCAGCCGCGGTGTGCTGTCGGTCACCATGCGCTTGAAGCCCATGCCGATGGTCTTGCGGGCACCAAGGTAGGCACCGGTGAGCGTGTCGGCACTGCGAATCTGCTCGGGCGTGCCGTCGAACACGATCTGTCCGCCGCGCTCGCCCGGGCCGGGGCCCATGTCGATCAGGCGGTCGGCCGCCAGCATCACGGCCGGGTCGTGTTCGACCACCACGAGGGTGTTGCCGGCGTCGCGCAGGCGCAGCATGGCGTCGTTGATGCGCGCCATGTCGCGCGGGTGCAGGCCGATGCTGGGCTCGTCGAGCACGAAGAGCGTGTTGACCAGCGAGGTGCCGAGCGCGGTCGTGAGGTTGATGCGCTGCACCTCGCCGCCGCTGAGGGTGCGGCTCTGGCGGTCGAGCGTGAGGTAGCCGATGCCGACCTCGCAGAGGTAGCGGACGCGGGTGTTGATCTCTTCGAACAGCAGACGCACCGCCTGCGCCTGACCGGCGCCCGCAAGGTCCGAACCCGCCGGTACCAGCGTCTTGTCCAGCGCCGCAAAGAACACCCGCAGCTTGTCCAGCGGCAGCAGCATCAGGTCGTGCAGACACAGGCCGGGCAAAGCCTCCAGCTGCGCACGCGACCACTTCACGCCCTTCGGCAGATACCGTTTCTCGGGCGGCAGCACCGCGTCGGCCTGGGCCTTGGTGCCGATGCGCCAGAGCAGGCTGTCGGTCTTCAGGCGCGCGCCGCCGCAGCTCGGGCATTCGGTGTAGCTGCGGTACTTGGACAAGAGCACGCGGATGTGCATCTTGTAGGCTTTGCTCTCCAGGTACTCGAAGAAACGCGCGATGCCGAACCAGTGCTGGTTCCACTTGCCGTTCCAGTTCGGCGATCCGGCCCTGACCCAGTGCTGCTGCTCGGGCGTGAGCTTGCTCCAGGGTGTGTCGCGCGGGATGCCCGCGCTTTCAGCGTGGCGCATCAGGTCGTCCTGCGCCTCTTTCCAGGCGGGGGTCTGGAACACCTTGATCGCGCCGTTGCGCAGTGTGAGCTTGTCGTTCGGGATCACCAGGCCGTAGTCCACCCCAATCACACGGCCGAAGCCGCGGCAGGCCTCGCAGGCGCCCACGGCCGAGTTGAACGAGAACATCGAGGGCGTGGGGTCGGTGTAGCGGATGTCGCTCTCGGGGCAGTGCAGGCCGGTCGAGAACCGCCAGATGACAGGCTCTGAACCGTCTTCACCCAACACATAGACCATCAGCTTGCCGCTGCCGCGCTTGAGGCCGGCTTCGATGGCCTCCATCACACGGGCCTGCTCGGCGGTGCCGATGCGGAAGCGGTCGGCCACCACGTCGAGCACCTTCACAGCTTCGCTGGCCGCGGTGCTCTTGGTGGCTTTGACCTTGGTGGTTTTCGCCGCTTTCGCATCGGGCGCCGGTGCGGCACGCTGCACGATGCGCTCGGCCTGCACCCGCGTGTAACCGCTGGCCGAGAGCCATTGTTCGATCTCCTCGGGGGTCGTGCTGGCCGGAAGCTCGACCGGGAAGGTCACCACCAGCCTGGGATCGTTCAACGCCACACAACGCTTCTGCAGCTCGGCGCAGATCGACTCCGGCGAATCGTGCCGCACCGGCAGCGCGGTCTCGCGGTCGAACAGGTCGGCGCCGCGCGCGAACAGGAGCTTCAGGTGGTCGTTCAGCTCGGTCATCGTGCCCACGGTCGAGCGCGAGCTGCGCACCGGGTTGGTCTGGTCGATGGCGATGGCGGGCGGCACGCCATCCACCCGGTCCACCGCCGGCTTGTCCATGCGGTCGAGGAACTGGCGCGCGTAGGCGCTGAAGGTCTCCACGTAGCGGCGCTGGCCCTCGGCAAAGAGCGTGTCGAACACCAGGCTGGACTTGCCCGAACCGCTGGGCCCGGTGACCACCGTGAGTTCACCGGTGCGGATGTCGAGATCGATGTTCTTGAGGTTGTGCTGGCGCGCGCCGCGGATGCGGATCAGCCCGGTCTCGGTGTGCGCCGGGCTGTCTGCCGGCGCAGCGTCCGCGGGTTCGGACGGGGACGAGGGGTTCAGGAGCGGGTGCGCATCAGACATGAGGGGGCTTCCGGTGGGGAGGCAAACATTCTAGGAGCGCAAGGCCCGCGCCGTGCGCGGCTACGTCATTTCCACAATTTCCCGCGACGGCGCCGCGCCTAGACTGGCGCCATCCTTGGAGACAAACACATGACACCCACCCGCCCAGGGCACCGCCTGGCTCTGGTCACCGTCTGCCTGACGGCCCTCACCACCCTCGCCATGCCCGCCTGGGCCCAGCTGCGCATCGGTCAGCCCTCGGGCTTCACCGGTTCGGTGGCGGCCGGCGTGAAAGAGAACACCGAAGGCGCCAGGCTCTACCTGGACGCGGTGAACGCGCGCGGCGGCGTGAACGGCCAGAAGATCGAGCTGATTTCGGTGGACGACCAGTTCGACCCCAAGCGCACGGTCGAGGTGGCCCGCGAACTGATCACCCAACAGAAGGTGCTGGCGCTGTTTCTGAACCGCGGCACACCGCACGCCCAGGCCCTGCTGCCGCTGCTGGCCGAGCACAAGCTGCCGCTGGTGGGCCCCAGCACAGGCGCCATGGCGCTGCACACCCCCGTCAACCCCTGGGTGTTCAACGTGCGCGCCACCTACCAGCGCGAAGCGGCCAAGGCCATCGAACACCTGGCCAGCATCGGCATGACGCGCATCGCGGTGCTGCAGACCGACGATTCGTTTGGCGCGGATTCGGCCGCCGGGGCGCAGAAAGGTTTTGAGAAGGTCGGGCAGAAACCGCTGCTGCTGGAGAAGTTTCCACGCGACAAACCCGAGTTTGCCGCGCTGGGCCAGCAAGTGACCCAGCAGAAAGCCCAGGCCGTGATGGTGATCGGCTCGGCCGGCAACACCGCCAACGCGGTCAGGGCGATCCGCGCCGCCGGCTCAAGGGCACAGATCGTCACCCTGTCCAACAACGCCTCAGAAGGGTTCATCAAGCTGCTGGGTGAACACGCACACGGCGTGATCGTGACCCAGGTATTTCCCAATGAACGCTCGCTGGCCTACCCCCTGATCCGGGAGGCGCAAACGCTGGCCAAGGCCAGGGGCATGGAAGGCGTGTCGCCCGCGATGATCGAAGGCTTTGCAGCCGCCAAGGTGCTGGTCGAAGGCCTGCGACGCGCCGGGCCCAACCCGACATCCGGCAGCCTGCGGGATGCGCTGGAGGGCCTGCAGAACTTCAACATCGGCGGACTGAGCGTGAGCTACGGACCGGACAACCACACCGGCCTCGATTTTGCCGACCTGTCGATCGTCGATGCAGCGGGGAAGTTCAGACGATAGCCCCTGCGTCGCCGCCCCCTTGAAAAGGGGGCAACCCAGGGCACCGCCGGGCCGGCTTTGCCGGACGGCCAGTGCCGCCGTCGCGCGAAGCGCGGCGGGGGTGTTTCCTTCAGCCCTTCACGATCAGCACCGGCATGCTGGCGTGCGTGAGCACCTTCTGCGCCACGCTGCCCAGGATCAGTGCCTTGACGCCCTGGCGGCCGTGTGAGGCCATGACGATCAGGTCGCAGCCTTCGGCTTTTGCGGTTTCGATCACGCCTTCGTAGACCACGTTGCGCTCGATGGTGTCCCCCGCGAAAGGCACGCCTTCTTCCTTGCAGACCTTGCCCAGCGCCTCCAGCGCTTGCCCGGCGGCGCTGCGGGCTTCGGCCATGTAGGCCTGCAAACCGACGGCGGACGCATCACCGATGCCGATGTAGGGAAACGGGTCGATCACATACACGCCCACGACCTGCGCGCCCTGGCTCTTGGCGAGCTGGGCGGCGGTGGTGGCTGCGCTCTGCGCCAGGGTCGAGCCATCGGTAGGGACCAGAATTTTTTTGAACATGCCATATCTCCTTGTGGGTGAAAGTGTTTCAGTTCCAGCCTGAGGTCCGTTTCAGGATCCCGGCCGCGACGGGTGCACACCATCTTAGTCGTCATCGCGCGCCCCCCGGCTTGAGGCCCGTCAACGACCCGGGCGTCAGCCCCCGCGACGCACGCCCACAGGCAGCGCCGCTGCGGCCTCCCAGGCACCGGAATCGAACCAGGGATCACCCTCCAGCTGGGCCCGCAGCATGGGCAGCGCATCCTGCCCCCAGAACACACGGCCAGCGGTCTCCAGTGCCGGCACGCCGAACAGGCCGAGCGCCAGCGCGGCGCCGGTGTTGCTGCGCAGGCGCTGTTTCACCACCTCGCTGTCGGGTGCGTGCCAGGGCTTCTCGCGCTGGGCCATGTGGTCCTGCAGCAGGGTCTGCAGCGCGGCCAGGCGATCCGGCGCCACCGCGTCGTGCCCGCCCTGCCAGACATGGTGGAACAGCTGCTCGGTCACATAGCGGTTGGTCTCGCCAGGCAGGTCATCGGTTGCGGTGGCCAGTCCCAGGCGCAGCAGCGCCAGCGGGTTGAACGGGTGGGCGGCTGGCAGGTCGAGCGTCACGCCGTGCTGGTGCGCCAGCCAGCCCACCTGGCGGTAGGTCCAGTCGCGCTTGGAAGGAATCTCCGCCGGCCCGAGCTGGCCATTGGCCTTGAGCAAGGCCGCGAACAGCACCGGCTTGTAGCGCACGCGCACGCTCAGTCCCATCAGCGCTTCGGGCAGGCGCTCGAACGCGAGGTAGGCGTAGGGCGAGATCGGGTCGTACCAGAACGTGATGTCGTGCAGGGTGTCAACGCTCATGGGGTCCTCTCGGGTCAGGCGCTCTGGCGCGCCTCGATGCGTTCCCAGATCACCAGCTTTTCCGCATCCGCCAATGCGCTCCAGGTGGCGATTTCGGGCAGGGTCCGGTAACAGCCTTTGCAGCTGCTGCTGCGTTCGTCCAGTTCGCAGATGGACACACAGGGCGAGGGCACGCCGGGGCCAGGGTGGCGTTCGCGCGCGTCGCGCAGGTTGATCAGGGGCGCATTCATGAGAGAGGCGCCAGCGGCGCGGTGACATCGTGCACGGGTGCGGCGGTCAGGCTTTGCAGTTCATGCGGGCTGAGGCGGAACACGCCGTGCGGGTGGCCCGCCGCAGCCCAGATTTCGGCAAAACGGAACAGCTGATCGTCGATCAGCGTCACCGGCGGCGTGGCGTGCGCCAGCGGCGACACGCCGCCGATGGAGAAGCCGGTCTTGCTCTTGACGAAATCGGCGTCGGCACGGCCGAGCTTGCCGCCCTCGGCGCAGACGATGGCCTGCACCTTCTTTTCGTCCACACGCAGGTCGCCCGAGGTGATGACGAGCACCGCCACGTCATCGCTCTTGCGCCGGAAGATGATGCTCTTGGCGATCTGGCCCAGGGCCACACCCAGGGCGTCCGCCGCCTGCTGCGCGGTGCGCGCGGCATCGCTCAGCATCACGGGCGTGTGCGGGTGGCCGCGTTCAGCCAGCGCGGCCATGACACGCTGCACGCCGGGCGGCAGCTCCACAGAATTCAGGGTGTCGTCAGTCATGGGCGGGAATGGTACCTGCCACCATCAGGCGGCCCGTTTCACCAGCATCAGGCTCGCACCCATGGCCACCAGCACGCCGCCGAACACGCGGTTCTGCGCGCGGCGCGCCTTCGCGGTGGCCAGCCAGCGCTGCGCGCGGGAGGCCAGGAAGGCGTAGCCGTGCATCACCACCAGATCGACCGAGATCGAGGTCACCAGCAGGATCAGCAGCTGCAACCACAGCGGACGCAACGGGTCGATGAACTGCGGCAGCACGGCCACCATGAACACGATGCCCTTGGGGTTGGTCACGTTGGTCATGAAGCCGGTCAGCACCCGCTGGCGCACCGTGGGCAGCCCGGGCTTCAGGCCAGCGACGCCGTCGGCGGCCTGCTGGTGGGCATGGGCCGCATGCACCGGCGAGCGCCACTGCTTCACACCCAGCCAGATCAGGTAGCCCGCGCCCAGCACCTTGACCACGGTGAACGCGGTGGCCGAGGCGAGCAGCAGCGCGCCCACGCCCACCCCGGCGATCAGCAGGATCACCGACAGCCCCAGCTGCAGGCCGGCGATGGTGGCGCTGGTGTGGCGCACGCCGTAGGCCAGACCATGGCTCATGGACAGTACCGCGCCCGAGCCCGGTGAAATCGCGATCACCCAGGAGGCGGCGAAGAACGCGAGCCAGATGTTGAGATCCATGGTGTTCAGCCCTGGCGTTTCGCGAGCAACGCGCGCGCCACGCGCGAGCCGCTCGGGCGGTTCAGGTGTTCGCTGATGAACTGGCCCGCATCCACCAGCGCATCCAGGTCGATGCCGGTCTGAATGCCCATGCCGTGCAGCAGGTAGACCACGTCTTCGGTCGCCACATTGCCGGTCGCGCCCTTGGCGTAGGGGCAGCCGCCGAGGCCGGCCACGGAGGACTGGAAGTTCCAGACGCCCAGCTCCAGCGCAGCGAGCGTATTGGACAGGGCCTGGCCGTAGGTGTCGTGGAAGTGACCGGAAACGTGATCGATGTGGAAGTGTTTGAGGGTCGCCTCGATGGCGGCCTGCACCTTGCGCGGCGTGCCCACGCCGATGGTGTCGGCCACGTCCACACGTTCGACGCCGATGCCTTTCATCAGCCCCGCGAGATAGTCCACACGCTCGGGCGGAATCTCGCCTTCGTAGGGGCAGCCCACCGTGCAGCTCATGGCTCCGCGCACCGCTATGCCGGCATCTTTGGCCGCGGCGACCACGGGCGCAAAGCGTTCGATGCTTTCGGCGATGGAGCAGTTGATGTTCTTCTGGCTGAAGGCCTCGCTGGCGGCGCCGAACACCACGATCTCGTCGGGCTTGTCGGCCAGCGCAGCCTCGAAACCTTTGAGGTTGGGCGTGAGCACCGAATAGCGCACGCCGGCCTGGCGCGTGATGCCCGCCATCACCTCGTGGTTGTCGGCCATCTGCGGCACCCACTTGGGGCTCACGTAGCTGGTGACCTCGATCTCTTTCAGGCCGGCGGCCTGCAGGCGGTGCACCAGCTCGATCTTCACGGTGGCGGGCACCGGCTGCTTTTCGTTCTGCAGGCCGTCGCGCGGGCCGACGTCGATGAGGCGGACACGGGAAGGCAAGTTGTTCAGGGCGCTCATGGCATCACCTCGGCGGTTTGTGATTCGGGGGTTTCGGTGTCGGCGGCAGTGGGCGCGGGATCTGCTACGGCGCTCGGGGCTTCGCTCCCCCACACGCGGTCGATGGCGGCTTTGATCTTGGCTTCCATGCGGCGGATGAGTTCGCGGTTGGCGTTGACCAGAGCCTGCTCGGCTTCGATCTCGGCAACGATGGCGCGCTGGGTGGCGAGGTCGGGCACGGGAATCAGGAATTCACGAATCTGATCGGTGGTCAGGTTCATGAACACTGCGCCCACCGACTGCGACTTGTTGGTTTCCTTGTTCGCCAGCAAGACGTAATAGAAATACTCGGGCAGCAGCTGCTGACTGTCCAGATCACGGAAGCCCACGAATCCGTCATGAATGCATGCGTCAACCTGCAGGATGGCCGGGAGCCCCGGGTTGCCACTCACCGCCATCACCACGCTCCCCGCCAGCATGGGGCGGCTCTTTTTGGCACCTTCTTCTGTCAGTGTGTCAATGGCTGGCGTTACGCGCATGCCGTCGCGTGTGATGTCTGCCACCATCAAACGAGGCACCGGGCCGCCAAAAAATTGGGGGTCGCCCTGTGGTCGTGGCGAACTGCCTCTGACCAAGACACACAGGTCGTCCACTCGCAACTTGTTCCAGTCGGGATCGATGGTGATTTGAACCTTATATTCATCAAGCACCTGCCGAGCACCGTCGATGACTTTTTGGTAGCCCTCGATTTCGGCCACGATTTGCTGCTGAACTTCGATCGGAGGAAGCGGAATTTTGAAGCCATAGAAGCCGTCCGACTGCAAATGTTTAACGTTGGCCCCATGCGAGTACGTGACTATGTAGGTTCGATAGCGGTCGGAGCGCAACAGCCGATATAAAAACCTAGGAGCAACTATTTCGGTCTTTAAGACCAGCTTCCCTAAGTCTGCCGAGTACGCTGCCTCAATTGAATCGGTAACTATTTTTGGAGAACCAATTAAATCGGACGTCGGGGTTAAATCAGTTAATGCAATAAGAATATCTTCGCAAGCCACAAAATGCTTTTCTTTTACTATTCCCTTGAAGTATTTAAAGTCGGTGTTTTGCGACGATTCTGCCTTCTTGATTGATTTCAAGTTGTAAAACGGAACACCATTTCCTTTACTCCCCAGTTCTGCCGAGCTGTAGGTCAATCCGCGCTGCAAGTAACCGATCTCTCCTAAGGAAATATTGGGCCACTGGTGATTCACAAAACTCACCGCTGTCAGGTAGCGCTCGCCACTCAAATTGAAGCCCCCACCCTCGCCAATCCGGCAACGCGCCACCGCCTGCGCCATCACCTCATCCCCCTCAAACGCCTGAGGTGCCGTGATCCAGCTGCGCAGCAAGCGCGCCGCTTCCGGCAAGTCGCTGTTCGCCACCGCCCGCCGCTGGGCACCGAGGTTGAAGCCATCGTTGCCCACCTTCACAAACAGCACGCTGTCGGTCTGCTTGTGAACACGTTTGTCCAGAAAGAGGATGCTGGTTTTGACGCCGCTGTAGGGGTTGAACACGCCAGCCGGCAGGCTGACCACGGCCACCAGGCTGCTCTCCACCAGCATCTTGCGCAGGGCTTTGTAGGCGGTGCCGCACTGGAAGATGATGCCCTCGGGCACCACGATGGCGGCGCGGCCGGTGGCCGTGAGGTGCTCGGCCATGTAGTCGACAAACAGCACTTCGCTGCGGGTGGCTTGCACCGAAAAGCGCTTGTGCGGTTTGATGCCGCCCTTGGGGCTCATGAACGGTGGGTTGGCCAGGATCACGTCGGCCAGCTCGTTCCACTTGTCGTCTTGCGTCAGGGTGTCGTACTCGACGATGTGCGGGTCGGCGAAGCCGTGCAAATACAGGTTGACCAGGCTCAGGCGCACCATGTCGGGCGAGATGTCGTAGCCCTTGATGCTGCCGGCCAGACGGGCGCGTTCGTCGGGCGTGAGGCGGTCGCCCGGGGTCTTGGCACCGGGTGTGGTGTTGGCCTGGAGGATGTGTTTCCACGCCGAGATCAGGAAGCCGGCGGTGCCGCAGGCCGGGTCCAGAATCGTGTCGTTCTTCTGAGGGTCGAGCACGGCGACCATGAAGTCGATGATGTGGCGCGGCGTGCGGAACTGGCCCGCGTCGCCCTGGCTGCCCAGGACGCTCAGCAAATACTCGAAGGCATCGCCCAGGCGCTCAGAGTGGTCGTAGCTGAAGCCGTTGATTTCCTTCAGAAAGCTCTTGAGCGTTTCGGGGTCGCGGTAGGGCAGGTAGGCGTTTTTGAAGATGTCGCGAAACAGCTCGGGCACGCCGGGGTTTAGCCGCATGCTCTGGACGGCGGCGCTGTAGAGCGCCAGCACCTCAAAGCCGCCCATGCCCGGCGCCATGAGCTGGGCCCAGCCGAAGCGTGCGTATTCGCCGGTGAAGAAGCTGCGCTGGCCGCCCAGCTCTTCGGCCTCGGCGTCCATGTCGTCCATGAACTTGTAGATGAGCGCGATGGTGATCTGCTCGACCTGGGATTTCGGGTCGGGCACTTTGCCGACGAGGATGTCGCGGCAGTCGTCAATGCGCTTCTTGGTGGTGGCGTCGAGCATGGGCGCTTTACTTCAGCAAGGCTGGGAACTGGGTTTGCAGGAACTGGCGGGTGTGGGCCAGCAGGCCGGTGGCCTGGGTGATGCATTCGGTGACCACGGCGGCGCTCACCGGGTCACCTTCGTAGTCGTTCTGGTTGCGCTGCTTGCGCAGGGCGTCGAGCACGATGATCACGTCGTTAGGCAGGCCCATGGTGAGCGGCAGGCACTGCAGCGTGGTCTGGTGGTGGCCGGGCTGGCTGGTGGGGGTGCGGTAGCCCTGCGCCCATAGGCCGAGCATGGCGCATTGCAGGATGCACTTGTAGGCGGCATCGAAACGGTTTTCAGCGCTCAGGGCTTGCAGCTGCGCGTCGGACAGGTTGCGGGCGGCGGCGGCCAGCAGGCGCTGCACACCCTGCGGCGAAGCGTTAAACGCTTGCAGGCGCTGGATGGCCAATAAGTTGGCTAATGTCATCGGGGGTTCCGTTCAGAAAAATGTGGGGGCCGGCGAGCAGGTTCATGACAAACGGGTCTTGCTCGGCCACGTGGCCTTGCAGCTCGGCCGGGGTGTAGACGACGGGGTTGATCTCGCGGCCCAGCGTGGTTTGCGCGCCATGCAGCGCGCGCACCACCTCGCCGAAACCGCGCTCGGTGACCACGAGCAGGTCCACATCGCTGGCGGCAGTTTCGGTGCCGCGGGCGACCGAGCCGAAGATGAGGGCCAGCGCGGGCTGCAGCGGCGCCAGCGCCTGGGCCAGCAGCTCGGCCGCGCCGGTGGTCTTGCGCAGCAGGCTGGCCAGCTCGGGGAACACGGGGCATTGGCGGTTGGCCTGGTAACGCACCTGGTTGCCCTGCTCTTTGCGCAGCAACAACCCGGCAGCGGCCAAGCGGGCCAGCTCTTTGTGCAGGCTGCCGGGGGAGGTGCCGGTGAGGCGGGCGAGTTCGCGCACGTGGTAATCCGCATCGGGGTGCAGCAGCAGCTGGCTCAGCAGCTTTTTGCGGTAATCGCCCAGGAGCAGGTCGGTCAACATGGCGGGAGGGTGTAGCTGTTCAGGCTTCGATTGTATCCATATTGGCTACGATTGAAGCCGCCTTGGATGCGTTTTGTGTTTCAGGCGGGACGGACCGGCCTACATGAACTGATTGAGCGGCACGTAGTCTTTGACGTACTCGGGTATGCGGGTGCGCCAGGCGGGCGGAACGGCTTTGAAGTCGCTCATGCCGAACGACGGATAGACGTTGAGTGAGGTCAGCGTCTTGGTCTCGATGATTTGCCGCAGGTTGTGATCCGTGGCGTAAGCCTTGAAGTAGTACTTCATGGCCTGCACGGCGCTGGCGGTGGAATCGGCGTGAAAACCGGTGGCGTTTTGCTGGTCGAGCAGGAATTTCTCGAACTCTTCTTCGAGCAGTTCGTCTTTGCTCTTGAAGCCGGTGATGAAGCCAAAGGCTTTTTCCAGGATCTCGCGCAGGCCGAGGCGGCGGTCCACCCCGGCAGCGCGGCGGAGTTTGTCGAGGTTGAAGTACTCGTTTGGTTTGTCGAACAGCTCGGTCGAGATGTAGTCGATGGCCTGATCCCATTGCCCATCGCTCACCTGCTTCGCCACCACGGGGTCGGCCTTGACGGTGTCTTCGAATTTCTCGAAGAACATGCGGTCCACCCTCATGCCCTGGAAGCCGATCTGGGTTTCTTCCTGCGCAGTGATGGCGTCGGCGCCGGTGTGGTGGTAGTGGCCGTCGCCGGTGTCACCGCCCCCTCCCGTATCGCCTCCTTCACCACCCGTTCCCGTACCACCGCCTGTGTCAGGCTTGCCGGCTGTGACGCGCGGCAGCTTGAGCACCTCGTCGTAGTTGAACGTCTCTTCGAAGTATTCGCAGGTGGCGAAGAAATCGAACAGCTTGTAGGCGGCCTTGTGCGGCGCGCTGACCTGGTTTTTGAGCGCTTCGTCTTGCAGTTGCTCGCGGAAGTCGTGCTTGCGTGTGCCGCGTCCTTTGATCTGCACGAACTCGGACGGCGAAAACACCGGGCGCATGAGCGCGAGGTTGAGCAGGTCGGGGCAGTCGTAGCCGGTGGTCATCATGCCCACAGTCACACACACGCGAGCCTTGCTGGTCTTGTAAGTGGGCAAGCCGTTGGCGGAACCGAGCAGGTTGTTGTTGGTGAAGTTGATGGTGAACTGCTGCGCGTCCGGGATGCTGGACGTGACCTGGACGGCGAAGTCGGACTGGTAGCGCCCCGGGAACATCGCGTCGGCCTGCTCGTTGAGGATTTGCGTGAGCTTGGCGGCGTGGGCCTGGCTGACGGCGAAGACGATGGTCTTGCCGAACTCGGCGCTGATGGGGTCGCGCAGGCCGTGCTGCAGCAGGGTCTTGCAGAACAGCTCGTTGGTGGGTTTTGAAAAGAACTTCTTCTCGAAACTCTTTTGCTTGAAACGCTGTTCGGACGTTTGTTCGCCCTGCTCGGTGTCGCTCACCACGACGGCGGCGTAGCCCTCGTCAGACAGCAACTGGGTCGTGACTTCGGTGCGCGCATCGACCACCAGCGGGTTGATGAGGAAGCCTTCCCGAACGCCATCGAGCAGGGAGTAGCGGAAGGTGGGTTCGCCGGATTCGCAGCCGAAGGTGCGGTAGGTGTCGAGCAGCAGGCGGCGCTCTGCCTCGCGCGGGTCTTTGCTTGTGGGCTTGGCGAGGTTGAACTGCTTGATGTAGTCCTTGGGCGTGGCGGTGAGGCCAAGCTTGTAGCCCACGAAATACTCGAACACGGCGCGTGCGTTGCCACCGATGGAGCGGTGCGCTTCGTCGGAGATGACGAGGTCGAAGTCGGTGGGGGCGAACTGCTTGTACTTGTTGCCGTAGAGCAAGCTCTGTACGGTGGTGACGACGATTTCGGCCTTGCGCCAGTCGTCGCGGTTTTCCTTGTAGATGGTGGACTTGTAGTCGTTCTTGAGCAGGAAGACGAAGGCCTTGTTGGCCTGGTCTTCCAGCTCCAGCCGGTCCACCAGAAAGAGCACGCGGCGGGCGTTGCCGGTGCGCAAGAAGAGCTTGATGACGGCGGCGGCAGTGAGCGTCTTGCCGGTGCCGGTGGCCATTTCAAACAGGAAGCGCGAAGCGCCGCCTTTCACCGCGAGCTGGATGGCCTGGGCCGCACGCTGCTGGTAGGCGCGCATGAAGCGCAGGCGCTGCTTTTGCACGAAGTCGGGACGCTGGGCTTCGTCTTTCCAGCCGGCCTCGGCGTCGTACGCGGGCATTTGCGTGCGGGCAATGTAGTCGGCCGCCACGTCCTCCGCGATCAGGCGCGCGGGCTCGGGCTGGAAGCGGGTGTAGCCCTTGATGGCATCGGGCGCGGGGAAGGCGGTGATGAGCTGCGGATTGCCCTGGCGCAGGTCCCACAGGTAGTGCAGGTTGCCGTTGCTCAAGATGACGAAGCGGCAGTTTTGCGACTTCGCGTATTTGCGGGCCTGCTCTTTGCCGATGAGCGGGTTCTTGCTCTCGGCCTTGGCTTCGAGCACCACGAGGGGAAAGCCTTGTTCGTCGAGCAACAGGAAGTCGATGAAGCCCTTGCTGCTGGTTTCGAAGTCGTTGCCCATGGCATCGACCTGCGCCTGGGTGAGCTGGACGTTGGGTTCCAACACCACGTTGGCCCGACCCTTGGGGTCATCAAAAAAGCGCCAGCCTGCTGCTTCGAGCAGCTTGTTGATCTTGATCCTCGCCTGTGCTTCTTTTGCGGACATCTGGTGATTGTGCCGGGTCAGTAGCCCCTGACCGGATCGACCACACCCGCCACCGGCTCCCCACGCTCCAGCGCGCGGATCTTGCCCGCGATCTGGGCGATGCTTTCGTCGCGCAGCGTGCGCGCCGAGGTGTGGGGCGTGACGGTGATCTTGGGGTGGTTCCAGAACGGGTGGTCAGCGGGCAATGGTTCGGTGCGGAACACGTCCAGCGTGGCGCCGGCCATGTGGCCGCTCTCCAGCAGGGCGAGCAGGTCGGCCTCGACCAGGTGCGCGCCACGCGCCACGTTGATGAGGTAAGCGCCGGGCTTCAGGCGTCCGAGTGTGTCGCGGTTGAGGATGTCCCGCGTGTCGGGCGTGAGCGGCAGCAGGTTCACCAGCACGCGGCAGTTTGAGAGGAAGGTATCGAACCCGGCCTCTCCGCTGTGGGTGAGCACGCCCTCGATGGCCTTGGGGCTGCGGCTCCAGCCGTGCACCGGAAACTCGAACACCCGCAGCGCTTTGGCCACGCGCTCGCCGAGCACGCCCAGGCCCATCACACCGATGGAAAAGTCCTGGCGATCACACGGCTTGCGGTACGACCATTTGCCGGCCTTCACGTCGGCCTCGTAGCCATCGAATTCGCGGAAGTGGCGGATGACCGCGTGGCACACGTATTCGGCCATCTGCACCGACATGCCCGCGTCGTCAAGACGCACGACTTTCACGCCGGGCGGCAGGCGCAGCTTGAGCAGCGCGTCCACACCCGCGCCGATGTTGAACAGGCCCTTGAGCGCCTGCTGTTGATCCAGGAACTGTTGCGGCGGCGCCCAGACCACGGCGTGGTCGGCCTGTGGCGCGCCGGGTTCCCAGACCTCGACGGACGCTTCGGGAAACGCCGCGCGCAGGCCGTCCAGCCAGGGTTGTGCCTTGGTGTCGGTGCAGCAGAAAGTGATGTTCATGCGGCGAGCTTATGGCAAGACGAATAGCCCGTTGGCTGGGAGGCCCGTTCGCTCAAGGCCCATCGACAGGCTCAGGTCGGACGGTGGATGCGGGTCCGCACCGCCTTGCAACACAGGCCCGTTGTTGTGGTCAGGCGGTCTGGATCTTCAGCAGCTCCGCGCCCTCGGCCACCTGGTCACCCGGCGCGTAGAGCAGCTCGGCCACGGTGCCATCGGCCGGCGCGGCGATGGTGTGTTCCATCTTCATGGCCTCCATCACCGCCAGCGGCTGGCCCTTCTTCACCGCGTCGCCGGCCTTCACGGCGAACGACACCACCTTGCCCGGCATGGGCGCGGTGAGACGGCCAACGTCGTGAGCGGCTTCACCGGCGTGGGCGAGTGCGTCGAGCTCGGTGATCTGGGTGGCGCCCAGGGCACAGAAGATGTGCACGATCTCTTCGCGCTGCCAGGTCTGCACCGTCTGGCGCTGGCCCATGAAGCGCAGGTCCATCAGCGTGCCGTTCTCCGCCGGCAGCGCATCCAACTCAAGCAGGCCACTGGTTTCATGGAACGCCAGTTGCAACGCGCCGTCGTGCAGGTAGGTCAGGCTGGCCTGCATGGCCTCGCCCAGGTATTCGAAGTCGAAGCGGCGCACGGTCAGGCCGTGCGGGCGCCAGCCGTCGCGGCGCGAGAACGGGTCTTTGCCTTCGCTCGCGCGCTCGGCCAGCAGGGTCTGCGCCACGGCGGCGGCAACGGCCAGGTTCAGGCCGACCTTGTCCTGGTTGAACAGCACGCCCGCTTCGCGCGGGATCAGCGCCGTGTCCAGATTCGCCTGCGCAAACGAGGGGCTGGCGACCACGTGGCGCAGGAACTGCACGTTGGTCGACAGGCCGACGATGCGCGTTTCAGCCAGCGCAGCGTCGAGCCGGGCCAGTGCCTCGGCGCGGGTGCGGCCGTGCACGATCAGCTTGGCGACCATGGAGTCGTAGAACGGGCTGATCGCGTCGCCCTCGCGCACGCCGTCGTCCACGCGCACCGCGCCGCGTTCGAAGCTGGTGCAGGCGGGCTTGCGGTAGACGTCGAGCCGGCCGGTGGCGGGCAGGAACTGGTTGTCGGGCGTTTCGGCGCAGATGCGCGCCTCGATGGCGTGGCCGTCGATATGCAGTTGCTCCTGCGTCAGCGGCAGCGGCTCGCCGCTGGCGACGCGCAGCTGCCATTCAACAAGATCAAGCCCCGTGATCGCTTCGGTCACCGGGTGTTCCACCTGCAGGCGCGTGTTCATCTCCATGAAATAGAAACGCATGCCACCTTCGGGCGGCTGCTCGACGATGAACTCCACCGTGCCGGCGCCCACATAGTTCACGGCGCGCGCCGCGGCCACGGCGGCCAGGCCCATCTGCTGGCGCAGCTCGGGCGTCATGCCGGGCGCGGGCGCCTCTTCCAGCACTTTCTGGTGACGCCGCTGCACCGAGCAGTCGCGCTCGAACAGGTAGACGCAGTTGCCGTGCGTGTCGCCGAACACCTGGATCTCGATGTGGCGCGGACGCTGCGCGTATTTTTCAACCAGCACAGCGTCGCTGCCGAAGCTGTTGATGGCCTCACGTTTGCACGAAGCGAGCGCAGCAGCAAAGTCTTCGGCCTTCTCGACCGCACGCATGCCCTTGCCACCGCCGCCGGCGCTGGCCTTGATCAGCACCGGGTAACCGATGCGGTCGGCCTCGTGCTGCAGCATGTGCGGGTCCTGGTCGGCGCCGTGGTAGCCCGGCACCAGCGGCACGCCGGCGCTTTCCATCAGGCGCTTGGACTCGGCCTTCAGGCCCATGGCCTGGATGGCGCTCGCGGGCGGTCCGATGAACACCAGACCGGCCTCGGCGCAGGCGTTGGCAAAGGCCTCGTTTTCGCTCAGGAAACCGTAGCCCGGGTGGATGGCCTGGGCGCCCGTGGCCTTGGCCGCATCCAGGATGCGCTGCCACTGCAGGTAGCTGTCTTTCGGCGCACTGCCGCCGATGTGCACCGCCTCGTCGCAGGCCGCCACGTGTTTGGCGCTGGCGTCGGCATCGGAGTACACGGCCACGGTGCGCACGCCCATGCGGCGGGCGGTGGCGGCGACTCGGCAGGCGATTTCACCTCGGTTGGCAATCAGGATCTTGTTGAACATGAGGGGTCCTAAGCGGTAGCAGAAGAAAACAGGGATTGCGCCCGGCGGAACACCGCGCGCAGGAACTTGAACAGCATCCAGGTGACGATCCACATCAGCACCACGGTGATGACCAGCAGCACGCCGAACACCAGCGGGTGGTGGGTGGCCAGCCAGACCGCGCCGACCACCAGGCCGTCTTCGACCAGGCTCATGGCGATGTTGGAGAACGGCTCGGGCGAGCTGTTGATGGCCGCGCGCGTGGTGGTCTTGGCGGCCTGGCTGCTGGCCGCGAGCGTGCCGCCGAGCAGCGCGCCCACCAGGGCCATGGTGGCGCCGTCGGCACCCAGCGCGCCCGCCGCCAGCGCGGCACCCGCGGGGATGCGGATCACGCTGTTGACCATGTCCCACAGCGAGTCGAGGCCGGGGATCTTGTCGGCGAAAAATTCCACGAACAGCAGTGCGCCGCTGGTGATGAGCATGGCGGGGTGCTGCAGCACCTGCAAACCTTCGGGCAATGGCATCCAGCCCAGCGCGCCCGAAGCACCGACCAGGAACACCACCGCGTACAGCCGGAAGCCGCTGACCCAGCCGAGCGCGGCGGCCAGCGCCAGCAGGCTGGGCATGTCGAGCTGGCTGGCGGCGGCACTCACGCCCTCGGCCACCTGGCCACCGACCTCATGGACCACGCCGGTGCCCAGGTGCAGACCGATGCCGTGCAGCCAGTTGACGAGGGTGGTCCAGAGTGCGTCCATGGTGTTCTCCTTGAGAGAAGAAACCGGCTAGCCCGCCAGCCACGCGGGCTTGCGCTTCTGCAGAAAAGATTGCACGCCTTCGCGACCTTGTTCGCTCGCGCGGATGTCGGCAATGCCCTGCACCGTGGCGGCGATCAGTGCGTCGTCAATGGCTCGCTTGGCCACGTCCTGCACCAGCCGCTTGCAGGCTTTCACGGCGGCCGGGCTGGCGCTCACGAGTGCCTGGGCCAGTTCGTTGACCTTGGCGTCCAGCGCGTCGGCGCTCACCAGCTCGTGCACGAAGCCGATGCGGTGCGCCTCCTGCGCGCTGAAGCGCTCGGCCGTGAGGAAGTAGCGGTGCGAGGCGCGCGCGCCCATGGCGCGGATCACGTAGGGACTGATGGTCGCGGGGATCAGGCCCAGCTTGACCTCGCTCAGGCAGTAGGTGGCGGTGTCCACACTGACGGCCATGTCGCAGGCCGCCACCAGACCCATGCCGCCGGCGAACACGTCGCCCTGCACGGCCGCGATGGTGGGCTTGGGGCATTCGTAGATGGCCTGGAGCATTGCGGCGAGCTGGCCCGCATCGGCCACGTTTTCGTCGCGCGTGTAGTCGGCCATGCGGCGCATCCAGTTGAGGTCGGCCCCGGCGCAGAAGGTCGGGCCCTCGGCGGCCAGCACCACGGCGCGCACGTCGTCGCGTGTGCCCACGGCTTCAAACGCGGTCTTGAGCTGCTGGATCACTTCGTCGTTGAAGGCGTTGCGCACCTCGGGGCGGCTGAGCGTGATGCGGGCGATGCGGTCTTGCACCGCAATGGTCAGGGCTTTGTTCATGGCTTCTGGGCTTCCAGTTGCAGGTGGTACACCCAGTCCAGCTCGGGACCGGGTTGACCCAGGGCGGTGAGCGCGGCGGTGATCTGGCCGCGGTGGTGGGTGGCGTGGTTGAACACGTGCGCCAGCGTGGCCGCAAACGGCAGCGACTGCGGCACGCCCTTCATGGTCCGGTAGTCCAGCTGGCCATCAAAGCGCTCGGCGGGCCAGCTGGCGATCAGATGCTCCCAGTTGGCGGCGCCGCCTTTGAGCGCCTGACCCAGGCGTTCGCGGTCGGGTTCGATCTCGGCGTTCAAAGCCAGCAGCGGCGACGCGCCCTTGGAGAATCGTGCGTACCAGAGCAGGTGCTCGCCCACCAGCAGGTGGTTGAGCGTGCCGTGGATGCTCTTGAAGAACAGGCCCACATCGCGCCGGTACTCTTCATCGTTCAGACGGGAAACGGCGTCCAGCAAGCGGTGCGTGGCCCAGACGTGGTAACGCGCTTGGCGGGTGAAGTGGGCGATCGGGTCCATGCCGGTGCTCACATGCGGAACAGGCCGAACTTTGTTTCGGGGATCGGCGCATTGAGTGAAGCGCTCAGCCCCAGCGCCAGCACACGGCGCGTGTCGGCCGGGTCGATCACGCCGTCGTCCCACAGGCGGGCGGTGGCGTAGTAGGGGTGGCCCTGCACCTCGTACTGTTCCTTGATCGGGGCCTTGAAAGCGGCTTCTTCTTCCGCGCTCCAGCTGCCGCCCTTGCCTTCGATGCCGTCGCGCCTGACGGTGGCCAGCACGCTCGCGGCCTGCTCGCCGCCCATCACGCTGATGCGCGCGTTCGGCCACATCCAGAGGAAGCGCGGGCTGTAGGCCCGGCCGCACATGCCGTAGTTGCCGGCGCCGAAGCTGCCGCCAATGATCACGGTGAACTTCGGTACCGCGGCGGTGGCCACGGCCGTCACCATCTTGGCGCCGTTGCGCGCGATGCCTTCGTTTTCGTACTTGCGGCCGACCATGAAGCCGGTGATGTTCTGCAGGAAGACCATCGGCGTCTTGCGCTGGCAGCAGAGTTCGATGAAGTGCGCGCCCTTGAGCGCCGACTCGCTGAACAGGATGCCGTTGTTGGCGATGATGCCGACCGGCATGCCTTCGATGCGCGCGAAGCCGCAGACCAGGGTGGTGCCGAAGCGCGACTTGAACTCGTCGAAGTCCGAGCCATCGACGATGCGGGCGATGATCTCGCGCACGTCGAACGGCTTGCGCGTGTCGGTCGGGATCACGCCGTACAGCTCTTCGGCCGGATACAGCGGCGCGACCGGGTCGATGGTGGTGATGGGCGGGACCTTGCGCGCGTTGAGGTTCTTCACCGCCTGACGCGCCAGGGCCAGCGCGTGCAGGTCGTTCTGCGCCAGGTGGTCGGCCACGCCCGAGAGGCGCGTGTGCACATCGCCACCGCCCAGGTCTTCGGCCGTGACCACCTCGCCCGTGGCGGCCTTCACCAGCGGCGGGCCGCCCAGGAAGATGGTGCCCTGGTTCTTGACGATGATGGTCTCGTCGCTCATGGCCGGCACGTAGGCGCCGCCCGCCGTGCACGAGCCCATGACCACCGCGATCTGCGCGATGCCCTGCGCGCTCATGTTGGCCTGGTTGAAGAAGATGCGGCCGAAGTGGTCGCGGTCAGGGAACACCTCGTCCTGGTTCGGCAGGTTGGCGCCGCCCGAGTCCACCAGGTAGATGCAGGGCAGGTTGTTCTGCTGCGCCACTTCCTGCGCGCGCAGGTGCTTCTTGACGGTCAGCGGGTAGTAGGTACCACCCTTCACCGTCGCGTCGTTGCAGACGATCATGCAGTCCACCCCGCTCACGCGGCCCACGCCCACGATGACACCGGCGCAGGGCGCGCTGTCGCTGCCGTCGCGGTCCGGGTACATGCCCATCGCGGCCAGCGGGCTCAGCTCCAGGAAGGGCGTGCCCGGGTCCAGCAGCATCTGCACGCGGTCGCGCGGCAGCAGCTTGCCGCGCGCGGTGTGTTTGGCGCGCGCCGCATCGCCGCCGCCGAGCGTGGCTTTTTCAACCTGCGCCTTCAGGTCGTCGACCACCACCTTCATGGCGGTGGCGTTGGCCTGGAAGTCGGCGGAACGGGCATTGAGTTTTGTGTCGAGTGCGGGCATGTTGGTGTGCTTTCAGGCGGTTTTGGCTTCGGCCAGCCCCAGCTGGTCCTTCATGGCATCGCGGATCTTGAACTTCTGGATCTTGCCGGTCACGGTCATGGGGAAGGCGTCCACGAAGCGGATGTAGCGCGGCACCTTGTAGTGGGCGATCTGGCCTTTGCAGAAGGCGCGCACCGTGTCTTCGTCCAGCGTCTGGCCGGGTTTCACGATGACCCAGGCGCACAGCTCTTCGCCGTATTTCGCGTCGGGCACACCCACCACCTGCACGTCCTGCACCTGCGGCATGCGGTAGAGGAATTCTTCGATCTCGCGCGGGTAGATGTTTTCGCCGCCCCGGATCACCATGTCCTTGATGCGGCCGACGATGTTCACGTAGCCCTCGGTGTCCATGGTGGCGAGGTCGCCGGTGTGCATCCAGCCCTCGGTGTCGATGGCCTCGGCGGTTTTGGCCGGGTCTTCCCAGTAGCCGTGCATCACCGAATAACCGCGCGTGCACAGCTCGCCCGACTGGCCGGGCGCCATCACCTCGCCACTGTCCGGGTTCACGATCTTCACTTCCAGGTGCGGCTGCACCGTGCCCACGGTGGACACGCGCCGGTCCAGCGGCGTGTCGGTGCTGCTCTGGCAGCTCACCGGGCTGGTCTCGGTCATGCCGTAGGCGATGGTGATTTGCGAGAGGTGCATGTCGCTCACCACACGCTGCATCACGGCGGTGGGGCACGGCGAGCCGGCCATGATGCCGGTGCGCAGCGTGGACAGGTCGAATTCGGCAAAACGCGGGTGGTCCAGCTCGGCGATGAACATGGTGGGCACGCCGTGCAGGCCGGTGCAGCGTTCGTCCTGCACCGTCTGCAACACGGTGAGTGGGTCGAAGCCGTCGTTCGGGTAGACGATGGTGGCGCCGTGCGTGAAGCAGGCCAGGTTGCCCAGCACCATGCCGAAGCAGTGGTACAGCGGCACGGGGATGCACAGGCGGTCGGCCGGCGTGAGCTTCATGCACTCGCCGATGAAGAAACCGTTGTTCAGGATGTTGCGGTGCGTGAGCGTCGCGCCCTTGGGGAAGCCGGTGGTGCCGCTGGTGAACTGGATGTTGATCGGGTCGCTCGCCTTGAGCGTGGCCGCCACCTGCGCCACGCGCGGGTCGGCCGCGTCGCCCTGCGCCAGCAGCGCCGAGAAGCGCATCAGGCCGGGCTCTTCGGCGCCCTGCCCCGGCTCGTCGATCCAGACCACGGTTTTCAGGTGCGGCAGCTGCTGCGCTTCGAGCGCGCCGGGCTGGCCGTGCGCCCACTCGGGCGCCAGCTCGCGCAGCATGCCCAGGTAGTCGCTGGTCTTGAAGCGCGCCATGCTCACCAGCAGCTGGCAGCCGACCTTGTTGAGCGCGTATTCCACCTCGGCCGTGCGGTAGGCCGGGTTGATGTTCACCAGCACCAGGCCCACCTGCGCCGTGGCCAGCTGCATCAGCACCCACTCGGCGTTGTTGTGCGACCAGATGCCCACGCGGTCGCCCGGATTCAGGCCCTGCGCCAGCAGCGCGCTGGCCAGGCGGTGCGCGTCGGCCTGCAGCGCGCGGTAGGTGTAGCGCCGCCCCTGGTGCACGCTCACCAGCGCTTCGTGATCGGGCTGGCGCGCCACCATGGCGTCAAAAAATGCGCCGATGGTCTGCTCGATCAGCGGCACGTCGGTCGCGCCACGCGCCAGGCTGAGCGTCAGGGGCTCGGCCGTGTTTCGGGGGTCGCTCATGGGCTTGTCTCCTCGGGTTCCAGGGTCCGGCTCGCACCGGACTGCAAGGCCTAGCTTAGGAGGCTTGCGCCGACAACGCTTGCCAGAATGGTTGCAAATCACGCCACCCATCAGGCACACTGGCGCCATGCCTGACCCCCGCACCACCCTGGCCAGCCCATCCGACCGCCGCAGCGACCGCGCCGCCACGCCCATGGCGTTCGTGCAGGCCATCGTGACCGCCTACCAGCAGCGCGGGCTGGACCCGGCGCAGGCCCTGGCGCAGGCACAGATTCCGCCAGCACGCGTGGCCGATCCCGCGGCACGCATCACCGCCGTCCAGATGGAAACCCTCTCCGGCGCCGCCATGCAGGAACTGGACGACGAAGCCCTGGGCTGGTTTCGCCGCGCCCTGCCCTGGGGCAGCTACGGCATGCTCGCGCGCGCCTCGCTGTCGGCCCCCACGCTGGGCGTGGCACTCAAACGCTGGTGCCGCCACCACGGCCTGCTCACGCCCGACATCACGCTCGCCGTGACCACCAGCGGCGACGTGGCCAGCATCGTGCTCACCGAACACCGCCCGCCGGGCGGCGACGGCAGCCTGCGCGAATTCTGTGGCGTCTCGGTGCTGCGCAACAGCCACGGCCTGGCCTGCTGGCTGGTGGACTCGCGCATCCCGCTGCTGGGCGCGAGCTTCCCGTTCGCCGCACCAGCGCACGCCGAGGTCTACCGCGTCCTGTTCGATGGCCCGACGGTGTTTGGCGCCGACCAGACCGCGATCCACTTCGACGCGCGCTACCTCGCCCTGCCCGTCAAGCGCGACGAAGCCGCCATGAACCAGATGCTGCAGCGCGCCCTGCCGATCCAGGTGCGCCCCTACCGGCGCGACCGCCTGCTGGTGCAGCGCGTGCGCCAGGTGCTCATGACGCAGCCGCTGGACGCGCACAACGCCAACGACCTCGCGTCCCTGCTCAACACCTCGGCCCGCACGCTGCACCGGCAGCTGAAAGACGAAGGCGCCACATTGCAGGCACTGAAAGACGAGGTGCGCCGCGACCGCGCGCTCGACCTGCTGCAGCGCACGACCCGGCCGATCAAACAGGTGGCCGAAGCGGCCGGGTTCCAGAACCAGAAGAGCTTCATGCGCGCGTTCAAGGGCTGGACGGGGGTGACGCCGGGGGAGTGGCGAGGCGCGGCCATGACGCGTACGATGGTGCTCTTTCCGCGACAGGATCCGAACCATGCCAACTTCAACGAAGCGCACGACTCCTGCCGCAGCAAAGCGGGCACCGAAGAAGAGCGCCGAGCCAGGCCCGAAGCCATTCCTGCGCTTCCATCACTCGCAAGAATTGAGAGTGAAGACACTTGAAGTGCTCGAAGCCGTCGAGGGCGCCGAGAAGGCAACTGTCCACTCCGGCCAGCTCACAGAGCTGGTACTTGAACTGACTGATTGCGGCATGGATCAGTACTTTCTGCAATCGCTGAAGGCCACGAAGGCGAACTTCGTTGTGCAGCAGTCTGCTGCCCTCGGACTATCCGGCGTTCAGAAGGTCATGGGCACCGTCATCAGAAACATCATCGGCCGCATGGATGATCGGCAGTTGCTCTCGGTATGCGACTCCATTCGAAAATTCATGGCGTGAGCCCCGCACGACATCTCCCACTGGGCTATCGCGGCCCAGTGCTGCGCCAACTCAACCGGAGCACCAACAGCGGGACGTCAGCTTTACCTTTCCCTATGGAGCGGTGGCCGCTCCAGGTCGACAACAGTCCGCCTGTCGACTCAACCGGCATTTGGCAACGCTGACCAAGACCCACCTGTCTGATCGCATTCGGCACGTCCCCAGCGCCTCCGAACACGACAGCAAAGAAATTGCCCCAATCAACGCCTCTCAGGCAGGCTGTCTGACGCGCCAGCCCCTGAAGGCGCCGGAATGCCCCGGCCTTCCACGTTCGGCGTGGTCACCGGGAAAGCGTTGCTCGATGGTGCCGTCGGCGCCGCTGCGGGAGCCGGTGCAGGCCTCGGTGCCGAAGAGGCCGGTGCAGGCGCCGCCTTCCCCAACCCCAGCTGGTTCACCAAACTCTGCACCGCGGCGTCCACCTGCACCTTGAGCGACTCGCGCGCCGCAGCGGCGTGGTCGTCGTTCAGGCGCGGCCCGCGCAGCAGCGCGGGCGCGGGCACGCGCTGGGCGGTGGACACGGTGGCTTCGCCGAGCACCGTGCCGAAGGTGCTGGGCACGAGCAGGTCGACGCGCAACGAGGCGTGGGCCACCGACTCGGTGCCGAGCTGCAGGATGCTGCGCTGCGCGATGCCCAGACCGAAGAAGCCTTCGCGGGTGGCCCAGATGCTGTCGGCCGAGGGAGCGCCCGAGATGAGCAGCACGTGGTCGGTCGGCGTCTTGAGTTCATTCAGCTCCTTGAGCGCTTCTTCTCGGCGGGTGGCGGTGATGGTCACGCGCTGCACGCTGGAGAAACGCCCCGAGGCCCTGAGCAGTTCGACGGTGCGGTTTTCGAGCTGTTCCTTGTAGCCCCAGTCGGGCACGAAGGCTTCGCCGAACTCGTTGTTGAACAGCGTGGTGCCGCGCCAGCTGAGGCGCAGCGTGGTGCCGATGGTGCTGATGACGGTGATGGACTTGCCGAGCAGGCGCGCCTGCACGCTGGTCGTTTCGACGGTGGAGCAGGCAGTGAGGCCAAGGCCGACCAGTGGCAAAAATGGCAGGGCTGCGCTGTGCGCGAGCAGTTGGCGGCGTGTGGTTTGCATGGCTTGTTTTTACCGCAGTGTGGGCAGGGCCTGCGCCAGCTCGTCCATGTGGCGAAACACCCGTGCCACCGGCAGGCCGTCGAACGCGCGGCCGTGGCCCTGCGGGCAGTAGCCCCAAACGGTGGCACCCGCGGCCAGGCCGGCCTGGGCACCTGTGGCGGTGTCTTCGATCACGAGGCAGCGCGCCGGGTCGGCGCCGAGGTGGGCCGCGGCGGCCAGGTACACGTCGGGGTGCGGTTTGGAGCGCGGCAGGTCGTGACCACTGAAGATGCGGTCACCGAAATACGGCGCCATGCCGGCCATGCCGAGCTGCATCACGACCTTGGGCCGGTCGGCCCCGGAGGCGCAGGCGATGCGGCCTGCCGTGTGTTCGTGCGCGGCCATGACGGCGTCGAGCGCGCCCACCACGGTCTGCAGTTCGGCGCGCAGGCGCTGGTCGCGCCGAGCGTAGAAGGCGCGCATCCAGTGATCGGTGAGCGGCTGGCCGGTCTCGGCCTCGATGCGCGCGCGTTCGTCGCGCACGGCCTTGCCGATGAAGATCTGCATGCACTCGGCCTGGGTCAGTGCCCAGCCGGCTTCGTTCAGCACCTCACGCAGCACGCCGTTGGTGATGGGTTCGCTGTCGACCAGCACGCCGTCGCAATCAAACAGCACGGCTTCAAACAGGGTTGTCGTGTTCATGGGGTCTCAATCCAGCGCACCGAGGTGCGCGGTGGCAGCGGCGCCGAGCTGGGCGTCAAAGGTGGCCAGCGGGCAGCGCAGTTGCTCGGCCAGCCAAAGGTAGCTCGCGTCGTAGGCGCTGAGCTGGTAGCGCTGGGCCAGCGCAAAGGTCTGTTCCACGTCGAAGTCGGTCAGCTCGACCGCCACGCTGTGCCATTGCGCCAGGCCGGCGGCGGCGGCTTCGGCCGCGCCTCGGCGTGCCTTCTTGACGGCGACGCTGCAGATTTCAGCCTGCAGCAGGTGGGGCGCATAGAGCCGTTGACCCGACAGGCGCTGCAAGGCCTGGTCCATCCACGGCTCCTGAAACAACACACCGGCCAGCGCGCTGCAGTCCACCACCATGGGCGGCCGGGGCAGGTACTGGGCCGGGGGCTCGGCCACGAGCAACACGGGCGTGGGGGTGGCCTGGCTCATCGGGCGTCCCGGTCTTGCCGGATCAGATCGATGCTGGATGGCCCGGTGGGCAGGCCTTGGGGGAAGCGGGCTCGCAACTCGGCGGCCACTTGCTCGACGGGTTTCCAGGCCTGCCGGCTGGAGCTGCTGGGGAGTGCGCGCGCTGTGCCACTGGCCAGCAAGCCCGGCCCGCCAGCGTCTGCGCCCTCGGTCACGGCGCGCTCCAGAATGGCCATGAGCTCACCCTGGAGCGAGCGGTGGTTGCGCGCGGCCCGCTGGCGCAGCACCTCGGCCCAGGCTTCAGGCACGTCTTTGATCGACAGGTTTGACATGTTTTGGCTCCAAAATGGATCTGGATCCATTTTGGAGCCAAAAACGTGGTTTGTCGACTGGTTGCCCAACGGGGCGCTGAGCCCGTGTGAAGGGTCAGCGGATGTCGCCGTCCACATAAAACCAGCGCCCGCCTTCGCGCACGAAGCGGCTGGTCTCGTGCAAGCGTTGCCCGCGGCCGGCCACGCGCGAGCGGGCCACGAACTCGACTTCGGCGTGGTCGGCGTCGATCACGCGGTGGCGTTTCACGTCCAGCCCCAGCCACTTCACACCGGGCTCCAGCGTCAGGTCGGCCGGGCGGGTGCTGGCGTGCCAGCTGCTCTGCAGGTACGCCACCCGCTCCAGCACGAAGGCGCTGTAACGCGAGCGCATGAGGCTATCGGCGTCGGGCGCCGGGGTGTCGTGGTCGAGGTAGCGCCCGCAGCAGTCGTCGAACGCACTGGCTTTGCCCCGCGCGTCGGTCCGGCCACAGGGACAGACGCTCACGGGCACCCCAATCAAGCGGCCTTGCGCGCCGCGTGCCGGGCCTTGTGCGCCTCCAGGGTTTCGGTGGGCGCGTCGGCCCTGGTCCACGCGGCAAAGCCGCCGTCGATGTGGGCCACGTTGGTCATGCCCATGTCTTGCAGGGCCTTGGTGGCCAGCGCGCTGCGCCAGCCGGCGCCGCAGAACAGCACGAACTCCTTGCTTTCGTCGCCGAACACCGGCTTGTAGTAAGGCGACTCGGGGTCGACCCAGAATTCGAGCATGCCACGCGGTGCGTGCAGCGCGCCGGGCACGGTGTCTTCGCGTTCGAGTTCGCGAACGTCGCGGATGTCGACCACCTGCAAGGTGGCGTCGCCCGCTTCGAGGCGCTTGCGCACTTGCTCGACGCTGTAGGTGGTGATCTGCGCCGTGGCTTCGTCCACGAGCACGCGGAATCCTTTGGTGATGGGCATGGGTCGGTGTCTCCTTTGATGGGAATTATCCGCGCCACCGGGCTACGCCAAACGCCATGGGTTCGCTGGCACAAGGGCATTGCGCGGCGGTGTCCAATGAATGCCTCGCGGCAGCCCGCCGCCCCGCCCTGGAGCGCCCATGACCGACCTGTCTGCCTTCCCCATCACGAAGAAGTGGCCTGCGCGCCACCCGGACCGCCTGCAGCTGTATTCGCTGCCCACGCCGAACGGCGTGAAGGTCTCGATCATGCTGGAGGAAACCGGCCTGCCCTACGAAGTGCACCGCGTCGCCTTCGACAGCAACGACCAGCTCTCGCCCGAGTTCCTCTCGCTCAACCCGAACAACAAGATCCCCGCCATCCTCGACCCCAACGGCCCCGGTGGCCGGCCGCTGGCGCTCTTCGAATCGGGTGCGATCCTGATCTACCTGGCGGAAAAGACCGGCCAGTTCCTGCCGCAGGACGCGGCTGCGCGCTACGAAACGCTGCAGTGGCTGATGTTCCAGATGGGCGGCGTGGGGCCGATGTTTGGCCAGCTCGGCTTCTTCCACAAGTTTGCCGGCAAGGACTATGAAGACAAGCGCCCCCGCGACCGCTACGCCGCCGAATCGCGCCGCCTGCTGGGCGTGCTGAACCAGCGCCTGGCGGGCCGCGACTGGATCATGGGCGCCGACTACAGCATCGCCGACATCGCCACCTGGCCCTGGGTGCGCAACCTGGTCGGCTTCTACGGCGCGGGCGATCTGGTGGGCTTCAAGGACTTCCCCGAAGTCGCCCGCGTGCTGGCCCGGTTTGTCGAACGTCCCGCCGTGCAACGCGGCCTGAACATCCCGGCAACCCCGGCCTGAAAAGCAGCTGAGAAACACGCGACCAGTCGCGCCCGAAGTGCCGTCACCCAGGGCACCGCCGGGCCGGCTTTGCCGGACGGCCTGTGCCGCCCCCCTGGAGGGGGGTGACGCCGCAGGCGGCGCGGGGGGTGCTCTCTACTTCCTCCAGAAGGAGCCCGTGAACAGCACCAGCACCGTCAGCAGTTCCAGCCGGCCGAGCAGCATGGCGAAGGTCAGCACCCAGATCTGGAAACCGCTCAGCACGCCGAAGTTGCTCGTCGGCCCCACCTGTCCCAGCCCCGGACCGATGTTGTTGACCGTGGCGACCACGGCAGAAAACGCGGTCACGATGTCCAGCCCGGTGAACAGCAACAGCATGGTCAGGCCCATGGTGACCGCGCCGTAGATCAGCATGAAGCCAAAGGTGGCGTTCATGACCGACATGGGCAGGATGGCGCCGCCCATCGTGACCGGGTTCACCACGCGCGGGTGGATGCTGCGCACCAGTTCGCGCCGCGCCTGTTTGATCAGCAACACCATGCGCACCATCTTGATCCCGCCGCCGGTGGAGCCGGCACAGGACACGAAACAGCCCAGGAACAGCAGCAGCACCGGCGCGAACACCGGCCACTGCGCGTAGTCGGTGGAGGCGTAGCCGGTGGTGGTGGCCAGCGACACCACATGGAAGGCGCTGGTGCGCAGGGCCAGGGCCAAGTCGTCATACACGCCGTGCCCCAGCAGCAGGCTGGCGACCAGCATGATCGAAACCAGCAGCACGCTGATGTAGGTGCGGATCTCGCGGTCGCGGATGATGGGCCGCAGCGAGCGGCTGCGGATCACGATGAAATAGCGCACGAAACTGATGCCGGCCAGGGCCATGAACACCGTGGCGACGGCCTCGATCGTCGGCGAGCTGAAGTGGCCCAGGCTGGCGTCGTGCGATGAAAAGCCACCCAGGCCCATGGTCGTGCACATGTGCATGAAGGCGTCGGCCCAGCTCATGCCGGCCCAGCGGTAGGCCAGCATGCAGGCCACCGAAAAAGCGGCATAGACCCCCCAGAGCCCGCGCGCCGTCTCGGAAATGCGCGGTGTGAACTTCGCGTCTTTCATGGGCCCTGGCGTTTCGGCCTTGTAGACCTGGTAGCCCCCCAGCCCCAGCATGGGCAGCACCGCCACCACCAGCAGCATGATGCCCAGGCCGCCCACCAGCTGCAGGAAACAGCGCCACACATTGACGGACACCGGCAGGTAGTCCAGCCCGGAGAGCGCCGTGGCCCCGGTCGCGGTGAGCGCGCTCATGGCCTCGAAATAGGCCTTGGTCCAGCCGATGCCGGGCACCGTGAACAGCAGCGGCAAAGCGGCGTAGGCCGGCAGCACGATCCACACCAGATTGACGAGCAGGAAGCCGTCGCGCGCCTGCAGCTCGCGGCGGTGGCGGTTCGTGGCGGCCCACAGCGCCAGGCCGCTGAGCGCGGCCAGCGCAAACGCCCCTTCCCAGACGTAGCGGTACTGCTCGTGGTCTTCGCTCCAGGCCCAGGCCAGCGGCACCAGAAAGCTGAAGGCGAACGCAAACAGGATGCGCGAAAACACGTTCAGGACCGGCAGCAACGTGTACATGGGCGCGATCTACTTGCGCCAGAAGCCGGGCGTGAACAGCACCAGGAACGACAACATTTCCAGCCGGCCCAGCAGCATGGCCGCCGTGCACACCCAGGTCTGAAAATCGGTCAGGCCCGCAAAATTCCCCGCCGGACCCACCTCGTTGAGCCCGGGCCCCATGTTGTTGACACTGGCCACAACGGCCGTGAACGCGGTGTCGAACGGCATGTCGGTCAACAGCAGCAACATGGTCAGGCCGATGATCGTGCCGCCGTACACCAGCATGAAGCCCAGCACCGAAAAGATGGTGCTGCTGTCGATCAGGTGGCCGCCGAGCGTGACGGGGTTGACCGCCCGCGGATGCACGATGCGCGCCATCTCGCGCTTGGCCTGCTTGAACAGGATCACCAGCCGCGCCATCTTGATGCCTGCCCCGGTGGACCCGGCGCTGGTGGCAATGCCCGACAGCATGATCATGTACAGCGGCGCAAACACCGGCCAGGTGGTGTAGTCCACGGTGGAGTAGCCGGTGGTCGAGCCGATCGACACCACGTTGAACAGCGCCACGCGCAGGGTCTCCAGCGGATCGCTCATGGTGCCCTTGAACAGCAGCAAACCGGCGATGAAGACGCTCGAACCCACCAGCAGTGCCATGGAACCGCGCCACTCGGCATCGCGCCAGATGCGCCCCGGATTGCGCTTGGTCAGGGCCACGAAATAGAGCGCGAAATTGCAGCTGGCGAGCAGCATGAACACGATCGCCACCCACTCCATGGCGGGCGACTGGAAGAAGCCAAAACTGCTGTCGTGCGACGACAGGCCGCCCAGGCTCAGGGTCGAGAACATGTGGATCCAGGCATCCAGCGCCGGCATGCCGGCCAGCCAGTAACCCAGCACGCACGCCAGCGACAACAGGCTGTACACGCTCCACAGGCCTTTGGCGGTTTCGGTGATGCGCGGCGTGAGCTTGGCGTCCTTCATGGGACCGGTCGCTTCGGCGCGAAAGAGCTGGCTGCCCCCCACGCCCAGCATCGGCAGGATGGCGACCGCCAGCACCAGGATGCCCATGCCGCCCAGCCACTGCAGGAAGCAGCGCCAGAGGTTGATGGAGGCAGGCAGCGCGTCCAGGCCCACCAGCACCGTCGCCCCGGTTGTTGTCAGCCCCGACATGGACTCGAAGTAGGCGTCGGTGAACGACATGGGCGAGGCCGTGCCCGAGAAATAGAGCAGCAAGGGCAGGCTGGCGAACAGCGGCAGCAGGGTCCACACCATCCCGACCAGCAGGATGCCGTCGCGCGCCTGCAGGTCCAGCTGCCGACCCACGCGCCAGACCGCGCTGCGCATGGCCAGGCCCGCCGCGAAGGTGACCAGCATGGCGATGGGGTACGCCGCTTCGGCGCCATCGTGCGTCCAGGCGGATACGCCCAACGGCACCAGCATGGTCAGGGCGAACACCATCACAATGGCGCCGAGCACGGGAAAGATGCGCAGAAACGGCATGGCGACCCTGCGGAATTCAGCCAAAGAAGGTGGCGGTCACCTGGAACAGTTTCTCGACTTCGCGCACCAGACGCTTGTTCGGGATGAAGATGATGATGTGGTCATCGGCTTCAATCACCGTGTCGTGGTGCGGCATCAGGACCTTCGAGCTGCGCCCCTGGCCGCGCACGATGGCCCCGATGCGCGTGCCCTTGGGCAGCTTGACCTCTTCGACCTTGCGGCCCACCAGCTTGGACGTTTTCACGTCGCCGCGCGCCACGCCTTCCAGCGCTTCGGCCGCCCCCCGGCGCAGGCTGTGTACGGCCACCACATCGCCGCGGCGCAGGTGCGTCAGCAGTTCACCAATGACGGCTTGTGCCGGTGAAATGGCGATGTCGATCGTGCTGCCCTGCATCATGTCGGCGTAGGCGCGTCGGTTGATCAGCGACATCACGCGCCCGGCGCCGAGCCGCTTGGCCAGCATGGCCGACATGATGTTGTCTTCATCGTCGCTGGTGAGCGCGAGGAACAGGTCCATCTGGCCCACGTTTTCTTCCAGCAGCAGGTCTTCGTCCGCCCCGTCACCCTGCAGGATCAGCATGCTAGACGGCAGCTGGCTGGCCAGGTATTCGCAGCGCGTCTTGTCGCGCTCGATGATCTTCACCTCGCACTGTCCCACCAGGCTGCGCGCCAGACGCAGGCCCACCTTGCCACCGCCCGCGATCATGAGGCGCTGCACCGGCTTGTCGATGTTGTGGATGGCGCCCAGCACGTAACGGATCTTGTCGGTGTCGGCCAGCACGAACACCTCGTCGCCCGCCAGGATGCGGGTGGTCTTGGTCGCCTCCATTTCGGTGTCGAGACGGTACAGCGCCACCACCCGCATTTCCGCGTGTGGAAAACGCTCGCGGAACTCACCGATGGTGTGCCCCACCAGGGAGCCGCCGTAGGCCGCCCGCATGGCAATCAGGCTGGCGCGGCCATCGGCAAATTCCAGCACCTGCAGCGCCTCGGGGTAGCTGATGAGCTGGTGGATGTAGCGCGTGACCGACTCTTCGGGGCAGATCACGTGGTCCACCGAAAAGCCGTTCTTGCCCAGCAGTTCATCGCCTTCGACAAACTCTGGCGAGCGCAGGCGGGCGATGGTGGTGGGCACGTTGAACACGTCGTGCGCCACCTTGCAGGTCACCAGATTCGCCTCATCAGCCGCGGCGCACGCGATCACCATGTCGGCATCGCGGGCCCCGGCTTCCTGCAGAACGGAGGGCTGGATGCCATTGCCCACCACACCCCGCAGGTCCAGCTTTTCTTCCAGCAGCCGCAGCCGCGCCGGATCCTGGTCGATGACGGTGATGTCGTTCTGCTCGGAAACGAGGCTTTCCGCGACGCTCTCGCCCACGCGGCCAGCGCCCAAGATGATGATCTTCATGCCGGGATGGTACCCCTGCGCCGCCTGCGGCGAGGGGGATGGGCGCTCACAGCGCCCTTTGAATAATGATTTTCTGCACGTCGGACGTGCCTTCGTAGATCTGGCAGACACGCACGTCGCGGTAGATGCGCTCAACGGGGAAGTCGCTCACATAGCCGTAGCCGCCGTGCACCTGGATCGCCTGCGAACAGACCTGTTCGGCCATTTCGCTGGCGAACAGCTTGGCCATGGCAGCTTCCTTCAGGCAGGGCTGGCCGGCGTCGCGCAGCGCAGCGGCGTGGTGCGTGAGCGCGCGGGCGGCTTCGATCTGCGTCGCCATTTCCGCGAGCTTGAAGCCCACCGCCTGGTGGTTGAAGATGGGCTGGCCGAAACTCTCACGTTCCTTGGCGTATTTCACGGCGCATTCAAACGCGCTGCGCGCCATGCCGATGCTTTGTGACGCGATGCCGATACGCCCGCCTTCGAGCGCGCTGAGGGCGATCCTGTAGCCCTCGCCTTCGCCGCCGATCAGGTTCTCGGCCGGGATGCGGCAGTTGTCGAAGTTGATCTGCGCCGTGTCGCTGCTGTGTTGTCCCAGCTTGTCTTCGAGGCGCGCGACCACGTAGCCGGGCGCACTCGTCGGCACGATGAAGGCGCTCATGCCCTTCTTGCCGGCGCCTTTGTCGGTCACCGCGATGACGATGGCCACCTGCCCGTTCTTGCCGCTGGTGATGAACTGCTTGACGCCGTTGATCACGTATTCATCGCCCTCTTTCACTGCGGTGGTGCGCAGGGCGGACGCGTCGGACCCCACGTGTGGCTCGGTCAGGCAGAAGGCGCCGAGCATCTGTCCGGCGGCCAGCGGGCGCAACCATTGCTCCTGCTGCTGCGCATTGCCGTAGCGCATGAGGATGGCGTTGACCGGGCAGTTGGTCACGCTGATCACGGTGCTGGTGCCGCCGTCGCCGGCCGCGATCTCTTCGAGCACGATGGCCAGGGTCTGGTAGTCCAGCCCCGCGCCGCCCAGCGCCTCGGGCACGCAGATGCCGTAGGCGCCCAGATCGGCCAGACCCTTGTGCACGTCCTTCGGGAAATGGTGTTCCTTGTCCCACTTCGCAGCGTTCGGCCAGAGCTGCTCTTGCGCAAAGGCGCGCACGGCATCGCGGATCATCACCTGGTCTTCGGTCAGCAGCATGTTGTGTGTCTCGTTGATGTTTTGAAAGTCTTACCAGTGCTCGGCGCGCCGGCCGTCGTGGTGTATCAGGCAGCCGTTGTCTTCGGGTGTCACGCTGGCGAGCACGGCGCGCAAACCGCGCACGCTGGCCTCGACCGTCAGCGGCGCACCACCGCCGCCCATGTCGGTCTGCACCCAGCCCGGGTCCAGCGCCACCAGCCGGGCCTTCGGGTAGTCGAATCGTGCGCTGCTCACCGCCATGTTCAGCGCCGCCTTGCTCACGCGGTAGAGCCAGCTGTTGCTGCCCGGCACGCTGCCGATCTGGCTCATGGCGCTGGACAGCGCACCGAACACGCCACCGGCTTCTTCCACCAGGGGCAACACCTGCGGGATCACCTGCATGGCGCCCATCACATTGGTGTGCATCACGCGGTCAAAGGTCGGTTGGGTGGGCGGCGAGGTGGCACTGGCGCGATCGATCACGCCCGCCACATAGAGCGCCACATCCAGCTTCTCGCCATCGAGTTGCCAGGACAGCGCACTCACACTGGTGGGCTGCCCCACATCCAGCCGCAGCGGCTCGGCACCGAGCGCGCGCAGGCGCTCCAGCCCGGCGTCGTCGCGCGCGGTGGCAATCACACGCTCACCCGCCTCGCGGTACTGGCGCACGAATTCGAGGCCGATGCCGCGCGACGCGCCGATGACCAGAACCGTTGCCATGCGCAGCGTCAGACCAGTTCTATGGCCATCGCCGTGGCTTCACCGCCGCCGATGCACAGCGTGGCCACGCCCTTCTTGCCGCCACGCGCCTGCAGCGCGTACAGCAGCGTCACCAGGATGCGCGCACCGCTGGCGCCAATGGGGTGGCCCAGCGCGCAGGCGCCGCCGTTCACGTTCACCTTTTCATGCGGGATCGACAGCTCGGTCATCAGCGCCATCGGCACCACGGCGAAGGCCTCGTTGATCTCCCACAGGTCCACGTCGCCCACCGCCCAGCCGGTCTTGGCCAGCAACTTCTGCGTGGCGCCCACGGGCGCGGTGGCGAACCAGTTCGGCTCCTGCGCATGGGTGGCGTGGCCGACGATGCGGGCCAACGGCTTCAGGCCTTGCTTGAGCGCGGTGGACTCGCGCATCAGCACCAGCGCGGCGGCGCCGTCGTTGATGGAGGAACTGCTGGCAGCGGTGATGGTGCCGTCTTTCTTGAACGCGGGCTTGAGCGAAGTGACCTTGTCGAGCTTGACCTTGCCCGGGCCTTCGTCCACCGACACCACGCGTTCGCCGCTGCGGTCTTTCACCGTCACGGGCGCGATCTCTTTGGCAAACGCACCGCTCTCGGTGGCGGCCTTGGCGCGCGTCACCGAGGCGATGGCGAAGGCGTCCTGCTGCTCGCGGGTGAAGCTGTATTTGGCGGCGCAGTCTTCGCCGAAGGTCCCCATGCTGCGACCGGCTTCGTAGGCATCTTCCAGGCCGTCGAGCATCATGTGGTCGTAGATCTTGTCGTGGCCCATGCGGTAGCCGCCGCGGCCCTTGAGCATCAGGTAGGGCGCGTTGGTCATGCTCTCCATGCCACCCGACACCATCACCGTGGCGCTGCCGGCGAGCAGCATGTCGTGCGCGAGCATGGTGGCCTTCATGCCCGAGCCACACATCTTGGACAGCGTCACCGCGCCGGCCGACAGCGGCAGCCCGCCCTTGAGCGCGGCCTGGCGCGCGGGCGCCTGGCCCTGGCCGGCCATCAGGCAGTTGCCGAACAGCACCTCGTCGACCAGCGACTTGTCCACGCCACTGCGCTCGACCGCGGCCTGGATGGCCACACCGCCGAGATCGTGGGCGGACTGGGAAGCGAAGTCGCTCTGGAACGAACCCATGGGGGTGCGCGCGGCGCCGACGATGACGATGGGATCTGTTGGGTTCATGGAAATCTCCTGTGAAAGTTCAAGCTAAAAGTTCTTTGTCCGCCTGGACATGGAAGCGCCGGTCGCGCTCGTAGGGAAAAACGTCAAACACATGGCCCGCGGCGATGCGCTCTTTGTGAGCCTGCCAGAAGGCGGCGTCGAGCAGGTCCGCGTGGTGCTTCATGAACTCCTCGCGCACCATCGGGTTGCCGAGCAGGAAGGGGCCGAAGGTCTCGGGGAACACGTCGTGGCGACCCACCGGATACCAGACCTCGCCCGACATCTCGTCTTCTTCGTTGCGCGGCGCGGGAACACGGCGGAAGTTGCAGTCGGTGATGTACTCGATCTCGTCGTAGTCGTAGAACACGACCTTGCCGTGGCGCGTGATGCCGAAGTTCTTCCACAGCATGTCGCCCGGGAAGATGTTGGCCGCAACGAGGTCCTTGATGGCATTGCCGTACTCGACCACGGCGCGGGTGAGCTGCTGGCGCGCGCGCTTGAGCGACAGGTCGTCCGCCCCCTCGCCCCGCAGTGCATCAAACGCCTCCTGCAGATAGATGTTGAGCGGGATCATGCGCCGCTCGATGTAGCAATGCTTGAGGATGACCTCGATGTCCCCGTCCCCGTTGCGGTCGCTGATCTCCAGCTGGCTCGGCGCGAATTTCTGGATCTCGGCGATCAGCTCGTCGGTGAAACGCTCGCGCGGGAAACCCACCTCGGAAAACTCCAGCGTGTCGGCCATGCGGCCCACGCGGTCGTGCTGCTTGACCAGCAGGTACTTGCCACGGATCTGCTCGCGCGTGGTGTCTTTCTGCGGCGGGTAGAAGTCCTTGATGACCTTGAACACAAACGGAAAGCTCGGCAGGTCGAACACCAGCATCACCATGCCCTTGATGCCGGGCGCGATGCGGAACTTGTCGGTGGAATGCCGCATGTGGAACAGGAAGTCGCGGTAGAACAGCGTCTTGCCCTGCTTGGCCAGACCGAGCGCGTTGTAGAACTCGGCGCGCGGCTTGCGCGGCATCATGCTGCGCAGGAACTGCACATAGGCGCTGGGAATCTCCATGTCCACCATGAAGTAGGCGCGCGCAAAGCTGAAGAGGATCAGCAGGTCGTCTTCACCGAACAGCGCCGCGTCCACCACCAGCAATCCGTCTTCGTTGTGCAGGATGGGCAGCGCGAACGGCACTTCCTGGAAGCCGTTGATGATCTTGCCGACCACGTAGGCGCCCTTGTTGCGGAAGAACAGGCCCGAGAGCACCTGGAACTGGAAGTTGGCGCGCAGCTTCACGTGGTCGAAATGCGGCTTCATGGCTTCGAGCACCAGACGGGCATCGCGCGCGAGGTCTTCGAAGGGCACGCGCAGGTCGAAGTCCGCGATCATGCGCAGCACCTCGGCCCCCATGTTGTCTGCGGTCGGGTAATGGCAGCGGTAGGTGGGCAGGGCCCGCGGCTCCTCGTTTTCGATGTACTCGGTGGAGACCGCCGGGCGCACGAAGATGAAGTCGTTCTGGAAATAGGCCCGCTGCAGGATCTTGGTGCAGACCGAGTTGAAGAAAGTCTCGGCCAGTTCGGGCTGGTGGTGGTTCACCAGCAGGCCGATGTAATGCAGCTTGACCTGCTCCCACACGTCCATGGGTTGCTGCTCGGCCTTGAACTCCTTGTGCAGGCGCATCACGCATTCGTTGACGCGCAGGTCGTAGAACTCGATGCGCTCGCGCTGTGCGCGCTGCTGGCCGCGCCAGTCGCGCGTCTCGAAGCGGTGTTTGGCGCGCGCCGACTCGGTGCGGAACAGCCGGTAGTGGCGGTTGAAGCCGTCCATCATCGCCTTGGCGATGGCGTAGGCCACGGTGGAGTCAAGTCGCTGGGGAAACATGCAGGGCCTTGGGGCGGCTGTCTCGGCCTCTCTAGGCCGCCGTGTTCCGGCGCTTGGCCGCCACACCCGCCAGGGCGGCCTGGTAGATGGATTCGAGCCCGCTGGCGCCGTCCACCGTCATCAGCATGTCGCGCAACAGGCCGTCGCTCAGGGCGTAGACCCAGGCGTGCAGCGTGAGCGACTGGCCGCGCGCCCAGGCGTCCTGCACCACCGTGGTCTGGGCCACGTTCATCACCTGTTCGATGGCGTTGAGTTCGCACAGGACCTCGACCCGGAAGTCCTCGGGCGAGGCCGCGATGAGCGCGGCGTGGCGGTCGCGCACGTCCTTGATGTGGCGCAGCCAGTTGTCGGCCAAACCCACGCGGGTGTCGTTCAGCGCGGCCTTCACACCACCACAGCCGTAGTGGCCCACCACCATCAGGTGTTTCACCTGCAGCTGGTCCACCGCGAACTGGATCGTGGACAGGCAGTTCAGGTCGGTCGGCACCACCACGTTGGCCACGTTGCGGTGCACGAACACCTCGCCGGGCGCCAGACCGGTGATCTGGTTGGCCGGGACGCGGCTGTCGGAACAGCCGATCCACATGTATTGCGGGCTCTGCTGGGCCAGCAGGTCGGTGAAGAAGGTGGGCTTCTCGCGAACCATGGCCGCAGCCCATTCGCGGTTGTGATCAAACAGGTCTTGCAGCGATGAGCTCATGGAAAGTCAGATGTGGTTGAACAGTCTGGCCATTGTCGGGCAAGGCCGGTTCACCCCGATGTCCATCGGTGTTTCAGCAGGTCTCGGCAAACAGCTCGCGGCCGATCAGCATGCGGCGGATTTCCGAGGTGCCGGCGCCGATTTCGTACAGCTTGGCGTCGCGCCAGAGGCGGCCCAGCGGGTACTCGTTGATGTAGCCGTTGCCGCCGTAGATCTGCACGCCCTCGCCCGCCATCCAGGTGGCCTTCTCGGCGGTCCAGAGGATGACCGAGGCGCAGTCCTTGCGCACCTGGCGCACGTGGTCGGTGCCCAGCAGGTCGAGGTTCTTGGCCACGGTGTAAGCGAACGAGCGCGCGGCCTGCAGCACGGTGTACATGTCGGCCACCTTGCCCTGGATCAGCTGGAACTCGCCGATGCTCTGGCCGAACTGCTTGCGGTCGTGGATGTAGGGGATCACGTTGTCCATGACCGACTGCATGATGCCCAGCGGCCCGCCGGTGAGCACGGCGCGTTCGTAGTCCAGGCCACTCATCAGCACCTTGGCGCCCATGTTCAGGCCACCCAGGATGTTCTCCGCCGGCACCTCGACGTTCTGGAACACCAGCTCGCCGGTGTGGCTGCCGCGCATGCCCAGCTTGTCGAGCTTCTGCGCGATGCTGAAACCGGGCATGCCTTTTTCGATCAGGAAGGCGGTGACGCCGCGCGCGCCCATCTCGGGCTCGCTCTTGGCGTAGACCACCAAAGTGTCGGCATCGGGGCCATTGGTGATCCACATCTTGTTGCCGTTGAGCAGGTAGTAGCCGCCCTTGTCTTCGGCCTTCAGCTTCATGCTGATCACGTCGGAGCCGGCGCCGGGTTCGCTCATGGCCAGCGCGCCCACGTGTTCGCCGCTGATCAGCTTGGGCAGGTACTTCGCCTTCTGCTCGGGCGTGCCGTTGCGGTTGATCTGGTTCACGCACAGGTTGCTGTGCGCGCCGTAAGACAGTCCCACCGAGGCGCTGGCGCGGCTGATCTCTTCCATGGCCACCATGTGCGCCAGGTAGCCCATGTTGGCGCCGCCGTACTGCTCGGACACGGTGATGCCCAGCACGCCCAGCTCACCCATCTTGCGCCAGCAGTCCATGGGGAACTGGTCGGATTTGTCGATCTCGGCGGCGCGGGGCGCGATCTCGGCCTGCGCGAATTCGCGCACCGCGTCGCGCAGCGCGTCGATGTCTTCACCGAGCTGGAAGTTGAGGCCGGGCAGGTTGTTCATGGGGTGTCTCCTGAAAAGAAAAAAAGTGGGGCTCAGCCCTGGATGTTGTCGCGGCCGACGACGGCCATCAGCGTGCAGCCCATGGTGGCGATGAGTTTTTCGCGTCCGCCATCGATGGCGTAGGCATGGCCTTCGCACACCGTGACGGTGCGCCCGGGCTTGATGACGGTGCCGACCATGCGAAAGGACTCGCCCTTGGCCGGGGCCAGCAGATTGATCTTGAACTCGATGGTGAGCACCGCAGCCTCCACCGGCATCAGCGAAAACCCGGCGTAGCCGCAGGCCGAGTCGAGCGCGGTCGACACCATGCCGGCGTGCAGGAAACCGTGCTGCTGCGTCAGCGGCTCGGCCCACGGCAGGGTGATTTCCACCTGGCCGGGACGCACCGCGGCCAGCGTGGCGCCCAGGGTGCGCATGGCGGCCTGGCGCTCGAAGCTGGCGCGCACGCGGGCGGCGAAATCCGTGTCGCGGGGTTCGAAGGTCTGGAGGTTCAAGTTCGCACCTTGATTGACGTTTACGTAAACGTCAATTATGACCGAGACAAGCCTGCCGCCGCAAGTCGGGACGAACCCGCAAGGCCAGTTCAATAGCCAAACGGCCATTCATCCCAGGAGCCCACCATGCGCGTCACCCCCACCAAAGCCAAGAACCGGTTCGGCAGCATTTGCGCCCAGACCAAGCGCGGGCCGGTGTTCGTGGAGAAGGCCGGCCAGATAGACAGCGTCATTCTCTCGGCCAAGCACGACAAGGTGGTGTGGGTCGAAAACCCTGTGTCAGGCGACAGCGGCTGACGTCTCCACACCTCAGACGGTACGCGACAGGAACACCAGCAGCAGTCCGATGGCCGCCGGCAACGCCTGCACAAACAGGATCTTCCGGCTGGCAGTGGCTGCGCCGTACAGGCCCGCCACCAGCACGCAACCGAGGAAAAAAACCGTCACGCCAAAGCCCTCGGCACCCAGCAGCAGTCCCCACAGCAGCCCCGCGGCCAGGAAGCCGTTGTACAGCCCCTGGTTGGCGGCGAGCACCTTGGTGGCCGCGGCCTTCTCCGGCGTGTTACCGAAGGCCTTCAGGCCGGCCGGCTTGTCCCACAGGAACATTTCCAGCACCAGAAAGTAGAGGTGCAGGAGCGCGACGAGAACAACGACGATGCTGGCGATGATGGCCATGGGAACTCCTGCAAAACGGGTGCTGTCCGTGCGGCAGCCATGAGAGCGCGCCGTTCAGACCTTGTCGGCCTTGATCGTCTTGTCCACCTTCGCCAGCAGCGCCCGCGCCTCTTTCTCGTGCACCTTCACCTCGTCGAGGTTGGCCACCAGGTCGGCCATCTGCTCTTCGAGCTGGCGCTTGTGTTCGGCCAGCACGGCGAGGAACTTGCGCAGCTGCGGCCCGGTGTCGCGCGGGCTGTCGTACATCTGGATGATGTCCTTGGCCTCGGTCAGCGAGAGCCCCAGACGCTTGGCGCGCAGCGTGAGCTTCAGGCGCGTGCGATCGCGTGAGCTGTAGACCCGGTTGCGCCCACCCGGGCCTTCGCGCTGCGGCTGCAGCAGGCCCATGTCTTCGTAGAAGCGGATCGCGCGCGTTGTCAGGTCGAACTCGCGCGCCAGATCGCTGATGGTGTAGGTCGGGTTGCTCGCCATGGGCTAGGGCCTTGTCGGGTTGCGGACAGTGCATCGGAACCCCGCTCCGTAGAATGCCCGGCATCTCTTGACGTTTACGTTAACGTCACTCGTTGGCATCTTAACGGAATCCACCCGCGCATGAATCCCCCCTCCCGAGAGCAGCTCGAAGCCCGCCTGCACTACCCGCTGGGCGACACGCTGCCCGACACCGGCCACACGCTCACGGTGGCGCCGGGGGTGAAGTGGATCCGCATGGCGCTGCCGTTCGCGCTGGACCACATCAACCTCTGGCTGCTGCGCGATACGCTGGACGGCGTGGAGGGCTGGACGGTGGTGGACTGTTGCATCTCGCGCGATGAAGCGAAGGCGCAGTGGGAGCAGATTTTTGCCAACGAACTCGACGGCCTGCCCATCCTGCGCGTGATCGTGACCCACATGCACCCGGACCACATCGGGCTGGCTTATTGGTTGTGCGAGCGGTGGGCCTGCATGCTGTGGATCAGCGCCACCGACTACAACTCGGCGCGCATCGGCTCACAGAGCACCACCGGTTTCGGTGGCGCCAGTGCGGCCGACTTCTTTGCGTCCCACGGCATGACCGACCCCGACAGCCTGGCGCAAATCCGCGGCCGGGCGAGCTACTACCCCGGCATGGTGCCGGCTGTTCCGCCGCGCTACCGCCGCCTGATGGACGGCCAGACCGTGACCATCGGCGAACGCGGCTGGCGCTGCATCAGCGGCTACGGCCACGCGCCGGAACACATCGCGCTCTATTGCGATGAACTGCGGGTGCTAATCAGCGGCGACATGGTGCTGCCGCGCATCAGCACCAACGTGAGCGTGCACGACATGGAGCCCGAGAGCGATGCGCTGACGCTGTTCCTGGACTCGCTCGACAAATACCTGCCGCTGCCCGAAGCCACGCTGGTGCTGCCCTCGCACGGCAAGCCCTTCACCGGGCTGCACGAACGCATCCGGCAGCTGAAGGACCACCACGCCGAACGGCTGGCCGAACTGCTCGACGCCTGCCGCGAGCGACCCATCAGCGGCGCAGACGCTATTCCCCTGCTGTTCCAGCGCGAGCTGGACCTGCACCAGACCACCTTCGCCATGGGCGAGGCGGTGGCGCATCTGCACCGGTTGTGGTTTGGCGGCCAGGTGCGGCGCGAGCGCGATGCCGAGGGCATCTACCGCTTCAAGGCCGTTTGAGACTCACTCGCCGAGCGGCACCGCAGACCGCTTGAGCGCGCGCCGCCGCGCCATGTGGTCCGGCATCACGCTCGCCACCACGTCCCAGAACTGCGGGCTGTGGTCCATGTGGCGCAGGTGGCTGAGCTCGTGCACCACGACGTAGTCCACCATCTCCATCTTCAGGTGGATCAGCCGCCAGTTCAGCCGGATGGTGCCGTCGGCACTGGCGCTGCCCCAGCGCGTGCCGGCGCTGGAGAGGCGCAATTTTTCATAGCGCACACCCAGCAGCGGCGAAAAATGATCCAGCCGTTCGGCGAACACGCGCTTGGCCTGGCGCATCAGCCAGGCCTGCGCCGCGTCGCGGATCTGGGCCTCGGTGGCGCTGTGGGCCAGCCCCAGCCGGAGGGCACCCACGGCATCGGGCGCGTCGATGGCGGCCGGCTCCAGCACAGCCCCGACCTGCGCGAACCCGTGCGCAGGATCGAGCACCAAGCGCACGCGCTGGCCCAGAAAATCCAGCTCGGCACCGTTGGCCCAGACGGTTCGCGCCTGCGCCAGCTCCCCGGCGCGTTGACGGGCGCTCTGCAGCTTTTCTAGCACCCAACCGGCCTTGTCGTGCAGCAGCGCTTCGACCTCGCCCACCGGCGTCCAGCGCGGCGCACTCACGCTCAGGCCATCGGGTCCGACCGACAAGCCGATGGTGCGGCGCTTGCCGCGTTTGAACTCGTAGGCCACATCGCAACTGCCCAGCTTCAACAGGCGGTTGGCGCGCGGGTGGTGCCAGGTGCCGGGCTGAAACACCTCGCTCAGCGGTTCGGCGGGCGGTGCCGCAGGCCGGGGCTTCACCACCGGGGCAGGCGGCCTGGGCAACCCCACGGGCTCAGGCCCGGTCAGGAAATCGAGCGCCAGTTGCACGAAGCGCTGCATGGGCTCAGTCCCCTCCGGAGCGAGATGTCTGCACCGAGGATGCGGTGGAACCGGCTTTGCCGGGCCACTCGCATCGCCCCTTGAGGGGGTGACGCGCTGAAAGCGCGGCGCTGGGGTGGTCATGTGTAAGCCGTGGGATCGAGGCGCCGCATCTCGGTCTCGATCCAGTCTTCCACCTCGCGCATCAGCTCGTCCGGCTGACGGCCCGCGCTGGGGATCGGTTTGCCGATCGAAAACTCCACCACACCGGGCTTCTTGATGAAGGCCTTGCGCGGCCAGCACTTGGCCGAGGTCACGGCGATCGGGATCACCGGCGCGCCGGTGCGGATCGCGAGGCGGGTGCCCCCGCTCTTGTACGTGCCCTTCTCGCCGCGGGGAATCCGCGTGCCCTCGGGAAACATGATGACCCAGGTGCCCTGGTCCAGCAGCCGCTGCCCTTGCTGCACCACCTTGGCGAAAGCGCGCGCACCGTCGGCCCGGTCGATGTGGATCATGTCCATGCGCGCCATGGCCCAGCCAAAAAAAGGCACCTTCAGCAGTTCCTTCTTGAAGACAAAGGCCAGCGGGTGCGGCATCAGCGCAGCCATGCTGAAGGTCTCCCAGAGCGACTGGTGCTTGACCAGCAGCACCGCGGGCGCCGTGCTGCCCACCGGCAGGTTCTCGAAGCCGATCACCTGGTTGCGGATGCCCAGGATCACCGTGCCGCCATCGACCGCCAGCTTGAGCCAGCGCGCGCACATCCAGTAGATGCGGTCGGGCTTCATGAACGGCGCGGCGACCACCACCGCCAGCGCCCACGGAATCACGGTCACGACCATGAACAAGAGATGCAGGACGGCACGCAGGAAGTTGATGACGATCATGGGGCGGTTCAGGAGGTGGCGATGTCCTGCGCCAGCAGCCAGTCGGCAAATGCGGGCAGGTCTTCGTGCAGGCGGGTGCCCGAAGGCAGATGGGGAAGCAGCATCGCCAGCTCGGCGTCCGCTCCAGGCCCGGCACGACCGCGCAGGTGTTCGGACTTGCCGGTCAGCAGCAGATGGGTGGGACAGCCGGCCGCAGCGCCGGCCTGCACATGACGCAGGGCGTTGCCCGCCGCCGGCACATTGGCCAGTGTCATGCCGAAACGCACCCCGATCTGTTCAAACAGGCCAGGTTCGGGTTTGCGGCAGTGGCAACCATCCTCAGGGGCGTGCGGACAAAAAAACACCGCCTCCACGCGAGCCCCGGCGGCCGCGAGCTGGCGGTGCATCTTGGCGTGAATCGCGTTCAGCGAAGCCATGTCGAACAAGCCACGGCCGATGCCGCTCTGGTTGGTCGCCAGCACCACGCGCCAACCGCCCTGGTTGATCCGTGCCACGGCTTCGAGCGCACCGGGCAGGGCTTCCCATTCATCCGGAGAAGCGACGTAGTCGTCGCGGCTGCGGTTGATCGTGCCGTCGCGGTCGAGGATCAGCAGTTTCATGCGGTGCTCCACAGAAGTGAGGGCCGCTGCGCCGGGCCGCCCCAGGCAAGGCCGCGCGCCCTCGGGGGACAGCGACCCGCGCAGCGGCGGAGCGCAGGGGCTGTCATGTTGCCAGACGGGAGAGGTCGGCCACGCGGTTCATCGCTTCGTGCAGCTGCTTGAGCAGGCCCAGGCGGTTGGCCCTGAGCGCCGGGTCTTCGGCGTTCACCATCACGCCGTCGAAGAAGGCATCTACCGGCGCGCGCAGCGCGGCCAGCGTCATCAGCGAAGCGGTGTAGTCGCCGTTGGCGAACTCGGCGTCGGCCGCTGGCACGGTCTTCTGCATCGCGGCAAACAGGTCCTTTTCGGCCGCTTCGACCAGCCGGCTCTCCTGCACCGCGACGCCCTCGCCTTCGGACTTCTTGAGGATGTTGCCGATGCGTTTGTTGGCGGCCGCCAGCGCCGCTGCGGCGGGCAGCGCCGCGAAGGCGCGCACGGCCTGCAGGCGCTGGCTCACGTCGGCCAAGCGCTGCGGGCGCAGTGCCAGAACAGCGTCGACTTCCTGGGCGCTGGCGCCCTGCTCGCGCAGGCCTCCGGCGAGGCGGTCGTAGATGAAGTCGACGAGCGCGGCAGTAGCGTCGGTGATCCTGTCGCCGAAAGCGGGTGCGGCACCGGCCAGCAGCCCCTGCAAATCCAGCGGCAGATCCTTCTCCACCAGCATGCGGATCACGCCCAGCGCGTGCCGGCGCAGCGCAAACGGATCCTTGTCGCCGGTTGGCAGGTTGCCGATGCCGAACATGCCGACCAGCGTCTCCAGCTTGTCGGCCAGCGCGACCACCACGCCAGTCATCGTGCGCGGCAGTTCGTCGCCCGCGAAGCGCGGTTTGTAGTGGTCTTCGATCGCGAAGGCGATGTCGTCGGAGAGACCGTCGTGGCGCGCGTAGTAGCCGCCCATGATGCCCTGCAGCTCGGGGAACTCGCCCACCATGTCGGTCACGAGGTCGGTCTTGGCCAGTCGCGCGGACAGCAGCGAACGCGCCGCCAGCTCAGGGCCGCCCAGCTGCAGGCCAATGGTCTCGGCAATGGCGCAGACACGTTCCATGCGCTCGCCCTGTGTGCCCAGCTTGTTGTGGTAGACCACTTTGGACAGGGCCGGCACGCGGCTTTCCAGCGTCTTCTTGCGGTCCTGGTCAAAGAAAAACTTGGCGTCGGCCAGGCGCGGGCGCACCACGCGCTCGTTGCCGCCGATCACGGCGCTGGCATCAATCGGGCTGATGTTGCTGACGACGAGGAACTGGTTGGTCAGCTTGCCGTGGGTATCGACCAGCGGGAAATACTTCTGGTTGGCCTTCATCGTGAGGATCAGGCATTCCTGCGGCACTTCGAGGAACTGCTCTTCGAAGCCGCAGGTGAGCACGTTGGGCCGTTCGACCAGGGCGGTCACTTCGTCCAGCAACGCCTCGTCCATCAGCACCTCGTAGCCCGGGCCCAGGCGCTCGGCGGCCTGCGCGAGCTGCTGCACGATGGCGAAGCGGCGGTCGTTGAAACTGGCGATCACCGAGCCGTCGGTCAGCAGGGTCTGCGCGTAGCTGTCGGCGTCGGCCAGCAGCACAGGCGACTTGGCCGCTTCAAAGCGGTGGCCCTGGGTGCCGTTGCCGGCCCGGAGCCCCAGCGCCTTCACCGGTACCACGCTGCTGCCGTGCAGCGCCACCAGGCCGTGCGCCGGGCGCACGAAGTGCACGCTGCTCCAGCCGGGCAGCTCGCAATCGGTTTCGAGCTGGTAGCTCATCACCTTGGGGATCGGCAGCTTGGTTATCGCTTCGTCCAGCGCCTTCTGCAAGCCCACGGCCAGGTCCACACCGGGCACCACGCTGTCGTAGAACAGCGCTTCGGCCTTGCCGTCGGGCGCACGCTTCAAGCCGGCCACGGCGGACGCGTCAGCACCCAGCGCCCCCAGGCGCTTGAGCAGCGCCGGCGTGGGCTGGCCGCTGGCGTCCAGGCCCACGCTCACGGGCATGAGTTTTTGCGACACGGACTTGTCGGCGGCGCGCTCGGTCACGGCGGTCACGTGCGCGGCCAGTCGGCGCGGCGAGGCGAAGGGCGTCACGGCGGAGTCGGCCGCCGTCAGGCCCTGGGCCTTGAGTTGTTCAAACAGCACGCCGGCGAAGGCATCACCCAGCTTCTTGAGCGCCTTGGGTGGCAGCTCTTCCACAAACAGTTCGACGAGGAGGTTCTTGGTTGTCATTCTTGTGCTCTCCCGCTCAGGCGGCTTTCTTCGTCATCTGTTCCACCCACTCGCGCGGCGCCATGGGGAAGCCCAGGCGCTCGCGGCTCTCGTAGTAGCTCTGGGCCACGCCACGCGCCAGGTTGCGGATGCGGCCGATGTAGGCGGCGCGCTCGGTCACGCTGATGGCGCCGCGCGCGTCCAGCAGGTTGAAGCTGTGGGCGCACTTCAGGACCTGCTCGTAGGCAGGCAGCGCGAGCTGCTGCTCCATCAGGTGTTTGGCCTGCTTTTCGTGGGCGCTGAAGGCGGTGAACAGGAAGTCGGCGTCCGAGTGTTCGAAGTTGTAGGCCGACTGTTCCTTTTCGTTCTGCAGGTAGACGTCGCCATAGCTCAGACTGGAGCCATCGGCACGGTTCGTCCACACCAGGTCGTAGACGTTGTCCACGCCCTGCAGGTACATGGCCAGGCGTTCCAGGCCGTAGGTGATCTCGCCGGTGATGGGTTTGCAGTCGATGCCGCCCACCTGCTGGAAGTAGGTGAACTGCGTGACTTCCATGCCGTTGAGCCAGACCTCCCAGCCCAGGCCCCAGGCGCCGAGCGTGGGGTTTTCCCAGTCGTCTTCGACGAAACGGATGTCGTTCTTCTTCAGGTCGAAGCCCAGCGCTTCGAGCGAGCCCAGGTAGAGCTCCAGGATGTTGCTGGGTGCAGGCTTCAACACCACCTGGTACTGGTAGTAGTGCTGCAGGCGGTTGGGGTTCTCGCCGTAGCGGCCGTCTTTCGGCCGGCGGCTGGGTTGCACGTAGGCGGCCTTCCAGGGCTCAGGGCCAAGCGCGCGCAGGAAGGTGGCGGTGTGGCTGGTGCCGGCGCCGACCTCCATGTCGTAGGGCTGCAGCAGCGCGCAGCCCTGGGCGTCCCAATAGGACTGCAGTTTCAGAATGATTTGCTGGAAGGTCAACATGCGGGAAGGGGCCGGTGCGAAGCCAGGGCCGGAAGTGTTCTGGGTGCGAGGGGCAGCCGCCCTGGCGGGCGCACTGCGCAGAAGCTGGATTTTACGGGGCGCCAGCCTTTGACCGTGGGGGCGTTCAGGCGCCGCGCGCGCGGCGGCGCCGGGGTCGGCGGCTGGCCAGCAGCACGACCACGGTCAGGCACGCCACCCAGACTGGCCAAAGACCCCAGCGTCCGGCCCAGCGGGCGAAGGGCGTGCTGCCGCTGCGCCCTTCGACCACGGCCTCCAGCCGGCCCCGGGTCAGGCGAGCCAGTTGGTGTGTGACTTCGCCGCGGTGGTTGATGACCGCGGTGGCGCCGGTGTTGGTGGCGCGAAGCATGGGCCGGCCCAGCTCCAGGGCGCGCAGGCGCGAGATCTGCAGGTGCTGGTCGATCGCCACCGAGTCGTCAAACCAGGCAAGGTTGCTCAGGTTGACCAGCACGGTGGGTGCCGTCACGGGGTCCTGGAACGAGGCGGCCAGCTCTTCGCCGAACAGGTCTTCGTAGCAGATGTTGGGCGCGATGCGCTGCCCGGCCCAGGACCATGCGGGCTGCGCCAGCGCGCCACGGTTGAAATCACCCAGCGGAATGCGCATCAGGTCGGTGAACCAGCGAAACAGGGGCGGAATGAATTCGCCGAAGGGCACCAGGTGGTGTTTGTCGTAACGGAAAAACCCGCCGGGCTGCGGCGCCGCGGCGGTGCGCGGCTCGATGCCCCAGGCCGAGTTGGTGTAACCCTGCTCGTAGCTGCCCAGCGGCAGGCCCAGCAACGCGCCCAGCGAGGCATCCGGTTGCGACAGCCCTCGCAGGAGCGGTTGCCAGAACGCGTCACCCAGTTGGTCGGGCAACATCGGCAACGCGGTCTCGGGCGCCACCACGAGCTGCGGCCCGCGCAGCGTGTCAACCCGCGCCGCCTCGGCCGCCTTGGCGATCTGTTCCGGGTACCAGCGCAAGGCCTCAGCAACACCGGTGCCGGGTTCGAATTTCTGGTCCTGGGCGATGTTGCCCTGCAGAAGCCAGACCCGGAGTTGGCCATGTGCGGTGGTGTCGCGCTGGCCCTGGTCGCGCCACGCACCGCCCCACAGCACGCTGGCCAACAGCGCGACCAGCAAAACCACTCCGGACAGCCCTTGAGCAACAGCCATTGAGCGGCCTCGCTGGTGGTACCAGCGCAGGGGATCGGGGGCGCCGGGCCGGCGCGCGGTCGGGAACAAGCCTTGACGCATCCACCCCCCCAGCGCCGAAAGCGCCGCCGCGAGCGCAAAGGCCAGCAGCGCGGCGATCGCGCCCATGCCGTACACCCCCACCCAGGGAGCCCAGGCCGCCATCAGATCAACCTGGGCGTAACCGCCTGCACCCCAGGGGAACCCGGTCAGCCAGCGACCTCGCGCGAGCTCGGCCAGGGTCCAGAGCGCCGCGAACATCACAGCCTGCTGGATGCGCGAACGCGGTGCCAGTGCGCACATCAGGCCCGCCGCCAGCGCGTAATACAGGGCCAGCAGACCCGCCAGCGCCAGCACGGCCAGCGCCGCCAACCAGGCTGGCAGGCCGCCGTAGGTGTGCATGGAAACAAACAGCCACCAGAAGGTCGAGGCCAGCCAGGCCGTGGCGAACACCCAGGTGCGCCAGACGCCCTGGCGCAGCTGCTGCACATGCCGCAAGGCCAAGACCAGCAGGGACAGCGATCCGATCTGCAGCCAGCCATTGGGCTCGCCGGGCGCCAGGCCCGGAGGGCTCCAGCCACGCACGGGCCAGGCCAGGGCAGCCGCCTGCAGCCAGCCGGCCAGCACACAGACCACCAGCCAGAACAGGCCCCTGCCACGGGCAGGACGTCCCGGCGGCTGGCCACTGAGGGGGGAAAGGCTCGACGGCGTGTTCAGGTTACCGAACAGGCTGCGCATGGCGGTTCGCTGGCGTGTGGGCGCGATCGCGGCTCGGGCTCAATCGACCAGAGGCGTCGGCAACACCTTGAACCATTTGACTGCGCCGCCTTTGGTGTGCAGCACCACAAAGCGCAGGCCATCGAGCTCATGCACCTCGCCGCGCTTGGGCACGTGGCCCATGGTGTGCGCGATCAGGCCCCCGATGGTGTCGAAATCGTCCACCGCGAGCTTGAGACCGAAGGACTCATTGATGCGCTCGATGGAGGTGTCACCGCTGACGCGCCAGGTGCTGTCGGCCAGGGCGAAGATGTCGCCATCGTCTTCGACCACGTCGAACTCGTCCTCGATCTCGCCAACAATCTCTTCCAGCACGTCTTCAATGGTGATGAGGCCGGCCAAACGGCCAAACTCGTCGATCACGATCGCCAGGTGGTTGCGGTTGCCGCGGAATTCGCGCAGCAGGTCGTTCAGCCCCTTGCTCTCGGGCACGAAGGTGGCCGGGCGCAACAGGGCGCGGATGTTGAGTTCGGGGGCGCGCTGCAGCTTGAGCAGGTCTTTGGCGAGCAGGATGCCGATGATGTTTTCGGTCTCGCCCTCGTAGACCGGGAAGCGCGAGTGCGCGGTGTCGATGACCAGGTGGAGCAGTTCATCGTAGGGCGCATTGATGTCGAGCACATCCATGCGCGGGGCCGCCACCATCACATCGCCGGCCGTCATGTCGGCCATGCGGATCACGCCTTCGAGCATGATGCGCGATTCGGCGTTGATGATGTCGTTGTCCTCGGCCTCGGCCAGGGTTTCGATCAGTTCGTCCTTGGAATCCGGGCCCGGATGGATGAACTCCGCGAGCTTTTGCAGGAAACCACGTTTGTCTTCATGCCGCAGGCTGCGCTGCGGCCCGGGACTGGGAGGGATGTCGGCCACTGAAGGAATGGGATGGTTGAGGGAGTATCGAAGGATACCGCAAGCCCATGACGGCAACCAGAGACACACCGCCACGGCACCCGGAGCGCCCGCGTGGGAAGCCGGATCAGGCTTGCCCGGTCAACCGCGCACGCGTTCGCGCGATTCGCGCACGCCCTGGCGGATTTCCATCAGCAGGGCCAGCCCGTCCCAGAACTGCCGGGCCTGGACCTTGAGGTGGTAGTTGGTCAGGGCCATCTGCTCGTTGACCATCTCAGTCACGCGCGAATCAAAATCGGCCGGCGGCAGGTGCAGATGGGCTTCGCTTTCGGAACCGTCGCGCACGATCGCCGCACCGGCTTTGCGGGCGATGCGCAGCATGGCGGTGTTTTCAGACAGCGCATGGATGAACAGCTGGCTCACGCCCTCGTTGCGAGAGTGCATGACGGCCCTCTCGAACAGGCGGCTGCCGTAACCGCGACCCCGGGCCAGACGGGAAACAGAGACACCAAACTCGGCGCAACTGGTGCACTGCGGATCCACCGAATACGCCAGGTGCGCCATGGCAATGAGTTCGAGCTTGCGGTTGAAGATGCCGAACAGCTCGTCGCGCGCAAAGTTCAGGCTGGCCACATAGCGCTGGATCTGCTCGTCGTTGGCCGCATAACCAAAGCGCAGGTAACGGTCGTGTGGTTCCAGCGCCAGCAGGTGGGCGCTGATGCGCTCCAGATGCCCCGGCCCCATGGACCGGATGGGCACAGCCATGGAGGTGGACGAACCCGTGTTGCGCAACTCACCCGGCGCCACGTCGTCGAGCAGACGTGACGGCGCTGCGCTGCGCTGCGCAGAAGACTTGAACCAGGAGAGGGGATCGATCATGGTTTAAATATAAGGGTTATCCCTATATCGACAAGGGCGTGCGCCTCTAAACCGGGAAAAACCCGATGGGCGGGCGGCATTTTGACCGTCTGTCACCTCATTTTGTTGCGATGCAACAAAATGCCTCAGAAGAGGGCGCTTTACACGGGCAAAGCGGTGGTGCTTTTCACCCGGTCCATCACGAAACTGGTCTTGCAATCCTGCACGCTGGGGTGCTTGAGCAGGGTGTCCATCATGAAGCGCGAGTAAGCCGCCATGTCGGCCACCACCAGCCGCAGCTGGAAGTCCATCTCCCCCGTGAGCGCGGCGCACTCCACCACCTCGGGCCAGCCCATCACACTGGCGCGGAACTGGTCCATGGGATTGCGTTTGGCGCTCTCCGCGTGTTTCTCCAGCCGCACGTTGACATAGGCCGTCAGGCCCAGACCCACGGCCTCGGGCCTGACCAGCGCAACATAGCGGTCGATCACGCCCACCTCTTCCAGCCGCTTCACCCGCCGCAGCACGGCACTGGGCGACAGACCCACCACCTCCGCGATCTGGTCGTAGGTGGCCCGGCCATCGGCCTGCAGGCTGCGCAGTATGTGGCGATCGAGCTTGTCCAGTGCTTGCATGCTTTTGATTCTGCAGGAATCCTGCAAAAAGGACAAACGGAGCGCCCCAAAACGCTGGAATCGTGACACGCTGCGCCGATACAGTGGCGCTTTGCTTTCGCCACACCACAAGGAGACCACCATGAACGCCAGCCTGCCCACCGCCGTCACGTCTGCCGCAGCCACCTGGGACAACCCCATGGGCACCGACGGTTTCGAATTCATCGAATACGCCGCACCCGATCCCGCTGCCATGGGCGCGCTGTTCGAGCGCATGGGTTTCAAGCCGATCGCGAAACACCGCCACAAGGCCGTGACGCTGTACCGCCAGGGCGAGATCAACTTCATCATCAACGCCGAACCCGACAGCTTCGCCCAACGCTTCGCCCGCCTCCACGGCCCCAGCGTGTGCGCCATCGCCTTCCGCGTGCGCGATGCGAAAGTGGCCTACGAGCGGGCCCTTTCGCTCGGTGCCTGGGGCTACGCCAACACGGCGGCACCGGGCGAGCTCAACATCCCGGCCATCAAGGGCATCGGCGACTCCATCATCTATTTCATCGACCGCTGGCGCGGCAAGAACGGCGCGCAGCCGGGCGACATCGGCAACATCGGCTTCTTCGATGTGGACTTCGAGCCGCTGCCCGGTGCGGAGCTGAACCCGGTGGGCCACGGCCTGACCTACATCGACCACCTCACACACAACGTGCACCGCGGCCGCATGGACGAATGGGCCGGGTTCTATGAGCGGCTGTTCAACTTCCGTGAAGTGCGTTACTTCGACATCGAGGGTCAGGCCACGGGTGTGAAGAGCAAGGCCATGACCAGCCCCTGCGGCAAGATCCGCATTCCGATCAATGAAGAAGGCAACGAGAAGGCCGGCCAGATCCAGGAGTACCTGGACCGCTACCACGGCGAGGGCATCCAGCACATCGCCATGGGCTCGACCCACCTCTACGACACGGTCGATGCGCTCGAACTCGCCGGGGTGAAGCTGCTCAACACCAGCGACACCTACTACGAACTGCTCGACAAACGCATTCCCGGCCACGGCGAAAACGTCGCCGAACTCCAGCAGCGCAACATCCTCGTGGACGGCAAGCCCGGCGAACTGCTGCTGCAGATCTTCAGCGAGAACCAGCTCGGCCCGATCTTTTTCGAGTTCATCCAGCGCAAAGGCAACGAGGGCTTTGGCGAGGGCAACTTCAAGGCGCTGTTCGAGACCATGGAGCTCGACCAGATGCGCCGTGGGGTGCTGGCGACGGGAACCAGGGCCGAATAATCGCCGGCCAGGCGCGGAGGTCCATCGCCTGCCCGAAGAAGCACTGGCTCTTCGCGCCAGCGCTCAGGCTGCTGGTGGTCGGATCAACAAGGCCAGCGTCTCGCGCATCACCTGGGGGTGAAACGCCATGGCCACGTGCGACACGCCAGGCACATGGCGGTTGTCGGCGCCCGGCAGCATCGCCGTGGCGGCGGGGAACACGATGTTGTCCGCGTTGGAATACCAGCAGACAAAGCGGTCGTAGCGGTTGTTCGGCGCTGTCACAGCCTCACGCGCCTGGAGTGAGCGCAACCAGTCCCCTCCGATCCGCATCTGGCGACCGTTGTCCACGCGGCTGAACTGGGCCAGCCAAGTGCCGTGGTGCGGCGAGCCGATGGTCACGATCCGGCTCACCCGCTGGTCCGCACCGGGCACCGCGTCCAGCCAGGCGCGCGCCGCCAGGCCGCCCATGCTGTGACACACCAGCATCGGCGGCTGGCCGGTGAGCGCGTGCGCGCGCCGCACGGCGTCGTCGATCAAGGGCACGCCTTCATCTATCGAACCGAACACCGGTTCCAGATTCACCGAGGTGTAGGGCACGCCGCGCTGCCGCAGCTCGTGCATCCAAGGCAGCCAGAAGCCGCGGTTGCACACAAAGCCGTGCACGAACACCAACGCTGTGCAGCCCGGTGCCGGCGGCACGTCTTCATCCGGCAGACAGCGCCAGCGAAACGGCTGCCGCCAGGAAAACACCCGGGGGGCCACCCGCACCTCCTGCCACCAGGCGCACAACAGGGTTCCCGCATGGGCACGGGGTGTCGGGTCGCTCCGGTTCACCACGCCGACCACCACAAACTCCAGCGCCAGCACCAAGGCATAACCCCCCAACATGGCCAGCACCCCCAGCAACGCAGCGGGGCGGGACCAGCTCCACGCCCACAGACTCCAGCCCGCGGCCAGTGCCAACGACCCGAGCATGAGTCCTTGCTGCAGGCGTGCGAGTCCGGAAACGCGGTGGACCGCGGCCCGCCCGTTGGGATCAGCAACTTGTCTATCGAACATCGCTGAACTATCGCACGCCATCGCCGGATGTTGCCTGCACGGTGATAGAGCGCACGCCCTAGCGGAACGGTCTGTTGCAGCGGTAGACTGGTTCTCAATGAACGCCGTGACCAGCGCCGCAGATCAGATCCGCATGCATCTGCAGCGTGTGGCGCATCTGCGTGAGCAGGCCCTCGACGCCGGCTTGGCCAGCGCCGTGCACCAGGTCAAGCAGCTGCAGGCGAGGCGCTTTCGCGCCACCTACGCCGACTTCCTTGTCCAGCCTCGCTACGCGGAAGCCACCCGTTTTTTCCTCGACGAGCTCTACGGTGAGCACGACTTCACCGAGCGCGATACGCAGTTCGGGCGCATCGCGGGGGCCATCGAACGCATGTTTCCGGACGCTGTGGCGGAGCTCGCGGTGGATCTGGCCGAGACCCACGCGCTCACCGAAACGCTGGACCACCAACTGGCGACGCACTGGTTGGCCCAGGACAGTGGCTGCAGCGAAGCCGAGCGCTATGTGCGCAGCTGGCGCCTCACCGGTGAACGCCCGCTGCGCGACCGGCAACTCTCGGTGGTGAAACACATGGGCCGCGAACTGCAGCGGCTGACCCGGATGAGGTCCCTGTCCATCGCGCTCAAACTCATGCGAAAGCCCGCGCAGGCGGCCGGCCTGTCTTCTTTGCAACAGTTTCTGGAGAGCGGGTTTTCGGCTTTTTCCTCCCTGGGCGACGCCCAGGCGTTCCTGGCGACCATCAACGAGCGCGAGCACGCGTGGATCGATACCCTGTTTGATGCCGCGCCAGACAGCTGCCAGCGGGCGCTCGCCGACGAGCTGGCGCGGGCCTGAGTCGTTTCAGCGCCCTCTGTGCTTTGGGTGACACGGTCCTAGGGCTGGCCCTGTGTGCCAACGCGGTTCTGCCCGCCAGAATGCACCCAGAACAACACCCGTCATGAACATGAACCGTCCCTGGCTGTCCCACTACCCCGCTGGCGTTGCACACGACGTTCAACCCGAGCAATACCGCTCACTGGCCACCCTGCTGGAAGAGTCGCTGCGAAAGAACGCGCGACAACCCGTGTCCGTGTGCTTGGAGCGCTGGATGAGCTACGGCGATCTCGATCAACACAGTGCGGCCCTGGGTGCCTGGCTGCAGGCCAAGGGACTCGCGCCGGGTGCACGTGTGGCCATCATGTTGCCCAATGTGCCCCAGTTCCTGGTGGCCATGGCCGCCGTGGTGCGCGCGGGCTACACGGTGGTCAATGTCAATCCCCTGTACACCGCGCGAGAGCTGGAACACCAACTCAAGGACTCCGGCGCCGAAGCCATCGTCATCCTGGAAAACTTTGCCCACACACTCGAAGAAGTCATCGACGTCACCCAATTGCGCCACGTGGTGGTCGCCAGCCTGGGCGACCTGCTCGGCTTCTGGTATGGCCGCTGGATCAGTTTCGCCGTCCGGCATCTGGCGAAGCTGGTCCCCGCTTACAAGCTGCCTGTGACCGGCGTACTGGGACCGCGCACCATTTCCAGCTTCCGCCAGGCGCTGGCCGAAGGTACCAGCCAGACACTCAAACCCAGCCTGGCCCAGGCCGATGACATCGCGTTCCTGCAGTACACCGGAGGAACCACCGGCCTCTCCAAAGGCGCGGTGCTCACCCACCGCAACATCATCGCCGCTGTCTTGCAAGCCGAGGCCTGGTTCCAGCCCGCGCTTGCGCGCGTTGGTGATATCCGCGTGGTCAACGCCATCGCGGCACTCCCGCTGTACCACATCTTCGCGCTCACGCTCAGCCTGCTGACCATCCGCTGGGGAGCACACATGACCCTGATTCCCAACCCCAGGGACGTGCCCAAACTGGTTGAAACACTGAAGCGCCGCCCGTTTCACTTGCTGCCGGCGGTCAACACCCTGTTCAACGCCTTGCTGCAGAACCCGCAGTTCCGCCAGCTCGATTTTTCCAGCCTGGCGCTGTCGCAGGCGGGCGGCATGGCTGCTTCAGAGTCAACCGCCAAGCAATGGCTCAAGGTCACTGGCTGCCCCATGATTGAAGGTTGGGGCATGAGCGAAACCTGTGCCATTGGCACCAACAACCCGGTGATCAACCGCGACTTCACAGGCACGATCGGGCTTCCCTTGCCCGGCATCGCCATCGCCATCAAGGACGACGACGGCAACAGCCTTCCGCTGGGCACCCCCGGGGAAATCTGCATTCAAGGACCCAACGTCATGACGGGCTACTACAACCAGCCCGAAGAGACGACTCAGGCGTTCACGGCAGACGGGTACATGCGCACGGGCGATGTCGGCATCATGGACGAACGGGGCTACACCCGGATCGTGGACCGCAAGAAAGACATGATCTTGGTTTCCGGCTTCAACGTCTTTCCCAACGAACTGGAGAACGTCATTGCCATGTGCCCCGGCGTGCTGGAATGTGCCGCCATTGGCGTGGAAGACGCGAAACAAGGCGAAGCTATCAAGGTGTTCGTGGTGCGCAGCGATCCAATACTGGGAGAGGAAGACGTGGCCCGGTACTGCCACGACAACCTCACCGGCTACAAACGCCCCAAGTACATCGAATTCCGCGACGAACTCCCCAAGACCAACGTCGGCAAGATCCTGCGGCGCGCGCTGCGTGCGCCGGTCTGACGGACCTCTCAGGCAAAACACACCCATGATTGAAGCGCCTTCTGTCGCGGAAACCCTCAAGGCGGTGGGCGCCACCGTTTTCGAACGGGGGTGGCTCTCGGCCAACAACACCTTGATTCGAGGCGAGGGTCCCACGGCACTCGTCGATTCCGGCTATGGCAGTCATGTCAGCCAGACACTGGCTCTGGTGACCGGCGAGCTTGCTGAGACGCCGCTGGACGTGTTGCTCAACACCCACCTCCACAGCGACCATTGCGGGGGCAACGCTGCGCTGCAGCACAGGTATCCCCAGCTCATGACCTTGATTCCGCCAGGGCAGGCCGACAGCGTCGCCAATTGGGACCCCGTCGCGCTGACTTACACACCTACTGGCCAACAATGCCCTCCTTTTCGACACCAGGGTTTACTGCTCCCGGGTCAAGAACTGCAGCTGGGCTCCTGGCGCTGGCAAATACACGGGGCGAAAGGTCATGACCCGCATTCGATCATCCTTTTCCAGCCCGACCATCGGGTTCTGATCTCCGCTGATGCCTTGTGGCAAAACGGATTTGGTGTCGTCTTCCCAGAACTGGAAGGACTGTCCGCGTTTGAGGAAGTGGGAGAAACACTGGACTTGATCGAAAGCCTGAAACCGCAGAGCGTGATTCCGGGCCATGGCAGCGTGTTCCAGGATGTCGGGCCAGCGATCATAAGAGCCCGAAGCCGGTTAGCGCAGTTCACCCGTTCGCCGGAAAAGCACCATCGACACGCGGTCAAGGTTTTGATCAAGTTCCGATTGCTGGAATGGCGAACAATAGCGCGAAACGATTTGCTGGCGTGGGCCAGAAATACGCCTTATCTGAGCAACACGATGCCGACCGACAGCGATCAACAACAAAAGGAATGGCTGGATCGCTTGCTCACAGAATTGGAAAGCAGCAACGCACTGCGGTTGGACGGCAATCTGGTGATCAACACTTGATTGATACCAAGCCGGCTCGCCAACAGGTGTGACTAACAGACCCAGGAAAGCCAAAACCCCCAGGTACGCGAGGTACGAGGGGGTTGTGGGGTAGTAAGAGCCTGACGATGACCTACTTTCACACGGGAATCCGCACTATCATCGGCGCAAAGTCGTTTCACTGTCCTGTTCGGGATGGGAAGGAGTGGTACCAACTTGCTATGGTCGTCAGGCATAACGGGTTGTCCTTGCTGTGCTGATGCACAACAGGGACGAATTCATAGAGTTTCGAATCAGCTCATTTTGATTGCTGCCAACGATGTAGGCCAACGAGGGTTGTCCTACGGGGCATAACAATAACATTTGCACTTGGACGATTATCGTCAAAGTTATAGGGTCAAGCCTCACGAGCAATTAGTATCAGTTAGCTTAACGCATTACTGCGCTTCCACACCTGACCTATCAACGTCCTGGTCTTGAACGACTCTTTAGGGGGCTCAAGGCCCCGGCAGATCTCATCTTGGAACGAGTTTCCCGCTTAGATGCTTTCAGCGGTTATCTCTTCCGCACTTAGCTACCCGGCAATGCCACTGGCGTGACAACCGGTACACCAGAGGTGCGTCCACTCCGGTCCTCTCGTACTAGGAGCAGGCTTCCTCAAATCTGCAGCGCCCACGGAAGATAGGGACCAAACTGTCTCACGACGTTTTAAACCCAGCTCACGTACCTCTTTAAATGGCGAACAGCCATACCCTTGGGACCGGCTACAGCCCCAGGATGAGATGAGCCGACATCGAGGTGCCAAACACCGCCGTCGATATGAACTCTTGGGCGGTATCAGCCTGTTATCCCCAGAGTACCTTTTATCCGTTGAGCGATGGCCCTTCCATACAGAACCACCGGATCACTATGTCCTGCTTTCGCATCTGCTCGACTTGTCAGTCTCGCAGTTAAGCACGCTTATGCCATTGCACTATTAGCACGATGTCCGACCGTACCTAGCGTACCTTCGAACTCCTCCGTTACACTTTGGGAGGAGACCGCCCCAGTCAAACTGCCTACCATGCACTGTCCCCGATCCCGATAAGGGACCTAGGTTAGAACCTCAAACACACCAGGGTGGTATTTCAACGTTGGCTCCACAAGATCTAGCGACCCTGCTTCAAAGCCTCCCACCTATCCTACACAGATCTGTTCAAAATTCAATACAAAGCTACAGTAAAGGTTCATGGGGTCTTTCCGTCTTTCCGCGGGGAGATTGCATCATCACAAACATTTCAACTTCGCTGAGTCTCTGGAGGAGACAGTGTGGCCATCGTTACGCCATTCGTGCAGGTCGGAACTTACCCGACAAGGAATTTCGCTACCTTAGGACCGTTATAGTTACGGCCGCCGTTTACTGGGACTTCGATCAAGAGCTTGCACCCCATCAATTAATCTTCCAGCACCGGGCAGGCGTCACACCCTATACGTCCACTTTCGTGTTTGCAGAGTGCTGTGTTTTTAATAAACAGTCGCAGCCACCAATTTTTTGCAACCCGTTCGTGCTCAGATGTTCTCATCACACTACAAGGGCACACCTTCTTCCGAAGTTACGGTGTCAATTTGCCGAGTTCCTTCTCCAGAGTTCTCTCAAGCGCCTTAGAATACTCATCTCGCGCACCAGTGTCGGTTTGCGGTACGGTCAATTACAAGCTGAAGCTTAGTGGCTTTTCCTGGGACCTCGTTCAGTTACTTCGCGAGCAAGCTCGCTCGATCAACAGCCTCGGTATATGACACGCGGATTTGCCTACGTGTCGCCTACATCTGTCTAAACCGGCACATCCAACCGCCGGATAACCTATTAAGATCCGTCCCCACATCGCACTTGTAATCGGTACAGGAATATTGACCTGTTTCCCATCAGTTACGCATCTCTGCCTCACCTTAGGGGCCGACTCACCCTACGCCGATGAACGTTGCGTAGGAAACCTTGCGCTTACGGCGAGGGGGCTTTTCACCCCCTTTAACGCTACTCATGTCAGCATTCGCACTTCTGATACCTCCAGCATCCTTTACAAGACACCTTCACAGGCTTACAGAACGCTCTCCTACCACTTGCAATAAATTGCAAATCCGCAGCTTCGGTAACTGGCTTAGCCCCGTTACATCTTCCGCGCAGGACGACTCGATCAGTGAGCTATTACGCTTTCTTTAAATGATGGCTGCTTCTAAGCCAACATCCTGACTGTTTTAGCCTTCCCACTTCGTTTCCCACTTAGCCAATTTTAGGGACCTTAGCTGGCGGTCTGGGTTGTTTCCCTCTTGAGTCCGGACGTTAGCACCCGGTGCTCTGTCTCCCAAGCTGTACTCGTCGGTATTCGGAGTTTGCCTTGGTTTGGTAAGTCGCCATGACCCCCTAGCCAAAACAGTGCTCTACCCCCGACGGTAATACTTGAGGCACTACCTAAATAGTTTTCGGAGAGAACCAGCTATTTCCAAGTTTGTTTAGCCTTTCACCCCTATCCACAGCTCATCCGCTAATTTTGCAACATTAGTCGGTTCGGACCTCCAGTACCTGTTACGGCACCTTCATCCTGGCCATGGATAGATCACTTGGTTTCGGGTCTACACCCAGCGACTGAATCGCCCTATTCGGACTCGGTTTCCCTACGCCTTCCCTACTCGGTTAAGCTTGCCACTGAATGTAAGTCGCTGACCCATTATACAAAAGGTACGCAGTCACCCCTTTCGAGGCTCCTACTTTTTGTAAGCATGCGGTTTCAGGATCTATTTCACTCCCCTCCCGGGGTTCTTTTCGCCTT